>CAVRGR010000005.1:0-203371 GCA_963720775.1 Ilumatobacteraceae bacterium | reverse complement strand
GAGCCACACCTCGACACGGTGATGGGTCACGAGTTCTGCTGTGAGGTCGTCGAGGTCGGCTCGGGCTGCAGCAACCTGAAGGTGGGCGACATCGTCGTGAGCCTGCCGGTTGCGTTCGATCCGGCCGGCCTGCACCCACTCGGGTTCTCCAACATCTACAACGGAGGGTACGCAGAGCTGATGGTGATCAACGAGATGCTGGGGATCAAGGTGCCCAGCGACTTGGACCCACAGATCGCGGCCATGACCGAACCGCTCGCCGTGGGTGTGCACGCTGTCGCCAAGAGCCGTATCACCAGCAACGAGAGCGCGATCGTGCTCGGATGTGGCCCGGTCGGGCTGGCCTGCATCGCGGAGATGAAGATGCGCGGCATCGGGCCGATCGTCGCCGCCGATTACTCACGAAAGCGCCGGGCATTGGCCGATCAACTCGGAGCAGATGTCGTTGTCGACCCGCGAATCACACCGGCCATCGAAGCGTGGCGGCAGGCCGACGGAGTGCGAACTCCGGTCATCTTCGAAGCCGTCGGTGTACCCGGGATGATCGATCAGGCGATGCGCATCGCCCCGAAAGACGCCCGCATCCTCATCGTCGGAGCCTGCATGCAAGAAGACCGATTCCATCCCATGCTCGGCATCGGTCGCGAGCTCAACCTGCAGTTCGTGCTGGGCTACGACCCCGGCGAGTTCGCCTCCGCACTGAACTCGATAGCCGAAGGGAAGGTCGACCTTCAGCCGTGGCTCACGGCGGCGGTCGGCATCGACGGGATTCCGCAGGCGTTCGCCGATCTGGCCGATCCGGAAGAGCACGCCAAGATCATGGTGACACCTTGAGCGCCGTGAGCTCCGACGACACCTTCCCACGCCAGTACGCGCGCACGCGGCGGCTCACCCTCGGAGAACCTCGCAATCTCGTCGTATCACCTGATGGCCAGCGGATCGTGTTCATTCGCAGCCGCGCCGGCGACGATCCGATCAACTGCTTGTACGCGCTCGACGTGGCCACCGGCGAGGAGCGGTTGATCGCCGATCCGCTTGTGCTGCTGGAGCAGGTCGATCCCGACAACGTACCGCCGGAAGAGCGTGCTCGCCGCGAACGGATGCGTGAGACGGCCTCGGGCATCACGACCTTTGCCACCGACAAGGCAGTGACAGTCGTCGCTCTCCCGCTCGCCGGCCGGCTGTTCGTCGCCGGTCTCATCAGCGGAGTCGCGCGCGAGCTGGTGGTCGACGGGCCCGTCTTCGACCCGCGCCCCGACCCGGTGGCGGGGCGGCTCGCGTACCTGTGCGGCAATGCCCTGCGAATAGCCGAGCTCGACGGAAGCAGTTGGGAGCTCGCCAGCGACGACGATCCGAACGTGGCGTGGGGTGCCGCCGAGTTCATCGCCGCCGAGGAGATCGGACGCAACCGTGGGTACTGGTGGTGCCCCGACGGCTCGGCGATCGCGGCGTGCCGGGTCGACGTCTCCGAGGTTGATCGATGGTTCATCTCCGATCCCGCGGATCCGAATGAGCCGTCACGCGAAGTTCGCTATCCAGCGGCCGGCACCACCAACGCGACCGTGGGCCTCCACGTGCTCGAGCTCGACGGCGGGAGCATCGAGGTCGCCTGGGATCAGGATCGCTTCCCGTACCTCGTCGAGGTGAACTGGGTCTCGGACGACCGTCTGTTGCTCGCGGTTCAATCGCGCGACCAACGAGATCTGCAGGTGCTCGAGGCCAACCCGACCACCGGCGACACTGCGCCGATCTTCACGGATCGCGACGACTGCTGGGTGGAGATCGTTCCCGGCACACCCGACGAGCTGAGCAATGGCCGGCTGGTCATGGCCGGCGACCGCGACGGGGCCCGGCGCTTGTTGATCGACGGTCAACCGGTGACCCCTGTCGACCTGCAAGTTCGTGCGATCCTTGCAGTCGGCGACGACACGGTGCTCCTCCAGGCCAACGATCGAGACGACGCGAGCATGCTCGACGTGTGGCAGTGGAGCGATGACGGGCTGCGACGCATCAGTGATGGTGAGGGTGTGTACTCCGCGGTTGTCGGTGGCCCGACCACGGTGATGCGCAGCACCTCCCTCGATCGCTGCGAGGCGCGAACCGAGATCGTTGGCGGCCCGGTGTTGACCTCCTACGCCGAGTCTCCACTGATCGAACCGAACGTCTCGCTCCACCGTTGTGGCGATCGGCGCCTGGCTACAGCGGTGCTGCTGCCGCACGGCCACGATGGGTCCCCGCTACCCGTGCTGCTCGACCCATACGCGGGGCCGCACGTGCAGTACGTCCTGGCGTCGCGTGGTCGGTATGCCCTGTCGCAGTGGTTCGCCGACCAAGGGTTCGCCGTGGTCATCATCGACGGACGGGGAACACCCGGACGTGGCAGCGAGTGGGAGCGCGCCGTCCACCTCGATCTGGCGACGGCCGTTCTCGAGGATCAGGTCGACGCCTTGCACGCCGCCGCCGTTGAGCACCCTCTGGATCTCGGCCGTGTAGCGATCCGCGGATGGAGCTTTGGCGGATACCTCGCCGCACTGGCGGTGATGCGCCGACCCGACGTGTTCCACGCAGCGATCGCCGGTGCACCGGTGACCGACTGGCGGCTGTACGACACGCACTACACGGAGCGCTACCTCGGCGATCCGACGATCGACGACACCGCCTACGCCAATACCTCGTTGTTGCCTCTCGCATCGTCGCTCACCCGACCTCTGCTGTTGATCCACGGTCTTGCCGACGACAACGTCGTGGCCGCACACACGTTGCAACTGTCGTCAGCGTTGCTGGCGGCCGGAAAGGTGCACGAGGTGCTGCCGCTGGTGGGCGTGACGCACATGACGCCTCAGGAAGTGGTCGCCGAGAACATCTTGCTGCACCAGCTCGATTTTCTCAGGCGTTTCCTCGTAACAGCGACGAGCGGTTAGGTTTCGCCACCGATGGATCGAAACCTGCGCGACCTCTACAGCCATGTGTCGGTTCACGCGACGGCCGACCGCGAGCACGAGGCAGTGATCGAGTTGCTGCTGCTCGTGATGATGGCCGACCGCCACATCACTGCCGACGAGCTCGACGAGATCCGCGCGATCAGCGACGATTCGGGTTGGGAGACGTCGACGTTCTCGTTCGATCAGTATCTCGGCCCGGCGATGGCGAAGGTGCGCGCCGCTGTGGCCGATCACCAGACCGAGGCGCTGCTCGACGACATCGATGCCCGGGTGTCCAGCACCGTGTTGCGTCAGTCGTTGTTCTCGGCGGCACGGGATGTGGCGGGTGTCGACCACGACATCGCGCCTGAGGAAGAATCCCTCCTCGGCCAGCTCGCTGCCCGCTTCGCCTGAGTTCGGCGCGAACGCGGGCCTGTGGAGTGTTTCGAGGTACCCAGGTCGGCGCCAACAACTCCACAGGGCCGAGGTGACGGCGCTGCGATCACCGCTCAGGGCGACGAGCACTCGCGACCCGATCGTGACCGCCGAGGTCGCGGGTGATCGTCACGTCGTCGAATCCTGATTCGCGCAGCAACGCTTCCACCGCGCGCCCGTGGGAGGAGCCGATCTCGATCACGAGCCAACCGCCTGGCCGCAGCCACCGGATGGAGTCGCCGATGATGCGCCGGATCTCGTCGAGGCCGTCTTCGCCGGCGAACAGGGCGAGTGCCGGCTCCCAATCGCGCACGACTGGTTCGAGCGCATCGTCGTCGACCGAGACGTAGGGAGGGTTCGACACGACCAGTGCCAGCCGGCCGCACAGATCGGCCGGCAGGGCGGCGAACCACTCGCCCTGGGCCAGCCTCACGTTGGCTCCAGCGCGGCCGACGCCCGCCGCGTTTGCTCTCGCTACATCGAGCGCGTCGGAGGATCGATCGGTCATCCATACCACGACACCTGTTCGCGGTAGTTCGTGAGCGAGCGACAGTCCGATCGCACCGCTGCCGGTCCCCAGATCGGCGCACACGATCGGGCGCTCCAGCGCGCCGGCAAGACGCAAGGCAACGTCGACCACCGTCTCGGTCTCCGGCCGCGGGATCAGCACCCGACGGTCGACCATCAGGTCGAGGTGGCGAAACCCCCATCGTCCCAACACGTACTGCAGAGGTTCACCGGTGTCCATCCGGGCGAGCATGGCGTCGAGATGGGCAACCGCGCGGACGCTGGCGGCGACATCGAGACTGGCGAGGAACTCACCGTCGTCGAAGCCCGAGGCCCTCTCGCACAGCCAGCGAGCCTGTGGTCTCCCGACACGAGCAGCGGTCTCGTTCCACAACTCGCGCCAACTGATCGTGTCGTTACTCATCGCCGGAGAGTTGGCGGGCCCGTTCCTCGGCAGTGAGGGCATCGACGATCTCGTCGAGGTCGCCTGCGAGCACTTCCTGCAGTCGGTAGATCGTGAACCCGATGCGATGATCGGTGACTCGGTTCTCCTTGAAGTTGTAGGTCCGGATCTTCTCGCCGCGGCCACCTCCACCGACCTGCGAGCGCCGCTCGACCGACATCGCCATCTGCTGTTCGTCCTGGGCGAGCTTCAGCAACCTCGCCCGCAGCACCTGCATCGCCCTGGCCCGGTTCTGCAGTTGGCTGCGCTCGTCCTGCATGGCAACGACGAGACCGGTCGGCTTGTGGGTGATCCGTACCGCAGAGTCGGTCGTGTTGACACCCTGACCGCCCGGCCCGCTCGACCGGTAGACGTCGATCTCGAGATCACGCTCGTCGATCTCGACCTCGACCTCCTCGGCTTCCGGCAGGACGAGCACAGTTGCCGACGAGGTGTGAATGCGACCCTGACTCTCGGTTGCCGGAACCCGTTGCACGCGATGGGTGCCGCCCTCGAACTTGAGACGGCTCCAAGTCGTGTCTCCCTTGACGAGGATCGTGACGAGGTTGATCCCCCCGAGGTCACTGGCGTCGAGGGAGAGCACCTCGACCGTCCAACCCTTCTGTGCGGCGAAGTTGCGGTACATCTCGTAGAGATCACCGGCGAAGAGGTTGCCTTCCTCGCCGCCTTCGGCACCACGGATCTCCATGATCACGGCCTTGCCGTCGTTGGGGTCCTTGGGAAGCATCAGCAACCGCAGCTGCTCCTCCAGCGCGGCGAGATCGCTCTCCGCATCCGTCAACTCGGCGCGCAGCATCTGCCGGTCGGTCTCCGATGCATCGACGAGAAGTTCGCGAGCTGCCTGCGCGTCGGCAGATCGCTCTCGATGGGCCCGAAGGCACTCGACGACCGGCGTGAGATCCTTGTACCGCTTCGAGACTCGGCGCAGCGCCTCGTGATCGCCGACGACATCGGGGTCGCCGAGGCTCACCTCCAGTGAGATGTACTCATCTTCCAGGGACGCGAGTCGTTCGAACACCGACCGAGCAGGTTACGGCCTCAACCGACAGGAACGATCGGTATCGGTTCGTGGAGCAGAGCAGCGATCTCCCTTTGCACCGGCACTGCGTCGCGTGACGGCACGACGATTCGAGTCGGGTCTCCTGTCGCCAGCCGCGCATCGGTCGCGAAGGGAACCAGATCGAGATCGACACCCACGCTGACAACGATCGTCGTCGGCCGTCCGTCGATCATCGCCCGGGCCACCGCCGGATGGGGATCCTTGATGTTGGAACGTGCCAGGGGCGAAGGAACCGCCTCGACCGACGAGGCGCCGATCAGCGCAGGATCGTCGATGAACATCGCCCGCAACGCACGCTCACGGCCGATCCGGTTCAACGGATGCGGAGGTGCACCCACCTGGCGATGTGGAGCGACCGCGGCCACCACCTTGCCGAGTGCCTGGGCTGTCGGGATGTCGCCATGCATCATTTGAAAGGCCTCACGGTCGTGCTGGCCGACGCCGACTTCCAGCCTCGCCTCGCCGGAGCTCTCGTCGTCGACCACCCGGCAGACCTCCAGCCCGCGCACTTCGCCGATGAGCATTCCGTGTTCGATCACCGGCGTGGCGCCGCCCTGCACGATCAGCGCGGCGAACGACTCGTGTGCGAGCGGTACGTCCGGCGGCGACAGCAGCGGCTCGGCGATGGCCGGCAGCAACACTCGGTCGTCGATGTGCCACACCGCGATCGGCATTCGGAAGGCCGCGGCCCGGCGGGCGATGGTACCTGTGCCCTCCCCCGCCAGAACGTGCAGCTCGCTCACACCGGCGCGCACTGCCCAGGCCAGCGCAGGGCCTAGTCCGCGATGCTGCCGTTCCTCGAGGAGCACCCAGCCGACATCGCCGTCGCGTGCGGCGGCACCTAGGGCGAACGCGTCGGTTTGCAGATCGAGTGTCGACCAATGGTCGCCGATCAACGCGGCGATCTTCACTGCCAGCAATCGCTCTCGGCGCGCTTGATCGACCATTGATGGCCACGCTACCGAGCAGGTCAGTCGGTGAAGTACCCCACGACGTCGGCGACGAGATCGACGACTCCGCTGTTGTTGAACATCATCACGGTGCCTTCGGACCCGAGCCGGGCGAGAACCATGTTGGGGATGACCTGACCGGCGGAGACGTTGAGATTGGAGGCCAGCGGACGTTCCCCACCACCCGGATACACGGTGATGAACGTGCTCGCTGTTGGAGCGACCGCAGTGACGTTGAGCATCACCCCACTGACGCCGTCGCTCGGCACCCCGCCCTTGCCCGACAACGTGACCTCGAGCGGTGACTGTCCGACCTTTGCCGGCGGCGCTCCGAAGCCTTCGCGAGTGTCGAGCACGCGCCTCGGGCTCAATGCCACGTACCGGCCCGGCGCATCGCCGTGGAAGCACCCGAGCACATCGATCACGACGTTGGTGGCTCCCGTGTTGTTGAAGATGCTGACCTTGCCGTTGGCACCGACCCTGGTGAGCACCATGTTGGGCACCGTCTGCCCGGGAACCATGTTGACGCTCGATGCGAACGGTCGCGCTTCACCGGATGGCCACACCGTCAAGAAGCTGCCGGCGGTCGGCCCCGTCACGGTGACGTTGAGGGCCACGGCTTGCGCCTCGGCAGCCACGCCGTTGCTCCCCGCCACCTGGAGATCGAACGACTGACCCTGCCCGAGTGCGCCGAGGCGCCCGCCCGTGCCGTCGCGCGTGTCGAGCAGCCTCGCCGGCGCCAACGGCTCCAAACCCACAGACGTGCCACCACGGAAGTAGCCGACGATGTCGGCGACGAGGTTGACGCTCCCGGTGTTGTTGAAGAAGTTGACGTCGCCGCCACTGCCGAGGCGGATGATCGCCAGGTTCGGCACGGCCATCCCGGGAACGGGGTTGAGGTTGGAGGTGAGGGGACGGCTCTGACCGCCCGGCCAGGCGGTGACGAACGTCGGTCCGGTTGCGTCGACGGCCGTGAGATTGATTGCCACGGCAACGGCGTCGGCTGGGACGCCGAACTGGTTGCGGATCATGAACGGCCATGACTCGCCGGGTCCCAGGGCACCGAGCCGGCCACCCGTGCCGTCACGGGTGTCGAACAGCCGTTGCGGGTTGATCGAGACGAACTCGGTCTCGATCGAAGGGAGCGTCACGATCGGCGGGATACCACCGCTCGGCGGTGGATCGCCCGGCCCGGTGCGGAAGAACTCGAGGTTCTGGTACGACCCGTTGAGGACCGTGGATGCCCCGCCACCCATCCACCCATCGATGACGGTGCCGAAGACGTTGCGGAAGTCGGTGGTCATCACGAGCCGGTCCCACTGATTGTTGATCGCCGCGAACGACGGTGGCTGCCCGTAGTGCCCACCCTTGATGTTGGGCCCGATGACGAATTGCACATTTGCGGTGCCGTGATCGGTGCCGGCGGAATCGTTGGAGTATGGAGTGCGACCGAACTCCGACATGGTGATCACGGTGACGCGGCTGTAGTACGCCGGATCCAGGGTCGAGAAGAACGTGGCCAGCCCGGTGTCGAGTTGGAACAGCAGGTCGGGGTGGTTGGCCGGCTCGTTGTCGTGCGTGTCGAAACCATCGAGGCCGAGGTCGAGGACTCGGAACCCAAGGTTGGCGTTGATGAGTCGGGCGGCGACGGTCATCTTCTTGACGAAATCATCGCCAGTAGGAGCCGGCGTGTACACCGGCGCCACATCGGTGGCCAGACCGAGCTGAGTCTTCAACACCCCGGCGTACATGTCGTGCCACTGGCCGCGGCCCGCCGGGCTGGCCGAATAGGCGCGCAGCCCGTTGAACATCCGCAGCTCGGCCGGGTCGGTGCCGGTCCCGAACATGCCGTCGCCGTTCTCGGGCACCGCGACCGCCCGGCGCACCGCGCCGAGCAAGTGGAGCGGCACCGAAGAACCAATGGTCGCGGCCATCAGATCGGCCGTCGCCGGCGGTTGCCCATCGAGCCAACGGCCGATCCAGCCAGTACTGGCCGGACCCGTGCCGAAGCTCCCGTTCATCCAGATCGCCATCGACGTGAAGTGCGACAGGTCGGGATCGGGGTAACCGACGCCATGGACGATCGCCAGTTGCCCCGCGTCCCAGAGCGACTTGGTGTAGGTGAGGTTCGGGTGCAAACCGAAGTTGCCGTCGAGTGCCAGTACCTGGGCGGGCGGGATCGCCACGTTGCCGTTGGCCGGTCCGCGAACGGCGTAGTACGTGGGGTTCGTGTACGGGATCACGGTGTTGAGCCCGTCGTTCCCGCCGTACAGCACGATGTTGACGACGATCCCGTCGTGGGCGCCGATCGGCGTGGCAGCAAACGCTTCCGGCATGTCGAAGCCGAAGTGGCCGAGGCCTGACCGGTCGGATCCGAAGGCACCGAGGGCAGCGCCACCGACAACGCCCCCACCGATCGCCTGCAGGAACTTGCGGCGCGTCCAGCCATTGGGGCCTGTGACGTCGTCGAGCAGGTCTGGCCGCGACAACAGCATCCGGGCGTCGGCTGCGGAGATATCCGGATCGAGCATCGTCATCTCCTCAGGCCATGTGCATTTCTGGAGCGAGCATGGTCATCGTCAGCAAGTTGGTGGGCGCCCACCAGTTCTTCCAGGTGGTCGCATTGCGTTCTGCTTGGTGAGCAGCGATGAGCGCATTGCGGGTTGTCGTGGACAGCGGGGAGATGCCGAAGTAACCCGCCACGTAGTCGACCGCATCCGCAACGGACTTGCTGTAGATCACGTTGACGTCTTCGAACGCACCTCCGGTGTCGCGCAGCCGCCAGGTGACGGATTGGGCGAGGTCGGCTCGAGCCGCCAGGGCGCTCGTGTTGAGCCAGTAGGCGTTCGGCCGCCATCCGGAGACGTTGGGTGGTTGATAGATCTGTTGTCCGGCCGACTCTGCGCGCCAGGAAACGCCGAGCTGGTCGGGGGTGACGCCGGTGTAGTAGCAGAGGGCGACGATGTACTCGATCGGCGTGCGTACCAGACCCTGCTTGGCGGTCGTGCTGTAGAACTCGGGGCGGTTGAGGATCTGACGCGCCAGGTTGGCCAGGTCCATGTCGGCGGCAAAGACCGGGGCGATGGCGTCGAGCACGGCCGTCGGCGGGCTCGGGTGCGCAAGGAACTCCCACAGCTTCTTGGTGATGTAGCGAGCTGCGACCTGCTTCTTCGTCGGGTTGTTCAGCAAGATCTCGTCGATGATCTGCGGGCCGGTCCACGCCTGGGTCGTGCCGAAGAACGTCTTCATACCGTTGTCGTGGCGGTTCGGGTAGAACTGGTACTGATAGTTCGGCCAGTCGGCGTTGTAGCCCGTCCACGCTCGCGCCGACGCCTCGACGTCGGCCTCGGTGTAGTTGCCCACGCCGAGGGTGAACAACTCCATCAACTCACGGGCGAAGTTCTGGTTGGGTGCGCCCTTCACGTTCTCGGCGTTCGACAAGTACACGAGCATCGCCCGATCGACGGCCATGTTCTGGGTCAAGTTGCGAAAGTTGCCGAGCGCGTTGTCGCGGTACATCTGCGTCTGCAACATCATGTGGAAGCCCTTGCCGACGTCCCACCAGCCACTCACGAAGTGGCCGTGCCAGAAGAGGGTCATCTTCTCCTGGAACGGGCGCACCTTCGTGACCATGTTGTTGATCCAGAACGAGCAGGCGGCGACGTACTGATCCCAGCCGTTGTTGGCGTCTTCGCTCTGGAAGTACGCCGGCAGCGCCGGGGAGCCGTTGAGGGCGATGTTGATGACGTTCTCGACGGCGGCCGAGTACGACGAGAGGTCGAGCGTCTTGAGCTCGGCGAGTCGGCTCGGTCGAAGCACGAACTCCGTTCGCCGCAACAGGTGGGCGAGGTCGTCGTCGGATACGGCCACGCGGGTGCTCCTTCACATCGGTCAGCTGATGTGATCGATCAGCTGATTGAGTTATCGCCCGCCGCTCAGCCGATCTTGAGTCAAGCCCTCGTCATGAAACCGTAACAATAGCTCCACGGCAGCGGAGACGCGAAACGGCCCGGTCGGTGGACCGGGCCGTTTCGGAGCTCTCCGCGATTACTTGGTCTTGCGCTCGCCGTAACGCTTGTTGAAGCGCTCGACGCGGCCACCGGTATCGACCAGCTTCTGCTTGCCGGTGAAGAACGGGTGGCACTCGTTGCACAGTTCAACATGCAGGTCACCGGCTCGCGTCGAACGGGTCGTGAAGGTGTTGCCGCAGCTGCAGCGCACCGTGGTGTCGTTGTACGTCGGATGGGTGTCGGTCTTCATGAGCTGTTCTCCGTTGAATTCGGTTCCGCAGTGTACCGGGCGTTGTCGCCCAGGAACGGGTGATTTCGCAAGTAACGAGACTGCAAAAGCCCGCTGCTACATGGCCGGCTGCTTGCCGATCTCGTTGAGGAACTCCTCGTTGGTGCGGAACGTCCGCAACCGGTCGACCAGCAACTCGAGGCCCGGGGCCGCGTTGCCTTCGGCAGCGAGCCCGCTGAGCACGCGCCGCAGCTTCCAGACCATCTGCAGCTGCTTGCGATCGAACAGCAGCTCCTCGTGACGGGTGCTGGAGGCGTCGACATCGATTGCCGGGTAGATGCGCCGCTCCGACAACTTGCGGTCGAGGCGCAGCTCCATGTTGCCCGTTCCCTTGAACTCCTCGAAGATCGCGTCGTCCATGCGACTGTTGGTCTCGACCAGCGCCGTAGCAAGGATCGTGAGCGAACCGCCCTCTTCGACGTTGCGCGCCGCACCGAAGAACTTCTTGGGCGGATACAGAGCGCCGGCATCGATACCACCGGACAGGATGCGACCGCTTGCCGGAGCTGCCAAGTTGTACGCACGGCTGAGCCGAGTGATCCCGTCGAGGATGATCACGACGTCGTCGCCCTGCTCGACCAGTCGCTTGGCCTTCTCGATGGCCAACTCGGCGACGTGGGTGTGCTCTTCGCTCGGACGGTCGAAGGTGCTGGAGATGACCTCACCCTTGACGGTTCGACGCATGTCGGTGACTTCTTCGGGCCGCTCGTCGATGAGCAGCACGATGAGCTTCACTTCCGGGTGGTTCTGTTCGATCGAGGTGGCGATCGTCTTCATGATCGTCGTCTTGCCCGCCTTCGGCGGCGACACGATGATGCCACGCTGACCCTTGCCGATCGGGCAGATCAGATCGATGATGCGAGCCGTCATGTTGTTCGGATCGGATTGGTTCTCGAGCCGCAGCCTCTCGTCGGGGAACAGCGCCGTGAGGTCCTCGAATCGAGGACGTGTCCTTGCTTTCTCGGGATCGCCACCGTTGACCGAGTGGATCTCGAGCATCGCCGGGTTCTTCTCGTTGCGACCGGCTGGACGACTGAGCCCGGTGACGTAATCGCCCTTGCGCAGCCCGTATTGACGGGTGAGCTTGACGGGGATGTAGGCGTCGTCGCGGCTGGCCAGGTAGCCGCTGACACGAAGAAAGCCGTAGCCCTCGTCACGCAGATCGAGGTACCCGGAGACCTTGACGGGCTCCATGTTGATGGGAGGCCCGGCCGCCGTGTCGTCGGGTCGATCCGGTCGATCCGGTCTATCGAACCGTTCCTGGTCGGTGCCCTGCGGCCCATCGCCGCGGCCCTTGTTGCGCCTGCGCCGCCGCCGCCTGCTGTTGCGGCTCTCACCCTCGCCGTCGGTATCACTGTCGTCGCCGTCGGCGCCCGACGGCGTGGTGGCAGCTTTCGATGCGGCCGGCGTTGGCGGTAGCTCAGTGACCTTCACCTCGCCGGAGCGGACCAGTTCGATCTCCCAGTCGGCGAGTGGCTCGCCATCGGGGCCGAGAACGACTTCGGCCTCGACCGCGGCGCTGGGCTGGTGCCGGTCGGTGCCCGACTCCGGCGCAGCCGCGGCAACCACTCCGTCGCCATTGGACGTGACATCCTCTGCCGGTTGTTCGACTGGGGCCGGCTTGGTGTTCTTCGGGCCGCGGCCGTTGGACGACGCCGCGGGCGCGGCGGCGACGGGGTCCGAACCACCGGTGGTCTCCAGGATCTTGTCGATCAGCGTCGCCTTTGCGGCGCGCGCCGTGGTCTTGATGCCCAATGCCTGGGCAATTGCGAGCAGCTGCTCTTTATCCTTGGATTCGAGCATCGACTGTTCGAGAGCTTCCGCGGCCACCGGCCACCTGCTTTCTGAGGAACGACAGTGGGCTCGGCGTGTCGGAATGCAACACGACCGGCGGCCACACCACCGAGATGATTCGCCCTTTCGCACCCCCGCACGGTCGTTTCGACCCGAACGGTTGCAGCGAGATGTTCGGGAACCCGAACACGTGCACTGTAGCGAACTGGCGCGCGATCCGCAACGCACCCCATCGATCAGTCGACGCGCAAACCTAGGCACCCACAGTCGGCCAGCGAGTCGTCCCACGTGTAGCCGGTGACACCCAGCTCCACCAGTTGGTGCGTGAGCTCGTCGATGTGCGTCGGAAGTTTGATGTCCCCCATCGGCACAACGCAGTTCAGCGTTGTGCGTGCAATTCGACGAACTGCTGCACGGCAGCGAGCTCGTTGGGGAGCTCGGTGAAGTGCTCGTTCCGTTCCATCAGGTCGGCAAGGTGCGCGGGAAGCCGTGGCCGAACGCCGGTGGCGCGCTCCACTGCATCGGGGAACTTTGCCGGGTGCGCCGTGGCCAACGTGACGATCGGTCCGCTGAGCGACGACCGCAACTCCTCGGCGGCTCCGATGGCCACCGCCGTGTGCGGATCGACGAGCAGTCCGGTCTCCGCATAGGTGTGCCCGATCACGTTCAGCGTCTCGTCGTCGCCGAGACGTGCTGCGGCAAACACACCGTCGACCTGTTCTCTCTGGTCGGCCTCGATCGACAAGCGTCCAGTCGCTCGGAAGTGCTGAAGCTGTTCGGCGGTGAGCCCACCGTCGCGCTGGTTGATCTCGAACAGAAGGCGTTCGAAGTTCGACGACACCTGGATGTCCATCGACGGGCTCAGCGACGGCACGACCGGCCGCGTGCTCATGTCGTTGTCGTTGAAGAACCTGGTGAGGATGTCGTTGGCATTCGAGGCAACGACCAGCTTGTCGATCGGCGCACCCATTCGCTTGGCGATCCACCCGGAGAAGGCGTTGCCGAAGTTGCCACTCGGCACACAGAAGTTGACCGTGCCGCGTAGATGGTCGGTGGCCGTGACGTAGTACACGACCTGGGCCATGACGCGTGCCCAGTTGATCGAGTTGACCGCGCTGAGGTTCGTTCGATCGCGAAACGGTGCGTCGTTGAACATCGCCTTGACAAGATCTTGACAATCGTCGAACGAGCCGTCGACCGCAATCACGTGAACGTTCGGTGAGTCGACAGTGGTCATCTGCCGACGCTGGACCTCGCTGGTACGACCAGTCGGGAAGAGGATGAAGATGTCGGCGCGAGTGCAGTGCCTCACACCATCGATGGCCGCAGAGCCGGTGTCGCCTGATGTCGCTCCGACGATCGTGACCCGCCGGTGCTGCCGGGCGAGCACGTGCTCGAAGAGTCGCCCGACGAGCTGCAGGGCGATGTCTTTGAACGCCAGCGTCGGACCGTGGAAGAGCTCCTGCACGAAGTGGTCGTCGCCGATCTGCACCAAGGGCACGACGGCCGGATGGGCGAAGCTGCGATACGACTCGACGCACATCGCTTCCAGATCGGCGGGCTCGATGTCGCCGGCGACGAACGGCTGCATGATCTGCGCAGCGCGTGACGCGTAGCTCGTACCGCCGACACGCTCCGCGAGTCGCGGCCACTCGGCGGGCACGTACAAACCGCCATCGCTGGCCAGCCCGGCGAGCAGCACGTCGGTGAACCCCAGCTCCGGGGCTCGACCGCGTGTCGACACGTACCGCAAGGTCAGCCGCCGATCACGCGAAGAAGCCCGCCCACGTTGCGGACCACGTCGAGGTCACGCAGCTCACGAACGGTGGCCTGCACGGCAGACTCGCGGGCCTCGTGAGTGATGAACACCAATCTGGCCTCGGGCCCGTTGCCCTCCTGTTCGGCGGCACGAATGCTCACTCCGTGCCGGGCGAGCACGCCGGTAACGGCATGCAGTACGCCGGACTGGTCGACGACATCGAGACTCAACAGGTATTCGGCCGAGGTCTCGTCGATGGCTCGGATGTGGGCGCGGCCGAACGAACCGATCGTGCCGTGGGTTCCCTTCGACAGGTTGACAGCGGCGTCGATGACGTCGCCGAGGACCGCGCTGGCAGTGGGCGACCCCCCGGCACCCCGCCCGTAGAACATGAGCGATCCGACGGCGGCACCCTCGACGAACACTGCGTTGTAGCTGCCGTTGACGCTGGCCAGCGGATGGGCCACAGGCACCATCGCCGGATGCACGCGAACTGCGATGTCGCCGGTCGCCTCATCGACCTCGGCGATCCCCAACAGCTTGACGACGTAACCGAGCCTCTTGGCCATGGCGATGTCGGAGGCGGTGATGCAACTGATCCCTTCGTGGTACACGTCGCCGGCGACCACCTTCGACCCGAATGCGATCGAGGCCATGATGGCTGCTTTCGCCGCGGCGTCGAAGCCCTCGACGTCGGCTGTGGGATCGCGTTCGGCGAACCCGAGCGCCTGAGCTTCGGCCAGTGCCGCCCCGTAGTCGGCGCCTTCTTCGGTCATCTTGGTGAGGATGAAGTTGGTGGTGCCGTTGATGATGCCCATCACACGCGTGATCGGTTCACCGCGGAGGCTCTCGCGCAGGGCGCGGATTATGGGGATGCCTCCAGCAACCGCAGCCTCGAAGAGCAGGTCGACGCCGGCCTCGTCGCTGACAGCGAAGAGCTCGGTGCCGACGTTGGCGAGCAGTTCCTTGTTGGCAGTGACGACCGGCTTTCCGGCTCGTAGCGCCGACGTGATGAGCTCGCGCGCCGGCTCGATACCGCCGATGACTTCGACGACCAGATCGATGGATGGGTCGGCAACCACCGCCTGAGCGTCGCGGGTGAGCACACCCTTGGCGAGGTCGACATCGCGCTCGCGGCTGAGGTTGCGTACAGCCACTGAACCAATCTCGAGACGAACTCCCGTGCGCGCCTCGATCGTGGCTTGTTGGGCCATCACGAGCTTGACAAACGCCGAGCCGACGTTGCCGCAACCCAGTACACCGATCCGCACGAGCTTCGTCACGGGCGGAAGGCTACGGGGTGACACCTCGCCGTCGAAACCGTTTGCGGCCTCCCGCAGGCTTGCGCCGCCGACCGAGGAGTGACACGATCGATCCGCTTCCGACGAGGACAGCGGCGAGCACCAGAACACCGGTGCCCGCGCCGGTGGTGGGAAGCACTGCCTGTGTGGCGGTGGTGCCTTGCGTGGACTGCGCGAGTTGGGACTTCCGTGGATTGCTGACCGGGTCGGCCTCGGACGCGACGCACGCTTCTTGTTGCACGCCGCTGTCGTCGGTGACGACACTGAGCACTCCCTCGGCGCACGTGGTCGCGTCGCAGGAGATCTGAGCGGTGACGCTGGCGTCGTCGCCATTGAGTCGAACGGGGACCACCACGGATCCGTCGGAAAGGCCGCTGAGCGTGACCATCTGCGATGCGCCGGGATCGAGATCGATCACCGATGCCACGAACGTGGCCGGATTGGTGACGACGAACTCGGCGATGCGATCGGCAGCCGGGTTGGTGATCGTCAGGCTCATCACGCCGTCCCCGCTCACGCACGAAACCGACGTGCTGGAAATGGGAGACGCTTCGGCCACCCGGACGAATCCGGCGCAGCCCGCAGCAGCGACGAAAGCCACCACCATGAGTTTTGAGACCTTCAAGTGAACCACCCGCCGAACTCGACCCCGACAATCGGGATAACCACAAGCTAACCATCAAGACCCGCTACGTACAGCAAGCATGGCTGGTTTGGGCCGTACGACCCACACTCTGTCGAGTGGAGCTCACAGTTCGTGGGAGCCTGCTCACTGTACGACTGTACTCGGCCGATGTCGCGACCGGCCCGCTTTACGCCAAGTCGGATCTGACCAGGTCTTCCATCGACTCCCGGCGAACCACGGCACGGGCCACGCCCTCGGCGACGAACACCACCGGAGGTCGGGTGAGCATGTTGTAGTTGCTGGCCATGCTGCGCCCGTAGGCGCCCGTGACGGGCGTGGCAAGAAGATCACTCACCGTGATGCTGGCCGGCAGCAAAGCGTCGAAGATCAACACGTCGCCACTCTCGCAGTGCTTGCCGACGAGCCGGGCGGCGAGCGTGCGCGACGCGGTCACTGCGGCGGGCAGGAACGCTTCGTAGCCGCTGCCGTAGAGGACTGGCCGCGGGTTGTCGCTCATGCCCCCATCGACCGCCACGTACGTCCGCACACCGGGGATGCGCTTGATCGTCCCCACGGTGTACACCGTGATCGCTGCCGCGGCGACGATCGACCGACCGGGTTCCACACTGACGTGACTGCGCACGCCCAGCGACGCGCACGCATCGAGCAACACGTTGCCCCATTGCGTGATCGACGGCGCTTCCTCCCCCACGACGTAAGCGACACCGAGGCCACCGCCGAGCACGAGCTCGGGCAGGTCGAGCGGCACCGCAAAGCCGGCCATCACCTCCGCTGCCTTGGCGAAGTTGGAGGCGGCGAACACGTTCGAGCCGATGTGGCAGTGCAGTCCGACGAGCTCCACGCTCGGCGATCGGCGCATGCGATCGACGGCGCGCTGCGCCTCGCCGTTACCGAGGTTGAACCCGAACTTGGAATCGTCCTGCCCGGTCGCCACGAACTCGTGGGTGTGCGCGTGCACGCCGGGTGTGATGCGAGCCAACACCGCGGGGACCGCAAGACCCTCGGCGTGAAGTGCATCGAGCCGGTCGAGCTCGTCGAAGCTGTCGACGACGATGTTGCGAACGCCGGCGGTGATGGCCGAACGGAGCTCGTCGATGGTCTTGTTGTTGCCGTGGAACGTGAGCGCCGCCGCTGGCACGCCTGCTGCCAGCGCAACGTACATCTCGCCACCACTCGACACGTCGAGCAACATGCCCTCGTCGTAGGCGAGTCGAGCCATGGCCTTGCACAGGAACGCCTTGGTCGCGTACACCGCTCGACCGGGACCGAATGCGGCCACCGTCTCGCGGCATCGTGCCCGCAGATGCGTCTCGTCGTAGATGAACACCGGCGTGCCGTATTCGGAAGCCACATCGACCACGCGACAACCACCGATCGACAGGGTGCCATCGGGCAACACCTCGGCGGTATCCGGCAACAGCGACAGAGGAATCGCCGTCACATGCGCTCCGGCGCCTCGATACGTGTCACCACGGCATCTCGGACCATCACATACGCTCCGGCGCCTCGATGCCGAGCAGATCGAGGCCTGTGGCGAGAACCCGCGCGGTCTGCTCGCACAGCTGCAGCCGCTGTTGACGCGTCGCAACGTCGGCCTTCAACACCGGACAGGCCTCGTAGAACGACGTGAATGCCTGCGCCAGTTCGAACAGATAGGTGCACAGGCGGTGCGGGCTGAACTTGTCGAGCGTGTCCTGCACTGCCGCATCGAACTGCAACAGACGCAGCACGAGATCGCGTTCCTCCGGGACGAAGGAAACGTTCGTTGCGGGCAAGCCGTCTCCCCCACCGCCCTTGCGGAGGATCGAACGGATTCGGGCGTGGGCATATTGCAGGTACGGGCCGGTGTTGCCTTCGAAGGCGAGCATGCGATCCCAGTCGAAGACGTAGTCCTTGACACGGTCGGTCGACAGGTCGGCGTACTTCAACGCGCCGACGCCCACCATCCGGCCGATGTGGGTTCGCTCGGCGGCCGGCAGGTCTGGGTTCTTCTCGAGCACGGATGCCGTGGCCCGCTCGATCGCCTCGTCGACGACGTCGACGAATCGCGCCGGTTCGCCGCTTCGGCTCTTCAGCTTCTTGCGGTCGGTGCCCAGCACGAAGCCGAAGGCGACGTGCACTGCGCGCGTCGGCGGTCGCAGCCACCCGGCCATCGCGGCCACGTCGAAGACCATCGACAGGTGCTGCGATTGCTCTGCCCCAACGACGTACAGCAGGAGGGTGGCCTTGACCCGCTCGACGCGATCGAGCACGCACGCCAGATCGCTGGTGCCGTAGTTGAAGCCGCCACCGCGCTTCTGCACGATCAGTGGCAAGGGATCTCCGTCGCGGTTGGTGTAGCCGGGCGGGAACACCACGTCGGCTCCATCACTCTGTTGCAGCAGCCCGGCGACGCGAAGCCGATCGACGACCTCTGGCAGCAGATCGTTGTACGTGCTCTCACCGGCGAGGTCGTCGTCGGTCAGCAGCACGCCGATCTTTCGGTACAGCTCGTTGAAGTGGAGCATGCTGAGATCGACCAGCAGCTGCCACAGCCGCAGCGTCTCGGAATCGCCACCTTGCAGCAGCACCACACGGTTGCGCGCCCGAGCCTGGAAAGCCTCGCTGGCGTCGTACTTCGCCCTGGCTTGCTTGTAGAAGCCGTCGAGGTCGCCGAGGCTGAGCCCGGCCGCTGCATCGGTCTCGCCGAGATCGAGCAGGTGCTCGATCATCATCCCGAACGGTGTCCCCCAGTCGCCGACGTGGTTCTCGCGGATCACCGTGTGACCGACGAACTCGAGGATGCGAACGAGCGAATCCCCGATCACCGTGGTGCGCAGGTGCCCGATGTGCATCTCCTTGGCGATGTTGGGCGCCGAGTAGTCGACCACGACACGCTCGGCAGGTACGGCCGGTCGCGCACCGAGCCGCTGGTCGGCGGCGAGCAGTTGCAGCTGTTCGTGCAAGAACGCTTCGTCGAAGGTGACGTTGATGAAACCGGGGCCGGCCACCTCGAGGGTCGCCTTCCCGCGGAGATCAGCCGCGGCCACCACCGCTTCGGCGATTTCGCGTGGCTTGCGATCGAGCTGCTTGGCGAGCGCGAGGGCGCCATTGGCCTGGGCGTCGGCACGCTCGCTCGGCCGCACCACCGGATCGACCGCTTCGCCCGCGCCGCTGACGCTGGCGAATGCAGGCGCCAGCAGCTCGGCAACGATGACGAGGGGATCAGCCATGAAGAGTCGATCGTACCCGTGCAACCATTCGACCGACATGCTCCTTTGACGTCACCGGACCTGCCGATGGCGGAACTGCGGTCACTGACCAGACCTGAAGCCACCATCGAAGTGAGCGACCGCACTTCGCCGTGTCGTTGCGCGGCGGCCGGGCGTTCGTCGCTATCCTCCGTGGCATCCCGCCCTCGTAGCTCAGGGGATAGAGCAACGGTTTCCGGAACCGTGTGTCGCATGTTCGAATCATGCCGAGGGCGCCAATGCCGAGGAGGCCGGTCAGCCCGAGGTCCGAAGGAGTCGGGCAGGACTAGTCTGCGTCGGTGACAGGGCCGCGAGCGGCACTTCGAAAGTCTCCAAGGCTGCGACACGGGTTCTCGGAGTTCGTACTGGGTCCACCATTCGCGCGTCGGTTGGCGTTGTCCCACGCGCTCGACGACTTCGGCAACGCAATGGTGAACCTCTCGCTGGTCAACTCGTTGTTCCTGTCGGTGTCGTTGGACGCGTCGCGGAGCCGCATCCTGCTGTACCTGCTCCTCACCGCCGCACCCTTGGTGGTCGTGGCACCGGTCATAGGGAACGTTCTCGATCGAACGCGACTGGGCTACGGAATCGCGATCTCGGGTTCGCAGTTGCTTCGCGCCGTGGTGTCGTTGGCATTGATCGGATCGCTGCTGAGCTTGGCGCTGTACCCGTTGACCTTTCTCGTTCTTCTCTCGCGCAAGGTGTACGCGCTGGCCAAGACGATGCTGCTGTCGCAAATGACCGAGGATCCACAGGAACTACTGCGGTCCGACGCCCACATCGGACGTACCGGAACGATGGCCGGTGGCGTTGGAACTGCGATCGGCGGGGTGCTGCTCGCTACGGGACACGTCGAAGTGATGCTGCTGATCGCTGCACCGATCTTTGCGATTGCTGCGGTTGCGTCGCGGAGGCTGCCGCTTCCGACATCACCGTTTCCCGTTCGGTCGGTGCCGCGCATGAGCGAGGCGATCCCGCCCCGATTGTGGTCGGCAACAATTGCCGTCACAGCGGTTCGTGCCGCGGGGGGAGCACTGACGTACCTCTTGGCGTTTGCGATCAAGCGTGGAGGCGGTGACACATGGATCTTCGCCGTCGGTCTGCTGGCTGCCGGCGCCGGGCGGATCGCCGCGAATCTCTTGGCGACACGGATTCATCGCACGCTCGAACCCGATTGGGTGCTCGTCTTGGCGCTGCTGGTGCCGGGGATGATCTGCGCCCTCGGGGTGATCACGATCGGCAACCTCGGTGTGCTCGCGATCGCGTTCTCCATCGGGCTCGGTCAAGGTGTGGGAACCCGTACCATCACGATCCTCAACGCGTCGGTTCCACGGCTGGCCAGAGCCCGCACGATTGCTCGGAGCGAGCTGATGTTCCAGGTCGCATCATTGCTGGGAGCGGTCCTCGCTGTTCAATTCGCGCCGACCCCGAACGCCGGGTTCGCCGCATCGAGCGTCGTTCTCATCGCGGCAGGGGCAGCGTTCGGCATTCGCCGCAGGCGCGCGCTTCGCCAGCACGCGTCGCGGTTGCTCCTGGGAGAACACGCCCCAGCGATCGACAGGACGCTTCCAGACGCATTGTTGATGGAAGCACAGCGACTCGCATCGCTCGGCGCCTACCGAATGGCCGTCGTCGTGACGGGCGCCGCAGTCGACGTGCTCCTCGAACGCGAACCCAGCCTGGTCGGAAATCCGTCGTACTCAAGTTGGAACGAGCTTGCGGGCCGACTGGCAGAAGTTCGTTCCATGGACGCGCAGCCGTCCGATCAACTGGTCATCGAGGCGCTGGCACTGGCGGAGGCTTTGGTCGACCGGAACACCAGCAAGATTCGCGAGACCGTAGTAAACCGCCCCACCCTCGTTTGACGGGGTCGGGACCTCTCAACTCGACTTCATGGATTCGAGAATGACTTCTCGAAGGCTGACCAGCGCGTCGAGGAGCGCGACGAATCCAGCGACGTCCTCCACGTTCACGTTGGCGCTTCGAGACATGCCGCCAATTGCCACATTGAGCCCGATTTGCATTGCCTCGTTGTGTTCCACGGGGCACTCGCTGTGGTCACTGGCCAACATCCAGCGCACGGAGCTTCCGCCGTCTCGCTCGCTGGTCGTCCGATCGGGCGGAGTCCCACACGGTTCGAGGCGCAACTGCGAGCCCTGCAGACGCAGCACGGCACCGCAATGGGTTTGATGCCTCTTCAGCATCCTTCTCACGGTGTTGACCCTCATGCTCGGATCGATCGTGCCCAGGTCGATCTCCTCGCGTTCTTCGGGTGGAAACGTTGCATCGGTGAGTCTGGCCGGAAGCAGTTCGATGCTCAGGCTCGGCACCCGCGAGGCGCGTACCAGGAGCTCGGCGAGATCGATCGAGCTGGCCGTGTGACTACATGACCCGGTGTCCGCGGCGATGACGACGCCCACAGAGTCGGCCCGTGCGAGGTCCGAAATCTGATCGAAGAGCCAGGACACCTCAGTGGCCTGCTGCCCCGTCGCCGGTCGTGCTCCGCACCACTGCACGGCCCGATTCGCGTCGCGTGTCCAAGTTGAGCACAACGAGATGCTGCTGGTGCACGGTCAAGATCGTGTGTCAGGCCCGTCGCGGTCGGGTGCCAATCCGGGCGTTCAGGGAATCGGCGTCGACAGTTCGACGTAGTCGTCTCTGGAGACGGAGCCGGTCGACGTGTCGCCGTTCGGAAGTGGAACCGCCGCCGCCGCATCGCCCACTGTGAACTCCACCAGCCCGATTCCACGAAGATCCGTCAGGGTCAGAACGAGCTGTGCCACGGCTAGGAGCTGGTCGGCCGCCGGGATCTCCGAGAATGCTGACGACAAGCCGACAGTGGCCTTTCCACCACTCACTTTCACTTCGTCGACAGCAGCAGCGTCGGGGATTGCCGAGCGCAAAGAACCGCTCCGTTCGCTGTCTGTCGGACCCGACAACAGCTCGTCGATCACGCGTTTGGGATCGGCTCTGGCGGGTACGAGGTGTGTCACGCTGACCAGCTGGCTGTCGCGGACGAACCAGAGGTCGACGCGTTCTTCTGGCGACGCCGACGTCGACACGACGGTGTCCGATGGCTTGAGCGCGTCGGGTATCGCCGATTGCGGAAGCTGTCGGGGGGACGATTCTGCCGGAACGCCACACGAGACTCCCAGAAAAACGACGGAGACCACGGTCGTCACTGCGATCGTCAGCCTCGTCACGACAGAACGGGGAGGCGAACCACGAAGCGCGCTCCGTGTGATGGACTATCGATTACATGGACTGATCCCCCGTGCAGCCGAACGTGTTCTTCGACGAGCGCGAGGCCGAGCCCGGTTCCGCGCGGCCGGTCCTGGGGTTGCACATTTCCGCCGCGATGGAAACGCCCGAAGATCGCCGTTCGATCCTCGGGAGGAACACCGGGCCCGTCATCGTCGACAGTGATGAAGAGCTCGCTCGTAGTTCTGGCGAGCCGGACCTCGGTGACACCCCCTCCGTATCGATCTGCGTTCTCCACGAGGTTGGCGATGACCCGTTCGAATCGGGTGCGGTCCAACGGATACGTCGTATCAGTGCCCAGGTCGGAATGGAGCCGCTCTGCCCCCACACCGGCGGCCGCAAGCACGTGACCCGTGAGCTCGACCACGTCGACATCGTCGAGACGAAGGTCGGCCATGCCTGCGTCGATTCGCGAGATCTCCAGCAGCTCGAGGGTGAGCCGGCGCATGTGGTCGACTTGGTCACCGATCACACCGACGGCGAACTTGGCACGGTCAGGTAGCTCGACTCGCTTCGCCAAGCTGACAGCGGACGTCATGGCAGTGAGTGGGGTGCGCAACTCGTGGCTCACATCTGCAGTGAACTGGACCTCGCGGGCAATTCGTTGTTGCAGTGAGGAAGCCATCTCGTTGAACGACGTGGCCACGGGTTCCAGATCGGGATCGTGACTGACCTCCAAACGACGAGTCAGATCACCCGAGCTCATCGCCTGCGCTGCCACAGCAACTCCGGCCAGCGGGCGCATGAGACGTCGGGACGCCAGCCAACCCGCGACCGCGCCACCTACAGTCGTAATCGAAGCGGCGACGATGAGGGCCGTCGCCAGGGTCTGCAGCGTGCGTTCGTACTCGGTCAATGGAATGAACTCGAAGTACGCCGCGTCGAGACCTGAGAGGCGGGTGCCGACCACGATGTAGGGCAGACCGTGGGCGACAACCCGCTGACGGGCCGGCCCCGACGTGTCGACCGCAGCGATGAGCTCGGCTGGAATCCGCGATTCGCTGAGGTCAACGACCGCAGCGTGCCACACGCCGCCGACTCGCAGGACGGCCCGGGCGTTCGACACCGCGCCCAAGGACGTCATGACGTTTTCTGGCGAGGGTGAGTTGGAGGCGACCAGCTCCTTGGCTACGAGCGCGTCGAGCATCGCCTGACGTGTCGCCAGCAATTCACGTTGGCCGAGCAAGTACCAGCGGGCCAGCTCGTACGTGCCCAAGCTGAGCGACACCGACAGCAGCAGTGCGAGGAGGGCGAACGAAAGCGCAGTTCGAGCACGGAGCCCTCTCGGAAAGACCTTCACTGATTTCTCGTCGGCATCCGATATCCCAGCCCACGAACGGTCTGAACGTACTCGGGGTTTGATGGATCATCCTCGATCTTGGATCGGAGCCGGGCCACGTGCGTGTCGACCACTCGGCCGTCACCCTCGTAGGCATATCCCCAGACCTCCTCCAGCAGCTGCGCCCTCGACCAAACTCGATTCGGGTGAGAAGCGAGATGGCACAGCAGACGGAACTCCGTGCGCGTCAACGGCACCTCCTCGTCCCGCTTCAACACTTGACCCTGATCCATCTTGATGGTGAGGTCCCCGAACGAAAGGCTCTCGCCGAGGGCCTCGAGCGCCCCCTGACGTCGTCGGAGCTGTGCTCGCACCCGGGCCATCAGCTCGCGGTCGTTGAACGGCTTGGTCACGTAGTCGTCCGCTCCCAATTCGAGCCCGGCAACGACGTCGTGGCTGTCGTGTTGCGCGGTGACCATGATGATCGGCACATCGCTGTCGCGTCGCAGCCGCCGACAGACCTCGAACCCGCTGAAGCCCGGTAGCCGAAGGTCGAGCAACACCAGATCAATTTTTTCTACGCCGAACACGTCAACGGCCTCGTTCCCCGTCGAGGCTTCGACCACGGTGAGGCCTTCGTCCTCCAACAAGATCCGCAGCAGACCACGTACTGCGTGGTCATCTTCGACGAGCAGAACCTTGTCTGCTGGGGCGTGCTCACCGGGTCTCGTACGTTGCATCTCAGCCCTCTCGCTCTGGCGCCGGACGAAGTAAGCCTTGCGCGGAATCCCGCGTTGCGTCATCGCGCTGCCAGTCTTCCGCGCGTTGGTGGTCGATGACGACTCTCATCACCACCCCAAGGACCATGGTTGACACGACTGCTCACCGGCGGCAGCAGAGAACCTTGACAGGGCAACCACCGCCGAGTCGCGAAGCGTCGCCAACGCACGAGAGGGAGCGAGGAGAGCATCAGTGGCCGCCTCCGGATCCTCATCACTCTCATGCATATCAGCAATAAGTGTAGTCATACATTCATCTCGCAATCGAATCACCAGGCCTTGCCGACGATCTGCCGTCCGTGTCCCGAAATTCACAGAACTGCAACTCAAACCGCACCGCTCTGACAAGTACGCGGCCGACAATTGCAACCGCAGAGTTCAAGGCGGACCGGCCAGCCTTACCTCCGGGCCGCCTCGAACTCGCCCAGCTAGGCAGTTGAACCATTCGTGCCGGCCTCGCTCGTTCGGGCAGCGGGGCGCGGGGTGAGGATCGCGCTCGAGCCGGCCGCCGCGAGCACGGATGCAACAAGGACCGCCAGTTTGGCGTTGGACTGCTCGACCGGGTCGGTGAAGGCCAGCTCGGTGATGAATATGGCAACGGTGAAGCCGATGCCCGCCGCAGCACCGATCCCGACGATTTGGCGGGCGACGGCACCCTCCGGAACGTCAGCGAGGTTTGCACGCACCGTGGCTCGAGTTGCGATCACCACACCGATCGGCTTGCCGACGAGCAGCCCGAAGAGCACACCCCACGTGATCGGAGAATGCACCGCGTTGCGAAGCCCATCAGCCGAAATCGCGATCCCGCTGTTCGCCAAAGCAAAGAGAGGGACGATCACGTAACTCGTCCAAGGGTGGAGCACGTGCTGCAGCCACTCGACGACCGACACAGACCCCTTGGCGAGGTTGCTCGTGCCGTGCGCAGCGCCCGCGTCGGACAGGTCGGTCAATTCGTCGCTGTCGATCAGATCAGGATTCAGACGCGGACTGGATGGCGCCAACAGTCCCATCACCACGCCGGCGATCGTCGGGTGGATCCCGGCCTCGTGGAGACTGAACCACACGGCCCCACCAACAGCCACGTACACCCAAGTGGAGTGGACGCCGAGCAGATCCACGGCGACAGTCACCGCTACACCAACAGCGGCGGCTGCGAGCCACCCGAACATCACGCCCGTCGAATACACGGCGGCGATGATGATGATCGCGCCGATGTCGTCGACGATCGCCAGACCGAGCAGAAACGCGCGCAACGAAGCGGGGATGCGACTGCCCGCCACAGCCAGGACGCCGACAGCCAAGGCGATGTCCGTGGCCATCGGAATCGCCCACCCCCGTGGCGCGGACGTGCCCGCGATGGCGAGATACACCAACGCCGGAGCCAACATCCCGCCGAGCGCGGCGGCGCCGGGCAGCAGCGCCGCTCGCCGTGATGCGAGGTGGCCGTCGGTGACCTCACGTTTGATCTCTAGTCCCACAACCAGGAAGAAGATGGTCATCAGTCCGTCGTTGATCCAGTGCCGGAGGTCGAGATCCAGCGTGTGACCGGCCACGGAGATCGCCGCCCGGGCGTTCCAAAGATCTTCGTACGACTGTGACCAGGGCGAATTCGCCCAGATCAGGGCAACGCCAGCACCGCCGGCCAACAAGATCGCACCAGATGCTTCGGTGTCCAGAAAGTCGCGCAACGGCGACAGCATGCGAACTATGGGCGATCGAGAACGACGAAAGGCGTGATCCATGGAAGTCTTCCTGTTCATCGCCGACCAGGCTTCCCGGCACACCAGCTTGCACCACTGACCATACCCGTGTCCGCGGCGGCCGTCGCGAAGGCAAGGTCTGGATTCAAGCGCCGCTGCCGCTCAGACGGCGATCCGAGCACTACGTAGATGCCGCTGACGCACGAACCCCGACACCCGCAGGCATCGGTCGCGTGGCCGTTGCCAGGCGGCTCAGGAAGCTCCGACCCCAGTGGTGCACGTCGTTCATCCGGATCGCGCCGCGCATGGTCCGCATGCGGGCACGCTTGATCGCAGCCGGCATGTTGACGGCTGCGAGCAGCGCTCCCTTGATCGCCTCGATGTCGTACGGGTTCACGATCAGCGCGCCATCGAGGTCTTGCGAGGCGCCCGCGAACTCGCTCAGAATGAGGGTGGCACCGAGGTCGCCGCGCGCTGCCACGAACTCCTTGGCCACAAGATTCATCCCATCGGCCAGCGACGTGACGACGAGCGCATCTGCCGCTCGATACCAGCCCGCCAACTCGGCTTCGTCGAGGGCCGAATCGAGGTAGACCACGGGAGCCGATCCGTCCGATCGTCGGTGCCGAGCGTTGATCGAGTCGATCAACGCTTCGACTTCCTCACGCTCATCCTGGTAGGCGGCGATGTCTGACCGGGTAGGAACTGCGACTTGA
Source organism: Ilumatobacteraceae bacterium (assembly GCA_963720775.1). GTDB lineage: Bacteria > Actinomycetota > Acidimicrobiia > Acidimicrobiales > Ilumatobacteraceae > JAENVT01. The sequence continues at coordinate 176,271 of CAVRGR010000005.1, read as the reverse complement.
ACAAAGGTGCACGCCCGCGAGCTGAGACGGCCTTCGTCGAGGAGCTCGCCGAAGGCCTGGAGGCGCTGCGAGATGCCCTTGGTGTAGTCCAAGCGATCGATGCCGAGAAAGATCGACTCGACGCCGAGCTCTCGCCGCCGGCTCTGCGCTCGTGAACTCGCTCGACCACCTAGGGCGTCCCACGAGGCGAAGTCGATCGAGATCGGAAAAGCTCCCACCTCGACCACACGTGATCCGTAGAGCAGCACCTGGCCGCGAACCTCGGCGGCCGTCAGACGGGTTGCCGCGGCCACGAAGTGCTCGACGTCGTCGGCCACCTGGAAACCAACCAAGTCGGCACTGAGCATGCCCTCGATGATCTCGCGCCGCCACGGCAAACTGGAGAACATTCGGGCATTCGGGAACGGAATGTGCAAGAACAAGCCCAACCGCAGGTCGGGACGCATCGCTCGGATCAGGGCAGGAGCAAGCAGCAGGTGGTAGTCGTGGACCCAGACAGTCCCCCCGAGCGGAGCACTGTTGGCGACCGCGGCAGCGAACCGAACGTTCACGGCCCGATATGAGTTCCACCAACTGCGGTCCAGCAGCACCGGTTGCAATCGACCGTGGAACAACGGCCAGAGAACCGAGTTCGAAAAGCCGCTGTAGTACCCGTCGACTTCCTCGGTCGAAAGCACCACGGGGTGCAGGCGCAGATCACAGTGGTCGAACGCGCCCGTATGCCTCGATTCCATCCCGCCCCAACCGACCCACTGGACTCCTTCACTGGTCACCGATGACAGCGCCGAGACCAACCCGCCCGGACTCACCGTGACTTGGCCATCAGAGCCGATGTCGACGGGAAGCCGGTTGGCGACCAGCACCAGACCATTCATCGGCATCCCGCCCCGGGTGCTGCCGCCAGGGTGCGGCGCGATCCCGATCTCGTGTGGCTCGTGACCCGGTTCATCGAGCGACACCGTTCTCGCAGGGACAAGCAACGCGATGGCTCACTGGGAACTCCCATTCGGTTCAGGCGAGACGGAGGCAGCTGTGCGCGGCGTCCGCCAAGAGGAGGCCACACTTTCCCCGGCCCGTGTGTGGATTCGACGTCATCCACGTGGCGGTTGGGTGACGAGCGCTCCGACGAGAGCCCGCGATCCAGCTCGTGCCGTCGATCCGGTACGTACCGGTGCCGCGACAAGAAGACGGCCAGTCACTGGTTGGTCAAGGCGTCCAACGATGCAGCTCGATCGCTACATCGAGGTCCGGACCCTGCCCGCCTGACCGGTAGCCTCGACAGCCGATGAACCAGATGAAGAACCGCCTGCAGGGCCTGACGCTGCTCGACAGAGCGTTCACCGCCATGACCGACGACGAGATCGAGGCGCTGGTCGCGTCATTGCCCGATGACCATCGCAGTGCGCTCGACGATCTCTGTGGCGCACGCGAGGGCGGTTTCACGGAACCGGCCAGTCGCACTTTGGCGATGCGCGCCACGGCCGCGCGAGGCCGTTTGAACGGCGGGCTCGAGCAGATCACCACACTGCTGTGCGACCCGTGCCTGGCCGACTGCATCGAGGCGCTCGGCGACCATTCCGACAACCCGACAGCAGCAGAGTTGCTCGACGCGACTCCGGCATTGATCGACAAGCACGGTCTGGCGACCGTTCGTCTGATGATGGCCGGATCGGTAGCCGGCGAGGCTCCGGCCTCGGTCGTTCTCACCCGCCTGCTGAAGCACGACGAGACGATGGCCCTGCCGCCCGTCGAGCACGAAGAGGTCGCCGTGCTCCCGCCGCCTACTGCCGACGAAGAGATCAAGGCCAAGCGCAAGGCCGCCAAGGCTGCCAGGCAAGCCGATGCGCGGGCGCGTCGCGAACAGCAGGCTCGCGCTCGGCACGGCGGCTGATCCGCCGAGTCGTTACAGCAGGCGTGGCTGTCGCTCGTGATCGAGCAACCACGACTTGACGTCGAGCCCTGCCGCGAAACCGGTGAGCTCTCCTCCCGATCCGATCACTCGATGACACGGCACCACGATGCTCAGGGGATTCTTGCCGTTAGCCGCGCCGACGGCGCGAGCCTTGTTGGGGTCACCGAGTTGGCGGGCCTGCTCGCCGTAGCTCATCGTCTCGCCATACGGGATCGTTCGCAGCACCATCCACGCAGATTGCTGGAAGGGTGTGCCGAGTGGATCGAGCGGGAGATCGAAGTCGCGTCGAGTCCCCGCGAAGTACTCCTCCAACTGAACGACGGCCTTGTCGAGCAGTGGTGTGCGACCCTCGACGAGATCTGTCTCGTCGACCGAGGCGATGCGAGCCGCATCCTCGGCACCCCAGAGGATGGCCCGCAGCCCGCGCTCGCCGGCGATGATGCGCAGCTCGCCGACGGGTGAATCGATGGTTGTCGTGTAGTACATGATTGGCTCCTCGAGAGTCAGCTCGGATGGGTCAGAGACTTGCCCACAGGTGGTGCAGTGCGTAGGAGCGCCACGGGCGCCAGGATTCCGCAAGGTGATACGCCGACTTCGGTGTCGAGTCGGTGCCAGTCGCCCGGAGGGCGTTACGCACACCGACGTCGGTCGGCAGGAAGACATCGGGATCGCCCAGCGCACGCAGGGCCACGTAGCCGGCGGTCCACGGACCGATGCCCGGCAGCGATTCCAGCTGATGTGAGATCTCGGCGCGGTCGCTGCCGGCATCGATGACGAGGTTTCCACCGGCGAGTTGTCCGCAGGCGTGGATCAAGGCGCGAGCTCGAGCACCGGGCATTGCCAGGTCGCTCATCGGGCTATCGGCGATGGCCTCGGCAGACGGGAACACGTGCGTGACGCCGTCGAGCGGCGCGGCGAGCGGTTCGCCGAGAGCAGCGACGAGGCGGGTCGCCAACGTGCGCGCCCCCTTCACGGACACCTGCTGGCCGAGCACCGCCCTGGTGAGCAGTTCGACGCCATCGGGATGACCTGGCGACCGCAAACCCGGCCGCTTGCGAACGAGCGGTCCGAGGAACGCGTCGTCGGCGAATTGGCTCTCGATGGTGTCGGGATCTGCGTCGAGGTCGAGCAATCGCCGGCAACGCTGTACGGCAGCTTGGGCGTCGGCGACGTTGTCGAGATGCAGCGTGCACGTGATCGCATTCGAACCGGGCGCGCTCGGAGCCGGCCACAGCGCGACAACCGCGTTGCCGTGGCTCAGTCGCAGCGACCGGCGGTAGGTCGCCCCGTCCCATGTCTCGATGCCGGGCACGGCCCGATCGCCGAGGAAGCGGAAGATGGATTCGCTGTGGAACGGGGCCCGGTATGGCAGGCGCAGCGACAGCGTTCCACCGGCGGCGCTCGGCTGGCGCGAGCCACGCAGTTCAGTGGGCGACGAGGCGAACACCTCGCGGATCGTGTCGTTGAACTGACGAACGCTGGCGAAACCGGCAGCAAAGGCGATCTGGGTGATCGGCATCGAGGTGGTCTCGATCAGCGTGCGCGCGGTCTGAGCCCGTTGGGCACGGGCCAGGGCCAACGGTCCGGCGCCGAGCTCGGCCGTGAGCAGCCGGTTGATCTGGCGTTCGCTGTAGCTGAGTCGCGCCGCGAGTCCGCCGACACCTTCGCGATCCACGAGACCATCGGCAATGAGGCGCATGGCACGACCGACGACGTCGGCACGGACGTTCCACTCCGGGGAGCCCGGCGACGCGTCGGGGCGACACCGCTTGCATGCCCGGTAGCCGTGCTGCTGAGCAGCTGCCGCGGTGACGAAGAACTCGACGTTGTGACGCTTCGGCGTCATGGCCGGGCAGCCGGGGCGACAGTAGATCCCCGTGGTCTTGACGGCCGTGATGAAGCACCCGTCGAAACGGCCGTCGCGGCTCTGCGCCGCCCTGTAGCACTGTTCGTCGTCGAGGATCACCCGATCATTGTGGCGCGGCTGCCGGCGGTTGACTAGCGGAATTCAGACAGCCACGTGAACGCGCGAGCGCGGCACCGCCACCTTCCAGAGAACGATCAGCCCGACAGCGCAAAAAGCCGCGCCGCCGAGGAAGGCGGTGCGCTTCGAACTGAGATCGGCCATCGTGCCGAGGAGGAGAGCGCCGCTCGCCGTGCCGATCTCGAAGAACATCGTGAAGGTGGAGATCGCTCTCACACGTTCGTGCTCCGGCACCGTGTCGACCACCATCGCCATCAGCCCGGGGTAGTTGAACGAGATCCCGATGGCGACGATGATGGTGCTGGCGAACACCCCGACGGGCCACGGCATGAAGAACAGCATTGCCAGCCCCACCAGCATGAAGCTGAGAGCGATCGTCACAGCGTTGGCATGCCCGATGCGATCGGGAACGGTCGCGGCGACGACGCGGATGATCAGGCAGACGGCCGCGTAGGTGGCGAAGACCCACTTCGAACCGCTCAGACCCACGGAGACGGAGTATTCGGGCATGAAGGCCGTGAAGGTGACGAGGCCGCCGACTCCGAGCGCGAGCACGAGCCCCGTAGGAATTGCCGCTCGATGAAATCGCGGGCCGCGCACTTCCGCGTGCTGCTGATGCCTCATTCCTGCTGGTGTCAGCAGAGCGAGCACGGACGCGCACGCTGCGAACGCGGCAGCCGTCAGCAGACCGGTATCGAACCGATCCCGACCGATCACCGATTCCCCGATCACCGGGCCGATGCCGAGACCACCGAACACGGCCACGGAGAAGTAGCTCGCAGCTTCCGCACCCCGCCCCGACGGTGCGAGATCACTGATGCTCGTTGCCGCGCCGACGAACACGGCAGCTTCACCGATCCCCTGCAGGCACCGGAGTGGCAGCAGACCCCACCGAGAGTTGATCAGCGTGCACGCCGAGGTGGCCACTGCGGCGAGCAATGCACCGAAGACCATCGTCGATCGGAGACCGTGTTGTTCGGCGAAGCGGCCGAGCTTCGGCCTGATGAGCACGGCAGCGATGCTGAAGGTCGCCAGGTTCAGACCGATGTCGATCTCGTTGCCACCGAGCTGTTCTTCGATGAGGCGTGGCAGAAGCGGAGTCATGACACCGATGTAGATGAACATCACGAGTGCTGCCGTGGTGATCAACACGAACGGCCTCGTGACCATCCGTTCGGGCGGGGCCGGGTTCAGGATGGCTCTTTGGGAAGCCCGAGCACTCGCTCGCCGACGATGTTGCGCTGGATCTGACTGGTGCCGCCCCAGATCGTCTCGCTGCGACTGAAGAAGAAGGCGCTGACCATCGGGCTCACCGGGTAGCCGGGCCGCCGCTTGTCGCGGATGGCGCCGGGCCACGACCCAACCGACGGGCCGGTATCGACGAGCATCGATGACGGACCGAAGACGTCGAGCGCCAGCTCCATCGCCTCTTGGTGCATCTCGCTCCAGAACATCTTGTTCGTTGCACCGAGCGCGGCCACGCCGGGATCCTTCACGCCCGACAGCGTCGCCGACAACGACCGCAACCCGTTGATGCGGAGGATCTGGATCTTCGTGTAATACGTCGTGAGCCGCTGCCGGATCACGGGATCGGTGAGCGCGCCGCTGACGCTCGCCCGCTCGACGAGCAGGTTGAATTCGTCCTCGAATCGTCGGTATCCGGTGGTCGCCGACTGACCGCGCTCGAACGCCAGCGTTGAGTTGGCCACCTTCCAGCCGTTGTTGACGCCGCCGACAACGTTGTCTTTCGGGCAACGTGCGTCGCTGAAGAACACTTCGCAGAACTCGGCGGTTCCGTCGGGCTGAGTGATACCGCGCACCTCCACGCCCGGCTGGCGCATCGGCACGAGCAGGTAGGAGATGCCCTTGTGCTTGGGTGCTTCTGGATCGGTGCGAGTGAGCAGGAAGCAGTAGTCGGCGTGATGGCCTCCGGTGGTCCACACCTTCTGGCCATTGATCACCCATTCGTCGCCGTCGAGCAGCGCACTCGTCGCCAGCGACGCCAGGTCGGAGCCGGAGTTCGGCTCGCTGAAACCCTGGCACCAGCGCACGGATCCGTTGAGGATCCTCGGCAGGAACTCCTTCTTCTGCTCCTCGGTGCCCCACTGCAGGATCGTCGGGCCGACGAGCGTATCGCCGAAGAAATCGGCGCGAAGCGGTGCCTTTGTTCGGGCGAACTCCTCCGCCAGAACCACACCCTGCATGGTCGTGAGGCCCTTGCCGCCGTACTCCTTCGGCCAGGTCGCGCAGATCCAGCCGCCGTGGTACAGCTTCTTCGGCCACTGCTCGTTGAACGCCTTGCGCTGCTCCGGAGCCATCTCGAAGCCCTGGTCGCCCCATCCGGCAGGCAGGTTCGCAGCGAGCCACTCGCGGATCTCGGAGCGGAAGGCTTCGTCCTCAGGGGCGTACGCCAGATGCATCGCACCAGTATTCACGGCCCATCGAACGAGTAGCGAGTCCTCGGCGGGTGCCGTTGGTCACGGATTTACAGTGCGTTCACATGTTTCACATGAGAGCGAAACCTGCGATGCCTAAGGTCACTCCACATGAGCACCGCTGGTCCTGCTCTTCCGGATCGACACACAAACCCCCTCGTGTATCGGCTCGGAGAGCAGGAGCAGTCGGTGCTCCACGTGCTGCTCGCCAACCGCGGGCGGGTGATCAGCCGGCGCGACCTGGCTCGTCGTGCCGGACTGGCCGACCTCAGTGAGCGACGCTGCGACAGCCTTCTCGTAGCAATCCGGCGCGCGCTCGGCCCGAAGTCGGTGGTGACGGTGCGCAGTCGCGGGTGGATGTTGAGCGACGAGGCGATCGACGCTGCCTTCGCTCTGGCCAGCGACCGTTTGTGAAAGCCCCGATCGGCGACGGTCCACCACCGGTGCCGCGGCCGGCGAACGGCTGGCTATCGGTCGAGCACGGCACCATCAACCTGCACGGAGAGCCACCGGCAAGTGAAACGATCGCCGTGGCATTGCAGGCAGCCGTGCTCATCGATCAAGCCCGACCGAGCGACGAGCTTGCCGGCTGGTTCAAAGCCCATCGCCACGAGCGCTTGACGTGGGATCGCCGCGACACGCCCTCGCTCGTGCGTGTGCTGCGCGCCCATGAGCCGAGTCGCTGGCGACTGCTCCACGACGCGGGCGTGCTCGAACGCGCTCTTCCGGAGATTGCCGCCGCGTTGCCCGGCATCCAAGAGATCGGCGGACGGGATCAACCCGACGATGCCTTTCGCTTTCGCGTTGCCGAGCGCCTCGACGATCTCGCCATCGAGACCGGTCACCCGTCGAACGACCTCGTGCTGGCCGGGTTGGTCACCGATGTGTGCCGCCACGTGTCGGAACCGCGACCCTGCTGGGACAGCCTGCTGGATCGGCTGCTATCGGCAGCGGATGCACGAAGGATCTCGGCCATCATCGGTGACGCTCGATTGCTCAGGGCCTCGGCCGACGACCCCCGTGGATTCGAAGAGCGCGAGTTGTTGCAGCTCGCCACGCATCTCGGCTCGAGCACTCACACCCACGATGCCTATCAACTGGCGTTGGCACTCGGCGCGCTGACAACCGGGAAGCGCGACGTCCTCGACGAGCGGCTCGGCCTGATCGATGGGGTCTTCGACCATCCCGATCTGGCCGGGACTGACACAACCAGCCTGGTCGCGGCGCGCAGGATCTCCGCGCAGCGGCTGGTGACGGGCGACGCCGTCATCGAACGCCTCCAGTTCGCGCCCATCTCGTACGTCTTGTCGCACACATCCGAGGAGCTGGCCGACCAGGCACGACTCATCGATCCGCTGCCGCCATCCGGAAGTGTTCGGGTCGCGGTCACCCGGGAGGGCGAACCCAACTGCTGGACGATTGCGGTCGCGTGCCGCGATGCCAACGCGCTTCTCGCTCGTCTGACTGGCGTGCTCACGCGCCGCGGCTGCGACATCATCGATGCCACGATTGGTACCTGGCCGGACGGCGCGATTCTCGACACGTTCGTCGTGCGGTCCGCCGAGATGCCCGTTGCGGCCGAGCTCGCCACCGAGTTCGAGGGCTCACTTCGCCGGCAGCTGCGTGGCCCCGTAGGCGTTGGGCTGATGGCAGAGTTCAACAACGAGGTGCTCCCGTGGCACACGGTGTGCGACGTCACCGGGCCGGACCAGCGTGGCGCACTGCTGGCGATCAGCGTCGCGTTCGCCCGTGCCAAGGTCGTCGTCTACTCGGCGCGCATCGCCACGAGCGAGGTCACCATTCAGGATCGCTTCACCCTGTCGGATCGGTCTGGTCACAAGCTCGACGACACGTCGATCGAACGAGTGCATCGAGCATTGGCAGGCCGCGGTCAACGAGTCCGATGAGGTTCAGTGGTTGGCTTCGGATGCCTGACATACTGGGGCCGGTGCTGGCGAAGTCGATCGATGGTGCGTTCATTCGTCGTGCTCGCGCCGAGCTGATCGCCCGCGACGACCTTTCGGGCAGGGGTCTGGCACGGCGGTTGTCGGACCAGATGGATGGTTGGCTCGATGCGCTCGCTCGTGATCTGCCACCCGAATGGGCCCTCGTCGCCACGGGTGGTTATGCAACTGGTCTGCTGTGCCCAGGCAGCGACATCGATGTCGTGCTGATCCACCCGCAGCGAGCCACGGCTGACGAGGTGAGGGCGATCGCCGAGCCGCTCTGGTATCCCATGTGGAATGCCGCGGTGAAACTGAGCCCCGCCGCGCACTCTGTCAAATCACTGCTCTCCCTGGCATCAGCAGACCTCGTCACCGCAACAGCGATCCTGCGCCTGCGTCATCTCGCCGGCAGTGAGGCAGAGGTTGCCCAACTCGCGGCCGGCGGCATCGACCAGTGGCGCAAGAAGGCTCCCGGTTGGCTGAACGAGTTGAAGATGGTCACCGCCGAACGCTGGTCGAAGACCGGCGATGTCGCCTCGCTGCTCGAACCCGACTTGAAAGATGGTCATGGTGGGTTGCGCGACTACGACTGCATCCTCTGGGCACTGGCCACCGACCGACCGGAGATCACGGCCTCACTGGAGGCGCCGATCGAGGATCTCGCTGCGCCCGCCGAAACGCTGCTGGCAACGCGATGCGAGTTGCATCGCGTTACCGGCAAGTCCACGAACGTGCTGCTGCTGCAGGACCAAGACGCTGTAGCCGATGCCATGGGTTTTGCCGATGCGGATGTTCTGATGGCCCGAGTTTCGGAGGCTGCCCGGGCGATCGAATGGGCGATCGAGCGTTTCTGGTGGAGAGTCGAGCGAGCCGCGAAGCGTGGCAAGGCTCCGGCCTCGACGCGCCGTGTCTCGGCGGTCCTGCAGCCCGGCATCACGGTCGTCGATGACGAGGTCGAGATCGACGTCGACGCCGCAGGCGTCGACCAATCACTCGTGCTGCGCGTGGCCGCGGCGGCCGCGCATGCTCGGTACCCGATCAGCCGGCGGGCGCTCGTGACGCTGTCGGCCACGATCACCGACGACGGCGAGGCCTGGCAAGAACGAACGCGCCACGCAATGGTCAGCCTCCTCGGAGCCGGCTCTCATCTCGTCGACTCCGTAGAAGCCCTCGAACGGTACGAGCTCTTCAGCCGCATGGTGCCGGAATGGCGTCACGTTCGCAGCCTGCCGCAGCGAAACGCATTCCACATCTACACGGTCGATCGGCACCTCCTGCAGACGGTGGCCAACGCGGGAGAGTTCGTACGCACGGTCTCACGCCCGGATCTGCTGTTGATGAGCGCATTGCTGCACGACATCGGCAAAGGTCACACGACCGACCACATCGAGGTCGGCGTCCAGCTGGTCGACCGCATGGCCCCTCGCATGGGGTTTCCCTCGGAGGACGTCGCCGTCATTCGATCAATGGTCGAGCACCACCTCCTCCTCGCGGAGACGGCCACGCGGCGCGACTTCGCGCGACGCTCGTACTGCCGAGAACGTCGCGGCGCTCATCGGGGATCCACTTCGACTCGAGTTGTTGCGGGCCCTCACGGAAGCCGACAGCCGGGCCACGGGCCCCTCGGCGTGGTCCGCCTGGAAGGCCACGCTGATCGACGAGCTCACTGCCGCGGTGTCTGCAGTGTTTGCCGGCCGGCCGAAGGCACAACACGAGGTTGCACTCGACGACCAATTCCGCGACCTGATCGACGCGGTGCGGACGACCGGCAAACTGCACACGCGGCGCGAAAATGCCGGTGATCTCGATGTGTGGATGATCGCCACGCGCGATCAGCCAGGCCTGTTTGCCAAGATCGCCGGTGCGTTTGCGATGAACGGTGTCGACGTCGTCGCTGCCGAAGCATGGACCAGTGCCGACGGCGTCGCGGTCGACCAGTTCAGGGTAGCGCGATCGGTGTCCAAGGGCGCCGAGCAGAGCAAGCTCGAACACGACTTGCGCGGTGTCGTGCGCGGCACGATCGACATCGGGTCGCGAATCGCCCAGCGCATTCGCACCTACAGCCGAGCCCACGGCCGAGCCGTGGCCGCGGCGCCGCCCCGCCTCGAAGTGCTCGTCAGCAACGAGGCCTCCGCATCGACGACGATGATCGACGTTCGCACTGCTGATGCCATCGCTGTGCTCTATCGGCTGGCGGCAACTCTCACCGCTCGCGGTCTCGACATCCGTTCGGCAAAGGTCGCCACATTGGGTCACGAGGTGGTCGATGTCTTCTACGTGCAGCAACCCGACTCGCAGGGCCGGGCGCTGCAGGTCGATGTGTCGCAACACGAATCATTGCGCCACGACTTGAAGGACTCGCTGGCCGAAACGTGAGTGCCGGCAACGCATGCGCGACTACGCTCCGAACACCCCGACGTCGATTGGTGAACTGACGGCGTAATCGTTTGTGATCAGGGAGAACTCTCGAAACCTCTCTGCGGATAATCGGTGCTCCGTCTGTACAGCGACCGTTGTAGATGAATACAGTACGAGTTTGCCGGCCGCCCTCGGTGGCCGGCCAGAACATTGGGCGACGTCGCACCCAACGGCGCTCACTGTCAGGGGCTGTCCCCAGGTCGTCTTTCCGCAGATGACCTGGGGACGCTGCCTTTTTGCGCTGGCCGCGTAGAGTCGCAGGCATGACCCTGACCGAACCCCCTCGAGCCAAGGCCGAGCGGTGGACCGCTCAGTGGAAAGAGCTCTACGAGGAGGTCATCACGACGGGTCTGTGCACGGGCTGCGCTGGTTGCGTGGTCACGTGTCCGCACGACGTCATCGGTTACGAGCACGAAGAAGGCAAGTACAAGCCGTTCCACCTCGAAGAAGAGCTCGGTCTCGACAACTGCATCCACGGCGAGAAAGGCTGCACGACCTGTACGCGCGCCTGCCCGCGGTTCCGGGCATGGGAGACAAGCGCCGACATGCACTTGTTCGGCCGGACTCGGCAGCCCGACGAGATGGCGGGCATCTGGCGACAACTGTTGCTGACACGGGCAACCGACAAGACGCAACACGAGGTCGGCCAAGACGGCGGCTTCGTCTCCGCCATGCTGGTGTGGCTGCTGCAGAACGACTACATCGAGGCGGCCATGGTCAGCGGCGTCGAGCCCGACGATGCATGGAAGGCCAAGCCGGTGCTCGCCCGAACGGTCGACGACGTGCTTGCCACCGCGGGGAGTCGCTACACGTACTGCGCCAATCCGCTGGCGTTGCGCGAAGCCAGCGATTTGGGCCTCACCAGGCTGGCACTGGTGGGGATGGGTTGCCAGACATCGTCACCACCGGTGATGTGGGACCGCAAGGCGGGCAAGGTCGGCAAACCCTTCGTGTTCAACATCGGGTTGCTGTGCTCGAAGACGTTCGACGACGCCATCTTTCCAGAGCTCTTCGAGGCGAAGTACGGGCTGAAGAAGTCCGAAATGGTCAAGATGAACATCAAGGGTGTGTTCCAGATCTGGATGAAGGACGGCTCGTACCACGAGATCGATCTGAAGGAATGTCATCAGTGGACCCGCGAGGGCTGCAAGACGTGTCCCGACTTCTCCGCCGAACACAGCGACATCGCCACGGGTGGAATCGGCGAGGACAACGACTGGACCTTGACGATCGTCCGTACTGAACTCGGCGAGGAGGTGATCACCCGGATGATCGCCGATGGTGTGATCATCGCCCGCCCGGCGCAGGAGGACGAGAAGGCGATGAAACTGCTTCGTCTGCTGTCGATCGTCAGTCGTCGACGATGGCCCGAGTGGGCCGACCCGGCGCCATCGGTCGGCGTACCTCCACCCAAGAAGAAGGTTGTCACCGCCGACGCCTGAGCGCGGCGCAACGGAGTCGCCAATCGTCTCGACGGTGAACGACGTGCACGTTGACGCGCTCATCATCGCCGACTGGGCGACCGCTCGCCCTGAACCGTACGCTCCGGCCATGGTCGCCGATGTACTTGCTGCAGCACTCGTGTCACCGGGGCAGTTCGAGCTCCGCCACTATCCCTACCCCGATCACCTCGAACCCGGTGCCGTGCTGATCAAGATGCTTGCGTCCGGCATCTGCGGAACCGACAAGCACACCTTCCGCGGCGAGACCCAGCAATACGCGGGCACCGACCACGCTTCGTCGACTCCGTTCCCGATCATCCAGGGGCACGAAAACGTAGGCATCGTCACGGCAATCGGCGACGGCGGGGCGACGAGCTTCGACGGCAACCCACTGCAGATCGGCGATCGCGTCGTGCCGGCGCCCAACCGAGCCTGCGGCGAGTGTGAGTTCTGCCGCGGCGACTACCCGTACTACTTCTGCAGGCGGCTGGAGAACTACGGCAACTCGTTGACGTGCGCCGAGGCGCCCTACTTGTTCGGAGGCTGGGCCGAGTTCCTCTACCTCCGGCCCGGAACACCGGTGTTCCAAGTTCCCGACGCGCTGCCGACCAACGTGGCCGTCCTCACCGAACTGTTCGCGGTCACGCACAGCCTCGACCTGGCGGCGAAGATGCCGAGGCCCGGCGGGTTTCGGCCTGGCGACACCGTTGCCGTGGTGGGGATCGGCCCCGTCGGTGTCGTACACGTCGCCAAGGCAGGCCTGCTCGGCGCTTCGAAGGTGATCGCCATCGATCCCTTCGGACCCCGAGTCGCCCTCGCCGCCGAGCTCGGCGCCACCGACACGCTCGTCGCCAGCGGTGCCGATCCTGCGGCCGCCTCCTTCGTCCGCGACCTCACCGCCGGACGCGGCGTCGATGTGGTCGTCGACGCAACGGGCCATCCGGCGAGCTTCGGGCCGTCGCTGTCGCTGCTGCGCGATGGCGGGACGCTGATCGAGGTCGGGGCCTTCGTCGACCTCGGCACGGTGCCGATCAACCCGGCCACGATCCTCGGCCGAAACCTCACGATCGTCGGCGTCGCCGGCGAAGACGCTCGCGCCTACGACGCAACACTCGCCATGCTGGCCGCCAACCACGAGCGCATCCCGTTCCACCACGCGGTCACCCACACGTTTCCCCTCGAGCAGGTCGAGATGGCGATGAACACCGCGCTCGGTGCCGACACCGCCATGAAGGTCGTGCTCACCCCACAACCCAGGTAGGCCCCCCGATGGGCGCGCTCCCGGAAGTGCGAGTTCCGCTTCCACGCCCAAGCAAGCTCAATGGGTGCGAGTTCAGAACTGAGCCTTCCGTTGTCGCGCCCAAGGACGTTTGTTCGCAGCTGCGCCGAGCGAGCGGCGCATCCGTCCAGCCCGACATCGGATGTGAGCGCACGCCGTGCGTGCGAACATCTGGCGTGCTAGCTGCGCCAGCTGTGCAGGATCTGGTAGTAGTTGGCCCGCTCGTAGACCTCGGGATCGGGGACGCTGCTCCGGCTGACGCTGCCGCGGAGCTGATCGACGCTCACGTACTCGCGTTCATCCATCCACTCGGTCATGTCGGCCAGGATCGCGGCGATGCGCTGCGGGCCATGCAGCAGCACGGCGCTGGCGACCATCGCCACGTCTGCACCAGCCAGCAGCAACTTCGTCGCATCGGCGCCGTCGTGCACTCCGGTGGTCGCCGCGAGCGAGCACGAGATGAAGCTGCGGAGGATGCCGATCCAGTGCAGTGGCAGGCGCGACTCGGCCGAGGTCGACAGTTGCAGCCTGGGCGTGACATCGAGGGTGTCGAGATCGATGTCGGGTTGGTACAAGCGGTTGAACAGCACGAGCCCGTCGACTTCGGCTGCCTGCAGCGCCAGCGCGAAGTGGCCGAGCGAGGTGAACCACGGCCCGAGCTTGACGGCCAGTGGCACCTTCACTTCGGCACGAACGTCCTCGACGAGCTCCAGGTACCGCTTCTCGACGTCGGCTGCACTGCGACGAGGATCGACGATGACGTCGTACACGTTCAGTTCGATGGCTTGCGCTCCTGCGCCCTCGAGGTGACGGGCGTACTGCACCCACCCGCCCGGAGTCGTTCCATTGAGACTGGCGATCACCGGGATCGACAGCTCGGCGCGAGCCTTCTCGACCAGAGCGAGGTGCCGAGCGGGACCGACGTCGTAGTCGTCGAGCTCGGGCAAGTAGCTCAGTGCTTCGGCAAACGAGTCGGCACCGAGGTCGAGCGTCGAGTCGACGGCAAACGATTCCCGTTCGATCTGCTCCTCGAAGAGAGAGGGCAGAACGATCGCCCCCGCTCCGGCCTCTTCCAATTCTGCCCAGTGTCGAGGATCGCCGGTCAACGGACTGGCCGAAGCCACGATCGGACTGCGCAGCCGCAGCCCGAGGTAGTTGGTCGTGAGATCAACGGTTTGCTTGGGCGTGCTCATCATTCTTCCTCGGAGTCGGCGAGTGTCGCGGGGGGTATGCGTACCGGTGCGGTTCGTTCCACACCAGCCAACTGCTCGTAGTGGTGCCACCTCGCCGACACGTCGGATTGGGCACGCACCATCAACTGCTCGGCGCGTTCGGGATCGCTGCGGCGCAGCATCGAGAAGCGCGGCTCACTCGAGGCGAAGTCGGCGTACGGAACATCCGGTGCGGCGCTGTCGAGCTGGAACGGCTGAGTCGCCTCGCCGGAACCCGGTTGGTACCGGTAGAGCGGCCAGTGACCGCTGTGCACCGCAGCTTTCTGATGGGTCATCGACTCGCTCATGTCGAACCCGTGCGCGATGCACGTGCTGTAGGCGATGATCAGCGAAACACCTGGCCACGCCTCGGCCTCCATGAACGCCTTGACGGTTTGGATGTCGCTGGCACCAAGCGCCACGTGGGCGACGTAGACGTCGCCGTACGACATCGCCTCGAGGCCGAGATCCTTCTTGGCGGTTCCCTTGCCGCCGGCGGCGAACTTCGCTACCGCACCTCTCGGTGTGGCCTTGGAGGCCTGCCCACCGGTGTTCGAATAGACCTCGGTGTCGAGGACGAGCACGTTGACGTTGCGGCCACTGCCGAGAACGTGGTCGAGCCCACCAGCGCCGATGTCGTACGCCCATCCATCGCCGCCGACGATCCACACCGACTTGCGCACCAGCGTGCCGATCAGCTGCTGCAGCTGCTTTGCACCGTCGTGATCGACGGTCGCCAGCGCCTGTTGCAGTTGCTCGACCCGCGCTCGCTGGGCCCGGATCGGGAGCTCACCGAGATCATCGACTCCCGCAGCAATTGAACTGGCCAGCACCGGATCGATCAGCGAAGGAGCGTGATTGGCAAGCCTGTCGAGCAATCCAAGTGCGGCATTCTGCTGGGCGTCGATGCCCAACCGGATGCCGAGACCGAACTCGGCGTTGTCTTCGAAGAGACTGTTGCTCCACGCCGGACCGCGGCCTTCGTCGTTGGTGCAGTACGGAGTTGTCGGCAGGTTGCCGCCGTAGATGCTGCTGCATCCGGTTGCGTTGGCGATCAGCAGGTGATCGCCGAACAACTGCGTGAGCAGCTTCAGGTACGGGGTCTCGCCACAACCTGCGCATGCGCCGCTGAACTCGAACAGCGGTTGGCGAAGCTGGCTGGTCTTGACAGAGGCCGGGTCCCACAGGGCCGGATCCGTCTCGTGAACTCTCAGGAAGGCGTCCCACGCGACACGCTCTTCGTCGAGGTGCTCCTCGATCGGACGCAGGTTGATGCTCTTGCGCTTGACCTCGCTCTTGTCGTGAGCCGGGCACGCCGTGACGCACAGACCGCAGCCCGTGCAATCGTCGGGCGCAACCTGGATGGTCAGCGACATGCCGGGGACGTCGCGGCTGCGGAACGACTTCGTCTTCAAGATGTCGGCGTCTGCCGCCGTCAACGCACCCGGCTCATAGACCTTCATCCGGATGGCCGCGTGCGGGCACACGATGGCGCACTTGCCGCAGTCGATGCACAGGTCCGCCTCCCAGATCGGGATCTCGGTGGCGACGGTGCGCTTCTCGACGCTCGCCGTGCCGGTGGGGAACGTTCCATCCGGAGGCATCGCGCTGACGGGAAGCAGATCGCCTTCACCGGCGAGCATGCGCGCCGTCACTCGTTGCACGAAGTCGGTGACCTGACCGGTGACCGTCGGGCGGCGGTGCTTCGTCGCCGTCACCTTCGTGCCGATCGGCACTGGGAAGAGCTGCGCCAGTGTGGTGTCGACTGCCGCGATGTTGCGTTGCACGATGACATCGCCGCGCTTGCCGTAGCTGGCAGTGATCGCCTCTTTCAACCTGGCGATCGCCTCATCGGTGGGCAGGACGTCGGCGAGGGCAAAGAAACATGTCTGCATGACCGTGTTGACCCGACCCGCCAAACCGGCTGCCTCGGCCACGCCGGCGGCATCGATGGCGTGCAGGTGCAAGCCTCGATCGAGCACGATCTGCTGCACCTCGACCGGAAGTCGATCCCAGATCTGCTCGGCTGGGTACGGGCTGTTGATCAGCACCATCGCGCCGGGAGCGGCCACGTTGAGGACGTCGATCCGCTCGAGGAAGCTCCACTGGTGCACACCCACGAAGGTGGCCTGGTCGATCAAGTAGGTGCTCTTGATCTCTTCGGGGTCGAAGCGCAGGTGACTGACGGTCATGGACCCCGACTTCTTCGAGTCGTACACGAAGTAGCCCTGAACGACGAGGTCGGTGTTCTTGCCGACGATCTTCGCGGTGTTCTTGTTGGCGCCGACGGTCCCGTCGGAGCCGAGGCCGAAGAACACGGCGCGCACGCGGGCCCGATCGGTGGTGAACGACGGATCGAACGGGAGGCTCGTGTGCGTGACATCGTCGATGATGCCGATGGTGAAGCTGTTACGCGGAGTGTCGAGGGTGGCCTCGTCGAACACAGCCTTGACCATCGCCGGCGTGAACTCCTTGCTGCTCAGGCCGTAGCGTCCGCCGATCACGCGTGGGGTGCGCCCACCGATCCAGGTGTCGTCCGAGCTGTGCCAGAGCGCCGACAGCACGTCGAGGTGCAACGGCTCGAACGGCGCACCTGGCTCTTTGGTGCGATCCAGGACCACCACGGTGCGGGTGCTGGGTGGCAACGCCGCCAGCAGCGCATCCGTCGGGAACGGTCGGAACAGCCGAACGACTGCGACACCGACACGCTCGCCGCGGCGGCACAGTTCGTCGACGGTCTCCTTCGCCGCTCCAGCGCCCGATCCCATCAGCACGATGACACGATCTGCATCCGGTGCGCCGTGGTAGTCGACGAGGTGGTACCGCCGACCGGTCATGTCGGCAAGACGATCCATGGATGCCTGAACGGCATCGGGCACGGCGTCGTAGAAGGAGTTGCAAGCTTCACGTGCCTGGAAGAACACATCGGGGTTCTGAGCGCTGCCGCGCAGCACCGGGCGATCGGGATCCAGTCCTCTGGCGCGGTGGGCAGCGAGGTCGGCCGGATCGATCATGGCCATCAACTGATCGGCGCTCGGCACCTCGATCGTGCCGATCTCATGACTGGTGCGGAAGCCGTCGAAGAAGTGCAGGAAGGGGATCCTGGTGCGCAGCGTGGAGGCATGCGCAACGGCGGCGAAATCGCCCGTCTCCTGGACGCTGCTCGCGCAGAGCATCGCAAAGCCGGTCGTGCGAGCAGCCATCACATCGCTGTGATCGCCGAAGATGCTCAGCGCGTGTGTCGCAACGGTGCGTGCCGCAACGTGGATCACCGTCGGGGTCAGCTCACCGGCGATCTTGAACATGTTCGGAATCATCAGCAACAGGCCCTGGCTGGCCGTGAACGTCGTGCCGAGTGCGCCCCTGGTGACAGCGCCGTGCAACGTGCCGGCCGCTCCCGCTTCGCTCTGCATCTCGATCACTTCTGGGACGGCGCCCCACAGGTTGGTGCGACCCTTCGCGCTCCAGTCGTCGGCGAACTCACCCATCGGCGAGGCCGGTGTGATCGGATAGATCGCGATCACTTCGGAGGCCAGGTGGGCGATGCGCGCTGTTGCCTCGTTGCCGTCGACCACGTCACGTCCAACTCCATGTGGGCGTGGAACAGAGCCCTCTTCGGTCTCGATGCTGGCTGTCGTCATGACAAGCACCGTATGACTCAGGCGGACCGGATCACTAGGGGCTTTAGGCCCTGACGGCCCCCGGTTTCATTGCCTGTCGGGCAGTCGCCACGAAGGTTGCGATGTGAGGATGGGTTGATGTCGTGGCCACGATCGAGTTGGGGCCGTCGCCGCGACGTTGGGCTGGGCGTTCCTCGCCGAGCCGATTCGCACCAGCCAGGCGGTGGCGATCTGCTGTGTGGTGCTGGCCAGCGCAGCTACGGCATCGGCGACGACGTCAGCCGATGATGTGGCCGGGTCCGGGACCATTGGGTTGGGTGTGCACACCAATGAGCCCGTGAGGCCGACGACGAGGTACAAGGGCCCTGTTCGATCGACTCTGGAGCGCCTTTGATGGAACGTAGGACAAGAGTCACGTGGAAAAGGTGCGGAGATGCGATCCCAAGTCGATGAAGCGGCCGTAGAGCGCCCCACCTTCCGTGAACGGAGACGACTCCCTGCAACACAGTCGCCGCGACACCCGGACTTCACAGCAGTGGTTCTCGAGCCTCTCGCCCTGCGGCACCTGGCCGGTGAACCGGACCACGATCTGTCGGTCGACCTCTACGACTCGATCCACTCGTGGGCGTTCGCCTTCGCAGGATCCTTGTACGCCGGGCTTCCGGCTCACGCCGATCGCAACGAGGTGCTGTCACAGGTACTCGGGCTGACCTGGGATGCTTGCCGCCGCGTCGACTGGACGCGATACGCGTCGTGGCCGACGTACCTCGAGAGCAAGGTCAGCCGAGCCCGCATCGAAGCTGCCCGGAGCGACGACTGGTTGAGCAGACGTGAGCGGATGAGTCGCCGGCGCTTCCAGGGTGAGCTGGCGCGGCTCGAACAAGTGGAGCAACGGTCGTTGACCGACGGCGAGCGACAGGCCGTGGCGTGCGCCGTTGTGCCAAGCTCGACGCGCGTCGACTGGGCGAAGGCCGTGCTCAACTCGCGGCATCCGTCGACGGTGGCAGAGGTCCCCGACACCCTGGATGACACGACTCTTGAAGACCAGGTCGAGCAACGCGAGCTCGGCGACATCCGCGGGCGGTGTCTGACGAAATGGTTGTCGATGCTGGGCAGCCAGAACAAGTCGCTGGCCTCGGACCTGGCGCGATGGTCCCACCTCAACGCATCGGGTGACCGAGAGCTCCCGGCGCGCCTGGCCCATCGTCTCGAGCCCTACACCCCGGTGTTGTTGGCGATGTTGGGAGAAGCGGCCTGATGCTCGCCACGGCCACCGTCGTGGTGTGCAGATCGTGCGGGAGGCGGCTCGCCCGTGACCATACGGAGACGATCTGCTCTCCATGTCGAAGAACGATCATCGAGAACTCTGCGTACCGTGAAGCGCTGACAGCGCGCGATCGCACGGGCATCAAGGCCGCATTCGATTCGTCCGGCCTGTACGGGGTCGCCCAGCATCTCGACTCCACGCCGGAGGAAGCGTTGGATGCTGTGATCACATCGCAGCTGATCCCAGTTCTCTCCGCGCCACGCCGCGCTTTGCTTCACCAACTCGTGGCACTGAGGGACAGCTCGCACGTCGCTGTCGCCGAGGCATTGCACATCAGTCGTTGGACGGTCGCCGCGTATCGGCGCCAGCTCGGAATCGATCGGCGCCCGCATCGACGTTCAGCTTGACGAAGCGAGACGATGCTCACCGCTTGCCGGCGCGGTCCGTCCTGATGTCGAGCAGGGTGCGCAGGTCGTCGGGGTTGGCTGCGTAGTCGAGGGCCGTGTCCAACGTGATGCGGTGCGACCGAACGAGTTCGGCGAGGTTCTGATCCATCGTCACCATTCCATACTTCGCTCCCGATTGCATCTGGCTGGCCAACTGATACCCCTTGCGTTCGCGGATCAGGTTGCGCACCGCAGGTGTTGCGATCAGCACCTCGACTGCGGCCACACGTCCGTGGCCATCTGCGCTCGGCAACAGCTGCTGAGTGACCACCGCTTGCAGCGTCGTCGCCAGCATCACGCGAATCTGGCCCTGCTGATCCGGTGGGAACACGTCGACGATGCGATCGACGGTCTGTGGTGCCGACTGTGTGTGAAGCGTGGCGAACACGAGGTGCCCCGTCTCGGCCGCGGTCAGGGCCATCTGGATGGTCTCGAGATCCCGCATCTCTCCGACCATGATGACGTCAGGGTCCTCGCGCAGCGCCCGCTTCAGTGCCGCGGCGAAGCTCTTGGTGTCCTCCCCGACCTCGCGCTGGTTCACGATGGCCTTCTTGTGGGTGTAGAGGAACTCGATCGGATCCTCACACGAAATGATGTGCACCGCCTTCGTCTGATTGATGATGTCGAGCAACGCCGCCAGCGTCGTCGACTTTCCGGACCCCGTGGGGCCGGTCACCAAGACCAGTCCTCGAGGCAGTTGTGCGAACGATTCGATGATTGCGGGCATGTGCAGCCTGGCGAATTCCGGGATGTCGAATGGGATCGTTCGAAGGACCGCGCCGATCGTCCCACGCTGGCGGAACACATTCATCCTGAACCTGCTCTTGCCCGGAAGCGAGTAGCTCGTATCCAGCTCCAGCTCGTTGTTGAACGCGGCGATCCTCCGCTCGTCGAGGGTGGGGAGCACGAGACACTCGATCAGGTCACCGGTGAGCTTGGCGTAGCCCTCGATCGGGCGCAGGACACCGTCGACCCGAACGGTCGGTGGTGCGCCGGCAGTCAGATGCAGGTCGGATGCTCCGAGCCGCAGGCTGTGATCCAGCAGTTCGTCGATGTTTTGTGGGATCTTCGGCATCGGAGGTGCGTCGGACCCGCTGACAGCCACTGGGCCGGTCAGCGACGTCAGTGGGTCTAGAAGTGTTCGCGAGTTCATCGAGTGATCGTGTCGGCCGGTGGCAGCCCCGCCGAGCACGGAAATCCTCGTTCGGGGGGATTCAGCCGATCACGAACCTAGGCAGAGCTATGGCGAGGCCGTCCAGCCGGCGAAGGCGTCGATCATCGCGTGCACGTCGCCGAGCGGGTAGAGGATCGGGCAGGTACACCCGTTGCGCATGTAGTGCGACACGCGTTCGCGTGCGTCGGCGGGCGTGCCGGAGGCGGTGAGCATCTCGACGATCTCGTCAGGGACCAACTTCGATGCGGCAACCACCTGCTCGTGAGTGGCCGGCCAGGTGAGCACCGCGCCGACCTTGTCGAGCAAGCTCTGCGGCACCCCTGACGCCTTCATGATGTGCGGCTGCTGACCCAAGTATTGCGTGACCATCAGCCGCGCCATGTCGAGGGCGGTGCGGCGGTCCTCGTGCACCGAACACACGACGAGTTGCGGACGGTCGATCTCGGCGAGAGTGCGACCTGATCGATCGAGACCGATCTGCAACGCGTCGCTCGCCCGGTGGTTGTACTCGGGCGACACCAGGTAGTTGAGCACGACCCCGTCGGCAATCTCGCCCGCCAGCTCCATCATCTTCATCCCGGTAGCGCCGATGTAGATCGGCACTTCCTTCGGGCGCCGGTCCTGGTACACGTAGTCGAGCTCGACGCCGTCGAGATGGACGTACTCTCCGTCGAAGGTAACTGTCTCGTTGTGCAGCAGAGCTCGCACGGCGGTGACGACTTCGCGCATCACCCGCAGCGGGCGATCGCGTCGAATGCCCACCTTGCCCGCCAGCGGATCCCACCAGGCACCGATGCCGAGGATGACCCGGCCCGGGGCAAGATCGTCGAGCGTCGAGAACGTCGATGCCAATCGCGCCGGGTTGCGGGTCCAGCAGTCGACCACGCCAGAACCGATCTTGATCCGGTCCGTCACCGCGGCGAACGCAGCCATGGGTACGACAGCGTCACGTACCAGCCGGCTGTCGGCCTGCCAGACGGCATCGAAACCTTTCGCCTCCGCGTACCTGGCGAACTCCATCGCTTCGCGTATCGGATGAGCATCCTGCAGGTAGATCGCAGCGGGCGTGGTCATCGCAAGAGGCTCCTTCACAGTCGGGCGAACAAGCGGACAGCATGTTCATTGGCCTTGGCGCGCACTTCATCGATGTCGACACGGGTGGGCTTGCCGTCGCGCACGACGACCTCACCCGACCCCAGGGTCACGCTCGTGGCGCGCACTCCAGGGGTGAACGCGGTGTGCCACGCGCTATCGGCATGGTCGTAGTTGAACTCGACGCGATCGTCGCGGCACTCGGGGAAGAAGTCGTAGCCCTCCGCGAGCCACGACCAAACGGTGTCGGGCCCGGCTGTCACATCGTGCTCGCGGAGGCGCACGAACGCCAGGCGTGCCTCTTCGAGCATGTCGGCGCCGATTCCGTCGGTACCGAGCACGATGGGGTTCGACCGGCTCGTCGGCGCCGCGTAGCCCACGGAGTTGTTCATGTTCGAGCGCGGGTTGTGGGCGATCGTGCCGCGCAGCGGCCTGTCGAGATGGACGCAATGGACGAGCAACCAGTTGTCGGCGGCCAACGCCTCGAGGCGCGCTCCTGCGTCGCGGTCGGCAGTTCCCTCGGCGACGTGGATGTGCACGCCGACGCCGATGTCGGCAGCCAGCTCCGTGGCTTCGACGAGGGTTTCATCGCGACAGGTGAACGCGGCATGCACCCCCACCATGCCCCGCCCGCCGCCTCGCAGATAGCGCTCGTTCTCGGCCAGCCCGCGCTTTGCTCGCTCGGAGCCGTGACGGTCGGTCACGCCATAGGCGCAACTGACGCGGACTCCCACCTTCGCACAGGCGTCGGCGATGATCGACAAACTTCCCTCGATGGCCGACGGGCTCTCGTGGTGATCGATGATGCCCGTGGTGCCGCACATCAATGCTTCGGCTGCTCCGAGCATGGCCGACCAGTGGATCATCTCGTCGTCGAGAGCGACGTCGAGCCGCCACCAGATTTGTTCGAGGATCTCGAGGAAACTCGTCGGTCGCTTCGGCGGTGCCGGCATGCCACGTGCGAGAGCCGAGTAGAGGTGGTGGTGTCCGCAGACCAGGCCAGGCGTGACAGCGCTCACGACTCGGGCTCGATCACTCCGCGCTGATTCGCGATGGACGTGTACAGCTCCGGCCGGCGATATTGGTCGAAGTCGAACAACGTCTCCTTGTATCGACTGCACCAATCGAGATCACAACGAGCGATGACGAGCTCGTCGTCGCTCGTCAGAGCCTGGGCCACCATCTGCCCGCTGGGCGCAACGATCATCGACTGCGCCAACGAGTCGACACCCTCCTCCACTCCACCCTTGGCGACTCCCACGACCCACGTGCCGTTCTGGTACGCGCCGCTCTGCATCACCAGCGCGTTGTGGAAGCCCTGCAAGATGTCTTGGCTCGGATCCGGCACGTAGTGGATAGGGGTGTTGTACCCGCACAGGATCATCTCCACGCCCTGCAGACCCATCACCCGATATGTCTCCGGCCAGCGGCGATCGTTGCAGATCATCATTCCCATCAATCCACCGAACGCCCGCCACACGCCGAACCCCTCCGGAGACGGCTCGAAGTAGTAACGCTCCGCGTGCTGGAAGGGCCGATCGGGCTCGTTGTGTTCGTGCCCGGGAATGTGCGACTTCTTGTAGGTGGCCACGATCGAACCGTCGCGCTCGACGAGCGTCTGCACGTTCCATCGACGACCGGCATCGTCGAGGAGGGCGTACCCGATGCAGAAGCCGATCCCCAGAGCACGAGCCTCGTCGAACAACGGCTGGGTAGCCGCGTTGGGCATCGATCGCTCGTACCAGTGATCGGCCTCGGAGATGTCGTCGACGAACCAGCGCGGGAAGAACGTCGTCAGCGCCAGTTCAGGGAAGACCACCAGCTCGACGCGATGCGATGCCGACTGGCGAAGGAGCTCGAGCATCCGAGCCACGACCTGTTCGCGAGAATCGTCGCGTTGCACGGGCCCGAGCTGGGCGGCAGCGACGGTGAGCATTCGTGACACTGACGCACCTCCCTTGCAGCGATGTACAAATCGTAAAGCTACCCGGGGAGGCAGTGATCGATCACGTTACGCGTCACCTTGGCAACGAACGGATCGCCGGCGAGCCCGAACACCCAGTCGGTCGTGCCGATCGTGACCACTTCTCCCCCGGTGCGCCCGAACGGGTGACACGTCAGCATGACTGCGTTTCCGTATCGGCAGCGGGCGAGTGAATCGGCGTCGACACGGCCATAGAGCCGAGAGGCGATGAACTCCAGATCGCCCTGATCGTCGAGCGCGGCAATCGATGCCGGGTACTCACCCATCGCCAGGTTCGAAGAAGGCGTGAAGGCGACGATCTCGACGTCGTCGGGCATTCCGGCGCCACCGGCAGCGACGGGCAGTTGATAGTCGTCGAAGGCCAGCCGGCAACCAACGGTCTCATAGCCAACCACCCCGTCGTTCGCTCCGAGTTGGTCGCCGTAGCGCAATCCGGTACCGGCGAACATCCAGTGGTCGTCGCGGTAGATGGTGAACGCTCCTGAACCTCGCGGCGTGGCGGCGCCGAAGCGGCTGTAGAGACCGTAGGCGGAGCCGGCACCGAGCAGCGCCGTCTCGGGCCGCCCGACCAACGGGTCGCCCCACATACCGGTCATCGTCGCTTGCGCCTCGGTACCGACCACCGCGTCGGTTTCGTGCGCCGAGTACTTGTGACACACCATCGCGCCGGCCATCGTCTTCCAACCGCACCTGCCAGAACATGGTGTTGCCCGAAAGGCTCACGTAGTTGCCGCCACGACGCACGTGCGCTTCGAGCGTGGCCCGCTGGCCGGCGGACCAGTACTCGTCGTGGCCGACGCCCAGCACCAGGTCGTAGCCCTCGACGACTCCGGGGTCTGCGTCGAGGTCACTCGACACGGCGTAGTCGAACCGCACACCCTCGGCCTCGGCCCACTCGACGAACCGGCGCTCGTAGGTGAACCAGCCCGCCGAGCCCATGAACCCCGGATAGCCATTGGCAAACCGGTACTGCTGGTAGATCAGTCCGTCGACGTCGGGTTCCTCGCCGCGATACACCGGTCGTGACTTGCGGTCGTCGCGCTCGGTCGACGGCCGCATCAGCATCCCGCGCCCGAACGGCCGGGCGAACGAGACTCGCTTGCCTCCCGTGTACAGGCTGCAGCCGCCCCAGCTGTTGTAGGCGTTGTACGTGTTGGTGGCGATCACGAGCAAGGCCCGGCCTCGCTGCCCTCCCGCCGTGACCACGAAACCGGTATGGGACACCGCACGATCCACAGGGGCGTCTTGGGCGCGGAAGGTGACGAGGTAGAAGCCACTTCGCCACGAGTCGTCGATCGGTACGTTGACCGCCACGGGCCAGTTGCAACCATGGGAGTCGGCGTCGACGGGTATCGGGTGCTCGACGCCAGGCAGGTCGGTGGCGCTCCACACCAGCTGTCGATCGCTTCCCCATCGATGGATCTCGACGTCGTAGCGAGCGGCACGACTGCTGACGTGCAACGCCAACGTCTGTCCGGACACGACACTCAGTTGGCCGCAATAGCCCTCGACCGCGTCGTAACGGGTGATGTCGTCGGTCATCGCCGATCACGGTAATTGCTCGACGAAAGTTCGACAGCGTTCGGCGAAGTTCCGCCATGACAGAATCGCCGAGTGCCGTTGCACCCACAGGCGGAATCATTGCTCGCGCTCATGGCTCAACTCGGTGAGCCACCCTTGGAGTCGTGCACCCCGGTACAGGCGCGGGAGATCCGTGCCAAGCGACAACGTGCTTCGACCGAACCGATCCACCACACGCGTGACATCGATGCCGGCGGTGTGCCGGCCCGGCTGTACCGGCCCAACGATCAGACCGACCTCGGCCTCCTGGTGTTCTTGCACGGCGGTGGATGGGTCATCGGCAGCCTCGACACACACGACAACATCTGCCGGATCCTGGCCAACAGCAGTGGTCACGCAGTGCTGAGCGTCGACTACCGGCTGGCACCCGAACACCCCTTTCCCGCGGCGCTCGACGACGCCGTGGCCGCGACGCGCTGGGCACACGCCAACGCGACGACGCTCGGCTGTGAACCGGATCGGCTGGCCATCGGCGGCGACTCCGCAGGCGCCAACTTGGCCATCGTCGTCTCCCAACTGCGTCCGGCGCCGCTGCAATTCCAGCTCCTCGTCTACCCCGCCACCGATCTGACGCGCAGCTTCCCCAGCCACGTCGACAACGCTGAAGGCCCAGGACTCACCTCGCGCGGCATGGCCTGGTTCATCCACCACTACGCCGGCGACGACCCCGCGGTGCTGGTCGACCCGCGGCTCTCGCCACATTTCGCCGAGGATGAAGTAATCGCCGCGTCTCCGCCGGCGATGGTGATCACGGCGCAGTACGACCCATTGCGCGACGAGGGTGACGCCTACGCCGCACGGTTGGCGTCGCTCGGTGTGCCGACGAGTCACGTGCGCTTCGGGGGGATGTATCACGGCTTCTTCTCGGTTGCCGATTTCCTCGACGACGCTGCTGCCGCAAACCATCTCGCCGGCGTAGCGGTCGGCAGGGCGCTCAGCCGCTGAGCACGACTGCCCGTGAGAACACATCGTCGAGCATCGCCTCGGTGAGCCGACCCGTGAAGGTGTTCTGCTGGCTCGGATGGAAGGAGCACAACAGGTGGAGGCCGCGGCTCGTGTCGACCTCGACACCGTGCCCGAACTTCGGCCGAGGCCTCACGGCGAACTCGGCACACGCGGCCTGATAGGCGAACGCGCCGAGGCACACCACTACCCGCACGTCGGTCAGCAGCTCCACCTCGCGCTGCAGGAATGCGCTGCAGTTGATGCGCTCCTCCGGCAACGGCTTGTTGTCGGGCGGCGCACACTTGACCGCGGCGGTCACCCAGGCTCCTGTCAACGACAGGCCGTCGTCGACGCAGATCGATGTCGGCTGGTTGGCGAGCCCGGCGCGGTGCATCGCCCGGTACAGCCAGTCGCCTGAGCGATCACCGGTGAACACCCGACCGGTGCGATTGCCACCATGGGCCGCGGGGGCCAGCCCGAGCACCAGCAGCTTCGCCTTCCTGTCGCCGAACCCAGGGATGCCACGCCCCCAGTAGTCCTGGTCGCGGAAAGCGGCTCGCTTCTCCTCGGCGACGTGCTCACGCCAGGCGACCAACCGAGGGCAGCGCCGGCAGGAGCTCACTTCCGAGGCCAGGCGAAGGAGCGAATCCATGGATCGCACACTAAGTTGCAAGGTCGAGATGGCGAGAACGAAGCACGCACCCCCATCGTCGACGTTGTTCTTGTTGGTTCGTCACGGGCAGACGCCGACCACCGGCAAAGTGTTGCCGGGCCGCGCCCCAGGGTTGCACCTCGCCGATGCCGGCCGCGCCCAGGCGCAGGCCGCGGCCGAACGCATCACGGCGCTCGGTCGCGTCGACGCGGTCTACAGCTCACCGCTCGAACGCGCTCGTGAGACCGCTGCGCCGATCGGTACGGCCAGGGGCCTGAAGGTGAGCGTCGACAAAGGCTTGTTGGAGTGCGATTTCGGCCAGTGGACGGGCAGAGAGTTGAAGACGCTGATGAAGTTGCCGGAATGGAGCTCCGTGCAACGATCGCCGTCGACGTTCCGGTTCCCCGGCGGGGAGAGCTTCCTCGAGATGCAAGGCCGGATGCTCGGCACGATCGACCGTCTGCGGGCTGCCCACGATGGCGGCGTCGTGATCTGCGTATCGCATGCCGACACGATCAAGGCCGCGGTCGCCCAGGCCATGGGCACACACATCGATCTCTTTCAACGAATCGTCATCAGTCCGTGTTCGATCACCGCCATCGCCTACTCCGCCGGCGGACCCATCGTGCTGACCGTCAACTCGACCGGCGGATCGCTGGCCGAGCTGCGGCCCTCGTGAGGCACTGATGGGCGTGTTCTACGAGTTCGACGAGGTCGACGCGTTCACCGTCGGCGCCATCGGTCAGCCCGGCCAGCGCACGTTCCTGCTGCAGGCCCGCCGGGGAACGACGCGGGTGACGGTGAAATGCGAGAAGCAGCAAGCAGCGGCAATTGCCGACTACCTCCGCAAGGTGATGAGCGATCTACCCACGCCCGCCGACCAGCCCCTGCCGGCCGCGATGGAGCTGGCCGAGCCAGTCGATCCGGCATTCGTCCTCGGTCCGATCGGACTCGGCTACGACCGCGACAACGACCGCGTGCTCGTTCAGCTCGAAGAGATCGTGCCTACCGACGAAGAGGGTGAGCCCGACCTCGACGCGGTCGAGGACCGCGGTCACCTCCGCGTGTTTCTCACTCGAGGACAGGCAGCCGCACTCTGCGCTCACACCGAGTCGATCGTTGCGGCAGGTCGCCCTCCGTGCCAGTGGTGCGGTAACCCGATCGATCCTGATGGTCACATATGCCCGCGGATGAACTGACCGACCGCGCCCGCCAGGTGCACTTCCTCATGTGCGGTGAGATCGACATCGAGGGCCGCATGCCCTGGAGCAGCAACGCCACGTTCCTCGTCAACATCTCGTGCGGCGACGATGCCGCGCAGGCCATCTACAAGCCGCTGCGGGGCGAGCGCCCGCTCTGGGACTTCGAACCCGGTCTGCATCGTCGCGAGGTTGCGGCCTACCACCTGAGCGAGGCCTTGGAGCTCGACCTGGTGCCGCCAACCGTGTTGCGCGACGGGCCGTACGGCGAGGGCTCGCTGCAGTGGTTCGTGGACGTCGATCATCGTCAGCACTACTTCACGATTCATGAAGAACGACCAGATCTGCACGACACGCTGCGCGGTGTCGCTCTGTTCGATCTGCTCGCCAACAACACCGACCGCAAGAGCGGCCACGTGCTGATCGACAGCGAGGA
The DNA here is from genome assembly GCA_963720775.1 of Ilumatobacteraceae bacterium. Taxonomy (GTDB): domain Bacteria; phylum Actinomycetota; class Acidimicrobiia; order Acidimicrobiales; family Ilumatobacteraceae; genus JAENVT01. The sequence continues at coordinate 147,248 of CAVRGR010000005.1, read as the reverse complement.
TCACATCTGGGGAATCGACCACGGTCTGTGCTTCTCCTCGGACTTCAAGCTGCGTACCGTTGTCTGGGAGTTCGGCGGCGAGCGGATCGATCCACGGTTGATCGACGCGACTCGACGCATCGCCGACCGGGTGCCGCTCGACGTGGCCACCCTGCTCGCCGACGACGAGATCGCAGCCATGCAGAAGCGAGCCGAGTGGTTGACCGAGAATCCGGTGTTCCCCATCGACCAGTCGGGGCGGCGGTATCCCTGGCCCATGGTGTGAGCGAGATCGAGGATCTCGTTCATGGAGCCGACCTCGATGGTCTCGTGCGGCTCATCGACAGGTTCTGTACCGAAGCCGACTGGGCCGCACTGCTCGAGTTGCGGAACCGCAGTCGTTCCGCCGTCACGACAGGTCGTCAGCTGTGGCCGGCGGCCACGCTGGCCGAGTACCGGCTGGCCCTGTGGGCCCCGGCGGAATGGGCCGCGCTCGTTCTCGACGAAGAGAGCGGCAGGTTCACCATCGGGCCGCTGACCGAGGTGGTGGCGCAACGTCACGAGTTCGACGACCTCCACGCGCGGCTACCGGGAGGGCCGCGCCTCGGGTTCATCGCCCACGAATGTGCGCTCCGCGGACAGTCGATCTCAGCCGAGGTTGCCAACCCCTTGGAGATCCCCTTCGAGTTGCAGCCGTGGGAACCGGCCTACGGTCTGGCCGAGTACTCCGACGACGGCGTCACGGCCGAGGCACCGCCGTTGCCCCGATCAGCGGACTTCACGACGATGCCCGCCGCCATCACCGGCGCACACGTCGACGACCCCGAGGTCGCGCTCGCCGTGCGCCAGCTGATCGAACCATGGATCACGTCGTCCGACGGGCGCGCCGAGATCGTGGCGGTCGAAGGCTCAGCCGCCGATGCCGTCACTGCTCTGGGAGTCACCGACGGTCGGCTTGCGCCACTGACACCCTCGATGGCAATGGCCTGGTTGGCGTGGGCGGGGGCAACAGGCGGGGCTCATGGCCGCCGTCGTGGCGGGGCAATCGGAAGGTTCGGCGCGTGGTGGGTGATGACATCGCTCGCCGACCTCGCCGACGAGTGGCCCGTCGCGCCGGACGATCTCGGCAGGGCAATCGCCTCGCTGGAGTGGTTCTGGTGGGACGCCGGCGAACCGCATCTCGGCTGGGAGCTGCAACTGGCCGTCGCCGACGCGGCAGAGGGCTACGCGTGGGCGATCAGCGCCCACGACGCGGTCTGAGGAAAGTGTTCGCGGAGCGGATGCCGGCAGTTGGGAACCAGCGAGTCGGTGCGCCGGCGCAGGCGGCGAATCGGTCCGCCGGCGCCCATGTCGCCGCCCGCGATCGTCCAGTAGCAGGCGTGCGCGTCGCGGATCAGCCGCGGGACTGGAGCGCTTCGATCAACTTCGGCAGCACCTTGTGCACGTCGCCGATGATGCCCAGGTCGGCGATGCCGAAGATCGGAGCTTCTTTGTCCTTGTTGACGGCGATGATGCTCTTGGCACCCTTCATGCCCACCATGTGCTGTGTCGCCCCGGAGATGCCGCAAGCGAGGTACACCCCAGGCTTGACGACCTTGCCGGTCTGGCCCACCTGGTAGCTGTACGGCACCCAGCCCGCATCGACGATTGCTCGCGACGCACCGGGTGCGCCCTTCAACAGCTTGGCCAGCTGCTCGATCATCTCGTACTTGGACGCCTCGCCAAGGCCGCGGCCACCGGATACGACGATGTTGGCTTCGTCGAGCTTCGGCCCATGCGACTCCTCGACGTGCTCGGCAACGATCGCCGCCGCCCCGGCCACGCCGAGCTCGGGCACCGGCGCAGCGACAACTTCGGGCGCGCCGCCGCCCGAGGGCTCCACGGCAAAGCTCTTCGGCCGGAAGTTGGCAAGGTGCGGGCTCGGCCCGGTGAACGTCGTGGTCACCAGAACGTTGCCGCCGAACACCGGCGTGGTCACCGAGACCGCGTCACCATCGGCGACGATGTCGACGTTGTTGGTCAACAGGGTGCGGTCGAGCTTGACCGAGAGCCGCGCCATGATGTCGCGACCCTCGTACGTCTGCGGGAACATGATCAGGTCGGGCGAATCGCCACCGTCGATCACTGCCTTCATGGCCGCGGAGACGGCGACACCGGGAAGCTTCCCGCCGAGGTCGCCGGTGGCGTAGATCTTGGTTGCTCCGTACTCGCCGAGAGCCCCGGCGATTCCAGCTGCGTCGCCGCCGACGAAGGCCGTGATCATCCCGCCACCGGAGATGCTGCGGGCCTTGGTGAGCAGTTCGAGAGTCGCCGTGGTCGGCACCCCGTTCGATGCTTGTGCGAATACCCAGATGTTCATGGTGCTCCTCAGATGACCTTCAGGTTTTCGAGGAAGGCCACGATCTTGGCGTATCCCTCACCGTCGTCTTCGATGATCTCGCCTGCGGCACGAGCCTCGGCCTTGGTGACGTTGGAGATCGTCTGGCCGGCTCCGGCCCAACCGACCGGTGTGACGCCGAGATCGGCGGCTGTGACGGTCTCGAGCGGCTTCGACTTCGCCGCCATGATGCCCTTGAAGCTCGGATAGCGAGGCTCGACGACGCCGGCGGTGACGCTGATGACGGCGGGGAGTGGGCAGGTGACCTCGTCGTAGCCCTCCTCCGTCTGGCGATTGACCTTGAGGGTGCCACCGTCGACCACCACGTGCTTGGCGAACGTCACCGAGGGAAGGCCGAGGACTTCGGCCAACTGCTCGGGCACGGTACCTGTGTAGCCATCGCTCGATTCGGTGGCAGCAATGATGAGGTCGGCGCCGCCGAGACGGGTGATCGCCGCGGCAAGCACCTTGGCCGTGGTGAGCGCGTCGCTGCCTTGGAGACTCGGGTCGCTCACCAGGATTCCCTTCGCAGCGCCCATCGCCAATGCAGTGCGCATGCCGCTGACCTCGTCGTTTGGCGCCATCGACACCAAGCTGACCTCACCCTCACCCGCTGTGGCAACCAGTTGCAGGGCCATCTCCACGCCGTAGCTGTCGGACTCGTCGAGGATCAACTTGCCTTCGCGCTTCAACGTGTTGGTGGAACCGTTGAGCTCGCCCGGCATTGCCGGGTCGGGAATCTGCTTCACGCAGACGATCACGTTCATGGAGCAACATTGTTACCGAGGAGTAGCGATCGACCAAACCTGACTGACGTCATCGCAGCGATAACGTCGCTGTCTTGCGCATCCTGCTGGTTGTCAACGCATTTGCCTCCTCGGTCACGGCGCGCAACACCGTTGTCGTCCACCGCGCGCTCAGCCAGGGCAACGACGTCGAGATCGTCGAGACGAATCGTCGTGGGCACGCAATCCGATTCGCCCAGGATGCTGCCCGTCGCGGAGTCGACATCGTCATCGGTTTCGGCGGCGATGGAACGCTCAACGAAGTCGCCACGGGTGTCGCCGGCACCGATACGGCGCTCGGCACCCTCCCCGGCGGCAGCACCAACGTGTTCGCCCGCACTCTCGGGATGCCGAACGACCCCGTTCCGGCAGTGCGGCTCCTGGCCAACGGGATCGCCGCCGGCGACATCCGCCCCGTTGGACTGGGTCACGTCAATGGTCGTTACTTCTGCTTCCACACCGGCATCGGCTACGACGCGGCCGTGGTCCGCGAGGTCGAGCGTCGTGCCGGGATGAAGCGCTGGCTCGGCCATCCGCTGTTCATCTACGCGTCGGTGCGCACGTGGATGAGCCGTTACGACCGCTCCGAACCACACTTCCAGGTCCGTACCCCGGCCTCGCCCGACCCCATCGACGGATACTTCACGATCGTGCTCAACACCAACCCGTACACCTATCTCGGCAACCGCCCGCTCGACCTCAGCCCGGCGGCGACGTTCGACCGGGGCCTGGTGGCGATCACCTTCAAGACGTTGAAGGTCGGCGCGATCCTCGGCGCGCTGGGCGGAGCACTACGTGGCGGTGGGATGAAGCCGTCTGCTGCCGTCGACGTGCAAACCGACCTGTCGTCGCTCACCGTCACGTCACCGCGCCCCTTCCCGTTCCAGCTCGACGGCGACTATCTCGGCGAAACCCTGGAGCTGCGCTTCGAGCACCGGCCCAACGCGGTGAAACTGCTCTATCCCTCGTCGGCGTGAGAGATGCCGCCTCCGGCGATCACTGCCAAGGCAACGTCGGGAACATTGGTGCAGATCCCGTCGATTCCCCAGTCGATGAGCTCGGCCATGCGCTCGGCGTCGTCGCACGTCCACGTGTTGACATCGATGCCAGCGCCGTGGCAGGCGTCGATGTGCGACCGCAACAGCGTTGCGAACCATGGGTGCAAGGCATCGTGGCCACGAGCGACCATCGTCGAGATGACGTCGTCGGGCACCTCTGTCACCAACCACGCGGTGCGAATCACCGGGGCCAGAGCCTTGCATCGATCGATCGTCGCCAGGCGAAACGACGACATCAGCCACCGGTCGTTCTCGCGGCGCTCCAGGAGCGCAGCCACGGTGCGATCGGCGATCTCGTCGGTGGCATCGAAGTCGGGGTCATGAGGATCGTTCTTGATCTCGACGTTCACCCACATTCCGGCGCAGGCATCGAGGGCAGCCCCCAGGTGGGGGATGTAGTCGGGCAGGCCGGCCGCCTCCAGGTCGACGATCGCCCGGCCGTCGGGCAGGTGAGCGTCGTGATGAACGACGAGCGCGAGGTCGGCCGTTCGGCGCACATCGAGCTCGACGGCGTCGCTGCCCAGTGCCGCGCGCATGGCGAAAAGCCTCGATCGTGTTCTCCCGTGCGGCCCGGGACGCACCCCGATGGGCCAGTACCTCAACCATAGATACCCCCCATCTGTAGGAACTATCCCCGAGAAGATACCGATACCCCTTGTCAACGGTCGATTTGTTTCCTAGGTTTGACATCACTGTGCACACCCACGTCGAAATGCCTCTCCCCTGTGCCGGGACTGCAAGTGAAAATTCTCACAATGCGGAACCTTGGAGCCGACCGTGACGATTCTCGCATCCAGCCTGACACTGGCCAACGCCGACTACACGTGGCGAGCCGAAGCGATATGCCGCGACACCGACCCGGAGCTGTTCTTCCCCGTCGGCACCACTGGCTACGCGCTGTTGCAAATCGCTCGAGCCAAGGAAGTCTGTGCACAGTGCCCTGTGCAGCGCGACTGCCTCGACTACGCTTTGGAGACCAATCAGGACTCCGGGATCTGGGGTGGCACCTCCGAGGAAGAGCGCCGGGTGCTTCGCCGGCAGTACGTCGCCCGTCACAAAGCAGCCGTCTGATCGCTGCCGATCGCTAGATCGGCACCGTGAGATCGACGACGGTGCCCGCACCCTTCGGTTGTTCGCCCAGACCGGCGTTGGCGAAATCTTCCGGCGTTCCGGCGCGCATCAGGATGCTGCCCGCCAGCTCCGTGGTGACCAGCGTGCGCACGATCGACAAACCGAGGCCCGTTGCTTTGTTCAATTCGAACTGCGAGTCGAGGCCGCGGCCATCATTGATCACCCGGATGTTGAGGTGATCATCCGCCGGGTTGAGCTGCACGACCACGTCACCGCCGCTGCTGCCTTCCGGGAAGCCGTGGTCGACGGCGTTCTGCAACAGCTCGGTGAGAACCACCGACAATGGTGTGGCGATCGTCGAAGGTAGTCGGCCCCCGTCACCTTGCACGGTGAATCGAACCGGCCGGTCGGGCGACTGCAGCCCTTCCTCGGCGAGGCGCATCAGCGGGCGGACGATCTCCAGGAAGGCCACATCGTCTCCCGGTTCGCGCGAAAGCGTCTCGTGCACCAGAGCGATGGTGCGGATGCGGCGAACGGACTCGGCCACGGCCGCTTTGGCTTCCGGGGACTCGAGACGGCGGCCCTGCAACCGCAACAGCGACGAAATGGTCTGCAGGTTGTTCTTCACACGGTGGTGGATCTCGCGGATGGTGGCGTCCTTCGAGAGCAGCAACTTGTCGCGCTTGCGCACTTCCGTGACATCGCGAAGCAGCAACACACCGCCGGTGACCTCGCCTCCCGCCAGGATCGGCATGCACCGGCTCAACAACGTGACGCTGGGCGTCTGCTCGAACTCCTCGATCACCGGCATTCGGTCCTCGTAGGCCAGGCGAACCGGGCTGTCGTTGAAGCCCAGCTCGGCTAGGCGCATGCCAACCGCATTGGCACTGATGCCCACCCGATGCAGCGCCGATACGGCATTGGGAGACGCGTAACGCACTCGCGCCTCTTCATCGAGCACCATCACGCCGTCACCGACGCGCGGCGCGGCGCTGCTGTCGCCGACCAGCCCGTGGAACGGGAACGACCCTTCGGCGATCATGGCCGCGAATCGCTGGAAGATGCCGAGGTACGTGCGCTCCAGTTCACCCAACTGCCTTCCGGTGTGGCTCGACCACTCCCGCGACAGAACGGCGATCGGCTTGCCGCCGCATCGCACCGGTATGGCCAGCATTCGTGCCGGCTCCGGCAGCGACTCGACGGCGATCTCGCCCTCGTTGATCTCCCCGGTGTCGAACGCCGCATCCAACAACGGCCGCTCGTTGTCGGCCGGCACACCCACGTAGTCGGTGAGGTAGATCGTCTGGCCGGTCGCCGGACGCACCTGGGCAACGATCAGCCATTCGGAATCGGTCGACGGGACGTACAGCAGCAAGTCGGCGAAGCAGAGATCGGCGAGCAGGCCCCACTCGCTGACGAGTTGTTTGAGATGGTTGATCTCGTCGCGTGACAGCGACGTGTGTTGTCGGCAGAGTTCGCCCAACGTGGCCATGCAGTGGTTCTAGCACTCGGACGCGCGGCGGCATGGCCGCACGGTCACACAGCGTCGATCAGCCGCTGAAGCCGATCTTGCGATCACCATCGGGCGAGCCGATCTCCACGTAGGCGATCTTCGCCGCGGACACGCCGACGTCGCGGTTGCGCTTGTCGGTCAACCAGAGCACGTCGACCGCACCCGAAAGCGCTGCCTCGACCTTGGTCTTCAGAGCTTCTCGGTCGAGATCCTCGGCCAGCTCGATGGTGAGCTCGCGAGGAGCTTGGGTGACGCCGATGCGTACGTCCACGTCGGTCCTTTCCAATGGAGTCACGACCATCGTAGGGACAGAACGGCGGAGATGGAACTTCGACGCAGCGACGGCGCAATGTCCTGATTCGTTGGGACCATGTCATTGACGACAGCGGCGTGGCCAGCGAAGATCGGGGTGTGGCCCGCCGATCAGTGATCATCGTCGCCTTCGACGGCATGCAGCCGCTCGACGCAATCGGACCGCACGAGGTGTTCGCCGGGGCAACAGCCGTGCTGGCCTCCTCAGGCCGAAAGGCCGCCGGGTACGACCTCATGCTCGTCTCCCGCCAGGGCAGCCCCATCCGATCGGAGAGTGGGCTGCTGATCGGCACGACTGCGTTTCCCGTGGCACGTACGAAGATCGACACGCTGCTGATCCCCGGTGGCGACGGTTCTCGCACTGCCCGCTACGACCGCCGGTTGATCGAGTGGATACGAGCTGCCGCTGAGGACAGTCGTCGGATCGCGACCGTTTGCACCGGAACGTTCATCGCTGCCGAGGCCGGCTTGCTCGATGGTCGAACCGTCACCACCCATTGGGCGCGAGCACAGCAGTTGGCCGACGAGTACCCGCGCCTCGTCGTCGATCCCGATCCGATCTACCGCCGCGACGGCAACGTGTGGACCTCGGCCGGAGTGACCGCAGGCATCGATCTCGCACTGGCGATGGTCGAGGCCGACTATGGCGGCGACATCGCCCAAACGGTGGCGCGGTGGATGGTCATGTTCCTCCATCGTCCCGGCGGCCAGACCCAGTTCGCCGCACCCGTGTGGGTGCCCCGCGCCGCCCGCTCGACCGTGCGTCTCACGCAGGACTACATCGACGTCCACCCTGCGGCTGACCATCGACTCGATCTGCTCGCTCGAGCGCGCCGCGATGAGTGGCCGCCACTTCAGCCGCGTGTTCACGGCGGAGGTGGGTGAGACGCCGGCCCGCTACGTCGAGCGGGTGCGCGTCGAGGCAGCACGCGCCGAGCTCGAGAGCACCGCCGCGTCGCTCGACGTCGTCGCCACGAACTGCGGCTTCGGCACCGCCGAATCGCTCCGACGCGCGTTCCAACGACGAGTGGGCGTTCCACCCGATGCCTACCGGCGTCGGTTCCGTTCCGATTCCCCCGACAATGTGCGACGCCTCCACGCGGCATCGTAGAGAGGACCCTTCATGTCACTGCACGTAGCGATCCCGCTGTTTCCACGGTTCACCGCGCTCGATGCCATCGGGCCGTACGAGGTGCTGCAGCGAATACCGTCGATCGACGTCACCTTCGTCGGCCACGAGCGCGGCGAGGTGCGCAGCGAGAACGGCATGCTCGGCATCACCATCGATGCCACCTTCGAGGAGATGGCCGCACCCGACATCGTGGTCTTCCCAGGCGGCGTCGGAACCCGGCCACTGGTGCACGACGAGCGCGTGCTTGCCTGGGTTCGCGCGGCTCACGAATCGACGACGTTCACGACATCCGTGTGTACTGGATCGCTGGTTCTCGGTGGCGCCGGCCTGCTGGACGGGCTGACGGCGACAACGCACTGGGCGTGCTACGCAGAGTTGGAGGCGACCGGTGCTGTCGCCACGCCGCAGCGCGTTGTGGAGCACCTGGATCGCAGGATCATCACGGCCGCCGGCGTGTCGAGCGGGATCGACATGGCTCTGCGGCTCGTCGAGCTACTGGTCGATCGCACTGCAGCACAGGCGGCTCAGCTGATGATCGAGTACGACCCGCAACCGCCGTTCGATTGCGGGGCGATGGCCAAGTGCGACGAAGAGACGATCGGTCGTGTTGCCGAGTACGCCAAGCTGCGCAAGTAGCGGCTCAGAAGGTCGTCGCGCAGAAGGTGTCGCCCTGCGGCAACGAGGCTTCGGTACTGACGTCGGTGTCGCCGCACAACGCACCCAGCATGCCTTTGACCATGCCCCGGTCGACGGCACAGATGACAGGATGCTCGATGGCCACGTCGCCGAACGGGCAGTGGTTGTTGACGATGCGCAGTTGGTTGTTGCGCTGATCCGCATGCGCCGCGAATCCGTGTGCGGTGAGCGCGTCGGCCACGGCCTGCATGGCCGAACGAAGACTGCGTTGGCCGGCAGCAACATCGGGACCCGACAAGCCCGCAGCCATGGCCTGGCCGTACTCCTGGCCGACGGCCTCGGCCATCGCCTCGGCTTGTTCGCTGGGCAGCAACGCCAGTGCCTTGCCGAGCAGCGACAGGACGAGGTCGTCGCTGCGCACCGGGACGTCGATGGACACGTTGGCCACCGAGCGATAGTGCTTCGACGGTCGACCGGCTCCGGCGCCCTCGGCACGTTCGACTGCGACTTCGAGGTAACCACCGGCGGCGAGTCGGTCGAGGTGGTGGCGGGCGACGTTGGGATGCAGGCCGAACTGCTCGGCCACCTGTGACGCGGTCACGCCCTCTTCGCGCTCGCGGGCGAACAGGTAGATCCCCCTGCGGGTGGGGTCGCCGAAGGCGTTGGTGATGGCCGACACCGTCGCGGTGAATGCACCTGATGCCATCGCAGCGCTAGGTGTGTTCGCGGCCACGCCGGTATTCTACCTATCTGCGTAGTGGTAATTCGCTGCGATCCACGTCCCACGACCAGTCCTCGGAAAGAGTCACCATGCCGGCAACCACGAACGAGCAGATCATCGAGGCTCTCCGACCCGTGGAGGATCCCGAGCTGCGGCGCTCCATCGTCGACCTCGGAATGGTCCGCCGGGCGACGCTCGGCGACGACGGAGTGCTCGACGTCCAGATCGCGCTCACCGTGGCCGGATGCCCCTTGCGCAACGAGATCACCAACCGGGTCACCGCCGCCGTCGCGCCGCTGCCCGGTGTCAGCCGAGTGGCTCTCGACTTCACCGTGATGACCGACCAGGAGCGCGAAGCCGTGCGCATCATGCTGCACGGCAACCCCGGTGATACGGCGGGCCAGGGCACGGCGCACGGACATGCCGAGGGTCGCACAGTGCCATTCGCAGAGCCTGGCTCCAAGACGCGGCCGTTGCTCATCTCGTCGGGCAAGGGCGGAGTCGGCAAGTCGAGCGTCACCGTCAACCTCGCCGTCGCCCTCGCCCAGCAGGGCTATTCGGTCGGCATCGTCGACGCCGACATCTACGGCTTCTCCATCCCGCGCATGCTCGGCGCCGACCGCGATCCGGTCGTGATCGACCAGATGCTCGTGCCACCGGAGAGCTACGGCGTTCGGTGCATCTCGATCGGCTACTTCGTGCCGGAAGGACAGGCCGTGGTGTGGCGTGGTCCGATGTTGCACAAGGCGCTCGAGCAGTTCCTCACCGACGTCTTCTGGGACGAGCCCGACTTCCTGATGGTCGACATGCCCCCCGGCACGGGCGACATCGCCCTGAGCCTCAGCCAGTACCTGCCTCGCGCCGAGGTGTACGTCGTCACCACCCCGCAGCCGGCCGCGCAGAAGGTCGCTGCGTTGTCAGCGGCCATGGCGGCCAAGGTCAACATGACGGTCAAGGGCGTGATCGAGAACATGAGCTGGTTCACCGGCGACGACGGCAAGCGCTACGAGATCTTCGGAAGCGGCGGTGGTCAGGAACTGGCCGACGAGCTGGGCGTGCCGTTGCTCGGCAAGTTGCCGCTGGTGCCCGAGTTGCGTGAAGGCGGCGACGACGGGGTACCCATCACCATCGCCGACCCCGACAGCGAGGCGGCCAAGCTCTTCCACGAGATGGCCCGGCGAATCGCCGTCGACCTCAAGTCCAAGAAGGTCTACAACTCCGCCCTGAAGATCAGCTGACTGCGCACGGATACAGGTCGCCGTATCGGCGATCGCTACTCGGTCGCCGCGCAATCAACCCCATGGGCGCGATCTTGGAAGCCCGCCCTCTGATTTTCCGTCCAAGCAGGTTCAATGGGCCCGAAATCGGAAGGCGAGCTTCCACATTCGCGCCCAAGATCGCTGGAACGACGCTGCCCATCAGGCGCATCCGTACCGCCCCACGACGCCGGACGGGGGGACCTGCCGCACCTTACGACCGTTGCCCGACGCGGCTAGTCGCCCCAGTGGCGCTGTTCGACGAAGGGGTCGCCGTACATGTGGTAGCCGTTGCGCTCCCAGAAGCCCGGCTCGTCGTGGTCGCGCAGTTCCAGTGCCCTCACCCACTTGGCGCTCTTCCAGAAGTACAGGTGGGGCACGACGATCCGCACCGGGCCACCGTGGACCGGTTCGATCTCCTCGCCCTCAAAGGCGTAGGCGACGATGGCCTCGTCGGTGGTGATGTCGGCCAGCGGGATGTTGGTGGTGTAGCCGTGCTCGGCGTGCTCCATCACGTGGGTCGCGCCCGCCTGCACACCGGCACGCTCGAACAGATCACGCACGCGCACTCCGGTCCATGAGGTGTCGAACTTGCTCCACTTCGTCACGCAGTGGATGTCGAACGTGAGGGTCACGGATGGCATCGCCTTCAACTCGTCGAGGTCGAACGTGAACCGTCGCTCGACGAGCCCACCGATCGCCATGTTCCACTCTCCGGGTGCGTACGCAGGCACATCGCCGACGTGGAGGACGGGAAAACGATCGGTGAGGTACTGCCCGGGCGGCAGCCGTTCGGGGTCGTAGCCCTTCTCGATCAGTTCCTTGCGGTTGCGGTCGAAGAAGCCCATGCACTCCAGTGTTGCCCACCAGCCGTTGCGTTACACCGCTGCCCCCTGTGACCTCGCCTACGCTGGCTGCCAATGAGCAGCATGCCCCCGCCGCCGCCTCCCATGTCACCGCCCCCCGGGTACGTCGCCTATGGCGGCCCCGGCGCCTCCGCGGGCGTGTACCAGGGGATCAAGAGCATCTCCAAGGCAATGGTCGTGCTGCTGTGGATCTACCTGCCCCTCCAACTCGTCTCGATCTTCGATCAGGTCCGCCTGGCGCGCCAGGCAAGGCGATTCCTCGACGGAACGATCACCGAGCAAGCGTTCAGAGACTCGGCGCAGGTCAATCCGAGCTCTGTCATCGGCTTGATGGTCGTTCCGATCGCCGTGCTGACGATGATCTGGATGTTCCGCATGGCCGCGAACTTGCGCAAGATCGGACGGCCGGGCCAGACCTGGGGGCCGGGCTGGGGAATCGCATCGTGGTTCGTGCCACCGTGCATCATCTATGCCGTTCCATGGCTGATGTTCAAGGAGCTGTGGAGAGGGTCCGACCCCGAGTGGGCGCCAGGCGACCCGGGTTGGAAGCGCGGTGAGGTGCCACCGGTCATCACCCTGTGGTGGGTTCTCTACGGGCTCGTTCCGCTGCTCGGCATCTTCTCGGCCGCAGGTGTAGCCGGCCAGTTTCGCGCCGGCATGACGATGCGATCGCTCGCCGAACGGTTCCGCGACCATATCGCTGCAAACATCGTCTTCGCGATCGTGGGCATGGCCACGACCTACGTATACATCCGGCTGGTCCGCCAGCTCTCGGGGCGGCACATGCTGGCAACCCGCGAGGCGTGATGCTCTACCTCGTACGCCACGGCAAGGCAGGTAGCCGGAGCAACTTTCCTGGCGATGACCGAATGCGACCGCTGAGCACGGCGGGGTATCGTCAGGCGAAGGCACTTGCCGACAGCCTTGTTGCAGCCGGAGTGAAGACGCTGATCAGCAGCCCATTTCTTCGTTGCATCGAAACACTCCAGCCCACGGCTCGAGCAATCGACGCGGCCGTCGCCGTCGACGAGCGCCTCGCGGAAGGCCACAGCGGTGTCGACGTGCTGGAGTTGCTTGCCTCGATCGGCCATGCCGCGGCACTCTGCAGCCACGGCGACGTCATCCCGGAAGCGATCGCGGCCTTGCAACGGCGCGGTTGCGAGGTCACTTCCCCGCCCGATTGGCGCAAAGGCAGTGTTTGGGTGCTCGAACGCGACGCCGGTGGAGAGATCATCACGGCGCACGCGTGGCCGCCGCCCGACGTCAGTTCGAGTTAGTACCTGGCAATCACGGACTTCACTTCGTGGTGCATTCCCATCTGCCGCCGGTGCGGACGCAGTTGGCGTGGGTGGCGAAGTAGATCCAGAACGCGATGCACGCGACGACGAGGACGAGGCCGATGATCACGCCGGCGATGGCCATGCCGCGGCCGCCTCTGGCGCCGTTCTTCGTCTGCTTCAGGCCGACGAAACCGAAGATGGCCCCCAACAGACCCATGATCTGGAACAGGTAGAAGCAGGGGATCACCCCGACCAGACTGCAGACCAATGACGCGACGGCAATGCCGGAGTTGCCCTGCTTCACCGGAATCGGTGCACCGCCTGGGTACGAGGGGTAACCGGGTGGCTGCGGTGGCATCGAACCGCCGGACTGCCAGCCGGGAGGTGGCTGGGGGAACGAATCGCCCGGGGGCGGGGGCGGCGGCATGCTCATACGTTGTCACCGTACTCCCGACGCCCCATCGCGAACGCGGACCGTTCAACCCGTGGTGGTCGGAGCGTCGAGCTCGTCGATGAAGCCCCGGATCATGTCGACCATCTGCGAGGGTGGGTTGTTGTCGAGGCAGGCCTGCGCTTCGCTGCGGGCCGTGTCGAGGTCGGGTACCTGCAGGAACCGTGCAGAAGTGATGGCCAGGAAGCAGTGCGGATCGGCGTACGTCGGGTCGAGCTTGATCGCGCCGCGCAGCAGTTCGGCACCCGATGCGGCCAACGACGTGTTGCTCTGGGCGATCAGCCAACCCATGTAGGTCAATGCCTCGACGTTGTCGGGTTGGAGGTCGCGCACCTCCTGGTATCGAAGGATCGCCTGCTGCGGATCGACGCCGAGCAGCTCTCGGGCCTCGGCGAGCTTGACGGCGATCTCATCGCCTGGCAATCCCCCGGTGATCGACTGTCCGGGCAGGCGTTGACCCGAGCTGCGGGCGACCAACCAGCCGGCGAGCGAGGCAACGAGCAGGGTGCCGACGATCCAAGCGGCGACGACCAACGGCCGCCGGGGTGGGCGCGGTGGAACCTCCGCCTTGCCGGCTTCGATGGACCGCAACACCGACGCCGCCCGCGCCGTGTACCCGTCTCGCAACGTCGTGTAGTCATCGTCGTCGACGTCGCCGTACTGATGTTCACGATCGAGGTCGGTGATCGACCGCAGGAGGAAGCGGCGCTGCTCCTCCAGCTCGGCGAGCTGGTCGGGGTTCACGTCTCCTCCGCCAGAGCATCGGCGACCAGCTGACGGTCGGCCTCGTCCGGAATCGTGTCGGCCGCCGACTTCCATCGGCGGAAGGCCATCCCGAGGCCGACCACCGCGCACACGAATGCCGCTGCCGGCAACGCCCACACCAGCGCATCGATACCTGTCGCCCGCGGCACCAGCAACACCTTGCTGCCGAACCGCTCGGCGATGAAGTTGATGATCTGGTCGTCGCTGACGGTGCCGGTGTCGACCTGGCGGGCGATCTCGACGCGAATCGCCTCGGAGTCGGCGTTGCGTGACTCGAAGACGGTCTCGCCATCGCAGATCGGGCACGCCAGGCGTTTGCTGATGTCCTCCACTCGCTCCTTCGGCGAGCGCGGGCCGGAATCACGTGTCGTGCCGACCGCGAGCAAGCCGGCGACCACCAACACCAAGAGCACCCAACTCGGCCAACGCTTGAGCGCCTGCTTCATCCGTAGGCCTGGCGCAGGAGTTGCAGTTCATTGGCGAGGAAGTCGGCGGTGATCACCGTCGGTATGCGTCGGGCGACGATTCCCGAGGGGTCGATGATCCAGGTTTCCGGAACCTGAGCGACCCCGAACGCTGTTGCGATCGAGCCATCGTCGTCCTTGACGATCGGCCACGAGCCACCCTGTTCGGCGAACCACTTCGAGACCGCCGCGTCGGAGTCGTCCTTGACTATGGTGTACAGCTCGGCGCCGTCGGCGATGTCGGCCTGCTGCGCGGCGAACCTCACGAGCTCCGAATGCTCGGCCTTGCACGGCAGGCAGGTCGATTGGAAGAAGTTGAGCACCACCCAACTTCCCTTGCGCCTGCTGAGGTCGAAGGGCTTGCCGTCGAGCGTTTCGCTGACGGCTTTCGGTGCCGGCTTGCCGAGCAGGAACGACGAGGTGACATCGGGCTTCTCCGCCTTGCTGTTGGCCAGGACGATGAAGAACGCAGCCAACAGGGCGGCGACGGCCAGCGAGACGAACGGCGCAACCCGCCGACGTCGGCGGGTAATTTCGACCGGCTCAGACACCGACGCGGTCCAAGTCGATCGGCGCCGACACGGGGTCGGTCGGCACGCGCCGTCGTCGACCGGGGAACCCGGCGAGCACGGTTCCCGCAGCCATCAACGCCCCGCCGATCCACAACCACACGATCAGGGGCTTGATGTAGATCTTCACCGGCGCCTCGGTACCGTCGAACCGCACGCTCGGCTCCAGGGTGAGGTAGAGATCGTCGAGAATTCCATTGCGCACGCTCGGTGTCGGAACCTTGGTGCCGAAGTTGGTGAACGTGGTGATGGCCGGCGCGTAGCTCTTGCCGCCATCGACGCGGATCTCGGCCTTCACTCCCGTCGAGCGAGCGTCGGTGAACTGCTTCAATCCCAGAAGTTCGAACGTGTGACCCTGGTACGACACGGGTTGACCCTGCTTCAAGGTGAATTCGGCGACGCTCGTATAGCTGTTCGAAGCTGCCAGCGCTACGGCGACGATGATCACACCGAGGTGCACCACCATTCCGCCGTTCGCCCTACCGACGAGACCGCGCCAGCCCTGACGACGCGAAGCAAGCATGAGTTGGCGAAGCGCTGCGCCTCCGGCGAAGCCTCCGAGGAAGAAGGCCAAGAGCGGCGCCAACCCGTCGGCGCCGACGAGCACGCTGACCGCCAGTGCGCCGGCGCCGCACCACGCCGGCCAGAACAGCCGATCGCGGAATAGCTCGGTGCTGGCCTTGCGCCACGGCAAAACCGGCGCAATCGCCATGAGAAACAGCAACGTGATGCCGATGGGCATCGACAGCCGATCGAAGAAGGGCGGACCGACAGCGATCTGGCGATCCTGGAGCGCCTCGACGATCAGTGGGAACACCGTGCCGAGCAGCACGATGAACGCGAACACGGTGAAGATCACGTTGTTGGCGAGGAACGCGCCCTCACGCGAGACCGGCGAGTCGATTGCCCCCGGCGAACGCAGGCGATCTCCGCGCCAGGCGATCAATGCCAACGACACCGCCACGGTGACTCCGAAGAACCCCAGCAGGTACGGCCCGATCGTGCCATTGCTGAACGCGTGGACGCTCTGCAGCACCCCGCTACGGGTGATGAACGTGCCGAGGATCGTCAACGAGAACGTCGCCACCAGCAGGCTGATGTTCCACACCCGCAGCATGCCGCGACGCTCCTGCACGAGCACCGAGTGCAGATACGCCGTGCCGGTGAGCCATGGCAGGAAGCTGGCGTTCTCGACGGGGTCCCAGCCCCACACGCCGCCCCAGCCCAGCACTTCGTAGCTCCACCAGCCGCCGAGCAGGATGCCGACCGTGAGGAACCCCCACGCGTAGAGGGCCCAGCGACGAGTGGCCACCAACCAGCCCTCGCCGACGCGTCCGGTGATCAGCGCGGCGATCGCGAACGCGAAGGGGACCGTGAACCCGACGTAGCCGAGGTAGAGGATCGGCGGGTGGAACAGCACGAGGATGTGGTTCTGCAACAGCGGGTTGGGGCCGAGGCAGCAGCGGGTGAAGTCGGGGACCGGGCCGTTCTTGAACGCATCGATTGGGCCGAACGACAAGAAGAAGAAGAACGCGGTGACCGCGAACATCACCACCAACGCCCAAGCCACCAGTGGATCGTCGAGCCGATGGCGGTTGCGGCGCATGATGACCGCCGTGTAGACGGCCAGGATGAGCAGCCACAGCAAGATGCTGCCTTCCAACGCGCTCCACAGGGCCGTGACGTTGAACAGCACCGGTGTGTCGCGCGAGCCGACCTCTTGGATGTACGCGAGCGAGAAGTCGCGAGTGATCAACGCCCGTTCCATCACGACGATGGCGAGCACGGCGCCACCCAAGGCCATCCATGCATAGTTGGCGATCGAGCGCAACAGCCGTCCGTCACCGGTGACCGTGGCGATCACCAACCCGAGCGCACCGAACACACTGGCCGCCAGCCCGACGATCAGCGCCGCGTGCCCGACAACTCCGTTCAGGCTTGCGGTTGCGAGCATGCTGCCGATTTCGACGGGTCGAGACGGTCGGGGTTCTTCGCCGCGTACTCGTTGCTGTGCTTCACTTCGAGTTGGTCGCCGTCGAACACACCCGCTGCGTCGAGCGAGCCGTGGACGACCACGGGGATGCATTCCTGGAACAGCCCGCCCGGATCGCCGTCGTAGTGGACCTTCATCCTGACGCCGTTGAAGGCGATCACGAAGTCGGTGACCGCCCCGGACTTGGTGACCGTTCCCTCCTGCACCGTGCCCTGGATGCGCAACCGACGACCGGCTTCACAACCGCTCTTGTGACCGACCTCATCCACGTTGCAATAGAAGTCGATGGCCGACGTGAGGAACTTGGTGACCACCACACCACCCGCCACGAGCACCACGATCAACAACGCGTACGCCCCCCAGTTGCGCCGCCGCCGTGGTTCGACGCGCTCCAGCGTCGAGGTCTGGCGCGGACTCAGGTCCACGGACGATCCTCTGGTGGCAGGCGTTGGGCAAGGACGCGGGCCCGCCGAAGCATCGCCGCGACGAGCACACCGATGCCTCCAAAGGTGGCGATGTAGCTGATGATGACGAAGCGCGTTTCCATCAGAAGAGCGCCTCTTCTCGCCGCTCGGCGATGGCGAACTCGAGGCCGTGGTCGTCGAGCGCATCTTCCATGGCGAGCACTCGCTGGCGATGCATCACCAGCCAGACGTACAGCAACGTGAAGACGACTACGCCGATGAACAAGCTGAACAACATGAGGCCCTCGAGCTTGCCCTTGGCGATGCTCTCCTGTTGGTGCAGCGGACG
The DNA here is from genome assembly GCA_963720775.1 of Ilumatobacteraceae bacterium. Taxonomy (GTDB): domain Bacteria; phylum Actinomycetota; class Acidimicrobiia; order Acidimicrobiales; family Ilumatobacteraceae; genus JAENVT01. The sequence continues at coordinate 129,267 of CAVRGR010000005.1, read as the reverse complement.
CCACCATTCGACACTGAAGTGCACGAGCGGGATCTCCAACACCGACAGCAGAGCGACCACGGCACTGCGCCGAGCGCGTTGATGATGACTGCCGCCGAGGCCTCGAACGGCGAGGTAGCCGAGATACGTGACGAAGAGGAACGCGGTTGTGGTGACTCGCGAATCCCACACCCAGTAGACGCCCCACGACATGCGCCCCCACAGGCTGCCGGTCAACAACGTGATGCCCATGAACAGCACGCCGACTTCGGCGCTGGCACCGGCGAGACGATCCCACGTCAACGAGCGAGTTCGCTTGGAGAGGTAGGCCGCGCTGCAGACCGCCGTGACTATGAACGCCAGGTACGCGAGCCACGCACTGGGCACGTGCAGATAGAGGATGCGCACACCCGCGAGCTGCACGGCGTCGTCAGGCGACAGGAACAATCCGAAGGTGACGAACCAACCAAGACCGATGAGCGTGGCGATGCCGAGCGCACGTGTGACTCGTGTGCCAGTGGGCCTGCGCACAGTCGTCGCGGCGGCGGCTTCGGTGTGCGTCGCAGGGGCGCTCATACGCTGTCATCCACCAGTGGACCGAAGGCGATCGAGCCGCCGATGCCGAACAGCAGCGCATAGGTGACCAGCAACGACACCCATGCCCAACCTTCACGCATCGAGATTCCTCCTACGCCCAGGGCCGCTTCGGTCGCTTGGGTTACACCGATCAGGACTGGTGCCACCACCGGGAGCAACAGCAATGGCAGCAATGATTCGCGACCCTTGGTTCCGATGGTGAGACCGCCATAGAGCGTACCGACCAAGCCCAGTCCGCAGGAAGCGGCTAGCGCGCTCGTGATCAACAACGCCACGCCATCAGCACCGACGCGGCTGTTGTAGAGCACGAATGCCGCCAGGAACAGCAGGACCTCGAGCACCACGAGTTGCAGGCAAAGCGCGATGGCCTTGCCGAAGTAGATGCCGCGGGCGGGTACGCCTGCGGTGCGCAGGGCGTCGAGCGCCCCGTCGGCAGCCTCGACGGCAAACGATCGCTGAACGACGAACAGCATGCTGAACATCGTCGCCAACCAGATCAGACCCGGCGCCACACGGGCCAGCAGGTCGTCCTTGTCGAGCGCGAAGGCGAACAACACCATCACGATCGCCGCAAACGGAAGCACCTGATTGATGAGGATCCGGCTGCGCAGTTCGATGCGCAGATCCTTGACGGCCACCAGGCGGGCGACTTCGGTGCTGGTCACGACGTGCCCCGAATCTGACCGCCGGCAACTTCGACCATACGAGTGGCCAGGGCACCGGCCCGATCGAGCTCGTGACTGGCGACGATCATCGTCGCCCCGGCCGCGCTCGCCGACCGCAGGACTGCGTCGAGCTCATCGCGACCTGCCACGTCGAGCCCGGCGTGGGGTTCGTCGAGCAACCACAGCTCGGCACGACGGGCGATGAGGCCGGCGAGGGCCGTTCGGCGCCTCTGTCCGGCCGACAGCTTGCGAACCGGTACCGAGGCAAGACGTGTGGAGAGGCCCATACGATCGAGCGCCGCCCGGATCTCCTCGGAGAGGCTCCGACCGTGGCTCCCCAGAAGGTGACGTTCTCGCTCACCGTCAGGTCGGTGTACAAGCCGTTCGAGTGGCCCAGCAGCCCGACGCGTGAGCGAACCTCTTGACGCTGGGAGGCAAGATCGAGGCCGAGCACGATCGCCGAGCCGCGGCTGGGAGGCAGCAGCCCGGCACAGAGCCGCAACAGCGTCGTCTTGCCGGCACCGTTGGGCCCGCGGAAGAGCACGATCTCACCACGATGCACCGTGAGTGTGGCGCCCGCCAGCGCCGGAAAGCGGTCGAGAACGGCCACGACGTCGACGAGTTGAACGACCGGATCCGTCTCCATAGGACGTGGCAACGCTACCGGCGTGTCGCGCGGTCCTCGCCGAGCACGACCTTGGATGGTGACGGCCTGTCACGGCCGAACCGCGACGCGGCGATAGCGTCACCGTCGAAACCGAACCACCATGTCCGAGACTCCACCCGACGATCACGAGCTCAGCGGCCACGAACCCGAAGATCACCGGCGGGTCAGCCACTGGGACCGCCCCAAACCGCCCCACGACTGGAGGTGGATCGTCGGTGGCATCGGCCGCACGCTCATCACGCTCGGTCTGCTGATGTTCGGGTTCGTGGCCTATCAGCTGTGGGGCACCGGCATACAAACCGCCCAAGCTCAGCGTCACTTGGCCAAGGAGTTCGACAAGTTGGTCGGCGCCGGCGATGCGCCAACCACAACCAGCAGCACTTCCATGCCGCCGGTCACCATCCCGATCACCAGTGCTACCGAGACGACGACCACACCGACAACCGGGCCACTCGAGTCGACCACCACCCTGCCTGCTCAGCCGGCGGCCAAACCCGTTCCGGCCGAGGGCGAGGGCGTGGCCCGACTGGAGATCCCGCGCATGGGCCTGCACCGCATCGTCGTCGAGGGGGCAACGGCGGGGGATCTGGCCAAGGGACCCGGGCACTTCCCGGAGACTCCGCTACCGGGCCAACTCGGCAACGCGGCAGTGGCCGGGCACCGCACCACCCACGGGCACCCGTTCTACGACATCGACGAGTTGCGCCCCGGCGACGAGATCATCGTCACCACGTTGAACGGTCGCTACGTGTACAGCGTCACGGACACTGAAGTCGTCTCTCCCGACGACTACGCCGACGTCGTCCCCACGACCGATGCGACCAAAGCCACGTTGACGCTCGTCTCGTGCACGCCGCGCTACTCGTCGACCAACAGGATCGTCGTGCACTCCGAACTGCTCGCGGAGCAGTCGGACCCGCTCACTCAGCCCGCCCCGGTGGCCGTCGGGCCGACCAGCCCCGATGCCACGCTTCCCGACGAAGGCGTCGGCACGTCGACCGCGACGGTCGCCGGACCGACGGCTGCCGGCACCACCGTCGGCACCACCGTCGGCACCGACGCCAACGTGCCGGCACCAGCGACGACAACAGCCGCTGGTGGAATCCCGACCGACACGGCGGCAGCGTCGCCCGATGCCTTCGCCGACGGATGGTTCAGCGACTCAACTGCCATCCCACAGGCAATCGTGTGGGGCGCGCTCCTCGCGGCAATCGCCTACGGGATCCTGCGATTGAGCCGAAAGGTGCGCCACTACTCGGTGGGGATCCTCGCCGGCTTCGCTCCCTTCGTCGTCGTGCTGTACTTCTTCTACGAAAACGTCAACCGGCTGCTGCCGCCGAACCTGTGAGCCGTCGACCGTGACGCTTCTGGTGGCACGCTCGTGAGCATCGATCCTGTACGCGCTCGCCGTCAGACCGTCGCCCGCTGGACGCGCCTGGCCAATCGAATCGGGTATTTGTGCTTCGGGATCGCCATCGTCACCTTCGTGATCGGCTTCGCCGTCAGCTTCAACGGCGCGGTCTCGGCAATCGTGATCGGTTCGATGATTGCCGGCTCGGCGTTGCTCGCTCCGGCGATCGTGCTCGGCTACGCCGTGAAGGCCGCCGAGCGCGACGACCGCGAGCGCGGTTTGTGAGCCCTATTTCCCTGCGAGACGAACAATTGTTACTCTGAGGTAACACGTATGAGCATCCGCCTTCCCGCTCCGGCCCGCCGCGAACAGATCCTCGACGTTGCCGTCGAGGTCTTCGCCATCAACGGATTTCATGGCACGTCGATGAACGACGTCGCCGACGCTGCCGGTGTCACCAAGCCGGTGCTGTACCAACACTTCGACAGCAAGCAGGACCTGTACATGGCCCTCCTCGACGAGGTGGGCAACCGCCTGCTGACAGCGATCACCAAGGCAACGGCGGGAGTCGCCAGCGGTCGCCAGCAGACCGAGCAGGGTTTCAGGGCCTACTTCCAGTGGGTCTCCGACGACCACGCGGCCTTCTTGTTGCTGTTCGGATCACGAGCCAGTCGTGACGAGGAGTCGACACTTGCCATCCGTCGCATCACAGCCGGCGCCGCCGATGCGATCGCTCCGTTGATCGCAGCCAACATCAGCGCCGATCATCGCCGCACGCTCGCTCACGGCTTGGTCGGTTTGGCAGAGGGCGTGAGCCGACGCCTCGTCGAGCAGGGTCAAACCTTCGACCCTCTCGTACTCGGTCAGCAGGTGGCTGTGCTGGCTTGGGCGGGCTTGCGCGCCGTGCACGACTGAGCGACTGCGTCGCCTCAGGCCATCATCACTTGGCCTCGGCCGAGCCACCGTCTGGCGTCACGGGGTACCACTCCTCGATGTCGACACCCTTCATGTCGCCCGGCGCAGCATCACCGGAGAAGTAGTAGAGCAAGTGACCGTTGTAGGTGACCTGGCCGTGAGCGCTGCCGAGCTTGCCGGCGTCGACGCCGGTGGAAGCCGTCACGGTGCCCGCCGACAAGATGGGCCACACCGCAGCACACCCGCCCGTGCACGCCGAGGTCGTCCCAGAGTCCTTCTCGAACAGATACAGCGTCTTGCCCGCGCCGTCGACGAGGACGTCACCGCGAGTCGGCGTCGACACGACTTTGATCGTCGTGGCCGCCGACGACGTGGTCGTTCCTGCTGACTTCGAGTCGCTGCTGCATGCCACCAGGCTCATCGCGCCTGCCACAGCCAACATCATCACTCGGTTTGGCTTCATCGGGTCTCCCATTCCGTTCGGTTGCACTGACATACGTGCAACCGCGCGAAAAGGATCTCCGCCGCTCAAACGCCGCGCAGAACGAACCCTCGGTAGCCGTCGGCAAATCCGGCGGCGAGCAGCGCGACCGCTTCCGAGCCTTTGCGATCGATCGGTTCGCCATTGACCTTGCGGACCTCGATGGATCGCTGGCGGCCGTCCTTCACCAAGGTGGCCAACGCCTCTGCCCAGCCTCTGTCGGCCGAAGCCTGGAAGGTGACGAGGTGCGACGAACGCCGGTCGAACCACGCCAGCGGCACGCCGCTGCGCAACACGACCACGGCTCCGGCCGTGCGACTCGGGCGACCCGGAGACTCGGGCCAGTCGAGCGCTGCCCCGTAGGGCTGTGCCGGGTCGGTGGCGGCAAGCACGACGGGAGCGGGTGCGAGGTCGGGGTGGAGCAAGGGGTCGGCAACCCCGCGGGCCGACCGCAACCGATCGACGGCGCCGGGAAGCGCGAACTGAGCCGCGCCGAGACCGGCGACGAAGTAGCCACGGCGCACCTGACCGCGCTCCTCGAGCACCTTGAGCACGCCATAGGTAGCCGAATACCCACCCTTCACCCCTTCGGCGAGCACGGCCTCGCGGGTGACGACACCGTAACGCTCGAGCAGCTGCAGCGCAGCGGCGTGCGCGGCCTGCGTGGGCGAAGGGACGGGAACACGCAGTGGCGCAACGAGCGACCACCGCCCGGCACCAGCAGGTGGGCCGATGCGGGTGAGACGGCCCGGACGCGGCCGGCCTCGTGGAGCCGCCGTCGAACGAGACGACCGGCCGCCCGACAAGACAGCGCGAAGTGGCGCCAGCGAATCGTTGGTGACCTCACCGGCCCACACCAGGTCCCACAGCGCGGCCAACAACTCGGCATCGGTGGTATCGCTCGCCGCGGCACGCAGCTGGCTCCAGAAGCTGGCGCCGTGAGACGCGAGGTGGGCCCGGATCGCGTCGGGCAGAGCCCCGCCCGGTGATTCGGCAACGTCGAGCGAGGCGTCGAGCAGCGCGAACTGATCGGTGAAGTAGAGCCGGATGCGTCCGTCGCTCGGACCGATGGCTCCTGCCCCTACCCAGACCACGTCGCCCGTGGTGCACAACTCGTCGAGATCGGCGGCCCGGTACGTACGCAGGCGAGCTGTGAGCAGCTCCGTCTCCAACGTCGACGCGACAAGGGCCGCCCCTTGCAACTGACCCAGCACCTCGACCAGGGAATCGAGCCCGCGACGCTCACCCGGGATGCCGTGCCATGCCTGTATGAAACGGGCGTAGGTCTCGGGCTCGACGGGCTCGACCTCGCGGCGCAACGTAGCCAGCGAGCGCCGCCGCAGTTGCCGAAGCACCTCGGAGTCGCAGTATTCGCGGCCTACCCCACCGGGCCGGAACTCGCCGTGGACGATGCGACCATCCGCCTCCAGCGCGGCCAGCGCGCCGACGATCCGTTCGAGCGGTGTGGCCAGGCGAAAGGAGACGTCGGCTGCAGTGAACGGACCATGGGTCCTCGCGTAGCGAGCCACCAGTGATTCGAGTGGATGGGCGACTGGTTCGGTGAACGCCTGGGGAAGGCCGAGCGGCAGGTTGCACCCGAAGGCGTCGCGGTAACGGGCCGCGTCTTCCGACGCCACCAACCGTGATTCACCACCCAGCTGCACCTCGATGGCCCGACGCGAACGAACGAGATCGTCGACCCACGCCGACGACGGTTCCTCGCAGCGCACATCGATCTCGGCCATGGTGAGATCGCCGACCTTGCGAAGCACGTCGTGCAGTTCGTCGGCGCTGCGAGCGCGTCGACCATCGGCCACGCACTGGAGCTCGAGCTCGACATCGGCGAGCACACCCGGGTCGAGCAGTTCACGAAGCTCCTCGGCGCCGAGCAGATCGCGCAGCAGATCACGATCGAGCGACAACGCGGCGGCGCGGCGTTCGGCAAGCGGCGCGTCGCCCTCGTACATGTACGCAGCGATCCAGTTGAACAGCAGGCTCTGGGCGAATGGCGACGCCTTGGTGGTGTCGACGCTGACGACGCGCACGGCGCGGCTGCGCAACTGACCGAGCACCTCGCGCAAGGCGGGCAGGTCGAAGACATCTTGAAGGCATTCACGAGACGTCTCGAGGAGGATCGGAAAGCTCGGATACTTTGCTGCCACTGCCAACAGATCCGCTGCCCGTTGCCGTTGCTGCCACAACGGGGTTCGTCGATCCGGCCGCCGCCGCGGGAGCAGCAGAGCGCGCGCGGCACACTCGCGAAAGCGCGCCGAGAACAACGACGTCTGCGGCAACGAGCCCATCACCAACTCGTCGATGTCGTCGGGGTCGATGATCAAGTCGGCCAATGGCACGTTGTCGGCAGCCTCGGGAAGGCGCAGCACGATGCCGTCGTCGCTCCACATCGTCTCGATCGGCATGTCGAAGTGCTCCATCAACCGCCGCTCGATTGCCATGGCCCACGGAGCGTGCACCGGCGTACCGAACGGCGAGAGGATGCACACGCGCCAGTCGCCGATCTCATCACGGAACCGTTCGACCACGACCGTGCGATCGTCGGGCACGACCCCGGTGGCAACGGCCTGTTCGTCGAGGTACGACATCACGTTGCCGGCCGCGAAGCGATCGAGTCGGTAGTCGCCCATCAGCCGTTCGATGGCTGTGTCGGCTCCTAGGCCGCGCATCTCGCGCTGGAACGCGCCGAGCGCCCTGCCGAGCTCGAGCGGCCGGCCCGGTCGGTCGCCATGCCAGAAGGGCATCTTGCCCTGCTCGCCCGGCGCAGGCGTGACCGTGACGCGTTCGAAGGTGATCTCCTCGATGCGCCACGTGCTCGCGCCGAGCAGGAACGTCTCGCCAGGCCGGCTCTCGTAGACCATCTCCTCGTCGAGCTCGCCCACGCGGGTGCCGTCGGGAAGGAAGACGCCGAACAGACCGCGATCGGGAATGGTGCCGCCGCTGGTGACGGCAAGGCGTTTGGCCCCCTCGCGTGCGCGCAGCGTGCCGCCGGTGCGATCCCACACGAGCCGCGGCCTCAGCTCGTTGAAGTCGTCGCTGGGGTAGCGGCCCGACAACAGATCGAGAACGTTGTGCAGCAGATCGTCGCTCAGCTCGGCGAAGTTTGCGCAACGTCGGACGAGCACGGCGACGGACTCGACCGTGCACTCGGGGTGAACGGCGACATGGGCAACGATCTGCTGGGCGAGCACGTCGAGCGGGTTGCGGAGGAACCGGGTGCTCTCGATCTGACCCGTCACCATCCGCTGGGCGACCACCGCTGCCTCGAGGAGATCGCCGCGGTGCTTGGGGTACAACGTGCCCCGGCTCGGTTCGCCCACCGAGTGGCCCGCACGACCTACGCGTTGCATGCCGCGCGAGACAGCGCCCGGCGACTCGACCTGGATGACGAGATCGACGGCGCCCATATCGATTCCCAGCTCGAGCGAGCTGGTGGCGACGATGCCGCGCAACTGGCCGCGTTTGAGCTCGTCTTCGATGACCACACGCTGTTCGCGAGCCAGCGAGCCGTGGTGTGCCTTCACCAGCTCCTCGCCGGCCAGCTCGTTGAGGTTGGCGGCCAAACGCTCGGCCTGGCGCCTGGCGTTGCAGAAGATGATGGTGCTGCGGTGAGCCAGGACCTGAGCGAGGACCGCGGGGTACACGCTCTCCCAGATGCCGCCCATCTCTTCAGCGGGGACGACCACATCGACTTCCATCTGCTTGCGCATGCCGGCGTCGATGATGGTGACCGGTCGCCGGCCGCCATCGGCACGATGACCGCCCAGGAAGTGGGCCACCTCCTCCAGTGGGCGCTGCGTGGCCGAGAGGCCGATGCGCTGCGGTGGGTGCGCGGCGATGGCCTCGAGCCGTTCGAGCGAGAGCATCAGGTGCGCGCCCCGCTTGGTAGCCGCCATGGCGTGGATCTCGTCGATGATCACGGTGTCGATGTTGACCAACGTGTCTGCCGCCGACGAGGTGAGCATGAGGTACAGGCTCTCGGGGGTGGTGATCAGCAGATCGACGGGATGACGGATCAACGCCTGCCGATCGCGAGACGACGTGTCGCCGGTTCGCATCGCCACCGTCGGCTGGTGATAGGGCACGCCCAGCCGCTCGGCCGCCAACCCGATGCCCATCATCGGCGCCCGTAGGTTCTTCTCGACGTCGAAGGCCAGAGCCCGCAACGGTGAGATGTACAGCACCCGGGTTCGGCGCTTCGGATCGGCCGCCTCGGTGGTGCACAACCGGTCGATCGATGCCAGGAACGCAGTCAGCGTCTTGCCACTTCCCGTGGGGGCACAGACCAGGGTGTGAGCGCCGGAGAGGATCGACGGCCAGCCATCGACCTGAGCCGTGGTGGGCGACGGGAACGACGCCGCGAACCAGGCTCTGACAGCCGGCGAAAACACCTCGAGCACCGGATGATCAGCCATGGCGTCAGGCTACGCCCGGGGTGCCACGGGGATTCCGCCGGAGAATGCCACCCCGAGATCTTCAGCAGGTTGGTGGTTCGGAGACGGCCGATAGAGTTGAACGACCCATGACGCAGCAGCACCCTGATCTTGCCGCCGAACAGGACTTCATCGATCACGCCTATCGGTGCCTCGAAGTCAGCCGCGACGCGGCGTGGCGCATGCGAAACCTCCACGAGGGCACGCTGGGCGGCACCTTCCAGGCCCGTTACGAGCGCGATGTGTTCGACGAGGCGGTGGTCAATCGCCTCACCCAGCTCGATCTGGGCAACGCCGCGTTGGTGTTCGGTCGCATCGACCGCATGGCGGAAACCCCCGACGGCCTGGAGACCTTCCACATCGGCAGGCTGGCGATCGCCGACGAGGAGAGCGAACCGGTCGTGGTCGACTGGCGAGCGCCGGTTGCCGAGCCCTTCTACCGGGCCACCGGTCGCGAGCCGATGGGGCTGGCCCGACGCCGTCATTTCGCCGTGCACGGCCGCAAGCTGCTGGGTCTCGAGGACGAGCTGTTCGGCGAGGGCCACCTCGGGGTCGGCCAGGACGAGGGGCTCGATGGCCAGAACCGTCTCGGTCCAGACTCGGGTCTGCGCGGCTACAGCACGCTCCTCGCGGTGCTCGAGCGGGGTCGCACCGGCCAGCTCGGCGACATCGTCGCCACGATCCAGGCCGAGCAGGACGAGATCATCCGCAGCCCTCAGGCCGGCGTCTTGATCGTGCAAGGAGGGCCGGGAACCGGCAAGACGGTGGTGGCCCTGCACCGCGCCGCGTACCTCCTCTACACCTACCGATTCCCCCTCGAAGATCAGGGGGTCCTCGTCATCGGGCCCAACCGAGTGTTCCTTCGCTACATCGAACAGGTGCTGCCATCGCTCGGCGAGGCTGGAGTCGAGCAGGTGGTGCTCGGCGATCTCGTGCCCGACGTCGAGTGGGCGCGCTATGCAGTCGACCCCACCGACTCGCCACAGGCCGCGAAGGTCAAGGGCAACATCCACATGGCCGACGTGATCGACCAAGCCGTCACCGACCGCGAGCGTCCCCTACGCGCCGATGTCGTGGTGCCGTTCCGCACCGGCTACCTCCGCTTGCGGGCCGAAGACACACACCGAATCGTCCGGTCCGCTCAGCGTCGCTTCCGCCGGCACAACGCAGCTCGACGATGGGTCGAGAACGAGATCTGGGCGTCGATGGCAGCCACGTGGCGCGACGGCGTTGTTTCGGCACGCGACGTGCGTGACGCCGTGCGCACGATGCCCGACATCCGCGCCGCGCTCGAACGCATGTGGCCGTTGCTCGCACCCGCCGAGCTGCTCCACGATCTGTTCGGCAGCAAGGCCCTGTTGAAGCTCGCTGCCGCGAAGCACCTGCAGGAACACGAGTACCTCTCGTTGTATCGGCCACGGCTCGAAGACGTCAGCCTGGTGCGCTGGACCGACAACGACGTGGCCCTGCTCGACGAGGCCCGCAACTACCTGGGATCGAAGCCGGTGCGCAACCCCGCTCAGAACGGCCAGGACCCCGATGAGATCCGCACCTACGGCCACATCGTCGTCGACGAGGTGCAAGACCTCACCCCGATGCAGTTGCGGATGGTCTCGCGCCGTTCGCTCAACGGGAGCATGACGGTGGTCGGCGACATAGCCCAGGCCACCGGTGCACTGGCGCCCAACGAGTGGTCCGACGTGTTGCGCCATCTCCCGGATCAGAAGCCGTCACGGGTGATCGGTCTCAGCGTCGGCTACCGCATCCCGGCCCAGATCATGGCGCTTGCCAACCAGGTCATGCTGGCGGCGACCCCATCTCTGCGAGCCCCGACGAGCGTTCGCCAGAGCGACCACGCGCCCGAGTTCGTGCATTCAAACGCCGACGGCTTGCTGGGCGATGTCGCGGCTGCCACACGAAGCCTCGCCGACGACATCACCGACGGAACGATCGCCGTGGTGGCCCCTGATTCGATGGTCGACAGCGTGTCGCAGGCTCTCGTGCTCGCCGGCATCGAGCACGGTCGGGCCACTCGCACCGGCCTCGAACAAGGCGTCACAGTGGTACCGGTCAGCGTCGTCAAGGGCCTCGAGCTCGACGGGGTCGTCGTCGTGGAGCCCGCCACCATCGTCGAGGAGGAAGTGCAGGGCCTGCGTGGCCTCTACGTTGCGCTCACGCGCAGCACCCGCCGTCTCACCGTCGTGCACTCCCGCGAACTGCCAGTTGCTATGCACCTGCCAGGTACGCCTGCACCAGTGCAGTGAGGTTGCGGTAGACCTTGTCGGCCGCGGCGGGTCGGTTCAACACGGCAGCCGAGCGGCCCTTGGCGATCTCGGCTCCGATCTCCGTCGCGATCTCGCGGTCCTTGGCGGTGACGTCGGTACTGACCGCAGCCCACAGCGCTTCGATTCGTTCCACCACAGCCAGCTTGTCGCCGTGGTCGGCGATCAGTTCCGACAGCTTCGATGCCTCGGTGACCAACTGCGGCAAGAGCTCGGCGGCGCTCCCGGTCGGTAGCACGGTGGTGGTGGGAGCCACGCTTCCGACTTGGATCGACGTGTCGTAGGTGGTAGCCGCACACGACGCCGTGGTGATCGACAGGACGAGAAGCGTCAGTTGCTTGCCGTGCCTCACGCAATCACCAGGATGCGGGCACTGGCGAACGAGCCAACTCCCACATGATGGCCTTCGATCTCGATGGTCATGGTGCCATCTGGGGATGCCGCGGTGAGCAGACCGCTGTGGCCAGGCACGATGCTGGCCTCTTCGAGGAAGTCGAGCAGTCCGGGCGTGAACTCCAGCTCCTCGGGAATGCGGTTGACGATGAACGAGCCGCCGACCTCGACCTCGCTGAGCGGCACCAGGGTGGGCTCGAGGTAGGAAGAACCTGGAATGGGGTTTCCGTGCGGACAGGTGGTTGGGCTGCCGAGCACACGGTCCATCGCTTGTTCGACGGCGTCGCTCATGACGTGTTCCCACTTGCCTGCCTCGTGATGCGCGTCGGCCCACGAGAGACCCAACATGTCGGTGAGGAATCGCTCGGCGATGCGATGCCGGCGCACGACGAGCTGGGCCAGCGCCTGACCCGAGAGCGTGAGCCGAATCGCCCCGTCGGTAGTGATCAAACCTTCCGTATCGAGTCGGCGGATCATCTCGCTGACCGCCGGCCGGCTGACCTGCAACCGTTCGGCGATTCGAGCCTGGATCACCATCACGTCGTCTTCGTCGAGCTCGAAGATGCATTCACAGTATTCCTCGAAAGCAGGGTGGTGCTCTCCGGAGGCCGGCATGGACGAAAGGCTACCGGCCGTTATCGGCCATGTGTTTCTGCACGGAAAAGGCGGGCCACCCAGGGTGCCTGTAACGTGCCACGAGCATGTCGAGCGCGCCGTTCCTTCTCGCTGCACACGGTTGTCGAGCCCCCCACACCCCGGTGTGGTTCATGCGCCAGGCCGGTCGCAGCCTCCCCGAATACCGGGCCCTGCGCGGCGAGGGCAGCATCCTCGACGCCATCAAACAACCGGAACGCGCCGCAGAGCTCACCCTCCAACCGGTGCGTCGTTACGGAGTCGACGCCGCGGTTCTCTACAGCGACATCATCGTGCCGGCGCATGCCGTCGGATTCGGGATCGACGTGGCGCCCGGAACGGGTCCCGTCTGCGAGTCACCGTTTCGCGAGGCTGCCGACCTGAACCGGTTGAGGCCGTACGAGCCTGAGGTCGATGCCCCGTACATCATCCGCACCGTCGACCTGCTCGCCGCGGAGCTCCCCGAGTCGGTCCCGATGCTCGCCTTCGCGGGCGCGCCCTTCACGGTGGCCAGCTACCTGGTCGAGGGCCGACCCAGCCGCACCTACGAGCACACGAAGCAGTTGATGCACACCGAACCGACGTTGTGGCATCGACTGATGGAGCGACTCGTCCAGCATGCCGTGGCCTCCATCGAAGCTCAGCTCGACCACGGCGCCCGCGCGTTCCAGCTCTTCGACTCGTGGGCCGGCGCGCTCAGCCGGGCCGACTACGACACGTTCGTGCTCCCCCACTCGACTGCTGTGTTCGCCGCGATAGCCGTCCGTCATCCCGGCGCGCCGGGCATCCACTACGGCGTCGGCTGCGACCACCTGCTCGAGTCGATGAACTCAGCAGGCCCAAAGGTGCTCGGGTTGGATTGGCGCACACCGATCCGTGACGCGCGCCGTCGGCTGGGTGGAGATCTGGTCGTGCAGGGCAACCTCGACCCGGCGCTGGTGTTGGCAGGGCCGGCTGTGGCGCTCGCGGCGACCGATGCGGTTCTCGACGACAATGGCCAACTCGACGCGGCCAGGCATCCCGGACACATCTTCAACCTCGGTCACGGTGTACCACCCAACGCCGATCCCGACGTCTTGCAGGCAATCGTGGATCGCGTCAAGGAACGCACGGCGCAATGAGCGAATCGCTGATCGGAGTGGTGTTGATGGCCTATGGCACGCCGCGGAGCGCAGCCGAGATACTGCCGTACTACACCGACATCCGGCGCGGCAACCCACCGTCCGACGAGCAGCTTGCCAACTTGACTGCACGCTACGAAGCGATCGGCGGCATGTCTCCTCTGTTGCAACGAACCGAAGCTCAGCGCACCGCCTTGCAAGCAGCGCTCGACCGTAAGGCCCGTGGCCGGTACCACGTCGTGCTCGGTCTGAAGCATGCACTGCCGAGCATCGAGCAAGGCGTCGACGAGTTGGCCAACGTGGGATGCGACCGGATCGTGGGGTTGGTTCTGGCACCCCACTACTCAGCCTTCTCGATCGGGCAGTACCTCGATCGACTCACGGCTGCGGCAGCGCGGCATGACATCAGCGTGACCCCGGTGGAGAGCTGGGCAACCGAACCTGCGTTCATCGAGTTCATCTCCCGCGAGCTGCGCACCGAGCTCGCCGAAATGCCGATTGGTACTCGTGTGGTGTTCACCGCCCATTCGCTGCCCCAGCGGATCCTCGCGTCCGGCGACCGCTACCCTGCCGAGGTCCAGGCCACCGCAGCGTGTGTGGCCGACGCGCTCGGTCTCGACAACTGGGGGCTGGCCTGGCAGAGCGCCGGACGCACGGCGGATCCCTGGCTGGAACCTGACCTCCTCCACCTCATCGACGAGCTGGGCGACGACGGGCAGACGCGAGCGTTGCTGGTGAGCGCCGTCGGGTTCGTCGCCGACCACCTCGAGGTGCTGTACGACCTCGACATCGAAGCTGCCGGCCGCGCGGCACTGCGAGGCCTCGCCTTCGCTCGCACGTCGTGCGTCAACGACGACGCATCCGTGATGGCGGCCTTGGCCGACCGCGTCATCGGCGCAGCATGAGCAGCAGTCGCCGGATCGCCGTCATCGGTGGGGGGATCACCGGCCTCGCTGCTGCACACGCAGTCGTCTCCGACGGAGCACAGGTCGTGGTGTTCGAAGCGCGCGGCACCGTTGGCGGCGTCATCCGCACGACCCCGTTCGCCGGGCACCCCGCCATCGATGAAGGGGCCGACGCCTTCCTCGCTCGTGTCCCGTGGGCCGTCGACCTCGCTCGAGCAGTGTCGCTCGGTAATACGTTGACCTCCCCCGCTGCCGGTCGGGCGGCGGTGTGGTGGAACGGACTGCACGACATTCCGGAAGGCCTGCTGCTCGGCCTGCCAACCGACGTCTTCGCCTTGGCCAGGTCCCAGTTGTTGTCGCCCCGAGGCAAGATGCGCGCCGCCGCCGAGGTGCTTCGCCCGCGCAGCAACTCACACGTCGACTCGATCGGCAGTTACGTGCGATCGAGGTTTGGCGATGAGGTGCAAGAACGGCTCGTCGATCCTCTTGTCGGCAGCATCTACGCAGCTGACACCGACGACTTCAGCCTTGCAGCCATTCCGCAACTCGCCGAGTTGGCGGCGCGCTCGCGCAGCGTGCTGCTGGCCCGGCGGCGGCGCCCCGCGCCACCGAGCGGCCCAGTGTTCTACGCCCCAGCCGCTGGAATTGGTGCGCTGGTCGAGGCCGTCGCGGCCGCCGTGATCGCGGGCGGCGGCGATCTGCGATGCGATCGGACGATCGCCGAACTGGCGCCCGATGGCGAGCAGTGGCGCATCCATGGCGAGCAGTTCGACGGCGTGGTACTCGCCTGCCCGGCTCGCGCCGCTGCATCGCTGCTAGTCGGAATCGAGCCGTCCATCGCATCGACTCTGGCGGCCATCCCGACGGCCGGCGTCGCGTTGCTCACCCTGGCGATGCCGGTTGAATCCTGGCCCGCACGGTTGCACGGCTTGTCGGGCTACCTCGTCCCCAAACCCCAGCAACGGCTGGTCACCGCGGTGTCGTTCGGATCGCAGAAATGGGCGCACTGGGCGAGCCCGGATCATGTCGTCCTCAGGGTGTCTCTCGGCCGCGATGGGCTGCCGGCGTTGCACCTCTCCGACGACGATCTGCTCGCAGCGGCGCGCGCCGAGCTCGAAACTCACCTCGGCATCGACTCCGATCCCACGTCCGTGCGAGTCAGCCGTTGGCCCGACGCCTTCCCGCAGTATCGGCCGCATCACGGAGCAGCAATCTCGGCAGCCGAGCAGTTGCTGCCGCGCGGCATCTCCCTGGCAGGTGCCAGTTACCATGGCATCGGCATCCCGGCGTGCATTCGGTCAGCTCGACAAGCGGCGCGGGCGCTGACGCATCGCTAGTCGGCGCTGGCAGACTGATGCTATGCGGCGACGTACTGTGGCGATGGCCTGTGCCGGGCTCGTGCTCGTATCCGCGTGCGGCGGCGAATCGAACGCAGCACCGATTGCAAGCGTCGCTGTCGCTACCACTACCACCACCTCCACGACGACGCCCGCCTCCTCGACCACGACGAGCAGTTCGACGACGACTACGTCGACTTCCAGCACCTCGACATCGACGACCTCTACGTCGATCTCCGTGCCCGACACCTTGCCCAACCCGGAGAGCCCACCCGACGACAATGCGTCTGAACCACTCCTTGCCCTTGGCACCATCGAGATTCCCAAGATCGGTGTGACGAAGTCGATGTACGAAGGCATCACCCTGTCGACGCTCAACCACGGACCCGGGCACTGGCCCGGTACGGCACTGCCCGGCAGCCAGGGCAACGTGGTGATCGCTGGGCATCGGGTCAGCCACGACAAGCCGTTCCGCAACCTCGACAAGCTCGCGCCGGGCGATCAGGTGATCATGACGACCGACGCCGGCCGCTTCGTGTATGAGGTCACCGGCACCGACATCGTCTATCCCGACGCGCTGTGGATTGCCGATCAGACCGCCGACTACACGGCGACGCTGTTCGCCTGCAATCCGCCGGGTTCCACCAGGCAACGAATCGTGGTTCACCTCACCTACGTCCCCAACGCGTAACGGCCACGGCGCGCAGGTCGCGGCTAGGGTCGCTCGCTGATGTCGATCCGTGTTCCACGCTTGTCGGCTTCCGCCGCGATGGCGATCGGCGGCGGCGTGGCTGTCGCCCTCTCGCTTCCCCCTTGGGGGTTCTGGCCACTGGCGTTCATCGGCGTCGCACTGTTCGAGACGTCACTCGGAGAACACGCCTCACCCCGCAAGCGGGCGGCGCGGGGCTTTGTGTTTGCCGCGGTTTGGATGTTGCCCGGGATGGCCTGGATGTGGTCGCTGACCGTGCCCGGCTACTTCGCCGCGGTCGCTGTATTTGCCGGGTTCCACGCCATAGCGGCAACGGTCTCACCGCATGGGCCATGGCGAGTCATCGGCAGGCCGGCTGCTCATACGCTCGCCGAGGCATTGCGCCTCGTGTTCCCGTTCGGTGGCGTGCCGTTGGCGACGCTGCCGATCGGGCAGGCCGACGGGCCCTTCGCCGGAGTGGTGCGCCTCGGCGGCGTGGTGCTGCTGACGTGGTTGGTGTTCCAGATCGGGTTCTCCCTGTCCGGTCCGTCGCCGTTCGTCCCCCGCCTGGCCCAGATGCGGGGCCGGCGGACGAAAGGCGAATGGCATGGCGCGATTGGGCTCCTCGCCGCTGTGCTCGTGGTTGTCGTCGCGGTCGCGATCGCTCCGGACGGTACCGACGTCGCTCGGCCGTCATCGTTGCGCATCGCGATCGTGCAAGGCGGCGGACCCCAGGGGACACGCGCCGTCAACTCCGACCCGAGGGAGGTCTTCGAACGCCATCTGGACGCCACCCGAACGATCGAGCCGGGCTCGGCGGATCTGGTCGTGTGGCCGGAGAACGTCATCGACGTCCCGAAGCTCGCCGGGAGTCGTGAGCTCGGCGAGGTTGCCGCCGAAGCATCGCGGATCGGCGCGCCGTTCGCGGTCGGCATCACCGAGGACGCACCTGGCGACCACTTCATCAACGCCCAAGTGGTCGTCACCCAGAACGGAGAAGTCGTATCGCGATACGAGAAGGTGCATCGGGTGCCCTTCGGCGAGTACATGCCGCTGCGCGGGCTGCTGCACGCATTGGGAGCTCCGACGAATCTCGTACCGCGTGATGCCGTGGCCGGTACCGGTCCCGCGTACCTCGACTTCCCGATCAAGAGCGGCACCATTCGCGCCGCGACCGTCATCTCCTGGGAGGTGTTCTTCGGAAGCCGTGCCCGAGACGGGATCGGTCATGGCGGAACGTTCATCCTCAATCCGACCAACGGATCGAGCTACACAGGCACGATCTTGCAATCGCAACAAGTCGCGTCATCGCGTCTGCGGGCGATCGAGAACGGTCGCTGGGTGGTGCAGGTGTCGCCCACGGGATTCAGCGCCTTCGTCTCCCCCGATGGTGATGTTTTGGACCGCACCGCGGTCAGCGAGCAGAAGGTCATCACTCGCACGATCGGCTTGACGTCGGGTCGCACCTGGTACTCACAGCTCGGCGACCTCCCGTGGGAGCTGCTCGCGCTGCTGACGTTGTTCGCCTCGTGGATCGTTCCCGGCCGAACGTGGTTGGCCGGGCGACGGGTCACACCTCCAACAGAACCGTGACAGGCCCGTCGTTGGTCAGCGACACCTGCATCTCCGTGCGAAACCGTCCGGTGGCCACCACTGCGCCCAGCGAACGCAGATGATCGACCAGCACTTGTATGAGGGGCTCGGCTTGCTCAGGCCTCGCCGCTTTGATCCAACTCGGGCGACGACCGGCACTGGTGTCGCCGTACAACGTGAACTGGCTGACGATCAACACCCCGCCGCCGCTGTCGGCAATGGAACGGTTCATCACTCCGTTGTCGTCGTCGATCACCCGAAGGCCCCAGATCTTGTCGGCCAGCTTGCGTGCCGTCATCTCCGTGTCGTCGTGCGTGACGCCCACGAGAACACACAACCCCTCGTCGATTGCGCCGACGATCTGGTCGTCGACCGCCACCGTTGCCTGCGACACCCTTTGCACCAAACCACGCATTGCCCGAGTCTGCCGTACAGAATGGGTTGGTGATCGAACTCCGAGCAGGATCAGCCTCGTGCACCCTCAGTCCCGCCGCAGGCGGGCGAGTCGCAACGCTGAACGCCGGTGGAACCGACATGATCGTCGGTCCCGACCCGGCGCTGCCGGCAACTGGCTGGGGGAGCTTCCCGATGGTCCCATGGGCCGGACGTCTCCGCAACGGTCGATTCACGTTCGACGATGTCGACTACGAGATGCCCATCAACTTCGCGCCGCACGCGATTCACGGAACCGGGTTCGAACAGGCCTGGGAGGTGACTGCTCACGACGCGTGCAGCGCAGCGCTCACGTGCGGGCTCGACTGGGTGTTGGGCGGCGAGGCGGAACAGCTGATCGAGTT
This sequence comes from Ilumatobacteraceae bacterium, assembly GCA_963720775.1. Lineage (GTDB taxonomy): Bacteria > Actinomycetota > Acidimicrobiia > Acidimicrobiales > Ilumatobacteraceae > JAENVT01. The sequence continues at coordinate 110,415 of CAVRGR010000005.1, read as the reverse complement.
GGCGGCCGACTCGCTGAAGTGCACGCTCGCGGTTCGTGCCGACGCACACGCGATGCCGTGCTCGTTGGGTTGGCACCCGTGGTTCGTCAAGCCAAGGCGAGTCGATCTGCGCTTCCAGCTGATGTACGTCCGAGACGACGACTACATCACAGACGGACGCAGCGTGGCCCCTCGGCCACCGCCCTGGGACGACTGCTTCTCCGAACCGTTGAGCACACCTCGCATCTGGATCGACGATCTCGAGGTCTCGATCAGCAGCGACTGCGACTACTGGGTCGTGTACGACATGCCTGCCTATGCAACCTGCGTGGAGCCACAAACCGCGCTGCCCGACGCCTTCAACATGAACACTGCAGTCCGGCTCGAACCGGGGCAAGAACTGCGTCGCACGATGGTCATCAAGTGGTCGAAAGCCGGGTCGAGAGGGTGACCCACGACACGCCACGTTGCAACCCTGTGACGCTTACTGGTCGGTAACAAGCACGGGATAGCCTGAGGGGCTTATGTCTTCCGCCCCCTCGGCGAAGGCTCCGGTTGTCTCGTCGGATGCCCCCCTCTCGATCGCCTATCTCACCTACCGCGGCAAACCGCATGTCGGTGGGCAGGGGGTCTACACGCGCCACCTCACCAAGGCGCTCGTCGACCTCGGTCACCGCGTCGAAGTCTTCGGTGGTCAGCCGTACCCGGTCCTCGACGAGCGGATCACACTGCACGAGCTCCCGAGCCTCGACCTCTGGAACGACCACTTTCCGGGCCGCTTCCCCGGTTATTGGGAGTTGAAGACGAAGGCCGATTGGGCCGAGGCCTTCAGCCATCTGCGCGGCACGTTCGGCGAGCCGCTCGCCTTCAGCATGCGTGCCCTGCAAGCCCTCGACAAGCGCCGATCCGACTTCGACCTCGTTCACGACAACCAGTGCCTCGGGTACAGCGTTCTCGGCATCGAGAAGATCATCCCCACCATCGCCACGCTGCATCACCCGATCACCCGCGACCGTGCGCTGGAGATGGCCCACACCACAACGTGGCGAAAGCGCTACTCGATCGGTCGTTGGTACAACTTCGTAAAGATGCAGGGTCGTGTGGCCAGTCGGTTGCCGCGCATCGTCGTGGTCAGCGAGAACTCCATCAAAGACATCCATGCCGACATGGGAGTCAGCCTCGATCGCATGCGTCTCGTTCCGGTGGGCGTCGACCCCGAGTTGTTCACTCCACTGCCGAAGGTCTCGCGAGCTCCCGGCCGGCTCATCACCACCGCTTCGGCCGATGTCGCTCTCAAGGGGCTGTCCTACTTGCTCGAGGCGATGGCGAAGCTACGCACCGAACGCGACGTCACACTCACCATCATCGGCAAGCCACGCGACGGCGCGAGCAACCAACTGATCGATCAACTCGGCCTGCGTCCGCACATCGACTTCGTCAGTGGTGTGCCCGATGAGCGTATCGTCGAGCTCTACGCCGAAGCCGAGCTCGCTGTCGTGCCGAGCCTGTACGAAGGCTTCAGCCTGCCGGCCATCGAGGCCATGTCGACGGGCATCTGCTTGGTTGCCACCGACGGCGGTGCCCTCCCCGAGGTCACAGGCCGCGACGGCGAGACCGTGCTGCAGTGCAGGGCAGGAGACGTCGACGATCTCGCCTCGGCCATTCGTCGCGGTCTTGACGACGCCGAGTTGCGAGCCCGCATCGGCGAGGCCGGCCGGCAGCGAGTCGTCGAGCGCTGGAGCTGGAGGCACTGCGCCCAGCTGACCGTCGAGCAGTATCGCGAGGTCCTGGCCATGCCCCAGAACGTCGACAAGTTGCGCAGGAACGGGCGGCCGTAGGTGCTCACGATCCGTCTTGATCGACTCGGCGTTCAGCCGGGCGACCTCGTGCTCGACGCCGGCTCAGGCTTCGGGCGTCACGCGTTCGCCCTCGCCCGCCAGGGCGCCAACGTCGTTGCTCTCGACTACGCGGCCAAGGAGGTCGGGAGCACGCGAGCCACGTTTGCGGCGATGGTCGAGACGGGCGAGATCGCCGAGGAGCGCTTCGCCGGCGGTCTGCAAGGCGATGCCACGACGTTGCCCTTTGCCGACAACACGTTCGACCGGGTGATCACCAGTGAAGTGCTCGAGCACATCCAGGCTGATACGTCGGCGATCAACGAGTTCGTGCGGGTCCTCAAGCCGGGAGGCACCTTCGCGGCGACGGTGCCGACCTGGTTCCCGGAGAAGATCAACTGGATGCTCAGCGACGAGTACCACGCGCCGAAGAGCATCGGCGGTCACGTGCGGATCTACACCGCTACGGAGCTCAAGGCCAAGTTGCGCAGCGCCGGTCTGGCCATCACCGGCAGCCACCACGCGCATGCCCTGCACTCTCCGTACTGGTGGTTGAAGTGCGCGGTCGGCGTGCGACGCGACGACCATCGCCTGGTGAACTCCTACAAGCGGTTGCTTGAATGGGAGATCGTCAGCCAACCGCGAAGCCTCAAGGTCGTCGAGCGAGCTGCATCGCCGCTCCTCGGCAAGAGCTACATCGTGTATGCCCGGAAGGGTGGTTCACGTGTCGCGGCTGCCTGACATCGACGGCGTGATCTCCGCCGAAGAGATCGTGCAGACCGCCCAGTGGATCGCCTCGTTGCAGACCGACACCGGGATGATCCCCTGGTTTCCCGGCGGCCATTGCGACCCGTGGAACCATGTCGAGACCGCCATGGCGCTCGATGTCGGTGGCTTGCACGCCGCCGCGGAGCGGGCCTACGAATGGTTGGTCGACATCCAACGTCAAGATGGCAGTTGGTGGAACTACTACCTGCCTGACGGCACCGTCGAAGAAGCGAAGCTCGACACCAACGTGTGTGCGTACATCGCCACAGGCGTGTGGCACCACTGGTTGTGCACCTGGGATCGAGCGTTTGTCGACCACCTCTGGCCAACCGTGCAGCGCGCCCTCGACTGGGTGCTCACCCTTCGTCGCGACGACGGCACGGTGCTGTGGGCATGCACGGCCGACGACCGCCCGTGGGACTACGCGCTGCTGACCGGGTCCTCATCGATCGCCCACGCCCTGCGCTGCGGCGCCAACCTCGCCGCACTCACCAACGAACCGCGACCCGACTGGATCGCCGCAGCCGACCGCCTGAGCCTGCTCATCAACGATCACCCGCGTGTGTTCGAGCCCAAGGATCGCTGGGCCATGGACTGGTACTACCCCGTGCTGTCCGGCTGCCTCACCGGCGAACGGGCGAAGATTCGCCTGGCCGACGGCTGGTCCGAGTTCGCCATGGAACAGCGCGGCATCCGCTGTGTCAGCGACGAGTCGTGGGTCACGGCATCGGAAACGGCAGAGTGCGCCATCGCCCACGCGGCCATCGGTGACCTCGCAACGGCAACCGATCTCATCAAGTGGACGCGACTGCATCGACGCGACGACGGCGGCTACTACACCGGCATCGTCTACCCCACCCAAGTTCGGTTCCCGTTCGAGGAGGTCTCCGCGTACACCGGCGCCGCGGTCATCCTCGCCGCCGACGCCATCGACGCAGCATCACCGGCCAACGGCGTGTTCGTGCCGCGGTGCTACGACTGAGGCTCGGCCACCGACCAGCCGCGGCGGCGTAGTTCGTCGGCCAGCACGTCGGCCGGGAATCCGCGAACGAGCAGTGCCTGCGCCGACTCGAGCGTGTCGGGTTCCTCCGTCACCGACAGCGTCGGGTTGTCGTCGGCGGTCGACGTCAGCCGGTCGATCAGCACCGACGCCTCGGCCTTCGTGAACTTGCCGCGAGCCTGCCGAGCCGTGAGGCGGTACTCGGTGCGCGCCGAGCGGAAATCGTCGTAGCCGGCCTTGCGCATGAGGGCCTGTATGTAGGCAACCTGCTTGGCCGAGGCCGGCGGCCCTTGCTGAGCGAAACTCATCACGACACGGTACCCACTCCGTTCGTGCACTCGATGAGGGATGATCCAGTACCGCTTTCGGCTGGGTGCGTGGCAGCATGGTTGGCGTGACACTCCCGACGCAGCACGCCCTCACAGACCTCGCCGCAGCCGCGCTCCGCGCTTGCGGAGCACCAGCCTTCTCCGATTCCGGCAACCAACAGGCCCGCAGCCCGATCACCGGTGCCACCCTCGGCGCGGTGGATGGAGCCACGTCGGTCGACGAGGCGGTCGAGCGAGCAGGCACCGCGTTCAAGGCATGGCGCACGACTCCCGCGCCGCTGCGCGGTGAGCTGATCCGCCTGCTGGCGATGCAGCTGCGAACACACAAGGCCGACCTTGCCCGGCTGGTGCAGATCGAGGTGGGCAAGATCGAGAGCGAAGCGCTCGGCGAAGTGCAGGAGATGATCGACATCTGCGACTTCGCCGTAGGTCTCAGCCGACAGCTCCACGGCCTGACGATCGCCAGCGAACGGCCGGGCCATCGCTTGATGGAGCAGTGGCATCCGCTCGGCCCGACGGCGGTCATCACCGCGTTCAACTTCCCCGTGGCCGTGTGGAGTTGGAACGCCGCGTTGGCAGTGGTGTGCGGCAATCCGGTGATCTGGAAGCCGAGTGACCTCACACCGCTCACGGCCATCGCCACCAATGCCTTGTTCGCGAAGGCGGCCGCGGCAATCGGAGCTCCCGAGCATCTCAGTCAGGTCCTGCTCGGCGGCGCCGATGTCGGCGCGGCCCTCGTCGCTCACGACGGTGTTCCGCTGGTGAGTGCGACGGGTTCGACACGCATGGGCCAGCAGGTGGCCGGCGTCGTTGCCGGCCGGTTCGGACGCAGCATCCTCGAGCTCGGAGGGAACAACGCGGCGATCGTCGCCCCTTCCGCCGACATCGATCTCGTTGTTCGCGGCATGACCTTCGCCGCCGCGGGAACCGCCGGCCAGCGCTGCACGTCGCTGCGACGGGCCATCGTGCATCGGTCCCGGCTCGACGAGGTCGTGGAACGCATGTCGGCCGCCTACGCGACCCTTCCGATCGGCAGTCCGCTCGACGACGCAACGTTGGTGGGGCCGTTGATCACCGCCAAGGCGCTGGAGCGCATGCAGGCCGCCGTCGACACGGCGTGTTCCGACGGCGGCAAGGTCACGGTGGGAGGCGATCGACTGCTGGCCCACGAGGCTCCCGACGCTGCCTACGTTCGCCCGGCGATCGTGACGATGCCGGCACAGACCGACATCGTGGCCACGGAGACGTTCGCACCGTTGCTCTACGTGATGGCCTACGAAGACTTCGACGAAGCATTGGCTGTGCAGAACGGCGTGCCGCAGGGTTTGGCCAGCAGCATCTTCACCACCGACGTGCGCGAGGCCGAACGGTTCTGCGCACCGGATGGAAGCGACTGCGGGATCGCCAACGTCAACATCGGGCCGAGTGGCGCGGAGATCGGCGGAGCGTTCGGCGGCGAGAAGGCCACCGGTGGCGGGCGGGAGAGCGGCAGCGATGCGTGGAAGGCCTACATGCGCCGGGCCACCAACACCATCAACTACTCCAATGACCTCCCCCTCGCCCAGGGTGTGAAGTTCGGCTAGCCAATCGAGGCCGGTACGGTCACCCAGTGCGGCGCAGGAGACGCAAGCTGCCGGTCACCCCGATCTCCTCGAACAGGCCGGTGCCCAACGCGCCGAGGTAGATCTGCTCGTAGGGGGCCCGGCCACCATCGGCGGGGTTGGGAAACACATCGTGCACAGCGAGCGTCCCACCGACGGCGACGTGCGGCGACCAACCCTCGAAGTCGAGCCGGGCCGGCTCGTCGCCGTGGCCGCCGTCGATGAACACCAGTGACAGCGGCATCGTCCAGCATCCAGCTACCGTTGGTGACTGCCCGACGACGGCGATCACCACGTCTTCCAGCCCGGCGTCATGGATCGTTGCGCGGAAGATCGGCAGCGTGTCCATCTTGCCGACGCGAGGGTCGACGACCGAGGGATCATGATGCTCCCAGCCGGCTTGGTTCTCTTCGCTGCCGCGGTGATGATCGACGGCAAACAACACGGTGCCGCAAGCCCTCGCGGCAGCGCCGAGCCACACGGTCGAGCGGCCGCAGTACGAGCCGATCTCGACCATTGGAAGCCCGAGGGTCGAGCCAGTGGTCACGGCAGCGTCGTACAGCGCGTCGCCTTCGTCGCTCGGCATGAAACCCTTCGCGGCAAGGGCATGGGCGCGCAAATCGTCGCTGAGCGGTGCGGAGGGCACGCCGGGCACCATAATCGGCGTGTGCCAGACGCTGTAACCGGTCTATCGACCAGGCGGGCTTCGACCTGGCAGATCGCACGCTGGACGGTGGCCGTGCCCTCGCTGATCGGGGCGACGCTCGTCTTCATCGCTACCCGGCACGATCCGTTGCTGTCCCCCGACTCGATCACCTACCTCTCGGCAGCCGATCACATCCGCGCCGGCGGAGGCATCACGGACTTCACGATGAGGCCGCTCGCAGTCTTCGGGCCGCTCTATCCAATACTGCTGGCCCCGGGCGGTCGCAGCCTCGTGTGGGCAAGGATCGTCGGGGCCATCGCCATCGCCGCGGGTGCAGCCTTGATGTGGAGCGCGCTCCAGCGGCGCGTTCGCCCGATCATGGCAGTCGCCGGCGCGTTGGCCTTCGGCGCCAGTCAGGGTTTGGTGCGGATGGCTTCGACGGTTTGGAGCGAGACGCCGTACGCCGCTGTTTCGTTGGCGATGCTCGTCGTGCTCTCGCGCCGGTCGATCTCGACACGTACGGCAGCGATCGGCGGGCTGCTCGCCGGCGCCGGCTTTCTCACCCGCTACGCGGGTGTTGGTCTCATCATGACGGGCGGTGTGATGGTCATCACCGTTGCCTGGCAGGAACGGGATCGTGAGCAAGCGGTGAAGCGGATCGCCGCATTCTCGGCGGGCGCTCTGGCGCTCAGTTCGATCTGGGTGATCCGCAACCTCGTCGAGACAGGGCAGGCGCTCGGCCCGCGGTTCTCCGGCGGCGCGAGCGAGCCGCTCAGCACAACCATCCGCCTCGCGTTGAGGGGTACCGGCCACATCGTGGTCGGCGACGGCTGGTCGGCGACGGCGACGGAACGATTCGGCATTGCCATCGTCGCCGCCATCGCACTCGTCGCCGCACTGGCGCTGCGCGGACGCAAGTCGATCCCCCTCGACATCGGCATTGCCGCCTTTGCGGCGACATCGTTCGTGGTTCCGATCATCGCCCGTCGCCTCACCGCCAATGACATCGAACTACGCGTGATGTCGCCGATGCTCATCCCGGTCGTGTACCTGGCCACCGTTGCCTGCGATCGGCTGTGCCACGCGCGGGCGGCCGCCATCGCCGCTGTCGCCGTGCTCGGCTGGTGGGTGTACCAAGGAGCCGCTCTCGCCGTCCGGTTCCCCGATTTCGCGCCCGGAGGAAGTGGTTACAAACCTCAGTTCTCGCCGGAGCTGTACGACGTCATCGACGGCTTGCCCGCCGACGCCACCGTCCTCACCGACAACCCCCAACGCGTGTGGTGGTTCACCAATCGCGAGCCGACGTTGTTTGCCTTCACGCGACCACGAGCAGGCAACAGCCACTATCCGCTCGACGCCGCCCAGACGCTCGAACAGGCGTGCTCCGGCCACGCGTACCTGGCGTGGTTCGACGACTTGCAGAACGCCGGCGATGGACCGGCAGAGCGGCGGCCCGACCTGTTGAAACTGGTCGGGCTGCAGCGCGTGCAGGTGGTTCCCCGCGGGGAGCTGTACTTGCTCATGCCAGTCGACGCGAGCAAGTGCTGACCCGCCCGGACGGCCCCTGCTCGACAAGTATGAGGCGATGACCGCTCTCGACGATCTCGTGAAGTTGCTCGATCTCGAGGCGATCGAGGTCAACATCTTCCGCGGCCGATCGCCTGACGAGAATCGTCAGCGAGTCTTCGGCGGCCAGGTCGCCGGTCAGGCCCTCGTGGCCGCGACTCGCACCATCGAGGATCCGGGCCGGCAAGTGCACTCGCTGCACGCGTACTTCCTGCGCCCGGGCGACCCGACGGTGCCGATCCTCTACGAGGTCGATCGCATACGCGACGGTCGCAGCTTCGCGACTCGACGCGTCGTGGCGATCCAACACGGAAGGGCGATCTTCAACCTGCAGGCAAGCTTCCACGGGCACGAGCCCGGCCCAGATCATCAGATCTCCATGCCCGCCGACATGCCGGCGCCGGAGTCACTTCCCGATTTCAAGACACGAATGGAGCCGTACAAGGAACGAATGGGCCCGTGGTTCGATCGGCCCCGTCCCATCGACATCCGCTACTTCGAACGCGATCCTTTCAGCCGCCGCGACAACCCGGCCGACGGTCAACGAGTGTGGATGCGCGCCGACGGACGGCTACCCGACGACCCGACGCTGCACGCATGCGTGGTCACCTATGCCAGTGATCTCACGTTGCTCGACACCACGGTGCTGCCCTTCGGATTGTCGTGGGACAGCCCCGGAATGCAAATGGCGAGCCTCGACCATGCGATGTGGTTCCATCGTGCGTTCCGCGCCGACGAGTGGCTGTTGTACGACCAGAAGGCGCTCTCCACCAGCGCTGGGCGAGGGCTTGCCGGCGGCGCCATCTTCACGAGTGACGGCACGCTGGCGGTCACGGTCGTGCAGGAAGGTCTAGCGCGGATCGGTCCGGGGTAGTGATGCACGGAATGCGCTCATCGTCGGCCAGGGTTTGTGCCATCGCCGCCGCACTCGTCGTGGTGGGCAGCAGCTGCAGCAGCAGCCCGTCGTCGTCGGTCGGCGTCACGTTCAACACATCCGAAGTCGCGACTCCCTCCGCGCCAAGTTCGGGTGCGAGCGAGACCACCTCGACTGCCGGTGGCACGCAACCAGGGGTTCCGACAGGTGCGCCCGCCGCTTCTTCGACAACGGTCGCGGCAACGACGGCTGCACCTCCCGTCAGCAGTCCGACCGGCGATCCGGCGGTAGACCTCACAGAGCTGGGCACGTTCCGCAAGCCTGTGTCGACGGCGTGGCGGCCGAGCGACGCAACGACGTACGTCGTGGGGCAGGACGGGCTCATCGTGATGATGAACGATGGCCAACCTGGCGCAACCGCACTCGACATGACCGACCGCACGAGTGCCGACGGAGAGCGAGGCCTGCTCGGCCTGGCGATCGATCCGAGCAGCGCCCTGGCCTACGTCGACTACACCGACAACAACGGCAACACAGAGATCGACGAATACGCCATCTCGGCAGACGGCACCTTCGACTCGACGACACGTCGCGAGGTGCTCGCCTTCGACCAGCCGTATCCCAACCACAACGGTGGGGAGCTTCAATTCGGCCCCGACAAGATGCTGTACATCGGCACTGGTGACGGCGGCGCTGCGGGCGACCCTCAGCGAAGGGCACTGAACCTCAGCCAGTGGCTCGGCAAGATCCTGCGCATCGATCCGCACCCCGGTGCAGCCGCCTACACGGTGCCTCCCGACAACCCGTTTGTGGGCGTCGACGGGGCGCGCCCGGAGATCTGGTCGGTCGGTCTACGCAACCCGTGGCGCTTCAGCTTCGATCGACAGACCGGCGACTTGTGGATTGCCGACGTCGGCCAGGACAAGTGGGAGGAGGTCGATGTGGCCTGGGCGGCCGACGGCACCGGTCGCGGAGTGAACTTCGGGTGGAGCGCCTGGGAGGCAACCCATCGGTTCAACCACGACCAATCACCCGACGGGGCTACCCCGCCAATCTACGAGTATGCACACGGTGACGCCGGATGCTCGATCAGCGGCGGAGTGCGCTACCGCGGCACGGCAATTCCGGCGTTGGTCGGCTGGTACGTCTACGGCGACTACTGCGCCGGGCAGGTGCGGGCGCTGAAGATCGAGGGCAATGCTGTCGCCGGCGAGCTCATCCTCGGAGAGGTGCCGAACATCTCCGCCGTCACCGAGGCACCGGATGGAGAGCTGCTGGTACTGTCCGTCACCGGCCCCATCTACGCGATCACGCCGGCCTGAGGCTCAGACAGCAACGTGACGTGGGCGAGGCAAGTGTCCAAGGCAGATCGGCGCCGGGAGGTCTGGCCTCCGCTCCGAGATCTGGGCGCCAATCCACGGACCGAAGCAGCGGCGGTGAACCGAGTGTGGCACCCAGATGTTCTCGGTAGCGCCGAATGCGCCCGATATCGAGTTGGTTGGGAACCGAAGTCGACATGCGCAGATCACGCGCATCGACTCTCGCGGCCTGAGGTTCAGGCGACTCGTTCGAGCTTTGCTTCGCGATGCGGGATGTCGGTCGACACCACTCGTACGCGTACATCGTCGCCGGGCTCGACGTGGTGAGCATCGAGGCGGGACATTACGGGCAACTCGCACAGTTGGATGCGCGCCCCGCGTTCGTCGACATCGGTGACCACGGCCGCGAACGTGCGTTGAACCTGTCCGCTGAGCAACGCCGTCTCCGCGAGATCGACCACCGCTCGCTCGATCTGCCCGGCCCTGTCGTCGGCGACCTTCATCACGTCCGGCAGTTTGGGGAACGCCGCCTGCACGGGTGAGGGGACGGGTCGGCCGTTGGCGACAGCCAATGCGGCCATCACGACGTAGCGGTCTGCCAGGCGACGCAACGGTGCCGTGGCGTGCGCGTACGTGGCAGCCATGGCCGCATGCCACGGGCGCTGACCGGCGGCGAAGGGCACATACGAGGCGCCGCCACCGGCACGACGGATGTCCATCAGCAAGGCCGCCGGCTTGGGCGACGACCCGTCGAGCGAGCGTGCAAAATCGGCCAGGCTCGTGCCGTCCGGCCAGGCGACGCCGAGGGCTCGAGCCGTGTGTCGCAGGCGTTGCTGTGCCCGCTCGTCGGGCTCCGGCATGATCCTGAACAACCCGGTTCCCGCCGCCAGCAGCGCATCGGCAACCGCCAGGTTGGTAGCCAACGACATGGCCGCGTTGTCGTCCTCGGACTTGAGGCGTGGCCGAAAGGAGATCTCGTAGCCGCCCGTGGTCGCCGTGACCACTTGCTCGAGCGGTTCGATGCGACTCGCGCCGCGAGCGTCCTCGGCTGCGGCAATGCGCCGGGCCAGTTCGGGAAAGGAATCAGGTAGCTGTGCCGGTTGAACCGTTTCGTAAGCGAGCTTGGCTCGTGAATGCACCAACGAACGCTCGGCACCATCGAGCTTCGACTCGCCACTCGAATCGACGCGCACGTGGAACACGATGGCTGGACGAGGCCCGTCGGGCAACAAGCTTGCGGCGCCCTCGGCCAGAAGCGCCGGGTACAGGCCCGCCTTGCCGTCGGGAAGGTACTGCGTCGCTCCTCGCAACCAGGCCTCGGCGTCGAGAGCATCACCCTCGTCGACGAACCAGGCGACATCGGCGATTGCGTAGTGCAACATCACATCGTCACCTACCATCTCGATGTGGAAGGCCTGGTCGAGATCGGTCGACGATGAGGGGTCGAGCGTGACGAACGGCCAGTCGGTGCGATCGACGTGGGCGTTCGGTACGCGCTTGGCAGCGTCGGCGGCGGCTTGCAGCACCGCAGCCGGGAAGTCGCCTGGAACCTTGAACTGCCGGCGGATCTCGCCAAGACCTTCGACGAGCTCCTCGGTGAGATCTGCTCGGATGCGCACTTAGCGGCGGGCTCCCATGAACATCGTCTTCAGAGCGTCGTAGTGCTCGATGCAATGGCCCGCACCCATCACGACCGCCTCGAGCGGCATCGTCGACATCTTCACCGGAACCTGCGTCTCGCGCTCGATGCGTTGCGCCAGCCCACGGAGAAGACCACCGCCACCCACCAGGTACATGCCGCGCACGAGGAAGTCTTGGGCCAGCTCCGGTGGTGCCTTGGAGAGACAACGAACCACCGAGGCGGTGATGCTGCTGATGACATCGTCGATCGCCAAGCGGATCTCTTCGGGCGTCAGGATGACCGTCTTCGGCAGACCGCTCATCAGATCGCGACCACGCACCTCTGCCTGGTTCTCGTCGTTCGTCGGATCCGCCGAACCGATCGCCACCTTGACCTCTTCGGCAGTGCGCTCACCGATGGCGATGCCGTGCTCGCGGCGCACGTAGGCCTGGATCGCCGCGTCGATGTCGAAGCTGCCGACGCGCACTGCCTCGAGGGCAACGATCCCGCCGAGGCTGATGACCGCGGTCTCGCTGGTTCCACCGCCGATGTCGATCACCATGTTGCCGACCGGTTCGTCGATGGGCAGGTCTGCGCCGATTGCGGCAGCCATCGGCTGCTCGATGAGTTGGGCATCGGCGGCCCCTGCCCGCCGAGCCGCGTCGGTGACGGCGCGCCGCTCCACCTCGGTGATGGCCGAAGGAACACAGATGACGACCTTCGGCCGAGTGAATCGACTGACGCCGACTCGCTGCAGCAGAAGGCGGATCATCCGCTCGGTGATCTCGAAGTCGGTGATCGCTCCGCCGCGAAGAGGACGCACCGCGACGATGTAGCCGGGCGTGCGGCCGATCATCTGCCACGCTTCACGACCGGTTGCCAACACCTCGCCGGTCTGGCGGTTCAAGGCGATGACGGACGGCTCGTTGAGGACGATGCCGCGCCCCTTCATGTAGACCAGCGTGTTCGCCGTCCCGAGGTCGATTGCCAAGTCGCGAGCCATGAGCTAGTCCGTCGACTCCTGGTGGTTGTCGCCGGAATCGTCCTCGTCGTCGTTGGAGGGACGAGCCCGATCGAGGATCTCGCGGCGCGACTCGGGAGACAACGCGTCGATGTGCCGACGAAAGCTGGTGAGACCAGCGTCTTGTCGCGGCCGGCGGGTGTAAGCGATGAGGCCGATGACGACAAGCAGCAAGACGGCGGCGATGCCGATGACGAAGGTCACGACGTGGCCCGCGTACCGTACGTCGCCGATGCGGCGTCGGTCGGTGCACCCGAGGCAAGGCCCCAATCAGCGCCGTCGCGCCACAGCTCGTGCTTCCAGATCGGCGCACTGAGCTTGAGCGCGTCGATGGCGAACCGAGCCGCCTCGAACGCCTCGGCCCTGTGGGGCGCACTGACGACGGCGATGACCGAGCTCTCACCGAGGTCGACCCTGCCGGTTCTGTGGATCAGCACAACACGGCCGGTTTCCGGCCAGCGCTGACGCAACTCGGTGTCGATGGCTTCGAAGCGCGGCACCACCTGCGACTCGTACGCCTCGTAGGTCAACGACTCGACCTGGTCGCGGAGCACGCCGTCGTCGCCAATGGCATGATCGCGAACTGTGCCGCTGAAGAGCACCACGGCGCCGCACTGCGGCAGCACCGCCCACTCGTATGCCGCGGCAATCGGCAGGACATCGGTTGTCAGGCTGAGCCATGAGTTGCCGCTAGCCGGAGGTTGCACGACCAGCCATCGTAGCTTGCCGGGCACCAAGCGCCACCGGGACGTGGGGCGATCCCCGTGGCGACTTCGGGCTCGGTAACCTCTCCGACTCGTGGAGCGGAGTGAGTTGCCTGACGACGATGCAGCGGGTTCCGGCGCGTACCCTCCGGCGCCGCTGCCCCCGCACGAGCGTCCTTGGCGACATCCTTCGGAGATGGGCCGAGCTATGTGGACCCACACCGAGCCTCCGTTGGCCATCGGCCGAGGCCTCCTGATCACGACCGGGGCGATCGGTGGTTTGCTCTCCCTCGCTGTGCTGTGGGCGATGTTGCCGTCGGCAGGACGAGGCGGCATCGCCTCACCGACCGTCGTCACCAGCACTGCCAACGACCGCACGGCAACGATCGTCACGGCCCGCCCCGACACCTTGGTGGCAACGTCGGTCAGTGCGCTCCTGCCCACGACCACTGCCGTCAGCGTTGTTCCGGTCTCCACACCGGTATCCCAGTCGGCCCCGTCGACCTCGGTCGCCGTGCCGACGACCACCATCACCCTACGCACCGATGAGTTCGATCCCGTGCCTGTGGCGGTTGGGGTTGGCAACTCACTGGTCATCACCACGGCGCGCGCTGTCGAAGGTCGTAGCACCATCACCATCGCCGGCGCCGACGGGCAAGAGCACGACGCCACTGTTCTGATGGTCGATCGTGAGGTCGGCCTGGCGGTTCTGTCGGCCGACGCGGCAACACTCACCAATTCCTACGGGATCGGTCCCGCCGCAGCAGAAGGCGATGTGGTCACCGTGCTCGCAGCCCTGCCGATCTCCGCCAACGTACGCATCGACGCTTCCGGCCGTCTCACGCTCGACACGTGGGCGAAGTCGATGGCCGAGGGAACCCCGGTCGTCAACTCGGATGGTCTGCTGGTCGGCATGTGCAGTCACGGCGACTCCGGACCCGAGTTGGTCAGCGTGGCCAATGTCGCGGCGATGCTCCCCGCTGCCAAGCGAACACAAACCAACCCCTATCTCGGGGTGCACGTCGTGCAGGGCGACGACGGCGAGCCGATCATCGACGGGATCGATGGCAATGGCCCCGCTGCCGCGGCCGGACTCACTACAGGCGACACCATCACCGCTGTCGACGGGAAGGCCGTCGGTAGCGTCGATCAGTTGAAGTCGGCCATCTCCGCGCACCTCCCCACCGAGGCCGTAACCCTCACTGTCACGCACTCCGACCAGACGTCGGCGCAAGTCGTCGTCACGCTCGGCACTGCACCGTCGATGTAACGACGAGGCGGTTGTCAGCGAGCGCTACGCCTGCGTTGTGCTCGACGTACTGCCCGCCACACGATGAAGCCGACCGCAACGAGAAGTGCAGCAAGCCCACCGAGGGCGACTTCTTGCCTGCGCTTCGGGCTCACCATGGTCCACCACTTCGCTTCGGTTCCCTCGACGTACGCCTGCTCGTTGGTGACAGTCGGCACCCAACCCTCGGCCTTCAATCGGTCGTTGGCGACTAGCCACGACCAGCGCGTGTAGCTGCGCAACCCCGGCGGGATCGGGCCGCGCTGGAATCGCCAACGAAGGTTGCCGATGACCTCGGTGAGCCGTTCTGGCAGTTTGAGTCGCGGCACGGCACCGGCGAGTGCACGAACGCGCTCGCCGGCAACCCAGCCGTCGGGCGCGACGTTGTAGACGCCGTCGAGTTGTTGCTCGACGGCGACGAGCACGGCCGACGCGAGATCGTCGATGTGGAGGAACTGTGCTGGAGGATCGTCCTCACCGAACCGCTGACCCATGCCGGCGGCCAGCGCTGCGGCGAGCCCGCTCGTGCCGTCGGCGGCCATGGCAACGGCGGGACGAAGCACGGTGACAGTTCGCCCGGGCGCGGCGAGACGCCATTCGTCGGCGAGTTGCTCCACAGCGCCGAGTTGACGGGCATAGACGAACTCCACGTCGGGTCGCAGGACCGCCTCCTCGGTGATCGGCACCGGATTGTTGGCCCACGCTCCATAGACCATCGCCGAAGAGACCAGTACCAGATGTCTTGCGTGATGAGCCCCGAGAAGAGCGTTGGTGAACCCCTCGGTGGCGCTCTGCCGGCGGCGGGCCCGTGCGTCGGCGTCGGCAGAGGCCAGCCAGACCAGGACGTCGCTGTGATCGAGGTCGGCCTCCGTGAGCTGCATACTTGCCTGGAGGCGATCCAACACCCGCCGGCCGAGACCATCGGAGCCATCGCTGATCCACACGGAAGTCGTGGTCGCCGCGACAGTCATGACGACGGACGCTACCGCCGACGCAGGCCGTAGGCTCGCGATCATGGCTGACGGACCGGAGTCCGAGAACCCGTTCGAGAACCTTCCGATGTTCGGAGACCTGGCCCGAGCGCTCGCTGGTCAGGGTCCGCTCAACTGGGATGCGGCGCGGCAGTTCGCGGGGCTGGCCGCCACGGGTGGCGCGGGGGAGGCGAACATCGACCCGACCGTGCGCATCAAGCTCGGTGAGTTGGCTCAGATCGCCGAGTTGCACGTCCGCGATCTCACCGGCTTCGGCGGCCCCTCGCCGGAGGTCAGTCCGGTCACCGCCGGAGCCTGGGCGCAGCGCACGCTCGAGGCCTACCGCCCCCTCTTCACCGAACTGGCCACCTCGCTCGGCCAGCCCGCCGCTCCGCCGGAAGCCGACGTCGACCTCAACGCCGATCCGTTGATGTCGATGATGGCAAACCTCAGCAAGATGATGGCCCCATCGATGATGGGAATGGCCGTCGGCTCGATGGTCGGTCGCATGGCTACTCACGCGTTTGGCCAGTACGACCTCCCCATCCCACGGAGCGACGCCAGCATCACGGTTCTGCCCGGCAACATCGATCGGTTCGCGGAGGAATGGAGCATCTCTGCCGACGAGATGCGCATGTGGGTGCTGGCTCAAGAGCTCACCGGCCACGCCCTGTTCTCGATCACGTCGCTACGCGAAGATTTCGCCTCGCTCGTGCGCCGCCACGTCGGCGCCTTCCGACCCGACCCAGACGCCATTGCCGACAAGCTCTCGTCGCTCGACACCGATGACTCCGCCGATCCGTTACAAGCGATGCAGCAGGCTTTCAGCGACCCGGCCATTTTGCTCGGCGCCGTGCAATCGCCCGAGCAACGCGAGCTCGAGCCGTCGCTCGACGCTGCCGCGGCTGCGGTGATCGGTTATGTCGACTTCATGGTCGATGGCGTCTCGGTGCGGGTCATCGGAGGCGACGCACTGCGCATCGCCGAGGCAGTGAGGCGACGTCGCGTCGACCACAGCGCCGGCGACGTGTACATCGAGCGTCTGCTCGGTCTGCGGCTCACTCACGAGCAGGTTCAGCGTGGCAAGAACTTCGTCGGCGGCGTCGTCGATCGGGTTGGCGAGGCCCGGCTCAGCGCCCTTCTCGCCCGTCCGAACGCCCTACCGACCCCGGCCGAGATCGACGCGCCGGGCTTGTGGGTCGCCCGCCTCGAGCTGCCCGGCGACTAGGCCGCGCCCGCGCCCGCGCCCCGCCACGCGACCGCAGCCTCGACGACTGGATGTAGAAGACGCCTGCCAACACGCCGATCAAGCCAACGGTCAGGAAGGCAGCCCGACCAGGGAACGTGAACAGCACCGGAATGACGCCTGCGACCGCCCACGACAGCTGGAAGCGGGTCTCGAACCTGGCGAACGATTGACCCTGGTTGGCGCCCGGCGCATCGCGCTGCACGATCGAATCGAACGCCATTCGCCCGATCCCGGATGCAAGGTTGGCGATTCCTGCCAGCGCGATCGCCGCGCCCACACCTCCGAGGGCTGCGGCGCCGATCCCGCCGACCGCGATCATGATGACGGCGGCCGTCAGCATCAACTCCTCACGCAGTCGACCGCGCAGAGGTGCCGCGAGACCATTGCCGAGCATCAGGCCGAATGTCGACGCGCCGATCACCAACCCGATCCACAGGTTGCTGTAGCTGTTCTCGCGGAGCCAGAAGAGCAACTCGAAGAACAAGAAGCCGATGACGGCACGGATCAGGCTCATCGCCACCGCTGCCGAACGAAGCGTGTCCTTCTGCAGCTCCGGCGGCTCTGCCAACCGGGCGGCCGGCGACACAGCACCGCGGGGCAGGCTCGAGGCAGAGATCACAGCGGCGCCGAACATCGCCACCCCGAACAGCAACGACAGTTTCGGTGAGATGGCTGCCAGTGCGCCTGCCGGGGCAGCGGCCAAGGCGCCGATGGCCCCGGAGATCAAGCCGAGCTTGGAGTTCGCCTCGACCAACTCGGTCTTGTTGTTGACGACGTGCGGGATCAGCGCCGAGCGGGAAACGCTGTAGGTCTTCTGCAGAACCATCACTCCGAACGACAGCGGGAACAACAACAGGTCGTCGAGATGGAAGATCATGGTGACGAACAGCAACGCTCGGCCGACGGCCGTGAGCTGGATGACCAGCCGCCGCCCGCCGGTTGCCCGATCGATGAAAGGGCCGATGAACGGAGCCACGACGGCGAAGGGCGCGAAACTGACGAGCAGGTAGAGCAATACCTTGCTGCGCGCTGCGTCGGGGCTGATCGAGAAGAACAACGACCCTGCGAGCGAGACCACCATCGCCACATCGCCGGCAGTCATCAGCGCGTGAGTGCGAGCAAGACGGCGGAACGGCGACACGAACGGTGGCGGCGGTCTACGCGGTACGGGAGGTCGCCGGACACTGGACACGGTGGCATGGTACGACCCCTCCGAGGTCGACCCGGTGTCCGCCGCCGGGAAGGCTACGAGTCCTTCGATCGATCGAACTTGTAGCCGAGGCCGCGGTACGTGATGATGCGCGTCGGGATGGTCGGGTTCGGCTCGACCTTGGCACGCAACCGCTTGATGTGCACGTCGAGCGTCTTGGTGTCGCCCACGTAGTCGCTGCCCCACACACGGTCGATCAGCGTCTCACGAGGCAACACGCGGCCGGCGTTGGCGAGCAGCAGGTGCAGCAGTTCGAACTCCTTGAGTGGCAGCGACACCTCAGAACCGTCGATGGTGACTCGATGCTCGTCGGGATCCAGCACGACGTCGCCGACGGCGAGCGAACCAGGCGACAACTCGGACGCCGAGTTGGAGTCGGCGGGGGCTCGCCTGAGAACGGCACGCATCCGGGCCACGACTTCACGCATGCGGTAGGGCTTGGTGATGTAGTCGTCGGCGCCGACCTCGAGACCGACGACGGTGTCGATCTCCGCTCCTTTGGCGGTGACCATGATGATCGGAACATGGCTGCGCTTGCGCAACTGGCGGCACACGTCGATGCCGCTCAGCCTGGGCAGCATGACATCGAGCAGCACGATGTCGGGCTGCACGTCATCGAAACGCTGCACCGCTTCGAACCCGTCGGTCACAGCGACGACCCGGAAGCCCTCGCGGGTGAGCCCGATGGTGAGGGCCTCGACGAAGCTGGGCTCGTCCTCGACGACGAGAACAACCGGTTGAGGTGTCATGACTCCCCTGCTGGCAGACGCATGGTGAACACCGACCCTTCTCCCTCGTGTGATTGCACAGTGACCTCGCCGGAGTGGTTGGTGGCGACGTGACGCACGATCGACAGGCCGAGCCCGGTACCGCCGGTGTCGCGGCTGCGGGCACGGTCGACGCGATAGAAGCGCTCGAAGATTCGGTCTATGTCGCGAGGGGGAATGCCCACCCCGGTGTCGGTGACGACGATCTCGATGCAGCCGTTGTCGCGATGCGACTCGATAAGCACTGACGATCCGCTGTCGCTGTACTTGACGGCGTTCTCCAACAGGTTGGCGACCGCCGAAACCAGTTGCCGGTGGCTGCCGACGACGTGCAGATCGCCCGCTCCGTTGTCGACGTTCACGCTGATCGAGTGCTGTTCGGCGGCCGCCCGGGCACGCTCTACGGCATCGTCGATGACCTGGGAAACAGACACGAGATCTTTGGCTGCCGCTCCGCCCAACTCGGTCCGCGACAACTCCAGCAGATCGTCGATCGTGCGCGCCGCGCGATGTGCTTCGCCGACCATCTTGTCGGCGAGTCGCCGCGTGGCGGCAGGATCGTCGATCTCTGCCAACGCCTCCGCCAGCACAGCGAGCGCACCGACCGGCGTCTTCAACTCGTGGCTGATGTTCGCCACGAAGTCGGTGCGGATGGCATCGAGACGGGCGCGCTCGCTGACGTCGTCGACGGTCACCAGCGCGCCTCCGTCCTCGAGCGGAATCGCGTGAACGGCCAAGACCGTTCGCGGCGGGCCGATGAACTCGACGTTCTGTCCACTGGCAACACCATTGATGGCACGACGGAGGTGACGCTCGACAGCTTCGTTCACGAGCACCGCCGCATGACCGTGATAGGTCCTGGCCGCTACGTTCTCGACCAGGGTCTCACCGCCTCGATCGGCCAGCACCACTCCGATCGGCAAGCCGTCGAGCGCACGCCGAAGACGAAGGATCTCGGCTTGCAGTCGGGCGATCTGTTGGCGTGCCTCGTCACGTTCCGGGTCGGAAACGACGGCGGCTCGGCGCCGACGGAACGTCATCACGGCGTGCCATCACCGTCCTGGACGGTGCCGACCCGCGGCAGCTCACCGGTGTCGTCCGTGCGGAGCCTGAAGCGCTGGGCGCCGTGGTGCTCCGGCAGCCATCCGGTGATGACGAACCGCACACGCTCGCCCACGTTGACCGCGTGGTCGCCGATCCGCTCGTAGAAGCGGGCGACGACTGCAAGCTGCACAGCCACCTGCAGGTCGATGCGCCCTGCAGCATGGCTCTCGAAGATCGCCTGCACGAACTGCTTCTGCAACGCGTCGAGATAGGAGTCCATATCGTCGATCGCGGCCGCCTTGGCGGCGTCGTTCTCGACGAACGACTCGATCGCCGCTGTGTACAACTGCTGGGCCTGCTCGCCCATTCTGGAGATGATGCCGCGCAGCTTCGGGTCGAGGTCGTGGCCGTAGATGCGACGAGCCGCCTTGCAGATGTTGCAGACCAGATCAGCGGACCGTTCGACGTCGGCGATCATCTTCAGGAGAGCTACCACTTGACGGAGATCGCTGGCCACGGGAGCCTGCAGAGCGAGGATCCGATAGCAGCGCTCCTCCAGGTCGAGCGATCGCGCGTCGATCTCGTCGTCGCCCTGGATGATGTAGTCGGCACCCTCCAGGTCGCCGTCCAACAACACCGCCGTGGCCCGCGGGATGGCTTCGGTCACCGAGGCTGCCAGGCGCACGAGTTCGGCGCGCGCTTCGTCGAGATCGTTGTGAAAACCCTTGCGCAGCTCATCCATCAGCCGAACCTCCCGGTGACATATTGCTCGGTGCGCTTGTCCGATGGGTTCGAATAGATCTTGGCCGTGCGCCCGAACTCGACCATGACCCCAGTGCGGCGATCACCAACCTCGCTGACTTCGGTGGTGAAGAACGCCACTCGGTCGCTGACTCGTGCCGCCTGCTGCATGTTGTGGGTGACGATCAAGATCGTGTAGTCCTGCTTGATGGCCTGCATCAGGTCTTCGATCCGCGAGGTCGCGATCGGATCGAGGGCGGAGCACGGTTCGTCCATCAAGATCACGTCCGGCTTGACGGCGATCGCTCGGGCGATGCACAACCGTTGCTGCTGGCCACCCGACAGGCTGAGGGCAGACGCCTTCAGGCGGTCCTTCACCTCATCCCACAGCGCTGCGTCTCGCAGGGAGCTCTCGACGATGACGTCGAGCTGACGTCTGTTCCTCGAGCCCGACACCCGCGGGCCGTAGGCGACGTTGTCGTAGATGCTCTTGGGGAACGGGTTCGGCTTCTGGAAGACCATGCCCACCCGGCGGCGCACCTCGACGGCACTGACGGCCTGGTCGTACAGGTCGACCCCTCGGTAGCGGATCGTTCCCTCGACTCGTGCGCCGGCTATCAGGTCGTTCATCCGGTTGAAGCACCGCAGAACCGTCGATTTGCCGCAACCGGAGGGGCCGATGAAGGCTGTGATCTCGTTCTGGCGGATCCGCAAGTCGACGTCGCGCACTGCGCGAAAGGCGCCGTAGTACACCGACAGGTCGTCGGTTGTGAAGACATCGGGCGTGGCGGCGGGGTCGCTGATGGCCGTGGCGACGCTCGGGTCCTGATCGGTCGTCACGAACTGATCCGTGAGATTCGTGGAGCCATCGCTGCGAACGGTAGTTGGAAACGAGGAACGATCCGCCATGCGTTGGGTGGGCCTGCGGAGCACCGCCGTTGCGGTGCTGTCACGACGGCCCAGGTCAACACGGCTGCAGCCGCTAGCACGACGATTGAGGCTCAAGCTTGCGAACTCCTTGACCGGATGGAACAACCGATTGCGAGAGTAGAGATCGCAGGTGTCGCAATCCTGAACGGAGGTGAACACCAGGTGAACGGCGGGCCAACGCTGGGCGAATCACCGCTTCTGCCGGTCGGCAACCCATTGGTAGAAGCGCTCCTGGGTGTCGCCTTCACTGAACTGCTCCGGGCCACGGCGCTGCCAGGAACCCTCCGCCTCCATCTCCCAGCGCACGGTGTCGTCGGCGAAATCGAACTCGAAAACGCGGTCGAGCCAGTCTTGGTGCTTCGGATGGGACACCGGTACCAGCACCTCGATTCGACGATCGAGGTTTCGCGGCATCCAGTCGGCGGAGCCGATGAGGAAGAGTGGTGCGCCATTGTCGCCATGGCCGAAGCGGATGATCCGCGAGTGCTCGAGATAACGACCGAGGATCGAGCGGACACGAATGTTGTCGCTGAGCCCGGGAACACCCGCGCGAAGGCAGCAGATGCCGCGCACCGCGAGGTCGATCTGCACGCCGGCCTGACTGGCCTCGTAGAGCGCCTCGACGAGATCCGGGTCGCCGAGCGAGTTCAGCTTGGCCGCTATCCGACCTTCGCTACCGAGCGTCGCTTCGTGCTCGATGAGATCGATGAGCTGGCCGCGCATGTCGCGCGGCGCGACGAGCAACGACACGTAGTCGTGGGCGCGGCTGTAGCCGGTGAGGTGGTTGAACAACTGGGCGACGTCGTCGCCGACGGCGGGATCGCAGGTGAGGATCCCGACGTCTTCGTACAGCCGGGCAGTACGCGAGTTGTAGTTGCCGGTGCCGATGTGGCAGTAGCGACGCAGGCCGTCCTCGTCGGCACGAACCACCAAGACGCACTTGGCATGGGTCTTCAAACCGACGAAGCCGTAGACAACGTGAACGCCGGCACGCTCGAGGGCCTTGGCCCACGTCACATTGGTTGCTTCGTCGAACCTCGCCTTCAGTTCGACGAGAACGGCGACCTGCACGCCACGCTCGGCGGCCCGCATCAGGCTGCGAGCAATCGGACTGTCGCCACCGGCGCGATACAGGGTCATCTTGATGCTCTGCACCCGAGGATCGTCGGCGGCCTGAGCGATGAACGACTCCGAGCTGCTGGCGAAGCTCTCGTAGGGATGATGGACCATCAGAGGCCGCTCGCGGATCACCGAGAAGGTGCTGCGGTCGTTTTCCTCCGCTGCGGCGATCCGCCCTGCCGTGACCGGTGGCCACGGGCGGTCCTTCAGATCGGGCCGATCGTGCGCATGAAGCTGCCACAGGCAGGTGAGATCGAGTGGAGCGCGGTGAGCGGTGACGTCACGGGGGCCGAGATCCAGCTCGCGGAGCAGCAGCTCCAGCATCTCTTCGCCGATCCCGGTGGGCACTTCGAGGCGCACGGCCCGGCCGAACCGTCGACGTCGCAGCTCCATCTCGACGGCAGCCAACAGGTCGTCGGCATCTTCGTCTTCGAGTGTGAGGTCGACGTTGCGGGTGACCCGGAACACCGCGTGTTCCTCCACGACCATGCCGACGAACAAGCTGTGCAACTGAGCCGCGATGAGTTGCTCCACCGGCAGATAGCGCACGCCGTCGGGCAACCCGATGAGGCGTGGAAAGACCGTGGGCACCTTGACGCGGACGAACCGCCGATCACCGGTATCAGGGTCGCTGACCATGGCCGCCAGGCTGAGTGCGAGGTTGGAGATGTACGGGAAGGGATGCGCGGGATCGACGGCCAGCGGCGTGAGCACCGGGAAGATCCGCTGTTGGTAGACATCGGCGAGGTACGACCGGTCGTCGGACTGGAGGTCGTCCCAACCGACAAGTCGCAATCCCCGCTCGGCCAGCTCAGGGACGAGCACATCGAGCAACACCTTCTCCTGCTCGATCACGAAGTTGTCGACGTTGGGACCAATCGCGGCCAACTGCTGCGTCGGCGACAAGCCGTCGCTGGAGCTTCCGGCGACGCCGGCGGCGACCTGGTCTTTGAGAGCCGAGATGCGCACCTGGAAGAACTCGTCGAGGTTCGACGAGCTGATCGCCACGAACTTGATCCGTTCGAGCAACGGAATGCCCGGCTCGTACGCCAGAGCGAGCACGCGCCGATTGAAGTCGAGCCAGCTCAGTTCGCGGTTGAGCAGACGGCCCGACATCGCGTCTCCCGTTCAGTCGCCCTCAGGAATTCCGAGATCCCATTCCAGGGAGATTCGCTCGCGCTCAGCGTCGCGAACGATGCGCTCGCGGTTGCGCCGGAACTGCGGATCGTCGCGAGGAAGTAGCACGAGACGTGCCATGACGCGGGTACGGAACTCCTCGAGCACCGTTCGATCGCCGTAATCGCTGTACAGCTCCCAATGTGGCGACACCGGGCCGAGGTACACGATGCGCACGTGAGCTCTCGGCTGCTCGTTGACGATGTCGGTCATGGGGTTCCTCCTGCGCCAATTCGGCTGCTGGAGTGTACCGGCCGAGGTGCCTGGCCATGGCGCCTGGAGATGTCGCCTGGCAATGGGGAACGTCTCGTGGTATAAAATTGAGCTGAACGGGAACCAAACCACTTCGCCAGGCGTCTATACCTAACAAAGCGAAGTGGTGCGGCCACCCGGAGCCAACCTCTCTGGGGGCTTTGTCGGGCGCACCACCAGACTGCGAAGCGTCGCGGTCGACGAAGGAGACACGATGCACCGATTCGACAACCCAACCGAGGTCGACACCGTCACGGCGTGGATGGCCGACGGGAACTGCCGGAACTACCCGCCGGCGGTGTTCTTCCCCAGCGACGGCGTCGGAGTGGACCGGGCTCGCAAGATCTGCATCGACTGCCCGGTTGCCGCGCAGTGCCTCGACTATGCACTCGAGGAACGCATCGAACACGGCGTGTGGGGCGGATGTAGCGAGCGTGAGCGCCGCCGCATCTTGAAGCGCCGCCGGATCACCAGCAACTGAAGACGAGCTGACGCGAAACGACGCCGGGGCGCGCTGCCACCGGCGTCGAGCGTCGCTTCAGAGCCGGGTCAGCTCTTCGCGTCGTCGGCTGCCTTGTCGGAAGCCTTTGCCTCGCTGGCCTTTTGTCCCTCTGCCAAGCCCTCTTTGAACTCCTTCTGAGCACGGCCGAGGTTCTTGGCGAGCTTCGGCAGTTGAGCGCCACCGAACAGCACGAGGACGACCACGAGGACGATGATGACCTCGGTCGGGGAATCGAAGAAACCTGCGAACATGTGGTCACGCTACCACCGCTCGACGCGAGCGGCGTGAGCGGCGTGGCGGTCAAGCAGATGTACGCCGACCCGCTTGCGCTCGTTGGCGACGCAAGCGACGGCGCTCGCGTTCGGACAATCCGCCCCAGATGCCGAACTTCTCGCCGTTCACCAATGCGTATTCCAGGCAGTCGAGCCGCACCACGCAACCCCGGCACACTTCCTTCGCTTCGCGAGTTGACGCGCCGCGTGCTCGGGGAAGAACAAGTCGGGGTCGACCCCCAAGCAGTTGGCCTCGTCTTGCCAACTGCGTCCGTCTGTGTCGATCTGATCCTGCATTCGATGGCCTCCCCTGCCGTAAGGGCCCTCTCGGAGGAGCGTTATGACGCCCCTGTAATTACACAGACGTCATTCTTCACTATCACACATGGTTTGCGCAAGGGGGTATTTCGAAATGTCGTCTTGCAGGCATGACGCATGTTGACCGGATGCGAGCGAGAAACCGCTCGAACACGTGTGGTCAACACCGCGCGCAGCGCGGCGATGATTGCTAAGGCTCGCCGCGATTTTGGACGTGTTGGAATCCGAACCGGCCCTTGATGCACAGGTTGCCGTGCGTCACCGAGTGATCGCTCGGGCTGCTGACCTTGACGATGGTGTTGTCCTGCACGTGCAAGGTGACCTCGCACCCGACTCCGCAGTACGGACAGATCGTGTCGGTCTCGGTCTGCGCAGACTCGTCCCAGGTTCCGGCAGCACGCATCTCGTGTTCACTGGTGAACATCAATGCCCCGGTCGGGCAGACGGCGATGCAGTTACCGCAGTACACGCAGGCCGAGTCGGGCAACGTCACGTCGAACTCCGTCGTGATGTGGGAGTCGAAGCCGCGGCCGCCAACGGCGATGGCGAAGGTGTTCTGCCATTGATCGCCGCACGCATCGACGCACTTGTAGCAAAGGATGCACTTCTCGTAGTCGCGTACGTACAGCGCGTTGTCTTGCTTCACCGGCTGTTGCCACGTTCGACGCTCGGCGCCGTGACGCTCGACATCGACACCGTAGTCGCGGTTCCATCGATCGACGTTCGGCGCCACCGACAGGTCGGTGGTGGAACCGAGGAACTCGAGCACCATGCGCCGGCTGGTGCGCACTCGCTCGTTGTCGGTGTGCACGACCATCCCGGCCTCGGCCTTGCGCGAGCACGACGGAACGAGTGTGCGCGATCCCTCGACTTCGACCACGCACACGCGGCACGCGTTTTTCGGGGTGAGGGTGTCGCCGTAGCAAAGCGTCGGGATCTCGCCGGAGTCGCTGCCTCGGCACGCATGCAGCAGCGTTGTGCCTTCGACGACTTGCACGGCCTCGCCGTCGATGGTGAGCTCGACGAGTTTGCGCGGCAGGTTGACGACCACGTCGTTCACGACAGCACGCCCAACTTGGTGAGTGCCGATTCGATGGCGATGGGAGCGGTCTGACCGAGAGCGCAGATCGAGGCGTCGCGCATGACTTGCCCGATGTCGGCGAGCAGTTGGCGATCGCCGGCGAGGTTGCGCCCCGATTCGAGACGCACCAGCACCTCTTCTTGGCGAACCGTGCCAACCCTGCACGGCACGCATTGACCGCACGACTCGTCGCGGAAGAAAGCGGCGATTCGCCGCACGAACGCGACGAGATCGACCGTTTCGTCGAGCACCATCACCACACCCGAGCCGAGCGACAGTCCGGCGGCACGGGTGCCCTCCGTGGTCAGCGGCACATCGAGATCGTCGGGCGTGGCGAACGATCCCGCCGCGCCGCCGATCAACACGGCGCGCAATGTGCGACCAGCAGGAACGCCACCGGCGAGCTCGATCAATTGGCGCAGCGTGATTCCGAACGGGGCCTCGTACGTTCCCGGCCGGGCCACGGCGCCCGAGAGGCAGAACAGCTTCGTGCCGGTCGACGAACCCTCGCCGACTGTCGCGTAGGCCGCACCTCCATCGAGCACGATCGGCAGCACGTTGACCAACGTCTCGACGTTGTTGACCAGCGTTGGCTTTCCGAACAGACCGACCTCGACCGGGAACGGCGGCTTGTTGCGCGGCTCCCCGCGGAACCCTTCGATCGAGTTGAAGATCGCTGTCTCCTCACCACAGATGTAGGCACCGGCGCCCAAGAACACCTGCAGATCGAAGTCGAATCCGGCACCCGCGATGTTGCCGCCGAGGAGGCCGGCCGCCTGCGCCTGCGCGATTGCGTTGGTCAGCCGTTCGCGAGCCAGCGGATACTCGCCCCGTAGGTAGATCCAGCCCCGTCGGCAACCGGTTGCGAACGCGGCGATCGTGATCGCCTCGATCAGGGCGAACGGATCGCCCTCCATGATGACTCGGTCCTTGAAGGTGCCCGGCTCGCTCTCGTCGCCGTTGCAGACCAGGTGGTGCGTCGCCTCAGGCTGCGACGCGACCGCCGACCACTTGCGCCCGGCAGGGAAAGCAGCGCCGCCACGACCAGTCAGACGCGCTGTGCTGACGTGCTCGATGACTGCTGCCGCGCCCATCTCGATCGCCTTGGTCAACGCGGTGTAGCCGCCGAGAGCGCGATACGAGTCGAGGCTCTCCGGGTCGACGACACCGATGCGCGCCAGCAGCACGAGGGATGGATCACCGGCCTGAGGGATCGCGGCGACGACTGGCGGGTCGGGGATGACGTACTTGCGTGGAGCAACTCCGGGTTCGACCACCATCTGAGCCGGTGCTCGCTCGCACAGACCGAGGCACGGTGATGGGTGACCTCCCATCCGGTGCACATCAGCAGCGGTCACGCCGGCGATCTGGCATGCCAGGTCGACGCAGACGTGCAGTTGCCGGCCGAGCCGCTCGGTCGTCGAGAACGACCCGTAGAACGTGGCAACGCCGTAGATCTCGGCGGGAGCAACGTCGAGTCGGACAGCGATGTAGTTGACGGCACCCGGGCTGATCCAGCCGACGCGATCGTTGACGGCGTGCAGCGCGGGCAACAACTCGTGGCGATGAACGCGTGTGCCCGAGCCGTGCGCTACATGATGATCAGGGGCGTTGCGTTCCGCGCCGCGCCAGGAGGACTCAGGCTCTCCGAGCAACGCGTCGACGGCGGCGCGTTCGTCGGCGGTCGGCTGATCCGTGCCGATCTTCAGGTCCATGCCGGCTCCGCCGCGGGGACCTTGTCGAGGCGCACCGCAGTCGCCTTGAACTCGGCAGTTCCCGACTTCGGATCGTTCGCCTCGATGGTGAGGATGTTGGTGTCGACCTCTTCGGGGAAGTGGAAGCTCATGAACACCAGGCCCGGACGCAGCGATGGATCGGTTCGGACCGGCGCGAGGATCGATCCGCGTCGCGACGTGATGGCGACGGTCTCGCCGTCGACGAACCCGTACTGCGACGCGTCCTCCGGCGAGATGTCGATCGATTCGCCCCACCGCAGCGGACTGCGGAAGCCGCCGGACTGAACACCGGTGTTGTAGCTGTCGAGCCGGCGGCCAGTCGTCAGCCGAAGCGGGAACTCGCCGCTGAGCTCGTCGACAGGCGGATCGTCGACGACCACGCTGAACGGGGCGAGTCTCCCACGGTCGGCAGGGTCGTCGGCCCACAACCGTCCGTGCAGATAGGAGGGCTCGAGCTCGGTCTCGCTGGGGCACGGCCACTGGATGCCACCGAGCTCCTCGATGCGCTGATAGCTCATGCCGGCGAACATGGGCGACAGCGAACGGATCTCGTTCCAGATCGACTCGGCGACCTGCCTGGACCCCTCGCCGTAGTGGAACTCCTTGCCGAGTCGCCGGCAGATGTCGAGGATGATCTCGGTGTCGTCGCGGGCGTTGCCAGGCGGATCGAGCGCCTTTCGGCAACGCTGCACTCGGCGCTCGCTGTTGGTGACCGTGCCTTCGCTCTCGCACCAAGACGCGGAGCCCGGCAGCACGACGTGGGCGAGCTGGGCCGTCTTGGTGAGGAAGATGTCTTGTACGACCAGGTGATCGAGGCTCTGCAGCAGGTGCACCGCGTGCTCTCTGTCGGCTTCACTCTGCGCAGGGTTCTCGCCGATGGCATACACGGCACGGAGCTCGCCACGCTCCATCGCTTCGAACATCTGGGTGAGGTGCCACCCCGGCTCGGGTTGGATGGCCACTCCCCAGGCGGCCTCGAACTTGGCGCGAACGTCGGGCTCGGCCATGTCTTGGAACCCGGTGAGGCGGTTGGGGAGGGCCCCCATGTCGCCGCCGCCCTGCACGTTGTTCTGGCCGCGCAACGGATTGAGCCCGGCTCCCCAACGGCCGACTTGGCCGCAGAGCAGGGCGAGGTTGATGAGTGCCAGTACGTTGTCGGAGCCGTTGTGATGCTCGGTGATGCCGAGTGTCCAACACAGCTGTGCCGTGCCCGCGGTGGCGAAGCTGTGGGCGAGCTCGGCGATTGCTTCGGCGGGCACACCCGTGACCGCGCTGCCGCGCTCCAGGGTCCAATTCTCCACGGATGCTGCGTACTCGGTGTAACCCGACGTCGCCCGGGAGATGAAGTCGGTGTTGGCCAACCCGGCATGGATGATCTCGCGAGCGATCGTGTTGCTGAGCGCGACATCGGTGCCGACGTTGTTGCCAAGCCAGAGGTCGGCCCATTCGGCTGATGCGGTACGACGCGGGTCGACTACGAACAACTTGGCTCCGTTGTGAACGCCTTTGAGGACGTGATGGAAGAAGATGGGGTGGGATGCACGCGCGTTCGAACCCCACAGGACGATGACGTCTGTGTTCTCGATCTCTTGATACGACGACGTGCCGCCGCCGGCTCCGAAGACTGTGGCCAGACCGACCACGGAAGGAGCATGTCAAGTGCGGTTGCAGGAGTCGATGTTGTTCGTGCCGATCGCGACGCGGGCAAACTTCTGAGCGACGTAGTTCATCTCGTTGGTGCTCTTCGAGCACGAGAACACGCCGATGGAGTTCGGCCCGTGGGTATCGCGCGCCGCCGCGAAGCCTTCGGCGGCGCGACTGAGCGCCTCCTCCCACGTGGCGGGCCGCAACACTCCGTTGTCACGGACGAGCGGTTCTGTGATTCGCGGCAGCGGCTCATATCGGTGTTCGACCATCTTGATCACCTCCCTTCGTTGTTGTTCGTGGCGTTCATCGGATGTGGCGCTTCGTCGAGCTCTGAAAGATCCTTGCTGAGGCGAGTGAGCCACGACTCGACAGCTCGCGTCAAGCGACGTGTGTCACCGGTGGCGAACAGGTCCATCGCCAGACCAGTGAACGTAGCCTTGATGAGCGACGCTTCGAGCGCAGCCCGTTCGGGCTTCAGGCCCTCGGCCACCAGTCGCTGTTCGACGTCGTGACGCCACACGCCGATCTGGTCGGCACGCACATCGCCGGCCAGACCGGTGACGGACGGTTCGAGCGTGGCGGCTTCGTAGTTGAGGCGCACCAACGACAGATTGCCAGGGCTGTCGCACAGCCACTTCCACCAACGCCGGTACAAGTCGACCTGGGTGAGCCGTGGCGTACGTTGCAACCACTTGCGCTGGACATCGATCTGCACATCGATGGCCCGGGCGAGGGCAGCAGTGATGAGTTCGTCCTTGGAACCGAAGTGATGCATCAACCGGTTGATGCTCACACCGAGCGTTGCGGCCATCGGTCGCAACGTAGTCTGCGCAAGACCGTGCTCGGCGAGGTAGGCCACGACCTGATCGAGCAACTCGCGTTTGAGATGCGGATCAGCTGTGCGGGCCACGTCGGCTCACCCTACTTGCGCCAGGGCGAGGACTCCCTGATATGCGTCGAGCTCTCGGTCGAGGAAGCCACGGATGCGCAGCGCGGCGCGAGACGCCTTCATTGCCGGATCGGAGACCGACGCGGCGAGCGCCCGGCGCAGGTCGTCGACAACCGAGTCCGTCGACGATCCCGCCGTCACCAGAGGCAAGCAAGGGATGCGCGGGCCGCGACCGACCACCGACAAGCCGGTGTGGTCGAGGTGAGTCCAAGTGACCGAATCGATCGCCGCCAGGTCGGCGCGGCGTTCACGCAGGGCGACGACGCTGACCGCGTGCGCGCCGGTCCACTCGACGATGTCGAGTTCCACGGCGTGCGCGTTGGCGACCGACATCAAGCTGACCCAACCCGACAGGCTGTCGACGCTGTTGGCCGCAACCCTCAGGCCTGGACGTCGCAGGATGTCGGCCACCGGCTCGTCGCGGTTGCTGACGAGCAACGAGTAGTAGGTGCCGTCGACCGCGCCCTCGACGTCGCAGGCGAACGTGCCGACCAGGCGAACCTTGCCGGCCAGGTCGGTGACGAGCGGCCAGGCACACGTCTGACCGAGCAGCAGATCGTCGCGCCGCGAGGCCTCGTCGGCGGACAGCTGCCAGTCCAACGGCGGTGCGTCGAATGGCAGCCGGGCCCGAACGCCCTCCCAGAGATGATTCCAATGGGGTCGCAGGTCGTCGAACGGATACATCGCCAGTGAGGCGACGGTCACCGAAGACCTCTGGCGCCGAATGGCCGCGCCCCGGGTGAGAGCGGATGGTCGGGCTGGCAGAACGGACGAACGAGGTTGCGCCTGGCCACTTCCAGGTACCCGTGGCGATAGAGGCCGGCACCCTGAGCCGCCACCTCGTCGCCGCCAAGGGCACGATGCAGGGCAGGCAGTTCGTACCACGCCGTGGAGGGCTCGGCGTGGTGCGTGTGGTGGAGGTTGTTGTTGAGGAACAACAACGACATCAGCGGACCGGCCTTGACCACGGCCGAGCGTGTGCCTTCAGGCACGGCACAGTGTTCGACGAATGACCGCAACAAGGTGAGTGATTGGCCCATGACTACGAAACCGAGCAGGTACTCCCAAGCAGGTACGCCGACAACCGCGAACAGCCACCACCCGAGCAGCACGGCGGCAGGCAGATGTATTGCCCAACGGCGGGCGACGTTTCGATCGGCACGCACCAACGGCAGCTCGTGCCACAGATACCGGCCGATGCTGTGCACGGCACCGATGGTGAGCCGCCCAACCATCGTCCGCGTGACGAGGATGTAGGTGCGCTCGAAGAGGCCGGCCGAGGCCCAATCATCCGGTCGCAGGTAGAACGACTCGGGATCGATCTCCGGATCGGTGAGGTCGGTGTGATGGTGCACCATGTGGCTCGACCGATAGCTCAGGTACGGGAGCCAGAACGACAGCGGCGCGATCGCCATCGCCGTGTTGATGCCGCGCCATGGAGTGGGGTGGCCGTGCAGCGCTTCATGCTGCAGCGACATGTAGAAACCGCCGAGCAACGCCAGCGCAGCGAGCATCGCCGGCCACGGAATCGAGCGGTGCCCGAGGATCACCGCGAGCCACGCCGAGTAGAAGCCAACGAACAAACCGAGCGTTCTCCACTCGATCCCACGACTCCGTTGTGCCCGCGCCTCCACCGCCAGTCTCCTTCTCTCACGGTTTTCTACATTGTGCATCGCATTGCCTGCTGCATGGTGTATCGGCACGGGGACCACAAACCTGCAATGAGATGGACATTTACTTCGTATGCTAGGCTGTTCCACGATACGGGTCGATTCTGCATCGTGGAACAGCCTTCCCCGAGGCAGACGGAACCTCGCAGCAAGTACGGAGCCGACTCATGAGTGAACAAGACGATCTCGACCTGGCGACGCTGAGCGACGACGACCTCGTCGCCCAGATGCACGACGATCTCTACGACGGACTGGCCGACGAGATCATCGAAGGCACGACCATCCTGCTCGACCGCGGTTGGGGGCCCGACAGGGTGCTCAACGACGCATTGGTCGAGGGCATGCGGATCGTCGGCATCGACTTCCGCGACGGCATCCTGTTCGTGCCCGAGGTGCTCCTCGCCGCCAACGCGATGAAAGGGGGCATGGCCATCCTCCGTCCGCTGTTGGCCGAGACCGGAGCCGAGCCCATCGGCAAGGTCGTCGTCGGGACCGTCAAGGGCGACATCCACGACATCGGCAAGAACCTCACGGCGATGATGCTCGAGGGCGCCGGCTTCGAAGTGATCGATCTCGGGATCAACACCGATGTCGACAAGTTCCTTGCCGCGCTCGAACTGCACCAACCCGACATCTTGGGCATGTCGGCACTTCTCACCACGACCATGCCGTACATGAAGGTCGTCGTCGACACGTTGATCGCCAAGGGCCTGCGCGACAAGTACCTGGTGCTGGTCGGCGGCGCGCCTCTGAACGAAGAGTTCGGTCACGCCGTCGGCGCCGACGCCTACTGCCGCGACGCCGCCGTGGCCGCCGAGACCGCCAAGACGTTGGTCAAGACCCGCCGTGACCGGCTGAAGGCCGAACCTCCCGGCCCGTCGGTGGCCTGACGTCTCGGACATCGGCATGACCGTCGCACCGCTCGTCATCGCCTGTGGAGCCCTGGCCTCGGAGCTCCGCGCCGTCTTGAAGGCCCAAGACCTGGCCGGCGCGGTCGAAGTCGCCTACCTCCCCGCCAACCTGCACAACCGCCCCGAGCGGATCGTGCCAGAGCTCGAACCGATGCTCGACGCGGCTGCGGCGCAGCATCGTGCGGTGTTCGTCGCCTATGCCGATTGCGGCACTGGCGGAGCCCTCGATGCCTTGCTGGCGCGTCACCCAGGCGTCGCTCGCCTTCCGGGCTCGCACTGCTACGAGTTCTTCACGGGCGCCGAGCAGTTCGCGGCGATGCACGAAGAGGAGCTCGGCACGCTGTTCCTCACCGACTTCCTCGCCAAGCACTTCGAGCCGCTTCTGTGGCAGGGCCTCGGCCTCGACCGCCATCCCGAGCTGCTCGACATGTACTTCGGCAACTACCGGCGAGTCGTGCTGATCTCACAGTCGACCGACCCCGAGCTCATCGTTGCCGCCCGCGCCGCAGCGGTCCGTCTGGGGCTCGAGTTCGAGCATCGCCACGTCGGTCTCCAGCCATTCACTGACGAGGTCACCGAGGCCGTCGCGGTCGCGCTCGTCGCGGCGGGTGGCCTGATGGCGCGAGCGAGTCGTGGCGGTCGTGAGCTCGTGGTCATCTACTGGCGCGACATCCCCGCCCAGGTCAACGCCCAGGAAGGCCGCGACCGACATCAAGTCGTGCTCGGCGGCAAGTTCCAGCGAGCCATCGATCGCGCCAAGCGCAAAGCCAAGATCTACACCGCCGAAGAGGACGTTGCCCAGTGGCGGCGCGAGAGCAGATCCATCGACGGGGACCTGGCCGCCGAAGCGCAGGCCGCGGCCGACGCGATCGAGGACGAGTACCGCCACCAGCGTTTGGGCCTGCTCGCCTACTACGGCGGCTGGGAGGCCGACGTGGTGAACACCGATGTCATCGACCGCGAGATCCTTGCTGCACTCGAAGAACTCGACGACGACGAACCCAATGAACAGGAGAACACGTGACGGACACCATTGTCAGCTCAGCAACGCGCGAGGTGGTGATCGGCTTCGAGCGTCCGTTCGTCATGATCGGCGAACGAATCAACCCCACCGGTCGCAAGTTGCTGGCAGAGGAGATGAAGAACGGCGACTTCAGCCGTGTCGAAGCCGACGCGATCGCCCAGGTCGAGGCCGGTGCACACATGCTCGACGTCAACGCCGGCATCCCCCTGGCCGACGAGCCGGCAATGCTGGCCAGAGCCATCACCCTGGTGCAGGCCATCACCGATGTGCCGATCTCGATCGACTCGTCGATCATCGCTGCCCTGGAGGCCGGCCTCGCCGTGTACAAGGGCAAGCCACTCGTCAACTCTGTCACCGGCGAGGACGAAGTGCTCGAGCGGGTGATGCCATTGGTGGCCAAGTACGGCGCAGCGGTCGTAGCCATCTCCAACGACGAGACGGGGATCTCGATGGATCCCGACGTGCGCTTTGCGGTCGCCAAGCGCATCGTCGAGCGGGCTGCCGACTTCGGTGTGCCGGCGTCCGACGTGATCGTCGATCCGTTGGTCATGCCCATCGGCGCGCTCGGCCAAGCCGGGCAGCACGCGTTCCAACTGATCCGCCGGCTCCGCGAGGAACTGAAGGTCAACACGATCTGCGGTGCGTCCAACGTGAGCTTCGGGCTGCCCAACCGGCACATGGTCACCGGCACGTTCCTGGCAATGGCGATCGGCGCCGGCATGACATCCGCGATCATGAACCCCATGCACCCGGAGGTGAAGGCGGCGGTGATGGCTGCCGACGTGCTCGCCGGACAGGACAAGGACTGTGCCGCGTGGATCCGCGCCAACCGCGCCCCCACCGATGCATCCAACGAGCGCGAAAGCCGGCGACGCCGTCGCAGCGAGTAGGACCGATGCCACGAATCGTCTTCACCCCTTCCGGCCTCGCCGGCGAGGTCGACACAGGTACAACGGTGTTGACCGCGGCGCGCCAACTCGGGGTTGATCTCGATTCCGTGTGCGGTGGCCGCGGCATCTGCGGCCGCTGCCAGGTGGAACCCTCGACAGGTTCGTTCGCCAAGTGGGCGATCGACAGTCGACCCACTGCGCTGTCGGACTGGTCTGCCGTCGAGACCGACTACGAGACGAAAGGCAACGCTCGCCGCCCCCTGCGTGATGGACGCCGCCTCGGGTGTGCCGCGCAGGTGTTGGCCGACGCCGTCATCGCCGTGCCGTCCGAGAGCCAGGTTCACAAGCAGGTCGTGCGCAAGTCGGTCGACCTCACCGGCTTGGTGATCGATCCGCAGTTCAGGCTGTACAACGTCGACGTGCCAAGAGCCGTGCTCGGCGACTCCGAATCGCTGAGCGAGTTGATCGGCGAAGCCATTCTGCGCACGCATGGCGTCGAGGTTCGTTCGTGGAGCACCACGGTTCTGCGTGCAGTTCATCGCGCGGCTGCGAACGAACATGGCTCGGTCACGGTGGCCGTCGACGGTGATGCCCTTGCTGTTGCGATCTGGCCGGGCTTCGTCGACACCGCGCTCGGTGTGGCGATCGACGTCGGCTCCACCACCGTGGCCGGTCACCTCTGCGATCTCTCGACCGGCGAGGTGCTGGCGACCGCAGGGATGATGAACCCGCAGATCCGGTTCGGCGAAGACCTCATGAGCCGTGTGTCGTTCGTGATGATGAACCCCGGAGGCGACAAGGACCTCACATCGTGCATCCGCGCGGCTCTCGACGAGTTGATCACAGCCCTGCTGCGTCAAGCCGACGCGCCCGCCGACGAGCTGCTCGACATCGTCATCGTCGGCAACCCGATCATGCACCACATCGTGCTCGGCATCGATCCCACTCCTCTTGGCCAGGCACCGTTCACGCTCGCCACCGCCGAGGCATTGCGCACGACGGCGCTCGACCTCGGGCTCGACTTTCCCACGGCAAGGGTGTTCGTCGGCCCGTGCATCGCCGGCCACGTCGGCGCCGACACGACGGCGGCGATGCTCGCCGAAGGCCCGCATCGCAGCGAGCACTGGCAGTTGTTGATCGACGTCGGCACCAATGCCGAGATCGTGCTTGGTTGCACGGAACGCCAGTTCGCAGCATCGAGCCCCACCGGTCCGGCGTTCGAGGGCGCTCAGATCTCGTGCGGTCAGCGGGCAACGGCCGGGGCGATCGAACGGGTGCGCATCGACCGAGCGACGTTGGCGCCTCGATTCAAGGTCATCGGCTGTGACCTGTGGAGCGACGAACCGGGGTTCGCCGCGGCGACGGAGACCCTGACGATCAGCGGTGTGTGTGGCTCGGGAATCATCGAGGTGATCGGCGAGATGTACCTCGCCGGTGTGATCGATTCGGAGGGTGTCGTCCGCGGTGAAGCTGCCGCAACCTGCCCCTACATCGTCGCCGACGACCGCACCTTCCGCTACGTGCTGCATCGCACCGATGAGGTCGAGTTGTCGATCACACAGAACGACGTGCGCGCGATCCAGCTCGCCAAGGCGGCGCTGCGGGCCGGAATCGAGCTGTTGATGACTCATGCCGCTGTCGAGATCCTTACCGACGTGCGCCTCGCCGGTGCGTTCGGCGCACACATCGATCCGCTGTACGCCCTCGTGCTCGGTCTCGTGCCCGACGCCCCGGTCGAGGCTGTGCGGTCGGTAGGAAACGCGGCCGGCGCCGGCGCCGTGCGCGCCCTGTTGTCGATGCAGGCGCGTGCCGAGCTCGAGGCCGCGGCACGTGCAGTGATCAAGATCGAGACTGCCACCGAGCCAAGGTTCCAAGAGCTCTTCGTCGCGGCAATGGCGTTCCCGCACGCCAGCGCACCTTCCCTGAACCTCAGCGCAGTTGTCACCCTTCCCGAACGAACATCATCGGTCGACGCCATCGGGGGCCGTCGACGCCGCAGACAGGAGAACAGGTCATGACGTCCACCGATCCCGGCACCGATACCGGTACTGGCCGGCGCAGCGGTGGCCGCGCCGGCCGCCAGGCACTGCGCGCCTCACACGTCGTCGAGGCGGAGACCTATCTGACTCGAACGATGAAGCCGTTCGAGATCGTCAGCGAAGAAGGTCTCGAGATCCTCGAGCACAACGCCGACACGATCCTGCAAGAGGTCGGGGTCGTCATCCGCGACTACCCATCGGCGTTGCAGGTGTTCGCCGACGCAGGGGCCTCGGTCGACGGCACACTGGTGCGCTTTCCGAGGGGCATGTGCCGCCAGATCGTGCAGGCCACCGCACCACGGGAGTACATCCAGCACGCTCGCAACCCGATGAGAAGCGTGCGCATCGGTGGCGACGCAACGGTGTTCGCCCCCAACTACGGGTCACCGTTCGCATTCGATCTCGACAACGGTCGCCGCTACGCGACGATCGAAGACTTCCGCAACTTCGTCAAGCTCACGTACCAGTCGCTCTACCTGCACCACAGTGGTGGAACGGTCTGCGAGCCGGTCGACATCCCTGTGAGCAAGCGCCATCTCGACATGGTGTTCAGCCACCTACGGTACAGCGACAAGCCGTTCATGGGCTCGGTCACCGCGGCGAGCCGGGCCCAGGACTCGGTCGAGATGGCTCGCATCGCCTTCGGCGGGGATCTCGCCGATCGCACCGTGATCACCAGCCTGATCAACGCCTCTTCACCACTGGTGTGGGACGGCACGATGCTCGGCGCTGCCGAGGTCTATGCCCGCAACAACCAGGCCTGCATCATCACCCCGTTCATCCTCGCCGGAGCCATGGCACCGACCACCTCGGCCGGCGTCGCCGCGCAGACACTGGCCGAGTCGCTGGCCGGTATGACGTTCACACAGCTGATCCGACCCGGCGCACCAGTGATCTTCGGATCGTTCGCCTCGTCGATGTCGATGCAGACCGGCGCACCCACGTTCGGCACGCCCGAGCCGGCCATCGTGTTGTACACGATCGCCGCGCTGGCGCGGCGACTGGGCGTGCCTTTCCGCTCCGGCGGATCCCTCACCGCGTCCAAGATCCCCGACGCGCAAGCGGCCTACGAAAGCGCGGCGACTCTGCTGCCGACCGTTCTCGGAGGCACGAACTTCGTTCTGCACGCCGCCGGATGGCAAGAAGGGGGCCTGTCGATCGGCTACGAGAAGTTCATCATGGACGAGGATCAATGCGGGATGATGGCCACCTTCGTCAAGGGCCTCGACCTGTCCGACAACGGCCAGGCGGTCGATGCCATTCGCGACAACGGTCCCGGGCAGCACTTCCTCGGCACCGCTCATACGTTCGCCAACTTCGAGACGGCGTTCTACCGGAGCAACGTCGCCGACAACGCCAGCTTCGAACAGTGGACGGAGGACGGCGCCACCGACGCACCGACCCGTGCCAACGCGATCTGGAAGAAGCGCCTCGCCGAGTACGAGATGCCACCGATGGATGACGCCATCGTCGAGGAGTTGACCGACTTCATGGACCGCCGCAAGGAGGAGTTGCCCGATGAGTTCGCCTGACGCCCGCCGCCTGATCGAGAACGCCCGCTACGAGGTGATCCCACTCAAATCGCTGCACGACCAGATCCCCCACCTGCCCGCAGGTTGTTCGGTGTCGGTCACCTGCTCGCCGACGAAGGGCATCGAGCCGACGTTGGAGTTGAGCGCGGAGCTCAACGGTGCAGGCCATCACGCGGTGCCCCACATCGCCGCCCGCCTGGTGACGGGTCGTGACCACGTCGAGAAGATCGCCTCCCGTCTCGACGAACACGGGATCACGGAGATCTTCGTGGTCGGCGGCGATCCCGACCCTGTTGGCCCGTACTCCGACGGACTCTCGCTCATGCGTGATCTCCTGCCCTTGTGTCACACCGTGCGAACGGTCGGCTTTCCGTCGTATCCGGACCATCACACGGTCATCCCTGATAGTGCTCTCGACGAGGCGCTGCTGGCCAAGCAATCGCTGATCGCCGAGTCCGGCCTGCAGGGCTTCACCAGCACGCAGATGTGCTTCAACGCCAGGCGGATCGAGGAGTGGTTGTCGGGCCAGCGAGCACGCGGACTCGTCGTGCCGGTTCACCTCGGCGTGCCCGGCGCTGTCGAGCGGGCACGGCTGCTATCGCTCGGAACTCGACTGGGCATCGGGTCGTCGCTGCGCTACCTCCGCAAGAACTCGGGGGCGATCCTGCGCATGTTCTCCCCCGCCAGCTACGACCCCAACAAGCTGATCGCCCCCATCTCGCGGCGTGCCGACGAGTTGAACATCACCGCCCTCCACGTCTTCACGTTCAACTCGATCGAGACAACCGCC
Source organism: Ilumatobacteraceae bacterium (assembly GCA_963720775.1). Classification (GTDB taxonomy): domain Bacteria; phylum Actinomycetota; class Acidimicrobiia; order Acidimicrobiales; family Ilumatobacteraceae; genus JAENVT01. The sequence continues at coordinate 71,044 of CAVRGR010000005.1, read as the reverse complement.
GCCTGGCAGCGCAAATCGCTGGCCTGAAGCGGTCGACTCCGGCGACGCGGAGCGATCGTCGCCTCGACACTCGCCCCCCGACGATCTGGGCGCCAAGGTTTGACGACCGGGCGTTGGAACCATCCGAAGATGGCGCCCAGAATCACCGGCGTATCGCCGAGACGGCGGCCGGTGCCACCAGGCGCAACTGAGCACGTGGCTCTGCTGCTCTAGGATCGGCGGGCGGCAGTCTGGGGAGATCTGTGGAGAGGGGTCGCAAGATGATCGAGCCGTACAACGCGGTTGGGCTGGTGCCGACGGTGTGGGGGGTGTCGCGACGATCGGAGATCATGCGCAACATCGAGCACCATCGCCACATGGTCAAGGCGGCCGCATGGCTCACGTCACTCGATCTTCCCGTGCGGCTCCTCGCTCTTCCCGAGGGCGCGCTGCAGGGCTTCAACGACGAGGTGCTCGACCTCGATCATGCCACTTTTGCCGAAACCTGTGCCATCGACGTTCCCGGCCCCGAGACCGAGGCGCTCGGTGAGATCTGCAGGGAATACGGCGTGTACCTCATGGGCCAGGCCAAGGCCCACCACCCGGAATGGCCTGGGCGGTACTTCAACGTCGGGTTCATCCTCGACGACCGGGGCGAGCTCATCCTGACCCACTACAAGACGTCGCCGCTGTTCCCGGTCGAACATTCGATGTGCCCCCACGACGTCTACGACTGGTGGATCGAGCGTTACGGGCGCAACCTCGACGCGTTCTGGCCGGTCGTCGACACCCCGATAGGTCGTCTCGGGATCATGATGGCCAACGAGGGTTCTTATCCGGAGAACGCTCGTGCTCTTGCGCTCAACGGCGCCGAGGTCGTGTATCGGGCGTCGATTCCCCATCCCGCGGCGTCGAGCGAGTACTTCGAGATCCAGAACCGGGCGCGCGCCCTCGACAACAACATGTACATCCTCGCCCCCAACATGGGGACGTACTACCTCACCGGCGACTCCGAGGCGCCGATCGACGTCTTCGGCGGAAGCTCGATGATCGTCGACTACCGCGGCCAGATCGTCGGACAGCAGCGCTACGGCGGTGTATCAACCTGGGTCAGCGGCCCGATCAACATCGAAGCCATGCGCCACCACCGAGCCGGCAGCCCGTGGACCAACTGGATGAAAGACCTCCGCACCGAGATGTACCAGATGGTCTACGAGCAGCCGATCTATCCCAAGAACCTCTATGCCGAACGCATGCCCTACACCCACGCCGACTACAAGGAAGCGGTGACCGAGGCGCAGGTCCGACTCATGCACGAACGAGGCGTCTGGGTACCTCCCAGTCGTTGAAACATCATCCGGCGAACTTTGGTCACACGCGTCCATGGTGGACGTGTACGACCAAAGATCGGAGCGCGCACGCGATCCGGCGCCGTCAGGTGTCGACGAACGACTCGAATCCCCGTTGCTGGAAGTCGTCGTCGAAGGCGAATGCCTGCTCGATGCCGCGTCTGCGCATCACCTCGAACGATGTCCAGTCGACCAAGCTCACGCCACGCGCTCCAGCAGCAAGCATCGCTGCTGCTGCGCGATCGTGCAGCGCTTGATCGACCCATACGGTCGAGAACAGTGGGATCAGATCGTCGACGACCACTCTCACGGCCGCCATCCCGAGCCGTCGTTGGGCGAGGGCAACCACCTCGACGATCACCGAACCGTGCGTGACAGCCTCCAGCTTGTCGGCTTCCATTCCGCGTAGCAGCAAGTGCCACACGCGGCTCGCTTCCGCGTGGTTGACGTCGTCGGCGTCCAAGACTGCATAGATCGCTGAGGTGTCGACGAAGACCGGTGTGGTCACGAGGAGAATGCGTCGACCACGACGTCGTCATGTCGTTCGCTGGTGCGATGTGTTCCGGACCGAAAGGCGCCGGCAACGCGACGGGCGCGCTCGATCCGGCGGCTGCGATCGTCATCGGCGATGAGGTCGTCGAGCGCATCCCGCATCAGCGCAGCCTGCGAACGACGACGGAGCTCGGCGAGCCGGCGGAGACCCTCGGCTTGTTCATCGGTCATCGAGATCTGCGTCCGGATCATGCCACTTATGATAACAGTGTGTCGCAGAGTGTTATCACTGATCGATCAGGTGAAAGTTGCCGCTGCGCTGGCGGTGCGGGCCAGCATCTCCTCGTCGAGCTCGATCCCCAGGCCGGACGCCTCGCTCAGTGTGACCCACCCAGCGTCGGCTTCGACCGGGGCCACCAGCGGATAGTCGCGCCGGTCGAGCGACCATTCCGGCGGGTCGAAGGGGAACTCCAACCACTGCGAACCCTCGAAGCCGGCGGTTCCCGCGGTGAGGTGCATGTTGGCCAGCACACCGATGCCGTTGCCCCACGTGTGCGGCGTGAACAACTTGCCGGCCGCGACCACCTGCCGCGCCAACGGAGCGAGACCGGAGATGCCCTGCGAGCAGACGCAGTCGGGTTGGAACACGTCGAGGCATTCACGGTCGAGGAGCTCGCGGAACTCGTACGGCTCGCGGGTCATCTCGCCGCCGGCGATCTTGACACCGACTCGCTGCCGAAGGTTTGCGTATCCGGCGTAGTCGCCGCGATGCAACGGCTCTTCGACCCAGTACACGCCGAGCGCTTCCAGCGCGGCGGCAACCTCGGTGGCCTTGTCGACGTCCCAAGGTGGCACCGTGTCCCAAGGCATTCGCCAGGCCTGATTGCAGTCGACCATGAGGGTAAGCGCCGGGCCGACTGCGTCACGAACGGCAGCAACCACGGCAATGTCGTCGGCGACCGACAGGCGGCCGAACCTGATCTTCAGCGCGTCGAACCCGCCGGCAACCATTCGTCGGGCCATCTCGACCATCTGCTCGATCGGTCGACGGACGCCGCTCGACGCGTAGACACGAAGTCGCGGAGAGGTGCCGCCGAGCATCCGCCACACCGGCCGGTCCGCGGTCTTGCCGGCAAGATCCCACAACGCTAGGTCGAGTGGCCAGGGCCGGCCGGCATGGAACTCGATGTTGGCAAGCACAGCGGCGTGGCGTTCGAGACTCCCGGCATGTTCGCCGATGAAGTAGCGGGCGTAATCGGCAAAGCCGTACATCACATCGCCGGAGCCGACGCCCTCGCGACCCTCACTATCGCGAACCCGCACGATCGTGACCGGGAACTTGGTGCGCGGCTGAGGATCCCACGACGCGGGGAATGGCGGGTCGAGCGGGAGCTGATGATGAGTGACTTCGATGGCGACGATCTCGCTCATGATCGAAGAAGATGCCACATCTCGACGGTCTGCTCGGCGAGCACCTCGCGGTCGGTGTCCGTGATGGGTCGAGCGTTGTTGTCGAGCATCGGCTGGTTCTCCACGGCATTCATGGTTGCTGCGATGTCCTTCGCCACCATGGTCGCGTCGAGGCCGACCATCGCCGTGGTCATCTCGCTTGCATTGCACAACGTCGCGAACATCGCCGGCACCTCGTCGACTCGACAACCGAGTACCACAGCCGAGTCGGCGTAGGCATCCGGTGCCCCCGTGACGTTCCACTCCAACGCGGCGCGCAAGCCGGTTGCCACGGAGATGCCGTGCGGAACGTGATAGAGCGAGCCGAGTGCGTGCCCGATCGAATGGGCCACACCCGTGCCGCAGTTGTCGATCGCGATTCCGGCGAGGAACGCTGCTTCCTGCATCGCCTGGCGAGACGCCAGGTCGGCTCCGTCAGCCACGACGCGAGGAAGGTGGGCGAGCACCAAAGACATCGCCCGCTGCCCGGCAGCGATGGCTATCGAGTTGCGACGTTGCCCGCTGCACGCCTCGAGAGCGTGCACGAATACATCGAGTCCGGTGCCGATCGTGACCGCCGTGGGCATCGTCGCCGCAGCCGTGGGATCGAGCACCACGACGTCGGGCAGCATCTCGTCACCCCACGTCCACAGCTTGCGGCCCGACCGATCGGCGACGATGCAGGTGCGTGTCACCTCGGCACCGGTTCCGGATGTCGTGGGGATGGCGACGATCGGGTGTCGACCGGGCAACGGCGCCGCGCACAGGAGATACGGCTCGACCCCCGAGGAACCGGTACTGACCACGGAAGCCTGCTTGGCGGTGTCGAGCGCCGATCCCCCGCCGATGCCGACGACGAGTGGATCAACGGTGCTGCGAACCACGTGAGCAGCGTCGTCCACGGAGTCGATCGTCGGTTCGCCCGACCGGACGAGATGCACCGTGATCGTCCGCGACCGCAGCGCATCCACGACTCGCTGGATGTATCCACAGGCCTCGACGCCTCGATCGGCGATGAGTACGACAGCGGACCCGGCGAGACCGTCGAGCGCTGCATCCAGAGCGGCGAGGGCGTTGCTGCCGACGAGCGTGCGCGGCACGCGGCCGAGTTCGTACGTGGAAGGCGCCTCCATAACCGGAACAACTGTACTAGGAATGATTCGACTGACTAATCTCGGCCGGTGACCGACGACCCGGTGAAGAGGCGACGTGGCCGCGACACCGGCCCGCGCAGCACGCTGCCTCTGCAGCGTCCGTGGAAGCAACCGCGCATGCGCCTCAACCACACCGAGGTCGTCTCCGCCGACGAGTTGGAATCGATCCACCACGCGTCGCTCACCATCCTGGAGCGGATCGGCATGGACATCTGGGACGGCGAGGCCCGCAGCCTGCTGCGCGATGCGGGCGCGCATGTCGACGAAGCCGGCCAACACGTCCGCTTCCCCAAGGAGATGATCCTCGAACGCATCGCCACGGCGCCCGCCGAGTTCACGCTGCACAGTTGGAACCCGGAGAAGAACCTGCACATCGGCGGGACCTGGATGGCCAACGGCACCGTTGCCAGCGCACCGAACGTGGTCGGCCTTGACGGAGTGCGCCGAACGGGCGACCGGGCCGGCTTCGACGACCTCCTCAAGTTGGGGCAGATGCTCAACTCCATCCACTTCGTCTCCGGATACCCGGTCGAGCCGATCGACATCCACGCCTCGGTTCGTCACATCCACGCCGCCTTCGACGTGCTGACGCTGACCGACAAGCACATCCACTGCTACAGCCTCGGCCGACAGAAGAATCGCGACTGCATCGAGATGGTGCGCATCGCCCGCGGCGTCGACGATGCCACGCTCGACCGCGAGCCATCGATCTTCACGGTGATCAACTCCAACTCTCCGCTGCGCCTCGACACGCCCATGCTGCACGGGATCATCGAGATGTCGTCGCGAAACCAGCCTGTGGTGATGACGCCGTTCACGCTCGCCGGGGCGATGGCACCGATCACCCTCGCCGGCGCACTCGCCCAGCAGAACGCAGAGGCGCTGGCCGGCATCGCCCTGTGCCAGATCGTGCGGCCCGGTGCGCCAGTTGTGTATGGCGGCTTCACATCCAACGTCGACATGCAATCGGGCGCTCCCGCGTTCGGAACACCCGAGTACGTACGCACGGCCATGGTCGGCGGTCAACTCGCCCGTCGCTACAACCTTCCGTATCGCAGCAGCAACGTGTGCGCGGCGAACGCCGTCGATGCGCAGGCGGCCTACGAGAGCGTGTTTGCGCTGTGGGGATGTGTGATGGGTGGCGTCAACATGATGATGCACGGCGCCGGCTGGATGGAGGGCGGGTTGCACGCCAGTCTGGCCAAGATGGTGCTGGATGCCGACCTGTTGCACATGGTCTCGTCGATGATGGACCCGATCGTCGTCGACGACGACACGCTGGCCATCGATGCCATCGAAGAGGTCGGCCCGGGCGGGCACTTCTTCGGCGTGCAGCACACGCAAGACCGCTACCGAAACGCGTTCTACAAACCGATGATCAGCGACTGGCGCAACTTCGAGAGCTGGGAAGAAGCCGGTAGTCCCGAGGCCGCCGGCAAGGCGCACGATGTGGCCGCAGCGTTCCTCGCTGCGTACGAACCACCGCCGATGGACCCGTCCCGCCGACAAGAGTTGGAAGCGTTCGTATCCCGCCGGGTCGCCGAGGGCGGCGTCGCCACCGATTTCTGACACGACACGCACACAGGAGAGAGAGCTCGATGAAGTCGTCAGCGCAAGTGGTGGTCATCGGAGGGGGTGTGGTCGGCGCCAGCGTGCTGTACCACCTCACGAAGGCGGGCTGGAGCGATGTGGTGCTGTTGGAGCGCAAGCAGCTCACGGCCGGCTCCACCTGGCACGCCGCCGGTGGTATGCACACGCTCAATGGCGATCCGAACGTCGCTCGCTTGCAGCAGTACACCGTCAACCTGTACAAGGAGATCGAGGCCGAATCGGGCCAGAACTGCAGCATCCACCTTCCCGGTGGGCTCATGCTGGCCGACACTCCGGAACGTCTCGACTGGCTGCGCATGGCCCAGGCCCGCGGGCGCTACCTCGGGATGCACATGGACATCATCTCGATGGCGGAGGCCAAGGAGTTGAACCCGCTGCTCGAGGAGAAGTACTTCGTCGGCGCTCTCCACGATCCCGATGAAGGCAGTGTCGACCCTTACGGAGTCACTCACGCGTACGCGATCTGCGCCCGCAACCGCGGTGCCGAGGTGTACACCGACACATGGGTGACCGGCCTTGAACAGCGAGCAGACGGAACCTGGGACGTCATCACCGACCGCGACCACATCGTCCACGCCGAGCACGTCGTGAACGCCGGCGGCCTGTGGGCGCGCGAGGTCGGTCGGATGGTTGGCCTGGAGCTACCCGTCCTGGCGATGGAGCACCACTACCTGTTGACGGAGCCGATGTCGGAGGTGATCGACTACAACCAACAGCACGGCCGCGAGCTTCCGCACATGATCGACTTCGCCGGCGAGATCTACGCGCGTCAGGAAGGCCAGAGCATTCTGCTCGGCACGTACGAACAGGACAACCGGCCGTGGTCGCCGAAGGAAACGCCTTGGGACTTCGTGTTCCAACTGCTGCCGCACGACCTCGACCGAATCGCGCCCGAGTTGGAGCGCGGCTTCGCCCACTTCCCCGCCGTCGGCCGGGCCGGCATCAAGAAGTTCGTCAACGGTCCGTTCACGTTCAGCCCGGATGGCAACCCGCTGGTCGGCCCCATCATGGGCATGCGCGGCATGTGGGTTGCGTGCGCGGTGATGGCCGGGCTCTCGCAGGGTGGGGGCGTGGGTCTCTCACTGGCCAGCTGGATGGTCAACGGCGATCCGCAGGACGACATCTGGGGCATGGACGTCGCTCGCTACGGAAGTTGGGCGACGCTCGCCTACACCAATGCCAAGGTTCGAGAGAACTACTCGCGTCGCTTCCGCATCACCTTTCCCAACGAGGAGCTCGCCGCCGGCCGGCCGTTGCACACCACTCCGATCTACGACCGGCTGACAGCGCACAACGCCGTGTGGGGCGCCGGGTTCGGCCTCGAGCATCCGTTGTGGTTTCAGGAGCCGGGCCGCGAGCCTGTCGAGGACGTCACGTTCCATCGTTCGAACGCCTTTCCGTTGGTGGCCGAGGAATCCCGCGCGGTCCGCGAGCGCGTCGGCCTGTCCGAGGCGTCGAACTTCGCCAAGTACCGGGTGAGTGGGCGCGGCTGCGCCGAATGGCTTCAAGGTCTGTTCACCAACACGTTGCCCAGGGTCGGCCGCACCAACCTCACCGCGATGCTCAATCCTCAGGGCCGCATCGTCGGTGAGTTCTCCGTATCGCGCATCGGGACCGACGAGTTCTTCCTCTTCGGCTCGCAGGCCGCCGAGGTCCACCATCCACGGTGGTTCCTCGATCATCTGCCAGCGAACCAGACGGGGCCCGATCCCATTCGCTTCGACGTGCTCGCCCTGTCGATGGTCGGCCTGACGGTCGCCGGTCCACGGTCGCGCGAGGTCTTGCAGAAGCTGACGAACACCTCGCTGGAGAACGCCGACTTCCCCTTCATGGCCTTTCGCAAGGTAGACCTCGGGATGGCGCCCGTGTGGTTGTCGCGGATGACCTACACCGGCGACCTCGGCTACGAGCTGTGGATGCAACCCGAGTACCAGCGCTACCTGTTCGATCTCCTCTGGGCGGCCGGCGCCGAGTTCGACATGCGCCTGTTCGGGTTCCGCGCCCTCATCACGTTGCGACTGGAGAAGAACTTCGGTACCTGGTTCCGCGAGTACCGACCGATCTACACACCGCTCGAGGCAGGCATGGACCGTGTGTTGAAGTTCGATCACGACTTCGTCGGCCGAGCCGCTGTCGAAGCCGAGCTGGCCGCCGGAGGCCCCAAGCGCAAGCTGACGATGTTCGTCGTCGAGCCGGATCCCGAATCGCCGGCCGACGTGATCGGCGACGAACCGGTGTGGCACTGCGGGTCGGATGGTGATCGGGTCGTCGGCTGGATCACCAGCGGTGGATACGCCCATTACTCGGGTGCATCGCTGGCCTGGGGCTACATCCCCGCCGAACTGGCCGGACCCGATACGACGGGCTTCGAGATCGAGATCATCGGCAAGCGGCGCCCGGCGCGCCTGCAAGCAGAGCCGATTCTCGACCCCGCAGGGACCCGCATGCGTCGCTGACCGTCGACAATGTTGCCGTTGAGGGCCGATCCCTGAGTTTTCGTCAAGATTCCTTAACGGTATCGACATACTCCGGATGATGGGTTACAGTCTCGTCGGGCGAAAGGGACGACTTCAGAATGATGAGACTTCCTGCCCGCCACCTGGTCCTATCCGTAGCCATCACAGCCGCGCTGTCACTCAGCGTGGGCGCGACGACGCTGTCGCCGTCGAAAGACGGCGTGTCCGAGCTGCAGATCTCTTCGCCACTGGCGGTCATGGAGGCTGCTCCGGCCGCAACATCGGCCTACGTTCCGGTGAGCCCCTACAGGATCCTCGACACGCGCGCCGCCCAGGGCTTTGCTCGGCGAACCAAGCCCGGCGAGGCCTTCACGCTGGCATTACCCAACGTTCCGACGGGTTCGAGCGCAGTGGTGTTGAACATGACGATCGCCGGCTCAGCCGATGGCGGGTATGTGACGGTTTACCCGAGCGGTGTAACACGACCGGTCGCCTCGTCGATCAACGTCGACGGGGCCGGGCAGACGATCGCCAACCTGGTGACCGTGCCGATCGGTGCCGGTGGGTCCGTCGATGTGTACACACAGATGTCGACCGACCTGGTGGCCGATGTGCAGGGTTACTACGTTCCCGCGACGGCTGCCCAGGCCGGCCGATTCGTTCCGCTCACCCCCACTCGGTTGCTCGACACACGCGAGTCGAATTCGATCCAACAGGGCCCGCTCGCGCCCAACCAGGCCATCACCGTGAACGTCGCCGGCCTCGCCGGGCTTCCCGCCGACGCTGCTGCCGCGGCGCTGAAGGTGACCGTCACCGAGAGCACGGCGAGTGGGTACTGGACGATCTACCCAACCGGGTCGGCGCGGCCGACCGCGAGCAACATCAACGTCGACGGCGCCGGGATGACGATCGCCAACCAGGTGCTGGCCCGGCTCAGCGGAGGCAAGACCACGGTCTACGCGCAGTCGGGTGGCCATGTCGTCATCGACCTCGTCGGCTGGTTCACCGGGGCGAGCGCAGCCTCATCGGACGCCGGCTTGTTCGTACCGGTCACGCCGACGCGTTTGTTGGACAGCCGTCAACCACCGCTCGCCGGTGTTCCCGGCCCGAACGGCACGGCGGAGGTCCCCGTTGCCAACCGCGCCGGACTCCCAGCCAGTGGCGTGGGAGCCGTCGTGATCAACGCCACGATCACCGAGGCCGCCGGGCCTGGCTACTTCTCGATCTGGCCGGCTCGCACGTACCGACCGACGGCATCGAGCCTCAACGCGACTCACCCCGGTCAGACGATCGCCAACCACGTCATCGCCCCGGTGAGCACCGCAGGCTTCAGCTTCTACACTCAGTCGGGCGCGCACATGATTGCTGACATCGCCGGTTGGTACACAGGAACCGAACTGCCCACGGTGTTGCCGCCGCCCGTTCCGCTCAGCACGCAGAACGGCCCGCCGACCGCTCAGCCTTATTCGTTCTCGTCGATCGTGCAAGGCAATCCGCTGCGGTGGAACCCGTGCCAGCCGATCCGGTACCTCGTCAACCTCGGCGGGTACAACCCGAGCGAGAGATCCGTGATCACCGAGGCCATAAGCCGATTGTCAACAGCAACCGGCCTCACCTTCGTGCCCGCGGGAGACACCACGTTCACCCCGACCGCAGCCAACCCCACGCAGGACGCAACCGTCAACGGCGACATCGTGATCGCGCTGTCGGATGCTGCGCACACCGACCTCGTTCCCGGAACGATCGTCGGCAGAACCAACATCTCGTACTCATCGGTCATCGTCAAGGCAGCTGTCGTGATCGACATGGGCGACGTCGCCGCGCAGCCCGACTGGTCGAGCACGGGTGCCGGCCCGGTGCTGCTCCACGAGCTCGGCCATGCGGTTGGTCTCGGTCACGTCAGCGACCCGACACAGATCATGAACGCGACGGCCTCGCCCGGTGGACCCGTCAGCTACGGCGCCGGCGACCTGACCGGCCTCTGGCACGTTGGTTCTGCTCAAGGATGCACCGGGTAGCAGTCGACGGCGTTCAGGAGTAGGCGGCTGCCTGAATGCGGAACAGTTCGGCGTACTGACCGTTGCGCGCCATCAGCGCCTCGTGACTACCGCACTCGACGATGTGCGCTCCGTCCATCACCACGATCAGGTCTGCCATGCGCACGGTCGAGAAGCGATGCGAGACGAGCACCGTGACACGGCCCGTGTCGACGTGCGCCCGGGCCGCCTCGGCGAACCGCTCGAACAAGGCGTGCTCGGTTTCCGCGTCGAGGGCAGCGGTGGGCTCGTCGAGGATCAACAGCAGCGGGGCGTCGCGCATGAAACCGCGGGCCAGCGCCAGCTTCTGCCACTGACCGAAGCTGACTTCGGCACCGTGGTCCCACGACGGGCCGAGCTGCGTTTCCAACCCGTAGGCGAGGCGATCGATCACATCGTGAGCGCCGGCGCGATCCACGGCGCTCTGCGTCGCTGGACGATCCTCGACGCGCGGCAGGTCACCGACACCCACGGTTTGCTGCGCATGCAACTCGAACCGATAGAAGTCCTGGAACGCCCCCGCAAGGCGCTGTCTCCAGTCGTCGGTGGCGATGTGGGCGAGGTCGACGCCGTCGACCGTGATGCGTCCGGAGGTCGGCGAGTACATGCGCGCCAGCAGCTTGACGAGCGTCGACTTGCCGGCACCGTTCTCACCCACTACGGCGACCACGCAACCCGCCGGCAGACGCAGCGTGATGTCGTCGAGCACCAAGCGATCGGTGCCTGGATACTGGAACGACAGATGGTCGAGCGTGATGCCATCGGTCAGACGGGTCGGAGCAGTCGCCGAGGCCGACAAGTCGATGCCCGCGGCATAGTCCTCCAACCAGGTCAGGCGGCGCGACGAATCGAGCCAGAAACCGCGGAGGAAACCCAACTCGCCCGCCGTCGCGCCGACGTACCGGGCCAGCCGGGTACCAGCCGCGAGCACGAGCACGACGTCTCCAACGCCGCGGTCGAGCCCCGTGGCCACATACACGACGGCGGCGACGTACGCCCCGGCAAACATCGCCCACGCTGCCGTGTGCCAAGCGGCGGTCTTCCAGCGGACCCTGGAAACCGGGGCGTACCACCGTTCCCAAGCGGCGCGACGCTCGGCGACCAGCCAATCGCCGGTGTTGGTGACGCGCACCTCCTTCGCCGGCGGTGCAGTGGTGCCGAGAACGAAGAGGTGACGCGCCAATCGCGTGTTGGCGATGACGGACTCTTCCACGCGCCGCTCCACGGCGGGCCGCCACGTCGACGTCCAGAACGCCGGGAGCGCGAACAACATCAGCAGGACCAGCAGTGGATGGATCGACGCCAGCAGGATCGCTGTGATCGCCAGGCGAAACAGCCAGCCGAGTGTGGAGAACAGCGACATGAACATGTGGTCGAGGGCGAAGACCTGATCGCGCAGCATTGCCAGCCGATCGAGGTACTCCGGCCGCTCGTGGTGCTCGATGGTGGGCACCGAGGCCTGCAAGTGGGCCACGTGCGACTCGAGGGCGATCGCCACGCGATCTCGAAAGCGGCGTTGCACACGTTGCGAGAGCAACGACAGGTACCACGTCGCGGTGACAGAGACGGCGAGCGCGATGCCGGCGGTGATCACCTCACCGCCGTGGCCGTGAAACACACCGTCGACCAGGAACTTGAGCCACAACGCAAGCAATGCGTCGGGCAGCATCATCAGCAACGCAAGGCCGAGGGACAATCCCAGCAAACGTGGCTCGGCCCGGTAACCGAGGCTGAAGGTGCGCCACAACGAACGCATGGCGGGAGGCAGGTCCCGCCGATCACCGGAGTGTCTCATACTTCACCTCCTCGCCGTGCTCGTCGTACTCGGGTTCGTCGTGATCGGTGAAGCGTGAGGCCTGCAGATCGAACATCGTGCGATACCGCCCGCCCAGCGTCATCAGCTCGTCGTGACTGCCGATCTCGACTGCCTTGCCGTCTTCGATCACACAGATCCGATCGGCCAACCGCACCGTCGAGAATCGATGCGAGATGAGGATCGTGGTGCATTCCCGGGTCGCCTCGAGCACTCGCTCGAAGATCTCGGCCTCGCCGCGCACGTCGAGCTGCGCCGTCGGTTCGTCGAGCAGCACCACGCCGGCACCCTGCTGCACCGCACACAAGGCTCGGGCGAGGGCGACACGTTGCCATTGCCCACCCGAGAGATCGGTGCCACCCGGGTAGGCCTTGGAGAGGACGGTGTCGAGATTGCCGTCGGCCAGATCCGAACCTCCGGCCTCGGCAAGTGCTGAGCGGATGACCTCGTCGGGTGCACCCGTTGGGGCAACGTTGTTGCGCAACGGCAGCTCGAAGTGAATGAAGTCCTGGAACACGGCGGCAACGGTCGCGCGCCACGCTGCGAGCTCCAACGAGTCGATCGGTAGCCCATCGATCTCGATCGAGCCCGACGTCGTGTCGTACAACCGGCACAACAACTTGGCCAGCGTGGTCTTGCCGGCGCCGTTCTGGCCGACGATGGCCATCGAAGTTCCCGCCGGAATCGTGAGGTCGAAGCCGTCGAGCACAGGACGACCACCGTCTCCATAGGAGAACGACACGTCGCAGAACCGGATCTCCTTCGGCCCCGGCGGTGGAGGCACCGTCCCCTCGGCCAGCGTGCCGGCGTCGACTGCCGCCTCGACACGGGCCAACGCTGCAACGGGCGCAGCGGCACCGTCCATCGCCCAGTTCAACCCACCGAAAGCGATCGAGGAAACGCCGATGGCTGCCTGCACGAACACGACAACCCGGGCGGTCGTGATGGTCGAGTTCGCGGCGCCGTCGGCCATCAACCAGAAGACCACGACGTTGGCGGCGAGGACGATCGCCAGGCACGACAGCACCGACTTCTCGCGCAGCCGCGTCGCCTGGTACTGCAGGTCGTAGAGGCGGCGTCTCGTGGAGACGAAGCGGTCGGTGATCCAACCGGCCAACCCGAAGAAGCGCAACTCCTTGGCGGGGGCGGCGTCGACGGCCAGCCGATACGAGTACTCCGCATGGCGTTGCGCCTTGCGCACCTCGTCGGTGTTGCGGTCCTTCCACACACCGCTTTCGCGCAGCAGCCAATGGGTCGACAGCCAGGCGAGCATCAGCAGCAGTGCAGCCCACCAGTGAAACGCGGCCAGGAGGATTGCGGCACTGACACCGACGACGAGGTCGACGAGACCGCCGGAGATGAAGTCCATCGAGATGTCGAGTGGCGGACCCATCATTCCAAGGTCGAAGTCGCGCGCCATGGTGAGATCGGTGGTGAGCTCGGCACGCTCGAGGTGGGCAATTCCTGCAGGGGCGACACAGACCGAGATCAGGCGGTCGTAGAGGTGCGCTGCCATTCGCCCGCCGAGGTTGGCAGAGACCACCTGGTGCAGAGGTTGGGAGATGAGCACCAGGCTGAACGACACACCCACCATCATCAGCGGTCCGGTCATCGACGTGTGACGCGTGATCGCGCTGACCAGCCAACCGAACGCAACCGACGTGACCGCCGGCAGCATGCCGCGCATCACGATCAGCACCCACCAGCCCACGGCGTAGGCCGGAGCGGCGCGCCGCAGGGCACGGAAGAACTGCCACTCCTGACGACCACGCAACCGATCGATCATCTACGAGACCTTGCCATGTTCACCTCTCGAGCGTGTCATCGCACCGAACCTCCAGAATCCGTCGGTGTCTATCATTCCCACACGAACGGAGGAACATGCGCGAATCGGGTTCTGTGATCGTCGGCATCGACAACGGCGGGACGAAGAACAACGTCACGGTGCTCGACAACGCAGGGGAGTTCTTGATCGATCGCATGGTCGAGGTGCCCAGCAGAGTCACCGAGGGCACAGCAGCTGCTCTCGTGGCACTGGCCGAGGCCTTCGAACACGGGTTGCAGATCACCGGCATCGATCGTTCCGACGTACGCGTGGTCGGCCTCGACACGCCCGGGCCCGCTTCGGCCGACGGAGTGATCTCGTCCAAAGGTGCAACCAACTTCGCCCTGCCCGAGTGGTGGGGTTTCGACATCCGCGGCGCGCTCGAAGCCAGCCTCGGCATTCCCGTGGTGTACAGCAACGATGGAAATGCGGCCGCGTTGTACGCGCACTACGCGTATCACGGGCACGACGCGATTCGTCGATCCTCGGTGTCGGCGATCGTCGGCACCGGTTTGGGCGGCGGGGTGATCGAGTCGGGCATCGTCGTTCGTGGTGCGGCGGGAATGGCCGGTGAGCTCGGCCATGTGCACATCCCGATGGATGGACTGCTCGCCGATGGTCAACCGACGCCGAAGTGCAACTGCGGCTTTGTCGGCGATGTCGAGAGCTTTGCGTCGCTCACCGGCATCCGCAACAACCTGTTGCCCTATTGGTTGTCGCGCTACCCCGACCACGAGTTGGCCACAGCCCCTCTCGATGCCGCCGCAAAGGAACTGCGCTCCTTCGGTGAGCGCGGTGATGAGATGGCCCGCAAGGTCTTCGAGCAGCAGGCAATCGCCATCGGCCATCTGTTCACGATCGCCGCCAACTTCACCGACCCCAACACGTACTTCGTTGGAGGCGGGGTCGTCGAGGCCGCTCCGGAGTTCCGCGATTGGTACCTGTCGGTGGTTCGCGCCAGCACCCATCTGCGAGCAGAGCAACTCGATGTCGCCGAGTTCTCGTTGGTTCCCCATCTCGACATGGCCGGGGCACGCGGGGCTGCTGTCGCAGCACGCAGCGCCTACCCCATGTGAGGGTCACCAGGAACCGGAGCTGCCGCCTCCACCGCCACCACCGACACCACCGGAGAACCCACCGCCGAACGAGCTGCCACCCGAGCCGCCGGCAGGTGCCGGGACGCTGCGGGTTGTGTCGAACGACGGGCCCATCGTGTACAGCCACAACGGGTTGGCCACGTTCATCTCCGGCGCGGGCACGTTGCTGTGGGCCAGCGCCTTGCTCCACGCGTCGGCAGCCCCCAGTGCAACGGCCCACGCGCTGTACTCACGAAGAAGGCCCTGCTTCCATGCCCAGTCGACGTGTTGACCCTCACTCGCCGCGAGGAATCGCCTGAACGACTCCGCTCGCAAGGTGAGCGCCGAGCCGGTGGCACTGCGTGCCGGTGCCATGAGCCGGTAGACGAAATGGGCGGTGATCGCCGGGACGAGCACGGCGAACAGCAACGCGGGGATCGTGCCGCGAAAGGCACCGAACAGTGCCGCGACCAACGACCCACCCCCGAAGAAGGCGAACAGGACGAAGATCGTCACCAGCCAGGTCGAGGCGCTGCAGCCACTGCCGGCGGCTCCGGGCGGGAGCCGCTTCCACCATCCCGATGCGGCGATTGCATCGCGCTCCAAGGTCTGCACCTGGGCCCACGCCTTGCCGAAGTTTGCGTTGTAACTGCCCAGGGTCAGTTCGTCCTTGTAGTCGAGCATCTGGTTGACCAACGTCTGGGTGTTGCTGTCGAGCTGGCCGATGCGCGGCCCGCGTGCCAGCACGACATCGTCGCCGTCCTTCGTCAACGTGATGGCGTCCTTCGCCACGAGACCGGAGATCCACGCGGCCACCGTCGTGCGATCGATCTTCTCCTTGAGCAACACGGAGCCCTGCCACGGATCGATCCCCTTCGGCGGGACGAACTCGATCGTGGCCAGCTCGCCCATCTTGCTGTCAGCGACCATCCGAACGGCGACCGGTGGCGCACCGGCTTGCGTCGGCAGCGGCAAGGATCCGTACGCCGCGTCGGCTGCACCGCCCGCAAACACTTCGTTGCGGCCTGACCGGCGCGTGGTGACGTACGTGACCGCGGCGACGATCGCGCCGATCGCGAGTGTCACCAGCGCGACCAGCAAGCGATGGTCGGGTCGCCGGGGTGGCAGCGGTGGATCCGTCACCGGCGCGACAGGAAGGCGCCCGATCACGGTGCCTCTGATCGTGATGCCCTGGCCTGGCTCCAATGGACTGATCACCGTGCGATACACGTCGTCGACGCGTGCCAAGGTGCACCCGCCGGTTGCTCCTGACTCACCGGCCTGGCACTGCACGTCGGCAAGCTCGAGGCCGACGACGTCCACTTCGAATCGACCGGTCTCGAGGGTCTCGGGCTTGCGAGGATCGCCGATGATGTCGAGTGCGAGCTGACCGGTCGACAACCGGGCGTCGGGCAACGTGTAGCTCAGGATGTAGCGGTGCTGTCCCGTGAAGGTGGTGTTGGGATCGCCGAGCCGGATTCGTTCCTCGGAGCCTTCTGGTGTGTCGTCGATCGTCGCATCGGCGTCGGGGGAGCTCGCTTCGATGTCGATCGGCGCGCCGAAGTCGATGGGGATGTTCCGTTCGTAGCCGTGCCGACTCTTGGTGCCGAAATCTTGGTCGACCACTTCACGGATGCGCACTCCATCCTCGCCGGCGGGTTGAACGGTGACGACCTTCGACTCGAAGCGCTCCGGGAGGTTGCCGCGACCGATCACGCCGATGGCGGCCAGCAAGGAGATCCCCAGGACCACGCACGCCACCACGACGTGACGCCAGAGACCGATCTTGCCGAGCACGGAGCCATTCTGGCGTCGCCGGCACGTATGCGGGCGTGACCTCGGCGCAACTGTCTCGAACGCACTCAACTGCTCGACTTGCTCGGGCGCGCGCTCGCCGGTGCCAACGAGATGAGTGCCGAGCCCGTGGAGCCGCTGTCGGGCATCCGGCAGCGCCCCGACCGGCTGGGTTGAACAGTCCGCTTCGTCAGCCTTTGAACGCGGCGACGTGCGTGGCGGAATCGACGTAGTGCGGTGGGCGGCGACCTTGCCATCGGCATCGAACGTCCACAGATGTATCTCTTCGTCGCCACAGGCGCGGCCCCCAGGGTGGGGAGCTGTGCCTCCAGGACGAACGAGACCGCCACCTCGTGGCGCGCTTCGGCCTGTGTGGAATCCTGGGGAGGTGAACGATCGTCAAGAGTCGGATCTGATGTTCGCGGGTTCGATCCCCGAGTTGTACGAACGCTTCCTCGTCCCGCTGATCTTTCAGCCGTACGCCGATGACTTGGCCGACCGTGTCGCCGCGATCGGGCCCGGGACGGTGCTCGAGGTGGCCGCGGGAACAGGCGTCGCCACACGAGCGATCGCCGCTCGCCTGGGTGCCGCGTCTGCCATCACCTCCACAGACCTCAACCAGCCGATGCTCGACTACGCCGCCTCGATCGGTGGCGGCGAGTCGGTGACGTGGCGGCAAGCCGACGCAATGAACCTGCCCTTTGGCGACGGCTGCTTCGACACTGTCGTGTGCCAGTTCGGCGCGATGTTCTTTCCCGACCGAGTGCGGGCGTACGCCGAGCTCCACCGAGTGCTGTGTTCGGGGGGAACTCTGTTGTTCAGCGTGTGGGACGACATCGAGCACAACGAGGTGACGAAGGTGGTCAACGACACCGTCGCGATGGCGTTCCCGCACGACTCGCCCGGCTTCCTGGCGCGTACCCCGCACGGGTACCACGACACCGATCTCATTCGTCGCGAGCTCACCGCAGCCGGGTTCTCGATGAACCTGTCGATCGATGCGGTCGAGGCACGCAGCCGGGCCGCATCGTGCATCGATCCGGCGATCGGCCTCTGCCAGGGCACGCCCCTGCGCAACGAGATCGAAACGCGCGATGCAACCCGCTTGGACGAGGTCACCAGCATCGCCGCAGCCGCAGTGGGTGATCGGTTCGGGACCACCGACATCGACGGACTGATCCGGGCCCACGTGATCACAGCCGTCAAGCCGTGACTCGCCGGTGCGTCCGCGGCGCGGGTCTGCGCCCGCCACAACCGCTGGAACAACACGGCTACCAAACCTGGCGCGAACCCCACCGGCCACTGGCACACCTAGGGCAATCGGGGCGGGTTGGATCAGCGTTTGACGGCGGAGGCCCCGTATGGGGGCGCCAGTTCACAATCGCAAGTGGTACACGAGGTTGCGCCACAACTGCTGCGCGACTCAGCCGCGGCCGGCGAAGGGCATTCCGGCAGCCATCACGGTGAGGAACAGAACATTGGAGCCGGGGGGAAGGCTCGCCATGTAGCGCACGGCGCGGGCTGCGTCTTCGACATCCATGCGCGGTTCCGCACGGCGGCTGCCGTCGGGTTGCAGCACACCGTCGGCCATGCGCGCCGTCATCGGCGTTTCGGCATTGCCGATGTCGATCTGCCCGCACGTGATGCCATGCGCGCGGCCGTCGAGGGCGATCGACTTGGTCAACCCGGTGATGGCATGTTTGGTCGCGGTGTACGGCGCAGAATTCGGTCGGGGGGTGTGCGCCGAAATCGAGCCGTTGTTGATGATGCGCCCCCCTGGTGGCGCCTGACGCTTCATGATCGCCATCGCCCGTTGTGCGCACAGGAACGAACCCGTGAGATTGGTATCGACGGCGCGCCGCCACTGATCGAGGGTCAGTTCGTCCATCGGTACCGCGGGAGCACCGACGCCGGCGTTGTTGAACAGCAGATCCAACCGTCCGAACCGAGCTTCGATCGCCGCGAACAGCGCGTCGACACTGGCCACCTCGCTGACATCGGTCGGCTGCACCAAGAACTCGGTCGCAACCAACGCCGCCGTTTCCCGCAAGGCCTCGACCCGGCGACCGGCGAGCACGACGTCGAACCCGTCGGCGGAGAGGCCGATGGCCACCGCGCGTCCGACTCCGCTACCCGCACCGGTGATGACGGCGACGCGCCCGCTCATGCTCGCCGCCCGGCGAAAGCGGCGAAGCGGTCGGCTGCGGTGGCATGCGGTGGCGCCTGCTTCTCGTCGGCGAACGACTCGCTGCGACCCACGGTGGCGAACCGGGTCTGCAGGATCTCCAGCGCGGTGGCGTAGAGATCCGGGGCCAGATCGGTCGACATGCCGGTGGCCCTGGCGAGATCCCAGGCGTGGGCCAACTGGTCGGTCGACCGGGCGCGTACAGCGAAGTGCCCAGGAAACTCGCCGATCTTCAACAGGTAGGTGCGATCCAGGCCACCGTCAGCCTCGAACGCCGCGGCGGCACCTTCCGCAGAATCCGCGTAGGAGGCGGAAAGGTCGTCGCCGATCACGTCCTCGCCTTCGTGGGCGGAGTTGCCGGCGACGCGGCGGTTGCCACCGATGATGTGCTCGAGCACTTGTCGGACGTTCCACTCGTCGCAGGGTGTCGGTAGTTCGAACTGCGATGGATCGATCTTGTCGACGACGCGTTGAGCGACGTCCAACGCCTCACGATGGAAGGCCAAAGGGTCCATGAACCCAGTTTCGCAGGCGCGCCTCCGATTTCATTCACAGCACAATCGCGCCGGGAATGGCCGATTCGCTACAGTCGGCCAAGCATGCGCATCGTGGTCGACGACCAGCCCATCGAGTACACCGAAGGCGATTCGGTCGTGATGGCGATCGTCCGCGCCGGCCAGCATCCGCAACATGGGGGCACGCTGTGCTTGGCCGGCGATTGTGGCAACTGCTGCGCCGAGATCGACGGCGTTGCCTTCACGCGCACGTGCCTCACGGCGGCGCAGCCGGGCCTGCGAGTGAAACGGCATCCCGCAGTCGGCGCTCCCCCGCTGCACCTCGAACCGCCGATCAACCCGGTCGCGTCACCGAGCCACACGCCGGCCTCGGTACGGCGCGAACGCGCCGACGTCGTGGTCATCGGAGGGGGAAACTCGGGCACAACTGCAGCAGACGCGGCGCGCGGGGATGGCCGCGACGTCACGGTGCTGGCCGGCGAGTTGGGTCACAACGTGGTCGGCGTCTACCCGGGCCCGGTGGTGATCGCCCGGCTGGTAAACGGCGACATGCTCCACGTGCACGCCCACGACGTGGTCATCGCCACCGGGGCCGCCGAGGTGCATCCAGTCTGCGAGGGCAACATGCTCCGCGGGATCTACACGGCCGGCGCCGCAGAGATGCTCACCGCCGGCGGTGTCGACCTCGGAGTCGTGGCGACGGTCGATCTCGAGCACCTTGCCGCCATCGAAGGTGCCGATGGACAAGTGACCGGAGTCGTCACCGACGACGGCATCTCGTCCCCGTGCAACTCGGTGGTGGTCGCGGCCCGACACACCTCACCACGCGACCTGCTGGCGCGCATGGTCAGCGACCCACATGTTCAGGCCGCCGGTTCAGCGGCGTCCAACTTCGAGCTGCCGCCCTGCCCTACCGCCGGCGTCGTATGCCCGTGTTCGAAGGTGACCGTCGACGATCTGCAGATGGTGTGGGACAAGGGGTTCCAGCACATCGAGCTGGTCAAGCGCGCCGCGCTCTGCGGAACGGGAACCTGCCAGGGCGGCGTGTGCATGCCGCATCTTCGTGCGTTCGTCGCCACCAAGTCGGGCCAACCCACTGCGCCGTTCACCGGGCGGCCGGCCTCGCGTCAGTTGACGATCGGCGAAGCGGCCGCAGACATGTTCCTCGATCCGTTCCGGCGCACTGCCCTGCACGATCAGCACATCGCCCACGGGGCGCGCATGGATCGTTTCGGTGGCTGGTGGCGGCCGTGGAACTACGGCGACTTCCTCGACGAGTACTGGGCTGTTCGTGAAGGCGTGTCGCTCGGCGACGTGTCGACGCTCGGCAAGATGATCGTGTCGGGTCCCGATGTCGTCGAAGCGTTGGAGCGGATCTACCCGACGACCGTCCACGACATCCGCCCCGGCCGCAGTCGCTACGTCCTGCTGCTCAACGAGCGCGGTCATCTCATCGACGACGGCATGGTCTGTCGCGAACCGGGAAGCGAAGGCAACGATCGGTTCGTGCTCACCTTCACGTCGGGTGGCGCGTCGTTCGCCGAGGCCTGGATCCGCGACTGGATCGAGTCGTGGGGACTCGACGTCCACGTTCTCGACCGCACGCTGGCGCTCGGCGCGATCAACGTCACCGGGCCCCTGGCCGCCGAGCTCCTTCGCCGCGTCGGGCTCGACGAACCGCCGCGCTTCCTGCAACACGTCCACGCCGACGTTGCCGGAATTCCGTGCCACGTGCTGCGGTTGTCGTTCACCGG
The DNA here is from genome assembly GCA_963720775.1 of Ilumatobacteraceae bacterium. Classification (GTDB taxonomy): domain Bacteria; phylum Actinomycetota; class Acidimicrobiia; order Acidimicrobiales; family Ilumatobacteraceae; genus JAENVT01. The sequence goes on along the minus strand of CAVRGR010000005.1, from coordinate 49,556 downwards.
CGAGGCCAGCTTCGAACTGCACCACCCGCGCACTCATTCGGTCGAGCTGTGGCAGGCCCTGATGACTGCCGGTAGCGATCTCGGCGTTCGGCCTCACGGATTGCAGGCTCTCTTCGCCCTGCGCCTGGAGAAAGGCCACGTGATCGTCGGGATGGACACCGAGATGGATTCGACGCCCCGTCGCCTCGGCATGGACTGGGCCGTGAAGCTCGACAAGGCCGACTTCATCGGCCGCACCGCGTTGTTGCGCACCGCCGACCTCGACGATCGTCGTCGCCTGTTCGGCATGACCATGGAAGGACCGGCACCCGTCGAGGGAGCGCCGATCTGGGTCGGTGGCGAGATCGTCGGTCATGTCACGTCGAGCTTCCAGTCGCCAGGGCTGGGCAAGACCGTGATGCTCGGCTGGCAGAAGCACACGCCGTTCGCCGACACACTGACCATCGACGACCGCCAGGCAACCGTCACCGACCCTCCGTTCTACGACCCGGAAGGTGCTCGTGCGCGCGCCTGAGCCACTGACCGGCTTGCGAGTCGTTGCCCGTCCGGTAGCAGTCGACGCCGTCGCGGCTCGCGTTCGGGGGGACGGTCCTGCGCATCGCCCCCGACGACGCCATCGTCACCGGCACAGCGGTTCTCATCGTCGACGATCCGTTCGCAATCGTCGAACCCGAGTACGCGTTCGTTCACTGGCGCCTGACGACCGCTGAGTTCGACGGAGTCAGGCGGCACATCGAATGGCCGCTGCCGGCCGAGGGAGTGCTCGGGCAAGGATTGATCGCCGCGGTGCCGGCCAAGATCATGATCGCACCCGACCACGTGCTGCTGGTCGTCTCGGCGAGCTTGGCCGACGACCTGGCGGAGCGTCTCTGGTGAACGAGTTCGTCGAGACACTGCTCGAGCTCACGTGGCACGAGCCGAAGGCGAGCTACGACGTCGTGATCATCGGCGGTGGCGGCCACGGCCTGGCAACCGCGTACTACTTGGCCACCCGCCACGGGATCACCAACGTGGCAGTGGTCGAGGCCGACTACATCGGCTCGGGCAACTCCGGGCGCAACACGACGATCATCCGCGCCAACTACGGAATCCCGGAGTCGATCCGCTTCTACAGTCACAGCGTGGACCTGTACCGCAACCTGGAAGCGGAGACCGGCTGCTGGATCATGCACGCCAACAAGGGCCTCATCTGGATGGCTCACACCGAGTCGGGCATGCGCGCCGAACGATCGCGGGTTCAGCTCAACAACGCCTGCGGCGTCGAGACGGCCCTGATCGACCCGATGGAGATCAAGCGGCTGTGCCCGCAGATCGACCTCACCGGCGGCGGACGCTACCCGGTGTTGGGCGCATCGTTCCACGTTCCCGGCTCCACGGCCCGGCACGATCGCGTCGTGTGGGCCTACGCCCAAGGAGCGATGCGCCGCGGCGTTCACGTGCTACAGGGCACCGCGGTCACCGGCCTGCTTCGCGACGGCGATCGCGTCGTGGGCGTGAAGACCTCGCGCGGCGACATCTCCGCCGGGGTGGTGATGAGTGCCGTCGGCGGCGATGTCTCGACGATCGCCGCCCACGCCGGGTTGCGCCTGCCGGTTCGCACTCATCCGCTGCAAGCATTCGTCACCAACGGCTACTCGCAGGGCCTCGGACCGATCGTCTCGTCGACCGACCTGCTGTGCTACGTCTCGCAAACAGCACGGGGGCAGATGCTGATCGGCCACGAGTTCGAGCGCGAATCGAGCTATTCGCGGCAGTCGTCGTTCCAGTTCCTCCAGTCGTGTTCGCTCAAGATGGCGTACCTGCTGCCATTCGTGCGCAACCTCAAGATCCTGCGGCAGTGGACCGGCCGGTGCGACATCTCCGCCGACTTCTCTCCGATCATGGGCCTCACCGGGGTCGACGGGCTGGTCATCTCCACGGGTTGGGGTACCTGGGGGTTCAAGGGGATTCCGGCAGGAGGCGAACAGATGGCCGAGTTGATCGCCACTGGGCGCACGCCCGACCTCATCGCTCCCTTCGCCTTGTCACGGTTCGCCGCCGATCATCCGATGGCCGACCAGGGATCGACAGGAACGCGCTGATGCTCACCATCATCTGCCCTCATTGCGGCCCGCGTGCAGTGGAGGAGTTCCGCTTCGGCGGCGAGATCCCCGACCCACCGGCGCGGCTCACCGATGAGCGCGATCGCGACCTCGATCGCGTCTGGATGTTCACGAACGCCGATGGTGTTCAGACCGAGCGTTGGTTCCACGAAGCCGGTTGCCACCGCTGGCACACCGCACGACGGGACACGACCGTCGACCGCCTCGTCAGCGATTGAGGCACTTACCCGATCAGGTCTTGCGCTGCAGGCGCCGGAGCTCGTCGATCGGGATGTGACACCGCATCGCGTGGTCCGGAGCGACCTCGAGCAGCGGCGGCTCGGTCACTTCGCAGACACCGGCGATGGCACGCGGGCACCGCGGGTGGAACACACAGCCCGACGGTGGATTGGCCGGCGAAGGAATCTCACCCTCGAGGCGGATTCGCGACGTCGGCTCGCCGTCGACACTCGGGATGGCCGACAACAATGCTTCGGTGTACGGGTGATTGGGCCCGTTGAACACATCGTCAGTGGGCCCCACCTCCTGGATGCGACCGAGGTACATCACCGCGATGCGGTCGGCCAGATAACGCACGACGCCCATGTCGTGGGTGATGAAGACGTAGCTGGTCTTCTCGTCGGCCTGCAGGTCGGCGAGCAGGTTGAGGATGGCCGCCTGCACCGAAACATCGAGCGCACTCGTCGGCTCGTCGCACACCACGATGCGCGGGTCACCGGCGAAGGCGCGGGCGATCGCAACGCGCTGCTTCAGCCCACCCGAGAGCTGGCGTGGCTTGAGGTCGAGATGACGCGGTGTGAGCCGCAGATGAGCGGCGAGAGCCTCGACGCGCGGATTGGCCGCGTCGCCCTTGATGCCGGTGAGCTTCTCGACACTGCGCATCAGGATGCGGCGAACGGACCAGCTGCGATTGAGGGCCGAGTCGGGATTCTGGAACACCATCTGCATGGCGCGCTTGTCGTCGGTGCTGCGCGACGTGGTGTTGGGTGCGACCGTGTGGCCGTCGAGCGACACGTCGCCACCGCTGTCGGCCGACTCGATGCCGAGGATCGTCTTGGCGAGGGTGGACTTGCCCGAACCCGACTCGCCCACGATGCCGAGCGTTTCGCCCTCCGCGAGTTGGAGATCGACGTCGACGAGCGCCGGCACGTCGACATTGCGTTGCCGGAACGTCTTCGACAGGTGTGTCAGCTCCAGCACCTCGGGGTTGGCCTCCGACGGGGCGAGGATGGCGATCGGCACCTCCGGCGACGCTTCCACCAGTTCGGGGATGCGGTCAGGGTGATGGCACCGGGTGAAACGGACACCGGCAGTGCCGACTGGAACCACGGGAGGCACCTCGTTGCGGCACCGATCATCGGCCAGCGGGCAGCGATCGACGAACACACAGGTCGGCAAGTTGCTGCCGATGAGTGGAAGGATGCCCGGGATGGTGGCGAGGGCCCGCTCGGTCTTGCGCACCCCGCGCCGGGGCAGCGAGCGGAGCAGGCCCACCGTGTAGGGGTGCTGAGGGTCGTCGAACACCTCGTGGCTGGGGCCTTCCTCGACGATGCGCCCGGCGTACATCACACCGACCCGGTCGCACAACGAGCGGATGATGCCAAGGTTGTGAGCGATCAGCAGCACGGCCGCGCTGCTCTCCTTGCGCAGCACCCGAACCAGATCGAGCACCTCCGCCTCGACCGTGGCGTCGAGGCCCGTGGTCGGCTCGTCGAGCACGAGGAGCTTGGGGTCGCAGGCCAACGCCATGGCAATGACCACGCGTTGCTGCATCCCACCGGAGAGCTGGAACGGATAGCGGTCCATCACACGAACAGGATCCGCAATTTGCACCCGCCGAAGCGCCTCGAGCGCCGACTTCTTGGCATCGGGCTTGGACTGGCCGAGCAAGGTGAAGCTCTCGATGAGTTGGCGGCCGATCTTGAGCGACGGGTTCATCGCCTGCGCCGGGTCTTGGTACACCATCGATGCCTCGGTGGCCCGAAAGCGCAGCAATTGCGAGGTGGTCATCCCGGTGACGTCGTCACCGGCCACCAGTACGCGGCCGCCCACGATCTTGCCGTTGCGCGGCAGGTAACGCAGCGCTGCGTAGGCCGTGGTGGACTTGCCGCAGCCGCTCTCGCCGACCAGGCCGTACGCCTCGCCTGGCGCGATGCTGAACGACACGCCGCGCAGCACGGCGCGATCGATGCCGCGCACGGTGTAGACGACCTCGAGGTCTTCCAAAGCGAGTGCGGCCGTGACGGTAGGGGCGGCGAATGTGGCGCTCACGATGCCTCCAACACCGACTGCACGGAGTCGGCGATGAGATTGGCGGCGATCACGAGACTGGCGATCGCGGCTGCCGGGAAGAAGGTCGTCCACCAGATGTCGGCGCTGATGGAGCGAAAACCCTCGCTGACCTGTGCCCCCCAGTCGGGTGACGGTGGCTGAGGACCGGCACCCAGGAACGAGAGCGTGGCGACGGTGAACACTGCGTAGCCGATGCGCACGGTGAGCTCGACGATGATCGGGCCGCTGACGTTCGGCAGGATCTCTCTGAACATCACGAACGTGGACGATTCGCCGCGCAGCTTGGCCGACGTGACGTAATCGAGATCGCGTTCGGCGAGCACCGCCGATCGCACGGTTCGGGCGACGACGGGGGTGAACAGAGCCGCCACCACGCCGATCACCACAGCCGGAGAGCTCCCGAGCGTGGAGACCGCCAGCAAGGCGAGGAGTATCACGGGCAGGGCCAAGAAGGCCTCGACGATCCTGCCCAGCACGTTGTCGAGCCAGCGGCCGAAGTAACCCATGACCATGCCGACGATCACACCGAAGAGCACGCCGAGCAGGGCGGCCAACGGCGCAACTTTGAGGACGTCGCGGGAACCGGCCATGACGCGCGAGAGCACGTCGCGGCCCTGTTCGTCGGTACCGAACGGGAACTTGGCGCGCGGCGACAGATGCGTGCCGGCCCGGTAGTCGAGCGGGCTGTGCGGTGTGATGCGGTCGCCGAGCAACGCACAGACCGTCCACACCAGCACGATGAACACGCCAACGATGAACGCCGGCCGGCGCCGGATCAACCGCCAGTTCTCGCGACGAGCCTGCTGACGCTCGCTGACCTGTATGACACCACTCGATTCGATCTCCGCGGGCGTGGCGGGGGGCGTGGCCTTGGTGGGTATTGCGGTACTGGGCATGTACACGTCGGCGCCCGGTGTCGAGATGATCTCCGCGGGCTGCGGCACGAATTCATCGGAGTCGCTCATCGAGAGGTCTCCAGTCGAACTCGCGGATTGAGAAATGCGATGAACACGTCGGCGAGCAGCGTCGAGACCATGTAGATGATGCCGACGAGGAGCACGGCTCCTTGCAGCACCGGGATGTCGTGGCTGGTGACCGCGTTCAGCATGGTCGAGCCCAGACCGTGATAGTTGAACACCTTTTCGACACCGACGATGCCGCCGAACAGGTATCCGATCTGCACGCTGATCACCGTGATCGTCGGCGCGAGGGCATTGCGCAAGATGTGCTTGCGCATCACCTCGCCCCTCGACAGGCCCTTCATCGTCGCGGTTCTGGAGTAGTCGGCTTGCAGGGCGTTGATGACACCGGCTCTCGACATTCGGGCGATGTAGCCGAAGTAGGCGACCACCAATGCCAGCGCGGGCGTGAGGAGGTACCGGAATTGGCCGATCACGGACGTGCCCGTCGGCGGGTCGGCGAACACCTTGCCGAGCTTCCAGTGCACGCAGAAGATCGACATCAGCACTGCTGCCGTCACGAAATCGGGGATCGACGACGTGGCCAGGCCGGCGTTGACGACCACCCGGTCGGCCACCTTGTCCTGACGGCGAGCGGCGAAGATTCCGGCCGCGATGGAGATCGGGATCGTGATGACGAACGCCAGCAACGCCAGCTTGCCGGAGCGGAACAGTGCAGGAAAGATGATCTTCGTCACCTGGCCACCGCTCTTGTACGAATCCCCGAAGTCAAGCGTGAACACCCGACGTATCGACGTGAAGTACTGGGCGATCAGCGGACGATCGGTGCCGATCTGGTGGTTGTATCGGGCCACGTCCTCCTTGAGGGCGAACGGGCCGAGAACGCTGCGGCCGACGTTGCCGGGTATGACATTGACCATCAGGAACACGATCGTGGCCAGGATCCACAACGTGACCACCGCCGACGCCAAGCGCCGCAGCAGATATCGGCCCATCGGTGCCCCCCTTCGGACCTTGCTCGATCGGACCGAGATTCAGGCCGTGAATCCAGCCTTGCCGCAGTAGAAGTGCCCGAGGCCGGTGGCCACGATGCCCGTCACATTCTTCGTGGTGGCAAAGAGAATGTTGTAGAAGTAGGGGATCGCGTAGGGGACATCTTCGTTGGCGATCTTCTGGATGTCCTTGATCGCCGCCTTCTGGCCATCGAGGTCCAGCGACGCCTGGTATGCCTTCACAGCAGCCCGGAAGGGCTCGGAGATGTAGTGCGCCGAGTTCCACTCGCCGGTGGCATAGGCCTTCACGAGGTAGACGTCGGGGACACCACGGAGACCGTAGTCGACGATGCCGAAGTCCTTGCCGCCGTCGCAGCCGGCCGGCTCGACCTTCGAGTCGTAGACCTTGCACCAATCCTCACCGTCCACGACAGCCTCCTGCGAGAGCGTGACGTTCATCCCGATGTCTTTCAGCTGGCTCTGCAGGATCTGGGCGAGCTGCGGGATCTCTTGCAGCTTCGGGAAGTACATCGTCGCCGCGAGGCCGGCCTTGCCCGCGTCGCTGAGCAACTGCTTGGCCATCTCCACATCACGCACACGCTGCGGCTGAGTGGCATCGAAGAATGGGTAGATCGGGGCAATGGGGTGGTCGTTGGCGATGTCGGCCTTGCCCTTCAAGAGGGTGTCGAGCAACGCCTGGCGGTCGATACCGAGTGCGACTGCCTGGCGCACCCTCTTGTCGGTGAAGTCGCCCTCACGGCAGTTCATCCAGATCTCACGGTGCGCAGCACCACGGATGGACTCGACGATGATGTTGCTGTCGTTGAGCAGGGCATCGCCACCGACCACGGAGAACTGCGTGATCGCATCGGCCGCGCCGCCCTGAAGGCCGGAGACCTGCGTGGCGAGGTCGTCGCTGAAGCTGTACTCCAGCTTGTCGAGGTACGGCTTGCCACCCCACCAATCCGGGTTGGCCTCGAAGGTTGCGCCGGTGGCCGCGTCGTACTTGGTGAGCTTGAATGCCCCGGTGCCTGTGGGGCGCTTGTCGAGCGTGGTGCCGAGCACGAAGTCCTTGGGCGTGATGACCGACTGCGGGTTGTACGCACCAACCTGCTGAGGGAACTGGCCATCCGGGTTGAGAAGTGTGATCTCGACCGTGAAGTCATCGATCGCCTTCGTGGACCCGACGGCAATCGACGCCTTCAAGTTGCTGCCGGCCAGGCGGTCCATCGTGGCGACGACGTCGGCAGAGGTGAACGGCGTGCCGTCGTGCCACTTCACGCCCTGGCGCAAGTTGAAGGTCCACACGCTGCCGTCGGCGTTGGGCTTCCACGTCTCGGCGAGCATCGGCATGACGTCGCCGCCGAGGGCATCGACCAGATAGTCGAAGCACGTAACTACCGGACAGTAGGTACCCAGGTCGGCCATGGCGACCGGGTCGAGGGGACCGGCGGGCGTCTGGGCAACGATGCGCAGGGTGCCGCCCTGCTTGATCGTCCCGGCAGAGGGCGCCGTGGTGCCGCCAGGCGTCGTCGCCGTGGTGCCGCCGGGAGCCGTCGTGGCGCCGACTGTGGGCGTCGTGCTCTTCTTGTCGCTGCCGCAGGCGGCGAGGATCGCGCCGATCAACGGCGCGCCGAGGCCGATCATGGAGCCGCGGGCGACGAAGGCGCGCCGCGAGATCTTCCCCTGGGCGAACGACTCGACCAGTTCGACCTCCACTGGGCTGGCCTGACGTCGAACACTGTCGAAGAGTCGGTAGTCCATCATTCTCCCCTTGTGATGTTGGGCCAACCCCGAAGGGAGGCCGAATACGCCACCATAGCGACCGTCGCAAGAGGGCGTCAATGTTCGATCTTGGAACGGTTGTCCCGGAAATGGGCGAGGTCGAGTGATGTCTCGGCGGGCATCGACGGCTACGTTCGACGGAATTCGGTGAGCTGCATTCCAAGTACGATCGTCCCAATAAGGGGGTTCGGATGAGCGAGGTTCGGCACCGCAGTGGCGGGCGCTCGGCGCGAATGGCGGCCCGCACCGGGGAAGGCGCCCGGCCGCACGCGCCGGCTTTCATCCGTCGGGAGATCCCACCGTACGAACTTCTCGGTGAAGAGGGACTTGCGCTCGTCGAGAGCCACGCGGACCGAATTCTGGCCGATGTCGGCATGGAAATTCGTGACGATGCCGAGTCGCTGCAGCTCTTCAAGGACGCCGGCGCCTCCGTTGACGGCATCACGGTGCACTTCGACCCGGGGCACGTACGGGCGTTGTGCGCAACCGCACCGAGGCAGTTCACCCAGCTGGCCCGAAATCCGCTCCGGTCGGTGGAGATCGGCGGCAACAACGTCGTCCTGGCCCCGACCTACGGTTCGCCGTTCGTCCGTGATCTGGCCGGCGGCCGGCGGTATGCGTCGCTGGTCGACTTCCAGAACTTCGTCAAGCTCACGTACGACACGCCATGGCTCCATCACAGCGGCGGCACCGTCTGCGAGCCGGTCGACGTACCGGTCAACAAGCGCCATCTCGAGATGGTCTACGCCCACCTCCGGTACAGCGACAAGGCCTTCATGGGTTCCGTCACGCATCCGTCGCGGGCCGCCGACTCGATCGAGATGGCCCGCATCGTGTTCGGCGCCGACGTCGTCGACGACAACTGCGTGATCCTTGGCAACGTCAACGTCAACTCGCCACTCGTTTGGGACGCGACGATGACCGGGTGCCCTCAAGACCTATGCCGCGGCCAACCAGGCGCCCGTCGTCGTCCCGTTCATCCTCGGCGGGGCGATGGGCCCGGTCACCACTGCCGGCGCGGTCGCCCAAGCGCATGCCGAGACCCTGGTGGGCGTTGCCCTCGGGCAGCTGATTCGCCCGGGTTCGCCGGCGATCTACGGCAACTTCTTGTCGTCGATGAACCTGCACAGCGGTAGTCCCACCTTCGGAACCCCGGAGCCCGCGCTCGGTTCCCTGGTGGTTGGTCAGCTGGCCCGTCGGGTGGGCCTGCCGTTGCGTTGTTCCGGGGCGTTCACCTCGTCGAAGATCCCCGACGGGCAGGCGATGAGCGAGTCGGCCGTATCGATGCTCGCCGCTCTGCAGTGCGGGGCCAACTTCATCCTGCACTCCGCGGGCTGGTTGGAGGGCGGACTGACGATGGGCTACGAGAAGTTCATGATGGATCTCGACCTGTGTGGCGCGGCACACACCTACCTGAAGGGCTTCGATCTCTCGCCCGACCAGTTCGCCCTCGATGGGTTCGCCGAGATCGGTCCCGGCAAGCACTTCTTCTCGGCTCAGCACACGCTGCGTCACTACGAGACGGCGTTCTACGAGCCGGTGCTCAGCGACTCGTCGTCGTTCGAGCAGTGGCGCGACGCCGGCGAGCGGCGCAGCGAGGATCGTGCCGCGACCGCTCTTGCACGAGGTCCTCGCCAAGTACGAAGCTCCACCCATCGATGACGCCGTCGACGCCGAGTTGCTCGACTTCGTCGATCGACGGAAAGCTTCAATGCCCGACATGTGGTACTGAGCAACGGAGGGACCATGAGCCTCGCCATCGACATCCCGGCACGTATCGACGCCATCGACAGGCGCAAGCTCCGCCTCGACCGGCTGGCGCGGATTCGCGCCGAGCTGATCGCCCACGACTACGGCGCCGCGCTGCTGAGCGATCCGATCAACATCCGCTACGCCACCGACACCCACACCTTCAACGTGTGGACCCTGCATGCCCCCGGTCGTTACGTGTTCGTGCCTGTCGACGGCCCGGTGGTGCTCTTCGAGTACGGCACGTGCATGTACCTGGCCACCGATCTCGACTCCGTCGACGAGGTGCGCAAGGCTGTGCCGTGGTTCTACTTCCTGGCCGGGCCACGCACACAGGAAAAGGCCGAGCTCTGGTCGCGTGACATCGTCGATCTGATGCGCAAGTACGGGGGCACCGACCAGCGCCTCGCCGTCGATCGATGTGAACCGTGGGGCGCGAAGCACCTCACCGAAGCTGGTATCCAGTTGTTCGACGCCCAGGAGCCGCTGGAGCTGGCGCGGATGATCAAGACACCCGAGGAGATCATGGCCTTGCAGCTGTCGATGGATGTCTGCGACGTCGGCGTCGACCGCATCCGCCAGGCACTGCAACCTGGCATGACCGAGAACGAGTTGTGGAGCATCCTCCACCAAACCAACATCGCCCACGATGGCGAGTGGATCGAATGCTGCCTGCTGACGTCGGGTCCACGAACGAACCCGTGGTTCCAGGAGGCCACCAACCGCGTGATCGAGGCCGGCGATCTCGTCGCCTTCGACACCGACATGGTCGGCCCGCTCGGCTACCTGGCCGACATCTCGCGCACGGTCGTCTGCCCGGGCAAGGCCCCCACGGCCGAGCAACGCAAGCTCTACGACATCGCCCAGGAACAGATCCTCACCAACATCGATCTGATCAAACCAGGGCTCACGTTCAAGGAGTTCGGCGAGAAGTGCTGGCCGGTTCCCGACGAGTACGTCCCGAATCGCTACATGATGATGATCCACGGCGCCGGAATGGTCGATGAGTTCCCCACCGTTGCCTACGCGGCCGATTACGCCGACTGGGGCTACGACGGAGCGTTCGTGGAGAACATGGTCGTGTGCGTCGAGAGCTACATCGGCGCGGTCGGTGGCGGGCAAGGTGTCAAGCTCGAACAAGAAGTCTTGATCACCGCTACCGGCGCCGAACTGATGTCGAGTGCGCCGATGATCGACGCGCTCACGACATGACTGCAGATCCACTCCTCCAGCCGTTCACTCTCAAGCAACTCCGGCTGCGCAACCGGGTCTTCTCCTCGTCGCACGAACCGGCGTACAGCGAGGACGGCATGCCGAAGGACCGCTACCGGCTGTACCACGTCGAGAAGGCCAAGGGCGGTCTGGCGCTGACGATGACGGCCGGCACCGCGATCGTGTCACCCGACAGCCCACCTGCGTTCGGCAACCTCCACGCCTACGACGACGCCATCGTTCCGTGGATCCAAGCGATGACCGACGGCATTCACGAGCACGGCGCGGCGGCGATGATCCAGATCAGCCATCTCGGCCGGCGAACGGGGTGGGCACAGGACGACTGGCTACCGGTCGTGAGCTCATCGGCCCTGCGCGAACCGGCTCACCGTGCCCACCCGAAGGTTGCCGAACGATGGGACATCGAACGCATCGTCGGCCACTACGCCGACGCCGCCGAGCGGATGAGATCCGGCGGGATGGACGGCATCGAGATCGAGGCGTACGGTCATCTCTTCGATCAGTTCTGGTCGCCGGCCACGAACAAGCGGGGCGACGAGTACGGCGGCTCCTTCGAGAATCGCCTCCGCTTCCCATTCGAGGTGCTGCGCGCCATTCGTGCCCGAGTGGGTGCCGGCTACATCGTCGGCATCCGCATGGCCGTCGACGAGCGGCTCGAGGATGGGATCGACACACCGGTCGGGCTGGAGATACTCCGGCGGCTCACCGCGGAGAAGCTCATCGACTTCGTCAACGTCATACGCGGCAACATCGTCAACGACGCCGTGCTGACCGAGGTCATTCCGATCCACGGCATGCGCTCGGCACCGCATCTCGATTTCGCCGGAACGGTGCGACGCGAGATCGGGCTTCCGGTGCTGCATGCCTCCAAGATCGACGACGTTGCCACCGCTCGACATGCGATCAGTGAGGGCCTCGTCGACATGGTCGGCATGACCCGCGCCCAGATGGCCGAGCCACACCTGGTTCGCAAGATCGAGCTAGGTGTCGAGCACACGATCAGGCCCTGCGTCGGCGCCACCTACTGCCTTGATCGCATCTATCAGTCGGGCGAGGCGTTGTGCATCCACAACGCGGCCACTGGCCGCGAGTTGACGATGCCGCACGACATTCCGTCTGCCGAGCATCGCCGCCGAGTGGTCATCATCGGCGGCGGTCCGGGTGGGCTGGAAGCGGCGCGAGTGTGCGCGGAGCGCGGCCACGATGTGGTGCTGCTGGAGGCAATGCCATGGACGGGAGGGCAGATCCGACTTGCAGCACGCAATCCGCGTCGCAAGGACCTGCTGGGAATCGTCGAATGGCGTGACGCGGAACTTGCCCGGTTGGGAGTCGACGTGCGCGTAGACACCTACGCCGACGAGCACCTCGTAGGCGACCTGCAACCAGATGTCGTCATCGTCGCCACCGGTGGTCTGCCGCAGAACCCGCAGCTGGAGATGGGCGGCGACCTGGTGACGTCGGCATGGGACGTGGTGGGTGGCGACGCCCGCCTCACGGGTGACGTGTTGCTGTACGACGACGACGGGACACACTCGGCAATGACCACGGCGGAGATGATCGCCCGGTCGGGTGCCCACCTGGAGATCGTCACGCCGGAACGCACCGTCGGCGTCGACGTCGGGGGGATGAACATGGTGCCCTACGCGCGTGCGTTCAACGAGACCGACACGCGGATCACCCTGAACCAACGGGTGCGCGCGGTCCGCCGCGAAGGCGGCCGTCTCACCGTCGAGATCGGCAGCGACCACACACCTGTCCGCCACACACGCACCGTCGACGCGGTCGTGGTCGACCACGGCGTGCTCGCCAACGACGATCTGTACCACGCCCTGGTCAAGGGATCGAGCAACGGCGGCGAGGTCGACTACGAAGCACTGGTGGCCGGCAGGCCGCAGCCGGTCGGCGGTGACGGCTATCAACTGTTCCGCATCGGCGACGCAGTTGCCGGTCGCAACATCCACGCGGCGATCTACGACGCGCTGCGCCTGGGCAAGGATCTGTGACTCCGTACCGCATCGCTGTGGTGACCGGTGCCTCGGGAGGCATCGGACGGGCAATCGTCACCGAGTTGGTTCGCCTCGGGATGCACGTGCATGCCTTGGCGCTCGGCGACGATGCTCTCGAGGTATTACGTGACAGCGACGGCGTCACGGTTCACGCCGTCGACGTGCGCGACACCACCGCGCTGCGCAACGTGTTGGACGACGTCGACGATGTCGACGTGCTCATCAACAACGCCGGCGTCATCGGCGATCTCCGTCCGGCGCAACGTTCGACGATCGCCGTAGCCGACGCATTGATCGACATCAACCTGCGCGCCGCGGTTCACGCCACGATGGCACTCCTGCCGGGCATGGTCGAGCGCGACAGAGGCCACGTTCTCTTCACGGGGTCGATCGCCGCCACCCGCCCTACGGCCAACAGCGCGGTCTATTCGGCGACCAAGGCGGCGCTTCAAACCTTCGCCGATGGACTGCGCATGGACCTACACGGTGCAGCCGTGCGGGTGACGGTGCTCGCTCCCGGGCGGGTGGAGACCAATCTCTACGACTCGGCACTCGGCGGCCACGAGGTGGCCGTGGCACGCCTCTACGCGGGGGCTCTCGCCATCCAGCCGGCCGACATCGCCGCCCTGGTCGGCACGGCGCTGACGATGCCGGCACACGTCGACGTGACCCGCCTGGAGGTCGTGCCGACGATGCAGGTCTTCGGTGGGAGCGCGGTCGCCGAATCGAGCTAGTATTCCGCATCGTGGACTTGTTCCGCAGTACGGAATTCAGCACGACGGACTCGACGACGATCCGGCCGGACAAAGGAGACAATCCGTGGCATTCCCATCGGACCTAGAAATCGCCCGCGCAGCGACGTTGCTGCCCCTCGCGGAGATCGCCGCGCAGATGGGGATCGGCCCTCATCTGCTCGAGGCGCACGGCGACGAGTTGGCCAAGATCAGGTTGGAGGCCATCGACGAGCTCGCCGACCGCCCGAAGGCCAAGTACGTCGTCGTCACCGCGATCACGCCCACACCGCTCGGCGAGGGCAAGACCACCACGACGGTCGGCCTCGGCATGGCGATGAAGCACATCGGCAAGCAGGCCACCATCAGCCTGCGGCAACCGTCGATGGGTCCGACCTTCGGCATCAAGGGCGGTGCCGCCGGCGGCGGCTACAGCCAGGTGATCCCGATGGAGCTGCTCAACTTGCACCTCACCGGCGACTTCCACGCCGTGACGGCAGCCCACAACCTGTTGTCGGCCATGGTCGACAACCACCTGCATCAGGGCAACGAGTTCGATCTCGACATCCACAACATCACCTGGCGTCGAGTTCTCGACGTCAACGACCGCGTCTTGCGCAACATCGTCGTCGGCCTGGGAGGCAAGGCCGACGGAGTCACGCGTCAGACGGGCTTCGACATCACGGCCGCATCCGAGGTGATGGCGATCCTGGCGCTCGCCACATCCGCCGCCGACCTCCGCGCCCGTCTCGGCCGGATCGTCGTCGGCTACAACCGAGCAGGCGAGCCGGTCACGGCCGAGCAGCTGAAAGGCGCGGGTTCGATGGCGGTGATCATGCGCGAGGCGTTGAAGCCCAACCTCCTCCAAACCCTGGAGCACACGCCGGTCATCGTCCACGCCGGTCCGTTCGGCAACATCGCCCACGGCAACTCGTCGATCATCGGCGATCTGATCGGCATCCACACCGGCGACTACCTCATCACCGAGGCCGGGTTCGGCGCCGACATGGGCGCCGAACGGTTCTTCAACATCAAGTGCCGCAACTCTGGCATGACTCCCGATGCCGCAGTCCTCGTGGCCACCGTGCGGGCCTTGAAGGCGCACAGCGGCAAGTTCAAGATCGTCGCCGGCAAGCCGTTGCCACCCGAGCTGCTGGCCGAGAACCCCGACGACGTGCGCGCCGGCGCGGCGAATCTCGTCAAGCAGATCGAGAACGTGAAGGTCCATGGCGTGTCGCCGGTCGTGGCCATCAACGCCTTCCCCACCGACTTCGATTCCGAACACCAGGCGATCCGCGAGATCGCCGAGTCTGTCGGTGCTCGTGTCGCCGTTTGCACTCACTTCTCCGATGGTGGCAAGGGTGCCATGGAGCTCGCCCAGGCCGTCGTCGAAGCGTGCGACGAACCGAGCACCTTCACCTACTGCTATCCGCTCGACGCAACTCTCAAGGAGAAGATCGAATCCGTCGCCAAGAAGATCTACGGCGCCGGAAACGTGACCTACACCGCAGCTGCCAACACCCAGTTGGCACGCTACGAGAAGAACGGTTTCGGCAACCTGCCGGTGTGCATCGCCAAGACGCACCTGTCGATCAGTGGTGATCCGACGTTGAAGGGTGCTCCCACGGGCCACACCCTGAACGTCCGCGAGGTGCGCGCTTCGGTGGGTGCAGGGTTCATCTATCCGATCTGCGGCGACATGACCACCATGCCCGGGCTCGGTTCGGCACCTGCCGCTTCGATCATCGACTTCGACGAGCACGGCGAGATCGTCGGGCTCTCATGAAGGTCTCGGCATGACAGCGACAGTCATCAACGGCACCCAACTTCGCGACGACATCGTCGCCGAGCTGCGCGCCGAGATCGAGGCTGCCGGTTCTCCGCCCGTGTGCCTGGCGACCGTCCTCGTCGGCGACGACAAGCCCAGCCAGATCTACGTGCGCAACAAGCAGAAGAAGGCGGCCGAGGCCGGCATGCTGTCGCGTCATGTGCCGATCAGCGCCGATGTGAGCCAGGCCGAGCTCGAAGACACGATTCGCGCCCTGGCGGCAGATCCAGGTGTGCACGGCATCCTCTGCCAGCTCCCGTTGCCAGGCGACCTCGACGCCGAGCCGTTGCTGCGGATGATCCCGGCCGAGAAGGACGTCGACGGTCTCACCGAGGCGTCCCTGGGCCGGCTCGTGCGCGGCCAGCCGGGTCACGTCGGCTGCACGCCCCTGGGTGTCATGCGGCTGCTCGAGCGCTACAGCATCGCCACGAAGGGCCGGCGCGCCGTCGTCGTCGGTCGCTCGACGCTGGTAGGTCTTCCGACGGCCTTGCTGCTTGCTCGCAAAGGCGTCGACGCAACGGTGACGATTGCACATTCGCGCACGACCGATCTGGTGGAGGTGTGCCGGGAAGCCGACATCATCGTGGCGGCAGCCGGGCAGGCACGGATGATCACGGCTGCGCACGTCAAGCCGGGAGCCACCGTGATCGACGTCGGCCTATCGCGTACGGAAGCAGGCATCGTCGGTGACGTCGACTACGACGCCGTCTCCGAGATTGCCGGGGCGATCACGCCGATGCCGGGCGGCACAGGCCCCATGACCATCGCCTGCCTGCTGCAGAACACGCTCGAGGCGGCACGCATGCAGGGAGCGTTTCCGGCCTGATGGCGCCATTCTGATGTCCGGTGTCCAGTCGGTCGAGCGAGCTTTCGCAGTGCTGCGCTGCCTGTCCGGCGGGGCGGCCGGAGTCACCGATGTCGCCGATCGGGTGAGCCTGCCGAAGAGCACCGTCTCCAGGCTGTTGTCGACGCTCGAGGAGCTCGGCATGGTCGAGCAGATCGAACCGGGCGGCAGTTATCGGGTCGGAGCGGGGATGAGCGAGATCGCCGCGGCCGTCCTCCCCGGCCGGACCTTGATCGATGCGGTGCGACCGCACCTGTACGACCTCGCCAAGGCCACCGGCGAGGCCGCTGGTCTGTCGATTGCCGACGGTTTCGACATGCTGTACCTCGATCAGGTCGACTCCGACAAACAGGTGCAGAGCCGCGACTGGACTGGCGAGCGCATTCCTGCACACACCGTGTCGTCCGGTCAGGTCTTGCTCGCCTTCGGCGCGATCAATGCCGACGAGTACCTCGCCCAACCGCTCGAACGTCTGGCCAGCCACACACTGACCGAGGCGACGGCCGTGCGCTCGAGGTTCACCGAGATCGTCGCCAAGGGCTACGCGTGGGCGTTCGAGGAGTTCCTCGATGGGTTGAACTCCGTGGCCGCGCCGATCCGCGACAGAAAGGGCCGCGTCGTCGGCGCGATCCACGCTCATGGCCCCGCGTATCGATTCCCAGGCGACACCGACGCCGACGAGGTGGGGCGACTCGTGGCGACGACTGCGGCGCGCGTGCAGTTGTGAACGTCTACGACTACGTCATCGTCGGGGGTGGCTCGGCGGGGTCGGCACTGGCCAACCGGCTGAGTGCCGACCCGGCGACGAGCGTGCTCGTCCTCGAGGCCGGGCGTCCCGATTACAAGTGGGATGTCTTCATCCACATGCCTGCCGCGCTGACGTTTCCGATCGGCTCCAAGTTCTACGACTGGAAGTACGAGAGCGAGCCCGAACCGTTCATGAACGGGCGCAAGATCTACCACGCTCGCGGCAAGGTGCTCGGTGGTTCGAGCAGCATCAACGGGATGATCTTCCAGCGCGGCAACCCCCTCGATTACGAGCGCTGGGCGGCGGACCCCGGCATGGAGACCTGGGACTACGCCCACTGTCTGCCGTACTTCAAGAAGATGGAGAACTGCCTCGCTGCCGATGGCGCTGATCCCTTCCACGGCCACAGCGGTCCCCTCGCCCTGGAGCGCGGGCCGGCGACGAATCCCCTGTTCGGCGCCTTCTTCGAGGCAGTGAAGCAGGCGGGCTACCCGATCACGCAAGACGTCAACGGGTTCCAGCAGGAAGGCTTCGCCAAGTTCGATCGCAACGTGCGCCGCGGCCGGAGGCTGAGTGCAGCGCGCGCCTACCTCCACCCGGTCATGCACCGCCCGAATCTCACGGTCACCACGCGAGCGTTGGTGCACCGTGTGCTGTTCGACGGCACCCGTGCAACCGGCGTGGAGTACAGCACGCGGCGAGGCGGAACCCACAGCGTCACCGCCGGCGAAGTGATCCTGTGCGGTGGCGCCTTCAACTCGCCGCAGCTGCTGCAGCTCAGTGGTGTCGGCAACGCCGGCCACTTGACGGGGCTCGGCATCCCAGTCGTCCACGACCTACCAGCGGTCGGTCAACACCTGCAAGATCATCTCGAGGTCTACGTTCAATACGCATGCAAGCAGCCGGTCTCGTTGCAGCCTCAGCTGAAGCTGTGGCGCCGGCCGATCATCGGCGCCGAGTGGCTGTTCCTGCGCAGAGGTCCCGGAGCTTCGAACCACTTCGAGGGCGGCGGGTTCGTGCGCAGCAACGATGACGTCGCCTACCCGAACCTGATGTTCCACTTCCTCCCGATCGCCGTTCGCTACGACGGATCTTCGCCCGCCGGTGGCCACGGGTACCAGGTGCACATCGGGCCGATGTACTCCAACTCTCGCGGCTCGGTGCAGATCACATCCACCGATCCGAAGGCCAAGCCGGCGTTGCGGTTCAACTACATCTCCACACCCGAGGACCGTCGCGAGTGGGTGGAAGCCGTTCGCATCGCCCGGCGCATCTTGAACCAACCGGCGATGGAGCCGTTCAATGCCGGCGAGGTCTCACCGGGACCCAGCGTCGAAACCGACGAGCAGATCCTCGACTGGGTGCGCACCGACGGCGAGACCGCCCTGCACCCGTCGTGCACCTGCCGCATGGGACGCGCCGATGACGACAGCGTGGTCGATCCATTGACGATGCGGGTGCACGGAGTGCAAGGTCTGCGGGTGGTCGATGCATCAGCGATGCGTTATGTCACCAACGGCAACATCTACGCGCCGGTGATGATGATGGCCGAGAAGGCCGCCGACCTCATCCTCGGCAACACCTCCTTGGCCCCGGAACCCGTGCCGTTCTTCCGGCACTCCCCCTGACGAACTTTCGGTTGGTCAGCGGTCAGCCGAGCCAGGCGTTGACCACGTCGGGGTTGGCGTCGACCCATTCCTTGGCGGCGGCGTCGGGCGTCTCGCCATCGCCGTCGATCTTCGCGGCGATCGCGTTCTGCTGATCGGTGGTCAGCTGGAACTTGGAGAGGAAGTCGAACGCAACCTTGTTCTTGGTTTCGAGACCTGCGTTGGCCGCCTTGTAAAGAGGATCTGGTGCGTAGTCGCAGGCGTACTTGCCGTCACCCGCGGCGGCGGAGGCCAGGCATTCGGGAGTCACGTCGGGGAGCTTGACCTCGGTGAGCTTGACCTTCGACTGCAGCCAGTGCGGCTGCCAGAACTGCAGCAACAGCGGCTTCTGGTCGGTCTCGGCTGCCTGGATCGCGGTGATCAGAGCGGCCTCGGAACCGGCAACGACGAACTTCAGTGGAAGGTTGAGGTTCTTGATGATCTGCTCGTCGTAGGTGACGTAGCTCGGGTCGCCCATCAGGAACTGGCCCTGGTCGCCGGTCTCGGCGGTGGCGAACAACTTGGCCAGTGCCGGGTCCTTGAAGCCCTCCCACGTAGCCAGTTCGGGGTGCTGGTCGATGACGAACGACGGCACGTACCAACCGATCTTGGCCTGCGGGCCCAGCAGGCCGAGATCGACGACGCTCTTCTTGTCGGTGATGTAGGTCTTGTAGTCGGCAGCATGGCCCGACGGCCAGATCTCCAAGTTGGCGTCGAGATCTCCAGCATCGAGACCGACCCACGACGCGTTCTCGTCGAGGGCGACCAACGTGGTCGGTGTGCCGAGCTTCGACTCGAGCACCACCTTGGCGACGTTGGCGTTGACCGCGGAGCCAGTCCACGGGTTGACAGCCAGCTTGATGCCGGCTCCACCGCCCGAAGCAGCCGGGTTGGTGCCAACCGCGCCGGTCGCCGCTCCTGTAGCCGCGGGCGCGCTGGTGGCGTCGCTGGCCTTGCTATCGCTACCGCAAGCCACAGCGACCAGCGCTACGGCCACGGTGGCGATCGCCAGGCGCACGGATGGACGAATCCTTGTTCTCATGTTCTCCCCTTTGGCTCCGGAACCCGGAGCACGTTCACGTTGAGCGATCTTCCGCTGCCGACCGATTGCCCCAGGCCTGGGTGAGTCGGTCGAGCACCATCGCCAGAAGCACAATACTCACCCCGGCGGCGACGCCATCACCCATCTTCAGGTTTGGTTTGGTGAACCCGCCGAGTGCCTCGAGACCGAGCGCACCACCGCCGATCAGACCGGCGATGATCACGGTCGCCAGCACCATGAGGATCACCTGGTTGATCCCGAGCATGATCGATTTGAAGGCCAGTGGTAGCTGCACCTTGACGAGTTCCTGGCGAGGAGTCGCGCCGAACGAGATCGCCGCCTCCCGAGGTGCAACCGGCACCTCCTTCAGCCCGAGGCTGACGAGTCGTATCCCCGGCGGTAGGGCGTAGACGACGGCGGCGATCACGCCGGGCGTGCGGCCGACGTTGAACAAGAACACGACGGGCACCAGGTAGACGAACTGCGGCAACACCTGGGCGGTGTCGAGGAAGGGCCGAAGCGCCGCTTCCATCCAGCGCGAGCGGCCGGCCCAGACGCCGATCGGCACAGCGAGACAGACGCTGATGACGACTGCGACCAACACCTGACTGAGGGTGTCCATCGCCAGATCCCAGTTGTTCATTGCGGCGACGCCTACGAACGCCAGACCACACAACAGACCGAGCCGCCAACCCTTGCTCACCCAGCCGAGCCCGGCGAAGAACGCCACCACCAACCACCACGCCGCCGATTGCAGCACGCCGCGGATCGGGTCGAGTATGTCGCGAACGAGAAAGTCGCTGATCGAGCCGGTGCCACCGATGAGTGGTACGCCGCGGCGGAAGTGATGGTTCAGCCAGTTGATCACCGACTTCGCCCACGAGCCCAAGCCGATGCGCCACGACGGAAACGCCTGTGCACCTACGACCTTGGCCGCCACCGCGGCAACGATCGTGACACCTGCGCCGATCAACCACAACATCCGCCGATCGGCAAGCAGAGCGGGCATGGTCGCACGCTGCCTCGAACTCCGCTCACCGGTGGTGATCCGGTCCAGTGAGATGGCGGCGAAGACGATGCAGAAGCCGGCCGAGAACGCCAGCTTGGCGTCGAGCTTCTGCAGGCCGCGAAGTACCTCGTTGCCGACGTCGCCGGTGCCGATCTGCGAGGCGATCACCACGATGCCGAACGCCATCATGATCACCTGGTTGAGACCGAGCAGCACGGTGCGCCGTGCCAACGGCAACTGCACCTTGCTGAGCAGTTGCGGCCCGGTTGCACCAAATGACCTGCCGACCTCTGTCGAAACGACGGGAACCTGCCGCAGACCGAGGCTCGTCAGGCGTACTGCAGGGGGAACTGCGTAGATCAACGTGGCCACGACGGCGGCCGGCACACCGATGCCGAAGAAGGCGACACAGGGGATGAGGTACACGTAGGCAGGCATCACCTGGGCCGTGTCGAGCAGCGGGCGCAGTCGCCGTTCAGCTTTGTCGGACAGGCCCGACCAGATGCCGAGCGGAACCCCGATCAGCATCGCCAAAGCCACGGCGACGAGCATGATCGACAGCGTGATCATCGTCAGGTCCCAGTAGCCGCAGAGACCGACAGCGAAGATCGAGGCCGTTGCCACCACGGCGGTGCGCATTCCTGCACGCATGTAGCCGATGACGAAGACGAGACCCGCCACGCCCGTCCAGTGCAACAACCGCAGCAGCGTCTCGGCGCGCTTCACGCACCAGCCGATGCCCGTACCGATCGACTTGATCGCATCGAGCAGCCAGTTGCGGCCGGTGTTCTGGGTGATCCAGTGGTAGGCGTCCTGGGCGTGACGCTGGACGTGCAGGTCGAGCCACGACGGCACGTTCTGCTGGCGGGTGACCTTGTAGATCACCACGAGGATGACGGCTGCGGCAACGGCGGAGAACACCACCGTGTTGCGCCGGGAGAGCTCCGCCGGCCGGGCGGGCACTGCACCGGCGACGGCGTCGCTCATGGCTCGCCACCGGCGATCAGCGACAGCACGTGCACCCGGTCGCAGCAACCCAGTTCCTTGCCGGCGACATCGACGACCTGGACGGGCAGTTCCGAGTGGGCGACGAGCTTGACGATGTCGCGCACCTTCGTGCCCAAGACCACCGATCCGCAGAACGACTCACCGTTCACGATCGGCCGCATCACGTGCTCGACCGGAACCACGAACGACCGCGGCACGTCGCGCACGAAGTTCTCGACGTACTCGTCGGCAGGTTCGACGACCACCGACTCGGGCGTGCCGACCTGCACGAACCGCCCATCGCGCATGATCGCGATGCGGTCGCCGAGACGAAGGGCCTCGGAGAGGTCGTGTGTGATGAACACCATCGTCTTGTTGACTTCACGTTGCAAGCGCACGACCTCGTCTTGCATGTCGCGACGGATCAGCGGATCGAGCGCGGAGAACGGTTCGTCGAACAGCATGATGTCGGGGTCGGTTGCAAGCGCGCGGGCCAGGCCGACGCGCTGCTGCTGGCCACCACTCAACTGGTGCGGGCGATAGCTACCCATCTCCGAGAGGCCGACCAGTTCGAGCGTCTCATTGGCCTTGCGACGACGCGCCGCCTTGTCGACACCGCGCACCTCCAAGCCGAATGCGACGTTGTCGACGAGGGTGCGGTGTGGCAGCAACCCGAAGTGTTGGAACACCATCGACACCTTGTTGCGCCGGACGTCGAGCAGGGTGGATTTGTCGGCCTTCGTCACGTCGACGTCGCCGATGCGCACCGAGCCGACGGTGGGCTCGATGAGGCGCGTGAGACAGCGGATCAGGGTCGACTTGCCACTGCCCGACAAACCCATCACGACAAAGACTTCGCCGGGGGTGACGTCCAGGTCGATGTCGCGCATCGCCACGACGTTCCCCGTCTGCGCGCCGAGAACCTTGCGCGGCAGATCGGCAAGCTCCGAGCCGACGATGCGCTCGGGTTTGGGGCCGTACACCTTCCACATGCCGCGCACGGATATCGACGAGTTGGTATCCCCCACGCCGCCGATGCTAGCCATACCCTGGGGAGATACGGGAAGAGGCCATGAGAAGGGCAAGGTGTGACGGACCAACCGAGTTCGGCGAAGGCGGTGATCATCGGCGGGGGCATCGTCGGCAGTTCGACGGCCTATCACCTCGCCAAGCTGGGCTGGACCGACACGGTGCTGGTCGAGCGCCACAAGTTGACGTCCGGCTCGACGTTTCACGCCGCCGGGCTCGTCGGCCAACTGCGCAGCAGCGCCAACATCACGCAGCTCCTGGGTTACTCCGTCGATCTCTACAAGCGACTCGAGGAGGAGACCGGCCAAGCCACCGGATGGAAGATGAACGGCGGCCTCCGACTTGCCTGCAATGCCGAGCGATGGAGCGAGGTGAAGCGCCAGGCCACCACGGCCAAGTCGTTCGGCCTGGAGATGCACCTGCTGTCACCCCTCGAGGCTCAAGACCTGTGGCCGTTGATGACCGTCGACGACGTGATCGGTGCAGCGTTCCTGCCGACAGACGGTCAGGCCAACCCGACTGACATCACGATGGCGCTGGCTCGCGGCGCCAGGCAGGCCGGGGTCACCGTCTGCGAAGACACCGAGGTCGTCGGCCTCGAGGTCGACGACGGCGTGATCAAAGCTGTCGTCACGTCGCAGGGGCGCATCGAATGCAGCGTCGTCGTGTGTTGCGCCGGCCAGTGGACACGCTCGCTCGCTGCGACCGTCGGGGTCAACGTGCCACTTGTGTCGGTGCAGCACCAATACGTGATCACTGCGCCGTTCACACCCGAGGTGCCGCGCAACCTGCCGACGCTGCGCGATCCCGACCGGCTGACGTACTACAAGGAAGAGGTCGGCGGCCTGGTGATGGGCGGCTACGAGCCGAACCCCGTTCCCTGGGCGACGAGCGGCATCCCCGACGGATTCAACTTCAAGCTCCTCGACGCCGACTTCGATCACTTCGCGCCCACCATGGAACTGGCGATGGGCAGGGTCCCGGCGTTGCAGAGTGCAGGCATCAACGAGTTGATCAACGGCCCGGAGAGCTTCACGCCCGATGGCAACTTCATCCTCGGCGAGGCACCTGAGTTGAAGAACTTCTTCGTCGGCGCCGGGTTCAACGCGTTCGGCATCGCCGCCGGTGGCGGCGCAGGCATGGCTCTCGCCGAGTGGGTGCACAGCGGCGTGGCGCCGTACGACCTGTGGGTCGTCGACATCCGTCGCTTCGGGCGGCCGCATCAAGACACCGAGTGGGTGCGCACCCGCACGCTCGAAGCGTACGGAAAGCACTACACCATGGCCTGGCCGAGCGAGGAACACGACAGCGGCCGCCCGTGCCGCACATCGCCTCTCTACTCGCGGCTGCTCGCCGGCGGCGCATGCTTCGGCGAGAAGCTCGGGTGGGAACGACCCAACTGGTTCGCATCGGCAACGCTGGGTGAAACGCCGCGCGACGTGTACAGCTACGAGCGGCAGAACTGGTTCGCCGCGGTCGAACGCGAGCACCACGCCGCCCGCAACTCCGCCGTAGTGATCGATCAGACGTCGTTCGCCAAGTTCGCGCTGAAGGGCCCCGACGCACTGGCCGCGCTGAACTGGATCTGTTCGAACAACATCGACAAACCGGTGGGGTCGTTGACGTACACACAGATGCTCGACGATTCGGGCGGGATCCAGTGCGACCTCACCGTGTGCCGGGTCGCGGCCGGCGAGTTCTACATCGTCACCGGCACGGGCTTCGCCACACACGACTTCGACTGGATCCAGCGATCGATCCCGGCCGGCGCCAACGCCCAGCTGTTCGACATCACGTCGGCCAACTGCGTGCTGTCGTTGATGGGTCCACGGTCTCGCGACATCCTTCAAACCGTGACGCGAGCCGATGTCTCGAACACGTCCTTCCCATTCGGTACCCATCAGATCGTCGGCATTGGCGGCTGCCCCGTGCGAGCCTTGCGCGTGACGTACGTCGGAGAGCTCGGATGGGAGCTGCACCTACCGGTCGAGTACGCCACAACGGTGTACGACGCGTTGATGACGGCAGGGTCGGCACACGGGCTGGTCAACGCCGGGTACCGGGCGATCGAGAGCCTCCGCCTGGAGAAGGGCTACCGCGCCTGGGGGAGTGACATCGGTCCCGACCACACGCCGTTCGAAGCCGGTCTCGGCTGGGCGGTCAAGTTGCGCAGCGGCATCGAGTTCCGCGGACGCGACGCCGTCGTGACACAGCGGGAGAACGGAGTTCGCAAGATGCTCACCGGCTTCACCTGCGACCCTGCGGTTGTCCTGCTGGGCAGGGAGACGATCTTCCGCGATGGCGAGCGTGTCGGCTGGTTGACCAGCGGAGGATTCGGCTACACCGTCGATCGATCGATCGGCTATGGCTACGTACGCAACCCCGCCGGCGTCACCACAGACTTCGTGACGAGCGGCAGCTACGAGTTGGAGGTCGCCGGCGATCGGATCGCCGCCGAGGTCTCGCTCGAGCCCTTCTTCGACCCCTCCAACGCCCGAGTCAGGGCATGAACAGGCGATGAGCAATCAAACCGGCACCCCGTCGCAGGCGCGCATCGTGATCATCGGCGGGGGCATAATCGGGTGCAGCATCGCCTACCACCTGGCGGCGATGGGTGAGACCGACGTGGTGCTCCTCGAGCAACACCAACTCACCGACGGCGCCACTTGGCACGCAGCCGGGTTGGTAGGCCAGCTTCGTTCGTCGCGCAACACCACACGCATGCTCGAGCACTCGGTCGAGCTGTACGGACGACTGGAAGCAGAGACCGGGCAGGCCGTCGACTGGCATCAGGTCGGCAGCCTGCGACTGGCCTGTTCAGCCGAACGCGTGATGGAGCTGAAGCGCCTGACCACCATGGCGAAGAGCTTCGGGTTGCCTATGGAGATCATCACGCCGCAGCGTGCCCAGGAGCTGTTCCCGTTGATGTCGACCGAAGGCGTCCGTGCCGCGGCGTTCCTGCCGACCGACGGGTACATCGACCCGGCCAGCGTCACACAGGCGATCGCCAAGGGTGCCCGGAAACGCGGCGTCCGCATCGTCGAGAACACGAAGGTCACGTCGATCACCGTCGACGGACGGCGTGCCACCACCCTCCACACCGTCAACGCCGATCGCGGCCACTGCGACATCGCCTGTGAGATGGTCGTCAACGCAGCGGGCATGTGGGGCATGGAGATCGGCCGCATGGCGGGGGTACGCATCCCCGCTGTGGCGGTCGAGCACCAGTACATCCTCACCGGGCCGATCGCCGATGTCAGCCCCGCCGACCTTCGCAAGATGCCGACGATGCGCGATCCCGATCTGCTCGTCTACTACAAGCCCGACGGGCCCGGGCTTCTCGTCGGCGGCTACGAACCCGACACGCGGCCCTTCGGACTCGACGGCATTCCCATCGCGTTCCGGCGGCAACTCTTGGAACCGAACTTCGATCGCTTCGAGCAACTGGCCATGCTCGCTGCGCAGCGAACGCCCGTGATCGAGCAGGCCGGCATTCGCACGATGATCAACGGTCCCATCCCCTACTCCGCCGACGCCGACTTCGTCATGGGCAAGGTTCCCGAACTCGACAACTACTACGTCGCTACGGGCTTCCTCTACGGCATCGCCGCCGGTGGAGGCGCGGGCAGGATGATGGCCGAGTGGATCCTCGACGGCCGGCCGTCGCTCGACCTCTGGCCACTCGACGTGCGGCGCTTCGCCTTCCACCACACGACGCACCACTTCATGGGGTCGCGGATGGTCGAGCTGTACGCCCACCACTACAAGCTCGCGGCACCGGGAAGCGAGCACGTGACGTCGCGCGGCGTGAAGCGCAGCCCGCTTCACGACGTGCTGTCGAACCGCGGTGCCGTCTTCGGGTCGCGAGGAGGTTGGGAGCGACCCACATGGTTCGCACCCGCTGGTGTCGAGGCGATCGATCGACCTTCGTTCGCCGAGCCGAACTGGTTCAAGCACGTTGCCGACGAGCATCGAGCAGTGCGCGAGCGCGTGGCCCTGATCGACCAGACATCGTTCGCCAAGTTCGAGATCACCGGACCCAGCGCTCTCGCGGCGGTGCAGTGGCTGTCGGTCGCCGACATGGACAAACCGGCCGGCACGGTCACCTACACGCAGCTCTGCAACGAGCGTGGCGGGATCGAGTGTGATCTCACCATGACACGCCTCGGCGAACAACATTGGTACGTGGTGACGGGCTCTGCGTTCGGCGCTCACGACATGGGATGGATCCGGTCCAACTCTCCCGGCGACGACAGCGTGCAGATCCGCGATCTCACCTCGGCCAACGCAGTGGTCAACCTGTGCGGCCCGATGGCTCGCAACGTGCTTCAGGCCGTGTGCGAAGAGGACGTATCGAACGACGCCTTTCGGTACGCGACGGCGCGTCAGCTCACGATCGGGTCGGCGCCGGTGCTGGCCATGCGCATCGGCTACGTCGGTGAGCTCGGCTGGGAGCTGCACATCCCAGCCGCCTACACGGCCCACGTCTACGAGTTGATGGAGGATGCCGGCCGGCAGTTCGGCATTGCCAACGTGGGGTATCGGGCAATCGATACGTTGCGCCTGGAGAAGGGGTACCTGTACTGGTCGACCGACATCACTCCCGACACCAGCCCATGGGAGGCCGGACTGAGTTGGAGAGTGAACCTGCGCAAGGGGGACTTCTGCGGACGCGAAGCTCTGGTTGCGCAGCGCGACACCGGCGTGACCCGCAAGCTGTGCACCTTCACGCTGGAAGACATGGCCTACCCCGTGAGCGGTGAGGCGATCATCGCCGACGGTGAGGTGGTCGGTTTCACGACCAGCGCCAACTTCGGCCACACGATCGGCAAGCCGATCGCCTATGGCTACCTGCCTGTCGAGCACAGCGATCGCACCGACTTCGTGATCGAGGTGTACGGCGAACCGATTCCTGCTACTCGTCACGATGGCGCGCTCTACGACGCTACGAACGCGAGGCCGAAGTCGTAGATGGCTACCTCAGCAAGCAGTAGAGACCTTCATGAGCCGTGACCACGCGGACCTCGTGTACGTTCGACACCTGCCCGGGAGCGGCTGAGCCGTGGCGATCGCCGCTATCGACACCCGGAGTCCCTCGACGTCCACCGGAAGCATGGCTCCCTGTCGGGCCGGCGGGTCGGTCGGGAACCACGACAGCCACTCTTCGTTCATCCCGGCAAAGTCTCACCGGCAAGTTTTTCCGTTGCCGGGTCGTAGCCCGCCTGGCCCGACACGAACACGAGCAGCTGAACTCGGGTTCCCCAGGGCGAGCCGTGACACGATGCTTCGATGAGCGATCTCGAGCCAGCGCTCGCCAGGGTGCCGATCTTTGCCAATGCGAGCACGACGACAACGCGGCTCGCCGGACTGACGAACATCAACCACCTCGTGGAGGTCGGTGAGGACGGATTCGTTCTGCGCATTCCGGGCGCCGGCACCGGCGAGTACATCAATCGTGTCGAAGAGGAAGTGGCTGCTCGATCCGCTGCGGCCGCCGATGTCAACGCCGAGGTCGTGTTCTTCGACCCGACCGACGGGTTGATGGTCACTCGCTTCATCCAGGGCGCCGTCACCATGAGCAGCGAAAGCTTTGGCGATCTCGCCGCGGTGTCCCGCGCGGCGAAAGTACTTCGCCAGTTGCACACGGCCGCCGCGGCGTTCGCAGCCGACTTCAAGCTGTTCGCCATGATCGATGAGTACAAAGCGCTCCTGGCAGCGAAGGGGGCGCCGCTTCCCGACGGCTACGACGACGTCCAACATCGAGCCGAGATCGTGCGCGCCGCACTGGAGGCTGCGCCGGTTCAGCGCGTGCCGTGCCACTGCGACCCGCTGTGCGAGAACTTCCTCGACACCGGCGAGCGCATGTACCTCATCGACTACGAGTACGCCGGCAACAACGACCCGATGTGGGATCTGGGCGACCTGTCGGTCGAGGGCGGCTTTTCTCCCGCACAGGACGATGCGTTGTTGCACGCCTACTTCGGCGGCGAGCCGCCACCGAACGAGCGCGGCCGGATGGTGGCCTACAAGGCGTTGTGCGATCTGTTGTGGACGTTGTGGGGTGTGATCCAACACGTCAACGCCAATCCCGCCGACGACTTCTGGGCGTACGCCGTCGGCCGCTTCGAACGCTGCAAGGCGTTGATGTCGACGCCCGGCTTCGACGCCGATGTCGCCGCCATCACCGCCTGACCCAGCCCGTGGAGTGTTTCAACACCACCCGGGTGCACCCAAGCACTCCACTGCGCACGTGTGGAGTGTTTCCGCACCACCCGGGTACACCCAAGCACTCCACTGCTCAACGACCGCGCTTGGTGCGGTAGCGGCGACCCATCGCCACGACGGTCGCGGGCACGAAGAAGGCGCGCGCCGGCAGCGACACTTCGCTCCACGGACGCTTGGCGAGGGGCGCCCGCCAGGCGAGCATGCGATAGAGGAAGAACGCGGCGAGAAGCGCGTGCAGGACGATCGCCGCCCAGAAGTAGCCCTTGGCCCCGACCACGATCATCATGCCGGCGGCGACGAGCGGACCTATCACGGCGCCGGAGCCGTACAGCGTGACGAGCTGTGATGCCGCGGCGTTGACCTGGTCCGGCTCGATCCAGTCGTTCGTGTACGCAGCGGCAATCGAGTACAACGGATAGCTGAAACCGCCCAGGCCGGCCATCAGCAACAGCGCCATGGAGCTGTTCGACGGCCCGAGCAGCAGTAGCACCGCGGCGCCGATCGCCGTGCACGACGCGGCGAAGCCGACAGCCCGCCGGTCGATGTCGTCGGAAGCGGCCGCCACCGGCCAGTGGAGCAACATCCCACCGATGTTCGGCGCGGCCACGAACAACCCGATCCGACCGGTCGACAACCCGACCCGGGTCGCGTAGATGGCCGCCATGCCCGTCAAGGCGCCGTGGGCAACGCCGACGAGGAGGCAGGAGCCGACACCGGTGGGCACGATCTTGGCCAGGTCGCGCAACGAGATGTGTTCGCGTTCGACCACGC
This sequence comes from Ilumatobacteraceae bacterium, assembly GCA_963720775.1. Classification (GTDB taxonomy): domain Bacteria; phylum Actinomycetota; class Acidimicrobiia; order Acidimicrobiales; family Ilumatobacteraceae; genus JAENVT01. The sequence goes on along the minus strand of CAVRGR010000005.1, from coordinate 19,617 downwards.
CCGGCGCAACGGCTTCCTCCGACAGGGCAACGGGTGCGACCGCGAGTGATGTGATGATGCTGGCGATGGCGAACCCGGTGACGGCACGTGCATCCATGCCGAACAGCAGGAGCTGGCCGAGGCCGAAGGCTCCCGACGTGATAACCGCATAGATCGCCAGCAACCGGCCGCGGTTCTCGTTCGTCGCCAAGTTGTTGAGCCACGACTCGGCAACGACATATTGACCGGCCAAGCACAAGCCGGTCACGAAGCGCAGCCAGGCCCACGCCGGCGCTGATTCGGTGAGTCCGACCGACAGCATCGCCGCCGACAACAGCGAGGCCAGGGCGGCATACACGCGGATGTGCCCGACGCGACCGAGTGCCCTGAGCGCCACCCGCGATCCGACGAGGAACCCGAGGTAGTACGACGCGCTGATCAGGCTGCTGACAAGCGTCGGCAGCTTGACCAGTTCGGAGCGAACGCCGAGCAAGGTGCCGAAGAGCCCGGCGGCGAGCAACAGGAGCGCCAGCCCGGTGAACAATCCCCACGTGGCGAGGGCGAGATCGCGCTTGAGCGATGGACCGTCTTCACTTGGCTCCATGGGAGCCTTAGCCTGTCATGCAGGTGAGGCGTCCTACAGAACTTGGGTGTACTGTCGCCCGGATGAGCTCACCGTCGGCCACCAAGCTGACGCTGGTCGGAGCCGGCAAGATCGGTCAGGCGATCGTGCAACTGCTGTCGACCGCACCCGAGTTCGAGGTCACGGTCATCGATCGCGACGACACCGCGCTGACGCCACTGCGCTCGAAGGACGTCACCGTGTTCGAGGTCGACATCACCGATCCGGTGGCGCTGGCAGATTACGTCGGCGACCAAGACATGGTGCTGAGCGCAGCGCCGTTCCACACCACCTCCATCATTGCCACCGCGGCCCGCAACGCCGGCGCCCACTACTTCGACCTCACCGAAGACGTCGAGTCGACGCGCGTCGTCAAAGGGCTCGCGGCGGATGCCACCTCTGCGCTGGTGCCGCAGTGCGGGCTCGCACCGGGTTTCGTGTCGATCGCCGCCGCCCAACTCGCCAGATCCTTCGACGACATCCGCTCGATCTCCATGCGAGTCGGAGCACTGCCGCAGTTCCCCACGAATGCGTTCAAGTACAACCTGACCTGGTCGACGGATGGTCTGATCAATGAGTATTGCAATCCGTGCGAGGCGATCGTCGACGGCAAGATGCTCGAGGTGCTGCCGCTGGAAGAGGTCGAGGCGTTCTCGCTCGACGGCGTCGACTACGAAGCGTTCAACACCTCCGGCGGCCTCGGCACCCTGTGCGAGACGCTGCTCGGCGAGGTCGAAACACTGAACTACAAGACGGTTCGATATCCCGGTCACCGTGATGCAATCAAGACGCTCATCACCGACCTTCGACTGTCGCGGCGTCGCGATCTGCTCAAAGAACTGCTGGAAGACGCGATCCCCATCACCTATCAGGATGTCGTCCTGATATTCGTCACAGCCTCCGGCACCCGCAACGGGCTGCTCATGCAAGAGACGTTCGCTCGCAAGGTGTACGCATCGGAGGTGAACGGAGTCATGCTGTCGGCGATCCAGCTCACCACCGCCGCGGGGATCTGCACGATGGCCGACCTGATGCGCGAGGGCAAGCTCCCTCAGCGTGGCTTCGTCCGCCAGGAGCAATGCGCACTGTCCGACTTCCTCGCCAATCGCTTCGGCTCGCTGTACCTTCGCGGCAAGGAAGTCACGGCCTAACCTCGGCGGCGCCGCACCTCGGCGGTGATCGCCGGCACCACCTGGTGAAGGTCACCGATGACGGCGTAGTCGGCCTTGGTCACCATGTTGGCTTCCGGGTCGATGTTGATCGCCAGGATCTTCTTCGACGCCATCGCACCGACCCAGTGCTGGATCGCCCCGGAGATCCCGCAGGCGATGTAGATGTCGGGCGCGATGCGAGTACCTGTCTGGCCGACCTGATCGGTGTGGTTTCGCCAGCCGTTGTTGGTGACCGCCCGGCTGCATCCGACTACGCCGCCCAGCTCGGTGGCCAGTTCCTGCAAGGGCGCAAAGCCATCGGCGGAACCGACGCCGCGTCCCCCGCTGACGACGACCGCGGCGGTGGCCAGTGTCACACCTGCCGCCCGCTCCACTCGATCGCGGACGAGGGTGCGCGAAAGCCGCGGATCGAGTTCGACAACGAGCGGTGCGGCAGTGGCAGTGACCGGTGATTCTTCAGCGGCAAACGCGTGATGGGCGACCGTGACGAGCCGCACGTCGGCATCGAGCTCGCAGCGTTCCAGCAGCGAGCCTCCCCAGCGGACTCGCACCAACTCGCTGTCGCCGAGCTCGACCACGTTGGCGACCATCGGCAGGTCGAGGCGCGCCGCGGCGTGAGCCATCACCTCGTTGCCACGGTCGGTGCCGGTGGCCAGAACCGTGGTTGGGCTGAGGGCCGTCACAGCCTGGGCAACGACCTCTCCCCACGCCTCGGGCGCGTAGTCGCTCAGCACGTCGTCGTGTACCTGGTGGACGACGGTTGCGCCGAAGCCGCCGATCTGCCCGACCAGCGTGTCGGCGGCCTCTCCGATGGTCAGCGCATGCACCTCGCCGAGCGGGCGGGCAGCGGCGAGCGCCTCCCACGTGGCCGGCGACATCGTGCCGCGATCGTGTTCGACGACGACGAGGATCATTTCAGCACGCCCAGCTCTTCGAGCATGTCGACCACGGCCGGAGCAGCGTCAGGCCCGTTGCCCAGGATCACCGTGGCGCTGACCTGCTCGGCAGCCGGTAGCAGCTTGATCATCTGCTGGCCGCCGGGTTCAGCGTTCGGAGCGACTTGGACGACAGCGACCTTCTTCGAGGCGAGCCGACCCTTCAACGTGGGGTAGCGCGGCAGGTTGATGCCTTCCTTCACGCCGAGCACAGCCGGCATCGAGACGTCGTAGACCTCGACTCCCACGTCGGCTTCACGGCGAGCTCGGAGTTTGTCACCCTCGACGGCGATGCCCTTGATGCCGTTGACGATCGGGCGATCGAGCGTGTGGGCCACACGGATGCCCACCTGAAACCCACCGGAGTCCGCGGACTCGTTGCCGAACAGGACGAGATCGAAGACACCGTCGGCAGCCTCGATGTCGGTGATGGCTGACGCGATTGCCGCAGCAGTCCGCTGCGGATCCCAGTCGGGTCCGGTGATCGACAACAACACGGCCTTGGCCACGCCAAGGCTCGCCGCATATCGCAGTTGCTCGTCGGCCTCGGGGGCTCCGAGCGTGAGGACGGTCGCCTCGCCGCCGTGCTGCTCGACGAGCCGCACGGCTTCTTCGACCGCACATTCCTCGTGGGGGCTCATGGTGAACCCGAGGAACGCGGTGTCGACCTCCTGACCGTCGGCGGTGATGTTGATGCGCGCCCCGGGGGCCGGAACCCGCTTCACGCAAACCAGGATCCTCATGACTTCATGCGGGAGTCGTCGGGATCGAAGAGTGGTGTCGACCCGGCGCGCTCGACGGTCACGGGGTAGCACTCGTTCATGTACATCACCTGCAGCTTCGTGCCTTCCACCGCGTGCTGCGGCGGGAGGTAGGCGAGAAGGAGGTACTTGCCGACCGACGGACCGGCTCCCGCGGTGGTGACCCGCGAGACACGACCCCTGGAGTCGAGGATTCGCTCGCCGTCGAGCGTGAGGATCGGCTCGTTGCCGCCGGTAGGGAACCGGTCGTACCCGGCAGCGCACTTCAGCGAGTCCATCGACAGCGTGCACATGATTGCAGCCGGTGCCTCCTCGCGCGCCTTGAGGTACGCGGCCTTGCCCATGAAGTCGGCCGACTTCACCTTCGGCCGGGCCAGACCCGCCTCGACCGGGTTGTACTCGCTCTCCAGTTCGGCGCCCATCAGGCGATAGCCCTTCTCGATGCGACCCGTAACGGCGTACACGCCGATGCCGACCGGGATGATGTCGAACTCCTTACCGGCGTCGGCGATTGCATCCCACACCTTCAGACCGTGTTCGGTGTGCGTGTACACCTCCCAGCCGTTCTCTCCCACGTACGAGATCCGGAACATGATGCACGGCACCCCGTCGATGAGCACCTCGCGCACCGCGCCGTATGGGAAGCCGGCCTGGGAAACGTCGTACGGCTTCGACTGATCGGTGACGATCTTGGCCATGGTCTTTTCGGCGTTCGGACCCCACACGCCGATGGTGCACATGCCGTGCGACGCGTCTGTGAACGTGACCGAGCCGTCGGTCGGCATGTACTTGCGGAACCAGTAGTTGTCGCGCCCACCGTCGAAGGCTCCGGTGATGACGCGGAAGTGATCGTCGGCGAGACGTTGGATGGTGAGATCGCCGCGGAAGCCACCGTGCTCGGTGAGCAGCGGCGTGTAAACGCTGCGGCCGACCGCCACGTCGACGTTGTTGACGCACATGAACTGCAAGTAGTCCTTTGCTCCAGGGCCTGTGATGTCGAACTCGTTGAACGCGGTGAGGTCGACCATGCCGACGCTCTCGCGCATCTGCAGGTGCTCGGCGTTGGTGATGGGGCTCCACCAACGAGCATCCCACTCGTGCTGGCGCGGCGTGAAGGCGTCGGGGAACTTGTCCTTCAACTTGGCGTTGCTCTCGAACCACTGTGGACGCTCCCACCCGCGAGCGTCGAAGAACACTGCGCCCAACGCTTCTTCGCGGGCGTAGAACGGGCTGCGGCGCATGCCGCGTTGACTGGCCCACTGCTCACGTGGGTGGACGATGCCGTAGGTCTTGTTGAAGTGCTCCGCGCACCTGGCCATGATGTGGTGCTCGGTCTTCTCGTGCGGATAGAAGCGGCTGATGTCGGTGCTGTGCGGGTCGCACAGGTGCGGGTAGCCGTAGGTCATCCACTCGGCGACGATCTGGGCGATGCCGGGGCCTTCTTTTATCCACACCGCCGCAGCGCTCCACAGGTTGCGCACCTCGACCGTCTCGCCGAGCACGGGGTTGGCGTCGGGCGTGAGGCTCAACAAGCCGTTTATCGCATAACGGATCTCTGCCTCACCGAGCATCTCCATCAAGTCGATCGCTTCTTCGAACTGCTGGTCGAAGTCGTCGGCCGTGAACGGAAGTTCGGTTGGCGACAACGCCGACTCTTCGTTCGACGGGATGTCGTCGGGATGCACGAAGATCGGGCGATGGGCGTAGGAGCCGACCTCCATCGACCCGGCCGTCTGCCGTTCGTAGCAGAAGGTGTCCATGTCGCGCACGATGGGGTAGGCAACCTCTTTGCCGCTCTGCTGAAGGATGTCGATCGGCCCGACATCGGCCATTTGGTGCACAGCGGGCGTGAGCGGGATGTTGGCGCCGGCCATCTTGGCGATGCGCGGGCTCCACACCCCGCAGGCAATGGCGACGTACTCGGCCTCGATTCGACCGCGGTTCGTCACGACCGCTTTCACCTTCGGTCCTCCCGGACCATCCTCGGTCTCGATGTCGAGCACTTCGGTGTTGGCGAACACCTGCAGCGCACCCTTGCCGACTGCCTCGTTGCGCATTTGGGTGCCGGTCTCCAGCGAGTCGACGCACGACACGCTCGGTGTGTAGAAACCGCCGAGCAGGATCTCTTCATTGATGAACGGCACGAGCTCTTTGATCTCGGCTGGTGTCACGAGTCGGGATTCGATCCCCCATGCCTTGGCCGAGGTCATCCTCCGCTTGAACTCCTCGAGGCGTTCTGGTTTGCGGGCGACCTCGATCCCGCCGGACGTGTTGTTGAGCCCGTGATCGATGTACTGCTGCTGGCTCTCCAGCGTGAGGAAAGCCATCTCCTTGTTGTGATCGGTCGGGAAGATGAAGTTGGACGCGTGCCCCGTGGATCCGCCGGGGTTCGGCAAGGGCCCCTTGTCGATCTGCACCATGTCGGTCCAGCCGAGCCGGCTGAGATGGCCGACGAGACAGTTGCCGACGATCCCGGCGCCGATGACGACGCATTTGGCCTTCGCCGGCACGCTTGCGTTCGGCGCGACCTGACTGGTTGTGTCGCTCCCTGTCGGCTCGGCCTCGCTCGTTGTCTCGCTCATCCTGTGTTCCCCACTGTCGTCGGTTCTTGTCAATCACCCAATCGGTGATATATCTTTTCGATATCACGAACGTATCACTCAGCGAGCAGGCGTTTCAAGCGATCCGGCGGATGATCGTGACCCTCGAGCTCGCCCCTGGCGCCGTGGTCAGAGACGACCTCTTGCAGCAGCAGCTGGGTCTCGGGCGCACCCCGATCCGGGAGGCTCTGCAACGGCTCGTGCGTGATCAGTTCGTCACGATCATCCCCCGGCGCGGCATGTACGTGTCGAGCATCGATGTGTCCGAGTTGTCGACGCTGTACGAAACGCGTGCCATTCTCGAGCCCTACGTCATGCGCCTGGCGTGCGCTCGCGGACGAAGGGTGGACTGGGATGCGATGGCGGCAGCACTCGCCCGGGCAACGACAGACAGCTCGAATGCGGAGCTGCTGGAGATAGACCGTGAATGCCGCGAGATCGTGTGGGTCGCTGCCGGCAACCGGTTCCTCACCGACACGCTCGACATGCTCTACGCGCAGAGCGACCGCTTGTGGCACCTGTACCTCGCCGATGTCGCCGCGCTCGACGAAGTCATCGCCGAACATCGGGCGATCCACGAAGCCTTGGTCGCCGGCAACGGCGAGCGCGCCGCGGCGTTGATCGAATCGCACATGCGGGCGTTCAACGACAAGATCGGCGGCGCCGTGCGCCGCCGCCTGGAGTCACCGCTGGCCGGCTTCTGAGTCGGTGTGAGCCAGATCTCAACCCCAGCGCGACATCCGACTCACACCGCCTCGGTCACCCAGCTCGCTGTGAGTCAGATCTCAACTCCCAGGCGACATCGGGCTCACACCTAGGCTCGTGCGGTGGCACTGCGCGAGATCCCCGACCCGCTAGGAATCAGGCAGGCGAAGACGCTCGCGGCGGCCTCGTACAGCTCTGCGGAGAGCTACGAACGTGAGCGCGCCGCGATCTTCGGACGGGATTGGGTGTGTGCCGGCGTTGTCGACGAGATGCCGGCGGCAAGCGCGTGGACGGCTCGCCTGGTTGGTGGCATGCCGGTGTTGTTCGTGCGCGGCAAGGGCGGCGAGCTGCGCGCCTTTCTCAACGTGTGCCGCCATCGCGCCTCGCCACTGTGCGAGGACGGCGAGACTCACGCCGGCTCGCTGATTCGCTGCCCGTACCACTCGTGGCTGTATCAGCTCGACGGCTCACTTGCCCGCGCGTCGGGGGTCGGCTCGCCGGACGGCTTCGACGTTGCTGATTACTCGTTGAAGCCCGTGCGCCTGGCGGTGTGGCGGCGAATCGTGTTCGTGTGCTTCGACGACTCCGCGCCTTCGCTCGACCTTGGTCCACTGGTGCGGGCCATCGATGCCTACCCGCTCGAATCGATGGAGCTGGCGCTGTCGGAGAGCAACGAGCGCCCCTTCAACTGGAAGGTGTTGCTGGAGAACTACTCGGAGAACTATCACACGCCGTTCGTCCACCCCGAGATCGACACGAGCTCCAGCGAGGACTACCCGATGATTTCCGACGGCCTCGTCTTGTACGCGTGGGACCGGCCGTTGCGGCCGAGCGGGTCGCGGGTCGACGAGATCCGCTCCACGCTGCTTCCGGGTGAGCCAGGTTGGGAAGAGTTGGCAACGATACCGATGGACGGCCCGTACGGGATCGGCGGCTACCTCACCGTGTGGCCGAATCTGATGATGAACGTGTTCCCCGGCGCATGCCTGGCGATGTGGATGGAGCCCATCGACGCGACGAGCACCAGGGTCGAGCGACGGTTGTACATCCGACCCGATCTCGACGACACGACTCGCAAGTCGATCGTCACCGCTCACCAGCGCGTCCACGACCAAGACGTCGACATCTGCACCCGTGTGCAGCGATCGCACAACGCCGGCATCGACGCCGACGGTGTGGTGGCGACCGTCGAGGAGCGCGGCGTGTACTTCGTCCATCAACATCTCCGCGCAGCCCTGCAGGTGTGATCATACGTATGATATGATCTTCCCATGACTGCGACTCGCATCACCATCACGGTCGATGAAGACGTCCTCGAGGAGCTGAAAAGTCGCGTGGGGCCTGGTGAGGTTTCCGCCTATGTGGTCGAAGCGTTACGAGATCGGCTCCGCAAGGACCCGATCCTCGAGCTGCTCGACAAGCTCGACGAGATGTACGGCCCACTGACCGAGGAAGAACTCGCCGAGGGGGAACGATGGTGGAAGGAAGCGAACGAACGATTGTCCTTGACGCTGGAGCAGTCATCGGACTCGCCCGCAACGACAGCGGATTGAGAGCGCGGTTCAAGATTGCCAGAGCCGCAGGGGCAGAGTTTCGTGTTCCGATGGTGGTCGTCGCCGAGACAGTCCGAGGCAACGGGCCGCGTGATGCTCCGGTCAACCTCGTGCTCGCCCAAACCGCACCACAGCATCCATTGACCGACAGGACCGCCCGCGCCGCCGGTCAATTGCTCGGTATCGCCAGGTCGTCCTCGACGATCGACGCGCTGGTCGCGGCCGAAGCCATCGACTGCGCGCCGGCAATCATCGTGACAACCGACCCGGCCGACCTTCGTCAACTCCTCGGCAACCACCCGGGTGTGACAGTCGAGCAGATCTGAGCTACGGGGCGATCGTCGTCGTCGAGGGATACACGGTGGGCTCGACCACGACATCGGTCGTGGTTGTCGCCGGTGCGCCCTGCACACGATCCCAGTAGTCGGCGCCGACCACCACGGCAACCATGCCCTGGATGGGACTGCCGAGGTATGACGGATCCCACGTGTCGAACCCGTCGATCCCCAGCAAGCCACCCACGGCAGACGCCATCGCGGCGTTGCCGCCGATCGGCATCACCATGGTCTGTTCCGAGGCCTTGCCCGTGCTGGGAACGATGGTCCGGTCGTAGCCGGCCAATCGCTGGTACGCATCTTCCATCGCGCCGGCGGGTGCGCCGGCGTCGAGCAACATGACGCCCTCGAAGACGCTGATCGTCGTCGCGGTTTCGTCGTTCGGATTCGTGGGCTCGGCTGCCGAGTACAGCGAGGTGAGCAGCACATCGCCCTCCTTGGGGAGCTGCGTGAAATCGACTGCCGGGTTCATGTCCTGCATCGCCGGCAGATCTCTGAAGCTCAGCACTCGCGCGATCTCGTGCCAGACGATGTAGTTGAACATCGCTCGGCACTGGTCGGTCGCGCAGCCGAACTGCTCTGGTGTCGGCATCACGGACGTGTCCGACGGTTCAACCGGTTCGAAGATCGATTCGATGCCAGACGGGTCGTCGCCCTTGGCGAGAGCATCCCACACGAACTGAGGATCAACCACGACCTGAATCGGCCCGTCCATTGACGTTGTGGTGCTCCCTAGGTCAGCGGGCAGGTAGATCGTCGTCGGGGTCACTGCCGCAGGAAAAGTGGTGTCTTCGGCAACTCCGACCGCAGACGAGCCCGTCGAGTCGCGGCGGATGATCAGCGCCGCAGTTGCCACGCCGGTGCAGGCGACCACCCCTGCGGTCATCGTCATGCGGCGACGATTGTGACGGCGTGCCCTGCGCCGAACGTCGGTGAGCGATGGCCGGGCGTTGAGGGGCCCGCGAACACGGGCCATGGCCTCGCGCAGCATCGGATCGAGATCAGTCATTGGTTACCTCCAGACGTAAGCGGGCCAGCCCGCGGTGCAATGTGGATTTCACGGTGCCGATCGGCATCTTCAGGGTCTCGGCGATCTCGGCGTCGGTGAGCTGCAGCTCGTATCGCAACACCACCGCGGCTCGCTGTCGCGATGGCAGGCGACGCACGGCGTCGATCACGTGGTTGTAGTCGAGTTCGCTGTCGACGGGTTGCGGGCCGGTGTAGCGCCGAGCGAGCAAGCGGCGGCGCAGCACTTTGCGACTGCCGTTCAACACCGAGGCGCGCACGTAGGCGAGCGGGGTCGACACCAATCGGTACCTGAGGTACAAGGAAGCGAACGCGTCCTGGACGACCTCTTCAGCCTGCTCCTGGTTGTCGACCAGGACCATGGCGAGACGAACGAGTCCCGTGAACTCGCGGTGGTACAACGTGTCGAACGATTCACGAACGGTTGCCTCGATCGCCACCATCGGCGCGGGCGCATCGGTCACCGGCACGTCACTCATTCACTACCTGAGAGCCTCGAGGTGGCGGATCGGTTCCCCTCACCCCGGAAGTGTTGCCGCAGGGCACCATGCTCGTGCCTGCCGGCAACAGTTCGCCGGGTCAGCCGGCGCGGCGGCCACCACGGCCGCGGGCCAACTGCTTCTTGTGCTCGATGAAGTCGACGAGCACGTAGTCACCCAGCGTCTCGGGAGTGGTGAAGAACGCCCGGCCGCGATTGATCGACGTGAGCTTTTCGATGAATGATTTGAGGTAGCTGTTGGCGTCGAGCATGAACGTGTTGATGCGAATGTTGTCCTTTGTGCAACGCACCACCTCGCGCAAGGTGGCCTCGATCGTCTCAGGCACCGGGGGGTAGTTGAAGAACACATCGCCGCGTTGGGTGATGTGCGCGGTGGGTTCGCCGTCAGTGATCATGATGATCTGCTTGGTGCCCGTCTGCTTGGCGAGCAGGTGACGGGCGAGCAGAAACCCGTGCTGCATGTTGGTGCCGTAGACGAAGTCCCAGGAGACCTCGGGCAGCTGTGCGGCCGTGAGCACACGTGCGGTTTCGCTGAAGCCGACGATCCCCATGTAATCACGGGGGAACTGCGAGGTGATCAGCGAGTGGAGCGCCATGGCCACCTTCTTGGCCGGCAGGAAGTTGTCGCGCATCGGCATCGACAGCGAGAGATCCAGCATGAGCACCGTCGAGGATCTCGTGAGGTGCTCGGTCCTTTCGATCTCGAAGTCGTCGGGCGAGAGCTTCACCGGCGTACCGGTGCCATTCCGGCGCAGAGCGTTGCGAATCGTCGTGTGCAGGTCGAGATTGAAGGGGTCGCCGTACTCGTACTGCTTCGTCTCGTACGTGCGCTCGTGGCCTTGGCCGAGGCGATCCATCTGATGCTGACCGACCTTGTCCTTGGCAAGCTTGTCGAAGAGGTCGCGCAGCGCATTGGCGCCGATCTTGCGCAAGCCCTTCGGCGTCAGCTCCAGTCGCCCTTCCTTCTGCTCGATGAGGCCCGCTTCTTCGAGCATCTTGGTGAGCTCGGCAAGGCGTTGCAGCGAACGCGCGGCATCGTCACCCATCAAGTCGCGGACCCGATCCATGTCGGCCTCGGCCAGCGCACCGGGGCTGGTGGCACTGCGCAGCAGGTTCTCCAACTGGTCGAGATCACCAAGATCCTGCATGGTCTGCATCGCCTGACCCATCCCGAGCGGGTCGCTGCCCTCGAACTGATACCCCTGCTGCCATCCCATCTGCGGGAACATCGCCTGCAGGTTCTGACCGAGCTGGCTCATCTGCCATCGAAGGTCCATGTCTTCGAGCAGCTGATCGGAGAGCTGCTGCAACTGAGCCCGCTGCTGCGCGGTCATCGAGTTCATCATCGCCTGCATGGCCGCCATCCGCCTGGCCATCTGCTCGAGGAGCTCGTCGAGCGATTGCGGGTTCTCCGGGAAGAACTCGCCGAAGTCCTCCATGAACTTCTCGAACTCGGGGTCTTCGCCGCGCTCGCGCTTCTCGAGCATCTCGTTGAGCCCGGCCATCATGTCTTTCATTCGCTGGAGATCTTCCGGTGTCATGCTCTGCATGGCGCCCGACATCTGTTCGACCATCTGCTGCGTGAGCTGCTGACGGATCTTGTCGAGCAGCTGTTCGAATCGCTGAGCGGCTTCGGCGGATTCGAAGTCGTAAGCCTGTAGTTCGCGCACCTTTCCGGCGAGGTCTTCTGGCAGCATGTCGAGACGGAAGTTGCGGTCGGCCGCTGCATCGCGAGCCGTCTGCGCCCGGCGATCGTCGCCGCTGCGCTCAGCCGCCTGGGTGGCGTTGTCGATGGCGTGCCGTTCCTCGTCGACGATGTCGTTCAGCTCGTCGGCGATCTCGCTGTAGACCCCGCCGAGATCGAACTGGTCGAGCCGATCCTGACGCTGCTGACGGAGCTTCTCCATGAGCTCCCGCAAGCCCTGCATCCGCTCGCCGTTGCGATCACGCATGCCTTCCTGCATCATCCGTCGCAGCGCGCTGTTGACGTCGCCGTGATACAAGAGGTCGTCGGTGAGCTCGTCGAACAGCCCCTCGGCATCGAGCTCGAAACCGCGTTGCGTGCCGTCCCAGCGTGAGTAGGTGAAACGCGCGGCCATGAAGGAACCCTACCCACCCCCCGGCTATCTTGATAGCGCCGTGCGCGTTCCCCGTACCTTCACATTCGTCGATCTCTCCGGTTTCACGAACTACACCGCCGCCTTCGGTGATGATGCCGCCGGGCGGATCCTTGGCGCATTCCGAAGCCTGGTCCGCGAGATCGCCAGCGAACGAGGTGTGCGGATCGCCAAGTGGCTCGGCGACGGCTGCATGGTTGTGTCGATCGAGCAGGTCAACGCTGTTGCGTTCGCCCTCGACCTCGAGCACAGATCTGCGGAGATCTGCGCCCCGCTCTCATTGCGGGTCGGCCTGGCCACGGGCCGCGCCCTGCTGTTCGAGGGTGACGACTACATCGGTTCGGCGGTCAACATGGCCGCCAGGCTGTGCGATGCGGCGGGACCGTTCGAGGTGCTGATCCCCACGATGCAGATCGAGCGACTGCCGCGCGGCGTCACCGCCAACGCCCACGAGCCCGTCGAGTTGCGCGGCTTTCCGGGTCCGATCGACGTGGTGGAGCTCGGCGGAGAGCCGGAGCTGGTAGCCAGCACCGACACCGGCGAGCTGTGGACTCGCAGCCCCTTCGCGTGATCCATTGCGCTGTCGTTCCCCGATCTCGTCTCGACCGAGCTCGGTTCCACGAGGATCTGGCACTGCTCGCCGGTCTCGGCGTACCAACAGTGCGAATCACACTCGACTGGCCGTGGCTGCAACCGAAGGCCGGAACGTTCGACGGGGATGCCGTCGAGTGGTACTCGGGCTTGCTGCAACAAGCAGCGGCACTGGGCATCGGGTTGCAGTTCACACTGCTCGAACGTGACGTCCCGAGTTGGTTCGACAACGACGGTGGGTTCACCGATTCGCGTTTCGCCGGTCACTGGTGGCCCCGATGGGTGGAGGGCGCGTCGGAGCGCTTCGGCGACGGAGTGGCCGGCTGGGTTCCGCTCGACAACCCGTTGGCCTATGCCAACCGGGTGATCCCGGACGATCCGCGGCGTCATGGCGAGTTGCTCGACACACTGGTCGTCGCCTGGCGCGATGCCTGGCGCCTGCTGCGCGGTGGCCCTCCTGTCGCCACAGCGATCGGGGTGAAGACGGTGCGCCCTGTCGACCAGACGATCCCCGCGGCGGAAGAGGCGCGCCGGCAGGATCACCTGCGATGGGCCCTGTGGCTGCAGGGCTTGCACGACGGGACGATCAGCATCCCGGGCCGCGCCGATCGCGACCTTGCAGATCTGGCCGGCTCGTGTGACGTGATCGGGATCACCGTCGCCGACGTCGACGAGTCGCTGTCAGCAGTTCTCCGCGCCGCCGAGATGGGGCCCGACCGGCCGCTGGCGATCACGTTGATCACTCCGAAGGGCAAGGACGCCGATCGGGTGACCGCCGTCCAACGCTTCGAGCTCGCCTGCGGCGAGGCTGCCGAGGGAGCCCCGCTGCTGACAAATGCCGTGAGCCCGACGTTCGACATCGACGGCCATGACGACGGAATCATCACCGTCGATCGCGATGTCAAGGACTCGGCCGCAGTATTCTTCGGCTCGTCGATGCAGTAGGTTCCGACGTCATGGAGTTCTTCACTGACGTCACTGATCGCATTGCTTTCGAAGGTCCCGACAGCGACAACCCGCTGGCGTTCCGCTGGTACGACGCCGACCGCGTGGTCGCCGGGAGGCGCATGGCGGATCACCTGCGATTCGCAGTCTGCTACTGGCACAGCTTTGCCTGGGACGGGTTCGACATCTTCGGTGCCGGCACCCTCGATCGGCCCTGGCACCCGACGTTCGCACCGACCGCCAATCCTATGGCCGCCGCCAAACAGAAGATGGAAGCAGCGTTCGAGTTCTTCTCCAAGCTCGGGGTGCCCTTCTACTGCTTCCACGACCGCGACATTGCTCCGGAAGGCGACAAGTTCGCCGAATCGGCCGCGCAGCTCGATGAGATGGTCGACCTCGCCGCCTCACATCAACAGCGCACGGGTGTGCAGTTGTTGTGGGGCACCGCGAATCTGTTCTCCAACCCCCGCTATCAAGCCGGCGCGGCGACAAACCCGGATCCCGAGGTGTTCGCCTACGCCGCCGGTCAAGTCGCTCATTGCCTCGAGGCCACGCACCGTTTGGGTGGCGCCAACTACGTGTTGTGGGGCGGCCGCGAAGGGTACGAGACGTTGCTCAACACCGACATGAAGCGCGAGCTCGATCAGCTCGCCCGCTTCCTGTCGATGGTCGTCGAACACAAGCAGCGCATCGGCTTCACCGGCACGATCCTCATCGAACCAAAGCCGTTCGAGCCGACCAAGCATCAGTACGACTACGACGTGGCCGCAGTGCACGCCTTCCTGCAGCGCCACGACCTCGCCGACGAGATCAAGGTCAACATCGAGGTCAACCACGCCACGCTCGCCGGGCACGACTTCGCCCACGAGATCGCCACCGCCGCGAACGCCGGTATCTTCGGGTCGATCGACGCGAACGCCGGCGACGACCGGTTGGGCTGGGACGTCGACCGCTTCCCGGTCTCGGTCGAGCAGATGACCCTCGGCATGTTGGAGATCCTCCGCGCTGGGGGCTTCACCACAGGCGGGCTGAACTTCGACTCCAAGCTGCGACGCCAGTCGATCGACCGCACCGACTTGTTCTACGCCCACATCGGCGGCATGGACACGATGGCGCGCTCTCTTCTGGCCGCAGCTTCCATCATCGAGTCCGGCGAGCTCGACGCCTTCCGCGAAGCGCGATACGCCGACTGGGCCGGGGAACTGGGCGCGTCGATCATGGCCCGGGCGACGCTCGCCGATCTGCACTCGCGAGCCATGTCGAGCGGCGAGCCCACCCGAGCCTCGGGTCACCAGGAGAAGTTGGAGAACCTCGTCGCCCGGCACATCGAGCAAGCTCGCTAGCCGCGGGCGCGGTACGTGGCGCTGGTTCCCGAAGCGTCCTTGTTGAGGCGCTTCGACAGGTGCAGGCCCTCGAGCACGAACTCGACTGCCGCGGCCACCGCTGCCGGGGATTCATCTCCGCCCGTCAACGCCAGCACCGGGGCGCGCAGGGCTGGGACCATCTCGACCAGGCGAGCTTCCTCGACCGAGGCGATGTCTTCGCCGGCGTGGGCGACGACACCCTCTTCGAACGCGGAGATCACGTCGCGGACCTGGTCGGGTGCGATGCGGTCCTTGTAGACAGTGAGCACCGCTGCCTTGACGAGGTTGTCGAGGATCAGGCCGTCGCGCCCCTCCTCCAACGACTCGATCTCGATCTTGCCGCTGCTCGACGCGGCCAGTGATTCCAGATCGCAGATGCGCGGAACGACGACGTGCTCGCCGGCGCGCAGGCCGCGTCGCAGCGCGTTGGCCCCGAGCACTTCGATGTTGCTGACCGAGAGCCTCACACTGACGCCGCTGCGCTGGTTGACCTGCGTGCTCGCCCGTGCCAGCTGGCTGAACGTCGCGACCACCTGCTCCATGTAGTCGGGTACGTGCACCGTGACGTCGCCCACCGAACCGGGCCGCGCCTCTTGTCGCATGATCGCCACCTCGGTCGCGACGTCGAGCGGGTAGTGCGTGCGGATCTGACTGCCGAAGCGATCCTTGAGAGGCGTGATGATGCGTCCTCGGTTGGTGTAGTCCTCTGGGTTGGCGCTGGCCACCAGCAACACATCGAGCGGCAGACGGATCTTGTAACCACGCACCTGTACATCGCGCTCTTCGAGCACGTTCAGGAGACCGACCTGAATTCGTTCGGCGAGGTCGGGGATCTCGTTGATTGCGAAGATTCCCCGGTTCGTTCGCGGCACGAGCCCGTAGTGCAGCGTGAGTTCGTCGCTGAGGTAACGGCCTTCGGCGACCTTGATGGGGTCGACTTCGCCGATGAGGTCGGCGATGGAGGTGTCGGGTGTGGCCAGCTTCTCGCCGTACCGGTCGTTGCGATGTATCCATTCGATCGGTGTCGAGTCGCCCATCTCGTCGAGCAGATCGCGGGCATGCTTGCTGGTGGGCGCGTACGGATCGTCGTTGATCTCGCTGCCGGCGACGATCGGCAACCACTCGTCGAGCAGGCTGGTGAGCGAGCGGATGATGCGGGTCTTGGCCTGGCCACGCTCGCCCAGGAAGATCACGTCATGACCGGCGAGCAGTGCGTTCTCGAGCTGGGGCATCACCGTGTGCTCGTAGCCGAGGACGCCTTCGAACAGCGCCTCACCAGCAGCAATGCGAGCGACGGCGTTTCGGCGGACCTCCTCTTTTACGGGGGTCGACTGCCAGCCCGCGGCCTTCAGTTCGCCGAGGGTGTGAGCGAGTGTTGCCATGGTTCGACCATACCCGCTTTTCGCCGGCACCAGCCTGACGGCGACCGCGCCTATCCTCGCTTCGTGGATCTCTCGGGACAATGGCGCGCCAATGTTGCCGACGACGAACGGCGGCGCAGCGCCGTGGGCCTCGAGTACGACGACGACGACTGGCCGCAGATCCGGGTGCCGAGCCATTGGCGCAACCTCACACCCTTCCTCGACAACGACGACGCTCTGATCTATCGAAAGCGCTTCGACCTTGCTCCGGCACCAGAGGGCCGCCGTCATTTCGTCACCCTCGACGGCGTCTTCTACCAGGCAGATGTGTGGCTCGACGGCGCATACCTCGGCGACCCCGAGGGGTACTTCTTCCCGCACAGCTTCGACATAACCGGTCTCTCCCGTCTGGCTACCGAGCACGTGCTCGCCGTCGAGGTGTCCTGCCCGACGCAGAACAACTCGAGAGCCAAGCGCACGATCACCGGCGTGTTCCAGAACTGGGATGCGATGGATCCGACGTGGAACCCCGGCGGACTGTGGCGACCGGTACGCATCGAGACGACGGGGCCGGTGCGGATCGACCGGTGTCGGGTCTTGTGCCGCGACGTCAACGACAGCCGCGCCCATCTCCGGCTGCACGCTCGGCTCGACAGTGACATCGCCAGGACGGTGCGGGTCTCCACACGAGTCGACGGACTTCTGCTCGATCAGCACGAGCAATCGCTGGCCGGCGGACTCAACGAGGTCGACTGGAACCTCGATATCAACGAACCACGGCTGTGGTGGCCATGGTCGCTCGGTGATCAGGAACTGACCCGCGTCGATGTCGAGATCTCAATCGACGAGGTCGTCAGCGACACGCGCAGCGTGCTCACCGGGCTGCGCGAGGTCGTGTTGCAGGACTGGGTCTTCACGGTCAACGGTGAGCCGATGTTCGTGAAGGGCGCGAACCTGGCCCCGACGCGCATGGCGTTGGGTGATGCCGGTCCGGCAGAGTTCCGTCACGACGTCGAGTTGGCCCGCGAGGCCGGGCTCGATCTGCTGCGCGTCCATGGTCACATCTCTCGTCCCGAGTTGTACGACGCCGCCGACGAACTGGGCATGCTCTTGTGGCAGGACTTTCCGCTGCAGTGGGGATACGCGCGATCGATCCGCAAGGAAGCAGTGCGCCAGGCCCGTGAGGCCGTCGATCAGCTCGGCCACCACCCATCGATCGCGGTGTGGTGCGCACACAACGAACCTGTTGCCTCGAACCTCGACCGAACCGCGGCGCTGAGCAAGGCGACGTTTCAATACGTCGCCGGTCAGCAGTTGCCGTCGTGGAACAAGACGGTGCTCGATCGATGGGTCAAGCGAGCCTTCGAACAGGCCGACGAGACGCGCACGACCATTGCCCACAGCGGCGTGCTCCCTCACCTGCCAATGCTCGATGGCACCGACAGCCACCTCTACTTCGGCTGGTATCACGGCAACGAGCGCGACATCGCCGGCTTCGCCGCATCGATGCCACGCATGGTGCGCTTCGTCAGCGAGTTCGGCGCGCAGGCGGTCCCGGTCGCCGCCGATTTCATGGAGCCCAAGCGGTGGCCGCACCTCGACTGGGAGCTTCTCGAGAAACGTCACGGCCTGCAACTTCACGCCTTCGACAAGTACGTCCCGCCGTCGGAGTACCCGACGTTCAACGGCTGGCGCGAGGCGACTCAGAAGTACCAGGCGACCGTGCTGCGTCATCACATCGAGACGCTGCGGCGCCTCAAGTACCGGCCATGCGGTGGGTTCTGCTTCTTCATGCTCAACGACAGCGGGCCCATGGTGTCGTGGAGCGTGCTCGACCACGAGCGTCATCCGAAGCTGGCCTACCAGGCCGTCGTCGACGCCTGCCGGCCGGTGATCGTGGTGGCCGATCGGCTGCCGGAAACGGTGGCGGTCGGCGCCGGGTTGGCTCTCGATGTGCACGTCGTCAGCGACGTGCGCCGCCTGCTGGAGGGCACAGTCTGCACCGCCAGGCTCAGCTGGCCAGGTGGCTCACACGCGTGGCGCTGGGGCGGCGACATCCCACCCGACTCGTGCGTGCGCGTCGGCACCATCCAATTCGTGGTCGCCGATGCCCCGGGCGAGTTGTGGCTCGACCTCATCGTCGAGCACGGCGACGAGGTGGCCACCAACAGATACGTCAGCACGATCGTCCGTTGACCCGCCCACCCGTCGGTCTACGATCCGGCTGTTCATTCACCAGGAGGCACCCATGGCAGTAGCTATTCGAGAGCGGATCATCGAGCACGTCCAACCGCTTCTGGAGTCCGGAGAACAGGTGCAAGCGGTGATCCCCGCCCAGACGAAGAGCGGCTGGCTCGGATTGATCGGCTTCATCTGGCTCGTGTTCGTCAACCGGTATCGCCCAGTCGTGGTCACCGATCGACGAATCGTCATCACCGATTCGGGCAAGTGGAGCATGAGCAAGCCGACGGCCATCGTCGAGTCGCTGCCCCGCAACACTCAGATCGGCCCAGCGCAAGGAATCTGGTGGAAGTGCACGAGCCTTGGTCAACCTCTCTACATCCACAAGCGATTCCACAAGGACGTGGAGAAAGCCGATTCGCTGCGCCCCACCAGCTGATCGCCGGGGGATCAGACCCCGATGATGCTCACACCCAGCTCTCCGAGCTGACCGTTCAGCCGCGTCAGGTCTCCGTCGACCAGAGTCTGCAGTGCCGACAGCTGAGCATCGGCCCGACCGGCGAGCTTGTCGTAGACGGCGTACGACTGGACGGTCGGCCTCGCATCGGCGCTGCTGACCACTGAAGGCAGCCCGCTGAGCAACTCGAACAGCTTCTGGCGGTAGTTCAGCGTGTCGCCATCCGACGTGAACTCGGTTTGCACCAGCTCGGCCTCGATGGCTTCGAGCTGCCCCTTGAGCGCCTTGGCGGCCTCGATCGTCGACGCCGCGGCCTCGTTCTCGGCCAGCCGCTGGGTCCAGTCGTCGAGCTGGCGCTTCAACGATCGAATCGTGTTGACGCCGGTGACGATATCCGACAACTTGTCGCGGATC
>CAVRGR010000004.1:0-167985 GCA_963720775.1 Ilumatobacteraceae bacterium | reverse complement strand
AGTGGAGCTGGGGGGAATCGAACCCCCGTCCATCAGGCAGTGAACGTCCGTGCTACGACCATTCCCGACTCACTCGCTGACGCAGCGAGACCGGCGGGTCGGCTGACCGTCGCAAGCGGCGGTCCACGCTCGGTCTTTGCCGAGTGTCAGCAGACTTTCCTGCGGCCAGCGGTCTTTCTCGCCGTCATCCCCCGCTTCTGTTGCCGGGCAGCGGTGGATCGGCCCCGTGCGCCATTTCTGGTCACGATGTCTCTTCACTCACCTAAAGATCAGGCGGCGAGAGCGAACTGCTCGTTGGCAATTCTTTTGGTTGCCCCGTTTAGCGAGTCTGAGCAACTCGGGTCGCACGCTCGCCCAGAGAAACTGATGTCGAAACCTGTCAGCCCCATGAGTTGAGTGCTCGGCCACTCTATCGGCTGGGCGACGTCGAGCCGCTGTGTGCCGGATCCGAGCGTGGGGTGGCGATCCGGCTCACACCGCGCCGGCAGCGCAGTGTGAGCCGGTGTCGCTCAAGGAACTGGGCCCGCAGCCACCATGATCAGACTGACGTTGGTCACGGTGGTGGATCCGTCGTTGGAGGTGAAGGTCAAGGTGTTGGTACCCGCCACCACATCGGACACTGGAACCACGAAGCTGAACGAGTTCCAGCTGTTCGCCTCCGAGATTGCGTGCGAGACGGCGGTGTGGCCGTTGACGCTCACCGAGATCGACGCCGCGTCGAGGGAGTAGGCGTTGACAACTACCTTTGCCCCGGAGGCCACGCCCTTGTTGACGCCGGTGACAGTCAGGCTTCGCGGGCCGTTGCCGATCAGGTAGCCCTCCTGCACGTACTCGGTGTCGCCACGTATCGAAGTCTTTCCGGCGGCTAGGTTGTTGGCGTAAGCCACGTCGTAGCCCCAGTCGCGGTAGGTCTTCGGACCGTCGAAGCCAAGGTTGTCCCAGAAGAACGAGTGGTCGAACTGGGTGCCGCACTCACAGGGTTCGACCGCTTTGCGGGCGTTGTAGTGCGTGCTGTTCAACCACACGAGACCTTGCGAGAACGACAGGTTGAGATTGGCTCCCGCGAGATGCTTCAACACGGTCGAACCGGCATCGGTGCCATAGATGTCGATGCGGGTTTGCGAGACCTGCACCTCGATGTGGTTCATCGCCTTCCCGCTGCCCTTGGTGATGCTGCCGTACTGCGTCATGGGCATGCTGCTGTACGACCCGTTGACGGAAGCGAAGATGTTGTCGACACCTGTCGAGGCTGTCGTGGGGCCGCTGTCGGCGAGACTGAACCCGATCTCGTTGCGCCCGACGAGCGTGTAGCCGGGGCAGACCTGGATGCATCGGCGTGTGCCCGGCACGGGCTCGTCGGTGATGACGAACTCTGGCCATGCAGCGTGCGTGCCGTCGGAGTCGGCCGACACGTCGAACACGACCTTGCCGGTACGACCTGCGAAGTTGAACGGCTGCTTCGGATACGTGTCGACGTTGGTGACGCTGCCGCCATCGTTCATCGACGCGACCATCTGCCCGTTGCACACTCTGATGTCGGATGGGATGGGGGACGCAGCGCCGTTGGCGCAAGCGTTGTGCGACATCACGAACCCGTTGACGAGTCCCTGTGACGGGTTGATGTCAGCCACGCGGCTCACTCCCCACAGAGACGGATCGAGGTCGCCCGTTTGGGTGCCACCGTTGTGCGGACTGTCGAAGGTCTCGCAGAACGCCGCGGCCGTGAGACCACAGCCAGGACCGCCCGACGGACCGGATGGTGGAGGAGAGGTCGGTGGCGCGGCTGTCGTTGTGGTGCTAGTTGTCGTAGTCGCTGCGGTTGTCGTAGTCGCTGCGGTTGTCGTTGTCACCGCGGTCGTCGCTGGGGCAGCGGTGGTCGGCACGGCGGTCGTCGTTGTAGCAGCGGTCGTCGTTGTATCTGCTGGTGGAGTGGTGACGTCACCGTCCGCCTGGAAGGCTGGGGTCTCCCAGACTCGCTGGGCGAGGTACTTCTGGACGGTTGTGGTGTAGTTGACAGAACCTGGCACGTACCAGCGACCGGAGAACCACACACCGACGCAGCCCCACAGGTCGCCGGCGGCGTACTTGCGGCCCCGCTCGACCGTGTTCAGCCAGGTCTCGTAGCCCTCGAAACACGAGCGACGGGCCGCCAACGAGTAGTCGAGGTTGTAGGCGGAAGAGTTGGTGGCGCTCGGGAACGCGGGACGCCAATACGGGTAGCGGACCTGGAGAAGCCCGATCGACTCCGGGCAAACTCCGGGGTGACCGTCGGCTCCGATCGGGTGACCCGGCACGCATTGACCGGCGTCCGAAGTGAAGTCGCCGGCGGCGTTCTGGTGCCACCACGACTCGACCGCGACCTGAGCACGAACGATGTCCTCATCGATGCCCCACTTGCACGATGCCCACTGGATGAGCTCGTCGGTGGTACCGGTGAAGTTGCCAGTGACCCGTGCGTAGATTCCGGTCGTCGATCCCGGTACGCCCTCAGTTGCGTTGAACGTGGTGTTGGAGGGACGTACCTCGGGCGTGTGGCGCACCTTCGAGGCGCAGGTGGCATCGCTCGGCAACGTCGCTCCGACGGGCAGGGTCGAGAAGTGACCCGCGTCTCCCGGGTTGGCCGGGGCCGTCGTGGTCGTAGACCCCGTGCCGCCAACCGAGAACGTTTTGGCCGAGTCGTTCCAGTGCAAAAGCTTCGACCAGTCCGAACGGAACACGCCGACCTTGACGGTGTGTGTGGTCAGCGGCTCGTTCGCGGGCACGAACCACGTCGTCGTGAACAAGCGTGGCTTGCCGGCGACGAACGACTGCGACGTCCATGCCTTCTGCAGAGCACGGCCACTCGGTGTGTACACCTCGAGATCGATGACTGCCGACGTGTTGGTCGACGAGGTGACTCCGACTGTGAACGTCACAGTGTCGCCGACATGCACCTTCGAAGGGCTGATCGCTGCCATCGTCGTCCACCCGTTCGAGGTGGCCGCCGACGACTCGTTGGGACTCGACAGGAGCATGGCCGTGAGTGCCAGGGCGACCGCGGCCAACGCAAGGATGCGACCGAACCATCGTCTCTGCAGCGATGTGCGGTGTGTTGGCATGGCGGATTCGGAACCGGCGTTGTGGGGCGACACAATGCCTCCTTTGTGACAAGCAACTACGAAGTTCGTAACAGTACCGTCATTATCGTAACAATATTGACCAGGACGGAAGAGTTATCGCCCCCCGTTGACGCGTCCATCAGTCAAGAGATGGTCAAGTTGCATCACTTCTGGCCTGGTTAGCCTGGGTGCAGATGACCCTGCCCCGATCGTTCTGGATGGTGTCGGTCATTGCGATGCAGCTCCTGATGGCCTGTTCGTCCGACTCGAGCACCGGCGCGACGGTGCCAGTGAGTTCGACCGCGGCGACGATTGCATCTGCAACGACCTCGTCGACGACGGTCCCGACCCCCACGCCGACGACCTCCGCGACAACGTCGACGGCTTCGACCACGTCCACCACTTCGTCGACGTCGACGTCCACCACGTCGACGACCATCGCGTCATCGGTGCTGGAGACCCGTGTGATCGGTCACTCGGTGCTCGGCCGCGACATCACCGCCTATCGACTGGGAACGCCGGGCGGACGAGCGGTGCTGCTGATCGGTGTCATTCATGGCAACGAGGCCAAGGGCTACGAGATCACCCAACTGATCCGAACCATGCCCACCCCACCGGGCATCGATCTGTGGATCATCGACAGCATCAACCCCGACGGACAAGCCGCGAACACACGAGAGAACGCCAACGGTGTCGACCTCAACCGCAACGTGTCGTACAACTGGAACTACATCCCCAAGTCCGACGACAACGGCCAGTACTCAGGCGAGGCGCCCGCCGACCAGCCCGAGACGCAAGCGCTCGAATCGTTCGTCGAGGACATCAAGCCGAACATCACCATCTTCTGGCACCAGGACGCCGACCGCGTGTCGCCAGGGGGAGCGCGGCGAGAGATCCCCCTCGAGTTCGCCTCGATCGTCGGCCTGAGCACCGCCTCGACGCCATGCACCGCCGGGTGCACGGGCACGGCCACTCAGTACGTCAATCACGCCGTGAAGGGTGGCACCGCGTTCATCGTCGAGCTGCCCGGAAACGACCAGGTGACTCCGGCGATGGTCGCGCTGCACGCCCAGGCGACCCTGGAAGTGATCACCCTCTGACGACTCGTCAATCGCGGCCCTTCGCCTGACGGCCGAGTGCACGCTGCATGTCGCGCTGTGCATCGCGTTCGGCCATCGCGTTGCGCTTGTCGGCTTTGCGCCGTCCCCGTGCCAGCGCCAGTTCGACCTTGACCTTGCCGTCTTTGAAGTAGAACGACAGCGGGACAAGAGCCAGCCGCTCCTGGGCGACTTCGGCGGCGATGCGACTGATCTCGCGGCCGTGCAACAACAACTTGCGCGGCCGATCCGGATCATGTGAGCCGACTCCGTGGGCGAAGGCGTACGGCGGGATGTGCACGCCGTCGAGCCAGATCGCCCCGTTGAGAACGCGCGCGTAGGCATCGGCCATCTGCAGATGACCGAGCCGCAGGCTCTTCACCTCGCTGCCCTGCAAGATGATTCCGGTTTCGATCGTGTCGAGGATCGCATAGTCGTGACGTGCCTTGCGGTTGCTGGCGATGAGCTTGCGACCCTCCGACACATCAGGCGACATGGCAGGTGAGGGTAGCGGTCGCCTCGTCGACGACCGCCTCGCTACCCTTCGGCCCGATGCTCGCCTTCCGTGACCGGACGTTCCTGGAGATGATCGGACATGCCTACGACGGCTATCCACTCGAGGCTTGCGGGTTGCTGGTCGGCCGCGGAGATCGAGTGGAACGTTTCGTCGGTTGCAGCAACGAAGCGGCCTCGGCGCGCATCTACACGATCCCACCGAAGGAACTGCTCCGCGCCGAGCGTGCCGCAGAGGGCGACGGCCTCGAGATCATCGGCGTCTTCCACAGCCACACCCACTCCGAGCCGTATCCAAGCCCGACCGATGTCGACCAGGCTCCCGACCCGACGTGGCACTACGTGATCGTCAGCTTGAAACGTGAGGCGCCGGAGACCCGCAGCTACCGCATCGCCGAAGGCGTGATCTCCGAGGAGCGCATCGCCGTCGGGTGAGATAGAATCCCGACAGCGTTGATCAGCTTCATCGGAATAGATGGTCATCGACCGAAGGTTGGGAGTGGTGATGGTTCCTTTCGACAATGTTCTCGAGATGATCGGCAACACCCCGATGGTCGACGTCAGCCACCTGTCACCGAACCCCGATGTACGGATCTTCGCCAAGCTGGAGGGCCAGAACCCGTTCGGATCGGTGAAGGATCGCATCGCCAAGTCGATGATCGAGCACGCCGAGAAGAGCGGTGTGCTCGTTCCCGGTCAGACGATCCTCGAACCCTCCAGTGGCAACACCGGCATCGCCCTGGCGGCGATCGCCCGCCTGAAGGGCTACCCGATCAAGATCCTCATGCCGTCCAGCGTGTCGGTCGAGCGCCGCCAGATGTTGGAGGTGTTCGGCGCCGAGATCATCCTGACCCCCGGCGAGGAGGGCAGCAACGGTGCGGTTCGTCGAGCACAGCAGATGGCGGCCGAACATCCCGAATGGTGCTTCTTGTACCAGTACGGCAACGACGCCAACCCGTTGGCGCACTACGAGGGCACAGGCCCGGAGATCTGGCGCGACTGCCCCGAGATCACCCATTTCGTGGCCGGCCTGGGTACGAGCGGCACGCTGATGGGAACCGGCCGCTATCTGAAGGAACAGAACCCGGCGATCCAGGTCATCGCCATCGAACCGCCGCTCGGCGAGCGCGTCGAGGGACTGCGCAACCTCGACGACGGCTACATCCCACCGGTGTTCGAGAACTGGTACGGCTTCGAGCTCCTCGACCGAAAGCGGGTCGTGCGACCCCGGGAGAGCCTGGAGTGGACCCGTCGTCTGGTGCAGGAATGCGGCATCTTCGCGGGAATCTCCGCGGGTGCAGCCCTGGCCGGTGCGGCCAAGGTCGCCACGGAGATCACCGCTGGTGTGATCGTGTTCATCGTCTCCGACGCCGGTTGGAAGTACCTGTCAACGGGTGCATACACCGACGATCTCGACGAGGCCGAGAAGCAGGCCGAACGCATCATCTACTTCTGACGAGCGGCGGTCGTCGGACACCGGTCGCTAAGGTTGCCGGATGCAACTGACGCGCGCCAAGGCCCTTGCCCTGACCACCCTCGTCATCGCGGGCCTTGTCGTGACGCCCACCGTCGCGGGAGTTGCCCCCACCGCCCAGGCCGCCTCGTCGTTCATCAGCGGGTCATCGGCGTATCAGGCCGTCGCGCCAATCCGGTTGGCCGACACCCGCCCGGAGGAGGGTGCGTTCGGGTTCACGCGCATCTCCGACTCGGTGGTTCGGGTGCAAGTCGCCGGAAGGGCAGGCGTCCCCGGCAATGCGTCGGCAGCCGTGCTCAACGTCACCGGAGTGAACACCACGGCTCCGGGATACGTCACCGTCTACCCAGCGGGCACGGACCTGCCGCTGGCCTCCAACGTCAACTTCGACCACGCCGGCAGGGTGATGGCCAACATGGTCACGGTCAAGCTCGGCGTCGGCGGCGCGGTCGACATCTACATGCAGCGACCGATGGACGTCGCGGTCGACGTGTCGGGTGCCTATGTGCCCCAGACAGGAGCAGTCCGCAGCGGTCGTCTCGTGACCCTTCCCAACGGTGCGTTCCGCGTGCTCGACACGCGGGCGAGGGGCGTCGGCGTTGCGGCAGGTGCGGTCGAGACCGTCGACGTCGCGCCGGCGGGAGTGCCTGCGAACGCAGTTGCCGTCGTCGTCAACATCACCGCAACCGAAACCGGTGTGGGCTTCTGGACTGCCTTCCCACTCAACCAGACGCGTCCCAACGCCAGCAACATCAACATCGACACCCCAGGTCAAACTCGTGCGGGCCAAGCCATCGTTCTGCTGTCGGGCGCGGCCGAGTTCAACGTGTTCAGCATGGGCGGCGGACACCTCATCGTCGATGTCGCTGGTTGGTTCACGGGTTCATCGGATGTGGCCTCGACCGATGGACTGTTCGTTCCGGCCAACCCGCTGCGGTTGGTCGATTCGCGATCGATTTCCGTGATGCCCACGTGGGGTGGCAGCACGCTCGAGGTGCCGGTCTTCGGCCCTGAGGGCCAGGTGTCGGCAGTCGCCGTCAACCTGACCGGAACCGAGTCGCTGGTGAGCGGGTTCATCACCGCGTTCCCGGCAGGTGTGGCGCGGCCGCAGGCCTCGAACCTCAACGTCGACACCTGGGACCAGACGGTTGCCAACCACGCCATCGTCAGGGCCAGCAACCGCGGGATCAGCCTGTTCACGCTGCAGGGCCTGCACATGATCGCCGACCTCAGCGGCTGGTATCTCGGCTCGCCGAGCGCCGCCACACTGCCACCGCCGACCAATCCGGCCTACGGGCCGAGCACGGCGCAAGCGCTGAATGCGAGTCCCATCGGGCTGTTCACAGCTGTCGGCACGGGGCCCAATCTCGACGCCGTTGCCAATCTCGGCATCGCCGCCACGTGGAACGGCGCAGCGCAACTGGGCGTGCCCGGCAACATCGTGTTGTTCGGGCACCGCACCACACATGGCGGGCCGTTTCGTTACATCAACGCAATGCCGTTCGGCGACGTGATCTCGTTGATCGGCGACGACGGTCATTCGTACAACTACATGGTGGTGCGCCAAGACGTGACGATTCCGAACTTCAACGTCATCAACAACATCGGGCTCAACTCCGGGCTGGCAACGGTTCAACTCGTTGCCTGCACACCGCCGGGGTCGGTGCGGTTCCGTGTGGTCACGACTGCCCGATTGATCAGCGTCACCTGATTCCGCGCATCACCGTCCGACGACGAGCAACAGCAAGCCGGTGAGCACCACGAACGCGGCCGCCATCCGGCGCGCCGCTTGCCCTTCACCGAGGTAGCGGGCGCCGACGAACGCGGCGATCAGCACGCTCGACTCTCGTAGGCACGTCACGTAGCCCACTGGTGCTCGTTGGAAGGCGATCTGTACGAGCGCATATGTCACGCCCGAGGCGATGCCCATGGTGATGAAGCGTCGCCAGTAAGTTCGCATGGCCATCACCATGCGACTCGCTCGTCCGGTGGCAAGCGCGAACGTCGTCGTCGTTGTCGTGACGCAGATGAACGTCGCCGCCGCGTACAGCGGCGTGTCGACGCTGCGGATCCCCTTGGCGTCGAGCAAGGAATACACGCCGATCGTGGCCGCGAGACACAGCGCCACGATCACCTGTTTCGACGCGCCGCGCCCGGCCAGCCCGACTAGCCCAGTGGCCACGACGATCATCCCGATGACGCCGAGCGGGCGGAAGGAGTCGCCGAGCAGCGCTATACCACCGACGCCGGCCACCGAGCGCGCCACCACCGCGGGCGATTGGATATGCCACCGAGAAGTCACCCACGTTGTACGCCTTGGCGAGAAGGAGACAGTAGGGAACGTGCGTCAAGCCTGACAATCCCGCCCAGAGGAACCCTCGCGACGGTATGCCTCCGGCGACCAGCAACACGACTGCGGCGAGGACGCCGGTGACGAAGAACTGGCCCCACAGCGCAATGAAGCGATCGCTGACCGACTGCTTGACGGAGAAGTTCCACGAAGCATGGAGAACTGCGGCGACGAGCGCCATGATGGTTGCTGTCAGCATGTCGCTTCCGTCGCCGATGGGTCGGACACGAGCGTAGAACGCCGCAGCGCTCTAGCCTGGCCCCTCGATATGCATCGTGAAGTGGCCCGTCCGATCGGGATGTTCGACAGCGGTTTCGGCGGGTTGACCGTGGCCCGCGCCGTCATCGATCTCCTCCCCGCCGAGAACCTCGTGTACATCGGCGACACAGGCCGCTATCCCTATGGTCCTCGCCCGCAGGACGAGGTTCGCGAGTTCGCTCGCGAGTTGGCCTGGAGCCTGGTCAAGCAGCACGACGTGAAGGCCGTGGTAGTGGCCTGCAACACGGCATCGGCCGCGGCACTCGACGTGCTCGAAGAGGAACTACCGGTACTGGTGGTCGATGTCGTCGAGCCGGGAGCCAAGGCGCTCGCGCGCGCCAGCCGTTCCGGCCGGGTCGGGGTGATCGGCACGGTCGGTGCGATCGGTTCCGGCGCGTACGAACGCGCTGTTGCCTCGACGGGCGCCGAGGTCGAGTTGACCGCCGCCGCGTGCCCTGGTTTCGTCGAGTTCGTCGAGCGCGGACAGACATCGGGCGACGAGATCACGATCCTCGCCGAGCGCCTGCTCGCCCCGATCCGAGCCGCGAACGTCGACGCGCTGCTGCTCGGCTGCACGCACTATCCGTACTTGGCCCGCGTGATCGGCGAGGTCATGGGACCGGACGTCACGCTGGTGTCGAGCGCCGACGAAACAGCGTTCGCGACGCGCGAGGAGTTGCGGCGACTCGATCTGCTGCGCAGCCCTGCCGACGATGCGCCGGCAGAACATCGCTTCTACTCCAGTGGCGACATCTCCTGGTTCGCCGATCTCGGCGGTCGCCTGCTTGGCCCCGAACTCGGCGCCGCCGATCACTGGCAACCACCGGAATGATGCTTCCGGTTCTGTCTCACCCACAAGGAGCTTTCACATGACCCGCTTCGACGGCCGCGCCAACGATCAGATGCGCCCAATCACGTTCGAGCGCGACTACACCGAGATGGCGGCAGGAAGTGTGCTCGTGACGTTCGGCAAGACGCGCGTGCTGTGCACGGCATCGATCGACGAGAACGTGCCGCGGTGGATGAAGAACAGTGGCAAGGGTTGGGTCACCGCGGAGTACTCGATGCTGCCAGGGGCTTCGCCGGAACGAATCGAACGTGAGGCAGCGAAGGGCAAACAGAGCGGGCGAACCGTCGAGATCCAACGCCTGATCGGTCGCTCCCTGCGCGCGGCCTGCGACATGAACGCGCTCGGCGAGCGACAGGTGGTCGTCGACTGCGATGTGTTGCAGGCCGATGGTGGCACGCGCACCGCCAGCATCTGCGGTGGGTATCTGGCGCTGCACGATGCGCTCGCTCGGTTGGTGCAGAGCAAGGCGATCAAGATCCACCCGTTGCATTCGTTCTGCGCCGCCATCAGCGTGGGCATCGTCGACGGTGTGCCCGTGATCGATCTTCCGTATGTGGAGGATTCTGCGGCCGAGGTCGACATGAACGTCGTCATGCTCGGCCGTGCCGGTGCGGAACCGCTGTTCGTCGAGGTGCAGGGCACTGCCGAGGGCGCGGCCTTTGCGCGCGGCGAGCTCGACCTGATGCTGGAGCTCGCCACCGCCGGTGTTTCCGAGATCATGGCCCTGCAGGCCGAGATGGTGTCGGTG
The DNA here is from genome assembly GCA_963720775.1 of Ilumatobacteraceae bacterium. Lineage (GTDB taxonomy): Bacteria > Actinomycetota > Acidimicrobiia > Acidimicrobiales > Ilumatobacteraceae > JAENVT01. The sequence continues at coordinate 157,597 of CAVRGR010000004.1, read as the reverse complement.
CTGCCGTCGCCGCGCGTGCTCGCACGATGACCTCGCGATTGCAGCTGGTCTGCGCGTCGGCCAACCCCGACAAGGTCGCCGAGATCGCCGCGATCCTCGACGGACTCGTCGATCTCGTGCCCCGTCCGGAGCACGTGCCCGAGGTGGTCGAAGATGCCGACACGCTGATCGGTAATGCCCGCCTCAAGGCGTCGGCGATCTGCACCGCCATGGGCTTGCCGGCTGTCAGCGACGACACCGGCCTCTTCGTCGACGCGCTCGGAGGCGCCCCCGGTGTGTATGCCGCCAGGTATGCAGGTGAAGACGCGAGCTACGCCGACAATCGCCACAAACTGCTACGTGCACTGGGCGACACGAAGCAGCGATCTGCCCAGTTCGTGTCGGCAGTGGTGGTGCTGTGGCCCGACGGTCGCGAACTCGCTGTCGAGGGAGTCTGCAGTGGGACGATCCCGGAGAAGGAGGTCGGCACCCGCGGCTTCGGTTACGACTCGGTGTTCATCCCTGACGACGGCGACGGCCGCTCTTTCGCCGAGATGAGCGATACCGAGAAGAACCGGATCTCGCACCGCGCCCGCGCTCTGGCTGCGTTGCTCGAAGCGCTGCAAGCGTCGGCAGTCGACTAGCGGTTCACCAGCCGCGAAGGTCGATCGGCCAGCGATCGATCACTTCGTCGCCGCGCACGATGAATGCGGCCTCGTGCATGGCCATGGTCGGGTCGATGTGCGCCGGTATGACCTTCACTCGATCGCCGAGAGCGGGTCGCTGCGCTGCCTGGAACGTGATGTGCTCGTCGGAGAGGAAGCGGACGGTGGCCCCCTCCATCGACGGCTTGCCGTGGTCCATGCCCTGCGTCTTCAACCCGGCATCGGCCACCGCGTAGTCGTCGTTCGAGCAGATGACGGTGCCGAGCACGAAACATGCCTGGACGAACGGGTGACCGCGCCCTCCGTAGTAGGTGTCCATCAGCGCGTACGTGCCGGCCTGGATCTCGGTGACCTGGTCGGTGTGCAGATCGAACGTGTCGGTACCACCGGCGCTGACGATGTCGCCACCGACCAGATCGCTGGCGACCATCAACAGCTCCATCGCCGCGGCAACCTTGGCGCGTTGCTCGCTTCGGTCGACGATTGCCATGAGGTGTCCCTCGTAACCCATCACGCCGCGCACGACGATCCCCCGCTCACGGGCCTGGTCGGCCAACTTGCCGGCGTCGGTGGGTTGACATCCGCAGCGGGGTAGACCGACGTTGACGTCGATGAGCACGTGTTCGATCCCCGCCGCAGCTGCTGCTTCGATGGTCTCGATCGAATCGACGGCCACTGTGATCAGCGCGTTGTCCTGCGCTGCCGCCATTGCCGCCAGTCGCGCCGGGTCCAGAGTCTCGTTGGCCAGCAGGAGGTCGTCGCCGAGCCCGGCTGCGGCCATGCCCACCATTTCGCGCGGCGTCGCACAGGTGAACGAGTGGTGGCCGGCCGCGTATTGCGCGGCCGCCAGCGAGGTGCACTTGTGGGCCTTCACGTGTGGCCGCAGCCGGCTGCCCGGATGCACCGCTGCCATCGCCGCGAGGTTGTGATCGAAAGCGTCGGCATCGATCAACAGTGCCGGTGTCGACAACTCGAAGATGTTCACGGGAGGGTTCCTAGACGAGTGAGCACCAACCGGTCAAGGCCGAGCTCTTCGGCCTCGAACCGCACATCGTCGACTTCATCGAACGTCCATCCGCTGACCTCGAACAGGCGGTGACCAGCAGCCTCGCGGGCGGCTTTGACGAACTCTGCAGCGCGCTCGTGACTCACGCGCACGTTGATGCCGTCGGCGAGTGTGCCGGCCAAGGTCGCCAAGCGAACGCTGTTGACGCCGACGATCACCGGGATCTTCCCGGGCAGGGCGCGGACTACACGGATCTGTTCGACGACCGCCGCATGGCGATCGGCGATGTCGGCGTGAAGGGGAATGCCCAGTGCCCTGTGTTCGACACTCCACTCGCTGGCCGGCGAGGTGCCCGCGCCAAGGCCAAGGGTCAGCCGTCCGTCGCTGATTCGTTGCACGCTCGACGCTGCCGCAGCGAGCACTGCCGGATGACGATTTGCAACGTTGGCCACCAAGGTGCCGAGCCCGATCGTGTCGGTGGCTTCGGCGAGCGCGCCGAGCAGGGTGAAGCACTCCAACATCGGCCGATCGCCCTCGAGCATCGCCCCGTCGAAATGATCGAACACCCACGTCGTGTCGTACCCATCGCCCTCGGCGCGCAGCACCGCATCGCGCAGTGCCGGCCAGTCGTTGGCAGCAGGACTGAATTGAATGTCGATCTTCACAAGGGGAGCCACCGTGTCAGTCATGAGGGTGAGGTCGTGCCGACGGAGAGATTCGAACTCTCACTTGCAGCGTCCTAAGCGCTGTGCCTCTGCCATTGGGCTACGTCGGCTTCTGCCTGCACCACGTTTCGGTTTGCGCATGACAATTCGGACAGAGCATACGAAGATTGGACACGGAGTTGTTGGAGCGATCGCCATCGATACGGTCGAGCTCCAACTGGATCGAATGACCACGCCACTCGGTCAGCCCACCGTCCCGATCCGCGGTTCGACGACAACATCTGGGCGCCACTCCGAAGCGCCGAGCTGCACCTGTGAGACGCCGTTGGCACCCAGATCGGCGAACGCGGCGACGCCGAGGGCGGTGGCGTGCGGTGATGGGTGCTGATCGATCGCCAACACCGCCACGGGCGACACCATTCCGGCGTGGGTTGACGGCCTCTACAGTGGCGTGTGATGGCATTCAAGGGCTTTCCGATCGAGGCGGTGGAGTTCTACGAGGGACTCGTCGCCTACAACAGCAGAACGTACTGGCAAGCGAACAAGGCCATTTACGACCGAGCCGTCAAAGGCCCGATGACGGAGTTGCTCGACGAGCTTGCCGAGTTCGGCCCCTATCACGTGTTCCGTCCCCACAAGGACGTTCGCTTCTCGAAGGACAAGACGCCGTACAAGGACCACATCGCCGCATACGGCGAGTCCGAAGGCGGTGCGGGCTTCTACGTGCAGTTCTCGGCGGCCGGGATGTTGGCGGGCTCCGGTTACTACCACATGGCCAGCGACCAGCTCGACCGGTTCCGGGAAGCCCTCGATGGTGACAAGGTGGGTGCCGAGATTGCCGCGATCACCGATCGTTTGCGCGTCGAGGGCATGGAGTTCACGGCAATCGAATCGTTGAAGACGGCACCGCGTGGTTACCCGCGCGATCACCCGCGCATCGAGCTGCTACGACTGAAGGGGCTCGTCGGGATGCGGCATTGGAACCCGGCGAGGTGGATGCAGTCGAAGGCCGTCGTGGGGCGAGTGCGCGACACGTGGTTGGCTGCCGCACCGGTGAACGCCTGGCTCGATGCACATGTCGGGCCGTCGACGCTCGCGCCCGATGACGACGAACTGGCTCGCTTCCGCCGGGTATGAGTCACACATCGACGAACTGACAGTTCGGCCCGGGGGATCGTCGGATGCGGTCGTCGAAGGAGAGGAGGGGAACGTCGAAGAGCTCGGCCACAGCGACGTAGGCGGCGTCGTAGGCCGAGAGGTTGTCGCGTAGATCCCACATCCGCTGAGCGATGTCTCCATGAGGCACGGCCTCGAGTCGCACGAGGCCGAGGTCGCGCAGCGCCTCGCGGCCGGTTCGCTCGGTGACGATGCCGAGGAGGACGAGCTTGCGAAGCACGCTTGTGACTTCGTAGGGGAGGAGATCCGGCGCGACGAGGTCGTGGTGGGCGTACAGGTTGCGACTGGCGGAGCCCAGTTCTGCATCGTCGACGAGCAGGGCGACGACAGCGTTGGCGTCGATGGCGATCATCGGCGCTCGTTGTCGGACGCCTCGATCAACTGTGCAGCTGTCAGTGTGGTTCCGTCGAGCCGGCGCTCGATCTGAGCCAGCAGCGCAAGGCGATCGGGACGCTTGCTCAGCTCGACGAGTTGCTGCAGCAGGAACTCTTGCAACGACCATCCGTGAGCCGCGGCACGAGATGCCAACGCGTTGCGCACCTGGTCGGGAACGTTGCGGATGGTGATGGCGACCGGCATGCATGCAATCTAGCAGCAGTGCCTGCAATGTGCAGCGGTACCCTTCGTTACGGTACCGGGATCCACACCAGGGCGAGTTGTGTGACCTTGACATCGGTGCGTTCCAGGCTGACTGGCGATGTCGTGATGTTCTTCGCCGCCGCCATCCACTTGGCATCAATGGCTGTCACCTCTTGGGTCAACTCCACCTCGAGATCTTCGAGCTGATGGTGGAGACCCTCCGCCTTGTTCTGCGCAGCGTCGACACGATCGCCTGCTGCCGCCGTCCGAGTCCGCCGGCCGGCAGCGGTTCCGGCCTTGCCGAGAATCGAGCCGAGCATGCCGCCGCGGCTGCGGCTCCCACCCAGAAGCCCGCCGAGGATCGAGCCCGCGGTCGACAGGATCTCTTCGCTGCGTCTGCCTTGGCGCTCGGTGGTCAACACCTCGGCGCGATCTTCGGCGGCCTGAATCTGTGATTGAACACGGGCGACCTTGTCGGCGTACTTGCTGCGCAGGGCGGCAGTCTCCTTGTCGGCCAGGTCGTTGCCGGCGGCCAGGCAACGCGCCGTGAAGTCGTCGGTACTCTCGCCCGGACGGCCGAAGATCTTCAGGTCGCGATTGGTCTGGAGGTCGACAGTGCGCGATCTGACGAGCCAGTCGATGAGATCGCGCTCGACCCTCGACCACAGCGTCTTGTCCTTGACGGCGACAGTGGGCAGTCGGTACACGCACGGGTTCGGTGCGTCGGTGCGCAAATCTCGATCGTCGTAGTCGACGGCGATCGAGCGGGACGCGTCGACCGGCTCGGACAACGGAAAGAGAACGGCCTCGTACTCCTCGTCGTGCACGAGGTCGGCCTTCGCATCGTCGAAGCGCAGCGCCACCCGGGCGACGATCGCCGCCTCGCGACGCCCACCATGTGAGTCGCCGCCGATCGCGCTCAACCACGGCGATGCCACGTCGGCCCAACGAACGGCGACGCCCTCGGCAACCACGGGAAGTACACCACTCTCGTCGCTGCCGAGCTGAATCGCGGGCTTGTCGTCCGCTGCGCTTTCTCCTCGCGCCGCTTGCGGCTCGCCGCCGTTCTGACCGCCGCCTCCCGCCTTGGCCTCCGCCACCGCTTGCTTCTGGTCGGTCATCAGAGTGGCGATCTGGTCGCGGGTCAGTGGACCGCGGAGGTAGCTCATAGCCCATCGTGTCGCGAAGATCTCGGGCTGGTCCTTGCCGGCGCGACGGAGGACGAACTCGCGCTTGGCCAACCCGGCGATCACGTCGTCGATCGCTTTGACGTCGACACCACCGCTTGCCGCGCTCATGCCGTCGAGAAGGCGCTTCTTGTCTTGATCGGTTTGCAGCCGGCCGATCATCCACGTCCCGGCGTTCGACAGCGCCTTGTAGTCGACATCGACAGGGTTCTGTGAGCTCAACACCACGCCGACGCCGAACGCGCGGCCCTGCTTCATCAGCGTCATGATCGGCTTCTTGGTCGGCGGCGTTGCCGTCGGTGGCAGATACCCGGCAACCTCGTCCATGTACACGAGCACGCGCAGATCGGTCGTTCCACTCTGGCCACGCATCCATGTGACGAGCTTCGAAAGGACCAACGTGGTGACGAACTGACGCTCCTGGTCGCTGAGATGCGACGTGGTCACGATTGCGCACCGCGGCTTGCCGTCGGCGGTCCGCAGGAGCGAGGCAACGTCGAGCGCTTGTCCGGTCAGCCAGGCCCCGAACGACGGGGAGGCGAGCAGGCCGTTGAGCCGGACCGCGAGGGCGGTGCGGTCCTTCGGCGGGTAGAACTGATCGAGCTCGAACACGCCGAGCTTGCGGATCGGCGGTTGCTGCACCAGCCCGACCAGCGTCGGAAGATCGAGGCTGCGGCCCGCCGTCCACTCGTTGAGGATCAGGTTCGACAGCAGGATGTGTTCGCGACTCGACAACGGGTCTGCGTCGATGCCGACGAGGCTCAACAAGCCGCTGACGAAGCCTTCGATCTCGTCACCGACCACTTCGCTGTCGCTCACGTCGTGAGGTGCCTGCAACGATCCGACGATGTTCAACCCGATGCCTGCGTTGGAGCCGGGGGTGTAGATGGTGAACTCCACGTCGTTGCGCAGCGCGGCGATGCGCGCCGACGTGATGCCCCACGCACCGAGACCGTCTGTCCAAGCCTTCGCCTGTGCTGTGGCGAAGTCGGCCACCGAGAGCCCCGCCTTGGCCGCGTCGCCCTCGTTGACCCATGGCTGAAAGTCGGCCGCGGCCAAGTTGGGAAACGTCAGGCACAGGTTGGTGAGGTCACCCTTGGGATCGATCAACAGCGTCGGTACCCCGGCGCCGAGTGCTTCCTCCACGACGACCACACCGAGCCCGGTCTTGCCGGACCCGGTCATCCCGACGATCACGCCATGCGTGGTGAGATCCCCCGACGCGATGGTGGTGAGCTGCTGAGTGCGCTCGTGTTTGACGGGATCGATCTGCCCACCGAGAACGAAATCAGCCATGTGCGGCACGTTATCCGTGCCGGCGCGGTCAGGCCGTTGTCGCTTCCACCCGGTAGGCGCAACGACGATCACCGGCCAGCACGTGCTGCACGCGTGTGACTGACACATCCGGTCCGAGGACGCGCTGGAACACGTCGAGCTCGGCACTGCACAGCGCGCCACAAGCCGTAGCGGCGTCGCGGATGGGGCAGTGATGCTCGACCAGGAGGTACGCGCCATCGTCGGCCAGCGCCTCGGCGAGGTAGCCCTCGTCCGATCGGATGTCGGCAAGCCGCCGCACGCGTTCGCCGAGCTCAGTGTCTCCGTCGAGTGACCGCTCGTAAGCCGCCACCTGGAAGTCGGATCGATCCGCGATCACCCGATCGAGGGCACGCTCGCCCAACGTCGACCGAACGGACCCGAGGAGTTCGACCGTCAGCTCGCCGTGACGATCGGGAAAGCCGACGGCAGCAGCGGGCGCCAACTGCCAATGCACTGGAGGGCGGCCGCGACCGGTCGGCTCGGCCATCGACCTCGAGACCATTCCTGCTGCTTCGAGCGCGTCGAGGTGTTGTCGCAGGGCGGTATCGGTGAGGCCGAACTCGGCGGCGAGGTCGGTGGCCGTGGCCGACTCGACGCGCTTCAGGCGCTCGACGATCTTGCGCTTGGTGTCGGGATGATCGGCCACCCCACGATTCTACTCGTCGAGGAAGTATTTCGGAAGTGCTACCTTGCATAAACGCCGCACGGGCGGAAATGCGCGGGCCAGTGACCGGCTTTGACAAAATGTACAGATCATGACCCCTGACGTCCACGCCGGTGCCGAGCAGACTGCGGTTGCCCTCGAGAACCAGTTCGGCTTGGCCGACCGGGTCGTCGACGAGCAAGCGTTGGCCAACAGCGTCCGCCGGTTCCGCGAGCAGGGCATCGGCTTGCCGACCTTCGCCGAGCTCGCCGATCCGTCGACGATCGACCCCGGCAGCGTCGGCGATGCCGACAAGAACGGGCCCGATCCTCGAAATCTGCGTCGCGTCCACTGGTACAACGATCTCGCCGGGAACCGAGTCGAGGTGCCCGATCACGTCGTGTTGCCGAAGAGCCTCACCGGTGTCGACAGCCCGATCATCGTCGTCTTCGGCGATCGTTTTCCGATGATCACGGCGCACAAGGTCCTGGCGGCCTACGCCTGCCTCGCGCCGCGGATCGTGACCGGTCAGTTCGATCCCACGAGGCATCGGGCGATCTGGCCGTCGACCGGGAACTACGCCCGGGGCGGCATCGCCATCAGCCGGATCATGGCCAGCCGCGGAGTTGCGATCCTGCCCGCAGGGATGAGTCAGGAACGTTTCGATTGGCTGGATCGGTGGTGTGCGAACCCCGCCGAAGACGTCATCAAGACGGTCGGCACGGAGAGCAACGTCAAGGAGATCTACGACGCCTGCAACCGGTTGGCCAAGGATCCCACCAACTTCATCCTCAACCAGTTCTGCGAGTTCGGCAACCATCTCGCCCACTACGAGGTCACCGGTCGAGCGTTTGGACATGTCTTCGAGCACGTTCGCTCCAGGAGCGGGCGCGACCTGCGGCTGGCCGCCTTCATCAGTGCAACCGGTTCAGCAGGCACGATCGCCGCGGGCGACCGGTTGAAAGACACGTACGGCACGAAGATCGTGGCAGTCGAGGCACTCGAATGCCCGACGCTGTTGGAGAACGGGTTCGGCGAGCACAACATCCAAGGCATCGGCGACAAGCACGTGCCGTTGATCCACAACGTGATGAACACCGACGTCGTGGTCGGCGTCAGCGACAGGGCAACGGATCATCTGCAAGTGATGTTCAACAACGACGATGGCCTCGGCTACCTCGCCGATCGGCGACTCGTTCCCCAAGCGGTGCTGCGGACCCTGGTTCACTTCGGATTGAGCAGCATCTGCAACGTGTTGGCGGCGATCACCACTGCCAAGCTGTTGGACCTCGGACCCGACGACGCGCTCATCACCGTTGCCACGGATGGCGCTGCGTTGTACCCGAGCGAGCGCGAGAAGATCTCGGCTCGCGACTTCGGGGGCGGCTTCACCAATCTCGACGCTGCCGCCGTGTGGGGCGAGCATCTGGCCAACGTGCCGACAGCGCACGTCATCGAGTGCACCGAGCGTGATCGCAACCGCATCTTCAACCTCGGCTACTACACCTGGGTCGAACAGCAGGGCACGCCATTCGAGCTCTTCGAAGCCCGTCGCTCGCAGGACTTCTGGCGTGACCTGCGGCGGTTCCTCCCCGTGTGGGACGAGATGATCGACGAGTTCAACGCCCGCGTCGCGGCAGGCTGAGCGAATGGACAAGCCGCTGGCGGCGGGATGGGTGTGCGCGGTGTGTCGTGCTCACGTAGACATCGCCGAACCGTTCAGCTGGCGATGCCCCAATGCCACTGACGCCGACCGTCATCACGCGCTGCAACTCGTCCAGGCGATCTCGCCGTTGCGGGGTGGCGACGATCCGAATCCGTTCCTGGCCTTCAGGCCGTACCTCGCCTGGGATGGTTTCGCATCTGCCAATGGCATGACCGAGGCGGCACGAACAGCGACGGTGCGCCAGATCGATGCAGAGGTTGCTGGAGTCGCCGGGACAAGCTTTCACGTGACGCCCTTCGAACGCGCCGACGCGCTGAGCGACACCCTCGGGTTCAGCATCGATGGCGGTGTGTGGATCAAGGATGAGACCGAACAGGTGGCAGGAAGTCACAAGGCGCGCCACCTGCTCACCATCCTGCTGCATCTGCTGACGGTCGAATCGGTTGGTCTTGCGCCCTGGCACGGTGAGGCCGATCGACCACCGCTGGCGATCGCCTCGTGCGGAAACGCGGCCTATGCCGCAGCAACGCTCGCGGCCGCGGTGAAGTGGCCGTTGCGCGTCTTCGTGCCGCCGAGCGCAGACCCGATCGTGCTGGCGCGCCTGCGTGAGCTCGGCGCCGATGTCGTCGAGTGCCCTCGGCGATCGTCGGACCCTGCGGGTGATCCGTGCATTCATCGTTTCCGTGCAGCCGTCGCCGCAGGGGCAATACCGTTCACGGTGCAGGGCACCGAGAACGCGTGGTGCCTCGATGGCGGTCGCACCGTCGGTTGGGAGATGGCGCGGCACTTCGAGGAGAACGTGTTGGGCCCGCCGCTCGACAGGCTCTTCGTGCAAGTCGGCGCAGGAACGTTCGCGGCCTCGACGATCGCCGGGTTCCGCATGAGCGGGGTGATGCCGCGCCTTCACGCCGTGCAGACCGACAGCTGCGCGCCGTTGGCCAGGGCGTGGGAGAACGCGGCGCGCTTGGGCGGGCCGTCGTCGGCCGCCGCGCATTGGAGCGAATGCATGTGGCCGTGGGAAAACGTCGGTGCATCGGCAGCCGACGGAATCCTCGACGACGAAACCTACGACTGGCTCCCGGTCGTCAAAGCAATGGCTGAGGGCAACGGCGCGCCGATCGTTGCCTCGGAGTCGCAGGTGCTCCAGGCCAATGAGCTCGGACGGCGGACCACCGGGATCAACGCCTCGTTCACCGGGACCGCCGGTCTGGCCGGTCTTCTCGCGGCCGGCGACGGCATCGAGGCCTCGGAGCGCGTCGCGGTGATCTTCAGCGGTGTCCGGCGCAGCGGCACCTGACGAACGCGGGAGGCGAATCGGGCGCCGGCGGACCATTTCGCCGCCTGCGCTGCAAGGTAAGGGGCGGTTGGTAGCGTTGCCGCCATGTCCGACACCACTCGTCCACTGGCACTCGATCCGGGCTTCGACCCGCGCAGTGATGTGTTCAATCGACTGCTGAAGAACCGCGTGATCATGCTCGGCACCGACGTCAACGACGACATGGCCAACCAGATCTGCGCCCAGCTGCTGTACCTCGAGGGCGAAGACGCGGCGAGCGACATCTGGCTGTACATCAACAGCCCCGGTGGGTCGGTCACAGCGGGAATGGCCATCTACGACACGATGCAGTTCATCTCCTGCGATGTCGCCACGGTGTGCATGGGCATGGCCGCCTCGATGGGTCAGTTCCTGCTCACTGCCGGCGCAGCGGGCAAGCGATACACACTGCCCAATGCCCGCATCATGATGCACCAGCCGCTGGCCGGCCTGCGCGGCCAGGCCACCGACATAGCGATCCAGGCCGAGCAGCTCCACTACACCAAGCAGCGCATGGCCGAGCTCACGGCCTTCCACTCCGGGCAGACGCTCGAGCAGATCCAAGCCGACAGTGAGCGTGATCGTTGGTTCACTGCCGATCAGGCCAAGGCCTACGGGTTGGTCGATGCGGTCAAGGTGAAGCGCGGCGAGCTGCTCTGACGCTCACGGCGCCGTGGTCGACACGATCTCCGGGATCGTCGTCGTCGGCGTCACGATCGTGACACCGCAGATCTTCGACGTGTAGTCGGAGATCGACGAAGCCGCCTGTTGTGACGACCGCGCCATGTCGGCCATGCGCTGGACCGAGGCCGGGTCGTTCGGATCGACCGCCGCCGCAGCCTCGACGTTCGACGTCATGGTCTCCCATTCCTTCTGCACGGCGAGTGGCGCGATCGATGTGATCGAGCGGTACAGCTCGGTGGTGGCCTGTATGCCGGCGGCATCGACGATGGCAGGTGCGTTGAGTTGTTGGAGGTTCGAGCTGATCGTCGCGCAGTAGTCGCCCGCGGTGGCCGGTGCGTCGGTCGAACAAGCCGTGATGGCACAGCAAGCCGCCACGGCAATCACAACGACGGTTCGCACGGCGCCAGTCTCCCAGGCCCGAGTCAGAAATCAGTGTCATCGGGTTGTGGCCGCGAGGACGGCGGGTACAGTGCGGCCACCGTCGAGGGGCCAGGTGTGCCGTCCCCTCCAGCACTGTCCACGCGCCGCTCGCCCGTCGCCGTAGCTGGAGGTCACGAGCCATGCTCGCCGCCGTACGTTCTGCCACATTCCTCGGTGTCGAGGGTCGTCCTGTCACCGTAGAGGTCCACGTGTCGCACGGGCTGCCCGCTTTCCAGATCGTCGGCTTGCCCGACGAAGCCTGTCGCGAATCTCGCGACCGTGTCCGCGCTGCGGTGCTCTCGAGCGGGCTTCCTTGGTCGTCGTGTCGCATGACCGTCAACCTGGCGCCGTCCAGCCAGCGCAAGGGTGGCTCGGGCCTCGATCTGGCGATCGCCGTCGGGCTCCTCGCGGCCAACGACCACGTGCCGTCGGAGGCGCTCGAGGGTCTCGGCTTCGTCGGCGAGCTCGGCCTCGACGGTTCGCTTCGGGCTGTCGCCGGAGTCGCACCGATGGTCGGCGCGCTCGACGGTCTGGTCCCGGTGGTGCCGCGGTCGTCGTATCGCGAAGCCCGGGCGATCGCCTCGGGCAAGGTTCGCGTTGCCACGTACCTCCGCGAGATAATCGACGCGCTCAAGGGCGACGCGCCCTGGCCCGATGAGCCCGACGACGACCAGGTCGACGACGACCCTCCGCTGCCCGACCTCGCCGAGGTGCGTGGCCAGACGTTCGCCCGCAAAGCGCTCGAGGTAGCGGCGGCGGGAGGTCACCATCTGCTGCTGGTCGGCCCGCCAGGAGCCGGCAAGACCATGCTCGCCCAACGCCTCCCGGGGCTGCTGCCGCCGCTCGCACCGGCGATGGCTCTCGAGGCCACGATGGTGCACTCCGCAGCCGGCGTTCGCTTGCCGGCATTCGGCATGATCCGGAGGGCGCCGTTTCGAGCACCGCACCACAGCAGCTCGATGGTGTCGCTGGTCGGTGGGGGCACGTCGAACCTCCGGCCCGGAGAGATCAGTTTGGCCCATGGGGGAGTGCTGTTCTTGGACGAGTTGGGCGAGTTCTCACCGACGGTGCTCGATGGTCTGCGCCAGCCGCTCGAAGAAGGGGTCATCCGCGTGGCGCGGGCCCGGGCGAGCGCGACCCTGCCGGCTCGATTCCTCCTGATCGCGGCCACCAACCCTTGTCCGTGCGGTGGCGGTCCGCCCGGCTCGTGCCAATGCGACGACGGGGCCCGGCTGCGCTACCTCCGGCGCCTCAGCGGCCCGCTGCTCGATCGATTCGACCTCCGTGTCGGCGTTGCTCGCCCCGACGTCGACGACCTGTTGCTCAGCGGCGGCGGTGAGTGCAGCGCAGTCGTCGCCGAACGCGTCGCCGCCGCCCGCGCCGGTGCGCTCGACGTCCGCGGCACGCTCAACAGCGAGATCCCGGCGGCACTTCTCGACGTCGTCGCCCCGCTGCATCCGGCTGCTCGGTCGATGCTGCGCGCCGAACTGGAGGGCGAGCGGTTGACCGGCCGCGGCTACCACCGAATCCGGCGGGTGGCTCGCACGCTCGCGGATCTCGACGGCGATGCGTTCGAGCCCGTCAGCGAACAGCACGTCGCCCTGGCACTGCAGCTTCGCGTGAGGTTGCGCGTGTCGGTTCACCAGCGTGTCGCATGAGCGCCGATCTGCCACCCGAGGCCTACGCTGCAGCGCTGGCTGCTTTCCCTCACATGACGATCCATCGACTCGGCGCATTGCTACGCCACCACGACCCCGCCGAGGCGTACGAGGTGGCGAGAGGCGAGCACGGTCCGCATGGGCTGATCGAGCGCGTGCTCGCCGACGAGGATGTGCGTTCATCGTGGCTGCGCGCCGGGCGCTCGACCATCGTCGACGACGTCTGGCAGCGCTGCGCCGCGGTGGGCGTGCGGGTTCTCCTGCACGGTGGGCCCGACTACCCGCCATCGCTCCTCGACGACCCGCTGCCACCGCCGGTGCTGTTCTGTCAAGGCCGGCTCGACCTGCTCGACGGCCGTCGGGCGGCAATAGTCGGCACCCGCAACGCGACCGCTGCAGGCCGCGACACGGCGACAACGCTCGGAAGGCAGTTGGCGGCGGCCGACGTGCACGTCGTCTCTGGTCTCGCCCGGGGTATCGACGGCTGCGCCCACGTCGGCGCGCTGCAAGCCACGGGTAGCGGCCGCCCCATCGCCATCGTCGCCTCGGGTCACGATGTCGTGTACCCGCGCGAACATCGAGATCTGTGGCGCCGCGTCGGCGAACAGGGCCTGTTGCTGTCGGAGGCACCCCCGGGCACGCCTCCCGAGTCCTATCGGTTCCCGTTGCGCAATCGCCTGATCGCGGCACTCGCCGAGGTCGTCGTGGTCGTCGAATCGCGCCAACACGGCGGCTCACTGATCACCGTCAACGAGGCGATCGCCCGCAACGTGCCGCTCATGGCGGTGCCGGGTGGTGTGCACAATCGAGCGGCCACTGGCACGAACCAACTGATACGCGACGGTGCCGGCGTTGTGGTCGAGGCCACCGACGTCCTCATTGCGCTGGCGCTCGATCATCGGCGGGCCGCCGGATCCGTTGCCGACCCAAGGCCCCGTCCGAATGGCGTCGACCTGACCGTGTACGAGACGTGTGCCGGCGAGCCGCGCACCATCGACGGCCTGTCACTGGCGTGCTCGTTGAGCCTCGTCGACACGGCGATGGCGGTGGCCCGGCTGGCACAAACGGGCTGGATCCAGCAGATCGACGGGTGGTTCGAGGCCGTTGGGTCACCCCTGAGATGACATTCACCGAATACCCTGGTCGGCGATGGCTGTATCGGTTGCAGGTGCGCGACGTCCCGACCTCGTCGGCGACTGGAGACTCGACGAGTTCGTCGAAGCCCTCACCGGTTCGGCGGCCAACACCGTCGCCGCCTACCGCAGCGACCTGTCCCTGTTCGCCGAATGGGTGGAGCGCAGCTCGATCACCTCGCCCGCCGATGTCGATCGTCTGCTGCTGCGCCGGTACGTGGCCTCGCTCACCACCCGGCGCTTTGCCAAGCGCACGATCGCTCGCAAGGTCGCCGCGCTTCGCCGATACTTTGCGTTCCTCCGCCAGCGTGGGTACGTCGAGCTCGACCCGACGGTCTCACTGCGCAGTCCCGCGGGTGCCGGGCGGCTTCCCCGAGTCCTCGAGCACTCCGAGGTGTCCGCCCTTCTCGACGCTCCCACTGCTGGGGCCGATGATGGCGAGCCCACCTGGCGACGGCGCCGCGATGATGCCGTGCTCGAAGTCCTGTACGGCAGCGGTGTTCGCGTCAGTGAGCTGTGCGGTCTCGACGTCGACGCCGTGGATCTCGCCGGCGCAGCCATCACCGTCTGGGGCAAGGGTTCGAAGGAGCGGCGGGTCCCGCTCAGCGTTCCCGCAGTCGAGGCGCTGTGCGCCTGGCTGCCTATTCGCCGTCAGGTCGTGGCCGAGTCAGCAGGCGTTGCGGTGTTCGGGAACGAGCGCGGCGTGCGGCTGTCGCCACGCGACGTGCGCCGCATACTCGATCGTCGCAGCCAGCGACCCACACATCCGCATGCCTTGCGCCACAGCTTCGCCACCCACCTGCTCGACGGCGGTGCCGATCTCAGAGTGGTGCAAGACCTGCTGGGCCACAGCGACGTTGCCACCACGCAGCGATACACGCATGTCAGCAAGCAGAGGCTTCGAGCCGTCTACACCGAAGCCCACCCCCGCGCATGAGGTTCGAGGAGGACATCGACCAGTGGTGGCAGCGCTGGTTCGAATCGCGCGACCCACTGGCCCGCGATCAGCTGATCGTCCACTACTCGCCACTGGTCAAGTTCGTCGCCGGCCGCGTCGGCGCCGGCCTGCCCAACAGCGTCGACCCAGGAGACCTGGTCAGTGCTGGGGTCTTCGGCCTGATCGACGCCGTCGAGCGATTCGATTCGTCACGCGGCGTCAAGTTCGAGACCTTCGCGGTGCCGCGGATTCGCGGTGCCGTCTTCGACGGGCTCCGATCGCTCGACTGGGTGCCGCGGTCCGTGCGCAGCCGCGCCCGCGAGGTGGAGTCGGCGTTCACCGAGCTCGAGGGTCGTCACGGTCGGGCTCCTACCGACGCCGAGCTGTCGGCGCATCTGAAGATCACGGCACCCGAGTTCCAGAAGTGGCTCAACTCGATCGCCTCGACAACCGTCGGTCCACTGGATCGTGCGCTCGTCGCCGGCGCCGAGCCGCGCGCGCTCAGCGGCGACATCCCCGACACGCCGGCGTCGATCGTCGAAGACGGCGAGGTTCGCCGCTTGGTGCGGGGCGAGGTCAAGCGCCTTCCGGATCGCGAGAAGCTGGTGCTCTCGCTGTACTACGACGAGGGTCTCACCCTGGCCGAGATCGGGGTGGTGCTCGGAGTCACCGAGAGCCGCGTCTCGCAGATCCACACCAAGGCCGTGCTGCACCTTCGCGCCAGGTTGTCGGCCTCTGGAGTCACCTAACCGTCCGGGCCCGGCCATGATCGGCGTGCTCGCCGCGCTGGCCCTGTTGGTGCCGTCGTGCTACCAGCCGCCGGTCAACTCGTCGATCGTCGATCCCTTTCGGTCACCCGCCTGCACGTACTGCCCAGGCAACCGCGGGTTGGAGTACCAGCCCGCGGCAGGGACTCGCGTGGTAGCAGCAGCGACGGGCGTCGTCGGGTTCAGCGGGGTTGTCGCCGGTGTTCGGTACCTGGTGGTCGACCAGACCGACGGTCGAAAGGCGACCTACGGGCGGTTGGCGTCGGTGCTCGTCGCGGTCGGCGCGACAGTGCGTGCCGGTGAACCACTCGGCACCACCACGGCGCGGTTCTTCTTCGGGCTTCGTCAGGGCGATCGATACGTCGATCCGGCGCCGTTCCTCGGTGTGGTTCGGTATCGGCCCAGGCTGGTTCCCGTCGATGGCTCGGCACCGCGTCGCGCTCCGCCGCCCACTCTGAGATGCGCGGCGCCTCCGTAGAGGTCGCCGAGCCCGGGTGCAGGCCGATACCATGTTCGATCGGTCGTCAACCCCGACGCCCACGACATCCTCGTCCCGCTCCGTCTGCGGTCGCCTCGGCGCCTGGAGCCCGACGCCGACAACCGCAGAGAAGGAGTACCCATCATGGCCGTCGTCACCATGCGACAGATGCTCGAAGCGGGTGTGCACTTCGGGCACCAGACCCGCCGTTGGAACCCCAAGATGAAGCGTTTCATCTTTGGCGAGCGCAACGGCATCTACATCATCGATCTCGAGCAAACGCTCACCCGCGTCGAGACCGCCTACAACTTCGTGCGCGACCTCTCCGCCAATGGCGGCACCGTGCTGTTCATCGGCACCAAGAAGCAGGCCCAAGACCCGGTGCGCAGCTATGCCGAGAAGTGCGGCATGTCGTACGTCAACGAACGGTGGCTCGGCGGAATGTTGACCAACTTCGAAACGATTGCCAAGCGCGTCTCGAAGATGCAGGAGTACGAGCGCATGCGCGTCTCCGGCGAGTTCGACTCGATGCCCAAGAAAGAAGCGCTGCTGCTCGGTCGCGAGCTCGAGAAGCTGCAGAAGAACCTCGGCGGCATCCGCAACATGAACAAGCGGCCCGACGCCGTGTTCATCCTCGACACCAAGAAAGAGCACATCGCCGTCACCGAGGCCAACAAGCTGAAGATCCCGGTCATCGCTGTGGTCGACACCAACGTCGATCCCGACGTCGTGCAGTTTCCGATTCCCGGCAATGACGACGCGATCCGCGCCAACGCCCTGATGAGCAGGGTCATCGCCGAGGCCATCGAAGAGGGGCGCTACATCTCCAGCAAGCGCAACCCGCAGGCCGCCCCGGCGCCGAAGCGCAGCGCCGAAGACGAGGCCGCCTTCGCCGCCGCACAGGCCGACGCCCGCCGTCAGGCCGCAGCGGCGCAGGCCGAGCGCGACGCAAGAGTTGCCTCGGTGAGCGCACCCGCCGCCGAAGTGTCGGCGAGCGAAGAGCCGGCTGCCGAGGAGCCTTCCACCGTCGAGGCGGCCCCAGAAGCAACCCCAGAAGCAAACGGGGTCACAGCAGCCACCGAAACCCCCGAGTCCGCCGCCGCCGAAACCGAAAGCTGATCAGTCAATGGCATTCACCGCAAGAGACGTACAGGCGCTCCGCCAGGCCACTGGCGCAGGCATGATGGACGCCAAGAGGGCCCTCGAGGCCACCGACGGCGACATGGACGAGGCCAAGCAGTGGCTTCGCGAAAAGGGCCTTGCCGCCAGCGCCAAGCGCGACGACCGTGAGAACACCCAGGGTGTCGTCGCGGTGTACATCGACGGCAACGTCGGGTCGATCGTCAAGCTCAAGTGCGAGACCGATTTCGTCGCCGCCAGCGACCAGTTCAAGGGCGAAGCCGACACCCTGGCCAAGCTCGTGGCCGCGGAGGGTGAGGCGGCTGCGGCCCAGCGTTCGACGCAACTCGACGACATGAAGATCACGTTGAAGGAGAAGATCGAGCTGGGCGACGTCGTTCGCATCGAAGCCGCGCCGGGCAACGTGCTCGATCACTACATCCACATGCAAGGTGGCCGGGGGGTCAACGCCACGCTGGTCGAAATGGCAAACGCTTCGCAGGCCCTGGCCCACGACGTTGCCGTGCACATCGCGTTCGCCCGTCCGAAGTACCTCAGCCGCAACGACGTACCCGCCGACGTCGTCGACAAAGAGCGCCAGACGCTGGAGACGATCAGCCGCAACGAGGGCAAGCCGGAAGCCGCGCTTCCCAAGATCATCGAAGGGCGGTTGAACGGCTTCTTCAAAGATGTCGCCCTGCTCGACCAGCCCTACGCCAAGGACGACAAGAAGTCGGTCGCCCAGGTCATCGGGTCAGCAACGATCGTCCGTTTCGCTCAGGTCGAGATCGGCTGAACGGCGCATGGTTGCGCAGCCCTCGCCCAGGTGGAAGCGAATAGTCTTCAAGCCCTCGGGTGAGGCCCTCGCCGGTGCCTCGGGTCAAGGGCTCGACGCTGCGACCCTCGAGTCGACGGCGCAAGAGATCGTCGCCGTGCGAGCAATGGACGTCGACGTGTGCGTGGTCGTCGGTGGTGGGAACTTCTGGCGTGGCCGCACCGGGGCCATGTCGGGCATGGACGCGACTCAATCCGACCACATCGGCATGCTCGGGACGGTCATGAACGCCCTCGCTCTTCAGGATGCGCTGGAGCGCGCCGGCCAAGACACCAGGGTTCAGAGCGCCATCGAGATGCCTCGGCTCTGCGAGCCCTACATCCGCCGCAAGGCAATGCGCCACCTCGAACAGGGCAGAGTCGTGATCTTCGCCGCTGGAACGGGCAACCCGTTCTTCACCACCGACACCGCCGCGGCATTGCGCGCCGCCGAGATCGACGCCGACGCCCTGCTGAAGGGCACTCATTCGGGCGTCGACGGCGTGTACAGCGCCGACCCGCTCACCGACAGCACGGCCACGCGGTACGACGAGGTCTCGTACATCGAGGTGATGACGAAGGACCTGAGGGTGATGGACGTCACGGCCATCGCTTTCTGCCGAGAAAACTCCATCCCCATCGTGGTTTTCGACATGTCGTCGCCAGGGAGGTTGCAGGCTATCCTGCGTGGCGAACGGGTCGGCACCATGATCCAGGGCTGAGGCATGTACATCACGCCTCCTCGCGGGTCGATACGCTGGGCAATGTGACCGAAGAGACGCTTCTCGACGCCCTCGACAAGATGGAGAAGGCGGTCGAGCACGTACAAGGTCAGTTCACGACCGTGCGCACCGGTCGAGCGACTCCGGCCCTGGTCGAGCGGCTGATGGTCGAGTACTACGGCTCCATGGTTCCGGTGCAGCAGCTGGCCGGCTTCCAGGTGCCCGAGGCGCGACAGTTGATCGTCAAGCCCCACGATCGAGCCACGTTGGGGTCGATCGAGAAGGCAATTCGCGACAGCGATCTGGGCGTCAATCCGTCGAACGACGGTGTCGTCATCCGCCTCAACTTCCCGCCGCTCACCGAAGAGCGCCGCAAGGAGTTCGTCAAGATCGTCAAGAACATGGCAGAAGACGGGCGGGTGGCCGTTCGCAACATCCGGCGGGATGCCCGCAAACATCTCGAAGCCGCGGAGAAGGCTGGGCAACTCTCGGCCAACGAGTTGGACCGGGCCGAGAAGGACATCGAGCGGATCACTCACGAGCACGTGGAGATGATCGACAAGGCGTTCGGCCGCAAAGAGCAGGAACTGCTCGAGGTCTGAGCGACAAGGGGGCAATGCATGACTGACGATCCAAGGCGTCAAAGACGCCAACATGAAGGAGAAGAGGACTTCGGTCCGCCGCTGTTCGCCGACACCGACGACGACGAGTCCGGCGGTTTGTCCTTCGGCGCCTCCGACACCGGTCCGCTGCCGCACTGGACAGAGCCGCCCACCGGAGAGATGCCCCGCACGCTGACGACGTCGGCGCCGTCCGACCCCAGCGACGATCTCGATGTCTGGTCGTCATTCGCCGGCAAGGCACCCGTGTGGCGCGACGACCAGCCAGTCGACCCGCACGACGAGACCGGGGAGATGGAGCGAGTGGCCATCGTCGGCCACGTAGCCGACGACATCGACGACGTCACCAACCGAGACGATTCGATCCCTGTGCGCCGCGAGCCAGGACGCATCACGATCGGCACAGATCCCACCGACGATCGTTCGCGTCCCGTGCCGCGCAAGGGGCGTCCAGGTGAGCCGACTCGTGGCGGTCGCCCGGCGCGTTCGGGCTCGTCGAGCCGCCCTGCAACCACCCCCAGGGCCAAGTCGAGCCCGCGCGACCTCCCGACTGCAATCGGCGTCGGCCTGATCATGGCGGCCGTGTTCGTGGTCGCCCTGGTCGTCGGCCCCAAGCTCGCCCTGGTCGTCGCGATCGCGGTACTGCTCTTCGGTTCGATCGAATACTTCGACAAGGTCACCGAGAAGGGCTACCGTCCGGCAACGGTCGTCGGCATCGTGGCCTGCGTGTCTCTCCCGATCGCCGCCTACTGGGTGGGCGAGCCGGCCCTTCCGTTGATCCTCGTCCTGGCGTTCGTGGCCGGAGCGGTGACGTTCATCGGCGCCAACAGCCTCGAGGCAGCACCGATGCCGAACATGGCCATCACCGCCCTCGGTGTCGTCTGGATCGGCTTCCTCGGTTCGTACGCTGCGCTGATCCTGCGCTACTCGAAGTTCTCCTTCCCGGTCGCCTCCGGAATCGTCAGCTCCAGCATCGGAACCGACACGTTGTGCCTACTGGCGATCGGTGTGGTGGCCAACGACATCGGCGCTCTCATGCTCGGCAGTGCCGCGGGAAAGACCCCGCTACGGGCCTGGATCAGCCCGAACAAGAGCATCGAGGGTCTGTTCGGTGGAACCGTGGCGACGATCCTGGCGATGGTCATCGTTGGTCTCACCGATCGCTCGAGCACCTGGAACAGCGCCGGCGATCTGATCCTGCTGGGCATCGTCATCTCGATCATGGCGCCACTCGGCGATCTCACCGAGAGCATGTTCAAGCGCAATCTCGACATCAAGGACTTCGGCACGATCGTCAGAGGTCACGGGGGTGTGCTCGATCGATTCGACGGGTTCCTCTTCACCCTCCCTGCGGTGTACTACCTCCTGCAGGTGCTGCAGCCATGGGTCACGAAGTAGACGGCTGAAGGCAGTTCGCACCAGGTCGATGCGAGACTGACGTTCATGTCAACCGTCCGCGTTCGCGATTGCCGGCTCCTCGGGATCGATCGGCGCGCAGACCCTCGACGTCGTGCGTTGCGACGTCGGTCGCTACGAGATCGTCGGCCTCGGTGTGAATTCGTCCGTCGACGTGCTGATCGCCCAGGCGAACGAGTTTCGTCCGAAAGTCGTGGCTGTTGCCGACGAGACGAGGCGGGCCGAGGTTGCCGCGGCACTGCCGTTTGCCGAGGTTGTGGCGGATCTTGCGGATCTCACCGACGACGCCGACGTGGTGGTCAACGGCGTCGTCGGCTTCGCCGGTCTGTCGGTCACGATTCGCACGCTGAGATCGGGCAAGCGACTGGCGCTGGCCAACAAAGAGAGCCTCATCGCCGGTGCACCTGCCGTGCAGCCACTGCGATCCACGGCGGGCGCCGAGCTGGTGCCGGTCGACAGCGAGCACTGCGCGATTCATCAGTGTCTGCGGTCGAGCACCGCCCCCGGTCGCGAGATCTCCCGCATCGTCCTCACCGCCAGTGGCGGGCCCTTCCGTGGCCGATCCGCAGCCGAACTGGCGAGTGTCGACGTCAGCCAAGCACTCGAACACCCGACCTGGAAGATGGGCCCGAAGATCACCATCGATTCCAGCACGTTGATGAACAAGGGCCTGGAGGTGATCGAAGCACACGAACTGTTCGGCACGGCGTACGAGCAGATCGAGGTCGTAGTCCACCCGCAATCCGTCGTGCACTCGATGGTCGAGTTCACCGATGGTTCGACCATCGCCCAGCTGAGCATGCCCGACATGCGGCTGCCGATCGGGTACGCCCTGGCTTACCCCAACCGGATCGACACACCATTCGGACGGATCGATTGGACCAGCCTGCGCAGGCTCGATTTCGAGCCCGCCGACACCGCCACGTTCCGTTGCCTGCCGTTGGCCTACGAGGCCGGCCGGATCGGTTCGACCGCCCCCGCCTGGCTGAGCGCGGCCAACGAGGTCGCCGTCGAGGCCTTCCTGCAGCACCGCATTCGTTGGGCCCGGATCGCCGAAGTATGTGACGCAACCCTCCAGCGCTTCGAGCGATCTGCCGATAGAACGATTGACGACATCATCGCCGCCGATGCTCGTGCACGTCAGGTGGCCACGGAGGTACTGACAGCGTGAGTGACACATACTCCAAGTTTCGCAACGAGGTGATGGCCGGCGGCACCGACAAACCCGATGCCGACGCAACCGCCGGTGGGCCCGTAGCAATCGTCGGCTTGGCCGTGATCGTCGCACTCCTGGTGATGCTCTACCTGTGGAGCACCTGGGCGTTCGTGTTCGTCGTCGGCTTGCTGATCTCGATCTTCCTGCACGAGCTCGGTCACTTCGTCACTGCTCGCTGGACGGGCATGAAGGCCACCCAGTTCTTCTTGTTCATGGGACCCAAGCTGTGGAGCTTTCGACGCGGTGAGACCGAGTACGGCCTGCGTGCCTACCCCGTCGGTGCCTTCGTGCGCATCATCGGGATGAACAACCTCGATGAGGTCGACCCCAGCGACGAGCCCCGTGCGTACCGCAACAAGAGCTACCCGCGGCGAATGCTGGTCATCACGGCCGGGTCGATCATGCACATCCTCATTGCCATCACGCTGATCTTCGGCGTCTACGCCGTCAACGGCAGACGAGTCGAGACCGATCGAGTCGGCATCGGCAGTGTCGAGAAGTCATCCCCCGCAAACCTTGCCGGGGTGCAGCCGGGCGACATCATCTTGTCGATCGACGGCATCAATCCGAAGACCCCCGACCAATTCGTTGGCCAGATCCGCAGTCACCAACCCGGTGAGGCCGTCACGCTCGTGATCGACCGTCACGGCACAACCGTCACCAAGGTCGTCGACCTTGGCTCCAATCCGGCACAGGGTGAAGCCTTCGGCAAGGCGTTTCTGGGCGTCTCCTCCGGCACCGAGGTGGTGTGGAACAACGAGTCGATCGCCCGGGCCGCGTCCGACAGCGTGTTCGACCTCGGCCCCACGATGTGGCGCAGCATCGGCGGCGTGGTCAAGGTGCTGAACCCGGTCAACATCTTCGGCCACCTGAGCGGAACCAACGACGACATCAACACGCGGCCCACGACGGTTGTCGGCATCAGCAAGCTGAGCGCTTCGATCGGCGACGAATCAGGCTTCGGCGGGCTTCTCCTCACGCTCGCCGCAGTCAACGTCTTCGTGGGTCTGTTGAACCTGTTTCCCGTGCTTCCCTTCGACGGCGGCCACGCGGCAATTGCCACCTACGAGCGCTTGCGGTCGCGTCGTGGTCGCACCCCGTACCGTGCCGACATCACCAAGATGATCCCTGTGGCGATGACCATGATCGCGGTGCTGGCGATGTTGTTCATCACCGGTTTGTACCTCGACGTCACCAAGCCGTTGCCCTGAGCTGGCACACTGCTGGCATGCCGTTCGAACGCAGGACCACTCGCCAGATCGCGGTCGGCAAGGTGCTCGTCGGCGGCGGAGCGCCGATCTCGGTGCAGTCGATGACCATCACCAAGACGGCCGACGTCGAGGGCACGTTGCAACAGATCTATGCGCTGGCGGCTGCAGGGTGCGACATCGTGCGCTGCACCTGCAACGAACAAGAAGCCGCCGAAGGGCTGGCCCAGATCGTGCCTCGCTCGCCGATTCCGATCATTGCCGACATCCATCATCAGTACCGCATGGCGCTTGCGGCGATGGAAGCGGGGGTGCAGGGCCTGCGCTTGAATCCGGGCAACATCCGCAAGCCAGAACACATCAAGGCGGTTGCCGCCGAAGCCCGTGATCGGCAGATCTCGATCCGCATCGGGGTCAATGGCGGATCGCTCGATCCATCGTTGTACGAGAAGTACGGGGGCATCACCCCCGAGGCGATGGTCGAGAGCGCCGAGCGGGAGATGGCCTACTTCCGTGAGGTCGACTTCGACTTGATGAAGATCAGCGTGAAGGCGTCGAGCGTGCCGCTGATGATCGAGGCCTACCGTCAACTCAGCGCGGTCACCGACGTGCCGTTGCACCTCGGAGTCACCGAAGCCGGCCCGCCCCCCGCTGGTTTGGTGAAGGCCACGGCGGGCATCGCCACCTTGCTGATGGAGGGCATCGGCGACACGATCCGCTACTCGCTCACGGCCGACCCCGTCGAAGAGGCCCGTGCCGGCCGGCAGTTGCTCGAAGCTCTCGGTCTGCGCGAACGCAAGAACATCGACTTGATCGCATGCCCCAGTTGCGGCCGTGCCGAGATCGACGTCATCGATGTCGCCAACAGGGCGATGAAGGCGTTCGGTGATCGCAAGATCCCGCTGCAAGTAGCGGTGATGGGTTGCGTGGTCAACGGTCCGGGTGAAGCTCGCGAGGCCGATCTCGGGATCGCTGCGGGTAACAAGCGCGGCCACCTCTTCGTCAAAGGCCGCAACGTCGCCGTCGTGCCGGAGTCGGAGATGGTCGAGGCACTGGTCGAGTGGGCCGAGTTCATCAACGAACACGGCACTGAGGCAGCGATCGCTCGTGTGGATACGGCGCTGGCCGAACGCGAGGCCGCCAAGGATCGGGCCAAGCTGCTCGACGACAAGGGCGACGACGCCAACCATGCGGCCGAGCGAATCGTCGAGATCCGCCGAACGACGAGTCGTTGATCGGGCCGGTGTCGGCCCAGCGCATGATTCCCCACGATCATCCACTGTTCGAGTTCGATCCCTCGCCCCTGGCGGTGATCAACCCGTCGATCCACAGCCCGATGTTGGGCTTTCCGCAACATGCGGTGATGTGCTGGTTCGGCAACGTCGTCCACGATCGCACCGCTGGTCTGGAACCGCTCCACAACGTTCCCTTCGAGCACGGAGACCATCCGATCTGCGTCATCGAGCATCGTGGCCATGAAGTCGCCCTCGTGAGCCCAGGGGTTGGCGCGCCAGCAGCGGTCACGTCGCTCGAAGTCGTCATCTCGCTCGGTGCCACTCAGATCATCGGGTGCGGCGGCGCTGGCATCGTTCGCCCAGGTTTCGATGTCGGTCACGTGATCGTGCCCACAGGAGCAATTCGCGACGAGGGCACCAGCTACCACTACGCGCCGGCCGACGCCGAGGTGCAACCGCACCCGCGCGCGCTCACCGCGATCGACGACGTGCTGACCGAGGCAGGCATCCCTCACGATCGCGGTCTGACGTGGACCACCGATGCCTTCTTCCGGGAGACGCCCGCCAAGGTTGCACGTCGTCGCGAACAGGGATGCATCACCGTCGAGATGGAGGCCGCGGCCATGTTTGCCGCAGCCGCGTTCCGCGGCGCGGTGTACGCGCAGTTGTTGTACGCGGGTGACGACGTCAGCGCCGCTGAATGGGATCACCGTCACTGGGAGAAGCAATCACCGGCGCGGCGAACGGCTGCTCGATCTCGCGCTCGACGCGGTGATCCGCCTCTAGCACGCACCCGGATCGCAGCGTGTGTGAGCTGGCGCCCCTATCCGGGGCCGCAGGCATCAAACGCCGCTGTGTGTCAGGGCTCTTCGACGCGGAACACGGTTGCCGGGCCGTCGATGTCGATCGTCTCGTCGGCCGACAAGAACCGACACTGTCCGCGATTCGGGCCCTCGACCCACAACAACAGCTCTCGGCCGCCGGCGCGATGAGTCGTGGATCGGCCGGCGCCGATCTCGAATCGCCAGAGGATGAACGGAGTGTCGGGCGTGTCGTACCTCCACCGACCCGGCTCTACTTGGACGGGTCGCACCACCGGGTCGCTCAGCGGCTCGAAGTCGAGCACGTCGATCAGCTCCTCGACGTCGATGTGCTTCACGGTCATGCCGCCGCGCACGACGTTGTCGCTGTTGCTCATGATCTCGACACCGAGCCCGCGGAGGTAGGCGTGGAGGTTGCCGGGACCGAGGAACACCGCGTCGCCACGGGTGAGCATGACTCGGTTCAGCAGCAGTGTGACGACGGCGGACGGATCGCCGGGATAGGTGAGGGCCAGCTCAGTGACCAGATCCGCTTCCCGCCCGGTTGCTTGCGCGCAGGCGGCAAGCGTGGTGGAGACGTCGAATTCGTGGTGGTACAGCGCGGCCACCACAGCGGCCAACTTCTCGTGCTCGAGCAGGTCGGCGAGGTCGTGCGCGTCGATCCGGCGCAGGAGCGAGATCGTGGCATCGACCGGCCGAAAGCCGCACAACGTGTCGAACGACGTCAGTGCGCACAGCATCTCCGGCTTGGCGAACTCGTCGCGGTAGACGCGGCTCGGGCGAGTCGCGAGGGATACCGAGTGTCTCCTCGCGCTCGAAGCCGGCCAGCGCTTGATGGCTGCCGGGATGAGTCTGCAATGACAGCGGCTCGGCGGCAGCCATGAGCTTGAGCAAGTACGGAAGGTCGCCCGAGACCGACTGAAGTGGAGCTCCGCCGTCGATCGTCGACGGCAACATCGGGTGCGTCCCGATCCACCACTCCGCCCACGGCCGGCCATCGGACGCGACTCCCAGCAGTTCGGGGATGGCAGCCAGATCGCCCCACGCGTAGTGCTGCGCCCGCCCCTGGACCGTTTGCATGCCTCGACACGCTACCTGCGCAACGGGCTACCGTTCCGTCGTCCCTTCCCGTCGCAAGTTCGTCCCGATGAGGTGTGTCATGCAGACCAAGATCCTGTTGAGCGAAGATCAGATCCCGACGCAGTGGTACAACATCATTCCGGACCTCGCCTCGCCGCCTCCGCCGCCGCTGCACCCGGGCACGATGCAGCCGGTCGGGCCCGACGACCTTGCGCCGCTGTTCCCGATGGCGCTCATCATGCAAGAGGTCACGCAAGACAGCTACGTCGACATCCCCGGCGGCGTGCTCGACGTGTACAGGTTGTGGAGGCCGTCGCCGTTGTTCCGCGCCCACCGTTTGGAGAAGGTGCTCGACACCCCGGCACGCATCTACTACAAGTACGAGGGCGTCAGCCCTGCCGGATCGCACAAGCCGAACACTGCCGTTCCGCAGGCCTACTACAACCACCAAGAGGGCATCACCAAGCTCACGACCGAGACGGGTGCCGGGCAATGGGGCACGGCGCTGGCATTTGCCACCGCCCAATACGGCATGGAGTGCGAGATCTGGCAGGTGGCCGCGTCGTACCGCGCCGAAGCCGTACCGGCGGATCATGATGGAGGTGTACGGGGCCACCGTGCACCCCAGCCCGTCAGATGTCACCGACTACGGCCGATCGTTGTTGGCGCTCGATCCGGATCACCCGGGCAGCCTGGGGATCGCCATCTCCGAAGCAGTCGGTGCGGCGGTCGCCGACCCGAAGACCCGATATTCGCTTGGCAGCGTGCTGAACCACGTGCTCCTGCACCAAACCGTGATCGGTGAAGAGGCGCTCCTTCAGTTGGCGATGGTGGGGGAGACCCCCGACCTTCTCGTCGGCTGCACGGGTGGCGGTTCCAACTTCGGTGGCCTGGCCTTCCCGTTCCTCCGCGAGAAGATGGCCGGGAGGATGAATCCGACGATTCGTTGCGTCGAACCGGCCGCCTGCCCGAGCCTCACCAAGGGCGAGTACCGCTACGACTTCGGCGACACCGCCGGCATGACTCCGCTGCTGAAGATGCACACGCTGGGTCACGACTTCATCCCGCCTTCGATCCACGCCGGCGGGCTGCGCTACCACGGCATGTCGCCGCTGGTGTCGCACATCTACGAGTTGGGTCTGGCCGAAGCCGAGGCCATTCCCCAGACCGAGTGCTTCGCGGGGGCCGTCACCTTCGCCCGCAGCGAGGGAATCCTTCCCGCACCCGAGCCCACGCACGCAATTGCCGCGGCCATTCGCGAGGCCAAGCGCTGCAAGGAGTCCGGCGAGTCGAAGGTGATCCTCACCGCGTTGTGCGGCCATGGCCACCTCGATCTCGCTGCCTACGAGAACTACCTCACCGGCAAGATGGTCGACTACGACCTCACCGACAAAGAGCTCGCCGAGGCGATGTCGACCGTCCCCGTGATGGCCTGACCCGAAGGATCTGGGCGCCACTGCGAGTTCACAGCCCCGGGTCGCTACTGAGTTCTGGCGCCCAGATGCTGTTGGATCGGGGTCAGAACAGGCGTAGCTCGTCGATGCTCAGGCCGCGCAGCTTGTCGTAGTCGACTTCCACGACGCGGAATCCCCGCGACTCCGCCAACACCCGCGCTTGCGGTTTGACGACCTGGGCGACGTACACGCCGCGCACGCTGCCGAGCGACGAGTCGAGGTGGAGCCGCTCGATGTAGCGAGCCAACTGCTCGACCCCGTCGATCTCACCGCGGCGCTTGACCTCGATGGCAACGACTCTTCCGTCGCGATCGCGGCACAGCAGGTCGATCGGCCCGATGGCAGTCGGGTACTCGCGGCGAACCAGCGTGAGTCCCTCCTCGATGGCATCGGGCGAGGCGGCGAGCAACTCCTGCAGGTGGGCCTCGACGCCGTCTTTCTGCAACCCCGGATCGTCGCCGAACTCGGTCTCGGTGTCCGAGAGGACCTCGTGCAGAGTGATCGTCAGCGACTCGCCTTTCGGGTTGGTCACCGTCCACGCCTCGTCACCGGTGACGAGCGTGTTGGGTGCGTTCATCCAGTTCAGCGGCTTGTACGCGCCGCCATCGGCATGGATGGCAACACAACCGTCGGCCTTCACCATGATCAGCCGCACCGCCTCGGGGAGGTGCGCGTTGAGCCGACCGGCGTAGTCGACCGAGCAACGAGCGATGACCAGACGCACGGGCGAGGTCAGTGCCCCACGCCGAGGCGGGCGCGGTAGGTGAACCAGAACGGACGCTGTGCCGCGCCGAGTGCGGCCACGGCTTCTGTGTTGAATCGATCGATGCCGAGCGTCTCGTCATCGAGTCCGTGCCGGCGGAGCGCCTGATAGTCGCCCTGGCTCTGGAAGAGCCGGACGAACCTGTCGGCATCGCCTCGTTCCTCACCGAGCACGGCCACCTCGACGCAATGCTGGAACTGTCGACTGGCGACCATTCGGCCGAGATGTTCGCCCTTGTGCCAGTACTGCACACCTTCGGCGATCACGACTGCCGTTGTGGGGTCGCCTGAGCCGGCTGGTCGCAACTCGTCGGACTGCGGCGAGGACGACGCTGCTCGTGCCGGCTTCGCCGCATCCGACCAACCAGCGAGCCGGCGTTCGTGTAGAGCGACGGTCGATCGCGCGGCATGCCACGCCTGCTCGGCGCGGGCGTTGCCGACCGACGGAGGCCAGTCGCAGTCGATGGCGGCAAAGACGCCGCCGGGCCGCAGCAGTCGCCCAACCTCCGCGAACGTCGCAACCGGCTCCATCCAGTGCAGCGCCTGCACCGCGAGCACGACATCGGCACAGCCATCGGGAAGCCCGGTCGAACTGGAAAGTCCCTCCACGTAGCGGATGCTCGCTCGGCCGGGAACGTTCGCTGCTAGCCCGCGCATGTCGGCGTTGGGCTCGACGCCCACGACATCCGCCGACCACGTCGCCGCCCATCGAGTCGACAGCCCGGTTCCGCTGCCGAGATCGACGGCGAGGGCCGGTCGACCACCGGCGTATGCCGTGATGACCTCGGCGAGAACGGGTGGTGGGACAGGGCGGACGGCGTCGTAGAGATCGGCGAATCCCGAGAACCGGCGGGCGTTCGCGTCGAGGCTCACGACCTGAAGTTAGCGAGCAACTCAGCGCCCAACGTGATCGCGCATGCGCTTCTGGATCAGGGCCCGTCTCGATTGCAACTCGCGATACGTCAACTGCTGCGTGGAGGGGTCGACCCCGAAGCCTGCTTTGACGCCGTCCATGTTGAGCTCCAACGAACGCATGGTCGATTCCGAGCTCGCGGCCGAGCTTCTCCCCGTGACGTTGGGTGAACAACAGCGAGATGTTGGCGATCTCGGCCGAGCAGGTCGAGATCCGGGGCCAGCCTGGCCATTGCCCCGTCGAGGAAGACCATGTTCTTCACGTAGAGCATCAGCTCTTTGGGCATTCGTGCCCCGTACCCGAGCAACGCCTTGACCACTCGCTGAACCTCGGCGATCAACTCCTCCCCGGTCAGCGTCGTGGGGTCGACCGGGGCCTGATCGAGCCGCGAGATCACGAATGACCGCGTCGAGGTCGGTGTCGGCGGGCAGCGCGCCGAGATCGCGCATCGCCTCGAGCTGGCCCCTCACGTCGTTCGTCGTCGCGCACACCATCATTCGCAGGAAGGCCAACCGGCGGTCGCCGCTGAGTCGACCAACGATGCCGAAGTCGAGCAGCGCCGTGCGGCCGTCGGGCAGCACGAACAGGTTGCCTCCGTGCAGGTCGCCGTGGAACACGCCGTAGACCAACGCTCCCTCGATGAGAGCGATCATCGCGGTGCGCACGACAGCTTCCGTGTCGACCCCGGCGTCCTTCATGCCGGCGACGTCGTCGAAGTTGAAGCCATCGATCCGTTCCATCACCAGGACGCGGCGTGTGATCAGTGTGGGATGCGGCCGCGGCACGACGTAGCCGGTCTGCTTCAGTTCGTGAAGCATGACGGCGATGTCGATCATGTTGGCTGCTTCCATGCGGAAGTCGAGCTCTTCGACGATGGTCTCGGCGAACAGTTCGACGAGGGCCGGCGGATTGGCCAGCGAGGCGATCGGGATGCGCCCGACGAGATGCGGCGCCAGCCACGCCATCACCCGCAGATCCTTGCGCACGAGGCGCGTCACGCTGGGCCGCTGCACCTTGACCACCACTCGTTCTCCGGTGCGCAGCGTTGCCGCGTGGACCTGGGCGATCGAGGCCGCGGCGAGTGGGGAGGTGTCGAAGCTCGAGAAGATGTGTTCGAGCGGCACGCCGAGGTCGTCTTCGACCACCGTGCGAACCGTGTCGAACGGCTCCGCAGGAACCTGATCCCGGCACTGTTTGAACTCGCTGACCAGTTCGGCCGGGAACAGCCCTTCGCCGCTGGAGATGATCTGGCCGAGTTTGATGTACGTCGGACCGAGTCGTTCGACGGCGCGTCGCAGGCGAGCCGAGATGTCACTGCGACCGGCTTCGGGTGTTGCGTACCGGTGGAACTTCTTGCGGAGCCACCACGGTCCGATCGCACCGATCAGTCGACCGGCGACAGTGATGACGCGAAGGCCCGGCGGAATCCGCCGCGGCCGGGTGAGCGCCGGCACATCCGCCCTCGCGGCCTGGCGGAGCAAGCCGGCGATGGGGTACCACAGCAGCGTGTCCTGGTCGACAACCCATGGTCCGTCGTCGGTGAAGGCACCCCAGTTGATGTCTTCGGCGATCACCACCACTTCATGATCGCAGCAACCTGCGCACTACCCTCGGCGCAAGTGACAACTCTTGCCGCTCCCACCGACAATTCGGTGCAGATCTTCGGCCGGAGCGTCGCCTACAAGTGGATCGTCGCCATCGTCTACGTGTCGGCGCTCTTTCTCGACATCCTCGACACGACCATCGTCAACGTGGCGATTCCGGCGCTGGGTCGCGAACTGCACACCGAGAATGCCGAGTGGGTGGTGCTCGGCTACACCCTCAGCCTGGCGGTGTGGATCCCGACCTCGGGCTGGCTCGGCGACCGCTTCGGTACGAAACGCACGTTCTTGTTCGCGCTGATGGCGTTCACCACCGGCTCCGTGCTCTGCGGCGCAGCCCAGACGATCGGGCAGCTCATCGCCTTCCGGGTGATCCAGGGCGTCGGTGGCGGGATGTTGACACCGGTGGGTCTGGCCATGTTGTTCCGAGCGTTCCCCCCGGCCGAACGGGCACGGGCGGCGACGCTGATCATGATTCCCACCCTTGCCGCGCCCGCACTCGGGCCGGTGCTCGGCGGCCTCATCGTCACCAACGCCAGTTGGCGATGGATCTTTCTCGTCAACGCACCGATCGGGATGATCGCGTTGTGGTTCGGCTGGCGTCACCTGCGAGAGCATCGACATCCGGCCTCGGGCCGCTTCGACATCGCCGGGTTCGTCCTCTCTGGTTCGGCGCTCGCGCTGATCGTCTACGCGCTCAGCGAAGGTCCGCAGTCGGGATGGAGCTCGCCGGTGGTCGTAACCACCGGCGTGCTCGGTGTGATCGCTGCGGTTGCGATGGCCGTCGTCGAGCTACGCATTCCCAGCCCGATGCTCGAGCTCCGGCTGCTCGGCAACCGCATGTTCCGGCAGTGCAACTTGGTCGGGTTGTTCTCCATCGCCAGCTTTCTCGGAGTGACGTTCGTGATGCCGTTGTACCTGCAACTGCTACGCGGCATGACGCCGCTGGCGAGTGGCCTCACCACGTTCCCGCAAGCGTTCGGTGTGATGTTCTCGTCCGTCGTCGCCGGCCGGCTGTACGGACGAATTGGCCCGAGGCGGCTGATGACGTTCGGGTTCATCTCCGCGGCGTTGGCGATCGCCTTGTACGTCGGGCTGGGGCTGCACACCAGTCTGTGGTTGATCCGCAGCCTGATGTTCGGTCGCGGGCTGTGCATGGGATTCGCCTTCGTTCCGATGCAGGCGGCCGGATATGCCACGATCGAGCCTTCGCAGAACGGCCGGGCGTCGTCGATCTTCTCCACGCAACGGCAGGTCGGCGTGTCGCTGGGCGTGGCGATCATGGCCAGCATCCTCGCCGCCCACATGTCGCTCAGCCGGGCACCGGAGTCGAACGAAGTGAACCGCGCGCTCACAGGTGTGCACTGGGCCTTCGGGGTCGCCGTGCTACTCGCGCTGATCGCCGCGTTGTGCGCATGGTTCATCCGCGACGAGGATGCCGCAGGCACGATGGTTGCCAGGCAGCGACCAGCGGCGGTCTAGAAACCCGATCCGTGGGCGGCGTCGCACAAGCGCGTCTGGCCGTCGAGGATCTGCCCGGCGCCGATTCCCTCGAGGGCGGCGAACGGCCCGCACTTGTTCGGCGTGATCCACACGTGGATCATCGGCGCGTTGCGGAACTTGACGAGCGGCGCGGCGCAGTTGCCGTTCGCGTCGGTGACGCCGCGCACCTGCGGTGCCACGGGGTCGGCCGTGAAGCACAGGTTGTCGTGGATGTGCCATTGCATCAGCGCGCCACCGATGTCGGGCACGTCTTTCAGGGCGACGTTGTCGGGCAGGAAGTACATCGCGCTCGACGAGCTTCTTCGAACCATCGGGTTGTGGCGAGTAGACCAGGCTTTCCGGATGATCGGGATCGAGTGTGACGTCGTCGTTGATCCAGTCCCACTTGATGAAGTGCTCGAATCCGGTGGCTCCGTCGCCGATGCTGTGGAACCCGGCGGCCTCGGCGACCTTGTAGTCGGACCACTGCGGAAGGCGTACGACGTTGAGGGCGACGAGGTTCTCGGCCGCAGCCTGCTGCTCGGGCGTGACGCCGGCGACACCACCGAGGTCGATCGGTTGTGTGGGATCGAACGGTTTGGTCGGCACGGCCGCGGCGGGATGCGTGTGGGCTTGGTTGCACAGGTCGACGCGCTGTGAATCCGGGACCGCGGCCTGTCCGGCGCCGATTCCTTCGAGCGCGGCGAACACTCCACACGGATGGGGCGTGATCCATACGTGCACCATCGGGTTCTGGCCGCCAGTGTTCACCCCGTTGGCGCACTTGCCGTTGGCGTCGGTGATGCCGACGACGCGGGGCTTGCCATCGGGCCCGCTTGCCCAGCAGAGGTTGCCGTGGTTGTGCCATTGCATCAACGGCCCGGCGAAGTCGAGCAGGCTCGGGTCGTCGGTGGGCCTGGCGCTGGCGATGTACATCGCCCCCGCCAACGTCCGCTTGTCACCGTCGACTTTGTAGACCAGCGACTCGGGGTGTGCCGCGTCGAGGAAGTCGTTGTCTTCGATGAGCGACGTGTTGACGTAGTGCTCGTCGCCGGTGCCGGCATCACCGATCGATGCGTAACCGTCGGCGATTGCCGCAGCCGTGTCGGCGTACTTGGGGAGGTCTTGCAGTGAGTCCTGGATCAGCTTGGTTGCGCGCGCCTCTTGCTCGGGTGTCACGCCGGGTACTCCGGAGACGTCGATCGGCTTCGTCGGGTCCCAGGGGCGAGGCCATGTGGACGTGGTCGTCGCGGTTGGCGTCGAACCACCGGTCGTGTCGGTCGTGTGGTTGTGTTGCGATTCGTCGACGACGGCCACGGACGATCCGTCGGCGGCGTGCGTGTGAGGTTGCGATTCGTCGACAACCGCGGTGGCTGAGCCGTCGGCGCCGGCAGCGCTCGCCGCTTGTACGTGAGTGTGCACGTGCGTGCCGCTGCTGAGCATCGCCGGAATGGTGAAGGCAGCGACAGCGAGTGCCGGGAACAGCAGATGTGGCGACAAGGCTCGCCGCCTGCCGATCATCACCGCTGCCAGTGCACAGCCGATCGCGATCGCGGCGAGCAGGGCACAGGCAGTGTCGGCGTATTGCGGCGCTTCGCGTACCTCCAGGCCGTCGATCCACGAGATGCCGGTGATTCGCGTTGCCAGCCAGCCTGCGACAGCAGCGACGCTGATGCCCAGGATCAGGGCAGCGACGAGGCGGTTGGGGCGGGCCAAGGCCAGGAGGCCTGCACCCACCTGGGCGATCGCCAGCATGATGAACACCCGAGCAAGCTGGGGATGCTCGGCGTGCACACCCGCGGCGGCGGCGTGGATGATGCCGGCGCCGATCGACGTCATGGCCGCGATCGTCAGACCGGGCACACGAGGGGTGACCTGCGGTCGGATCAGGCTCTGCCCCGACGGAGCACCGTCGTCCGGCACGGCGGGAGTCATTGCGGCATTGTACGAGCCGCTGGATGGGTCGCGGCCGTCGCGCCTCGATCAGCCGTGGCTCGGCGATGGGTACGAGTCGATCAACCCCAGGCTTCGCGGCGACCGTTCCGCAGTGCTTCCAGCGCCGGTTCGGCGAACTCGGATCGGCAGATCAGCAGATCGGGCAACCAGGGATCGGGTTCGTTGAACACCATCGGTGAACCGTCGATGCGGCTGACGTGCAGCCCTGCAGCCAGAGCCACTGCGGCCGGCGCCGCAGAGTCCCATTGATACATGCCGCCGTCGTGCACGTAGATGTCGGCTTCGCCGGCGACGACAGCCATCGCCTTCGCGCCCGCGGATCCGAGGCGCACCGCCTCGGCGTCGAGTGCCCTGGCCACGATCACAGCCACGTACGGATTTCGATTCCGCGAGGTGACGAGGCGTGGTCGCGTGCGGCCCGACGCGGGGATCACCGGAGGTGGATCGGTGCAGAAGGTGCGCCCGAGAACGGGGATGCTGACCGCTCCGGCGGCTAGATGATCGGCGTCCCACAGAGCGATGTGCACGGCCCAGTCGTGGCGACCGTCTTCACCGAACTCGCTCGTGCCATCGAGTGGATCGACGATCCACACCCGATCGGCGACGAAGCGGCGGGGATCCTCGAGACCTTCCTCCGACAGCACGGCGTCGTCAGGACGCGCCTCGGCAAGGGCACGAGTGATGAAGCGGTGACTGGCCAGATCACCTGTATCCATCACCTGCCATGCAGGCGCGCCGGCTCGGGTGAGCTCATCACGCACCTCGACCAGCAGCTGGCCCGCCTCGGTGGCAAGCCGTGCAGCCAACTGCGCATCGCCCTCCATGCTCATCGTCGCCTGCCGCGGCGCGCCTCGCGCACCAGGTTCCGCACCTCGTTCTCGTCAGCGCCCCGCTCGACCAGCCGAGTCACCTGTGCCTCGAGTTGTTCGGCGTCGGCCTCGTCGAACACGTCGATCCGCTCGTGCACGGTCACCGTGTTGACCGTCATCAACACGAGCGCGGCGACAACGATGACGCCACCGATGGAAAGTACGAGGCCGTTGTTGTTGCCGGCGACCGACGAGATGATCAGGCCGGCGATTCCGCAGACGAAGACAGCGATGCACGCCCTGGTGATGATTCGCGTGGCCACTGGCGGGTTCGGGCTCAACTCACCGCACGAGCGGCTTGTACTTGATGCGATGCGGCTGGTCGGCGCTCGCGCCCAACTCCTTGTGACGCCACGCCTCGTACTCGCTGAAGTTGCCTTCGAACCAGCGGACCTGGCTGTCGCCTTCGAAGGCCAGCACGTGGGTGGCAACTCGGTCGAGGAACCAGCGATCGTGGCTGATCACCACCGCGCAGCCGGGAAAGTTCTCCAACGCCGTCTCCAGGGCTCGTAACGTATCGACATCGAGGTCGTTGGTGGGCTCGTCGAGCAGCAGCACGTTTCCACCGCTCTTCAGGATCTTGGCGAGGTGCACACGGTTGCGTTCGCCGCCCGACAGATCGCCGACTCGCTTCTGCTGGTCGCTGCCCTTGAAGTTGAAGCTGGCGCAGTACGCACGACCGTGGATCTCGCGGTTGCCGACCTTCATGTGTTCGACTCCACCGGTGATCTCCTCGTAGACGCTCGCTTCGGGGTCGAGGGTGTCGCGCGATTGGTCGACGTAGGCGAGGTCGACGGTTTCGCCGATGGTCACCGTTCCCTCGTCGACAGGTTCCTGACCGGTCAGCATCTTGAAGAGCGTCGTCTTACCGGCACCGTTCGGGCCGATGATGCCGACGATTCCCGCCCGGGGGAGCGTGAACGAGAGATCCTCGATGAGCAGCCGATCACCGAATCCCTTGCGGAGATGGTCGACAGCGATCACCGTGTCGCCGAGCCGCCGACCGACCGGGATGTTGATCTCCAACCGATCCGGCCCACGCTCGGCCGCCTCGGCTTCCTGCTGCAACTTGTCGTACGCCGCAAGGCGGGCCTTGCCCTTGGCCTGGCGAGCCTTCGGCGCCATGCGAACCCACTCGAGCTCGCGCTGCAGCGTGCGTTGGCGGGCCTCGTTGCCCTTCTCCTCGCGGGCAAGGCGTTCCTGCTTCTGCTCGAGCCACGACGAGTAGTTGCCTTCGAAGGGGATGCCGCGACCGCGGTCGAGCTCGAGGATCCACTTGGCCACGTTGTCGAGGAAGTAGCGATCGTGGGTGATCGCCACGACCGTTCCTGCGTACTCCTGCAGGAAGCGTTCCAGCCATTCGACGCTCTCGGCATCGAGGTGGTTGGTCGGCTCGTCGAGCAGCAACAGGTCGGGTCGGCTGAGCAGCAGTCGGCAAAGCGCGACACGGCGTCGCTCGCCACCCGACAGCGTTGTGACGTCGGCGTCGTCGGGCGGGCAGCGCAGCGCGTCCATGGCGATCTCGACGTTGCGCTCCAGGCTCCAGGCGTCGGTGGCGGCGATCCTGTCTTCCAGCTCGGCCTGGAGAGCGCCGATCTTCTCGTAGTCGGCGTCGGGGTCGGCCCACATCGTCATCACTTCGTTGTAGCGATCGATCACCGATTGCACCGCTGCCACGCCGTCCATGACGTTGCCCTTCACGTCCTTCGTCGCATCGAGCTTCGGCTCCTGTGACAGGAACCCGACTGTGAATCCCGGCGTGAGCCTCGCCTCACCCGAGTAGCCGTCGTCGAGACCGGCCATGATTCGCAGCAGGCTCGACTTGCCGGCTCCATTCGGGCCGAGCACGCCGATCTTTGCGCCCGGGTAGAACGACAGCGAGATGTTCTCGAGCACGGTGCGGTCGGGGGGATAGACGCGAGCGAGCTTGTAACAGGTGTAGATGAATTCGTGGGCCATGGCGCCGGTCAATCTACGGCGCTGCGTTGCCATGCGCGACCCCACCGTGGTGCTACGTTGACCCGCGGGGACGTCATTGAATTGGGAACGTCACACAGAAAGAGGTACCTACGGTGCTTGCAGTAGATGGGT
The DNA here is from genome assembly GCA_963720775.1 of Ilumatobacteraceae bacterium. GTDB lineage: Bacteria > Actinomycetota > Acidimicrobiia > Acidimicrobiales > Ilumatobacteraceae > JAENVT01. The sequence continues at coordinate 119,944 of CAVRGR010000004.1, read as the reverse complement.
TCTTCAGCCGAGCGGCTCTTGGTTCCTTCGGATTCCGTTGGCTCCACATCCTGGCCGGCATCACCTGGATCGGCTTGTTGTACTACTTCAACTTGGTCCAGGTGCCCGCGTTCGCCGCGTTCGGCGACGAGGCACGCGCTCGGAACATCGCGATCGACAAGGTGGCGCGCAAGGCGCTGTGGTGGTTCCGTTGGGCCGCGATCAGCACGTTCGTCACCGGCATCCTGATCACGCTCGTCACCCAGGACTACTACTCCAACCACTTCGGCAAGCAGGCCGGCGGGATCGCCATCACAACAGGCATGTTGATCGGCACCATCATGATGCTCAACGTGTGGGGCGTGATCTGGCCTGCCCAGAAGGTGGTGCTCGCCAACGCGGCCAACCTCGTCGCCGGCGGCGAGGCCGATCCGGCTGCCGCAGCGGCCGGCCGCAAGGCATTCATGGCGTCGCGGCAGAACACGTTGTTCTCCGTCTCCCTTCTGTTCTTCATGGTGTTCAAGACGCACAGCCCGGTCAGTGGCGAGATGTTGAGCAGCGGCAAGATGGGTGCGTATTGGGTGATCGCCATCGTCATCATCGCTGTGCTCGAGATCAACGCCCTCGGCTTGTTGCCATGGAAGGCGACCGCGAACAAGGGTCTCAACATCCTGTACGACGGCCCCGGAATACGGAACATCCTGATCAGCTCGTTCGGCCTGTGGGTCGTCTTCCTGATCCTCTCCGAGATCCTGCTCAAGGCCTGATCGGCGCTACCAGTCACACGCTCGGTCGAGTTCACTTGACGATGAGGGTGGCTTTCATGTTGCCGTGGCCGGCGATCGTGCAGATCACCTGATATGAGCCGGGGGCCAGCGCCACCTCGGCGCTGTGCACATCGCCGCGACCCTGCACATCGAGAGCAATTCCCTGGTCCACGTTCTGGGCATTGAGCAGATGGAGGTTGTGCGGCAGGCTGGAGTCGTCTTCCAACGCCAGGCTCACCTTGCCGTCGACCGCCGTGGCCGTGTAGGTCTTCGCATCCCACGCGATCCCCTCGATGGCCTTGATCAGCGTTGCGCCGGCAGGCACTGTCGCGCTGCTCTTCCCATCGCCGCTGGAACTGCAACCGACCAGAGCAAGAGCGACGAACGGAACGGTGACGAGAGCCCGAAAATTCATGCGCTGAATATATAAGTCCGAGCTTCGGAAAAGCAACCACGCGGGCGCATGCGCCACTCGAACGAGCAAGCCCTCCAAATCGAGCCTCGACAAGTACGCTCAGACGACGATGACAGCAATTGACACTTCGGGTCCGGGGTTCGGCGCGAACTCGTGGCTTGTCGAAGAGATGTACGAGCAGTTCCGTTCCGACCCCGGGTCGGTCAGCGAAACGTGGCGTGAGTTCTTCTCGGACTACAAGCCGCAGGTCGCGCCCGTGGAAGCTCCGGCAGCGGCCCCGTCGGTGGCAACGCCGGACAACGGTGTCGTGCAGTCCTCGGCGCGCCCTGCGCCGAGGACCGACGACGAGATGGGCGATCCCATTCGAGGCGCCGGCGCCGCCATCGCCGCCAACATGGAGCGCAGCCTGTCGGTACCGACCGCTACCAGCTTCCGCGACATCCCGGCCAAGTTGCTCGAGGTCAACCGAAAGGTCATCAACGGATATCGCAGCCGCAGTGGCCAGGGCAAGGTCAGCTTCACCCACCTGATCGGGTTCGCAGTGGTGCGTGCCATTGCCGACGCCGTGCCCAACATGGGCAACTCGTACGTGGCCGGCGCAGACGGAAAGCCGCGCATCTTGCGCAATCCGAACGTCAACATGGGTCTGGCCGTCGACGTCGACAAGGGCGATGGCACACGCACCCTCGTCGTGCCGGTGTTGCGGTACGCCGACACCCTCGACTTCGCCGGGTACCTGGCGGCCTACGAGGATGTGATCCGCAAGGTGAAGACCAACAAGTTGGCGGTCAGCGACTTCCAGGGTGCCACGATCACGCTCACCAATCCAGGCACGATCGGCACCGTTCAGAGCGTCCCGCGACTCATGCCAGGCCAAGGTGTGATCGTCGGTGTGGGCACCATCGACTACCCCGCCGAGTTCCAGGGTGCCGACGAGCGCACCCTCGGTTCGATTGGCGTCAGCAAGATCGTCACCCTCACCAGCACCTACGACCACCGCATCATCCAGGGCGCCGAGAGCGGCATGTTCCTGAAGCGTGTTCACGAGCTGTTGCTGGGCGAACATGGCTTCTACGAAGACGTGTTCAAGAGCCTCGGCGTGCCGTACGAAGCGGTCAAGTGGAGGGTCGACAACAGTGCCCTCGACAGCGAAGACGCGATGCTGCACAAGCAGATGCAGGTCGCCACGCTCATTCGTGTTCATCGTGTCCGCGGCCACCTGATCGCCGACCTCGATCCGTTGCGCTGGAAAGAGCCTGACCTTCCTGTTGAGCTCGACCCCGCGACCTATGGGCTCACGATCTGGGATCTCGATCGCGAGTTCCTCACCGGTGGCGTCGGCGGCAACGACAGGCTGAAGCTCGGCGATCTCCTCGGTGTGCTGCGCGACGCGTACTGCCGCACGATCGGCATCGAGTACATGCACATCCAAGACTTTGCCGAGCAGCGCTGGATCCAGAGCAAGGTCGAAGGCGTCCAACCGATCGTCGCCAAGGACCGCAAGCAGCGCATCGTCGAACGACTCAACGCTGCCGAGGCCTTCGAGAAGTTCCTGGCGACGAAGTACGTCGGCACCAAGCGGTTCGGTCTGGAAGGCGCCGAGTCGGCGATCCCGATCCTCGATCAGGTGCTGTCGATGGCTGCCGATGCAGGCCTCGACTCGGCGGCGATCGGCATGGCCCACCGCGGTCGGTTGAGCGTGCTCGCCAACGTCATCGGCAAGAGCTACGACCAGATCTTCAAGGAGTTCGAGGGTCACATCGACCCGATCTCGGTGCAGGGTTCCGGCGACGTGAAGTACCACCTCGGCGCCACAGGAAAGTACGAGAGCCCGACCGGCGCCGACATCCGCGTCGAGTTGGCCGCCAACCCGAGCCACCTGGAAACAGTCGACCCGATCGTGCTCGGCATGATGCGCGCTGCCCAAGACCGCATCGAGCCGCCCGGCTCGTTCCCCACGCTGCCGATCCTGATCCACGGCGACGCTGCGTTCGCCGGTCAGGGCATCGTCGCCGAATGTCTGGCGATGAGCGACATCAGGGGGTACCGCGTCGGCGGCACCATCCATCTCATCGTCAACAACCAGATCGGCTTCACCACGAGCCCGCAGTTCGCCCGAAGTTCGCTGTACTGCAGCGATGTTGCCAAGACCGTGCAGGCACCGATCTTCCACGTCAACGGCGACGATCCAGAGGCCTGCGTGCGCGTTGCCCAGTTGGCGTTCGAGTACCGCCAGACGTTCCACAAAGACGTCGTCATCGACATGGTCTGCTACCGGCGCTACGGCCACAACGAGGGCGACGACCCGAGCTACACGCAGCCGTTGATGTACAAGGCCATCGCCCAACGGCGGAGTGTGCGCAAGCTCTATGTCGAGGCGTTGGTGAAGCGCGGCGAGCTGACGGTGCAAGAGGCAGAGGGCGCGCTCGCCGACTTCCAGAACAAGTTGCAGGTCGCCCTCGATCAGACGCGGGCCCAGGCTCCATCGATCGTCAAGGCGCCCCGGCCGCCCAAGCCACTTGGCGTCTTGCCCCACGTGCCCACCGGTGTCGACCGGGCCCGGCTCGACGTGATCTTCGATCATCTCACGTCATACCCCGCCGACTTCACGCCCCATCCCAAGTTGGTTCGTCAGTTCGAGGCGCGGGCCAAGACCTACCACGAGCAAGGCGAGATCGAGTGGGCCACCGGGGAGGCGCTGGCGATCGGTTCGCTGGTGCTCGAAGGCACGCCGGTACGTCTCGCAGGAGAAGACAGCCGTCGCGGCACCTTCAGCCAACGGCACGCAGCGTTGATCGACTACGAGAACGAGAACGACTGGCTTCCGATGGGCACCCTGCCCGGGTCGTCGGCGCGATTCTGGGTCTACGACAGCTTGCTCAGCGAGTATGCCGCCCTGGGTTTCGAGTACGGCTACGCCTACGCCAACCACGAAGCGCTGGTCATGTGGGAAGCCCAGTTCGGTGATTTCGTCAACGGTGCCCAGATCATCATCGACCAATACATCGCCTCGGCCGAAGACAAGTGGGGGCACATGAACGGCCTGGTGCTGTTGCTCCCGCACGGCTACGAAGGGCAAGGTCCGGAGCACTCGTCGGCGCGTCTCGAGCGCTTCTTGCAGCTGTGCGCCGACGACAACATCCAAGTGTGCAACGCGACGACGGCGGCGCAGTACTTCCACCTGCTGCGTCGTCAAGTGCGACGCGAGGTTCGCAAGCCGTTGGTGCTGTTCACCCCCAAAGCCCCGTTGCGCATGAAGCAGAGCCGCTCGACCGTCGACGAGTTGACCACCGGCTCGTTCGAAGAAGTTCTCGACGACCCGAGCGTCGCTGATCGCGCCGCCGTTCGGCGGCTCGTGTTCTGCAGCGGAAAGGTTGCGTGGGACGCGATGGCCGAACGTGATCGCCGCGGCGCACCGGTGGCCGTCATCCGAGTCGAGCAGCTGTACCCGTTCCCGTCGGATCACATGCGCGAACTGTTGGACCTCTATCCGAACGCGCACGAACTGATCTGGCTGCAAGAGGAGCCCGAGAACATGGGTGCTTGGAACTTCGTCGAAGCCCGCACGTGGCGCCTCAAGGCACGCGGCTACCACATCCACCACGTCTCCCGGGTCGAGAGTGGTAGCCCGGCGACCGGTACGAAGGCGATCCACGACCAAGAGCTCGCTGACCTCATGGACGAGACCTTCGAGGGCATCTAGGTCCGGTCGTGCCGCGGTACACGATCTACGCGATCAAGTACGCCGGTCCCTTCAGCGTGTACGGCGGTTACCTCGTGTGGCAGTGGGACATGGCCACGGAGGAGTTCGAGCGCGAGAACTGGTACTTGTGGTGCATCCGCGGGGCCGGCGACACCATCGTGGTCGACACCGGCGCCGATCCCGAGTTGACGCAGCGACGCAAGAGGTCGCCGCTCTATGAGAATCCGGCCGAGGTACTTGCCCGCCTGGGGGTCGAAGCCGCCACGGTCGAACACGTGGTGTTGACGCATCTGCACTGGGACCACGCCGGTGGCGTGCGACTGTTCCCGCGAGCAACGTTCTACGTGCAAGAGGCCGAGTATCGCTTCTGGACGCAAGACCCGATCGCGGCGCGGCCTCCCTTTGCCAATCTGGCCGATGAGGTGTCGTTGCAGTACCTGGCCGAGTTGGAAGGAACCGAACGACTGATGCTGCTGACCGGCGACCACGAGATCCGTCCGGGAATCGAATGCCTGCTCGCGCCGGGGCACACGCCGGGCTTGCAGGCAGTGGCCGTCGACACTGCCCGAGGCAAGGCCATCCTCGGCTCAGATTGCGCTCACGTGTTCCGCAACTACCAGCACGACTGGCCCAGCGCGTTCACCATGGACCTCGCCGGGTGCTTGCGGAGCTACGACAAGCTGCGAACGATCGTGGCTTCGCCGGAGCTGGTGTTCCCCGGCCACGACGTGTTGATGTACGACAACTATCCGCGGGTTGCAGAAGGCGTGACTCAGCTGGTGTGACATGCTCGGGAATCCGCGTGGGCCGATCTGGTCAGCGAGGTCGTGCCCGCTCCCTGACCCGCCGGCTCATGAGTTGATCCGTTGTTGGAGGTGAACGGTGACGGGGTCGCCGGCCCGCTTGCCGATGGCTTGGCGGACCTCGGCCTTGATCGGCAGCTTGTGCGTGCCGTCACCCAGCGCCATGAACGAGCTGCGGAACGGATGGCCCTCGACGGTGCCAGTGACCTTCACCAGCCCGCGGGTGCCGAAGTAGTCCGCAGAACCCGGCATCACCACATAGGTCCAACCGCCCTTGTTCGGACTCTGCTGCAGCGTCGCGGTGAACAGCTTGTCCAAAGAACTCACGTCTTGTTCTGGCATTGCTTGTCTCCTTGTGATGTGAAGAGGTACACGAGGTAGCGGCGAAGATGGCTGATGCTGTCGATGACGACCGCTGGATCGTCGGCTGCCTTGCTCAGGACGAAGGCGCCCTGAAGCACGGTCTGCGTATGGCGAGCGAGGCTCGTCGCGGTGATGGTCGGATCGACGTGGCGGTCGGCCAGTGCCGCGGCGAAGTCGGACTCGAGCGTGCCGGCATGGCCGAAGATGCTCGCTGCGCAGGCATCGCGCACTGCCGGGCTGGTGTCGAACGCCTCCTGTGTCATCGTGCCGACGAGGCACGTGTACTGCGCCGGCGCACCGACGATCAGCTCGGCGCGCAACTCCAGGTAGCCGAGGATCCGATCGACAGGATCGGGAAGGTCGTGATACGAAGCTGCAGCGAACAACGCGCCGGTCGTCTCCGACCAGTGTTGCGCCGCGGCGATCGCCAGCGCTTCCTTGCTCGGGAAGTGATGGAAGAACGCGCCCTTGGTCACTCCGGCAGTCGCGCACAGTTCATCGACAGTCGTCGCGTTCAGCCCCTTCGTGCGGATGACCTTGACAGCGGCGTCGAGCAGCAGGAGTCGGGCGCTGCCGCGCGCCGGTGCGTCGTGCAGTGTTGCCGCCACGTTCGGTCGACGCCTCTCAGGCCCCGTCGGCTGCGGCGTGCAGCGCGGCGACGTCGATCTTCTTCATGCCGAACATGGCGCGCATGGCGCGTTGCCCACGCTCGTCGTTCGGGTCGCTGAGCATCGCGTCCATTCCGGCCGGCGCGACCTGCCACGACAGCCCGTACTTGTCCTTGAGCCATCCGCACGGGCCCTCTTCGCCGCCGTCGGTGAGCTTGTCCCAGTAGTAGTCGATCTCCGCCTGGTCGGCGCAGGTGATCAACAACGAGATCGCCTCGCTGAACGTGAATTCGGGGCCTCCGTTGATCGCGATGAACTCCTGGCCGTCGAGCAGGAACTCCACGGCCAGCACCATGCCGGCAGGCCGCGGCCCTGCGTCGCCGTAGTACGTGACGCTCTTGATCGTGGAATTGGGGAACACCGAGACGTAGAAGGCGGCGGCCTCTTCGCTTTCTGTGTCGAACCAAAGGTTCGGTGTGATCCGGGGCATTGTCGTTCCTCCAGTGCGGGCAGTGCGGGCAGTGCGGGCTTGCTCGATCGGCAAACCATACCAACTAGTCGGTATGGAGTCAAGCGTTGTCGAGCGGGCTTGGACACTTGCACTAGATTCCCCGCGACCCCCTCCCAGACCCACAGAATGACGGAGGTTTCAAATGTTGCTTTTCTCACACGTGTTGTCACACCGATTGGTAGCCCTCGCAAGGTGATGCCTTGGGTTGCGGACATCACTGCTTATGTCAATGCGAACAGTCCCCTCGACGTGACGTGTTGGGCCGGAACGTTCGGCTACCCCATCGGCACGGTTGCATGGAGCACCTTCGTCGACTCGCAAGCGACGTTGGCGGCCGCCACGGGCGCCTTGCTGAGCCAGGACGGCTACTTCGACCGCATCGAAGCTGCAGCAGATCTCGTGACGACACCCGGGCAGGATCTGCTGAGGGAAGTGGTGTACGGGTCGCCGACCGATCCGCCGCCGGTCGGTGCTGTCGCCCAGATCACCACCGCAACCGCCTTCGTCGATCGCTTGGCCGACGCGGTTGGTTGGGCAGTGGAGATCGCCCAGTACCTCGAGGGCGTGATCGGTTCGTCGATCGGTGTGCTGGCCAACGTCTACGGGACCATGGGTGGCATCAGCTGGATCGGAGGCGTCCCCGATGCGGCAGCCAGTGACGCCAGTCGCGCGAAGATCGCCGCCGACACCAGCTACCTCGGCCGCCTGGTCGCCACCAAGGACTTGTTCATCCCCGGCTCGGGTCACATCGGCCAGGTCACGAGAATCCTCTGACCGATCCAGCCTCGGTCACCTGACCTCAAACCCAGCCGAGCGCTGCGCCGAGGTCGGCGATGGCCTGCGCTGCAGTGGTGACTTTGATCGTCGTCATGCCCATTGCAGCGGCAGGCTTGAGGTTGACACCAAGGTCGTCGAGGAACACGCATTCCTCGGGTCGAACCATCAACTGCTCGCAGGCGATCTCGTAGAACCGCGGCTCGGGCTTGCGCACGCCGACCGCGCTGCTCTCCACGATCACATCGAACCGTTCCATGATCGCGGTGATCTGTGCTGCGCGAGCATCGGCGCCGACACCACTCCGGTCGCCGGCGATCACGTTGTTCGTCAGGCACGCCACCAGGTAGCCGGATGACTTCACACGGTCGAGCGCTGCCACCATCTCGGGGCGTACGTCCCCGGAGAGCAACGCCAACACGTCGGCGCCGGGCACTCGAGATCCGCGGGCTGCAGATTCCGACGCGAACAGCTCATCGAACGCTTCCACCGAGATCTCGCTTCGCTCCAGCCGAGCCCATGCGTTGGTGTGTGAATGCGCGGAGTTGACGCTGCGGATGAAGTCGACTGGCAGCCCTCGCTCGATTTCGTACCGATTGAACGCCTCGAACGGGCTCGACAGGATGACCCCACCGAAGTCCCACAACACCGCCCTCTTCATGCGAGCATCGTAGGCAGGCCCTTCCGGGCGTGGTTGACTGGCTGAGTTATGCCACACCATGTCGTCGTCGACGGCTCGAACCTTGCCACCGAGGGTCGGGCCATGCCCAGTCTGAAACAACTCAATGAAGCCGTGTTGGCCTACATGGCCGAGAACCCCGCTGCTTTGATCACCGTCGTGGTCGATGCATCGTTCGGACACCGCATCGATCCGAAAGAAGTGGCGGAGTTCGATTCCGCCGTGAGCAACAACGAGATCGTCGCGCCACCCGCAGGGGCAATCGGGCGCGGCGACGCGTTCGTGCTGAGCATCGCCAACAAGGTCGACGCGACGATCTTGTCGAACGACAGCTACCAAGAGTTCCACGGCACCTACAAGTGGTTGTTCGACGAGGGTCGCCTGGTCGGCGGCAAGCCGGTTCCCCACATCGGCTGGGTCTTCGTCAACCGCCTACCGGTGCGCGGGCCCACCAGTCGCAAGTCGGTCAGCGAAGCAAAGCGCGGCGGCCGCGCCCCGCGAGCCAAGGCGGCGAGTCCCGAGGCCAGCCAGCCGATGCCCGTGCCCGCATCGCCGCCGCCGGGCGCGATCCTCCAGAAGGGAGGTCGCGGACGCGACGACGCCAAGCACACGACTGCCAAGACTGCTCATGTGGCCAAGGCCACTGAGGTGATCAAGCACACCGGTGATGCAAGAGCCGAACCGACGCCGAAGAGCACGGGCACCAACGACCTGCTCGCCTTCCTCACCTTCGTCGAACACCATCAGCCCGGCAGCAGTGTGAACGCGATCGTCGAGAACTACTCGTCGCACGGCGCGTACGTGCGAATCGGTGACGTGAAGGGCTACGTGCCGCTGAGCCTCATGGCGGACCCGGCGCCGCGCAGCGCCCGCGAGTTCATGAAGGTCGGCGAATCGGTCACTCTCGTGGTCGAGAGCTTCGCCCCCGCTCGGCGCAGCATCGATCTGGCCATGCCAACCATGGCCACCATCAAGTCGCCGCCTGCCGAGGTCGTCGTGGAAGCCAAGCCGAAGCGAGCGACCAAGAAGGCTGCGGCCAAAAAGGCGTCTGCGTCCACTCCGGCTGCGCCCGCCGAGGCCGAGGTGGCAGCGGTTCCGAAGAAACGTGGTGCGAAGAAGCCAGAACCGCCTGCGGCCGCTCCCGGAGTCGAGCCGAAGGTCAGCCGCAAGAGGGCGTCGGCAGCTGCCGCACCGGCCGCGACCGACACGCCGCAGCCGACCAAGAGGCGGGTCTCGAAGAAGGCTCCTCCAGCACCACCTGCTGCAGCAGTCGAACCACAAGGGCCGACCAAGCCAACTCGGCGGCGCGCCAAGTCCACCTGATTCGATACGGTCGCTGCTGTGCGTATTGCCACGTGGAACGTCAACTCGCTGAAGGTCCGTCTGCCGCGCATCGAGGACTGGGTCGCCGACTTGCAACCCGACGTCTTGTGCCTGCAGGAGACCAAGGTGTCCGACGACGCCTTCCCGTCGCTGACGTTCATGTCCATGGGCTACGAGTCGGCCCATCACGGGCAAGGCCAGTGGAACGGCGTGGCAATCCTGTCGAAGGTCGGCCTCGACGACGTGTCGGTCAACTTCGCCGAAGGCGAGCCGGATACCGACGCGCGCATCATCACGGCCCTGTGCGGAGGTGTGCGCATCTGCAGCGTGTACGTGCCCAACGGCCGCTCGCTCGAGGACGAGCACTACCAGTACAAGTTGCGCTGGATGGCCCAACTACGTCGGCACATCGCGAAACTCGCCACACCCGAGCAGGCCATGGTGGTTGCCGGAGACTTCAACATCTGCCCGGCCGACATCGACGTGTACGACCCTGCCAAGTTCGTCGGGGCCACACACACCAGTGAACCGGAGCGCACGGCCCTCGCCGAGATCGTCGAGTGGGGGATGGTCGACCTGTTCCGCGAGCAGCACAGCGACGCCAAGCTGTACAGCTGGTGGGACTATCGGGCCGGCGATTTCCACCAAGGTCGGGGCTTGCGGATCGATCTGTTGCTGGGCACACGACCGGTGGCCGATCGCTGCACGTGGAGCGTGATCGACCGCAACGCTCGCAAGGGGCAACTGCCGTCGGATCACGCACCGGTCATCGTCGAGCTCGCCTGACTGGCTGCCGGCAGCGGTCGCAACTTCGCGGCGGCGAGGGGAGTGATGCCCAGCCGTTCGGCCAGCTCCGTGGTGCTCGCCGGTGGATGTTCGAGCAGGCCGCGCAGGACGATGTCGCTGCAGATCGCCCGTTCGGCAATACCGGCGCCACGAGCGATCTGACTTCGCCACGTCCTCAACTCGGCGAGCGGATCCACTGAACGAGCTGTGGTTCGCATCGGCGGTGGAACCGGGCGATCATCGGCGATCGTCGCCTGTACCGCCTCCAACCAGGGGCTCGGTCGAGTGCGCGAACCGTTGCGCGTCTCCGAACGGGTGATGAGGAGAGTGTCGGCGGCGCGGGTGATCGCGACGTACAAGAGACGGGCCTCCTCGGCGCGCTGCGCCGGGGAGACCGCCGAGCTGTGAGGGATGAGACCATCCTCCGCGCCGGCGAGGACGACGACCGGCCACTCTCGTCCCTTTGCGCCGTGGAGGGTCAGTAGCGACACAGCACCGTCGGTGTCGTCGATGTCGAGATCGTCGAACGGAGTTCGATCCTCGACCCAGCTTCGAAAGGCTCCCGGTTCTTGCGAGCTGAGGAACCTGTCGACCTCTTCGGCGACCCGCCGCCGGATCGCGTCGTGGTGTGTGAACTGCGCGTCCGCCCACAGGGCGAGCGCCTCGCGACTCGTCGCCCGATATGCGTCGCTGAGGACCAGCTCCACGGGCGACCTACCGACCGCGCGTTGGGTGGCGACGCCTGCGGCGTGCAACGCCCGTTCGAACGGAACGAGCTGGTCGTTCGTCCGGGCCAGTACGGCGATTGCGGCGGGTGCGTTGGTGTCGAGGGCGCGGCGCACGAAGGCAGTGATCGCCGCAGCCTCGTCGTCGATCGTTGCGAACGACTCGATGCGCAGGGGCGGGCCATCGGCTCTGTTGCTGGCGGTCTCGTCGTGCTGGCCGCTTGCTACCAAGGCAGCCGCCGCAGCGCTGACGACTTGAGGCGAACAGCGGTAGTTGGTGCCCAAGGAGACGACGGTGACACCGGGGTAGGCCCGTTCGACCTCTGTCATGGTCGTGTGATCCGAGCCGTTCCAGCCGTAGATCGCCTGCCTTGGATCCCCGACGAGGCAGATGTCGGGGCGCCCGCCGCGCCATGCCTCGAGCAGCGCGTGTTGCAGTGGGTTGAGGTCTTGGGCCTCGTCGACGAAGAAGTGCCGGAACCGCCAGCGCACCAGGGCCCGGAAGGCGGCATCGCTCTCGACGGCGCGCAGGTTGAGATCGAGAAGGTCGTCGAAGTCGACGACGCCACGCCTTCGTTTGAGCCGGTCGTAGGCCGCGGCGAGCTCGGGGAACCGTCGAGGGGGCACGGAGCCCCGGCGGCGGGCGGCACGTGATTCGCGCTCGTAGTCGACCGGGTCGACGCGTCGCGCCCGGGCCCAATCGATGTCGGTCATCGCCGGATACGGCTCGGCGTCGATCTTCAGTTCCTTGAGGCTTTCGCGAACCAATCGCAGTCGATCAGGAGCGAGAGCGGGCATCGCTTCGTTACGCGTCATCGCCCGGTCGCGCAGCAACCGCAGAGCAACGCTGTGAAACGTGCCTGCCTCGATGGACTCGTGGATGTCGAGTCGGCGCAATCGGCGTCGTAGCTCGCCGGCGGCGTCGCGAGTGAACGTCAGCGCCACGACGTGGCGGGGGTTGGCCTGACCGCTGTCGATTCGATAGGCGATTCGGCGGGTGAGCACGGTCGTCTTCCCCGAGCCGGCGGAGGCGACGATTGCCAACGGCTGGGCCTCGATCTCGACAGCGCGACGCTGATTGGCGTCGAGCCCCGCCAGCAGTCGATCCACGCTCATGACGACACGATACGGCGGCCCGGCAGGTCGCTCGGTTCTCGACCACTGTTCACGCCGCAAACGGCCCGGAGTCACTACAGTACGCGTCCATGCCGTTCCCGAAGAAGAACCTGAACGCCAACGAGACCATCGCTCTCGACATGCACCCCCACTGGTGGTACTTCGCCGAGCCGGCCTGGTCGGTTCTCGGCAGCATCGTGCTCGGCATCGTCGTCCTGTGGAAGACCGACGCAGGCACGACTGGTCGCAAGGTGCTCGGCGTGATCGTGCTGATCCTCCTGCTCGTGACCGCGGTGTGGTTGATCGTCCGCTACCTCAACTGGCTCACCACCAACTTCGTCATCACGTCGAACCGGCTCATCTTCCGACATGGCGTGATCGGCAAGAGTGGCATAGAGATCCCGTTGGAGCGCGTCAACAACGTCAACTTCAGCCAGAGCATGTTCGAGCGAATTCTCGGAGCCGGCGATCTGTTGATCGAATCCGGTGGTGAAGACGGCCAGCAGCGGTTCACCGACATCCGTCGCCCCGCGCAGGTCCAGAACCTCATCCATGCCCAGATGGAAGCGCACTACCAGCGTCGCGCCTCGTACACGACAACGGCGCCCGGTGGCGACATCACCGAGCAGCTCGAGCGGCTCGAGGGCATGCTGCACCGCGGCACGCTGACCCAAGAAGAGTTCGAGGCCCAGAAATCGAAGCTGTTGGGCTAGGGCAGGCCGGCCCCTGGTGTAGCGACGTCGGCGATCAACACGTTGCCGGTGCGTCGTGGAGCGGCCTCGATCTCCAGCGAGAACTGCGAGGTCAGCATGAACAGGGTGCGGCGGTCAGGCCCGCCGAGCATGCACGCGAAGCAGCGATTGTCGGTCTCGACGACGTCGACGATTTCTCCACCTTCGACCACACGGAAGCACTCGCTGGCAACCGGGTTGGCAACCCACACAGCGCCGTCGGCATCGAGGCATATCCCATCGGCGACTCGCCGTCCGAGCTCTGCCCACACTCGCCGGTTCGACAGTGAGCCGTCATCGGCGATGTCGAACGCGGTGAGGCACCCACCGAAGCTCTCGCCGACGATCAAGGTGCGTCCGTCCGGCGTGATCACCGTGCCGTTCGGAAACATCAGCCCCTCGGCCGCAGCGTGGATCGAGCCGTCCGGGTCGACTCGAACGAGCGTGGCGCCCCTGTGTGCGGCAACCACCTCATTGACTGTTCCGTCGATCTCCGCCGTGTCGAGATCGAAGCCGAAGTTGCCCACGTATGCGCGACCCGCCGAATCGACGACCATGTCGTTGCAGTGAAACGTCGCCAGTGGCGACAAATCGGCGTGCAGCACGAGGTTCCGGCCCTCGAGGCGCAAGACGGCGCGGGCTGTCATCGACACGACGAGCAGGCGACCGTCGGGCAGCCAACCCAGACCGCTCGGCCGGTCGGAGAGGCTGAGCTTCACCTCGATGTGTCCGTCGAGGTCGACGGTCTTGACGGCGTAGTCGAAGAAGTCACTGAACCACAGCACTCCGTCGTGCCAGCGCGGTCCTTCTCCGAAGTGCAAGCCGGAGGCCAGCAGTCGTGCCTTGGTCATCACGTCTCCTTTGTCGTGCTACTCGATTCGACCTGCACCGTCGACAGCGCGAACGACCCAGCCATCGGTGATGGTGCCCGGCTCGGTGAGAGCGACCACGCTTCCACCGAATCCACCACCGGTCATTCGGGCACCGTACACACCGGCTTGGTCGACGAGGTGTTCCACTGCCGCGTCCATCACAGGTGTCGAGATCTCGTACAGGTCTCGAAGACTGTGGTGGCTCGCCACCATCAGCTCGCCTGCCGCGGTCAGATCGCCGGCTTGCAGCGCCGCGGAGAACTCACGAACGCGCTGGTTCTCGCCGATCACATGGAGCGCCCGAGACCTCACGATGGCATCGGGAATCGACAACAGGTCGTCGGGCGTCGCGGTACGCAACGGGCCGACGAGTGCTTCTGCGTCTGCACACTCGGCGACACGGTCGGCGTAACCGCTGCCGACGAGCGTGCGGTGGGCGATGAACTGCACGACGATCTCGACGTCGTCGGGGATCTTGACCGGCTCGATCGTCAGGTCACCACAATCGATCAGGAGAGCGTGTCCGGCGACCCCGGCGGCGATGCTCAGTTGATCCATGATCCCGCACGGCACGCCCGACGCGCGCATCTCCGCACGGCGGCACAGTTGGGCGAGCCCGAAGGCATCGCCGTCGTAGCCGAGGGCCAACGCCACCGCCACTTCCAGTGAGGCGCTGCTCGACAGGCCGGCGCCGATGGGAATGGTCGTAGCGACCGTGCCGTCGATACCGACGCCGGGATGCATCTCGGCAACAACGCCGGCCACGTACTTCGCCCATTGCGGCTGCACTCGCCGGAGATCGTCGATCTCCAGATCGAGCACCGCAGGCTCCGGCTCGTGGTCGGAGCGGAGCGTGATGCTGTCGGCGGGACCGGCACGGATCTCTGTCCACCGATCGATCGTCATCGGCAGGACGAGTCCACCCGTGTAGTCGGTGTGCTCCCCGATCAAGTTGACACGCCCCGGCGCGCGGACGTGGATGGTCACGCGAGTCCCAACGCCGCGCTGACGCGCTCGAGCAGACTCATGTCGAACGGCGCCCGCAGCGAGATGTTGAGTTGATCGATGCCTGCGTCGACGTATCGACCGATGTGGTCGAGTATCTCCTCGTCGCTTCCGATCAGCACACCGGGCCGGACGAGGTCGGCGATCGCGCCGAACTGGTGGCGGAGGTTGTCGTCGTCGGTGGCAATCCCAACGTTGACGGCGCATCGGATCTCGGCCGGATCGCGCCCATCGGTGTTGCAGAAGCCGTGCAGCACCGAGCGCTTGTGGGCAAAGGTGTCGGGACCGACGAAGGGCACGTTCCACCCGTCTGCGTACTTGGCGGCGATCTTCAGCGTTCGCTTCTCGCCGCCACCGCCGATCCAGATCGGCAACTTCGCTTGCATCGGGCGAGGCTCGTTACGCGCGTTGGTGATGGTGAAGTAGTTGCCGGTGAAGTCGGCGACCTCGTCGTGGAGCAACCTTCGCAGGCAATGGACGCCCTCCTCGAGTTGGTCGAGCCGAACCTTCGCGGCCGGGAAGGGGATGCCGTAGGCGTCGTACTCGAGCTTCGCCCAACCGGCGCCGATGCCGATCTCGGCCCGCCCGCCCGACAGCAGATCGATGGCCGTGATCGCCTTGGCCAGCACCGCAGGATGCCGGTAGCCGATCGAGTAAACCAGCGATCCGCACCGCACCTTCGAGGTCGCGCACGCCAGCGCGGCATGCATGGCGACTGCCTCGAGGCAGGCAGCGTCCTCTGGTCTGCCCGTCGCGCCGTAGAAGTGATCCCACACGGAGATCCATCCGAACCCGAGCTCTTCGACTCGTTTCCACACGCTTTGAAGCTCGTCGGGCGTGGTGTGCTGCAATCCGATGTGGGCACCGAACAAGGTCATGGCCCGAAGGTAGCCGAGGCGCACAGCGGTGCTCACCCTCTGCACGGCGTGCTAATGAAGGGGAATGCCGGGTCCACTGTCGGGATATCGCGTCATCGAGCTGGCGGGCATCGGGCCGGGTCCATTCGCGGCGATGATGCTCGCTGACATGGGAGCAGAGGTGATCCGCGTGGAGCGGGCCGCGGCCGCCGCCGGACCGCTGCCGTCGACGCCGTACTTCGACGTTCTGCTGCGAGGTCGGCGCAACATCGCCATCGACCTCAAGCATCCCGACGGCGTCGGCACGTTGCTCGATCTTGTCGTGTCGGCCGACGCGTTGATCGAGGGCTTTCGTCCCGGTGTGATGGAACGGCTGGGCATCGGGCCCGACGAATGCCTCCGCCGCAACCCTCGCCTGGTGTTCGGGCGGATGACCGGCTGGGGGCAATCTGGTCCCTACGCCGAGGCTGCCGGCCACGACATCAACTACATCTCGTTGGCGGGTGCCCTTGCCCACTTCGGGCGTGACGGGCAAGCGCCGGTGCCTCCTCTCAACATGGTCGGCGACTTCGGTGGCGGCGGCATGTTCCTCGCCTTCGGTGTCGTGTGCGCGCTTCTCGAGGCCCAACGAGGCGGCGTCGGTCAGATCGTCGACGCAGCGATGGTCGACGGTACGGCCACCTTGATGGGCATGTTCTGGGCGTTCAAGAGCATCGGCCTGTTCGACGAGAACCGGCGGGGAACGAACCTCCTCGATACAGGCGCGCCGTTCTACGACGTGTACCGCTGCGCCGACGGCGAGTACGTGTCGGTCGGCTCGATCGAGCCGCAGTTCTACGCCGAGCTGCTGCGCTTGACAGGCCTCGAGGGTGACACCGAGTTCGCCCGGCAGATGGACAAATCGGCATGGCCACACCTCAAGCAACGCATCGCAGAGGTGTTCGCGACAAAGAGCCGCGAGGAATGGTGTTCGCTCATGGAGGGCAGCGACGTCTGCTTCGCGCCGGTTCTCACGATGAGCGAAGCCGCGCAGCACCCGCACAACGTCGCCCGTGGTACCTTCGTCGAGGTTGCCGGAATGCAGCAGCCGGCGCCGGCGCCGCGGTTCTCACGCACGCCTGGCGAGATCGCGTTCCCGCCCGCGCATGCTGGCCAGCACACTGCCGATATCCTGCGCGACTGGGGCTTCGATTCCGCCAGGATCGAAGCCTTGATTGCCTGCGGCGCTGTTGTCGCCCGGTGATCGCACCGCTTCGAAACGACAGAGGGACGCTTGATGGGAACACTGGTCAGCTTTCACGCCCACCCCGACGACGAGTCGATCAGCACGGGTGGAACCCTGGCGCGGGCAAGCGCAGAGGGCCACCGCGTGGTGCTCGTCGTTGCTACGAACGGCGAATACGGCGAAGTGCCCGACGACCTCACCGAGGGTGAGTCGTTGGTCGATCGCCGGCGAGCTGAGGTTGGCAGGTCGGCGGCGGCACTTGGGATCCACCGTGTCGAGTGGCTGGGCTACAAGGACAGCGGCATGACCGGTTGGGAGCAGAACCACGATCCGCAGTCGTTCCTTCAGGCTCCCATCGATCACGCCGCCGAGCGCCTCGCCGAGATCTTGCGCGAGGAGAAGGCCGACGTCGTCACGGTCTACGACTGGCACGGCAACTACGGGCACCCGGATCACATCAAGGTGCACACCGTCGGCCATCGCGCCGCGCAGCTCGCCGGAGTCGAACGAGTCTTCGAAGCGACGATGAACCGTGATCACATCGTGCGGATGATCAAGATGGCCCGTGAAGCCGGCGCACCCATGCTCGACGACGAGGAGTTCGACCCCAACGGTGGTGCCGACGACGGCAATCCGCTCGGCATGCCCGAGGCCGAGCTCACGCACGCGGTCGACGTGTCGGCCTACCTTCATGCCAAGCGCGAATCACTGCGGTCGCATCGCAGCCAGATAACCGACACCAGCTTCTTCCTGCAGATGCCCGACGAAGCGTTCTCGCAGTCGTTCGGTACCGAGTGGTTCATCCAGAAAGGTGTGGAGCCGGGTCCTCGCCCTGGCTGGCTCTTCGAATGACTCGGCTGTACCTCGTTCGCCACGGGCGCGCCTCGGCGGGTTGGGACACCGACCCCGATCCACCTCTCGACGGGCTCGGTCGCCAACAGGCGCAGGCCGTCGCCGAGCGCCTGGCACCGCTCGGCCCATTGGCAATCCTCACGAGTCCGCTGCTGCGTTGCCAGGAGACTGCGGCACGTCTCGTCGAGTTGTGGCAGATCGAGGCCGTGATCGAGCCACTCGTCGCCGAGATCCCGTCGCCGGATGGCGTCGCCATGGTCGATCGAGTCGACTGGTTGCGGACGGCCATGGCACGAACCTGGCGGGAGATGCCGCCTCGATACATCACGTTCCGTGACAACGTCGTGAGCCTCCTTGGCGGGCTCGAACGGGATTCCGTGGTGTTCAGCCACTTCATCGCCATCAATGGGGCCATCGGCGCCGCGGTGGGTGACGATCGTCTGGTCGTGCGCAGCCTCGACAACTGCTCGGTCACGGTGATCGACGCTGTCGATGGCGCGTTACAGCTTGTTGAAAGTGGCCACGAGGCCGACACCTTGATCAGGTAATCATCACGGGCCGTGCCAGACTTCCCACTGTGAAGCCGATCCGTTTTGCCCCGTTCGTGCTCGTGGCTCTCACCATTGCCTCGTGCAGCAGCGACTCCACCGCGACGACCGAGCTCTCGTCGACATCGTCAAGCGCCGTCAGCACCTCGACGTCGGCGCCCGCCGTCACCACGACGACCACTCCAGCAACCACATCCACCTCGTCGACGTCTACGACGACGTCGACCACCTCGTCGACGTCGACGACGACGTCGACCACCGTGGCACCCGGAGCCGAGTTGGTGATGCGAGCCAACGGCCTCGGCGACGCGGCCTTCGGGGCCGACCCTGACGGTGTCATCGCCTACGTCTCGGCAATCATCGGCCCGCCCACGGTCGACAGCGGTTGGATCGACCCGCTCTCTGTGGGATCGTGCCTCGGCACCGAGTTCCGTCAGGTCATCTGGGGCGATCTCGTGCTTCAGTTCAGCGACGAGAGCAGCGTGACGTCGGGTCGACGACACTTCTTCTCGTACACGTACGGCCCGGCGTTGGGCGCGACGATCGCTCCGGCCGGCCTGAAGACCGACGCCGGCGTGGGAGTGGGGTCCACGGTTGCCGAGTTGACCGGTACCTACCCCACGGTGGTCATCGACCCCGGCGACGACTTCGGCGGGCCCAACTTCCGCGTCAACGATGGTCTCGCCGGGTTTCTCACCGGTGTGACCCCAGCCGATACGGTGACGTCCGTTCTCGGCGGGCAGGGCTGCGGCGAGTAGCACCGGGTACGGTTGATCGAGGAGGCAGGCTGAGATGAAGCGAATGTTGCCGGTGACGGAACTGGCTCGCGACGAGCGGTTCTCACGGATGCGCGTCGAAGATGCCGTCTTCGACCCGCGCAACCTTGCACCCAGCGCGCAGCGCAACACGCTGGCGCCGACGTACGAGAACGCTTCCGACAACGCCCGCGGCCTGATGCACGGGATCTTCGTCGGTGAGATCCAGGCGCTCGAGGGGGCCGGTCGGACGTGCTTCGACTTCGACCTCGGCGAGGGCCGCGACCAGGCTCCGTTCGGGTTGAAGCTCGACATGGCCAGGCAGTGCTGGGATGAAGCCCGCCACGTCGAGATCAGCGTGAAGCTCGGCGACCACATGGGCTCCGAGATCGGCGAGTTCGCCGAGCAGACGCTGCTCTACGAAGCTGCCTGCAATCCCGACCCAGTGCTGCGCCTCACCGGAGTCAACCGGGCGCTCGAGGGGTTGGCGATCGACGTCTTCAAGACGATGCGCGACTTCGGAACCGTGCTCCACGACCCCGTTCTCACCTTTGCTGAAGATTGGATGCTGGCGGACGAAGTCACCCACGTGAAGATGGGCAGCGACTGGTTGCGCCGCCTCACGGCGCAGGACCCGCAGCGTCAGAAGGACGCACTCGATTTCCAGAAGGCGGTCGACAAGCTCTTCAGCTTCGGCGGATTCCGAGGTGAACGCGAGGAGAACCCGGTCCATCTCGCTCGTACCTTCCGGCAGCTCGCCGGGTTCTCCGACGAAGAGATCACCGAGTTGGTCGACATCGCCGCAACCGCGTTCCAAGAAGCCCAGGCCCAGCAGGCCTCGCGGGCTTCTCTGGCTACGCACAGCTGATCGATCAGGGCGCTGTGGCGGTACGCGACTTCCACGAGAACTTCGCCTGGTTCGTGATCATCAGCAATGGCCTGGCCGGGGCGTGGGCGTTGACGGCCAACTGGTTGCCGCAGATGCGCACGCGGGCCCTGTGGTGGTTCGTGGCAACCGCCGAGCTCACGGTGTTCGTGCAGGTCACGCTCGGCGTGATCTTGGTCAACAAGTACAAGTACCGGTTTCCAAAGTTCCACGCGTTCTACGGGTTCGTGGCCATCATCGCCGTTGCCATCATCTACTCGTACCGCGTGCAGATGAAGCACCGCTTGTACCTGCTGTACGGCTTCGGCAGCCTGTTCATCGCCGGGCTGGGCATCCGGGCCATGCTCGTCGGCCAGGCTCGCTAGCCGCTTTGTCCGAACCTCAGCGCAGATGCTCCTCGAGGGCATCGAGCGCCATCGTCAACTGAGCCGGCATCTTGCCGTCGAAGCGTGCGTAGTGGGCACGGATCTGCGGGATGGCGTGGCCCCAACCAGTGCTGTCGAGCGCGAGGACAGCGTGCAGATCCTCGTCGCTGATCGTCAGACCATCCGTGTCGATCCCGTCGGCGGTAGGCAACAGGCCGATAGGCGTCTCGACCGCCTCGGCCTCGCCGGCCACCCGCTCGAAGATCCACTTCAGAACGCGGCTGTTCTCGCCATAGCCGGGCCACATGTAGCGCCCGTCGTCGGCGCGGCGGAACCAGTTGACGAAGAAGATCTTCGGCAGGTTGGCAGCAGGAGTGTTCTTGCCGATGGCCAACCAGTGGGCGAAGTAATCGGCCATGTTGTAGCCGCAGAACGGGAGCATCGCCATCGGATCGAAGCGCAACTTGCCGACGGCACCCTGCTGCGCAGCGGTGGTCTCGCTGGCCATGATCGAACCGAGGAACACTCCGTGCTCCCAATCGAACGCCTGGGTGACCAGCGGAACGGTCGTCGCCCGCCGACCTCCGAACAAGATCGCGCTGATCGGCACGCCGGCGGGATCCTGCCACTCCGGAGCGATCGACGGGCACTGCTCTGCGGGTGCCGTGAACCGCGCATTCGGATGTGCGGCCGGCGCTTTGGACTCGGGGGTCCACACCTGGCCGCGCCAGTCGGTTGCCCGAGCCGGCTTCTCGTCGGTCATGCCTTCCCACCACACGTCGCCGTCGGGTGTGAGCGCCGTGTTCGTGAAGATGCAGTTGCCCCACAAGGTCTCCATGGCGTTGGCGTTGGTGTCGTAGCCGGTGCCGGGAGCAACGCCGAAGAAGCCGGCTTCCGGGTTGATCGCGTGGAGTCGCCCGTCGGCGCCGAACTTCATCCAGCAGATGTCGTCACCGACGGTCTCTGCCTTCCATCCGGCGATGGTGGGCTGCAGCATGGCCAGGTTGGTCTTGCCGCATGCCGACGGGAACGCCGCGGCGATGTACTTCGATTCGCCGGCCGGGCTGGTGAGCTTGAGGATCAACATGTGCTCGGCCAGCCATCCATCATCGCGGGCCATCACCGACGCGATCCTGAGGGCGAGGCACTTCTTGCCGAGCAACGCGTTTCCGCCGTAGCCCGAGCCGTACGACATGATCTCGCGTGACTCGGGGAAGTGCACGATGTACTTGTTGTCGGGATTGCACGGCCAGGCTGTGTCGGCTTCACCCGGTGCCAGCGGAGCGCCGACCGAGTGGACGCAAGGAACCCAGTCTCGTTCGCCCAGCGCATCGAGCGCGCCCTGGCCCATGCGGGTCATGATCCGCATGCTCGCTGCCACATAGGCACTGTCGGTGAGCTGAACTCCGATGTGGGCGATCGGTGACCCGAGTGGACCCATGCTGAACGGCACGACGTACATGGTGCGGCCGCGCATGGCCCCCGTGAACAGGGAGATGAGCTCGGCACGCATCTCCGAGGGTTCCCGCCAGTTGTTGGTCGGGCCGGCGTCGTCGGGATCGGTCGAGCAGATGAACGTGCGGTCCTCGACGCGGGCGACATCGCCCGGATCGCTGTGCGCCCAGTAGCTGTTCGGTCGCTTGGCCTCGTCGAGTTGGGTGAACGTGCCGGCGTCGACCAGCTCGCGGCAGAGCCGCTCGTACTCCTCGGCGGAACCGTCGCACCAGTAGATACGGTCGGGCTGAAGGACAGCCTCCCACTCGTGCACCCATGCTCTGAGGCGTTCGTTGGTGGTGGAAGCACTCATCGAAGTTCGACTCCTTGGGTCCCGGCGCGCCGCTGCGCCGGTACGCACCCCAAAGGGTATCGTCAGGCGCCCGGAGTGGTCATATCTGCTTCCGAGCCGAGGCGAAGCTTCGTGGCCCGGCCGGAATCGTCGAGGTTGAACACCACGCGCTGGCCTTGGCGCAGCATGCGAAAGATGGAACCCTCGAGGGCGTCGACGGCAAGGTCGAACTCGGCCAGCGTGGTGTCGCTGACTACGCTGCCGTCGCCAGTCTCGGGGTCGTAGCTCTTGATGACGCCTTGCACTGCCGAAGCCTCAGCCGGCCTTGACGATCTTGCCGCTCTTGATGCAACCGGTGCAGACGTACAACCGCTTCGGGGCGCCGCCGACCAGGGCCTTGACACGCTGGATGTTGGGGTTCCAACGACGCTTGGTGCGCCGGTGGGAGTGTGACACGTTCATGCCCCAGCTGGGGCCCTTGCCACACACTTCGCATACTGCTGCCATGGGGTTTCTTCCTCGACGAGATCAAACGAGCCTGGAGATGCTACCAGCCGCCCGTCGCCATCGACACGTTCGCGTTTCGGCCTCAGCCGGCCCAGCCTTGGCGGTTCTCATCGATCCGGGAGGGCTTGCCCCTAATGTTGCGGCGTGCCCACATTGGAACGGTTCAGCCCAGAGGCGTTGCGGAGCACCATCAGCACCTACCGCGATGCGATGAAGGCTCACGCCGCCGGCATCAACCGGCTGAACGTGTATCCCGTGCCCGACGGCGACACGGGAACCAACATGGCCAGCACTCTCGATGCCGTCGTGGCCGAACTCGATCAAGCAGCTCCCGAATTGGAGCCGACCTGCAACGCGATCAGCCACGGAAGCCTGATGGGTGCTCGCGGCAACAGTGGTGTGATCCTCAGTCAGATCCTGCGCGGCCTGGTCGGCACCTTGAGAGATGCCACTGACCTCACCGCCATCAAGGTTGCCGAAGGCCTGAAGGCGGCGTCGGCCGCTGCGTACTTGGCGGTGCTCAAGCCGATCGAGGGGACGATCCTCACGGTGGTGCGCGAGTCTGCCGATGCCGCGGCTGACTCGGCAGCCGAGGGCGCGAACCTCGCCGGCATGCTGCGAGCCGCACGTGCGGCCGGGAAGAAGGCCCTCGACAACACTCCCGAACTGCTGCCGGTGCTCAAAGACGCCGGAGTCGTCGATGCGGGCGGCGCGGGTTTCATGCTCTTCCTCGACGCGGCCCTCTTCGTGGTCGACGGCGAGCCGTTGCCGCCGCCCGACGAGGGCGACGGGCCCTCTCCTCAGCAGTTGGCGCTGGTTTCGCGACGTCACGCGCAAGACGGTGGCATCGACGTCAGCGAACAGCGCTACGAGGTGATGTACTTCGTCGATCTGGTCGACGATCACATCCAGGACTTCAAGGAGGCATGGGGCGAGATCGGCGATTCGATCGTGGTCGTCGGCGGCGAAGGCCTGTGGAACTGCCACGTGCACACCAACGACATCGGCGCGGCAATCGAAGCAGCGCTGCAGCTGGACGGTCGCCCGAGGCAGATTCGAGTCACCGATCTCTTCGAAGAGGTGGCCGAGGAACAGGCGGTGCGCGAGGCCGCAATCCGCGGCGCCCACAGCCACTCGCGCGCTGCCTTCGGCCTGCCCGCTGTCACCTGTGCGGTCGTCGCGGTTGCCAGCGGTGACGGCTTGGCCGAGCTGTTCGGGCAACTCGGCGTGCAGGGCGTGGTCACCGGTGGGCAGACACTCAATCCGTCGACGGCAGAACTGCTCGCGTCGGTCGAAGCGGTCAATGCCGATCAGGTCGTGGTGCTGCCGAACAACAAGAACATCGTTCCTGTCGCCGAGCAGCTCGATGCCTTGACCACGAAATCGGTCAGAGTCGTTCCGACCACGTCCATGCCCGCCGCACTCGCCGCGTTGGTGGTGTACGACCCGGAGGCCGATGCCGACGTCAACCACGAGGAGATGACCGAGGCCGCGTTGTCGGTGGCCACCGGCGAGATCACCCAGGCGATTCGCGATGCCGCGAGCGATTGCGGACCGATCACGGCCGGCGATTGGATCGGCCTGGTTCGCGGCGACGGAATCGTGTCGGTCACGGGAACGCTCGTTGGTGCGGCGTGCGCGTTGCTCGACCACCTCATCACGCCGGGGCGTGAGATCGTCACGGTCATCACCGGTGTCGATGCCACTTCCGGCTACACCGACGCGCTCTTGTCGTGGATTGCCGAGCACCGACCCGACGTGCAGGTCGAGGTGCATCGCGGCGGTCAGCCGCTGTATCCGTACCTCATCGGCGTGGAATGACCGAGCCGCTCACGCTTCGCGACCTCGACGCGATCGGTGTCGAGCGAATCAAAGGCGTCGGCGAGAAGAAGCTCGCCTCACTTCGAGAGGTGGGCATCCACACGGTGCTCGATCTGCTCACGACCTACCCGCGTCGCTGGGTCGACCGCACCAACGAGGCGCGCATCAGCGACTTGTTGCCAGGACAGGAGGCACTGGTACTGGTCGGCGTGCGCAGCGTCTCGAAGCGGATGATGCGCAATCGCCGCACGATGGTGAACGTCGTCGTCGGTGATGGCAGCGGGCGGTTGCAGGTCGTGTTCTTCAACCAGCCGTGGCGCGAGAAACAACTTCGCGAGGGTCTGCAGGTCGCCTTGTTCGGCAAGGCCGAGGTGTATCGCGGTGGCCTGCAGATGACCAACCCGATCGTCGACCTGATCGGCGACCGTACGGGACGCATCGTGCCGGTCTATCCGCAGAGTGAGAAGGCCGCGCTGATGACTTGGGAGATCGCCGGCTGGGTCGAGGACGCACTGCGCAAGTGCTCGGCTCGCGGCATTGCCGACCCGGTGCCACAGTCGACCCGACGACGATTCTCGCTGATCGAACGGGGAGATGCGTTCAGATCGATCCACGGTCCCGAAACGATTGCCGAGAAGGAGCAGGCTCGCCGCCGCTTGGCCTTCGATGAGCTGCTTCGGGTGCAGACGACCCTGGTGATGCGCAAGCGACTGGTCGAACGCGAGTCGAAGGCGATTCGTCACACGATCGACGGAGAACTGACCGGTCGCCTGTATGCCGCCGTTCCGTACGAGCTCACCGGCGCACAGCGGCGGGTGATCGCCGAGATCGAGCACGACCTCGCCGGCCCACATCCCATGCATCGCCTGCTGCAAGGCGACGTGGGCTCGGGCAAGACCCTCGTCGCGGTCAGCGCGATGCTCACCGCCGTTCAAGGCAGGCATCAGGGCGCGTTGATGGCACCGACCGAGGTGCTCGCCGAGCAACATGTCGCCAGCGTTCGTCAGATGCTCGAGGGTGTGACGGTGCCCGACCCCGGGAACCTCTTCGGCGATCGGCCCTTGCGCATCGAGTTGCTCACGAACCGCGTCACAGGCGGCGATCGGCGCGAGGTCTTGGCCGGGCTCGCCGACGGTTCTGTCGACATCGCCATCGGCACGCATGCTCTCATCCAGGAGGGAGTGCGGTTCCACAGCCTCGGGGTCGTCGTGGTGGACGAGCAACACCGTTTCGGAGTCGAGCAGCGTGCCGCGTTGCGCTCGAAGGGTGATGACGACGCGGTGCCGGATGTGCTGGTGATGACGGCGACGCCCATCCCGCGCACCGCGGCGATGACCGTCTACGGAGATCTCGACGTGAGTGTGCTCGACGAGCTACCTCCTGGGCGCACGCCGATCGGGACACACTGGGCCGACGGTCCACTGATGGAGCTGGCCGCATGGGCGACCGTCCGCGACGAGGTTGCCGCGGGACGCCAGGCCTACGTCGTGTGCCCGTTGATCGAGGAGAGCGAGAAGCTCGAGGTGGCCAGCGCACAAGAGACCCTCGATCGGCTGGCGACGGGCGAGTTGAAAGGTTTGCGCCTGGGTCTCCTCCACGGTCGCCTGCCATCCGCCGAGAAGGAAGCGGTGATGGAACAGTTCCGCAGCGGTCGACTCGACGTGCTGGTGGCGACGACCGTGATCGAAGTGGGTGTCGACGTGCCGAATGCAACGGTGATGGTCATCCTCGACGCCGATCGTTTCGGCATCGCCCAGCTCCATCAGCTGCGCGGTCGCGTCGGTCGCGGTCAGCACGCCTCGACGTGTTGGTTGGTCACGGCCGAGTCGTCCGAGGGCAATCCCAGAGTCGAGGCGTTGGTGTCGACCACCGACGGGTTCGAGTTGGCTGAGGTCGATCTGGAGCTGCGCGGCGAGGGAACCATCATGAACACCGCCCAGAAGGGTCGAAACGATCTCAAGCTGGCTTCCTTGCGCCGCGATCGAGAGCTCGTGTCGTTGGCGCGCGAAGCGGCGTTCGGCATCGTCGACGAGGATCCGCTCCTCGACCGTCACCCGCTACTGCGCGACGAGCTGCGGCTCCTCTTCAGCTCGGAGGAAGAGGAGTTCTTGTTCAAGTCGTGAACATGGATGCGCCTCGCTGCTGAGCGGGACTCGGTTCCGACACTGCTTCGGTTCGTTCCGCAGTTGTGACGAACAAGAAGGGCCGGACCTCAAGGCCCGGCCCTTCTTTCGTGGATTCACTTGACTCGGATGATCAGAAGGTCATGCCTTCGCAATCGCCACCGACGACGCCGGTGAGCTGGTAGCTGGCGATGGTTCCGCTGCCGCCCGTGAGCGCGATGTCGAACTTGGTCGACACCGCGTGCAAGAGGCCGGCGCCGACGAGATCCGACTGGGTGGCGGTGTACACGCCGTTGTTGGCGCTGTACGCCTCTTCGGCCGTCTGGATGGTCTTGGCATCGGACTGGCAAGCGCTGGTCTTGCCCTTGTTGGTGATGCCGGTCACCGCGAACACCGTGACGGTGGCCAAGATGCCCAGGATGACGATGACGATCAGCAGTTCGACGAGCGTGAAGCCCTTGTCCTGCTTGCCTTCTTCAACTTCGATGTGGTTTTCCATAGTTGCGTTCCTCCCGCTCTCAGGTTTGTCAATCCCACGTCGTGAACGCCTTTGGAGCTGTGCCCGCAGCGCACTTCAAGGATCGGAACGTTTCGGTGGTCGCTTGAGCGAAAATGTCACCTACCTAGGTGACTTGAGCAAGTCTTGACTTCAACCTTGGATCAACTTCTACAGTCCGAGCATGCCTCGCTTCAGATTCGGCGGGTACTCCGCCAGTGCAGCCATGCCGAACGTCGTCGTCGATGGCTCGCCGAACGAGGCGACGGTGCTCACGCTCACCCACTGGCCCGGTCATCCGCAGCCGCGCGGGTACCACTTCGACCTCTCGGCCGAGATGGCCTTCCACTACCTCGACGAGCCCATCGAGCATCCGCATGCCGAAATCGTCACGAACAACCACTACGACCAGGACGGCCTCGTCGGGTTGCATGCCCTGGTCGAACCGGAGTTGTCGCTCCGCAATCGGGAGTTGATGATCGAAGTTGCGGCGGCCGGCGATTTCGGGACGTACCGCGACCGGCGTGCGGCGCGCGCTTCGATGACGATCTCTGCGTACACGGAAGCGGACCGCTCGCCACTCGGTGAGCGCCTCGCGGGCTCGTACGACGAACAATGCGTCGTGCTCTACGAGGAGACTCTGCCTCTCCTCGTGCCGATGGTCCTCGACAACCGGGCCTTCCGCGACCTCTGGGCCGACGAAGACGCCGATCTCAGCGCCAGCGAGGGGGCGATCGCCAATGGCGTCGTGACGATCGAGGAACTCGAGGACATCGACCTTGCCGTCGTCACGATCCCATCCGGCGAACAGTCGCGCCGCGGTCATCGCTTTGCCGGTGAGTCCTTCGACGGCCTTCACCCCATGGCCGTGAACAACGCGACGCGCTGTTTCCGATTGCTCGTGGTTCACGGCCGGCGATACCAGTTCGTCGATCGTTACGAGACATGGGTGCAGTACCGCAGCAGGCGGCCGT
Organism: Ilumatobacteraceae bacterium; assembly: GCA_963720775.1. Lineage (GTDB taxonomy): Bacteria > Actinomycetota > Acidimicrobiia > Acidimicrobiales > Ilumatobacteraceae > JAENVT01. The sequence continues at coordinate 91,589 of CAVRGR010000004.1, read as the reverse complement.
TGCAACGTGTCGACATGCGTCCCTTGGCCGAGCGGCTCAACGCGAGCGAACGGCGTTCGGCGTCCTGGACGGCGTCCGCCCCAGGAACTCTGACGCCGACGATGCGTGTCGACGAAGAGTCGTCGCTCGACCCGCTCGACATGCGTCGCATGGTGGTCGATCACCTGCGGCAGGCAGCGCCCGCGTGGGACCCGTACACGAGCAAGGGCTGACCCGGCACACCGCAAAGCGGGCTCGTCCGTGCCGTCTATCGTCTGCTGTCATGCCACGCCCAGTTCATTTCGAGATTCACGCCGACGACCCGCTGCGAGCGATCGCGTTCTACACGGGAGTCTTCGGCTGGACGGTCAACCAGTGGTCGGACAATCCGTACTGGCTCGTCTCGACAGGGCCCACTGATCAGCCGGGCATCGACGGGGCAATCTTGCCACGCATGGGAGAGCGGCCGGCAGTGGGCTCACCGGTGGTCGGAATGGTGGTCACCATGCAGGTCCCGAATCTCGACGCGGCGCTCGCCAAGGCGTTCGATCTCGGTGGTGCCCTGGCCCTCGAGAAGATGGTGATCCCTGGCGTTGGCACCGTTGCCTATGTCCTCGACAGCGAAGCAAACGTCATAGGAATGCTGCAGCCCGAGGTCTGAGCGGCAGCTCATTCGTCCGGCGCGTCACCGCCTTCCGGGTCGTCCGGTAGCACCAGATCCCATCGGTCGAGGCAGTCTTCGCAGCGATAGGCGACGTAGTCGCCGGGAAGCCACACTCCGTCTTCACGCGGCTGGGTGAGCAGGTGGCATCGTCCACCGCAGTCGACGCACATGATCATGGGTTCGGGTTCCAATGCGATGCCGCGGCACGTTATACGGTGAGGCCGTGCCAGCTCACGCAGTCGCCGACGATGCGGGCCGGCAGCTCACCGATCTGCTCCGGCGCCTCGTCGAGTTTCCGACGGAGAGTCGCACACCGAACCTGGAGCTCATTCACTGGGTCGCCGAGAACCTCGAGTCGAATGGCGCTCGAGCGACCGTGCTGGAGGCAGATCCCGGTCGCGCCAACCTGTTGGCGTCCTTCGGTCCGGTGGAGCGTGGTGGCCTGATGTTGTCCGGTCACTCCGATGTCGTGCCGGCTGGGTTGGGCTGGACGACCGATCCGTACACCGTGACCGAGGTCGGCGACGCTCTGCACGGCCGCGGCACCGCCGACATGAAGGGCTTCATCGCCGCTGTCATTCGGATGACCGAGCAGTTTCGCGACACGAACCTCCGCCGACCGCTGCACGTCGCGCTCTCGTTCGACGAGGAGGTCGGGTGTGTCGGAGTTCGACGCGCGTTGGAGGTCATCGTCGAGCGCAACGATCTTCGCCCCGACGTCGTCGTCATCGGCGAACCGACGATGATGCGCCCGAGCCACAGCCACATGGGCAAGGTCGCCTACGAGGTCGTGTGTCGCACCGCCGCGGCGCACTCCAGCTTGTCGCACACCAAACCGAGCGCGATCGCCGCGGCGGTAAGGCTCGTCGGCGTGCTCGACGAGCTCCAGCGGCGCTATCGGCCGACGGGGGAGCCCGAGGTGACGTTCAACTGCGGGACCATCAGTGGTGGCGCGGGAGTGAACGTGATCGCCGATCGCTGCACCTTCGCCTTCGAGGTTCGACATACCGTCGACCACGATGCCGATGTCGTGTTGCAGCCGTTCATGCGTGCCGTCGAGGGTGAGCAGGCCGACCTGGCCGACAGCGGTGGATCGATCGTCGTCACCGAGATCGTCAGCTATCCAGCTCTGCGCACAGCGCCGTCCGACCCGTGGCTGCGCATCGTCGAACGCATCGCCGATGCCGGCCCGGCGGGATCTATCGGGTACGGGACCGAAGGAGGTCTGTTCGCCGAGGCGCTCGAGGTGCCGGTCGTGATCTGTGGGCCGGGCGACATCGCTGTTGCCCATCGCCCCGACGAGTACGTCAGTGTCGACCAGTTGTTGCGATGCGAGCGGTTCTTGTGCTCGCTCGTCCAACAACTCTGTGTCGACGCGCCCACCGGGGGCTAGACCTAGAAACCATGGAGAACACGGTGACACCCACGATCGATGAGACGACCGCTCGGCTGCTCGCTGCGGTGGAAGAGCTGGGCCCCCTCTGGCGCGCGCGCATGGCCGAGCACGACAAGGCCTCGACGTTTCCGTACGAGAACCTGGCGGAAGCGAAAGAGGCCGGCCTGCACCGCCTCACTGTGCCGACGGAGTTCGGAGGGTTCGGTTACTGGCTGCCCGGCAACTTCAGCGGGTTCTACCGCATCCTGGAACGCATCGCCTACTGGGACACGAACACAGCACAGCTGTTGCAGGTCCACAACCACGCAGCCGGGATCATCGGGTTCCATTCCACCCGGGCGCAGCGTGAGCACTTCTTGCCGCAGATCGTCGACGGAGCATTTCTCGCCTCCCTCGGCTCCGAGGCCCATCTCTACGAGAACGGCGCCGAGGCCCTTGCCGCCGAGTTGACCACGGTCGCCGGCGGCTACCGGCTCACGGCGCGCAAGGCCTTTGCATCCGTGGCCGCGATCGCCCGGTACCTGGTGGTGTGGTGCGCGGTGGAGGGCGATACCGCGTACGCGTCGCGAATGGTGTTCGCCGTGGTGCCGGCCGACGCCCCCGGTGTCAGCATGCTCGACGACTGGCACATGCTCGGCATGCGTTCGACCGTCTCGTGCAGCGTCGCGTTCGACAACGTCTTCGTGCCCGACGACCACATGGTCGGCATGCCGGGTGGATGGATCGACAACGATCCGCGGACGTTCTCATGCGGTTATGCCTCGAACCATCTCGGCACGGCGCAAGGCGCGTTCGATTTCATCGCCGCGTACGTGGCCACCCGGCCGGACCTCAGCGGCTCGGAGGCCGTCAAGGTGCGACTCGGCAGGATGGACGCGCAGCTGTTCGCAGCCCGCAGTGCGTTGCGGTCGACCGCGGCCAGGCTCGACCGTGGGGATGATCCCGACGAGTGCGAAGCCGACGCGATCCGCACCATGCATCTCGCGAAGAACGCGGTTCTGGAGATCCCGTTCCAAGGCTTCGACATCGTCGGAGCGCGCGCCGCACACGAGCGATATCCACTCGGTCAGATGATGCGCGACGCGCGAACGTTCACATTGCACTTTCGCGACGATCTGTATGTACAACGACTTGCCGACATGGCGATGGGGAAGGGGTTCTCTGCCAAGAAGGCCCGCAGCGGTTCGACACCGTTCGACCAGTCCGCCGCAGGAGCGTGAGGTGCACGACGACACAGCGCTGTTGATCGAAGTGTGTTCGATCGATTCGATCTGGGGCAACGAGAAGGAACTCGCCGAGTTCCTCGCCGGTCAACTCACGGCATGGGGCTGTGACGAGGTTCAACTCGTCGAGTCACGGCCTGACCGGCCATCGGTCGGCGCCCGTCTGAACGGCACGGGACAGGGCCGGTCCCTGGTGCTCAACGGCCACCTCGACATCTACGAGCTCAGCGAGGACTGGACGCGAAACCCATTCGATTCGGCATTGGAAGACGGCAAGGTCTACGGCGCCGGCATCGCCGACATGAAGGCCGGAACCGCCGCAGCAGCCGCCGCCGTCCGCCGCATCGCCGCGGGCGGCCGGCGTTTGGGCGGTGACGTGGTCTTCCAGGGTGTCTCGTGCCACTTCGAGGGGGGAGTCGGCACGCGCTCGCTGTGCGCCGCCGGCTTTGTGGGAGACGCGGCGATCGATTGCGAGCCGTCGAGCAACACGATCGGCATCGCCCACCGCGGCGCCGCGTATCTGAAGATCACCACCAAAGGCCGGCAGGCCCACACGACGTACAAGCATCTCGGCGTCAACGCCATCGAGACGATGGAGCCGATCCTTGCCGGCTTGCGCGAGCTCGAATCGACGTTGCCGTACGAGCCGCATCCGCTGCTGCCCGGTGGGCCCATCCTCAACATCGGCACGATCAGTGGTGGCACGAAGCACAACCAGGTACCTGATCGCTGCACGGTCACCCTCGACATCCGGTTGCTGCCCAGCCAGGATCCGCACGACGTGAAGCGGCAGGTCGAGGAGATGGTCGAGCGACTGCGCACAACGGTCGATTCGCGCATCGATGCTGTCGTCGAGTTCAGCGAGCACTGGCTGTCGGGTCCACGTCACCCCTACGAGATCGCTGCAGATGCGCCGATCGTGCAGTCGCTCGACGAAGCGGTGCGAACCGTCACCGGGGCGAACCCGGTCTACCGGGGGGTGCCGTTCTGGTGCGATCTCGTCGCATTGCGACAGTTCGGCGTCGATGGCGTCAACTTCGGCCCTGGCGACCCGCCGTACAACTTCCCCGATGAATACGTGCTCGAAGCCCAGTACCTGCAGGCTGTCGATGTCTACGAGCAGCTCATACGCGAGTTCTGTCAATGAGAGATCTCAACGTCGTCCACGCGTCAACGCTTGCTCGAGTCGACGACGAGGGCATCGCCCGCCGGGGCGAGACGCAGGGCGACCTCGGCATCGTCGTCGACGCGGCCATAGCCATCCGAGGCGGGATCATCGTGGCGGTCGGCACCACCGACGAGGTGCTGTCAGCTCACGCCGATGACGGTGTAGCGACCATCGACGGGCGCGGAAGGTGCGTGCTGCCGGGCCTGGTCGAGTGCCACAGCCACCCGTTGTTTGCCGGCGACCGCCATCACGAATACGCCGAGCGTCTCGCCGGCGCATCGTTGGCCGAGGTCGCCGCACGGGGTGGGGGCATCTGGTCGAGCGTCGTGGCCACCCGTGAGGCCGGTGACGACGAGCTCCTGGCCCGGCTCACCACGGCTCTGCGGCGAATCATGTCTGGAGGTGTCACCACGTTGGAGGTGAAGTCCGGGTACGGCCTCACCGTTTCCGAAGAACTGCGCCAACTCGAACTGCTGCAACGGGCGAGATCACTGACGCCGATGGAGCTGGCCATCACCTTTCTCGGCGCTCACGTCGTACCACGCGACCTCGATGGCGACGTCAACAGCGCCGCCGCAGACCGAGCCGAGCGATACACCGACCTCATCGAGGACGAGATGCTCCCGGCGGTGGTTCGACAAGGCATCGCCAAGTTCCAGGACGTCACCGTCGAGCAGGGCTACTTCACACCCGATCAGGCGCTCCGACTGATGCGCCGCAGCAGCGAGCTCGGCCTGCCCGTGCGGGTCCATGCCGATGCATGGGCGCCGTCGCAGGGCTGGCGCACCGCGGTCGAAGGTGGTGCCGTCTCCGCCGAGCACCTCACGTACACATCGCCCGAGGAGATCCGCGAGGTTGGCCGCGCCGACACGATCGCGGTGATGCTCCCGATGGCGGAACTGATCTACATGACCAGTCAGCGTGCCAACGCCCGCTTGTTCATCGAGAACGAAGTTCCCGTCGCCGTCGCTACCGACTACTGCTCCTCGATCCACGCCAGCTCGCTGCTCAACACCGTGGCCACGGCGGCGCCATGGTTTCGGATGACGCCTGCGGAGGTGATCGTCGGGGCCACACTCAATGCCGCGTACAGCCTCGGCCTGCAGTCATCGTGCGGCTCGCTCGACCTCGGCAAGCGTGGTGATCTGCTGATCCTCGACTGCGAACACCCCGACGAGATCTGCCTGGCGGTCGGCGCTCCGATCCTCGACAGCGTCGTGATCGCCGGCGAGGTGGTGGTGGGAGTCGGGCCGTGATCCGGGTTGTGTCAGGCGAGTTCGGGGGTCGCAAGCTGGCTGTGCCCGCCGGCCTGGCCACGCGACCGACGACCGACAAGGTGCGACAGGCCGTGTTCAACTCCCTCGACAGTGCCGGGCGCATCGATGGAGCAACGGTCGTGGATCTCTTCGCCGGATCGGGTGCGCTGGGCATCGAGGCGTTGTCACGAGGCGCTGCGACCTGTGTGTTCGTCGAGCGTGACCGCGCCGCGCTACAAGCGCTGCGGGCGAACATCTCCGCGCTCGGTTTGACTGATCGAGCGACCATCGTGACGTCCGATGTGCCGGCTTGGGTACCGGCTCTCCGCGGCATCGACCTCGCTCTGATCGACCCTCCCTACGAGTTCGACGGATGGGGTCAACTGCTCGGCTTGCTGCAGGTGCCGTACGTGGTGGCCGAGGCCGGGCACGAGGTCGAACCACCGTCAGGTTGGGATCTCGTGAAGGCGAGGCGCTACGGCCGGACCTGGGTGACTCAGCTCGAACGAGTAGCGTGAACCGGCGCATGGCCATGAGAACGACGCCTCCGATGACCACCGTGCTGTATCCCGGCAGTTTCGACCCATTCCACCTCGGTCACCTCGACGTGATCGAGCAATCGGTGGCGTTGTTCGGCGAAGTCGTCGTTGGGGTGATGCACAACCCCACCAAGCCAAGCGGAATGTTCACCCTCGACGAGCGAGTCGAGATGATCCGCAACAGCATCGCCTACATGCCGTCGGTCAAGGTGATCGCCTTCGGTGGCCTGGCGGTCGACGCGGCCCGCGAGGTCGCCGCGGCGTTCATCGTCAAGGGTCTGCGCACGGGCGGTGATTTCGAGGTCGAACAGCAGATGGCACACACCAACCATGCCGTCAGCGGGGTGCGTACCGTGTATCTGCCCTGCAAGCCGGCATTGGTCTCGATCAGCAGTCGCTTCATTCGTGAGATCGCTCACTACGGCGGCGATGTCTCGGCACTCGTACCGCCGCCTGTCGCCGCGCAGTTGTCTCGGGTGCATCCACGCGACGAAGTGTTTTGAGCCGTATCTTGGCAGCGGAAATGACCTACGACGACGACCACGACGAGTTCGAAGAGGGCGAGGAATTCGACGACTCCGATGCGTTCGTGCGCAGCACGAACGGTTACGTCGGCGACGCCGAGGCACTCCTTCGGCGGGCAATCGACATCATCGCTTCCGCACCGACCATGCCGTTGTCGTCGTCGCCGCGCATCGACCGCGATGAGATCATCGAACTGCTGGAAGAGTCGTTGCACCGCCTGCCCGAAGAGATGCGCCAGGCGCGGTGGATGATCAAGGAACGCCAAGAGTTCGTGTCGAAGACGCGCCGAGAGGCCGACGAACTGCTCGAGGCGGCACGGGTGCAGGCCGAGCGGATGGTGCAACGCACCGAAGTGGTCAGGGCCGCCGAGCAGCGCGCACGACAGATCAGTGAAGCCGCCGATGCCGACTCGCGCCGCTTGCGCCACGAAACCGAGGACTTCCTCGATCAGCGGCTGGGAAGCTTCGAGATCCTCCTCGACAGGCTGCAGAAGACCGTCCACGCCGGGCGATCGCGCCTGTCGATCGGCGCGCATCGGCTGGAAGAAGCCGTCGAGGAAGAAGACCCGACCAAGGGCTTTTTCGACCAAGATCGCTGACGCGACTCCGCCGTTATCCTGGCCGGCATGTTCAAGCCGCTGCTCATCAATGCCGCCGAGCTGTTGCGCCGGCCGGGCTCCGAACGGCGTCTCGTCCTGCAGCCGACCGTTGCCGATCTGGGCATTGCCGATCGCCGGTTCGATCCCGCGGCGACGATTGCTGTGTCGTTGCGATTGGAGTCGCTCGGCGACGGCATCGTCGTCGATGGCGAACTGTGCGCTCCCTGGGCCGACTCTTGCCGGAGGTGCCTTGCTCCCGCGGCCGGCGAGGTGGTCACCGAGGTTCACGAGTTGTACCAGCTGGTGCTCACCGATCCCGACGCATTCGAGATCACCGACGATCAGCTCGACCTGGTGCCGATGATCCGCGAAAACCTCCTGCTCGATGCCCCCATTGCGCCGGTTTGCCGACAGGACTGCGCGGGATTGTGCCCGACTTGCGGGATCGACCGCAACGTCACCACCTGCGACTGCCTCGTCGCCGTCACCGATCCCCGGTGGGACGCGTTGAGCCAGCTCAAGGCAATTCTGCCTGACCAATAGCCGCAACAGCTGCGGCTCCCGCTAACCTCTCGTAGCTCGTTTCGTCAAGGAAAGACTGCTGTGGCCGTTCCCAAGAAGAAGAAGTCGAAGTCGAAGTCGCGTAGCCATCGGGCTGCCGCGTGGAAGCTGTCGGCTCCGCCGCGCAGCGTCTGCCCACGTTGTGCCGCGGCCAAGTTGCCCCACACGGTGTGCCCTGCCTGCGGTTGGTACAAAGACCGCGTAGCCGTCGACGTCGGCTGATTCTCATTTCCTCGATGTTGCCGATCGCAGTCGACGCGATGGGCGGTGATCGGTCGCCTGGCGAGATCGTTGCCGGTGCCCATGCCGCAGCAGTGCTTGGCATACCCGTTGTGCTGGTCGGCCCGGCCGACCTCGAAGGCCGCGGCGCGCTCGACCTGATCGAAGCCTCCGAAGTCATCGCCATGGACGACGACGCCGCGCAAGGAGTACGCCGCAAGAAGGATTCCACGCTCGTTCGCGCCGCCGAGGCCGTGCGCGACGGCAAGGCGTCGGCAATGGTCTCCGCCGGCAACACGGGTGCAACCATGGCCTCGGCGCTGTTGCGGATGGGTCGCATCAAAGGAGTCAGCCGCCCGGCCATCGCCACACCGATCCCTGTTCCTGGCTTCAGCCCCAACATCCTCCTCGATGCCGGTGCCAACGCCGAGGTTCAGCCGGAGTGGTTGGTGCAGTTCGGCCAGATGGGATCGGTCTACGCCCGTCATCGGTTCGGGATCGACAGCCCTTCGGTCGGTCTGCTGTCGATCGGCGAGGAGCCCGGCAAGGGCGACACCCTTCGCAAGCAGGCCTACGAGCTGCTGTCGAAGGCGCCGGGGATCGACTTCGTCGGCAACGTCGAGGGTCGCGATGTGATGAAGAAGACTGCCGACGTCATCGTCACCGACGGTTTCACGGGCAACGTCGTGCTGAAGGCCCTGGAAGGCGGACTGCGCGTCATCCTCACTGCGCTTCTCCAAGCGTTCGCCGCGGAAGAGCACTACAAGCCTCACGCCGACGCGTTGTTGCCGGCCCTGCTGCCGCTCTACGAGCAGGTCAGCCCGGATACGTACGGCGGCGCCGTACTGCTCGGCGTCGACGGGGTGTGCATCATCAGCCACGGCTCGTCGAACTCGAAAGCCATCGTCAACGCCATCAAACTCGCCCACGAGATGGTCGAACATCGACTCGTCGACGAGATTCGCGCTGCCGTGGCCTTGCACGTCTAGGCGCGGCGCGTCCACACAGTCGTGTGGTTCACGGGCTAGGCTGCCGCGCTGCTGACGACACCTGAGGAGTGTTCACCCGTGCCTGCCGAGTCCGACGTCGAAGAGGGCCCGCTCGATCGAAGCGAAGTGTTCAAGATCGTCCGTGCCAATCTCGCCGACATTCTCGAGATCGAACCATCGACCATCACCGAAGGTCAGTCGTTCGTCGACGACCTCGATGCCGATTCGCTCGCCCTGATCGAGTTGGTGGAAGCGCTCGAAGAAGACCTCAGCGAGCGCTCCGTCGGCTTCAGAATCGAAGACGAGGATCTCATCGACCTGAAGACGGTCCGCGACGCGGTCGACTACGTCTACGACCGCGTCCGGGAAGCGTGAGCGCAACCGACATCGCCGCCGAGGGACTCGGAACACTGAGCCGGAGGCTCGGGTACGAGTTCGCCGACGAGACCTTGTTGAGACGAGCCTTGGCCCATCGGTCGTGGTGCGCTGAGGTGGGTGGTCAGCCGTCGAACGAACGCCTCGAGTTCCTCGGCGACGCGGTGCTCGGTTGGGTTGTTGCCGAGATCGCCTATCGGCGGCACGGCGATCTTCCCGAAGGCAAGCTCACCGATCTGCGCAAGAGCGTGGTGAATGCCACGGCACTGGCGGACGTTGCCGAAGGGATCGGGCTCGGCGAATGGCTCTTGCTCGGCAAGGGAGAGGATGCCGCAGGGGGCCGCCAGAAGCCATCGATCCTGTCGGACGCATTCGAAGCCGTGTTGGGCGCCGTGTATCTCGACGGTGGGGTCGAGCCCGCCAAGGCGTTGGTCGCCCGGCTGTTCAGCGAGCGTCTGGACGACGCGGCGGGTCGACTCGACCGCCTCGACCACAAGACGGTCTTGCAGGAGCTCACCGCCCGCCTGTACGACGCGGCGCCGGTGTACCTGTTGACCGAGTCGGGTCCGGATCACTCCAAGACGTTCAAGGCGACGGTGCTGGTCGCCGGCAACGCACTCGGGGCGGGCCAGGGAAAGTCGAAGAAGCTCGCCGAGCAACAAGCGGCATCAGAGGCCTACGACGCCCTCTCTGCCTTGGAGTAGGCGTTGCCCGAATTGCCCGAGGTCGAAACCGTTCGGCGAGGAATGGTCGGGTTCGTCGTCGGTCGCCGCATCGAACGAGTCGAGGTCGGCCGCGAGCGAACCGTGCGACGTACTTCTCGTCGGGCATTGATCGACGGCCTCACTGGCGCGACCATCACGTCGATCGGCCGCCGCGGCAAGTACATCGTGTGCTCGCTCGACACCGGCGATGCGCTGATGATCCACTTGCGCATGAGTGGACGTGTGCTGGTCGGCAAAGCCGGTGCACCGCGACCGAACCACACCCACGTCGTCCTGCATCTCGCCGGCGAGCCCGCCGAAGAGCTGTGGTTCATCGACCCGCGCACGTTTGGCGAGATGGTCGTGTTCGATCCGGACCGCATTGCCATCGAGGTCCCCGAGCTCGCCCGAATGGGGGTAGATCCGATAGCCGATGGCCTATCGGTCGCCGAGCTGGGTGCGATCGTCCGGGGTCGAGCACGACAGCTGAAGCCACTCCTGCTCGATCAGCACGTGATCGCCGGAATCGGCAACATCTATTGCGACGAGATCCTCCACCGAGCGCGTCTGCGCCCCGGTCGGTTGGCCAACACCCTGAAGCCGGCCGACGTTCGTCGCCTGCATGCGGCGATTCATTCGATCCTCGAGTCTGCCATCCAGGCCGGCGGAAGCACGTTGTCCGACACCCAGTACGTCGACGTGATGGGAGATGGAGGCAGCTTCCAGCTCGACCACCGCGTGTACGACCGCGCCGGCCAACGCTGCCTCACCTGCGGAAAGTCGATGATCGTACGAATGGTCTCCGGTGGCCGCTCCACCTGCTTCTGCCCCCGCTGCCAGCGCTGAGTACTCGCGCCCGCCCCCGCCCCCCACCTCGCCCCCGCCCCCGACCCTTGCGATCTGGGCGCCACTTTTCCCGATGACGAGGGCGCGGTGAACCGCCGTTGGCAACCAGATCGGTGAGGGTTGCGATCCACGTCCGCTCTGCGTGGTCGGCTGTGCATCAGTGGGTGTGGACCTGCAGCGTGTTGACCGATATGCCCGGCTTCATCGGGGCCTCCTGCCGTTCGAGGAGTCCGGCCTCACGCGCCGCGAGTGGAACGCGGCCCTCGGAGACATGGAGTTGCGCCATCGCGACGTGGCCAGGTTGTACGGGGCCGCGATCACCCGCGAGATGCGAATTCAGGCCGCAGTCCTCGGCGCTGGACGAGACGCGATTGCATCGCATCGTTCGTGGCCCTGTTGTGGGGAGCCGACCGACCCGACGACGATCCTGTCGACATCATTCTCCCTGGTAGGCAACGGCGGTCTCGCATCATTCAGGTAGTGGTGCACAAGCCGCGCGATCTCGTGCAACTGCGACCGGTGTGGCGACATGGGGTGGTGGCGCTCCGCGAGGCGCTCGAACGGTGGTCCATCGGCGAGAAGCCGGTCGACAGCGACCTCGAGGCGTTGATGGGCGAGATCCTCGCTGCGTTCGACCTGCCTTCCGCCGAGTTTCACTCGATCGTCGGTGGCTACGAGGTTGACTTCCACGTCGTCGGCAGCTGTGTGGTGATCGAATGCGATGGGTGGAGCTCGCACGGTCTCGACCGAGAGCAGTTCGAGTACGACCGATTTCGCGACGTCGACCTTCTCGCCAAAGGGTTCATCACCGTCAGGGTGACCTGGAGGATGATGATCAGCAGCCCGCGCGCTGTGGCCCGTCGCATCGAGGCGGCGCTCACCACCTGGTCACCGGACGTTCTGATCGCCCATCGTTCGAACCCACCGCGCCACGATCCGGGTGCCAGACATCTGCCGTGATCTGGGGTCGCGAATCCAAAGTGGCGCCCAGATCCTTCGGGGAGGCCCGAGCCTCACGATTGGGGTGCCATTGGTTCCAGCGGACCTGGAGCGGTGAGCCGAGCGCGGCACCCAGATCGTTGGGAGGGTCGCGGCGACGGGCACTGCCGGGGTTCGCTGGGGCGAGGAGGTGCGCCGACTATGGTCGGGGCTGCCGTGTTCTTGAAGTCGCTGACCCTCAAAGGATTCAAGTCGTTCGCCGACCCCACCACCCTCCAGCTCGAACCTGGAGTCACCGTGGTCGTCGGTCCCAACGGCTCCGGCAAGTCGAACGTCGTCGACGCGATCGCCTGGGTGCTCGGCGCGCAGGCGCCGAGCGCGGTGCGCAGCCAGAAGATGGACGATGTCATCTTCGCCGGCACGGCGAAGCGACCCGCCCTCGGTCGCGCGGAGGTCTCGCTCACGATCGACAACTCGGCCGGGCTGCTTCCGATCGAGTTCACCGAGGTGACGGTGGCGCGAATCCTCTTCCGAACCGGCGAGAGCGAGTACTCGATCAACGGTGTCACGTGCCGCCTGCTCGACGTCCAGGAACTGTTGAGCGACGCAGGGGTCGGGCGGCAACAGCATGTGATCGTCAGTCAGGGCCAGATCGACGCTGTGTTGAACGCACGGCCGGAGGAGCGCCGCTCGATCATCGAAGAGGCCGCCGGCGTGTTGAAGTTCCGCCGGCGCAAGGAACGAGCCGAACGTCGGCTCGATGCAACGGAAGCGAGCCTGTTGCGCGTGCAGGATCTGCTGCGCGAGGTTCGCCGCCAACTCCGCCCGCTCGAACGCCAGGCCGAGGCGGCACGGCGGCATGGCGATCTGATCGCCGAACTGAGTGGGCTACAGGTCTTTCTCAGAGGGAGAGAGATCGCCTCGCTGCGATCCAGGCAGGCAGCGCTCGCCGGCGAGAAGCTGGCGCTCCACTCGGCCGAACAAGAGCTCCGCTCCGAGTTGGCCGGGCTCGACACCGGCGTCATGGTGGCCGAGGGCGAGCTCACCGCTCGTGGCGATCTCGATCTCTCCGATGAGATGGTTCGAGTCGAGCAACTGCGCGAGCGTGCCCGTGGCATTGCCGCTGTCTTGGTGGAGCGGCGACGTTCGATGGAACGCGATCGCGGGCAGCTGATGGATTCCGGCGTCGTCGCCAACCTGGAGGCGGATGCCGAGAGCCTCCGCGGCGAGATGCAACAGCTTGCCCTCGACCTGGCGCAGCTGGGCCCGGAGGCCGAGCAACTGGCGCTCGACGAAGTGGAGTTCGCGGTCGAACGTGAGACTCAACTGGCGACAGGCGAAGCGGTCGCGACAACTTCGGCAGCAAGTGCAGCAGCTGAGGTGCGCGGTGAACTTCGCTCACTGCGCGGCGGCGCCGATCGAGCCGCGGCGGAGCTGGAACGGTTCCGCACCCGTCACGAGATGTTGGGCGATCGAATTGCTCGCCTCGACGCCGACGCGGACAGCCAACGAGTCGAGTGTGAACAGGCGCAGGTCGTCGAGGCGGGTCTGGTGACCGATCTCGAGGGCGCTGAGGCACGTCGCATCGCTGCCGAAGGGGCTCACGAGGCGGCTGTGGCAGCGCGTCAGGCGTCGGCCGACGATGTGTCGCGCTGGGGCGCGCGGGCCGAGGCGCTCAACCTTGCGCTTGAAGGCGCACGGGCGCGGGCCGGCTCCGCACACCTGGCAGGTGTGGAGGAGGTCCTCGGCACGCTGCTGGATCTGATCGAGATCGACACGGGCTGGGAGCCTGCCGTCGAGGCTGCGCTCGGCGACGCCTTGGAAGCGGTCGTCGTTGCGTCACCGAAGGCAGGTCGCAGGGCCCTCGAATCGCTGCACGCGGCAAACGTCCACGGTGCTGTCCTTGCTCTCGGCGCGGTCCACCGTTCGCCCGTCCTTCCCTCCACGCAGGGCGCTCCCGTCCGCCCTCACGTTCACAGCAACCACGACGGCGTGCCGCAGTTGTTGGACGCGATCATCGGGTCAGCGGTGTGCGTGCCGACGTGGACGGAAGGAATCGATGCTGCACTCAGGAATCCGCAATCCGTGGTCGTCACCGACGACGGCGATCGCTTCGGTCCGTCCGGCTGGCGGGTGGGTTCGGCCGGCGGCGGCGCAACCGCATCGGCTCTCGAAGAGGCCCAGGAGCGGCTCGGGATTGCCACCGCCGAGCTGGAACGCTGCATCAACATCGAGCAGGTGAGTATGAGCGCGTTGCACGACGCACGTCGTCGCGAGGCGGAGTCGAGCGCGCAGCTCGATGCTCATGACGCGGGGTTCTCGGCGAGCTCCGATGCGTTGGCGCGCACTCAAGGCGCGCGGCGCGACGCGCAGGCCGAGCTCGAGACGTTGGCGCACACGCTCGCCGATGCATCCGAGCGGTTGCGTCGCGAACGAGAACGAATCGCCGAACTCGAGGCGCTCGTGCCGGAGCTCGAGGCGGGGGAGGCGGCCGAGGCCGAGGCCGCCAAGTCGCGCGGCGAGACACGGGCCCGGCTCGAAGCCCGAGCCGCTCAGCTGGCCTATCGCCGCCAGGATCTGGAGGTGCGCAACGCCGGCTTGCACGAGCGCCAGCAGTTTCTCGAGCGCCGACTGCACGAGACCGAACGACGCCTCGAGGCCGACGTCGAGGCCCGCGCTCAGGCCGGGCAGCGGCGCCATGAGGTCGAGCAGGCCTTGGGCGCCGTCGAGGCCCTGGCCACAATGGTCGACGGTCATCGTCACGTGATCGAGGCCCGTCACGACGAGCTGCTTGAGATCCGCCGCAAGCAGAGTGATGAGGTGCGTGGCATCGCCCAACGCCTCGACGATCTTCGTCGTCGACGCACTGCCGCGGAGAAGGCACTCGATGAGGGCCGCGAGCGATCTCGGCGTGTCGAGATCGACGAGGCCGAGGTTCGGATGCGTCTGGAGGGCGTCGTCGAAGCGGTGCGACGTGATCACGACCTGGAGCCTGAGGCCGCCGAGATCGCCGTTGCACCGCCGCTACCCGAGGGCGTCAGCGCGGCTGCTCGCGTCCGCGACTTGGAGCGCGAGCTTCGCCTCATGGGCCCGATCAATCCGTTGGCACTGGAGGAGTTCAACGAACTGCAGGCGCGCCACACGTTTCTGGAGACGCAACTGGAAGACGTGCGCAACACTCGCCGCGATCTCATGCGTGTCATCAAAGCTGTCGATCTCGAGATCCAGTCCGTGTTCTCCGCGGCCTTCGACGACGTCAGTCGCCACTTCACGCAACTGTTCGCGATGCTCTTCCCCGGTGGGTTCGGTGCACTCGTGTTGACCGATCCCGATGATCTGCTCAACACCGGCATCGAAGTCGAAGCCAAACCGAGTGGCAAGAACGTGAAGAAGTTGTCGCTGCTGTCGGGCGGCGAGCGTTCGCTCACGGCCCTCGCGTACCTGTTCGCCGTGTTCCGAAGCCGACCGTCACCGTTCTACGTGATGGACGAGGTGGAAGCTGCGCTCGACGACGTCAACCTGCACCGTTTCCTCGGCCTCATCCACGAGTTTCGCCAGGAAGCGCAGCTGCTCGTCGTCAGTCACCAGAAGCGGACGATGGAGGCCGGCGACAGTCTGCTCGGGGTCACGATGCAACCTGGCGGGTCCTCCAAGGTGGTCACCGAGCGGGTCTCGGCTGCCACCTGATGGTCAGAGCCCGATCGGGGAGCGACTAACGTCGTTCGGGTCGGGTTGCAACGAAAACCGGGGGAGTGGCAGGGAATCGTGAGTGAAGCCGTGGCAATCGGCACGAGAGACGACGAATCGCGTCGTCTCACGCCTGCGATCCAGCTTGTCCGGCTGCGCAAGAACTACGGGGAAGTCGTCGCCGTCGACGACATCGATCTGAAGATCTACGAAGGCGAGTTCTTCTCCTTGCTCGGCCCGTCGGGTAGTGGCAAGACCACCGTGCTGCGCATGATCGCCGGGTTCGAGCTGCCCACAGGCGGGGCCGTTCTGCTCGAGGGCAGCGACGTCAGCCAACTGGCTCCGTACGACCGCGATGTCAACACGGTCTTCCAGGACTACGCGCTGTTCCCGCACATGAGCGTGTTGGAGAACATCGAGTACGGCCTGAAGGTGAAGAAGATCGCCAAGACCGATCGTCGACGGCGTGCCTACGAGATGCTCGAGGCGGTTCGCCTCGCCGACTACGGCGAGCGCCGGCCGAACCAGTTGAGTGGTGGCCAACGACAGCGCATCGCCTTGGCCAGAGCCTTGGTGAACCATCCCAAGGTGCTCCTGCTCGACGAGCCACTCGGCGCGCTGGATCTGAAGTTCCGCGAAGAGATGCAGGTCGAGTTGAAGTCGATCCAGCACGAGGTCGGCATCACCTTCGTGTTCGTCACCCACGACCAGGGAGAGGCGTTGTCGATGAGCAATCGCATCGCTGTGTTCAACCAGGGTCGCATCGAACAGGTCGGAACACCACGTGAGATCTACGAGCACCCTGCCACGGCATTCGTCGCCGGTTTCGTGGGCACGTCGAACGTGCTCAGCACGGAACGATCGCAGCAATTGCTCGGCGTCTCCGAACCACATTCGATCCGGCCGGAGCGACTTCGCCTTCTGCACGGCGAGATCGGTGATGATGAGATCGCGGTTGCGGGAGTGGTCAGCGACATCCAATACCTCGGAGCAGACTGCCGGGTGCGAGTACAACTCGGCGACGGCGCCTCCATGATCGCCAGCGTGCCGAGCGACGGGCTCGCTGGAGTCGCCATCGGTGGGAACGTCCGCCTGGCATGGCCGCGCAGTGCGGCCCTTCCCGTCGCCAACACAGACATCTCCAAAGGGGGAGACTCATGAAGACAGCACGATTCCTCGGTGTCGTGGCAGCAGTGACGCTGGTTGCGTCGGCTTGCGGCTCCGACAGCAAGTCGTCCGGCGGTGAAGCGCTGACCTCGATCGGTACCGGCGAGAAGGCGCTCAACCTGATCGTCTGGGCCGGTTACGCCGAGGACGGCAGTACGGATCCCGCGTTCAACTGGGTCAAACCCTTCCAGGACAAGACGGGATGCGTGGTCAAGTCGAAGATCGCGGCAACGTCCGACGAGATGTTCCAACTGATGAGCACCGGCCAATACGACGGCGTGTCGGCGTCGGGCGACTCCAGCGTGCGCCTGATCGACGCCGGCCTCGTTGCCCCGGTCAACACGTCGCTCATCAAGAACTACGCCGACATCTCGCCATTCCTCAAGGATCAGCACTACAACTCGAGTGGCGGCAAGAATTACGGCATTCCCCACGGCTGGGGCGCCAACTACCTGATGTGGAACACCGACGTCGTCACCACCGATCCCGACTCGTGGAGCGTCGTGTTCGACAAGAACTCTCCCTACAAGGGCAAGGTCACCGCATACGACGCTCCGATCTACATCGCCGACGCGGCGTTGTTTCTCAAGACCGCGCAACCCGACCTCGGCATCGACGACCCGTACTCGCTGAACCAGAAGCAGTTCGACGCAGCCGTTGCACTGTTGAAGGACCAGCATTCGATCATCGGCGAGTACTGGAACGACTACACGAAGACCCAGAGCGCGTTCGAACAGGGCACGACAGTCATCGGCACCACCTGGCAGGTCATCAAGAACCTCGCCAGCAACACCGACAAGCTGAAGACGACCATTCCCAAGGAGGGCTCGACGGGGTGGAGCGACACCTGGATGGTGTCGTCGAAGGCCGCACACCCCAACTGCATGTACATGTGGATGGACTACATCACCAGCCCCGAGGTGCAGGCCCAGGTGGCCTACTACTTCGGCGAAGCCCCGGCCAACCCGAAGGCGTGCGATCAGATCGCCACCCAGTTCGGAGACGCCACGCATTGCCAGGTCTTCAAGGCAACCGACGAGGCATTCGCCAAGTCGATCTCGTTCTGGGCGACTCCGCGCAAGGAGTGCCTCAACGGCAAGGGAAGTGACTGCGTGCCCTTCTCCGACTGGATCAAGGCCTGGACCGAGATCAAGGGCTGAGCCCGATTCGGCTGCAGTCGGCATCGCGCTGGCTGCACCGTCATCCGCGGGCGCGTTTGATCTCGTTGATCGGCGCGCCCGCGGCCTGGATGCTGGTGCTGTACATCGGCTCACTGCTGTCGTTGTTCCTCACGTCGCTGTATCGCCTCAACGAAGACGGCAGCGGCATCGACAAGGTCATCGGGGTGCAGAACTACCGGACCTTGATCGACAGGTCCGTCTACCTCGACATCGCGGTGCGCACCATCAAGATCGCCGCCGTGGTGACGGTCGTCGATGTGGTGCTCGCGCTTCCGATCGCATTCTTCATCGCCAAGATGATCTCGCCACGATGGCGGCGGCTGCTAGTCGCCGCAGTACTGGTTCCGCTGTGGGCCTCGTACTTGGTCAAGGCGTTCGCCTGGCGGGCGATCATCGGCGCGCCCGGAGGCGTGCTCGACAAGACGTTCGGCGCCAGTCCCAACTACGGCGAGATCGGCCTGATCATCGTGCTGGCCTACCTGTGGCTGCCGTACATGATCATCCCGATCTACTCGGGTCTCGAGCGTCTGCCGGATTCGCTGCTCGACGCGTCGAGCGATCTCGGCGCGCACTTCGGTTTCACGTTCCGCAAGGTGGTGATGCCGTTGCTGGTTCCCTCGATCGTCGCTGGGTCGGTCTTCACGTTCTCGCTGTCGCTGGGTGACTACATCGCCGTAGATCTCGTCGGTGGCAAGACACAGGTGATCGGTTCGGTCGTGTACGACAACTTCTCCGCCGACCTTCCGTTCGCTTCGGCGTTCGCCGTCGTGCCCGTGATCGTGATGGTCGCCTACATCCTCGGCATACGCCGCACCGGGGCATTGGAGAACCTCTGATGCAGTTCACCCGCCGCGTGCGCATGGTGTTCGGAGGCATGACCGGGCTGGTGCTGGCGTTCCTCTACCTTCCGCTGGCCGTCATCGCCGTGCTGTCCTTCAACACCGTGAGCTCGCTGTCGTGGCCCCCGAAGGGGTTCACACTGCACTGGTGGCATGCGGCGCTGCACAGCTCGGGGGCACGCGACGCCTTGATCGCCAGTTTGAAGACTGCAAGCGGTGCTACAGCGATCGCTCTCGTCCTCGGCCTGTTGGCCGCACTTGCCGTCCATCGGTTCAGGTTCTTCGGCCGGGAATCGCTGAACCTCATGATCGTGCTGCCGATCGCCCTGCCGGGAATCGTCACGGGCATCGCCCTCAACGCCGCGTTCCGACAAGCAGGTCTCGAGTTCGGCTTTCTGACGCTGATCATCGCCCACGCGACCTTCTGCATCGTCGTGCTCTACAACAACCTGCTCGCCCGCTTCCGCCGTCTGTCTCCGAACCTCGAGGAGGCGTCGGCCGATCTCGGGGCACGATCTTTCCAGACGTTCCGCTACGTGACGTTTCCGTTGCTGCGCACCGCACTGCTTGCCGGGGGATTGTTGGCATTCGGTCTGAGCTTCGACGAGATCGTCGTCACCACCTTCACCGCGGGTGCCGGGTTGGAGACCTTGCCGATCTGGATCTTCCGCAACCTGAGTCGCGGCGAGCAGCAACCGATCGTCACCGTCGTCGCCACGGCCGTGATGCTGATGTCGATCCTCCCGGTGTGGGTCGCGCAGCGCCTGACCACCGATGACGGACCCCTCACAGGCGGCACCCGCTGAAACCTCCCCGATAGCGTGATCGCGTCATGCCGTGGATCTATCTCGTTCTCATCGCTGTTGTCCTCGTCGTCGGCCTGGGCGTGGTGCTCGTCAACCGCCGACGCACGCCGGCTGCACCGCACACTCGCGCACCCGCCGCAACCATCGAGGTGGAGCCGGAACGTGCCACCTTTCGCAGTCGGATGTCGAAGGCGCGCAGCGCCTTGGCCGGCACGTTGCTCGGCATCCGTGCCCGAAGTGGCATCACGCAGCAGACGTGGGACGACCTGGAAGAGGCATTGCTCCGTGCCGACGTCGGAGTACGTGTCACCGACGATCTGCTCGGCGGCCTTCGCTCCAAGGTGAAGGCGAAGGAGATCACCGAGCCGAACGAACTGCTCGACGCCCTGCAGGCCGAGATGGTCGATCGTCTGAGCGGCGCAGACAGGTCGCTGCACTTCGACGATACGCCCGGGGGCCCGAACGTCTGGTTGTTCGTGGGTGTGAACGGCGTTGGCAAGACCACCACGATCGGAAAGGTCGGAGCACAGCAAGCGGCCCTCGGGCGATCGGTGCTCATGGCCGCCGGCGACACGTTCCGCGCCGCCGCCGTCGAGCAGCTGGGTACTTGGGCCGAGCGCAGCGGGGCCGAGATCGTACGAGGTAACGAGGGCGGCGATCCGAGCGCCGTCATCTTCGACGCGATCGAGCGGGCCACGGCTCGCAACGTCGATCTAGTGCTCGGCGACACCGCCGGCCGTTTGCACACGAAGACGAACCTGATGGAAGAGCTCCGCAAGGTTCGTCGAGTCGCCGCCAAGGGCGCCGGCCGAGTGACGGAAGTGCTGCTCGTGATCGATGCGACGACGGGCCAGAACGGCCTGGCCCAGGCGCGCGAGTTCGGCGACGCGACAATGACGGATGGGGTCGGAGTCACCGGCGTCGTCCTCACCAAGCTCGACGGCTCGGCCAGGGGCGGCATCGTCTTCGCGATCGAGACCGAGCTCGGCCTGCCGGTGAAGCTCGTAGGCCTCGGCGAAACCATCGGTGACCTGGTTGCGTTCGACCCCGACGAGTTCATCGATGCGCTCGTCAAAGAAGATTGATCGTCGGGGAACCAAGATGACACGTCCAAACGTCGAAAGGACATGATGATCCGTTCACGCCGTCTTGCCCTCGTCGCCATCGTGTTCGCCTTCGGGATCTCCGCATGTGGCGACCCCGGCACCACGGCGCCGCTCGCCAGCAAACCGAAGGTCATCCAGCTCGCCTCAGGTGCGTCTCGTGACGGCGCAGAGTCGGCCCCGGCCGCTGCCACGGCCGGCGTCGCCGATTCGAAGATCGCAGCGATGGCCCCGACCGAGTTCGTGTACGACGGTGAGCTGCCGGCACTCGCCGACTCGGCGGCCTCGTGGTTCTTCGCCGCAGGGCAGCAGCCCGACCTCGACAGAATCGCCAAGCTCGCCGCTGCGTTCGGCATCTCAGGCGACGTCCGTACCCTTCCGACCGAACAAGGTGGAGGGTGGGCCGTCGGGCCTGAGGACTACAGCAGCCCGGTTCTGTCCGTCGGCTCCGACGGCATGCTCAGCTGGTGGTTGAGCGGCACCCCGTCCGCTGCCGGTGTCGGCTGCGCGGTTCCCGGAACGGCACCGGCGATCGGGTCCGGCGATGCTGCGGTCTCGGGGACAGCCACCGCTGTTGCGGTCCCCGCGGGACCGGCTACCGATGCCACGCCTCCCGGCACGGTTCCCGTGGCCGACATCCCAGTGCCCGACTGCCCGACACCGCAACCTCCCGCGGGTGTGCCCACCAAGGAAGAGGCGCTCGCCAAGGCCAAAGACCTCTTCGCTTCTTGGGGGTACGACGTCAGCTCCTACCAGTTCGACGAGCCGTACGCCGATGAGTGGAACGCCAGCGTCACCGCCTCGCTCGTGCTCGACGGCATGAAGGCTCCGATCACCCTCTCGGTCGGTTTCGGCGAGAACGGTTCCGTCACGTACGCATCGGGATCACTGGCCACCCCACAGCGCGGCGCCGACTATCCCACCATCGGCGCGGCCGCAGGTCTCGAGCGGCTGAAGACGCAGCAGAACCAGTACTTCGGCGCACTCGACACCGGCGTGATGAGGGCCAACAGCGGCGCGGCGACGCCGGAGACCGCACCCGCGGTCACCAGTCGAGCCAGTGACGACCTTCCCCTCATCGCACCCGACATCGCCCCGTGCACGACCAACATGGACGTCGCCTGTGGCGGACCGATCAGCACCGAGCCGGTCACGGTGACCCTGAACAGCGTCAAGCCCGACCTCACCATGGTGTGGGCGGCCGACCAGACCATCTGGTTGCTTCCCGCCTACACGTTCGGCTCTGCCGACGGCGGCATGTACACGGTGATCGCCGTTACCGACGAGTACATCCAGCAACCCGTCGCCGAGCCCGGCACCACCACACCCGCCGGCAACGTGTCGGTAGGTACCGCGGTGCCGCCCGTCGTGGAGCCCGCCGCCGACCCGGCGTCCACGTCCGCTCCGGCGCCGTGACCCAGCGATTGCGAGCTGAAGCCCTGCAGTAGCAGACACGTCGAATCCGGGGAAGTGTTGCCGTAGGGCACGACGCTGGTGCGCTCGGGCAACACTTCGCCCTAAGGACGGATCGAGGCCCGGCGGTAGCCTGCGAGGCGATGTTCGACTCATTGTCCTCCCGCCTCGAAGGCGTCATCAAGAAGATCCGCGGTAAGGGCCGGCTCACCGACGACGACGTCGACGAAGTTCTGAAAGAGATCCGCACGGCCCTGCTCGAGGCCGACGTCAACGTCGGAGTCGTCCGCAACGTGACTGCCCGGATCCGCGAGCAGGCGGTGGGCGCCAAGCTCAGCCAGGCGCTCGATCCGGGTCAGCAGATCGTCAAGATCGTCAACGGCGAGCTCACCGCCCTGCTGGGCGGCGAGACCCTCAAGATCACGTATGCCGGCCGCCCGCCCACGGTGGTGCTGATGGCTGGCCTGCAGGGTTCGGGCAAGACCACCAACGCGGCCAAGTTGGCGCGTTGGTTCAAGAGCCAGGGTCGCCAGCCATTGATGGTCGGCGCCGACCTGCAGCGTCCTGCGGCGGTCGAGCAGCTGCGCACTCTCGGCCGCCAGATCGACGTGCCGGTGTTCAGCGAGCCCGGCGATCCGGTAGCCACCGCCCGTCGTGGCCTCGAGGAGGCGCGCCGGTTGGGTCGCGACGTGTTGATCGTCGACACCGCCGGCCGGTTGTCGATCGATGCCGACATGATGGAGCAGGTTCGCCAGATCAGCCAGGCGGTGCAACCCAACTACACCTTCCTCGTCATCGACGCGATGACCGGTCAAGACGCCGTCGGCGTGGCCGAGGCCTTCCATGCAACCTTGGCGATCGACGGTGTGATCATGTCGAAGCTCGACGGTGATGCTCGCGGCGGCGCGGCGTTGAGCGTCAAAGAAGTCATCGGTCGACCGATCGCGTTTGCATCCACTGGTGAGAAGCTCAACGAGTTCGAGCAGTTCCATCCCGATCGAATGGCCGGCCGCATTCTCGGCATGGGCGACATGCTCAGCCTCATCGAACAGGCCGAGCAGGCCTTCGAGAAAGATGCCGCAGAGGCCGCTGCCGAGAAGATGATGGAGGGGGAGTTCACCCTCGACGACTTCCTCGAGCAGATGCAGGCCCTGAAGAAGATGGGCCCGCTCGGCAACCTCCTCGGGATGATGCCGGGCATGCCCAAGGAGCTGAAGGGGGCAGAGATCGGCGACGACCAGCTCAAGCCCGTCGAAGCGATCATCCGCTCGATGACGCCTCTCGAACGGCGTAAACCGGAGTTGATAAACGGCAGCCGCCGTACGCGCATCGCCAACGGCAGCGGCACCTCCGTCGGCGATGTCAACCGGCTGGTCAAGCAGTTCAGCGAGATGCAGAAGATGATGAAGAAGATGGGCGGCATGGGCCTCGGTCGGGGCGGGAAGAAGGGCAAGAAGGGCCGCGTGATGCCCGGTCTCGGTGGCATGCCTAGTGGCTTCCCCAACTTCAATTGATAGCCTCTCGTAGTTCTTATCGTGCAAGGAGCCCTGAAGTCGTATGGCAGTGAAACTGCGCCTCACCCGAGTTGGCAAGACCAAGCAGCCGCAGTACCGCGTCGTGGCCACCGACAGCCGCTCGCCCCGTGACGGCCGGTTCATCCAGATCGTCGGCACGTACAACCCGCGGACCGATCCTTCGACGCTCAACATCGACAACGCCAAGGCTGTGAAGTGGCTGATGGACGGCGCCCAGCCGACCGAACGGGTGAAGAAGCTCTTGGAAGTGTCGGGCGCGATGGCTGAGTTCAGCGCCGCCCGAGCGGCCAAATGACCGACGAGTCGGCCACCGACCTGCCCACCGAGTCAGTCGAGCGCGGCAACCAGGTTCCGGCGCCTACGGCGACGGCGGTGCTCACCCATGTCGTGCGCTCGATCGTCGACGACGCCGACGCGGTGACGGTCGACGCGGTCGAAGGCAGGAACCGCCTGAAACTGGAAGTCAAGGTCGGCCCTGGTGATCTCGGCCGCGTGATCGGTCGTCGAGGTCGCACCGCGCAGAGCATCCGCACGGTCGTGCGTGCCGCAGCCACGCGTGACGGCGTCGAGGTCGACGTCGACTTTGTCGACTGACGCCTTGCGCGAAGTCGGGCGCATCGGACGCGCCCACGGGGTCCGCGGTGAGGTGTACGTACTGCTCATCACCGACCGGATCGAGCGGCTTGCCCCGGGCGGGCGGTTGCTCGCCGGATCGCAGTGGTTGACCGTCGTCGAATCGCGACCGCAACAACAACGATGGTTGGTTCGATTCGAGGGAATCGACGATCGCACGGCGGCCGAAAGGCTGACGAATTCGGTCTTGCTGGCCGAACCAGTGAACGCTGAAAGCGGCGATGGACTCTGGGTTCATGACTTGATCGGGTCGCGAGTTGTCGACCAAGACGGTGTCGATAGGGGCACGTGTGTCGCTGTCATCGACAACCCGGCCCACGACATTCTCGAGCTCGACACCGGCGCCCTGATTCCCGTGACCTTCGTGGTCAGGTGCCATAACGGCTTGACGACCGTCGACCCGCCCGATGGGCTGTTCGACCTCTGAGTTCGGGTCCTATGACCATCGACAATCGAGGAAAGTCAGTGGTGTTAAATTGATCCGAACGACTCATTTCACTCTGCGCCCACACGGGCTACGTTGAGTGATACACGAAAGCGAGACGAAACGGCTCGCGACGTGCATCGATTCCAGACGCACCCCCCTCGCCTGGAAGAAAGACGGAACAACATGCGACAGTTCAGGCGGATTCTTTCGGCAATCTTGATACTTCTGGGAGTTACGACGCTCGTTCCGGCCTTCGCCGGCATCGTCAGCGCTCACCACTCCAACATCGCGGCCTCGGTCGAGTGCAGCGGCACCGTGTCGTGGACCGCGACATCGTGGTCGACCGGTGCCGAAGGCACCAACCCCGATATCCGAGTCAACTTGACCGTCAATGGGACGACCAACGAGATCGCCCAAGGTCACTTCGACAGCGCCAACAACTACCAGTTCTCCGGTACCTTCCAGTGGCCGTCCGGCGCCAACATCATCACCGTGTCGTCGATCCCGGTGGGCGTTTGGGGCAACGGCGTGGTGTCGAACGCCGGCGGATCTGTCGACGTCAGCAAGCCGTCGAACTGCCCCGGCCAGCCGGCGGTGAGCACTGCCCCTTCGTGCACCACCCCATCACCTGGTCACGGTGACTCGACCGTCGTCCTGACGCTGTCCAACCCTGCTGGAGCGTTCGGATCGACTGTCACGTTCAACGTGTACAACCCCGACCAGACCACGACGTTCACTGCCTACCCAGTTGCCGCCGGACAGACTCAGCAGGTCTCATTCGTCGGGCTGACCGACGGCACCCACACGGTGAAGATCATCGTCGGAGGCGTCGACAAGAGCCAGACCTTCACCGTCGACTGCAAGTCGCCGATTCCTGCGACGAAGGTCGATGTCATCTGCGCCAATGGTGACGGCGATGCCACCGTCACGTTGAGCAACACCGGCGGCGAGGCCGTGGTGTTCGATATCACCAATCCCAAGGACAACTCGGTCGAGCACGTCACCGTTGCCGCCGACAGCTCCACCACCCGCACGTTCACCGGTCTCGCCGATGGCAACTACACCGTGAAGATCATGGTGGGCACAACTGACTTGTCGCAGGCCTTCACGGTCGCCTGCGATCAACCCGGAACCGGGACGATCTCCGTCACGTCAGCCTGCGTCGATCACGACGGTCAGGTCACCATCACTCTGATCGCTACCGGTGGCAACCAGCCGGTCGTGTTCGTGGTGAACGGAACGACGTACTCGGTGGCGCCCGGCACGACGCAGGACGTCGTCATCGGGGGTCTCAATGATGGCTCCACACCGATCAGCGTCACGGCGAACGGCAACGACCTGTCGTTCGTCGCCTCGTCGACATGTGACCTGCAGCCCTCCTTCAGCTACGTGCAGACGTGCGCCAACTTCGACGACACCGTGTCGGTCACCATCAACAACCCGGGCGACGACGTCGCAGTCACGTTCACCATCAATGGCACCAACTACACAGTGGCGCCCGGCACGTCGCAAACCGTGCTCGTCGACCACCTCGCTGACGGGCAGAACACCATCACGGTCGCCATCAACGGCGTCGCCCAGCAGAGCATCGTCGTCACGTCGCACTGCGACGCCACGTTCGTGGTGACGCCGATCTGCAACACCGTCGACACCAGTGGCGCCGTCACGACCTACTGGTACACGATCGTCAACTCCGAGAGCAGCAACATTGCCATCACCTGGGACAACGGTGGCAGCGCCGTCGTGGCGGCCGGCCAGTCGATCGTCGTCGGCTCGACGAGCGCGACACTGACCGTGCGACAAGGAGGGACTGTCATCGGCCAGGCCACGGCGTCTAGCGCAGCTTGTCTGCGCGATGTCACAGTCACGAAGGTGCTCCAGGGCCAGCCGGCGAACGGCGAGACCTACACGATCACGGTGTCACGCCTGGTCGGTGGTACCTATGTTCCGGTCACGACGTTCGACCTGGCCGCCGGTAGTTCGGTGACCCTCCACCTGCCGTCGACGCTCGATCCTGCGGGCATCGACTACAAGGTCGAGGAGACCAACGCCGGCACGGCGACCATCAGTACTGTCAGTCCCGACAGCCTCAAGCTGACGGGAAACGTCGGTGAGGCCGTTGCCGTCACCGTCACCAACGGGTACGCCTCGGTGCACATCGACAAGACGACTTCGGCGACGTCCGTCCTTCCGGGCGGGCAGATCACCTACACCCTGCAGGCGCAGAACACGGGCGGGATCACCCTCAACCCCGTTGTGGTCACCGACCGGCTGCCGGCTGCGGTGGCGTTCGTCTCTGCCGACGTTGCCGACAACGGCGGCGTGTGCTCCCTGGTGCAAACCGCTCGGCCGCAGCTGATCAGCTGCACCATGAACGGCTCGCTGGCCCCCGGAGCGTCCACGAATGTGATCACGGTCGTGGTCAAAGTCGACGCCGACATCTCGCCAGGCATGACCATCGTCAACCAGGCCAGGGTCCATGGCGCCTACGAGGGAACCTCCGACCTCGCCGACAACGTCAACAGCACCGGCTCGGCCGGCGCTGCTCTGAGCTGCATTCCTGTGATCCCTGGCAGTGTTTGCAACCTTTCGGCGGCGGTTGGTGTGCCAGTCACCCTCACCCAATCACTACCCCCAATTCCCCCGAATCCGGCATCATCTTCCAGCCAAGTGGTGGCGCAGCTGCCTCGAACCGGTGCTTCGAACCTGGGTGACATGCTCACCTTCGGGTTCGGTGCGGTCCTGCTCGGCGGAGCGCTGTTGCTCAGCAAGCGTCGTATCGGCGCTCGCTGAGCAACAGTCAGTCCGGGAGGTCAGGCTTCGACCAGCTCGGGCGTCTTCGTCTCGGGCGTGGCTGCCGCCTGAGCTGCATGCCGCTTGGCACTCGCAGCGTGAACGAAACCTGCGATCGACAACAGCACCATCAGAGCGAACGCTGCGAAGCAAACGTCGGCGGCGAGGCCCGCACGATCACCGAAGATGCTGAAGCCGTAGCTGGTCAGCAACAGACCGCGAAGGGTCTCACCCTTGAACATGGTGTCACGCAGCCCGTTGAGCTCGGTCACCCGAGCGTCGAGTACGTCGGTCGGCTGACCGGCGGTCTTGGCGTCAGCAGCTGCCGTCTTGGCCGTGGCAACGATGGTGCCCAGCGTCGCGTAGGTGGCGCCTTCGACCTTGGCCGTGATGGCAGCTTCCTTCAGGTGGAACCCGATGTACTGGTTTGCGTAGCACTCGGCCTTCTTGCCACTGTCGAGGGCTGAGCCGGCGTAGTTGTCGAGGCACTGGCCGCCGGCGGCCTTGTCCTCGCCCTTCAGGCCCGCGACGGGGGTGAACTTGATTTGCTGTGCGTTGAGCTGGTCCTTCACGTAGCCGCTTGCGAAGTTGGCTTGGTTGTTCAACACCAGGCCGAGCACCAACAGCAGCGCACCGAGGACGATACCTCCGGCGCTGAAGAGCAGGTCGAGAGTACGTCGATTCATTTCAATCCTCCGAGTTTGTGAGACGCACCCTTCGTGCGCTGTTCCAAGAATGCGGTAGAACGGTGTCAGGCACCAGGGACCGTTGGTCCCGATGCACAGGGCTCACTGACCCGACGGCTCCAGGTGCTGCACCGCTATCACCGCGTCGAGGTTGATCGGTCCGTACACGTGTGGAAAGGGTTCGGGAGCGCCGGGAAGCTGCTCGTAGACCAACGGCGCCGACAGAAGTCGTTCATCGACATGGAGCAACAACAGGTCGACATCGTCACCGTAGAAGCGCTCCACCACTCCGAGCCACTGTTCGGCAGTGCTGCAATGGATGTATCCCTCCTCGACCAGGTCCACCCCTCGGGTCGACCCGGTGTGGACTCCCCGAAGTTGTGAGTCTGCCCAGGTAGCGGCATCGGTGATGTGAAAGATCATCGCCTCGTAGGCTTGCACAGTGCGCATCGATGTGTTCACCATCTTCCCCGCACTGGTCGACTCGTTCTGCGGCGAGAGCCTGCTCGGCAAGGGCCGAGCGAACGGCCTGCTCGACCTGCAGTTGCACGACCTGCGCGAACACACCACCGATGTACACCGCACCGTCGACGACGCCCCGTTCGGCGGTGGTGCCGGAATGGTGATGAAGCCGGAGCCGATCTTCGTGTCCGTCGAGGCCGCCGCCCCACCCAGACCGTTGTTCCTCCTTGGTCCCGGTGGTCGACGATTCGATCAGGCCATGGCCCGTGGGTTGGCGGCCGGCGCCGGGTTCAGCCTGCTCTGCGGCCGGTACGAGGGCGTCGATCATCGCGTTCGCGAGCACCTCGTCGACGACGAGTTGAGCGTGGGCGACGTCGTGCTCAGTGGGGGAGAAGTGGCGGCCTGCCTCGTGATCGAGGCGGTGGTTCGCCTCCTACCAGGGGCGATGGGCAACGAGGCAAGCCCGATCTCGGAGAGCTTCGACGATTCCGGCTTGCTCGAAGAGCCGCAATACACCCGCCCCGCCGACTTTCGTGGCTGGGTGGTGCCCGAGACGTTGCGCGGCGGCGACCACGCCCGCATCGAGCGCTGGCGACGCGCCCAGGCGCTCCATCGAACCCTGCGCTACCGGCCTGACCTGGTCGAGGCCGCCGGCGGCCTCAGCGAACTTGACCGCAGGCTGTTGGAAGAGTTCCCTCCCATCACCTATCCTTGAGCGTTCGCCTGTCTGACGCCCGCCACAGACTCAGCCAGAATCACCCAGCCAGACTCACTGAGAGAGTTGCCGCCATGAAGTCCACCGATCTTGTCGATAACCAGTACATCCGCACCGACGTCCCCGACTTCGCCAGCGGCGACGAAGTCAAGGTTCACGTCAAGGTCGTCGAGGGGAACAAGGAGCGGGTGCAGGTGTTCCAGGGAAATGTGATCGCTCGCCAGGGCAGCGGCGTCGCCGAGACCTACACCGTTCGCAAGGTCAGCTACGGGGTGGGCGTCGAGCGTACGTTTCCGGTGCACACGCCAACGGTGGCCAAGCTCGAAGTCGTCAAGCGCGGCGATGTTCGCAGGGCCAAGCTGTACTACCTGCGCGACCGGGTCGGAAAGGCCGCCAAGATCAGGGAAAAGCGCGACGCCTGAGCGTGCGCTGTCCATCGGTGTAATCGAGCACCCGCGTTGAGCTCCGACGATCTCGAAAACTTCGAGGCCGAGCGTGAGCTCCAACTCGCTCAGGAATATCAAGACGTCGCGGCGATGTTCCGCTTCGCCGTCGAGACCGAGCGCCGGTTCTACCTGGCCAACGACGTCAAGCTCAATGTCAGCGGAGACGCCGCCAAGCCGGTGATCGAAGTGGAGTTGAGCGACGCATGGGTATGGGACATGTATCGAAAGACCCGGTTCGTGCCCAAAGTTCGAGTCCTGACGTTCAAGGACGTCAACGTCGAAGAGCTGCCGTCGACCGAGCTGTAGCACCGTCGCTCGCCAACCAGGCGCGCGGAAGATGGGGCGAAGATCTCGCCGCTCGTTGGTACGTGGCGCATGGATACGAGGTCGTCGATCGCAACTGGCGATCTGCCAACGGCGAGCTCGACCTGGTGGCGTGCACCGGCCCTGTGATCGTGTTCTGTGAGATCAAGACACGCGCCTCGAACCGCTTCGGCCCACCGGAGGCAGCCGTCGGACGGGCCAAGCAGCGCCGGCTGCGGCTGCTGGCGGTGGAATGGCTGGCGACACACGATCGCCACGGATCGATCCGATTCGACGTTGCCGCAATCACCGGCGTGCGAATCGACGTCTACGAAGCTGCCTTCTAGCGACGATCCCAGCAGGCCTTGTGCCAGTGCCGGCGAAGCTCTGGCGCGTCGGCGGGCACGGCGACATAGTGCCCGGTGCCCGGTGTGATCTGTCGGTGACAACCTGGGCAGACGTAGGCCTTCGTTGCCTCGAATGGCTGCACTCGCCGCACCTCGACCGTTCCGAATCCGCCGTCCCACAAGCCCATGGTCACGCCAGCAACGCCCACGCCAGCAATGCGACCACCGCGGCGACGGCGGCCACGACGAACACGTAGTCGGCGCGCTTGGCGACGAACTTGCGATAGGGGTTGAAACCCATCATCCCAGTATCGTGCCGTTTCGGTGGAAACCATCGAGGTCAAACGCTCGTCGGGCATCGTCACGGTCACGTTGAACCGGCCGGCCAAGAAGAACGCGGCCAACGCTCAGATGTGGGACGAGTTGCTGGAGACCTTCCGAGACATTGGCGCGGGTGGTCAAGACCGGGTCATGGTCCTCACCGGTGCCGGTGGCGAGTTCTGCGCCGGCGCCGATCTCACCGGAGGCGGCACGGGGATGCCGGGGCGCCATCAACTCGCCCAGATGCGTCATGTGGGCGAGGTTGCGCTGACCCTGCACCGACTGCCGATCCCTACGATCGCCAAAGTGCGCGGTGTTGCCGTGGGTGCCGGATGCAACATGGCCTTGGGTTGTGATCTCGTCGTCGCCAGTGACAACGCTCGTTTCTCCGAGATCTTTTCGCGGCGCGGACTGTCGCTCGACTTCGGTGGTTCCTGGCTGCTGCCGCGGATCGTCGGCATGCATCGGGCAAAGGAGCTTGCTCTCCTCGCCGACATCATCGATGCGGCCGAAGCCGAGCGCATCGGCCTGGTCAACCGTGTGGTGCCCGACGCGGCGATCGACGAGTTCGTGGCAACATGGGCAGCTCGTCTCGCCGCAGGTCCTCCGATCGCCCTGGCGATGACCAAGCGCATGCTCGACGACTCGATGCAGGTCACGCTGGAGGAGGCCCTCGACGACGAGGGCGTATGTCAAACCGTCAACCTCACCACCTCCGACACGTCCGAGGCGATGAAGGCCTTCGTCGAGAAGCGTGAGCCTCGGTTCGAAGGTCGCTGACCAGTTCGGGTGGGCGTTGATCAGTAGCGTGGTTTCGTGCGACAGCTGCCTTGGGCTTTCTCCGGGATCCTGATCGCCGCGTTCTTCGCGACCCCGGTCCGCGCCGCGCCGCCCACAGAACCGCAGACCGCTCCGTCGACGACGGAGGTGCCTCCGGTCGAGCAGCCACCGCCGATCGTGGATCCGCACGTGGTGTCGGCTCCCTTGATCGTCGTACCCGCCGGCTGTACCGCTCCTCCGGCGCCGATCGCTGTGTTCGTAGCGACCTTGGCCGACGCCGACGCGACCACGGCACGCTTTGGCGTCGAGCAGATCCGCGCAGGCAGCCTCGACGGCTACGCGGTCGACACGATCGTCGACGTGCGCTATGGCGACGACATCAGGTTCCTGCGTCCGGGTGAGGAGTACCTCGTCGGTGCAGCGCCCGATGCCGCGACGGGTGTGCTGAGCTCCAAGGTGCGGGTGGCGGCGCCGCTGTTCGGTGGCGACGCAGTGATCGGGGTGAACGACACCGACGTGCGGTGCCCTCGCTTCGAAGACGGCGTGAAGACGCTCCTCGCCGACGGAACCGACGTCGATACGGGTGTGTTGACACCACTCAAGAACGCCAAACGATCGTTGCTGAAGGCTGTGCTCAAACCGCTGGGGATCGCGATCGGGGTGCTCATCGTGCTGGCCGCAGTCAAGCTGTTGGTCTTCGCGATGGTCCGCACGATCCGCGACGCGGCTCACGACGATCTGCCACCTCCTCTAGAGGTTCAGCGCGACCGTCAGCACAGCGACGACGACCAGATCGATGTTCGGGTCACGGCAGAGCAGCGGTAGCCCTCGCCCGAAGATCCTTGACGGCGTGCTCGAGGCCGAGCGGATCGCGATACAACGCGCTGCCGGCGACGAACACGTTGGCGCCGGCAGCCGCCGCTGCGGCGATCGTCTCTGGCCCGATTCCTCCGTCGACTTCGACATCGATGTCGGGGTCACGCCCCGCCTCCTGCAGCATCCGCCTGACTTCAGCGATCTTCGGTTCCATGGTGGCGATGTACTGCTGACCGCCGAAGCCGGGGTTCACGGTCATCACCAGCACCAGGTCGACCAGGTCGAGCACATAGGCCACGGCATCGGCCGGTGTTGCCGGGCTGAGCGCAACGCCCGCGGTTGCACCCAATGAGACGATGTTGCCCAAGGTGCGGTGCAGGTGAGTGCAAGCTTCAGCGTGGACGATCAAGCGCTGGCACCCGGCACGCACGTACTCGGCAGCCATGACGTCGGGCGTCAACACCATCAGATGCGCCTCGAACGGCAACGACGTGTGCCGCCGCGCCGCGGCGATCACATCGGGCCCTACGGTGAGATTCGGGACGAATTGGCCGTCCATCACGTCCCACTGGATCCTGTCGACTCCAGCCGCTTCCAGGGCAGCTACCTCGTCGCCGAGCTTGGCGAAGTCGGCCGACAAGACACTCGGGGCGATTGCGATTGGTCGCAGCATCACCGACGAGGGTAGTGGGTGTGTGGGCCGAGCCGAGATCTACAGTCGACAACGATGTCGTCCACTGTCGTGCGAGTCGAGAAGATGGCCGCCGGTGGTGACGCGATTGCCCGATTGGCCGATGGTCGTGTCGCGTTCGTCCGTGACGCCCTTCCCGGCGAACTGGTGGAGATTGAGATCATCCAGGCCAAGAAGGACTACGTGCGCGCCCAGATGGTGACAGCTGTCGAACCCTCTCCCCACCGCGTCGAGCCTCCGTGCCCGGCCCACGCCGCCGGGTGCGGTGGTTGCTCGTGGCAGCACGTTGCGGCCGGAACGCAACTGGGGTTGAAGGCCGAGGTCGTCATCGAAGCCTTGAAGCGAACTGGCAGGATCGCCGACCCGGTCGTGGCTGTCGGATCCTCCGTGCCGGCATGGTCGTACCGCACGACGCTCCGCCTCGCCGTGGGTCGCCATGGTCGTCTCGGGCTTCGCGGTCGTAGCTCGCACGACGTGGTCGAGCTCCCCGGCTGTCCTGTCAGCCATCCGTTGCTGGAGGATCTGCTCGATGCGGTGCGCGTTCGGGGCGACGGTGAGGTCGGCCTGCGCGTCGGGGCAGCGACGGGCGACCGGTCGGCGTGGGTTGCGCAAGGCGATGTCGAGCTGCTCGACCTGCCATCTGATGTCGCCGTCGGGGCAGATGCCGTGGTGCACGAGGTCGTGGCGGGCAAGAGCCTGCGGATCAGTGCTGCGTCGTTCTTCCAGTCCGGGCCGGCAGCCGCAGAGCTGCTGGTCGCCGCGATCCGTGAAGAGTGCGAGGATCTGGGCGCGCTCGACGCGGTCGTCGACGCCTATGGCGGGGTCGGGCTCTTTGCTTCGGCGCTGCCCGCGGGATCGACCACCGTCATCGAGGCTTCCGCGTCGGCGTGCGCCGATGCCGCCGTCAACCTCACCGACCGACGTACCGACATCGTGTGCTCGCCGGTAGAACGATGGACGCCCCGGGCGGCCGACCTGGTCATCGCCGACCCGTCGCGAAGCGGGCTCGGCAAGCAAGCTGCGGCGGTGCTGACGGCGACGGGCGCTTCGAGATTGGTGCTCGTCAGTTGCGATGCCGTGTCGCTCGCACGTGACGCGGGCCTGCTCCGCGACGCCGGCTACGTCCATGTTCGATCCACGGTGCACGACCTGTTTCCGCAAACGCACCACGTCGAGGTCGTCACGAGGTTC
The DNA here is from genome assembly GCA_963720775.1 of Ilumatobacteraceae bacterium. Lineage (GTDB taxonomy): Bacteria > Actinomycetota > Acidimicrobiia > Acidimicrobiales > Ilumatobacteraceae > JAENVT01. The sequence continues at coordinate 57,266 of CAVRGR010000004.1, read as the reverse complement.
GAGCGGCCATGACGATCAGAGTCGACCGAACTTGCTCCCGACACGCTCGAGGAACGCTTCGCGCTGGGCCGCGGTCGCGCGGTCGATGCCGTAGAGCGAGAGCCATGTGGTACGAGCGGTTCGACGGCAGAGAACGCGCACTGCTCTGCTGATCACTCGTCGGCCCGTCTCGCCCTCGAGGAGGTTGATGAACCGGGACGATCCGTGCGTCGTAACGGCGAACAACTTGCGCACGTTCGTGAGTCGTCGGACGATGCGGGTCGCGCCGTCGGGCAGGTCCCAGGCGACACCGCGTATCAGCACGCGGTCGAGCCAACCCTTGAGCATCGCCGGCTGCCCGCTCCACCACGTCGGGTAGATGAACACCAATGCCTCGCACCACAAGAGGTTCTCGCAGTATCCGGCGACGCCGGGCTTGTGCTCCGGGGGCCCGAGATGATCGCGCACCTCCTCGAGCGTCATCGTTGGGTCGAAGCTGTCGGCGTAGAGGTCGGAAATCCGTACCTCATGACCGGCGGACCGCAGCGCATCGACTGCTCGTCGCTTCACCGCCGCCGTGAACGAGTCGGGGTCGGGATGGCAGTACACGACGTAGGTCTTCACAACGAGCGCATCTTCCGCTCGACTCGTCGTACGAACGCGGCCCGGCGCTGCTGCGTGGTCGAGTCCATCTTGTACAGCGCCAGCCAGGATCTTCGCGTGAGCAACGCGGTGTTGAGCCTCAGCGCACGGAGCAACGTTCGGCGGCCGTTGTCGTGAATCGCCTTCACGTACATCCAGGACGCCCCATACGTCGAGATCCCGACGACTCTGTGAACGTTGACGAGGCCTCGTCGGACGTGATGGCGCTCGTCGAACACGAAACCGACGCCCGGCACCATCACTCGTTCCAGCCAACCCTTCAGGATCGCCGGCATCATGCTCCACCAGGTCGGATAGACGAATATAAGTGCTTCGGCCTGCTTCACGAGCGCGGCGTGACGCTCGACCACCGGGTCGAGCAGCGGCCGGTCGCTGTGGTACGCGACGCGTTCTTCGCGTGTCATCGCCGTGCGAAACTCCTCGGCGTACAGGTCGAGCACGGTCACCTCGTGGCCGCAGCTCTCGAGCGTGGCGAGAGCCGTCGCGGCGATGTTGTGGCTGAAGCTGTTCGGGTCGGGGTGAGCCACGACGAGGACGATGCGCATGCGGGGGGCACGCTAGTGGGACCTCTACGATCATCGTGATGGAAACGCAGGGACACCGGGATGTCCCCGTGTGGGTCTACCTGGTTGGTTTCCTGGGCCTGGGCGCATCGCTCACCTTTGCGGGCACGGCTTTGTCGCATCTCCGCGATCGCGTCGGAACCGACAACGGCGGGATCGCACTCGTGTTCGTCGGGCAGTCGATCGGCTACATGCTTGGGTCCTTCCTGGGTGGTCGAGGTCTCGATCGCGGCATCGGTCACCGGATGTGGGCGGGATGCATGATCCTGTCGCTGGTCAACATCGCCGTGATCTCCCAGCTCCGCGACCTCGTCGCAATGGTCGGGGTCTTCTCGTTGCTCGGCGTCGTTTCCGGTATCGGCGACGTCTCCGGCAACACGTTGGTGGTGTGGAGTCGTCCCGAGTCACCAGGCGCGGCGCTCAACGCGCTGCACCTCTTCTTCGCCCTCGGTGCGCTGACGTCGCCTCTGATGACCAATCGAGCAATCGCCTGGAGCCATTCCCTGTGGCCGATCGTCGTGCCGCTTGCGGTGTTGGCCGGCATCTGCGCGGTCAAGCTGTTCAGGGTCCCGCCGCCGATGAAGACCCGCGCCGCCGGGCGCCCACCGGAGGCGACGGCCGTCTCCATGAGCCGCCGCGGCCAGCTGGCCGTTGTCGCCCTGTTCTTCTTCGTCTACGTCGCGCTCGAGATCGGCTTTGCCAACTGGATCCACTCGTACGTGGAAGAGATCGGCTACGGCGGTGCCAACACGGCGACAGGGGTGACGGCCACCTTCTGGGTCGGCTTCTCACTCGGTCGGCTCGCCTCGATCTGGCTGGCCGGTCGCTTCAGCCCGGGGTGGATGCTGACCGGGTCGATGTCGGTTGCCCTGTTCTCGTCGTTGCTGCTGGTGATCGTCAACGGCGGGAACATCGGCCTGTGGATCGTCACGTTCCTGTTCGGCTTCTCGATCGCGCCGCAGTTCGCTTCGATGATCGGTTACGCAGAATCGCACTTTGCCCTGTCCGGTGCGGCCACGTCGGCCTTCATCGGCGCCGCCGGGTTGGGTGGTCTGGTGATGCCATGGTCGCTCGGACAGCTCTTCGATGCTCACGGACCGGGCGTGCTACCGCCCGTCACCCTGGGAGCTTGCATCGCGACCATCGCCGTGGGTTTGTGGGTGCGCCACATGGTGCGCGTTGCCGAGAGTCAGCGGCCCCCGGTGACTTCGATGAACGCACCGGTCACGTAGCTGGCGGCAGGCGAGGCGAGCCAAACCACTGCTTCGGCCACTTCCTCCGGTGTACCGACCCGCTGCATCGGAACCATTGGCATCATCCGCTCGACTCGTCCCGGTGAGGCGTGCAGGTGGAAGTCGCTGGCGATCAGGCCCGGTCGGACGGCGTTGACCCGGATGCTGTGTGGCGCCAACTCCTTGGCGAGGCCGATCGTCATGGTGTCGATCGCCCCTTTCGAGGCCGCGTAGTGAACCCATTCGTTGGTACCACCGAGCACCGCCGCCTTCGAGGAGATGTTGACGATCGAACCGCCTCGACCATCGGCGCGCATTCGCTGCGCGGCCTCTCGCGCACAGATGAAGGCCCCAGTGAGGTTGACGGCCCACAGTCGATCGAGCGCTTCGACCGTGTACGTATCGAGGGTGCCGAAGCTCCCGGCTATGCCGGCGTTGTTGACCAGCACGTCGATCTGGCCGCAGCGATCGTCGATCGCCGTGAACATCGCCAACACCGCCGCCTCGTCGGCCACGTCGGCTTGCACAGCGAACGACTCGTTGCCGATGTCGTCGGCCAAGGCTGCCGCGATGTCGGCGCTGGCCGCGTAGTTGACCACGACGGTGTATCCGGCGGCCGCGGCGAGCCGGCAGATAGCCGCGCCGATGCCGCGGCTTCCACCCGTCACCAGCATCACGGGCCGCTCGCCGTCCGGCTCGGTCATCGCAGCCTTGCTTCCAGGCCGCTCTTGATCGCCGGCCAGTCACTGCGGATCACCGAGTACATCGCCGAGTCGCGAGCGACGAGGTTCTCCTCGCCTGCGGCGTACGAGCCGCGGTGACTGCGCAGGATCCCTTCGAACGCCGCCCCGATTCGCAGGATGGCTGTTCGGCTGAGCGTGTTCCTGGCGTCGGTGCAGATCGAGACGCGGTGCACGTTCCAGGTGTCGAAGGCATTGCCCAACAACAGGTACTTCGCCTCCGTGTTGATCGCCGTGCGCTGTGCCGAGGCTGCCAGCCACGTGCCGCCGATCTCCACCTCGTCGGGCAAGTCGTGGCCACCCCACCATTCGAGGCGCAAGTACCGGGTGCACCCGACCAGCGCACCATCGCTGAGCCGTCGTTGGACGAATGGCACAGCGCTGCGCGCCCGCTGATCCTGCAGCAGTCCGGCGATGTAGCGCTTCATTCCTTCGACCGTCGGTGGCACTGCAGTCCACGCATACGTCGATCGGTCTTCGTTGCCGGCGGCGGTCAACTCCTCGGCGAGATCTAGCGACAACTGCTCGAGTTGGACGTGGGTGCCGGTGAGGGTTGGTGCAGCGACGCTCATGGATTCACCAGCATGCCAGGCGCGGCCTGTTACGCGATGAACAGAAGCGCCGGTGTCTCGAGAAGGGTCTTGATCCGTTGGATGAACCCGGCCGCGTCGGCGCCGTCGACGACTCGATGGTCGAACGAGGACGACAGGTTCATGACCTGCCGGGGGAGCAGCACTCCATCGACGTACACGGGTCGGGTCGCGATCTTGTTGACGCCGACGATCGCCACTTCCGGGTAGTTGATGATCGGAGTCGACACGATCCCACCCAACGACCCGAGGCTTGTGATCGTGAGGGTCGAGCCGGTCAGCTCCTCGAGGGTGACCTTGTTGGTACGAGCTGCAGCAGCCAGCCGGGAGACCTCTGCGGCGCTGTCCCACAGATCGCGTGCGTCGGCGTGCATCACGACGGGAACCATCAGACCCTTGGGCGTCTGTGCCGCAATGCCGAGATGGACCGATCGGTGACGGTTGACCACACCGTTCTCGTCGTCGTACCTGGCGTTCACTTGCGGGAAGTCTCTGACCGCGACGACCACGGCGCGCATCAGGAACGGCAGGACGGTGAGCTTCGGAGCGTCGTCGTGTTGTTGCTCGTTCAGCGTGGCGCGTAGGCGTTCGACGTCGGTGACATCGACCTCCTCGACGTAGGTGAAGTGGGGAATTCGTTCCTTGGCGAGCTGCATTCGCTGGGCGATGTTGCGCCGCAGGCCGACGACCGGGACCGCGTCGATGACGTCGTCGGCGATCGGGCCGGACGCGCCCGGCGTCGGCCGCGCCAGCGACAGCTGGGCGTCGAGGTCGGCGTGCGTGACGCGCCCGTCGGGCCCCGTGCCGCTGACGCCGGCGAGGTCGATGCCGAGCGTTGCGGCTCGTTGGCGAACCGCGGGCGCGGCGATCGGTGCAGCCTTGGGCTCAGCTGCAGGTGTCGCGACGGCGGGTACCACCGCGTCGTCTGCCGATGGTGCGGGGGGCGGCGCTACCGGCGCAGGCGGTAGGGCGACGGGTTGAGCAGCGGGCTCCGCAGCAAGTGGAACCTCGCCGGTGACCCCGTTGCCGGTGTCGATCCGAATCAGTGGCGACCCGACCGCCAGGATCTCACCGACAGCCGCGCCGACCGCCGTGACGACGCCGGACACGGGCGAGGGCAGCTCGACCGTCGCCTTGTCGGTCATCACCTCGACCATCACTTGGTCTTCGGCGATCGTGTCGCCGACGTTCACATGCCACTCGACGATCTCGGCTTCGGCGATTCCTTCGCCGACATCAGGCAGCTTCACCACGTATTCGCTCACGTCATGCCGCCATCACGCGCTTGAAAGCCGCCCCGACTCGGGCCGGTCCGGGGAAGTAGTCCCACTCCTGTGCATGGGGATACGGGGTGTCCCATCCAGTGACCCGCTCGATCGGCGCCTCGAGGTGGTAGAAGCACAGCTCCTGCACCGTTGCCGACAACTCGGCTCCGAACCCGCTGGTTCGTGTCGCCTCGTGAACGACGACGCACCGTCCCGTCTTGCGCACGGAGGCCTCGATCGTGTCGGTGTCGAGCGGCAGCAACGTGCGCAGGTCGATGATCTCGGCATCGATCCCTGTTTCGTCGGCTGCTGCTTCGGCGACGTAGACCATGGTGCCGTAGGCGAGCACGGTGAGATCGTTGCCCGGCCGGCGTAGTGCCGCTTTGCCGAGCTCGACGCGGTAGTAGCCGTCGGGTACTTCGCCGAGCGGGTGGTTGGTCCACGGCACGACAGGTTTCTCGTGGTGACCGTCGAACGGGCCGTTGTAGATCCGCTTCGGTTCGAGGAAGATCACCGGATCGTCGTCTTCGATCGAGGCGATGAGCAACCCCTTGGCATCGAACGGGTTCGACGGGATCACGGTGGTCAATCCGCACACGTGGGTGAACAGGCTCTCCGGGCTCTGGCTGTGCGTCTGGCCGCCGTGGATTCCCCCGCCGCATGGCATGCGTACAGTGAGCGGTGCCGTGAACTCGGCGCTTGATCGGTAGCGCAGGCGGGCTGCTTCGGAGATCAGTTGGTCGAGGCCCGGGTAGACGTAGTCGGCGAACTGGATCTCGATCACCGGACGCAGGCCGTACGCGCCCATTCCCACCGCAGCGCCGACGATGCCGCCCTCGGCGATCGGGGTGTCGAAAACTCGCTCACTGCCATACTTGGCCAGCAGCCCCTCGGTGCAGCGAAACACTCCACCGAAGTAGCCGACGTCTTCCCCGAACACCACGACGTTGTCGTCGCGTTCCATCATCACGTCCATCGCCGAGCGAATTGCCGTGTTCATCGCCATCATGCTCATCGCTCGTCCTCCATCTGCCGGCGCTGGCGCTGCAGATGTTGGGGCATCACCTTGAACACGTCTTCGAAGATGCTCTTCGCGCTGGCGACCCGACCGTCGAGCAACGTGCCGTAGGTCTCTGCTTCCTTCGCCGCAGCCGACACCTCGCGGCCGACGTCGGCAAGCAGGTCGTGATGCTTGTCGTCGGACCATTCGCCGCGGACGATGAGATGGTTCTTGAGCCGCTCGATCGGGTCACCGAGCGGCCATGACTTCCATTCGTCGGCGGGGCGGTAACGAGACGGGTCGTCGGACGTCGAATGGGCGGATGCCCGGTACGTGACCCATTCGATGAGGGTTGGCCCGAGGTTGGCACGCGCCCGTTGTGCGGCCCACCGCGTGGCGGCAATGACGGCGAGGTAGTCGTTGCCGTCGACGCGCAATGCAGGAATGCCATGACCGATGGCACGTGCCGCGAACGTTGATTGGCTACCACCGGCAATGCCTTGGAAGGTAGAGATCGCCCACTGGTTGTTGACCACGTTGAGGATCACCGGCGCTTGGTACGTGGAGGCGAACGTCAGGGCATAGTGGAAATCGGCCTCGGCCGTGGTGCCCTCGCCGACAACACCGGACGCGATCCGTGTGTCGCCCTTGATCGCCGAGGCCATGGCCCAGCCAACGGCTTGGATGTACTGCGTGCCGAGGTTGCCCGAGATCGAGAAGAAGCCAACCTCGCGGGCAGAGTACATGATCGGCATCTGCCGCCCGTGAAGCCGATCCTTCTCGTTGGAGAGCACCTGGCACATCATGTCGACGAGCGGCCACCTGCGGGCGATCAGCCAACCTTGCTGGCGATAGGTCGGGAAGAACATGTCGTCGCGATCCAGTTCGAGAGCGTGACCGACAGCGATCGCCTCCTCGCCGGTGCAGCGCATGTAGAACGAGGTCTTGCCCTGCCGTTGGGCCATCAGCATGCGGTCGTCGTAGGCGCGGGTCATGGCCATTGCCCGCAGGCCCTGGTACAGCGCATCGGCGTCGATCTGGGGGACCCAGGGCCCGACGGCGGAGCCATCGTCGTCGAGCACGCGGATCATCGAGTAGGCGAGGTCGCGCATCTCACTCGGATCGGTATCGACAGCGGGACGTGGCGCGGTTCCTGCCGCAGGCACGACCAGGTACGAGAAGTCGGCCCGTTCGCCCGGTCGAGCCGGGGGCTCCGGGATGCGGAACCGAAGTGGGTCGCCTGCGATCATTGACCCTCCTTTGTGATGCCCAGTCCAGCACGTCCGGGTGCCCTCGGTGAACAGTACCCCGGTGCAGCCCTCCGCCAATCCTGCACTCGCCGGAGACCCACCGTACGATGCCGGTCGTGCGAGTGATCATCTACGGAGCAGGTGCGGTGGGCAGCGTGATCGGTGGGCGGCTTCACCAGGGTGGCACTGACGTCGTGCTGGTCGCTCGCCCGGCCCATGCGACCGCGATCCGCCAGAATGGCCTCGCGTTGCGCAGCGCACTAGGTACGGAGGTCATTGGCATCGATGCGGTCACCTCGATCGCACAACTCACGCCCACTGCAGAAGACGTCGTGGTGATCACGGCGAAGACGCAGGACACCCCTGCGATCCACTCCGAACTTGTCGACTGGAACGCCGCTGTCCCGGTCGTGTGTGCAACCAACGGGGTGGAGCACGAGCGTATGGCCCTTCGCCGCTTCCCACGCGTGTACGGAATGGTTGTGCAACTGCCGGCTCAATTCGAACGAGCGGGCGAGGTCACGGTGCTGTGCGCACCAACCAACGCGATCCTCGACGTGGGCCGTTATCCGACAGGCGTGGACGAGACCGCCGTCGAGCTCGCCGCCCTGCTCGATGCATCACCGGGCATCTCGTCGGAGGCCGACAACGAGGTGATGACCAAGAAGTACGCCAAGTTGCTGGTCAATCTCGGCAATGCTGCCGACGCAGCGTGTGGCACTGCCGGTCGCGGCGCGCGGGTCGTTGCCGCGGCCATCGAGGAAGGCAAGCGCGCCTATCGAGCCGCGGGAATCCGCTGGGAGCAGTCGGCCGAGCGTGTCGAGCTGTACGAGCCGCGCGCCGCTCGGATGCAGTTCGACATCCCCGCCGGCGACACGTTCTTGGGCGGCTCGACGTGGCAGAGCCTGATGAAGGGGGCGACGTCGCTGGAGACCGACTACTTCAACGGTGAGATCCTTCTGCTCGCTCGGCTGCATGGCCTCACTGCGCCGGCCAACGAGTTCCTGCAGGGCTACGCGATCAGGATGCTCCACGGCGAGGTCGCGGCTGGTGCGATGACGACCGACGAGCTCGACGCCGAGTGGGACGACACCGATCAGCGGAACTGCCTGAAGCACTCCCTGATGTCGGCGACGAAGAGCTCCGGTTGTTCGAACGCAGCGAAGTGTCCGCCCTTCGGCTGCTCCGACCAGTGGACGATGTTCGGATAGTCCGCCTCCATCCACGAACGCACGGGGGTGACGATCTCCTTGGGGTACACGGTCACGCCGACCGGCACCGAGAGTTGCGTGGCGCGGGCCTTGCCGAAGCTCTCCCAGTAGATACGGGCCGAGCTCGTCGCGCTGTTGGTGGCCCAGTAGAACATCAAGTTGTCGAGCAGCTCGTCGCGACTGAGCACGTTCTCAGGATGGCCGTCGCAGTCGGTCCACGCCCAGAACTTCTCGAGGATCCAGGCCGCCTGCCCCGCCGGTGAATCGGCCAAGCCGTACCCGATCGTCTGCGGCCGGGTGGCCTGCTGCTTGGAGTAGCCCGAGCCCCAGGTCTGGTAGTGCTGAGCGCCTTGCATCGCTCGCTGCTCGTCGGGCGTCGGCTCGCCATCGACCCGTGGCCGAGTTCCCATGGCCAACGTGATGTGGATTGCCGCGCAGTGCTGTGCGTCCTGGGCGCCGATCGCGGCGCGTGACGGCCGAGCCCCAGTCGCCCCCCTGGGCAAAGTACTGGTCGTAGCCGAGCCTGCCCATGAGCGTTGCCCATGCCGCCGCAATTCGCTCGACTCCCCAACCTGTCGCGGCCGGTTTGCCGGAAAAGCCGAAGCCGGGCAGCGCCGGGCAGATCACGTGGAAAGCGTCGAGGGCGGTGCCCCCGAACGCCGTGGGATCGGTCAACGGTTCGATGACTTTGTGGAACTCGACGATCGAGCCCGGCCAACCATGGGTGATCACCAGAGGCCGCGCTTCGGCGTGCGGTGATCGTTGGTGCACGAAGTGGATGTCGAGCCCGTCGATGGTCGTGAGGTACTGGTCGAAGCGGTTCAGCAGGTTCTCTCTCGTTCGCCAGTCGTATCCGTCGGCCCAGTAGCCGCACATGTCCTGGATCCACGACAGTGGAGCACCCTGGCTCCAATCGTCGACGGTCTCTGCCTCCGGCCAGCGAGTGTGGGTCAATCGTTGGTGAAGGTCGTGCAGCACCTCGTCGGGCACGTCGATGCGAAACGGTCGAAGCGAGACGTCGTCGGGCATGAACCCGACCGTACCCTCGTCGCCGGCTCCGCCATCGGTCGACCCGACTCGTTACCATCGTTGTTCATGGTGATGCCGGATTGCTCTCACCTCGACACCATCGTGGCCGGTGTCGCCCCGTCCTCGACCGGTTGCGAGGATTGCCTGGCGATCGGCACCCGCTGGCTGCACCTCCGTCGATGTGCGTTGTGCGGTCACGTGGGCTGCTGCGACAGTTCGCCGATGCGTCACGCAACGGCGCACTTCCACGCGACGAGTCACCCGATCGTTCAGAGCTTCGAACCGGGTGAGGATTGGCTGTGGTGCTACGTCGACGATGTCGTGTTCGAGGTGCCGTCGATGCTCGACAGCCCAGCACATCCCTGACCGGAGGTGGTGTGCCCGACCTGAAGCCTCCTCGACTCGACTCCGACGAACGACACGTTGCTGGCAATGTCGGCGGGCGTTGACGAAGACTCGGCCAGGCGAGAGTTCGTAGGCAGCGGCACCACGCTCTGGCTTCGACCGATGATTGCCGGCCGCTAGGTCGCGGGGCGAGCCTGGCTACCGTGAGACGTCGTAGTCGACCGTCAGGTCGACAAACTGCGGAGCACCATCGAACATCTCCGCCATCGTTGCCCTCACGGCCTGCAGCCCCTCGTTCCGTCTCGGGTCGTTCTCGCGCGCCCGCGCCTTCTCTTCGCTCTCGAAGACGACCAACGTGTAGACGAGGGTCGGGTCGTTGCGGTCGCGCATCGTTGTCGTGCGCAGCAGACCTGAGTCGGGTTGTTCCACGGCCTGCAGCTGCTCCATCAACGCCCCGAGGTCGGCTTCTCGGCCAGGCTTCAAACGCATGGTGATCATCTGGGCCCACATCGGCAGTCCTCCATTGGTCGGATGCAAACCGTACCGCACAGGCACGATGCTGATCTCCCGGTTCGAGCCGGAGCGGCAGATGCGGTGCTGTCCCTTGTGAAGGGTTGCGTTTGTGAGCTGGCGCCCCGATACGGGGCCGCAGCCGTCAAACGTGTGGTCGAGCCCGGCCGCTTGCGATCAACGCCAGCGAACCATCGCAGCCCCGTCGACGGGCAGGCTCACACCGGAGATGTGGCGTGATGCGTCGGAGGCGAGGAACAGCACGGCGTCGCTGATCGCGCCGGGTTCCACCGGCGCGAACACGCGCCCGATCTGCGCGGCGAGATCGGCGTTGCGGGCGAAGTACTCGTCGACGACGGCGTTCTCCGTCAGGGGCGTTCCCACCCCGGTTGGATGGACAGCATTCACTCGAATCGAGTGCGGGGCGAGGTCGGAAGCGCTCATCTTCATCAACCCGATCAACGCGATCTTGGAGACTCCGTACGACGTGAAGGCAAGGTCGTCGTTCGAAACCGTCTGCAGCGCGGCGGTGGACGAGATGATGATGATCGATCCGCCGTGCCCGGCGTCGATCATGAAGGGGGCACTCACCTCGATGGTGTTCCAGGCGCCGGTGAGGTTGACGCCAATGGTGTCTTCCCACATCCTCGTGCGGCCGTCGTCGTCCGTCGGTTGGTCGACTGTGATGGTCCAGATGCCGGCGTTGGCGACGACCGCGTCGAGGCGTCCGAGGGTGGCTACACCCTCGGCTACGGCGGCTCGAAGGCCGCGCCGATCACGCACATCGGCAACGCCGCACACGATCTGGCGTCCGGCCTGCCGCACGAGTGACGCAGTCTCTTCGAGATCCTCGCGACTCGACATCTTCACGCTCATCGACTCGATCTGCCGGCAGATGTCGACGGCGATGATGTCGGCACCCGCCTCGGCAAGACGTACTGCATGCGACCGACCCATCCCTCGCGCTGCGCCGGTGATCAGTGCAACCCGGCCATCCATGCTCCCCATCGGACACCTCGCCTCATGACACGTCCCCAGACCGATCGACGTGAGCAGCGATCATATACGATCTGATCGTGGGCTGGTCGAGTGATGCGGAAGCGAGAGTGTGAGAACGCCCAAGCCCACCAGGATCCCGCCCTCGGCGTACCTGCTGGCGCGCAGTCGTTCGGCGCGCGTGTTCATCCACGAACCCATGCGGGCGCCGATCAGCACGTACACGCTGTCGGAGCACAGGCCGAGCGCTATGTACACCATGCCCAGCACGAGCGTCTGCGTCCAGATCGCTCCGTGGCCACGGTCGACGAACTGGGGGAGGAAGGCCAAGAAGAAGAGAGCTACCTTCGGGTTGAGCAAGTTGACGACGAATGCCTCGGCGAAGAGCCGGCTCTCCGGCCGTAGTGTCGGAGCGACGGCTCGCGACAGGCGCCGGGCCCCACGGATCGACTTGACTCCGAGGAAGATCAGGTACAAGCCGCCGACGAACTTCACCGCCGTGAACGCGACGGCGGAGGCGACGACGAGGGCAGAAAGACCGGCAACAGCAGCGCTGACGTGGACGATCGAGGCCGTGTGCACTCCGAGGACGGACACGAACCCGGCGCGCCTTCCTTGAGCTCCGCTGCGAGCAACGATGAAGAGCACGGCAGGACCGGGGATCACCAGCAGGGCGATCGAGGCGGCGACGAAAACCGGGAGCGTCGAGAGCGAAGGCACGCCCGGACGCTAGTCAGCAGGTGCCTGAGGCCGCGTCGGATTTCCGGCCCGGTCAGCCGCGCACGGGAGCGCTGGCATTGCAACCGAGCATGTAGCGCAGTCGCGGTGAGAAGACGGCAGCCTGCTCGGCCGTCATCGGCGTGCGCAAGTCGACGAAGGGCTTCACCCAGGAACGCCCGTACTGGATGATCACGCCGTTGCGCACTCCATCGGTGACGTTGGCACCGTGGCGATGCCAGGTCTGCGACAGCCAGATGGCCAGCGACCCTGCTGGGCCCTCGAGCACGACCTCGTTCTGCAGCACGTCGCGTCCCGACGGCGGTTTGCGTTGCGTGAGGTGGCTGCCGCGCACCACGTGCGTGGCACCGTTGTCGGCGGTGAAGTCGTCGAGCATCCACGCCGACTGGATGCTCAAGGTGAAGTTGGGCAGTGGCTCGGCGATCTGCGTGAGTGGCGAGTCGACGTGCCATCCGGCGCTGTTCGTGTGCGGGCCGACGTGGTTCACGCTCATGTCGAGCACGATGGAATCGCGGCCCAGCTCCGCATCCATCACCTCCAACACCAAGGGGTGCTCGACCAGCGGGGCGAACGCGGTGTCTTTGTTGATGAGGTTGAAGATCCGTTGTGAACGACCGTCATCGAACAGCGACGGGATGTGGATGAAGCTGATGCACACCTCGTCGGCGCGAACGGGCCATGGTGTGTCGAACTCGGCCGCCTGGCGGTGCCTGATTCGACGCTTCATCCGTTCGATCTCGTCGTCGCCGCTGCGCCAGTACTCGAAGTCGACGTCGCCGACCTGATCGTCGGTGATCTCGGTCTCGCCCGGGTCGACCGGATGCGCTCGTTCGTGCTCGAGGATGCGCTCGACGCGATCACGCAGGTCGGTGACCGTGGCCGTAGGGATCAGGTTCTCGATCACCACGAAGCCGTCGGCGTTCAAACGCTCCAGCGCCCCCGCTGCTTCGACTGTTGGATGAGTCAACATCTCGTCACTTCCTTGCAGAGTAGGTGCGCCGTCGAGCATCTCACACGTCGAGCTAGAGGCGCCGGAGGTACTCCTCGGTGGCTTCGTCTCCGAGTTGTCGCAGCTGTTCGGCCTTGAACGCGTCGCGCATCTTTGCCTTTGGGTGGATGTAACCGGCGCCTACGACGACCTCGCCCTTGCCGCACATGATGTACCGGGAGATGCGCTGACCGTGTGGCGAGAGCGACTTCCACTGCTCGTATGGCATGGAACGGATCACCGCTTCGCTGCGGAACCACGGGGCGAAGTACTCGATGTTGGGGGCGGCGCGAACGTGCTGCGACAGGTTCGGCGTGCCGCCGTGCCAGGCGCGCAGGTCACGGAAGATGGCCGAGCCAGCGGGTGCTGGGCAGAGCGTGCTGAGCTTCATCCACTCTGGCTCGTCGTGCAGGTTGGGGATGGGATGACGAGAGTTCTGAGTGCCGGGGATCTGTCTCGTGGGGCCGTTCTCCGGCGTGAGGTCGACCATCGGGAAGTTGATGGTGACGGCTGGAACTGGGAGCTCGCGCGTGGAGACGCGACCGGTGGGATCGTGCAGCTCGGACCAGACGTTGTCGGAGTGAAGGCCTTGGTACTCGATGGCCCCCGGCATGGCGACATCTCCACCGCCGCCGATCAGGATGTAGTTCGGTGATCCGAAGATCGCAGTGAGGATGGGAGTAGTGGTGGGTAGGTCGACCAGCTCCACCCACTCGTCGACATGCATCATGTGGCGCGACGCCGAACTGCTCCCGAACGAGTAGCGGTGGGGCAGACCGCCGGCGCCGCCCCCGGCCGCACAGGTCGGATCGACCGCCAGTATCTCTTCGAGCGCCCGCTCGGTTGCGGCGCGCATGCGATCCAGCTGTTGCGGGTCGAGCGCGTCACGAACGACGACGAACCCGTCGCGATGGAACAGTTGCGCCGCTCGCTCCACCTCTGTGGGATCGAGAACCTCGAGGCCTCTGATGCCGTTGTGCTTCCACAGCTTTTGGCGAAGGCTCACCACGTTCGGGTCGTCGTAGGCCCGGGTCCACCCCAAGCATCCGGGATCCCCACCGATGAGGTTGTAGTGCTCGGGAGTCGTCTCGATCTCCGTCGCGGGAGTGTCGAGGCCGAGTGGGTTGCTGTTGCTGCTGGTGAGCGTCGGCGTTCGGTTGGCGAAGCCGTTCGGTGGAACCGACGAATGCCAACCGAGCATCGCCGATCGTGTCGTGGTATCAGTCAATGATCTGCCCCGTTCATCGACTGTCACGTTAGGTCTGGTCGCAGCGGCGGGACGATCCGTGACGACACGGCTCGACTGATCATATATGATCCCAACCGTATGTCTGGGGGGCAATGAGCGATCGTCAAAGACATGTCATCGTGCTCGGATCCGGCGCCGCCGGCATGGCGGCCTCGCTGGCCGCGGCGACGAGGGGCGCCCGCGTAACGGTTCTCGAACGATCTTCGTGGCTGGGTGGAACGACGGCGATCTCCGGCGGAGGAATCTGGGTTCCGGCCAACCCGTGGGCCGCGGCCGCGGGTGTCGCCGACGACATCGACTCCGGCCTGCGCTACCTCGACGGTTTGCGACTCGGCGACGTCGATGCGGAGGTGGGCCAGGCGTACGTACGCGAGGCCGTCGGGATCGCTCGAAGCCTCGAGGATCGCGTCGGCATTCATTGGCAGCACCTCGTCGGTATGAGCGACTATCACTGCGAACTCCCCGGCGGGTCGCGCGGAGGTCGATCGCTGGAGATCGCACCAATGCAGGTCAGTGACGAGGCGAACGCCCGCGTTCGTGCCGACCCCTACTGCACCCCACCTTGGACGATCAACGAGGAGAGCTCGGCAGTCGAACGACCCGACGACCGGGAACTGATCCGCAGAACGAATCCGCGTGTACTGACGCGAGGCCGCGGCTTGATCGCCGCGCTGTACGACGCGGCGCGGCCGTTCGACCCCGACGTGCGAACCGAGGTGGGGAGCTTCTCGTTGGCGACCTCGGGCCGCGAAGTCGTCGGTGTCGATGTCGGCACCGAGGAGCTGCGCGGGTCGGTGGTCGTGGCTACGGGCGGCTTCGAACGCGATCCGCAACTCGTCGCCACCTTTCTTCGCGGGCCCGTGCTGGCGCCGGCCGGGCCGCCTTCGAACAACGGTCACGGTCTGCGCATGGGGATGTCGGCAGGTGCTGCTCTCGGCAACATGAGCGAGGCGTGGTGGTGCGCCGCCGTGCACGTTCCGGGTGAGCAGATCGATGGTGCTCCCTTCTATCGAATGATCTTCCTCGACCTGGCCAAGCCGGGCGGCATCGTCGTCGACCGTCATGGTCGCCGGTTCGGCAACGAGGCGACGAACTACAACGACTTCGGGCGTTCCCTGCTCGAGCTCGACGGTGCCGATTTCGAGCACGCCCGCATCCCGAGTTGGCTCGTGTTCGATGCCGAGCGACATCGCCGGTTCCCACTCGCCTTCATGTCTGCTCCGACTCCAGACGGCGACTGGCTGGTATCTGCCGGCTCGTTGAACGAACTGGCGAGCAGAATCGACGTGCCCGGCGCCGAGCTCTCGTCCACCGTCCGCAGGTTCAATGCCAACGCGACGCTCGGTACCGATGCGTTCGGTCGCGGTTCGTACATCTGGGATCGCTTCAGCTCCGGTGGCGGTGAGTTGCGGCCGCTCGGCGGGCCTCCGTACTACGCGGCCCGACTCCTGCCGGGCTGTCTCGGAACCAAGGGTGGTTTGAGAACCGACGAGCACGGCCGCGTGCTCGCCGCCGACGGCAGTGGTGTGATCCCTGGCCTGTTCGCCGCAGGCAATGCCGCGGCCAACCCGTTCGGTTGCGCCTATCCCGGGCCCGGGTCGACGATCGGTCCGGCCGTGGTGTTCGGTTCGCTGGCGGGTGAAGCAGCGGCGCAGTCGTGAGACGTCAGATGATGCCGTCGAGCGAGATGTACGGGATGTCGCTGTATGCAACGCGTCGGCTGAACCTCCACCCCTCGGCCGTTCGCACGAGCTGGTCGCTGTAGCGGCCGAGCATCTCGAACACCGGTCGGTCGTTCTCGTTGCGCGTGATGAACCCCCAGTTGCTCTTGGCCTTGGCGGTGTCGCCGTCGACCTGCACGACAGGATTCATCACGAGGTGATAGGTGCGCTCGCGATCGCTCGGATACACCTCGAGGGTGCGCACCAGCAGTGCTTCGATCTCCGCCGGACCGACCGCTTTGCCGAGGTTGCCGATCCAGACGGCGTCGTCGGTGAACAGTGATGCATAGGCCTTGAAGTCGCGGGCGTCGAGGTGGCGCTTGTACTCCATGAACAGCATCCAGATCGCATCCTTGTCCTCCATGGCCTGAACCCGCGCGGCGAGAGCGTCGAGCCTGGTGTTGGGGGGTGGGTCCATCGGCGAGCGGCCCATTGCCCGGGAGATGTCGTGCCGTTTGATCTTCCATCCGCCGTTGTCACGCACGAGGTCGTCGCTGTACCGGCCCGACTGCAGCACGGTGGGCACGCCATCGGGATCCGACGTGAGGTAGAACCACACGACCGTGGTGGTCGCGGTGTCGCCGTCGATGTCGATGCGCTGGTTGTTCATCACGTGGATCGCTTCGGGGAGGTGACCCCGAACCTGCGGTCCGAGGTTCTTGTCGAGCACCTCCTGGATCGCCGCCGGACCCACCGCCTCGCCGAGCTGGGCCACCAGAACACCATCGTCGGAGAACAGGCCGGCATAGCCCGCGTGATCACCCGAATCGAGGTACTTGGCGTAGTCGATGAAGATCTTGCGGATCTGCTCGCGATCTTCGAGTTCCCGAAGACGGTCGGTGTCGGTCATGGCTGAGTGGTCTCCTGTCTAGTAGTGGGGCAGCGGAGCAGAGGTGCACAGCACCGGCATCGTGTGGACGGTGGTGGACGTCGTGAGGAAGAGAGTGCGGAGATCAGGGCCTCCCCAGCAGAGGCTGCCGCACACCTCCGGAGTGCGGATGATGCCCAGTCGTTCGCCGGCTGGGCTCAGCACCCACACACCGCCGGGGCTGGTGACCCAGATGTTGCCGAACTCGTCGCACTCCATGCCGTCGACGGAGCCCTCCTCGATCGTGCCGCGACCCATTTCCGTCATGAGGACGCGGCCGTTGACGAGCATGCCGTCGTCGGCCACATCGAAGACCTTGACCTCGGCGCGCGGCGAGTCGTTGACGTACATGAGACGTTCGTCGGGGGAGAAGCACAACCCGTTGGGCTGTTCGAACTCGCCCGGATCGCACACCAGTTGCGCCTCGCCGCCTTCGTGCGGAACGCGGAACACCGCCTTGAAACCTAGGAGCGGTTCACGCTTGCAGCCGATCCAGTCGTTCCATCGGCCGTAGTCGGGATCGGTGAAGTAGATGCTGCCGTCGCGCTTGCAGGCGACGAGGTCGTTGGGGCTGTTGAGGTACACGCCCTTGTGATGGAAGCACACCGTTTCGTGGTAACCGTCGGCGTGAAACCGAGTGACCGACGACGACACGTGCTCGCACACGATCAGGCGGCGCTCGACGTCGAAGGCCATTCCGTTGCCCTTGAACGTCGGCTCCGTCACCAACTGCATGCCCTCGGATTCGCTCCACCGGAACCGCTTGTCACCGGGGATGTCGCTGAAGTAGAGGCACTGCTCGGCGACGCTCCATGCAGGGCCTTCCGTGAAGACGTAGCCGGAGCCGATCTGCGTGAGCGCGGCGTCGGCGTTGACGAGCTGCAGGAGCTCGGGCGTGTCTGGATTGACAACCGTCATGCATGGACCCCCTGGTGTGCAGCCGGATGCGCGTTCTCCAACCCTCTGATGAACGCCGTCGGATCATATATGATCAGTGACATCGACGACAAGCCCTCGTCGTGCCGAACGGGAGGCCATCGATGAAGACCACAGCAGCCGTGCTCTGGGAAGTCGGTACTCCGTGGTCGGTCGAAGAGATCGAGCTCGATCAGCCGGGCTACGGCGAGGTGCTGGTCGAGTTGCGGGCCGCGGGGATGTGCCACACCGACGACCATTTCGTCACGGGTGACATGGCCTGGCCGATGCCGCTCGTCGGCGGCCACGAAGGTGCCGGTGTCGTCACCGAGGTGGGTGCAGGGGTTACGCGGTTCGCGATCGGCGACACCGTGATCCTCAACTTCATGCCCATCTGCGGGCATTGCCCGAGCTGTTCCAACGGCCGGTCACGATTGTGCGACCGTGGCGCGGAGATGGGCTCGGGGTTGCAGATCTCCGATGGCACCGCCCGTCACCATGCACGTGGTCACGACCTGCGCTTGATGTGCTGCATCGGAACGTTCGCCCGTCACACCGTGGTGCACGAAGACAGCTGCATCCCCTTCGATCCCGACATCTCCTTCGAGGTGGCCAGCTTGATGAGCTGTGGAGTGGTCACGGGCTGGGGCTCGGCGGTGTACACCGGCGGTGTGCAGCCGGGTGACACGGTGGCCGTGGTGGGTGTGGGTGGTCTCGGCTCGAACGCGGTGCAGGGCGCCCGCTTGGCCGGTGCTCGCCACATCGTCGCCATCGATCCGGTCGAGTTCAAACGCGAGAAGGCGGGCGAGTTCGGTGCAACGCACAGCGCTGCCTCGCTGACCGATGCCTTGCAGCTCGTGACCGACCTCACCGCGGGGCGAATGTGCAACGTGGTGGTGATGACCATGGGAGTGGGCGATGGTTCCCTGATCGCCGACGCCATGGCTATCACCTCCAAGTTCGGAAGCGTGGTCGTCACGAACGCGCATCCGCAACGTGAGAACACGGTGAGCCTCAACCTCGCGGATCTGACGATCATGGAGAAGAAGCTCGTCGGCTCGTGCTTCGGTTCTGCCAATGCCCGCTCCGACATCCCGATGCTTCTCGACCTGTACCGCAATGGTCAGCTCGAGCTCGACGGTTTGATCACGCGCACGTATCCGCTGGAGGACGTCAATCAGGGATATGCCGACATGCACGCCGGCAAGAACATTCGCGGCGTGCTCGTGATGTGATGGTCGGCGTGGAGGATGACATCAGCGCGATTGCGGGGTGAGCAGCCCGCCGAGCGGTGTGCAGCTCCAGCTCTTGAACTTGATCTGCTGGTGCCAGTCGCGCAGCACCACGTCGCCGGTGGCGATCCGTCTCGTCAGATCGGTGCGCCACCGAGCCATGTCGCCTTCGTAGTGGTACAGCGCCAAGTGCTGCTCGCCGCCGACCGGCTCGCCGTCGACGACCTCCCGCACGGCGTAGCGCTGGACATCGACGAACCCCGGGCTCTCGATGTTCTCCTGGGCATGATCCGCGTACCAGCGTCGGTAGTCGTCGACGGAGATGTGGTCGGGTTTCTCGCTGAACACGAGGTAGACGTTGTTGGCCATCGGTCGAGCTCCTTGATTCGAAGTGTCTAGGTGGATGAAGTGGCGTCGTCGTGCAACGTGATGCGCTCGCTGACCTGGGTGCAGTTCCACGATCCGAAGTCGATCGCCGTGAACCAAGCGGGCAGAGGCAGCTTGCCTTCGTCGGCGTCCTTCTTCTCCACGTAGCTGTCGGCGTTGCCCATGTCGGCCGCGGCGAGGTTGGCCACGGCGACATCGGGCGGGCAGCTCAGTTCGTAGAGCGACAGGAACCGGAACTTCTTGGATCCATCTGCGCCCACGACCGCCTCGATCGCGTAGCGCGTCGCTGCCTCCCATCCTTCGACGGAGAGGATCTCTTGCACATGCGCGTCGTACCAGGTGTTGTACTCGTCATCAGTGACCGTCGACGGCGGTTCGCTGAACACCAGATGGATGTAGCTGCTCACGTCGAAAGCCTCCTGCGGTCCCCGAGTCCTGTGCGCAGTCTGCACCGCCCGTTCGCCGGGTGCAAGTGTTTCGTATACGATCTGGCGATGGGTTTGGGTCGCGTTGGAGTGTGGCAAGGAGGGTACGGTCGAACCGCGGTCGACGATCGAGCGATGATCCAAGAGCTCGAATCGTTGGGGTACAGCTCGTTCTGGTTCGGTGAGGCGCCCGGCGGCAAGGAGGCCTTCACCCGGGCCGCCATCTTGCTGGCTGCATCGTCGACGATCACGGTCGGTACGGGCATCGCCAGCATCTGGGGACGTGATCCGCTCAACACTGCCTCGGCCATCAGGACCGTTGGCGAAGCGTTCCCCGGTCGGTTCATCGCCGGCCTCGGAGTCAGCCATCGGCCGCTGGTCGAGGCCCGGGGTGACACCTACGAGCGCCCATTCGCAGCGATGCGCGACCACCTTGCCGGAATGGCCTCGGCCAAGCACCACTCGCCGGCGCCATCCGAGCACGTTCCCGTGCTGCTCGCCGCGTTGCGTCCACGGATGCTGTCGCTCGCCGGCACGGCGGCCGACGGCGCCCATCCGTACTTCGTCCCCGTCGAGCACACCGCCAGGGCACGCGAGATCCTCGGCCCCGGAAAGCTGCTCGTCCCTGAGGTCGCTGTGGTGCTCGAGCCCGACCCGGTCGAGGCTCGACGCCTGGCGCGCCTGCACACCGGAGGCTTCTACCTCCGGGCACCGAACTACGTCGAGAACCTGCGGTGGCTCGGCTGGGGCGACGACGACCTCGAAGGAGACGCGTCGGACGCGCTCGTCGACGCCATCGTGGCCTGGGGCGACGAACAGGCGATTGCCGCGCGCCTGCGCGAGCACTTCGATGCCGGGGCGGATCACGTGTGCATCCAGCCCGTCACCGAGGTGCAACCGCTCGTCGACGGTCCGGATACGCAAGCGATAGGGGTTCTGCGCCGGCTGGCCGACGCGGTACGCGATCTCTAGATCACCGAGCCGCCGGGAGGCGCAACGAGATTCGCGCGCCACCGAGCTGCGAGTCGGCGACCACGACTTCGCCGCCGTGAGCCCGAGCAACTGACGCCACGATGGCGAGACCCAACCCGGCGCCGCCGGCATCGGCGTTGCGGGCCTGATCGAGACGGCCGAACCGCCGAACGATCGCCTCCCGGTCGTCAGCGGCGACACCGGGACCGTCGTCGTCGACATGGATCCAAACGCTGCCATCGAAGGTCGCCGTCTCGACACGAACGATGTGGTCGGCGTGGCGGCAGGCGTTGGCCATGAGGTTGCGAACTGCACGGGCAACGAGGCGCTCGTCGATGGTTGCTTGCGTGGGGTCGGCGACGATCTCGATGGCGGGGGCGTCACCGCCCGAGGGCATGGTGGCGGCTTCGGCACGAACGATCTCGACGACGTCGATGGGTTGCAGATCGAGGGGTGGTTGTTCGTCGAGTGTCGACAACAGGACGAGGTCGTCGACACGTTGAGCGAGGCGATGTCCGAGCGTCTCGAGCCGCTGTAGAAAGGCTCCATCGGCGGTGTGCGGAGCGCGAATGGCCAGCTCGATCTCGCCCTGCAGAGCCATCAGCGGGGTGCGCAGCTCGTGCGCGGCGTCGGACGTGAACTGCCGCTGCGCGGTCCGCCCGGCCGCGATGCGATCCAACATCTCGTTGACGGTGCGGGCGAGGTGCTGGATCTCGTCATCGGTCTCCGGTATGGGCACTCGCACGGCGGAATCACCGGCGTCGATGGACGCAGCCAGATCCGTGATGACGGACACCGGCCGGAGCGCCCGTCGGGTTGCCAAACCGGCGATGAAGGCAGTCAAGATGACGCCCAGTGGTACGCCTACCCAGAGTCCCCGGTACAAGGAACGCAGGCTGTCGGTCAACCGGGCCTGCGAGGCGTGACCGATGAGCTCGAAGGAGTCGGCCCCGATCTTGACCGTGCGGCGAACGGTGATGTCGTCGGACGCGGGGAATGGATCCGAGCCAGGTTTCGTGGCCACCGCCTCGACACCGTCAGGTGTCGTGATGCTGACTGCGGCGGAACCGTTGCGGAGGCCGGCTTCGAGTTGATCGACGACCTCTGCGACACGATCACGGATCGCGTGGCGCCCGCTGTCGGCGATGTAGAGAAAGCCGATGCTGCCGAGCAGGCTGTACAGGCAGGCTGTCACGACCAAGACCGTCAGCACGACGCGACCACGCACTCCGGACAGCTGTTGAAAGCGACGATGCTGCGTCATCTGTCGGTGATCCGGTAGCCGAGCCCGCGAACGTTCTCCACCTCGACCGGGTCGAGCTTGGCGCGCAGCTTGCGAAGGTAGATGTCCACGATCGAGGCGTCGGTGCCAGATGACGTGCCCCACACGTCGTCGAGCAGTTCCTGTCGCGACACGCAAGCACCGTTGGCCAGCAACAACTGCCGTAGCAGCTGGTCCTCTCGGTTGGTGAGTGCCACCGCTACGCCACTGACCAAGCACGATCTCGCCGCCAGGTCGTAGTGCAGCTCGCCGCGCGCGATCAGGTTGCTGGAGATGGTCGCGCCGCGGCGAATGAGTGCTCGAAGGCGCGCCGAGATGAGGGCGATGCTGGCCGGCTTGGTCAGGAAGTCGTCGGCGCCCGAGTCGAGCAGATCGATCTGGTCGTACTCACCGGACTTGGCGCTGAGCACGAGGATAGGCGTGGTCATGCCCTCGGCGCGCAGCTTCTCGCACACCCGGTATCCGCTGAGGCCGGGCAGGAGCAGGTCGAGGACGATCGCCGCATAGCCGCCCTCCAGCGCTTTCCAGATCCCGGTTGGTCCATCGTCGCAGAGATCGACGTCGAAGCCCTCTGCTTGCAATCCACGATCGAGCACGCTGCGAATCGCCTCGTCGTCTTCGATCACCAGCACCCGCATGGTCGACCACGGTAGCGACGCGGAGTATGGGTCGGGCGGCTGCTCGGTCCTGCTCGTTCAGTCCATGTTCAGTGTCGTAGTGGTTATGTTCAGACAGCGGTGGCGCACGGTGTCTTCAGCGTCCACACCGTGGCGCCCGACAGAAAGCGAATCCCGAATGCGAACTCGACAGAAACTCACGGCGGTCGGTGCGGTTGCACTGGCCACCTCGGCGATCGGCGGCGGCGCAGTTGCCACGTCGCACGCGATGGCTGATAGCACCACACCGGGTAAGGGCACGATCACCGTGATCTCCATGACCTCCGACTCGGACGGCGCCTTCAAGTGCGTGTACGACAACATCGACCTGCCAACGGTGGGGGTCGGCACCGGAATTCCCAATCAGGCCGGCAGTCCGACTGTCGTCTCCGGGCAGGCGACCAACGTGATCACCGGGACCGGGCCCGTCGATGCCGACGGGAAGCCGATTGCCGGCGCCGTGATGGTGTCGACGGGGTCGGCGGTGCTCCCGGATGGTGCGCCACCCGCCGGCGCACCGACGCTCGTGGTCACTGCTTCCGCCGACGGAACGAATGCCGAGGCGGGCACGTCCGCTGGAGGTGCCGGCGAGACGACACAATCCGGGCAGGTCCCGCCCGGGCTGCCGCCGATCGCGATCGATTCCGTCGATGCACGGCCAGGAACGGCGGCGGAGTGTGCGGCGATGAAGCCGACGACCGTACTTGCCCCACCGCCGGCAGCGCCGTAACCAGTCGATCGGCACACCCAGTGGCGGACCTCGGACAACGAGGTCCGCCACTTCGCGTCGTACGCCTGGCGGCGTGACACCTCGCATTGACAGATCGGTGACTCGAGCCGTAGATTCAAGATCATATATGATTCTCTAGCTTGGGGGTAGGGGATGGCAGTGATCGTTGAAGTCGACTCGCCGGTGTTCGAGGAGTTGATCGATCCCAACGCCGAGTTGTTGCGGCTGGGCGACGGATACCAGTTCACCGAGGGCCCGGTGTGGAACCCGCGCGACCAATCGCTGTACTTCAGCGACATCCCCGGCGACGCACGCTGGCGTTGGAGCGAAGGTGCTGGAATGGAGCTCGTCGCCGAGCCGACGTTCAAGGGCAATGGAATGGCCTACGACGTCGATGGCAGCCTGCTGGTGTGCGAGCAGGTCTCCAGCTGCCTCGTTCGCATCCACGTCGACGGTCGTCGCGAGCTCGTGGCATGGCACTACGAGGGCATGTACCTCAACAGCCCCAACGACGTCGTCGTGCGCGCCCTCGACGGCAGCATCTACTTCACCGATCCCGACTACGGTCGCTGGAACGATTGGATCGGTTGCAAGCGCGAGTTCGTCCGCGACTTCAAAGGCGTGTACCGCGTTCCCCCGGGCGGTGGAGCCGTCGAGCTCGTCGTCGCCGCTGACGAGTTCGAACAACCCAACGGATTGTGCTTCTCGCCCGACGAGAAGCTGCTCTACATCAACGATTCGCCGCGCGCCGAGATCAAGGTCTACGACGTCGCAGCCGACGGAAGCCTCAGCAATCGTCGGATGTTCCGAGACAAGATCGGCGGCGGAACCATGGGCGAGGGCAACCTCGACGGCATGGAGTGCGACGAGCACGGCAACATCTGGACGTCGGGGCCTGGGGGAGTCTGGGTGCTCGATCCCGACCGGCGCGCGGATCGGGGCAATTCGCACTCCAGAGATCTGCGGCAGCGTGGTGTTCGGCGGCTCCGATCTACGCACCCTGTTCCTGACGACGACGACCACGGTGCACTCGATGCCCACCAAGGTCGCCTCTGCTCCGCTGCCGTGACGTCGGCAGCGATCCGATCTCAAGTCACAACGAGAGGAAGGCATTGATGCTCAAGGTCATATTCCTGTTCAAGTTCCGCGCCGACAAGGACAAGGCAGAGGTTCGTCGCTGGTGGCTCAACGAACACGGCGAGGTCGCGTTGAAGAACCTCGGCATGAAGCGGTACGTCCAGAATCACTTCGTATCGGCGATCGATCCCGACCATGCAGGCGCCGGCATGGGGTTCGACGGTTGTGTCGAGGTGTGGTGGGAAGACCGCGATGCCTACGAACGCACCATGGCGAGCCCGGAGTGGAAGGCGTTGGAAGACGACGGCCCCAACGGTCTCGACATGACGACGCTGATGGGCGGCTTCGTCAATGAGCACGTGATGCGTTGGGACGCGGCTCCCGACCGCCGTCCGTACACGAGCGCGCTGGCTCCTACCGACTAGCTCGCCGCGCCGCGCATCGTCGCGCCACTCACACCCGTCGCCGTGTCCGACATCGGGGGTGGGCCGGGCGTGTACTGCATCGGAACTTCCAGCCGCTTTCGGATGAGCCACCGGCCGTCTCGTTGGACGAGGTCGTCGTGATATCGGGCGACGATGGTGTTCTCGAAGTTGCCCGAGATCCACACCACGTCGGTGCGAGCCCTGGCGCTGAGCCCGTCGTCGGCCAGGTCGATGACCGGCGGGGCGATCATGTGCTTGCTCTGAAAGCCCGGCGGCAGACAGTTGCGCAGGAAGTCGAGAAGAACATCGCGACCGTCGAACGACTTGCCTTCGACGATGAACGCTGCGTCGTCGGTCCACAACTCGGCAAGGCTGTCCCAGTCTTGATCGTCGAACAGCATGCAGTAGCGGCCGATCACGTTGCCGATCTCGTGATGGGCGACCAGTCGATGCAGCGGGTCCATCGCCACGCAGCTACGCCGGGTCGACGGCCGTCGTGGTGGAGGAGTGCGCCAGCCTGAAGTTGGCGATCCCGGTGCGAATCCGGCTGGCCAACTCTGGCGCCTGGTAGAAGCTCAGGGCCAGCAGCGTGAGCATCCCAATGGCGATCTGCCCCTGCGCGTTGCTCCATCCGAGGAACGGCAGCACGGTGGTGATCATGTTGACGAACAGGGCACCGACGACAGCGCCGAGGAAGCTGCCGCGGCCACCGAGCAGGCTGGCGCCGCCGAGCACAGCGGCAGAGATGCTGGTGAGCGTGTAGGGAATGCCGTAGTTGGGGTCACCGATCTGGGCGTTGGTGGCCATGAAGTACGAGCTGACCGCAGCGGCGAAGGCAACGATGAAGAAAGCCCTGACGAACAGGAAACCGACGCGCACGCCGCGTCGCTTGGCGGATTCCTCGTCGAGACCCGTGGCCCGTGCGGCCAGTCCGCCTGCCGACCGATACAGCCAGAAGTCACCGGACAGGGCGACGACGAGGATGAGGATGAAGGCGACGGGCACAAACCCGATCTTGGTGAGCAAACCACTCGTGAAGCGGTCGCTGATGTGACCACCGGGCTGGTGGCGGAGCCTGAGCGAGATGCCGTAGAGAATGCTGTACGTGGCGAGCGTGGCGATGATCGACGACAGCTTCAGAATGCGAATCAGGGCGACGTTGACGCACGCAACGGCCATCGCCACGACGAGCACGACGAGCATGCCGAGGATCAGCTTTCCCCATCCGCTATCAGGTGTGAGCACGAACGATGCGACGACCAGACACAACGTGGTCAGTGCCCCTACCGAAACGTCGAAGGCTCGCACCATCAGTGCGCTCGTCTGCCCCATGGCGGCCAGTGCCAACGGCATCGTCGCCACCAACAGGTTGTTCAACGTGAAGCTCGACAGGAAAGCCGGGTTGCGGCTGTTGGTGTATGCGCCCAGGACGATGATCAGCATGATCATCGCCGCGATGGGCGCCCATCGACTGAGATGCAAACGTTCGCGTCGACTGCTTGTGTTCACCGCTCACTCCGATTCGTTGATGCTTGGCCGATGATTGCGGCGATGATCCGCCGTTCGCTGAGGTCGGCTTTCGGGATCTCGTCGACGATCCGCCCGCGTGACACCACGACGACTCGGTCGCACAACCCCGAGAGCTCGATGGGATCGCTCGACTTGACGATGACGGCGGTGCCTTCGTCGGCCTTGGCGCGCAGCGCTTCGTAGATGTCGAGACGGGCGCCGACATCGACGCCCTGGGTTGGCTCATCAGCGAGGATCACGTTGAGCTCGCCACTCAGGAATGGACGCAACAAGGCGACCTTTTGCTGGTTGCCGCCTGACAGGTACTGCGCAGGCTGCTCGATCGATGACGACTTCAACCGAAGCCGCTCGACCATCGCGACCACCGGTTGCTTCTCCCGGCGCCGGCTCACGAAGCCGAGGCGTGAGAAGCGCTTGAGGACCACGAGCGTTGCGTTGGCGCGCACGCCGAGCGCAGTGAAGATCGACTCGGCCTTTCGGTCGGCGCTGAGCAGCACGATGCCGGCGCGCAACGGGCCCGGGGGGCTGCCGAGGTGGACTCGTCTGCCGGCACACACGACGGATCCGTTGGAAGGCTCGACGCCGGCGAGCGCGCGCAGGAACTGCACCTGACCGTTGCCCTCGGCACCGGCGATGCCGACGATCTCACCGTGACGCACCGTGAGATCGACCGGACCGAATCGCCGGCCACTGAGTTGGCTGACCGACAATGCCACTTCGGGATGCTCTTCGGCGTTCGACTCGGGGAACAGCGCGTCCATCGGCCGGCCGACCATCAGCGTGACGACGTCGGCCTCGGTGATCGCCGAAGCATCGAACGTGCCTTGGCTCACGCCGTCGCGCAGCACTGTGATCCGCGCCGCCACCTCGAGCACCTCGGGCAGCCGGTGGCTGACGTACACGACGCCCACCCCATCGGTCGCCAGCGTGCGGATGAGCTCGTGCAACCGGTCGACCTCGGCGTGGCCGAGTGCCGTTGTCGGCTCGTCGAGGAGGAGAACCTTCGGATGTGACAGCAACGCCTGGACCACTTCGAGCATCTGTCGTTGGGCGAGCGACAGGCCCTCGGTCCGAGCCACGGCGCGGATGTCGAGGTGGTACTCGCGCAATTTCTGGGTCGCCCATTCCTCCATCTGTCCGTACGGCGGGCGGCGATCTGAAGGGGTGGCCAGAAACAGGTTCTCGGCGACGGTGAGACCGGCCACCTCGGTCATCGTCTGGTACGCCATTCCCAGCCCGAGGCGAGTTGCCTCCTTCGGCGACGCGGCCGTCAAGAGGTGTCCGTCGATCACCACTTCACCCTCGTCGGGTTGAACCGCGCCACTGGCGATGCCCAACAACGTGGACTTCCCGGAGCCGTTCTCGCCCAGCAAGGCGTGGATCTCACCGGCGCGGAAGTCGATGCTGATGTTGTCGTTGGCCTTCACCGGTCCGTAGCGCTTCGACACTCCCCGCACGGACAAGACGATCGAATCCGGCGACGGTTCGGGGACCGGCTGATTCGTTCGTTCGGTGTTGTCGATGCTCATTGCGGGGGTTCCTCGACTGTGAGTAGCTGATCGACTGCAACGTCGTCGATCGTCCGGGTGCGACCGGTCGGCCAGCGCACCGAAACCTTGATCTTGCCAGTGGACGAACCGAGCCCGAAATGGGCAATCGGCTGGTTTTCCGAGCCGGTGGTTCCTGAGCCGCACGAGATGGTGCGCTGCATCTCTGGCCCGAGTCCAACGACTTCGACAGTGGCACCGCAGCCATCACGATCGGACGACGTGCCGGCGGCACGAACTTCGAGCCAGTGGTTCGTTCCCCTGGGCGTGTTGTTCTGGAACAGATGGGTCGTACCGCCTTGGTCGATGACGAACATGTCGATGTCACCGTCCATGTCGTAGTCGGCGAAGGCGACGCCCTTCGTGTCACCCGTGTCGGCCGCACCCGTGGCGGAGCTGACGTCAAGAAACGTGTGACCCGTGCCGTCGTTGAGGAACAACTCGTTCGGTTGCACGCCGACCGGCGTGCCGGGCGCCCGCTGGAAGTTCCCAGCACCCATGTAGAGGTCCTCCCATCCGTCGAGGTTGAAGTCGTAGAAGCCGCTGCCCCAGGTGACCGACGAGACATCAGCGGTCTGCGTCGGGCGCTCGATGCCGGATTGCGCGTCTTCGGCGAACACACCCTTGCCATCGTTGCGCATGAGCTTGTTGCCGGCGATGTTGGAGAGTGCCATGTCCAGATCTCCGTCGCGATCGACGTCAGCCACACCGATGCCCATCGTGTTCATGAACAACGCGGTGCCAGAGTCGAGGGACACGTCGGTGAACTTCCAGCCCTCCGGTGACGGACCGTCGTTGCGCCACAGGCGGTTGGAGTCGGGCGATGGCCCGACGAAGTCGTTGGCGAGGTACAGATCCGGCCGGTGATCGCCGTTGTAGTCGATCCACGCCGCCGCGAACCCGGCGCCGTTCGTGGAGCCGTCGTCACGCGTTGTCGGATCGTGTTCGAGCAGTTTGGTGACATCGGAGAACGTGCCATCACCGTTGTTGTGGTACAGGGTGTCGTCGTAGTACGAGACTTGTGACACGATCTCACCGGCTGTCTTCCAGTCGCCCGTGCACTTCATGTAGTTCGACACGTAGACATCGAGATAACCGTCGCCGTCGAAGTCGCCCCAAGCCGCACTCATTCCACGAGCATTGTCGTCGCCGATACCGGCCTTTTTGGAAACATCGGTGAAGTGACCCGTTCCGTCGTTGGCGAACAACAAGTCGGTGCCGTCGCGCACTATCAGCACGTCGGCGTCGCCGTCGTTGTCGTAGTCGGCGAACGCGGCCCCGTTCGCATCCGACACGTCGAGCCCGAGTTGCGCGGCTCGTTCATCGAAGTGACCCTTGCCGTCGTTGATGAACAGTTGGACCGGGTCGCCCAATCTCGTGACGAGCAGGTCGGGGTCGCCGTCACCGTCGACATCTCCCCAAGCGGCGCCGTTGGCGAACTGCCCGCAGCTCGCCGGTGGTATCGAGGTCGACACGCCGGCCTGCTGCGATACGTCGGAGAACACTGGAATGGCGACCGTGGGGGGAACGACGTCGAACGCCAACTGGGCCGGAGCAGCGACCGACGCGCTCGCTGCCGTGATCGTGAACCGACCGGTGGCCGCGAACCATTGCGCCGGGGTTGTCGACACATCCTCGGTCGACTCCTTGCCGGCGTAGGCGAACACCGTCGTCGTGTAGAACGGAACCTGCTTGCCATCGGGCGACGTGAGTGTGAGGGCGACGGACACCGACTTGCTGTTCGGCGCGTCGTTGCGAACGACGATCGACAGTGGGAAGGCGGCACCCTCGGCGATTGTGGCCGTCGACTTGGGACGGAGCGTCACGGTGATCGGCGCGTTCTGCTCGTTGTGGGTCGTCGAACTGCAACTCCCTCCGGCGAGCAGCACGCCGATCAACGAAACGGCCGACACTGTCATGAAGCGGATGCGCGCCGGAGCCGTGGTCACACAGTACGACGCGTGAAGCGAAGGTGGGCGGCGCCGATGGCGCCGCCCACCTCCTCGACGAGGTCGAGGTGCATCAACCCGGGAACATCTTGGCTTGCAACTCGGCCGGCACCAGGCTCGACGGTGAACCATCGGGCGGGATATCGGTGCGGCACGAGTCGTTCGTGACCTTCTTCAGCTGCACGCCGAAGACGATCTCGGGCGGTACGTCGTACCCGGCAATGCTCATCATCGCCGACGTCATCGCCGCCCGGCCTTCGAGCAGAAGCGCCACGTACGTGTACGAATCCATGACGCCGCCTGCGTCTTTCCACGCGCACAGGAACGGGTTGTCGTCGGACTGGTGCATGGTGACGAGGCCGTCCATCTTGATACCGGCCGCCTGGAAGGCGCGGATCGAACCAACGAAAGCGTCGCCATAGGCGCCGACGATGCCCTTGATGTCAGGGTGATCGGCAAGGATGGCCGACGTGGCCTGCTGGTAGGCGTCACGACTCCACGCTGTACCTTGCTTGGCGACGATGTTGATGTTCGCGGGCAGCGTCTCTTTCAGGCACTTCTCTTCCAGCGGATCGGTGGGGTTGCCGGGAGCGCCGAGGATGATGGCGATGTCGCCACCGTTCGGCAACGACTTGCCGAACTGCGTGCCCCAGGCGTGGGCCAGCGCGCACTGATCGCTGCCGCTGTAGTCGAGGTAATCCGAGCCAGGAGTGCCGATCTTGGCACCCGACCAAAGAACGACTTTGGCACCTTGACCCGTAGCTGCCTTGTAGGCCGGCACGAGTGCCTCACCGGCGTCGGGGTAGCTGATGATCACGTCGTAGTTCTGTGCAGCGAAGCTCTGCACGTCGGAGATCGCCTTCTGGGTGTCGAGGTTGGCGTCGGTGTAGGCGATGTGGCCGATCTCGGGATAGGTGAGCGCCTGGAGGATGAACTCCATCTTGAAGATCTGGCGGGCGATGTTGCCGCCGAAGCCATCGGCGAGGCCGACCTTCAGCTTGCCACCGGTACCGGTGTCGCAGCCGTTGTCCTTCCAGCACTTCAGTGCCAGATCCTCGTCAACTGTGGTGCCGGCGCGGGTGATGGTCGCGAGGGCGATGTTGCGCGCCCGCTCTTCGGTTGGCAGCGAGCCGGCGCCGCCAAGGCCCTTGGCGAGGATGGCGGGATCGGGTGTGTACTTCTCACCGAAGTCGCCGTCTTTCAGGGTTGCACCGGCTTCGCCGCCGCCCGCCGTTGTCGGTGCTGCCGACTCTGACGGCGCAGCAGTTGCGGGTGCTGCAGTCGCGACTGGCGCGTTGGTTCCCGGCGCGGCTGTCGACGCCGATTTGCTGTCGCTGCCGCAACTGACTGCGACGAGACCGACGGCGCAGAGCGCGGCGGCCATTCTGTGACGGTGGCGGATCATGTGTTGTTCCCCTTCATGGTTGTGTTCACGTGGTGTTGGCTCTTCCTTGTTGAATCGGATGGTGGTCAAGTGAGTGTTTTGGTGTCGGCGAGCTGACTGGGAGACGCGGTGGGGCTCCGCGCCGAACTGCGCAGTAGCAGCCGGCCGATCACGTCGGCGATGCGGTCGCCGGAGATGAGCATCCCGAGAATGATGGCCAGGCCGAAGACGACGTTCTGCCAGGAGTTGTCGAGACCGAGGATGCGTAGCATCTGGTTGAGGATCTGTACGAAGAAGGCCGCAACCCATGTCGACCACGGGCTGGCAAGACCACCTGAGAGCGCGGCGCCGCCCAGCACCACCGCCGCTACCGGCCCCAGCAGGTAGTCCTTGCCGGGCGTGGGTCCCGGGCTGACGATCAGCCCGCTGAGCAGGATGGCGCCGAGCCCGGCAGCCACCGCCGCGCCGATGTAGGCGAGGATCACGTAGGTGCGCACGTGCACACCGGCCATCCACGCGGCGCGCCTGTTGGCGCCGACGGTTTGGAAACGACGCCCGGGAGTCGATGACCGCAGCATCACGGAGACGACCAACGTGAGAACCACCACTGCCCAGAACGCCTTGCTGATGCCGAACCACTTCTCGATCACGACCGAATCAAGCGAGTGGGGGACCGTGGAGCTGTTGGCGATGCCCAAGCGATACTGAGAGGTTGCGCCGTCGATGACGAACTTCATCGACAGCGTCACGATGAGCGGGTTCAGCTCGACGATGGCCACCAACACGCCGTTGACGAACCCGATGAGAACGGCGACGCAGAGGACCGCGACCACAGCGCCCCCGAGGCGCCCGTCGGCGCCCTTCGAGACACCGACCAGCACGTTGGCGAGCAGTGAGATCGAGGCGGCCATAGAGAGGTCGATCCCACCTACCATGATCACCAGCATCTGACCGAGAGCGAGGATGACGACCAGGCTTCCGAAGGGCAACACGGAGCTCCACGACGCCGACGTGAACGTGCTCGGGGCGACGATGCTGCAGATGATGGCCAGCAGGCCGGTGGCGATCCAGATCGTCGCAAACCGGGTGCCGAACACGACGTTGCCCAGGAGTCCGTGGACGCGGCTGGTTCCCGATTCAGCATCGGCTACCACGCCAGACGTGCCCATCTCGACAGACAATCGCTCCCCCTGACTCGCTGTCTGACCACCTCACCCCCAGTTCGCGGGGCGGCCACTGTCCAAAAATCGTATAGGATCTACCCAAAGGTGTCAAGGCTGGGGGCGTGGGTGCGACTCTTGAGAAGCCCCGATGATCATATATGATGTTCGAGCAGTGACGATGCTCGTACCGCCCATCGACGCGCAGGATGCCCAGCCGTCGGATCCTCGCCAGCGTCACATCGGTCGCTACCTGGTCGTTCTCCCAAACCGACGCGATCCCCGTGTCCACCTGTCGCTGGTGACGATCAGCGTCTTCGTCATCGGTATCGGATGGCTCGGCTTTCGGCTGTCGATACCACAGATCCTCGCGGCAGCGCTCACCTGCGCGGCCATCGAGATTGCCGTCGCGATGCGCCGCAACTCGATGATCATCTGGCCGGCCAGCGCGCTGCAGACCGCGAGCAGCACCGCTCTGCTGCTGCGTGTGGAAGGCACCTCGAGCGACGACCTGTGGTCGGTGCGAGGTTGGTACTACTTCGCCGGCATCGCCGCGTTCGGACTGCTCACCAAGCATGTCATCCGCACCGCGCGCGGCCAGGTGTTCAACCCGTCGAACATCGCTCTGGCACTTGCTTTCCTGGTGTTCGGCAGCCGACGCATCGAACCGCTCGACTTCTGGTGGGGCCCGTTGCGCGGCCCGATGCTGCTGGCCTACGCCGTCATCGTCGTCGGCGGGCTGTACATCTGCCGCGAGCTGCGCCTGACCGAGATGGGCCTCGCCTTCTGGATCACGCTGGCCACCGGCATGGCGGTGCTGGCACTGTTCCACCACTCGATCACCGCCCGGTGGTCGCTCGGCCCAATAGACGGTGGCCACTTCTGGTGGGTCGTGTTGACCTCGCCCGAGATCCTCATCTTCTTGTTCTTCATGCTGACGGATCCACGCACCGTGCCGGCGGGCCGCGTCGCTCGCATCGTGTTCGGCATGCTCGTGGCCGCGCTCGGCTCGCTCCTCATGGCACCGTGGCACACCGAGTTCGGAGTGAAGGTCGGACTGCTGGTGAGCCTGGCCGTGGTCTGCGCGTGTCGCGACATCTGATCGAAGCCCGCCTGCCGCGTGCCGGCACGCCAGAGGACGACCCACGCAGGTGGTTCTCCGCGCTGCTCGGCTCTCGACTGCGGCGGCTGACAGCGGTGGGAGTCGTCGCCGGGTTTGCCACGGCCGTCGCCGCGCTGGGCATCCCGGCGCGAGCGGCCAACGAACCACCGCGGCCGATCGACACCATCACCGAGGTCGACCCGTCGTCGTTGCCGACAGTCAGCGTCGACCCGCACGTCGCCGGGCTCAGCGCGAGCCTCGCGTCACCGGCAGGCGCCCAAGAACTGGCCGCCACCTTGGCCTTCAACCTCGAGGTGGAGCAAGAGGCGCTGCGAACCCGCGACGCTTCCCTGCTGCCGGCAGTCGACCACGGCGATCGGCTCAGCTCCCTGCGGAAGGTGATCGATGGCATACGTCCTGGCGACCCGCTCGTCGTGCCCACGTACGAGTTCCACTCGCTGCACTTGATCGTCGTGTTCCCGGGTGGCCCACAGACCGGAGCCAACGCCGGGCTCGTCGCCACGGCAACGGAGACCGACATCACCTACACCGCCGACGGCACGGAGAGGTCGCGCGCTCAGCGCCCCGTCGAATTGACGTTCGCCATGCGTCGCGTCGTATCGAACCACTGGCTCATCACCACCACGTTGCCTGCGCCAGGCTGAGAGGAACGACAGATGCCACATCTTCACGAACGTCCACGGATCGGCTTCATCGGTCTCGGGATCATGGGACATCCGATGGCCGGCCACCTGGCCAAAGCGGGATTCACCATGAGCGCCTACGACACCGACCCTGCGGCGATCCAGCGGCTGCGCGACATCCATCCGAGCGTCGACGCGGCCGACAGCGCCGCCGAAGTGGGCGCCACCGCCGACATCGTGCTCACCATGCTTCCCGACGGCGAATGCGTGCAGCAGGTTGCACTCGGCCCGGGCGGTCTGTTGGAGACGATGGCCAGTGGCTCATTGCTGCTCGACACCTCATCGGCGCAGCCGTGGCTCACGCTGGCGACGGCAGCCGCCCTGGCCGAGCGTGGCATCGGCATGCTCGATGCACCGGTCAGCGGGGCCCAGTGGGGCGCAGAGCAGGCAGATCTCGTCTTCATGGTCGGTGGCCCGCCCGACGGCGTCGAACGCGTTCGACCGATCCTCGATCTGCTCGGGCGAGCCGTCTTCCACTGCGGCCCCTTGGGCTCGGGTCACATCATGAAGAGCATCAACAACACCATCACGGCGATGACGTTCCTGGCGACGGCGGAGGGGCTCGCCCTCGGCAAGCGAGCCGGGCTCGATCCTGCGGCGATGAACGATGTGCTCAACGCGTCGACCGGTGGCTCGTGGATTACGATCAACCACATTCCGCAACGCATCCTCAGCCGCACCTTCGACGATCCGTTCCGGCTCGAGTTGATGCTCAAAGACGTGAAGATCGCCGCCCAACTGGCCGCGAGTCTCGAGTTGCCGTTGCCATTCGCGGCGCACTGCGAAACCATCTACCAAGACGCCAACGCGCTCGCCGGGCCGGGCAAGAGCCTGAGCGAACTGGTGCGGTGGGTCGAGCACACGACGGGCATCGAGATCACACCTGGTGGCGCCGATCCACAACATCATATATGATTACGCAAATTGCGAAGCAATGCACGAAAGGGATCCCGACGAATGAAGTCGACCGGTAAGAGCATGTCGGATGTCGAAGCCGGGCCGGGTGCGCCGCGGTCGAAGGCTGATCGCGCCTATGCGTTCATTCGTCAGAGGGTGCTCGACGGCCAACGCACGCCAGGTGAGCGCCTGGTCATCGAGCATCTCGCTCGCGAGATGGATGTCAGCGTCGTGCCCGTGCGCGAGGCGATCCGGCGCCTCGAGGCAGAGGGATACATCACCTACACACGCAACGTCGGGGCGACGGTCACCAGCATCGATCTCGATCGCTACCCGGAGACTGTCGAAACGGTCGCCGTGCTCGAGGCGGTCGCGATCGGCTTGGCCGCGCCGCACATCACCGCAAGAGACATCAAAGATGCCAGAGCGCTCAACGAGCAGCTACGAGCATGCGTCGACGCCATGGACCCGGCGAAGTTCACGGCCATCAACCAACGCTTCCACAAGATCCTCTACAGCAGGTGCCCGAACCGCCATCTCCTCAACATGGTCGTACGCGAGTGGCAGCTGCTCGATGCAACGCGCAAGTCGGCGTTTGCGTTCATTCCTGAGCGTGCGAACGGCAGCGTTGCCGAGCACGAGCAGCTCCTGCAGATGATCGAGTCGGGCAGCGCGCCCGAAGAGATCGAGGCCTTCGCCCGACGTCACCGCATGAAGACGGCGCGTTCGCTGCTGAAGCACATCGGCAACGAGATGTCCGACGACATGACGGTCGTCGAGACCACGCCGTGAGGTTCCGGTCGGATCCGGCATCGATCCGGGGTTCGATCGCCCCTGTCGTCACGCCGTTCACCAGCAGCGGAGAAATGGATCACGACAGCCTGCGGGCGCTGGTTCGCTGGCAGCTCGCCTCTGGTTCACACGGGATCTCCCTCGGCGGTTCCACCGGCGAACCGAGCGCGCAGACGGTGCCCGAGCGCATCGCCGCCATGAAAGTCGTCGCCGAAGAAGTAGCCGACCGAGTGCCCTTCCTGCCCGGTACGGGTTCGGCCAAGCTCGACGAGACGCTCGAGATGACCGAGGCTGCAATCGCTCTGGGCGCCGATGCCGCGCTCGTCATCACCCCGTACTATTCGCGACCTACGCAAGAGGGTCTGTACCAGTGGTACTCGACGGTGGCCCGCACCTTCCCGAGCATGCCGATCGTCCTGTACAACGTCCCCATCCGTACGGCCGTCGATGTGGCGCCGGAAACGGTTGCCAGACTTCGCCGCGATCACGACAACATCGTCGGGGTCAAAGAGACCACGAAGGACTTCGAGCACTTCTCACGGGTGTTCCACCTGTGCGGGCGCGACACCTTGATGTGGTCGGGCATCGAACTGCTGTGCCTACCGCTGCTCGCCCTCGGCGGCATCGGGTTCGTCAGCGCGGTCGCCAACCTGGCGCCCGGCGCGGTCGCCAACATGTACGAGTACTGGGTCGCCGGCGATACCGAGAAAGCACTCGACATCCACTACGGCCTGCACCCGCTCGTCGATCTCATGTTCGTAGAGACCAACCCGGCGCCCATCAAGAGCGTCCTGCGCCGCGCCGGTCTGATCGGCTCCGAGCACGTGCGTCCGCCGCTGGTCACCCCGACTGCACCCGGGCTCGCTCGAATCGATGCACTGCTCATCGAGGGAGCGCCCATGCTCGAGGCACCCCTGGCTGCCCTGGCCGACTCGCTGAGGCCTCGCTGATGACCACTGTCGCCGGGCCGGCGGTCAAACGAGAGCTGCTCGACTCGCTCCCTTCCGTCATTCGTCATTACATCGACGGTGAGCACGTCGACAGCGTCGACGCGGCGACCATGCCCGTCACCGAACCGGTGGGTCATCAGCAATACAGCACGCTGGCAGCCGGTGGGTCAGCCGACATCGACAAGGCGGTGGCTGCGGCCCGGCAGGCATTTGTCGCCGGTCCATGGGTGGGGTTCTCGGCGCGACGCAGGTCCAACACCCTGAACGCCATCGCCAATGCCATCGAGTGCAGAGCCGAGATGCTCGCCGAGTTCGAATCCTACGACACCGGCCTGCCGATCTCGCAGGCCCACGGCCTGGCCGCTCGGGCCGCAGAGAACTTCCGCTACTTCGCGGAGATCTGCGGTTCGATCCACGAAGACGCGTTTCGTAGCACCGCCCAGATCGGCTACTCCATCAGGCGACCGAAGGGCGTAGCCGGTTTGATCACGCCGTGGAATGTGCCGTTCATGCTCGCCACCTGGAAGCTGGCGCCGTGCCTTGCCTCCGGATGCACGGTGGTGCTGAAACCCGCCGAGCTCAGCCCGCTCAGCGCCAGCATGCTTCCCGAGATCATGGAAGAAGCAGGCGTACCGAAGGGTGTGTTCAACATCGTTCACGGCATCGGCGAAGCAGCAGGCGCAGCGCTCGTCGCCCACCCCGACGTGCCGGTCATCTCCTTCACCGGCGAGACCACCACCGGAAAGATCATCATGCGATCGGCGGCCGAGCACCTCAAGGGCTTGTCGATGGAGCTCGGAGGCAAATCTCCTGTGGTCGTCTTCGCCGACGCCGACGTGCCGGCGGCACTCGACAGTGCGTTGTTCGGAGTGTTCTCCCTCAATGGCGAACGGTGCACGGCCGGTTCGCGTGTGCTCGTGGAGCGATCGCTGTACGAGGAGTTCGTCACCATGCTCGGGCGGCGGGCTGCGGCAATTCGCATCGGCGACCCGAGCGATCCTGCGACCCAGCTGGGCGCACTCATCTCCACCGACCACTACGACCGCGTCATCTCCTACGTCGAGAGCGGTATCGCCGAAGGAGCCCGCTTGGTGGCCGGCGGCCGGCGTCCAACGCACCTGGAGAGCGGCAACTACCTGGCCGCCACGGTGTTCGCCGACGTTCGGCCCGACATGCGCATCTTCCAGGAAGAGATCTTCGGGCCGGTCGTGTGCGTCACACCGTTCGACAACGAGGACGAGGCGATCCGCCTGGCCAACCACACCCGCTATGGGCTTGCCGCATACATCTGGACGAACGATCTGCGTCGTGGACACCGTGTTGCCCATCGCATCG
Organism: Ilumatobacteraceae bacterium; assembly: GCA_963720775.1. Taxonomy (GTDB): domain Bacteria; phylum Actinomycetota; class Acidimicrobiia; order Acidimicrobiales; family Ilumatobacteraceae; genus JAENVT01. Next base: position 18,878 of record CAVRGR010000004.1, on the reverse strand, counting down.
ATGCCGGCATGCTCTGGCTGAACTCGCACAACGTGCGTGATCTGCGCACCCCGTTCGGCGGCGTCAAAGCCAGCGGACTCGGGCGCGAGGGCGGCCAGCACAGTGTCGACTTCTACACCGAGACCAGCATCGTGCACGTCGCCCTCGGTGACACGCATGTCCCGAGATTCGGAGCCGAGTGACATGTCCTGTGCACCGCCCAACATCGTTCGCGCGGCCTACACCGAACTGATCTCCACCGATCTCGACAAGGCCAAGTGGTTCTGGGTCGACATGCTCGGCTTCATCCTCACCGCACGCGACGACGACGCGCTGTACCTCCGTGGCTGCGAGGAGACCACCCACCACAGCCTCGTGTTGCGCAAGGGCCCGCAGCCGGCCGCGGCGTGCCTGGCCTTTCGCGTGTGGGCAGAGTCTGATCTCGACGCAGCCGAGGAGTGGTACGGCGAGCGAGGGTGCCGTGTCGAACGGCGTCCGGTGGGTGCCATGCGTGGCATCGGCGCCGCGGTACGAGTCGAGGATCCACTCGGGTTCACCCTCGAGTTCTTCCAGGCAACCGATCGCACCGAGAGGCTCCTGCAGCGGTTCGAGCTTCACCATGGTGCCGCGATCGCCCGGATCGACCACTTCAACATCTCCGTCAACGACGCCACCAAGGCGTACGACTACTACGAGTCACTTGGGTTCCGTTGCTCTGAGACGATCGAGGACGAGAACCGCCTGTATGCCGCGTGGATGCACCGCAAGCCGAGCGTGCACGACGTCGCCATGACCGGCGGCGCGAGCCCGCGGCTGCACCACACCGGGTACTTCACTCCAGAGGCCCACCACATCCTGCGTCTCTGCGATCTGTTCGGAGCCATCGAGCAGCAGCACCACATCGAGCGCGGTCCGGGGCGGCATGGCGTGTCGAATGCCTTCTACTTGTACCTTCGCGACCACGACGGCCACCGCATCGAGATCTACACCAGCGACTACTTCACGGGCGACCCCGATCACGAGCCGTATCGGTGGAACGTCAACGACATGCGCCGCCGCGATTTCTGGGGCGCCGCCGTCGTGCCGAGCTGGTACGCCGAGTCGACTCCGGTGCTCGATCTCGACGGACGCATCGTGCCGGCCATTGCCATCGAACCGGAGCGGTCCGAAGTCGTGGTCGGCGCCGACGGCTTCCGCTGACCTTTCCGCCCCTTCACCACTCCAAGGACTCACCCGATGCCTCAACTCCCGCTTCGTGCCGACCACGTCGGCAGCTTGCTCCGCCCCAAACACCTGGCGGCAGCGCGGCAATCATGGCGCGACGGCGCAACGTCGAGTCAGGCACTGGCGGCCATCGAGGACGAGTGCATCGCCGAGCTCGTCGGCCATCAAGAACGTGTCGGCCTGCGCGCCATCACCGATGGCGAGTTCCGTCGCGACTGGTGGCATCTCGACTTCCTCAACGGGTTCGATGGCATCGGCCTCGCCCAGCGAGAACGACCCGCCAACTTCTCCGGTGAGGGCGAAAGTCCTCCCATTCCGGTCGTCGTGGGCAAGGTTCGCCATGTCGCACCGATCTTCGTCGACGCCTTCAGCTACCTGAAGTCGGTCACGAAGAACGGTGTTCCCAAGATCACGATTCCGGGTCCGGGCATGGCCAGCTTCATGGGTGGTCGAAAGGTCATCGATCAGCAGGCCTATCCCGACATCGACGAGTACTGGGCCGATCTCGTGCAGGCGTATCGCAGCGAGGTCGACGCGCTGTACGCCGCCGGGTGCCGATACTTGCAGCTCGACGACGTCAGCTTCGCGTACCTGTGCGATCCCGATTTCCGGGAACAGATGCGCGTGCGTGGCGATGACGCCGACGACATGATCGTGAGGCACCGCGACGCCATGAACGCGGTCATCGCCGGGCGACCTGCCGACCTGCTCGTCACCACTCACATGTGCCGCGGCAACTTTCGCAGCCGTTGGGTTGCCAGGGGGGGCTACGAACCGATCTCCGAACGAATCTTCGGTGGCCTCGATGTCGATGCGTTCTTCCTGGAGTTCGACAGCGAACGGGCGGGCGGGTTCGAGCCCCTCCGCCACCTTGCTCCGAACAAGATTGCAGTGCTCGGCCTGGTGACGACCAAGACAGCGGAGCTCGAACCGGTCGACGAACTACGCCAACGCATCGACGAAGCGGCGGCGATCGTCCCGCTCGAGCAACTGGCGTTGAGTCCGCAATGCGGATTCTCGAGCACCCATCACGGCAACGACCTCACCGAGGACGACCAGTGGCGCAAGCTCGAGCTCGTCGTGAGCGTCAGCGAGCAGGTGTGGGGGACCTGACGTCTCATCCGTTCGTCACCTGGTGACGGCCACAACAACCAACACGAGGAAAGGGGTACTCATGTACAAAGTCATCTGGCTCGTCAAGTTCCAGCCCGACAAGCCGCGCGACGAGGTCTTGAAGTGGTGGCGGGGGCGCCACGCCGAGCTGGCCAAGGTCACACCGGGAATGCTTCGGTACGTGCAGAGCTATTGGGTCGAAGCTCTCGACCCGGTCACCCAGGTGGCCACGGGTGAACCGGGGGCCTACGACGGTCACGCCGAGCACTGGTTCGAGAGCAAAGAAGCGTACGAGGCCGCGCTGGCCAGCCCGGAGTGGAAGAAGACCCTCGTCGACGGACCCTTTGGCTTCATGGACGAAGGTCGCGCCGGTGGGGTGTTGGAAGAGACCGTGATCACCTGGGATCGGATGGACGACGGGCGCGCCTCGCCCTGACGAAAAGAGACGCTGTGTACAAGATCTCTCAGGTTGCACACTTCCTTCCCTCGCTCGGTCCCGAGGCCGGCCGCGAGCATTGGTGCAGCACACACGCGGCGCTGGGCGCGGCAGTGCCGGGCGTGCAGCGTTACGTCCAGAACTTCGCCACTTCGTCACTCGGCCTGGTCGGCCTCCACGACTCGCGGCCGGCGTTCGACGGCTACGCGTGCGTGTGGTTCGCCGATCGAGCCGCGTTCCGGTCGTCGCTGCAATCGCCGGAATGGTCGGCGATGGAGGACGACGCGGCTTCGTTGCTCGTTCCCGATCCGTCCCATTCGTCGACGGCCGCGGTCGAGGAGAAGTTGATCATCGACGGCCCGACCGGCCCGTTCAAGGCCGTCTGGTTCGTGCAGTTCACCGCAGACATCCGCAGCGACCCCCGCCGAACGCGTGAGGCGCACGAGTACTGGACTCGCACACACGGTGGTGCGTTCGGCGTGCGCGTTCCCGGGATCGATCGCTACGTTCAGAACCACGTGGTCGAGCCGATCGCCGACCGGGCCGACCTCGGCTACGACGGCTTCTCCGAATGCTGGTTCCAAGACCGCGCCGCGTTCGACGTCACCATGGAATCCAAGGAGTGGGCCGACATGAACAACGACGCCAAGACCATCTTCGATCGCGACTGGATCGTCGGCGGGTGGAGCTCGCTGCTCGACGAGGTGGTCGTCACGACCGGCTGATCGGCAGCGCCAGCCGTTGCTCGAGCGCGTCCGCAACGGGAACGCCGGTCGTTGTCGCGCAGGAAGGTCGGGGGCTCCGCTACTGTTGCGCCGCACCGGCTTGTTGCAAGGAGTGTGACAAATGGGGGACATCACACCAGGCGCTATCAGCGCGTTGAATGCAAAGGTCCAGGGCGACGTCTACTTGCCCGGCGAGGTCGGCTATGACGAGGCCGTCAACATCTGGAACAGCGCGATCCATCGCCGCCCGGCGGTTGTCGTCAGATGCAAGGCGAGCAGCGATGTCGCCGATGCACTCGGCTTCGCCCGGCACGCGGGACTGGAAGTCTCGGTGCGCGGCGGTGGTCACAACTACGCCGGTTTCGCGCTCGACCGACGGCGGCCTGATGATCGACCTGACGCCGCTCGACGACGTGCGCGTCGATCCCGACAAGCGCCGTGCGACGTGCGGAGGCGGTACCACGTGGGGCAAGTTCGACGCGGCAACCCAGGAGCACGGCCTTGCTGCGCCGGGCGGATTCGTCAGCCGAACCGGTGTTGCCGGGCTGACGCTCGGCGGCGGTCTCGGCTGGCTGTCACGGCTCGCCGGTTTGTCGTCCGACAACCTCGTTGGTGCCGAGGTCGTCACCGCCGATGGACGAGTGATCCGCGCTTCGGAGACCGACAACGCCGACCTGCTCTGGGCGATTCGTGGTGGTGGAGGAAACTTCGGTGTGGTGACGGAATTCGAATTCGCGCTGCATCCGGTTGGCCCGCTTGTCCACCTCGGTTTGTTCCTGTTCAGCCCCGACCAGGGCGGGGACCTCTTCCGTTTCGCCCGTGAGTTCGTCCGCGATCTCCCCGACGAGTGTGGTGCGTTCCTCGCCGGGTTGAGTGCGCCGCCTGCGCCGTTCATACCTGCGGAGCTCCACTTCGCACCGTCGTATGCGCTCGCCGTTGTCGGCTTCGGCGACGACCAGACGCACGCCAAGCTGATCTCGCCGATCAAACAAGCGCTCACTCCCATCGTGGAGCTGGTGACGCCCATCCCGTATGTGGCCCTGCAGCAGATGTTCGACGACTCCGCGCCGTGGGGTTTGTACTCGTACGAGAAGGCCGTCTACCTCGACGAGCTCAGTGACGGTGCGATCGAGGTGATTCTCGAGCACCAGCCGACGAAGATGTCGCCGTTGTCATTCGTGCCGATCTTCGTTCTCGGCGGCGCGTTCGCCCGCGTCGACGGTGATGCAACAGCCTTCGGCGGCAGTCGCACCGTCCGCTACGTCGTCAACATCTCCGGCAGCACGCCGTCTGCCGGTGACTTCGAAGCCGAACGTTCCTGGGTTCGCTCATACTGGTCGGCGCTGGTCGAACACGCCTCCGGATTCGGCGGCTACGTGAACTTCATGACGGACTACGAAGAAGATCGAGTGCGCAACGCCTACGGCGCCAAGTATGAGCGCCTTCAGCGTGTGAAGGCCGCGTACGACCCCGACAACCTTTTCCACCTCAACGCCAACATCCTGCCTGCGCGCTGATCTCACGGGCTCAATTCGATCGGCGTCTGCAGGACGTTGGTCTCTATCCGTGTGGCTTCTCTTCGTTCATCGTTGGACGATCATGACTCCGAATCTGGATGCCAACGACTTCGTCGTGCTCGATCGCAGCGCCTGCCTCGAGCGACTCGCTCTGCACCGAGTCGCTGCGGTGGCGATCACGGACGGCGCGCTTCCAGTGGTGTTGCCGGCCCTGTATCTGCTGCAGGGCGAAGACATCCTGGTCGGCGCGGCCGCCACGAGCGTTCTCGGTCGTTGCATGCCCAACAGCATCATCTCGCTCTGTGTGTACGATCTCGATGCAGAACTGTTCATGGGATGGACCATCAGCCTGACAGGCAGAGCGGAGCTGGTGACGGCGCCTCCGAAACTGGTCGATCGTGGGGCGTTCCGGCAGTGGGGCCGCGCAGGGTCCGAGCAGATCGTGGTGCGTGTCGGCACCGAGCGAATATCGGGTCGTCAGATCCCGATGTCCGACCTCGGCTAGTGCGGACGGTCAGAACTCGAGACGATCGTGTTCCACCGGCGTGCGTGGCGTGGTCGGCTCGAGGGAGAACAGGTCGGTGATGGATGACGCCTTGCTGGGGCGGGCGAAGTGGTAGCCCTGGGCCACCTCGCATCCGACTTCTCTGAGGATGTCGACGTGCGTTGATGTCTCCACGCCTTCGACGATGAGCGCGAGGCGCAGGGCGTCGGCGATGGCGATGATCGACTTGAGGAGAGCGATTGCCTGAGGATCGACGCCGAGTGGTTCGACGAAGCTCTGGTCGATCTTGAGGATGTCGACGGGTAGGTCACGAAGGAAGGCGAGCGACGAGTAGCCGGTGCCGAAGTCGTCGATTGCGATCCGAACCCCCAGCTTGCCGAGCTCATGGATGCGCTCGCGAGCGACCGACGCCTCGGTGATGACGAGTCCTTCTGTGATCTCCAGGATGAGCAACCGACCCGGAAGGCCGGTGGTGGCCAGGACGTTGCTGACGCGCGACACGAAATCAGCGGCGAGCAGCTCCGGTGCAGAGACGTTGACGGCCATCGAGATGGCTTTCCCAGGGTCGGCCGGTTGCCAACGTACGGCCTGCTGGCACGCCTCGCGGAGGATCCAATCCCCGAGTGCGACGATCACGCCGATCTCTTCTGAGGTGTCGAGGAACTGATCGGGGCCGAGCAGTCCACGTTGGGGATGGTTCCACCGCAACAGCGCCTCGGTGCCGATGATCGCGCCGGTCTGGATGTGTACGACCGGTTGGTAGTACAACTCGAACTCGTCGCGACCGAGCCCGTCGAGCAGTTCGCTCTCGAGCTGGAGTCGCGCCGAGCGTCGATCACTCATCGCCTGCTCGAACACCGACGAACGATTTCGGCCGGACGACTTCGCGTCGTACATCGCCAAGTCCGCGTCGCGCAGCACCTGGTGTGCATCGCTCGCCGCGGTGACTCCGGCGATACCGATGCTCGCGGTGATCGCCATCCGGCCACGAGGGAGCATGATGGGCTTGGCCATCTGCTTGAGGAGCCGAGCCGCGGCTTCGGTCGCCTGCGAGACATCGGTGTTTCGAAACAGCACCGCAAACTCGTCGCCGCCGAGGCGAGCACAAACGTCGGTCGGCCTGAACGAAGCTCGAATCCAACCGGCGACGGTGGTCAGCAGCTCATCGCCCGCCGCATGGCCGAACATGTCGTTGATGCCCTTGAAGCCGTCGAGGTCGATCACCATCACCGTGCATTCCTGGCCGCGGCGAGCACCGATCTCTCGTTCGATCTGATCGGAGAGGAACAGCCGGCTGGCCAGGCCGGTCAACGGGTCGGTGTTGGCACGGTCGAGCAGCTCAGTGGTGTGAGCCTTGTCGAGCTCCGAACGTGACGCGAGTGCGAGCCCGGCCAGCAACCAGAACGTGACCGCGGTGGCGAGCCTGGCCACCGTCGTGACGGTGATTGCCGTCGGCTCCTGGCAGATCAGCCAGGACGGGGCTGCGACCGCGACAGCCATGGCCACCACGACTTTCCGTTGAGTGAGACCAACATAGATGATCGCCAGGGCGAAGAACCCGGAGTAGTTCGCAGCGAGGCCGTCAGTCGAAGCTGCGAGCCACACCTGCGCTGCGAACAGGGTCGTCGGGAACAGCAGCAAGAGATGTTCGCCCGTGGAACGCCACAGCAACCTCATCAATGCAAGCGCGGCAACCAACGTCAACGCGGCCACGTCGATTGCCGGGGAAGCGAGGGTGTGCTGTCCGAGGGGCCAGACCGTGCAGGCAACCACCACGGCGAATGCACCGATCAGCCCGCCGCCGAGCAGGATGTCGCGATGGGCCGAGACCACACTGTGGTCGTACGGGTGCGAACTCACGCTCATTCATCGGTCAACCGAGCGTCAAGCTTGAATCGTGCCCAGCGCATAGAAGCCCAGCCGCGTGCCCGGCACGCTGCGCAGTTCACCGAGCCGGATGACATCGGCCTTGACTCGTGCAGCGTCGTCCGGTGGTAGGTGGTCGAGCACCAGTCCGACGAGTTGCGTGTACAGGAGCGGCTCGTCGTCGCTGAGGTCGTTCTGTTGGAGGACCACGTCGAGCCGTGCCGTGAGCTCGTCGGCTTCCTGGCGCTGCGCCGGTGACAACGGGTCGGAGATGGCCAGCACCGTCGAGTTGTCGGGTGGCGCGAGTGCCGTTGGCTCGTTGCGAATGAACAGGGCCAGATCGCTGCGCCCCGTGCAGACACGCGCCTCACCGAACTGATTCGCGAAAGCGGCATCGACGCACAGGTCGAAGCCGCGCTTGTTCAACTCATTGGCGACGGCGAGGAAGATGGTGCCGGCGGAGAACGGATCTCCGCCGTAGTCGATGTGGATCGGCTGCGATCGGTCGAGATGATCAGCCGCTGCGACGAATGCTTCGATCGGCGTCGTCGTCGTGTGGTCATCGTCGGCCGACGCACTCTTGTGTACGTACCCGACGGTGCCTGCCAGCACGCCGACGAAGGCGAGGAGCGATGCTGCCTGGGCGAGCCGGGCCGAACGGAACCGGTCGACAGCGGCTGGTTGCAGCAGCGTCCAGGCGACGAGCACGATTGAACCCCAGGTGAGCCAGGCGAGAGGCTGCAGCCATTCGACCAACCAGAACGCAAGTGGCTGAGTCACGCGGCTGGCGGCAACGAAGCCGGAGATCCAGGCAACAAGGAGGCAGGCGCACAGAGATGCCTCCGCAACCATTCGCCGCCGCGCGGTCACGATCGCTGCGATGGCGAGCAGAACCAGCAGCGTCCCGGGCAAGAATCCCGAATCGACGCTGCCGATGGAGAACACGAACTGGTTCGGGAACGCGGGGTGGAAGGGGAACGACAAGGAGGTGCTCCGACCAACCAGGCGCAAGCTTTGCGACAGGCCGATGGTGGGTTCGTCGTTGGTGAGCGACCAGTTGGCCACACGTTCGAGGTTTCCGGGCCAGTGGGTGACCACGTCGATCAGCGCTGGAAGCGCGAGACCGAGTGCGGCACCGATTCCCACAGCGACGTCGCCGAGGCTGAACGCCGGGTCGTCGCGCCTGGCCCGAACGCTCAGCAAAGCTGCGGTTGCCAGCACGAGTGGAGCGAGGGCGACGCCGAAGCCGATGTGTGCCTGGAACACGAACGAGAAGGCCACGGCCGCGACCAGCCAAGCCCATCGGTCACCGCAGCACGCGGCCCAGCAGGCAACGATCGTCAGAAGGAACGGAAGGATCGCGATCGTCACGTTCCAACTGTCGGTCAGGGCGTTGGCGTTCAGCCCCCACACGAGCACGGCAGCGATGCCGGTGATCAACACGAGCGCTGTGGTACCGCGACGGCGGGCGACCCATGCGATCGCAGCCAAGGTGGACACGTTGAACAACAGGGCGGTCAGGCGCAACGCGGCAAAGTCGCCGCCGAACAACCGGTACGGCAGGGCGAAGAGATAGAACTCGAGCGGACCGGGATGCGACCAGCCGTACCTCGAATACGCACCAACGAGTGGCGGGTGGGCCGACAGCACGTCACGGGTGCGCAACTCGATCAGAGCGATGTCGCCGACCGCGAACGAGTGATTGGTGACGACCGTCCACAGGCATGGCGCCGCCAACGCGGTAACGACGACCGCAACCATGATGGTCGGTGCCGTCGGGCGGCGCATTCGCATCTGCCGACCCTATTCGCCAGGTCGCGGGTGGGCCTACGATGCCGGTAGCCGACCAGGAGCTCCCAACATGTCGAAGCACGAGCCCATCCAGTACCGCCTCGTCACCCGCTACTCGACGTCGTCCGCCGATGCAGCCGACGAGAATCAGCGTCGCGTCGAGGGCGTGTTTGCCGAACTGGCCGACACCAAGCCCGACAACGTGAGCTACATCGTGCTGCGCCTCGCCGACGATTCGTTCGTGCATCTCTCGTTTCACGGCCACGGCCACGACGATCCCAACCCGATCGCCGGGCTGAAGGCGTTCAAGCACTTCGGCGACGATCACGCGTCGCGCCGTGATGGTCCCGTCGATCAGAAAGAGGCGACGCTCGTCGGGGCGTACATCACGACGATCGCCTAACTCGACACTGGTGTTCAGAGGATCATCGGCATCGGCGACGCCGACTTGAGGAGTTCTCTACGAATTTCTCGGGCCTGAACTATCTGACTAGAGTCAGAGATTCATGCAGGATCACGTCGACGCACTGCGGCGGTTCAACCGTTCGTTCACCCAGCGGATCGGCGTGCTCGACGACTCGTTCCTCGGCTCCGGGCGTCCACTCGGGCCGTCGCGACTGCTGTACGAGATCGGCCCGCATGGCATCGGCGTCCAGGAGCTGCGAACCCGCTTGGGCCTCGATTCGGGCTACGTCAGCCGCCTGCTGCGCCAACTCGAATCCGAGGGTCTGGTCGCCGTGGTCACCGATCAAGATGATGGTCGGAGGCGCGCGGCCCGACTCACGGAGAGTGGGCTCGAGGAACGACGGGTGCTCGAGCGTAGATCGGAGGAGTTGGCGCGACGCATGATCGCCCCACTGTCGCCGAATCACCAGGTCGAGCTCAGCGCTGCACTCGTCAGGGCCGACCGCCTCCTGAGAGCGGCCACCACGACGTTCGATGTCGTGGATCCGGCCTCTGAGCAGGCAGTTTGGGCAATTGGGCAGTACTTCGAGGAGCTCGACCGCCGCTTTCCGACAGGTTTCGACCCTGGTGACTCCCTGATCGTGGATGCGCCGTCGATGCGGTCGCCGACCGGCACGTTCGTCGTGGCGCACAGCGATGGGGGCGCGGTGGCGTGCGGTGGCGTGAAGAGCCTCGACGAGACGACCGGTGAGATCAAGAGGATGTGGGTCCATCCGGAGATCCGCGGTGCCGGCATCGGTCGACGCATGCTCGAACACTTGGAGCAGCGCGCCGAACAACTCGGTCACACGCAAGTGGTGCTCGACACGAACAGCACCCTGCTCGAGGCCATCGCGATGTACGAGCGCGCCGGCTACGCCTCGATCGAGCGGTACAACGACAACCCGTACGCGCGACGATGGTTCGCGAAGGCCCTCGGCTGAATCTTGGGCCCCGTGAGTTCCAACCGCAACGCGCGTTCAGTCGTCACGCTGCGCGGGTGAGTTGATCACAGTCCGTGATTGCGGAACGGCGGATGCCGCGGTAGCGTCTGCGGTCACGGGTGGAAGAGGGCCCATGGTTGGGTTCCTACCTCTTCAGGAGGTACGTCGTGCCAATCGGTGATCCACGAACAGGATCCTCGGCCTTCGTCCGGTGTGTCCTTGTCCTTGCAACAGTCTCTCTCGCAGTCGTCCTGGCCTGGTCCGGGTCCGCCAGCGCCGGCTACGGGGCGGCGGCCGCGCCGACGTTCCCCAGTGTCGTCACGGTCGGGGATACGGGCGTGCCGGCATATGTTCAGTTGAGCAACAACAACTCTGACCCGAACACCACCGACATCAACACCGTGTGCAACTTCGGCGATGCCTTTCCGTGTCCTGTTGGGGATCCTGGCATCACGCTGATCCCGGCGTGCGGGATTCTCGGCTCGTTCTCCGCATGCGTGCCAACCGGCGCCGACCCGGGCGTGCTCCAGATCTCGCCCACAGCTGTGGGCGCGGCCGGCACCGCTTGCGACGGGATGGTCTTCGACGTCACGGCGATCGATCCGGCGACCAACATCTTCGGTCAGATGCGCTTCACCCCTCAGGCGGGCGGCCACGTGTTCCTCACCGGCATCACCGGTCCCAACTCGATGTGCCAGATCAACTTCTCCTTCAGCGTGCTGAAGACGCCGACAATCGACCAAGACCCTGCAACCGCAGGAGTGCAGACGGTTCAGGTGGTCGACAACACGCAGTACGTCGGGCAGACCACCAACACGGCCTCCGGGCGCGGCACCACGCTCGGCATGACGGTGGCGCGGGCGACGCCGAACATCGCCACCGTCGCCTCGGCAAACATCACGGTCGGTAGCGGACAGTTGGCCGACACGGCCACGGTGTCGGGGCGGATCAACCCGCAGCCGGGTGCCACGATCGATTTCCGCCTCTACGGCCCCGACGACGCAACGTGCAGCGGCGTCCCCGTGTTCACATCGCTGGGCGTCAGCTATCCGGTGACCGGTGGCGCTGTGACCTCGGGCGTGTTCTCTCCGGTAGCCGCCGGCGACTATCGATGGGTGGCCTCGTACAGCGGCGACCAGAACAACGCTCCGGTCGCCGGTACGTGCAATGCAGCAAACGAGATCGTCACAGTGTTGTCCCCGCCGCCTCCGCCGCCGCCACCAGTAGTCCTCTCGCACAGCCCTACGCTTCCGGCCACCGGCACGTCGCGTACGGGCCCGCTCCTGTTCATTGCATTCGGCTTGACCGTCACCGGCTGCTTGCTGGTCCGCTCGACCTCCAGCCGCCGTCGACCATCGCTTGTGCGCCCCATGCCTTAGGCAGCCACCCGGGTCATCCGGTCGTTGATCGTCCGCTGCCTTCGAGCGTGGTGGTAGTAGTAGTAGTAGTAGTAGTACGAGCGTGGGTCACTGGCTGGCCACCTTTTCCACCGGACGATCGACAGAGCACACTGGGCGCGGGCACGTCCGTAGCGTGTTCACACGGATCGAGATGGGCATGGATGCGTCAGGATGAGTCGTCTGGTCTTGCGAGTCACCTGGTTTCGTTTTCGTGCCGGTCTGCGTCATCGTGCTGGTGGGTATCTTTCGATCGTCCTCTTGGTCGGGCTGGTCGGAGGCGTTGCGATGGGCGCGGTCGCTGCGGCGCGTCGCACGCAGTCGTCGTTCCCCGCCTACATCAAGAGCACCAATCCATCTGACCTGCACGTGGTCGATCTCGCCCAAGTGACTGTTGGCAACCACGCGACCACCTTCAAACAGACGTTGGCCGGCTTGCCGAATGTGCGGCGGGTCGCCAGCTGGGGCGTGCCCAACGTCGTCGAGTTGGGGCCGGACGGAGCCCCGGTGGCTGCAAATGCCGACGCCGAGGCCAAAGGTGTTTTCGTCGTCTCCAGCCCCGACGGGTTGTACGGGGACCAGGATCGCGTGACGGTGGTACAAGGCCGAATGGCTGATCCCACGCGAGCCAACGAGATCGTCATGAGCGAACCTGCCGCCAAGGCCCTCGGGGACCACGTGGGGAGCGTTCATCGTCTCGGCTTCTACACGAACGACCAGGCCAACTTGCCGGGGTTCCGTACGGCGAGCGTCCCCGCCTACTTCACGCTCGACGTCACGCTCGTCGGCATCGTGGTCTTCAACAACGAGGTCGTTCAGGACGACACCGACCGCCTACCGACGGATGTGCTCCTCAGCCCGGCAATCGCCGGCCGGTTGGCCCAGTGTTGCGGCGCCGATGGGTTCTCCGCCGGGTTGCAGCTCGCCCATGGCGACCGTGATCTCAGCGCGGTCGAGTCCGAGATCGCCAAGGCGATTCCGACCGCGGTCGTCACATCCGTCACCTCGACGCAGGTCGCCAAGGCTGAACGGGCCATTGAGCCGGAGGCGATCGCGCTCGCCGTGTTCGGCGGGATCGCCGCGCTCGCCGCATTGTTGATCGTTGGCCAGGTGATCGGCCGCCAACTCAGGCTCGGTGCCCACGAGGCGGGCGTGCTGCGCGGCCTCGGCGCCAGTCCGGCGATGACGGCCACCGACGGATTGATCGGCGTGGTCGGCGCAGTAATCGTCGGAGGCATGCTCGCATGTGCGGCGGCGGTTGCGCTGTCGCCGTTGGCTCCACTCGGACCCGTGCGCGCCGTGGACCCCTCGCCGGGGGCTGCCTTCGACTGGACCGTGCTCGGTCTCGGGTTGTTGGTACTGATCGCCGGACCGGCAGCACTCGCTCTTGCCGTGGCCCGCCGCGTAGCTCCCGAGCGTGTCGCCCGGCGGGGCCGGCGTTCCGAGTCGCGGCCGTCAATAGTGGCGAGCATCGTCTCCGGTGCCGGTGTTCCGCCGTCGGCCGCTATGGGCGTTCGATTCGCCGTCGAGCCCGGAAGTGGACAGAACGCCGCGCCCGTTCGCTCGGCAATGCTGGGAGGTTGTCTGGCGGTCGTCGTCGTGGTCGGAACTCTGATCTTCGGCGCCAGCTTGCACACCCTCGTCTCCCGGCCCGAACTGTACGGGTGGAACTGGGACTACGAACTGCGCTCCGCCTATTCAGGTATCTCCAACATTCCGCAAGACAAGGCCAAGCCGCTCCTCGATGGCGACGCGAATGTCGCGGCATGGGCGGGGGTCTACTTCGCGTCGGCTCAGATCGACGACCTGACGGTTCCGGTTCTCGGCACCGACCCAGGTGCGCCTGTCGCCCCCTCGATGCTGTCCGGTCATGCACTCGAGAAGCCGGACGAGGTCCTGCTCGGTGCGACGACGTTGGCGGAACTTCACAAGCACGTGGGCGACACCGTGAGCGTCACCATTGGGACTGGGCAACCCACCGTATTGGTCGTCGCGGGCACAGCAGCGCTGCCCGCTGTGGGGATTGCGGTCACCCTGCACATGGGGCTCACGAGTGGAGCGGTGGTCTCGCAGACGCTCTTCCCTGCAGACGACCGGGGTTTCGGAGCCCAAGACGGTCCCCAGGCATACTTCGTTCGGTTTCGAGAAGGAGTCGACCAGCGCTCGGCACGACAGACGCTGCAAACCGACGCCGACGGGATGTACACCGATTCGAATGGCGACGGTCCCGTCACCGTGCTGCCGGTGCAACGACCGGCCGAGATCGTGAACTACCGATCGATGGGCACCGCTCCCACCGTGCTCGGAGCGAGTCTGGCGGTCGGTGCGGTCGCAGCGCTAGCCCTGACATTGATCGCGTCAGTCCGCCGGCGTCGGCGCGACCTCGCCCTGTTGAAGACCCTCGGATTCACACGACGTCAGCTCGCCGCGACCGTTGCCTGGCAATCAACCGTGGCCGCGGCTCTCGGTACGATCGTCGGCGTCCCTGTAGGGATCGTGCTGGGCCGCTGGCTGTGGACGCGCTTCGCCGACGGCATCCACGTCGTGCCACACACCACAGTTCCGGCGGTACCGATCACGCTCATCGCTGTTGGTGCCGTGGTGCTCGCCAACCTCGTCGCCGCCATCCCCGCCCGAAGCGCTGCCCGCACACCAGCGGCCACGTTGCTGCGCGTGGATTGAGGAACCTGACGTGAGAGGGGTTGTTCGTGTGGCCTGGTTCCGGTTCCGGGCGACGTTCAGGCGTCGGCTGGGTGGCTACCTGTCGCTCGTGCTGCTTGTCGGGATAGTCGGCGGTGTGGCGATGGGCGCCGTCGCCGCGGCACGACGTACTCAGTCGTCGTACTCGGTGTTCTTGGCGAGTACGAACCCGTCCGATGTCATCGTGAACCTCACGAACTCGAACCCAGATGCCGGATACCCGGCGACGATCATCGACACCATCCGTCACTTACCCCGTGTCCGGAGCCTCGAGAGCTACGCCGTGCTCAATGCCTACCCGTTGAACCCTGACGGCACTCTCGACAACGTCTCCGTGCCCACCGTAGGAAGCGTTGACGGCTTGTACTTCGACCAGGATCGCATCACGATCACCCAAGGGCGCATGGCCGATCCCACCCGTGTCGACGAAGTCGTGATGTCAGCCGACGTCCTTCAGCACTTCGGGCTACACATCGGCTCGGTAGTTCCATGGGGCTTCTACGCCAACGCGGACGCCACCGAGCCCGGGTTGTTCGAGCCGACACAGGCTCCGCACCTCCGCGTCGACCTCAAGGTGGTCGGTGTGGGCTTGTTCAACAATGCGGTGGTCCAGGACGACATTGAAGCCGGGGACTCGATGTTCGTGTTGTTCACGCCGGCATTGTCGCAACAGCTCAAAGAGTGCTGTGTGCAGAACACCGTTGTGGCGTTGCGGCTCGACGGAGGCGATCGCGACGTACCGGCCGTGGAAGCCGCGATCACTCAGGCCGTACCATCCGGGGTGCAACTCAGTGACACGATCACCTCGATCGAATTTGCCAAGACGGATCGGGCCATCAAGCCGGAGTCGATCGCCTTGGGCGTGTTCGGTCTGATAGCGGCCCTGGCCGCGTTGCTCATCGCCGCTCAGCTCGTCGGCCGTCAACTTCGACTCGGCCGCGACGACCTCGACGCACTGCGGGCCTTGGGAGCCACTCCGGCGATGACGGCGACCGACGGAGTCATCGGCGTGCTCGGCAGCATCCTCGTTGGTGCTGTGCTCGCACTGGGTGTAGCCGTGGGGGTGTCGCCGCTTGCGCCGATCGGGCCGGTTCGTCGGCTGTATCCCTCTCGGGGGATCGATTTCGATTGGACCGTGCTTGCCGTGGGAGTCGTCGTTCTGATCGCGATCCCGACTGCGATCACCGTCGTCCTGGCAGCGGCGGGTGCCCCGCGGCGCAGGGAGAGGTCCGGGCTGACCGTGCCGCGGACCTCGAGGGTGGCGCGACTGGCCGCCGCCGCAGGTCCGTCGGCGCCGACGGTCATCGGCATCCGGTTCGCGCTCGAGCCCGGTCGCGGGCGCAACACGGTGCCGGTTCGCTCGGCGATCTTTGGCGCCACACTCGCCGTTGCCGTGGTCGTCAGCACGCTCATCTTCGGTGCCAGCCTGCACGCGCTTGTGTCGCGGCCAGCCCTCTACGGATGGAACTGGGACTACGAACTGAGCGGCGGCGGAGGCGTAGGCGCGATTCCCGAACAGCAATCCGCGCAGCTTCTCGAAGCGGATGGGGACGTCGCCGCCTGGTCGGGTGTCTACTTCTGGGGCGCAGAGCTCGACGGTCAGACCGTGCACATCATCGGCGCGGATCTGAACGCGCCGGTCGGACCACCGCTGCTCTCCGGGCACGGTCTGGAAGCAGCTGACGAGATAGTGCTCGGGGCCACCTCCCTGGCTCAGTTGCACAAGCACGTCGGTGACACCGTCGTGGCGAGCTTCGATTCCACGACCCCGACGACCCTGCGAATTGTGGGAACAGCCACGATGCCAACGGTCGGGTTCAGCGGGTTTCACACCACGATGGGCGAGGGCGCGCTTGTTCCAAACGGCCTTCTCTCGGCCGCAGACAAAGACCCCGTCGGCAATCTTCCGTTGGGCCCCGAGGCCATCTTCGTCCGCCTTCGCGGTGGCGCGGACAAAGACACAGCACTCTCGGTACTGAACCGGATGGCGACCAGCTTGAGCTTGCCGACGAACTATGGCGTCGAGGTGCTCACGGTGCAGCATCCTGCGGAGATCGTCAACTTCCGGTCGATGACTGCCATGCCGCTGTACCTCGGTATAGCCCTCGCCACGGGTGCCACTTCTGCGCTTGCCCTCACGCTTGTCGCGTCAGTCCGCCGTCGTCGCCGCGATCTCGCGCTTCTGAAGACGCTCGGCTTCACGCAACGCCAACTTGCTGCGGCCGTCGCGTGGCAGTCGACCATCGCTGTCGGCATCGGAGTCGTG
Organism: Ilumatobacteraceae bacterium; assembly: GCA_963720775.1. Lineage (GTDB taxonomy): Bacteria > Actinomycetota > Acidimicrobiia > Acidimicrobiales > Ilumatobacteraceae > JAENVT01. The sequence goes on along the minus strand of CAVRGR010000004.1, from coordinate 1,971 downwards.
GTTGGCGTGCCTGTCGGCCTCATCGTCGGCCGCTCGCTCTGGGATCTGTTTGCCAACGAGATCCACGCGGTGCCGAGGCCCATCGTCGCCACTCCGACGATCATGCTTGTGGCCGTCGGCGCGCTTTTCCTCGCCAACGTCGTCGCCGCCATCCCCGCTCGGAGCGCAGCACAGACTCCTGCGACGTTGTTGCTTCACACGGAGTAGAACTCGAACTGTGGTCAGGTTCGGTTCCACCACAACGACAACCCGAGGGCACCGACTGCCAGTAGGGCACCGGCGAAGACGAACCACACGCTGATCTCGTCTTCCTCGTGCTGGTTCTGGATGTCGCTCGGCAGCTTGGCGAACACGTCGTGCAACTGATCGGCGTCCTCGGCCTGAAAGTACTTTCCGCCGGTCGCGGCGGCCACTGCCTTCAACGTCGTCTCGTCGCGGTCCAAGAAGTTGCGCCGCCCACCGCCGAAGCCACCGTTTCCGGGACCACCGTTTCCGGGACCGCCGTCGAACGCGCCGGCGCCGAGTTGTGCGGCCGTGCACACGAGCGCCGTCGGCTGGTCGGTGCCGAAGCCGATCGTGAATACCCGCACTCGCCGCGCTGCGGCCTGCTTGGCGGCATCGACGGGTGAGATGCCGCGGGTGTTGGCGCCGTCGGTGAGCAACACGACGATGTCGGGCACGTAGCCCTGGGCCGGCACCGGTGCTGGAGTCGTGTCGGGCGGGGGTCCGTTGCCAGCACCGCCCCGACCGCCCTGGTTCGCCTGGGCCTCGACATCGGCGTCGACTGGAGCGACGCTCGGATCCACCGAAGCGATGGCATCGATGGCCTGCAGGGTCGCCGCACCGATCACTGTTCCGCGGCTCGTCGTCAGCCCGTCGATGGCTCGCGTCAAGGCGGCCTTGTCGCGGGTGGGTGGTACGACCAGTTGGGCGAAGTTGGAGAAGGCGATTATCCCGATGCGGGTGCCGGCAACCTGGTTCTTGACGAACTCCTTGGCGGCATTCTGCGCGGCGGTGAGGCGGTTCGGAGACACGTCGGTGGCGCACATCGAACCCGACACATCGAGCGTGAGGATGATCGACGTCTTGTTGAGGGCGATGTCCTGCGAGAGTTGCGGTCGAGCCGAGCCGAGGGCCAGCGCGGCGATGGCGGCGAGGAACAGAGCAGGAGGCACGTGACGGCGCCAGCGCGATCGCTTGGGGATCGCTTGGCGAACGAGGGCGACGCTCGAGTAACGCACGGCGCTCTTGCGCCTGCGGCGCAGCTGCCACAGGTAGCCACCGAGCAGCAGCGGCACGATCACGAGCGCCAGCAGTGCGAGTGGGGTCGCGAACGACACCGTTACACCAACCTTCCGAACCACAGCATCGACATGACCCCACCGACGAGCAGGAGAATTGTGCTGACGGCGGCAAAGAGCGCGGTCACCTCGGTCTCCTTCGGGTCGGTCACGGTGCGCAGGTCGATGCTCTTGTAGATCTGCGCGAGTGTCGCCGAGTTGGTGGCGTTGTAGTACGTGCCGTTGGTGACGGACGCGATCTGCTTCAGCGTCTGCTCGTCGAGTGCCGTTGCCACGCTGAAGCCGTTGATCTGCAGCACCGTTCCCTGCGTGCTGCCGATCCCGATCGGGTAGATGTGCACACCGGCGGTCGATGCAAGTTGGGCGACCGCGGCGGCGTCAGGACCCGACGTGTTCTCGCCATCGGACAACAAAACGATGGCCGCCGAGCCGTAGTAGCCAATGTCGATGTTGCCGACGTCGTCTGGTGAAGCGTCCTTCGGCAGAGTCAGTGGCTTGCCGGCAATTGCGCTGAGGGAGGCGAAGATTCCCTGGCCGAGCGACGTTGCCCCTGTCGATGCCAATCGATCGATCGCCGACAACGCCTCGGCGCGGTCGTTGGTCGGTTGCTGAGTGACCAGCGCGCCGTTGTTGAAGGCGACGACGCCGATCTTGATGGTGTCCGGTTGCT
>CAVRGR010000003.1:0-744570 GCA_963720775.1 Ilumatobacteraceae bacterium | reverse complement strand
GGATACTGGAAGTGCATCCCCCGAAGGGTGCCCCTGTACTTGTTGTACGCCACGTTGGCCTGGGCGATGACTGGCTTCAGACCGTGGTCGGTGAACTCGTTCTGGCAGAACACACGGGCGAAAAAGCCGCGTAATCGCCACAGCGGTTCGATGTCGAGGATGAAGGCACCCTCCAACTTCGTCTCAGTGAATATCACAAGCTTCTCCTCGTGTAATCAACCGGACCACGACTTGTGCCCATGAATGACAAAATCGCCCGTCCCATAGCCCCGCCATCCACGTGTCCTCCTCGCGCCGCCACACTTGCAGTGCGAACATCATAGCCGGTGGGCCACGGATGCGTCCGGGGCCGTCAAGTTCCGGCTCTTCTTGACACTCCCTTGTCAGTTGGGCGCCCAAGATCCGACGTGGCCGTGACCTGCAGCACCGAAGTGCTGGTCGTGGGGGTGGTGGAGATGGCTGCGCTCGTGGATGAGGTTGACCCCGAGCAGCAGGTCGCGGTCACCGAGGATCTCCCCGTGCCGGTTGGACGAGCGCGGTGGTCCTCGCCGAACACGATGCAACGGTCGGCCAGGACGTCGAGCGTCTCGAGATCGTGGGTGGCGAGCACGATCGTCTTCCCGGCGGTGTTCAGCTCCACGATCAGCTCGATCAGCCACTGTTGCGTGCGCGGGTCGAGGGCGGCGGTGGGCTCGTCGAACAGGAGCACCTCGGGATTCATGGCGAGCACCGAAGCGATGGCCACCCGCTTCTTCTGTCCGCCCGACAACTGGTACGGCGCCCGATCGGCGAGGTCGCCGATGTCGAGCATGTCGAGGGTGTCCTGCACCCGCCCGGCCACCTCGTCGGTGGACAGCCCGAGGTTCAGCGGGCCGAAGGCGACCTCGTCGCGGACCGTCGGCGAGAACACCTGGGCGTCGGAGTTCTGGAAGACGAAGCCGACACGTGACCGGAAGCCGAGGTTGAACTGTTCGTCTTCCAGCTTGTCCTCCGTGACCAACTCGCCGAACGCCCTGAACGTGCCGGTCGGGGAACGCCAGGCCGTCGAGGATCTTGAGCAGGGTCGACTTGCCGCAGCCGTTGGCGCCGAGGAAGGCGACCTTCTCTCCACGGCACACGGCGAGCGACACCGAATCGAGCGCCGGGAAGCGATCGAGATAGGCGAAGGAGACCTCGTCGACGACGAGGAGCGCCTCAGCGTCCGATGACACGATCGACACCTATGACGGCGACGGCGATGAGGAGACAGCCGGCGGTCCACGCGATGTCGGTCACTTGTCCACGGCGTCGACAAGGTTCTCGGCTGTCCGGTGTATCCACGCGAGACCATGGCGAGGTAGACCTCCTCCGACATGGCGTGCGCCTTGCCGAAGGTCGTGCCGGCGGTGGCCGCCACGAAGGCCCGGCCCGATGTGTCCGCGTTGTCGACCTCACGGTGCTGGCTTTGCGGGCCTCGTACATCTCCGTGACGGTGTTCAGGAGGTAGAAGACGTAGCGGTACGACATCCCGAGGACGAGCACGAACATGCGCGGCAGGAACAACGAGCGCACGCGGCGAGCAACGACGTCCACGACGTCGTCAGGGCGACGAGCACGACGAGCGAGATCGACGTCGCCACCCGCACGACGATGAGTGCCGCCGACCGCAGCCCCTGGCTGGTGAGCCCGACGCGGTGCCCGAACCAATGGCCGAGCGGCACCACGATGTGGCCGTGGGTGATGAAGCTGAACGTGGCCGGGAGCACGACGATGCCCGTGAAGATCGGGATGAACAGCCACACACGCTTGACGAAGACGGCACCGAGATCTTCGACAAGGCGGCCAGCACGAGCGCGAACACGTAGAGGCCGATCAGCACCGCGATGTTGCGCACGAACGCGGCCGCCACGAGCAGGCCGAACATCGTGACGACCTTGACCCGTGGTCGATGCGTTGCAGGAGCCCGGGCTGGGCCGCCATGTCTTCGGAGAACAGGGTCTGGCGCAGCAGCCCGGCGCCCCCGACGATCGTCTTGTCGACGAAGTTCCCCTTGCGGCGTTTCCCGATGCAGCCACAGGGGCACAGACCGACCTCGCGTTGCAGGAGCCACCCTGGGTTGGCGGAGGGCTGCACCCCGATGGTCGTCGTGGATGCTCCGCTGATGCTGTGCTGACGCTGTCGTGACGGTCTTCTCGCACTCGACCGGCGACGTCACCACGTACACGACGAGGACCACGACGCCGATGACGGCGATGCCGACCAAGGCCGAGAGCATGTACCCGACGTTGGGGTGCTGGCCGTTTTTGAAGCCGTAGCCGTCGAGCACTGTGTTGTTCCACCACGAGCTCCACCGGGCCAGCCCGGTCGGTACGGCATGGAGTCTGTACTTGCCGAGGTCGAGGTCGTCGGGCGTGTCCTCGCCGAAGGCCCCGCCGGGAGCGAGCAGCCCGAGCGGAGTGAGCACGACGAGCACGCCGATACCGATGAAGGCCCAGCGCCATCCGAGGCGGCGACGAGCGGGCATCTCACCGTCGAGCGGTACATCGGGATGGTTGATGTGCAACATCGGCACGTTGGCTCGCTGGAAGAACGAGATCACCCCGAAGGTGAGCGCGAACTCGACGAAACCGGCCACCGTGAGATGGGCGAGCGCCATGGCCGGGATGGTCTGGGCGAAGTGGAACGGCGCGTACAGCGGCGTGCCATCGGCGGCCTTGAACAGATCAGGCTGGATGCCGAACTCGATCGCTGCGCACATCGCCGCGACGTTCAGCCCGGCGTACGCTCCGACGCCGGCGGCCAACGCTCGACGCGGACTGACGACGAGAGATGGCGGCTCAGCGCCCGGTACACGCCGTAGCCGACGAAGGGCAGCACCAGCGCCATGTTGAAACAGTTGGCGCCGATCGCCAGCACGCCGCCGTCGCCGAAGAACAGGGCCTGGATGACGAGCGCCGCCGTCACCGAGATCAGTGCGGCCCACGGCCGAGGAGGCAGGCGATCAACGTTCCGGCTACACCGTGGGCTGTCGTGCCGTCGGGAACCGGCATGTTGAACATCATCACGATGAAGCTGAACGAGGATCCGAGGGCGACGTACGGCACGTAGCGGGACCTGACGATCTTGCGGACCCGACGCCCCGCCGTGACCCAGAACGGCACCATCGCTGCGCCGAGCGTGCCGCACGTCGACGGACTGAGATATCCGTCGGGAATGTGCATGCGGCCTCCTCGATCGCCTCGTCCGTATTGCGACTGACTTGCAAAACGCAGCCTGCCAAACGAACATCACCGTGTCAACAACAACCGCGCCAGCGGCTCAGCTGCCCCCAACCGGCACCGATCTGGGCGCCAAGAATCGACGATGTTCGCGGTCGGTGAACCGCGTGTGGCGCCCAGATCGTCGACCCGAGGTTGACAGGGAACGCACTGGCGCGAAATCCGGTGGTTGGTAGCCTCGCCTCGATGGGAGCCGATCACGAGTGGGGGTTTCGCACGCGTGCCGTTCACGCCGGAGCCAGACCCGAGCCGGTAACCGGCGCCCGCGCTGTTCCGATCTTCCAGACGACGAGCTTCGTCTTCGAAGACACTGCCGATGCGGCTGATCTCTTCGCGCTGCAGAAGTTCGGCAACATCTACAGCCGAATCAGCAACCCCACGGTGGCCGCGTTCGAGGAGCGACTGGCCAGCCTGGAAGGTGGCATCGGAGCAGTCGCCACTGCGAGCGGCCAGTCGGCCGAGTTCCTGACCATTGCCGCGCTGTGCGAGGCGGGCGACCACGTCGTTGCATCGGCGCACCTGTACGGCGGCACGCGGACACTCCTCGAGGGCACGCTTGCTCGCTTCGGGATCACCACCACGTTCGTCGCCGGTGATCAACCCGCCGATTTTGCCGCTGCACTGCAACCGCGCTCGAAGTTGATCTACACCGAGGTCGTCGCCAACCCGTCGGGCGCTGTTGCGGATCTCGAAGGCCTGGCCGAGGTTGCCCACGACAGCAAGATCCCGCTGGTGGTCGACTCGACGGTGGCGACCCCGTACCTGTGCCGGCCGCTGGACTGGGGTGCCGACATCGTGGTGCACTCGGCGACGAAGTTCCTCGGGGGCCACGGGACCTCGCTCGGCGGGGTCGTGGTCGAATCAGGGCGGTTCGATTGGGGCAACGGAAACTTCCCCCGCATGACCGAGCAAGTGCCTTCGTACGGCAACCTCACGTGGTGGGACAACTTCGGCGAGTTCGCCTTTTGTACTCGGCTGCGCGCCGAGCAACTTCGCGACGTGGGTCCAACGCTGTCGCCGTTCAACGCTTTTCTCCTGCTGCAAGGCGTCGAGACGTTGCCGCAGCGGATGGACGCCCATCTTGCCAACGCCCGGAGGGTCGCCGACGCGTTGTGCCGGAATGCCGGCGTTTCGTGGGTACGTTGGGCAGGTCTTGGAGATCACCCCCATCACGAACGCGCGGCGCGCTATCTGCCGCTCGGCCCCGGCGCGGTGTTCTCCTTCGGAGTGAAAGGTGGTCGATCCGCCGGGCGCGCCTTCATCGAGGCGCTGGAGATGTGCAGCCACCTCGCCAACATCGGCGACACACGCACGCTTGTCATCCATCCGGCGAGCACTACGCATCGCCAGCTCTCCGATGCAGCCCTTGAGGCGGGCGGTGTCACGCCCGACCTCATCCGCATCTCGGTGGGAATCGAAGATGCCGACGACATCATCTGGGACATCGAACAGGCTCTCCAGAAGGCAGCGAAGGTCGATTGATGAGCGTGTGGCACAACCCGACGGCAGCCGAGCGGCTGGAGATCATCAGCAACGCCAAGTCCGTGGCGATCGTGGGGATGTCGGCCGACCCCGGCCGCGCCAGCTATTTCGTGGCTACCTACCTGTTGTCGTCGAGCTGCTCGTTCGAGAACGTCTGGTTCGTCAACCCGAAAGGCGGCGAGATCCTCGGCCGCCCCGTCTACCCGTCGCTCGCCCAGTTGCCCGGCGTGCCGGATCTGGTCGATGTCTTTCGTCGAGTTGATCAACTACCCGTTGTCGCCGAGGAGTTCATCGCCATCCCGGGCACACGTACGTTCTGGGCGCAACTCGGGCTGTACTCCGCCGAGGCCGTCGAGATCGTCACCAACGCCGGACGCACAGCAGTGATGAACCGGTGCCTCAAGATCGAGCACGCCCGGTTCTGCGGAGGTCTTCACCTGGCCGGCTTCGACACCGGTGTGATCTCATCGACTCGCCGCCCGATGCTCTAGCGACGCTCGGACAGCCACCGCGACAACTCTCAGGTCGGGATGGCGGCGCTCGCAGTCGGGTCGGTGGCGGTGACATCGAGGATCACAGCGTCGGCAGTCACCAACGCCCGACAGCATGATCCGCGGCCGTCAGGGTGCTTGCGACTCTTCTGGAGGGTTGGTGGCGGGCTTGTCAGCAGAAGGTGAAGGCTTGTCCTTGTCCTTGTTGCCGTCGGCCAGACCCTTCTGGAACTCCTTCTGCGCCTGGCCAAGGTTTCTGGCCAGCTTGGGAAGCTGCGATCCACCGAACAGTACGAGCACCACAACAAGAACCACGATGATGTCGGGGCCTTCGAGCATCGAGAACATGGCATCAGGCTAGACCCGATTGTGGCGCTGGCAACGTCAACCCTCCGAACACCCCTGGCGTGGGCCTCGTTACGGGTGAAACCGAGGCGAGCCAAGGTGCCGCCCCGCCCGTCGGAAGCGGTTGCGCGGTCAGTCTGTTGACGCCGGCACTCTGAGCACGCTCAGCAGGCGGGCGAGCAATTCGTAATAGCCGACCAGCACAAGCAGTTCGATCAAGCCGTCCTCGCCGATGAGCTCGACCAGTTCGGCGTACTCGACGTCGTCCAGCTCGCTGCCGTCGAGCAGGCTGGCAGCACCGGCGACGACGGCGCGCTCGATCGGATCCGTCAAGGTCAACGGATCTGCACCGCCGTGAATGGCAGCAAGGATGTCGTCGGCAATCCCGAGGTTCGTCGCAATTCGGTAGTGGCTCTGCCATTCGAAGTCACTGTTTCGCTTCGCCGCCACCGTGAGGATCGACAGCTCCCGAGCTCGGTCCGGGAGATGACCTCGATATCGCAGCGCCGCTCCCAAGTCGGCCAGTGGTCCACCGACGTGCGGCGCACAGACCATCGCATTGAACGGTCCGACGAGTGCACCGTCGGCGTCGACGAGCGCAAAAGGTGAGACGCGCCCCTGAGACCTGCTAGCGATGATCCGGTCGTACACGGCCCGGGCCGACTCGTCGAGTCGAGCTGGACCTCGGGGCGAAAGCCGTCCACGGGTTGGATCGGCGTCAGCCATTCAGAACGCCGTCGACCGGGATCGAGTTCGCCGCGAGCACAACGTGACGGTCTACACCGACGTCGCCAGACTGCTCTCATCGGACGACCCTTCACTAGGACCTGCGCGTGCCGGGGACGGTTGTGGGTCAGAACTGGCGCGTCAACGTGCTAGTTCTGTCCAGATACACTTATCACGCGTTGTCGTGCGAGGAGTGTCCAATGTCGGTCCCGATGGACTCGGTGGCCGGTCTGACCTGCGCACAACGGGCGCTGTGACGACCATGACGTGCGCGGCGGAACTCAGGCGTTGCAGCGGGCCGAACAGGTTCCAATTCGTCACGGTGATCGCGTTGTCCGCGTGCCGAGACCAAGCCTGCTCGGAGCAATCGTGATCAAGGCCGCAGCGGTTCACAACGATCCGCATGCCAAACGCCAGCTACGCGATGTCGCCTTCCTCTGTTCGATCGTCACCGACCCGCGAGACGTGCGGACTCACATGACCGCCAAGGATCTTCAACGACTTCGGGCTGTGGCCGTCCTCAATGATCCGAAGAACGAGGCCTGGCGGATCCTCGATGATCCCGAGTTGGGCTACACCGCGTTCCGAATTCTCGTGGCTGCCGAGGCCAAGGCGGTATCGTGAGTGGTCTTGTCCTGGGTCGCGGCACACGTGGCCCCTGGCACGGCGACGTGGCCGAGTGGTTCAGGCAAGGGCCTGCAAAGCCCTGTACATGGGTTCGATTCCCATCGTCGCCTCTCAACCTCTGACGTGGTATTGTGCCAGGTCAGAGGTTCTTTTCGTTGTGACCTACAGTGACCGCGAGTGACCGTCAGGAACGTCTGATGACCATCATTTCGCCCCCCTCCATCACCCCTCGCACGTCACAGGAGGCATCGAGTGGCTCACATGGAGAAGCGATGCGGCAAGTACCGAGCTCGATTCTCCGATCCACTGAGCAACGTCCAGTCGCGAACGTTCGCTCACGAGACCGATGCCGAGAGGTCCTTGGATCAGATCGGCGCCGATCGAGTGCTGCCAATGGGTCGCCGACCTCGCTCGCGCTCTTTCCCACGCCGATCGCCAGGCCTGGTCTCGGTCAGGGCGTCGTCTCGGCTGTCGCGTCGGCGGCAAGGCACTGCTTCATCGCCGCGTTGAGCGCGGTGGCTCCGCTCGTTTCGTCGTCGATTGGAGCTGGGGCGTGAAGCTGGAGGAGGGTGAGGCTGACAGTGCCGTCCTTGGCGGTGGTGAACGCGATCGCGACCTGGTCTCCTACGGCGATGTTCGGCTTCGCGTTCAGTTGGGTGTCGGCGTCGTAGTAGCTCGTCTTCTCGGTGAACGAAGCTGTCACCGATGCTTGCGAGTTCGAGAGCGGCAGTTCGCCTGCTTCCTGAACTGTGACTGTCGAATCGGACACCGCTGTGACCGTGCCGTACCCCTTGCCAAACGTCGAGCCGGGATCGGCGGGTTCCGCTTGCACCTCGGGGCCGCTCGACTTCGTCGTCGACACGTCCAGCTGAAGCTGCGTGAGATTGAACGCGCCGTCCGCGTTGCCAGCGACGGCGAAAGCGACGCTGTCGCCCGCGGCGACGGACGGCTTCGCGGTCAACTGCGTGTCGCCGTCGTAGTAGGCCGTCTGCGGCGTGAGGGTGGCGGTGATCGACGTCTGGGCGTTGGGCAGCGCAACATCGGGCGCGGCTTGGATCGTGATCGCCGAATCAGACACAGCGGTGACCGTGCCGAAGCCCTTGCCGGCCTCCGATTCGCGACTGCCGCGATCCCCTGCGGTGTCGATGGTCGTGGCGCGATCAGGCACGTCAACCTCGAGGTAGTCGATCGAGTACGTGCCGTCGGCGGCTTGAGTGGCGTTGAGCCCGACCTCCTCGCCAACAGTCAGCGTTGGTCGCGTCGTGGACTTCTGCCCGGCGTCGATGAAGATGGCGCCCGGAGCGAAGCCGGCCGTGATGTCGGCCAGCGGCCCGCTGGGATCGCCTTGGACGCTGATCGTGGCGTCGGCGACAGCGGTGATCTTGCCGTGCATCTTGACACCGCCTGACTGGGTCGTCGCCCCGTCGTTGCTGGCGGCAGTCGCCTTCACGGCCTCGCAGTCGAGCGCAGCCGGCTGGGTCGTCGCCGGGGCCGTCGCCGTTGTCGCATCACCCGGCTGGGTGCCAGCAACAACGACGCGTGCGGGGCCAGCGGCGCGGTTGTTGGTGATCACGATGCCGGCGCTGATCGCTCCGGCGGCAGCAGCCATGCCAAGCCCGGCTCGCGTGGCATAGCGACGACGCTGGCGACTGCGGACGAGCGTCCGCACGGCGGCGGGCCGCGAGGGGTTGTCTGGCATCGACGCCGCCAGATGACTGAAGGCTTGGCGCTCGGCCGGGGTGAGCTCGACATCGTCCATGGGTTGGTCTCCTTGATCGTTGGTCATTCGGGGTTGTTCGCCAAGACGGCGCGCAGGCGCGCCAGCCCCTTTGCGGTCTGGCTCTTCACGGTGCCGACGGTGCATCCGAGCACAATGGCGGTCTCGGCTTCGCTGAGATCTTCGTAGAACCTCAGCACGAGTGCGGCGCGCTCGGCGAGGCGGCACCTCGTGCATGGCCCGCCGCAACCGTTCGTCCTCGTCGAAGATCGCGGCTGTCGAGTCGGCTGAGTCTGGCATCGACGCGACCGGCGTCTCACCGCTCGAGCGGCGGCGGCGCCAGGAGATGGCGGTGCGCAGCATGACCTTGCGCACGTACGGCGTCGGGTCACCTTGGCCGGCGATCTTCGTCCAGCGATCGGCCACCTTCGCCAGCGCGGTCTGGACGAGGTCCTCGGCGAGGTGGCGATCGGCCGTCAGCAGGTAGGCGGTACGGGCGAGCGGCGCCGAATGATCGCGGACGAACGCGGCGAACCCCTCGTCGACCCAGATCTCCAGTCGGACGGGCTCTGCCGACGTCGTCATCACACCTTGTACACGCGTCGCCATCCCCAAAAGGTTGCCTCACGGCCCGTCGTTCTGTGTGAGCGCGCCGCCCGGTCGTTCGGCCCGGTCGTTGAGCCCGGTGGTTTGGTCCATGCGCTCGCACAAAGGATTGTCGTCTGTCGTGGTGCTCCTCGGTCTGGTCGAGGCCTTCCAGGACTTCGTCTGCGCCATGGGGATTGTCGGCAGTTCTGTGTGAACGACGTAGTCGGACCGGTCGCCGCCGAGCCGACTTCACTCCGCTCACCCTCGACGCGGGCGCCGGAACGGGCGCCGGCGGCCCGATTTGGCGCCAGCGTCGAAGTTGATACCGGTCCGTCCGCCAATGATTTGGTGGCAGCTACCAGTTCTCGTCACTCATGACAGATCGCCGTCGGCGTGCCGGCGGAGCCGTTCGTCGAAGGTGGCCACCTTCGTCTTGCGGCCAGCGGCAATGGCGAGGACACAGCAGTCTGGCATCTTGCAGCCGGTCTTGACGCGAAGTGTGGCGAGCAGCAACGGATCGATCGGTGTGTCGTCGATCTCGACGCCGATGGCCATCAGATCAGACCACACGGCGTCTGCGACATCGTTGCGCACGGCAGCGACGAGCACTTCGGCCGCTGTGATCGGTTGCACGAGCAACGGCGGTGAGGCATCTTCAAGGATCTCAACAGCTGCTTCGTGATGAGCGTCGTTCGGGTCGAGAAAGGCGATCAGCACGCTGGCATCGACGACGATCATTCGAGCCAGTCCTCACGGAGGTGATCGAGGTGGCCCGCCGGGTACAGACCTGGGAAGCGTCCTGCGCGGTCACGCACGGTGTCGCGATGCCGGCCCTGCTGCTCGGCGATCGTCTCGGCACCCAGTTGAACGAGATGACGCAGGACGTCAGCGCGAGTCTCTCCCGGATACAGCGCAGCGGCGGCGTCGATGGCGTGGGCGAGCTCGTCGGTTTCGGTGAGCAGATGACGAGGACGAACGGTCGGCATCACCCAAGTGTATCACCGACCGTCACGGTGCAACACCGGTTTGGCTGGTGGGGGGTCAGGCCGAGCTCTGCTTGTCTGGCGGGCGATCTCGGCGCCGAGGGCGACACCGGCGGCGGGGCGATCGCTGCCACCGTGATGGCGAACGTCCTCGCGTTCGTACCCGCGCGGCGAGCGGCTCGTAACACGGTACGGCGGTGATGCTCGACCGCCTACGAACGAGTCAGGGTCGCCGTGACGCTTCTCCGGCCCGTCTATGCACAACTCCCTGTTTCAAGCCACTTCATATGGGGTATTCGACTGGCAGTCCCAACTCAGTCGAGACCCTGCTGTGAGAGCGATCGCCGGCCGGACCCGACCCCCATCCATCCCGCTGGTATCCCGAAAGAGCCCCGACGTCGGACCCTCGAACGGCCGACCGGGGCTCTTGTCGTCGTCAGCCTGGGGCACGCTCGACCGCCAGGGCGGCGCTTGCCGCGGGGCCAATCCGTGTCGAACTGTGTGAGTGTCAACCCGAGCGCTGTCTTCGATGAAGACGTTCTCTGTGACTTCCAGGATCAGGGCTGTCGGATCCATGCGGGTGGCGGCGAGAATGTCGCTGACGCTGCGACTGAAGCCGAGATGGAGCAGTTGTCGAGCGAAGATGTTGACAGCCAGATCGCGGCGCGCTCGCGCGTATTCTCTCGACCGACCATGAACAACACGCGACACGCAGCCCGAATCATGGGCATTGCAGGAGGCAGCAGCATTGCTCAGACCATTGTCTTGCGACTGGCCAAAGACGGCCATGCCAGCTTCGTGACCGGCCAGACCACGTTGATAGATGGCGGCGAAGGACACACGTGAACGCGACCTACGAAGCCCTTGATCCGTGCAGCGACGAGCCGAGCATCGAGCGCATTCCGCTCGCGGACCGGCCGGCACGTCTCGATGACCTGCGCGTCGCGCTCATCCAGACGATGCCCCCGGGCTCCGGTCTCGAGCCGATCATCGATGCATTGTGGGCTGAGGTTGCTGCCGTGTGCCCAACAGCACGGCCCACTCGCTACATGCGCAAGAACTTCATGGTCACCGATCTTGCCGAGATCGACCAGCTCGCCGCGGATTTCGACGTTGCCGTCGCCGTCGCCGGTCCCGCCGGAACGATGGTGCACCTCACCGTGATACTGGCCACCGAGTTGGAACGCCGCGGCGTGCCCTGTCCGGTGGTTCATTTCGAAACCCTGCGGGCGGCGGCGCGTCATTCTGTCTCGACCGGCGGCGCATCGGTGCGGATCTGGCCGATCGGTAACCCACCACGTACCGCCGAAGCGACGGCGGCGGCCGCTCGAACAGTGGTCGCCGACCTCACCAACCCGGCACAGGCCAACGAGCAGCTCACCGGTTGGCGTCATCCCCTACCCCGCGAGCGGATCGCCGCCCGCGGGTCCTTCGCCGAGATCAATGACGGATTTCTGGCCAATGGATGGACGGACGGCTTGCCGATCGTCCCACCGACGCAGGCGGATGTCGCGGCAATGCTGCACGGGACGAGTCGCAGCCCGGACACCGTCGTCACCGAGACGTTTCGTCCGGAGGGTCGGCGGATCACGGTCGAGATGGTTGCGATCAACGCGGTCATGGCGGGTGCCCGGCCCGATTACCTCCCGGTGATCCTCGCTACCGCGTCCGTGTTCGGAGACATCCAGTTCGAATCGATGACCCGCTCCGTGAACTCCTTCGCCTTCGCCCAACTCGTCGGCGGCCCGATCAGCCGCGAGATCGGCATGGCCGGCGGGCTGAACGCGCTCGGACCCGGGCATCGGGCGAACGCCACCATCGGCCGAACGCTCAATCTGATGCTGCGCACCCTTGGCGGAGCACGGCTTGGCATCAACGCGACACCGGCCCAGGGAAGTGCCGTGTCGTGGGCGTTCGCCTTCGCCGAGAACGAGGCAGGGAGCCCGTGGCAGCCTTTCCACGTCGACCTCGGATACGAGGCGAACGACAGCGTCGTGAGCATCCTGCTCGGCGGCTGGGCGCACAACGGGAACTACTACTACGGCGATCTCGAGGATGTCGCGTCGACGTTGCAGGACTTCGAGATTCCGCAGACGGGTGCGCTGGTGATGTTGTCCGAGAAGCGTGCCCAGCACCTCGCCGACGAGGGGTACACCAAGCAGGCGGTGACCGAGTATCTCCATGAACGGGCGACGATTCGGCTCGGCAAGTTCCGGGCAAGCGGATTCTTCCCGATGATGCGCAACGACATCCTCGGCCTCGGTCCCTCCACCGCCGCCAGTTGGCCGGCCGACTACCTCACCCGCCCCGACGACGACCTCGTACCCGCATACCCGCCCGGCGGAATTCGCGTCGCGGTCGTGGGCAGCGACGTGTCCTCGACCATACAGGCTTGGAAGCTGCAACTGCATCGCAGCGTGTCGGTCGACGACTGGCGTTGACCTTTGGCGGTGTGCGGGCCCACGAGTTGGCGGCCTCGCCCACCAAACGGTGCGCGATGAAGGATCAGAGGCGGCGGCGACCGCGGTATCCGTATCCGATACCACCGGTGAGGAGGAGAACCAGGACGATGATGAGAAGAATGGTGAGCATGTAGCGGGCGTACCCGATCTTCGATCCGGGTAAACGCAATCGGAGACGCGAATGACGGGGTTAGCAGACCGTCCCTCAGCTAACCCCGTCGTTCTATGACTGAAGGCCCCGTGTCTGCCGGCAAGTGTGTGTCGCCGCCGACGAGCAGGCCCGCTACGACCCATCTGCTCGTTACGACACTCCACCGCCGATCAGCACTCACGCCGACAGTTGTGACCGTCCACTTTGTATGTGCACTGCATCGGGAGTTCTGCTTGCGCTCTCCTTCTCGACAACGACATGGTGCCACGGGCTCCTCGAATTGAAAAGGCGATGGCCTCCAATTGGGCCGAACGGCCTACCGGGCAATCGAGCAGGTCCCGAACGGCGTGCGACCGATCGATTCGCAGCAGCGAGACGACGGGGACCACCACGTTGGTCTACGTTCTGGGAATGGTCGCATATGGCATCAAGACTCCTCCACAGCACGGACCGTGGGCCGACTTTCTCGATGTGTGGCGCGCCGCCGACGACATCGACCTGTTCGAGTCGGCCTGGACGATGGACCACTTCTATCCACTCACTCCCCCGCTCGACGGCACCCATCTCGAGAGTTGGGCGGTGCTGGCGGCACTGGCCCAGGCCACCAAACGACTTCGCCTCGGATGCATGGTCAACGGCATGCACTACCGCCACCCGGCGGTCACGGCCAACGCCGCGGTCACGGTCGATCACATCTCCGGCGGACGGTTCAACCTCGGTCTCGGCGCGGGCTGGTTCGAGTCGGAATCCAACGCGTACGGCATCCGACTCGGATCGCTGACGGAACGGTTCGATCGCTTCGACGAGGGGCTCGAAGTGATCACCTCGCTGCTGACCAAGGAGTTCACCGACTTCAGCGGGCACTACTACCAGCTGACCAACGCTCGGTGTGAACCCAAGCCCGTGCAGTCACGCCTGCCGATAGTGGTCGGCGGGCGCGGCCCGAAGAGAACGCTGCCTGCCGCGGCTCGGTGGGCCGACATGTGGGATCTCGTCGTGCCCGAGACGCCGTCCAACTGGAAGGCGACCAGCGATCTACTCGACGAACGATGCGCGGCAATCGGACGGGACCCGTCGGAGATACGTCGCTCGGTGCATCTCATGTGGACCGAAGAAGCGGACCCGTCGGCAATGGCGGCGAGCGCCGCCTCGTACGCCGACGCGGGAGTCGACCTGGTGATCTTCTCGATGCGAAACCCATATCGCGCTGCCCGCCTCGGGCCGCTCGCCGAGGCCTTGCGAGCGGCGAGTTGAGGCGCCCGTCGATCATCCGATGTCGATGCTCACCCTGCCGTTGGCGATCTGCACCGGGTAGGTCTTCAGGTTCACGCGGATCGGCACGCCACTACCCTCGCCAGTTCGGTAGTCGAACCTGCCGTTGTGCTTGGGACATTCGATGATGTTGTCCATCACCAATCCGTCGGCCAGCAGGGCTTCTTCGTGCGTGCACAGGCCGTCGGTCGCGTAGAACGTGCCGTCAGGCGCGCAGTAGATCGCGTAGTGGCAGCCTACGTGCTCGAAGGGAATGACATCCTCGGGATCGACATCGCCCGTCGCACAGGCCTCGACCCAGTTCGACACCCCGAACCTCCTAGCCGGCGCTGACCGCGCCCTGGATCGGCGTGTTCACCGTGCGGCCGAGCTGACGGTCGATGAAGTACTCGGGATCACGGCGCTGCTCGAGCAGCACCGGCACGAACTCGCGGAACGCGGCGGCGATGCTGGGCGCCGCCGGCGGAAGATCGTCCTTGATCTCGGCGTGCAGTGCGGGAAGGGCGTGGAACGGAACCATCGGGAACATGTGGTGCTCGACGTGGTAGTTCATGTTCCAGTACACGAAGCGTGAGATCGGGTTCATGTACACGGTGCGGCTGTTGAGCCGGTGATCGGTGACGTTGTCGGCCAGACCGCAGTGCTGCGTGAGCCCGGTCATGAGGTGATGCCACGCCCCGTAGACCCTGGGCAACCCGATGACCATCGCCGGCAGGATGCTGCCCGACGCGACGCAGGCAACGACGACCGCCGCGTAGATCAACAGCCAGGTACGCGCGGTCCAGTACGTCTTGGTGCGTTCGGTTTCGGGAACGAATGTCGCTTCTTCCGCCGTCAGCCGACCCGAGGCGTGGATGACCATGTGCTTGAACGCGAGTGGAACATCGAACAGGCCGATGAAGTTGGCAACGATGTGCCAGATCTTTGGCGGACGCATGGCGATGATCTCCGGATCACGGCCGACGATGATCGTGTCGGTGTGGTGTCGGGCATGGCTCCAACGCCAGACCGTGGGATCGCGCATGATCATGAAGCAGGCGATGTTGTAGACGACTGTGTTCATCCACCGCGTCTTGAAGGCAGTCCCGTGGCCGCATTCGTGCCACCGGGAATCGGACGCCGATCCGTAGAGCACCCCATACGCCGCGAAGCAGAGGAGCGACCACACGGAGAACCACAGGTAGACGCCGAGCCCGCCGAACAGTACGAGGAGACCGAGCCACAGGGCTGTGTCGCGGATGGCCGGGCCGTTGCGTCGATGCATGAGCTCTTTCATCCGCTTGCGTGGCACGTCGGTTCGATACCACTGGGCCTGCGACAGACCGAGCTCCACGGCCCGACGGGAATCCTCACCGATCAACGAGTAATCGCGATTTGCTCCGATGACCTGCCATCGTAGCTGGCCTTTGCATCGGTCAAGATGTTCGAACTCCATGAACACGCACGCTCGCACGCTCCTTCTGGCGGTCGGTGGGCTGCTCGCCGCCTCGTGCGGCAGCGACGCATCCTCGACACCGCTCTCGTCGGACCGCATCCGCGAGTCGGCCGTGCAGATCGCCGCAATCGGTTGCCGTACCTTCGAGGTTCATGGCGCCGGCATGATGGTCGGCGACGGACGCGTCGCCACGGTTGCCCACGTCGTGGCGGGTGCGACGACGGTGGAGGTTCGCGGTGCCCACGGCACCGCCGACGCAACGGTCGTGTACTTCGATCCTGTTCTCGATGTCGCAGTGCTCAAGGTCGACCCGCGTTTGGCTCCGCCGATCCCGATCGGCTCGGCCGCGAAGGGTGATCACGGAACGGTGTTCGTCTATCGAGACGACGCACCCGTGGAGAAGACGGCGGATGTGCAGCGGGTTGTCGACATCCGCACGGCCGACATCTATGGCGCGGGCAAACATCTGCGACCGGGCTACGAGCTGCATCTCGACATCCGCGAGGGCGACTCCGGCGCGGTCGTCGTCGTCGGCGACCGCGCCGTGGCTCTCGTGTGGGCTACGAGCAACCAAATCGACGCTCGCGCCTGGGCAATGAAGGCCTCGCTCGTAGCCGACCATCTCTCCGCCAGTGTGGCGGTCGACAACGGCCACTGCACCTGACAACGCCGCAGCGTGAATACCGAGCACTGCGGACGTGGCATATTGGCGACCATGACGGCAGCAACCAAGCCACGCTTCATCCGCGCCGACGGTCCCGACAAGGTGACCGGGAGCGGGCGATACACCGCCGACCTCACACTCACCGGGATGCTCGCCGCCAAGTTTCGCTACGCGGACATCGCCCATGCACGAATCACCAAGCTCGATGTGAGCGCCGCGCGGGCGATCCCCGGCGTGATGGCAGTGCTCACCGCCGACGACGTCCCCGATGTGCACTTCGGGCCCTTCGTGCAGGATCGCACGCTGTTCGCCCGCGATGTCGTTCGCTTCGAGGGCGAGGTGCTCGCTGCGGTGGCAGCCACCACCCCGGCGATCGCCCAACGAGCGGTCGACGCGATCGTCGTCGAGTACGAGCCGCTGCCGTTCGTCACCGACCTCGAAGCGGCACTCGCTGCGGACGCTCCCCTCGTTCACGCCGATTGGGCCTCATACGGCGCAGCCGATGCACTGGTGCGTGATCGCAACGACGCCTCGTTCTCCTCGATCTCGAAAGGCGATGTGGAGGCGGGTCTGGCCGAGGCCGATCATGTGATCACCAGCCGATATGTCGCCGATGGCAGCCACGCCGCGCCGATCGAGCCGCGCGCCGTCGTGGCCCAGTGGGAGGGCAACAAGGTGACGATCTGGACGTCGACGCAGGTGCCGTTCGATGCCCGCGCCGGTGTGTGCGAAACCCTCGAACTGCCCGCCAACCGCGTGCGCATCATCGTGCCGCACCTCGGCGGCGGATTTGGCGGCAAATGCGGCTTTCACTACGAGGCCCACATCGCCGCCCTGGCCCGTGCTGCCAAGCGACCGGTGCGATTGGTGTTCTCGCGGCGCGAAGAGTTCCTGGCCCCCGATCGTCGCCGCGAGGGCATGATCGTCGACATCACCACCGGCGTCCGCAACGACGGCACGATCACCGCCCGCAAGGGGTGGATCGCCATCGACAACGGTGCCTACACGGCCGACAGCGGCTTCTTTCCGCAACTTGCGGCGATGCACGTGTCCGGTCCGTACCGCATCCCGAACCTGTACATGGCAGCTCATCTCGTGTACACGAACCACCAGCCGTCCGGGTCGGTGAGGGCGCCAACGGCGCCCCAATCGTGTTGGGCCGTCGAATCGCACACCGACGAGGTAGCGGCAGCTCTGGCAATGGACCCGGTCGAGTTCCGCCGCCTCAATGCGGTCGACACAGGTGTGGAGGGTCCCAGCGGGCAGACCTATGGCGAGATCGGCGTGCAGCAGTGCATCGAGGAGGCCACGAAGTTGGTCGGCTACGGCCGTCCGCTTCCCGACGACGAGGCAATCGGCGTAGCCATCGGCTGGTGGCCGAGCTTCGCCGTTCCGTCGGGCGCGTACATCAAGATCGACGGTGACGGTTCCGGGCAGATCATCACGGGAGCACAGGAGTGTGGCACCGGTTCGGTGATGACGTTGCGCCAGCTGGCGGCCGATGAGCTGGGCATGCAACCAGAGGACTTCGAGCTGGTCTACCAGGACACGTCCGTCGCGCCCTACGACATGGGGGCCACTGGATCACAGACGATCTTCAACAACGGTCGAGCCGTGGTGGCCGCGGCCGGCCAGATCGCCGAGCAACTGAAGGCATTGGCCGCCGAGCACCTCGAGGCTGCGCCCGCCGACATCGTGCTCGCCGACGGTCACGCCCACGTCGCCGGCACTCCGAGCTCGTCGGTGTCGATCAACGAACTCGCCGGGATAGCTTCGGGCGGCGAGCTGTTGATCGCCCACGGCTCGGGCACTCCCCCGCCGGCGCCGATTCTCACCGGATCGAGCTGCGTCGGTGACGTCGGCATGGCCGCATTCGTCGCTCCTCAGTTCTCCTGTCACGCGGTTCGGATCCGGCTCGATCGCGACACCGGCGTGGTGCGGGTGCTCGAGGTCGGCGCGGCGCACGACTCAGGCACCATCATCAACGAGACGGGTGCGCTCGGGCAGATCCAAGGTGGCGTGATGATGGGCATTGGCCAAGCGCTCACCGAGGGCACGGTCTACGACGATCAATCGCGTCAACGCAATGCGGCCCTGCTCGAGTACAAGCTGCAGACGTGCGCCGATTCGCCGACCATCAACACGCACTTCGTGCAGATCAACACGCCCAACGCCGGCCCGCACGGCGCCAAGGGCATCGCCGAAGCGCCAAACGTGGCCACTGCCGCGGCGATCTCGAATGCGCTGGCGAAACTGCTCGGCAAACCCGTGAATCGCTTACCGATGACAGCAGAGCGGATCTGGGAAACGATGTCGGAGGCTGACCCGTCATGAACCTCACCATCGCCACCACCCTCGATGAGGCGCTCGCCGCCGTCGCCGCGGGAGCCCGACCCGTTGCCGGCGGCAGCGATCTCGTCGTCGGAGCCCGCCAGGGCAAGGCGCCGCTACCCGAGTCCGTGGTCGCCATCGATCGCATCACCTCGCTCGGCGGCATCGAAGTCGTGGCCGGAGGAGTCGACATCGGCGCTCTCGTCACCCACGCTCGCCTCGAATCAGATGCGACGATCGTCGATGGGTACACCGCCCTGGCCGACGCCAGCGCGTTGGTCGGGTCACCGTCCACACGCAACGTCGGCACACTCGGCGGCAACGTCATGAACGCATCACCCGCTATGGACACCGGGGCGCCGCTCGTGGTGTTCGGTGCCGAGGTCGAACTGCGGTCGACAACGGCTTCGAGGCGCGTCAGCGTCGCCGACCTGTGGACTGCTCCCGGCCGAACGTCGGCGAAGGCCGACGAGCTGTGCACGATGATCCACCTGCCGGCTCGACCCGAGCGGTCTGGAAGCGCCTATGTACGGCTGGAGTATCGCCGGGCGATGGAGATCGCCGTAGTCGGTGCCGCTGCATCGGTGTCGCTGGGTGGCGACGGCGCTGTTGCCGCCGTGTCGATCGCACTCACCGCCGTCGCGCCGACGATCATCTCCGTTGCAGGAACCGACGCTCTGCTCGGGCGCCAAGTCGACGACTCGTTGCTCGCCGACGCGGCCGCGCTCGCCAGCGCCAGTGCAGCTCCCATCAGCGACCTGCGCGCCAGCGACCGTTACCGGCGTCATTGCGTCGGCGTGATGGCCCGCCGTGCGGTCGACGTCGCGGCGCGGCGAGCCCGTGGTGAGTCGATCGCTGTCCCTGTCAACCGCAGTCTCGGCATTGGAGCCGCATCATGAGCACGTCGATCACCCTCACCGTCAACGGCACCGACTATCCGGTCACGATCGATCCCAGTCGCAACCTCGTCAGCGTGCTACGCAACGAGATCGGCCTCACGGGCACGAAGGAGGGTTGCGACGACTGCGAATGCGGGGCGTGCATGGTGTTGATCGACGGTCAACCCGTCAACTCCTGCTCGTACCTCGCCGCGCAGGCCGCCGATCGGGCGATCACGACCGTCGAGGGAGTCATGGTGGGTGAAGAGCTCCACCCACTCCAACAGGCGCTGCTCGACGAGGGTGGGGTGCAGTGCGGGTTCTGCACGCCGGGAATGATCATGTCGGCCACGGCACTGCTCAGCCGCAACGCTTCACCCACGGAGGAGGAAGTGCGCATCGGGCTCTCCGGCAACCTCTGCCGCTGCACCGGGTACGTCAAGATCCTCGCTGCCGTCCAACAGGCCGCGGCCCACTGACATGAAGGTCACGGCTTGGCGTCGGACCACCTGCGTATCACACTGACGTCGGCCACGAACCGCACCGAGTCGTCGGGCGCCCATTGACGCGCCGAGTCGGCGAGGCACTGAGTCAACAAGGCGGCGACAGCGTCGCTGTGCGCTGCCGGCGCGTGGACCAACAGCTCGTCGTGCAGGCAGAGCACGATTCGCGCTCCGAACATCGGTGATCGCAGCCGGACGTTGGCCGCCCACACCTTGAAGAACTCGGCCGCCGCGCCCTGAACCATTGCGTTGCGTGCGTATCGACCCTGCCCCGCGGCGCGACTCCGGCCGTCACGTTCACCGACGTCGCCGATCCTGGTCGAAGCGGTGCGGATGAGACGGCCACCGTACGTTCTCACGTTGCGACCGACTTGACCGGCAAGATCAGCCTCCTTCAGATAGCGCATCGCCACCGGATAGGCCGATTCGAGACCACGCAGCGCAACCGCACCATGGCCGGTGGTCTGCCCGTACATCGCCCCGAGCACGGCCACCTTGGCGGTCGCCCGATCGACGCCCAACTGTGTGGCAACGGGGAGGTAGAGGTCGTCGTCGGCCGTCGCCTTGGCGAGCGACACATCACCCGACACCGCGGCGAGGATCCGCGGCTCGATCTGCCCGAGATCGGCGCGGACGAACACGTGTCCCTCTTCGGCAACGATCGCCGACCGCAGATTGGCAGGCATGTTGTGCAGACCGGCAGACGCGGTCATCCGTCCAGCGGCGCCGTCACTTCCCGACCATGCCCCGCGCAGTCGCCCGTCGGCACCGAGGTGCTCGTCGAGCCAGCCGTACCCGAATGTCGTGGCGATCCGTTCTGCCTTGCGCCATTCCAGCAGCGCATCGATCAGCGGGTGAGTTCCCTGAATCGCCTCCAGCCGCCACGCCCGGGTATCGGGCAACTCGACACCGATGCTGCGCAGCATCGACTTCACCTGCGCCGGGTTGCGCAGGTCGTACCCGGCGTTCGGCGAGTGTCGAAGAACCTCCGAATCGCGTGTTCGTCGCTTATCGGATGCTTCGATCCCGCTTCTCGGTCGCGGCCCGACAAATGACGCGATCATGTCTTCGGCTACCTGCCTGTCCATCGGCAAACCATCCGCCGAGAGCTCGGCGCACAACAACTCCGCCGCCGACTCCGACCTCGCCGTCGATCGGGCACGTGGACGATCCTCCAGGCTCACGAGACGCGCCTCCTGTCGAACGGCACAATCGGCGGCGAGTTGGGCCCAGCGGATCAATCGTTGCGTGGTCCATTCGAAGTCCTCGGCCAGCCATTCAGGATGGAGATGGCCATCGGCCCTCACTGGCTCGTCGGGCGGACCAACGTCGAGCAGATCGGTGAAGAGATCGACCGGCGCCAAGGCAGGCAGGGAGTCGGATTCGAGACCCTGCAGATCGGCCCACACCCGGGCCGGGTCGGCGCGCCATCCACCGACCAGTAGGCGATGGACCGCGGCGATGTTCCAGCACTTGGCGACGCGCACACCAGCGCTCACCAGCTGCTCTGCCTCCGGGCCCCAGAAGATCCAGCGCGGCCTGAAGGCCTCCTCGACCATGCGAGCCGCTTCGGCGGCATCGACACGAGAGGTGGAGATCGACCATCCGGCGGGTGTTGCCATCGCCACTCCCACTCCCGATGCCAGGGAGAGTGCGAGCAATCCCCCACGCTCGAGGCCCGCCTCGCGCAGACGGCCGACGATGTCCGCATCGGGGCCGGGGTTGGACTCCACGGTTCCACCGTAGGGCCCGTCGCCGACCGATCGGCTCCCCGATTCGACGTTTGCATCGTTACTCTGAGAGACCCATGACGCAGACCGCTTCGATGCCCGCGCTGTTCGTCGGCCACGGCACTCCGATGAATGCACTCGACCACAATCGCTACACCGATGCGTGGCGATCGTTCGCCGAAACGCTGCCGCGACCGTGCGCCATCCTCGCGATATCGGCCCACTGGTACATCAACGCGACTGCGATCACGGCGATGGCTGCACCGAAGACGATCCACGACTTCTTCGGCTTCCCCGACGCGCTCTTTGCCGTGAGGTACCCGGCAGCGGGCGACCCGGAGCTCGCCGAAGCGATCATCGATCTCGTGGAGCCGACCTGGGTTGGGCGCGACCTCGACAGCTGGGGTCTCGACCATGGAACGTGGTCCGTGCTGCTGCACATGTTTCCCGATGCCGACGTACCGGTGCTGCAACTGTCGATCGATGCGTCGAAACCACTCGAGTACCACGTGGCTCTCGGCGCTCAGCTTTCTGCGCTACGAGAGCAGGGCGTGTTCATCTTTGGAAGCGGCAACGTGGTGCACAACCTCGGCATCCTCGAATGGGACAAGCCTGACGCCGGGTTCGACTGGGCCCGCGACTTCAACGAGACGGCGAAGGCGTTGATGACCGGCAGCCCCGACCGCATCACCGAGCTCTGCAACCACGACCACTACCGCCTTGCTGTGCCGACCGCGGATCACTTCCTGCCGCTGCTGTACGTCGCCGGGCTGGCGAGTGCCGCCGGCCAGAAAGCCGACGTGCTGGTCGACGGTTATGCCATGGGCTCGCTGTCGATGACGAGCTACTCGTTGGCGGCCGCAGCAGCTAACTGACGTCGCTAGGGAATGGCGACGATCACGGTGTGGGTCTGACCGATCCCATTCGGCTCGATCGCATCGCCGTCCGGGTCGTCGAAGAAGCACGCGTCTTCGGCGAGGTACCGAAAGCTCGACCGCCTGCCGCTTTCCAACACGACGGAAACCGACCTGGTCCCGTTGGAGCGGCGCCGCAACGGGTGAGCTCGCGGATTCCACTCGTTGAAGTCGCCGACGAGTGAAACAGGTCTCCCATCATCAGCGAGCGAGAACGTCACCTTGACCTCGTCGGGCCCCACGAGGGTCTTCTTGATCATCTGCCGCCAGCCTCCTTTCGAACCGTCGCCCGTCGGCGATCGTCGGCTCAATGATCAACTGCCCGTCGGTCGCAACGGTGACGGGAGTGTGAACGCCGGATGAATCCGATGCACGCCTGGCGGCAGGGCGCGCGAGAGTGATCCGGCATCGACGCGGCGACGAATGGCAGCGACACTACGAGAGGAGTCGAACGTGGCATACGGACTGGTACTGGTCTTCGAAGGCGTGACCGAGCAGGACTACTGGGCGGTCAACGACAAGCTGGGGATCAAAGTGGATACCGATGAGGGCTATCCGGATGGAATGATCGCCCACGCAGGCGGACCCACCGACAACGGCTGGGTCGTGATCGAGATGTGGGAGTCGAAGGCCGCGCACGAGGCGTTCATGAGCAGCCAGCTCGGCGCAGCACTCGCCGCATCAGGCGTGCGCCCTCCGTCGCAGGTGATCGAGACCAACACCGTCAACGCCAAGCTGCTCCGCTGACCGAAGGTCAGACGCGCGCTCGGCGTGAGGCTCCTGTGGAGTGCTGTGAGGCACCCAGGTATGCGCCAAACACTCCACAGGCGTTCTGTGGAGTCCGTTGGGGCACCCAGGTACGCGCCAAACACTCCACAGGACGGACTTGGGGTGGGCCACAACGGCTCAGCCAGGTGCGCGATCCTCGCGGGCCGCGGGGTCTTGACGGTAGAAACCGACCAGCACGTCGTACAGGTCCGGCTTGACATCGCGGAAGTCGACGGGGCGATCGAAGAACACCTCGGTGGCAACAGCGAAGAACTCGCCGGGGTCGGTCGCCGCGTAGTCGTCGAGAAATGATCCGGCCTCGCCGGCACGCATCAGCTCGAGCTCGGCAGCACACACCGTGATCCAGCGGTCGAGTGCCGTTTGATCGGGCAGAACCGGCGTGCCGTCGATGACGCCGTCGAGCATGTCGACCTTGTGGGCGAACTCGTGGAGCACGACGTTGCGACCGCGGCCCCGATGGCGCGCCGCAAAGCGCGCTTCGTCCCATGCAAGCAGGACAGGCCCGCGGTCGTGGTGGGCCTCGCCGTACAGCGGAGCCGACCCGTCGGCGATCATCCCGTAGATCGAGCTCTGCCGCGGCCCGGGGATCGCGAACGTGCTGGGATGCACGATGATCGAGCCGACTTTTCCGAAGTAGGTGGTGTCGAGGCTCAGGATGAGCACGGCGGCTTGGACGGCGATCGTCACCACAACCTCGTCGGTCAGCACGAATCCTCGTGCCGCCTCCCAGCGCTTGGTCGACACGAGGTGGTCCGCTCGTTCGCCCAATCGCTTCTGCTCCGCCGGCGTGAGCAGGCCGAAGTAGGCGACCCGGCGACGGGCGATCTGCTCCCACTCATCTGGGAGATGCTTGCGCTTGGGCATGAGGCAATGAATGTAGGCGTGTCGACGCTTGCGACGCGTTCAGTCGAGCACCGCATCGAGGTAGTCGTTGCGGAACTTCCGACTGGGGTCCCACTCGTCGAGCAGTGCACCGAACGCAGTCAATTGCTCGAACCGCGACCGGAGGTCGCCACTGCCGATCGTCGTGAGCTTGCCCCAGTGCGGTCGCGGGGCGAATGGGGCGAGAGCCGACTCGAGGTGTGCCAGGACCGGCTGCACCTGCGCCCATGAGGGGACCCATGTGAAGTGGAAGGCGATGCAGTCCTGCTGATAGCCGGGGCTGAGCCACAGCTTGTCGGCGGCGACGGCGCGCACCTCAGAGATCTTCAGAACCGGCGTGAGGTGTTGCCCGAGACCGCGAAGGGCTCGCATCACGTCCGGTCCAGCCGACGCGGCAACGAACAGCTCGGATTGGAGCTCGTCCCCGCTGCTCGGCGTGAAACCCATCCGGAAGTGAGGGAGGCGTTCGTGCCACCGACCGGCGACACCCATCTGGTCGGTACATGACTCGGCCGACAGCTCGGCGATCGGGTGAAGGTTCCGAGTGGCCGCGGTCGCGCCGAACAGCGACGCAGCGGGGCCGACCGCAGCAGCGCTGCCATCCGACTCGACACGTACCTTGCGCCACAACTGCTCGATGTCGTCGTGGCGCCACGTAGTGAACAGGCTCACGCTGTAGCCGTCAGCCATCATCTCGTGGAATCGATCGAGCGCAATCTCCAGCGGGACGTGCTCGAACACGGTTTGCTCGACATCGAAGGTCGGCTCGATGGCGAGGGTCAACCGAGTCACGATTCCGAACGCACCCAGGCCTACCGTCATTGCATCGATCAGCTCGGCGTCCTGATCACGCGACACCTCGACCACATCACCTTCCGCCGTGACGAGCTGCAGGCCACGAACGGCTGTCGCCAGGTTGCCGTTGGCCACACCGGAACCGTGAGTCGCAGTTGCACACGCACCGGCAACCGATATGTGCGGCAGCGACGCCAGGTTGGCCAGCGCGTACCCATGTGCGTCCAGGAACGTGGCCAACTCGCCATACCTGATGCCGCCGTCGATGTTGACCGTCCGGTGCTGCGCATCGATGTCGATGAGGCGCGTCATCGCCGCCAGCGACACCTGGTCGCCGTCGGTGTCGGCGATGGTGTTGAACGAATGTCGACTACCGACACCGCGCAGCCTGGCCGAACCAGCAACCACCGCCTGAACGTCCTCGACCGATGTCGGCTCGTGAAATCGAGCGGCTCGATATGAGACGTTGCCGGCCCAGTTGCGCTGCGCAAATGCCATGAACACGACCTTACGTCCGAGCCTCGCTAGTGTCCGAACGACTCGATCACACAAGGGGAATTGGCATGCCACTGGCCACGGGCTTCCTGCATCCCGGAGCAATGGGCGCATCTCTGGCTTCCGTGTGCCGAGGAACGCGACTGTGGTGCAGCGACGGCCGCTCCCCAGCGACCAGGGCTCGCGCAGTTGCCGCTGGAATGGAGGAGGTCTCCTCGCTGAACGCGCTCGTCGAGCGATCGGACGTGGTCATCTCGGTGTGCCCGCCGGCGTTCGCCGGCGACGTTGCCAGCACGGTCGCCGACGCCGGATACAACGGCATCTACGTCGACGTCAATGCCATTTCGCCGGCGTCGGCGAGAGCCATTGGCGAACGGTTCGATCGGTTCGTCGACGGCGGCGTCATCGGCCCGCCGGTGAAGGCTGCCGGCTCGACTCGCCTGTACCTCGCCGGCCAGGCAGCTGCCGAGGTGGCCGAACTGTGGACGGGTTCGTTGCTCGAGACTCGGATGGTCGATGGAGACGCCGGCGCCGCCTCGGCAGTCAAGATCTGCTTTGCCGCGTGGACGAAGAGTACGGCAGCGTTGTTGCTGGCCATTCGCGCGCTCGCCGCGGCGGAGGGTGTCGAGGAGGCCCTTCTTGCCGAGTGGGCCACGTCGATGCCTGCCTTGCTGCAGCAGGGCGAAGCGGCCGCCTCCACCACCGCGCCGAAGGCCTGGCGGTTCTCCGGCGAGATGAAGGAGATCGGCAGGAGCTTCGCTGCCCACGGCCTGCCCGACGGATTCGGCGCGGCCGCCGCCGACGTCTACGACCACCTCGCGGGGTTCAAAGACACCTCGTCTGCAACACTCGCCGCGGTGATCGATGCCCTTCTCGACCGCGGTTGAACCCTGCCTCGAAGGGGTACGACACACAACATGCCGCGATCTCTCTGGACTGGCTCGATCAGCTTCGGTCTGGTGAACGTGCAGCTCCCGGGTTCCGAGATCGAAGGGCTCGCCGGCGACTGGGATCCGA
Organism: Ilumatobacteraceae bacterium; assembly: GCA_963720775.1. GTDB lineage: Bacteria > Actinomycetota > Acidimicrobiia > Acidimicrobiales > Ilumatobacteraceae > JAENVT01. The sequence continues at coordinate 718,036 of CAVRGR010000003.1, read as the reverse complement.
AGCAGTACCACGACACCTGCACCGGCCAGCGTCGATGCCGCCACGAACGCCGACCAGCGGCGCGCCGGCGCGCCCGCAAGTCGACCCGCAAGAGCGCGTAGCAGTGCCGACTACAGGTCGACGCCGAACTGCTTCAGGAACGTCAACAGATCGTCGGCGTGCTCTTCTTCGACACCGAGGATGCTCTCCATCAGGCGACGTGTCGTGACATCGGTGTCGGCCAGCCAACGAATGATCTCGCTGTACGAGGAGATGGCCACACGTTCCGCGACCAGATCTTCCTTGATCATGTCGATGAGGTCGGTACCCGGCACGTACTCCGCGTGGCTTCGCTGCAGCAGCGTGGCCGGATTGAAATCGGGCTCACCCTGCAGTTGCACGATGCGAGCGGCGATCTGGTCGGCGTGACCCTGCTCCTCCGTCGTGTGTTGCAGGAACTCGGCAGCGACCGACGCCGAGTTGATGCCATCAGCCATGTAGTAGTGGCGCTTGTAGCGCAACACGCACACGAGCTCGGTCGCCAGAGCCTCGTTGAGCACAGCGATGACGCGCTCGCGGTCTGCGCCGTACGAGTCGGTGAGGGGCCCACGTTCGATGTGGGCGCGGGCGTTGTCTCGAAGGGTCTGGACGTCGGAAAGGTGATCGCTCATGGAAGCACCATTACCCATCGCACATCTGCGTAACACATAATTCCAGCAGTCAAATCGAAGGAGTGTGAGCCGTGAAGCAGTTGGACGGGAAGGTGGCGATCGTGACCGGTTCGTCGAGCGGGATCGGGGAAGCCACCGCTCGCCGCTTGGCCGAGCTCGGAGCCAGCGTCGTCGTCAACTCGTCGTCGTCGGTCGAGGCGGGTACCGCAGTCGCCGAGGCGCTGCCGACCGAGTCGATGTACGTCCGGGCAGACATCAGCGATCAGGCCCAGGGGCGCGATCTGCTGGCCCGAACCATCGATCGGTTCGGGCGCCTCGACATACTCGTCAACAACGCCGGCTGGACCACGCGCGTGCCTCACGCAGACCTCGAGGCCCTCACCGACCAGATCTTTCGCAAGACCTTCGAGGTGAACGTGTTCGGCACGTGGTGGCTCACCAAGGCGGCCATGCCCCACCTTCGTGAATCTCCCGACGGCAACGTCGTGATGATCACTTCGATCGCCGGCGTGCGGCCGCTCGGTTCATCGATTGCGTACGCGATGGCCAAAGCCGCGCTGAACCACCTCACGCCACTCCTCGCAAAGTCGTGCGGACCGGTGCGGGTGAACGCTGTCGCCCCCGGACTGGTGGCAACTCCGTGGACGGCAGCGTGGCAGGACCAACACGAAGGCGTGGCGGCCACGGCTCCCCTCCATCGCTCGGCGACGCCCGACGATTGTGCCGAGGCGGTGATCAGCCTGATCCGGAGCTCCTACGTAACCGGTCACGTCATGGTGGTCGACGGAGGTACGACGCTCGTCATCTGACCGGGCCTGAATGCCGATCGGCGATCTTCGTGACGCGTATGCTCGGACTCGTATGTGTCTTGGGCCGACCGTGCCGCTCGACGGCATCGGAAACGATTGCGACGATGCCTGAGCCTTCTGCCACGTTGGATCGACACTACGAAGGCGAAGCGGCAACCCTGCGCGCCGCGCGACGAGATGTGCTCTCGTGGCTCGACGAGCGAGGTGCCGACGAGGGAGTGAAGCAACGCGCGGCCCTGATCGTGAGCGAGCTGGCCACGAATGCACTGCAGGCCTCGCCCGGTCAGACCTACACCGTGCAAGTTTGCTTTGTCGACGACGACCATGCGGCGATCTCTGTTCGCAACCACACCAGCGGCGACCGTCCGCCCGCCCGCGAGCATTGGAAGCTGACCGACCGCTCGTCCCTTCGTGGCCGCGGGCTGGCGATCGTCAAGTCATTGTCGGAAGATGTCACGGTGGACGGTGATCAAGGCGAGATCGTGGTCACCGCTCGCATTCGTTTGTGACCTGACGCGGTTCAAACCCGAGAAACTCGATAAGAAACCCGCCAAACGGGGTATCACGCGTCCATGACTTCGTTACAGGACTACGTCGCCCGACAGTTCCCCAATCACGAGATCGATCTCTGGGACGCAGGAAGCGCTGCCGACCTCGAGTTGTCCGACCACACCGTTGTGTCACAGGTAGTGGGGACCCGGGACGGACTGGATCTCCTGAAGGTGTTTCGCAACCGCGCCCCCAATGCTCGCGTCGCTGCACTCGCCGTGCGTCCTTCGAGTACGAGTGTCTTGCGGAGCGACGACGAGGATCGCGACGACGTCGTCGACCTTCCCCCTCGTCGGATTGCGATCTCGGAGGTGGCAGGAGCTGTCCTTGTGGGCATCGCCCTCACGGTGTTGATGCTCGTGATCCACGAGTCGGGGGCAACCGCCGTCATCGTCGGAGGACTTGCCGCTCTGATCGGCGCGGCCGTCGGAGTGACCGCTGGCAACTCGCGACTGGCTCGACAACGAGGCAACTCCCAACCCCAAGCACCCGGCACGACGATCACGGTCGTTGCCGCGTTTCTCGATGACGATGCCAGCGCGCGAACGCTTGCGCAATCAGTAGGCCCGGTCGCTGACTACGAGGTCCGAATCGTCGATCACAACGGTGGCTGGCGCAGCCCCGGCCCGGGCTAGGCGTCTCTACTTGCGCTGTTGGAACGAAATCGACGAGCAGGCCGTCAGGGCGATTCGACGATGTGCATGGCTCCATCCTCCGGCGATAGATCACTCTCGATCGCGTCGACGGTTGAAGCGATCTCTTGCGACTCGTCGTTCATCAAACCTTCGGATGAGCCAACGTTGACCAGCGAAAACGACGTGCTCGCAGTGTGTCGCGTGTGATCGATGCGCTCTTCCCTGGCGGCCAGGTCGTCGTCGACATCGTCGCCCGTCGGGTCCTCGACTCCCCAGGGCAGGTCCGGTGGGAACCCGTCAGTGCCGGGCAGGCCTTGATCGCCGACTTCCTCACCAAGCGCGTCTCCATCCAGAAACTCGGCATCATCACGGTTGTCGGTCATGGCACGAAGCTATCCGGGCTCGACCTGAGCGACACAAACACTCTGCTCTCAGCGGCTGACAGCCATGGGGCCCGCTGTGAGCACAGACCCTCCTTGATGTGCTCGTACTGGCGCTCGCGCTTGTCGCTCCATGCTTTCTGCGGCATTGTGTTCTCCTCTCGGCTGCTGTGCCGTTCCGGTTCGTACCCAGTCGGTCCGGCAGCAAACGCTTCTCACCGTCGGGCAGAACGTTGATTGAACCTTGCCGCTCAGGGGTAGAAACACGAATGAAGCAACAGGCAGATCGACTTGCGGACTACCGCAAGAAGCGTGACTTCACCATCACTCCAGAGCCTGCCGGCGGAAACAAGGCCTCCGGCTCGACTGCTCCGATATCGAACGGGCACCGCTTCGTGGTGCAACGGCATCGGGCCGGGCAACTGCACTACGACCTCCGGCTCGAGGCCGCGGGGGTGTTGCTGAGCTGGGCAGTACCGAAGGGCCCGACGCTCGACCCCGACGCCAAGCGGCTCGCTGTGCACGTCGAGGATCATCCACTCGACTACTTCGATTTCGAGGGGGTCATCCCGTCCGGCGAGTACGGCGGAGGCGATGTGATCGTGTGGGACTGGGGAACGTGGGACCTCGCCAAGGGCGACGATCCCATCGCCGCAGTCGATGGTGGCGATCTGCACTTCGACCTTCGTGGGCAGAAGCTCAACGGACGGTTCGTGCTCGTCCGTCGAGGTAAGCCGAGCGCCAAGGAGCAGTGGCTCCTGTTGCACAAGCACGACGAAGCAGCAGTCGCCGGTTGGAACCCCGAAGACCATCCGCGTTCGGCCAAGTCAGGCCGCACCAACGACGAGGTGAGGGCCGCGCCGGCAGCGAGCTGGTCGAGCGCTGGGCTGTGGGCCGCGCCGACCGCAGATGAGCTCGGCGCGCTCGACGCGTTCGGAAGGAGCGGTGGGCAGTGGAAGCTTGGCGAGCACACCTTGAAGCTCACCAACCTCGACAAGGTTCTGTTCCCTGCTCACAAGCCGCACCGCGCCCTGACCAAGCGGGATCTCATCCGGTACTACGCCGTGATGGCACCGGCGATGTTGCCGTATCTTGCCGATCGGCCGATCAACCTCCACCGGTTCCCCGACGGCATCACCAAGCCGGGGTTCTGGCACAAGGCTGCTCCTGCTCACGCTCCCGAGTGGATCCGTCGATGGCGCAACGAGGAGGCCGACAAGGGAGAGACGGAGCTCTATTCGGTGCTCGACTCGCCGGCCGCGCTGGCGTGGGCGGCGAACTTCGGTGCGATCGAACTTCACCCATGGACCTCGACGATCACAGACGTGCATCAACCGACATGGGCCATGATCGACATCGACCCAGGCAGCGAGAGCACGTTCGACGATGTCGTCGTGCTCGCCCGACTGCACCGCACGGCATTCGAGCACATGCACCTTCAGGCGTGTGCAAAGGTGACGGGAAAGCGCGGCATCCAGATGTGGGTTCCCGTCGCCGCCGGCTACACCTTCGACGACACGCGCGCGTGGGTCGAGAAGTTGTCGCGAATGATCGGCGAGACGGTGCCGGAGTTGGTCAGCTGGGAATGGGAGGTGCACAAGCGGAACGGTCGCACCCGTCTCGACTTCACCCAGAACGCGATCAACAAGACTCTTGTCGCGCCGTTCAGCGTTCGCCCCGCACCCGGAGCACCCGTGTCGGTGCCGATCCAGTGGGACGAGCTCGACAACCCCGACCTGCGACCAGACCGGTGGAACGTCGACAACATCGCCGAGCGCCTCGCTGGAGACGGTGACCCGCTGATGCCACTCATCGGCCTGCAGCAGCGGCTGCCGGCGATCTGATGAGGAGGGCCGGAATTCGCCGACGTGTGGTCGTCGAAGGCCGTGTCCAAGGTGTCTGGTATCGGCAGAGTTGTCTGCGCGAAGCCCTCGCCGCAAATGTCGCCGGATGGGTCCGCAACAATGACGACGGTACGGTCGAGGCCGTACTCGAGGGCGACGTGACCGCCGTCGACTCCGTCGTCACGTGGATGCGTACCGGGCCACCGCACGCCCTCGTGACTCACATCCTAGTCGTCGCCGAACCGCCGAAGGGCGAGCGGGGCTTCAGCGTGCAATGAGGTGGTTTCCAAGCCTGCGACGAGATCCGAGGCGGGGTCGGTGGCGAACGGCGATCATGAACGAAGTCACCGGCCTGCACAGGCGTTCAACATCGCTGGGTTGATCCTCGTTGGATCGTGGGCGCGGTCGCCGTACCCGCCCGAACGATGATCCACAGCGACCGATGCGGCGAATGTCTTGACAACGATGATTCGAATCAAGGAGATCGGCATGTTGCAGGCCACTCAACTTCCCACGATGCAGGGCAGCCAACTCGATGAGCTGTTCGCCGGAGCTCCCGCGGGTTCCATCCCCGTCGGGGTCGGAAGAGGTCAGGCACTGATCGCCAGCGGTACGTTTGCGGCCCGCCCGATGGTTGCGTTCGTGCGCCTTCTTGCTTGGCAGGGCAAGGAGTTCGACAGCCGAGGTCGCACGCTTCGCAATCTGATCTCACCCTTTGGCATCAGGGCCATCAAGGCCGACGTGTACGTCGACGCCAGCCATCTCGATGGTCGGCCGTGCATCGTGCTCGACTACTCCAAGACGTCACGAGTCGCTGGTTGGATACGCGACGAGATCCGCGAGGTCGCGCCGGGTCTCTACGTCGGCCTCGTCTTCGTGCGCTCCCACCGTGCCCCGCTGCACTTCGCGCTGCAGTTCGAGGCCGCTCGTGACCACACCGCTGCCGAACCCGACACGGAGTCAGTGAGCGCCCGCTAGCTCCACAGGTTGAAGTGACAGGCGACGCTGTGGCCGTCGGTCACGTCGAGCAACGGGGGTTCCACCTCCGCGCAGAGCGACTCGGCCCGCCAACAGCGGGTGCGGAACCGGCAGCCACTGGGCGGGTTCACAGGCGTGGGTGGGTCGCCGACGAGAACGATGCGAGCTCGATCCCGTTCGATCAGCGGATCAGGGATCGGCGCGGCCGACAGCAGCGCCTTGGTGTACGGATGAGCGGGGCGGGTGTACAGCTCGGCTGCCGGAGCCACTTCGACGATCTTGCCGAGGTACATGACGGCGACACGATGGCTGAGGTGGCGCACGACCGATAGATCGTGGGCAATGAACAGAAAGGCCAGGCCGAGCTCGTCGCGAAGGTGCTGCAGCAAGCGGATGATCTCAGCCTGGATGCTCACATCGAGGGCCGACACCGGCTCGTCGAGGGCCACGAGATCCGGCGACAGGGCAAGCGCCCTGGCGATCCCGATGCGCTGGCGCTGGCCGCCCGAGAACTGGTGCGGATACCTGTCGACGGCGTCACTGCCGAGCTGCACCTGCTCGAGCAGCTCGGCAACACGGTCGCGCTGTTCGGGCGCGGTGGCACCGTGCACCAGTAGCGGCTCGGCGATGATCTCGCCCACGGTCATCCTGGGGTTGAGCGATGTGTAAGGGTCTTGGAACACCATTTGAAACCGGCGACGAGCCTCGCGCAGTTCACGCGACGAGAGCTCGGTGAGCTCCACGCCGTCGATGCGCACCGACCCGCTGGTCGGCTCGATCAGGCGGAGCACGCAGTGCGCAGTGGTGCTCTTGCCACACCCGGATTCACCGACCAGTGCCAACGCTTCACCAGCACTGATGTCGAACGAGACACCCGAAACGGCCTGCACCGTCGCGTCCTCGAGTCGCCACGACGTGCGTCGAAGGGTGAACTCCTTGACGAGATCACGTACCTGAACGAGCGGCGTGACCGTGGTATCGGTCGTCATCGCCCGCCCACCGCAGTCTGTTCGGCAAATGGCAGCACGCTGCAGGCGACCATCGAAGCATGGACTGATCGAAGAGCGGGTTCCAGCTCGCGGCACGAGTCGACTGCGTACGGACAGCGAGGCGCAAACGAACATCCTTGCGGCTCTTCGTATAGCCGCGGGGGCACGCCGCCGATCGGTGTGAGCTCGCGATCGGGACGGTCGAGGCGCGGCAGAGATGCGAGGAGGCCGGCCGTGTAGGGATGCTGCGGTCGATGGAAGATGTCGACCACCGGAGCTGATTCGGCGACACGGCCGGCGTACATCACGTGCACGGTGTCGGCCAGACCGGCGACGACACCGAGGTCGTGTGTTATCAGCACGATCGCCAGGTCGCGCGACTCTCGCAGCGAGCGCAAGAGGTCGAGGATCTGCGCTTGCACCGTCACGTCGAGCGCAGTGGTGGGTTCGTCGGCGATCAATATGTCGGGATCGTTGGCCAGCGCCATTGCGATCATCACCCGTTGACGCATGCCACCGGACAGCTCGTGCGGATACGACCGCGCCCGGTGCACGGCATCGGGGAACGAGACCGTCTCAAGCAGCTCGACCGCCTTCGCTTCGGCTTGACGGGGAGTGACCTGTTGATGGGTGATCACCGCTTCGGCGATCTGGCGGCGGATATCCAACACTGGGTTGAGCGACGTCATCGGGTCCTGGAAGATCATTCCGATGCGACCGCCACGGATGCTGCGCAGCACTGACGACGGCGCCCCCAGCAGCTCCGTGCCGTCGAAGCGGACCGAACCGGCAGCAACCGCATTGACGTCGAGCAGGCCCAACGCCGCCAACATCGAGGCGCTCTTGCCCGAGCCCGACTCACCGACGACGGCGGCGACCTCGCCAGGATGCACGGCGAGATCGAGTCCGCGCACGGCATGGACCTGACCGCTACGCACGGCATACCGAACGTGGAGCCCGCGGATGTCGAGCAGAGGGGCCGTAGGCTCGCTCAACGCTTGGCCCTGACGTCGAGCGCTTCGCGCAGGCCATCGCCGAGGAAGTTGAAGGCCATGCCTACGGTGAGAATGGCGATTCCCGGGGCGACTGCGATCCACCACTGGTAGAAGAACTGAGCGCCCTCGGTGATCATGGCTCCCCACTCTGGCGATGGTGGCTTGGCCCCGAGGCCCAAGAAGCTGAGCGTCGCCGTGAGGATGACGACCTGGCCGAGGTCGAGTGTGGCGTTGATCAGCGCCGGCGTGAACGAGAGCGGAAGCACGTGCTTGCGCAGGATCCTCCACTTCGTGGCACCAATCGAAACAGCCGCCTGGATGTGGTCAAGGTGCTTGACCGCCTGCACCTGGCCACGCAACAGGCGCGCGTAGATGGGCCACCACACGATCACCATCGCGAAGAAGGCGTTGCGCAGGCCCGGACCCAGGGCGGCGGCGACTGCCATCGCCAGGAAGATCGGCGGAAAGGCCAGGGTGACGTCGACGAGGCGCATGACGGCGCTCTCGATCCAGCCACCGAAGAACCCGGCCAGCGAACCGAGCACGGTGCCGATGGCCACCGCGCAGACGATGACTGCAACGGAGACCGGAAGCGTCTGACGAGCGCCGTAGAGGGTGCGCGTGAACACGTCGCGGCTCAGCGCATCGGTGCCGAAGAGGTGGTGCCAGCTCGGTGGCTGCAGTCGTTCGCCGACCGCTTCGAGGGGTTTGAAGGGTGCCCACCACGGCAACGTGATCAACACGATCAGCCAGAACGAGATGACGATCAACCCGGCGATCACGGTCGGCCGCTTCCACGGCGACTTCCACGTCGATCGCGGCGCGACATCGACGAGCAGTCGCGGCTCGGTCGAGAACAGGCTCATGCCAACCGGATCTTCGGATCAGCGACGGCATAGAGCACGTCGGTGGCCAAGTTGGCCAGCAGGAAGGCCAGGCCGGCGAACAGCGAGACGCCGTTGATCCCCGGGAAGTCGAGCGAATTGGCCGACTGCACCGCGTATGAGCCGATCCCGTTCCACTGGAAGATCGTCTCGGTGAGCACCGATGCCGTGAGCAGTTGGGCGAACGAGAATCCCAGGATCGTGAGAGTCGGAAGCCACGCGTTGCGCAGGACGTGGCGACGCATCACCAGCCGCTCGGCGAGGCCCTTGGCCCGCGCCGTACGCACGTAGTCGGAGTTGATCTCGTCGAGCATCGCTGCCCGAACGAGGCGAGACAGTTGACCCATGTACGCCCAGCCGAGCACGAAGCACGGCAGCACCAGTCGCCAGAGGCACTGGCGGAACAGCGTGAAGTTGCCGTCGAGCAACGAGTCGATCGTGTAGAACCCGGTGACATGGCCGGGCGGCTTGGTACGTGGCGGCAGTCGCCCCGGGCCGGGGAACCAACCGAGACGGGCGTACAGAACGAACAAGAAAACCAAACCGATCCAGAACACCGGCAGTGACGAGCCCAGCAGCGAGAAGCCGCGGCTGAAGTGATCCGCCAGCTTGTCCTTCTTGCTCGCCGCGTACGCGCCAAGTGCCACCCCGCCGACTCCACCGACGACGAGGGCGCCGACTGCCAACTCCAGCGTTGCAGGCAGCCGGTCGAGCAGGTCGTGCGTGACGGGTTTGCGAGTTCGGAAAGAGATTCCGAGATCGCCGCGGACGAGGTTCTTGAGGAACACCCAGTACTGCTCGGGGATCGACCCGTTGAGGCCCCACTTCTGGCGTGCCGCGGCCACGATGGTGGGATTGCTCATCTGCCGCACACCCACGATCGACGCCAACGGATCGGCAGGGATCAACCTCGAGATGCAAAACGCGATCGAGACGATCCCGAGCAGTAGGAATGGCATGGCCGCGAGCCGACGGAAGATGAATCGCCCCACGATCGAAGACTGCCAGGCGTGCTGGTCAGCCGGCGAGACCGAGCAGACTCAGATCCAAGTTGCAACAGGCGCTGTAGTGCATGCCCGTGACGTCGGAACGAGACGCCAGCACGAGTTGCGTGTTGACGATGGGGATGACGATCTCGTCATCCATCATCTGCTGGCCGGCGTCGGTGTATGCCTTGGCCTTGGCGTCGCCCGACGAAGCCAGAGCCTGCTTCAACAGGTCGGATTCCTTCGGGTTGTCCATCGGCTTGCCGGCGGCCCCGCCTCCGGCGCTGGTTGCCCAGAAGGAGTCGGGTACCAACCCGAAGTACTGGATGTACTGGCTGGTGTCGGTGTGGTCGGGAGCGAAGTACACGGCGGTGACCGGGATTCCCTTGTCGCCGATCCGCGTGACCCAGTCGGTGAACTGGATCGGTGTGAGCTTGAGGTTGATCTTCACCTTGGCCAGGTCCTGCTGGATCTTCTGCATCATCAGGTTGAAGTCGACGCCGTACACGTTGGCGTCGGGGTACGTCGCGTCGAGATCGAACCCGTCGGCCAGCCCAGCGTCGCTCAAGAGCTTCTTGGCGTCGTCGAGGTTGTACGCGGTGGGCTGCAGACCGTCGCTACCGATGAACCCGTTGGGGATCGGCGATGCCTGCCGCTTGCCCTTGCCGGCCACCAGCGCTTGGATCGCGCCGTCGTAGTCGATGGCTTCCTTGATGGCCTTGCGAACGGTGACGTCTTGCAGCTTCTCACCACCCGCCGCACCCGGGCTGAGGGCGATGTACACGAAGTTGTACGAGTCGACGATCTTGGTGGTGACGTCGGCATTGCCGTCCAGCTGCCCGACCGAGTCGACCGAGATCTGCATGGCGATGTCGGCGTCGCCCGATTGCAGTTGCTGCAGCTGCGATGACGAGTCCTTGACCTCGGCGATCGTCACCCGCGGGAACACTGGCTTGTTCGCGCCCCAGTAGTTGTCGTTGCGCGAAAGCACCAACTTGTCGCCTTGGGTGTACGACTCCAACTGGTAGGGACCGCTACCCGCCGAATGAGCGAGGAACCAATCGCCGGCCTTGTCGGTGGTTGCAGCGTCGGCTGCCGACGTGGCGCCCTGTGCCGTGGCCACATCGCTGTTGATGATTCCGAGGTAGCTCGCGGCGACGATCGGCAGGAACGCCGAGTTGGGGGCGTCGAACGTGGCGACGACGGTGGTGGGATCGGAGTCGTCGATGCTCTTCAGGCCCGCCATCAGATACGAGGCCGAGCCCTTGAGGTTCTCCAGGCGCTCCCACGAGAACTTCACGTCCTTCGCCTCGATCGCCGAGCCGTCGGCGAACTTGGCCGCCGGGTCGAGCTTGAAGGTGAACACAGTGTTGTCGGTGTTGGCTTGCCAGCTCGTCGCCAGCCGAGGCAGCAGCTTGTTGGGATCGGCAGGATCGACGGTGATGAGCGTCTCGTAGACCGCCGTGTTGAAGATCTGACACGTGTCGCAGTAGCTGGCACTTATGTCGAGCGAGTTGATGTCCATGTCGCGGTCGATGACGAGCTCGCGACCGCTGGCCGCGGGCGCCGGCGCCGAACCAGGAGTAGTCGCCGCGGAGCTGCCGGTGGGCGCCCCGCTGACCGACGTCGTCTTCTTGTCGCTGCCGCACGACACAGCCGTGATTGCCGCGATGACAACAAACGAAGCGACCTTGGTCCACTTCCGAACTCCAACTATTCGACGCATGTCGGACTCCCCCTGGTTGATCCGCGGCGGCTGCCGCGCCCCTGTGAACCGCCGCGGCTTTCGTCCCCAACTGAATGAACCCCGGCCGGTTTCGTGGCAGAATAACCCGAACATTGCTCGGGTTCAATGGCGAAAGCTCGAAAGGGGGCCACCATCAACCAACCATCGACAGTGGCCCTTCTCGACCAACCGAAGAGCACGCGTCGCCGCCTTCCCACGCAGGATCGCAGCCGCCGCCGTGTCGAGCACGTGCTCGACACGGCTGCATCGATGATCGACCTCATCGGGCCCGACACGATCACCACCGGAATGATCGCCCGAGCTGCAGGAGTCTCGATCGGCTGGCTCTACGACTTCTTCCCGAATCGCGAATCGATCTTCGATGCCATCGTCACCAGAAGCCTCGACAAGATCACGCCGGTCGCCGAGGCAGTGCACGATTCCAGGCCTGACGACGACTGGCGCGGCGTGCTCGGCGCCGTCGTGGAGGCGTTGTTCGTCTTCTACCAGGTGGAGCCGGGGTTTCGCGTCCTGTGGTTCTCGCGCTTCCAGAGCACGGCCATGATCGAAGTCAATCGCCAGCACGACCTGGCGGATGCCACAGCGGCCTATCAGCGCCTCGGCCGTCACGGTCTCGATCTCGCCGGCGTCAACCCCGAGCTGGCGCTGCACCTGGTGATCGGCATCATCGACAAGGGGCTCGATCTCGCATTCCGCATCGATCCGGCGGGTGATCGCAACATCGTCGACGAGACGGTTGCCGCAGCGATCTCCTATCTCGAACGGTACGCCTTGCGGTGAACGCGCTGGCAGTCGATCTCGGCAGCACGGCGTGCAAGGCGTCAGTGATCTCCATCGATGGTCAGGTGCTCGGCTCCGGATTGATGCGCGTACCGACGACGTACGGTCGCGGTGGCGTCGGAGAGCAGGATCCCGATGTGATGTGGGACTCGACCTTGACCGCGTGCCGCCAGGCCCTCGCCGCGGCAGGCGGTACCGCCGCCGCAGTTCGCTCCATCTGTGTCACCAGCCAGTGGTCGTCGATCGTTCCGGTCGACGACACGTGCCGGCCGATCGCGCCGCTGCACATGTGGTTCGATCGCCGTGGCGACAAGTACACCTCGGCGCTCACCGCCGGAGCGGACGGCGAAGCCGTTGCGGCGCGATGGGAAGAGATCCACGGCTTGCGGCCGAGCACGTCGCTCGCCCACATCCTGTGGTTCCAGAACGAGAGCGACATCCACCGGCGTGCCGCCGCGTACCTCGAGCCGATGGACTACCTCAACTCCAGGTTCACCGGCAGGATCGCGGCGACCGCCAACTCGGCCATGCCCATGGCACTCACCGACAACCGCCGTCTCGGCACCACAGCGTGGTCTCCCGAGCTGGTCGACCGTGCCGGAGTCGACGCCAGCCGTCTGCCCGAGTTGACGCGGTCCATGGAGGTGCTGGCCACCATCCGCACCGACGTCGCCGATGATCTGGGGCTGCATCACGACGTCGAGGTCGTCACCGGCGCCAACGACAGCATTGCCGCGGCCTTTGGTTCGGGTGCCTTCGAGGTCGGCCAAGGGACGATCATGATGGGCACCACCGGTGTACTGGTGGCCCACCACCCCACTCGGCATGTCGACACGGCCAAGTTCATCATCACCGTGCCCAGCGCGCTGGAGGACCGCTACTACGTCATTGCCGAGGCCGGTGTAGGAGGCCGGATCCTGGAGGCGGCCCTGAGCCAGGCGACCGGCAGCGACCCGGGCGAAGGTCCCGCCCCGGTCGTCTTCGAGCAGGCGCTGCGGCTCGCCGGCGAGTCGTCATCGGGAGCTGGAGGGGTGATGTTCCTGCCGTGGCTGTTCGGCACCCTCGCCCCGGCCGTCGACCCTCGGCATCGCGGCGCGTTCCTCGGCATCTCGTTGGGCACGACGCGGGCCGACCTCGCCCGGGCAATGCTCGAGGGCATGTCGATGCAGATGCGCTGGCTCACCGACGAGGTCTCGGCTGCGCTGGGCACACCGTTCGAGACGGTTCGCTTCGTCGGTGGAGGTGCCCAGTCCGACCTGTGGGCATCGATCATGGCCGACGTTCTCGGGCGACCGATCGAGCAGCTCGAGAACCCGCGCCACGCCAACGCACGCGGCGCGGGGCTCATGGCGTTCGTGTCCACGGGTCAGCTGACCCTCGACCAGGTCGCCGAGCTGGTGCCCGTTCACGCCCGCTATGAGCCGAACCCGTCGACTCGCCAGCTGTGGGATGACCGACTGGGCGTGTACCTGGAACTGCACGAACTACTCGCCGAGCCCGTGTCCCGCATTCGTTCATGAACACCAACAGAGGAACCCAATGACCTTCTATCCATACGCCGATCGATATCCCGTCCTGCGGGGCCTGCCATCCGAGGGCCGCGACCGGGCAGCGATCCTGCAGGAGCTGCGCGAGATGGCCACCCTCGAAGACGCGAAGTGGGAAACCGGAAAGGCGTCCGGGTCGTTCTATTGCGGCGACCACGACCACTACGAGTTCATGGGTGAGGCGTACTCGATGTACAGCCACATGAACGCGTTGCAGCGCGACGTCTGCCCTAGCGCCACGCGCTTCGAGGGTGAGATCATTGCCATGGGCCTCGACTTGATGCACAGCTCCGCAGCCCCCGACGGCGACCCGTGCGGGATGCTCACCAGCGGGGGCAGCGGAAGCATCCTCCATGCGATGCTGGCCTACCGGGAGCAGGCCACTCGCAACGGCATCGACAAGGCGAACATCGTCAAGCCGGAGACGGCCCACCCCGCCTTCGACAAAGCCTGCCACCTGCTGGGCATGGAGATGCGCCACGTACCGATCGATCCCCACACCGCTCAGGCCGATGTCGCCGCCATGGCGTCGATGATCGACTCCAACACCGCGGCGATCGTCGGTTCGGCGTGCAACTACGGCTACGGCACGATCGACCCGATCGAAGAACTGTCTGCGCTCGCCCTCGATCGAAGTGTCGGGTTGCACGTCGACGGATGCCTCGGCGGCTTCCTGTTGCCCTTCGGTGAGATGCTCGGCTTCGACATCCCGGTGTTCGACTTCCGTCTGCCCGGCGTCACGACGATCTCCGCCGACACCCACAAGTACGGCTACAGCGTGAAGGGAACGTCGATCCTGATGTTCCGGCACAAGGAGTTGCGCAACGGCCAGTACTTCTTCATGACAGATTGGTCGGGCGGCAAGTACGCATCGCCGGGCATCGACGGATCGCGGTCCAGTGGCCTACTCGCGGCGACCTGGGCGTCACTCGTATCACTCGGCCGCCAGGGGTATCTCGACTACGCCAAGAAGATCTTCGACACGGCCTACGCCATGCAAGACGTCGTGCGCGCTCAGCCCGAGCTGCGGATTATCGGCAAGCCGTCGTTCTGCTTCTCGTTCACCTCCGACGTCTTCGACATCTATCACGTCAACGACGCAATGCGCTCGAGGGGCTGGCGGCTGAACGGGCAGCAATATCCAGGCGCGGTGCACATGGCCGTCACCCGTCCGCAGACACAGCCGGGCGTTCTCGAAGCATGGGTCGACGACATCCCCGCGGCCGTCGCCTACGCAAACGAGCACCGGGGCGAGGCCGCACAGAGCTCGGCGATCTACGGCGGCTCCTCCACGCCCACAGCAACGATCACCGCCAAGATCAACTCCGGAGCCACCGCTCTGCTGGATGCCTACCAGTCACTACCGCTGGAGACCTGACGCAGGTTTGTGATCGAGGCTTCGACCGCGTGCCGCAACGACGAGGCCGGCGGTCCAACCGGCGCGCGGCCACGTTCCGGCGGCCCGAGCCCGGCGGTGTCGATGCCGGCGCACGACAGCAACCATGAGGTGACCGAGTTCGAGTTCCACATCTCGCCGGCGCCGAGTTCGTCCCGCCCCCACACCGGCGTGGGCACCGACGACACCAGCTCGAGGAGCCGTCGTGCCTGATGAGGCTCGACCTCTAGCTTGATGGTCGCTACGGCTGCGTCTCGATCGGGGATGGTTCCGCCGCGCCAACGTCGGATCTCGTAGCGGAAGATCCGAAGACGTCCCGCCCACTTCATACCCACCGGACCCGCTGCTACGACTCCACGGGCATCTCCGTGCACATCGATCGTCGGCGCCATCTCGATCACAAAGCTGGCTTCTGGAACGGAGACGGCGAGCGCCGAATGGTAGAGGTCACGGGGCTCACGTCGTTGGAGGAACGAAGAGAGTCGCTCGAACATCCTGCCGCTGGCGCGCACGATGCGCTGGCCGGCGCCAAGCGGGATCCACAGCAACTCCACGTTTGCACTCCGCTCCACGGAAGTGTTCAGCTCCGCGCGATCGATGTCCACCATCACATCTCAGCAGGACAGCGCCCATCAGCACTAGGGCCACAAATCCCGACTTCCCGGCGGTGCGACATCGTGACCAGTGACCGACCGATCAGAAGCGGAGGCTCACCGGTGTTTGTGTGGGGGGAACGGAGCCGGCATGTGCGGCGCGCTCGCGTATCACCGCACTGTCGTCGGTGAACTGGATCGGCGTCGTCACGTAGTGCTGCCGGAGCAGGTCGATCGTCTCGCGATCCGGGTGACCGAACCGTGTGCCGTCGGTGCAGATGAGGATGGTGCCGGGCTCGATCAGGGCCAACAGGTCGGCCGTGACGTTCGCCATGCTTCCGTGATGGGCGAGCTTGAACAGATCGACGTCGAGCTTCGTCGAACCACGCTCGGCGAGCAGGCGGCCGATCGAATGCTCGAGGTCGCCGGCGTATGCGTCACCGGTCAACAGCAGTGACGTGCCTCCGTATTCGAACAGCAGGGCGATGCTGGATCCGTTGGCGAGGCTGCAGTCGCCACCGAACGCTCGGGTCGCGCCGCGGTCGAGATCGCTGCCGAGCCGATCGGCGAGGTCGGCAATCGGATCGTCGGCGACTCCCCGTTTGCTCGCCGTCCACGCCTGCTCCAACTTGTCGAGTCGCTCCAGCGTGGGGCCGAGCACCGTGCAGCGTGCGCCGTCGGCGAGGTCGAACGCCGGCAGCGGGCCGTCGTCGGGCACGTGGATCGCTCCACCCTTGACGGGGAGGTTGCGCCGCTCGGCCGGGATGAGGCTGCTGAGCTCGTCACCCTGGCGCGGGCCGCGGGTGCTCGAACGGATCTCGTCGAGACCGTTGAACCAGACGTCGGGGGCGTCGAGCAGCCCGCCTCGGAGCGCAGCGATCACACCGCCGATGTGATCGAGATCGATGTGAGTGACGACCGCGACGTCGACCATCAGGTGACCCTCCGGCCGCGCCGCCGCATACCGACCGAGCCCCTCGTCGAGGGCACTCGCCATCCCTCCGTCGATGAGAAGCCGGTGATGACCGCTCGCCCCATCCCATTCGATCAGCAGGCAGTCGCCGCAGCCCGCCGGGAAGGCGGTGACCGACACGCCACTGGCGACCGTGTGAACCCGGGCCGCTGCGGGCGCGCTCGCGACCGGGGCGGTGGTCGCCGCCGACACCGTGGCGACTCGCTCGACGTTGGTCTCTTCCCACTGTTGGAGATCGTCGACGGCGCGCTGAAGGTGCGGTCGCCGTGCATCGGGGTCGGGTATCAGATCGAGGAGGTCACGAAGATGGTCGATCACCGTCTGCCGTTCCGCCCAGGTGGATCGGCTGGCGAAGGCTCGTTCATACCCGGCGAGGACTTCGTCGGTGGCTGCTTGACGAGCCGGCTCATCGGCGGCAGCAACGAGACGGGTGAGGGCTCGATCAGCGAGATCGGAGCGGCCCCAGAAGTCGCCGACGTTCATGCGCCGCTGATCCACGAGCCCACGACTCGCCACCGGCGACTCGTCGGGGAGACCCGCCGGTTGCCCGTCGGCGGCAAGGTGACTGGTCGCCCAGTCGGCGTAGTCACCTCCGACGATCAGCGCGAGTTGCAGGGCGTTCTCGGCACCGAAGCGGCCGGGGCTGGTCGTCGCGTCAGCGTTGCGGTATCCGTCGAGGGCCTCCTTCAACAGGTCATCGCGGTGCGCCAGATCGACGGTTGCCGCACGCTTGAGCGCACTCGCCAAGATGCCGAGACTCTCGCGATTGGGCAGCAAGCTCGTTGCCGCCTTGGCGAGCTCGGCCGCCAGTGCGAGCTCGTCGAGCGCCATCGATCTGCGATCCTCGGCCCCTTCGAGCTGAGCTTGGCGCGCCGCCCACTGTCCAGCGCGGGCAAGGCAGTTCGCTGCTTGCTGCACGTCGGCCACCGACGCCGAATCGGTCTGTGGCCCGACGACCGACTTCCCGTCGGCATCGCCGACGACGAACTGCCGGAATCGTGCGGCAGCAATGCGGTACTCGCCGAGATCCCGGGCGGTGCAGGCGAGCCGACGTTGGATCGGTGCGCTCGCCGCAAGATCGGGACGACCGTCGATCCACGTTGCCAGCTGGTTCCAGGTGACCAAGAGTCGCTGACGACGCTCGACGACCCCACCCCGACCGGGCAGCCCGAGGTCCGACACCCGCACGCCCAGCGCATCGAGTCGAGCGACCAGGTCGGTCTCGCTCACCGGCTCGGTCACTGCTTCGCCAAGCGATACGCGACTGCCGCGTAGGACGAAACCTGGGTCGCCATAGCACTGGTATGCCGCCCAGGTCTCGCGGCCGCCCACTTCTGCGCACACGTTGCGGGCACGGGTTATCGCGTCGCCGAGTGGTCGTCCGCCGATCAACTCCCTATAGAAGGTCTCGGCGAAGACCCGCGCTGCCGCGTCGTCGATCGGCCAGGCTGCGGCCACCAGAGCGCGGACCCCGATGGCCATGAACTCGCGGGCGAGGCCGGCGGCCATGCGGTTCTGGCCGATGCGGCCGAGGCTGCAGCAGTTGAGGAACACCACGTCGGGAACCGAGGCGAGCTGACGGATCGTGTCGATCGTGAGCATCGCCCCGCGAGCGAGGATCGCCCCGGTATCGGCGGGGCGATCCTCGTTGTACACACCATGGCTGGCGATGTGCACGACCTGATGGTTGCCGAACAGCTCGTTCTGCAGATCGACGAGGTCGAGTTCGCCACGTCGGTCGTCGAGCAGCGTCACTCGACCGGGATTCGTCTCGTCGAGCAGTCGGGTGACGAGATCGCATTCGTCGTACACCGACGACAACTCGTTCTCGCCCGGGACCTTGCCGGCGGCGATCACCAGCGCGCTGCCGAAGAGCGCTCGTTCAGGATTCAGCCGGCGATGATCGGACTCCGTGAACTGTCGGATCACGCCGCCGAACGCCCCGCCCGCTGTCCGGCTGCCACTTGGTCGCGGCGCGGCGAGCAGCTCCCATGGATAGTTGGCGGTCGTGGCATCGACCACGAACTGGATCGCCGATGTCGTCTGGAACTCGCTGCGCATCTCGAGAGGTATCAACTGGTCGTACAGGGTCCCGGCCGTGCGCTGATCACCCGTGTCGAGCACGAGGCGGTCGACGAGCGCGTCGACCATGACCTTGTCGAGGCGGTGACGAACGCGATCGGCGCGCGCCTCACGGCCGAGCATTGCGATGTCGAACGTGAGGCTTCGATCATCACCCACGGCAGCTGCGTGCTGCTCGCCGGCAGCATTGAGCTCGGTGGTGTCGACTGCGGTGATCACGAAGCGTCGCCAACTCTGGGCGACTTCTGTCAACGTTGCCCCGAGTGGCAAACCGCCCGGACGCTCGCTGACCGTGATCGAGCGAAGGGCATCGTACGAGCTGGCGAGGTGCACCGCCGACGACAGCGAACGCAGCGCAACTGCGGCGAGATTGGCCTGCTCGGCAAAACGCTCGACGAACTGCAGTGCAGTGACACGCACCACGCGTCCGCCGCCGGCGCGCGACGACTCGTAGTGCGCCAGCTTCTGGTTCGCCTGCAGGACGCCCTCGACGATGCCGGCCACGGAATCTTCGACACGCAGGCCATGGTCCGCGCTGACCCCCATCAACGAGCTCGATACGCCGACCTCGATCAGCGCGCCATCGTCGCCACCTGTCAGGTGCTCGGTGTACAGGCGGACGCAACGATCTACCAATGCCTGACGAACCCCAAAGGTGAGCTGCTCGCGTTGCAGGTCGACAACCGAACCAAGTCCGATGACGTAGCAGCCGGGTGGCTCGGTCTCGGCGTCGGGACTGGGCTCGATGAATCGCGACGTCCCGACCTCGGTGGGAAACAGATCGACTTCCGACCAGGATGTCAACAACCCGGCGAACTGCCGGTCGATGAATCGTTCCTGCCCTCCCAGCGGATGATCGGCGAAGCCGCCGATCATCAACGGGTAGTCAGCACACGCCAGGCTGGAGTGGATGATCGTGATGTCGACGACGGTCTGGTCGTCGACACCGTCGTGTTCGGTAGGGCCGGGCGCGGCGCTGGCGGCCGCGTGGGCGATCGGCTCTCCTGCAGAGTTGTCGGGCCTGTTGATCGACACGCCTAGTGACCAATCATGCCGTGAGTCCAGCGGCTAGTCGGCCGAAGCGCGCCCGGTCGATCGTCCGCAGTTCGCCGAGACCATGCAGCACGTACAGGTTGACCAGCGTCAGCACATAACCGTGTTCCAACAGTGCCGCTGTCGTCTCGCGACCGAGCCGCGCCAGGGTGGTCGGCACACCAGACGTCGTTCGAACCAACGTCGACCAACCGTCGGCGGTGTAGCCCAGGCCGTCGAGAAACTGCCGCGCCTCGTCGGCACGACGTGACTTCTCATCCGCCGGTCGATTCGGCGCGTAGCAAATTGCTCGGTGATCGCGTACGGGCTCGCCGATATTTGGGCGAACACGCCCTCGAATGTCTTGGCATCGTCGTCGCGGAACAGCGCCGCCAGTGCTCGGCGACGGTGCGCGGTCGAGACGTCGTACTGCACATCCTTTGAACGCATCACGCCGGCAAGCTCCAGACGCAGTCGACCCCCGGCGATCGGCTTGAGATCGTTCCAGCCTCCGGAAGCGTTGGCGACGATCAGTAAGGCCGCTGGATCCGTTTGTGCCTTCAACAGATCGGGCCACGACTTCTTTCGCGATGTGAAGCCATACTCCCACTCGTCAGCCATGTTGTCGTAGACGCCGCCATCGACGAGCACGACTCGACCGGAGCCGGTCAGACCCAACGCGCTCAAGGGAAGGACGCGCGGTGCGAACGCGCCGGGAACGCAAGCCGATGCCTGTATCGCGGTGGCCAGCGGCACATCGACGGGCACCGTCACACCGGAGAATCCATACCCGTACACCAGTCGGTTGGAGAAGTACAACGAAGTGCCGGTCTGCAACTCCGTGGTGCACAACACGTGATGAACCGAGCTCGGTGAGGCGTGAAGGTCGGCCAGCCGAAGCGAACGATTGCCGAGCAGTTCGGAGTCGATGGCCGCTTCGGTGTGCGCCGACCGGCTGCCGAACGATCGCCAGGAGACCAACCCGGAACCGAGCGCCACGACGAATGCGACGACGGCAACGATCCACCAATGACCGACGACCGCAACGATGCACACCAACCCTGCCGCGAGTGCGGCGCAAGCGGTGACGATCAGCATGCGCATGTAGCCACGGGTGGCGGGTGCGCCACCGAGCAACAGCCCTCGGTCGGAGATCGTGGAAAGAGCCCCGGCGATGTGGCGTTCGAAGGCGGGCGCTTCGACAGTGCCGAAGTCGGGCCCACTGACGGCAATGCCGTTGGCAATCGAACCACCCGAGACGGAGCTGATCGAGGTGACTCGCTGGTTCAGGTGCTGATCGACGAGCGCAAGCATCACCCCGAGCCCAAAAGCGGTTGCTCGGTGGCCGCCCCCCGAGAGGGCGACTCCAATGTCACGCTTCTCCGTCATCGCGCCTCCTCGCTGCAACCATCGGCGGTACCCTGCCGACGTGTTGTTGGTTCACTCGGGCAATCGCATCGATCTGGCGGGGCGACGCGTGGTTCGATTTCCTGCGACTCAGGTGCCGGTCGTGCGGGACCGCGTCGTCCGATTGCTCGAGACCCTGCGGCCATCCGATCTGGTGTCTGCCGCAGCAGCGGGTGCCGACCTCATCGTGCTCGAAGAGGCCATCCGTCACGGCATCAACGCCCATGTGGTGCTGGCGATCGCGCACGACGAGTTCGTCATTCAATCGGTGAAGGATGCCGGGCCCGAGTGGGTCGCTCGATTCGAGTCCGTCGTCCATCACGTCTCGACCGCTGAAGGCTGCAGCATTACGGAGAGCGATGATGCTCCAAGTCACGAGTGGTACCTCGCGGCGCACGTGCAGCTGTTCGGTCGCGCCGAAGCACTGGCCGCGGGCGGACCGATTGCAGCCCTGACGATCCGCCCACCGGAAGGCGAAGTTCCGCCGAGCGTCACCGACGACTTCGCGGCGCGTGCCGAACGAATGGGCTTGCTCGTGCTCAGCCTTGATCCCCGACCGGCGTCTACCGCCACTGTCACCGTCAGCTGACGTCCAGCTGCTCCTCATCTTGAGAACCCGGAGTCGCTGCCAGTGTTCAACTGGGCGTTGATGGCGAAGATGGCCACAGTGGAAACGATGCCGATGACCAGCAATGCCATCGCCTGGGAATGCCGGCCAGGCCTCTTCAAGTTCACCGCGTCGTCATCGGTGCGGTAAGGATCCGGATACCACCCGGACGGAGTCGTCGACACCGCCGGCCCCGTGCCCGTCGAACGAGTGGTCGTGGCCGGGGTGCGTTCGAGGTAATCGACGATCTGCGCGTCGGTGACGACGAAGAGATCGGCGCCGCGATTCGTTCCGAGGATGGTGTCCCACCAGCTCTGGCCACCCGTGAGCTCCTCGTCGGCCCACACGTCGTGGCGCGCTCTACGCACGTCTTGCAGCAGTGCGTCAACCGCCTCGCGGTCGCGGCGGGCGTAGCTCACGAAGATCCTCACTGAACCCTCCGTTCGTGCAATCCGAATCGTAGAGCGCGCGGAGCGGCTTGGAAATACCACTTTGTGCATCCGCAACAGGTCGAACGATCGGCAGGCGGACGCGGCCACCGTCGACGAACCCAGAGGTGCGTTCCTACGAGACGGCCGGTCCGAGCGATGGCACGTACAGATCGTCCAGCTGCGGAGGTGGACCGGGGGGCGGGTCGGCATCGAATCCAAGCACGATCACCTGGCCGTTGTGCGGCTTGAACATGCTCGGGTCGCCGTTCTGCTCGACGCCGTCCACCCACCAGCGAACGCTCGCGACGCGACCGTCGGGGCACGTTGAGCCAGAAACGTGCTCGACACCGTCCCAGAGAGCGAGCAGATCCGTCGACGCCTTCCATCCGCCTCGCCCGATGAAGAGGCCGAGCGTCGCTTTGTCGCCCGCCTCGTCATCCGTGAAGGGGTGAAGGTAGACGAGGCCGTCGCCATGTGAGTGCACTCCGGTATCGAGACCGAACGCCGGCGCGTTGCCAAGCCACGCGCCACAGATCCACACACCGAGGGCAGCCGTCCAGAAATCGGTGGAGACCCGAGGGCCGGGAGGTGTCGGGAGTGCAGGCGGGATCAGCTCGACGGGGAGATCGGAATCGATGCTGAAAGCCGCCGCTGCCAGTCTGGCCTGGTCCTCGGAAAGCGGAGGACCCACTGTCGAGCTGAGTGCCGGCACGCCTGACCCGAAGGCGAGCACCACCACCCCATCGGCGATGAGTGCGAGTTGTTTGCCGGCCACCGGATCCAGTGCCGCACGAAACGCCTTGTACTGGGCCGGGTCGAGGGTCAGCACGGTGCGCCAGCCGGCGCCGCCGATGTCGTCGGCAACAGCGGCGGTGATGGCCTCGACACCCACGAGGTTGTCGCCGACGGTGTAGCAGCGTGACGCCGGGCCGACAGATCCGATGCCCGCGCTCGCGTTGGCACACGGCCCGAGTGTCGTCGAAGCGATCGGCGCCATCACAGAAGCTCGCTGCTGTGCTGCTGCACGGAGCTGATACGCGTCGGCCGACGAGGCAACGGACACGCCGTTCGTCTCGGGCGTCACCACCGCGTCGACCACACCCATTCGCCGGAGGCGAGCGAGCACAACGTCAGCCGCTCGTGTCATCGTTGCCGCGTCGGTCGATGGTGGTGCGACCAGCACGACAGGCCCTTCCGGGACGACGACACCGACAGACGAGGTGGCCGCCGACACCGACGGCGTGGGCATCGTCGACGACGGCATGGACGCCGACACCGAGGCTTTGGAAGTGTCGCTGGAGCACGAGCCGACCGACATCACCACCACGGCGGCGACGATCCATCCGTGTCGATGCTCGGATCGTCGTTCCCGCTCCGTCACGCGGAGAGTCAATCGGATCGAGAACTGTCCGTGCAACTGGGTGCGTCGGTTGGAGGCGGGCCGCTCAGGACTCGGAGACGACGATCGAGCGTCACCATCAGTGATATCTCCGCGGCGACATCCGACTGAACGTGATGAAGTGGTCAAGCTCACGTCAAGTACCTCACGTGTTGTGCAAACTTCGTGCCGGGCTCTTGCGTTCTTCGGGCGGATGACGTTGGATAGCGCCCTGCGACGAACCGAGCACCGGTGCTGTCGCAATCAAGCTCAGGGCGGGCGCTTCGAGCGACAACTGAAGTATCTCATCGAGGACGGGCGGACGAGATGGCAGAGAACAAGGCGACGGCGCGCGGTGCGACGTGGGGCGGACGTCCCATACGGCCGTATCGAGTGGTCACCAAAGGACGTGTTGCTGCGGCGGTGTTGGCGATCGGCACCGTTGCGCCAATTCTGTGCACCAGCTCGTTTGCGTCGGCGGGTTCCTACGACCCGAATGCCGACGCCTACTCGATGAAGGCCATGACCGAGAACATCGGCGCCACTGCCTTCTGGAACCAGGGAATCACTGGTGCGGGCGTCGACGTCGCGGTGATCGACACGGGCGTGGCACCTGTCGAGGGCCTGGCCACACCCAACAAGATCATCAACGGGCCCGACCTCTCGCTCGAATCGCAGGCTCCGAACCTGGCTCACCTCGACACCAACGGACACGGCACCTTCATCGCCGGTCTGATCGCCGGCAAAGACTCCACATTGCAGCAGCCGTACTCGAATGCGCCCGCTGGGCAATACCGAGGAATCGCTCCCGATGCGCGAATCGTCAGCGTCAAGGTTGGCAGCGCCGACGGAGGCGTCGACGTCACGCAAGTGATCGCGGCCATCGACTGGGTGGTCGACCATCGCCACGACAACGGCATGAACATCCGCGTACTCAACCTGTCGTACGGCACGAACTCGACCCAACCCTCTCTCGTGGATCCGCTCTCCTACGCGGCCGAACGAGCATGGAAGGCCGGCATCGTGGTGGTCGCCGCCGCCGGCAACACAGGCTTCCAGCGAGGTGTGGGTGCTCCCGGCCTCGCCGACCCTGCGTACAACCCGAACGTCCTGGCGGTCGGCGGTTACGACACCAAGGGCACGGCCTTCGACTTCGACGACACGGTTGGAGCGTATTCAGCGAGCTCGAACGTGCGCGGCGCGCGCAGGCCTGACTTCGTGGCTGTCGGCACCAAGCTCCAGGGCCTCAGAGTGCCGAACTCGTTCATCGATGCCAATCACCCCGAGGGCTTGCTCGGCACACGGTTCTTCCGTGGCAGCGGCACATCGGAGGCGGCCGCCGTCACGTCGGGGACGGTTGCGCTGGTGCTGCAGAAGTACCCCAACATGACACCGGACCAGGTGAAGGGATTTCTGAAGGCGCAGGCCAAGGACCTCTTCTTTGCCTTCCCGACCTCGCAGGGCGACGGAGAGCTGGATCTGCGGAGGCTTGCGAACTACACGCCTTCGGTGTACCCGACGCAGGAGTTCGCCCCGGCCACGGGAACGGGCTCGGTCGAGCTGTCTCGCGGCCGAGACCACCTGACCAAGGATGGGGTCATCCTGCAGGGTGAGGTCGACATCTTCGGTAGGCCGTTCACCTCCGCCACCGCGGGCAGTAGCTGGTCCGGGGGCCAATGGAACGGTTCGACCTGGTCGGGTTCCAGTTGGTCGGGTTCCAGTTGGTCGGGTTCCACATGGTCCGGCTCGTCGTGGTCCGGGTCCAGCTGGTCCGGGTCCAGCTGGTCCGGTTCCAGCTGGTCCGGTTCCAGCTGGTCGGGGTCATCGTGGTCGGGGTCGTCGTGGTCCGGGTCCAGCTGGTCAGGAGACCTCTGGAGCTGAGGCTTCGTGCATGACCGCCCGCCACCGGGGTGGTGATTGTGCCTCATGTCTAGGCACTCCAGGCCGATCACTAGAGGGTGAGTGCCACCAAGCAACGACGCGACAACGCCAAGGCAGCGGGCGCGAGGCGCGCCCTGGGGACCCGCACGAAGATCGCCGCCTTCTCACTCGGTCTTTGGGCGGTCGCGGCACTCCTGGCAGCTCTGGTGTTCGATGGTCAGGAATGGTCGGCGACGACCAGGTGGCATTGGTTCGTGGCATTGCCGGCACTGGCCACTCTCTTCGCGCTCGCTGAGATCTTCGTCGTTCACCTTCGCATTCGCGCCGATGCCCACACCTTCTCCCTCGTCGAACTGCCGTTGGCGCTAGGGCTCTTCTTCGCCCAGCCACTCGTGCTCGTAGGGGCCCAGCTGCTCGGTGCCGGTGCGGCGCTGGCACTGCATCGGAAGCAGGGCCCACTGAAGCTGCTGTTCAATTGCGCGGTCTTCGCGTCGACGACGATCATCGCAATCGCCGTGTTCCGATGGCTCGCCACCCACCGCTCGCCGCTTGATCAGGCGGTCTTGTTGGAGGGCGGCCTGGCACTGCTCGGCGAAGCACTCACCTCCGTCGTCCTCGTGTTCGTGGTCATCTCCATCTCGACCGGGTCTTGGCGGACAGCCGATCTGCGGTCCGGTGCCGGCTTCGGCCTGATCGCGGCGATCTTCACGACGAGCCTCGGCATCATCGCCGCTGTCGTCCTCGACGCGCAGCCCGACGTCGCTTGGCTGTTGGTCGTTCCGACGGCGGGCACGTATCTGGCGAACTGGGCCTACACCACACAACGACGCCGGCACGAGGGCCTCGACTTCTTGTACCAGTCGACGCAGCTGCTCCATCAGTCGTCCGAGTTGGAGACCGCGATAGTCGACCTGCTTCGACACGCCTGTGACACCTTCAATGCGGGCGCCGCCGAATTGATCTACCTCACGGAGTCGAACGCCCAATCCGTCTGCGTACGCGTCGGACCGGGCGACCAGGTTGAGACGTTGCAGGTCCTCGGTGAAGGTCATGATGTCTTGATCGGGTTGCTCGCAACCGGCGAGGCTTCGATCCTGCGCGACGGCGCCGAGGGGAGGGCGGGCGAGTTCCTGGCGTTGAGCGGTTACCGCGACGCGATCGTTGCGCCGCTGCGCAACGAGGTCCGAGTTGCCGGGGCGTTGGTGATCGCCAACCGCCTCAGTGAAGTGGTCGCCTTCGACGCGACCGACGCTCGTCTGGCCGAGACGCTGGCCAACCACACCACGACGGCGCTGGAAAATGGCCGGCTCGAACAGTCGCTCGAGCAGCTACGAGTGTTGGAGGGCAAGTTGACCTTTCAAGCGCTGCACGATCCGCTGACCGGCTTGGCCAACCGCACCCTCTTCCGTACGCACCTGCAGCAAGCGATCGAGGATCACAACGGCAGCCGCGGTGCGGTGTTGTTCATCGACCTCGACGACTTCAAAACGGTCAACGACAGCTTTGGACATGCCATCGGCGATGCCCTCTTGGTCGAGGTTGCCGCTCGATTGAAGAGCTGTCTCGCCCACGCTGATGTCATTGCTCGACTTGGCGGCGACGAGTTCGCCATTCTGTTGAGCGACGTCGACGATGCCGCTGGCGCCTCAGCCGCCGCTGCAGCGATCCTGCGATCCTTCGACGTGCCGGCGAGCCTCACGCAGCCCCACCTCGGAATTCGAGCCAGCATCGGAACGGCGCTCATCCAGTTCGGTGCAGATCCCGAGGCGATGATGCGCAACGCCGACACGGCGATGTACATCGCCAAGGCTCAGGGCAAGCACCGCGTGGTGATGTTCGAATCGTCGATGTACGAGTCGAACCTGCATCGGTTCAACCTGCACAGCGATCTGCAGCGAGCCCTCGATCGCCACGAACTGGCGATCCACTTCCAGCCGATCGTCAGGCTCGCGAGTCAAGACCTGCTCGGAGTCGAAGCCCTCGTGCGTTGGTACCACCCCACCCTCGGAGAGCTGAGCCCGGAGAGCTTTCTGGCGGTAGCCGAGCAGACCGGTCTGATCGTGGCGATCGACACGTTGATGATGGATAAGGCCTGCGAATGGCTGACCCAGGTCGATGCGTCGCACCCCGGCCTCGTGCCATGGGTGAACGTCAACGTTTCGCCACGCAGCTTCCAAGAACCGACGCTGGTCGACGATGTCGCTGCAACCCTGCAACGGCACGGCTTGACGCCGAGCCGATTAGGAATCGAGATCACGGAGAACCTGATGTCCGAGCAGGCCGACCGAACCATCGACACCTTGCAACAGCTGAAGACCATCGGTCTGCGGCTCGCGCTGGACGACTTCGGCACGGGCTATTCGTCACTCAGCTATCTGCAGTCGCTACCCGTCGATGTGGTCAAGATCGCCAAGCCGTTCATCGATGATCTCGAGTCGTCCGCGTCGCAACGTGCGTTCACCACGGCCATCGTGGCGCTCGGTGACGCCCTCGGTAAGTTCGTCGTCGCCGAGGGCATCGAACGGTCAGAGCAACTCGAACTGCTGGAAGCCATCGGGTGTGATGCGGGGCAGGGCTACATGTTCGGTCGGCCGATGGATGGAGCCGGTCTCGTCCAGTGGGCTCAGAAGTGGCGGCAACGTCCGCACCAGTCGGTCGTAGCGGTCAGCCAGATGCGCTCCCTGCGGGTGTCGCGACTCGAGAGCGCCTCGATCCACTGACGCGCTCGTGGACGCCGAGTGCTCGGCTGACCGGATGTCGTCGGACGTGTCGCTGCCGGCGGAGAGCGACGTACTCGGCGCACCCGCACAACCCCATCACGGCCAGGTTCACCGGATCGCTGCGCGGGATCGAGGGGAGGAGGTCGAGCGCCAAGATGGCGAGGACCATCGTGGCGAAGCCGGGCAAACCCTTGGATCCGACGATACCCACGACCCGCAGCGGTCGGTTGAGTCGCGGCACGCCCCACAGCCGGTCGACGAGGGGGAATGCAACGAGCATCGCCGCGCCCGCGAACACGAACGCCAACCAACCGCCGTTCAACCTGTCGAGAGCGCGACCGAACTGGTGCTCCATGCTGGCCCGGGCCACCAACGCGGCAGCAAAGAGGCCCACCCATACGCAGACGGCGGCCAGGCTGACTCGTCGACGCCATTCGCGGGTCACGTTCAGACGTTCGTGTTCCCACGACCAGCCGACGAGCAAGCCTGCGGTGAAGAGGAGCTGCCAGCTACCGATGTTCCAGCTGGCGGGCTTGAGGGCGAGACCGCCGATGGTTTGGGCGACAACGTAGACAGCTACCGAGATCAGCGCGACCAACCACCCACGACGTCGACGGAGGAGAGCGACGGCGACAACGGCCCACGCGAGAAAGCAGACGTACATCGGCAAGATGTCGTTGAAGTCGAGCTCGAGGCGAAGGCGTAGAACAGAGAAGATGGCTCGCCCTACGCCACCCGACTCGGCCCAGGTGGGTACGTCGCCGAAGCTGCCCACCTCGCGCCACGACCTGACCGCCAGGATCGTAATCGTGAGTGCGACCTGGACGACGTAGATGAGTCCGGCCCGACGAAGGAGCTTGCGTTGACTGGCGCGCAGTCCGTCACGCTCGACGACTCGGCGATGGACGATCCCCGTGACGATCCCCGACAGCGCGACGAACAGGAACGCGCCATCGATCCAACGCTGGATGTGGAACACGTGCCACAGGAACGTCTTGCTGGTGAACGTCTCGGTGTGGGTGGTGACCATCGAGCACAGTGCGAGCCCACGGAGTACATCGATCGTGGGATACCGACCCCGACTCGCGGCGAAAACAGGACGCCCAGCATCGGCCGTTCCCCCGATTCCCACTGCAGAAGTATCTCTACCCCGCGGCCTTGCAGTCAACGCGGGGTGAGTTCGGCGGCAAGGGCCACGGCGGCGCTGTTGAACGAAGTCGGCTGTTGCCAAACCCGCTCCACGTAGTGGGTGGCGCTAGCTCGGATTCAGCAGCGAATTCCTGTGAGCGCACAAAATTTGCAGTCGGTTCATGTGCTCACGGGAACGGACTACTCCCGGTTCAGCTCACCTTGCTGCCGAACCCAACTCGGGGGCGACGGCGCGATCGGGTGAGCGCGGGCTCAGCCCGATTGCTACTGCTTCGGCCTCGAACATCGGGGGTGTGCCGCCGACGACCAGCTCGGCCATGTGCTCGACGGATTCGACCGTGCTCCGCCTGCGGGCAAGAGCGGCTTGCAAGCATCGACGAGCGCCAGGCCGATGCCTGCGGCAGGGAGCCCCAGCAGCGGCGTGAGAGGCGAGATCGTGTGGCAATGCGCGGCGTGGCCGCGGATGGGGGTGGTGGGAGGGTGGCATTCATTGGAACGGTCCTTTGGTGGCGGCTGTGGCGTGTGATCGCACAATGCGCCAGGGATGGATTCGCCAAGCTGAAGGAAACTGAAGCTGTCTTCAGGACGCGGGCTCTCGGGTGCGCGACTCCGTCGCGGAGGTCGGTACCAGCCTCAATGCCTCGGCGGCTCTGGCGGCTCAATCGTTGCGCCGGCTGCTCGTTGGAGGTCGGCCGCAACTGCCGTGATTGCGGCGAGGTTGACGATGTCGGACACGGTGGAGCCCGGCTGTAGTACAGCTACCGGACGGCGGATCCCGAGGAGAACGGGCCCGATGGCCTCTGCGCCACCGAGCCGCTGAACGAGCTTGTAGCCGATGTTGCCGGCCGCGAGGTTGGGGAATACGAAGACGTTGGCATCGCCCTGTATCCGCGAGTTCGGGTAGTTCTCGCGCGCGATCTCCTCGACCACCGCCGGATCAACGTGCATCTCACCGTCGACAACAAGATCCGGCCGCTGCTCGTGCACAAGTTGGACGGCCCGAGCCACCCGCGTGGCAAGCGGGTGATGCACGGAGCCGAAACTGGAGAACGAGAGCAGTGCCACCCGCGGCTCGATCCCGAACATGTGGGCTGCCTCGGCGGCGAGGATTGCGATCTCGGCCAGCTCCTCGGCCGACGGATCGATGTTGACCATGGTGTCTGCGCAGAACACGAGGCGGTCCTTGAGGGCCAGGAGCTGGAGCGCCGAAACCCGCGAGACTCCGTCTCGAAGACCCACGAGCTGGATGGCGGGCCGAATGGTGTCGGGGTAGACGCGTGTCCGGCCTCCGACGAACCCGTCGGCAAGTCCCTCGCACACGAGCATGAGCCCGAAGACGGTGGGATCCAGGATGCGGGCGGCGGCGGCCACGGGCGTCATGCCATGCAACTGGCGAAGCTCGAACAGCCGGTCCGTCAGCCGGGGGGTCAGCTCCGAGGTCTCCACGTCGACGATGTCGTCGTCGCCCAGCCGAAGACCATGTGCTTCAGCGCGAGGACCGATGACACTGCGACGTCCGATCAGGATGGGGCGAGCAATGTGCTGGTCCACCACGGCGCGCACGGCCCGCAGCACGCTGTCATCCTCGCCGTCGGCAAAGACCAGCCGGCTGGGCGGCCGACGCTGCGCAGTGTGGACGACGAACTGCATGACTGCTCGCGACGGACCGAGGGTTCGTTCCAGCTGCTCCTCATAGGCGTCGAGATCCACGATCGGGCGGCGAGCTACGCCGGAGTCCATGGCAGCGCGGGCGACAGCGGGGGCAACGCGCAGCAGGACACGCGGGTCGAACGGCTTCGGGATGAGGTACGCCCGCCCGAACTGCAGTTCGCGCAGGCCGTACGCCGCCAGCACCTGCTCCGAAACCTCGTCTCTCGCCAGCTCGGCGACGGCTCGCGCCGCCGCAAGCTTCATCGGCTCGTTGATGGTCGTCGCCTGCACGTCGAGCGCTCCCCGGAAGATGAAGGGGAACCCGAGGATGTTGTTCACCTGGTTGGGAAAGTCGGAACGCCCCGTCGCCATCACGACGTCGCTTCGTGTCTCGATGGCCAGCTGGTAGTCGATCTCCGGGTCGGGGTTGGCGAGGGCAAAGACGATCGGGTCGTCGGCCATGGTTCGCAGCATGTCGGGCGTGAGCACGTCACGGGTGGAGACGCCCAGAAAGACGTCTGCGCCTCGCATGGCGTCGGCGAGGGTCCGCATGTCGGTATGAGCGGCGAACCGGGCCTTGTACGGGTTCATCCGCTCGAGGCGACCCTCGTACACCACGCCGACTGAATCGACCAAGAGGATGTTTTCGCGTCTCGCCCCCAACAGCGTGAACATCTCGGCACAGGCGATGCCCGCAGCCCCCGCGCCCGAGACCACGACACGAACGTCCTCGATCCGCTTGCCGACGACAACGAGGCCGTTCAGCAGGGCCGCCGACGAAATGATTGCTGTGCCGTGCTGGTCGTCGTGGAACACAGGGATGTCGAGCAATTGGCGCAACTTCTCCTCGACGTAGAAGCACTCGGGCGCCTTGATGTCCTCGAGGTTGATCCCTCCGAAGGTCGGCGCAAGAGCAGCGACGACCCTGACCAGATCGTCCGGGTCGCGGGCGTCGACCTCCAGGTCGAACACGTCGATCCCGGCGAATCGCTTGAACAGCACGGCCTTGCCTTCCATGACCGGCTTGGCCGCCAGCGGCCCGATGTCGCCCAGGCCGAGCACGGCGGTTCCGTTGCTGACGACCCCCACAAGGTTCCCCTTCCCTGTGTACCGGTTCACCAACTCGGGACATTCCTGGATGGCGAGACATGGCCGGGCCACGCCCGGGGTGTAGGCCAGCGAGAGATCATGCTGGGTCATGCACGGTTTCGACGGGACGACTTCGAGCTTTCCCGGCCGTGGCCACTCGTGGTACTCGAACACGTCCTGGTCGTCTATCACAGGCACCCCCTCGGTTCAGTGCTCGCTCCGAGCTATGACCGGCAAGAGGCGGACATCATCGAACCGCCCGGCGGGCGACAACCAGCGTAAACCGCGTGCGACTCAAGTACACAACCTTTCGGCCGGCGGACGCAACCGCGGGACCTGCATACGAAGAACGGCCGAAGATCCCGTCGAAGGCTGAGACCTTTGGAAGGTCCCGTTGATCAACGACCGCTGATGCGGCTCAGCCACGATCGGCGGGGCTCGGCAGTCGCCGACGGCGCCTTCCGCTCACTGCGACACGAGCAGCGCTCATTCCTCGGGACATCGCCCAGAACCTGCTCCACGTGAGCACCACATCCGGCCCACGTCGGTCGCTTGCACACCTTGCACGTCACTTTTCTGCACATACCCCCCAGGGTATCAGCGAGCGGGGCGCCCATGCGACTCAAGCGAGCTTCATGAACATCTTCTGCACGTCGGTCAATGCGTAGCCTTCTTCGGCAGCACGTTCAGGATCCGAGACGCACCACGTCAGGCCGGCGGCCACGAGGAGAAACGCAGCCTGCTCCAGCGCCTTCGTGACCGCGGTCAGCTGGGTGACCACCTCACGACAATCACGACCTTCGTCGAGCATCGCGCCAACGCCTCGCACTTGCCCCTCCGCGCGTCGCAGTCGCTTCTTGAGATCGGCCAGTGTCTCTTCAGGTAGCTCCACGACGGTCCCTCCTTTGCAGTGGAGGAGAACCTACCGAAACCCCTGGGGGTACCGGGCGCATCGACCACGTCCGGGTTGCCACGCTGGGCAGCACGGGGGCACGATTCCTCCGGATGTCGGAGATCGCGTCATCGGTTCGTCGCGGTGACCAGCCATGTGTGGCCGACCAACCGGACGGCGCCGTCGACCAACGTGGCGCGCAGGTCGGCGCGGGCCTCATCGAGTACGGCTCGCCATCCGGCGTCATCGAGGCGCGGTTCGAGTACGGCCCGAACGGCTCGCCCCAACGTGCTGCTCAGTCCGATCGTCAGGCACTCCTCGACGCCGTCGCTGCCGTCGATCCCGTAGTCGCACACCCCGTCGCGCGGTTCGATCGTCACGTCCGACCAGCCGGCCGCGGTGAGCACCCCGCGTGTCCGCTCGGCGTTGGCCAGACCCATCGGGCCGGGCGCGCCCGTCTTCGGCGGAGCGGGCGGATCGGCCAGGTGCGCCGTGAGCGCACGGAGACTGAACGAGAACATGTGCGTCTCGCCCTCTCGCCAGCAGACGAACGTGAGGCGCGCGCCCGGCGCCGTGGCGGACCGGATGTTGACGAACGCCGCCTCTGGGTCGGCGAAGAACATCACCCCGAAGCGTGACATCACCCGGTCGAACGGCGCGCCCGGCGCGGCTGCGAGCACATCGGCAGTTTGAGCGTCGGCCGTGACGACCGTCGCCGTGGGGACTCGCCGGCGCGCGGCCTCGACCATCGCCGACGAGATGTCGACTCCGACCGCGTCGGCCCCTGCGGCCACTGCGGCCTCGAGCAGGGTCCCGGACCCGCACCCGACGTCGAGCACCCGTCGCGCCGAGCCGAGGTCGGCTGTGTCCAGAACTGCTGCGGTGAACGGACTGAACACGGCGTCGAAGATCCGCTCGTTGCGCACCCAACCCTCGGCCCCGGTCGCCCAGTTGTCGCGCATCGCCTCGTTCGCCACGTCGCCAACGTAGTTTGGGACGCTCGCGATCGGAGCAGGGGAACGGGATGTTCGACCCTTGTGCGCGAGCGGCGCGCTGCCCGAGACTGACCGGAGGTTGCGAGGTCGTTTGCCTCGATCCGGTCCCGAGGGACTGGCAGCCTCAAACGCTTGCGACCGATCGCGAGCAGCGTCGACAAGAGAGTTCGAAGGGAGGGTGTGCCATGAACGTGACGCAGGTGGTTGGCATCGTCGGGCTTGGAGCGGTCTCGGGGTACGGATGGGGCGTGCAACCCCTGTGGAACGGACTGCTCTCCGGCAAGTCCGCGGGACAGCCGGTCGTGTTCGGGGACTTCGTCGGTCTCGCAGCGACTGTGCCTGACGGAGGGCACGAGGAGGATTCGGTCACCTTGTTCGGTCGGGCGTTCTACGGCTCCGGCCGTGAGGCGGTGGCCGACGCCACGAGCTCGGGGCTGGCAACCTGGGGCGCGGGTGGGGTTGATCCTGTGTACGTCGCTCGGAGAGGTGCAGGGATGGCGCGAGCTCTACTACAAGCACGGAGGTCACGTGCGGCGACGCCACTACCTCCAGCTCCTGCCGTCGACGGCACCATCGATGTTCATGGCCGAGCACGGGTTCAACGGTCCATCGATGAACGTCAGTGCAGCGTG
The DNA here is from genome assembly GCA_963720775.1 of Ilumatobacteraceae bacterium. Taxonomy (GTDB): domain Bacteria; phylum Actinomycetota; class Acidimicrobiia; order Acidimicrobiales; family Ilumatobacteraceae; genus JAENVT01. The sequence continues at coordinate 683,356 of CAVRGR010000003.1, read as the reverse complement.
CGCGTCAGGCGTTCTTGGCGTCATCCTGGCTCGGCAATGGCTGATCAGTGGATTCGCCACCGACGTGATCGTCAGCGGCACCGACTTGTCGGTCACGGCAGAGAACGCTTGGGGAATGGGGGCGCTCGGGGTCCTCGCCAGCGAGGGCACCCCTGAGCAGGCGTGTCGTCCGTTCCAGGAGGGCAGCCAGGGCTTCCTCGCCGGGGAGGCATCGGCGGCGTTGGTTGTCTCTGGCCGCGGCGATGTCGAGGGCTACGCCGAAGTTCTCGGTGCCGGGTTCACCCACGATGCCTTCCATCCCATTGCCATCAAGCCCGACGGCCTCCAGGTCGCTGCGGCGTGGTCGCAGGCGATGGCCGACGCCGGAGTCGAACCGGGTGACATCGCCTACATCAACGCCCATGGCAGCGGCACGCTCCTCAACGACACCGTGGAAGCCGGGGTTGCCGACGCGCTGTTCCCGGCGCACACGAGGATGTACTCGACCAAGATGCTCACCGGACACGGTCTCGGCGCGGGCGGAGCCCTGGAGACGATCATCGCCGCATTGACCTACGAGCGGGACGAAATTCCCGCGCCGGCGCTGGTCGCCACCGCCAGCCCCCGAGTGCTCGACGGCGTCACGCCTCGAGCGCCTGGCCCGACACTGAAATCGTCGATCGGCATGGGCGGCTACAACGCCGCTCTCGTCATCGACCGGCTCGAGAGCTGACTCTCGGCCGCCCGCTCTATCGTGACGCCGCGCCGCCCCAGGGCGGCCGCTGAAAGGAGAACCATGCTCGACTGGACCGACGAACACAAGATGCTGCGGGACGCGATCCGCTCCTTCGTCGACAAGGAGATCGTTCCCTTGCGCGACGAGCTCGAGCACGGTGAGCTCGCTCCGTACGGGGTGCTCCGCAAGCTGTTCGCAGCTTTCGGCATCGACGAGATGGCACGCGACGGCTTCAAGAAGCGGCTCGAACGAGACGTCGCACGGCTGCCGACATCGCCCGAGACCCGGCCAGAATCTCGGCGTCTGGCTTCGACCCGGCGCTGATGCTGATCTTGCTCATCGAGCTCTCCCGCTACTGCCCGGGCATGGTCACTGCCCTCGGCGTCTCGGTCGGTCTCACCGCATCGGCCATCGACAGCCGGGGCACGCCGCGCCAGCGCGAGCGGTGGGTACCCGACCTGCTCACGCTCGACCGTATTGGGGCATGGGCCCTGACCGAGCCCGGTTCGGGCTCGGACGCCTTTGGCGCCATGCGGTCCAGCGCCCGCCGTGACGGCGCCGACTACATCCTGAACGGATCCAAGACGTTCATCACCAACGGCCCGTACGCCGACACCATCGTGTTCATCTGCAAGCTCGACGAAGGCAACCCGATTGCCGAACGCAAGATCGTCTCGTTCGTCCTCGACCGCGGCATGGCTGGTCTCGAGCAGTCCAGGCCGCTGCGCAAGATGGGCATGCACTCGTCGCCCACCGGGGAGATCTTCGTCACCGATCTCCGTGCGGGAATCGACCGCCTGATCGGCGAGACCGAGGAGACGACGACCGACGCTCGCGACGGCGCCAAGGGCACCTTTGCCACCGAACGGGCCGGCGTCGCTGCCATGGCCTTGGGCATCATCGACCGGTGCCTCTCGCTGAGCATCGACTACGCCAACGAGCGGGTGCAGTTCGGGCGCCCCATCGGCGAGTTCCAACTCATCCAGGACAAGCTCGCCATGATGGAGATTGCCCGTCTCAACGTGTCGAACCTGGTGTTCCGCTACATCGAAGCGATCAACGCCAAACAACCGCTGAGCCTCGCCGAGGCCTCGGCGATGAAGCTGTACTCGGCCCGCGCTGCCACCGAGGTCGCCCTGGCAGCCGTGCAGCTGTTCGGCGGCAACGGCTACATGGCCGAGTTCGGCGTCGAACAGCTCGCACGCGACGCCAAAGCCCTCCAGATCTACGGCGGCACCGACGAGATGCAGATCACACACATCGCCAAGGACTTGCTCCGCTCTAGATCTCCTCACCACTGACGTGCACGGGCACACGTTGAATGGCGTTGTTGGTGTACCCGCCGCGATTCCACGGCGGCCCGTCTGGCTGCGTGTTACCCGTCGCATCGGTGGCTCGGCAGCACAACTCGTGATCACCTGGGGTTGCTCGCCAGCTGTAGCGCCAGCCGATCCACGACGCCTCGTCGACCTGATGGCTGTCGAGCTCGGCCGGACCCCACGTCGCTCCTCCGTCGATGCTCAGTTCGACCGACGTGATCGAAGCAAACCCCGACCACGCTCGCCCCATGATCAGACATTCGCCCGCAGGGACCACGCGAGCGCGACTCAAGAACTCGGGTATCCCGGGCGGCACCATCAGCGACCGGGGCAAGATGCGCCTGATCGGCTCGCCCACATCGTGCTCGTGCTGGCGCAGTCTGTAGGAGACCGCTTGCTGGTAGCCAGTGAACGGTTCGTCGACAGCTGTGATCGACGACAACCACTTGACGTTCGACATCCCGTACCAGCCCGGAACCACTGCTCGCAGTGGGAATCCGTGCTGCGGAGGGAGCGGAGCACCGTTCAATCCGTAGGCGAGGAGCACTCCGGCCGAGGCGGCCTCTTCCAGCGTGAGACTTCGCTGATACGCCTGCTCGATCCCGCCATCGACGCCACGGTCTGCACCCGTGAGCACGACCTCGACCGACGACTCGCGCAAGTCGGCAAGGGCGACAACGTGGTGCAGCTCGACACCCGTCCACTCACCAGTTCCCACTGCTTCCAGCAGCCATGGCTGGCTGGCCGGGCGCGGATCGACGAACGCCCGGCCGTTGCCGGCGCATTCCATGGTCAACACCCTGGTCGTCGCCGGCATGGCCCGCAGATCGTCGAGAGAAAGGGACACGGTGCGGGCGACGTTTCCGTCCACGCGCAGACGCCAGGTCAACGGGTCGACCGGAGGGATGTCGAAGTGGGTCAGCAGGTAGTGGAGGCCCACCGGTGTGACTCCATAGCGCAACGCCTCGATCAGGATCCCGTGATTGCGGGTTGACAGCTGCAACTCGGCCATCGAAAGACCGTGAAGACTCGAATCTGCCACCGCGCCAGGCTACGCGCCGAGTGCGCCCCGATGGCGTGGGCGTCAGACCGGGGCCGACGGCGCGTATCGGTCTCACAGCGCATCGCCTGAGACGCACGCTGGTACCTGCACCGACCGATCTGGGCGCCATTGTGCGCTCACAGGTGCAGGCGGTTGAGATCTCTGGCGCCCAGATCGTCGATCGTGAGGACACAGTTGGCGACCGAGGATCAGTAGTGACCGAGCTGTGCCGCCGCCGGCCAGATGCCGTCCGCCGGCATATCGAGGCGACCGGTCATCCCCAGTCTCCACGCAGGGGTCGCGGTCGGTTCGCCCCAGTAGTCGGTGACACGAACAACCTCACCGTCCTCGAGCTCGCCGATGGTGACGTTCCGATAGAGCCGCCCGTCGCCGTAGTTGCACGTCCACTCGACCAGCACGACATCGCCGAGGTGTAGGCGCCTTCCGACCTCGAGGGTGAGCTCGGGGAAGTTGCCCTCGACGTCGGCGATCAGTTGGCGGGTTCGCACGATCTCCCCCATTTGGGGCCATTGACGCACCACATGCTCGGCCAGGGGAACACCCAGCAGGTAGGCAACCCTCGTCGCTCCATTGGAATCTTCTTGATCCGTCGTCATCGGAGTCACCCTTCTTCAGTGATGAGATGTGCCGGGGTCCCCCGACCACTCAACCGTTGTTCCCTCATTGGCGGCTGATCTGCTCGACGTCTTACCTCGCGGGGCAACCAATTGGCGAATCTCACTTGAAGAAGTGCGTCGCCGGGCGGGTCTCGCGCTCACCCTCGATGACGACGTCGACCTTCTCGTTGTAGAACGAGATCAACCCCGCGATCGGAAGCAGCTGACGGGTCGGAAAGTCGTATGCCCACGCCAGGTCCGGGTGCAGCACGCCCCCGACGCTCACCGACCAGTAGCCGCTCGTCGTGCCCTTGTACGGGCACGAAGTGACGGTGTCGGTCGCGACGAGATGGCGGAAGTCCACCTCGGTCTGGTTGAAGTAGTAGCGGGTCGGAAGACCGGTCTCGAAGACCATGACCGGTGAGGACGATTCGGCGAGGACGACGCCGTCGAGCTCGATCTGGACGTGACGGGTCGACCTGAGCGCGTCGACCCGCGTGTACGGGTTGCGGGGGTGGACGAAGACCTCCTCGTCCTCCTCGAACCAGCTGTCGAGCGCGGCCCATTCGAAACGGGCAGTACCCGTGATCCGATCGATCGTCGACTCGGTGTAGACACGCACGGCACGGGGGCGCGAGACGTCCCCGACTGCAAGGCCGTAGCGCTGCGCCGACCCCCGCTTGAGCTGCTGCGCGTGCTGCTCGTCGACGAGGTAGGCCGAGTTCACGTCCTCGATCGGGATGTAGTACTGCGGGTAGTTCGGCCACTCCCAGACGTAGAGGGCTCGAGTGGTGTCGACGATGACCGCCCCAGCCAACGTCGCCGCGTATTCGCCGCGGCACAGGCTCGACGTGGTCGACAAGGGCGATCATCTGTGGGTAGTTGGTCATTTCATCTCCTCTACTCGGATCGAGACGGTATCGGTCGACGGATGAGGCTGACAGTGTCACAAGTCTCGATCGTGCCCGCACGGATGACTGCCGCGTTGAGTGCAAGGTGTCCTCCGAAGCGGTGGTTGATGTCGCGTGAGACTTCTCTGTCGAGTTCGAGCGTGTCATGGTCGACGGTGGTCATCGGTCAGCCACGCCTCTGGAACGTCATCGAAAGGACGCGTGGCGGCGGGCGAATCGGCGAACTCCGGCTCGAGACACATGAGCGGCGACCGTAGCAGTGCCATTCCTGGTGGATGCGCGAGGCGACTCGCTACGCGAGGACGGGTAGCGGATTGCAGGCGAGCAGGCGGGTGTAACGGATGAGCTGCGTCGCGACACTGTCTGAATACGCCGCCATCGGCGTCGCCGGCCCGCCCGGTGTCCACGTTCCCGAAAGGAATCCGCTATGCATACCCCTCGTTTGTCGCGCCTCTTCGCCGGAGCCGCCGCGACTCTCGCCATCACGGCTGCGTTGGTGCAGCCGGCACACGCCGAGAGTGAAGATCACGGCAACACCCCGTCCGTCACCCAGATCTACGAGGCGACCAACGCCGCCGCCGGCAACGCGATCCAGGTGTTCGAGCGAGCGAGTGACGGCACGTTGTCTGTCGGCGCGCTCGTGTCCACGGGCGGACTCGGTACCGGTGACTCACTCGCCTCACAGGGTGGCGTGACTCGAGACGGAGACCAATTGCTGGTCGTCAACGGTGGCGACAACACGGTCACATCGTTCGCCATCACCCGCCATGGCCTCAGTCGGCGCGACGTCGAATCATCGGGCGGTGTTCGCCCGGTCAGCGTGACAGTCAACGACAACGTGGTCTACGTGCTCAATGCCGGCAGCGACACGATCACTGGTTTCCGTTTGAGTGGACACGGCGACTTGAGGCCGATCGCCGGAAGCACTCGCCAGCTCAGCGGAACGGACACGGGCGCTGCTCAGGTGCAGTTCAATCGCGATGGTGACGCGTTGGTCGTGACCGAGAAGAACACCAACAAGATCGACACGTTCGCCATCGGCCGCCGCGGCCTGGTGACTGGCGTAACGGTTACGAACAGCGTCGGCGTTGTCCCTTACGGGTTCGACATCGACCGTCGCGATCATGTGATCGTGTCAGAGGCGGCGACCGGCTCAGCGTCGTCGTATCAACTCCGTCACGGCTCGCTCGACACGATCAGTGGCTCAGTGATCGACACGCAGGGTGCCCCGTGCTGGTTGATCGCATCGCCCGACGGCCGGTATGCCTTCACCACGAACGCGGCGAGTGGAACGATCTCGTCGTATCGCATCGCTCGTGGCGGCTCGCTGACACTGCTCGCTGCGGTTGCCGGCACGCCGGGCACCGGGCCCACCGATGTCGCCCAGAGCAGCGACGGCCGGTTCCTCTACGCCCGAGTGCGCAACGGTGATGTCGCGGCGTTCGCGGTGGGCGTCGATGGTTCGCTGACGAGCCTGGGCACCGTCACTGGCGCTACCTCGGTCGGCCCATCGGGTCTGGCCGCCTCGTAGGAGATCGATCGCCGAGGAAGAGAAGAGGTCCGCACCGAACGGTGCGGACCTCTTCTGGCGTCGGCGTTCGGCGCTCACACGAACTGCGCTCTCACGAGAAGCTCTGACATCAGCTTGGTGGTTCACGACAGGTCGTGGTCGGCGAGGGACGATCCTCCGGTGGGGGCCTTGGCCGGGGAGGTCGCGCTGCCGACGATGAACGGGCTCACGAAGGATGGAACCTTCGGCATCGTGGTGTGCTCGACGTGGGTGACGGCGAAGCCTTCCGCTCGAATCGACTCGAGCGTCGGGCGGTTGCATTCGCAGCCGACCAGGAACCGGCTCAGGCCGTTCATCCGGTCTTGCCGCCGGGCCAGGTGGGCGTCATCGGAACGCACGTGTTCCATGAACAGGAGCCGGCCATCGGGTCGCAGCACGCGGCGCAACTCCCTGAGTGCACGCGGTTGATCGTCCACGCCACAAAGAACCAACGTCGACACGGCGACATCGAACGAATCGTCCTCGAAAGGAAGGTCCTCCGCCGGCGCACGAAGAACCGTCGTCAGTGGCGCCCGCTCACGAACCTTTCGCTCCAGACGATGAAGCATCGGGGACTCCGGCTCGGTGATCGTCAGTGATTCCACCGCCGAGCCGTAGAACGGCAGGTTCGCCCCTGTTCCTCCACCGATCTCGAGCACCCTGCCGCTGGCGCCGGCCAGCAACCCTTCCCGAAAGGCATGCAGTCCGGCCCTTTCGATCTTGGCCATCTGGCGGTCGTAGGTCACGGCGAAGAACCAGCTTCGTAGCGTCACGGCTACCTCATTTCCTCGTGTGCGGATCTCTGGTCACAAGGTAACGACACGACGGGTGCTGCCGCATGAGGCAATTGCCTCATCTTCAACGAGCAGCGTCGGCGCGCCGCGCGAACTCCTCATCGGGGAGCAACCCGTGCTGCATCGCGAACAGGCTCGCCGCTACTCGGCTCGACGCACCGATCTTGCTGTAGATGTGCTCGATGTGATTCCGGGCCGTCTTCGGCGAGATCACCAGGCTTGCCGCGATCTGCTTGCTCGACTGCCCGCGCGAAACGAGGCGGAGGACATCGACCTCGCGGGCAGTGAGACCCGCGGGGCCATCACGTTTTCCGGCGACGCGGTGCCCGGCGGCTGCAAGCACGGCCTCGACTGCATGCCCGTCGAGGCGGCCCGCCTTGACGTCGACACGCAGTTCCTTCGCCGCGTCATGCGGCGCGATCGCCGGGCGATGCGGGCGTGGCTCGCACATGGATTGATAGGCATCGACGACGCCGAGAAGGCGCGCCGGCTGGGAGATCGCCCCACCTGACAAGCCTCGCGGATAGCCCGAGCCATCCAGCCGTTCGCGATGCTGTACCGCGATCAACCCGAGCGGGGCCAGCGAAGCCGACTGGTGCAACATTCGCTCGGTCAGGTATGGCTGCATCCGCACGCGCTCCCACTCGCCCGGCCCCAGTGGCCCTCGTTTGTCCCAGATCGAGTTCGACACTCCCAACCGACCAAGACCGTGCACAAGACCGGCGCGCCGCAACCCGATCACGTCATTGGCCGCCAGTCCAGTTTGGGCTGCGGCCGCGGCGGCCAGTTCGGACACGGCTCGCGCGTGACCAAGCATGTACGGCGACTTCAAGTCCACGAAGTCAGCGACAGCGACCAACGCGGCGTCGAACTGCTCGGCCGACAACCGCACGCCGAGAGAAGGCTCCGCAGCGATCACAGCGTCCCACGTGCGCGCCGACTCGAGGCCGCCCAAGATCTGGCCCGCGTCTGCGCACAGCAACCTCGACAGGTCGGGGTCGAACTGCTTACCGGAACGCCTGCGGGCGACCACCTTCGCCGCTTCGACTCCACCGATCCGGTGGGCGACCTCGATGAATTCGGCAAGCTGCACCAGCCGTGAGGCGATCGGTACGGCGTCGCCTTTGAGCAGCCCCGGCCAACCCCTACCGTCCCACTGCTCGTACGATGCCCCGACGGCGTTTTGCACCGCGTTCGGTAGCCCGAGCTGCCCGGCCAGTGTTCGAGCCAGTGCCGCATGCCGTGTGATCATTCCGTCGAGATCACGGTGACCGGAGACGGCAAACTCCAGACCGACCCGAAAGCGATGCAACGGCGGGTTTCCCGAACCGACGAGGCGCACCGCCGCTGCGGCAGCTCGGGCGCCTTGATGCTCGTACTTGCCGGCCTTGAGGGCGATGTCGTCGCCGAACCACTTGGCTTGCTCATGAGCGTCCGAATGACAGCCGACATTGACGAGCAGCGCCGTGTAGTACACGACCAGGCGCTCGTCCTCGTCCACGCCGACTCGTTCGGCCAGACGAAGAGCGATCATGCACTGCCGCAGCACGTGCTCCATCGGCTGACCGAACCCGAGATCGATACCGAGCGAAAGCGCCGCCACGAGCTCGGCGAGACGCATCCGCTGAGGCTCATTCGTAGCGACGTTCGTCACGTCGCCAACGCTACGACATCGTCGCGGCCTCGTTCCGTCGAACGTGTTCGTAGATCAGCAGATGAGCCTCTGCGGCACTGCGCTCCGCTGTGAGCGAGCGTGATCGCCGGACTGTTCACACTGGCCGGCGTAACGAAGTCGTGCCTGCCCACACAGCAATCGCATGACCGAACTGCTGCCTCTTCTCGACCTCGACACCTTCGTCTCGACCCGAGACGGCCTACATCGCGTCGCCGAGCACGTCGTGGCCAAGGCCCGATATGTCGATGACGGCGAGATCCGGCTGACAGCAGCTTCCAGTGGCTTCGCCACTCCGTTTCTCGCTGACAACAGTCGGGTGTGGGTGAACGCTGACGAACTGTTGGTCGACTCCCCCGGCGGATCTCGGTCGCATCACCTGAACACCATCGGAGAGGCCGCGGCATTCGTCGGCGTCGAGCCCGGCTTCCCGAACGAGCTCTATCCGCCGGCGACCCCGCTTCACATCGACGAACCACTGCACCTCGACCGACGCGCCGCGGAGGTGTTGACGGCATGGAACGCGTTCTGCGCGGAGCTCCTCGAGTCGTTCGCCAACGAGATCGCCGACGCCGACCCGTCGCCATTGATCCTGTGGCCTGAACACTTCGACCAGGCGTTCTACACCGAAGACGCCGATGAGTCCCGCCGGGCCAACTACGGCGCCTCGCCGGGCGACGAGGGTCACCCAGAGCCCTACCTGTACGTCGGCCCTTGGGGCACCCCCGCGACGGACAAGTTCTGGAACGCGACGAGCTTCAACGGCGCAGTCCTGCCCTACTCCAGCCTCGCGGTCGCGGCCGACCCGGCGCCGATGGCCTTGCAGTTCTTGCGCACCGGCCGCGCCCTGCTTGTCGTCGTTGACCGCCGATGATACGACCGTCGCCTCCTACGCGATCGTCACCAAATCGCCGACGCGGATCGCTCCTGCTGCCTTCACGTCCGTCCACACGCCCAGCGTGCCGCCGTGGTGGCGAGCGACGGTCTTGTAGATGTCGAGGTCGCGGGTGAGCTCGGGTTGCGGTCGAGTCACCATCGTGCAGCGAACGCACGGTTGCCGAGGCAGCACCTCGACCGCGCCGACGTTGATGGTCTGGCCACACCAACCGTCCTCGACCCAGCCGTCGCCTTTGATGTCGATCACGAGGTTGGGTCTGAATCGGCGTACATCCCAATCGCCGGCTGGGTAGAGACGCGCGCCTTCTCGGAGGCTGGCCGTCGTCAGCAACAACAGTGGCGAGGAATCCACAAAGCGGCCCGGCGGCATGGTCCACTCGATTGCTGGACTGGTGTCATCCGTGGCGTCTGCGAAGTATTCGGCGTGGCCACCCGGCGCGCCTACCGCATCGGTCAGTGTGACTGGCCGATGGAGCCACTCTGACAGGGCGGCGTCAGTCTCCGAGCCGATACCGCGACACCGGTCACCTGATGGGAGCACGATGTCGGGTTGACCGTCATCAGTGAGAGAAGCTGCAGCAAGAAGCAGTTGCGGCTCGCGGCGCCCGGTGAGGATCTTGCCGGTGGCCTGGTCGCGAACGCCCCAGCACCGATCACCGCGCAGCCCGCTGCTGTCGAGTGTCGCTTCCGCGAGCCTTTCGCCCTGGAGTGACTTCACGGGGTAACGCCACATCGCGTCGAGCCGCATCGTGATCCTCGGCGTCGCTGTGTTCACGGCTTGAGTATCGCAGCTCGGCCTTTACGGGCCCGCAGCCTCGAGCAGCCGCAGCCAGAGCTCCGACATCGTGGGGAAGGCCGGCACGGCGTGCCACAGGCGATCCAGTGGGACCTCACCGATGATCGTGACAGTGGCCGCGTGGACGAGTTCGCCGATCTCGGGTCCGACGAGCGTGACACCGCGTGTGGAAGCCGCGGCGACATGTCCGGTCTCGTAGCGAACGGTTCACACGTCGAGTCCCTTGGCGCGCGCCGCCACTCGAGAAGGGAGATCCGTGCGTGGTCTCGACGGAAGAACGCAATCGTCACAGGCGGTAGCTCCGCAATCGGCGAAACAATCGCACTCCACCGCGGTCGAGAAGGCATGAACGTCGCCATCAGCTGCGTCGGCAACATCGACGGAGCGTGCGAACCAAGTCGACGATTGAACGCAAGCCTCGCTTCGATGCAGGCGAACGGCACTCGGCTATCTTGGCCCAGGAGTGAGCGACGTCGAGCGCATGGCCGGAGCAAGCGTCGATGATCACCGCGTTGTCGAGGGCCTTCGCGCGGGAAGTGAACGGGTCTTTGCTGAACTCGTCGATCGCTACCACGCCTCGCTCGTTCGGGTGGCGATGCGTTACGTGCCCAGTCGGGCTGTCGCCGAGGAAGTTGCGCAGGAGACATGGATCGGCGTCATCGAGGGCATCGATCGTTTCGAGGGCCGGTCCACGTTGAAGACCTGGCTGTACAAGATCCTCATCTATCAGGCGCGAGCACGTGGCGAACGGGAGCGGCGAACAACTCCGTTGTCGGCGTTGGAAGGCGACGACTCGGCACCATCCGTGCCGCCGGAGCGATTCCGTGGCTCGGACGCGTTGTGGGCCGGTCACTGGGCGACGCCACCCAAGCGGTGGGACGGCGAGGCAGAGGCACGGGCGTTGGCCGGTGAGACCAAGAGCGTCCTCGACGCCGCCATCGCCGCACTGCCACAGACGCAGCGCGAAGTGATCATGCTCCGCGACCTTTCACACTTCACGGCGGCCGAGGTGTGTGACCTGCTGGGCGTGACCGAAGCGAACCAGCGCGTACTTCTCCACCGAGGTCGCTCTCGGGTGCGAGCCGCATTGGAGCAGTACCTCGATGCCTGAGCGGAGCGACCCATGATCCACGAGGCAATGGACTGTCAGATGCTCGTGGAGCTCGTCACTGATTGGCTGGAAGGTGATCTTCCCGAAGGGATGCGCAGCGAGTTGGAGCTGCACGTCGCCACCTGTGCGGGATGCATCGCCTACGTCGAGCAGATGCGCACGACACAGGCGGCGCTGAATCGTTTGGAGAGCGTCGATGTGGTTGAGCCGGTCGACGCCTCGACCCGTGAACAACTGCTCGCTGTCTTCCGCGCACGTCGTGGCAAGTGCTGACTCGGCGACGGCGTCCATTGACGCACTGCAACTTCCGCCGGCACCCGCTCAGCCGTAGATCCTGATCTCCACCGCGCCGACATTGCCACCCGTTGATTGCGCCACATCGAGGCGAACCGTTCGACCATGGGCCGTGAAGGCGACCGGATGTGGCTCGGCGAGCGTTCCGGTGGGAAACGGGCCAAGTGGCGCGGCGCCATCGACGGTGACCGTGTACGAGGTCGTGCGGGCTGTTCCGTCGGCCATCGATCGCGTCACGAACTCGACGCCCTTGATGTCGACTGCTGTGCCCAGGTCGAGCGTGATCGAGCCATGGTCGCCATCGCCCTTGGTCGCCCATTCGGTGGCCGCGTCACCGTCGATCGCGTTACTCGCAGCGAACGCCGGTGAATACTCGGAACTCACCGCGACGACCTTGGCCTGCGCAGTGATGTCCTTGCCGGGCGCTGGTGGAGCTGCTGCGGCGGGAGTTTGCCCGCTGCCATCGATCCGAAACGTGCCGACCGTTGACCTGTAGAGCGTCCCATCCGCGGCAACGCCTTCGATCACGTAGCTGTAGGTCGCGCCGACCTCGATGCCGGGAAGGATGACGTCGTGTTGGGTGATACCGGTGCCGTTCATCGAAAGGCTGTTGTTGAACCTTCCGAAGGACGTGTCCGGTCCCCACACGATCGCGCAGATCGTGGGCACGCTGGTGGTGACGTGAAACTCGCCGCGTGTCGGGTCTGACGGATCGGCTTCGAACACCAGCTCGCTGGCTCGGATCTCGTCGAACGGGTGCACGCTGCCCTGTTCGGAGGACGTGGCCGACGAGGCGTGGCTGCAGGCCGACAGCACGACCGCCATCTGCACGAGAAGGGCGACCAGGGTTCTCGTGTTGCGTCTCATCGGGTGACGATAAGCCACGAGTCGGGCAGGCGGCTCGCGGGCGACTGCACGACGGTCTGTGAAGACAGTACGTTTCGGTGATGCGCGTGGGGCACCGCCCATTCCTTGGGGCAGCGACCGCCGTGTTCGCGGTGTCGCTCGTCGCAGGGCTGCTCGGCTGCTCGACGTCGGCACCCAAAGCTTCCACGTCCCCGGCGACGCCGACCGGCAATCCCTTTCGGATCGGTCGGCCGCTGGTGATCCCCCACGGCGGCGGTGACGGTCTGTTCCCGGAGGACACGCTGTACGCGTACGAGCACAGCATCGCCCTTGGTGGAGACGTCGTCGATGCCGACGTGCAGGTCACGGCCGATGGCGTTCCGATCGCCTTCCACGACGCAACGCTGCAGCCCGCGACCAACGGAACAGGCAACGTCGAAGACACGACCTACGCGGAAATGGCCGACCTCGATGCCGGCTGGAGCTTCGTGAAAGGCGGCGAGCATCCGTTCCGTGGAATGGGCATCCACATCCCGACGATCCGATCGATCCTCGAGGAGTTCCCTCACACGCTGGTCACGCTGGACCTCAAGGACCTGCGCACTGCTGCTGTGGAACCGTTGTGCATGTTGTTGCGAACGCTCAACCGCACGAATGACGTGTACATCGGGGTGGATACAAACGAACAGGTCACGCTGTTCCGGCAGTTGTGCCCCGAGGTTCGAACATCGGGCACTGACGCAGACCGCAAGGCGTTGCGTGCAGCGCGCGACACACACGACGCAGCGTTCGTCACCAAGCAGCTCGTCAGCCAGCCGGAGTTCGTCGCATCGGACGGCACTCGTCGGATCACGTCCGACTACCTCGCCTTTTCTCACAGCAAGAACATCGCCGTGCTCACGTGGACCGTCGACGATCCGGCCGACATGACCAATCTCATCAAGTTGGGCATCGATGGCATCTACACGCGGCGTCCCGACGTATTGGTCAAGCTGCTCAAAGACATGGGGATGATGTAGCGGCGTCAACGAAGGGCACCCGCGTGTTCGATGGCCGCCACGAGCAACTTCGCCGACTCGACGGCACGGCCCCAACCGTTGGTGGCGGCCAACGCTCTGACGTCATCGAAGGTGTCGATGTCGCGCGCCTGGTGAATCGTGGTGACCCGTCGGTCGAGCGATCGCAATCGGGCCATCTGGTCGGCGCAGGTCTGTGAAGTACTCATCTCGATGCCACGGAAGACCCGTCTATCGACGCGTCCCAGGCCGATTGCCCAATAGCCGCCGTCCGCCGCCGGACCGATGACATCGTCGCCATGAGCGAGGGCCGACAGCGCAGCACCGAGGTCGGTGGCGGCGTGCGGGGTCTCCATGCCGACGATCAATCCTGGACCGAGCGCCTCGAACCCATGAGCGAGCCTGTCGGCCAACGAGCCATCGCACTGTCCGACGACGTCGAAGTCGTTCGGGATCCACGACGGAGGCGTTCCGTCGAGCAGCAGGACCCGTCGGACAGACGTCGCCCAAGTGGCCGCGCTCACTGCGTCGAGCGTGTCCAGTAGCGCAGCCGCAGCGAGGTCCGCGGCTTGTTCCGGAGTGCATGGCGGACACAGCCGCGTCTTGACGCGTCCCGGAACCGGGGCCTTGGCGATCACCGTCACGTGCATGTCAGGTTCCGTTGCTCTCGCGCAGCAGCCGGCTCATGTCACCAACGGCTTGAATCGTCCCACGGAGGGTGCCCGTCACCTTCGAGCGGCCCGCCCTCTCCGAGTACTCGACCGGGACGTCTTTCACCTTCCACCCGTGCGACGCAGCTCGCAACACCATCTCCAGCGGCCACCCCGACCGGCGGTCCTGGATGCCGAGCTGGATCAAGCCGACTCGCCTCGCAGCACGCATCGGACCCAGATCGCGCACGTCGAGACCCGTGCGTCGACGCACGTTGGCCGCGAGTGCCTTGTTGGCGATGCGGGCGTGAACCGGCCAGGCACCGCGCCGAGCGACACGCGAGCCGAGCACCAGGTCGAACTCGTCGCGCTCGACGTAGCCGGCCACCAGAGGAAGGGCAGCCGGGTCGAGCGACGCGTCGCAGTCCATGAAGCAGACCACCTCGTCGGTGGCCGCAGCCAAACCAGCCGCGCAGGCTGATCCGAAGCCCCGGATCGGCTCGGACACGACGGTCGCTCCGTGCGCAGCCGCTATGGAAGCCGTTGCGTCTGTGGAGCCGTTGTCGACGACGATCGCCCGAAAGCCGGGCGGCATCCGACGGAGCACCCATTCGACCGCTGCCGCCTCGTTCAACGCGGGGAGGATGACGTCAGGCATTCGGGGTCCTCTCGCTCGACGATTCGACAACCGAGCGCAGCGGCGCCGTGGCGAACGAACGAACGCCCTCGACGAATCCGATCGCGGCACGGAATCCGAGGAGTTCGGCGGCGCGATCGGGGCTGGCGAACACATGGCGGACGTCGCCGAGCCGGTAGCCGCCGACCACTTCGGGGCGTCGCGCCCCCGGCGGGTGGATCGCTTCAGCCATGTCGAGGATGCTCCTGGGCGTTCCGCTGCAGATGTTCAGCGGTCCGCTCACAGCCTGCTCGGTGGTGAGAGCGAGAACGTTCGCTCGCGCCACATCGCTCACATGGACGAAGTCGCGCAGCTGTCCTCCATCTTCGAAGACCTGTGGTGCCTCACCTCGCTCATACGCACTGCGAAACAGGCTGGCGACACCAGCGTACGGAGTGTTCATGGGCATCCGAGGCCCGTAGACGTTGTGATAGCGAAGCAGGGTTGCCGAACAGCCCGGGTGCTCGCGCTCGTAGGCGCTGCAGAGCCCCTCCTGGGTCAACTTCGTCACCGCGTAGACGTTGCGCGGGTCGACCCAATGGTCTTCGGGGATCGGCTCGGCGATCAGGGGCCCGCCGCACGCGGGGCACGCCGGATCGAATCGGCCCGCCGCGAGGTCGACGATGCGGCGAGGGCCGGGGCGAACGACGCCGTGCTGAGAGCATCGATAACGCCCCTCGCCGTACACCACCATGCTCGACGCCAGCACGAGACGCCCCGAGAAGGCCGCGTCGTGCATCGCCCGCAGCATGCTCGCCGTACCGAAGTCGTTACGCGAGACGTACTCGCCCACATCGGCGAAGTCCACCCCCAAGCCCACCTTTGCAGCCTGATGACAGATGGCGTCGACGCCATCGAGCAAGCCTGGCCATGTTGATGAATCACGGACATCGCGCCACACATACTCAGCGTCGCTCGACAACCCGTCGGGCATTCCGTCGTGGGCGGCAGGATCGAGGTCGTCGACGACTACGACATCGTGTTGCATCTGCAACAACTCATCGACGATGTGCGATCCGATGAAGCCGGCGCCCCCGGTGACGAGAACTCTCACGTCGTCACCACTTCGACACCAGCGCAGCTTGAAGGCAGACAGCGCATGCCGCCTGCACGCCGACCCACACGGTCGCTGAGCGTCGAGCAGCGCGCGCCGCTAGTGACCCGGCTGCGATCACCAGCCACGGGAAGAAGAGCAGCCAGATTCGTTCGACTTCCCCCCGCGTGTACTGCGAGAAGTGCGACGCGGCGACGGCGGCCAATGCGCCTCCGGTGAGCAACCACATGCGCCGATCGCGGAGCCGCATCAGCCCGACGATGGCTGCCGGGCCGATGGCGACGAGCAAGACGGCGATGTTGGCATACTTGAAGTAGCCCCAGTCGCGGAACTGTGCTGTGCCCAACCAGTATTGGGTGCGGGTCTGTCGCGCTCCGTCGATCCACCAGAACCCTGCCAGCAGGAACCCGAACACAACCGTCGATCCACCGACGACGGCACCGGCGATTGCTGGCCAGGTGCCCGCTCGGCGGGTCAGGAAAGCCGCTACGACGAAGGGCACAGGGACAAGCGCGAAGACGACGCCGAGATATGTCAGAAACATCAGCGAGCCGAGCAGCAGGCCACCGGCCAGCCCGGCCAGGGCTGCCTGCCACGACCTGCGCCGGAGACCGACCGCGAGCGCGGCGATGCCGAGGGCACCGACCGCGGTGTAGAACGAGTCGGCGGAGGTCACCTGCCACAGGGCATACGGAACCAGGACGAGAAACGGCGCGCAGCGGCGAAGCCACTCCTCGCCTGCGATGGCCCAAACTGTGGTGAGTACCGCGGCGACCAGCACGCCGGTGGAGAGCACGGACAGCAGGGCCGCGGGCCATGGTCCGCTGAGACCGATCGCTGCCATGAACTTCAACACCAGGATGAAGCCGGGAGGATGGCCGCGTACGTGTACCGAGTAGCGATCGATCGTGTCGAGGAACGTCCGAACGAACTGGGCGGCCGGGGGCGTCTTGGGCAAGTTCGCCAGGTACTCCGTCGGGTGTCGCGCACCGTTCAGAACCCCGTCCGAGCGGTCCGTCAGCGCCAGCATGAGCGCGAACCCGGTTGCAGCCACCGAGCACGACGCGACGATCGTCCTCATTCGGGCTCGATAGAACCAGCCGCGCCAGACGGCTGCAGCGACCACCGTGGCGACCAAACCAGCACCGACCAATCCGAGACCGAATCGCCAGTCCCACCCGTCGCGCGGGTTCCTGCCGACGAAGGGTGCTGCGCCCAACATCACCTCGCTGTGCAAGCGCTGGAGCGCTCGACCTCGCGTGACGCTGATCACGAGGATCCACGCGGCAAGCGCCGACCCTGTTGCATAGCCCACGTACCTGCCGGCGTTGCGCAATGGCCGCCGCGCTCCAGTGACGGGCACCGGTTCAGTCCGCTCGAGAAGCTCGGTCGAAGTGCTCATCGAAGCGAGGCCCACCACGGGTCGGCGAGCGTTGCCGCGATCAGCCCTCGGACTCGAGCGACGTTGGCACGGATCATCGCAAACACATCGTCCATCGTCACCGCGGAGGCGAGGTCGTTGCCTGCGTCGTAATCGGTCACCAGCGCCACCGAGGCGTAGCGGATGCCGAGCTCAGCGGCTAGGACCGCTTCGGGATAGCCCGTCATGTTGACGACCTGCCACCCCATCTGGGCGAACCAGCGACTCTCTGCCCGTGTCGAGAAGCGTGGTCCGTTGATGACGACCATCGTTCCGCCGTCGAGCACG
This sequence comes from Ilumatobacteraceae bacterium, assembly GCA_963720775.1. Taxonomy (GTDB): domain Bacteria; phylum Actinomycetota; class Acidimicrobiia; order Acidimicrobiales; family Ilumatobacteraceae; genus JAENVT01. Next base: position 665,689 of record CAVRGR010000003.1, on the reverse strand, counting down.
TCGATGCCCGCGCCGGCAGCGGCCCGGATCATCACGGCACGCAAGTCGGCGTCATATGGATCGGCGAAGGTCTGATGGTGGACCGGGGGCATCGAGCCCGGCTCCTCGATCGGTCCACCGACGTCGTGATACGTGTCCGCTCGACCGTGGGTGCGATCGACGAGCTGATCGATCACCACCATCTGGCCTGGATGGATGTCGGGTTGCAGCGAGCCGACCGAGCAGGGAGCGATGATCGAACGCACCCCAAGGGAGTGCAGCGCCCAGATGTTGGCCCGATAGGGCACGCGGTGAGCAGCGAAGCCATGATCGGCACCGTGGCGCGGTAGGAACGCAACGTGCCGTCCAGACAGGGTTCCCACCGTCATCGCTGCAGCGGGCGCGCCGTATGGCGTGTCGACCACGATCTCCTGCGCGTCCGACAAGAGCTCGTAGAAGCCGGATCCGCCGATCACACCCACCAGGTCGGGCTCGACGCTCATCGCCGGTCCTTGGCGCGGACGCGGCGCACAGTGACCACGCCGGCCAGCAGCCAGACGACTCCGACGACGATCGCCAGGTTGCGTCCGTAGTCCAGCGGTAATGTCGAAGAGTTGGTCGGTCGGCGACCCCAACGGCGAACAAGCGGGTAGGCGATGCCCACATACAGCGCGGTGGCCCCCGCAGCAGCGCGTACCGGGCCGCGCGCCACGGCCGGAACAGCCTTGCCGATCAACCACGCAACGATGAAGAGCGCCGGCGCGATCACGACGTCGTGGACGAGGTCGAAGGTGACCACATGGACGAGGAGCGCAACCGGATGAGCGTCACGGGCATTGTGGAGAGCAGTGTGCGCGCCGAACGCGATGACCGTCCACCCGACGAGCAGCGTCGGCACGAAGATCCACGCCGGAGGACGCTCGTCGTGAGCTCCTGAGCTCATTGGACCACCAGCTTGCCGACCCACTTGGTCTGCAACACGCCCGGTCGGTTGGGTGAGATCAACCGCAACGGGTACCCATGGTCGAGGTGCAACGGCTCGCCATCGACTTCGAACGCCAGCAGCGTGTCGGCGTCGTCGATCTGACCGCTCGTCAGGATCGACCGGCGGTATCGCCCACTGCGCTGCAGCGACTCAACCGATACAGAGCTGTGTGCGGGCGCACCGGCGAGCCGGAGGACGTCGCTCACCGAGATGCCCCGCCAGGTCCGGTTGGCACTCCAGCCTTCGACACATGCGATCGGCAGGGTCGCTTCTCGTGCGGCAATGGCGTATAGCTCGTCAAGGGTGAACACGCGCAGCGCGGCACCGCGAGCCTCGACCGTCAACGTGAACGAGACATCCGTGGCCGTCTTGGTGACACCGGCCTCTGGAGCCGTCTTGTTCACCGGAAAGCCCTGCACGCCGATGTCTGGATGACGCGGTGCCAGCAACGCCAGGCCGCGAAGCGGCGACAGCGTCTGCCCGACGGTGACGATCACCGCACCTGCCGACACGGCCCCAACAGTGCCGAGGAACCGCCGACGCCCTTGCGCGAACGCCATCTGATCGGGCTCCGAACGACCACCGTGCAACAGCACGCGACGCGTGGTCGCGAACTTGGAAACGAGATGGATGAGGAGGGCACCCATGACCACGAAGGAAACCGCGTAGTGCCCCGCCGGGAAGAAGAAGACCCATGGATACCAGAGCTCGATGTTGGCAAGACCTGTCACCAGCAAGAACAACGAACCGCCGACGAGCGGCAGCAGGCTGAGCCGCTCGACGGCATGGAGGACGCCTGTCGCCATCGGCCATTGGAAGAGCCTGGGGAACACCGACCACAGCTTGGCGAACAGCAGCGGAATCGCAGCGATACCGGTGGCCACATGCAGGCCCTGCGTTACGCGGTACAGGCCTGCCGGCCGGGTCCTCCACGAGAACCAACTCGGCGGATGTTGGATGGCATGCGACAGCAGGCCGGTGAGGAAGCACACGACGAAGCTGATGCCCAACGCGGCTCCCAGAATCGCCGCGACGCGGTCACTGTGCCGCGGGTCAGAGAGCCGTCGATCACGCCAATGGCTCACGCGAGAGGCGACAGCCATGACCGGCTTCGTAACGGCCGGTCGGGCCCTCACCGCACGACCAGCGTCTCACGGCGTCCCAGATCGAAGACACAGTGCTGGTTGGAGGCACGTCCGAGCAACATGGCCAAAGCTCGAAGCGGTGCCGGCACAACGCGGACCTCGTCGAGCCACACGGTTCCGAAGGGATCGACCCATCCGCCGATCGCCGACGAGCGCCAGATCGGTTGCGCCGCCACTGAGAGCACCCATTCGTCGACCATGTGATCGCTCCACTCATCGCGAGCGAACGAGATCGAGCGAGATGGTCGTGTGGCTACCGAGATTCCCGACGCAACACGTTCGCCGGAACGGACGCGAACGGTAAATCCTCCGTGGCTGTCGAGCAGCTCACGAAGCCTCTGCGGGTGGCTTTGCGGTGACGCGTCGACGAAGCGGGTGAGGGCTGGCCACATGGCTTCGACGGTACGAGGCCCTTCAAAACGGGCGCCGACAGTCCACGAAACTCTCACGAAACTCTGGGAGCGTTGGCGCAGCACGATGGCGAGCCCGTCCAGTTTCGACGATTGCTAGCCGACCGGTCTATTATCGCGCCGTGGTCGCCACGGACACACCCGACGCGAAAGAACGGCTCCTCACCACCGCTGATCGGTTGATGTGGGAACGCGGCTACGAGGCAGTGGGTGTTGCCGAGCTCTGTGCCGAGGCGGGCGCGCCCCGAGGCAGCTTCTACTATTGGTGGCCGTCGAAGCACGCGCTGGCGCTGGCCATGATCGAACGCTCGTGGGAGCGGACGAAAGAGGCACTCTTCGAGCCGACCTTCGGTCGCGATGCCTCGTTCGGTGAGCAGCTCGACGATTACGTCGAACGCCTCGTCGCCCGCCTCGAGTGCTCGAGACAGGAGACAAGCTCTGTGCCAGGTTGTCGATTCGGCAACCTCGCCGCCGAGCTCTCCACGCGCGATCCTGACGTGCGCCAAGCGATCGATGCGGTGTTCGCCGACATGCAGCGGATGTTCGCCGACGCCATCACGAAATCCGTCGCGTCCGGTGAGCTCGAGGCCCGCGTCGATCCTGACGACACCGCCGAGGCGCTCTGCGCCCACATGGAGGGCCTGATGATCCTGGCCAAAGCACGCAACGACCCGGCGATCATCCGTCGCCTCAGCACTGACGGGCGCCGCCTCGCCGGCGCCCACGTCGATGGTCCGACCCACACCGAGAGCCACTGATGCCGATCTCCGCCGACTTCCCGTTCGAGAAGCGCCGAGTGGAGGTGCTCGGCAAGTCGATGGCGTACGTCGAGGCCGGCACCGGTGATCCGATCGTCTTCCTGCACGGCAACCCAACGTCGTCGTACCTGTGGCGCAACCTGCTCCCCCATCTCGTCGGGTTGGGTCGTTGCATAGCGCCCGATCTCATTGGCATGGGCGACTCCGACAAGCTCGACCGCTCGGGCCCAGGCTCCTACGCCTTCGTCGAGCACCGCCGCCACTTGGACGCCCTCCTCGATGCACTCGGAATCGACGACCGCGTGACGCTGGTCGTACACGACTGGGGATCAGCGCTCGGTTTCGACTGGGCCAATCGACACCGAGGCGCCGTCACCGGCATCGCCTACATGGAAGCCATCATCCGTCCGCTCACGTGGGACGAGTGGCCAGACGTGGCGCGGGCCGTGTTCCAGGGCTTTCGTTCCGACGCCGGTGAAGCGATGATCCTCGACAAGAACCTCTTCGTCGAACGTGTTCTGCCAGGTTCGATCATGCGCACCTTGACCGATGTGGAGATGGCCGAGTACCGGCGACCGTTCGCCGAACCTGGGGAAGGTCGCCGCCCGACGCTCACCTGGCCACGCCAGATACCGATCAGCGGCGAACCGCGCGACGTCACGTCGATTGTCGCCGAGTACGCCGCTTGGCTGTCGACGAGTGATCTACCCAAGCTGCTCGTCGTCGCCGAACCGGGAGCAATCCTGCGAGGTGCCCTGCTCGACTACTGCCGCACCTGGCCGAACCAACGTGAGGTCACCGTGGCCGGCAACCACTTCCTGCAAGAGGACAGCCCCGACGAGATCGGCCAGGCGATCGCCGCGTGGATCCGTGAACGGACCGACTCAACGAGCAACCGGCTCAACGCCAAACCCCACAGCCAGGGCGACGCCTGATGAGTACCGACGCCATCGTGCGCCGCGGCGCCAACGGACTCGAGGTGTTCGACTTCGGCACCACCGCCTGCACCATCGCACCACCGCTGGCTGAAGCCCGGGTGGCCATCGTCACGACAGCAGGATTGCGGCCCGACGGTGTCGCCACCTGGTCGCAGGGTCAGGGGTTCGTGGTGCTCGATGGCGCCTTGCGATCCGTCACGCTGGCCCATTCCTCCGCCAACTTCGACCGAACTGGCCTGGCTGCCGACCTCAACGTGGTGTACCCCGTCGACCGGCTCGCCGAACTGGCCGAACGCGGGATTGATCGGGTCGGTAGCTTCGCAGCACCTGTCGTTCATGGGCGCCCAGGTCGACCACACCTTGACCACGTTGCGGCTCGACACTGGCCCGGCGGCGGCTGAGCTGTTGAAGGCCGACGGTGTCGATGTCGTGCTCTTGACACCGGTTTGACCGTTGTGCACGCGCACCGTGAGTGCGCTCGCCCAGGTACTCGAAACTGCCGGCCTCGCCACCGTCGGCATCAGCAGTATGCGTGGCCAGGTCGAGCGAGCCAGACCGCCACGCATGCTGCATTGCGAGTTCCCGCTCGGCCGTCCGCTCGGCCGACCGCACGACCCCGTGTTCCAACACCGGGTGCTCGCTGCAGCGTTCGCATTGTTGCCTCGCACCGACGTGCCCGTGCTGGTCGACTTCGAAGAGACCATCGTTGACGCAGCCGACGCACCGCTCGCCTGCACCCTGCCGCCGAGGCACGACTCGACGCTGCATCGCGCTGTCGATGAAGTGCTCGGACTCCGCCCTGCTTACGAGCGTCGCCGCGCTGCAACCGGAACGACCAACGTGGTGCGTCTCGGCGGCCCTGATCGCGTCGCCGATCTGGTAGGCGCGTTCGTTCGCATCGTCGACGGCACCCCGTGGGACGAAGTCGGCCTCGAACCTGCTCAACTCGGCCAAGCCGCCCTCGACATCCGCGCGTACTACGAAGAGGCCGCGCTGGCCATGGCCGACCACGTGCCCGAGGCCCGCCAGGCAGAGTCGTGGTTCTACCGCATCACCGCCACCGGCGATGTTCTCCGTGAAGCACAACGGATCCTCCGCGATGCCGACGCACCGCGTCAGGCGTGGTTCCCAGTCGTCCCAACAGGCCAGCAACCGAACTGATCATGCGGCCTTGATGCTTCGGGCGTGACGCGGCCGAAAAGCTCGATCACGCTTGTTCTTCCCTGGGAATCGAGAAGTGGACGCAGCCGCCCGGACCAGGGGCGAGCCAGATGCGACCACCGTGAGCCTCGACGAGCGCCCGGGCGATCGCCAGACCGAGCCCCGAGTGTCCCGTACGGGTGTTGCGCGCCGGGTCGGCCCGAGTGAACGGATCGAAGGCGCGGTCACGAAAATCGTCGGGGAACCCCGGCCCACGATCGAGCACACACACCTGGACCGGAGGTCCGCTCTGGATGGCGACGCGCACAGGTTCGCCGGACGGGCTGTGGCCGATCGCATTCTCCAGCAGGTTGCGCAGCACTCGCGACATGTCGGTGGGCCTCGCCACCACGAGGGCCGGACCGTCAGACTCGAGCTGGACATCGACACCTCTACGATGCGCAACCGGAGACAGCGCCTCGACGGCCTCGTGAGCCAACTCGGCGATCGAGACCTTCGTGCGCACACCGTCGTTCTGGCCGGATTCAATGCGGGCGTATTCGACCAACTGGTCGAGCAGCCCTTCGACGTTGTCGAGGTGGCTTGCGAGTATCCCGAAATAGCGGTCGGGATCGGGTGCGACACCATCCTGCAGGCTTTCGACTGCAGCGCGCATCGCCGCCAGAGGAGTGCGCAGGTCATGTCCGATGCTGGTGAACAGCATCTGCCGGGCGGCGGAGGCGCGCTGTCGTTGGCTCGCCGCCTCAGCGAGCGAGCCAACCATCGCGTCGACGGCTCGGGCTGTCCGACCGACTTCGTCGGCTCGACCGACACCGGTGCGCGCCGTCAAGTCGCCGGCCGCAACCCGCTCGGCAACCTCTCCGAGCCTGGCGATGTCGAGAGCCAGTGGTCTGGTGAGGTGCGAGCCGACCGCCAACGCTATGCCACTCGACAACATGAGAACGACGAGGAACAGCCGGTAGTCGTGCGACGATAGGAACATCGCGTTCGACGCTGCCGACGTGGTGACGGCACCGAGCGCCAAGGAGCAGAGGCCGACCAACAAGGCCGTGCCGGCAACACTTGTGCGTGCCGACACCCATTTGCTGAGGAGCGGCACGAGCGCGACGGTCACCAACGCGGGGGCGCCCAAGATCAGCATGAGGTGCAGCCGTTCGCCACCGTTGGGTGGATGCAGGAGGACCTCGGCGAGCAGAAACGCAGCGACGACCATGGCTGTCAGCCAGCCGATCAGTCGCCAGCTCACGACTCGAACCTATAGCCGATACCCCACACTGTCGTGATCCAGCGAGGGTTTTCCGGATCGACCTCGATCTTGTGGCGCAGACGACGGACGTGAACCGTGACGGTCGCCGGATCCTGGAACTCCGGTGACGAGTCCCATACGGCGTGTAGTAACTGGCTGCGCGAGAACACCTGGCGTGGGCTTGTCGCCAAGAACGTGAGGAGATCGAACTCCTTTGCGGTGAGGGGTACGAGCTGAGAGCGCAGCATCACCTCGCGTGAACGACGCTCGATGATGAGATCGTCAAAGCGGATCGTCTCCTCGCTGTCCACCGACGGCTGCGCGCGCCGCAGGACGCTGCGTACCCGGGCAACCAGTTCGCGGGGCGAGAACGGCTTGGTGACATAGTCATCGGCACCCAGTTCGAGACCGAGGATGCGGTCGGCCTCCTCTACCCGGGCGGTCAGCATGATCACCGGTACCTTGTCCGCGCCCATTCCACGCAAGACATCGAGACCGGAAAGACCCGGAAGCATGATGTCGAGAACGATGAGATCGGGCTGAAACGTGGTGATCGCCTCGTCGACAAGATCGCCGCGATCCAGCGACTGGACCACGTAGCCGTCGCGCTCCAGGTAGTGGACGACGACTTCGCGGACTGTCGGTTCGTCATCCACGACCAGGATCCGTGCCGCACCGTTGTTCACCAGGTCACCATACGGACACTGCGGTGTCGTGGAAATGGTGGGTGTTGCAAGTTTCGCGGATGTTTCGATTCCCTCAGCGTGGCTGTCAGCCTCGAACAGGTCAGGACGCGGGCTCCGAGCCGGTTCGTTTGATGCAGACCGGCCTGGTGTCGACACGGCGCGTTGCCGATGAATCGTCAGTTGTCGGCCCGCCATTGGCGATACAGGTCGACGAACTCGTCGAGCGCCTCTTCGCTCAACTCGTCGGGCTCGGCACGACCGAGGGCATCGATCGTGGCGCGCAGCTGGGCAAGGTACTCCGAGCAATGCGGGCACGCGGCAAGATGTCCTTCGAGGCGATGTAGGTCGCCGGCCGCCAGGCGACCATCGAGATAGTCGGCCATCAGTTCGACGGCCTGGCGGCACACCAGGGCACGACGACGTCGGAAGAGTCGCATCGTCAGACCGCCTTCATCTCTGCCGACAGCAACTGGCGAAGATGTGCTCGGCCTCGATGCAGCAGGACGCGTTGATGCCCGTCGGTGACGCCGAGGAGCGCGACGACGTCATCCGCCGACAAGCCTTCGAGATCGCGTAGCACGACGACTTGGCGCTGGATGTCAGGCAACTGTGGCAGCAGTTCTTGGACGTGCGCGGCGAGACGCTCGGCCACGATGCGATCGTCGGCGCGGTCTGCCCATGACTCGGGTGGTGTGAGCCAGGCTCCGGACCTGTCGAACCGTTCCTCGATGTTGTGCTCGGGACGCCCGGCGCGCAGCTCGCGGCCCGCTGTCGACCGGGCGCGGTTGAGCAATATGTGGAACAGCCACGTCTTCAACGTGGAGCGTCCTTCAAAGCGTTCGACTCCACGGACCACCGCCAGCCAGGTCTCCTGGGTGACCTCCTCGGCGACGGCGCGACTGCCGACGGTCATCTCGGCAAGGCGCAGCATGCGCGGCTGGTAGCGCTCGATCAATGCCACGAACGAGGACTCGTCGCCCGCGCGAAGGCGGTCCACCAAGTCAGCGTCGTCGTCCACGGCGCGTGATGCTAGGCCGACCGCCAGCGGAAGCATTCCCGCCGGCTAGCTGGACGCGAACTGCTCACGCAGGTGTCGTGCGTAGAAGTTCGGCCACGGTTCGTCGGTCTTCGCGGTGGAGTGATCGCGATCTAGTTGCACCAACGTGTGCACGAGGTGACTGCGCACCGGTCGGGCTCCGAGCAGCTGCGGAAGTTCCGAGAGCTCGAGCATCCAGTCGGCATACCACGAGGCCCAGTCATCGTCGGTTCCGTCAGTGATGCGATAGACGTGGTGATGAGTTTCGGCTGCCTCCTGCAGCAGCGCCGCAACCGGGTCGTCTGTCGAATTGGGTGCCATGTAGTGACTCTCCTTTCATCCACAGTCTCCGAGCGATGGCCCTCTGTTACACGCAAATCGAACAAGCATGATGCGTGCGGCGCCTGAACACTGTGTCTGCCCTGGTCGAGGTGCGAATGACCGTCCGAGTTACGTCGACGGTTCACCGCTGAGTTGTCGGCGCAGGTCTCCGTCGCCGTCGGCGCGCACCACGGCGGCTACGACATCTCCGGGTTGTATCTCGGTTTCAGGTCGGGGAGCGATCAGCACGCCATGGCGGTCGATGCTGAGGACGAAGCTTCCGGGCGGCCAAGGAGCGGTTGCGATGGTGGTGCCGGCGAATGGGGAGGAGTCTGCCACCGGCGCTTCTACGAGGACCGAGCTGCCGCCACGCGTTCCGGCGAGCAGGCGTAGCGACCGGCGCAAGGCTCGCTGGTAGCCGGCGATGATTTCGTTCATTGCGACGACGCCCACGACCTTGTGTTCATCGACGACCGGTACCCAACTGGTCCCGGCGGAGACCATGACATCAAGAGCCACGTCCAGGCCTCTATCGGATTGAACGGTCGGGTAGTCGCGATCGGTGACGGTCCCAACGGTGGTCTCGCTCTTGTGCTCTTTTGCGTCGGATGACACGACGCCGACAAAGTGGCCGTCGCGGGCCACGACGGCGGCACCGACGAGGTTGGCCTCGTGGAGGAGGCGGTGAGCGTCCTTCTCCGGCGTATCGGTAGGCAGGATGAGCAGCGGCCGTGTCATGACGTCGGCGACCGTCACCGCGCTCAACAGAGGGAGTCCGACGGCGGCGCGATGAGCCGGCGCGTCGGCGCGGCTGCGGAGTTGGCTCTCGTAGATCGTGTCGTCGCCTACTACCAGCGTCGCCAATCCGATCGAAACCATCGCGGGAGGTAGCAACGCCAGGCTGCCGGTCATCTCGGCGACCATCAACATGAGGCCGATAGGGGCATGCGCGATGCTGCCGAAGCAGGCGATCATCCCGACCACGATGAACGGCGCTGGGACGGCGGGCAGGCCGGGCAGGCCGGGAGCTGCGGCCTGCAGCACGCGCCACAGGCCGAGCCCGACGAAACCACCGATGAACATGCCAGGCCCGAAGATCCCGCCAGACCCGCCCGATCCGATGGAAAGCGAGGTGGCCAGGATCTTCACCAGCGGCAGGGCGAGCACCATCCACAGAGCCATATCAGGAATGCCGTTCTGCATCCCACGCTGCAGCCAGCCATAACCTGTAGCCAGCACGGCCGGGAAGGCGAGACCAATCAACCCGACAGCGACACCAGCGACTGCCGGCTTGAACATGTCCGGCACCGGCAAGTGGTGCTTCAAACGAACGGTACCGTAGAAACCGCGCGAGTAGGCACGCCCGAAGAGTCCCGCGGCGATTCCAAGCACGGCGTAGTACAGCAACTGGACAGGATGATCGAACAGGGCGGCGTTCAGCGTGCCGAAGATCGGGTCGAAGCCTTCGACAGCACCGAAAACCGAGAACCCGACGATCGATGCAACCAATGACGGGAACAACGCCTCGGGCTCGAGATCGTCGCGGTAGAGGATCTCCGCCCCGAGCACCGCGCCGCCGAGCGGGGCGCGAAAGATCGCGCCGATACCCGAACCAACACCGACAGCCACTGCGATTCGCGAGTCCTGCGGGCTCAGTTGCAATCGTCGGGCCAACAACGACCCGAACCCGGCGCTGATCTGAGCCGCAGGACCCTCACGACCGGCGGATCCTCCCGACCCGATTGTGGCCGCCGAGGCGACGAGCTTGATGAGGGTCACTCGACCGCGGATCCCCTTCGGATTGTGATGCACCGCAGCGATGGCCGCGTCGGTTCCGTGTCCTTCCGCCTCGGGTGCGAATCCGAACACCAGCACCCCTGAAATCAGACCCCCAAGGCCGACCACCAGTGGGATCGCCCACGGACGGGAGAAACCTCCGGCAGCGAGACGGTTGCCCTCGCCGATCGGCAACGGAGGCTTGTAGCCACCAAAGGTCTGGAGCAGCACCTTGGAAGTCCCCTCGAGGGCGAAGATGAACGCAATAGCCCCCAACCCCGCAACGACGCCGATCAAGATGCCCAGAACCAGCCACTTACGCAGGTAGTTCCAATTTCTGAGGCGAGCAACGAGGTCGCTCATTCGGTTGCAGGCATCTCGGTAGACGCAGAATCTGCCCAGCCGAACCGATCTACTCCCGACAACTCCCCGGCCGCCATGGCGAACGACGCCAGACCCCTGATGGCGTGCCTGCGATCACCGATCGACATGGACGACGCGATCGCCCTGAGGTCTCGACGACGACGCTCGGTCACCCGCTCCACCAACCGACGGCCTTTGGCAGTGAGGCCCACGGCGGTTTCTCGCCGATCGGGCGAGATGCCCGGACGCCGACGAACCAAGCCCTTTCGCTCGAGTCGATCACACAAACGTGTCGCCGTCGAGGGATGGTTGTCAAGCGCTACCGCCAGGTCTCCGACCGTGACCGCGGTCGGTTGAGTCAACACCACGAGCGCTCGAAACTGCGGCAACGTTACGTCATCCACACCGGCGAGCGACCGAGCCGCAACCGCCACCAAGGCTCGAGAAGTGGCGAGAAGAGCATCAGTGGTCGCCTCCAGATCCTCGTCACTCTCATGCATCTCAGCAATAAGTGTAGTCATACATCCATCTCGCAACGCGAATCGGGGAGTGCGAGACCGGCGGAGCACGGCGCAAGATACGCGCCGTCAACTCTTCGCCGAGATGGGCATCGATGCCACTGCGATGGCCGCCCGGCGCTCAGAGTGCCGACGCGGGCTTGCCATTCTCGAGCAAATCAGCGCGGCTGCCGACCCAGGAATGCAACGAGTTGCTCCGTCGGCCCCGCGGCCGAGGGTGCGGGGACTTCAGGGCCGAACCGGCCGGAGCGGATCTCCGGTGAGATCGTCGCTCGACTCACTTCCAGCGCCGACTCGGCGACTCGGTCGGGAAGCTGCGCGGGCTGCCCGGTGGCGGTGGCGATGTCCCACGTGTGAGTCGCGGTGTCGAGGAGGTTGATGCCGGCGAGCACGCGACCCGGCATCGGCCCGGGGCCGGCGTCGACGAGTCGGTCGAACACGCCCGGAGTGCGCCACGCGGCGAGCGTGGCCGCAGCCGCCTCCCGAAACTGAGCAGCTGGATCAGGACCGAGCGTGAACTCGCTCGGAGGGAGTCCCGATGCGGCCGCGCCGAGCCCAGCGACGACGCCGATGGTGTGGCCGAGGAGGTCGCGGACGACCCAGTCGGGGCACGGCGTCGGATCGTCGTACTGGTCGGCTCGGACGTTGCCGATCACGCCCTGGGCATGCTCGAACGTTTGCTCGAGTGCATCGATGAGCTCCATGCGTCAATCTCCGATCTACGTAAGCTATTGCTTACATACTCGCGAAATCTGTGCGAGAATGCAAGGCACGTTCTTGGAGAGGAGGCGGAAAGATGGATCAGGCGTTGAAGGCTGTGGCCGATCCGACCCGGCGCTCCATTCTCCGTCTCGTTCACGACGGCGAGCTCGCCGCTGGGGAGATCGCCAACCAGTTCCCCTCGATGAGCCGCCCGGCAGTCTCACAACATCTGCGGGTGCTCACCGACGCCGGCCTCGTCGAGGTCCGCCCCGACGGCAACCGACGCATGTACCGCTGGCGTCGCGAAGGTCTGCGCGACGCGGCCGCGTTCCTCGACGAGATGTGGTCTGACAGCCTTGCTCGATTGAAAGCTGCGGCCGAGCGCGAGGAGTGGCCGCAACGAACGCGAGCCGACCGGGCCTCGCACCGACAACGGCGAAAGGACACTCCGAAGTGACCGAGACCAACACGAACGTGGTTGAACAGTCTGTGCGAATCAGGGCTCGACCTGAGACGGTGTGGAAGTACTGGACCGACCCGAAGCGGATGTGCGATTGGTGGGGAGCAGCAGCCGAGCTCGACCCCCGCCCCGGTGGCCTGTGCCGTGTCGAGATGGGTGGTGGCCCCGTCATGCGCGGCGAATACCTGGAGCTCGTGCCGTACGAACGGCTCGTGTTCAGCTTCGGCTGGGAGCAAACCGATGGAGCCCCGGGCATCGCCCCAGGCGAGAGCAGGGTCGAGGTCACCTTGATCGAGGAAGCCGGAGACACGGTCATGACGTTGCGCCACACCGGCATCCCGCAAGCGGTGGCCGAGATGCATGCGTCGGGCTGGTCGCACCTCCTGCCGATCCTGGCAACAGCGGCCGACGAATCGAAGGAGCTGAACTGATGAAAGTCCCCAAGCCGACCGATGCCGATCGCGAACGCTTCCGCGCCTTGGTTCCTGATCTCGCCAGCATCGAGATCAAACCGATGTTCGGCAACCTCGGCGCGTTCGTCAACCGCAACATGTTCATGGGACTGTTCGGATCCGATATCGGGGTCAAGCTCCCCGACGCGGATCGCCGGCAGCTGCTGGCCGAACCTGGAACGGGGCCGTTCGGACCCCAAGAGCGCCCGATGAGCGGCTACGTCGCGCTGCCCGCCGACTGGCCCGCGGCCAACGCCGAGCGATGGATCCAGTTGGCGTACACCGCAGCAGCGGCACTGCCCGCAAAGCCGGTGAAACCGTCGACGAGCAAGAAACGTCCATCGTGAACGTCGATGTCGAGACGGAGATCGTCATCGGCCGCCCTCTCGCTGTCGTCTCCGAGTACGCCGCCGACCCGTCCCACGCACCGGACTGGTACGTCAACATCGACTCGGTCGAGTGGAAGACGTCGCCACCGCTGCAGATCGGCTCGCGGGTCGAGTTCGTCGCCAGATTCCTCGGTCGCACGCTGCGGTACACCTACGAGTTCGTGGAACTGGTCCCCCACGAACGGCTGATCATGCGCACCCAGCACGGCCCCTCTCCGATGGAGACCACCTATACCTGGGAAGCCGCCCCGGTCGACTCGACACGAATGACGCTGCGCAACCGCGGAGAACCGTCCGGATTCTCCAAGATGATGGCGCCGATCATGAGACCGGCAATGCGCCGCGCCAACCGCAAGGACCTCGCACGGCTCAAGGCGATCCTCGAGTCTCATCCTGCGTGACCGTCTCAGGCGGGCCGGCTCAGAGCGGTGATCGCGTAGGGCCGTGTCTGCGACGTCATAGCCAGCCTCCCCTAAACCCTCCTCGCCGTAGGCCCTCGGCGAGGTATGGGCACTGTCGGGTCAACTCCCACAGCAACCCGGTTCGATGATTCTCGATCATCAAGACGATCGGTCCTTGGTTGAGTCCGAGATGCCACGGCGACGTCCAACCTTTGGCGTCACCATCTTTCCCCCGGTAGGTCGCATTGAATGACGAACTGAACCCGTACGGATTCGATTCTGTGAGCTTGGCCTCGTGAATACAGAATCGGAGCGCGGGCAGCACGATCTCGGGGGCGAACGGCAGCGACGCGGCCATGGCCCACGGTGCGATCGTGCCGTCGTCGGGACCGTACGGTGCGCCCCGCGCCACGTAGCCAAAGAACTCCCGCTCGACGCCGTCAATTCGTGTGGTCGCGGGGCCCGGGCCTTCGCTGGCGCTTATTCCCCAGCAGTCGCGTCCGTAGCCCTCGAAGTTCAGTGGGTTGTCGATCGCGTACTGCTGTTGCACATAGGTCGCACGGCGGCTGTTCTCGAAATAGTCGATGCCCCTACCGCGCATGAAAGCATCCTGAATCCCGCGAAAGTCGATCCAGATGTGCGAGAGCTGGTGGGTGAACAATGGCCCGGCGTAGAGATACTCATGCCCGTAGATCCGCTTCCACGCGTATGTCGAGCACCAGGCGGCGTAGCTGGTGTCGGGCAGTGGATGCGTGGGTGAGCCGAGCCCCAACGCGTACAGCAGCAACGCCTCGTCGTAGCCCTCCCATCGGTAGGTGATGAAGCCGCGTTCGGGTGTCCATCCATGCGTGACGGTCGTGCCTTCATTTTGTGCCCATAGCCAATCGGCTCGGCGATACAGCGCATCGGCCAACGCGCGCACCTCTCGCTCGTCGGCCGTATCGGCTCCAAAATACAGTCCCGCTGTCAACGCCCCGGCCAGCAGGAACGTGCTGTCCACCGTAGACACTTCGCATTGCCAAACGCGCCGGCCCGACCGCATGTCGAGAAAGTGATAGTAGAAGCCTTTGTAACCGGTGGCGTCCGGCTCCGGGCCGTGAGGGCTGCTCCAGAAGAACCGCAGTGTTCGCAGTGTTCGTTCCAACGCGGCGGCGTGTGACATGAAGCCGCGCTCGACTCCCACCGGATACGCCGCGAGTGCGAGACCGGTGGCGGCGATGCTCGCCGGCCAGTTCGGCGCCGTCTTGTCGATGACCAGCCCGTTTTCAGGATTCGCCTCATTCACGAAGTAGTTGAACGAGTCGTGTTGGAGCCGTTCCAGGTCGACATCGGTTGCCGGCTCTCCGCTGGTCATGTCTCGGACGCGTACGTGAGGATCGAGTGCGAGATCACCGGCGTGGGAGTGACACCATCGTGAACGTCGATCATGACATCCACCAGATTGGCCGACAGCACTTCGAGCACGCTGACCCGAGCGGGCTCCGACAGCGCATGGGTATCCCAACCGACATAGAGCGGGCCATCTATCTCATTGGAACGACGGTAGAGACAGATTGCCTGGCTGATCGCCAGGACGTGCGCTTCATTGAAGCTCAGCCGCGATGACGAGCCGCGATGACCCGAGGTGCCGAAGACGACACGCGTCCGGCGCCGGCTTGCCCGCCAGCGGATCGATCTGCTCCGGGCCGTCGCTGGTGACTCTCATGGTGAGCTCGACAGAGTCTGGCTCGGGATGTTCGAAGCATCGCTGTCAAGGATCACCTCGAGTTCGCCGTGACGTTCGCCGATGTCGACGGCGTGTGTTCCGTCGGGGGCTCTGGTGATGTGGAGGTCGACCGCTGAGTCGCCGACGGTGAGGTTGTCGAGATGGAGATCGCCGAGCCAGGGCGGTAGGGCGGGACGAAGTCGAAGGATGTGGTTGGGGGCGTCGGCTTCCAGTCCGGCGAACACACTGATGAGGTGCACGACGGCTGCGGATGACCAGGCCTGGGGAACGTTGGCTCCGAGGTATTGGACGGGGAAGCTACCTGCGTCGCGTTCGAGGCCGGCGAACAGTTCGGGAAGTCGCCGGGAGTCGAATCGGGCGGCGGCGTCGAACAGCCCTCGCGCTACTTGGGATGCTTCGGCGTCGAGGCCGTAGTTGTGGAATCCCGCGGCGATGATGGCGTTGTCATGCGGCCACACCGACCCGACCTGGTAGGAGAACGGGTTGTAGGCGACATGGCCGGCCGACAAGGTGCGAATCCCCCAACCGCTCCACATGTCGCCGGCCAACAGTCGCGTAGCGACGCGCCGAGCTCGTTCCGGACCGATTGCGCGCGCCCACAACAGGTGACCAGCGTTTGAGGCCACGGCGCGGATCGGCTGCTTGTCGCCGTCGAGACCGAGGTAGTAGGTGCCCTCGTCCTCCCACCAAAACCGTGACTCGATGGCGTCGGCGAGTCGAGCGGCCTCAGACAGAAGTCGAGCCGCCTCGACGGAATCTCCATAGACGTCATGAAGGATCTCGGCCCAGGCGCGCTTGGCGGCGACAACCAGGCCCTGGTGCTCGCACAAGGCGATGGGCAGTTTCGACCGTTCCCCATCGGCACCGACGATCGCGTCAGGGGAGTCTTTCCACCCTTGGTTGTAGTAACCCGTGGGTGAGCGGGTCTGGTACTCCTGGAGGCCGTCACCATCGACGTCGCCATCGGCATCGATCCATGACAGCGCCCGCTCGACATGTGCCCGCAGGGCGTCGAGGGCGTCCCGATCGGCGCGCCAGCGCCACGCCAGCGCGGCCACGAGGACGTACAGGCTGGTCGCTTCGTGCGAGCCGAAGTAGGGGGTGTGGGGCACGAGATGCAACGCGGCGAGCTCGCCGTAACGCACCTCGTGCTCGATCTTTCCGGGTTGCATGTCACGGTTGTCGTCATACGCGTCGGCTTGGAGCGCGCCGAGGGCTCGCAAGCTTCCTAGCGCCAACCGAGGCGTGAGCGACAACGTCTGAAATGACACGGTCAACGCATCGCGCCCGAACAGGGTGACGAACCAAGGTACCCCGGCCGCAGGGACCCACAGGTCGAGGTGCTTGCCGGATGCCTGAGCATCACTGGCGTCGACGTCGTGGCGATGCATGCGCAATCCGGCCAGATCGTCGATCGATTGACGAACGGTCGCCGTCACGTCGGGGTCGCCGGCGGTGATCTGCGTGGTCTGGGCGACCCATGCTCGTTGGATGCGATCGCGATCGGTGTCGCCGACCAGGTTGTGGCACGCCCGCGGCGGGTGCTCGGGTTCGGAGCCGTCGAGGATCGGTCGCCACAGCACACACGTGTGCCACGACTGACCCGGCTCGAGGTTCAGCCGGAACATGATCCCGCCGTTGGCGAACTCGGGCTCCGAGTCGGCTTTCTCGACGCGGAACGCGATCGCCCGTTTGAAGTCACCGTTGTGGTAGCGAGTGATGAGGCGACCAGCACGCTCGTCCCACTTGCTCTGCAACGAACCGCGTCGCACAGCCCGTCCGCCCTTGACGTCGAAGAGGTCGGCGAAGTCCGATTCGATGCTCACCTCGAGGCTTGCAGCCACGGGTCTGCGACTGAAGTTGGTCAAGTCATAGTCCTCGTGAATGCCATGGCCGATCGTACGATCGAGACGCAGATGCAAGCAGCGCGCCGGGATCTCGATTCCGTCGGTACCGAGCAGGACAGGGTTGGTGAACTCGAATCGCGCCGAATGACTCTCCACCGCTGAGGAGTTCGAGAGGGTAGGTCGCTGTCGGCAGAGCTTCAAGCGGTAGCCCGACACCAGCCGAGTGTCGGAAGCAAAGTAGCCCTGCTCGCTGGCCGAGGACATCTCGCCGTTGATCTCCGACACCGCGAACTCGGTATCGCTGTGAATCGTGACCGCCGCCGGACCGACTCGAACCTCCATGTTGCGCTCCTTCGATGTGGTCAGGTGTCGAGCAGACGAGCGCGCCCGATGGACGCCGCGCCGACGATGCCGGAGTCGTCTCCGAGCGCTGCAACGACGAACTTCAGTTTCGGGCTGGGATGCAGGATCCATGGGTGGGCCTCGCGGGCGATGCGATCGGCGAGATCCTGACCGAGCTTCTCCGCCATCCCCCCGCCGATGACCACGAGCTGGACATCGACCAGGTTGATCACCGACCCGATTCCCCCGGCAACCACCTCGATGGCCATGTCGAACAGCTCCACGGCGAGCTCGTCACCCTCGTCGAGTGCTCGAGCCCACACCTTCGAGGTCAACTTCGACTTGTGTTCGTCGCGCTGTATCTCGAACAGCGACGTGTGTCGCCCGGCGTCGACCATCGACGAGACGATGGCAGCCAGCGACCGCCGGCCGGCGTAAGCCTCGATGCAGCCGCGTCGACCACACGTGCACAGCGCGCCGCCGTAGTGGGTGATGACATGGCCGATCTCGCCCGCCGAACCACGCGACCCGAGAAACGGGCGTCCGTCGAGAATCAGCCCTCCCCCGATACCGGTGCCCAACCACACACCGAGAACGTCGTCAACACCGACCGCGGCGCCGGCAAGCCACTCCCCGAGCAGACCGACATTGGCGTCGTTGCCAAGCGCAACCGGCACACCAAAGCGGTCCTCGATCACGCCGACGATGTCGAACGAATCGTTCCAGCCGGCAAGGTTCGGCACCTCTAGGACACGACCCTTGTGGATCACGCCAGGGATACCGATCCCGATCGCTGAAGGCACCTCACCGAGACCCTCGATCAGCTTCACGATCGTCCGCGCGATCTTCTCAGGGCTCGACCGAGGGGTGTCACGCTTGTCGCGCTCGCGAACACAATGCTTGTCGTCAACGAGCCCGACCTCGATGTTGGTCCCGCCGACGTCAACACCGGCTACCAACATGAGGATCTCATTTCGCGCTCCATCGTCGCGCGGCTTGTCGATCCAGGTGGTTCACGTTCTGCATTACAGCCATGACCGGGTTGGCGAACTGCCGCCGCCGACCCAACTGTTGCCAGGTTCGACGGACACCTACTTGACGGCGAGCACAGCGAAGTCGGCGTCGCCCAAGATCTCGACCTCAACCGAACCAACAGACCCATGGCTCAACCAGCCATGCGTGTGCGAACCAATCACCACCACGTCTGCATGGGCTCGTTCGGTCGCAGTTGGCGCGGCCTTCGCCGTGCCGCCGGTCCATCCTGGCGGGTTCCACACCTCTGGCATCGACCAGCCTGAGTAGGTCATCGTTCATCTCCAGGCGCAGCTACACGGAGATCGTGCGTCGCGCGATTTGAGATACCCCGACTCGTCGCAACCCAAACCACACCGGACGTGACGACTCAATGACGAGTCCTCCAGCTCACCCGGCGAGAGCCCTGACCGCTGGGGAACTCGATCGATTCCTCACAGGATTGTCCGCTTGGCCAATGCCGACACAAGGACAGCGGCCAACAACACGCAAGCAAAGACAAGAACGATCGGCACTTCAAACCCTACGAGTCAGGCGTGATCACGAGCCGGCGAACCTTCGACGATCTCTACTTGACAACCAGCACGGGGAGGTCTGCGTCGCGCAGGACGTCGTCGCCGACTGACCCCCTGAACAGCTTGGTGAACCAGGGTCGGTCATGTGATCCGATGACGACAACGTCGGCACCGTGTTGATGTGCAGCCGTCACGATCGCGGTGGCAGGGTCGCCGACTTCGCCGAGCGCAGTCACATCACCAATCGACGCCAGATCTGCGCTATCGGCTGCCCGCTGCTCGGCTCGTCCGCTGGCCGCATCGACCATCTCCCCGACCTGTTCGGCGTTCACGGGCGGGTACCAATTCGTTGGGGACATGACCGGCGAGACGTAAGCCCAACCCATGTTGGAGTATGGCCCGCTGCCGACGTTGATCACCAAGTAGCGAGCGTCATCACCGAACAGACGATGAGCCGTCCGGACGACGCTGACCGATTCCGATTCCGAGTCCTCCACGGCGATCAACACCGTCGTTGACCGTGCCCGACCCAACTCGTCGCCCGCGTCACCGGTAGCGACGTGTGCGGGCGCCGGCCCGGGCTGTGCCGGGTGGCCTCGTTCGCTCTCGCCCATGTCGGCTCCATTCCATCTGGAAGCGCGACCTTCACGTCGTGCAACCCCCAACGGTGATACCCGACAACCGCCCACCCGAAACTGTCACGGCGAACAACGCGTACGTCGGCACGATGAGCAGACCGGCACGAGTCTGACCACGACCCTGGCGCGCCGTCGAGGGACTTTCGCCTCTGGTTCGGGCGAATTGACGGCTCTACGTTGCGCTCAAACGAGTGTTGCTCTCCACACTCCAGCCTTTCGAGGAGGCATCATGTCTCTCATCGCTGATCGGCCGAGCCCGGCACAACCGATGCCTCCTGCCCAACCGCTGTCCACTCGGAACGAGGAGAAGGCTCATGCGCTCGGGCTGACCTCGGCGACCGCGCTGGTGATCGGAAGCATCGTGGGGACTGGCGTGTTCACCATGCCTGCGGTGCTGGCCGGCGCGGGCACGATGGGAATCGTCGTCTTGGCCGTCATCGCCGTCGGCGCGATGCTCCTTGCGGTCCTGTTCGGCCAGCTCACGAAGCGGGTGCCGAACAGCGACGGCGGGCTCTACGCCTACGCCCGGCACGAGTTCGGCGATTTCGCCGGCTATCTCGTCGGCTGGTGCTACTGGGTCCAGACCTGGGCCGGCAACGCGGCCATCGTCTCGTCGTGGGTGCTGTACGTCGACGCCCTGTTCAG
Source organism: Ilumatobacteraceae bacterium (assembly GCA_963720775.1). Classification (GTDB taxonomy): domain Bacteria; phylum Actinomycetota; class Acidimicrobiia; order Acidimicrobiales; family Ilumatobacteraceae; genus JAENVT01. The sequence goes on along the minus strand of CAVRGR010000003.1, from coordinate 645,218 downwards.
CTTCAATCATCCGACCGGCATGGAGAACTGGTTGATCGCCTTGGTGGGGCTGTGGATACCGGCCGTCGTCAACCTGGTCGGGGTGCGCCAGATGGCGTGGTTCCAGAATGTCACCGTCGTCCTGAAGTTCCTTCCGCTGCTGTTCGTCGGGGTTGTCGGATGGTTCTTTGTGACCAGCGCCAATTTCGGCGCGTTCAACGCTTCGGGCGGGAGTCTCTACAGCGGTATCGGGATCGCCGCCGGGGTGGCGCTGTTCTCCTTCATCGGCGTCGAGGCGGCAGCGATCACGGCCAAGCGGGTCAAGGACCCTCGGATCAACGTCGGTCGCGCCTCACTGATCGGCACGGCGCTCAGCGCCGTCCTGTACGTGCTGGTGACGGCTGCCGTGATGGGACTCGTCGACCACGACACGCTTGTCAAGACTGGGTCACCGTTCGTCAACGCCTTCCAGTCCATCTTCCCCCACGAAGCCTGGGCGGGGAGATTCATCGCCGCAGTGGCGGTCGTCTCGGGCATCGGGGCCTTGAACGGCTGGTCTCTGATCGTCACCGAGACATCGCGGGCCATCGCCGAGGACGACCTCTTTCCCCGGCCCTTCGCCTGGATCGACCGCAAGGGCACGGCCTGGTTCGGGATCGTGGTCGGGACCGTGCTGCCGTCACTGCTCATGCTGTGGCGCTACACCACGTCCTCCGGCCTCACGATCTTCACCTACCTGGTCGACCTCACCGTGGTGACAGTGGCCATCCCCTACTTCGTCTCGGCCATCGCCCAGTTGACCTACCTCGTCTCACGTCGCCGGAAGGTGCAGGGGTGGGCCCTGGCCCGCGATCTTTCGGTCGCCGGTGCGAGCGTCCTGTTCTCGATGTGGGTGACGTTCGCATCGGGCTACCAAGTCGTGTACCAGGCCCTCGTCGTGATCCTGGCAGGGCTCATCCTCTTCGCGTTCTTGAACGCCCGCCGAGAGCGTCTCGGTGAGGCCAGCGAACCCGTGGACAGCCCTTCCCGGGAGGCAGCCGTCGAGTTGTCCACATCGGACGCAGCGAGCCAATAACACAGACCACCGCGACGGAGACTCCAGAGAGCCACGGAAGGAATCACCATGACGTTCAACGTTGGATCCGAGATCGGCCGGCTCCGCCAGGCCATCGTCCACCGCCCCGGGCTCGAACTTTCCCGACTCACCCCCGACAACATCAAGTCGTTGCTGTTCGACGACGTGATGTGGGCGTCGAAGGCGAAAGAGGAGCACGACGCGTTCGCCGAGCGTTTGCGGGACAAAGGCGTCAGGGTTCACTACTACGGCCAGCTCCTGGCCGAGACGCTCGACCTTCCCGGTGGCCGGGACTTCGTGCTCGACCGGGTCTGCACCCCCGAGATGCTGGGCCCCTCCCTGGTCGATCCCGTCCGGCGTCTGTTCGATGATCTCGACGGCGTGGCACTAGCCGAATTCATGGTCGGCGGGATCCTCAAAGCCGACTTGCATCCGTTGCGAACCCACAGCCTCAAGTGGGACATGCTCCACGGCGGACGACTTCATACTCACCCCGCTACCCAATCACCTGTTCCAGCGCGACAACTCGTGTTGGATCTACGGCGGTGTGACCATCAATCCGATGGCCATGCCGGCCCGCCAGCGCGAGTCGCTGCACACCCGGGCGATCTACCAGTTCCACCCGATGTTCACCAGCGCCGACTTCGTCACCTACTACGGCGGCGACGACCACATCTATCAGCCGGCGACCCTGGAAGGCGGAGACGTCCACGTCATCGGCCATGGCGCCGTTCTCATCGGCATGGGTGAGCGCACCACGCCGATGGCGGTCGAACTCGTCGCCCACGCACTGTTCGATGCTGCGCAGGCAACGAAGGTCGTGGCCATCGAGCTTCCCCACAGCCACGCATTCATGCACCTCGACACGGTGATGTCGATGGTCGACACCGACACGTTCGTGCTCTACCCGTACTTCGACCGTGAGCTCCGGAGCTGGACCATCTCCGAAGGCGACCAACCCGACCGGCTCACCATCTCCCACAACCGCAGCCTGTGGGACACCCTGGCCGAGATCCTCGAGGTCCCGGAGATCACAGTGCTCACCACGAACGAGGACATTCGGGCAGCGGAACGCGAGCAATGGGACGACGGGACCAACTTCCTGGCCGTCGCGCCTGGTGTCGTCATGGGCTACGAGCGCAACGTCGCCACCAACACGATGCTCCGCAAGCACGGCATCGAGGTGGTGGGCGTGGCGGGGGCCGAGCTCGGTCGGGGCCGGGGCGGTCCCCGCTGCATGACCTGTCCGATCCAGCGAGACCCGGCCTGACGATGACCAGGACCGAGAGCACCGACATCAGCCGTCTGCACGGCAGGAGCCTCCTCAAGGAGACAGATCTCACCAAGGTTGAGTTCCTGGCCATCATCGACTTGGCCGCCCGGCTACGCGAGGAGAAGCGAACGGGAACCGAACGCCAGCGCCTCGTGGGCCGCAACATTGCCCTGATCTTCGAAAAGGCCTCCACCCGCACCCGGGCGGCCTTCGAGGTCGGCGCCTACGACCAGGGCGCGCGTGTCACCTACCTCGGCCCCGAGGGAACCCACATCGGCAGCGGGGAGTCGATCAAGGACACGGCCAGGGTGCTGGGTCGCATGTACGACGGCATCGAATACCGCGGCTTCTCCCAGGACTCCGTCGAGACCCTGGGCAGATACGCCGGCGTCCCAGTCTGGAACGGGCTGACCGACCAATGGCACCCGACGCAGATGCTCGCAGACATCCTGACCATGCGTGATCACACGACCAAAGCGCTCGACCGGGTGCGGTACTGCTATCTCGGCGATGCCAGCAACAACACGGCCAGCTCGCTGCTGGTCACCGGCGCCCTCCTCGGAATGGACGTGCGGATCGCCGCCCCCGAGGATCTGTGGCCCACGTCCGCTGTCCAGACCACCGCCCGCGACCTCGCCGCAGCGTCAGGCGCCCGGATCCACATCGGAACAGACGTCGTAGGCGCGGTCGAGGGAGCCGACTTCCTCTACACCGACATCTGGGTGTCGATGGGCCAACCGGCCTCGGCCTGGGAGACCAGGATCAAGCAGCTCCTGCCCTACCAGGTCAACGCCGACACCATGAACGCGACGGGCAACCCCGACGTCAAGTTCATGCACTGCCTGCCCTCCCTCCACAACACCGAGACGGAGATCGGACGACAACTCCACAACAAGTGGGGCCTCTCCGCCCTCGAGGTGACCGAGGAGGTCTTCGAATCACCCGCCTCGATCGTGTTCGACCAGGCGGAAAACCGGCTCCACACCATCAAGGCGACCATGGTCGCCAGCCTCGGACGCTGACGTCGAAGCGCGTCACCAAGTCCATCGATCGGCACCCGGCCCGAGACACCGTCAGCCATGCCGGAACTGCCAGCCGCGGCCTTACCCGAGAAGGTCACACCGTGAGGATGTCAGCGAGGGGTCACGGTCGGGCCGGCGGCGCGCACCTCGGCGGAGGTGGAGTCCGCGAACTTGGCGAAGTTGGCCTCGAACATGCCGGCCAGTTTGGCAGCCTGCTCGTCGTAGGCCGACGGATCGGCCCAGTTCGAACGGGGGTCGAGCACCTCGTCGGGCACGCCGGCCACCTTCGTTGGCACCGACACACCGAAGAACGGGTCGAGCCGGAACTCGACACCGTCAAACCCGTCGTTGAGCGCGGCATCGACCATCGCCCGCGTGTGGGCGAGGTTCATGCGCTCGCCCACACCGTAGGGCCCGCCCGTCCAGCCGGTGTTGATCAGATAGGTCTTCGAGCCGTGCTCGCGGATCTTGTTCGCCAAGAGCTCCGCGTACACCGAAGGCGGAAGCACCATGAACGGCGCCCCGAAGCAAGCACTGAACGTCGCCTGCGGCTCGGTGACTCCGCGCTCGGTGCCGGCAACCTTGGCCGTATAGCCGGAGATGAAGTGGTACATCGCCTGTTCCGGCGTGAGTTGGGCAATGGGAGGAAGCACGCCGAAGGCGTCGGCGGTGAGCATGATGACGACCTTGGCGTGACCGCCCATCGACGTCTCCGAGGCGTTCGGAATGTGCGACAACGGATAAGAGGCGCGAGTGTTCTCGGTGTAGACCTCGCTGTCGAGGTCGATGCGCCGACTGACCGGATCGATCGCGACGTTCTCGAGGATCGTTCCGAACCGGCGTGTGGTGTTGTAGATCTCCGGTTCACCGGTCGGACTCAGGCGGATGACCTTCGCGTAGCAGCCGCCCTCGAAGTTGAACACACCGCTATCGCCCCAGCCATGCTCGTCGTCGCCGATCAGCACCCGCTTCGGGTCCGCCGACAACGTCGTCTTGCCGGTACCGGAGAGACCGAAGAAGATGGCGCAGTTGTCCGGGTCACCAGGAGCGTGATTGGCCGACGCATGCATCGCCATGATCCCTTGCTTGGGCAGCAGGTAGTTCATGACCGAAAACATCGCCTTCTTGATCTCACCGGCGTACTCCGTGCCGCCGATGATGACCTCCTTGCGTCCGAGGTGGACGGCGATGAAGACCTCGCTGCGCGTCCCGTCGATCTCCGGCACGGCATGGAAGCCCGGCGCATCGATCAGCGTGAACTCGGGCTCGAAGGCCTCCAACACCTGGGGGTCATGCTCCTGGATGAACATGTTGCGGACGAACATGCTCTGCCATGCTCGTTCGGTGACGATGCGCACCCTCAAACGGTGACGCTCATCAGCTCCCGAGTAACAGTCCTGGACGAACAGCTCACGTTGCTGGAGATAGGCCATCAGGCGGGCCCGCAGTCGCTCGTAGCTGTCCTCCTTCATCGCCTGGTTGACGGCACCCCACCAGACATCGGCGCGGCTGCCGGGCTCGTCGACGATCCACTTGTCGTTGGGTGAGCGCCCCGTGTACTGACCCGTTCGCACCACCAGGGGTCCCAGATGGGAGATCATCCCCTCATAGCGGCGAACCGTGTGTTCATAGAGCGTGGGAGTATTGAGGTTGGACCACACCTGACCGGGTTGCTGTACACCTTCGAAGACCTTCATCGACGGAGTCTCCCACCATTGGGCGGGCTCGGGCACCTGGACGGACACCTCGCCACAACAGCATCGAACGGTGGTCCCGTCGCGGCGCTCAGGTGGCGAGTGCGCTGACCAGCACCTGCGGGAGCAGTCGTTGGATGTCTGTGGTTTGGCACAGCCCGGTACCGGTCGCCAAGGTCGCCGCCGATCCAGCGGCGACACCAAGTCGCGCGGCATCGACCAGCGTGGCCCCTCGTTGGAGCGCCACGGCCAATCCGGCGACAAGGCTGTCGCCGGCCCCGACCGTACTGACCGGCCGCACGTGCGGGGCGTGAAGCCACACGGTCTCAGCGTCCACGCGCACCAACAGCGCGCCGGCCGCGCCGAGCGACACCAAGATGGCCCCGGTCGGACCGCTCGCGAGGAGCCGACGGGCGGCCCGCTCGATCTCGACGTTTCCGTTCAGCTCTTCACCGACGCATACGGAAAGCTCGTGCACGCTTGGTTTGATCAGCCTCACGCCAGCCGCCGCAACGGTTCCCAACATGTCGCCCGAGATGTCGACGATGGCCTCGGCGCCGCCAGCGCGCACAACGTCGACAAGTCGAGCGACATCCGCCGTTGAGACACCGGGAGGGCACGAGCCGCTCACCACGACCAATGCCTCACCGACGCACAGCTCAGCGATGCGGACCATGCCAGTGTCGAAGTCATCGGAATCGATCCTCGGACCAGGCAGGACGAACCGGTACTGCCGGCCGGTCGACGTCTCTGTCACGGTGAAGCTTTCCCGAAGCGGTCCGGACGCCGAGATCACCTCCAAGGGCACATCTTCAGCGGCGAGCAGCTGGACGAACTGCTCACTGGACGCCGGATCGAGGAAGGTCACTGCTCTGGCGGCGGCGCCCATGCGAACCGCGACGCGGGCGACGTTGATGCCTCCGCCACCCGAATCGATGGTCACTTTGCTGCAGTGCATCTTTCGATCCGGCTGGACCACAGGAATGTACGCGCATACGTCCAGCGCCGGGTTCAAAGTGACCGTCAGCATGCTCCGCCGAACATCGCGTCGGGCGGCACCCTGCACTGCTGCCGCCTCGTGGTCATGAGCCGACAGTAGCGCTCGAGCGAGATTCGGGCTCAGCGAATCAGTCGGGCTCGGCGAACACGACACCGCGACGAGCGAGGCCGAACAACGCAGACAGCGCGTGTACGGGCGGGGTCGATCGGTTGCGTCGTCGGCAGGACCTTCGCCTCTGGTTCGGGCGTACTCACGGCTCTAGGTTGCGATCGAAGGAGTGTTGCTCCGGACACTCCCGTCTCTCCAAGGAGGTCCCATGCCTCTCTTCGCAGATCGGCCGGGACCGACACAACCACCGCCTCCTGCCCGGACACCAGGTCGTCAACCTGATCTGCCAAACCGAGGTCGCGGCGGACCACATCTTGATTCTCACCGATGTGGCCAACGGAGAGGTCCATGGGCGAGCATGGCCTGCACCTGCCCGAGATCGTGAACTTGCAATGGCGAGACGAGAGTCGCGATGAGCACCCAACCAGCATTGCCCACCGATCACGAGCCCAACTTGCAGACGATGCCGGTCGCCGCGGTCGAGAAGGCCCTGGCCGTAACGCCCGACGGGCTCACGCAGACCGAAGCGGAGAACCGACTCGCCCGCTACGGGCCGAACGAAATCGAAGAGCACCAGACCAACCCACTGCTCAAGTTCCTCACCTATTTCTGGGGCCCGATCCCGTGGATGATCGAGATCGCGGTGATCCTCTCGGCGGTGGTCGGCCACTGGGCCGACTTCTTCATCATCCTGATCCTGTTGCTGTCCAACGCGGTCGTGGGGTTCTGGGAGGAACGCCAGGCTGGCAACGCCATCGATGCCCTCAAGGCCAACCTGGCCGTGATCGCACGGGTTCGACGTGACGGAACGTGGACCACACCGCCGGCTCGTGATCTCGTCCCCGGCGACATCATCCGCCTCCGCCTCGGCGACATCGTCCCCGCAGACGCACGGCTGCTGGCGGGCGATCCCGTCGAGGTCGACCAGTCCGCGCTGACCGGCGAGTCGCTCCCCGCGACCCGCAAGTCCGGCGACGCCGTTTTCTCCGGCTCGATCATCCGCCAGGGTGAGATAGGCGCACTGGTCTACGCCACCGGCGCGAACACCTACTTCGGCAAGACCGCCGAGCTCGTTCAGGACGCTCACACCGTCAGCCACTTCCAGAAGGCCGTCTTGAAGATCGGCAACTACCTGATCGCGCTCGCCGTCGGGTTGGTGTCGGTGATCATCCTCGCCTCGGTGATCCGCGGTGACCGGATCCTGACCACCTTGCAGTTTGCGCTCGTGCTGACCGTGGCCGCGATCCCGGTCGCCATGCCGACGGTGCTGTCGGTGACGATGGCGGTCGGGGCCAGACTCCTTGCCAAGAAGAAGGCGATCGTCAGCAAATTGGTGGCGATCGAGGAGTTGGCCGGCGTCGATGTGCTGTGCGCCGACAAGACTGGCACCCTCACCCAGAACACGTTGACGCTCGGTGACGCGTTCACCGTCGACGACGTACCCGCCGAGCAGGTCGTGCTGTGCGCAGCGTTGGCATCACGCGCCGACAACGACGACGTCATCGACCTGGCCGTGCTGGGCGGTCTCAACGACCAACACGACCTCGACCCATACCAGGTCGACCACTTCCAACCGTTCGACCCGGTCCACAAACGGACCGAGGCCACCGTCACCGACAGCAACGGCGATTCCTTCAAGGTCACCAAGGGCGCCCCACAGGTGATCCTGGAGTTGGCGGCCAACGCCGCCGACGTGCAATCCGCTGTCGATGACGCTGTGAGCGCGTTCGCGACCCGAGGGTTCCGATCACTCGGGGTCGCCCGCGCCGACGGCAACGGTGACTGGAAGTTCCTGGGAGTGCTCCCGCTCTTCGATCCTCCGCGCAATGACGCTGAAGCGACGATCGCGACGGCCAAGAAGATGGGCGTGACGATCAAGATGGTCACCGGCGACCAACTGGCCATCGCCAAGGAAACTGCCAGCAAGCTTGGCATGGGCACGAACATCCTCGACGCAACTGTGCTCGGTGACGGCCATGACGACGAGACCGCTGCGGTGGCCGACTCGATCGAACAGGCCGACGGCTTCGCGCAGGTCTTCCCCGAACACAAGTTCCACATCATCGATGTCCTCCAACGACGCGGCCACATCGTCGGCATGACCGGCGACGGAGTGAACGACGCACCGGCGCTGAAGAAGGCCGACTGCGGCATCGCCGTGTCCGGGGCGACCGACGCAGCCCGCGCCGCCGCGGCGATCGTGCTCACCACGCCTGGCCTATCAGTGATCATCGACGCAGTCAAAGAGAGCCGAAAGATCTTCCAACGGATGAACAGCTACGCGATCTACCGCATCGCCGAAACGCTACGAGTCGTCCTGTTCATGACCCTCGCGATCCTCGTCTTCAACTACTACCCGGTCACCGCGATCATGATCGTCATGCTGGCGCTGCTCAATGACGGCGCGATCCTGTCGATCGCCTACGACAACGTCCGCTACCGCGACCAGCCCGAAGCCTGGAACATGCGACTCGTTCTCGGTATCTCCACCGTCCTCGGTGTCATTGGGGTCTTGTCGGCGTTCGGCCTGTTCTACCTCGGTGAGCGGGTCTTCCACCTCGACCAGGATCATGTCCAGACCCTGATGTACCTCAAGCTGTCCGTCGCCGGGCACCTGACCATCTTCCTCACCCGCACACGCGGGCCGTTCTGGTCCATCCGCCCCGCACGGGTGTTGCTCATCGCCGTGTTCGGCACCCAAGCAGTCGCCACCCTGATCGCCGTCTACGGCGTGTTCATGACACCACTCGGCTGGGGCTGGGCCCTGTTCGTGTGGGGCTACGCGCTCGCCTGGTTCCTCGTCAACGACCGGATCAAGCTGCTCGCCTACCACATCCTCGACACGCCACATCCACCGTAACCGACTTGCCTCGAGTGTCCGTTTGGCTGGCGGTACAGTGTGACACGCATCCTCGGCGGTTGTCGGGAGCAGACAGAACAGAACCGGTATTGCCCCGGACCCCGGCGATCCCGCATCCCGAGTGGGGGCGAGAGTGACGCAACCGTGACCAACCCTTCCGGCGCCGCGGCAAGTGGGGGTCCGTTCCACCCGCAGACCGAGCGTCATCGCCGGCGTGCACGCGGGAAGCTCGGGTTCCGAGACGCCTCGGCGATGGCGATCGGCGGGATGATCGGTGGCGGGATCTTCTCGGTGTTGGGGGTCACGGCTCAGCTCGCCGGTCATCTCGCCTTCGTGTGCTTCGTGCTGGCTGGTGCTGTTGCGCTCCTCACCGCCCACGCGTACGCCGCGCTCACGCGTCGAGCGGGCCGATCGGGCGGTCCGTATGCCTACCTGTGTGAGGCGGGTCACCCGCAACTCGCCGCGATCACCAGCTGGTTCTTGATCCTCGGCTACATCGTGGCCCTCGCCGTGTACGCCTTCACGTTCGGTCACTACGCCGCCGGGATCGTCCACACCGGTGATCTCGCCGCTCGGTTCGCTGCGGTGGCGGTCCTCGTCGCTTTCTGGGTGATCAACACACGCGGCGCCGGCGCTTCGAGGATCACCGAGGATGGCGTGGTGGTGGCCAAGCTCTTGATCCTCGGGGTCATCACTGGAATCGGGCTGTCCTCGTGGTCGTCGCAGCGACTCGGTCCTCTCCCCGACAAGGGCTACGTCGGGGTGTTCGTGGGAGCAGCGTCGATCTTCGTCGCTTACGAGGGCTTCGAGCTGCTCTCCTACGACTACGACGACATCGACCACGCTGACCGCACGCTGCCACGCGCGCTCTACTTCTCGGTGCTCTCCGTCATCGGGATCTATGTGCTCGTGACGCTGGGTGCGCAGATGCTCGTTCCGGATCAACTGCTCGTGGCTCAGCGCGAGGTGGCTTTCGCGACGGTCGGGCAGGAAGCGCTCGGAACGCTGGGACGGTGGCTGGCAACGGGAGCGGCTCTGCTCGCGACGTCCTCGGCGATCAACGCCACGCTGTACTCCACCGCTCGCTTGGTCCGCGATCTAAGCGACGCCCACGAAGTCCCGGCACGGTTGGGACGGACCGTGCGAGGTCTTCCCACCACCGCCGTGTTCATGCTCGCAGTGTTCGGCGCCGCGTTCGCCATGCTTCCCGGCCTCAACGAGCTCCTCGCGTTCGGGTCAGCCACGTTCCTCGCCGTGTTCGGGCTCATCAATCATCTCCACGCCCGAACGTCTGAACAGTTGAGCGACAAGATGCTCGGACACGTCGGGTCGGTCGCGTGCGCAGCGGCGATCGTCGTGGTCTTCGTCCAACTGGCGATAGATGACCCGACAGCGCTGGCACTCATCGCAGGCTGCCTTCTCGGCCTCGGTGGACTTCGACTGCTGTTCACGCGACGCAGCACATCGACGCCATCGCCGGGTGCGCGGTCCCAGCAGTAGCGTGCGGCCGTCGCTGTCGGCCCAGTGATGGACGAGCGCTGTCATGGCGGGCTGGTCTTGGTCAGGTCGACGATGCTCCCTGAGTGGGGGCTCCGCTGGTCTCAGGTTGTGGCGGGGCGGGGCGGGCAGATGCCATCGCGGCGCCGGCGTTGCCTTCGCGCGTCAAGAACGCGCCCAACTCCTGGATGGTGCTCATGAGCGGGGCAGGGAAGACGACTGTCGTGTTCTTGTCGACACCGATCTCCACCAGGCTCTGCAGGTTGCGGAGCTGCAACGCCAAGGGGTGCGCCATCATCGTGTCGGACGCGTCGCCCAACGCGGCGGCGGCCAGCGATTCGCCTTCGGCGGCGATGATCTTGGCCCGCTTCTCCCGCTCCGCTTCGGCCTGGCGCGCCATGGCCCGCTTCATGCTGTCGGGAAGTTGGATGTCTTTCAGTTCGACGAGCGTGACCACCACGCCCCAGTCTTCGGTGGCCACGTCGAGGATCTCGCGGATGTTGACGTTGATGCGGTCGGTCTCGGCCAACGTCTCGTCGAGGCTGTGTTGGCCGACGACCTTACGCAGCGTCGTCTGGGCGATCTGGTTGATGGCGGACGCGACGTTCTCGATGGCCACCACAGACTTGGTGGCGTCGACCACTCGGTAGTAAGCGACAGCTGACACGTCGACGCTCACGTTGTCTCGGGTGATGATGCCCTGGGATTGAATCGGCATCGTGACGATGCGCAGTGAGACCCGCCGCAGCACGTCGATGATCGGCACGATCGCGTTCAGTCCGGGCTTCTTCACTCCGACCACCCGGCCGAGGCGGAAGAGCACGCCTTCTTCGTACTGTTTGACGATTCGCAGCGACATCGACACGCCGATCAACACCAGAAACACGATGGCGGCAGCAACGACGACCAATACGGCCATGTTCGAACTCCTTTGTGTAGCGATGCGCTACCAAGGACCGGAGCAACGCCGAGGGGCGCATCCCGAAGATCTGGACGGAACCCGACTCCGTGAAGGTTCTTCCCGGATCTGTTCGGACGATACACCCGCGCGGTGCTGACAGCTTCGCGGGTTCGCCGATCGTTGTGCATGGGCGATCGATCTTGTTCGTGACGCCGAGGTGAGTGATCGGTGCGGTACGCTCCATGGGACACGACGTGGAAACCCGTAGCCGTGTGGATGCTGTTTCGCAGCTTGGGGCAGCCTCCGGGAGCGATGCTCCGGACCTCGGCAGCGCAGGTGTGGCAGAAACCACTGAGACGCCTGGTTCGGGCAAGACGACCGCAGTGCGGTTTGTCGCCTCGTACGGGCTCGACGCCTCCTCATCCTCCAGGGAGGAACGCGATGTTGCTACTCGCTCCACGCTCATCCGCAGCGGCTGACTCGCCCGATCATGAACGAACGACTACACCCGTGCCTCACGTGACCTGCCGCCGTCAAGTTCGAACAATGCGAACACGCTCGCTGAACCATGTCCAACGAAGAGAGGATTGACCATGACCGACACGACGCAATTCACGATCGGCGTCGACGCCAGCTGTACCGATGGGATCTGTGGTGAGGTGAGCCGCGTGGTCGTCGACCCCGTCGCTCGGGTGCTCACCCATCTCGTCGTCGAGCCCAAGCATCGACGCGGACCCGACCGGCTCGTCCCGCTCGACCTCGTCGAGGTCACAGGCGATGAGATCCACATCCGTTGCACCCGAGCCGAGTTCGACAAACTCGACCCCGCCGAGAAAACCGAGTTCCTACCCGGAGACGGCGGCTACGGCGGCTACAGCGCTGGACAAGTGCTCTACTGGCCGTACTACGGCATGGTTGGCATGCGCGTGGGTGGCCTGACCATGGGTGGCGGCATGGGTGTAGGCAGCGTTGGTATGGGCATGGGGAACGTCTCGCAGCCCGTCACCCACGACACCGTCCCCGTTGGCGAGGTCTCGGTTCGTCGCGGCCAGCACGTACTCGCGACCGACGGCCACATCGGAAAAGTGCAAGGGCTCGTGATCGACCCAGGCAACCATCATGTGACGCATGTGCTGCTCCAAGAGGGACACCTGTGGGGCCGCAAGGAAGTGGCCATCCCCATCAACGCCGTCGTTGCAGTCGACGACGGCATCCGCCTCAACATCACAAAACAAGACGTCGAGGACCTACCCCCCGTGGACATCGACCACCCCAACGCATAGCAACACCAGAAGGTCTCTGAAAGGACCCGGCCCAACGGCGACACCCGACGAGCGCCTACCCGAAACTCTCACGTTTGACGACGCCGCGCGCTGGGTATCGACTGGTCAACGCGCGCTTGATTGGCGCGGCAACACGAGACGCCTGGTTCGGGCTGGACGACCAAAATGGTTGTCGCCCGTTCGGGCTCGACGCCTCACGAACACTCGAGGAAGGTCATGACCACACTCGCACCGCCCACCACAGCACCTGCCGCGCCGGCGGACACCACCGAAGCCACAGCGGTGATGCACGCCCTGGTGTACCACGGCCCAGACAACAAGGCCTGGGAAGCCGTACCCAAGCCCTCCCTGATCGACAACACCGATGCGATCGTCCGGGTCGATGCGACCACGATCTGTGGGTCCGACCTGCACATCCTCAAAGGTGACGTTCCCGAAGTGACCGACGGTCGCATCCTCGGCCACGAGGCCGTCGGCACCGTCGAAGCGGTCGGCGCCGAAGTCAAGAACGTCAAGGTCGGTGACCGGGTGCTGGTGTCGTGCATCACGGCGTGCGGCACGTGCCAGTTCTGTCGCCAAGCCCGGTATGGCCAGTGCGTCGGCGGTGGCGGCTGGATCCTCGGCCATCTCATCGACGGCACTCAGGCCGAATATGTGCGGGTCCCTTTCGCTGACACGTCCACCTATCCGGTCCCGGCCGGCGCGTCGGACGAGGAGATCTTGATGCTGGCCGACATCTTGCCGACCGGCTACGAAATCGGTGTTCTCAACGGCCACGTCCAACCCGGCGATGTCGTCGCGATCGTCGGCGCGGGCCCGATCGGGCTGTCTGCAATCATGGGCGCCCGCCTGTTCAGCCCCAGCCACATCATCTCCATTGACCTTGCCGACGGGCGCCTCGACGCGGCCAAGCGGTTCGGCGCCGACGTGGTCGTCAACAACAGCCGCGACGATGCCCTCGCCGCGGTGATGGAGCTCACCGCTGGTCTCGGAGCCGACGTCGCCATTGAAGCGGTCGGCCTCCCGGCCACCTTCGAGCTCGCCACCACCTTGATTCGGCCATGCGGCCACGTTGCCAACATCGGTGTTCACGGCAAGCCGGCAACCCTGCACCTGGAGAAGCTCTGGACCCGTGACGTCACCATCACCACCGGTCTCGTCGACACGTACTCCACCCCGACCCTGTTGCGTCTCACCACCGGCGGACAACTCGGCGCCGCCCAGTTTGTAACCCACCACTTCGCGATGGATGACATGCTCGACGCCTACGACACCTTCGCCCGCGCCGCCGACACCGGTGCCTTGAAAGTCGTCATCACCCCGGGCAACAAGCCGGCGTCCTAACGGACGAAGAGACCGACGCCGACCGGTCGATGGCGTTGCGCTTGCCAGCCCGCGGCGGTGTCCGCCAACTTCGCCATGTGAGGAATACGGTGATGCGATGCCACGAAACGCGCCATCTGTCTCCCGCAAGATCAAGCCGCATCAGATGGCTCTGCTGATGCCAAGCGACGTGTCGAGCCGCGTCGGTTTCTTCGACAGATTTGCAGGGCTGACAGCGCAGATTGCGAGCCGTGCTCCCTTCTTCGCCTTCTGTCTTCTGCTGGTGTTGGTGTGGTTGATCCAGGGTGCTGTCAAGATCGCCGTTCAAGGATCATTTTCTGCGTTCCTCGACGGGCAGTACCAGCTGGAGATCAACACGACAACCACCATCATCACGTTCTTGATGGTTGCACTTCTGCAGAACAGTCAGACCCGCAGCGATCAGGCCGTTCAGCACAAACTCAACGCGATCGCAGATGGAATCGCTGACTTGATGGATCACCTGTCGGAGCGGCACGACGACGACGATCTCCGCAACGACATCCGTGAGCTCCGGCTCGCTGTCGGACTCGAACAGATCGAGAGCACGGGCAAGGAGAGAGCCCGGGCTGAGAAGCACGGGCAACACGACCGTCACCCTGACGAACCGCCGAAGGGTCACCTCAGTTGAGAACAGCGCACCGAATCGGCTATCGCTCCGCCGGCGTCTACTCGTTTGAACAATCGGATAGCGTTTCAGTAGGTGCCATTCGGGCATCTGTACGATCGAGAGACGCCTGGTTTGGGCTGGACGACCGTCAGGGTCGTCGCCCGTCCCGGCTCGACGCCTCCCGTTAGGGAAGGAAGATCGTGTCTGCTCTCCTCACGCCACCACAGCCAGTTCGTTCAGATCCGCCGACGCCTCGGGTCAGCCCAAAGGGAGGCTCCGCCGCTCCCGCCGTCCTGGTCCGCGATCCCGTTGTGCGGGCCTCGGAAGAGGTAGCTGAGGTCACCCCACCCATCCGCCGAGGCGAGTCGACCCGCCCGCGAGTCGACGACGACGCTCAGCTGGCCCACGCGGTGAAGATGGGAGTTCTTGTGGGCATCCCCAGCGTGTTTGTGATCGCCGCAGGGATCGGCGTCCTTGCCGGTGCCGGGATCGGGGTTGCGGCGATGATCGGCGTGTGGTCGGGGCTCTTTGGTGGAACCTACATGGGTGGCCTCTTCTTCATTCATCCATCGAAGCGACACTTGGCAAAGGCCGCCGCTCGCGCCTCCCTCAGGGGATGACCAAGAACACGTCGCCGAAGCTCAGTTCGACGGAGCGTCGGCGTAGCGGAGGTAGGGCGTCTTCTCCTCGACGTTGGCGAACCGTTGCTTGGCGTCATCGGTAGACACGGTTGTCGACACGATCACACGGTCTCCCGGGCGCCAATCGGCTGGCGTGGCGATCGGATTCTGGTCGGTTGCCTGCAGTGCGTCGATCACTCTGATCAGCTCGTCGAAGTTGCGGCCGACCGACTTGGGGTAGGTCAGGATCAGGCGGACCTTGTTGGCGGGATCCACGATGAACACTGAACGTACCGTTGAAGTATCGCCCTCGCCGGGGTGGATCATGTCGTACAGCTCGGAGACCTTGCGGTCCTGATCAGCGATGATCGGGAAGTTGAGTTTGTTCCCGGTGACCTCGCCGATATCGGGGGCCCAGCCACGATGATCCTCTGCCGAGTCGACAGACAGGGCGAGCACTTTGACGTTGCGCTTGTCGAACTCACCCTTGAGGCCAGCAGCGCGCCCGAGCTCTGTCGTGCACACCGGTGTGTAGTCGGCCGGGTGACTGAAGAGCACTGCCCAGGAACCGGCCTTCCAGTCGTGGAAGTCCACGGTTCCTTCGTTGGTCGCTGCGCTGAAGTCTGGGGCTACATCTCCGAGTCTGAGTGCCATGACGACACCTGTCCTTTCGTTTGTGTTCCTTGTGAACCCATCGGCTGTGGAGTTGGCAACGTGTGCGTCGTCGCGGCCCCCTACAGCCAGGATCACCATCAGTATCCCGGCCCACACCGGCCGAGCTCAGAGCCAAAAGACCTGCATCCGCGACCGGAGCGTGTCATCGACTCCGCGGTTGCCGCACCGGCCTGGTTGATCTTTCATCCGGACAGGCTAATGTACGGACATTCGCTCAACGGAAATGAGGGCAGCAGATGGGGAACGTTCTTGCTCCTACGCATCGTCGGGTGTTGATCGTTGGTGCCGGAACCGCCGGAATCGCAGTCGCAGCGTGTTCACCATGCCCTCCGAGCGGGCTGCCGTTCATGTACTGGCACCTGATCATGACAGGCCACGTCTGACCACGGCGCTCTCCGATTGTCAACTCGGAGAACCGTCAGGTTGTGTGTACCAAGGTAGGTTCACCTCGTGACGCCCTTGTTGTTCACTGCGGTCTTGTTCACGATCTCGTTGGCAGCGGGCGCGCTCGGGTCGTTGCTCGGCCTGGGCGGAGGGATCATTGTCGTACCAGCACTCACGTTGCTGCTCCATGTCGATATCCGCTTCGCGATCGGTGCGTCGATCGTGTCAGTGATCGCCACGTCGAGCGGTGCCGCTGCCGCCTATGTGCGCGAGCGAATGACCAACATGCGCGTGGCCATGTTCCTCGAGCTCGCAACGACCTCGGGGGCGATCACCGGCGCGTACCTCGCGGGCTTGGTGAGCACCGGCTGGCTGTACATCCTGTTCGGCTTGATCATGGGGTACTCCGCCTTGGCGATGTTCCGCAAGCGGGGTGAGCTCGTTGCGCGAGCCGTGCCTCCTTCCCGGTTGGCAGATCGCCTCGCGCTGCACGGGTCCTACTTCGACCACGCCGCTGACGAGGAGATCGCCTACTCCGTCACGGGTGTGCAGCGAGGGCTCGGTCTGATGTACGTGGCGGGGACCGTGAGCGGTCTGCTCGGGATCGGCTCCGGCGCCCTGAAGGTCCCGGCAATGGATCTGGCGATGCGCCTGCCGATAAAGGTCTCCACGGCCACCAGCAACTTCATGATCGGAGTGACAGCGGCAGCGAGTGCAGGCATCTACTTCGCGCGTGGCGACATCAATCCATTCATCGCCGCCCCAGTCGCCGCCGGGGTGCTGACCGGCGCAATGGTCGGTTCGCGCCTGCTTCCGCGCCTGCACAGTGCCATGATCCGAAAGCTCTTCGTCGTGGTCCTGATGGCCGTTTCGGTGCAGATGCTGGTCAAAGGACTGTCATGAACGTCGACGACACCGTGAGCCAATCAGACCGGCGAGTGCGTCAGGTCGAACTGCTCATCAGCCGATTGCTGCGCAGCGGGGTGCTCATCAGCCTGGCTCTCGTGGTCATCGGCACGGTCATCACCTTCGTGCGTCATCCCGCCTACGTGTCGAACCGCGCCGCACTTGATCCGCTCAGAGGCCTGGAGGCGACGTTCCCGCACAGCATCCACGCCGTTCTCACCGGCGTCGCCCACTTCCAAGGGGACGCGATCGTCGCCCTCGGACTTCTGGCGTTGATCGCGACGCCAGTCCTTCGCGTCGCGGTATCGATCGCCACCTTCGTCTATCAGCACGATCGGACCTTCGTCGTCGTGACCGCCGTCGTGCTCAGTCTGCTCCTCCTCTCCTTCCTTCTGGGCCGGGCCGCAGCGTGAAGCCGCTCGATCGGCGCAGCCCACTGCGAGGTCAGCTACTTCGCTTCACAACCAGTCCGTTGCCACGGAGATCGTCGACCAGCTTGTCGATCACGTCGGAGAGGTGACCTGCGTCGACGCCGGTGATCGTGAGGGTCTGGGAGATCGTCGACTGATCAGCCACGCGCAGCCCCAGGTGAGCAATCTGCGTGAGCCGCCGGCGCGTTGCTTCGGCAGTGGCGGCCCAGTGGCGCGAGTTGGCAGCGTTGCCCGGTGAGCGGAGCGCCTCACCGTGGTGCCAGGCATTGGCCGTGTCGAGGGCGGCGATGATGGGTTCGAGCACGATGGCGAGCTCGTCGGACTCGTCGGCGTCCTCGATGACATGGCGCAGGGCGGAACGGGCGTCGCTCGGACGCCATGGCGCGCCGATTCGCCGTGACGCCGTGCTGATGACATCGGGGCTCAGCCACGCTCCGCACATCGCAGGAGCGAGCAGGATCCGGGCGAGGCGAGCAGGACCGAGATTGGCAGGAAGTGGGTCGACATCGATGTTGCTGTCGCTGCCGAGATCGGGGGCCGGGCGCAGTCGGTCGAATTCCTCGGTGAGGAATTCGGTGACCGCCGTCAGCAGCGCGGCGTAGACGCCTTCGCCAGCGCGTTTCCGGGCGGACTGCACGGCGACAGGGGCCCATGCCGCCATGTGGTGGGCCAGAAACTCCCTCTCGGACTCGATTGCCTCCATCGCCTTGTCGGGGGTGCCGGCGCGCCACGCAGCAGCCTCGCGTTGACAAAGGTGGGCGAGACACCGCAATTCCACACCGAGATGGTCGGCACCAGCAATTCGCCAGCGCCTATCGACATGCTCCGTGAAGCCGAGGCGCGCGTAGCCGTCGACAACGGTCGCCAACACGGTGTTGCCGTGTTGCCCGTCCTCGCTGAGAAAGACGCTCTCGTAGAGCGGAACGCCTCGCAGGAAGACCCGTTCGTATTCGGTGGCGATTGTGGGATCGCCTGTGGCAAGTGGGGCCAAGGCAGGCACACCGCCGACGAGTGTGGCGAGGGCCGGTCCGGGTTCTTCCAGCAGGAGCAGTCCGAGGAGCGCGGCGAGCCCGCCGCGGCGTTCAGCGATCAGGGCGAGATCGCTGGTCACGGCTTCACCTTCCAATCTCTGGGCGGCGTGGAGTACGCGGCGGCGGTCGGCTTGACCGGGCGAGCGAGCCACAGCGGTCGTCGCAGCCCACCTGGCCCTGGGCCCGGACGGGTCTTGGCGAGCCATTCGCGGTAGACCTCCGTCGAGCGACCGGTGTCGACAGCGATGTCGCCGTAGCGATCGTCGGCATGTGCTGCGGCAACAGTGACACGCTGCAGCCAGCAGTGCATGCCAGAGATCGGATCGGGCTGCACTGGAAAGGTGAGGTTCTGGTGCACACCGGCGTCGCTCCACCACACCCGCCCGGAGTCCGGATCGGAGGATTCGAACGGAGTGACGCCTCTGGTCTGACTCATGTTCCATTGCCCGGGCTTGCCCGTCGGGCGATCGCTCTGACCGAACGCTGTGGTCGGTCCGCTGAGCGCGGCCAGAGCGGAGGAATAGCGCGGGGTGCCCTGAGCATCGTCGAGTCGCCACCGACCCATGTGGTGCGACACGCCGACGATGCCGGGGCGGATGCCTTCGGTGCGCCAGGCCCTGATGACGAAGTAGCCGATCTGGGTGGTGATCCGAACGAGCCCACTCATCTCGATGCCGAGTTGTTCGGCGTCGGACGGGTGGATCCACATCGGGTGCGAGTGGCTGATCTCGTTGAGCCACTTGGCTTGGCCGGAGCGAGTGTGGATCAACGTCGGCAAACGGAACGTCGGCAGCAGGATGCGCTCTCCATGCTCCATGTCGAGGTCTTCCCAGTGCACATGGCTCTTGATGTATCCGGGCATGGCGTGCTCGGGCCATCCCCAATCGCGCAGCATTGGCGAATACATCTCGAGTCTCCGCGAGGGAGTGGGGAATCCGAACCGGACCTTGCCGTCGATCTCCACCCCGATCGAACCATCGCCGATGAACGGCATGTGACCGACGATGTCGTCGAGTGTGTCGTGCAGTCCGGCCGTACCCGGAACCTGGTAGACACCTTCGTCGTTGCGGACGGCCTTGGTCTTGGCGATGTCGTCCGGCGTGACGATGCGTTCGTGCACGGCGTACTGCCCGCCGGGGATCTCGAACGCCCCGTACTTGCGCATGTACGCGAGCGGGTCGAGCCCCTCGCCGGCGGCCGCCTCGGGCAGGCCGGGGATCGAGTTGCGGAACATGAGGTCGTAGTACTCGTCGATGCCGAGCGGCTCACCGGGGTTCGTGGTCGACTCGAAGTGCTGACGGATTCCAAGGGCGTTGTCGGGGTCGATCTTCCACGAGAGATCGATCCAGAACTCGTTCTCTTCCCACACCTCGCCTGGGTTCGCCTCCCACGTTCGGTTGACCGGACGGCCCTCCTTCTCGGCGTTGACCCGGAACACTGGTTGGCGGAAACCGATCCATCGCCCGCTGTGCGTCTCGTAGCTGGCCAGGTCGTGACGCTCTGCTCCATTGCCCATTGGCAGCACGTAGTCCGCGAACCAGGCGCTTTCCGACCACGTCGGCGTGAGCGCAACGTGGCAGCCGACCAATGACTCGTCGGTCAGGACCTCGAGCCACGTGAAACCGTCGGGGTTGGTCCAGACCGGGTTGTAGACACGGCTGAAGTAGGTGTCGATCTTGCCACGGCCCTCTTTGAGGAAGTGCGGCAGCAGGATCGACGCCTCGTGGTGAGCGAGCGGGTACTCGACCGGCCAGGTGAGATCGTTCCATCGGCCCTGCGGATGGACGACCCTCGGCGCAACGGGGATGAACTTGTTCCACCCGTTGGGGCTCACACCGCCCTCGGTGCCGACCGACCCGGTGAGCACGTTGAGCAGCCACAAGCACCGGGCAACCTGCCAGCCGCCCTCGTTGCCGGCAGCCGCGGCACGCCAGTTGTGCGAGCTGAGCTTTCCGGGTACCGCGGTAGCGACGACAGCGGCGATCTCACGGATCTTCTTCGCGGTGATGCCGCACTGCTGCGCCGCGTACTCCGGAGTGAACTCCGCGTAGAGGTCGATGACCGCCGGACCGAAGTTGTCGAACGTGCATTCCAGATCCGGACGCGTCTCGCGCAACATCGTCTCCCAGTTCACCCATCGTCGGACGAACTCGCGATCCCAGGTGTCGTTCTGCAACAGCAGCCTGGCGATGGCCAGCAGCATGGCTGCTTCCGTGCCTGGCCAGGGGGCCAGCCAATGGTCGCTCATCGACGCCGTGTTCGACAACCTCGGATCTACGCAGATGATCTTGGCGCCGCGCATCTTGCCTTCCATGATCCGCTGGGCGTGGGGGTTGAAGTAGTGACCCGCCTCGAGATGTGACGAGATCAGGAAGATCACCCTGGCGTTGGCATGGTCGCCGGACGGCCGGTCGAAACCCATCCACGACGCGTATCCGAACCGCGCCCCGGATGAGCAGATGTTGGTATGCGAGTCGTGACCGTCGATTCCCCAGGCATGCAGCACGCGCTCGATGTAGCTGTCGTCGCCAGGCCGCCCGACGTGGTAGAGGACCTCGTCGTGGCGACCCTCACGAAACGCCGTGCCGATTCGTGTGCCGATCTCCGTGAGCGCTTGCTCCCAGGTGATTCGCTCCCACTTGCCCTCGCCGCGCTTCCCCGACCGCTTCAGCGGATACAAGATCCGTTCGGGGTCGTACACCTGGGTGATCGTCGCCGGGCCCTTGGCGCAGTTGCGGCCGCGGCTGGCCGGATGGGTGGGGTTGCCTTCCAGCTTGGCGATCTGACCTGTGCTCTTGTCGACGTAGGCAAGCAGCCCACAGCAGGCCTCACAGTTGAAACAAGTAGTCGGAATCAGCCGGTAGTGCCGCTCTCGCTTCTCCCCGTGAGCCCACGCCTTGGCGTCGAGCTCGACCCAATCATCCCAACGCTCGACCGGCGCGTAGTTGGTGAGCTGCGCCCCCGGCATGATCCGGGTGAGGTTGGCCTGCGCCGAGCGGTTGAGATCGTCAAGCAGTGACATGGTTGTCGCCTTCTCTCAGGACAGAGGCACGGACTGGCCGGCGCGGACGAATGCATCCTCGAAGAGCGCTACACCGAGGATCGCAGCGATACCGGCAACCACGGCGACGGCCGACGAATCGCTGATCAACGACGCGATCGCCAAGGCCGCACCGACGATGCCGATCGCGACGCTGCTCCAGAATCGACCCCGGTAGTCGCCGTGTGTCATCGCTCGTTGGGCCAGCTCGACATGCATCGTGCCCTTGCTGGACAGTTCGGTCGAGATCAAGAAGCCAAGCGCCAGCACGCCCCCGAGCAGCAGCCACGTCATCGCCGTGTGAAGGTTGGCGGGGACGTCGAAGAGCGGCGAAACGACGAGTCCGACGCCCGCCCCCGCTGCTCCGGCTTGGGCCAGCAGGGTTGGAAGGAGCAGCGGTGTCTGCCAGAAATCGCGGCCCTCGCACTGGCCGAAAAGGAACGCTGTGTACCCGGCCGTTCCCGACCCGAACAGGACTGCGGGAATCGCCATTGCCTTGATCATCCCCGGAGAGTCGATCAAACCCGCGAACAACCAGAGGGAGGCGAACACGCCGTAGCCAAGCAGAACGAACGCGCCGCGCACCAGCCAAGAACCCCATTGCGGCCGTGTGAAGATGTAGTAGAAGCGCCTCGGCTGCTTCAGATCGGCGATCAAGAGCGCACCGGTGACTGCGGCGAACAGCAAGGCGATGATCGGCAAGGCGATGCCCACGAAGGCCCGCTGATCGGCATGTCCGGTCAGGGCCGCGAGCCCGCCGACGAACAACGCGCCGGCGCTGATCGCCTTGGTGACCAGGTATGCCGACACCTTGCCTGTCCACGGCATCGGGTGGGCAGTCGTGTACGCGGTGCGAGCGACGACTTGCTTGCCGCGTCCCGGCGGGTCGACACGCACCGTCGGGTGATGTTCCGTGGTGTCTGCCCAGATCATCCCGTCGTCGGCGATTCTGGTGCGCAGCGGGTCAAGCGCAGCTTGATCGGCGCCTTTGTAGAACACGTGCGGCCTGGTGCCCTGTTCCGGCGCCCTGACGTGGGTCTCGTGGCGACCGAGCATCACCGCGATCGTGCTGGTCGGGTCCTCGATGTCGCCGGCGAAGATCGACTGCGTCGGGCACACGATCACGCAACTCGGCTCCAACCCGACCTCGACACGATGAGAACAGAAGTTGCACTTGTGCGCGGTCTGCGTCTCGGGATTGATGTACAGCGCGTCGTACGGGCAGGCGTTCATGCACGACTTGCACCCGATGCAGCTCGAGTCGTCGAAGTCGACGATGCCGTCGTCACGCCGATACAGCGCCGTGGTCGGGCAGATCGACACGCATGGCGCGTCGTCGCAGTGGTTGCAGCGGTTCACCGAGAAGAAGCGGCGAGTGTCGGGGAACTCACCGCGTTCGATGTACTTCACCCAGGTGCGGTTGACCCCGAGCGGCACCTCATGTTCGGCCTTGCACGCCACCGTGCAGGCGTGACATCCGATGCAGGTGTCCTGGTCGATGAGAAACGCGTAGCGAGTCACGTGTCCTGAACCGTTCCGCGCCTACGCGCTGACCGGCGACGGACGCTCTACAGGCAGGTCGGATTGCTCCCACGCTGCGAACCCACCGATTAGGTCGGACACGTCACGGAACCCCGAGACCCGCATCACTGACGCGGCGATCATCGATCGATACCCGCTGGCGCAATACACCACCGTCGGCGCACCAGGGTCGAGCTCGGCGAGCCTGTCGAGAATCCTCGGCAGGGGAACTTCGCGGGCGCCCACGATCTTGCCGCCGGCCACTTCGCCCGAACCGCGAACATCGACCACTTGCAACCCGTGGACATGGTGCATGCGGAAGTCGAGTTCGCCGGCTGTTAGCCGTGACGCGCCGGCGACCCATTGTGGATGGGAGAGGAACGCCGACATCGGATCGAACAGGCAGCCAACAACCTTGTCGAAGCCGATACGGGCCAGCCGATTGCGGGCTTCCAAGTCGGTGCCGTCATCACAGACCAGCACGATCGATTGGTCGGCAGTCAGAACGTCGCCGGCGTACTCCGCATATCGACCGGCCAGTCCGACGTTGTACGAGCCGACGAGGTGACCTTGCGCGAACACCGCCGGATCTCGGGAGTCGAGCAGCACCGCACCGCGTCGCTGTAAGGCAAGGACCTCGGTCAGGGCCAACTGTCGAGGGGGCTCGCCTTCTGGCAGCACATCGTGCACTTGCTTGTTGCGGTTGGCGGCGAATGCGAAGTACAAAGGCGCCAGGGTCTGGCCCTCGGTGACGGCATCGACGAACTCGTCCTCCGACATCGGGGCAAGGGCATAGTTCGAGCGGCGCTGTTCGCCGATCGTCGAAGATGTCTCCGACGACAACGCCCTGCCGCACGCCGAACCAGCTCCATGGGCGGGAAACACCCTGGTCTCGTCGGGCAGGGTGAGCAATCGCTCGCGAGTGGAGCGATACAGCTTTCGTGCCAGTTCATCAGCAGTCATACCAACCGATGTCAACAGATCGGGTCGACCGACATCGCCGATGAACAACGTGTCACCCGTCAGCACCCCGTACGGCACATCATCGCCGTCATGCTCGTAGATCACCACCGAAATCGACTCCGGCGTGTGACCCGGAGTGTGCCGAACCTCTAGCACCACAGTGCCGAGATCGAGCCGGCGACCATCCTCCAACAGATCGATTGCGAACTCGGCGACACCCTCGGCCGCCGACCCGTACGAAATCAGTGCTCCGGTCGCCTGTCGCAGCTCGAGATGCCCGGACAAGAAATCCGCGTGGAAGTGGGTCTCGATGACACGTTCGATGGTCAACCCATGCTCAGCCGCGTCGGCCATGTATTGCGAAACGTCGCGTTGCGGATCGACCACGACGGCGCGACCGGCAACTTCGTCGCCCACGAGATACGAGGCGTGCGACAGACAAGCCAGATAGTACTGCTTGAAGATCACTGGCGAACCTCCCCAGGGCTCATCATTCCAAAGAACCGGATGTCCGTACCATAGTTCGATCGGCAGAGCCGACCCTCACTGCGCACGAGTCGCTCGATTGGGCCTGGGTGCTTGCGATGCTGTCAATAGATCCGTACATTGGCCAACATCGTTCGCACCACACACCGCAGACCCGATCGCTCGAGCCCGATGCCCCTCTGGGCCCAGGTGCTCGACGACATGCACCAACGATTGGCCCGTGGCGAGTTCGCCGACGGGTTCCCGCCGGAGCGCGAACTCATCGCACAGTACGAGGTGAGCCGGCACACGCTGCGCGAGGTGATGCGCAAGTTGCACAACGAAGGGCTCATCGATCGCGAACGAGGCCGTGGCACGTTCATGCGTCAGCAACCCATCGAGCAGCGCACCGGGGCCTTGTACAGCTTGTTCCGTTCCATCGAAGAGCAGGGTTTCGAGCAGCGCAGCAAGGTCCTGACGTTGGATCAACGTAGCGATGCCGAGGTGGCCGCACGGCTAGCACTCCCCCTCAACACCGCGTTCGTCTACCTGCACCGGTTGCGCTACGCCGATTCCGTGCCGATCGCCATCGATGAACTGTGGCTGCCACTCAAGCTCGCCAAGCCGCTGTTGTCGGTCGACTTCGAGCACACGGCGGTCTACACCGAGCTCGAACACGTGTGTGGCATCCGCCCAGGTGCAGGCTGGGAGCGCGTCCACCCGGTTCTACCAAGTCGCGAGGAGCGCGGCCTGCTCGACATCGGTGCTCGCGAACCGGCGTTTCTCGTCGAACGACGCACCTCGTTTCGCGCCCAGGCTTTGGAATGGCGCCGCACCGTGATCCGCGGAGATCTGTACACGTTTCTGTTCAGCTGGACCGACACCGGCGCGCAGCGCGAACGCCCGTCGTTTGCGCCGACCGAGTCCTGACCTCCGTCGGTCATCGATCGCCAGTCAACAGACTGCGACGGATAGCGGTCGCCGGGATCGGTGCCGGACCTCATCAGCCGGTATTCACTCCAGCACCTCAGGTGGAACCCGATACCCCTAGGGGTATAATTGGAATCGGCGAACCACCTCACAGGAGCACGATCCGCATGTTCTTCCGTCAGTACTACCTTGGCTGCCTGTCCCATGCCAGTTACCTCATCGGTGACACCACGACCGGTAGGGCCGTGGTCGTCGATCCACAGCGCGATGTCGCCGAGTATCTCGCCGATGCCGAGGCCCATGGGTTGACGATCGTGAAGGTCCTGGAGACCCACTTCCATGCCGACTTCCTGTCCGGTCATCTCGAGCTCGCCGCCCACGCCGGCGCCACGATCGGCTACGGCAACGCCGCGGCCGGCCGCGCCGAGTTCCCGATCGAGACGTTCGGCGATGGTGACCGGATCCTGTTGGGTGAGGTCGAGCTCGAGATCCGCGAGACCCCGGGCCACACGCCGGAGTCGATCAGCATCGTCATCTACCCCAACGGCGATGCCGGCGAACCGTTCGGAGTGCTCACCGGCGACACGCTGTTCATCGGCGACGTCGGTCGCCCCGATCTCCTTGCTTCGGTGGGCGTCACCGCCGAGGAACTGGCGCGTCAGCTCTACCACTCGCTTCACGAGCGCCTGCTCACTTTGCCGGATGCCACAAAAGTGTTTCCCGCTCACGGCGCCGGCTCAGCATGCGGGAAGAACCTGTCGACCGAGACGGTGTCGACGATCGGCGAGCAGCGCCGAACCAACTATGCGCTCGCGCCGATGAGCGAAGACGACTTCGTCGAAGCCGTAACCCAAGGTCAGTCGGTCGCCCCGCTCTACTTCTCGTTCGCCGCGAACCGGAACCGCGAGCTCCGCGATCTCCTCGCCGACGACAGCAGCGTTCCAAGCCTCACCATGAGCCAAGCGCTCGCCCTCCAGCACGACGGTGCAGTCGTGCTCGACGCTCGCGACGACATGGCCTTCGCCGCCGGGCACTTGCGTGGTTCGGTCAATGTCGGGCTGGGTGGCCGCTTCGCCGAGTACGCCGGTGAGGTCATGCGGCCAGAGACACCGATCGTGCTGGTGACACCCCCTGGCCACGAGTCGGAGGCGAAGGTTCGCTTGGCGCGCATCGGCTTCGATCGTGTGCTCGGCGCGCTCGAACACCCGGTCGACACGTTCGTTGCCAATCCGGCGCTCATCGAACCGCTCTCCCGTCTGTCCGCGGCGACGCTCGTCGAGCGGATCAGGACCATCCCGAACCTCGTGCTCGTCGACGTCCGCAACCCGGGCGAGGTCGCACTCGGCACCATCGCAGGCGCCCGCGACAATCAGCCTCCCGGCGCTGCTCACCAGCCTCGACCAATTCGACCAGGCAGCACCGACCGTCGTGTTCTGCGCCGGCGGCTACCGATCCGCCATCGCCTCCAGCCTGATGCGGTCGCACGGCTTCACCGACGTCTCCGACCTCATCGGCGGCTACACGGCCTGGGAAGCCCACCAGGCAAACAACCACCAGGCCGTCAAGTGACGGACCTGACCGACCTCCCGAGCATCGATGCGCACGGTGCCGCCTCAGCTGACTGCGTCCTGCTCGACGTTCGCGAATACGAAGAATGGATGGGCGGACACGCGCCCGACCGCAGTCCACATCCCGATGAGCCAACTCATGCAACGCGTCGAAGAACTCGACCGCAACCAGCGAATCATCTGCATCTGCCGCTCGGGGAACCGGTCCGCGCGAGTCACCGCGTGGCTTCGGGATCAAGGCTTCGACGCTCTCAACATGACCGGTGGGATGAACTCGTGGGCAAGCGATGGTCATCCGATGATCAACCACGCCGGTAACCCCGGCATCGTGATCTGACGCAACGTGCGCGCCCTGCTCGCCTCACCACTCGGGTTCCTCATCGGCATCTCGCTCGGCGCGCTCGGTGGAGGGGGCTCGATCCTCGCCGTGCCCGCGCTCGTCTACGCCGCCGGCCAGACCCCCAAGCATGCCACCACCACGTCACTGGTCCTCGTCGCCCTCACCGCGATGATCGGCATCGTGCCGCACTGGCGTGCTCGCAGAGTTCGTTTCGTTGCCGGCACGATCTTCGGTCTCGCCGGCATCGGCGGGTCGCTCCTCGGCTCGCACTGGAACAAGGCAGCTGATCCAAACGTGTTGCTCCTCGCGTTCTCCGGGCTGATGATGATTGCCGCGTACGGGATGTGGCGACGAGTGAGCAACACCCCGAAGATCATCACCCCGCTGTCCGTCGGCGCGGCAGCCGCGCCCGTTATGGCGCCGCCGATCCGCATCGAGCCGATGACCGTCCTCAAGGTCCTCGTGGCCGGCACGATCGTCGGGCTGCTCACCGGGTTCTTCGGTGTTGGTGGCGGTTTCGTCATCGTCCCGGCCCTCGTGCTCGCACTCGGGTTCACGATGCCCGAAGCCATCGGCACCTCGCTCCTGGTCATCGCCATCAACTCCGCCGTCGCGCTCGACCACACGACTCCAATCCGGCTCCATCGAATGGGGCACCGTCATCCCATTCACCATCGCCAGCCTGCTCGGTGTGATCGTCGGCAGCCGCCTTGCCAGCAAACACGACTCCAGCTCCTTGCAGCGCTGGTTCGTCGGGCTCCTCGTGGTCGTTGCCATCTACACCGTCGTCCGCTCGGGACTCGCACTTCGGTGACCGATGTCAGGCCTACCATTCGGGCCATCGACGATGAATCGGCGACTGATCGGAGCAGGCGAGAGCAGCCCGGCTCAGACCCTGTGATGGACGGCGACGACGACCCGGATCAAGCATCGACACGTCGACGGCTGCATCCGACGGTCAAGCTGAGCCTTGGATTGCTGGTCGGTGGTGCCGCCATCTGGCTGGTGGTGTCGACTGCCGGGGGTGTTGGTGACGCCCTCGATGCAGTGGGGCGGATGCGCGGCGGCTTCGTGGCGCTCGCGGTCGCCATGGCCGCGCTACGTCTGGGGCTCTACGGCATTCAACTGATGTGGCTCGGCCAACGTTCGGGACGACTGGGCGCGGGCACCGCACTCGGGCTGGCGTTGATCGTGTACGGATTCGGGGCGGTCACGCCGGCAGCACCGGCGGAAGGACTGGCGCTCGCCAGCCGCGAGCTTCGGCACCGGGGTCGATCGAAGCGGCAGGCGCGTCTCACCGTCGGGTTCTCGGAGTGGTTCACCCAACGGACGTTCTACGCCGTTGCCTCGATCGACCTGATCCTCGTGATCGCGCTCGGCCATCTCGCATTCAACGACTCGTGGCCGTTGATGATCGTCGCGTTCGTAGTCCTTCTCGGGCTGGGTGGCACTGCGATGCTGGCCCGCCGGCCGAGCAGTGCCCGGCGAGTCGCGGCGATGCTCAACGCGATCCGGATCGGCCGACCGCAACCATCGCCGGCCGCTCGGGATCGCCGAGAGGCCGCGACCGAATGGCACGCCGAGGCGATGGCCGTGGTCGGCTCACCGAGGAACCGTGTTCGACTGGCGGTCGTATCGGCACTCGCCATCCTCGCAGACGCCGCAACACTCTGGGCGACGTGCCACGCGGCAGGCTTCCACATCCACCCCGAGCTCGCCGTTCTCGCCGCCACCGTGGGCACGATGGCCAGTTGGGTGCCGCTGCTGCCCAGCGGGCTCGGCCTGGTCGAGGCGGCGATCCCGGCGATCCTGCACCGATTCGGAGCGCCACTCGACGACGCACTGGCCGCAACTCTCGTCTACCGAGCCGCCGGCACACTCCTGCCTGCTCTGGTCGGCGGGTTGGCTGTCGTCGCGCTCCGCTCTCGCCGAGACTCCCTGCCCAGCGCGGCAGCGAGCGGAACCGCATGACGATGCCCGACGCACTCGGCGGGCAGTTTCCGTATCGGTCGGTGCTGGCGGTATGTGCGCACCCTGACGACGAATCGTTCGGACTCGGCGCCTTGTTGTCGACGTTCGCCGGACTTGGCATCGAGACCCAAGGTCTGTGCTTCACCCACGGCGAGGCCTCCACGCTTGGCGCCACCCGAATCGACCTGACCGTCGTGCGTGCCGCCGAGCTCACCGCAGCGGCAGCGGTCCTCGGCGTCAGATCCCTTCGGCTGCTGTCCTACCCGGATGGATCCTTGTCGGAGGCACCTCTCGAGGAGCTCTGCGGCGAGGTGGAGGCGTCGGCAGCGCCGGCCCGGATCGATTGCCTCCTCGTATTTGACGTAGGTGGCATCACGGGGCACCCAGATCACCAGTGCGCCACCGAGGCTGCGCTGGCGGCCGGCGATCGGCTGGGTGTCCCAGTGCTGGCCTGGTGCCTGCCCGCCTCGATCGTTGCGACGTTGAACGACGAGTTCGGTACCGCCTTCATAGGACGCGAGCCGTCTGAGATCCATCTCGAGATCAAGGTCGACCGCACGCTCCAGCACGAAGCCATCTCCTGCCACGCCAGCCAGTCCACCCACAACCCGGTGCTGTGGCGTCGACTCGAGCTCCAGGGAACCTCCGAGTTCCTGCGTTGGCTCAGCGCCCTTCGGGGTGGTTCGACAGGATCCGTCTGAGGAGTTCCTCTCGGTCCCGAGGAGCGAGCTCGGTTCTGCCATGCCGGTTCGCGAGCGTGATGACCGATCGGGTCTCGGCCAGCACTGCTTCGCAGCGGTCACACGTCGCCAGGTGCTCCAGAGCAGCCGCCTCGGCCTCAGCGTCAAGGACGCCGTCGAGGAAGTCGGTCAGGTTCGCTTCCAGCTCGGAGCAGTCCATGTCAGATCCTTCCGGTGAGCGCAAGTCGGAGTTGTTCGCGGGCGCGGGCGACGCGCATCTTCGTCGCTGAGAGGCCGATGTCGAGGACCTCGGCGACATCGGAGATCGGGAGCTCTTCGACATCTCGTAGCACGAACGCCGTCCGAAGCGTTTCGGGAAGGTGGTCGATCGCCGCCCGGATCACGTCGGCCAGTTCGCGTTGCAGCACTTGGTCCTCGGGGCCGGCGAGCAGACCGGCTCGGTCGCGGAGGACAACCGGGTCGGTCGGCACGTCTCGCCGCGCCCGTAACACCATGAGCGCCTCGCGATAGGTGATCCTGAGCAGCCAGCTCCGCGCCTTGCCAGGGTCACGGAGTTGGTCGAGCGCACGTGCTGCCTTGATGAACGCCTCCTGGACAACGTCCTGGGCATCGGCACGATTCCAGACGAGTCGGTAGGCGACGTTGAACGCCGCATCGACGTTCGCCTCGAACAGCCCCACAAGCCACGCGATGGATCCGCCTGGCAGGTGCCGTTCAGCAGATGTCACGCGGTCCAGTCTGCTCGGCGGGAGCAGCGTCGCGGTCAGCGCGCGCTCGGCAAGGCGGCCTTGCCGCTGAAGGGAGCCTTCAAGATTGGACCAACGAGGCACACGTTGAAAGCACCGGCAAGTAGCGGAACCAACCCGACGATGGCGAGCACGTACCCGCCGGCCGAGCCGATGACGACACCAGCGATGATCAGCGCCAAGCCGGCGGCGACGCGGATCCCGCGCCCGATGGGACTGGCCATGAAGCGAGCGAACGACATGATGGATCTCCTTCTTCGACTTCTGCGGCGTTGCGCCGCTACGGTGAAGATGCAGCTGAGTGACGATCGGTCACATCGAATCGAAGCGCTCGGCCAATCGGGAACCAGGCGGTTCTCCGCCCTCGTTGTATACCCAGTCGGGTATCTATAGAATACCCCCATGGGTATCCAGCCGAAGAGACCACCCATGGACATCCCAGAAGAAACGGTCGCCGATCTCACCCGACGCCTTCGTCGGATCGAGGGTCAGGTTCGAGGCGTCCAGCTGATGCTTGCCGAAAACCGTGATTGCCGCGATGTCCTCACTCAGATCACTGCGGCGCGCAAGGCGCTCGACCAGACCGGGTTTCTCCTCATTGCCAGTGGACTCACGTGGTGCGTCGCACACCCCGATGAGTCCGCCCAAGGTGACTCGCTCGCCGATGTGCAGCGCATGTTCATGAAGCTCACCTGATCTTCCGTTCCTCCGATCCAGCCACTCCGCATACGTCCATCCCACCCACGGAGCTCGGAATCACCCTCGCGCTCGCCGTCCTCCTCGACGCCCCCGGTCGTGCGCATTGATGCTGGTGCCCTCATTGATGAAGCTGCTCGGCGAACGCAACTGGTGGATGGACCGATCCATTCGACCTATGCCGTAGGTACGGCAGCAAGCGCTGCAGTGAGGAGTGCTGCTGCCTCGTTCGCCAACTGCTGGAAGGCATCGCCGGCCATGAGCTCCCGCGGATCGACGGCGCTGAGCCTCGTGCCGTCGCCGGTCGCGGCGAGCACGACGTTGCACGGGAGCAGCAAGCTCACAAACTCATCGAGCTCCAACGCTCGGTGCGCGAACGCCGGGTTACAAGCGCCGAGGATCTTCAATGGCGAGCGCTCCACACCGAGCTTGGCTTTGAGAGTGGCCGCCACATCGATCTCGGTGAGCACACCGAACCCTTGAGCGGCCAGGGCCTCACGAACGGCGGCTTCTGCCGCCGCCATGGACAGCTTGGTAGTCGTCTCGATCGCCTGCACGATCAGGTCTTTGCGGCCGCAGCAAAGCGGCTCAGACCGAGCTCGGCCTCGATCGCATGACGCGGGCGGGCACCCACAACCTGCTTGGTGAGCTTGCCACCCTCGAACAAACCGATCATCGGAATGCCGCGAATGCCGTATCGGCCGGCGACGACCTGGTTCGCGTCGACGTCGACCTTGACGACCTTGATCGCCGCCCCGTACTGGTCCGCCAGCGCCTCGACCTCAGGTGCCACTGCCCGGCACGGGCCGCACCAAGCCGCCCAGAAGTCCACCAACACCGGCACGGTCGAGTCCAATACCTCGCGTTGGAAAGTTGACTGGTCGTCCGCATGGATCACGGTTGCCATGTTTGGTCCTCCTCGATTCGGGGACCCACTTGGAGCCCGCTACCACCGATACAACCTATACCCCCACGGGTATATTCCCTCGGCTCTAATCGCCGTCACGAGCGACCTATCGCACCGCCAACAGCTTCATGATGTCGTTGACGGTCGGAACTCGGCCCGAGACAACGACTTCGTCATCGATGACGAGGGCCGGAGTGGCCATGACACCCCAGGAAGCGATCTCACCGGGGTCGGTCACCTTCTCGAAGTCGGCCTGGCGACCGAGTTGTTCGACCGCGTCGTGGGCGGCTTTCGCGAGGCTCTGACACTTGGCGCAGCCTGAGCCGAGGATCTTGATTTCCATGGTTTGCCTTTCAGATGACGAAGTTGAACAGGAAGCCGATGCAAAAGATCGACATCGCGACGACACCGAAATACGTGACGATGAGCCTGGGCTTGAGCACGCGTCGCAGCAAGATCATCTCCGGTGTCGACAGAGCGACAACGCTCATCATGAACGCAAGCACGGTGCCCATCGGCAGGCCCTTGTCGTGCAACGCCTCGACCAGCGGCAACACGCCGGCCGCGTTGGAGTACAGCGGCACTCCGATGACCACCGCCAGTGGGACACCCCACCAGCCGGTCGCGTGTGCAGCAAACCAGTCGGCGGGGAGCCAGCCATGAATCGCCGCGCCCAGCCCGATCCCGACCAGCAGGTACGGCCAGATCTTTCGCAGAATGCTGACAACCTCCTCACGCGCCATCAGCAGCCGGTCGTCCCACGAGAGCCCCGCAGATGGGTCGATGACCTTCCCGCGCAAACGAGTCTCGAACACGAACGGCTCGACCCATCGCTCCAGCCGGAGCCGGCCCAGCAACGCGCCCGCGATGATCGCGATCACCATCCCGCCCGCGATGTAGAGAGCCGTGACCTTCCAGCCGAACAGCCCGAACAGCAACACGATCGCCACCTCGTTCACCAACGGACTAGCGATCAGGAAGCTCAGCGTGACACCGAGGGGGACGCCGGCAGCGACGAACCCGATGAACGCCGGAACTGCCGAGCACGAGCAGAACGGCGTCACGACGCCGAGACCAGCCGCGAACACGTTCCCGACTCCTTCGCGTCTGCCCCCGAGGAGGGCTCGGGTGCGTTCGATGGACATGAAGCTGCGCAACACCGTGACGACGAAGATGACGCCCGTCAACAGCAGCGCGATCTTGGTGGTGTCGTAGAAGAAGAAATGCACCGACCCGCCGAGACGAGTCGCCGGATCGAGACCGACGACATCGAACACAACCCAGTTCCACCACCGAAGGTTCAGCTGATAGAGGGCGATCCACAGCAGGGCCGCGCCCGACACCACCAGCCACCTCAGTACCGGTGAACGGCTCGGCGGCTGATCCACGACAGTGGACCGGCTCTCCGTGACACCGGATCTTCCAGCGACGCGAAGCATTGAATCATCCACACCCGCACTGTGCCGCGCAAATGCGTACGCCTCCCAGGGCACAAGGTCCCGTTCCCGATCGCCCGATGCCGCGCAATCAGAAGCTGGACGCGACATGACCGTGTCGTTGTCAGTGAGACCATGTCGCACTCACCGCTTGTGGTGAGTCCTTGGTTTCAGGGCGTCGTGCCGTCGAACATGACTTCGACCACCGGGGCCGTCTCCACGAGCACGTCCAATGGCTGCTGGGTCCGATACCACGTCGCGCTCAGATGTTCGAGAACAGCGCGGCGGGTTGCGGCATCCGTGACCGGTATCGCTCGGGCGGCGAGATCGAGGTGGGCGTGGCGCTTGAGGTGCACGGCAAGACTCGGGTCTGCGCGGAGGTTGGCCAGCCAATCCCGGTCACCCGGTGTCCCCGTGATGAAGAAACGGCCGTCGATATCGAGCATCCAGATCTCGATCCGGCGCGGCAACCCGGTGTGCCGTCCCGTGGTCGTGACGTCCACGGTCGGATCGTCAGCGAGTTCGACGCGCACGACATCCACGGCGGCAGCGTAGGGCGCCCAACTTCGTCCTCGCCACGTACCGCTCGGCATGAAGTGCCGATGCGCCCTCAACACGTACACATCAGCTCTTCGCGCAGCGTCGCCGCGCTTTGCTCCCTCTTGGCGCTCACCGCTCGACACAAGGGAGGACCAGGACGAGTAGGGAAGCCACGATCCCTAACGGTCCTTTGACTTGACTCTCCCCCTTGGGGAGGCCGCACACTCGATGTGCCGGGCCGTCTGGCTCGACGACGAGGGAGCATGAGACGTGGAAGAAGTCAGCATTGGCGAGTTCGCAAGGGGCTCACATCTGTCAGTCAAGGCGCTGCGTCTCTACGACGAGCTTGGCGTGCTGGTTCCAGCACGTGTCGACGAAGCCTCCGGCTATCGCTACTACGACGCCGCGCAGCTCGAAGCAGCGCGCCTTGTCGCGATGTTGCGCCAGCTCGACTTCCCGCTTGCCGAGATCAAAGAACTGCTCGGATGCGATCCGGTCGATGCCGCAGGGCGGATAGCGGCGCACTGGCGGGAGGTCGAGTCCGCACACGAAGCGCGTCGCGAGCTCGCCCACTACCTCGTCAATCGACTGAGTGGAAAGAGGTCCGTCATGTACGAGGTCGCCACACGAGAGATGCCGGAACGGACCTTGCTCTGTCTGAAGCGCAATGTCGACGAAGAGGGTGCCTGGGCGCTCGGCAAGGAATTCATCGCGATCTTGCGCGAGCGACCACTGCCGAAGATGGACGGTCGTGAAGGCGCGATGTTCACCATCTATTGGGGTGAGGTGAGCGCCGACAGCGATGGGCCTGTTGAAATGTGCAAACCGATCCCTGCGGAAGAGGCGAACGCCCTTAGCTCGCACTACCCGGAGCTGACCTTACGGACCGAACCTGCGCATCGCGAGGCGTACGTCGCTCTCCCGAACGATGCGCTACCGGATGGTCCGGGAGGGAACCCGGCAGTGCAGTGGCAGCTCGCGTCGGAGGCATTGCGCGCATGGGCGGTCGAGCACGGGATCGACCCCGCGAGTCTCGCCCTCGAGCCCGAGGATCTTGGTGTGCGAATTACCTACCTCGCGAGCGGTCCGGTCACTGAGACGAGCGCCCCCTACTGCGACTTCGCCGTGCCATTCGCTTGATCACGACGCAACGGGCGCTCTGACCGTGTCCGCTCAGAGGATGAATGGCACGAGCATTTTGGTCGAGCGCTTGTACAGCGGATAGGCGTCAGGGAACTGCTCGGTCAAGTAGCGCTCCTCGACGGTGGCGCTGTAGAGGAAGTACATCCCGGCCAGGCCGACGGCGAACAGCCAAGGCCAGCTCAGCGCGACGGCGGTGCCGACGCCGGCGACGAGGATGCCCGAATAGATGGGGTGGCGGGCCAAACGGTATGGCCCGCTTGTCACCAGCTCCGGCTCGTCCTTCCGCGTCATCGGGCCACCCCAGTTGCGCCCGATGTGCACGCGCGCCCAGATCGCGAATGCCAACCCAAGGCCGAAGAGAACGAGCCCGACACCAGCGCGCCACGGGTCCGTGTTGAGGCCATGACCGCGGAAGGCTCGAAAGCGGATCAAGAGGATCACGATGACGGCGATCACCGCCCTGATCCGCAGCTCGCGTGACCACGAGATGCGGCCCCTCTTCACGGAGAAGGCTGCCACGAGCCAATACAGCCAGAACATCGCCCACCCGATGGCGAAGACAAAGTCGACCGCACGCATCGAGACTCACACTGCCACAGTGAAGCTCAGGCGCATCTGGCGCGTCCTTGAGCCGGCCCGAGGGCGGCGTGACGGATGCGCGGGGCACACGGTCGTGGTTGTCGGCGTGGCAAGCCCGAATGGTCAGTGGTCGAGACCGGATTCGGTTGCCGGGTCTCCGGCAATCCGGGTGTGCCACATCCGCCGGGCTTGTCTGGGATCGTGGGGCGTCGCCCGGTGCATGAGACGCCGGTTGTCCCACAGCACGGCATCCCCCTTCGTCCAGGTGTGGTAGTAGGTGCGCGGGGCGGTGCACGCGTCGTCGTTGAGCCGATCGAGCAGTGTCTCGGATTCGTCAGCCGTGAGGCCGACAATCGCGTGGGCGTGCTGTCCGATCAGGAGGTTCGGCCGGCCGGTGGCCGGGTGAACTTTCACCAGCGGACGCAGCGGCGGCTCGATATCGATGCCGTAGCCGTAGAGCTGATACCGGTCGGCGTTCTCTGCGCTCACGTGCAGATCGGCGCGGTCCATGCTGTACCGCCGGGAGTGGTACGCGGCGAGGCCGTCGATCCGCTCCCGGGTGGCGTCATCGAGCGCGTCGTAGGCGGCGCGCATGTCGGCGAAGCCGGTATCCCCGCCCTCGTCCGGGACGATCTCCGCTGTGAACACCGCGCCCGTCGCCTGGACGGGCATGTAGGTGCTGTCGTGGTGCCATCGCTCGTTGCCGCGCAGCGACTTGGACAGGTCGTGCCCAATTCCGCGGAGCGTCCCATCCCGTTGGATGTTCGTGAGTGGGGTCGCAGTGAACTCGAGGTCGCCGAAGCGACGGGCGAACTCGTCCTGCTCGTGCGGCGTGATGTACTGGCCGGGAAACACGAGCAGCGCATACTCGAGCCACAGTTCGGTCAGCTCGGCGATGGTCTCCTCGCTCGCACTCCTCAAGACGACGTCGCGGACGACAGCGCCGAACGTCGCGTCCACCGGCTCGACCTGGAGCATCCTCAACCTGTGGTACATGCCCACATCGTAGGCGTCGAAAGCGGCGCGCTCTCGAGCTGCCAAGAGGGCGCGATCGTTCCCGCCGACAGCGGCTGATGACGCACTCCCCCGCAGCGTCGAAGGGTCGCGTCGACGGCGTAGATCCGCGTGGGTGATCTCGCCCACCGCGAGATCACCGCGGGTGGAGGTGAACCGCAGAACAACAGCTCGCGGATGCGGGTGCGCTTATCCCGGTGATCGTGAGCGTTTTCGTTGCTTGTTGCCGCGCGGCCTGCGCTGCCACCGACTGGCCGGTCCGACGTCGGCCAATCTCCGATCACCGGAATGACCGCGACCGATCACCGGTCGCGACGAGCTGACCTGGTGACGCGGGCTCATTTCATTCCCTCCGTAGCACTTCGGCCGTGCGGAGTCGGGCCGTGAGTCGGGCTGGCCAAATGGCAAGCAGCGCCATGGAGATCAGCACGGCCGGCACGGCGATCAGTAGCGGGCCCGACGCGAATGGCCCACGATAGACGAATGAAAGCGAGTCGGTCACGAGCCGCCACACCTGCCGGCCAACGAGAACACCGATCGGGAGACCGATTGCGACGGCGACTACCCCGATGACCGTTGCTTGCCAGGCAACGCACGCCCCGGCCTGGCGTGGGGTGAGGCCGAGTGCCCGAAGGACGGCGACGTCGCGTGTGCGCCGTCGCGCGCCCGATGCCAGGGTGTGTGCCACAGCACCGAGACCGAGCAGCACCAGGAAACCGGCCAGGTACAACGGCAGTCGCCTCACGTTCGACAGATTCGCAACGTCCGGCACAGCGGCAGGCAGGCTGGCCCCGACGTCGGCGAGTTCGGCGAGCGCCGTCTGCCGGTCGACCCCTTTGGCCAGCCGTACCACGCCGATCTCTTCCTTCAGATCGGGTGTGGCCCCGGCACGGTTGAAGCCGGCCGGCGTTACCCATCCGCCCTCGTCGAACGACGAGTGCGGGGTCTGCGCCATGAGCGCAAGGCCGACGACGGCAAAGGATTGGCCCCCGAAGGACACCGATTCACCGATGCGCACGTGGAGCACGGCGGCCGAGCGTGGCCCAAGGGCGACCTCGGCATTGCCCACGGGAGCGCGGCCTCGATAGACGGTGAACTGAAGTGCCCCCTGAAGAGGCTGGATGGTGTACACCGGAACGTCGGCCTGACCGACCTGCGCGGCGAAGCGGTCGACGAGCGCGATGTCAGCCACGTTCCGGTCCGATTTCAAACGGGCGATGACGGCTGCATCGCTCTGATCCCCGGACGGCGTGATCTCCAGATCCCATACGGTCCCAACGACCCTCGGGTGGTGGAGGGCATCGTCGATGCCCCCGACAAGAGTCATCGCGCCCACGATTCCGACGACGCCGACGACGGCTGCGACGAGGGCGGGCCGCACCGGCGCGTTGTGGGCTGCGGCCCGGTCGAGAGCGAGGCTGGCGCCGACCGCCGATGGCACCGGCAGCCCCGCACGGGTCGCGCTCCCCAGGACGCGGCTGTGGGGCACGGGGAGGCGGTGCTGGGCGGCCCTCAGCGACACCCACGCCGCCAGCAGCACCCCCGCGAGTACGACCAGGCCGGTAGCAACCGCGGCCGCCACGGTGAGCAGCCGAACATGCATGCCGAGAGCCGGATCCAGCTGCCGCGACAGGCCGATCGGGAAGCGGGCCGAGAGCACAACACTGGACAGAACAGCAACGGTGGAAGCAATCGCCGCGGTGAACGTGTGCTGGGCGACGGCGCCACCGACGATTGCCCTGTCGGGCAGCCCCATCGCCGACAGGGTCGGGGCCGATTCAAGCCCCGCTCGAACGGAGCGTACGACTGCCTGCCCGACCAGCACGAGGGCAGCTATCAGCACGACGGAGGCGAACAACAGCAGAGCGGTGCGCTCGAGGTCGACCGACCCCTGCACTCGTTTGATGTCGTTGCTGAGGTCTTTCACCGGGATGTCGGAGCGCCCGTACTCGCGGGCAACGTCGCTCTGAAACGTGGCGAGGTCGGCGGCACCGTGTTGCAGTCGGACAAGTGCATTCGTGAAGAACACACTGACATCCTTCAGATGCGCGTCGGCCCAGCCCGGCCCTGGGAGCAGGAGACCACCTGAGGCGAACGACAACACTGACTCCATCGGCAGCCGCACGACACCGACGACTTTCATCTTCGTCATGGGGCCGTTGGCGGTCGACCAATCGAAGTCCGGCGGCGTACCGTTCGGATAACTGGCTGCCTGCGCCAACGACAGGTTGCGCCAGGTGTAGACGGAGCCCAGCCGAACGCCCAATCCGGCATGCACGACCGGCTCCGTGACGACCATCTCGTCGTCCCGTGCTGGGTTCGGAAGGCGGCCGGCCAACACCTTGGCCCGCTCGATCGTGGTGAACCAGTCCTTGCCGACCGGGATCAGCGGTGAAGCGTCGGGAGGCAAACCATCGAAATGACTCTCGTTGAGTGCGAACCCCGCCCAGGCGGCGACCTCGGGGAGCGATCCGAGCTTGGTGACGTCGGCATCGCCAATGAGAACCTGGCTCGGGAAGAACACGGCGTCGGCGGCAGCCAAGTGGTCTCGCATGCGCTGGTAGGCCGAACCACTTCGCTGTGCGCCGTCGACGGCGGCGATCACCAGACCGGCAGCCAGCCCGGCCAACAGGCCGAGCACGAGAAGGCTCGCCCAGCGTCGTCGCCACTCGGAACGGGTCCAGACGGCAATCGGTACCCGTGAGGCACCGGTCGGCGGTTGAGGGGCACCGGCGGTCACGTCGTTCATCTTGCCCGAGACAAGGCCCCGTCAACAGGGCGCGGGCACCCCCGGCAAGGTGTGGCTGGCACGCAGTCAGGCGCCCGCGGAGAACGCCCCCTGCAGTTCGGCAACGTGTGCTCGTGTCACCGATCCTTCGGCTCGCTGGACTCATGCTCGGGGCTTGTCTGGGGACGAGGTGGCGCCGAAAGGATGACCAGCACTTTGAACCCCGAGTTCGGCGTCGGCGGCCGCGAACGTTCTGTGCTCGCAAGAGTGATGGGATTCGCGACCGTGCGAGGGAACCGGGAATCCATCGCTGGTGTCTTGCTCGGTGGAGAACAAGTCTCCGGGACTGATGCTCTGTCGGGAGGAAGCGACGATTGTGAAACGATCTCGCGGCAACGTGGAGCTGATCGGTCTGATCGTCGACGACGGCGATTCCGAAGGCGTCGATATCCAGCGCCCCAACAGGCCCGGGTGGATCTGGGCGTTGGTCGTGGGCGCCTTCGCGGTCGTGGTCGTGGGCGGTGTGATCACAGGTAGGTCCAAACAGGCTCCGTTCTCATCGCGTACGACGGCGGTCCCGACGACCGTTCCGACTGCGACTACGCCGGCGATCGGCTCGACGCCGGCATCGATTGGTCTGCCGTCCCCGATTCAATCTCACACGGGCTCCGCAAGCTCGCAATCGGGGTCTCAAGTCGGGCCTGTTCTCACCAGTGTTGGTGGTCCAGCGCGTCCGTTCGGACGGGATACGGGAGTAGCGGTGTATCTCGCCCCATCGAGCGGCGCGCCAGACAAGTTGCTCGTCTATGACGTCGACTCCGGTCGAGTCACCGAGGTCGACTTGGGCCGTGACGTCGGCTGGTTTGTCCGCGCGTTTGGAAGTCTTGGCGGGGTGTTCGTCGACGGCGGCGAACTGCTGCGGATAACGGCAACCGGGGTGAACCCGATCGCCATCGCGGCGACCCGCAACTTCTCCTACTTCGATGCACCGTTTGGTCGCCTTGCCCCAGGGCCCGGGCGGGGGACGTGGCTGCGCACGTTTTCACCGTCGGGCCTGGAACTGCTCGACGAGGTGGGAAAGCCCGCCGGTGTGGCCTATGAACTACCCCTGGGAGCCGTTCTGTTCGGTTCGCTGGCCGACGGCCGACCGGTGGTGCGGGGTGCGGATCAACGATCGCTCGTCATCGACAATGACGCCCGATATCTGCCGCTTGCCAACGGGCCGACCAGCATCGTCGAGCACGGACGTTTCATCGAGATCACCTGCGACGACGAACTGGTCTGCTCGTACGTCGCCCACGTCGACTCAACGGTACGCACACTCGGGCCGGTCACCGACGGAACCGACACGACCCTCGCCTACCGGTTCCAACCCGATGGCCCGCTCGTCGCCATCGTTCGCGACCGCGAACTGTCGATCCTCAATGTCGACACCGGAGAGCTACGCGCCAACCTGCTCTACGGAATCGTCGACACCGGCGTCGGCGACAATGGGCTACTCACCTCCTCAGTGAGCTTCCTGCCAGGCGGCACCGGCCTGGTCACCGCGACGAGTTCCGGTGTCCAACTTCTCGACCTGTCCGGCCACCTACTGGCCACCGTCGACCTACCCCCGGGCTCCGACGGACCCTCAGGACCATTCCTGCTCGGAATCGGGCTGGCAAGCGACGTCTCCGGCGGATGACAGGCCACCGCTCGGGTGGAGACAGCCGGCGACTGAGTGATCTTTGTGATCAGGACTCGGACGGTCTGGCGACGAGGATCTCGGAAGTGAGTGTCCATGCGGTGATGGTGGTGAGGTGCTCGATGCTCCAGCCGGCTCCGTTCAAGGTGTCGGCGAGTTGGATCGGCCGACACCCGCCGACCAGGCCGGGGCGTCGCCGCCAGATCCCAGTCCAGGCGCGCGAGACGGCGCGGGCAACGCCGCTTGGTCCGTCGGTGAGGCTTACGGCACACAGCGTCCCACTGGTTGCGAGCACTCCGGTGACGTGTTCGAGAAGGGTCGCAGTGCTCGTCGGGCCGAGCAGGTCGAACACGTAGGCGGCCACAACGCGATCGGCGCAGTCCGCAGCGTCGGGGAACTTCACGACGGCATCGGCAACCTCGACAGCGGAACGCTGTATGTGGGACCGGAGCCGCTCGCGAGCGAGAGCGGCCATTCGGGGGCTCAACTCGATGCCGAGGTAGCTCGCGTCCGGTGGAAGATCGTGGTCGAGGAGCCGGCGGGCCAGCCGGCCGG
Organism: Ilumatobacteraceae bacterium; assembly: GCA_963720775.1. GTDB lineage: Bacteria > Actinomycetota > Acidimicrobiia > Acidimicrobiales > Ilumatobacteraceae > JAENVT01. Next base: position 602,980 of record CAVRGR010000003.1, on the reverse strand, counting down.
TGCCGCACCCGATTTCGACAACCCGGTGGGCGTCGCCGAAGTCGCTGTGCGCGATGAGGTCGTCGATCGCAGCGTCCTCGTAAAACGCCTGGGTGTCCTGCATTCGGCCGATGCGGTCGTACACCCGGCGAACCTGACCCGCAGAAAGCGCATCACCACGTTGATGCCGAGCGGACGACCGCGACTCGGAGGAGCTCACGATGCGGTGTCACCTCGTACTCTCGGAGAGCGTTGACTTCCGCACTCTATCGATTGTGCAAGTTCCAGACCGACGCTCTGATCACGATCGACCAGGCGCTCGTCGCCAAGGCTGCTCACCTCGTGCCTGCGGCTACTCTCGAGGCATTGGCAGCGGACTGATCGCCGTCGTCGCCCGTACAAGCCACCGCGTCGGTGACGCCCTGAGCCTCGTGGCGCCGTTCGGGAGCGTCCCCGCGCGGCCATGGACGGCGATTGGCATCGGGTACCCTCCGTGTCGTCCAGCAGTCTTTTTCGAGGAGGCCCGCGGATGAGGACTTCGACCGAGGTGACTTGGGAGCTGGATGGGATCATCATGCACGGCACCCTCGTCCGACCTGATGGCGAAGGTCCATTCCTTGCCGTTGTTCTTGTCGCCGGTAGCGGTCCCACCGACCGCGATTGGTGTTCGCCGATGCTGCCGGGCACCAACGGCAGCGCCCGGCTTCTCGCCGAAGCGTTGGCAGAAGCCGGGATGGTTTCGTTGCGCTACGACAAGCGCGTCTCTGGTCCGCAGGCCATGGAGAATGTCACCAAGCTCTTCGGCAAGCTGAGCATGATGTCGCACCTCGACGAACTCGTTGCTGCCGTCAACGCACTAGCGTCGCAGGACCTCGTCGACTCCGACCGCATCGTCGGTCTCGGCAACAGCGAGGGCACCCTGCACGTGCTGCACTACGCCACCAGCGACCAGGAAGTGCGGTTCGCTGGAATCATTCTTGCAGCTCCGCCGGGACGTCCGATCCGAGAGGTGTTGCTCTCCCAGCTTGCGCTGCAGGCCTCTCAATTTCCTGGGGGTTCCGAGCTCATGCCCGCAGTGCGCGAGGCTGTCGAACGATACGAAGCCCAAGAGCCCATCGGCCTCGACCCGCTCCTTCCCGACAGCGTCAGGATGGTTCTGGCCAGCTTCGAGAACCCCGCCAATCTGCCCCTTGCTCGCGAATTGTGGTCCGAGAGCGCCACCGTCTGCCTGAGCAAGGTGCAGATCCCAACACTCATCCTGATCGGCGGCAACGACGTGCAGATCGACGTGCACGCCGACGGCGATCCGCTGCAAGCGGCCGCCGAGGGCATGAGCAACGTGACCTTTGCCTTCCCTCCGAATGCAAACCACGTCCTCAAGGAAGACACTCGCATTCCCAGCGAGGTGGCCGCGGCCCCCGGCAACGGATACAACGAGGACGGCACCCGGCTCGATCCGCAGGCGCTCAAGACGATCCTCGATTGGCTGAGCAGCCGTTGGCCAGCCGGGGCCCGCTGACGAGACGCCGAGGTCAGTTGGCCTTCTCCCAAACGGAGACGTGGCTGGTGCTCGTGTTCGTGAAAGGCGAACGGTGCCAGTCGGCCCAGCGTTCGCGCGGGCGCATCCCGGCGATGCGCGCCATCAGGTCGTACTCGGCAGGCCAGGCGTAGCGGAATCGTCCCCTCGATCGTCTGGTGCCATCCGGACGGACCGTCACGTGATGCGACAGGAGCATTTGGTTCGCGACGTCGTACTCGTCGATACCGATGTGGTCTTCGGAGACATCGAAAGGGACCAGATGCTCGCCGAACGGGAGCCGCTGGAGCGCGGGTACGAAGGTCTCGATGACGAAGCAACCACCCGGCTCGAGATGAGCTGCTGCGTTCTCGAAGCACGCAACCTGCGCGTCCTGGGTCAGCAGGTTCGTGATCGTGTTGAACACGAGGTAGACGAGCGCGAAGGCACCGTCGACCCGGGTGTTCGCCATGTCTCCGCATACCACCGAGATCCGACCGCTGCCCGGCTTGGCCTGCATCACATCGATCATCGGTTGTGAGAGTTCGATACCGACCACCTCGACGCCACAATCCGCCAGCGGAAGGGCGACTCGCCCTGATCCGACGGCGAACTCCAACACCCGACGACCGGAGGCCAACTCGGCGAGGAAGTCGACCACCGGACCGAGCGCTTCTGGCTGGAACATCTCGGCAACGTCAGCGTCATAGGTCGCGGCTTCGTCTGCTGTCCACACCTCGCTGTGCATCAAGTCATCGTTGCACGGGAGCCACGAGATGTACGGCCCGATTGCTCGTGGCGGATGTGCGACCCGGCCATGATCGCGATGACCGCTACCCGGCGGTAGGTGGCACTCAGGTCCGCCCACGTTCCCCGGCGTCGTATGTGGCGAGTTCGTCGTCGGTTGGTGGCTGGTAGATCCTCACCCACTCGTCGAGTTCATGTCGTTGGATCGATCGTGAACCCCAGCGCCCCTCCAGGTCGCGTTCGACGATCCGTCGCCACAGCTCGTCTGTGTCCGCGGAGACGTAGCGAAGTTCGACAGGCGCTCCGATCGACCTTGCGGTGTCGCGCAATGCGTCGCGCTCTGCGCGGGTCCACACACCCCACTCGATCACGACGTTGTGACCGGTGCGAAGCAAGTCGAGGGACAACGTCAGTTGGAAGGCCTCGATTTGTGCCCGAGCCGACTCATCCCACAGATTGATGGCGGACGCCATCATCCAGTCATCCGGACACATACGACACGCTGGCATCGCGTCGGCCAAGGCGACCGCCAGGGTGGTCTTGCCGCTGCCAGGCAGACCCGTGATGACGACGAGACGACCAGCTGCCGAAGTCGTGGCGGCGTCCATCGGCTCATGCTTCCATGCACGCCGCCTCCGCCCACGACCATTTCGTATACCCGCATCCGGCGGTAGGGGACACTTTGATCGACCACTCCGCTGGGGATTGGTGAGATGTGCGACTTGGGTCGAAATCGAGCGGTGGGTCGATAGCGGTCAGCGGGTTACGGAGCTGGGATTCATGTGTGGTCGGCGATCGATTGAGGCGGGGAGCCCTCGGCGCGGCGGACTCGAGTCGGTATCGCTCAGGCGGGCTTGTTGAACATGTAGCTGGCGATCCTCCAGCCGGTGTCGGTGTGACGGAACAGGAAGATCTCTCGGTTCGATTCGGCTGTCTCGTCGCCGGTGGCGAGCGCGGTTTGGGTGCCGTTGCTGCGGGTGAGTGCGTACGCGGTGTGGTCGCTGGTGATCTCAAGTTCGTCGATCGTGAAGGTGAGGTCGAGGCAGGTCGCGTCGAAGGTCTGTCGGTAGGCGGCTTGCATGTCTGCACCCTTGGCGGTGGGCAGGGTGGTGGGCATGAAGATCCGATCTGGGGTGTCGCAGGACGCGGCGAGCCCGGCGTCGCTGGTGTTCAGCGACTGTTCATACGTGGCGAGTGGTGATCGGATCTGGTCGTCGTTGTTGGTCATGTTTGGCCCTGTTTCGTCGTTTGGGATAGGTTCCACGGAATGCAACTCGGTTGATCTAGGATGTATTCCATGGAACGGACATCTGACAAGAGGGCCCGGCGTGATCCACATCTGGGGACGTTGTTCAGTGATCTGATCCGACTCGAGTCCGAATTGTGGGATCTGGTCGAGGCTCGACTGCGCCGCGATCACGATCTGGCGTTGTCGTGGTTCGAGCCGATGCAAGTGATCGACTCCACCCAGCGCTGCCGGGTGATCGACATCGCCGAAGCGCTGTCGATCACGATCGGGGGGACCAGCAAACTCGTCGACCGAATCGAGAACTCCGGCTGGTGCGAACGTTCACCGAACCCAGACGACGGCCGCTCATCGACGATCGAGCTCACCGGTGCGGGGCGACGACTACTTGTCGCGGCGCGGCGCACGTTCACCGACGAGGTCGGCATCCGGCTCGGTGAACCGTTGTCGACGAGCGAGCTGCAACGATTCGCGGCCACGGTCCACAAACTGCGCTCCTACATCCACGAGCAACGAGAAAGCGCCTGACGATGGCAACGACCCCGGCCACGATGCGAGCCGTCGTGCTCGACGCCCCCGGCCCACCCGACTTGCTCCACGTCAGCGAGCTCCCCATCCCGACACCCCGGGCGGGTGAGGTGCTGATCAAGATCGAAGCGTTCGGCCTGAACCGCTCGGAACTCCACACCCGCCTCGGTCTCGCCGCCGGCGTCACGTTCCCTCGCGTCCTGGGCATCGAGGCCACCGGAACCGTCGCCGCGTGCCCTGCAGGTGAGTACACCGCCGGCCAACAGGTCGCAGCGTTGATGGGTGGCATGGGACGCACGTTCAACGGCGGGTACGCCGAATACACCTGTGTCCCTGTCCGACAGGTTGTGCCGTTCGCGAGCAGCCTCGACTGGGCGACGCTTGGAGCGGTGCCCGAGATGCTCCAGACCTCCCACGGCTCACTCACGATCGGACTCGACGCCCGACCCGGCCAGTCGATCCTCATACGTGGCGGCACATCGTCAATCGGGATGGCCACCGCAGTGCTCGCCAAACGACTCGGCATGACCGTGCTGTCCACCACCCGCAACCCCGACCGGGCCGACGCCCTCCGCCACATCGGTGTCGACCACGTCCTCGTCGACGACGGCAACATCGCCGACCAAGCCCGCACGATCGTCCCCGAAGGCGTCGACACAGCTCTCGAACTCGTCGGTACCCCGACCCTCCGGGACACGCTGCAAGCGACCCGGGTCCATGGAGTCGTGTGCTTTACCGGGATGCTCTCCAATCAGTGGACCGTGCGCGACTTCTACCCGATCGAGTACCTCCCACGCGGGGTCCGCCTCACCGCCTACGGCGGAGACGCCACCGACCTCCCCACCCAGGTCCTCCAGAATTTCCTCGACGCCGTCGCGGCCGGCGACGCCATCGTGCCGATCCACCGCACCTACCGCCTCGACGAGATCTCACTTGCGCACGCCGACATGGAAGCCGGACGCGCCACCGGCAAACTCGTCGTCCTGCCCTGACCCCAACCCGCCAGGTAGTCGCCCGCCGACACTCGCCATCAAGCGCTGCACCTCCGGCGAACCGTCGCGGCTGCGACCGGCGCGACGCTGTCCCATAATGCCGGACGTTCGAGCGCGATGCCGCGTTGCCGAAGTGCCTCTATGGGACGCATGACAACGACATAGATCTCCGGTCCACGTCGAGCAGTCGAGGCGCAACCAACGGCGCATCGGGCGCTCCGCAAACCGGCGCTCGCGGACGCATCAGGGCCCTGATGCGACAGGGTGAGAGTGTTGCGGGGCGGGGTGGTTCCACGTTGGCGTCGATCGCCCGAATCCCGCTGCGGTCAGTTCTTGAGCTCCCGGTCGAACATGATCTTGGCGCGCTCGTAGGACCGCGTCGCAGCGGCTTCGTGGTATGCGGGGCCGTACACGCCGAACCCGTGGTCGGCGCCATCGTGGATCTCGGCCTCGCCTTTGGCGAGAGCGTTGGTCGCGTCGATGAGCGCCGTGTTGGCAGATGCGGGCTGCATCGTGTCGGCCGAGCCGAATCCGATGTACAACGACCCCTCGTACGACGGCACAGCAAGATGGGGTGAATCGCTGTCGTCGGTGGTACAGAAGGACGGGTGCAGACCGACGCCGGCGCGGAATCGTGCACCATGATCGCGGAGGGTGCATAGCACCGACCGTGCTCCGATGCAGTAGCCAATGCACCCCATGGCGCCGCCGCGGGCGGCCGGATCGGACGGCAGCCAGGCAAGCAGGGCGTCGAGATCCTCGGCGACTTGGTCCTCGGTCGTGCCCAGCACCAAGCCGAACATCTTCTTCATCTCGTCGTCGTTGCGGCTCTGCATCGCGTACCACGGCTCAGCTCGGTGATAGCGGTCGTGGGCCACCACGTAGTAGCCCCACTCAGCGATGCGGGCCATCGTCTTCTTCGCTCCCTCATCGAGTCCGGGGCCGTGATGAAAGAACACGATGACGGGGAAGGGGCCATCGCCGTCGGGCCGCACAACGTGCACGCCCATCGGGCCGGTCGGCGTCGTGATCTCTTCGGTGCGCGTCTCCATCCCGCCACTCTTGTGCGTAGCGAACGGTCATCGCAACGATCCGCTGTGCGCCATCCGGCAAACTGCCCGACATTCGCAGAGCTCACGGCGACACTGGTAACGATCACACCTATCGGTTTGTTGGCGACTGACGCACCGATCCCCGATCTGTCGTTCCATGCGACTCTCATCTGTGCCGCTACGCCGCGGTCGCCCGTCCTGGTGGGGTGGAGCCTGGGGACGAGGGCTAGTGGATCAGGTAGTGACGATTCGTCTCGGCGTGATCGGCGAGACGCTCAGCGCCGGCCGAACAGCCAGTAGATCACGGAGTTGCCGGGGTTGATCGAGACGAACACCCGCCAGGCGCGTTTGTTGCCTCGTACCTGGTCGTCGGTCCGCTGGGCCAAGTCGCGCCAGGCGAGCACGGCGCCAATGACCTGGATCGGCACGATGATCGCTGTTAGTAGCCGCTTTTGCTTGAGTGTCATGGGCTCGCGGTGATCCTCGTGTTATGCCGGTGTGGGGTTCCGTGCCGCGGAAGCGACGCGGTTGGGTTCGACGGTAGACGAGCAACGGCAACTGAGTGATGCAGGGAGACCCGCCGGGATTCGACCGTCCACCCAAATGCGCGATCCAATCACACAGTTGTGGCGTGGACGAGGTCACTGGCATGGCCAGCCACACATGGTCGGCGCAGGTCGCGCTGTTTGCCGTGACGATTCAGAACCTCGGCCCATAACAACAGGCCGCTCCACTCGAACAAGGGGGACGCGAGGATGCGCATCTGGCGCCGTAGTGCTGGCGCTAGGCCTCCGGGTCGGGCAATGTGGACGCGGTGACCATCGAGATAGCTCCGAGCACACCAATGCTGTGGGACGACGTCGTGTCGGCGTTTGGGCGCCGCGGGGCGGACCCGTCGTGGTGTTGGTGTAGACGCTTTCTCGACGGTAGCGAGGCCGTCAACAACCGGGTAGCACTGCAGCTCGAGGTCTCGACGGCCTCGATCCCGCCTGGCCTGATCGCTTACGTGGACGGGATGCCGGCCGGGTGGACAAGGGTGATGCCGCGACACCAGCTACCAGGCGTCTTGGCCAATCGGGCGTTGCGTCGCGTGTTGACCGACGATGACGACGCGTGGTGGGTGACGTGTTTCGCTGTGCAACGGCGATTTCGCGGCATTGGCGTGGCGCGCGCATTGCTCGACGCGGCGGTGACTCACGCCGAGCGGCACGGCGCGACCGCGGTTGAAGGTCATCCGGTCGACACTGATGCCCTCAAGGCCGGACGGACGAGCGGCTCGGCGCTCTTCACCGGGACGATGCGGCTGTTCGTTGCCGCAGGCTTCAGTGAGATCGGCCGCACGTATCCCAGTCGTCCCGTGATGCGACTCGACCTCTGACCACTCGCTGGCAGGCTGACATCATCCGATCACCCGAACATCCCGTGTAACGGAATGCAGAACGATGCTGCACACAACGCCACCAGGCCCCAGGGCCGCAACGAGTGCCGAACAATCAGGCGCATCTGGCGTCGCGAGGAACCGACGGTGGGTCAGGGCAGCGGAGCGCTTGAAAGCGCCGCTGAGCGCGGAGGGTGTCGTTCAGCGCGAATGGATTGATTGATTGATTGCCGCCTACTTCGAGTCGTCACACGCCGTCGAGCGGGGCGCCACATGTAATAGCCGGTGACGTCGACGACGAAATCGACGGCCCCCCTGCAGGCTCGCCAACGACTCCGCGGATTGAGCCACTGCGACATCACCCTAAAAGGTCTGGGCAGCGAGTAGCAGCTTGGCGAGTGGCTCGAGGGTGTCCATCAGCTCATCGAGCTCCCCCGGCTCAAGGCTCTCATAAGGCTTCGCCGCGAGGTCGTCGGTGAGCGACTCGACCCGCTGTTTGACGGCGCAACCCAGTTCGCTGAGCCAACCGTCATCCCCGATCAGGCCGCGATCGCGCATCCCGTCTATCACGGCGCCGAGCTGCGTCGCCGGAAGGTGGTGGATGCGTCCGAACTTCTCCGGCGGCAGGTCCATGTCGAGGGCAAAGAGCACGTGCGCCTCGAGACCGCCCACACCCTCGATCATCAGGGCCGCGATGTGCCCGTCGCCACGGTGCTCGCGCAGCAAGGACGCTGCATGGAAGAGGCGAGCCACCACGTCGTCAGGGATCGGAATCGCGCGTAGCGCGGCGTACATCGGTCGGCCCTCGACCGGGGCGCTGGTCGCCGCCTTGATCAACAGCTCGGCGGCGCGGGCGAAGGCGGGAGAGTCGACGCGATTGCAGAGGATCCGCCGCAGCGCCTTCGCGCAGCCCATTTGGCGAGCGGCGATCGCCGATTCGGGCGTGGTGGTGCGCCACACCTTCGGGATGTGGCGAGCCACTTCGCCGGGAGCGAAGTTGTAGAAGAGCGCGTCCACCACCTCCGCCGGGACGAGGCCAAGGGGTGCCGCCCGTCCAGCGAAGTAGGTGTCCCAGTAGTTGGTGAACCCCAGAGCGAACATCGCCTCGTTGGGTTCGTCGGCCGAGTAAGGCATGACACCGATCGGCTCGACCAGTTCGAACATTCGGCGCGCCATGGAGTTCATGGTCTGAACACTGTCACGTTCGAGATTCGCCATCAGTGCAGCCGTCCGCCTACGGCGTTCGAAGACAGGTGGCGATGGGTCACCATGATCAGCGAGATCTCCGATGTCAAGCAGTCGTGGTCCGCCGCGTGGTCGAGTCACCGCGGCTCAGTCACACCTGAAGGAGGACACATGAAGTACATGATTGAATACTCCGTTCGTACCGCCGGCCTCAGCCACAACGAGAACTTCGCGAATCAGGAGGCGCTGCTGAACGCATTCGGCAAGTGAGAACCCGAGGAAGGCTTGACGGTCCACGCCTTCCTGTCGCACTTGAACACTGACAGCGGTTACGTCCTCGTCGAGGCTGACGATCCCAAGGTCATCGCCTCATTCGTGTCGAAGTACATCTATTGGAACGACATCAACGTCGCTCCAGTGGTCGATGTTGAAGCGATCGTCCCGATCAATTTGGCGTCGCTGGCCTGGGCGCGGAGTGCGTCGAGCGGCTGATCCCCCGGCGACTATCCATATCGACGGTACGCCGCCATCTTGACGCGCCTGCAACCGGCGATCCGAGATTGCCGCTCGGCGCTTCTTGCGACACGGCGTTATCGGGCTAGCTCGATAAATGAGGCGGCGTCGTTCACACTCGGCGTTCTGTGCTCCAGATCTTGCTTGCGTAGAGGCTATCGAGCGCGGTGGCGTCGTGGTAGGCATGGGGGTCCACCGCGATGCACCTGGAGGCCTTGTGGACCGAGTAGCGCTGAGCGCCGACAAGTACGAGCAGCTGTTCGGCTCACGACCTGACGCGGCGGCTGGACCAGACCCCGAGCTGATGGCGATTCTTCGCCATGTGATCTTCGGCGAGGTGTTTCACATCGGCGGCCTTGATGACCGCACTCGCGAACTGATCACCATCGTTCTGCTGGTGACAAACCAGACGCTGCCACAGCTTCGGTCGCACACCGCCGCAGCGCTCAACGTGGGCGTTACCCCGGTCGAGATTCGCGAGGCGGTGTATCAGTGTGCGCCGTTTCTTGGCTTCCCCAAGACATTGAATGGCGTCGCGGTCATCAACGAGGTGTTCACCGAACGCGGCATCGAGCTGCCCTTGCCTGATCAGGCGACGGTCGTGGAGGACCAGCGATTTGAGCGAGGTCGAGCGATTCAGCATCCGCTCTACGGGGACGCGATCCGGGGGAACCTCGCCGATCTGCCCGAGGACCTCCGCGGCGTCGTGCCGCGATTGCTGACCGAGTTCTGCTTCGGTGACTTCTACACCCGGTCGGGTCTCGATCTCGCGCTCCGCGAGCTGTTGGTGCTGTGCTTGTTGACGGCGCTCGGCGGTGTTGAGGCGCAGTTGCAGTCCCATGCCGCGGGGAACCTGAAAGCTGGCAACACCGTGGATGTTCAGATCGCCACGATGATCCATTGCATCCCCTACGTCGGGTTCCCACGAGCGCTCAACGCGATCCGAGTCATCAATCAGGTCGCGACACCCAGCTAAGTCCCTTGCGAGTACCCCCCAGATCAGCGTCGCTCGGCGTACGTCGATATGCGCTGGCAGAGTTGCTTGCGTTGACGCGCCGGACCGGGCAACCGGCGCTATCGAGAAGATCTGGGCGCCAAGCTCCAACATCCGGGCCCAGGCGCGGTCCATCAACCGGCACCCAGATCTCGGAGCAGAGCGCACCCGTCGCCGTGACCTCGGGATCTGGGCGCCAGTGATTGATCCTCAGCAGGTGGAACTGGCGAGCGTGGCACCGCCGAGTGCGCTGACGACATCCCCAGCTGGTGACGAATCGGACCGTTGAGGACTCGGAATGCCTCGTCAGGGCAGGTGTGGAGCGGCTCGAGATCCATCGGGATTGACAATGGATTGTCCGATCCGCACAGTGGCCGGGTGGAAGCCCATGAAGCCGCCGAGATCTTCGCTCGGCAGTTCCCGGCGATGTACCTTCGGTTCCATCGGCGCGACGCCAAGGGGGCGGCGCTGAGCGCGGCGTCCGGGGCTGCCCTGCAGCACCTTGCGCTCGCCGGCCCGGTCACGGTCGGCGAACTGTGCGGCCACCTCGACCGGACCCAATCGGTGGTGAGCGAAATCGTCGCCCATCTCGAAGAGGACGGTTTGGTCGAGCGGCAGGAGGACCCGGCCGATCGCCGCCGTCGCCTCGTCTGGCTCTCGCCGCCTGGGCGCGAGCTGCTGGCCAGGGACCGTGACGTCCTGTCCGTCGAGCTGCTCGAGCGGGCGTTCGCCGAGCTTGCCGAGGGTGAGCGACGGGCACTGCTGAAGGCGGTTGACTCCCTTCTGCGAGCGGACGACGCAGCTGGCGCACTCCCGCCCTGGCTGCCAACTCACCCGACCCATTCCCCCCGGCGAAAGGATCCCTGATGACGAAACCCACCTGCGAGAGCTGCGGGATGCCGATCGAGACCGGTCGCTATTGCTCGCATTGCGTCGATGAGACCGGCGCCCTCCAGTCGTTCGACGACCGCTTCGAGCGGATGATCGCGTGGGAGGCTCGACGGCGACCGGACGCTACCCGGGCCGAGCTCGAGGCGTCGACCGTCGCCTACATGGCCACGATGCCGGCGTGGCGCGACCACCCGCGGGTGGCCATGACCCAGCGCGCCGACTGACCCGCACCCGAAGTGCTCCCCTCACCCGGGCGCAGGTGAGCGCTCCCCTGCGCACAATCACGCGCATCTGGCGCGGCGTGTGGGTCGCATGGTGACAGGTGGTTGAGCGCCGACCCGCCGCTGTGGCTGGGGGCCGAGTGGCGGATCTGAGAGAATGGGAATGTGAGTGACGGTTCTCTGTGGAAGAACCGCGATTTTCGTCTCGTGCTCGGTGGCGGGCTGATCAACAATATTGGCGATTGGTTGCTGACCCTGGCGTTGCCGATCTTCGTCTTCACGGAATCGGGTTCAGGGCGAAATGCCGCGACGGTGTTCCTTGTCGAGTTGATCGTCGGGGTGTGCCTTGGACCGTACGGTGGCAGCCTTGCCGATCGTTGGGACTTGCGGCGCACGATCGTCGCAACCAATCTGTTGCAGGCCGTGACCTTGCTGCCTCTGCTGGCGGTGCACGGCGATCGGCTTTGGCCCGCGTTCGTGGTAGCCGCGGCTCAGGCGATCCTCCAGCAGGTCAATGATCCAGCCTCGTTTTCGTTGGTTCCCCGAGTGGTATCCGAATCGCAACTGGTGCAGGCCAATGCGGCGAACTCGACCGCTTCGTCGCTGGCCAGATTGGTGGGGGCACCACTCGGCGGAATCGCCGTCGGCCTCGGCGGTTTGACGACCGTCGTGGTGATCGACGTCGTGTCGTTCGTCGCCGTGGCGATTGCGACGATGTTTGTGCGCACACCAACGTCGAGTCTCGTCGCCGGAACGGCATCCGGCGCGGACCAAAGTCCGAGCGTCATGGCCGGCTGGAGAGAGATCCGAGGGCAACCTGCTCTTGTTGGTTTCCTCGTCGTGCAGGCGCTGGCTCGCGTGGCGTTTGCCATGTTCCCGGTGTTGTTCATCAAGTTCGTCGTCGTCGAGCTGCACGGTGGAGGCGCAGCGATCGGCATCATCCGCGGATGCGCGGCGTTTGGTGGTTTCGCCGCCTCGTTGCTCGTCATCCGCGTAGCCAAACGAACTCAGCCGGAGAAACTGATGGTGTGGGGGTACCTCAGCTTCGCCATGGTGGCTGCGCTGTTCGTCAATGCCCCGTTGGTCACGGCGGCGATCTGGCTGTACCTCTTGCTGTTCGCGCTGTCCGGACTGCCCAACGCGACATCTCAAATCGGTACATCGGCGACAGCCCAACATCTCTGTCCCCCAGAGGTCCTCGGACGTCTCAGCGGCATCGCGTCCGCCACCGGCGCAATCGGAGCGGCCGTCGGCACCATCGGTGTCGGTCTGCTCGTTGACCACGTCCCGATCATCCCGTTGTTTGATGCCCAGGCCTTCGTCTACCTCCTGTGCGGCATCGCCACCTACTGGCTCATCATCCGACGATCACCCGTGGCAGCCGCCGGTTCGTCCGACAGTCCGATGTGAGGAACAAACCCGACCTGCACGACCCGGGACTGATGACGAGAGCCCACAGAACACTCGGCGCAGAACGACGACATCGCAGGGCTGGCCGGTGAGCACAGAACGCTCATGTCGGCGTGTTGTTAGCTGCTGTTGAGGAGTCCGGCGATGTAGTCGGCGGCGTCGCGATCTGCGCCGGGCACGCAGTGTCCGTACACGTTGAGGGTGGTGGTCGCTCTGGCGTGGCCGGGTTGAGCCAGATCCATTCCCAGCGGACGGCTTGGGTCAATGCTCGACCCAACACGACGTGGACACGGTGCATCGTGCCCGGCGACACGAGGAAGCCGTAGGCCGAGCTTTGCGCGCGAGCGGTATCCCTCGCGATGACCTGTTCGTCACCACCAAGCTGTGGATCCAGGACCCCGGCGAAGCCATCGCCAGAGCCGCGTTCGAACGGTCCCTCGAGAAGCTCGGCTTGGATCGCGTCGACCTGTACCTGATCCACCAGCCCCTGGGCGACTTCTACCTCGGCCGGCAACCGACCCACATCAGCTACTACATCGCCACCGGACGAGTCATCGTCCTGTTGACGGTGTTCACCAAGGCCAAACCGAGAGAACGAGCCGAAATCGACCGAGCCCGACGTGCGATGCAACGTTGCATCGACGAAGGCCACATCACCTCCAGAGAGGAACACGATGACGACAACCAGATGGACCGAGACCAAAGCCCGCCGGGCCGACAGTGACGAACGCCGACACGGATACGAACGCGCCGGACGCGCCGATCCGGCTCGCGTCAGAGATCCGTTCCTTGCGCCAGAAAAAGGGGCTCGGCCAACGCCAGCTCGCCGAACTCGTCGGACCTGCTAGACAGCGCTTTCATTGCCGCGAATGCCATCCGACAGCGCGCGTGAAGTGGAAGCGGACGTTGCGCCGATCGAGACGAACGCCGTCACAGGTCCGCGGCAACGGAGGCGATGACCTCACGAAGCCAGCGATTTGCGGGATCGGCGTCGTGGCGTGGGTTCCAGTACATCGTCTCGACCAGCACGGGCAGGTCGATGGGCGAGGTGCGCAGGGTGATGTCGATGCCGTCACCGAACGCCGTGACGCCACGTTCGAGGACGAGGCTGACCATGTTCGTGCCGCGCAGCAGGAACGGCACGAGTGCGAAGTTCTCCGTCGTCACGCGCGGTTCGCGATCGATCCCTTGCTCGGCGAGCAGCCGGTCGGCGAGGTTGGTGATTCGTCCCGTTCCGAGGGTGTACGTCAGGTATGGCGCGGCCACGAAGCGTTTGGCGTCGAGCCTGCCTCTTGCCAGCCTCGATCCCGACCACACCGCGCAACGCCATCGGTCGCTGAACAGAGCCGCGTTGCTGAGCCCCTTGGCGTTCATCAGCGCGGCAGGCTCGATAACGACGTCGACCTCGCCTCGACGAAGCAGCCCGCGGGCATCAGCGCTGCGCGGCACGAGGTGCAGCTCCACGTTCGGCCCAGCCACCGCCAGACGATCGACGACCAGGCACATCAAAACGAGCGTGACGTAGTCCGAACAGCTCACCGAGAAGCCACGGGCGTCGCGCGTCGGATCGAAGTCGCCGCGGTCATCGATCGCTCGCTCTGTCAGTTCGAGGATCTCTCTCACCCGTGGCGCCAGCCTGACGGCCCGCGGAGTCGGTTGCATGTCGCGGCCGACCCTGACGAGCAACGGATCGCCCAGCGTGCGCCGAAGGCGCGACAGCGCCCGGCTCATCGTCGGCTGGGTCACTCCGATTCGCTCTCCGGCCCGCGTGACGTTGCGCTCGGTCAGCAGCGCGTCGAGGGCGACGAGAAGGTTGAGGTCGAGGTGGCTGAGGCTCACCGTTGAACCGTAGGCACAACAGAGCGCGTCGCGATCACATGATGGCGACAGGTTCCTTGTCGCCGGCGGTGTAGTAGCTGTCGTGCTGGTCCTGGGCCCTGGCGAACTCCGGCTGGTAGCGGACCGAGGCGTAGTGCGCGGACTTCTCGGCCTCTTCGGCGCGGGCGGCGATGTCGGCCAGCGACCCCAGCCCGAGCACAGCCCGAGCGAGCTCGGTCAGCGGGCCGTCGATCTGGTACTCCGTGCGCTGCATCGTGAGCAGCTTGATGAGGTACAGCGGCGTCCCGTTGAACTTCTCGAACATGTCCTTGCGAGTGCCCCATTCGGTGAGGAACCGCTCGTGCACCAGCTTGAAGATCTTCGTCCGGTCGATCGCCGACATGCCCGGGCCTTTGAGCACATCGTGCAGCAGCGGCCCGATGTACTCGTGGTCGAAGTCCGCCGCGGTCGGGTAGATCACGACGCCTCGTCCGCAGAAGTCGATCAGGATGTCGGTCATCTTGGAGATGTTCTCGAGGTAGTACGCCCGGCCGAAGTCGACGAAGATGTTGTTCGGCTTGTACATGCCCCCGGGTGTCGTGAAGCCGGTCTCCTCGGCGGCGATGGCGAAGGCGCGGCACGTCTCGCGGAAGCGGATCAGATCGGCAACATTGCTCTGTACGACCGGCGACACGTTGGTGCCGAGGCTCTGCGTCAGCAGCAGCGCCAGACCGACCATCAGCTCCGCGTTGGTGGCGTGGCGGATCTGCGTCTCCACATGCACCCAGTCGAATTGACGTTGCGGGTACAACTGGGCGTGGTGCGGGTTGCCGAGGTGTTGCACGCGCTCCCATGGGATGAGCACGTTGTCGAAGTAGGCCATGCCGTCGAGCTCGTCACCGAGGTGGGCGAGCGGGCGATCGAACGGGTCGGCGTCGGGTGTTGCGTTCGACGGCCGGCAGAAGATGCTCACGCCTTCGCTGTTGACCGGAACCAGCGCGTAGATCGTCTGCTCCGCCGTCTGGCCCGGCCGCCACAGGTTACCGATCAGCAGCTCGTTGGCGAACGCCATGCCCGTGCCGATGGCCTTCCAACCCTTGACGATGATGCCCTCGTCGTTGCGCTCGACGAGGTGCAGCATCGGCGTCTCGGCCATGGCGTCGTCGCGGCCGCGGTCGTACTGCACGTCGAGGAACATCGGCGAGATCGACAGATCGTGCTCCTTCAGCCGTGCCCATTGGTCGCGGATGTTCTGAGCCAGTGGGTGGCCGTCGTGCAGCGTGCTGTTGGCCTCCCACGGCTCGGGGTCGTCGATCTGGGCGAACATCACACAGTTCATCGACGCAGGCGGCCGGCAGAAGATGCCGCCCTTGAAGGTGCGCCACCAGAACTCGTAGTACCTGCGCCGTTGGACGACCTGCTCCTTGTCGGCCGGCAACATCCAGTGCATCGCCCGCCGCGTCCCGTCGGCGTCGACGAAGGTGAGGAGATCCTCGTGCTCGGGCACATGGTGGAGGTCGTAGTAGTTGGCGATCGTGGCTGCGAATCCCTTGGTCTTCGGGTTTGTCGTGACGTCATCGATCAACTCGCCGCCACAGTAGACGCGACGGCCGTCGCGGAGGCTGTCGAGGTACTGGGCTCCGGTGCGGATCATGGTGCACTCCTTCTTGTGTGTCGTGGTGGACGGTCGGCGAGGGTTTGGATCAGCCGGCAGGCGCCGAAGCGAGCGGTGAGGGACGGTGGTACCGGCCGGCGCCGTAGAGCAGCGGTTGTCGTTGATCGCCGATGACGACGGAGCGGACCCTGGCGGCGACGAGCAAGTGGGTCCCGGCCACGTCGAGGCACTCGGTATCGCAGTCGAAAGCGATCAATGCCCCGGCTAGCAGTGGCGCTGCAGCGGAGCCGTCGATGCGGATCGCGCCGGCGTTGGCGACGTCGGCGGCGGCGAGGAACTTGGACTCCCCGGGTGTGGCGCAGCGCTGTGACATCTCCACCTGGCCGTCGCACAGGACGTTGAGCCCGAGCCGGCCGGTGTGGAGGATGTGGTCAGCGGTGGCGGTCGCCCGGTTGACGCACAACGCCATCGTCGGCGGCTCGAGGCACACGACGGTAAATGCACTGACGGTCATGCCCCACGGCCGGTCGCCATCGCGGGTGGTGACGACAGAGACAGGGCCGACCAGGTGGCGCAGCGCCTGGCGAACCTGGTCAATCTGTACACGATCTTCAGTGCTCATCGCGACCCCCTCCGGCTCCTATGAGGCGATGGTACGAAGACCGCGAAGGATGCGGAAGAGACATCTCTTCGATACCACTCATGCACCGACGGCATGTACGGCTGAAGGCGTCGACGAAGGCTCGTCGAGCCCACCGGCCCACGCCACCAACTCGGCGACCTGAGCACTGCCAGCGTGCACGAGACGTGTGCCGAGGACGTCCTCGCAGTGGCTCACCGCCACAGCGGTGTGATCGCGTTTGTGCGGATCGATACCAATCATGACCATCGTGAATCCTCCAATCAGTGAGTGAGAAGGCGGTGGGCACTCCTGATTCCAGATGTCGAGCTGCTGCCCTCTTTCGAGCCACGCCACGCGAGTCCGGCGGTCGCACAACTCGTTCGAAAGCCAACCCGACCCTTCGGGCGACCGGACCAGGGCGATTCAATACGCCTGATTGTGTTGGTGGAGGCGTTGCGCCCAGCCCGGCCAATCCGCCCAGACCGGATACCGGTCTACCGGAGCAAACTGAGGTCAATCCAGTTCGAGGACGAGTCGCAACCCGTCGTTGATGGCGACAAGTTCCTCGTAGGTAACACGTCCGACGAACTCGCCGAGCCGCTGCGCTGCGACGGCAGAGGTTTGCTCGATCAGTACCTGGGTTTGCTCATCATCAATTGTGATCGTCGGACGAAAGATACGTGGTGGCGCCGAACGTGACGTAGGTGCCACCAGCACGGTCGAGAGCATCAGGTCGTCCGATTGGACGATGACGGCGAACCGGCTTCCTTGCTGTTCGTTTCCTCGGGTGTCACGAAGAGCGCGAAGTCGGTGGATGTCACCACGCACGAAGGTCGTCCATCTCGAACAGCACCTGACGACTTTCGACACGGTCTGCTTCATCGTTCACCAACGCCAGCGACTCGGCACGCATTTGCTCGCGTCGACGAAGTCGCACGGCGTCAACGAGGGCTTGACGAATAGCGTCTGATGCCGTCGATCCGTCGGCCATCAGTTCAGCGAGCGCTCGTTCAGAGCGTTCATCGGTTCGAAAGTTCACTACTGACATACGACAATACTACGACAGATTGTAAGACCTTTCAACTACACAGCGCTGATCTGATCGCCAGTTGCATCCGCCACGGCGCCATCGTCGATCACTGGAACCCGCACGCACGCATCAGGCAAGACCCCGTTCGGCGTCGGTGACGTGCTCGCCGTCCGCGGCGACGAGACCTTGCTCGTCCAAGTCTCGAGCGGATCGAACGTCGCCGCACGGTGCCGAACGATCAGCGACGCAGCTGCATTGCCGGCGCCACGCGATGCGTCCTGGCGCATCGAAATTCACGGCTGGAGCAAGAACAGTCGCACCGGCAAGTGGGTGCTGAGGATCGTGGGCGCTTCGGTGACGGCCGAACGCGTCGACCGGGCAGCGCGTTGGCGCCAACCCCTCACGACCGTCGGCGGGCGGGCTTCGGGGGGTAAAGGGCGGCGAGTGTGCCGAGAAGTTTGGGGAGCAGCGGGCTGAAGTGGCCCTCGCCCCAGGGGAGGCCGGGCTCGTTGGCCATCGCCTGGCCGATGACGCCGCTGATGAGGACCGATGTGACCCAGAGCGCCTCGTCGGAGTCGGCACCCGCGCCGAGTTGGCCTGCCGCCGCGGCGTCGGCGAGCGCCTGGCGTTGGAGCCGGACCATCTCGACGCTGGGAGCCATGGCCTCGGGCGTCGGCTGGAAGCTGGGGACCGGGCGCCAGAACAGCAGTTGGCCCGTTGCCGGGTGGGCGAGCAACCAGCGGCCACTGGCCTCGAGGCCGGCGGCGAGCGCGTCGAGGCCGGGCTCGGCTGGCGCCATCGCGGAGCACATGACCTCGAGGTGGGCTTGCTGGCCACGTTCGAAGAGGGCGTCGTAGATGGCCAGGAGCGAGTCGAAGTACTTGTAGATCGACGGCGGCTTCACCCCGAGCCGACGGGCGACCTCCGACAGGCTGAGACCGTTGACCCCCTCCTCGGTCATCACGTCATCGGCGATGTCGAGGATCTCTTCGAGGGTCTCCTGGCGTCGCCGAGCTCGACGGTCACCGGGTGCGGAGATGGTCACCTCGGCGATCGAAGACATGCTCTGCACTGTAGCAGAAGATTCTATTGACAGCAATAGCTAATGATATTAGCTTTTGGAACAAGCTACGAGAAGGGAAGCACCCGATGGCACCGAAGAACCAGCGTTGGTGGTTGACAGAAGACCACGTCGAGCTCGACATCGAAGCCAGCGCCGACGCGCTGTACGCGATGGTCTCCGACCTACCCCGCATCGGGGCGTGGAGCCCGGAGTGCGAGAGCGTCGACTGGGAGGGCGACGTCACCGTTGCCGTGGAGGGCACCACCTTCATTGGGCACAACGCGGTGGGACCCGGGCGACGCATCCGCTACTCGCGCCACGGCCGGGTGCTGGTCGCCGATCCCGGGCGCGAGTTCGCCTTCGTCACCGACGAGGGTGGCCGGGAGTCCACCGTGTGGCGCTACCGGTTCCAGCCCCAGGGCGACAGCAGTACCAGGGTGACCGAGGGCTACGAGGTGCGATGGATCCCGACGTGGGCTCGCATCCTCGACGTGCCCACCAACCGCCACAAGGACCTGCTCAAAGGCATGCGCACCACCCTCGAGCGCCTGAAGGCGACTGCCGAGGCCGAGAACCGAGGCACTTCAGCTCCCACCCAGGCCCACAAGGAGGCCGGGTCATGACGACCACTTGTTTCACGGCCACCCCCGGCGTCGATGTGATCACAACGACCGCCGACATCCCCGCCCTCGGCTCGCTCGCCATCAACGCGTTCGTGTTGCACGGCAGCGAGCCCATCCTCGTCGACACCGGCACCGTTGCCGGCGGCGCCGAGTTCATGTCGGCACTCACATCGGTGATCGATCCGGGCGACCTGCACTGGATCTGGCTCACCCACACCGACTTCGACCACATCGGCTCGCTGGCCACGCTCCTCGATGCCAATCCTTACCTGCGGGTGATCACTTCGTTCCTCGGCGTCGGCATCATGGGGCTGTCATCGACGCCGCTGCCGATGGACCGCGTCCACCTCATCAACCCCGGGCAGTCCGTGACGGTCGCCGACCGCCGGCTGACCGCCGTCAAACCGCCCGTCTACGACAACCCCATCACCACCGGTTTCGTCGACGACCGCACCGGGATACTGTTCAGCTCCGACTGCTTCGGTGCCCTGCTCCCCGCGGTCCCCCAGACCGCCGCCGACATCGACCCCGACGAGCTGCGGGCCGGGCAGGTGCGCTGGGCGACCATCGACTCGGCCTGGGTGCACGACGTCGATCGAGATGCCTTCGGCCAGGCCCTCGACCGGCTGCGGGCAATCGAGCCGACCATGGTGTGCAGCAACCACCTCCCGCCCGCCCCCGGCGCCATGCTCGACGTCCTCGTCGACTCGCTGGCCCTGGCACCCGCCGCCGACCGCTTCGTCGGCCCCGACCACGCCACCCTCCAAGCGATGCTCGCCGGCATGGTCGCTGTTCCCGCCTAAACCGAGGCCGACTCCCGACCGCCCGCACTCCGGGGTCGATGACCGGCAACGCAGATGCGCCTGATTGTTCGGAGCCGCTCATGATGCCGCCCGCTTGGGCGCGGAATACGCACCGGCAGTGCCGTGTGTTCCGGCAGTGTCGTGTGTTCCGGCAGTGCCGGATTCGCGCCCAAAGACCCTGCATGGGCGAGGAAATGGAACTCGCAGTACCGAAATCGCGCCCATGCGACTTCGTCAGTGAGAGCGCGCACTGAGTCGGCGTTCGGCGCTCCCGGGATAGCACACACCGCTCGCCTCCGACGGGCCTATCGACCACGTGCCGTTAGAAGGCGGTCGCCGAACTGTTCTCGGGTCGCGGTCGAGCGAGTTTATCATCGGCAGATCCCGCCCCATATTGATGGGCAATCCGATGGGCATGATGGGCAACCTGCAGCCGACCGACGGCGACTGCACCTCCCCTGGCCTGGATTTCAAATGGAGCGGACGACGGGATTCGAACCCGCGACCCTCACCTTGGCAACGTGAAGAGAACCCTCTGCCGAGTCCGTCCCGGTCCCCTGACGTGGTCTCCTGTCCGCCCATTCGTCCGCCCAGCCCGTCCACTCCACCGATTCCGTATACCGGTCTACCATCGCACGCGTAGCCGTCGCCTCGTGACTGCCAGGTGTCCACACAACCCGCGTCGATCACTTGCCAACCCGCTCCATAAGGGCATTCGGTGCGCCTCTGTGAAGCTGCCCTGCTCGTGACTAGCGAAGCAATTGTGATGACACGACTATCGTCAGATGCGCCGGGCGCAGCGTCCGGTTTTCGTTCGCCGTTCGGTGGGGTTGCAGATGGGTGAGAACCGGTACATCTGGCGTTCCGGCGCCATCGACGTGGCGACTGCTCGGCTTGAGCAGCTCGAGCGTTCCCTCGATCCGGCGACGTATGGGCGGCTTGATCGCATCGGTGTCCCCCGCGGCGGCAGGTGCTGGGAGATCGGCGCCGGGCGCGGCACGACTGCCTTGTTCCTGTTGGCCAAGTGTGGCCTCGGAGAGGTCGTCGCCACCGACATCGACGTCCAGTGGCTCGATCAGATCCGTCATCCATGCCTGCAGGTCAGACACCACGATGTCGTGACCGATGACCTTGATGACCTTGGGATGTTCGATCTGATCCATGCGCGATTGGTGATTCATCATCTTGGCGTTGAGCGAGGGGCAATCGCCGTCGAGAGGGCGGCAAGCCGGCTGAACCCGGGTGGCGTTCTGTTCCTCGAGGAGCCGATCGATCTCAACCGGTCCGCCCGCCATCATCCCGAGGCCGAATCGTTCGAGCGGATGGCTGGTGCGATTTTCGACTTCCTCACCACCTACGGTCTTGATTTGAACTGCGGCCTGCAACTGCCTCACATGCTGCGGACGCTCGGCCTGATCGACGTCGACTCCGAACTGTCAGGCAGCGTCACCCGCGGCGGCGACCCCTTGCGAACCGCGCTGCGCCTGACAGTGGAGGTGTCGCGAGCGACTGTGCCGTTCGACAGCATCCTTGGCGGTCATACCGACGACCTGCTCCGCCTACATGACGACCCGGACCTCGACCTCGTCCCGTTCATCGTCGCTGGAGCCTGGGGTCGTCGTCCGCATTGACCGATGGCCAGCGAGGCCGATGCGCCTTCGCCCAATCGATTCAGTGCCAGACACTCCTCACCTACCGCAAAAGGGGCAAGAAGCGCGATTCGCCGGTCAGGCGCTCTCGGGAGGCGCCAGATCTGCCGCTCCTGCGTGCTGGACACTGAGGGCGAGATGGAGCACTCTCGTGAGGTGCCCCGGACGTCCAACACGCCGCCTAGCAAAGGACCTCGCCGCTTCACGGTGATCTGGATGATCATCACGTTGATGTCGGCTCCGGTCGCGTATGGCATCTTTCTCTTCCTGACACTTCCGGTGTTGAGCGGCCTCCTTGGGGCACTCTTCGTAGGCGGAGCGGACGCAACCGCGCGAGCGTGGGCGTCGTTGCTCGGCCCAGTACTCCTGATGAACGTCGTGTGGTTTGCGGGGCGCGCAGATGAACGTCCCGTCGAAGGCGCCATCGCTGGCTCGATGGTCCTGATCTCTGCGGTCGCTCTCGTGCGACTTCGACGCGCCAGCCGAACACCAATCCCGATCGCGTGACGTTCGCGTCACGCCATAACTGCCGCTCTACGCTCGTCGTAGTATGGAAGCCGATTGGGAAGCCGCCGGACAACAGTTCCAAGCTCCGGGCGACGACACCGAGATCGAACGGACGGCCACGGCGACGTTGCTGGAGTTCGGTCTGCAGCCGGTCAGCATCGCCGTGCTGCACCCCCTCGACACCGCACTCGAAGTCATCGCGACCATCCCCACACCCGAGGCGATGAACGGACGGCTGGCGGAACTGCAATCCGCGCTCACGGGGACGCCAATCTCCTACGAGGGTGTGTGCCTCGAGGTTCGGCTGCCCGACGGCAACCCGATCGCCGAACTGTCCACCGCGTTCAGAGGGGGACGGGGTTCACAGTGGGAACGCCCTGACCTCGCAGACATCCTCGGCGGCCCGCCGCACGGATTGTTAGAAATTGAGACCGTACCACGCGCCATTTCTGCCGATCTCGCGCAAGTTGTTCTGCGCCCGCTGAGCCACTTGCGTTGACGCGCCGCACCGGGCAGAACTATCGGCCTGTGTCGGACAACGCCGGTGTGTGCGTCGATGCGACAGACGGTGAAATAGTCGACGAAGTCGCAGCCGAAGTAGTCCGACTCGACCAGCACGGCGACTCCTGCGTCGCCGACGATATCGACGGTGCGGATGTCCCACGTGTAGTTGGGCCCGGCGAGACCTGGATTGGCCTCCACGAGCGCCGTGAAATCGGTGATGGGTTCGTAGCTGGGCATCTCGTCGCCGATGTGCCCGAACATGTGGGCCAGCGGATGAAATGCCTGGCGCATCTTGTCGCCGTCGCCGTTCGAACCTTCCACGTACAACTGGATAAGCGCCCGTACGTCGGCGACGTCCTGCAGGTGAGTCGCAGTCATGGTGTTTCCCTCGGCTCGATCGTGACTTCTGAACGGGAGTTTCTCACACGCTGAACACGGGTCGGACCGTGACAGGGATTCCGGTCATGTGTGCCTGGCTGGAATGCGGCGCAAAGCTGTCGTGACACGATCGGGAGTGGGACTCCGGCGTGGAGCATTTCGGTGGCCATGAAATGACGGAGATCGTGGAGCCGAAACGGGCGCAGCCCGGCACCGCGCACCCGCGCGTTGGAAGGCCTTGGTCACCCAGTTCGGCTTCCACGCCTGCAGTCCCCTGCTGTCGTCGGCGAACACGAATCCGTCGCGGTCAAGCCCGCCAACAATGGCGGCGATGCGACGAGAATGTTCGGCAAGGACCTCGGAGGTCGCGGCGTCAAGTTCGACGGTGTGGCGGCGTTTGGTCTTGGTATCGGTGAGCACCGGACCGTATGGGCCTTCGACCCAGCGTACCCACGGCGCGAGGCTGCATGTTCAAGGACGCAGAACGCCGGGTAGGAGTGCCTCTCACGCTCGGTGGAGCCTTCTGTACCGCCGCCGGCGCTTGTTCGGGACAGCGCGATTCGGCTTGACCGAAATGGTCGCTGGGTCGTTGAGCTCCACGCCGGCTCGCTACCTGAAGATCACCGTCGTCAACAGGGACGCGGAACTCGTGGCAGCGTGCGTGAGGAGTGTTATCGCCGGCGTTCCGGTGCACGGGAAGTTTGGGCTGGAGGGCTCCGACGTGTCACTGACCGTGACAATCGGCCCTAGCGGAGACCCCGGGATGGTATGCACGGTGGGGCCAGCGAGGGCTCCGCGGCCGGCGCGCCGACCGGGGTGCTCGGAAGCGGAGTCGTGCGGATGTATGGCCATCGGAGAACTCGCGACGCGATGGCCCCCGGAACTCTGGTGGCCGCAGGGTGAAGCGCTCCGCGAATCTCCTGGTGCTACGTTTCCGTCCGGCGACGGCGAATTGATGGGCGTTTGAGTCCGGTACTTCAGAGACCAATGAGCTCGGCATGAGACCCATCTTGGAGATCGGAGTGTTCTTTTGGCCGAAATGATCCGATGGACAAGGGCGTCAGGCTGGCCGCATCTATGGGTGCGGTTCTGCCGATCGCCCTCATCGTGGAACCGCCGGCGGGGACGCCGCGCCATTGATCAACCGGTCAGACGGGCTCGGGCGTCGGTCGGATAGGGACGAGTGACTGAACCGAGACGCATCCTGGTTGTGGACGACGAGCCCTCGATCGTTGATGCGGTGGCAACGGCGTTGCGTTATGAGGGCTACGAGGTATCTGAAGCGCGTACCGGGCGCGACGGGTTGGCCGCTGCTCAGGGTGATCGTCCGGATCTGATTGTTCTCGATGTGATGTTGCCCGATATCGACGGTTTCGAGATCGCCAGACGAATACGCGCCGACGGCTTATCGATACCGATCCTCTTCTTGACGGCGAAGGACGCCCTCCACGAGAAGGTGCATGGCTTCTCGGTCGGTGCTGACGATTATGTGACGAAGCCGTTCTCACTCGCCGAGATCGTTGTTCGCGTACGGGCCATCATTCAGCGAACGCACGGCGCACTGACAAGCACTAGCCGCCAGTTGACATACGCCGACGTCATTCTTGACCCCGACACCCATGAGGTGTGGAGGAATGGTGCGAATGTGGAGCTGACTGCCACCGAGTTCAAACTCTTACGATTCTTTCTCATGAACCCGTGTCGGGTTCTGTCCAAATCACAGATTCTCGACCATGTGTGGCACTACGACTTCGATGGCGAGGCCAACATTCTGGAGACCTACATCAGTTACCTCCGGCGCAAGCTGAACCAATTCGGTCCTTCGCTGATCCACACCGTTCGACTGGTGGGCTACGTCATGCGGGAAGCGCAATCGGACAAGTAGATGGCACTCAGAACACGCT
Source organism: Ilumatobacteraceae bacterium (assembly GCA_963720775.1). Lineage (GTDB taxonomy): Bacteria > Actinomycetota > Acidimicrobiia > Acidimicrobiales > Ilumatobacteraceae > JAENVT01. The sequence goes on along the minus strand of CAVRGR010000003.1, from coordinate 577,812 downwards.
TGGTCGCAGCGACGATATTGGTCGCGCTGGCTGCGCTTGTCATCGCCGGAGTCGCCACATACACGGCGTTCGTTCGATCGCAACTCCGCCAAATCGACGACACGCTGCAGGGTACCCATGAGCCGATCGAGCAAGCGGTGGCAACGAGTCCGTCGGACTTGGAGCGAGCGATCGAGGACGCCGCCCCGGGGACATTCATCGCTCTGGAACGACCCGATGGCACGATTGACGTTTCGATTCCTGCCGCGAGAAGCGGGCCACGAGGGTGTCACGGCCGACCTCGATCAGCTGCGGATACTGCGCAAGGACCAACTGGGTTTCGTCGATCTGCCCGTCTTCCAAACGGTGCGAACCTCGTCCCCCGGCGTCGATATGCGAATCCGCGTTTCTCGCCTCGGCGACGGCCGGCTGCTCGTTATCGGCGAGTCGCTTCACGAGGCGGCCGAATCGGGGCGCCGGCTGGTGATCATCGAATTCGTCGTCGCAGGAGCCGCGTTGTTGATGGCCGGGCTCTTGGGGTGGATACTGGTTCGAATTGGGCTGCGCCCGCTTCGACGTGTCGAGCGAACGGCCTTGCTGATCGCCGCGGGCGGCGACCTCGACCGCGAGGTTCCCGGGTCGCGACGCACCGATGAAGTCGGTCAGCTTGCGACGGCGTTGAACACGATGCTCGATCGGATCCGCAACACGTTCACGGAACGCGACGCCACGGAGCAGGCGCTGCGTGGCTCCGAGGAACGCATGCGCCGATTCGTTGCGGACGTATCCCACGAGTTGCGTACACCTCTCGCCGCGGTGAGCGCATACACGGAGCTGTTCGACCGCGGCGCGCGAGATCACCCAGAAGACCTCGAGCGGGCGATGCACGGCATCGACCTCGAAACGGCGCGAATGAGCGAGTTGGTCGAGGAGCTCTTGTTGCTCGCCCGTCTTGACGAAGGTCTCCCGCTGGCGGACGAGCCCATTGATCTCAACGAGGTTGTCGTCGAGTCGATCAGGGCCGCCCGTGCCATGGCGCCGGCCTGGCCGGTCTCGCTCAGAGCATCGGATGTTGTGATCGTCAGCGGCGATGGGCGACGTTTGCGCCAGGTCTTCGACAACCTTCTCACGAATGTTTCTTCCCACACTCCAGCCGGCACCGTGACCTCCATCACGATCGACGTCGACGATGATTGGGCCGTGGTGACGGTCAGCGACAACGGCCCCGGGATGACTTCAGAGCGGGCACGTCGCATCTTCGAACGGTTCTATCGAGTCGACACGTCTCGGTCGAGATCGTCGGGAGGGTCGGGACTCGGGATGGCGATCGTCGATGCGCTGGTCACTGCTCACCATGGCAAGATCAGAGTCGACACGGCTCCCGGTCGCGGCCTGGCGATCACGATCAGCCTGCCGCTCCGGCGCGTCGTTTGATCATCGACCGCTGACTCCGTGTCTGACTCGCTCGAGCCGCAGGGCGAGCACCGGGCAGGCATTGACACAACGGCGAGCGTGGTTGAACAGGTGTGCGTCGATCGGTGTCTCGTCGATGATCGGGTAGCCCCAATCATCGAGCTGTATCCGCTCCGGCAGCAACTCCGCGCAAACGCCGCGTCCATCGCAAGCGATCGGGTCGACGTGCAGCGTGAACCTCAACGCCATTGCGTCACCGAAGCCGCCGGAATGGGCATCACCGGAGCCCGTGTCGTACCCGAGCAGGCGCCACGGGACAGATGATGGTCGACATCGTGGGCAAACACGCGCAACGCGCTGCGGAGAAGCCGCACGGCGCCATCGGGGAAGCTGCATGCGCCGCGACCTTCGACCTGCCCCGCCCACCGATGCAGGAGGGTCACGTCATGCGCCGTCGAGCGCCCGCCGGCGAGGTCGGTCATGCCACGCGCGATCGCAGCGAGTCCGTGAACACACGGCCCGCATTGACCAGCCGTCTGGCCCGCCAACCAGGTGAGAATGCGGGCTGTCTCGCGGAGACCGCATGCCGACCCCGGTAGTACCACGATGGCGCCACAGCCGGCACCTGAACCGAGTGGTCGCAAATGGCCGTTGTCCAGCGTCGTCGACAGGGCGACCTCTGCGCTCAGCCATGTCCCGTAGTAGCCGCCGAGCAGGACGGCGGAGAACGATTCATTCGACCCAGCGGTCCGCAGTATCGTCGCGATCTCGCGCGCCGACCGGTACCTCGAACACTCCACCCCTGGTGACGTCTCCAGACAACGTCACCAACATCGTTCCGGGTTCGTCGTTTGTTCCCTGCTCGCGAAACCAGTGTGGACCCCACCGGATGATCTGGGCGATGTGGGCCGATGTCTCGACGTTGATGATCAGCGTGGGCCGGCCATCGACACCCTTCTCGAAGGGCCGCGGCGGCGTGAGGGTAGGTTTGGCCTCGCCGCGGTTGAGAAAGTGCACCAGCGCGGTTTCCTCGCCGGCGACGTACTTTGCGGGAATGGGTTCGACGTGAATCGGGATCGTCGGCTCTCCGACGCCGAAGCGCTCGTCGACCGCTCTGTCGACGGAGCGGACCGACGAATCTTTGTTTCGGTCGACACAGATGACGACTTCGTTCGCACCGATTGCCGCCGCAGCAACCAGCGCTCCATCGAGCACCAGGTGCGGTACGTACCTCAGCAACATCTCGTCCTTGCGGCTGGCCGGTTCACCCTCGCTGCCGTTGATCACGACGATGGGTCGCGTCCGGCCGACGCTCACCGTTCGCATCTTGCGACCAGTTGGAAAGGCTCCTCCACCACGCCCGCGTAAGCCGGCGTTCTCGACCGCCGCTATGTACGACTCGACTGGTCGGTTGCCCGGCAGCGGCGGGATCGGGTACAGCGCGCGATGACGAGCCAGTTTGACCCAACGCTGCTTGCTGACGCCGGCAAGCAATCGGGGAAGGCTCGGTGCGGACGTTGGCGGGTGTGACGAGGCCACGGCGGAATCGGTCACGGGCCTGTCGTCCCACCGGACACGAGGACGTGGTGGGTTCGTTGCCAACCCGGCTGGAGCGGCCCGCGCATCAACCACGCACCTATCAGCAGCGGTACGACGATCACGAGCGCGATCGCCGTGTTCCGCGCGTCGCGCGTCGCCGGCGGTTTGGCGACCAGCCGCCAAATCACCGCGGCAAGGACTGTGAAGGCACAGGAACCCGACACCCACCACATCCACGGATAGCGAGTGTCGCTGCCCGTTCCCAATCCGTGCACGAAGGCGATCGGCCAGATCGCATAGCTCGTCAGGTGGACGTATCGCCATGTCTGGTACCCGATTCGAGACCGAACGAGGCTTGTCAGGATGACCGCGAGAAGAAGGTCGAGCGCGACCGCTCCGAGCCCGAGCCAGATCGGCCGATAGACCCCGCCGAACGGCACGATGGCATCGATCCACCTGATCGTGACGAAGCCGTCGACCACCGCGGTCGTGATGTGAACCGACAAGAAGATCAGCACCAGCAGTGACACGTTGCGGTGGAGGAGTAGCACGACGATCCTGGGCATCCGCTCGGTCGCTGTGCTCAGCAGGGTGGGAATTCCCATGAGCAACGAAATCGTTAAGAGCACAAGCGAGACCGCCCCGGTCGCGCGTGTCGAATACCAAAGAGCGGTGCCGCCGGCGGCGAGGATCACGTGGATACCTCGACTGGCCAGTGTCCGAGGCAGACGACGGTGCCGTCGAGGCGAACCAGCCGCGCGGGCACGCCGAGCGAAGCGAGCCACTCTTCGGCGCGAGCGCCTCGGATGATCGCTGCAGTCGTTGCGATGTTCGCTTGAACGCATGTCGCAGCGGCGACACTCACCGTGCGCCAGTACGTGTTGACAGAGCGGCCAGTTGCCGGATCGACGAGGTGATGCATTGCTTCACGTCCGCGCTGCCACCGACGAACGGTGGTCGACGACGTTGCGATGGCGCCTGAGTGAATGCAAACGGTTTGGCCAGCAGCATCCGACCCGGCGGCGTGCCATTCGGCGACATGGACGAGCCACCCACCCGGCGGTTCTTGACCGCGGCAGGCGATGTCGCCTCCCAGACTCACGAGAACGCCGCACCCCGCCGCCTCAGCGGCACGATCGGTGGCCCGGTCGACGGCAAGGGCCTTCGCAGTCGCGCCAAGATCAAGTCGCACGCCAGCCGGCACAGATACCGTGCTGCGCGTCGGATCGACTTTGACCACTTCCCAGCCGGGCACCTCGGTGAACCGAACGACGGCCGGCGCAGAACGGACCGATGCGAAATCGCGGTCGTAGCCGAGTAGGCGCAGAGCCTGGCCGACTGTCGGGTCGACGTCACCCTCGGTCCAAGCCGCGGCCTGCAGCGCAACCTCGACCGCCTCGACGAGCGTCTCGCTGACCACGACGGATTGGCCGGGGGCGTCGTTCACCCTCTCGAGGTCTGAATCAGATCGGAATCGGCTGCACGCGTGGTCGAAGCGCTCGACTTCGGTGCGCACGGCTGACACGGCGGCATCGAGACGCTCCGGCTCGGTGACCAACACGACTGCACCGGTGCCAAGTGCCGGAAACTCTGCCCGCCCTTGGGTGATGATCACGATCCGCCCGACACGACCGGCGCCGGTTGAATGAGGTGCTTCTTCTTATGCGGAAGCGTCACCGGCTGAGGCGGAGGTGCGATCGGGATGGTGACCGTGGTGGTGGTATCGGCCGGGCTCGCGGGTGGTGCGACAACCAATGGTGAGGTCTGAACCGGCGGCGGCGCGACGGTCGTCGAGCCCTGGGTGCTTGTCGGGTCGTCCACACTGCTCACCACAGTCGTCGGGCTGACGCTGTGCGCAGCACCCGAAAATGCCTGGGCACCCGCCGCATAAAATCCGCCCGTTAACGCCACCCCGCCGGCAAAGGTCCATGCGGTCGCTCGTTGCACCTTGCGCAGATTGGCATCGCGGGCCAGAGGATGATGACGGTTTCGTTGGGGCACGTTTGGTCCTTTGGGCGGGCGGTCGTTTTCATTCCGCGCTTGCTGATGAGCGCCCACCAAGTGTGACAACATTCGCGGCGCCAGCCTCGTCGCGATAGCCAATATGCAGGTGGCACACAGGCCACCTGAGAGCCACCTGAGAATCAAGCAGTTCGTCTTGCCAGGCCCGAGCCCGGCGTAGGCGCGGATCGCGCGTGTGACGCAGCGAGCGACGGTCGCCGGATGGGCGCCTCCTCGCGGTGATGGCGTGCTGAACCGAGTCGGGTCAAGGCGTCGCCGGGGTGGCTCCGGATCCCGGCGGGTGTGTCGGCGGTGGCGTGGAGTCGAGTGCGTCGAACATTGCCGCCCAGCCAGCCGCTGAAAGGTTCAAAATTGAGTTGGCCCGATCAGGACATTGAAGACGTTGGCTGACAACGCCGATCTTTACGCTGAGACAAACCGCGTAACGGCCGCCGGTGCCCATGACAGACGGAACTCGCGAGCGATGTGGTCAACTGCCGTTGAGGAGTTCTGCGAGTAGTCGGCCGCGTCCGCGATCTGCGCAGGGTACGCAGTGTCCGTAGACGTTAATGGTGGTGGATGCTCTGGCGTGGCCGAGTCGTTGGGAGACGGTGACGATGGCGACGCCGTGGGCGAGCATCTCGGTGGCCATGAAGTGACGAAGGTCGCGCAACCGGAATTGGCCAGGTCGCCCACCGTTCACGACCACTGTCACGATCAACACCGAGATAGACACGCAGTTCCCACGTGTCACGGCCGCGTTGTCGCAAAGATCCAGTCATCACCAAACCGTACGGCGACGATGGGCACGCGCTGTCACAGCGAACAAGCGTCGCAGCCGTGGGAATTTCCGTGGGCACGTGGGCAGCGCCCGCGACCAGTCCGCTCGCAAAAGTGGCGCTGGCCTGGGACGATTAGAGCGGACGACGGGATTTGAACCCGCGACCCTCACCTTGGCAAACGTGAAGAGAACCCTCCGCCAAGCCCGTCCCAGTCCCCTGACGTGGGCTCCTGCCCGCCTACTCGTCCGCCCAGCCCGTCCCGTCCGCCCATTCCGTATACGGTCTACCATCGCCGACGCCCACAACGAAGCGGCCTTACCAAGCGAATGGATACGACGTCGTGACGATCGCATCGCCCTCAGCCACGACCAATGGCCGGATGGTACAAGCACCCGCAACAGCGCCCCGGCTACAATCGGGTGATGGCGCAGAAGATCTGGACAGCGGAGGAGCTGGAGCGGATGACTCCCGCCGAGCAGGATGCGATCTTCGACGCCAGCGTCGTGCCCAACCTCAACGACGTACCCGAAGAGTTCCTCGCCAGGGTGCGGGCTCGTTTTGAAGCGCACCTCGCGGGTACCGAGTCGCCAGCTCAGTGACCGCTGCGCGGCGAACCGTCCGGGCGACGCAACGATTTTTCGAGGATCTCGATCGCCAGCTCCCGGCCGAGCGCGGTCCGAATGGTGAACCATCCACGAATGATTTCCAGGTGCTCGACCTGCTGCGCATCGTCGAGCGCTTCGCCGTCGGGTGGGACGACCTCCCGAGGCTGTTTTCGGATAGGCCGCAGTACCGCATCCTGATTGCAGCGGGCAGTGTCGTCGCCCGCTTCGCCGTCATCGGACAGCTGGCGCCCGACGGAGCCGTGGAGTTGGTGCAGCTCGACATCGACACTGAGTCGACCTGGTAGCAGTTCGGCTCGCGACCGTATCGGGATCATCGCTGACGGCATGACACCCGACGACATCGTCGTCGAACTTCCACCATGGGAACTCGACGACGTTTCCGCCGCGTTGCGCTTCCCTGCCGATGCTGCCGCTGATCGCGAGATACCGCTTCAACCCACTGCGTGAAGTTTCTCGTCGACCAGAACCGCTCACCGCAACTTGCTCAACTGCTGCACGACGCAGGCACGACGCTGTCTTCAACCAGCGCACGCAGGTTCCGACACGCCCGCTAGCCCGGAGGCGCTGATGCCTACATCCTCACCAGGATGTCCCCGAAGTACTCGTCGACCTCGGCGTGAGCGTCGTGACCGTGACGGGATGATCGTTGCCCTCGTCGATCGCGAGGCCGAGAAACTCGAATCCGTAGTCGACCTCGAGTCGGCTCGGCGAACGCCGCATCGACCCAAGTAGGTAGTCGTGAATTTGCGCCGGGTTGACGATCACATGCGGGAACTCCGAGAGACCGTCCTCGACATCCTGCACCCGTCCCGTCTGCACGATCCGCGACCGATCCCTCTCGTCGGGCCGCCAGAACACCGTCTCGTTCACCCAGTAGGCCTCAGCAACCAGATCCGCACTCAGCCCGAACGCGTCGAACATCTCCACCGTCCGGCACGCAACACCATCGGCCTGACCCAGATGAAGCGGTCCAGGCCGACGCTCGACGGCGCGAGTCGAGATCCGCGGAAACTCCGCCAACTGCGCGGCGAGCACCAGCCCGGCCGGACCCGAGCCCACGATCAACACATCGACCACGCTCGGAATCACGGCCACTCGCGCATCAGCGAACGGATCCGCCGGCCGGATCCGAGGATCACCGACCTGAAAGCCGTCCAAGTGGAACTGCATGAGCGGCGAGGCTACCGCCGACGCAGCATTCGTCGAGACGGCAATGAACTGAGCGCACCGGCGAGGAGCACCGACATCGGCTGGTTGCGCCGAGGTGACCTCGCCGACCTTCTGCCTCGGTAAAGGGCACGATTCGAGGCGGTCTACGACTTCCAGCTCACCCGTGTCGGGCCTGGCTGATTCCTGACGCCTCGGCGAAGGTGCGAAGTTCGCGTTCGATGTCCCCCATGGGCTGGAAGGCAACCTCGGTGACACCCTGCTCAGCCAGTCGATCGAGCCTGCCCGACAACTCGCCACGATGACAGGTGAGGGGCGTGATGGACATGGCTTCTCCGGATACCACCTGCCGATCGATCGGGTTCAGCTCGGTCAGATGGCCGGCGTGGAGATCGAGGTGGCGGGTTCGTTCCGGCACAGCATTGGCCAGCTCGAGGAATCGCTCGGCGTTGGGAAGGCCGTCGAGTCGACGATCACCCTGCTCGAGGAACGCGTGGTAGGCCACGGCGACACCGGGCCCGGCGGTGTCGACCACTCGCTGGCTGTGCACCGTCTCGTTGTCGTCCATGATGGTGCCGTAGCTCAACAGGATGACGTCGTCTATGCCGTCGTAGTCGGCATCGGGGCGGGGTCGCGAGGTGAAGATTCCGCATCCGGACGCGGCTGCCGCGCGCAGTCCTCGCGGACCGTTCACCCCCATCACCCACGGCACCTCGATCGGTCGCGCCACAGCCTGGTCGGGCCAGTGCAACATTCGAGTGAGCTCGCCGTCGACTTCCACGTCCTGTCCTCGCAACAGCGCCTTGACCTGTTCGACCATCGCCGGAAAGTCATCCCAACTCAGCGGCTTCTGACCCATCGCTCGGCGACCGGTGAACCCGGTGCCCGCCCCGACGATCACGCGGCTCTGTCCAACCAGACCGACCAGCGTGGCAATTGCCGAGGCGGTCACCATGGGATGGCGCAGGCTCGGAATCAGCACGCCCGGGCCGAGCCGGATGTGCGCGGTTCGTACGGCCGCCATCGCCAGCGTCATCCAGCAGTCGAGCTGCAGTGCCGGCGTGTCGTAGACCCACGCCGTCTCGTATCCCAGTTCCTCGGCGAGGACGATGTGGTCGGGTGTCTGAGGGACCGGGGGAAAGGCGCAGCTGATCTTCACGCTCGACATCAGACCAGATCAAGGCTTGGTTGACACGAACCCGGTGTCGCTCGTCCGTGGCCAGCACGCGTGGTTGCGACGAGGACGTAGAACGGAGTATCGCCTCGGGAGGGCTGGGCGTCGACGCGCTCAACTTCCGGACGGGCGGGGCTGGCGAAATGCTTTCCCCAACCCAGCGCCCTCTCCTGTGAACGCGCCGGAGTCTCGGACCGACTCGCAAGGAAGCCCGACCGTAGGGGACGATCTTCGTGCTCCGTCAATCGGCTGGGCGACGTTGCATGAGCAAGTTGTGCACGCTGCTGAGCACAATCTGACCGTCCTGATTCAGGACCTCGACCTTGTTCCGCACGATGCCTCGATCAGGTTTGCTGGCCGATGGGCGCGTCTCAAGACACGTGAACCGAACAGAAAGCCTGTCGCCAACACGGACAGGATTGCTGAACCTCACCTCATCCCAGCCAAGGCCGGCAATGACCGCCGCGCCTGCTTCGGGAGAGGAGTGCATCAGCGCACCCTGAATTGCCACCGTGTGAAACCCCGACGCCGTCAACCCGCCGAAAACGCTCGCTGCCGCAGCTGCCGGATCGAGATGGAACGGCTGTGGATCGTATTGGGCGAGCAAACGCCATGATCTCCTCGGCAGTCACGACATACGCACCGTGCTCGAACGATTCGCCCACCTCGTAGTCCTCGAAGTACTTCACCGCCCCGGATCATCGCACAGGCGGGACAATGGTCCGCTCAATCGGCAACGGCGATCGCCAGAATAGTCAACTGAACCGCACAGAACACACGCTCGACAGTCGATGCGACGACCTCACGCGCTGATCGGCTTTGCTCGGAGCGACAGTCCGAGCGGAAGGTTGGCAATGTCAATCAGGTTGGTGATCCGATGTGTTGGCTGCGCCTCCGGTTCAGTCATCGAATCGGTAGTGAGGTTGAACTCGCGGCCTGACAGCAGCGCCGTGCGCATTCCGACGCGGTTGGCGCCGATGATGTCGGCTTCGATCGAATCGCCGACGAAGAGCGCGTTGGCCGGGGCGGTGTCGATGGCTGCCAGGGCTTGCAGGAAGATGCGTGGGTGCGGTTTGCATGATTCCGCCTCCTCCGAGCACAGCTCCACATCGGTCAACCCGGCGAGACCTGTTTGGCTCAACAACCCTCGGAACACCCGAGTGTCGGCGTAGCTGACGATGCCGGTGCGGATACCGGTGTCGCGCAGCGACATCAGCGTTTCGATGGCGCCGTCGGCAGCGGCGGCCTTGGGAAGAGCAGCTGTCCACATGCATTGTTCGAGTTCGACCGTTTCGTCGTGGCTGGCTGCACATCCGAACTCGGCGAGGAGCCGGGCGAACAGTTCGCAGACGACGTCGCTCATTCGGTAGTAGGCGCGGGGCGCGTACTCGGCTGAGACCTGCTGCATGATGGGCATGAAACGGGTGAGGGAGGCGGCGGGATCGATCGACCAGCGTGCGCCGATCTCTGCGGCCGCTGCGGCCAAACCGTGTCGGATGTAGCCCTCGTCGAGGGTCGTGCCCGAGAGGTCGAAGAGCACCGCGTGAATGGGTGAATCGTTGTTGTTGATCATGTGATCCACGATGTTCTCCTAGGCCGCGACGTACATCGACCGATGGGAGGAGATCGCCCGAAGGGAGGGATGATGTTGTCGTCGGCCAGCGATGTCGACTAGCGATTTCGATCGCCGACGACGGCGACGAGTTGGGAACGGTTGTCGATGGCCAGCTTGTCGAAGATGTGGCGCAGGTGGGTCTTCACGGTGGGCACGCTCATGAACAGCCGCTCGGCGGCGTGCTGGTTCGTCAGGCCGTCGGCAACCGCGTTGGCGACCTCGATCTCGGTCGGGGTGAGTGCCGCCCACCCCGTCGTCGGCCGGCTTCGTTCACCGCGGGCCCGTCGTGCGTAGGTGGTTGCCTCCTCCAGCGACAGGGCGAGTCCTTCCGGCGAGCCGGCGGGGAGTTCGGCGACGTGTGGGTACCGGTAGTGGTAACCGCGTTCGTCGCGTGCCGCTGCGGCTGCTCCAGCGAGTCGACTCGCCTCATCGGCGGAGCCCGCACGTGCGGCACAGATCGCCAAACCCTCGAGGGCGTCGATCCACAGCAGTCCGAATCCCCGCTCCGATGCAAGTGCGAGCAGGTCGTGCCAATGACCCTCGGAACGGTGATCGTCGTGCCGGTGGAGGGCCAGGACCGCGTCGGCGAGGTGCATGAACGAGGGAACACGCTCATCTCCCTCGGTGGAGAACTTGGCAAGTGTCTGGCGTGTCTCGGCGATCCAATCGGGGTCTGCTGCAGCGACCGCCAAGTATGGCGTCTCTCGTTGCAGGAGCCCACCGCCGGTCGCTGAGCGCGTGAGCCGTTCGCGCCAGGTGAGCTCCGTTGGGTCGCGGTCGGCGACGTCCGACGTCGGCCCATCGAACAGGCTGAGGTGCGCAGCGGCGACGAGGGCGATCCGACGCGCGACCGGGTTCTTGGCTGAGCGTCCGAGCGTCGTCGCCGCCCATTCGAGCGTTTCTCGATCGCCGGAAAAGAACGAGACGCGCGCCAGGTTCTCGTAACCGAGGCTGGTCCAGTTCAGCACGTTGTAGCTACTCGGGGCCGGGAGTCGTGCGTAGTGACGTCGGGCTACTCGGGCGACGTCGGTGAGTTGTCCGCGCACCAATGCGACGTGGGTCACGGCGCCGACTACGACCGACTGGATGAATGCGTTGGTCGACGCTTCGTGCTGAGCGGGCGTTATCAGCTCGGCGGCGATGTCGATTCGCCCTGCGGAGGCGTACGCCCAAGCGGCGCAACCGCCGGCCAGCGCGCTCCAACTCGGACTTCCAGCATCAGCGAACAGCCGGCTGGCGAGCGCAAAACCGTCGGGGTCCCACCGTCTTGTCACGACGTCCATGAAGGTGAACGTTGCCGGTATGAGCGTGAGATCGTGCGCCCGTGCAATCGACTCGGCGCGAGCACGCAATCCCACCTCGGGGGGAGACGTCGAGGTGAGACCTCTCACCAATGTCGCCGCCATCGCCACGTGTGCCCAGGCGACGTCATCGAGCCCATCGAGTGCCGCCAATGCCGATTCGATCAGACCCAACCCTTCGCTTGCTTCCTCGAGGTCGAGGATCGGGCCTAGCGACAACATCAACGGCTGGAGTAGGTCGGGGCGGCCCACGCAGGCCCATCGTAGCGCAGCCGACAGGTTCGCCTTGTTGGAGACGACCACGTTGTGAACGGCGGTGCTGATGTCGAGATGCATATTGTGCGACTCGGCCCAGGTCGCCCAATACACCGCATGCGCGTCGCGTGCCGATGTCACCTCGTTTGCATCGGTCAGGCGATCCAACGCGTAGTGACGGATCGTCTCCAGCAGGCGATATCGAGACTCGCCGGCCGGGTCGACCTCATCCATGGCGATCAGTGACTTGTCAGCCAGGTGGTCGACGATATCGAAGACGTCGTGGCGGTCGACGTCGCCGAACGAGCTCACCACCGATTCCGCTGCTCCCATCGTGAACGGCCCAGAGAACACACCGAGCCGGCGCAACGCCGCCTTCTCAGGCACATCGAGCAGGTCATGACTCCAGTCGATCGAGGCCTTCAACGTCTGCTGCCGGGCCAACACCGTGCGAGCTCCACCGGTCAACAATCGAAAGCGGTCGTCGAGTTCGCCGGCGATCTGCTCGATAGCCAGATTCCGACACCGCGCTGCGGCGAGTTCGATCGACAGGGGTATGCCGTCGAGCCGGAGACATATTCGGGCCACGGCCTGCGCGGACTCGTCGGTGAGCGACAGCCCTTGTCTCGCCCGGCGCGCCCGATCGAGAAAGAGACGGGCCGCATCCGATTGCTCGATCGAGCTGATTGTCTGGATCTGCGTGGGGTCGGGCAGATCGAGCGATGGAACCCGCCAGACCAGTTCACCAGGCACCGAGAGCGGTTCGCGGCTGGTCGCCACGACGACCGACTGGGGAAGTGCCGTGAGAAGTTCGTCGACGAACGCTGCGCAGGCGCCGATCAAATGCTCACAATTGTCGAGCACGAACAGCGCCGAACGGCCCTCGAGCTGATCCCCGAGCGACGTCACCGGGCGCACGCCAGGCTGGGGTGGCACACCCATGGCCGACAACACAGCGCCCGGTATCGACGCCGGATCAGTCAACGGGGCCAGCTCGGCCCACCACACCCCGCCGTCGAACTGATCGACGAGCTCGGCCGCCACCTGCAGCGCAAGACGCGTCTTGCCGACGCCTCCCGTTCCCACCAGTGACACCATTCGGTTGGCTCTGAGCGTCGCGATGACCGCAGCAGTATCGGCCTCGCGACCAACCAACGCAGTCAGCCGTGTGGGCAGGTTGTGGCCGAACGCATCCAACGACCGCAGCAGCGGGAACTCGGACTCAACATCGACGTTACACAGCTGCCAAACCCGTTCCGCCTGGCCCAGATCCTTCAACCGATGCGACCCAAGATCGCGCAGCCACACTCCGTCGGGGAGATGATTGCCGACCAGCAACCGAGTCGTGTCGGACACCAGGATCTGACCTCCGTGACCGATCCCGCGCAGTCTCGCGCAACGGATCACCGTCTGCCCGAAGTAGTTGCCCTCGTCACGCATGTCACTCTCACCCGTGTGCACAGCGATGCGCACACCGAGACCCAGCCCGGCCAACGATCGTTGAGCGTCGAGTGCCGCAGCGACGGCGTCGGTGGCCCTGGCGAACACAGCTACCACCGAATCGCCCTCGCCCTGCTCGACCGGACGTCGACCGGCATTCGCCACGATCGCTTGGTCGAGCAACTCGTAATGCGCAGCGATCACCTTGGCTGTGCCATCGGGATCTCGCTCCCACGCGGCCGTAGACCCCTCAACGTCGGTCAACAAGAACGTGACCGTGCCCGTGGGCAACGGACCCGACGCTTCCACCCCGTCCACCCCCTCCCCGAACAAGCCGCGACGATCGGGACAGTCTGCCACGACCTCTGAAAGCATCCCATCACGATGGGCGCCAGCAACGCGTCAAACATCGACCGAAGGGATGACACGACAGGCATGGTGCGGATGAACCGGCAGGTGACGCGCTATTCGTGCAACCTTGCTTGGCTTGGTGACGCTCGGCGCCGACTTCGGACGTCCTTCGCAACCTTGGATTCTGCACCTCCCGGGTCCGGCTACGGTCCGGAGATGACAGACGACGAAGTCGCTGCGATGTTCGCGCCGGAGCTGAGGTCAAGCTGTTCGCGTCTCTTCGGATGGAATCTCCTCGGGCACGATGAAGCAAAAGGTTGGATCAGGGTCGGCTTCGAGGGAACATCTGAGTTCTTGAACCCGGCGGGACGAATTCAGGGCGGCATTCTCGGGGCGATGCTCGATGACACCATGGGTCCGGCCGTGCTGGTCAAGTCGGCCGGAGCGTTGTACCCGTCATCGATCGATATGAACCTGAGTTTCCTCGCTGCTGCGAGACCCGGTCCTCTGGTGTGTGAGGGTGAGGTGCTTCGTCTGGGCAAGACGATTGGATTCGTCGAGGGTCGACTCATGGATGCGGATGGTCGGATTCTCGTTCGGGCTACTTCCAGCGTGTTGCTCGTCCCGGCTGAGCGAGCCTCCTAAGGCCCTGTGCCAAACACGAGGATGGGTCGCCGTGAGCCCAAGAGATCAGGCTGGTTCAGGAGACAACACGCAGCTGTCATCTGTCGACCGGAGATCATCGAGCGCCCGTAGCAGTCGATGTCGGAGGTCGGCTGGCTGCGACATCGCGATCAGCCGTCGGATCCCGCCGGCGCGGAAGGAGCGTGTCGCCAGCGCGAACCGGGCCAAGGAAGCGCAACTCGTCGCAACCGAGCGCGACGATCACGGCAACCGGGTCCGGCTCGTCATGGAGCAGCCGGGTTCTGACGGCCATGATGAATACACCCGGGGCAGTCACCCCACCCTCGCCGAACAGTTCATTGGCCACCGCGTCGTCGAGGTGAAACGGTCGGGTCCCAACGCCGCGCGAACTCGACCATCTCGTCGCGCTCGACCGCGATCGTCGACCCCATCACGACGTTCACCTGGCTGAAGGTCCTCGAAGTACCGCACCGCTGCTCCCGACTCATCGACCCATCCAGGCGACGCCCGGTGACGACCCGACAAGCACCCCAACGCACTCCCCATCTCGATCGGCGGTTGGCCGGACGCACTTCAGATCGACAGGTGGGCTTGGAGCTCGCTCGTCATCGCTGCCACGGATACACGCGACACGCGCCCGGCAACCGGCGCGTGTGCTTCGAGGCCGCTCGGCAAACCATCGGAGAGATCAGGCCGTCGCGAGCGACCATTGGCAGTGTCACATTGCGATGGTATAGTCAAGTGCGATTGTGAATGGCTCGCGGCCATCAGGAAATGTCCGCTGAGCAGGCCTGATATGGAGCGGACGACGGGATTCGAACCCGCGACCCTCACCTTGGCAACGAGATGAATCTGCTCCGCCAAGACCGCTGCACTCCGCTGAGCAGTTTCTCTCCCATCTCTTCGTCCGCCCAGTCCGCAGAGTCGGCTCCTCTCCACAGATTTACGTTTAACGCGTTGAACCTCTGCGAAATCGGGACCGCGTCAGGTGGACGTGAACCGCTCGATCTCGTGTATGAACTGGGGGAAGGCGGCGTCTCGTTGGAGGAGTACGTGATTTCGGCTTTGCAGGGCGACGAACCGCGCTCCGGGTATCAGGCCGGCGAGGTGGCGTCCCTCTTGGAACGGAACCCCTCGGTCGCCGATGGCGTGCTGGACCAGTGTCGGTACCACAACTTGCCGGGCCAGGTCGCTGACATCGAGCTCGTGGAATGCTGCTTCGAGCAGGGGCGCGTTGGTGCTGTTGGTCGTCATGCGCAGCTGGTCGTTGAACCAGTCGACCTCGTCGGATTGGGCGTCGGGCACGAACTGACGAGCGAAGATCTCGCGGAAGCTGTCATTGTCCGTCCCCCAGCCCACCCGCGCCAGGTCGACTTGGAGACTTGCCTGTTCGGACTGAATGGGGTCGCCGCGACGTTTCATGCCGCGGGCATAGGTGCCGTAGAGGATCAGGTGGGAGACACGCTCCGGATATCGGGCAGCGAAACCGATGGCGACGGGGCCTCCCTGTGAGACTCCGAGGAGGGCGACTCGATCTTGGCCAAGGTCGTCGATGACACGGCGCAGGTCGTCGATCCACAAGTCCAAGTTCGTGAGATCGTGGCCGCCGAGATCACGGTCGGAGAGCCCACAACCCCTCGGGTCGTAGCGCACATACCGGTAGCGACGACTCAATGCTCGAACCCAGTGCCCCCAGACGGGGCTGTTGTCGGTGTCCTTGTCGACTTGGGTGAGCCAGGTGGCTGTCTTCACCAGGTACGGTCCGTCGCCGGTTTCGGCAACGGCGAGTGACACGCCGCCGGCAACCTCGACGAAGCAAATCCTCAGATCCAAGTTGGGCGAACCGCCCGCGGGTCCCGGACCTGCGACATCGACGTCGGCGACGAATCGATAACCGACACCGCGACTGGTCTTGATCACCTGCTGACGGTCACCGCTGTCGCCGACTGCTTGTCGCGCGCTTTTGATCCGGCTGGTCAGCGCGGACTCGGACACGAATCGGTTTCCCCAGATTTCATCGAGCAGCTCGGTCTTGGGCACAACACGATCGCAGTGCTCGACCAGGTAGAGAAGAACGTCGAAGACCTGCTGCTCGACGTGCACCGGTCCCGACTCGTTGCGCAGCTCGCGTGCCGCAGGTTCCAGCTCGTAGTCTCCGAAGCGGAACGCTGACGTCACGCTCCCATTCTCTCATGTGGGACTCAGGCCGCCGCCAGTGCGCGGAGCGCGTGGGCCCGTCCAGCGGTCTCTTCGTCCCGCATCGCCCGCGAGAGCTGGATGTGGAGGCCAGGAAGGGTGTCGAGATCCCAGTCGTAGCTGGCAATCTGTTCCAACACGGCGAACAGCGGCATCGACAGCTCGTCGCGAAGACGTTCGTACCGGGGGAAGTCTCCACTCGTGGTTGCTTCGGTCAAGAGCTCGGCGTCCCGGAACGCATCCGAGATGCCGTGAGCCGCGAACGGGTCCTTGAAGTAGCCGGCGTCGCCGACGAGCGCCCAACCAGGCCCGTACGGCTTGCGGAACTGGCCGCGCGCGCCGGGCCAGCTGCGGATTGGACCTGCCGTCGTGCCGGTGCTCAGGGTCCTCCAGAGATCTGGGTCGACCGTGCGCAGGACATCCGCCATCGTCGCCGACGCATCGCGGCGGGCGTCGGTGTCGAAACGACCGACCGGCATCGCTGCGAAGATGCAGAAGGTGTCGGCGTTGGTCGGGATCACTCCCGCACCGAGTCCTGGGCGGTACAGCCAGGAGTAGGTGTCGGCGGGAAGGTCCACGTCGGTGAAGTACCGCATGACGAACGCCGACGCGTGGGCGCCCTGCCGTGAGACGGGAACGGCTAGCTGCCGGGCGACGGCGGAATGCAAACCGTCGGCTCCGATGAGCAGATCGGTGCTGATCGCCCCGGTCGAGCCATCGGCGAACCCGAGTTCAACCCCCCGCACCCGGCCCGTTGTGTCGGTGTCGATCCGCAGGAGCCTGGTCTCGTGGTGCACCGCAGCGCCGGCGCCGATCGCTGCATCGACCAGGATCGGATCGAGCACGGTCCGGCGTGGCGCGGCCAGACCGGGGATCTCCTCCCCGGCGGGCACGTCGAATTCGACAACCTCCGCCCCATAGCGGAACGACGCCTTCGTGATGACCGGGGTCCCGGCAGCCCAAACCTTTCCGAGCAGCCCCCAGCGGTGCAGCCGGGTGACCGCTCCTCGCATGAGGGCGTGGGATGACAGCGTGTCGCTGCCGTAGATCCCTTTGTCGACGACCAGGACACGCAGACCGCGGCGAGCGAGCAGCATGGCGGTGGCGGCGCCGGCAGCACGCGCTCCCACGACGACGGCGTCGTAGTGCCCGTTCGGGCGGGGGAGGTCTTCGTGGGGTCCGGGTTCGCTGCTCATGTCCCCACGGTGAACGAGGTCGCAGCTCGGTGCTTGGAGCAAGCGTGGAGAACGCCTGAAGATTTCTCCACGAGTTCTCCGTGGTCTCTCCAAGCTCAGTCGGGCACCTCGAGACGAGAGTGGGAGCCAGACCAAACACCCATGTGGGGCAATACAGAGGAGAAACCCAAATGACCATCACCAATTCCAAAGTCGTCGACAACGGAGTGAACGTCGAGGCCCTGCTGGGAGCTCGCGAAGCCATGACCGGAGCGCCGGCGGCTGCGAAGTTCACGTGGAAAGTCGCCAACGAATGGATCCACGGAACCAACAGCCGAACCACGATCCAAGAGTTCTTCGGTGTCGGCGCTCCGCAGGCCCACAAGACGGCCTTCACACTCGAGACCGACCATCCGGAGATCTTCGCGTCCGAAGACAAGGGCGTGACGCCCGTCGAAATGGTGCTGGCGGGCCTCGCCGGGTGCCTCACCGCAGGCGTCGCTGCGGTGGCCCAGCACCGAGGTATCCAGCTGCGAACCGTCACCGCCACCCTCAGCGGCGACATGGACCTGGCCGGCATCCTCGGCATCGACCCAGATGTGCGCAACGGGTTCGCCGGCATCACGGTTCGTTACGAAATCGACGCCGACGCCACGAAAGAAGAGATCGAGGCCGTCGTCGCTCAGTCCCAGAAGCGGTCGGCAGTGTTCGACGTCGTCACCAACCCGACCAACGTCCGGGTTGAAGTCGCCTGAGCGCCTGAGCGCCTGAAGTAGACGGAGCGATTGCCAGTGCAAACGACCACGGTCACCATCGTCGGTGCCGGCCAAGCCGGACTCGCCATGAGCCGCTGCCTCAGTGAGCGCTCGATCGACCATCTGGTCCTCGAGCGTTCCGAGGTCGCCAACTCGTGGCGGACCGAGCGCTGGGACTCGCTCCGTCTCCTCAGCCCCAACTGGCTCACCCGGCTGCCGGGCTGGAGGTACGTGGGCGAGGACCCCGATGGTTATATGACCGCTGCCGAGGTCGTCGAGTTCCTCGACGCCTATCGCCGGGTCATCGCCGCGCCGGTCCAGGCAAACACCATGGTCGAGACCGTCCGTGCATCCGCCGACGGCTACGTGGTGACGACCAACCAGGGTCAGATCGTTTGCCGCGCAGTGATTGTGGCCACTGGAGCGTGCAGCACGCCGCGGATCCCGGCCATCGCCGGCGACCTGCCATCGCCGATCCAGCAGCTGGCCCCGATTCACTACCGCTCTCCCGCCGATGTCGAAGATGGCAGGGTGCTCGTCGTCGGGGCGTCCGCGTCAGGTGCGCAACTCGCAGACGAGTTGGCCCGCAGCGGGCGCGACGTCACCCTGGCGGTCGGAGCACACACCCGGTTGCCGCGGACGTACCGGGGGAACGACATCCACTGGTGGATGGACGCCATCGGCATCCTCGACACCAGGTTCGACGAGGTCGAAGACATCGCCAAGGCTCGGCGTCTTCCGTCGCTCCAACTCGTCGGCTCACCTGAACGCCGAACGCTCGACCTCAACTCACTGACCGAAATCGGAGTGAACCTCGTCGGACGTCTGGCCGGCGTCAACGGCTCCCACGCCCAATTCTCCGGTTCACTCGCCAACGTCTGCGCCGACGCAGATCTGAAAATGGGCCGCCTGCTGGACCAGATCGACGAGTTCGCGCGGCGTCACGGTCTCGGCACCGAGGCCACCAACGGCGACCGACCCGCTCCGACGCTTGTTCCCACCCCACGAAACACCGCCACGCTCTCGGACTACTCGACCGTCATCTGGGCCACGGGGTTCGAGCCCAACTACTCCTGGCTTGATCCAGCCCTCCTCGATCGCAAGGGTGGGGTCGTCCACGACGGTGGGGTCATGGAGCAGCCCGGAATGTACGTGCTCGGTCTTCCTTTCACTCGCAGCCGCAAATCGAGCTTTCTGGACGGTGTCGGCCCGGACGCCCGCTTTGTGACCTCGCATCTTGTCGCCCACCTCAACGCCAAAGTCACGCAGACCAACACACCCCCCAACGCACCGCAGCACCCGGCCCCTCGCGAACTTCTCCCGGCCTGAACTCGGTTGACGGTCGATGTCAGCTCGAGTTGCTGCTCGTACGGTTGCTCGATCGGGCGGACCCGACGATCAGGGGTGAGCCACCTTGTGGGTGTCACCTGTTGAATCGCCGACTGCGCCCGCCTCGGCCACGATGCCTGATCGCGAGAAACCGCTGCAACCCACGGCGTGAAGTTCCTTGTCGACCAGAACCGCTCACCGCGACTTGCTCAACTGCTCCGCGAAGCAGGCCACGACGCTGTCCACACACCCTCGAACGCTGACTCGAGCACGCAGACGATGACGTCCTCCTCGACATGGCACGCGACGAACAGAGGATCGTCATCTCTGACGATACAGCCGTCTGGGCGCTCCTCGCACTCGCACGACGGAAGTCACCCTCGGTCATGTTGTTCCGCAGCCGTCACCACCGAACCGCAGAACAACAGGCAGCAATCCTTCTCGAACACCTCGCCAACCTCGCCGACGACCTCACGCCGGCGCAGTAGCCGTCATCACCGACGAAGGCATCCGCGTAAGACGACTGCCACTTCTCCACAACGAATTGCGTTTGACGGCGGAGGCCCCGTATCGGGGCCTGAGTTCACAAACGCTGCGGCGCACCTATCGGCGCATCGGGGCGCGTCCCCGACCCGGCAGATCTGCGCTCGCCCGACGCCACAAGTACTACAGCGGCAACTTCAAACTGGCACGCTCATCGCCTGGAGTTGGCGGAGAGGAACCGACTCGGCGGAGTGGTCGGTCCTTACAACCCATGGGCAGACCATGGGCAGAGCCACACGACCACACCTCTCCAAGCGGCAGTCAAAATGGCGGCTGACCTGGATCTAAATGGAGCGGACGACGGGATTCGAACCCGCGACCCTCACCTTGGCAACGTGAAGAGAACCGTCCGTACAGCCCGCCCAGTCCCCTGACGTGGTCTCCTGTCCGCCCAGTCGTCCGCCCAGCCCGCCCAGTCCGCCCATTCCGTATACCGGTCTACCATCGCACGCCGGCGACGAAGCGGCCCCTCACCCAGGTGCAGGGATAGACACCATCGATGGGCGGCGGGCTTCAGGCTCGCCATACCGCGCGTCGCTACTCTTGGGTGATGTCGCAGAAGATCTGGACCGCGGAGGAACTCGAGCGGATGCCTGCGGCCGAGCAGGATGCGATCTTCGACGCCAGCATGGTGCGCAACCTCGACGACTTACCCGAACAGTCCGTCGCCAAGGTGCGGGCTCGTTTCGAGGCACACCTCGCGGGCAATGAGTCGCCAGCACAGTGACCGCTTCGTCGAAGACGCCCTGACCCCCATTGCACCCGCTCGGTTGACAACTGTTGATACTCATTGCATGATGTTCGGATGAGTGGAAACACGATGAGCTTCGCTCTCCCCGAGTCGCTACGCGCTTACATTGACGAACGTGTCCAGTCCGGGCAGTACGGCAACACCAGCGAGTACCTGCGTGATCTCGTGCGCCGCGACCAGGATGACCAAGCGAAGAAGCGCCTGCGCGAACTGATCACCGCAGGCTTGGAATCGGGCCCTGGACGCCCGCTCAATCGCCGCGTCGCCGCAGAATTGCGAGACCGGGCCTTGGGCACGCCTACGTGACCCAAGCACGGCTTCGACCATCGGCCGAGGCCGACCTAATCGACAAGACAGCGCACTACCGCTCCGTTGGCGGCAACAAGTTAGCCGAGCGGTTCTTCGACTCCGCACTGGCTTCGCTTCGGTCCATCGAACGCATGCCCGGCATCGGCTCTCCACTCGTTGGCGAGATGTGCGAAATCCCCGGCCTCCGCTCCTGTCCAGTCAAAGGATTCCCAATTCACTGGTACTACTTCATCACCGAGGACCACCTCGATGTCGTTCGACTACTCGCCAATGCCCAAGACCTCCCGGCGATCCTCAGTCCGACGGACGCCCCGTAGTCGCTCGACGGACAAGCCAGTCCCTCCCCCACGGACACCAGGTCGAGGCGAGTCACGAAATCTCCGGCCAGGTCCGGATGCGCCGCATCGTGGCTGGATTGTGCGGGCAGGCCGGCGCACAGTATCGGGCGGCTTCGGCGCATGCCTTCGCTGGATACCAATATCGGGCGGGTCGGGCCGCACTGCCCTGGGCAGACGTCCCGATTCAGCTGAACTGGCGATGGAGGCGGTCGGCAACGTCTTGAGGAGTCGGCGACGTACGCACCGTGCTCGAACGAGTCGCCTACCTCGTAGTCCTCGAAGTACTTCACCCCCCGATCATCACACAGGCGGGACAGTCGTCCGCCCAATCGGCAGTGGTGATCGCCAGATTGGTCGACCGAACCGCACAGCACACGCGCCCGACAGTCGATGCGACGACCTCACGCGCTGATCGGCGTTGGTCGGAGCGACAGTCCGAGCGGAATTTTGGTGACCTCGATCAGCTTGGTGATCCGATGGGGTGGCTGCGCTTCAGGTTCAGTCGTTTGATGTGTTCCGAGGTTGAACTCGCGGCCTGACAGCAGCGCTGTGCGCATTCCGACGCGGTTGGCGCCGATGATGTCGGCTTCGATCGAATCGCCGACGAAGAGCGCGTTGGCCGGGGCAGTGCCGACAGCTGCCAGGGCCTGCAGAAAGATGCGCGGGTGCGGATTTGCATGCTTCCGCTTCTTTTCGAGCACAGCTCCACATTGGTCAGCCCGGCTAGACCTGTTTGGCTCGACAACCCGCGGAACACGCGAGTGTCAGGGTAGCTGACGATGCCGGTCCGGATACCAGCGTCGCGCAGCATCATCAGCGTTTCGATGGCGCCGTCGGCAGCGGCGGCCTCGGGAATCGCGGCTGCCCACATGCATTGTTCGAGTTCGAGCAGTTCTTCGTGGCTTCCGGTGGCGTTGTCATCTGCTGTTGAGGAGTTCTGCGATGTAGTCGGCTGCGTCGCGATCTGCGCCGGGTACGCAGGTCAGCCACTGTTCCGGCGCGTAGCCGGGCATATCCGGCGTCCTCGACGAACTCGCCAAGTCGTGCGGCGTAGCGTCGCGAACCGTGGACGGTCTTGGTCACCCACCGCTCACGACCACTGTCGCGATCCACACCGAGATAGACACGCAGTTCCCACGTGTCAGGGCCGCGTTGTCGCAATGATCCAGTCATCACCGAACGGTACGGCGACCATGGGAGGGCTCGACAGCACCGATGGTATAGCGCTGTCGTCCACCGACACACGCAAATCACCAGACCGCGACCTACAAAAGGGGCGCTGACCAGGCTATTTACATGGAGCGGACGACGGGATTCGAACCCGCGACCCTCACCTTGGCAAGGAGACGCATCTGCTCCGCCAAGACCGCCGCACTCCGTTGAGCAGCCTCTCCCCCGTCTCTTCGTCCGCCCACTCCGCAGAGTCGGCTCGTCTCCAGAGACTTACGTTTAGCGCGTTCAACCTCTGCGAGAATGACAGCACCATTTGCCTCTGCCGTCAGTGATCGAGCATGAGGCCATACGCGCTGGGACATTTTCCCAGCGACTCTTACCACTCTGCGGTCCTGTGAACCGCCCGTCACTGCGTGACGCAGAGCATGGGCCGTGGACGTGATCACCGACTAACGCATCCGCGTGAGTGACTGCCACTCCTCCACGGAGCTGCTCGCCCGCCTGCATCGCGTACTCAGAGTGGCACGCCCGCAGTCGCCGGCTGACGGATCGCAACGGATCGAGAGACCGTCGGGAAGGCTTCCGGAAGACGGGAGCGTTCTCAAACGCGACCACCTGCAGCCGAAACGACCCCACGAAGCCAGATGTGCTCCGGGTCGGCGTCCCTGGCTGGATGCCACCACAACGACTCGCACACTGGCGTGGCGTCGAACGGGCACGGCCATGCGCGTAGGGCGTCCGCGTCCGCGAGGAGCGCGACGATGCGCTCCTGCACGATGCACACCCGGTTGGTGCCGACCACGAAGGAGGGTAGGGCCATGAATCCGTCGAGCGTGACCTCGACGCGCGGGTTCAGGCCCAGCATGCGTAGTTGTCGAACTGGGTGGATCAGCACGGCATCGGTGCCGTAGGAGAGCACCCATGGCAGCTCGGCCAGGTGACGCAGCGTGAGCTGGTCGGTAACGGCGGGGTTGTCCGCGGCCGTGAGGCACACCCAACGATCGTCGAACAGATCGAGGTGCGGCTGTTCGGTGAGGTAACCGCGGGGCAGGATCAGGCCGTCGTAGGGTCGCAACGACTCCGGCGCGAGTTCGACGACTGTGCGCAGGATCGGGGTGAACTCCACGCCCGCCCGTGGTGCCGCGGCCTTGATCATCTCGGCGATGTGAGGACCGATCAGTGCTGATGCGTAGTCGGAGATGGCGAACCGGTAGGTCCGTCGTGAGGCAGTCGGATCGAAGGGGGCGCCGCTGTCGAACACGCGGTGCACGCTGGCCAGCGCCTCGAGGCACGCCGGCAGGAGCTGCTCGGCGAATGGGGTCAGCTCGTAGCGATTGCCGACCCGGCGGAGCAGCTCGTCGTGGAAAACTTGTCGAAGGCGCGCAAGCGAAGCGCTCACGGCCGGTTGGCTGCGTTGGGTACGGATGGCCGCACGCGTGACGCTGCGCTCCTCGAGCAGTGCAATCAGCGGCTCGAGCAAGTTGAGGTCAACGCTGGCCAGGTTCACGATGCCCCCATGTTGTCAGCCCGGCGCGTGCCTATCAGCCCGGCTGATACCTCCCATCCGGAGATCGGACTTCCCTCGCCAGGGTGCTCTCACCATACTGGTCGGGGGATGACGACCAGGCGCCGGCCCGGTCACGCAGAAGGGGGAGTCCGTCGTGAGCAATGTGGAGCCATTCAGCGTTCGTCGCGTCGTCACGGGTCACGACGCTCACGGGCGATCGGTCATTGCCTCCGACGGTCCTCCGGACCGGGTCTATCGCGACCTCGGCGAAGACGGGCTCGTGTTCTTCGAGCTGTGGAGCACCAGGGAGATGCCCGCTCGCATCGATCGCGTCGATGCCGAGCCATTCGAGGAACGACTGACGCTCGCCCCGCCACCCAACGGTGTTCGGATCCGAATCCTCGACGTCCCGCCGGACAGCGAAGACACTGACTACGACGCTGTGTTCGACAACGTCGGTGGAGCAGAAGCGCGTGTCGCGTCCGACCGCCACCGCTCGTTCCATCGGACGCGATCGATCGACTTCGGCATCGTCATCGAGGGTGAACTCACCCTGCTCGTCGACGATGGGGAGGCAACCGTCGGTGTCGGCGACGTGGTGGTGCAGCGGGGTACGAACCACGGATGGGTCAATCGCACGGATCGGCCGTGCCGGATTGCGTTTGTCCTGATCGACGGGGTCTTCACCGAAGGCCTCGAGCAACCGTGAAGTTCGCAACCCAACTCGATCGTTCCGCTGGCGGTTCGCTCGATGGCTCGCTGCTTCTGGTGAGCCGCGACCTCACCAGCGCCGTGTCTGCCACGTCGATCGCGCCCGACCTGCTCACTGCCCTGCAGCAATGGGACGATCTCGCCCCGGCGCTGCAGACGCTGTCCGATGGCCTGAACGCCGGTGCGGTCAGCGGGAGTTTTGCTTTCGAGCCAGCCAGCTGCGCGGCACCGCTGCCGAGGAGCCCACAGTGGCTCGACGGTTCGGCATTCCTCAACCACGGTCGGCTGATGGAGGAGGCGTTCGACACCCCGCCGATCGTCGACTTCGACACGATCCCGCTGATGTACCAGGGGGCTAGCGACGATTTCCTCGGCGCATACGCCGACGTGGCGATGCTCGACGAAGCCGACGGCATCGACTTCGAAGGCGAATTCGGGGTCGTCGTGGGCTCGGTCCCGATGGGTGCCACACCCGAGGTCGGGCTCGCCGCCGTGCGGTTGATCGTCCAGCTCAATGACTGGAGCCTTCGCGCCCACGGGGCGCGCGAGGTGAGGTCCGGGTTCGGGTTCGTGCATGCCAAACCGTCGACCGCGTTCGCACCGGTGGCCTTGACCCCGGACGAGCTCGGCGACGCCTGGGACCACGGTCGAGTGCTGTACGACCTCTGCATCGAATTCAATGGTGCCCGGTTCGGGAGCGCTAACGGCTCCGAGATGGCGTTCGGCTTCGGCGACCTGATCGCCCACGCAGCGCGCAGTCGCCGGCTGACAGCGGGCACGATCATCGGGTCAGGGACGGTGTCGAACGCTGATCGTTCCGTTGGCTCGTCGTGCATCTCCGAGCGGCGGGTGATCGAGATCATCGACAGCGGTGCGGCGCGGACGTCCTTCATGCACTTCGGCGACCGGGTTCGGATGGAGGCCATGCGGACCGATGGCACGGCAGGTCCGTTTGGCGCCATCGACCAGCGCATTGTCGCTGTGGCGGCGGGAGCCGGATGATGCACGTTGAGGCCGAAGGAGGAGACGTGAGTTCGGAGACGCTGCGCGTGCTCGTGATCGGAGGCGGTGTGGCCGGCTGCGCAGCAGGCATCCTTCTCAGCCGAGGAGGTGCGGCCGTCGACCTCGTCGAGCAGCAAGCATCGGTGACGGCGCTCGGTTCCGGTATCACCCTGCAGGGCAACGCGCTGCGCGTGCTCCGCGAATTGCGCGTGCTCGACGAAGTTCTGGAGCGGGGATTTCCGTTCGAGATGGTCGGGCTTCGGACGCCGGCGGGTGATCTCCTCGCCGCCTTTCCCGACTTCAAGACGGGTGGCCCCGATCTGCCGGCCGCGCTCGGCATGCGCCGCCCCGAGCTTGCCCGGATACTGGTCGAGGCCGCCCTTGCCAGTGGCGTTACCGTTCGTCTCGGCACCACGGTCCTTGCGCTCGACGACGACGACGCAACAGTGCTGGGCACCTTCAGCGATGCGACGACGAGCCGGTACGACCTCGTGATCGGAGCTGACGGCGTCAACTCCCTCACGCGACGCCAGCTCGGCATCGATAACGAGCCGGTGCCTCTCGGCATGGGTATCTTCCGGATCTTCTGCGAGCGTCCGGCCTCGATCGACCGCACCGACTTGATCTACGGCGGACTCTGCTACATCGCGGGGTTCTGCCCAACGAGTGAAGAGTCGATGTACGCGTACCTGATCGAGGACTCGCATGATCGCACGGCGATGAGTCCCGAAGAATTGCTGTCGCTGGTGCGTGAGCTCGCCGGGCACTACCACGGACCGTGGAACGACATCAGCGAGCGCCTCGTCGATGCGTCGCAGATCAACTACACGTGGTTCGAGACGCATCTCGTCGGCGGGCCGTGGAACCGTGGGCGTGTGGTGCTCATCGGAGACGCGGCGCACTCCTGCCCGCCCACGTTGGCCCAAGGGGCTGCGATGGCACTCGAAGACGCATCGGTGTTGGCCGAGCTGGTGCTGTCGCGGGCCGAGATCGACGACGAGCTGTTCGCGCTCTTCATGGATCGTCGCTACGAACGGGTCAAGACCGTCGTCGACAACTCGGTGCAGCTGTGCACATGGCTGCTCGAGCACAACCAGGAGGCCGACCTCCCCGGCATGTTCGCACGCAACGCCGCGATGCTGACCGCCCCCGCTTGATTTCGTAACAGACCTGACAAAGGAACACAGATGCAACGACCGATCACCCACCTCCGCCACGTCGCTCTCGGCGTGCCCGATTTTGCCGTGACTCTGGCCTTCTATCGCGACGTCTGGGGTCTCACCGTCGTTGCCTCCGACGCGGGGGTCGCGTATCTCGCCGCAGCCGGCTCGCCAGAGCCCTATGTGCTGCGGTTGCGTGAGGCCGAGGCAAAGCGCGTCGACGTCGTAGCGTTCGGTGCCAGCGATCGACGCGCGGTCGATGCTCTCGCCGCAGCACTGGGCTCGAGTGGTGTGCAGATCGTGGCAGAGCCGGCCGAACTGCACACGCCGGGCGGCGGGTACGGGTTTCGGTTCTTCGACAACGAGGGCCGCACCGTCGAGGTGTCGTGCGACGTCGCCACCCCGATGCGCGATTCCGACAGCCGTCCAGCCGTTCCAGTCGCGTTGTCCCACGTGGTGTTGAACACGCCAAACCCCGAAGAGACAGTGGCGTTCTGGGAAACGCATCTCGGCTTCACGGTGTCGGACGTTCTTACGATGCCGCACATGGGTCGCTTGATGTGGTTCACGCGTTGCAACAACCTGCACCACTCGGTCGCCTTCGTTCGCTGCCAACACGCTTCCCTGCACCACATGTCCTACGAGATGCGCAGCATCGACGAGTACATGTACGCGACCGGACGGGCCAAGCGGTCGGGTGCCGAACTGGTGTGGGGCCCTGGGCGGCACCTGGCTGGCGACAACACGTTCAGCTACTTCCTCGATCCGGTCGGCAACACGGCAGAGTTCACGACGGCGCTGGCCGAGGTCGACGACGACACATGGGAATCACACGAGTACTCGATCGTCGATCCGAAGGTCGCTGATCAGTGGGGCACGGCCGAGGCGATGTCGGCCGAGCTCGCCGCGAAGTCGTTCAACACGCCCGATGCCGGCCTGTTCTCGGCGCCTCCGGTCTGACGCGATGTTCGAGTACTTCCCTGGCAACTACGTCTGGAACCTCTCGATCGCGATCGCGATGGAGAGCGGTGCCCAGATCGGTGAGATCGACGCGATGTGCGCACCTCTACGTGAGGCCGCGAGCGGCGGTGCCGACGTCGGTACCGGCGAGTTCCTGGCCCGATGGGAGGAGATGGCTGACCGGCTGAGCACCCAGGCCGATGACGACGTCTCGCTCGGGCGCCGGTTCTCGGCCGGCACCAAGTTGCATCGCGCCGCGCTCTACTACCAGACCGCTGAACGGATGCAGCCTCACGGTTCGCCGCAACGTATGGAGGTGTTCTACAAGGGTCAGGAGGCCTTTCGGCGCGCCGTGGAGTTCGGCGCGGACAACCTCGTGCGGATGGAGATCCCCTACGAAGGCCGCGTCATCGCCGGATGGTTCTGCCGGGCCGAGTGGGGCGATGGCCCCCGGCCGACGATCATCTTTGTCAACGGGCTCGACAGCTCGAAGGAGATGCTGGTCTGGACGCGCCTCGGCCGCGAGTTGGCCCGACGGGGCGTCTCAACACTGCACGTCGACCAACCGGGGTCCGGCGAGGCGCTGCGCGTGCACGGACTTGCAGCGGTGTACGACACCGAGCGGTGGGCTGCCCCGGTCGTCGATCATCTCGAGACGATCGACGACGTGGACGCGACACGGATCGGCATGGTCGGTATCTCGCTGGGCGGCTACTACGTGCCGCGAGCGGTGGCGTACGAACCCAGGCTCGCGCTCGGTGCCGTCATCGGGGCCAACCACAACTGGGGCGAGGTCCAACGCCAGCGATTGCGACGCGAGGGCGAGAACCCGGTGCCGCACTACTGGGCCCACGTGCAGTGGGCATGGGGGGCAGCAGATCTCGACGAATTCCTGACGATCAGCGAGAGAGTCAACCTCGACGGTGTCCTCGATCGCGTGCGCGTGCCGTTCCTCGTGATCCATGGCGCCAACGATCGCCAGATCAAGGTCGAGTACGCACACCGCACCTACGACCAGTTGGTCAACTCGCCCAAACGCGAGCTGAGAGTCTTTGACGCGACGACCGGCGGCGCCGACCACGCGTGCGCCGACAACCTGGTCACCCCCCGCGATTTCATCGCCGACTGGATCGCCGAAACGTTCGCCCGATCTGACGGCGACGCATTCGGCACCCGAACGGGGTAAGCCGCCCCGACGGTCAGGGTGGGGGGAACGCAGAGTCGTATTGCGTCGTCCACCAAGGCGTCGATGCGACGCGGGTCGCCGCCGATCGTCCGCAGCATCGAGATGCACATGCCGGTGGTCAGTTCGCGCACGGCGCTGAACTCGTGGCGGATGTCGATCATTCGCGCGAGGCCGAACTCGGCGATACCTCTCGTGGCGACGATGCCGGCCTCGATGTTGCGTGCCCAGCCGTTCGAGCTCGCCGGCGAGGCCGAGTTCGGGCACATGGCCCACGGCGGTACCCATGTCGGCCCTCGCTCCCTACCGCTCCGCTTCTGAACGGTCGCAGCGTTCAACAGAGGGTCACGGATGAGTCTGGAACTGGCGTACCTCGCCGCCACGGCTGCGACCATGGAAAGACCATGGGCCCACCTCCTCGACCCGCCCGGCAAGCTCGAAGCCCAAGATGGAGGCCTTGGGCTTGTTGAAGCCGAGTTTCGGCCGCATCAGCAGCTTCAGCCCTGACGGGACGCGCAGCGCCCTCACCCGGGTGTCGCCGGAATTGACTGTCGTCGCAAAGGCCCGCACCAGCACCTCACCGTCCGCGGCGACGGGCTTCGGCACTTCCCTGATCTGTACGACCTCCGGCGGCCCGTAGCGTTCACAGACTGCAGCCTTCACCGCTCACCCAACCGATGCATCGCCGCACGGTACCAGTACGTCATCCGCCTCCGGACCGTGGTCTTCGGGGGCACGGTTGTCGGTCGCGTTCGTCTGAATGCTCGGCCCGCTCGGGGTCCGACTCACGCTCGCGTTCCTGGCCGTCGGGTCATCGATCGCCGCTCTTGCGTGGTGGCGCGGCGCGGATGTGGGCGCGTTCGCCGTGCTTGCCGAGCAGACTCAAGATCTCCACGGGTCGGTCACCGGCGGCGCCGAACCAGTGCGGTACTTGTGTGTCGAACTCGGCGACCTCACCCGCTTTCATGGTGATGTCGTGGCCGCCGAGCATCAGCCGCAGTTCACCACTGAGCACGTACAGCCATTCGTAGCCTTCGTGTGCTCGCAGCTGCGGTCGTTTCCGTTCCGGCGGGATCAACACCTTCCAGGCATGCATGCCGCTCGGCTGCTGGGTCAGCGGCACCACGGTTCGAGCGCCTCGCTTCTGCGGTCGCAACCGGATCCGCGGATCACCAACCACGGGCGCGTCGACCAAGTCATCGAGCGCGATCCCGTGCGCCTGAGCGATCGGCAGCAGCAACTCCAAGCTTGGTTTGCGTTGCCCTGACTCGAGACGCGACAACGTGCTTTTGGAGATCCCTGTAGCGGCCGCCAACTCGGTCAGGGTGACGCCTTTCTGCGTTCGCACCTGTTTGAGCCGTCCACCGACTTCGGCCAGCACGCTCAGGATCTCTGGTGACGTCGCCATCGTCGAAGTTTACGGATTCCCTGAAACAGCAACGAATGTTGCCTTACGCGAGGCGACGAGTGCACGGTTGCATCCAAGGAGGTTCACAACCATGAACTACAACCATGACTTTGAAGTAGTGATCGTCGGCGGCGGTGCCGCAGGACTGAGCGCCGCCCTGGTGCTCGGTCGCGCACGACGCCGTGTCGCAGTGATCGACGCCGGCGAGCCCCGCAACGCCCCGGCCGCCCACATGCAAGGGTTCCTGTCACGAGACGGAATGCCACCATCAGAGCTCCTTGCCGCAGGCCGCGCAGAGGTGACCGGCTACGGCGTGGAGATCATCAACGACCGGGTCGTCGACATCGAGCCCGGTTTCACCGTCACCCTTGGCAACGGCCACACGCTGACAGCACGCCGCATTCTGTTGGCAACCGGTGTCAGCGACGAACTCCCCGACATCGACGGAATCTGGGAGCGATGGGGCAAGGACCTGTTGCACTGCCCGTACTGCCATGGCTGGGAAGTCCGCGATCAACCCCTCGGCGTACTCGGCAGCATCCCCGGCTCGGTGCAACACGCACTGCTGGTCCGCCAATGGTCCGACGATGTCATCTTCTTCATCCACACCTACGACCTCAATGCCGACGAACGACACCAACTCGACGCTCGCGGGATCCGCATCGAAGAAGGCGTCGTCACGAAGCTCGTCATCGAAGACGACCACCTTCGTAGCGTCGCTCTCGCCGACGGTCGCATCATCGAGCGCACCGCAGTGTTCGTCCGCCCCGGCAACGTGCCTCACAACGACGGGCTCGCAGCAGCCCTCGGGTGTGACGTCAACGAAGCCGGTTTCGTCACCGTCGACGGCACGGGCCGCACCAGCAACCCTGGGGTGTGGGCCGCCGGCAATGTCGTCGACCCACGCGCCCAGGTGATCACCTCGGCCGGCCAAGGCTCCGCCGCAGCGATCGCCATCAACGCCGACCTCGTCCAAGACGACGTCGCCAACGCCATGCAGCCGCACCCCGATCACACTGCTGGCACCGGCGACGAAGACGCGTACTAGGCGTGATCCTCGCGCACCGGGACGAGCGTGAGGCAGCCGCGTTCGGCGCGAACGCGATCGACGGTCCGCGACACGGCGCGCACGTTTCCGATCCCGAGTCGTGGCCGAACGGGCCGTTCGACCCGGGAGCGCACGACCAGCGGCTCGTGGCGGGCCATGTGGTAGGCGATTCGGCCTTCCGGGCGCTGCAGGTGCCGCGTCTGTGGATTCTCGACATCGGTCTCTGTCATGACATCTCCTCCATGGTTGGTTTGCCACCCGATGGTCCCGATGCAGTTCGACCGCTTCAGTCCGCCGACCTACTGGTCGTAGCGACGCGGGCGCTGGGAAGACGAAGAGTCGGGCTTCCTTCTTTGGTATCCCGTCGCGGCCGGCGAGTCAAGACCGGCGTCGCCGCGACGCCGGTGAACACGTCACGGTGTCTTGGGTCGCCGAACTGTTCGTCGCAGCGAGGGGATGACGGCGTCGACGATCTGTGCGGCGAGGCCTGGGTCGAGTGGCCCGCCAGACACGAGGAGGCGGTAGTAGACGGGCCCGAACAGCAGGTCGTGCAGGAGGTCGACGTCGACGGTGCGCCGGAGTTCACCGCGCTGGATGCCGGCCCGTACCAGTTCGTCGAGATGGGCGCGGCGTAGAGCGACGACTCGAGTGTGGAACTCGTCGCGCAGCTCAGGGTTTGTGGCCAAATCGGAGGCGAGCCCTTGCATGACCCTGCCCATCGGCGTGTTTCGCAAGGTCGTGATTGCAGCGTCGAGGTAGGCGATCAGCGAGGTCCGAATGTCGCGGCCCGCAGGAGCGGCGACCACCTCTCGGGTCATGTCGAGCACCACGGCGAGAGCGAGATCTTCTTTCGATCCCCAGCGCCGATACAACGTCGTCTTCGCAAGCCCGGTCTCGGCGGACACCGCTTCCATCGTGAGTCGCCTGACGCCGCCCTCGGCGAGGAGGCGGCGGGCTGCGCGCAGCACGGCAGATTCCAACGAACGGGAACGGTCGTTTCCGATCGGAGCCTGTTGAGAGCTGTCGGTTGGCGGGTCGCTGATCACGGTTCGATGAAAGCTACCTGGCCGAGTGGTTTCCGAACGACCCTGAATGCTACGCTACGTAGCGTTGCTATGAGGAAGGAGAAGTCAGGTGACCAGTCAACTGCTCACGTCGTCACAGGCAAACACGATCGGCGGCGACCAAAGCGCCGGGGAGACAGGCACGGGTCCGTCAATGAAGTCGTTCGCCGTCGCGCTCGGACTTTCAGGGATCGGGTTCGTGCTGTACCCGGCGATACGTCCGTTCTCGGATGAACGCTCGATGGACGGGGCCAGAGCGTTCGCGTCCAGTTCGTGGGTCGTCGCCCACGGGTTGGCGATCGTCGCGTTCGTCCTCCTCGCAGTGGGGTTGTACGGCCTGTCGGTCCACCTGACGGACACGTCGGTGGCCGGCCGAGCGCGGTGGGCCGTCGTGGTGAGTTGGGTCGGGATCGGGCTCACATTGCCGTACTACGGTGCGGAAGTCTTCGGCCTCCACGCGGTCGGCCAAACCGCTGTGGACCGGGGCGACCCTGCGCTACTCAAAACGATGACCGACTCGATCCGCTGGGATGTCGGGATCTGGTTCATCATCATCGGCCTGTTGGTGCTCGCAGTCGGTGTGTGGATCGCGGCCTCGGCCGTGTGGAGGCTGCCTCGCCGAGGAAGGCGCTGGACCGTTGTGCCGCTCGCAGTCGCGGTCGCGTTGTACATCCCGCAGTTCGGAGGCCCGCAGCCGGTACGGGTGGCCCATGGCGCATTGATGGCCGTGGGCTGCTGGGTGGTGGCCTGGGCACTGGCATCATCGACGCCGATGGATTCTGCCGTGGGGTTGAAAGAGATTTCGCGAGCCGGAGAGGGTGCTTGCGTGTGAGCGAACCTGCCGCGTGGTGAGTCGTCGCCGTGGCCTCGATCGTGTTGTTCGTCGGGATCCATCTGATCACCAACCGGTTCAGCGCGCTCCAACCGACGAGCTGGAACGTCGGGGCTGCGGTCTTTGGTCCTGGCCTACCTGGTCAGTGGCTCGCTGTGGGTGGCGGTCGCCATCCATCTCGGTATGGACCTACTCAACGTCGTCGCGTTCGATATCGTCGGCCGCTTCTCGCTGGTCAGCATCGATCCACCGCTCGCGGAGAACTCACGGGTCGCCTACCGGCTCGCATCGAGCGCGCTGGTCGTCGTTCTCCTGGTCGGCGCCTACGGCGCCCGCGTCGCCGCCCCGACGTCCGTTCACGAAACAGAAGGAGCCGTTCAATGTCACCACTGCAAGCCGTCACTTTGACGGCCCGAGCAACCATGGAGACGGGTGTCGTCGGAGCCCTCGCCTATTGGGGGTACCACACCGGTAGCAACACTGCAAGCAGCGTCGCGCTCGCGATCGCCGCGCCAGCGGTCGGGTTCGGGATCTGGGGGGCCGTCGACTTCCACCAACTCCCCCACATCGCCGAACCACTGCGGTTGCTCGAAGAACTCGCCATCTCCGGCCTCGCTGCACTCGCCGTGTACGGCGCCGGCCAACACGCCCTCGGCTGGATGCTCGGCGCTCTCTCGGTCGCCTACCACTCGCTCGTTTACCTCCAGGGCGACCGCCTGCTCAAGACCCGACACCCCATGCGCACATGACCGATACGAAGAACCCAAGAATCGCCGCACGAACGCGACCACGGCGATCACGACGGCTGACCGCCTCACTCATCGGAGCGACGCTCGGCCTCGTCTACATCGCGGTCAACGCGAGCGCCGTCCCCTCGCCCGGAGCGCCGGTACTGCGAGCCGCCGGGATCGCCTCCTTCGTGTTCTTCGTGGCGCGCCGCTCCAGTCCCCTGACATGGTCTCCTGTCCGCCGGCTCGTCCGCCCAGCCCGCCCAGTCCGTATACCGGTCTACCATCGCCGCCGCCAACGAACGCCGCAGCTCCGCAGCACGTTGATGGCCTCGCCGATGACCTCGCCACCGGCGCAGTGCATTGGCCACCGACGAACCGACATCCGCGTCAGACGACTGCCACTTCTCCACGACGAATGAGTATGAACACGCCACAAGCCGGCAGCGATTCGAGGGCGCACAAGCCCGGCTCTGTGCGGTATTCTCGGCGAGCCTTGAACCTTCGGCGTGCGCCGAGAGGCTGTCGGCGCCGTTCGAATCCTGCACTTTTGCAACGCTCGAACGACTCGATCGGCGCTCGTCAGGGTGACGGCATGGGCCGCCAATATGCGCCGGTTGTTCTCGGTGCTCATCAGGAAACCTAGAACGGTTCATCTGTGCCGTTGTTATGTTTCGGTAACACGTAGCGGCGAGTTCCTGGTCAGCCTCGACGCCGAGGCCGGGCCCGAATGGCAGGCTTCGCGTTGTGTTCGGGATGCTTACCCATCCAAGACTCTCGAGCGTGGCGCCGGTCAGATGCTGGCGGTCATCGCAACGGGAGAAGCCTGG
Source organism: Ilumatobacteraceae bacterium (assembly GCA_963720775.1). GTDB lineage: Bacteria > Actinomycetota > Acidimicrobiia > Acidimicrobiales > Ilumatobacteraceae > JAENVT01. The sequence goes on along the minus strand of CAVRGR010000003.1, from coordinate 542,522 downwards.
ACGGAACGAGTACGCAGGAGGTGTCTCATGACGTGTCGCACGTCGCGCTGCATGCCGACGATGGAGTCGGACGCCGCCGCGTATTGGAAGTGCAGTCCGCAGAAGTACAGACCGGGCTCGGACTCGACGATGCCTCGGTGGTGCTCGGGTTCCCCTCCGTCGCCTAGCACCGGGAGGTCGAGCCACGGGAACGACGGCTTGAATCCGGTGCACCACAGGACCGCGGCGACATCGAGCACCTCGCCGTCGTCGGTGACGGGCTTGCCGTTGGACACCGACACGATGCGAGGGACTCGTCGGGCCACCGCAGCGATGTCTTTGGGCTTGACTCGGATCAACGGGGTCTTGCCACCCTTGGCACGAGCCTTGCGGCCCATGGGCGTGCGCAAGGTGATCACGTGCTGCAGCATCGCGAAGACCCCGCTGATCAGCACGTTTCGAGCGAACCAGGGCTCAATTCGGAACGGGACGACGGCGGCGGGTTCTCCGGCCACGACGACCTCGCGCGTCTTGGCCAGTTCCATCGCGATGTCCGCACCGCTGTTGCCGACCCCGACGATCAACGCGGGGCCGTCCGGCAGCTGGCTCGGTGTCCGGTAATGCATTGAGTGGAGCTGGACGATCGAGGGATCGAGATCACGGGCGAAGGTGGGCGTCTTGGGAGTCGTGTAGCTCGATGTCGCCACGACGACGTTCGACGACCGGAGGAGACCACCGTCGGCGAACACCTCGAAGCCCTCAGCGCAGCGCGACACCCGCTCGACGCGCGTCTTCGGCCGGACGGGGAGATCGAAGTGGTGGGCGTAGTTCTCGAGATAGTCGGCCATCTGGTCCTTGGTGACGAACTCGTCGCGCCGCGCTGGGAACGGCATCCCGGGGAGCCCGTTGAGGCGCGCCGGCGTGAACAGCAGCAGCGAGTCCCAGCGGTTGCGCCAGGCGTCGCCGACGCGGGTGCCCGCGTCGAGGATCACGAAGTCGCGCCCAGCCCGCGCGAGGTGGTGGCCGATGGTGAGGCCGGTCTGACCTCCACCGATGACGATGGTGTCGAAGGTCTCGGGTGGAGTTGGTTTCGTGTGCATGATTGACTCCGAACGATGTCGATTGATTGATCGATTCGACGGTACGACCGCCCAGGATTTGGCGCATCGGGCGAAGTCGCCAATTTGGGCCAGCCCGACGCGTGGGTAATTGTGTGTAGCAGGCCCAGCTGACGTCAGATGAGGTCGTGCTCGTAGGCGTACGCGGTCGCTGCTGTTCTCGACGGCACGTCGAGCTTGGTGAAAATGTTGGCGACGTGGCGGGCGACGGTCTTCTCGCTGATGAACAGCTGTTCTGCGATCTGCCGGTTGGTCTGGCCGCTGGCCACGTGACGCAACACCTCCAGCTCGCGACCGGTGAGTCCGGCACCCGGATCAGCGGCGTCGGAGCCAGGCGCTGCGGCATCGATTCGGTCGACATCGAGGACGGCGCCGAGCCGTTCGTACGTGGCTCGCGCCGCACTCGACTCCAGGTCGGCGGTGTCGAGGTCGCCGACCACCGCGCATGCCAGGCCGATCAGCTCGCGGGCCCGAGCGACCTCGTACACCGCGCCCAGCTCGCTCCAGACCTCGACGGCTCGGCGCAGATCTGCGAGCGCCGCGCTCGCGTCGCCCGCGGCCAGCGCGACCTGCCCCCGTGCCAGCGCCGCCAGGGCCGAAAGGAACGGTGCATCCTCCGCCGCTTCGGCTGCCTCGGTCAGCTCGGCCGCCGATTGCTCGGCCGCCTTCTCCCGTCCCGCGGCGAGAGCCACTTCCACATGCGCGGCGAGTATCCGAGGGCGCTGCTCGACGTGCAGTCCTTCGCTGAGGACCCGGGCGAGCGTGTCGGCGGCCGCGGCGTGTTCGCCCGCGGCATGTCGAAGTAGCGCGAGTCCCGGCTGCGGGTCACGGCCAAATTCACTCGCCCGCCGATATGACTGCGTCGCGGCCTCGAGTTCGCCGTGCAGACGCTGGAGCTCGGCCAACTGGTACAGCGCCGCGCCGAGCGGCGGTTGCCCGGGTGGATCCGACAGCGCCGCGCAGGCGCGCACGGCTTCGTCGGTCGCCTCTTCCCACCTGCCATCGAGCTGGAGGATCTCGGAGCGGTGGACCAGACAGCGGCCTCGGAACGGGACCAGGTCAGGCTGACGGTCGCACCACGCCGACAAGGCCCGCGTCCACTCTCGCGACCGCGCCAGGTCACCGATGTCGTGGCACGCCTCGACGACTCCGCACGAAACGACGCCCGCGATCAGCGACGAGACCTCGTCCGCGATCACCGCGACCATGGCTCGATCGAGCGAGATGAGCCCCTCGTCGATCCGGCCGAGGTACAACATGCTCTGCCCCAGGCCGAGACGTCCGAGTGCGCAGAGGTCGCTGTCGGCACACGCGGTCCCGATCGACAGCACCTCTTCGAACAGCGCCAGGGCCGCCGCCGCGTCACCGGACCCCAGCATGCCCAATGCCCGAGCGACCATCACGTAGCCACGTTCGGCGCACCTCGGCTCAAGCGACGCGGCGAGTTCGCCTGCACGACCGATCCATGCCCCGCCCTGGGCGTGCTCGCCGCGATTCATCAAGCTCATCCCGAGGAAGAACGAGGCGCGGGCTGCGCCGGCTCGTGTCATCGTCGGCCTGACATTGGTGGAACACGCGCTGCCGTACACCGTCGCTCAGGTCGTCGTCGCCGGACAACTGCGCGGCCATCGCCAAAAGCATCAGGTCCTCGGTCGCGAGAGATGACTCCGAGTCGGCGGCGACCAGCAGCTCTCGTCGCCTGCACCCATGCCCGCTCCTCGACTGCGGTCCGTCCACTGTCGAGCGTCGACATGCCCCCAAGTCTGACACCCGCACGACGAGCCGCACCACCGTCGATCCGGCGATCCCGGTGGTTCAGCTCGCGGTTCGAGGTCCCGCCGCGACTAGGTGGGCGATCGGCGAGCGAGCGAGCGTGCGAGCCGCAACGTCTGGGCGTCGGTCAGTGTCGTACCGTGTTGGTAGGCGCTGTCGTAGCGGTCGTCACCAAGCTGCTTGCGGGCTCGTTCGATGTGATGAGTGAGTCGTCTCGCGTCGTCGCCATATGCCGGTCCGGCGACTGGCGAGGTGTCGTACACGCCGACGAGAGTCGCAACGGGTTCGTACTCGTCGTCGCCGTCGAGCGCGTCGACGAGCAGCCGGATGGCAACCCACTGCTGATTCCAGATCCCTCCTCGTTCCCAGTGCTCGATGGCCTCTCCCAGCCGGGCGCGAGCCAGTTCGCGCCGACCCGTCCGCAGCTCGAGCGCGGCGAGCGACGTCATGGCGAGACCGGTCACGAAATCCGCACGGCTTTCGGTCGCGAGGTCCAGTGCCCGCTGGTACATAGCGGCCGAGCTCACCGAATCCTGGATGGTCTCGGCGAGGATGTAACTCGTCATCGCCTGCAAGGAGGTGACGCCCAGAACGCTTGCCTCTCGGTCCAACCGTCGAGCCAACGCCTCGGCATTGCGTCGGTCACCCTGATAGGCGAGGGCCGCGGCCTCGACCGAGGCGGAACTGATGGCGCGATGAGAATCCCCGGCTGCCACGTGCCGCTCAGTAGCGGTTCGCGATGCGGCAACGGCAGCATCGAGCTTTCCCTCGAACAGGCGTATCTGGCTGAGGGTCTCGACCAAACACCGCGCCTCGTGGCCCAGCAACTCGACGCCGCGCTCGGCGATCGCGCTGGCCCGGGCGAGGTCACCGCGTTTCGCGGCGCCGTTCGCGGCGCACGCCCAGACTCGGTCGGCGCGTGGATGCCGGGTCGATGCGGACTCGCTGGCGACGGTGTCTTCTGCCCACCGGTACAGCTCGGAACGGGTACGAAGCAACGAGAACCAGTGCGTAGCTGCCGAGAGCGTGACCAGGCCGTGCTCTTCGCCGGCGGCGTCGAGCCAGGCGCGTGCGACGCGGAGCTCGGCGATGATGTCGTCAAAGGCGCTGGCGACGAGGACCTCGTCGGGTCCCTGGAGCGTGCGGTCGATGCGGGCGGCTTCATCCAGCACAACCTGCGTGTGGTGCCGCCGCAGTTGATCGAGTTGACCGGCGGCACGAACATGGACACGACAGACGGCGTGGACGGGCGGGAGCAGCTCGAAACGCCCGTCGTCGGGCCGGAACAGCACGAGTGACTTGTCGACCAGCGCGCCGAGCGTTACGGCCATCTCGGTCGTCTCGCCGCCGAGCTGATCGAGCTGTTCGGCCTGAGCGAGTGTGAAGGGTCCGGCGAACGCGGTGAGCCGGTCGACGAGACGCCGCTCACTCGTCGCCAGCAGCAGATAGGAAGCCTCGACCACGGCGGCCAGGCTGTGGTGACGGTCTGTCGAGTCGGGTTGGTCGAGCAGTCGCGGCTGTTCGCAGATTCGAACAGCCAGTGTGTGCACATCGATCCTGGTGACGCACGCGGCGGCGAGCTCGATGGCGAGCGGGAGTCCGCCGAGTTGACCGCACAGCTCGGCGATATCACGCAGAACCTCACCGTCGGCACGAAAGCCGGGTGCCGCCGCCCGGGCGCGGTCGAGAAAGAGATCGATTGCCGGTGTGCTGATCGCGTCGCCGGCCAGATGCGCGAGCGGGCTGAGCCGCACGCGGTGCTCCCCATCGACGTACAGTGGCTGGCGGCTGGTGGCGATCACGTCGACCCTTGTGCCCCGCTGGACGATGGCTTCGACGATCGCACGAACCTCACTGGAGAGGTGCTCGCAGTTGTCGAGCACCAGCAGCGACGAGCGATCCGACAGGTACGCGCCGAGCCGTTCGAGCGCGTGCTGTCCCGCCCGCTCCTGGAGGCCGAGCCGGGCGGCGACGGCAGCCGCGGCCAGGCCCGGCGTCACGGACAGCAGGTCGCACCACCACACACCGTCGGGATAGCCGTTGCGCAGGTTGTGCGCGGCGTGGAGGGCGAGCCGGGTCTTGCCCGCGCCGCCGGACCCGACGATGGTCACGATCCTCGCTTCTTGGACCAACCTCGTCACGGACTGCAGCTCGTCGTCCCGACCGATGAACGACGAGACCGGAAGCGGCGGAAGCTGCGACTCGCGAGCGACTAATCCCTTGGCAGTTGGGAGCCGGTGCTCGAGGATGTCGTGCTCGATCTGCACCAACTCCGGCGAGGGATCGAGCCCGAGCTCGTCGACCAGGCGCCGCCGATGCTGCTGGAAGCGTTGCAATGCCTCGTTGCCACGGCCGGCAGCATGCAGCGAGCGAAGCAGGATGGCATGCGCCCGTTCGCGAAAGGTGTCCTCGGCGACGAGGGGCTGGATCAGCTGGAGACAGGCGTCCGGCCGGCCTGCGTTGAACTCCATTTCGGCGAGCGTCTCGATCGCCTGGCCGCGGAGCTCATCGAGTCGAACTGCGGCCGGTTGCACGCCAGGATGGTCGGCGGCATCGGCGAAGGCACGCCCCTCCCACCACGACAGCGCGACGCGCAGGCGGTCGGGGCCGCCCGCAGCACCGCATTCGGCCGCCACGTCTTCGAACCACCACGCGTCGACCTGGCAACGGCGCAGGTCGAGCCGGTAGCTGCCGGCACCGGACACGAGCGCGGTGTGAAAGTCGCCGAGCGCATGCCGAACCCGGGTGAGCTGCGTCTGCAACGCCGCCTCTGGATGTGCCGGAAGTGTCTCGCCCCAGAGCGCATCGACGAGGAGATCGGTGCTCACCGGTTGTCCACCGGCAGCGGCGAGCACGGCGAGGATTCGGCGCTGTCGGACCGAGGGAATCGATTTCGGCTCGCCTTGGTCGTCGAGCCGAGTCGTCCCGAGGACCCGCAGCACGAGACAGGGCTCGCGATTGCGCATCAACCGCAACGTTAGCTCTCGTGAAATGTGCACGACCGTGCGGTGAAAGTGCGCGAGCGCATCCTCGAACGCGAAACCGCCCACGAAAGGACGAAGCCCGTGACAACGATTGACGCAACACGTTCGCGACCCGAAGACGACCGAGGCCTGGCGGCCATCAAAGCAGCCGCGCGCCAAACCTGGGCGCTGGGAGACTTCGCCGCGATCGCTGAACGCGAGCTGTGGCCCGTCGGGGAGCGCATCCTCAAACGGCTCGCCGTACGCCCCGGCGAAACTGTGCTCGACATCGGTTGTGGCACCGGAAACGCGGCCATTCGTGCCGCGCTCGCCGGAGGACGCACCGTGGGCGTCGACCTCACTCCCGAGATGCTCGTCACGGCCCGGCACCTCGCCGCCCGAGCCGGGGTCGCTGTCGAGTGGAAAGAGGGCGACGCCGAGGACCTGCCAATCGAGGACCAGAGCATCGATGTCGTTGTGTCGACCTTCGGCTGCGAGTTCGCCCCGCGCCACGATGCCGTTGCACGCGAGATCGCTCGCGTGCTGCGACCGGGCGGCCGTATGGGATTGTGCGTCTGGCCACCCAACGCAACGATGGGCCGCATCATGCGCACGGTCGCGAACTACTTGCCGGCGCCGCCCTCGGGCGCAGAGCCGCCGCTGCTGTGGGGTGACGAGGACCACGTACGCGGTCTATTCGCCGGAACGGGCATCAACGTCCGCTTCGAGCACGCCACCGTGGAACACGAACCCTTCGAGTCCGCCGAAGCCGACGTCGAGTACCACGCCACCCGCTTCGGGCCGCTGATTCGTGCCCGCCAAGCGTTGGAGACCAGCGGTCGATGGGACGAACTACCGCGAGGCGCTCATCGCCCTCCACACAGACCGGACCGAACTCGAGTATCTCGTCATACTCGGCGAGAAGAAGGAGAAGGTGCAATGACCGAACATGTCTACGACGCCATCGTTGTCGGCGCCCGCTGCGCCGGAGCACCCACCGCGATGCTCTTGGCCCGGAAGGGCTACGACGTCCTCGTCATCGACCGAGCCCACTTCCCGTCCGACACCGTGTCGACGCACCTCATCCATCCGAACGGCATCGCCGCCATGGAACGGTGGGGGCTGCTCGACCGGCTCATCGCGAGCGGCTGCCCTCCGGTGACCACCTACTCGTTCGACTTCGGGCCGATCCTCATTACCGGCCGCCCGGCACCGGACGGCCGCCCCGCCTACTGCCCGCGCCGGACCGTGCTCGACGCCCTGCTCGTCGACGCGGCCCGCGAATCCGGTGCAGAGATCCGCGAAGGCTTCACTCTCGAATCGCTCGTCTTCGACGATGGACACGTCACCGGCGTACGTGGAACCGACCAAGGCACGACGACCATCGAGCGGGCCCGGGTCGTCATCGGCGCCGACGGCGCACACTCCCGCGTCGCCACAGCAGCGAATGCCCGCTCATACCGCGACAAGCCCACTCTGTCGGTCGGCTACTACTCCTACTGGAGCAACGTTGCAGACGTCGAAGCAGCAGAGTGGGTTGTACGCCCCCGACGCGGCTTCGGTGCATTCCCGACCAACGACGGACTCACGATGCTCCTCGCCGCCTGGCCCCACGCCGAGCTCTCCGCGGTGAAGACAAACATCGAGGCCAACTACCACAGGGCCATCGAGCAGGTCTTCGGTGATCGCCTGGGAAACGCCCATCGAGAGGAACGCATCATCGGTGGCGGCGTCCCCAACCGGTTCAGAGTCCCCTACGGCCCAGGCTGGGCGCTCGTCGGGGACGCCGGCTACCTGCGCGATCCCGTCACCGCCCACGGCATCACAGACGCTTTCTTGGATGCCGAGCAGTGCGCGGCCGCCCTCGACGCCGCGTTCCGGGACCACCGCGCGTTCGACGCAGCGATGGCCGACTACCACGAGCACCGAGACGCCCGCGTTGACGGAAGCTACGAGTTCACCACCGAGCTCGCCACGCTCGAGCCGCCTCCTCCTGAGATGCAGCAACTCCTCTCGGTAATCGACGGCAACACCGCCGCAATGGACGAATTCGCCGCCGTCTTCGCCGGAGAACTCCAACCAGCGGACTTCCTCCAGCCCGACCACATCGCATCGCTCGTCAGCTGATCCGGCCCGGGCGACCCATGCAGCTCTCCGGCGGCCAGCGACAAAGGGTTGCGATGGGCAGGGCCATCGTGCGTGAGCCCAGCGCATTCTTGATCGACGAGCCGTTGTCGAACCTCGACGCCAGGTTGCGAGTGCAGAAGCGCGCCGAGATCGCCCGCATTCAACCACGCCATGGCGACCTGCCGCACTGTGAATGCGTCATGTTCGGCCCTCGACAGCACACCTCGACGGCGAAGTTGATGGGCAAATGATGGGCACGATGGGCAACCCGTTGGCACAGAGCAAGCGACCGGGAGGATGGAAATATCCCTGCTGACCAGGATGTTTACAGAGAGCGGACGACGGGATTCGAACCCGCGACCCTCACCTTGGCAAAAGGATGTGGTTCCCGTCCGCTGAGTCCGTCGCAGTCCCCTGACGTGGTCTCCTGTCCGCCCATTCGTCCGCCCAGCCCGCCCAGTCCGCCCATTCCGTATACCGGTCTACCATCGCCGCCGCCAACCAAACCGGCTCCGCCCAGTGTGTGCACGGATACCATGGCGTGATGGATCGCATCACACGTCAACCCGCGACAAATGGGTGGCGTGCCGTGCATCCGCGGGCTGCGCATCCCCGTGGCCACCGTTGTCGGGATGATCGCTGATGGCATGACTCCCGACGAGATCGTCGCTGAGCCTCCGCCATTGGAACTCGACGACGTAGCCGCCGCGTTGCACATCGCCGCCGACGCAGTTGCTGATCGCGAGATTCCACTTCAACCCACTGCGTGAAGCCGTCGGCGACCGCCTATGCGAAAGCCCTGCCATCTGCTAGCCAGAACTAGCAATTATCTACTGATTTACTAGTTGCGACTAGCGAGCAATGTTGTAATTACTAGCTACAACTAGTATATCTATGCCATGTCAATCGATCGCAAGCTGGCACGTCGCCGACTGGATGAGCGGTTCGCCCAGCTCAGAATACTCGCAGGCGCTCCTCGTCCGCATCGAGGGTGGATCCGAGCAATCCGAGACGCGCTTGGGATGTCGGCGAGCGAGATGGCCCAGCGCATGGGAGTCATCCAACAGAACGTCTTCCAATTCGGAAAAGAGTGAAGTCAACGACCGCATCCAGCTTCGTACCCTCAGGCAGGCAGCCGACGCTCTGAACTGTGACCTGGTGTACGTGCTCTTACCTCGCACCCCGCTTGAGGACGCGGTCAAGGCACAGGCAAGACGAAAGGCGGTGGGAATGCTCGATCCAGTCGCCCATCACAGTCGGTTGGAGGATCAGTCGCTCCCTCCTGATGAGATGCAGACCCAGCTGGACGAGCTTGCCGACAGGTTCGTTGATCGCCGTGGCCTGTGGCTCGAGCCACACCAAAGCAGATGACCGACGCGCTCGTCCCGATCGGCGACGGCCACACCGAACTTTCCGAGGACGATCGACTCGGACTGATCCCGACCTACATAGCGACGCGCGGCGAACTGTTCGAGGCCGAACAACGGAACATCGTCGAAGGGATGCTCGGCCGACATCCAACGTCCGCCGAACTTCTCGACGACACGTACTTGCGTCAGCTTCACCGCGCAATGTTCGGCAAGGTGTGGAGGTGGGCAGGGATGTACCGGAACCGCGAGACCAACATCGGCATCAATCGAATCGACATCACCGTCGCAGTCCGCGACCTCGTTCGTGATGCGACGACCTGGGTCGAACTTGGCACCTATGAACCCAACGAGTTGTCCATTCGATTCCACCACAGACTGGTTGCCATCCATCCGTTTCCGAACGGCAACGGCCGTCACGGCCGAATCGCTTCCGACTACCTCGTGACGTCACTCGCGCATCCATCATTCACGTGGGGCTCGAGACTGGACGTTGACACCGACGAACTCCGACGCCGATATATCGCGGCGTTGCGTGACGCTGACGCGGGCGACGTCACTGCCCTGATCGAATTCGCGAGGAGATGAACGGGACCACTCTGCTCGCAGTATCACTGAGCGAGGTGATGACCGAAACCCGTCACTCACCTACCGAAGTCGCATGCAGTGTCGCACGCGCAGGTGATGGGCAATGTCCATGGGCAAACTGTGTCACAGCGCGATGTGTCACAGCGCGATGGTATAGTCACGTGCGATTGTGAATGACTCGCGGGCATCAGGAAATGTCCACTGAGCAGGACTTTTTGGAGCGGACGACGGGATTCGAACCCGCGACCCTCACCTTGGCAAGGTGATGCTCTACCAGCTGAGCCACGTCCGCGTTAGCGGTCGCTCACGCTATCAGTCGCCTGCCGAAATCGACAACGGGATGACCGGCGCCGCGGCGTTGGCTCGGGCTTCGAGGACGATGCCGCCGAGGGCCGCCAGTACGACGATGGCGCCGGCGATCTGTACGGCACCCAGCGCCTGCCCGAAGATCATCCAAGCGCCAACGGCCGAGATCACCGGGTTGCCGAGGGTGAGCAGCGACGACAGGGTGATGTCGAGATGGCGCTGCGCCCAGGTCATGAAACCGTGCCCGATCAGACCAGGCACCAGCACCATCAGCAGGATCAGCAACCAATCGGTGCCATGCACGGCTCCGAGGTCGCGCGAGGTCAGCAGCGCGAAAGGCGTCACCACGATCGCGGCGACGCAGAAGATGCCGGCAATCAACGCGGCGGAGTGGATGCCCTTGTTGCGAACTTGCTTGACCCGCACGAAGTACGTGGTCCAGATCCCGAGGTTGAGCAGCGCGACCATGTCACCGCGAAGCGACGCGCCTGAGGCTTGGTGGGCACCGAGTACCACCGTGGCAATCCCTCCAACGGCGATGACGGCGAACAGGACCTGTCGGGCCGCCGTGCGGTCGCCGAACAGCAGGGGGCCGATCACCAGCATCAACACCGGTTGCAAGGCAGCGATCAGCGTCGCGTTGGCGATCGACGTCCACTGGTACGACGTGAAGCTGCAGATCGTCGAGATGCCGAACAGGACTCCGGGCACGAACACGTTCTTCAACAACGGCAACGTCACACGACCACCCGTGAGCCTGGCGGCAGTCAACATCACGGGCGCGGCCATCCACAAACGCCAGAAGACGATCGTCGTGGCCGAGGCATCGACGCCGCGCACGAACAACGGGCCGAAGCCCCACGCACACACCGCGATCGCTCCCATCGGGATGGCCAGGTTCTCCCGGCCGACTGGAGACTTCACGACTTCTTATCGGCAGGTCGGAGGTCGACCCGCAGCACCAGAATGCCATCCTCGAGCGTCGCCGCGGCATCGCCGATGATCGCGAAATCCATGAAGTCTGACTGCGCCTGTTGGATGAACCGCTGACGTTCCTCGCCGGCGATAGGCGGAAGCGGACGACCCTTCACAGCGGCGGCACGCTCGCGGAATCGGGCGAGCATCGCCTCGATGTCCAGACCCTCAGCCACGTAACGACAACCTAGCCCGAGTCCCGCAGAGAACCATGGTTCTGTGACGAATGACTACGAAGGATCGCCCTGTGACGACGCCAACGCCTCGGATCCATCACCCGGGTCCGTTGTCACAGGGGTTTGACCACTGCTAGGTGGCGGTAGCGGAGACGGCAGTGCTGCCGGCAGCAGAGGGCGCTCGACAAGGTGCTCCGTGGCATCGGGATCGACGACGACGGGTGGAACGACGTCACCATTCGAGGCGACGACGGGTGGAACGACGTCACCATTCGAGGCGACGACGAACGGCTCGGCTTCCGAGTCCGCTTCGGAGGAATCGCTCGTTGCTGCCGGGTGAGCGTCGGCCAGCTCACCGGGTTCGCGAAGATCGTCGAAGGCCTGCGGCACGCTGCGCACCAACGCTTGGAGGTCGACCGGCTCGGGTCGTGCGGGCTCGTCGGGTGCCGGCCCGTCGCCGCGCAGCCTCACCTTCTCGAGTCGGCGTTGGCGATCGCCTTCGGGTGCCTTGGCCCAGGGCCGCGATCCCATGACCTCGAGCGGCGACAACGCCGGATGCTCTTGGCGCCCACGTCGCCACCACAGGATGGTGCCGACGAGAAGGCCTACGCCGACGAGCACGAGCCCGGCAGCCGACAGGAAGATGATCCGTTCGTTCGTGGGATCAGAAAAGTCACTGGCCACGACGACTGCGGGGGCGCGGCTCGCGGACAGGACGATCACCCGATCAGTCTCGCATGCCGAAGACCGCATGACACCTCCAACCCTCGGCCAATATCGGCAGCCCTGGCCAACATCGACCGCGATGCGCCAAGCTTGTCGCGTGGATGTCGTGTGGATGACGCTGGCGATCGCAGTGTGCGCGGCCCTGGTGTACCTCGGGTACCGAATCGAGCCGCATCACGTCTCCAAGGACGGCAGCCGATTCCTGAGCAGCGGCCAATGGATCTCGCAGCGGGGCGACCCCGAGGGCCGTCGCCGCGAGGTGTGGGTGAAGGTGTTGCCCGACAACCAGCTCCAGGTCGACGTCAAACGTCGCATGCGCCACGACGTCACCCATTGGTCGATCGAAGGAAAGTCGGCGGAACCCCCGCCGAAGCGGGCCGTGTACGTGCTGCGCAGCCTCGACCACCGAGGCGTGACTCAACGAATGACGATCAAGATCCCGGCGAAGAGTCGCGCCGTGCAAAGCCTCGACGCGGTGATTGCCGACCGCTCCTCGAGCTAATCCTTCGCGACTGCGTCGACGAACTCGCCGAGTGGGGCCGAGAGCTGATCGAGGTTGATCAAGAACGCGTCGTGTCCGTGTGGGGACTCGATCTCGACGTAGTCGCACGGCGTGCCCGACGACACCAGCAGATCTCGGATCTGACGCTGCTGGTACGACGGGTACAAGATGTCGCTGGAGATACCGATCGTCAGCGTAGGCACCCTCACTCGCGACATCGCTGCCACCAACCCGCCGCGGCCACGGCCGACGTCGTGCAGGTCCATTGCCTTGCCGATGATCAGATAGCTGTTGGCGTCGAATCGGCGGATGAGCTTGTCGCCATGATGATCGAGGTAGCGCTCGACCTCGAATCGTTGCCACAGTTCGAGGCTGTCGTGCAACGTCGCCCCGTCGGCCAGCTCGCGGCCGAACCGATCGGTGAACACGTTGTCGCTGCGGAACGTGACCTGAGCAACCATGCGGGCGACCGACAAGCCCTCCCACGGTCCGTCGTTCTGGTCGGCTTCGTAGTAGTCGCCACCCCGCCACTTCGGATCCATGCGAATGGCTCGACGGCCGATCGCTCCCCACGCGATCTGCTGCGCGGTCGCCTGGGCACACGTCGCGATCGGAACGATCGAGCGAACACGATGCGGAAAGGTGATCGCCCATTCGAGAACCTGCATCCCACCCATCGAGCCGCCGATGACCGAATGCCACGTTTGGATGGAGAGATGATCGGCCAGGCGCACCTGGGCGCGCACCATGTCGCGGATCGTCACGACTGGGAACCGGCTGCCGTAGGGCTTGCCATCGACGGGATGAGCCGATGCCGGCCCGGTTGAACCTTGGCAGCCGCCGAGCACGTTCGCACAGACCACGAACCATCGATCGGTGTCGATCGCCAGCCCCGGACCCACGGCACCCTCCCACCAACCGGCCGTCGGGTGACCATGACCCATGGGACCGACCGCATGGCTGTCGCCGGTCCACGCGTGGCACAACAAGATGGCGTTGCTGTGGCTGTCGTCCAGTGTGCCCCACGTCTCGTAGGCGACGACCACCTCGTCGAGGGTGACACCACCGTCGAGTGCGATCGGTCGATCGAAGTTCAGGAACTGCCGGTGACCGATGGGGTCACCGGGATGCCATGCACCGCTCGACGGCCGTGGTTGGCCCGCCATCTCCTGCTCCTTTGCGCTCGTCTCGATCCTCGACGCCGCACGAGGGAAGCTGAGTTGCCCTGCGGAGCAGGGCCACATCCCCGCGTGAGCGGGATGGCACCGTGGGGCTTCCTCCCCGGTTGCCGGACGCCGCCCTCGAGAGGGCGACGATCACTCGTGATGCGAACCGTCCGGCATTGTAGCGAGAACACCGTTGTCAGAGGCTGTCGAATCCGATGGCGCCGATTGACTCGTCTCTCAGACTGACTGAGCCACTGATCAGTACCACTGACTCGTCAGCAAGTAGACGTCGCCGCTCGCACCGGCCATGCTGTTGTGAATGGGTGTCTGCTATCTCACTCCAAAGGCGCGTCCCGCCGCGGCTGCGTCTCCGTCGCACAAGGGCTACGGCAGCTTCGCCAGCGAGCCGATCGCTGCCGGCGAGATCGTTGCCGCGTTCGGTGGACGATGCGTGACGCGTCACGAGTTCGATCTGTTGCCCACCAGCCAGCAGATTCGCAGCCTACAGATCGACGAGAACCTCTACATGGCGGGTGCCCCCGAGCCGGAGCCGGCCGACTTCATCAACCACTCGTGTGATCCGAACTGCGTCCTCAGCGGCAGCGTCGTGCTCATTGCTCTCCGCGACATACCAATCGGTGAGGAACTGGCCTACGACTACGCCACCACCGACGGCAGTGACTATGACGAGTTCGAGTGCGAGTGCGGGTCACCGACCTGCCGCGGCAAGATCTCCGGTCACGACTGGATGCTGCCGGAGCTGCAGCTGCGGTACCGGGGCTCGTTCAGCCCGTACCTCGCCAAGCGGATCGCCGGCCTGGTCAACATCGGCGCCGAGCGCCGCGCCTTCTCCCTGTAGACCTCCGAAGCTCCGAAACCTCCGGGGCTTGACCCGGAGCACTACCCTCCGGTCATGCGAGTGCTGATCGTGGGCGCAGGTGGAGTCGGCTCCGCCCTCGCCACGATCTGCGCCAGGCGTGACCCCTTCGAACAGATCATCGTCGCCGACGTCGATCCCGCACGGTCGGCCCGAGCCGCGGCAAAGGCCGGCACAGAACGTGTCAGCAGCACCAGGGTCGACGCTTCGGCGCGCCTCGATGTGATCGAGTTGGCCGCAACCGCGAGGGCCGATGTCATCGTCAACGCCTGCGACCCGCGATTCAACCCATCGATCTTCGAGGCCGCCTTCGATGCCGGATGCCACTACCTCGACATGGCGATGCACCTCTCCACACCACACCCCACTGATCCTCATCATCAACTCGGTGTCAGCCTGGGTGCCGCTCAGTTCGCGGCGAGTGACGCGTGGGCCCAGCGCGGACTGCTGGCGCTGGTCGGGATGGGGGTCGAGCCAGGTTTCTCCGACGTCGCCGCCAGGTACGCGGCCGACCACCTGTTCTCGACGATTCACGAGATCGGCGTGCGTGACGGCAACGATCTCGTGATCGAGGGCTTCGCGTTTGCTCCGACGTTCAGCATCTGGACGACGATCGAGGAATGCCTCAATCCTCCGATCATCTACGAACGTGATCGCGGCTGGTTCACCACCGAGCCGTTCTCCGAACCCGAGCAGTTCACGTTCCCCGAAGGAATCGGCGAGCTGAAGTGCGTGAACATCGAGCACGAGGAAGTTCTCTTGATGCCGCGGTGGATCGACGTCGACCGCGTCACGTTCAAGTACGGGCTCGGTGACGAGTTCCTCGAGGTGCTGTCGACACTGCACAAGCTCGGGCTCGATTCCACGACTCCCGTCACGGTGCGAGGCGTCGAGATGTCTCCCCGCGATCTCGTTGCCGCTGTCCTCCCGAATCCCGCGGAGCTCGGGCAACGCATGCGCGGTCGAACCTGCGCCGGCACGATGGTGACCGGCATCGGCGTCGACGGCGCGCCACGGTGCACCTACGTGTACCAGATCGTCGACAACGAATGGACGATGCGCGAGTTCGGGCACCAGGCCGTGGTGTGGCAGACGGCCGTGCATCCGGCGATCGCCTTGGAACTGCTGGCGACGGGTGAGTGGAAAGGCGAAGGAGTGAAAGGGCCCGAAGCGTTCTCCGCCGATCCCTTCATGCCGCTGCTCACCGAACACGGCGCCCCGTGGTCGATGGAGGAACGGACGCCATCCGCCGATTGAGGAAGTCCGACGCCGAGCAACTGCTCGCCGAGTACGACACCGACCCGGTGGTCGCCCTTACCCGTGCGCTGCAAATCGTCCTCGACCTGCCAGGTGCCGACTGGATGACCTTGCTTGCCGCCGCCCCGATCGACGCAACCCGACGACGACTCCTGTTCGACTCCGATCAATCCACCCTCGATGAGCTTGTGAGTGAACTCAACGAGCGCCGCGGCTTCGACCCACCGCAGGCCTGAAGTCGTGGCCGACGGTCCTGTGGAGTGTTCCAGGGCACTCAGGTGGGCGTGAAGAACTCCACATGGGCTTGGGTCAGCCGGCGAC
Organism: Ilumatobacteraceae bacterium; assembly: GCA_963720775.1. Taxonomy (GTDB): domain Bacteria; phylum Actinomycetota; class Acidimicrobiia; order Acidimicrobiales; family Ilumatobacteraceae; genus JAENVT01. The sequence goes on along the minus strand of CAVRGR010000003.1, from coordinate 526,301 downwards.
GGTTCCGATCACCGGCTGGGCGAGCGTGAGACGGCGGTCGAAACCCGGCTCCATCGGTAGGAAGCCATTGCGATCGGGCCACAACAACTGCACCAGCTCGAACGGTGCTCCACGGTGCCAGGCCAGCGCGGTGGTGAACAGGGCACCCCATTCGGCAAGGTCGACCGGTGCGAACACGCAACGCAGATCGTTGTCGAACAGACCGGTGAGCTCGACGCCCATCGGTATCTCCGTTCCTCCCCGCAAGAGGTCGGCGACGAGATCGAACAGACCTCGGGCCGCAGCCGGTTGCAGACCGAACAGCACGACCTCGGGGAAGTCGAACGCTTGCGGGAAGCCGATCGTGTACACGTAGCCCGCAACCGGCGGATCGGTGTCGGGTTGCGCGGCTACCGGTTCGATCGCCCATCCGTTCTCCTCCACCATCCATTCGATCTTTTCTGCATGAGGTATGTGGAAGTCGGGAAGATCGGTCACAGCAGCGACTCGCTGTCGAGATCGAGCACGTGTTGCAGATGCCGAGTGGCCATTGCCGCGAACATCGCCTCGCTCCGGTGGTTCGAGCCGACGATCTGCGAGGCGATCACCGCCATCACCACGCCGGCGTACGCGTCGCGGCGGTACTGCTGCCACAACAGATCGGAGTCGGTGGCAACTCCGTACTCGGTGAGGGCTTCACCGTATTCATCGACCATTTCGCGCTCGATCTGCCGGCGAAGCTCGGGCATCACTCCGGCACCCAGGAAGTAGCTGACGTCGGTGATCCCGAGACCATGGCCGGGCGTCTGCCAGTCGACCGCAGCAATGTCAGCACCGCCCTCAGCACCCGCGAACATCAGGTTGTCGAGCCGGTAGTCGCCGTGCGTGACAGTGCTCGCCGGATCGCGACCGTCGAGCCAGCCGGCGATCTGTTGACCGAACCGCTTCACGACCCCGGCCGCCTCGGGCGACAGGTAGCCGGCGTAGCTGTTCATGAACGACGGCACGAACATCGACCACAGCATCGCCAGTTGATCGGAATCACCAGGTGCGCGCCGGCCGAGCCATTCGATGTCCGCGAGGGCCGCATCACCCCATCGTGGGCCGTGCAGCTTGGCGAGCTCGAGCACCGCGGTTCGCGCCCGATCGCGGTCACACCCGCCGACCTGGTTGCCTTGCTCCGCCGGCGCCAGGTCCTCCATGAGAAGGACGAACTCGCCGGTGTCGCTGCTCCATTCGGCGTGGTAGCAGCACGGCACGCGTATGTCGACGGTCGGCGCAATCTGCAGGTAGAAGCACACCTCACGCTCGTAGTTGCGCAGCGCGATGCCGGTGGCACGGCTGACTGGATCGGGCGACGGAAGTTTGGCGATCAGCGACCTGGGCACCGAGCCGTCGCTGTCGAGGGTGAGACGGAGGTTCATCCCCACCAGGCCATCCCCGATGCGGCACATGCCGGCAACGTGCACGTCCACATCCAGCACTGAGCCCAACCACGAATCGGTGAGCGCCTCTGGTGTCATTGACTGCGAAGGTAGCCTGCGACGCTGATGCCGACCGATCCCGCCGAATCGAAGAATCGGCACAGATCGACCTACGGCTTCCTGATCCGGCCGAAGTGGATTGCGTTCCACCTCCTGGTCATCACGCTGGTGGTCGTGATGATCAACCTTGCCTTCTGGCAACTTCGCCGCCTCGACGAACGCCGCAAGTTCAACGCCGAGGTGCTGGCCAACACCGAGCAGCCGATCGAGCCGTACGACGACATCAAGTCGCGACTTTCCGACGTCTCGTCGTTCGAGTGGCGGCCCGTTCGTGTGAGCGGAACCTACGTGGCCGGCCATCAGTTCTTGGTGGTCAACCGATCGCAGAACGGCGACACGGGCCGCAACATCGTCGACGCGCTGCAGATCGACGACGGCTCGTTGCTGTTCATCAACCGCGGCTTCGTCGCGACCAGCGACCGCGTGCCCCCGACGCCTACAGGCCCGGTCACCATCGTCGGCAGGTTGCGAGCCAGCGAACATCGCACGACTGGCCAGCCCGCCGACGAGAACGTCGCTGGGCTCACCGAGATCCATCGGCTCGACGTCAGCCTGCTCGCCAAGCAGTTCGACGATGCGGTGCAACCGATGTACGTGGAGCAAGTCGAATCGACACCGGCCGACGCCAAGTCGCTCGAGCCGATCGTGCCACCGGATACGAGCGACGAGGGGCCGCACCTGTCGTACACGATCCAATGGTTCATCTTCAGCGGGTGCACGCTCGTCGGCTGGTACCTGGCTGTGCGCCGATCGGTGGCGACGCGCAGTGGCAAGCCCGCCAAGAAGAAGCGCAACGCCTACGTTCCGATGGCCGACGAATCAGTGGATTGATCCCGGCGTGCCGGCTTCCAACTCCGCCATGCGCTTGAACTGCTCGACGACGTTCATCGACGTGTAGCTCGGGTCGAGATGGCGGTACACCGTGTCGACGTTGACAGCGATGCGGCCGAACTCGCCGAGTGATCCGAAGTCGGGCCGGGCACGGATCTCGGCGGCGATCTCGCGCGTTGCCTCCCATGCATCGATTCCCGCGGCATACCGTTGGCCCGCCGCCTGGTCGACGAACGAGAGGTAGTCGCGAACGCCGGCAACCCCGGCCTTGTCGGTGATCGGACCATGACCGGGAACGACGACGTCGACATCCATGCTGAGCATCAAGTCGCACGCCGCTATCCAGTTGCTCAGTGGACCCGCCCACACGATCGGCGTGCCACCGATGAACAAGATGTCTCCGGTGTAGATCGTTCTCGCGTCGGGCACATGAGCAAGGGTGTCTCCCTTGGTGTGTGCAGGGCCCACCTCGATCAACTCGACAGTCCGGCCCCCGACCTCCAACTCGATGCGCCCGTCGAAGGTGCGATCGGGCAGTCGCAGTTCGATCCCGTCGAAGTCGAACTCACCGAAGAAGCTGCGGAACATGTCGCCCACCTCGCCGGGCGCGCTGTTGAGACCGGCAAGCAGCGATGGCGGAACCTCTCTCATCTCTTGCGATGTCGCCGACGTAGCGACGATCTCGGCGTCACCGACCAAGATGTTGCCGAAGCAGTGATCGCCGTTGGCGTGCGTGTTGACCACCTGAGCGATCGGCGCAGCGAGCGTGACAGCCGCCATCGAGTCGAGCATGCGTCGAGTGAGGCGCAGGTCGAACAGCGTGTCGACCAGCAGCGAGGCGCCCTCGCCAACGACAAGGCCCGCATTGCTCCACCCCCAGCTGCCGTCCGGTTGGAGGTAGGCGTGACAGCCATCGGCGACCTCTTGCAGACCCTGGGCGTAGTTGTCCGGCATGGACCCTGTCCTACCACGGTTTACAGTACGCATGTGCGCCAGCTGAGCGGTGTCGATGCCAGCTTCTTGAACATGGAGACGGCCAGCGTCTTCGGGCACGTCTCGTCGCTGAACATCTACGACCCCACCGATGCGCCCGGCGGCGCCGGCTTGGAGGCGACGAAGCAAACGATCCTCGAGCGCATCGACCTCCTTGCACCATTCCGTCGACGCCTGGTCGAGGTCCCGTTGGGTCTCGACTTGCCGTATTGGATCGAAGACCCCGACTTCGACATCGACTTCCACGTGCGACACCACGCCGTGCCTCCTCCCGGCACTCCGCAACAGTTGGCCGAGGCGATCAGCAGGATCGTCGCCCGCCCGCTCGACCGGGCCAGGCCGCTGTGGGAGCTCTACGTGATCGAGGGCGTCGACAACGGACGGTCGATCGCGCAACTCACCAAGGTGCATCACGCCGCCATCGACGGCGCGTCGGGGGCCGTCATGCTGGCAGCGGTGCTCGACCTCGACCCGACGTTTCGACCGGTCATCGGTCCCGCGCCGTGGCAACCCGAAACCGTGCCCAGCGACGAGCAGCTGCTGCGCATGACTGTCGGCGAGTTCCTTCGTCGGCCGGAGAAGATGATCCGCCTCGGCGTGCGCACGACACGCGAGCTGGCCATTGCTTCGCGATCCGGCGGCCTGCGTGCCCTCGCCGACATGATCGCCCAGCCCATGCCTGGAACGATCGGTGGGATGATGCGCCGACGGCTGCGCGCTCAGTACGGAGAGGAGACCGACCGGCCTCCTGCGCTCCCTCCCACACCCGCTCCACGCACCCCGTGGAACCAGGTGATCACTCCACATCGCCGATTCGCATACACGACGATTCCGTTGGAGGACGCCAAGAAGGTCCGTCGGGAGTTCGGCTGCACCTTCAACGACGTAGTCATGGCCGTGTGCTCAGGCGCACTGCGCGCTTATCTGCTTCACCACGACTGCCTACCCGAGGAGAGCTTGATCGCCATGGTGCCAGTCAGCGTGCGCAGCGGCGACGAGAGCGAGACCTATCAGAACCGGGTCTCCGCATTGCTCGCCGATCTGGCGACGAACGAGAGCGACCCGGCGAGGCGTCTACGACGCGTGCAGCGCAGCATGGCCGCAGCAAAGGACAATCACGCGGCGATTCCGGCCGAAACCCTGATGGACTTCACCCAGTTCGCTCCCCCGGCGATCGCCGCCCGGGCAATGCGCATGGCCAGCCGGCTACGGATCGCCGATCGCATGAACCCGCCGTTCAATCTGGTCATCTCCAACGTGCCCGGCCCGAACGTGCCCCTCTACATGGCCGGCGCCGAGCTGAAGCACTTCTACCCGGTGTCGGCGCTCGCCGATGGGCAAGGCCTGAACATGACGGTGCAGAGCTACAACGGCAACCTCGACTTCGGATTCATCGCCTGCCGCGAGCTCGTCCCCGATGTTTGGCTGCTCACCGAGTTGCTGCAGACCGCCATGAACGACCTGCTCGCCGCCGGCAAACCGCCTGCCCGCAAGAAGTAGGAGCTACTTGGTCAAGGCGGTGTGTAGCGCGGTGTATCGCCGATCGGGAACGACACCAGGTGGAAGGTTCGGCTTGACGTTGGTCTCGAACCAGTTCTTGCCGTCCTCCTCGGTCTCCCAGATCTCGACGACGCGCCAGCCACCGTCGGGATTCGGCCCTCCGGTGTGAGCAATGAAACCCTTCGAGGCGCGAATCTTGGGCTCCAGGTCGCCGATCATCCCGCCGTAGACCTCCTCGGTCAAATTCGGCACCACACCGATCATCAGTACGGGCATGGATCATTCCCTCCTCGTCGTCGCGTGAGTCGAATAGTAGACCGGTGAGCGACTCGCCGGGACACGCCACGATCTGGGTGCCAGGCACGAATCGTTGGGTCAGATCGCCGAGATCCGTGGCTCCCAGATCGTCTCACGGCGGCGAGCCGGCGGGCGGCGGAATGGTGTGCGCTGGGAGGCCTGCCAGGTGGCCGACGTCGTTGTAACGGATGAGTCGCCACTTGTTGTCCTGGATCAGGTGGATCTCGGTGATCGAGGTGTTCAACGTGTGGATCTCGTAGCTGCCCGTCGCCGGCGACTTCAGTGCCAGCCGCAGCGCGGAGTCGACGACCCCGCCGTGACAGACGACCACGACGGTCTTGTCGGGGTACGAGTCGGTGGTGCGCCTGATGGCCTGACCGATGCGGAACTGGAAGGCCGCCACCGTTTCACCGCCGGGGAAGCTCGTCCCGAACGGATCGCCCTGCCACCACTCAACGCCAAAGCGCTCGATGTATTCGTCGAAGCTCATCCCGTCGCAGTCGGGGCCTGGGTCGTGCTCACCGAAGCCGGCGTCCTCGACAACGGGCAGGTTCCCGATGGCAGGGGCGATGATCTCCGCCGTCTCCCGGGCCCTCGCGTAGTGACTGGAGATGAGGACGTCGGCGACGATCTCATCGACGGCCGCCCACCGATCACGCAGTCGCTCGGCCTGCAGGCGACCCAGATCAGAAAGCCCCGAACAGGTGCGCGGACCCCCGATGACCCTGGCCACGGTCGTCTTCGATTCTCCATGGCGCACCAACACGAGCCGACTCACAAGGCGCGGAGCTTACTTTTCGTTCGCGCGCGAGCACCTGTCCGAACCGATGCACCTAGCTTCATGAACGTGCGTGGAGTTGACAGGTTGACCATTCGATCAACCACCACGGACCCACGCGCTGGCGCGTTGTTGACCGACGCACATGCGCTCGGACTTACCGGGATCAGCTCCATCGATGTCGCTGACCTGGTCTTTGTGAAGGGTGGAAGCCACCGCGTCGAGCTCGAGGAGCTGCTCGTCGATCCGTTGCTGCAAACGGGCGATTGGGCGATCCCGACGGCACGGGCGATCGAAACCACCCGGTTGCCCGGTGTGACCGATGCCTCGGCTCAGGCCGTGGCTCTTGCCGCCGAGACGATCGGTGCACCGATCACAGGAGTCGCCACAGGCACCCGCTACGAGGTGCACGGCGACGCTGACGACATCACGATGGCTGTGCTGGCCCGACGGCTCCTGGCCAACCCGGTGATCGAACGATGGTCGCTCGGGCCGATCGACCCGGCCTTCGTCGATAGCGATGCCACGGCGGATTCCGGCGTCGAGCTCGTCGAGATCGAGGGCCTCGACGATCTAGGTCTCGAGGCGCTCAACCGCGAGCGTGGATTGTCGCTCGACCTCGCCGAGCTCCACGCGATCGTCGATCACTTCCGATCGGTCGGGCGGCATCCCACCGACGTCGAGCTGGAAACCCTGGCCCAGACGTGGAGCGAGCACTGCGCCCACAAGACCTTCCGAGCCAGGATCACCGCCGACGACGGCCAACCGATCACTCCCCTGTTGCAGCAACTGCGAGCCGCCACCGACGCCATCGCTGCACCGTTCCTGCGCAGCGCGTTCGTCGGCAACGCCGGCGTCGTCTCGTTCTCGCCTGGAACCACCATCGCGGTCAAGGCCGAGACGCACAACCATCCGTCGGCGGTGGAGCCCTTCGGTGGTTCCAACACCGGCGTCGGCGGCGTCATCCGCGACGTGATGGGTGCTGCTCACCGCCCGATCGCCGTCACCGACATCTTGTGCTTCGGCCCCATCGAGCTGCCCGCGGCACGGCTTCCCGAGGGCGTTCTGCATCCACGGCTGATCGCCGCCGGAGTCGTCGCCGGCGTTGCCGACTACGGCAACAAGATCGGCTTGCCCACCGTCGCTGGAGCCGTCCTCTACGACGACGGGTACATCGCCAACCCGCTCGTCTACTGCGGCTGCATCGGCGTAGCCGACGACGTCGCCCCCACCGATGGCCCGCACGCCGGCGATCTCGTGGTGGTGCTCGGCGGCCGCACGGGCCGAGATGGCCTGCGCGGCGCCACCTTCTCGAGCGCAACCATGGACGCGACCACCGGCGACCTGGCCGGCGCCAGCGTGCAGATCGGCGACCCGATCACCGAGAAGCTCCTGATCGACGTCTTACGCGAAGCAACCGGCGAAGTGTTGCCCGACGGCACCGACGTGGTGCCCTACGGCAACACTTCCCGGTTGTTCACGGCCATCACGGACTGTGGAGCGGGTGGCTTGTCGTCGGCCATCGGTGAAATGGCCGAGGGAATCGGAGCCGACGTCGACCTCGCCCTGGCACCGTTGAAGTACCCGGGTCTGCGACCATGGGAGATCTGGCTGAGCGAAGCGCAGGAGCGCATGGTGCTGGCGGTGGCCGAGGAGTCGTGGCCGCGGCTGCGCGAGTTGTGCCGGCGACACGATGTAGAGGCCACGTCACTGGGCACGTTCACGGGCGACGGCGTCCTTCACGTGCGGCATGGTGCGACCACGGTGCTGCAGCTCGACACCCACTTCCTGCACGACGGCCGGCCGCAACGCGAGATGCAAGCGGTGATGCCCTCGCCGCCGCGCGACCTGTGCATGCCGCCCGCCTGCACCGACGTCGCGGCGGCAGTTCTCGATCTGTTGCGCCATCCCAACATCGCTTCCAAGGAACACGTGATCCGGCGCTACGACCACGAGATCCTCGGCAGCACCGTGGTCCGACCACTGGTGGGCACGCACCGCGACGGCCACGCCGATGGTGTGGTGCTCGCCGACCCAGCCGACAGCCACGGCCTGGCCATCGGCATCGGCGTCAACCCGTGGTACGGCGAGCTCGATCCGGAACGGATGGCCCAGGCCGTGGTCGACGAGGCCATCCGCAACGTCGTCGCCGTCGGGGCCGATCCCGCATGCGTCGCGCTGCTCGACAACTTCTCCTGGGGCGACCCGCGACGCCACTCGACACTGGGCGAACTGGCTGCTGCTGTACGCGGCTGTTGCGACGCATCCGTGGCGCACGCTGCGCCGTTCGTCAGTGGCAAGGATTCGTTGAACAACGAGTACCTCGGTGCCGACGGCGCTCGACACTCCGTACCGCCGACTCTGGTGATCACCGCCGTTGCCCACGTTCCGGATGTCAACGCGGTCGTCACACCCGATTTGAAGCGGGCCGGCGACGTCGTCGTGCAGATCGGAACCACCCGCTGCGAGTTCGGCGGCAGCCACTTCGCCAAACTCGGCGGCCCATCGTTCGATGCCACGGTTCCGGCGCCCGACCCCGACGCACCCGCCCGCTATCGGCGGCTGCACCAAGCGCTGCGCTCGGGGCGCGTGCTGGCTTGCCATGACCTCAGCGAAGGTGGACTTGCCGTCGCGCTGGCAGAGATGGCTATCGGTGGGCGGCTCGGCCTGTCGGTCGACACCCTGCCGGGGCCCGACCCGATCTCTGCCCTGTTCAGCGAATCGTCGAGCCGGTTCGTATGCGAGGTCGCCGTCGGAGACGTCGAGTGGCTGGCCGAGCAACTCGGCGAACCTGTCACGGTGCTCGGAACCGTCACGGCAAGTCCAGTCGTCGCTCTCCCAGGGTCGTCGGCGCTCGCCCTCGACAGTCTGGTCGACGCATTCGGAGCCGGTCGATGAGCCGGCCTGTGGCCCTCGTTCTGGCGGCCGCCGGCACGAATCGCGATCACGACGTCGCATTCGCCCTCGACCTCGCTGGCGCCGAATCGAAGATCGTCTTGCTGTCGGATCTGATCGAGCGACCCTCGCTGTTGGGCGACGGACAGATCGCCGTGATCGCTGGTGGGTTCAGCTATGCCGATGCGCTCGGCGCAGGACGCATGTTCGCGCTGCAACTCGAACACCGAGTCGGTGAGGCGCTGCGCGGGTTCGTCGCCGCCGGCAAGCCAGTGATCGGGATCTGCAACGGCTTCCAGGTTCTCACGCGAACCGGCCTGTTGCCAGGGGCGCTCGGACACAACGAGAGCGGACACTTCCAATGCCAGTGGGTGCGCTTGGATGCGCCGATCAGCCGATGCATCTGGACGACGGGCGTTGCGTCGATCGATTGCCCGATAGCCCACGGCGAGGGTCGCTACACGCATCCTGATCCGTCGGGTCTGGATGTCGCCGGCCAGGTCGCGTTGCGGTACAGCGGGGTCAACCCCAACGGCTCCGTCGACGCCATCGCCGGCGTCTGCGACCCGACCGGGGTCGTGCTGGGCCTCATGCCCCACCCCGAGAACCACGTCATCGCCCGTCAGTTCCCCGGCTTCACCAACGGCAGCCGTGGCGACCTCGGGCTGGCCCTGTTCGAACAAGGCGTCCGTTACGCCAAGGAGCGTTGAGATGGTTGCACCCTTCATGGACATCGAGCTGCCGTTCACTGATCGACGTGACGGAAAGGTTCGCGTTTCCTACTCCTACGGCGACGACCGGCGATTGTTCGTCACCACCGACCGTCTCTCGGCCTTCGACCGTGTGATCGCCGGAGTGCCGTTCAAGGGTCAGGTGCTGAACCAACTCAGCGGTTGGTGGTTCGAGCGCACTGCCGACGTCGTGGCCAACCACGTCGTCGAACTTCCCGACCCCAACGTGCTCGTTGCCCGCAGCGCTCGGCCGTTGCCCGTCGAGGTCGTCGTCCGTGGTCACATCACCGGCGTCACCAGCACCTCGCTGTGGCGTCAGTACTCCGACGGAGCCCGCTCGATCTACGGATACCGGTTTCCCGAGGGGCTGCGGAAGAACTCGGCGCTTGCGTCGGCCATCATCACCCCGACGACGAAGGCGGAACACGGAGGGCACGACGAACCGCTGAGCCCCAGCGATGTCGTCAGCAAGGGCCTCGTCGACGCGGTTCTGTGGCGCGCGGTCGAAACCGCGGCGTTCGAACTGTTCGCCCGCGGGCAGGAGATCGCCGGTCGGTCGGGCCTGATCCTGGCCGACACGAAGTACGAGTTCGGCACCACGTCCGGCGGCGAGTTACTGCTGATCGACGAGCTGCACACGCCCGACTCGTCTCGTTACTGGGTTGCCGACAGCTACCGGCAGCGCCTCGACGCCGGGCAGGAACCGGAGAGCCTCGACAAGGAGGTCGTCCGCCGCGCCTTGATCGACGCTGGGTACGACGGGCATGGCGAGCCCCCGCTGCTCGACCAGGCAGTATGGCAAGCGACGTCGACGCGTTACATCGACGCATACGAACGACTGACCGGCTTGCAGTTCCAGCGCGGCAGCTACCCGGTCGCCGACCGGATCAAGGAGGTCCTTGGGCATGTTGCCTGACCAGCCAGTCGTCGTCAGATCGGGGCACCCGACGCGTTCGGATTCACCTCGCGAGGAATGCGGAGTGTTCGGAGTATCGACACCCCACGGCGAAGGAGTCGCCCAGACCGTGTTCTTCGCGTTGTTCGCTCTGCAGCATCGCGGCCAAGAGGCTGCGGGCATCGCGGTCAGCGACGGCAGCCGGGTACGCCTTCACAAGGACTCCGGCCTCGTCGCCAACGTGTTCACGCCGTCGACCATGAGCACCCTCAGCGGCTACCACGGCATCGGCCACACCCGCTACAGCACGACCGGGGCCAATGCCCAACGCAACATCCAGCCGTTCCTCGTCGAGACCATGCACGGTCCCCTCGCCCTGGCCCACAACGGAAACCTCGTCAACGCGCCGGCGTTGCGAGACGAGCTGCTCACTCGCGGGTTCGGGCTCACGGCCACCAGTGACACCGAGGTGATGACGCTGATGCTCGCGGCCGCAGGTGGCAAGACCTGGGAAGACCGCGTCGAGCGCACGCTTCCGGCCTGGAAGGGTGCCTACTCACTGGTGATCCTGGCCGCCGATCGGGTGATCGCGGTGCGCGATCCGTGGGGCTTCCGACCGATGAGCGTCGGCAGGCTTCCGCACGGTGGATACGCGGTCGCCTCCGAGACCTGCGCCCTCAACACACTTGGATGCGTCGACATCAGCGAGGTTGGTCCCGGCGAGATCGTGACGCTGCACGGAGCGGAAATCACCCGTCGCCAGGCTCTGACGCCGGCCGCCAGCTCGGCGCGCTGCACGTTCGAGTTCGTCTACTTCAGCCGGCCCGACAGCGTGTGGGCGCATCGAAACATGCACCACGTTCGTCAGCGCCTCGGCGAGGAGCTCGCCGCCGAAGCGCCGGCCGACGCTGACGTGGTCATCCCCGTACCCGACTCTTCGATACCGGCCGCCATCGGTTTCAGCAGGGCAAGCGGCATCCCGCACAACGACGGTCTCATCAAGAACCGCTACATCGGCCGCACCTTCATCGAGCCCACACAAGACCTGCGCGATCGCGGTGTTGCCTTGAAGTTCAACGCACTCGCCGAGAACCTGACCGGAAAGCGCGTGGTTATGATCGACGACTCACTCGTTCGCGGCACCACGGCCGGCCCGCTGGTGAAGTTGCTGCGCGATGCCGGTGCCACCGAGGTGCACGTGCGCATCACGTGCCCGCCCATCACCCACGCCTGCCACTTCGGTGTCGACATGGGCCACGACGGCGACCTGATGGCCGCGCGCCTGACGGTCGAGGAGATCCGTGAGCACATCGACGCCGATTCGCTGGCCTTCCTGTCGCTCGACGGGATGATGCGGGCCATCACGGTCGATCCGGGAGATGCCACGGCAGGCGACGCCAACGGATACTGCAATGCCTGCTTCACCGGTCGCTATCCGATCGAGGTCACCGAGGCTCAGGCCAAGCTGTCGTTCGAGGGTGTCCTCGCATGAACGTGGTCGTGATCGGTGGCGGCGGCCGCGAGTCGGCCATCGCCTGGGCCTGTCGGCGCCACGGGCACGACGTGATCGTCACGCCAGATCTCGCGCCCGACGCCACGCCCGACCTCGTGATCGTCGGCCCGGAAACGGCGCTCGCCAACGGAATCGCCGACGACTGCGCACGACGGAACATCCCGTGCTTCGGGCCCACCGCCGAGGTGGCCAGGCTCGAATCGTCGAAGGGATACGCGCGTGACGTGGCGACCGCACTGGGCCTGCCCTCACCGCGGCACCTGGCCACCAGGTCGACGCAGGAAGCGCTGGCCTGGTGGCGAGACCTCGGTCAACCGATCGTGGTCAAGCAAGATGGTCTCGCAGCAGGCAAGGGCGTCGTCGTGCCCGTCTCCGACGAGGAAACCATCGAGGCAATCAGCCTGCTGGCCGAACTCGGACCGATCGTGGTCGAGGAACGGCTCACGGGACCGGAGTGCAGCCTGATGGCGATGTGCGACGGCACTTTGGCAAGGCCGCTGCCGATCGCCCAAGACCACAAGCGAATCGGCGAGGCCGACACCGGCCCCAACACCGGTGGCATGGGTGCGTACGCCCCGGCACCGATCGCCTACGACGGCGAGGCGCTGACCGCCACCTTCATCCAACCGGTGATCGACCATCTTGCGGCAGCAGGCACGCCCTACGTCGGTGTGCTGTACGCCGGCTTGATGCTCACCGCCGACGGGCCGCGGCTGATCGAGTTCAATTGCCGCTTCGGTGATCCCGAGGCGCAAGCCGTGCTGCCGTTGCTGGAATCCGATCTCGTCGAGCTCGCCCTGGCCTGTTGCAACGGCACGCTGTCCGAATCGTCACTGACGATTCGTGACGGAGCGACATGCACGGTTGTGGCCGCCACGCTCGGCTACCCCACCGATCCGGTGGTGGGCCAAGCGATCAGCGGTCTCGGCCCCGACGATGCCGAGGCGGTCACGTTCATCGCCGGCGCAGATGGCCACAAGGTCACGGGTGGTCGCGTGCTGGCCGTCACCGGCCTCGGCGAGTCCCTCGCGGTGGCCCGTGACAACGCTTACCGACGCATGGCGATGATCCACTTCGACGGCATGCAGGTTCGCGGCGACATCGCCTGGCGAGCGGCTGGCGCGACGTTGACGTCGTATGCGGCCACAGGTGTCGACATCGACGAGGGCACGCGCGCCGTCGGCCAGATGAAGCGCGCCGTCGAGCGCACGCACGGTCCTGCCGTGCTACGCGGCGTGGGCAGCTTCGGTGGTGCGTTCAGCGCCAAGGCGATCAAGGCCATGGACGAGCCGGTGCTGGTTGCCTCGACCGACGGTGTGGGCACGAAGGTGGAGCTCGCGGCCCGACTCGGCAAGTACCGGGGCGTCGGTGCCGACATCGTCAACCACTGCATCGACGACGTGCTCGTGCAAGGCGCCCGTCCCTTGTTCTTCCTCGACTACGTGGCATCGAGCAAGCTGGACGCCGAACAGGTTGCCGAGGTCGTCACCGGAATGGCCGAGGCCTGTGAAGCAGCTGGGTGCGCACTCCTCGGTGGCGAGACGGCGGAGATGCCCGGTGTCTACGCCCCGGGGGCGTTCGACATCGCCGGCACGCTGGTCGGTGTCGTCGAGCAAGCCGACATGCTTCCTCGAGGGGAACTGGTTGCCGGAGATGTCTTGATCGGCATTGCCTCCAGCGGTCCGCACACCAACGGCTACTCGTTGCTGCGCAAGCTCTTCGAATGGCTGCCGATGGATTCGGTGCCGCCGGGGTTCGAGCGATCGCTGGGCGAAACGCTTCTTGCATCGCATCGCAGCTATCTCGACGTGCTCTCACCCGCCCTCGCCGGCGGCCGGGTGAAGGCGCTGGCTCACATCACCGGTGGCGGGCTTCCGGAGAACCTGCCACGCGTGTTGCCCGACGAATGCGACGCGACCATCGAGCTCGGCTCCTGGCCAGTGCCTCCCCTGTTCCAACTGGTGCGCGAGGTAGCGACCCGGCTCGACACCTACGAGTTGTATCGCACGCTGAACATGGGTGTCGGCATGGTCGTCGTGTGCGCCGCCGCCGACGTGGTGACCGTGCAACAGGCCATCGCCGAGCCGACCTGGGTCATCGGCGGGCTGGTGCCCACATCCAACGCAGCGCATCGGGTGCATCTGCGATGACGCGCCTGGTCGTGCTGGCCTCGGGCAGCGGTACCAACCTTCAGGCCGTCCTCGACGCCTGCGCGGACGGAAGCCTGCCGGCCACCGTCGCCGCGGTTGTCTCCAACCGGCCCGGCAGCGGAGCGCTGCAGCGAGCAGCCGACGCCGGCGTCCCCTTCGTTCATGCAGCTCCCCATCCCGGCGAACCACGCGCCGACTACGACGCCCGGCTGGCCGACATCGTCAGCGGCTTCGACCCGGACTGGGTCGTGCTCGCCGGATGGATGCGCATTCTGTCGATGAGCTTCCTCGGCTGGTTCCCCGGCATGGTCGTCAACCTCCATCCAGCCCTGCCCGGCGAGCTTCCGGGCGTCGATTCGATTGCCAGGGCCTGGAACGAGGCCCGCGACGGTCGGCGCGACCACACCGGGGTGATGGTGCACCTCGTTCCCGACGAAGGCGTCGACGTCGGCCCTGTGCTCGCCACGGCCACCGTTTCCATCCATCCAACAGACACCCTCGAGGGGCTCACCGAACGAGTCCATGGCGTGGAGCACCGCCTACTCGTCGAGACCCTCGCAACCTTGTGCACGACAGGAGCAAACGCATGAGCACCAGTGAATTCTTCGACCGCTTCGAAGCCCTCACCTTCGATGATGTCGTGATCGTTCCGGGATACAGCGATGTGCTGCCCGACACCGTCGACACCACCGCGACGTTCGCCGCCGACATCACCCTCAACATCCCCATCGTCTCAGCCGCGATGGACAAGGTCACCGAGTCGCGGATGGCCATCGCCGCCGCCCGCGAAGGCGGGATCGGCGTGATCCACCGCAACCTGTCGGTCGACGACCAGGCAGCCGAGGTCCAGAAGGTGAAGCGCAGCCAGAGCGGGATGATCACCGACCCGGTCACGCTGTTGCCCACCGCCACACTGCACGATGCCGAAGCGCTGATGAACCGCTTCAAGTTCAGCGGCGTGCCGATCACCGACGAGTCTGGTCTCTTGGTCGGCATCCTCACGAACCGCGATACCCGCTTCTGCTCGGGCGCCGACTTCGACCGACCGGTCACCGAGTTCATGACGTCGACGGGTCTGGTCACCGCATCCGAGGGCACGACGCTGGAACAGGCCAAGGCAATCCTTCAGAAGCATCGAATCGAGAAGTTGCCGCTCGTCGACTCCGAGAACCGCCTGATCGGGCTGATCACCGTCAAGGACATCCTCAAGCGCCAAGAGTTCCCCAACGCCACACGCGATTCCGCCGGCCGGTTGCGTTGCGCGGCTGCCGTCGGAGTGGGTGCCGATCTGGAGGAGCGCGTCGATGCGTTGGTCGCCCGCTCCGTCGACGCCGTTGCCCTCGATACTGCGCACGGCCACTCCGCAGGCGTCATCAAGGCCATCGAGCGGATCAAGTCGTCATGGCCTTCGTTGCCAGTCGTCGCCGGGAACGTCGTGACCGAGGATGGTGTCGACGCGCTGGCTGCCGCCGGCGCCGACGCGATCAAGGTCGGAGTCGGTGCCGGCTCGATCTGCACCACCCGAGTCGTCAGCGGCGCAGGCATGCCGCAGCTCTCGGCGATCTACTTCACCTGCCAACGGGCGAGGAGATTGGGCGTGCCGATCATCGCCGACGGCGGGATCACGTACTCGGGCGATCTCGTCAAGGCCCTTGCCGCCGGCGCCGACACGGTGATGCTCGGCTCACTGCTGGCCGGTACCGACGAGGCACCGGGGGAACTGGAGTTGTTCGAAGGCCGCCGATACAAGACCTACCGCGGCATGGGCTCGATGGGTGCCATGCAGGGCCTTGGCGCCGACCGTTACGCGACCGCTCAATCCGCGCTCGGTGCGGCGACGCGGAAACTGGTGCCCGAAGGGATCGAGGGCCGAGTGGCGTATGCCGGAACGTTGAGCGACGTCATCTACCAACTCGTCGGCGGGCTACGGAGCGGGATGGGTTATGCCGGCGCCGCCACCCTCTCCGCCCTGCGGTCGGCGCGCTTCATGAAGGTGACCATGGCCGGTCGCGAGGAGAGCCATCCCCACGACGTGACCATCACCAAGGAAGCACCGAACTATCAACGCGGCTGAACGACTGTTGCCGCCTCGATGACCGCCAGCAACGCGTCGCCGTAGCGCTCGAGCTTGACCGGTCCCATCCCTTTGATGCTGCCGAGTGCGGCGAGGTTTGCCGGGCGGCGACGGGCCAGTTCGCGCAAGGTCTGGTCGGACAGCACGGTGTACGCGGGCTTTCCTGCGGCGAGATGACGACGGACGGCGCGTAGCTCTTCGAACAGAGATGTGTCTGCATCCGAGAGCTCGACATCAGGCGGGCCGGCGTCACGAGGTGGCCGTGCCGACTGGCGGGCAGTCGCTCGTTGGTCGCCCCGGCGGTCGGGGCTCGGTGCGTGAAAGCACTCGTCGATGAACGGCGACGGGTGGGCTCCGGGGACGACGTACACCTGACGTCGGCCGCGGGTGATGGCGACGTGGAACACGCGTCGTTCCTCTTCGACGTCGGTGGCCAGCCGGTGAGGGAACTGGTCGGCCGCCGCTTGGTGCACGATCACCACCGGCCACTCCTTGCCCTTCACGCGATGCACCGTCGCCAACGTCACGCCGTCGCTCTGCCAGTCGCGGCGAAGCGCAGATCGCAACCACGACTCGAACTGTGAGGCCTCGGGCTGCTGAAGGGCCAGTTGTGCCACAGCCGTGAGATCGTCGCTCTGTGCCGCCCTGTTCATTCCCCGGCGATGGGTGTCGAGTGTCGACAGCGTCGAAGCCATGCCCATCGAATCGTGCAACCTGGCCAGGATCGACGAGGTGGAGGCGCCGGATGCAGCCAGTTGTCGCAGCATCTCGATGTCGGCGGCGAACGCCTCGACGCGCTCGGATTCGCGTGGTGTGTTGAGACGTCCGGCGAGACGACGCAATCCATCAACCGACGTCTGCTCAGCCACCCACGCGGCGACATTGGGCCTGAGGGGACGCGAGGGGTTGCGCAACGCCTCTTCGACATCGACACGTGCTAGAGCGCCGGCAGTGGTCGCCAAGCGCAGCCAGGCCATCGAGCCCCGTACCGCGGCGCGATCGGTGAACTCGGCGCCGACACCGCCATTGGTCGAGATGCCTGCGGCCCCGAGGGCAACTTGAACGGGTGCCAACAACGAATTGACACGCGTCAGCACGGCGATCTCGTCAGGCCGCGTTCCGCCGGCGATCAGCTGCGGCACGAGCTTGGCGACAGCGGCCACCGCATCGTCACCGGTGTCGATGACCAGACCCTTCTCGGTTGCAAACGCTCGTATCGACTTGGGGACTCGGCGCGAGTTGTGGCCCAGCAGCGTCGCTGCCGCGGCAACGACGTCGGTCGGGCACCGATAGTTGACCTCCAGTGGATGATCACCCGCATGCGGAAAGTAGTCGCTGAAATCGATCAACCATTGCGGGTCTGCGCCGTTGAAGCCGTAGATCGTCTGATCGTCGTCGCCCACACCGAACACGCACCCGTCGGAACCCGCAAGCAGCCGGACCAGCAACAGGTGAGCAGGCGTGAGGTCTTGGAACTCGTCGACGAGGAGCACACGACACGCGTGCTGTGCCGCCTCGCGAGTCGCCACATCGGTGAGCAGCAGCTCGATTGCTCGCACGATCTGCTCGTCGAAGTCGAGCGAACGAGATCTGCTCAACTGGTCGCGGTAGCGAGGAAGCATCGCCGCGAACCCGTCGACGTCGCCGTCGTACAGCGCCTCGACGTCGTGGGGGTCACGTAGCCCGAGGCGCGCCAACGACAGGGCCTCGATCCACAGGGCCACCGGATCGGAGTTGCGCCTGCGAGGGAACTCGACGAGGCGGCCGATGATCCGCCGCACGTCGGATTCGGTGATGGTGTTCAAGGTCGTCGGTTGGGCAGCAAACGGCGACGAGCCGTTGAGAATCGCCAGAGCAATGGCGTTGAGGGTGCGCACCTGAAGGCCCGGTAGATCTGCGACCCGCGCCCTCATCTCCTCCTCGGCTCGCTTGTTGAACGCAACGAGGCACACCGCACCCGCAGGTAGGCGCCACTGGGTGATCAGGTGTCGAGCACGTTCGGTGAGCACGCGGGTCTTTCCGGATCCCGCCGGCGCGATCACCCGAGCCGCGCCGCCAGGATGCGTAACCGCTGCTCGCTGATCGGCGGCCAGGTCGGCGGTGGACACGTTCGACAGGAAGGGTTGCAGCGAGCCATGCTCGACCGCGACGCGGTGCACCACGGCGACGCCGTCGATCGGCTCCGTGTACCGCATGGGCCCACCGTCGAGCCACACCGGCGTTCCGTCGGCGAGTATCACGTCACCGACACCCGACTCGTCGGCCGGCCGGGTGCCTGCGGCTAGGGCCGCTTCGATCAACGGCCAGGCCGACCGCTCGACATCGCGAGCGTCGACCGAGTTGCGCCACACCAGGTGGTTCAACGTCGAGAGCTCGAAGGTGAATCGCGGCCCGACCAAGTGAAGGGCATCGGCATTCGACTGCGGCGCGCAGAGCTGTGCCTCGATGACCGGGTCGATCTCGAACACGCACGGGCTCCTAACGTCGGCAAGCCGCGTGAGCTGCACCAGGAGTGCACTGGGGCCACTGATCGCGGCAAGGCCGACCGCATATCGCGGGGCATCTGCCCACCCGTGGGGAGCTTGCTGACCGGGCCTGACAATCACGTTTCGGCCCAGCTGCGGCATCGCCCGCACCCGCCTTCGACCACTGTGCAAGTTGGGGCCGGCCGGCGGAGCGCCCTCTGAAGGCGGGAGGTTTGGAACTGCCTCCGGCTCCGATCTGTTCCGTGACCAGCACTGGCGTACTTCGGCGGATGTGTCGTGACGTCCGCCGCAGTAGACGCACGAGATGGCCATGGGCGCCCACCGTATCGGCGAGGGCAGCCACGCGGTACTAGGTCGTTCGGACCGGACGGATGTCTCCGGCTCAAGAAGTCCAGCACTTCGGCCGATGACACACTTGTTATGGCGGACGTTCGATTTGCACCCCCCTTGCAACGGCTGACCACACCGCCCGAGGGCGCGCCGGTGCCGCCTCCGCCCCCGACCGTTGCAGCGCCCCCAGCACTTCGCCTCACTCCCCCGTCGGTCACTCAGATCCGAGAAACAACCACGAGCAACGCGATGGTCAGCTTCCAGGACCTGATCCAGCCGAAGGTCGACTCTCGCCCGTCGAAGCGCAAGAAGAAGCGCGGCAAGAAGCTGATCACGTTCGTCGTGTTCGTCGGCCTGGTGGGTGGCGTCGGCTACCACTTCCGCAACGCCGCGCCGGTGCAACGGGTGCTGCATCGACACGCACCAGCCGCGCCCCTGCCCGCCGTACCGTTCGCTCGGCCAGATATCACGAGCGCCGAGTACTCGATCACGCTGTCCGCCGTGCAGAACGGTGTGCCGAACAACGTGACGACCAAGGTTCGCGCCGACTTCCTCGCCGCAACCGCGGAGAGCACCGTCGAGAGTCAAGTGGGCGGGGTCTTTTCGACATCGCAGGAGATTCGTACCGCCGACTCGATCTTCCGGCCCGGCCAGGCATTCGGCACGACATGGACGCGGCAGCCGCGAACGCCCGACACGGTGGCGACCTACGATTCGGTCAACTCGATCCTGATGGTCAACGACATCATCGATCAGCCGCTGCGTGATTCGGCCAAGCCGACATCGTCGAAGTCCGAGAAGGTCGGCGAGTCGACCGTGAGCACGCTCGTCTACGTGATCGATCGGGCCCGCGTCCCGGAGATCGCGCCGGCAATCTTCGCCAGGGTCCCCTGGCTGTTCGACGTGCCCAACGCCACGACCCTCACGGTCGAGATCAGCTACGACGAGACGGGTGTTGTTCGACATCTCGACTTCAGCGTCGACCCGCCGCAGCCAGGCACCGGCAGCGGTGCAACCTGGGTGACGAGCTACACGATGGACGTCACCTCGTTGAACGCGCCCGTGGCCATCACGGTGCCGGGTGACGCGCTCGACGTCCCCGCGGGGACACCCTGAATCGACGGTCGGGAGATCTTTCAAGGTCTCCTCAAGAACGGCCGATGAATAGCCATGCGCCTCGCCGACGACCTCACTGACAGCTCCGGCGACAACGTTCTGCCGGCGCCGTCGGGACTGCCCGCGCCGGCGGGTCAGAGCCCCGTCGAGCCGCCACCGCACCTGACGAGTGATCCAACGGTGCCCGCAGGGCCGCGTTTGCCACCAAGACCTTCGCGGACCACGACTGCTCCCCCGACGGGCCAGGTTCCGGCCATCGTGGCCGCCGCACTCACGCTGGCCAACACCACGGCTCCAGCCGAGGAGGCTCCGCCGCCCAAGCGCAGCCACAAGCGGCGTCGCATCATCTTGGCGAGCGTCCTCGTCGTCGTGGTCGTCACCTCGGTCGCGATGCGCAGCACATCGTTCGGCGAGCGCTTCACGGGCAGCGGTTACGACACCAATCCGTTGCCGCTGCACGCCATCGCCGAGCCGCCCTTCACGGGCGCCGACTACACGATCACCTACCAGAGCGTGGCCATCGACAACGGTCTCGCCACCAACTTCTGGAACATCGAGCACGACGAGGTCAACTACACCACCAAGATCGCGAAAGCGACGATGGATCAGGCGAAGGCGTCGATCGTCGGCGGCACGATCGGTACACCGCAGTCGACCTCACCCCCATCGCAAGTGATGATCGACGACCAGTCGACGTACGAACAGGGAGCGACACCGCAAGACGCGTGGGTCCGCAGTCCGACCGTCGCCAGCAACTGGTCGACGGTGCTCAACCGTGGCGACGTCTACATGTATCAGGATGTGATCGACCCGCCGCTGCGTGCCCGGCACCCGGCGAAGGTGGTCGATGAAGTCCGCCACGGTGTCCCAGTCACCACGTACACCTACACCTTTGCGTTCGGCGATTTCTACGAGACGGCCCCACGCCTGTTCGACCTCGTGAAGATCGTGGACGGCAACGCCGCCGACGATGCCGACGTGAAGGTCACAGTGAGCTTCGACGGGCAGTGGATGGTGCGCTACCTCGACGTCAACGTCGACCACGACGCGGTGCTCGACCACCGCGCGAGGGTCGACGCTGGGATCCCGTATCCCTATCGATTCACTGTTGACCTGAACTCGGTCACCGACACGCCCGAGTCGCTGTCCGTTCCCACCAACGTGGTGGACGCGCCAGTCGAGGAGTCGACCACCATCCCGACCACCACGACCGTGGTGACGCCATGATGGCCAAGAAGCGCAAGAAGAAGGGCCATGGGGGCCTCAAGTTCCTGGCCGTCGTCGGCGTCATCGTTGCCGTGATCGTCACCGTGTCGACAACCCACAACAGCGAGTTCGTACAGCGCGTCCTCGGCAATCGCGAAGACCGGCGCGTGGAGCGCACCGCGATCACGCCTCGCTTCGGGTTCGCGAGCGCGAGGTTGCACGTCACGCTCGCCGAGATCTACAACAGTGAAGCAGGCGGACCGGTCGACCTCACCACGACGAGAGACGTGTCGATCGATCGGGAGTCGCTCACGGCGAAGAGCGACGTGAAGGTCGAACGAACGGCTACGGAGGTGGCGCCTGGAGTCAACGCAATCCCCTTCGACGCATTAAACGCTTCGTTCACCGAGATCCTCACGACCAACAATCGTTACGAGTCGCCGACCGATCCGGGTCAACCTTGGACGTGGTACCCGATCGGCCCGTACTACTACGGAACCGAGATCGACGCGCACTACATCCCCATGGTCGACGACATCATGGGCTTCGAACTGCGTGATCTGCCGTCGAAGCCGATGGTCATCGAACCCGCATCGGGGTTCAGGTCAACGGTCCGCCGGGTCACCGGGCCGACGCCACCGTCCGCAGTCACCACGAGCTACACCTACGAAATCGACCTCGACACCTACCGTCGGGCCGTTCCGATCCTGGCAAGCAGAAGCGACCTGAGGGGTCCCGGCAGCACCCCGGTGACGTTGACGATCGGTTTCGACGACGTCGGCCTCCTTCGGTTCGCCGACATCGAGATGGCAAGCGCCGTCGCCACTACCGTCGCCCAGCAACTCGGCACGAAGCACAGCGCGATCTACCACTACACGCTGACGGTCGACGACATCTCCGGGGATCCGATCTCGATCGATGTGCCGACGAACGTCGTCGACGCCCCGGCCAACACGCCCTGATACGTCAGGCCAGCTTCTCGACGAACGCCTCGAGTTGACGCAGGTTGCGGCACTCGTACACGCCATCGGTGTGGGTGCCGTAGTCGCCGACGATCGAATCGCCGGTGTTCCAGTAGCTCCGCGGCTCGGGGTTCAACCAATAGACGTGTCGGGCCTTCTGGCGCATCTCCTTCACCACCCAGGCCTGCGAGGCGTGGTAGTTGTTGCGCGCGTCGCCGAGCAACAGCACGGTGGTCTTCGGTCCGACGTCTTTCCCGTAACGCTCCCAGAACACCTCGAAGGCGTGACCGTAATCGCTGTGTCCGTCGACCCAGACGACGTCGGCTTCGGTGTTGACGCGATGAATCGCTTCTTGGATGTCTTCCACGCCTCGGAAGTACTCGGTGACTTCGTCGACGCCGTCGATGAACACGAACGATCGCACCTTCGAGAACTGGCCCTGGATCGCGTAGACGAGCATCAACGTGAACCGTGCAAACGCGGCCACCGATCCGGAGATGTCGGCGACCACCATCAACTCCGGCTTGGCCGGGCGCGGGTACTTGAACTTCGGCTCTGCGGGAACGCCTCCGTAGCTCAGTGAGTGGCGGACCGTGCTACGGAAGTCGAGCGGGCCTTTGCGACCGTGGCGACGCTTGCGGGCCAGACGGGCGGCGAGCTTTCGGGTGAGAGGAAACAGCGCTTTCTTCAGGTTCAACATCTCGTCACGTGACGCATGCATGAACTCGACATCTTCCGGCAGAGGCTTGCGCAAGGTCTTGGCCATCGCCTCGGCGCCGCGGTCGGCGACCAGACGCCGACGGATCTCGGCCTCGATCTCCTTCTTGAACTGCTCGATGCGCTCGTTGTACTCGTCGTGCTCCAGCCGCTCCTCCAGCGCCGTGAGCTCGCCGCCGACCTGTTCGCGACTCGCTTCCATGAGCTTTTCGAGCATGGCGTCGAGGTCGAGGTTGCGCAGTGTGCGATACAGGTAGTACGTGCCGCCCACCGGACGCCCGGGCTCCATACCGGCAAATCGCTGCACGGCCTGCCGCGCCAGAGCGCGCATCAGCGCCTGGTCGCCGTTCATCAACGCCTGCATCAGCAGGTGAGCCATCTCCTCGGGCGTGAGCGAATCCATCGAACCACCGGCGGCGCCCTTGCCGTCGCCCTCCATCTGCTCTTGCATCTCGCGCCACATGTCTTCGAACTCGCCGTCACCCTCGACCAGGTTGTACTCCGGCCCGCGCAAACTGAAGTAGACCTCGAAGACGGTCTCGAACGCACGCCAGTGGGCGTTGTTCTTCACCATCGTGGCGCCGAGGGCGTACTTGAACGCCTCCCGATCCTCGATCGGGATGTGTTGCACTGCCTCCATCGCGTCGAGGTTCTCGGTGAGCGACACCGGTAACCCGGCGCTGCGCAACTCGGTGACGAACCCGGCCAGCAGATCAAGCATGGTGATCGATCATGGTCACGGCCGACTACTTGTCGACGCTGAGCTCTTTCGCGGCCTTGGCGATGTCGGTCTGGTACTTGAGCAGGATGTGCAGCGTCTCTTTGGCTTGCTGCGCCTCGATGTGGTCGATGCCGAGCAGCACCAACGTGCGCGCCCAATCGATGGTCTCGCTGACCGAGGGGGCCTTCTTGAGGTCGAGCTGGCGGATGGAGCGCACGATGCGGGCGATCTGGTCGGCCAGATTGGCGCTGACGCCGGGCACCTTGGTGAGAACGATCTCCTTCTCACGGTCCATCTCGGGATAGTCGATGTGCAAGTACAGGCAGCGTCGCTTCAGTGCCTCGCTGAGCTCGCGTGTGTTGTTGGAGGTGAGGAACACCAGCGGGATCTGCTTGGCGATGACGGTTCCCATCTCGGGAATGCTGACCTGATACTCCGACAGGACCTCGAGGAGCAGCGCCTCGGTCTCGACCTCGACACGGTCGACCTCGTCGATCAGCAGCACCACGGGATCTTCGGCGGTGATCGCCTCGAGCAACGGCCGGGTGAGGAGGAACTCGTCACTGAAGATGTCGTCGTGGATCGCGCTCCACGAGTCGCTGTTGCGATCGGCTTGGATGCGAAGGAGTTGCTTCTTGTAGTTCCACTCGTACAGCGCCTTCGATTCGTCGAGCCCCTCGTAGCACTGCAGTCTGATCAGGCGTGCCCCGGTCATCTCGGCGACGCTCTTGGCCAGCTGTGTCTTGCCGGTGCCCGCGGGGCCTTCGACCAGCACTGGCTTGCCGAGACGATCAGCGAGGAAGGCGACGCCGGCGATCCCCTCGTCGGCGAGGTAGTGGACCTCTTTCAGCCCATCGCGGACCTGTTGAACGCTGTCGAATCGGTGACCCATGGGCTGGCACCCTACCGCCGGGCCTGACCGGGCGATCAATCGGGTTTCGTCCGACGACGTGACCTTCGTCAGCCGATGCGCGAAGTGGGGGCGCTGCGACGAGCGCCCCCACTTCGTTCGTTCTCCGACGGATCAGGCGTCGACGGACACCACTGTCAGTCCGATCACGCCAGTGTCGTCACTGTGAGACACGGCACCGAGGTAGCTGGTGCCGGGCGTCAATCCGGCCCAGTCGGCAGTGACCGACCCGGTCGTACCGAGAACCGCCGAGGCGGGCGCGGCACTGACCGACAGGCTGCCGCCCGATGCCGCCGGCACGAGCCAGCTCTGCAACGAGAAGGCGACCCCTGCGGCTTCACCCACGGCCCAGCCGTGAACGGCCATCGTGTAATCGCCGTTGGCCGGGAAGTGAAGCTCGATCGATTCGTCGGTACCACCGTTGGTGCTCTGCGCGACGACTGCGCCTGTCGAGTCGAGCAGGTAGATGTCGAGGTCGTCAGCACCCGGAAGCGTCAATGTCCAGCGGGCCACCGCCACGTCGCTCAACGTGAACGGGATCTTCACCAGTCCACCGCCGTCGTCGGCTGTGAACGGGGTCTGGTCGGGATCCTGGAGCACGACGCCGTCATTGGGAGTCGCCGGCACCATGCCGAGCGCGGCCGCGGTGTAAGCGCCCGTGTAGCCGAACTTGACATCGAACGTCGTCGAGCCATCGGTGCCGGTACCGCTGATCGCGGCCGGCACGCTGAGCGCAACACCCTTGACGGCGATCGGGCTGCGAACCTGGTAGCCCGATCCCTTCCAGGTGAGGTCGCCGAAGCGCCATTCGCCGTTGGGAGCGCCGACGTTGGTGATCGTCACGTCGAACGATGCCGTCTGACCGGGCTTGAGCGTGATGACCGCGGGGTTGACGGACACGGTGTAGCCCTCGGGAGCGTTGACGTGGGCCTTGAACGTGGTCCTGTGGTCAGCGACGCTGGTGACCGTGCGCGTGACCGTCTCGGTGCCGGCCAACTCGGAAATGCCGATCGATGGGTAGTTGAGGTTCTGCGCAGTCGTGGGGATGCCGGCTGCGGCGAGACTGCCGCAAGTGGCCGTGGGGTTCGAGAATATCTCGGGTGCGGCATCGCACAGGAAGCCCAAATAATCGTTGAACCCGGCGTCGTACACCAGGCCCGGATTGAAGGCGGAGCCTCTGTCGGCGACCTTGCCGGGGTTGACCATCCCGGCGCCCATCGCGAACGGACCCGCTTGACTGACGCGGTCGTTGTCGAGGATGTCGGTGTTGGCGGTGCCCATGAGCGCCGACTTGGCCATGGCCGGACTCCAATCCGGATGCGCCTGCTTGAGCAATGCGTAGATGCCGGCCGTGACCGGGGCCGACATGGAAGTTCCGGCGATCGCTTGGAACAGCTGGCCAGGAACGTCGCCCGCGTCGGGGTACGGCGAGGCGCCGGCCATGACCTGGATTCCCGGAGCGGTGACGTCGGGCTTGATGATGTCGGCGGCAGTCGGGCTCGGGCCACGCGAGGAGAAGATCGTCATCGACGGCGCGTAGTCGATCGTCGTCGCCTTGTTCTGCTGGATCGATGCCTTTGGGTGACGAGTTTTGGCGATGTAGCGCTTGATCTTCATACCCGGCGTGAAATCGACGTGAACCGACGGCACCCAGTGGTTGTCGCTGAAGAGGTTGTCGTCATCGGAGGTGTTGTACAGGATCATGCCCTTACCGCCGGCGCGGAAGACCTCCGCACTCTTCTCGACGCGGCCGTTGGCGCCGCGCCTGCACAGGACGATCTTGCCGGTGACCTTCGCCGGATCAAGACTGCCGGCGAGGCAGAGGTCGCTCGTACCGGCGAACTCGGCGTCGACCAATGGCAGGGTGTCAGTACCGCGTGTGAGGGAGGCTCCGGTGATCTCCTTGCCATTGCCGAGCTCGATGGTCCCCTGGAAGAACCGGCGCTGCGTGTTGGCACCCACTGCCGTCACCCACGGCACGTCGGCGGGACCGCCAATGGTTGCCGGGCCGGGCCCGTCGTTACCGGCCGATACTGCGCTGAACACGCCTGCGTCGGCGGCAAAGAGGAAGGAGATGGTGTCGGCGGTGACCAGGTTGGCGCCACCACCGATCGAGAAGTTGATGACGTCGACTCCGTCGGCGACAGCCTCGTCGATCGCGGCTGCGAGGTCGGAGGTGAAGCCACCGAGATTGCCGAGCGCCTTGTACGCGATGATCTGTGCCCGTGGGGCGATACCGGAGATGCGGCCAAAGCTGCGGCCGAAGATCGTCGGCTGGACGTTGGCGTCGCCGGCGGCCGTCGACGCGGTGTGCGTGCCGTGGCCTTCGTCGTCGCGTGCGGAGTCGAACTCGTCGGGATCGGCACCGATGACCGCACGGTACGTGTCGAGCATCTGGCGCGCCCCTACCAGTTTGTTGTTGCACTTGAACGGGGCGTCATTGGGATTGGCAGCGGTGTTGCCGAAGTCGCAGTTGGGCCGTGTCGCGTCGAGCGGTGCATGCGGCGAAAGCGTGCCGTCGTCGGCGAAGCTCGGGTGCTCGGGCCAGATGCCCGTATCGATCACCCCGACGGTGACGCCCTCGCCGGTGATGCCGCTCTGCCACGCCTCACCGCGTCCGGTGAGGCCGAGGAAGGCGCCGAGATCGTCGGCGCTCGGGCCACTGTCGCGGCCGTCGTGATCGCTCGACGTGACTTGACGCAACTCGTCGGGCAGCACGACGGAGACCTTCGGATTGGCAGCGAGGCTGATCGCCTGCTTGTAGTCGATCACGGCAGAGAAGCCGTTGAGCGCATTGGTGAAGTCCTGCACCTTGGCGTCGGTGCTCACCCCGGCCTCGGCGAGCACGGCATCGTGGCTCTCGTCGAGCGCCGCGCCTTGGGCCTCGGCTGCTGGGGTGTTGAGATCGTCGGCGGCGATCGTGGTGACCAATGGATCAGCACGCATCACGACGATGTAGCTACCGGTTTCGCTCTCGACAACGGATTTCGATCCGACGAGCGAGGTGTCGGCCGTAGGCAACTGTTGGGCCTTCGCTTGGTCCAACGGCGCTACAGCGGCCAGCACCAGCGCGGCGCCGCCAATCAGGGCAGTAACTCTCTTCACGTTGTGGTTCCCTCCCACGTCATTCGGCTCTGAGCCGACTGCACATCACATAACGTTTCAAGTCAGGGAGCCACGCCGAAACGTGCGCCCTTTGCTCCCTGGTCGTCAACCTAACAACGATCGCGGAACCCGACAAGGCGAACTTTGTCAAGCTTGGAAGAGATGTTTCGACTCAGCCCGTGCTCGGCGGTGCCTTGAGGGGCTGATCGCAGAGGAACGGCGTGCGCGAACCACCAGCGTGGTAGCTGTACTGCTTACCGAGCGCAGTGAGCACGATCTTCGCGCCGTCGGTGAGCGTTTGCGCGTACTGCATGCCTGGTTGCGGGCATCCGAGCGATGAATCGGGCCACTCGACCAACGTCGCCGAGCTCACCTCGATCGTGCTCGGGTCGACCGTCAAGCGCTGGGCGAGATCGGCGACAGCGATGTCGATGTACGGCTTCAGGCCCGGATCGATCTGTTCGCTCCCCATCGGCGGCGTGCTCCCATCGGTTGCCGACGGCAACGAGCCGGCGGTGTTGGTTCCAGGCTGAGCGGTGACCGGCCCAGTGATGCCCGGCGCAGTGGCACCCGGCTCGACAACTCCCCCGCTCGACGCTGTAGGGGAGGACCCAGTGGCCGGTTGAACACTTGAGCTCTCGGCGCATGCCGCCGGCAGCCCGACCGCGCAAACGACGGCAACGATCGCTTTCGACATTCGACGCGAGCTCATCTCATGCACCTCGCTGGTCAACCTAGCGAACACCGCACCCGAAGGTCCGGCGCCCCGAGGTGACGGCGTAGCCTGCGGTCCCATGCCAGGCCCGATGCAACGAGACGTCGACGAGTTCGTCGGCGGCATCGCCCATGAGCTGAGTTCGTTGAGTGGTCGGCCCGACGCCGAGCACCGTGCCGACGCTGTGATCGAGGCCAGCAACCTCGTCGCCGCGATCATCGCTGCCGACGGACGGCTCACCGACAGCGAGCTCGACGCGTACCTCGATTCGATCGGCCCGCTGCTCGATCCTCCACTGGTCACGTCGGGCTCGCAGGTTCGCGACTCCGATCTGTTCAAGCACCGCGACGAGTGGTTGAGTGAACCGAGTGTGCTGTTCGATCTCCTGATGAAGGCCGATCACAGGGACGGCACCCGACGAACGAACCGCTACTACGAGCTGGCGATCCACCTCGCCCACGTGACCGCGGCCACGGATCTGGTCCCGTCGATGGACGAGCTGCAGGCGATCGATGCGTTCCGCGCTCGTCTGCTGAACTCGATGGACGCCGCCGGCGTGGCCCGGCCAGGGCAGGCTGACAGACAGACAGCTACGCAAGCTCCAGCGGCGACCACGACAGCCGAGCGCGAGGAGAAGACCGACCTGCTCCCGGCACGCTCGGTCGACGATTTGATGACAGAGCTCGATGGCTTGATCGGGCTCGACAATGTCAAGGCCGAAGTTCGCCGCTTGACCAGCATGTTGCAAGTGCAACAAATACGAAGCGAGCGCGGCCTGCCCGTCATCGAAATCAGCCATCATCTGGTGTTCACCGGCAATCCGGGAACCGGCAAGACCACGGTGGCGCGACTCCTCAGCCAGATCTACCGAGCGGTAGGCGTCGTGGCCAAGGGACAACTGGTGGAGACGGACCGATCGAAGCTCGTTGCGGGCTTCGTCGGTCAAACTGCGCTGAAGACAGCAGAGATCCTGCAATCCTCGCTGGGCGGCATGCTCCTGATCGACGAGGCATACGCGCTGGCCCGAGGAGGCGACAACGACTTCGGGCGCGAGGCGATCGACACCCTGGTGAAGTTCATGGAGGACCACCGTGACGATCTGGCCATCGTCGCCGCCGGCTACACGACGGAGATGGAAGCGTTCATCGAGTCGAACCCTGGCCTGAAGAGTCGCTTCACTCGCACCATCTCCTTTCCCGACTACACCGACGACGAACTGGTCGCGATCTTCGTCGGCTTGGGTGACAGGAGCCAGTACGCATGCTCCGACGACGCGCTCGCCCGCGTCCGCCACTTCATCAGTGCCGAGCCGCGCACTCGTGGTTTCGGCAACGCTCGCTTCGTCCGCAACCTCTTCGAAACCGCAGTTGCCCAACAAGCGCAGCGCCTTGCGCCGCTGAGTGACCCGAGCGATGAGCAGCTCACCACGCTTACAGCCGACGACATCGCTGCGGTCGATGCGTGACCACCGATTACCCTTCGGGCCATGACGGCCGCACTCGTCGCCATCGCTGTGGCCGCTGTCGCCGCAGCCACCGCATTGGTGCGGCGCCGCCGGCGGCCTCACGAGCGACCGCTGAGGATCGACCCGTTCGTACTCAGCGAGCCGTGGCGTCGCTACGTCAGCGCCGCGCAGGCGTCTCAGCGACGGTACGCCGAGATCGTCTCGGCAACACGTAGCGGCCCGCTGCGTACCAACATGGAGTCGATCACGCGACAGGTGCAGCGCGGGGTCGAGGAGTGCTGGCTCATCGCTTGTCGGGGCGACTCGCTCGACGACGCCCTCAACCGTCTCGATGGTACCTCGTTGGCGGCGCGGCTCGAGGTGGCCACCGACGACGCCACGCGGACGTCACTCAAGGCTCAGCTCGACTCTGCGCAGAGGATTCGGGCGACTCGCGACGACACCGACCAACGGTTGCGACTGCTCAACACCCGCCTCGGCGAACTGCTCGCCCAGGCCGCCGAGGTCAGTGTTGGCTCCGACTCGACGGACGATCTGGGCAGTGCCGTCGACGACGTCGTGACACAACTGCAATCGCTGCGACTCGCGGTCGAAGACATCAACAACACGCGCCCCGGAAGCACTGGTCAGGCGTCCCCATCCCCGTGAGCAGCCTGCTGCGATCGAACGTCACCGTGGCGGCCGGCACCGCGGTCTCGCGTGTCACCGGGCTGGCGAGAGTGGCCGTTGTCGGAATTGTCCTCAGCCAAGGCCCGGTCAGCGACGCATACGACCAGGCCAACGGCACGCCGAACATGATCTACGAGCTGCTCCTCGGTGGCGTGCTCTCGGCGACGCTGGTGCCGCTGTTCACCAGGCTGCACGAGGACGACGATGACGAGGCCACCTCGGCGGTCATCTCTGTCGGGATCATCGTGCTCGCGGCCATCACCGTCGTCGCTGTGGCCGCCGCGCCGCTGATCTTCCACATGTACTCGTTGTTCACATCGAAGACCGTCGACGCCGGCGAGTACCACCGCGCCGGCACGCTGCTGGCGCGGATCTTTCTCGTCCAGATCTTCTTCTACGGCCTCAACGCCATCGGCGCGGCGGTGCTCAACGCTCGCCGGCGATTCTTCGCTGCAGCATGGGCTCCGGCGCTGTCGAACCTGGCGATCATCGTGTCGCTGCTCCTGGTGCCGGGCACGATCGACAAGCGTGTGCCACAGCTTGCCGACGTGCTGCACAACGGCAAGCTGCGCTGGACACTGGGCCTCGGGGCGACGCTCGGCATCGCCGTCATGGCCATCGCTCTGCTGCCCGCCCTGGCGCGAGCCAAGCTGCGATACCGGTTCAAGCCGACGTTCGGGCATCCGGCGGTGAAGAGCCTGCGATCGCTGTCGGGCTGGGCGTTGGGATATGTGGTCGCCAACCAGGTGGCGATCGTCGTCATCCGCAACCTCCTGCGCGGCGGCTCCGGCAACGAGGACGCCTATACCAAGGCCTACACCTGGTTCGTCCTTCCTCACGGTCTGCTCGCCGTATCGATCGCCACGACGTTTCTCCCGGAGTTGTCGAGCGCGATCAAACGCAACGATCGCCAGGCCGT
Source organism: Ilumatobacteraceae bacterium (assembly GCA_963720775.1). Lineage (GTDB taxonomy): Bacteria > Actinomycetota > Acidimicrobiia > Acidimicrobiales > Ilumatobacteraceae > JAENVT01. The sequence goes on along the minus strand of CAVRGR010000003.1, from coordinate 494,800 downwards.
TCTCGACAGGTCGTCACTCGGAATCCGACTGATCGCGCTCGTCACGGTGCCGGCCGGGTTCGGTCTGTTCGTCTTGCGTCGGGCCATCGTCGGCGCCGCGTTCCAACACGGCAAGTTCACCGCGGCCAACAGCCTCAACACCTCGCGCGCGCTCGCTGGATTCGCCCTTGGCCTGGTCGGTTTCTCCGTCTACCTCTTCGTGCTGCGAGTGTTCTACGCCCACCAAGACGCTCGTACGCCGTTCGTCATCAACGTCGGCGAGAACCTGCTGAACATCGTCCTCGCACTGCTGTTCGTCCATCGCTGGGGGCTGCTCGGCCTGGGCCTGGCGTTCGGTCTCGCCTACCTGATCGCGGCGGGTTGGGCGCTGCAGATCCTTCATTACAAGCTGCCCGAGTTCCCGGTGCAGACGGTCATCGCCAGTCTGTGGCGAATCGGGCTCGCGTCGCTCGTGATGAGCGAGGTGGTGTGGGGAGTCGCCGGCTCCATCGGCGCCAACTCCGGCTCCGGTGCGATCGTGCGGGTCGTGGCGTCAACGATCGTCGGCACTGCGGCGTACGCAGGGATGCTGATGGTGCTGCAATCACCCGAGCTCGACGAAGCTCGAACTCGTCTGCGCCCGACGAGATCCGGCGCATCTGCCGACTAGCATCAGCCACATGTTCAAAGTCTTCAAGAAGTGGTGGAAGTACCTCGGCGCGAAGTTCAATCGCAGTTTCGAGAACAGGGCCGACCCTGCCGTGCAATTGGAGCAGGCGCTCACCGAGGCTCAGGCACAGCACCGCCGCCTCAAGGAACAAGCTGCCAACGTCATCGCCAACCAGAAGCAGAGCGAGCTGCGCCTCAACAGCAAGATGGCCGAGCTGGAGAAGCTCAACGCCAATGCCCGGCAGGCGCTGATGATGGCTTCCGATGCCCAAAAGGCCGGCGATGCCACGAAGGCCGATCAGTACAACGGCGCAGCCGAGACGATCGCCAACCAGCTGATCCAGGTCGAAAAAGATGTCGAGGGATTGAAGACGATGGTCCTCGATTCGGCCAAGGCGTCGGATCAGGCAAAGTCGGCCGTTGCCCAGAACAGTCGCATCCTGCAACAGAAGCTGGCAGACAAGAACAAGCTGCTCTCCCAGCTCGAACAGGCCAAGATGCAAGAAGAGATGAACAAGGCCATGACGCAGCTGCAGGAGACCGTTGGTGACGACGTGCCGACGCTCAACGAAGTGCAGCAGAAGATCGAGGCGCGTTACGTCAAGGCCAAGGCATCGTCGGAGCTGCAGGAGTCATCCGTCGAGTCGCGCATCCTCGAAGTCGAGCAGGCCACTGCCAACGTCGAAGCCCACAGCCGCCTCAGCGAGCTGCGCGCCGAGCTCGGTCTCGATTCACCCGCCGCAGCCCCCGCGGTGAGCGCGGCACCCGCTGCCGAGGAGCAGCCCAAGCCCGCCGGCTCCTAGCACTGCTCCTCGAGGCGTTTTCGTCAGTCCGAGTCCGTTCGCATGGGCGCGCTTCGAGAAGCGCGGAGTCGCTTTTCGCACCCATTCAAGACCGTTGGGCGCGGCTTCGGATGTGTGATTTCCGCTTCCGCGCCCAATCACGATCTGGGTGCCAGAATTCTCAACCACCTGCATCGGTGAGCTGCGCCCGGGGCGCCCAGATCTGTTGAGAGAGCGCCCAGGCGGCTCCTAGGTCAACAGCACGAGGTCATCGCGGTGAATCACCTCATGGGCAACGTCGGACGGCAGATCTGTCGTTCGTTTGCCGATGATCTGGCGAAGCGTGCTGGCGGTGCTGAGCACCATGCCGCGGGCGATCACTGCACTGGCCGAGTCGTGCACCTCGACGACATCACCCTCGTCGAAATCACCGGTGACCTTGATGACGCCGGCCGGCAGCAATGACTTGCCGCGCTCGACCAGCGCCTTGCGAGCACCATCGTCGACCATCACCGCCCCGTCGACCTGACTGGCGAAGCCGATCCACAGCTTCCGGGCCGGCAGCCGTCGTCCGCTCGGCTGAAAGGTGGTGCCGACCATCGACCCGGCAGCGGCCTCGACCAGAACATCGGGTCGGTCGGCAGCGGCGATCACCGCGCGAGTACCGGACCACGACGCCATCTTGGCTGCCGCGAACTTCGACGCCATGCCTCCACTCCCCCGACCTGACCCGCCGGCTGTGAGCGCCACGGTGAGCAACGGACTGTCGGCAACGACCTCGCTGATCAGCTCGGCAGTCGAGTCGGTGCGCGGGTCGGCTGTGAACAGACCGGCGGTATCGGTGAGCAGCACCAACAGATCGGCATTCACGTTGTGGGCGACCAAGGCTGCGATGCGATCGTTGTCGCCGTAGCGCAGCTCGTGGCTGGCGATTGCGTCGTTCTCGTTGATGATGGGGATGCAACCCAACTCGATCAATCGCATCAGGGTCTGGCGGGCGTGGAGGTACTGCCGGCGATCGACGAAGTCGTGAGGCACGAGCAGCACCTGAGCGGCAACGAGATGATGCCGGTCGAGCGACCGGTTGTAGGTCTCCATCAGCCGGCTCTGCCCGGCGGCGGAGATGGCCTGCAGCGTCGGCATGTCGGTGGGCCGGGCAGGCATGCCCAGCGCGGCGACGCCCGCCGATACCGCACCGGATGAGACGAGGATCACCTCGTGGCCATCGGTGCGAAGCTTTGCCAGTTGATCGCACAACGTGTCGACAACCGCGCGGTCGATGACCCCGAGGGCATCCGTGATCGACGATGTGCCGATCTTGGCGACCAGCCGCATCTACGCCTCCTGCTGGTACTCGAAGCTGAACTCGGCGATCCAGACCGTGTCGCCGTCTTGCGCACCGGCACGCGACAGCAGCCTCGGTACGCCGAGACGCTTCATTTGGAAGTCGATGTACGACAGCGCGTCGGGAGTGGAGACATCGTTGAGCGCTACGACACGCTCGACCTGACGGCCGATCAAGCGGAACTCGTGTTCGCCGAGGCGCTCGACGCGCCCGCCTTCGGCCTCGGGACGAATGATGACGATTCCCTCATTCGCCGGTTGCTCGGTGCGAGCCTCGTGCACGAGCGCGGCCAGCCGTCCGACCAGCTCGCGCACCCCCAGTCCCGTGACCGCGCTGACTCGCGGGCCACTCCACTCCTCTACGGCGATGTCGGCCTTGCTGCCGACCACAACACGCGGGCGCTCGAGCAACTCGGGGCGATACTCGCCCAGCTCGTGGAGCAGTATCCGTTCCTGCTCGGCAGGCGGCACCTCGTCGACGGCGGCGAGATCGAGCATGACGCACATCACTCGTGCCCGCTCGACGTGGCGCAGGAACTGATGCCCTAGCCCTTTGCCCTGGCTGGCTCCCTCGATCAGCCCGGGAATGTCGGCAACGACGAACTCGGTGTGGTCGTCGATCTTGACCACACCGAGATGTGGTTCGAGGGTGGTGAACGGATAGTCGGCGATCTTCGGCTTGGCCGCGCTGATCGCGGAGATGAGCGTGCTCTTGCCGACGTTGGGGAAGCCGACCAGGGCGACATCCGCCATGAGCTTCAGCTCGAGCTTGAGCCACAGCTCCTCACCGTGCTCACCCTGCTCGGCGAACGTGGGCGCGCGACGCTTGTTCGACCAGAACTTTGCGTTGCCGCGACCGCCACGGCCGCCGTTGGCGCACAGCCAACGGTCGCCATGGTTGGCCAGGTCGGCCAACAGCTCACCCGTGTACAGGTCGCTGGCAATCGTGCCTTCTGGGACGGCCACCTCGAGCGATTCACCGCGCTTGCCGTGCTGATCCTTGCCCTTGCCGTGCACGCCGTCGCCAGCGCGGCGATGTGGATGGTCGCGAAACGCGAGCAACGAGGCGGCGTTTCGATCGGCAACCAGCCACACGTCGCCGCCCTTGCCACCGTCGCCACCGTTCGGGCCGCCGAAGGCGACGGGGCCCTCACGTCGGAACGACACGCAGCCTGCACCACCGTCGCCACCGCGCACGTTCAGTTGTGCTTCATCGACAAAGCCGCTCATAGGACCTCTTGAGGCTATCTGGCGATGCCAACGGAGATTCGGAGTTGTCGGTACTCTGGCCACGTGGCCGAGTTGGGCGAACGAGCAGAACGATGGGCGGCGACGATGGCCGGCCATCCGCGCGGCAACATCGCCTTCGCCCATGCCGATTCGTGGGCCGGCAGCGGTTCGACCTCACTGGTGCCCCGTGACATGCGCGAAGCGGTGGAGAACGAGGCACTCGCTCTGCTGGCCACGCGTGCTTCCGGTGCCGGTGAGCGTGCCATCGAGGAACAGCCGGATCCCTGGCGGACGTGCTTCGAACGCGACCGCGACCGAATCTTGCACGCCAGTGCGTTCCGACGCCTGGCCGGCAAGACCCAGGTGTTCGTCTTCCCCGACGATCATCAACGAACACGACTCACTCACGCACTCGAGGTCGCCCAGGTGGCCACGTCGGTAGCTCGCGCCCTCGGGCTCAACACGGCTCTCACGGAAGCCATAGCCGTTGGACACGACTGCGGTCACGGGCCGGGTGGTCACGCCAGCGAGGATGCTCTTTCGCCATACGTGCCAGGTGGTTACGACCACGCCGTATGGGGTGCCGATGTCACGTTGAAGCCCCTCAACCTGTGTGCCGAGACACTCGACGGAATCCGCAACCACTCGTGGTCACGACCCGCACCGCTCACGCCCGAAGGTGAGGTGGTCAGCTGGGCCGATCGCATCGCCTACGTCTGCCACGACTTCGAAGACGCCGTCGACGCGCGCATCGTGTCTCCCACCGCGCTGCCCGAGATCGTTCGTAGCCAGTGTGGAGAGCGACGCAGTCAACAGCTGGGTGCGTTCGTCACGGCCATGATTCGAACTGCAGGAGACACCGGTCGAGTGGGGATGTCCGCCGAGCCCGCTGAGGCGCTCGCCGCATTCAGGAAGTTCAACTACGACAACGTGTACCTCCGGCCCGCATCGCAAGAACAGGCGCGGTCGGTCATCTCGCTCCTCCAAGCCTTGGTCGAGCACTACGCCGCACATCCCCAGCAACTGCCTGACGCCGGCGGCATCGATTCCGGAAGCGCGCAGGCGCTGCACGAGGCGGTGACCTACGTCGGCGGCATGACCGACCGATTCGCCTGCCGGCAAGCGGTGGCGCTTGCTCGGCTGGGACACCGCTCGACTGCCGCAAGGCATCGACACGCACCTCTGACAGGGAACTGCTCCGTCGGCCTAGCATGCGCGCGATGACCAGACTCGTGATTCGCGGCGGCCAGGTGTTCGACAGCATCGGTGGCACCGTGTCCGCAGCCGACATCGCCGTGGAAGGAGACCGCATCATCCAGGTCGGCACCGGGCTCGACGGCGACGAGGCGATCGACGCTTCCGGCCACACCGTCTACCCCGGCTTCATCGACAGTCACGTGCACTTCATGGCCGACGGCAACCTCGACCCGATGATGTCGGTTCGCACGCCGTTCTCGCTGAACTTCTACCTCGCTGCCGAACGCATGCAACGGACGCTCGCAACCGGCATCACCACATGTCGCGAGGCCGGCGGCAGCGACCTCGGTGTGAAACAAGCGCAGTCGTCGGGCCTCGTGCCCGGGCCGCACATGCAGATCTCGATCGCCATCCTCAGCCAAACGGGTGGCCACGGCGACGATTGGCAGGTTTGCGGCGCCCACCTTCCGGGAATCATCGGCGGGGCGCACCCGGGCAAGCCACACAACATCGTCGACGGTCCCGAGGAGATGCGCAAGAAGGTTCGCGAGCTCCTGCGCGCGGGTGCCGACGTCATCAAGGTCTGCACCAGTGGAGGCGTGCTGTCGCCTCGCGATGATCCGCGCCATGGCCATTTCCGCGACGCCGAGCTCGACGTGCTGGTGGCCGAGGCGGCAGCGGCGGGCAAATGGGTGATGGCTCACGCCCAGGCCACCGAAGGGATCAAGTCGGCGGTGCGGGCCGGCATCCGCTCGATCGAGCACGGCATCTACCTCGACGACGAGGCCATCTCGATGATGTTGGAACGCGGCACCTATCTCGTCCCTACGCTGATCGCACCGATGGGCGTTCTCGAGGCCGCCGATCGAGGCATCGCGGTGCCGCAGTACGCGATCGACAAGACGAAGATGGTCATCGATGTTCATCGCCAGAGCATCAGCATGGCGATCGACGCTGGAGTCAAGGTGGCGATGGGCACCGACTCAGGTGTCACTCCTCACGGTCAGAACCTGCGCGAACTGGAGCAGATGGTTTCTTGTGGGATGACGCCGGCACAGGCGCTGATCGCCACCACGCGTACCGCAGCCGAGTTGCTCGGTGTCGACCAGGACCGCGGCGTGATCGAGGAGGGCAAGCGCGCCGACCTGGTGATCGTCAGCGGCGATGCACTCGACGTCAGCGGCCTGAGAGAACGCGTACGCACCGTCGTTCAAGACGGCAACGTAGTCGTCGAGAACGCCGCTTGAGATCAGGCGAGTGGTTCGACGTCGACGACCTTGCGGCCCTGACGTGAACCGAACTTCACTGCGCCGTCGGTGAGCGCGAACAGCGTGTCGTCGCCACCGATGCCGACGTTGCGGCCGGGGTGGAACTTGGTGCCGCGCTGACGAACGATGATGGTGCCGGCGTTGATCTTGCTGCCGCCGAAGACCTTCACGCCGAGGCGCTGTGCGTTGGAGTCGCGGCCGTTGCGCGTGGACCCGCCACCTTTGGTCTTTGACATCTCGTTCAGCCCTTCTTGATCGACGTGATCTCGACGACGTGGTACTTCTGGCGATGACCGAAGCGACGCCGCTGGTTGGTTCGACGCTTGTAGGTGAACCCGTCGATCTTCGGGCCCTGCGCCCAACCGACGACCTTTCCGGTGACCGAAGCACCCGACAGCTGCGCCGGCGTGGCCAGCACGGTGTCGCCGTCGACCAGCAAGACCGGCGTGAGTGACACCTCGCTGCCCTGTTCGGCGTCGAGCAGTTCGACATGAACCTGCTCGCCCTCTGCGACTCGGGCTTGCTTTCCACCGGATGCGATCACTGCGTACATAGCCATGCGATCCTATCGGGCCGAGGAACGACTACAACGAGTCATTCCAGCAACGCGTGATCGATGATGACCCCGCGGCCCTCGCAGTTGGGACACTGGTCGGCGAAGTTGACGAGCAGACCCTCGCCGATTCGCTTGCGGGTCATCTCCACGAGGCCGAGGTCGGAGATGTCGAAGACCTGCGTACGGGTCTTGTCACGGGCCAGTGCCGACCTGAAGGCATCGACCACCTTGCGGCGGTTGTCCTTGATCTCCATGTCGATGAAGTCGATGACGACGATGCCACCGATGTCGCGTAGACGGAGCTGCTTGGCGACCTCGTCGGCCGCTTCGAGGTTGTTGCGAAACACCGTCTCTTCGAGGTTCGAGGTGCCGACGTTCTTACCGGTGTTGACGTCGATCACCGTAAGGGCCTCGGTGTGTTCGATGATCAACGAGCCGCCGCTCGGCAACCACACCTTGCGGTCGAGTGCTTTGTGCAGCTGTTCGTGGATGTGCTGGCGCTCGTACAGCGGCAGGCCTTCTGCAGCGGCGTCGTAGTACTCGATGCGATCGGCCAGGTCGGGGTTGAACGCGGCCACGTAGTCGCGGACGTCCTCGAACAGTCGCTGGTCGTCGATGACGACGCCGCGGTACTCGGCGTTGAACTCTTCGCGGATGACTCTCACAGCGAGCTCCGGCTCGCGGTACAGCAACGTGGGGCTGTTGGCCCGCTTGGCCTTCGCCTCGATGACGTTCCACTGGTCGAGCAGCCGAGTCATGTCGGCGCGGAGCTCGTGTTCGTTGGCGTTCTCGGCCGCGGTGCGCACGATCAAGCCATGCTGGGCCGGCTTCACCCGGTCGAGGATGTTGCGCAGCCGTTTGCGCACGTCGTCGGGCAGTCGCTTGGAGATGCCGTAGGTCTTCGAGTTGGGGATCAGCACCACGAAGCGGCCGGGCAACGAGACCTCCTGGGTGAGCCGGGCACCCTTGGCGCTGATCGGGTTCTTGGTGACCTGGCAGAGCACGAGTTGCTTCGGTCGCAACATCTGCTCGATGCGCGGCTGGCCCGACTTCTCGACGATGTCCTCCGGGTCGTACTGGACGTCGCCGCGGTACAAGACGGCGTTCTTGGGCGTACCGATGTCGACGAACGCTGCCTCCATGCCGGGTAGCACGTTCTGCACCTTGCCGAGGTAGATGTTGCCGTGGATCTGGCTGACGTCGTCGGCCGGTCGGCTGACGTAGTGCTCGATCAGTGTGCGGCCTTCGAGCACGGCAACCTGGGTGAGGGTCGGCCGTACCTGCACTGCCATGAGATAGCGCCCGATCGGCCGGCCATTGCGCTCCCGACCGCGGCGACGCTCGATGGTGTCGGCGTCGAGATCGACGGCAGGCTCAGAGGAGACCGGCTTCGGACCTTTGACCGCGCGCTTGCGCTTCTTCTTCACCGCGTCGGAGGCCGCGGCATCGCCGTCAGCCGCAGCGACTGCAGGCTGGCGTTCCTGCTTGGGCTTGTCGGTCTTGGTCCGCTCGCCGCGATTGCGGTCGTTGCGTTGCTGGGCGGGTTTGGCCGCCGGCGCGGGCACCCCTGGGGGTGCTGGGCGAGTGTCGCCGATCTGCGGCTTGCGCACCAGCGCTTTCTCTGCTGCGGCAGCAGTCGGCCGGCCTTCGGCCAACCGCTTGGGCAACTCGGGATCATCGTCATCCCCACGCCCGCTGTCGGCGGCGATGTCGTCGACCTCGTCGTCAGCGTCGTCGACGTCTTCCGCGCTCTCGCCGTCGCCAGTTCCGACGGACCCGTTGGCGGTCGCGCCGGCGCTTGCAGGCTTCTTGCGGTTACGGCCGCCGCGCGAGCCTCGCCGGCGCTTGGCTGCGGACCGAACCGACGGCTCGCCGAGCGACTCGGTTCCGTCAGCGGTTGCTTCGCCGTCCGAGGGCGTGGAGTCGCCGGCAGGGTCGACCTGCGCCGGCACGGGAGCAGGTGCAACTGCGGTTGGCAGTTGGTCGTGTTGGTCGTCGGTCATTCGGACAATCCCTTCTCATGCGCCAGCCACGAGGGCCGGCGCCGCGACGACCGACGGAGAGCTCTCCAGTACGGGTGGCATCGCGTTCGATCCAATACTTGGTGTGCGCGTCACCGGGATCGGCTCGATCGAGCCGGTCCGTGGTTGGTCCCGCGGCCATTCGCACGCGCGGGCGCGGCCGTGTTGCGACGTCGTCCGCGTCTTCGGCGAAGCCGTGACCACGTTCAGTCAGATTGTCGATGAGGATCTGTCGTCCCTGGTGAGGTAGGCCGATGTCGTCGGTTTCGGTGCAGGCAAGCCGCCGGGCGAACCTGTGTACCCGAGCCAGGAGCGATTGGATCCGCGCCCAAAGAAAGCTCATGTTGGGCGCCACTCTAGCCGACGAACGCCGCGTCTGGCGGTTGGCGGTTGCCCTCGGGTCGGGATCGCCGCTCAGCGGTAGCGGCGCATGTGCACGCTCTGCACCAGGCCCATCAGGGCGAAGAAGGTGACGATGCTCGACCCTCCGTAGGAGATGAAGGGCAATGGCAGGCCGGTGATGGGCATCAGACCGATGCTCATGGCGATGTTCTGGAACATCTGCCACAGCACCATCGTGAAGGCGCCGGCGCACAGATAGGTGCCCAGCATGTCGCGCGACAACCCGGCGATGCGCCAGATGCGCAGCAGCAAGATGGCGAACAGGCCGACGACGACGCTGCAGCCGATCAGGCCGAACTGCTCGCCGATGGCCGAGAACGGAAAATCGGCCCACTGCACCGGGATGTCCTTGGAGTTGGTGATCTGCCCTCGCAGCCAGCCCTTGCCGTTGATCCCTCCGGTGGCGATCGCCCGCAGCGAGTTCCGCCCCTGGAAGACGAGATCGCGGAGCTTGAGATCGGTGGAGCTCTGGTGGAAGAACACCGTGATGCGGTTGATCTGGTAGTTGTTGACCACACCGCTGAGGACGGCCGCGCCGACCGTGGCCGCCGACAGCACGGTGATCAGCAGGATGTACTTCGCCTTCGCGCCGGCGATCAGCAGCACCCCCATCATCATGGCGATGAGCACCGAGGCGGTGCCCAGGTCGGGCTGGACGATCACCAAGGCGGTCGGCACTCCGACCAGCAGCAGTCCTTTGACGAAACGGGTGTAGTTCAACGTGTCGGTGCGGTCCTCGGCAAGGAAGGCGGCGAGGGCGAGCAGGCCCGTGAACTTGGCGAACTCGGCGGGTTGCACCTTCAGCGGGCCGAGGTCGAAGCTCAGCCGGGCACCCCCGCTGATGGCTCCGACGAGGATCACCAACACCAGGAGCATCACCGTGACGCCGTAGAGGAACCTGGCTCGCTCGCGCCACCAGTCGTAGTCGAACGACATCACCACGATCATCGAGATCACCGCACCGATCAGGAAGATCTCCTGGCGGGTGACGTAGAGATACGGATTGGAGAACTTCGAGTACGACGCCGAGTAGATGGTGAACAGGCCGATGATCGACAGCAGACCTTGGGCGAGCAGCAACACCCAGTCGATGTTGCGGCTGGGCGAGCCGGGACTGGCCTTGATGTTGCCGAGACCGGAGTCCGGCTTGCGCGACAGCATGCTGAGCGCCATGGTTCAGTCCCGGGCGTCGACGGCCGGCGGCATGCACGTGGTGTCAGCCAGTTGTGTCGGTGCTGCCGGCAGCAACGAGTTGAGATCGAGCTGATCGCTGGGCAGCACTGGGTCCATCGCAGTCTTTCCGGCGAGCGCCGTGAAGATGCACTTCACGACCGGCGCTGCGGCCTTGGCACCGTAGCCGCTCTTCTCCAGGTAGGCGAACACCGTGTAGGGCTTGGAGTCGTCGAGGCTGAAGCCGGCGAACGCCGACGAGTCGTTCCACGGGTAGCTGTTGGCACCCTGGGCCGTCCCCGTCTTGCCGGCGATCGGCAGGGCGCTCATCGGGTACGTCTCGAAGAGCTTTTCGCCGGTGGTCGTGTGGTAGAAGCTCTTCGGGTTCCGAACTCCGGGTTCGCGCACGCGATCGGCGTTGGTCACCCGCTTGAGCCCGTTGATGATCGGGTCGCGGATGTCTGGTGGCATCTCCAACTGATCTTTGTAGGTATGCGCTTCGAACGACTGGTAGACCACCGCTTTCGAGAGGTCGGCCATGCCGGGGCCCAGATCAGGGACCAGCGGTTCAAAGATGTTCTTGACGACCGTCGGCTGGCGCAGGAAGCCACCGTTGGCGATCGTCGAATAACCGTTGGCCATCTGCAGTGGCGTCGCTGCCATGAGGCCCTGCCCGATCGCCACCTGCACGTTGTCGCCCACCAACAATCGGCCGACTTCACCCTTGGCGAGCACGTGTTTGTCGACGAGCTCCTTCTTGACCGCATCGTCGGGGATGCGACCGGACCATTCGAACGGCAGCTGAACACCGGTCTCGGATCCGAATCCGAAGCGCTCCAGATCGTCCTTGAGCGTCGACTTCCCCTTCAGCGTCGGGTCGATCGATGCGTTGTGCTCGTCCATCTCCCAGAACTTCTCTCCGAGCCGATAGAAGAACGCGTCACTACTGACGGCGAGGGCGTCGGCAACGGTGACGGGCCCGTAGGCAGACGACAGGTTGGTGCGGATGTTGCTGGCGTTCTTGAACTCGCAACGCACACCGGTGGCGCAGACATCGTCGGCAACCGACTCCAGCTTGTACACACCCGTGTCGACGTACACCTCCTGAGGCCCGAGCACACCACTGTGCATCGCCGACCAGGCGACGAACGGTTTGAACGACGACCCCATGTTGTACTGCCCCTGCACGGCGCGGTTGACGAGTACGGACTTGTCGGGGTCGGCCTTGCCGGTGATCGGGTCGATCTTGTCGCCGAACAGCTGATCGAACTTGGCGCCGTCGATCGCCCCCATCCAGCGGTTGTCAAAGCGCGGGTAGCTGGCCATGGCGACGATCTGACCGGTGGTGTAGTCCTCTACCACGACTGCGCCTGCCGGAGCTTTGTACTGGATCCATTCCTGGTTGCCGAACTCGGTAGAGCTCGCGTACACCCGCTTGCCATTCGGGTCCTTGGGGTCGATGGGGTTGTGCGCGGCAACGTCGGGAAGGGTGAGGTCGGTGGGAAGGTCGCGTCGTTGCTTGAGCTTGGTCTCGAGGGCCTGCTCGGCATACTGCTGCACATCGAGATCGATCGTCAGTTGCACGTCGCGACCGGCGACCGGGTCGACGTGTTGGTCGACGAGCTCACGAACGATTCCGCCGGCCGCATCCACCTCGAAGACCTCTTTGCCCCATTGGCCATGCAGGGTGTCTTCCATCGATCCCTCGACTCCGAAGGCGCCGACGAGCTCGTTGGTGTTGTAGTTCTTCGCCTTGTAGACGCTGACGTTCTCCTTGGTGATCGGGCCCAGGTAGCCGACGACGTGACTCGCCAATGGCGCGTACGGGTACACGCGCTTCCACTGCTCGACGATCTGGATGCCCGGGAAGTCTTCGCTGCGCTCCTTCAGATAGGTCACCGTGTCTTCGTCGACATCTTCTTTCAACGGCAGCGGCAACAAGGTGCTGTATCGCTGGCCCTTGGTGCACTTCGGGATCGTCGGTTCGCCGAAGCACGGGTCGTAGCGACGTTGCAGATCGATGACCGGAACCTTGAGTGGACCCGACAGCCGGTTGAACATCGTGTCGCGGGCTTTGCGAGTCTTGATGACGCTCCAGTCGATGGCGACCGTGAGGATGCGCTTGTTGTCGGCCATGATGCGACCCTTGGCATCGAAGATGCGCCCGCGCTCGGGCGGGATCAGCACCGTGCGGATCTTCGCTGCCGACACCCGTTCCTGGTACGACGCCGCCTCGACACCTTGGAGGAACCACAGACGCGTACCGACGGCGCCGATCAAGAGCATCGACACGAGTGCCAACACGCCGAGACGCGTCGTGCGCTTATCGATCGCCATGGCACCATTGTTGCCCGCGAAGGGGCGCGAACGAGCGCGCCCGGTACAGTTCGACGTTCATTCGGGTATCGCCCTCCACGTGCGACGTTTGGCACCGGCGCACCATCGGCCGAGCGGAACCATCAATGGGCTGAGCAGGGTCGCCGCGACTGTGACCACGGGCAACACGACGAACAGCCGATCTGTCAGCCACCCCTCCTGGCCCGTGAGGAACTTCACGACCGGAATGGCGCCTTCCCCCACCGCCGATCCGATCGCCACGAAGATCGCCGCCAGCCACCACTGCGGATCGGGCGTGATGCTCATCACGTACCCCGACGTCAACCCGGCCAGGCCGTAGGCGAGGGCCGTGAGCCCGAGCGGCGTGCCGACGCCGAGGTCATACATCATGCCGAGCGCGAATCCGGCGAACGCACCGCGTTCCGAACCGGCACCCGCTCCGGCACCCGCTGCCAGAGCCAGCACGACCTGCACAGCGACGCCTGCAGGTCGATACGTGGCGCAAACCGTTCGTTGGATCGCCAACAGCACCAGGGCAACTGGGATCAGCCGGGTGAAAAGGGCAAACGGCAGCGAGCGCACGGCTCAGATCGCGGCCTGGTTCGGAACGAAGAGCACCACAGCTACGAAGTTGAGTCGGGTCAGGCTGGCGTTGGGCTCGACCTCGACGATGGGAGTTCGGCTCCCCAATCGCTGTCGTACGGCAGTGATCGTGCCGATTGGCAGGCCCTGAGGGGCCAGGCTCTTCGTGCCGCCAGCGGTCTCCACGATGTCGCCAACCTTCACGTTGGTGAGTGCGGTGTCGTCGATGAGACTGAAGAGCAAGGGCCGATCGGCGCTCTGGCCGTCGATGTTGCCGGTTTCGCGGGCGACGAGCACCTCCGGCAGCGTCGTTGTGGTCGAAGTACTCGTCGAGGTCGTCGTCTCGCCGGGCGTGGCCGCCGTGCCGCCCTTGGGCGTCGTCGTGGTCGTCGCCGGCGTCGTAGTGGTTGTCGTGGTGCTGGTCGAAGTCGTGGTGTCGAGCGACCGGCCGCTGAGAGCCGTGTTCGGGGTGGTCGATGATGTGGTCGACGCTGCGTCGCCCTCGTCGATGCTGCTGAGAACCTGCGCCTGCACGGAGAACTGCGGATCGGTGATCAGCATCACGACGCTGCGGTCCGGGTAGACCTTGGTGACCTTGCCGATCAAACCGGCACCATCGGTCACGGGCATGCCGACTGCGACTCCGGCACGGGTGCCGACCGTGATCTCGACCGTGTTCTGGAAGTTGCTCGGCGCCTCACCCACCACCTGGGCGATCACGCTCTTGTAGCTGTGAACCGAGGTGAGGTGGTAGAGCTTGAGCAGTTCGTAGTACTTGGTGATGGCCGTCTGGGCCTCGATCTCGGCGCCTTTTTCGTGCTCGATCTGATCGGTCAGTGCCTCGTTCTGGGCCTTCAAATCGTCATAGTGAGTGATGCCGTACCAGGCATTGGCGATCGGTTTCGACACCGCGTCGGCGGCGATGTCGAAGGGGCGCATGACCACGGCAAAGCCCTGCCGGGCCTTGTCGATGAAGGCGTTGTGGCCACGCCGGTCGAGGGTGATCAGCAGCAGCGAGGTCAAAATGAGCAGCACAACGACACGGCGACGGCTCAACGAGGACAGCACGAGAGGCCAGGGTGGTCTAGTCGTCGCCGCCGAGCGACATCAACCCGCGCATTGCATCGATGTTCTCGAGTGCCCGTCCGGACCCGATCACGACGCTGAACAACGGGTCGTGGGCGATCTTGATCGGCATACCGGTCTCGTGGGCGAGCCGGCGGTTGATCCCGGCCAGCAATGCGCCTCCACCGGTGACCATGATGCCTTGCTCCATGATGTCGGCGGCCAACTCGGGTGGTGTCTTGTCGAGTGTGGTCTTGACTGCGTCGACGATCGCCGAGAGTGGCTCGGCCAATGCCTCGCGCACCTGCTCGGTGGTGAGGGGCACCGTGCGCGGCAACCCGCTGATGAGATCGCGTCCGCGGATGTCGGCAGTCAGCTCTTCGTCGAGCGGCCAAGCCGAGCCCATGTGGATCTTGATCTCTTCGGCGGTGCGGTCGCCGATGGCCAGCGAGAACTCCTTCTTCACGTACTGCATGATCGCGTCGTCGAGCTCGTCGCCGGCGACGCGCACCGACTGAGCCGTGACGATGCCGCCGAGGGAGATGACGGCGACCTCGGTGGTGCCGCCGCCGATGTCGACGATCATGTTGCCGCTCGGTTCGTGCACCGGCATGTCGGCGCCGATCGCTGCCGCCATCGGCTCTTCGATGATGTGCACCGGCTTGCGCGCCCCGCGTACTCGGCAGCGTCTTGCACGGCGCGTTGCTCGACGCCCGTGATGCCAGAGGGTACGCAGATGACCATCCGCGGCTTGCTCCAACGACTGGCGTGCACCTTCTGGATGAAGAAGCGGAGCATCTTCTCGCACACCTCGAAGTCGGCGATGACGCCATCTTTCAGCGGGCGGATGGTCTTGATCCGCCCCGGTGTACGACCCATCATCCGCTTGGCCTCGAACCCGACAGCGACCGGACGGCCGTCGCTGATGTCGATCGCCACGACTGACGGCTCGTTCAACACGATGCCTTGACCTCGCGAGTAGATCAGCGTGTTGGCCGTGCCCAAGTCGATGGCGAGGTCACGACCAATCGCGAGTGGGTTGTTCCTGGCCATCACTTACCTCCGCACCGCCGGCTCGACCGTGCACGAACGCCTGCGCCACCGTCAGCGCAGATCTGCAAGTGTAGCCCAGCACCGGATTGTTACAGATTCGGGAAGAAGATGCCGATCTCACGCTGGGCCGACTCGAGAGAGTCGCTGCCGTGCACCAAGTTCTCGGTGAACAAGATGCCGAGGTCACCGCGAACCGTGCCGGGCAGCGCCTTGCGCGGGTTCGTCGCACCCATCATGGTGCGCACGACCTCCCAGGTGTCTTCCGGACCCTCGAGCACCAGGGCGACGACCGGCCCACGGCTCATGAACGTGACGAGATCGGCGTAGAAGCCCTTGCCGACATGCTCTTCGTAGTGGCGCGCCAACGTCTCGAGGCCGAGCACGCGCATGTCGAGGGCAACGATCTTGAGATCCTTGGCTTCGAAGCGACGCAGCACTTCGCCGACGAGGCCACGCTCGACGGTATCGGGCTTGAGCAGGACAAGGGTGCGATCAGACATGGCCGATGACGCTACCGGGCCACCCACGCCTGTCACCGCCCCTCGTGAATCGTCGGTGACGAAACTCGCCCGGACGAAAACCGGTCTGGGTGCCACACTCCTCTCACAGCGCAGGTGACGAGAACCAGTGGCACCCAGATCCCGGCGAGACGAGATGACTCCTCTGAGTCAGAGGATCTTGTGGAGGTATGGTCTCGCCGCGCCGACGACGTACAAGGATCCGGTGATCAGCACGGCATCGTCGGGTTGGGCCATGCGAATCGCCCGTTCGCATGCTTGCTCGACCGTGTCGCATTCGACGACCTGATCGCACCCGAGGGCGCGAGCGGCCGCAGCGATGTCGCCTGATGGGAGGCCACGGGGCGTGGGTGCCGTGCACGTGAACACCGTGCCGAACTCGTCGGCGCGCAATGCCGACAGCATCTCTTTGGGCTCCCGGCCGCGCAGGCAACCGGTCACCAGGATCCGGCGACCGGCCGGGTCGAAGTCGTCGAAGAAGACCTGCGCGCAGGAATCGGCACCCGGCGGGTTGTGCGCGCCGTCGACGATCACCAACGGTTGGTGGCCCATCACTTCGAACCGACCCGGCATGCGCACGTGTGAGAACCCTTCACGTACGACGTCGTCGGCGATCGGAGCGGCGAAGAACGCCTCGACCGCTGTGAGCGCCACCGCGGCGTTGTCGCCCTGGTGCCTGCCGTGCAGCGGTACGAACACGTTGGTGTAGATCGTCGTCGGTGTGCGCAGGTCGACCATCCGTCCACCGAGGGCCAGTTGGTTCTCGAGAACGTCGAAGTCTTCGCCGCGCAGCAGCACGCTGGCCCCGCCTGCACCGGTGAAGTAGCTGACCAGGTCGGGATCCGTCTCCCCCACGACGACAGCACTTCCGGGCTTGATGATCCCGGCCTTCTCGGCGGCGATGTGTCCCTTGGTGGGCCCGGCGAACTCGTTGTGGTCCATGCCGATGTTGGTGATGACGGCGACCTGGGCATCGACGACGTTGGTGGCGTCCCATCGGCCGAGCACGCCGACCTCGATGACCCCGACGTCGACGGCAAGATCGGCAAACCATCGAAAGGCGGCCGCTGTGGTGATCTCGAAGTACGACGGCCGCACACCGGTGAGCATCTCCAGATCGGCGACTGCGGCCACCTGTTCGGCGAACTCCTCGTCGCTGATCATCTCGCCGTCGCGGCTCATCCGCTCGTTGGGCCGTTCGAGGTGCGGGCTGGTGTAGGTACCGACCGTCAGACCTTGGGCCATCAGCAGGCGGGTGATCATCTGCGACGTCGAGCCTTTGCCGTTGGTGCCCGTGACGTGGATGACCGGGTACGCAAGTTGCGGGTCGCCCATGGCGCCGACGATCGTCTGCATGCGCTGCGTCGTCGGCGATTCGATTCGCCCGGTCTTCTCGTAGCTGGCGTGGGCGTCGAGATACGCCAGCGCATCGGAGTAGGTCATCGTTTCGGCAGCACGTTTCCAGGCAGCACAGTGCTGCGCCTCTCCGTCGCGTCAGCTGGCCTCGCGGCGCGGCCGCTTGGCCTTCGGCTCGCGGGGAACGAGCTTGGGATTGACCTTCTTCTGAACCGTGTCGACGTCGATCGAGACGGAGCCCACGTCGCTGCGACCCGGCAGCTCGTACATCGTGTTGAGCAACACCTCTTCGAGGATGGCGCGCAGGCCGCGTGCACCCGTGCCACGGAGCAACGCCTGATCGGCGATTGCCTCGAGTGCCTCGCGGGTGAAGTCGAGCTCGACGTCTTCGAAGTCGAACACCTTGCGGTACTGCTTGACCAACGAGTTCTTCGGCTCGGTGAGGATCTTGATCAACGCGTCACGATCGAGGCTGCGAACCGCGCCGATCATGGGCAGGCGACCGACGAACTCGGGGATCAATCCGAACTTCAGCAGGTCTTCGGGCAGCACCTTGGTGAACAGCTCGCCAGGGTCCTTGTCGGCCTTGCTGCGCACCGTTCCGTGGAAGCCCACACCCTTGTGGCCGATCCGGCTCTCGATGATCTGCTCGAGCCCGGCGAACGCGCCACCGCAGATGAACAAGATGTTGGTGGTGTCGATCTGGATGAACTCTTGATGCGGGTGCTTGCGACCACCTTGCGGAGGCACGGAGGCAACGGTGCCTTCGAGGATCTTCAACAGAGCCTGCTGCACGCCCTCGCCGCTGACGTCTCGCGTGATGGAGGGGTTCTCGCTCTTGCGGGCGATCTTGTCGATCTCGTCGATGTAGATGATGCCCGTCTCGGCCTTCTTCACATCGAAGTCGGCCGCCTGGATGAGCTTGAGGAGGATGTTCTCGACGTCTTCGCCGACGTAGCCGGCCTCGGTGAGCGCCGTAGCATCGGCAACGGCGAAGGGCACGTTGAGCAGGCGGGCCAGCGTCTGGGCGAGGTGGGTCTTCCCGCAGCCCGTCGGGCCGAGCAGCATGATGTTGCTCTTGGCCAACTCGACCTCGTCGCGGCGACCGACGCTGCTGTTCTGCTGGTACTGGATGCGGCGATAGTGGTTGTAGACCGCGACCGACAGGATCTTCTTGGCCTCGTCCTGCCCGACGACGTAGTCGTCGAGGAAGGTGCGGATCTCGCGCGGAGTCGGAAGTTCTTCGAAACGGATCTCGCCGGAGTCGGTGAGCTCCTCCTCGATGATCTCGTTGCAGAGGTCGATGCACTCGTCGCAGATGTACACGCCGGGGCCGGCAATGAGCCGCTTGACCTGCTTCTGCGACTTGCCGCAGAACGAGCATTGCAGCAGTTCACCGGTGTCGCCGAATTTCGCCACGTTCAGTCTCCTTGCTCGCCCTAGGACGGTTCGTGCGGCTCAGCGAATCGGACCGGTGCGGTCGACTGCGTCACGAGACGAAATCACATCATCGATGATGCCATACGTGAGGGCCTCGTGTGCTTCCATAACGAAATCGCGGTCTGTGTCTTGGTGGACCCGCTCGATCGTCTGGCCCGTGTGCTGGGCCAGGATCTCTTCGAGCAGGTCGCGCATGCGCAGGATCTCTTTGGCCGCCAGTTCGAGATCGGTGACCTGGCCGTACCCAACCTGACCATAGGGCTGGTGGAGCAGGATGCGGCTGTGCGGCAGGGCCAAGCGCTTGCCCTTGGTACCCGCAGCAAGCAGTACCGCGGCTGCCGACGCCGCCTGTCCGAGGCAGATCGTGGCGATGTCGTTCTTGATGAACTGCATCGTGTCGTAGATCGCGAACAGAGCCGTGATGTCGCCGCCAGGGCTGTTGATGTAGAGGTTGATGTCCTTGTCGGGATTCTCGCTCTCGAGGTGGATGAACTGGGCGCAGATCAAGCTGGCGATGCTGTCGTCGATCGGCGTCTGCAAGAAGATGATGTTCTCCTTGAGCAGGCGCGAGTAGAGGTCCATGCCACGTTCGCCACGGCTGGTCTGCTCGATGACGTTGGGAACCAGATAGTTCTTGGACTCAATCATGGTCGTGCCCCTCGTGGTCGTGATGATCGTGGTCGTGGTCGTGGTCGCCGTGGTCGTGATCGTGATCGTGATGATCGTGGTCGTGGTCGTGGTCAGTCTTGCCGATCACGAGCGCACGATCGATCGGGTTGCCTTCCGGGTCGACCACCTCGACGTGCTCGAGCAGCCAGTCGAGCGCCTTCGTCTTGCGCAACTGGGCCAGCAGGTCGGTGACCGCATCGTTCTTCTCGTACGCCTTGCGCACCTCGGTCGGCTTCTGGCGCACCTGCATGGCGATGCGTGCGTACTCGGCGTCGAGATCGTCGTCGACCACCTCGAGGTCTTCGGCAACGGCGACGGCACGCAGCGCAAGGTCGACTTTGACCGCACGTTGCGACAAGACCTTCAAGCTCTCGATGAAGGCGGCGGCGTCTTGGCCGGTGAGCTGCAGCCACTGGTCGACGGAGACCCCTTGCGACTGCAGTTGCTGGACGGTGGCCTGCACGCGGGCTTGCAGATCGGCTTGAACCATCGACTCGGGCGGGTCGAGCTCGACCAACTCGGCAAGGGCCGCCGTGGTGCGCTCGAGGAACTGGTTGCGGGTCTGGTTGAGCTTGCCCGCGCCGATTCGCTCGGCCAGCGACGAACGCCACTGTTCGATGGTGTCGAACTCGCCGAGGTTGTCGCTGACCCACTCGTCGGTCAGGTCGGGCAGCACCATCTCTTGAACTGTGGAGACGTTGACGACGAAGTCGGCGGGCTCGCTGGTGCCATTGGGCGTGGCTGTGAAGGTGAGTTCGTCGCCCGCCGACGCTCCCGTCAGTTCCTCGTCGAAGCTCGGCGCCACCCACCCACTACCGACGTTGTACAACCAGTCTTCGGTGTTCAAGCCGGCCACCGGTTCGCCATCGCGGGTTCCGGCGATACTCACCGTGACGTGGTCGCCCGATTGCACCGGCCGATCGACATCGACGAGTGACCCCTGACGACGCAACTCGGCCTCGACAGCCTCGTCGATCTCGGCCTCTGTGGCGTTCGGCGAACTGAGCTCGACGCGCAGACCGCCGTAACCAGGAACGGTGATCTCGGGGCGCACCTCGCAGGTGGCATCGAACGACACCGGCCCGGTTTCCTGGCCGGCCGTGAACTCGATGCTGGGAGTGGAGATGAGATCGATGTCGTGGTCGCGGACGGCGTTGGCCAGATATTGCGGGACGGCATCGCGCAGCGCCTGCTCGCGTGCTGCGGCCAAGCCGATGCGGGCCTCGAGCACCTTGCGCGGGACCTTCCCCGGCCGGAAGCCAGGCAGCTTGACCTCTTTGGCGATGGTCTTGAAGGCGGTGTCGATGTCGCGGTCGAACTCGGCCTCATCGATCGTCACCGACACCTTCACGAGCTTTTTGGCGGGTGCGTCTTGCGGGTTGTCCTCTACGGGCGCGATCGTGCTCATCACAGATCGTCGATGCTATCGGTCGGCCCTCTCATCGGGCAGACTGTGACCATGACCCAATGGAAGCCACATGCGCTGGCCAAACCGCACGCGGACCAGCTCGATCTGAAGATCGGTGACCGGGTCGAGAGCACCGTCGAGCTCGATTCCGGTGTTCCGGCGGGCATGGCCGGAAAGGTCATCCTGGCCAACGGGTTCAACTGGCAGCGCTACCGAGTGGCCTTCTCCAACGGCATCGAGGTCGGCGATCTCGATCAGCGCAACATCGTGCCCGTCGGGCGCACGGCCAAGCGCTTGGCCAAGGCAGCCAAGCGCGCCTGATCCCATGATCCGTGGAGTGTTTCCTGCCCATCACCCCATGTGGAGTGTTTCAGCGCACCCCGTCCTGTTGGCAAACACTCCACAGGGCACTCGGTCGTGACCCTGCGTCACCGATTCCCCGGGCTCCGGCCGGAGTGGTCGCGCTTCGACGGTCCGGCAGGCACACAAATGGTCGACTCGGCCATCACGGCCATGGCCGCGTGGATGAGCAGCGGCAACACCGCGGCCAACGGCGGGCCGTTCGCCGCCGCAGAGGAATGCCAGCGGTTGATGGATCGCACGCGTGCCGCCGTCGGTCGTCTGCTCGGCGGCGACGCCCAGGGGATCAGCTTCGGACCGAACATGACATCACTGACGTTCGCGGTGTCGCGGGCCGTCGGCGCCACACTGCAGCCAGGTGATCGGATCGTCGGGACCCGACTCGACCACGATGCCAACATCACGCCCTGGCGACGGGCGGCCGACGACGCCGGCGCGGAACACGTGCTGGCATCGTTCGATCCCGAAACCGGCCAACTCCCTTCGGAGAACGTGATCGATCTGATCGACGAACACACCAAATGGGTCACCGTTCCGGGTGCCTCGAACCTGCTCGGGTCCACTCCCGATCTCGTGCCGATCATCGAGGCCGCGCATGCGGTCGGCGCTTACGTGTACGTCGACGCGGTGCACCTCGCCCCGCACCGCCGGATCAACATCTCCGAGCTCGACTGCGATGCCCTCGTCACATCCCCGTACAAGTGGTACGGCCCGCACAGCGGAGTGCTGTGGATGCGACCGGAGTTGCTCGATGCCCTCCCAGTGTTCAAGGTCAGGCCGGCGGCCGAGCACGGACCAGGTCGGATCGAAACCGGCATGCCGAACTTCGAAGCCATCGCCGGCATCGAGGCGGCAGCGCGCTTCTTGATCGAAGAGGGGATGGATCGCATCACCGCTGCCGAGTCCGAGGTCTTCTCGCTCCTCCTGGCAGGCCTCCAGTCGATCGACGGCGTGAAGGTGTGGGGTTCGCAGACCCTGCTCGATCGGGTGCCAACAGCGGCCTTCACGATCGAGGGCGTGCATCCGGCCGATGCGTCGAAAGCGCTCGGTGCGCGGGGCATCGCCGTGTGGGACGGTCACAACTACGCGGTCGAAGTCGTTGATCAGTTGGGTTTGGCCGACAGCGGCGGGGTGATCCGAGCCGGTGTATCACGCTACGTCGAGCCCGACGACGTCGACCGGCTGTTGAACGCCGTGAGCGACCTCGGCGCACACCGGTAGCATTTCGCCGACCGGGATGTGGCGCAGTTGGTAGCGCACCTGCTTTGGGAGCAGGGGGTCGGGAGTTCGAGTCTCCCCATCCCGACACCGTTGACCTGGTGTGATACGACTCCAGGAGTCGCTCCCGAAGGCCATGCATCAGCCAAGTATCAGACTTTCGGCCGTCGATGACGCTGGAGGTGATACGTGAGTTGGAAGGCGATCGTCATCCGACGGTCCGCAAGCAGCGCGACAAGTGGGTGGTGCGCATCGACGGCATCGACACGGCGACGGGCAAACATCGCCCGCGACAGCTAGGTACCTAGGCGTCGCAGCGATCGCCACTCGCGGCCTCCAGGCCCAACGCGCCGAAGCGCGGAGCACCGAACGGGGAACAGTCAGCTGGCTCGTCCGTGGCAGGCAAGTCCGACATCACGCCGAAGGCACGCGAGCAGTACGCGTGGGCGAACCCGCACATGGAGCAGGGTCTCGGCGCGATCCCGTTGGCGCGACTCGACCGCGATGATGTCGCCGACTGGATCACTGCACTCGCGAACGCCGGCACCTTGTCTCGCCGCAGCGTGCAGATCTGCCGGAACGTGCTCCGAGCTTCGCTCGCCGACGCGGTCGAGGAAGGCTTGATCCCGAGGAGCCCGGCAGCACGGGTCCCATTGCCTCGAACGGTCGCCAAGCCGGTCAAGGAGAAAGTTATCCAGGCCTGGGAGGCGACCGATGTCGAGACGTTTCTCGCCGCGGTCGCGGAGCATCGCTGGGCCGTCGGCTTCCAACTTGGCGTGCTTTACGGCCTCAGGCGCTAGCGAGGTACTCGCGCTCCGGTGGGACGACTTCGATCCCAAGGGCCGCACACTTCGAATCGACGAGAGCCTCGTCGCGGTCAACCGAGGTGCGGTGCTCGGAGATGCCAAGAACGTGCGTTCACGCCGACTTGTTCCTCTGTCCGATGACGGGGTGCGCGCTCTCAAGCGACGCCGCACCGAGCAAGCCGAAGAGCGACTGCTCGCCGGTTCGGAGTGGGAGGACAACGACCTCATCATCGCCACCCGCCAAGGTCGACTCGTACTCCCCCGTTCGTACGATCGAGCGTTGGCGCTCATCGTCGACAAAGCCAAGCTGCCACGCCTCACCTCGCATGGCCGGCGCCACACCGCAGCAACTCACATGGTCAACAACGCCAAGGACGTCGGTGAGCTTCGAGCGATTGCCGACATCCTCGGCCACAGCCCGGAAATGCTCATGACGGTCTACGCCCACGCACTCCCCCAGAGCCGCCAGGCGATCGTCGATCGCATTCAGCACACTGCTGCGTAGCGGCCATGTTCAACGTCCGGTGCTACCGGTGTTGCCCTAGAATTGGAGCGTGACTGTGACGCTCGATCTTCCGGCCGATGCCCAGGCCAGGCTTCAAGCCGAGGCCCTCCGCCGCGGCATCACCGTAGACAAGCTCGTTGCCGACCTGGCCAATTCGCTCCCTGCCGAGGATCCCCTCGAGGCCTTCATCGGAATCTCGGTCCCCGATCGGAAGCGACCTTCCTTCGGCTGATCACTGTCGGCGATCTCCAGGTCATCGATCTCGGCATCGGTCTCGTCGACGCGTCAGTGATCGCTATCGCAGAGCGACTCGACATCGGAACGCTTGCCACGCTCAACCGCCGCGACTTCACCGTCGTGCGGCCGACTCATCCGGAAGCATTCGAGCTCATCCCTGAGTGAGTCGAGAGCCGTTCGCGAGCGTCGCCGACGCGGGTGAACGGCAGGACTCAGCCAAGGCCGTAGACGATCGGTTCCCTCGGGTCGGGCGCTCGCATCACCTCGACACCCGTGATGTGGTTGCGATCGATCCGCGCGAGTAACTCGGCGAGCGATGCCGAGTCGCAACGAACGGAGCCGACCGAGTCAACCGCCACCCACCGGCCAGCCCACGCTTCGAGTTGGAGTGTTCGTACCACAAGGTCGAAAGTAGTCGGAGTTGCCGGCCTCACAGGTCCCTGGCCGTCACCCGCCGGCTAGACGTGATTCGGAGCGGACCTTCTGCTCGTTTCGCGTATCTCAGCGGTGGCGCGGATCAGTCGGCGTGCTCCATCCTCACTGGCAGTTATGGCGCGTCAGATGATGGTCAACATGGACCGGGCAACGGCAGGGTTACGCGTGTTTCGTCTCCGCTTCCATCGCTTTGGACCTTGATCTCGACGCATGCTCCTGACGCAAGCAGAATCCCTCCGAAGTAGCCGGTGAGATCGGTGTCGCAACGAGACACCGTGACACTCTTGGTCGCGTTGCGGATCATGTCTGCGTCGGATATCCGCGACTGCCAGGTCTCCGAATCGACGTAGTAGAGGAAGGCGTCAGTCGGTGAGATCAAAGTCATTCGCGTGGTGGATGACGCCGACGTAGAAACGTAGAGAAAGACCTTCTCGAAGAAGAGCCGTGTTGCACCGTTGGAGACCGGCTCGGGGCTGGAGGGTCGTGCGTGAACTGGCTCCACTCCGCTGAATGTCAGCCCGTTTGCACTGATGTCTCGGGCGCCCGGTGGCGTTGTTGGGTGTCCGGAATCGGCACAGGTGAGAGCAGTTGTGTGGCCGCTTGGCAGCGTCGCTGTCGGCGATGACGAAACCGTCAAGGAGGCAACGACGGTCGAAACGACGCTGGGTGCCTCGACCGCGGCTCTATCGGACGAGCACGACGCAATCAGCAGCGCGGCCGCGGCGAGCTGAGGAAGCAACACAGAACGCGCATTCACCAGCGCATGGTGGCCGATGAGCAGCGTCGTGTCCACCGATCCGATCGGCAGTTCGGATCGGATCGTCGTCAGGTCGGGTGCCGGACTTCGACGCCGGGAAGGCCATCGAATCCCTGCATGTCCGAGGTGACGACGATCCGGCCGGTCGACAATGCGGTGGCGGCGATGATGAGGTCGTGGGCACCTCGCGGGCGACCGGTTTTGCGGACCGCGATCAGCAGTTCGGTGTGTGCGCGAGCGACGGTGAGGTCGTAGCCGATGACCGGCAAATTGTTGATGATGTCATCGAGGAACTCGCTCCTCGCGCGTCGACGTTTGCCGGTCGCAACCTGGACCCCGACGCCGAGCTCGGCGATGGTGATGGCTGCAACGGCGGGTTCGTCGTCGTCAGCGATCAATATGTCCAGGTCGAACGCGGCGCGTTCGGCTTCGATGAGGACGTTGGTGTCCAGCAGGAGCAGCGTCAGAACCGATCCTCCGTGGCCAGTTGGTCACGCAAGGCCGTGATCTCCCCACTCCAGTCAACGTCGACCCGATGGCGGCGCAGGAGCGCTTTCGCGTCGGCTCCGTTGGCGGCAATCGCCGGCTCGAGTTGAGCGATGACACGCCCGCGACGGACGATTGTGTATTTCTCGCCGCGATGCTCGACACCATCGAGCAGGTCGGCGAAACGTCTCGACGCCTCGGTCGCAGTTACTTCGATCACCACATCAGATTATCTGATGTACGATCCCATCGCAACGCGACGAGTAGCGCCGAATTCCCCCGTTATGGAGCGGGATGACAAGGTCTTCGCCCGTCGCTCGGCCGACAGATCCGCGGTTCGGCGCCAGTCTTCCGGCAATTCATGAACCGCTGAATGACTAGCGTGGGCAACCAGCCGGACGCCTCGATTCGCGCCGGCTGCAGGGAGATGTCCGCTAACCAGACAATCGCAGACTGTGGACGATGTCCTCGGCTTGTCCCGCCAGCGCCGCCGGGATCGTGAGCTCCGCCCAGGCCTGCGTGAGGTCGTCGGCCTTCCAGCCGACCGTGGTGTCACCGCCGGCTTCGGTCACCATCCAGCCCACTCGCGACTGTATGGCGATCGTGTGGGGCTTGCCTTGGGAAAGAAGGTTCGAGAACTCCGCCCCCGAACTGTCCTCGAGCACCAGTAGCACGATCTGCTGACCGGCGTCGTTCCAAGTGCGTGCCCGACTACGACGTACGCCGGTTCGCTCGTGAGCTACGAGTTGAATGCCGGGATCGTGCAGCTCGTAGGAGCCCTGAGCGGGCGTGGTGATGTCGAGCGCCCGTTGGACGAACTGGTCGCGTCGGGCGTCCGAGCTCTCGGGTGGAGCCGCGCCGTACCAATAGGCATTCATCAGCCACACGCTGTGGTCGGGACGTTCCCACCACAGAACTGAGGAGACCGCGCCTCCCGGTAGCGCCAATTCGCCATACCACGCCTTGCCGCGAGCAACTGCAAACGTGGTGATCTGTGTGGTCTGCTCGCGAAGGCCAACCGGTCCACCGGGTTCGCGAGGGATGACGGTGAGCGATAGGTATGTGCCATCGTCGTCGACCCAGAGCGCGGCGTCAGCGCCTTTGGCGATCCCGGTCTCGTCGTTGGTCAACCGAGCCGTGGCCGACGGGAGATCGTAGGTCGGCACTGGTTCTTTCGGAATCGTCTCGGGTGGTTGGTAGAAAGCGATGCGGATCTTCGACGTGTTGTCGTCAGTGGCGAACACGTACCGGTCGCCCGCCCACGTTCCAAACGGAAATGCGTTCACCTTCGCCACCGTCTCGGTCCAGGTGTCCATGATGGGCTCGTAGTCGACGACGGAACCTTTGACGACTCCGAGGATCGTGCTACCGGTCCATACGAAGCCGAGCCCGGGATGTGACGGACCAGGCGCCAGCATCTGCCACGTGTCAGTCACCGGACGGTACGCGGCTGACTCGCTGAGTCCTTGCGTGTTGGCGCCGCCGAGGAACACGACATCACCAGCACTGCCGGTCCACACACCCCGCGGCTGAGCCGACTTCAGGGGCGATGGCGCCATCGTTCGCCACTTGTCGATGACCGGGTTGTAGGCCGCGCCATCACCGTTGCTCCACACGATCATCTCCGTCTCGGTCCAGGTGGCGTTGTCAATGGGCCGCGAGGCGATCGGGGCATCTGGTAGCAGCCGCCACTGTTGGGTCTTCGGATCGAAGGCCGCACCCTTCGATCCGGCGGGCCCGCCCCAGACGAGCATCTCCGTTCCTGTCCACACGGCAGCCGAGCCAACGGCGGCGACCTCCGCCGGTGCATCGGTCATCGTGGTCCACACACCCGAGGATGGGTCGAAGAGTGCCCCGTCGTGAAGCCCGCGACCCTCGTCGTCAACGCCTCCCCAGATCACGACGCGCGACCCGGTCCACACTGCCCTGGGCGACCGGCGCGCGGCAATCGGGGCACTGTCGATGACCTTCCAAGTGTCCCTCGCCGCGTCGTAGACGGCTCCGTTGTCGGCGGCAGGCTGGAGGTGACCCGTCTTGTCATACGACGCTCCGCCCCACAGCACTACACCGGAGCCGTCCCACAGGAACACGCCGCCAGTTCGGATGCCGAGCGGGCCTTCGCGGCTCAGGGCCCACCCGGGTGCGATCTCGACCGCTTCATGTGTCGACGGCGCCGACCGCCGGACGTGAACGACCACGATCGTGCCCGCGACTGCAAACAGAAGCGCTGCGGCCGCTGCCGCCACGACAAGAAAACGTCGCGGACGGCCTACCACGGGCTCGTCCAGCACGGCAACGAAGACCTCTTCGTCTGGCGGCTCGACGTCGACATCGACCGCCTGAGCGGCGTGCTGCAATGCCAACTTCAGTGTTGCCCCGAACGTCTCCTCGAGTTGCTCCAGGTCGTCGATCACGAGAGCTCTCCCTTCAAGTTGATCAGGGCGCGTCGCAGGTCGGAACGAACCGTGCTCGCCGGCCGGCCGATGACCTCTGCGATGTCGACCAGAGCAAGGTCCGCGTAATACCGCAGAACAACGACGGTGCGCTGCGCCGTTGGAAGTGATTGGACGAAATGCCACACGCCGTCGAGCTCAGGCTCACCGCCATCACCGCGAGTCACAGGCAGCGGATGCCTGGCCAGTCGGAACGCCTTCCGATGCGAATCGTTGGCGCGATTCACCACAGCTCGACGCAAGTACGCGTGCGGATCATCGATCGCGTCCCACCGGCGGCTCGCCGACGCGAATGCTGATTGCACGATGTCGCGGGCCTCCTCGCGATCGCCGACGAGCAGGAAGGCGAGCCGCACGAGCGATCCCGAGAGCGCCCGGTAGACCTCCTCGATCTGCGCTGATCCGCTCGACACCTCGCTCACACCGCTCCAGTCGTTCGGCCAACGAAAAACGTTGCACTTCGCGTTCCGATCGAGTCCACGTCGGCCTTGCGAGCTTGGCCCCCTGCCACCTTGAAAAGGGCGGAACACCACAACGACGTATCGGGAATGTATCAATCCACCGAGCACCGGCTGGTCCGCCGTCGTCCAACTCGTGTTGCACAGTCCTCAATCACCCCAGCCAGACGGACTGCGCAACACCGAACAACATCAAAAAATACCCTCTGAACAGGCTCTTTTCAGATTTGGGAGCAAGGGGTCGGTTGTTCGACTCTCCCCATCCCGACACTGCCCATCTACGCAGGTCACCGATTCTCCGCTCCAGGCGGGGATCCCGTGACCGGCTACGACCTCATGCAGAGTTCGAGCGGCTGCGTTGGATCAGCATTGGGGGTTCGTGGGCACGAATAGGCGGAATTGGGCCGACGAAGCGCTCGATCTGAATCCGAGCCTGCTGGCCTGCACAACCCTGCGACAACCGTGAGGTCGGTCGGTCCTCGGTCACAGCATTCGGGTTGCCGTGTACGCACACCACCGAGCCGTCGTCGAGCTCCAGGGGGTCGTACCAGGCGCCGGTTGCCAACTGGGCGACGCCGGGGCGGACCGCGTTGGACAGAACTGCGCCGGCGAGGCACGCGCCAACGCTGCTGGAGATGCGGACGACATCGCCGTCGTCGATTCCCCGAGCTCGTGCATCGGCCGGATTGATCAAGACCGGTTCGCGCCCCTGCACCTTGCTGGCGAGACTGACAGCGCCCACATCGAGTTGCCCGTGCAGACGTGTCGACGGTTGGTTGGCAATGAGGTGCATGGGGAACGAATCGTCGTGACGGTGGTCGGGTTCGATCCACGCCGGGTGCCCGGGGCAATCGTCGTAACCGAATCCGGCGATCACTTCCGAGGCCAATTCGATGCGACCACTCGGGGTCTTCAGGCGGAACTGTTCAGGGTCGCTCCGGAACCGTTCGAACATCGTGCGGTGCTCTTCCGCGAACGGCAGCTGAACTCCACCCTGCGCCCAGAACTCCTCGAAGGGTGGCACGACACCGCCGACCTTTTCGCGCCAGTTCTCGTACAGGTGCTCCAGCCACTGACGAGGCGTTCTGCCTTCGGTGAAGGCATCACCAACACCCAGCTGTTCTGCGATCCTGCGGAAGATCTCGTGATCGTCGAGCGCTTCGCCCGGCGCCGTGGTAGCCCGATGCATCGCCACAAGGTGCGTGTCGCGCCTGCCGCCGCCGAAGTCCTCGCGCTCCATCGGAATGGTGGCGGGCAGCACGATGTCGGCGTGACGGGCCATCGCGGTCCAGTACGGATCGTTGACGACGACCGTGTCGGCTCGGCCGAGCGCTCGACGCAGCCGGTCGAGGTCTTGGTGATGGTGGAACGGATTGCCTCCGGCCCAGTACACGAGCCGGATGTCGGGATAGGTGTACGTGCCTCCGTCGTATGCGAAGTCCTCCCCGGGCGACAGCAACATGTCGGCAATGCGCGCCACCGGGATGAAGGTGCGGACGTTGTTGCCGCCCTTCGAGAAGTGCGGAAGACCAATCGAGGGACCGACGGATCCGACGTCACCCATCGATCCATATCCGTGACCGAAACCACCGCCGGGCAAGCCGATCTGGCCGAGCAGGGCCGCCAACGCGAGCCCCGCCCACACCGGCTGCTCGCCGTGAGGAATGCGCTGCAGCGACCAGGTGACCGTCACCAGAGTGCGCATCGCAGCCATGCGTCGGGCCAACTGCCGGATGTCGTCGGCCGGGATCTCGCATCGGGAGCTTGCCCACTCGGCGTTCTTCGGTACGCCATCGCTGTTGCCGAGCACATACGACTCGAACACGTCGGCACCCGATGTGTAGCGAGCGAGGAACTCGCGATCGGCGAGGTTCTCGACCAGCAAGGTATGTGCAAGTGCAAGCATCAGCGCCACGTCCGTTCCGGGCACGATCGGATACCACGTCGATGGAACCTGAGGTGGCAGATCGTTGTGGACCGGACTGACCAGCGCGAATTCGACACCCCGCTCGGCGGCTAGATCGAGGTAGCCACGAGTGCGATGCTCGGTCATCCCTCCCGGTGTTACGAACACGTTCTTGGCGGGTATGCCGCCGAAGGCCACGACCAGGTCGGTGTGTTCGATGATCGTCGGCCACGATGTGGGCTGACGCATCACCTCTTCGGCGCTGCCGACGACGTGCGGCAGCAGCACGCTCGACGTGCCGTTGCTGTACGAGTTGATTGATCGCGTGTAGCCGCCGGTGAGGTTCAGCAGGCGCTGCAGTTGCGTCTGGGTGTGATGGAAGATCCCCGCGCTCGCCCAGCCGTACGAGCCGCCGAAGATGCTTTCGTTTCCGTGCGCGCCGCGGACTCGATCCAACTCCATCGCCACCGCTTCGATCGCTTCGTCCCAGCTCACCTCGACGAACTCATCGCGCCCGCGACGCTCGCTGGGCCCAGGCCCGTTCTCGAGCCAGCCACGTCGAATGGCTGGACGCAACACGCGGGTGCGATGACGTGCGGCACTGGCGACACCACCGAGCAACGGCGACGGATCTGGGTCGGCCGGATGTGGAACAACCTCCGCGACCTCTCCGTCCACGACCCGCATCCCGTATGCGCCCCAGTGCGAAGTGGTTGGTATCACAGTCGTCATCTCGGCCTCCCGACGCACCAACGTACTCGGCGACGACCGCTTCCGGCCGTCGACTATTCGCAGGTGTTGGTGAAGCGCTGTTCTCGGCACCTCGTTCACACTGCTCCAGTCGCACGGGCAGTCAAGAGCGTTGCAGCTACTTTCGCTTCGATCGAGCCCGCATCGCCGCGTGGATCAGCGATTCGGCTCAGTCATCGTCGGCCCATCGATGTGCTCCCATGGCATCTTCGTTGGTTTGGGTGATGTCGGCGCGAAGCGCTCCTTCGTGTTGCAGTCGCTCGAGCTCATCCTGGCGACGGTGGATGTCGTCCAACTGCCGGGCTGCTGCGAAGCGGCCTTCGGCCTCTTGGACCAGCCGGGCGGAGCCGAGAACAGCGCCGTTCGGCCCCACTGATACGTCGAGCAGCTCGATCCCTGTGTCCTTGAGGACGAACTCCCGTACCTGATTCGAATGGGCAGTGCCTCGGGACTTCTGCACGAAGAGCAGACGGTTTCGCTCACCGTTGGTCTCTACGTTGCGCAGGACCACCCAGGTGTCCATCAGCCACGACACCCCGACATCGCTGCGCTTGGCGCCGACGTGCGTCAACTCCGTCATGACGGACGTGATTGCACGAGACTGCAGCAGATCGACTTCGCGGGTGATGAGCGATGTCGCGTCACCGGCGACGCCACTGTTGGCCAGGCTGGTCATGGCGTCGAGCGCGACGATCGAGGGATGGAACTCGTCGATCATGTGCAGCAGCGACGCCAGGTGCATCTCGATACCATGTGCCGTTGGACGTGCGGACCAGAGGCACAGCGAACCCTGGTCGACCCAGTGGTTCAGATCGAGGCCGACCGACGCCATGTGCAACGCCAATCGCGCCGGCGATTCCTCGAACGACACGAACACGGCCCGCTCGCCGCGCTCGCAAGCGCTCTGGACCATCTTTGCTGCCAGCGTCGTCTTGCCAGTTCCGGCTTCTCCGCTGACCAACACGCTGGCGCCGCGAAACAGTCCTCCGCCGAGCATGTGATCGAGACGGGAGAGCCCGGTGGAGATCCGCTCCGTCGAGGCGCCGTGGTCGAGCTGCGGCGAGGTCAACGGAAGGACGACGATGCCTTCAGCGGTGATGAGGAACGGGAACTCGTCCGTTCCGTGCGGCGAACCGCGATACTTCACGACTCGCAGCCTGCGCGTCGAGATCTGATCATGGGCGCGGTGATCGAGCGTGATCACACAGTCCGAGACGTATTCTTCGATTCCGAGGCGGGTGATCAGCCCAGAGCCCTTCTCACTCGTCACCACGGCGGTCAGATCTCGTTCCTTCAACCAACGGAACAATCGGGTCAGGCAGGCTCGAATCGAGGCGACGTCGTCGAGCGCGTCGAACAGCACATCGATCGAGTCGAGCATCACCCGCTTCGCCCCGACGGAATCCACCGCACAATCGAGACGGATGAACAGCCCTGCGAGGTAGTCAGCGGCGGATTCGGTGGGCGACTGTGCCCCGACCCGGAACGAATCGATCACCAGCAAGCGTTCCGCCTGCATCCGATCGAGGTCGAACCCGAGCGAGGCGACGTTGGCCGACAGGTCTGCCGCCGACTCCTCGAATGCCAGCAGGACGCCGGTCTCGCCGTAGTCGAGCGCCCCGTGAACGAGGAACTCGACGCCGAGTAGCGTCTTGCCAGAGCCGGGACCACCGGCAATCAGCGTTGTTCGCCCTTTCGGAAGACCACCGCTCGTGACCTGGTCGAGGCCCCTCACGCCTGTGGGTGCTTTGACCAGCCCTTGAGCGCCCACGTCGAACACAGGTTCATCGTTCAGCACTGCGGTCATCGTCATCGTCGCTCCAAACCTCGAGTGGAGAGGCCGCGATAGGTCCTGACGGTTTCCGCCAGTGTGTAACTGCGCCGGGCCTGGTGGTAGGGCCCTTTGGCCCTGTTCCGACCGACTTCAGTCGAGCGGGCCGACGGCCTCGCGCACCAACTCGTGGAACACGCGGATGCCTTCTTCCCACTTCGGGCTGAGCACACCGATGTCGTAGTTGCCGGAGTCGAGGTTGCGCTGCACGTGCTCGCAGACGCGGGCATCCTCGTCGGCCACCTGCTCGCTGAACTTGATGATCGCCTCGACATCGTGCTCGGTGTTGTCGGCGAAGAAGTACTCGAAGATCAGTTCGGAATGGCTGTGACCGCGCGGCAGCCATCGCTCGACGGCGAAACCACCTGGGAACACATCGAACGCGAACGTCGGCCAGAACCAACCGAACACGCCGAACGTCGACTCGTCGCGCGGTGGCATCACGTGAATGTTCCAGCGCTTGTCACCCTTGATGATCACCTTGTAGTTCAGGGCATCGGCATCTCGGCTCATCGCCGGATGAACCGTGGGCAAGTGATAGCCCTCCATGAAGTTGTCGCCATACGTCTTCCAGTTGCAGGCAACGCTGCGAACGCTGCGGCTGTGGAAGCGATACGACTCGAGCGGCACGTCGGCGACTTCGCCCGGAAAGGCGCCGAGCCACTCGTGCAACGGGGCGATGTCGGGATCGAGGCAGACGAACACCATGCCCCGCCACGACTCGACCTGGATCGGCAGGAGGTCCATCTGGCCGGGCACGTCGCCACCGAAGTCGCGGGCGTTGAGCAGGCAGCCGTTGTCGCGGAACGCCCAACCGTGGTAACGGCAGACCAGGTTGGCCTGATGACCCTCGCCGTCCCACACGATCGGCCCGGCGCGATGCGGACACAGGTTGTAGAACCCGGCGAGGCTCTTGTCCTCGTTGCGCCGCACGAAGATCGGCCAGCCGGCCAGGTTCTCGGCGACGTAGTCACCGGGGCGGCGCAGTTGATGGTCGTAGGCGACGTGCACCCACGTGGAGCCGAAGATGGGCCGCCGTTCGCGTTCGAATACGTCGGGGTCGGTGTACCACCGAGCCGGAAGTGTCGTTACCAGATCCACTGGGATGAGCCTACTCACGGGAAACTTGCGCCGAGCCCGCGCCCGCTTCGGCGCTCATCGGAACTACCGCTTGATGATGCAGTAGACCTTGCGGAACGTCTCGGTGACATCCCAGCGCCCGGTGAACCCAGCTGGCGTGAAAAGGACCGACCCGGGTGACAGGTCGTAGCGCACGCCGTCGTTGCCAGTCATCGTTGCTCGGCCGGAAAGACAGAGGAACACTTCGTCATAACCGTCGCGACTCGCAGGGAAACTTCCGAACGTGGCTTCCCACACGCCGACGTTCAACCCGTTGTGCACCCACAGCTCCGCGGTTGACTCGTGCGGTTCGCCCTTGATGGGATTGGCCCGCGGCGTGGAAGGGCCGAGCGGCACGGTGTGCGCGTTGGCGAGGTGGGCCGCAGGGGCGGCCTGGCCCGGCCGGTTGTCAATCACGTACAACTTGCGCACGGTTTGATGCACGGTCCACGTCGACTCCCAGTGGCGTGGGGTGACCCACAACGTTCCCGGGGCGATGTCGTAGTCACCGCCTGCGTGGGCAACTGTGACGCGGCCGGAGACCATGCACATCATCTCGTCGTAGTCACCCGTCGCACCGACGATCTCGCCTGGGTGGCATTCCCAGATCCCCACCTCGACGCCGTCGTACCCCCATTCCCACAGCGACTGGGCCGGCTCGTCGTCCGGCACGCTGGGGAGGAGACTGGCGGCGAGGATGTTCTGGGCGTACATGAGTCCATTGTGACGCAGATGGGCCGACACCGCGCCGCGGGCGGTGGCTCGACTCCAACCGATCGAGCCGGTCGCGGGCGGCGCTTCGGTCCGCCGGCGCCCATTTCGTCGCCTGCGGTCGACCGGGTGTCGGGATAAGCTCCCGGTCCCACCATCGCGGGTGTAGCTCAATGGCTAGAGTTCCAGCCTTCCAAGCTGGCTATGCGGGTTCGATTCCCGTCACCCGCTCAACAGATAGCGATTGAAACGACTGGACGCGCGCCGCGCAGCATCGACGAGGAGCACTGGGTACCGCTGGGGTGGCTGCTCGAGTTGAAAGCGGTCTTGGATCTTGCCCGCGACGTGACGCGGCATGCGAGCAGAACTGGTGGTTTCACCAGTTGCGGTCACGGGGCCGCAGCGTCCCATGCCTTCGAAGCTGCGTACGTCGGTTCGGACGATCCGCTCCTGCGCGCCGACATCGTGTTGCAGATCGGCCAGATCGAGCTGTGGCAGCGCGGACCTGTGCATGCGCGCGATCGTCTCGTCGCCGAGGCCGCACTGGTCGAACCGCACGACGTCGATCGTGCCGCGCTCCTGCTCGCGCACGCGGCGAACACGTCGATGATGTCGTCCGACATCGTCGGCGGCCTCGTCATCGCCCGCAGGGCAAGCTCTCTCGCCGCCGTCGGCGCGGCCGGAAACGACGTCGCTGCCTCGTTGGTCGAGGCGTACCTCAGCCTCCAGCACGGCGACGTCGCCGAGTTCGAGAAGCGCTTCGGGCAGTTGACGGAGGTCGCCGACGCGCTGCTCGACACGGACCTCCCCGATGTCGACATGTTCCTCGCAGTCGTGGGCATCCTGCACGTCTACACCGAGCGCTGGGAGGCCGGCCGCGTCTACCTCGCCGCAGTGGCCCATCGCGCCAAGCGGCGGGCGCACTCGACCACTGCCGCGCAAGCTGTGGCCATCCTCGCGGAGCTGTGCTGGCGATCGGGTCGATGGGCCGAGGCGTGGAAGCTCGCCAACAGCGACATCGTCGACGAGGTGACGCTGACCGGCGCCCGCCTCTGGCTGGTCGCCTTCGGCGCGCACCTCGACGCAGCATTCGGCCGGGGGGACGAGTGCCGCCGCAAGGCCGAGGAAGCGCTCGTCGTCGGCGAACCGATGGGCTTCGGCACCGTGGCGATGTGGGCGAATTCGGCGCTCGGTCTGCTGGAGCTCGGTTTCGGTCACTCCGTTGCCGCCGCGACCCACCTCGACCGCGTCGATGCGTCTGCAACAGCGCATGGAATGACCAACCCGAGCTGCATCTGGTGGCAGGCAGATCACATCGAGGCGCTCGTCCGATCCGGTCGCCGGCACGAAGCACTGCAAGCGCTGGCCCGGTTCGAGTCCGGCGCGGCAACGATGAACGAGAAGTGGCCGGTCGCCACTGCTGCGCGATGTCGAGCCCTGCTGGCCGACCCTGACGACGCTGAGCGCTGGTTTGAGATCGCGGTCGC
The DNA here is from genome assembly GCA_963720775.1 of Ilumatobacteraceae bacterium. GTDB lineage: Bacteria > Actinomycetota > Acidimicrobiia > Acidimicrobiales > Ilumatobacteraceae > JAENVT01. Next base: position 458,235 of record CAVRGR010000003.1, on the reverse strand, counting down.
TCATCACGGTCGTCTGACGGCGCCGTTCGAGCTGGCCCGCACCTTGCAGGTCAAGATCGACCCGGGCGCGAGCTCGGTGCAGCTGAACCTCAGCGGCTGCGGAGGAGTGTTGGACGCCGTCGTCGGCAACGGTGGCCTCGCCGGAGCGATCGCAGAGACAGTACCGGAGGCCGACTTCCCCATCGATGGCGGTACGGACCACGTCACGGGCGAGATCCTGGTCGTCACATTGACCGCCACTGTCCCGAAGCAATGAGAGCGGCCGCTCGGTACACGGCTGCCAGTCTGGATCACGACGTTGAAGGCGACGAGCTCTCGCCCGACGCAACGTTCTCGGCGGGGTTCCTTCTTGCTCGACCCAGTCCCCGGAACCGTCCATCCGGAGCACTGCCAAAGCCGGTCGCTTGATATGCTCGATTGTTGATGCTGAACCAGAAACTATTCAACCTTTGTAAGGGCAACAACTTTGCTGCTCTTACCACCTTGTTTCCGAGTGGTCACCCACAGACGCAGATCATGTGGGTCGACTGCGATGATGAGCACGTCATCATCAACACGGAGCGGCACCGCACGAAGTACCAGAACATCGAGCGTGATCCACGCGTTACGCTGACGATCTGGGACAACAACAATCCCTACACGTACATCGAAGTGCGCGGCCGAGTTGTCGAAACCATCGCCGGTTTACCTGCTCGTGAGCATATAGACATGCTCTCCAAACAATACCTCAATACCGACTATCAGCCGGAGATCGTGTCCGAGCGCGTGATCGTCAGGATCAAGCCCGATCGATTCGCCGGGTACGGGTGACGTCGATGCGGCGACGTGGCAACACCTCCGACGAGGATCCGACGCTCGGGCCCACAGGAAGATCCGCATGGCCGCGCCCCATAACAGAGATCCTGTGGAAGACCCGTCACCCGGGATACATCCGTGACTTCAACGCGGTCGAGCGCTGCCAGCACCGGATTGTGGTCGAACGGGTTGGCGGCGAAGACGTCCATCGGGACCTTGGCCGCCTCGTAGGCACGCATCACCCCGACGAACGCGTCGCAGTAGTCGTAACCTCTTGCGTCGACATCGGGGAAGTGACTGATCACGCCCGAGGCCGCTTGCAGCGCCAGCGTCCCGCCGGTGGGGAGCGGCTTGTTCAGGAGAGCGGCTCACAAGCAGGACGGTCGCGGGAATGCGCCTCGGGCTGATCGCCGTCGCTCGGATCACCGAGTCGGCAATGGTCGAACCCAGCCGTGTGGTCCCCGGCGTGGAACTGGCGGCGATCGCCGCCCGCGACCCGGCACGCGGGGCCCGGGCCGCCGAGCGGTGGCGAATTCCTCACGTTCACCCCAACTACGCGGCGTTGCTCGACGACAACTCGATCGACGCCGTGTACGTCGCCACGCCTGCGAGCCATCACCGACAGCCGGTGATGGCCGCGCTCGCCGCTGGCAAGCACGTGCTGTGCGAGAAGCCGCTCGCAGCCAACGCCTCCGAGGCGAGTGAGATGGTGGCCTGCGCTGCCGAGTCGGGACTGATCCTCATGGAAGCCTTTCATTGGCGGTACCACCCGTATGTCACCCAGATCCGCGGTGTGCTCGACTCCGGGATGCTGGGCGCGATCACGCAGGTGACGGCCGTCGCCAACCTGCCCGGCCACTTCTTCGACGAAGGCGACATCCGGTGGGACCTGTCGCTCGGGGGCGGATGCCTGATGGATGTCGGCTGCTATCCACTGCACTGGCTGCGATGGCTGACAGGTGATGAGCCGACGGTCGTCGAGGCCCACGCGGTGTGTCGGACTCCGGAGGTCGACGAATCCTTCAGCGCCCGGCTGACGTGGGCGTCGGGCACCTTCGGATCGATCGAGTCCTCGATGGTCCATCCACAACCCGAGCCCGAGGTGTATTTCAGAGCGGTGGGCGAGCACGGCGTTCTCACCGCCTACAACCCGGTGCTTCCGCAGCTCGGAGCGACGTTGGTTGTCGACCGCAACGAGGGCCAGCTTCGATGGGACGTCGACCGGTCGAGCACGTACGAGCATCAGCTCCGGTCGTTCGTCGCCGCCGTCACCACCGGCACGCCCCCTCCGACCTCGGGCGCCGACTCGGTCGCCAACATGCGCTTGATCGACGCCTGCTACCGCGCCGCTGGTCTCAGCCCGCGACCGTCGCTGCCGGCCGATCTGTGATCGATCAGGCCCAACCCTTCTGGATCAGCTCGCGCCCGACGACGTAAGCAACGGGAGTGCCGATCAAGCGCTTGGACGATTCGGCCACCGCCGACCACTCGGGCGACGCATACGCCCGCCTCCACGCCGCGTAGTCGTCGAACCACAGCTCGGAGAAGCCGTCGTGAGTCGGGGCCATGGTGCCGGTCAGCGCGTACGACTCGGGGACAGCGTGAGTCTGGACGTACCGCCGGATGCCCGGAAGCCGGGCAACGAGCTCACCATGTTGCGACTTCCAGTGATCGCTGAACTCCTCGAGTGTCAAACCAGGGCGACGAGCGACCGTGAAGATCGCCTTGACCATGTCGGGTGTCGTGGCCCCCTCGAGTACGACGTGCTCCGTCCCGACCACGCTCGCCTTGCGGTGATCCGTCGGCCAGCTTGTCGACCGGTCGAACAGCTGGGCGTCGTCGGCGATCACCGCGTTCCGTAACTCGACGGCGTCCGGATCGCTGTCTTGCGACAACATCGCCTCGAGGTCGTCGAACCAGAACATCGAGGCCCCGTCGAAGGTTGGTGCCGGGTCGTCGTCGTACGCCTCCGCGAGCGTGAGGTGTTGCACGTAGCGTCGGAGCGCTGCCGTTTTGGCGTACAGCGGTCCGTGGCTCTCCGCCCAATACCGGTGAAACTCCGCGAGGTCGCGGTTGGTGGGGTGCCGCAATGCGGGCGCGATCCTCCGAATCATCGTGGTCTCGCGTCCGAAAGGTCCACGATGACGCTCTCGTCGAGTACGCCGCTCATTGCCTCTCCAAAGGTAGTCCATGTCGGAAAAGGTCGTCGCTGTCGACCACCGGCCCGTGGTGGTTCCGCCAGTTGTCGCGACAGTCGGCCTTCGCCGTGTCGCCGTGTCGGAGATCACGCGATCACGGTCATGGCCGCTGTGAAAACATGGGTGGTATGAGCGCGTCGTGCAAGCGGTTGATCTCCTATGGCATCTGGCCGTGCGTGATGGTTGGCTCGCTGGTCGCAGCGGGGTGGGGGTTCGGCAGGGGGTTTCCGATCGGCATGTGGGCGTTCGGTGTTTCGACCGCCAACTTCGCCCTGGTGTTCGCGCTCGAACGGATTCTCCCCGGACGGCAGGGCGTCAGGCCGCTAGGCGATCCTCAGTTGCCCAAAGACATTGGCCACGGCATCCTCGTGGGTGGACTGGGTCGGCCCTTGGCCGGTGCGTTGGCGGCCGGATCGGTCGGGATGATCGGCGCCGTGGGCTCGCTCGACGGGCATGCGCCCAAGTGGCCGAGCGATTGGCCTCAGGGGCTTCAGGTGTTGCTGGCTCTGGTTCTGTCGAGCTTCGTCGGCTACTGGTCGCATCGATGCTTCCACCGATCTGGCCTCTGGCGATTTCATGCACTTCATCACGACGTGGCAGACATGCACGTCTTCAAGGGCAACCGGATCCACGTCGGTGAGGACGTGATCCGGCAGTTCGTCATGCTGTTGCCCCTGTACGCGTTGGGCGTGCCCAGCCGGGTGCTCGTATGGATCGCGCTGTGGAACAACTTCGAGGGAGCCCTGGCTCACTCGAACGTCTCCCAGGCCTTCCCGTCGGCTGCTCATTGGATCCTGCCCACACCGCAGAACCACTACGTCCATCACGCCATGGATCGTGACCTGCACGACGCCAACTTCGCAGGGTTCACGCCGCTGTGGGATGTCGTGTTCGGAACCTTTCGCCATCCCGGCGAACATCCCGTGACGGCGGTGGGCATCGACCACAGCACTGTGCCTCTCGGGTTCCGCGCCCAGCTCGCATATCCCCTGCAACGGAATACGTTGGCGCGTTCTCGAAATGGTTGACCCGCTGTGATGGTGATACTCGCCTTGCTGTCGGCTGTGGTGTACGGGGTCGCCGTGGCCTTGCAGCATCACGAGGCCGCTGGCAGCGACCCCAACCGATCGTTGCGCCCGCGGCTGCTGTTCGAACTGATGGCGCGCCCTCGCTGGCTGATCGGCGTGGTCGGCGACGGCGGCGGCTTTGCGTTGCAGACGGCGGCGTTGGCAGTTGGCTCACTGGTCGTGGTGCAGCCAATTCTCACCTTGAGCCTCGTCGTTTCATTGTTGCTCAGCAGCCGCCTCGGGCGGCGTGCGTTGCGCCGACGGGATTGGTTCGCCGTGGCGGGAACCCTCGGTGGCCTCGCGGCCTTTCTCGCCATCGCACGTCCCACCGAGCACAGCACCGCTTCGGCAGGGGCGGGCGCATGGCTGATTCTGGTGGCAGTCATTGCTGCAGTGATCGTGCTCACCTTGACGGTCGCACGCACTACCGACGACGTTCGTCGAGCACTGCTCTTCGCGTTTGCGGCGGCGTGCGCCGAGGCACTCATGGCAGTGTTGGCAAAGGCGTTCGGTGACCGGTTGCGCAACGGTGGTTGGAGCACCGTCGCCAATTGGGAACCCTATGCGGTTGTCGTAGGCGGGATCATCACGATGTTGCTCGTGCAGAGCGCGTATCAGGTCGGCCGGGCCACTGCCACGTTGCCGATGTTGACCGTGGCCGAGCCGATCGTGGCGAGTAGTATCGGCGTCGCGTTGTTCGGCGAGCAGGTGCATCTAGGGGGGTGGCGCGGTCCGGTCGTGGTGGTATCGCTTGCGGTGATGATCCGCAGCCTGATGCTGATCGCGACGAGTTCGGTCAACCCTGCGATGGCTGCGTCTGTGGGAGAGGGTGGTCTACATTGAGAATCTCGGCAGCCAGGGTGGTGATTGCAGCCGACGACCGCGCCGCGATCCTTCGCAGGATCGACGAATCCATGCAGAGCGGTTCGCTCACCCTCGGACCGCAAACTCGTGAGTTCGAGGAGCACTTTGCCCGGCGCCACAACGTTCCTCACGCGATCGCCACCAGCAGCGGCACCAGCGCGCTGGAGATCATCCTTCGCACCCTCGATGTCGCGGGAAAGGAGGTGGTCGTACCGTCCAACACCTTCTTCGCCACCGCTGCAGCGGTCATCCATGCCGGCGGGCGCGTTCGTTTCGCAGACATTGATGCCGGAACGCTTGCCCTCAGCCCGGCGACGGTCGAGCGAGCAGCGACCGCCGACACCATCGGAGTCGTGCATGTGCACATCGGTGGTTACGTCAGCCCCGACACCGCAGCCATCGCCGATCTGTGCAAGCGGCGCAACTGGTGGTTGGTGGAGGACGCCGCTCACGCTCACGGCGCGTCATGCGATGGCCGGCTCGCCGGCACATTCGGAGTCGCGGCGGCCTTCTCCTTCTACCCGACAAAGGTCATCACAACTGGCGAAGGTGGCTGCATCGTCACCTCTGACACACGCCTTCGCGATGAGGCAAGGATCTACCGGGACCAGGGCAAAGCGGGGTTCCTTGGCGGCGACCACGTGCGCATGGGCGCCGCGTGGCGAATGTCAGAGGTGCACGCCGCAATCGGCGTCGTGCAATTGGGCCACCTCGAGGAGATCATTGCCCATCGCACCGCAGTCGCTCAGACCTACCAAGAGGCCTTGTCCGACTGCCCTCGGATCACACCGCTCGCTCCTCCCCGAACTGCGTCTCCAACTACTACAAGTTCGTCGCCGTGCTCGACCACGGCATCGACCGAGCCGGTTTCAAACAAGCTCTCCTTCAACGGCACGGAGTGTCTGCCAGCGGCGAGGTTTATGCCAAACCGTTGCATGACCAACCGGTCTTCGCCGGCATAGCCCACGACGCATTGCCGGTCACCGACGACATCTGTGCCCGTCATGTCTGCCTCCCCCTCCACTCCGACATGACCGATGCCGAGGCCGAGTATGTCGTCCGAAGCGTCAAAGAGGTGCTCGCCGAAAATGGCTGATCACCAGCACATCGCAGTCACCGGCGGGTCCGGCTTCATCGGCTCCAACCTCGTCGACGCGCTGGTCGCCGCTGGGCACAACGTCGATGTCATCGACTTGTCTCCACCGCACCGTTCCGACGTGGGTTTCCATCAACTCGACATCGGCGCAGTCGACGAGTCGTTGACAGACCGCGTTCGTAGGTGTCGATGTCGTGTTCCACCTCGCTGCTGTCTCGAACATCAACACAGCGTTCCAAAACCCACTCGACACCGTCACCGTCAACGTCCTTGGCACGGCCAGGGTCTGGGAAGCAGCGCGCCGAGCGGGCGTGGGGCGCGCCGTTCTGGCCAGCACGGTGTGGGTGTACGCCGCGGCCGATGGGCCGGGCCCCTTCGACGAGGACGAGCCGTTCAACCCGGCCAACTCGGGGCACATCTACACGAGCTCCAAGATTGCCGCCGAGATGATCGTGCGCAACTACTTCGAGCTGTACGGCCAGCGCTACACGATCCTGCGCTACGGAATCCCCTACGGTCCGCGCATGCGAGACGAGTTGGTGATGCCCATCTTCATCAACCGGGCGCTGCGCGGCGAGACGATCACCATCGACGGTGACGGCAGCCAATTTCGCAACTACGTGTACGTCTCCGATCTGTGCGACGCTCATCTCCGGGCGCTCTCGCCGGTAGCCGAGAACCAGACGTTCAACTTGGAAGGCACCGACCAGGTCAGCGTCCGCGACCTGGCTGATGGGATCCTGGCGATCGTCGGCGATCACGTGCGCGTCGAACATGTGCCGGCCCGCGCCAGTGACTACGCCGGCAAGCTCGTCAGCGCCGACAAGGCCCGACGCCTGCTCGGGTGGATGCCGGTCGTGCCGTTCGGACAAGGGCTGCGCCTCGTCGTCGACAGCTACCTCGAACGACAGATCAACGACCTGACCACGCTCGGAGAGGGCTGACTCGTGCGTCCGAGCCGTCTTGTGCTCGGAGCCACCGGCGCCCTCTCCCTTGGCCACATGCTGCCCAGCACCTTGATCCTCGGCCAGTGGACCGCGGCGCGCGCCCTGCCCGGTGGCCGCTGCCGATGGCGCGGGCCGAGCAAACCACAGGTGGCCATCACGTTCGACGACGGACCGGCACCCGACTACACCGAGCGCGTGCTCGACCGGCTCGACGAACTTGGCATGCGCGCGACGTTCTTCTGCCTGGGCAGCCAGGTGCGTGCCCATCCCGAACTTGCCGTTGAGATCGCGCAACGGGGCCACGCGGTCGGCACGCACGGCGATCGACACGAGTCGCACTTCGCTCACTCGCCGCACTGGGTCGGCACCGATCTGCGCCGCGCCCTCAGTGCACATGCTGACGCCGGGCTGCCTCGGCCGCGCTGGTACAGACCCCCATACGGACACGTGACCGCGGCAACGATGTGGCACGCACGACGGGCCGATCTCCTGCTTGCGCTCTGGAGTGCGACGGGCAGCGAGTGGTCGCTGCCGTCAGCCGATGCTGTCGCCGAACATGTCATCGGGGCGACGGACCGTGGCGCCATCGTCCTGCTCCACGACACCGACGTGAGCAATCCTTCCGGCTCCACCGACCGTGTACTCGGGGCGCTGCCCCTCATCGAGGCGTGCATACGAGCCTCCGGGTTGAGCGCGGTCACCATCGATCAGCTGGTCGATGGAACGTGACTCGCAGGGTCCTCATCATCTCTGGCCGCTTCGGCAAGGGCCACGACACGGTCGCCGAGGCAACAGCTGTGGCCCTCGAACCACTCGACGTCGAGTGCCGCATCGTCGACGCCATTGCGCTGCTCGGGGGTAGGGCGAGCACTGTTGGTGACCGGGTCTTCCGCACGTTGCTGAGGATCACGCCGTTGTACGACGCTCTGCACTTCAGCCAGCTCCGAACGGGCGGGTGGCTTGCCCGCCTCCTCGACCGCGCCGCTCTGCGCACCATGTATCCGCACTTCGTCGAAGAGACCAACGCATTCCCTCCGGATCTCATCGTGTCGGTCTTCGCCACTGGCGCTGCCGCGGCCACGCGTTACAAGTCAGAGCACCCGAACGTCGTGGCGGCGGTCTTCATCACCGACTCCTACGCCCACCGGTTGTGGGTTCATGAGGCCACGGACGTCTTCCTCGTTACGTCAACGCTAGGTGCCCGCTCCGTGCAAGGGCTGCGGCCGCGGGCGCGAGTCGCGGTCGTGACAGCGCCAACCCGGCCGGAGTTCTACTCCGCACCACCCAAGCACGTCGCCCGCGCCGCACTCGGCGTGCCCGACGATGCCCGCTGCGCGCTGATGATGTCCGGTGCTTGGGGCCTCGGGCCCGTAGCCGAGTGCGCACGCGAGCTCGCTCGCTCTGGCATCTGGGTGCTGGCGGTCGCCGGCAGCAACGAGTCGCTGCAACGCACCCTGCAGGGGTACGCCGCCGTCGACAAGCGAATCATCCCGTTCGGCTTCACTCGCCGCATTCCCGAATTGATGGCAGCCAGCGATGTCGTGATCTCGTCGTCTGGCGACACCTGCCGCGAAGCACGCGTGGTGGGACGCGGGCTCATCCTCATCGATGTGGTACCGGGCCATGGCCGCGAGAATCTGATGCACGAATTGGAGCTCGGCGGGGCCGCGGCGAGCACTACGGACCCGCACTCGTTGGTAGATGCGGTCGAGGTGTTCCTCAGCGATCCGATGCACGCTGCCATCGAGCCGGTGAACGATCCAGACGCATGGGAACGTGAACTGCGTGCCGCACTCGCCGCGGTTGGCTTCGGCTGATCACCCGCTCTGATCACTTGGGCGCGAAAATGGAAGCGACACGTCAACGGTGACGCCCAATGGGGTTGCATGGGCGAGTAATCCGAAGCGGGACTTCCGAAATCGCGCCCATTCGCGAGCAGGGGTCAGGAGGGAGCGCGACTGGCCAGCGGTGACTCGAGCAGGATGAGCTCGTCGGCGGCGGCAATGACGTCGGCATCGTGTGTGGCCACGAACACGCACGTGCCGCGGGCCCTCGCCGCTAGGAGGGCCTCGACGACGAGCGCGGCGCGGGCTTCGTCCTGGTGGCCCGTCGGCTCGTCGAGCACCGCAAGTCGCGGCGTGCCCAGCAGCGCTCGAGCGATCCCAGCACGCTGCTGCTCGCCGAACGACACCTGCGATGGGTGCCTGCCGAGCAGAGCGTCGATCTCGAGTCGAACTGCCAGATCGTCGAGCTCGGTCGTCGGCACGTCGCGACGGGTCGACCAGAAAGGGAGCACCAGGTTCTCGCGGAGGTCGAGTGACGGCAGCAGAGCGAGGCATTGCGGGGCGACAGCCAGCCGCGCCCAAGACCTCGCCTCGTCGTCGAACCACTGCACCGAACCGGTGTTGCTCTCTTCCCAGCCGATGATGATGTTGCACAACGTGGTCTTGCCGGAGCCTGACGGACCGGCCAGGGCAACGAGCGTTCCCGTTCGGAGATGAACCGTCGTCGGGGTGAGCAGAGTGATCGAGGAACCATGCCGCGCTGATCGTGCGCGACACCCCGACGGCGCTGACGATCAACTCCGGCGTTGTCAGGACGAGGTCACTCATCGCCAGTCCCGCCGTTCGTCGGACGATTCATGGGTCGTAGAACTACCGCGCCATCTTCGAATCGGATCTCGGCGCGAAGGTCGGGGAACTCGCTCAACAACTCGGGCGGGAGCTGCACCCGGCCGACGGCGTCGATCACCGCGACCGTTGCCGAACCCCGGAACCTTTCGCTGTGCAAGGTGCCGTGGTGGAGCGAGAGCACACGGTCGGCTGCCGCGGCGACAGCCGCATCGTGGGTGTTGACCACAACCGAGGCGCCACGCGCCGCACTGTCGCGGAGCAAGTCGATCACGGCTACGGCGCTGCCGGCATCGAGCTCGGCAGTGGGCTCGTCCGCCAGCAGCAGCGCTGGGTTGCCGATCGAGGCCATCGCCACCGCGAGACGTTGCTGCTCACCGCCCGACAGCTGCGTGGGCCGACTGCGCCGCCGAGCAATGAGCCCGACCTGCTCGATGGCCCGCTCGACGTCATCGCGGCTCGCTCCCCGATGACGTGCGCCCAGCTCTAGGTGCTCGGTGACCGTCAAGTGCGTGTACAGGTTGTGCGTCGGCCGCTGCAGCACGACTGCGACAGTTGTGCGGCGCAGTCGCCTGAGCGTGCGCGGCGCCGCAGCCATCGCGTCGACCCCGGCGATCGTCAGCGCTCCGGCCGTGGGTCGTTCGACGAGAGCAAGGGACCGCAGCAAGGTGCTCTTTCCGCTTCCCGAAGGACCGACCACTGCGGTGACCGCACCGGCCAGGAAGGAAGCGTCGATGCCGCGCAGTGCGTGGACCTCTCCACTGTCGACGCGGTAGATCTGCACCAAGCCGCTGCAACCGGCGACCACATCAGTCGGAGCCACGGAGCACCTCCGACACCCGGGCGCGACGCGCCCCGCCGATCTCCATCCATGCCGCTATCACCGAGACCAACACCACGGCGCCGAGCGCCACGATCCCGGCGCTCCAAGACACCGTGCCGGCGAAATGCGGCACGAACGCAGGTCCGGGGTCGAGCCGGTGGGTCATGAAGGCGACGAGCAACCTGGCAATCGCGATTCCGATCAGCGATCCGAGCACGCCAAGCAGCACGGCTGCTCCGGCCACAGCCGCCACAATCGTTCGTCGCGGCAGACCCATCTTGTCGGTCATCGCCAGCTCGATCGCCAGTTCGCCGCGACGGCGCGCACCCAGGACGACGATCGACGCGAGCGCGACGATCAGAAGGGCGATGCCTACGAGGCGGAGGTACGGCAGGGAGAGCGTGAACGCGACGAAGGCAGGGAGTCGTTCCGCGGTAGGGATGTTCGGCGAGTCGGCGTCGAGTGCCGCAGGACCGATCGCCGCGCTGAGATCAGCCTGCTCACCGTTCGACCACACATAGGTACGAAACAGGTGATCGAGCTCCGAAGTATCGGACGGCCCAGGAAGTGAGCCGTCTCTGTTCGGCAACAACGGTGCCAACGCACGAGCGTCGACCAGCACCATCGAGGATCGCTCGCGTTGCCATGGCGCCGCGGCGATGCGGGCGACGACCCGATAACGAACGCTGACAAAGTTGACCACCTCCAACGTGCCCGTGTCGGGAAACGTGTTGGTGTAGTCGCCGGCTACGACGATGTCGACAACGAACGCCTTGGACCCGGCCAGGTCGTGCATCAGCGATGAGATCGGCACGTCGGAGAAGGAGTTGCGCCAGTCCACAGCGGCTGGGAACGTCGCTGGATCGATGGCCAGCAGATCGGTGGCGACATCAGCGGTCGGGTGGGCGTTGCTGGCCGCCCACACCACGGTCCAGCCGGATGGAAGGCCGCCGGGAAACCCATCGTCACCGAGTGACACTGCTCGCGCCGAAGCGATCGGAACGGTCGCCGATGCGCCACCGAGCGCGGCCGCCTTGTCGGAGATTCCTTGCTGGCCATTCGTCGACACCGACGAGCAGTACACGAAGAGCCCAACACCGGCCGCGATCACGATGACCATTGCACTCAGCTCAGTCAACGACAACGACACCCGCCTCCGCGCCAGCCACACCGCTAGCGATCGGGGTCGACGGAATCCAGTGGCGGTTCGGCGGTGCCGAGTCCCGCGGGCGACGATCGCGCGGATCAACAAGGAAATCGCCCGCACGATCAGCACGGAGCCGGCGAGAACGGCAAAGAGGGGAAAGAGCAGCGAGGTGCCGCTGTCGAGCGTTGCACCGCGTTGCGTCACGAGCTGCGCGCCGGTCGCTATGGCTCCCACCACCACCACGGTTTCGCCGTGAACGGCTCCCACGACACGTTTGGCACGGCTCGCCGAACTGGTGTCGAGTGGCCACACCGCGGCGAACCCGGCGATCACAACCGCGATCACGACGATCGGAAGAGCCCATTCGACAGACCGCACCGCTCGATCGATCGTTTCGGTGTCGATCGCACCCGGACCGGCCACCGCGTTCGGCCACCAACGCACCAGCGCGTATGTCGCGGCGACGCCGATCAGAACCGGAATGAGTTGCTCGACCCCGGTGAGCAGGCCGAGCCGGATCGGGTGGGTACCCATCGACAGGGACAAGGCATGCTCACGCCGTCGCCCTCGAGTGAGGAGCCAGATGCAGGTGACCAGGACGAGCATGCTCATCACCTGGCCCGTGAGCGCTATCGACGACACCACTGGCGCCAGTTCGCCTGCCGCCTGCTCCGACCGCTGCACGAAGGCCCGGACACCGCTCGACAGCACGACCGGGTCGCCGTCGGCCAGCGCCACCTGACGCCCGACGAGCGACTCGGAGTTGGCCAGCAACTTCCTGGTATCGGTCAATGCCTTCGCTGCGTCGCGGCCTTGTTTCAACGTCACAGGCCCTGTCCACGCCATATCCCATTTGACGAACGGCGTGTCCCCCATCGCGACCATCAGCGATATCGCCGTGGCGTTGTCGGTGATCAACATGTTGGCGGGCCGGGTGAGGAGTTGCGGATCAGTTGGCAGCGTCGACGCGAGCGACTGCCAATCGAACGTGTCGGACGTCGGGATTCGGTCCTGCGTTGCGTAGATCCCGGCCACACTGGTTGCGACGCCGTCCTCATTCCCATTGGCGGGGACAGCCGATGGATATTTCAGGGCAAGTGTGACCCGGTCGCCCGGTGAAACGCCGAGATCGGTGGCAACGGTGTCGGGCAGCCAGATCCCGGCTGATGCCGACTCGCTGTTCGGACTGCCCGCTGCCGGTCGGAGCGAGGTGCTGGCATCGCCAATCGAGTAGACGACCGCTGTGGCCTGCCGTCCGTCGGCCGTTCGGATCAGGGGCACCGGATGGTTCGTGTCGGTGCTCCGGTACGGAAGCAGTGGAGAGATCGATGTCAACGGTGCGCCGAACACCGGCAGCTCGTCCAGCAAGTCCGACACCGCTACGGCCGCGGCTCCATCGGTCAACCCGGTTGTGTACGCACGGGCGTCGAGACCCTGTCCGACGGATGCACTGGTCGCTGCAGCCGCAGCCTCGGCAGCGAACGATCGATCGGCGGCTGCATCGGTGACCAGCGGAGCCGTGGCCCGCGCTGCCGCGAAACACGACGCCGCCAACACGATCGCCAGCGACCAGGCAGGTGCCCGTCTGGCGAACCACGGTGCACGGCGCAGTAGCGGATCGATCGCGGTCATAGAGGGGGACGAGAGATGCACGGCACGCCCGTCGGACGATACACGGCGGCCACCACCGTTGGCTGGGGGGCGGGAGCGCCGGCCGCGTCATGATGACACCGGAGGAGGGCGCGATGAAGACAGCTCTGATCGTGGTGGACGTACAGAACGACTTCTGCCCGGGCGGCTCCCTCGCAGTTCAAGAAGGAGACGTCGTAGCGCAACGGATCACGACCTGGCTGGGCTCTGCAACCGACGTATACGACCTTGTCGTGGCGACGATGGATTGGCACCCTACGCCAGCGGAGCTGCCGTCCTTCGCTCACTTCTCGGCCTCGCCCGACTTCGACGCGACGTGGCCTCCGCATTGTGTTCGTGGGACCTTCGGCGCCGAGCTGCACCCTGACCTCGTTCTGCCCGGAAAAACCGTCGTCGTGCACAAGGGCCAGCAGAGCGCGGCCTACTCGGGATTCGAGGGCAGCGCCAACGACGGCCGGCCGCTCGGCGAGATCCTGCGGGCCGCGGGGATCGATGCCGTCGACGTCGTCGGGCTGGCGACCGACTACTGCGTCAAGGCCACCGCCTTGGATGCTGTGCAGTCCGGGCTGTCGGTGCGTGTCTTGTCGTCGATGATCGCGGGTGTAGCGCCCGAATCGACAACGCTCGCTCTGGATGAGATGCGCGCAGCGGGGATCGAGGTCACCACGAACTGAGTCGCGACATTCGTATGCGAGGCTGGATCGATGTCTCGCGACCCTGGCACTGACCAACCGGCCGCCGATCTGGCCATCCTCGGCGCCACGGCCCTCGTCGGGACTCCGGCGATCGGAGGCGATGGTCCCGCGGTGTTCGAGACGCCGACAACCATCGAGATCACCGACGGTGCGATCACGTGGGTCGGGCCATCGACCGAGGTCCGGCCGACTGCCGGCGACGTGATCGACGCGGACGGTCTCGTGGCGATGCCGGGGCTGATCAACACGCACTGCCACGCGGCAATGACCTTCTTGCGTGGAGTTGCCGAGGACGTGCCGATCGCCAACTGGTTCAACGACTACATCTGGCCGATGGAGGTCAACGTCGGTGCCCGCGACGTGTACGTCGGCACCATGGTGGCCATCGCCGAGATGATCGAGTCGGGCATCACCTCCTTCGCCGATCACTACTTCTTCATGGAGGAAGCCGCCCACGCCGTCGACGAGAGCGGCATGCGCGCCAACCTCGGCTCGGCGTTCTTCAGCTCGCAGGGCGACGAAGGCTTGGCGCAGTCGGTCGAGTTCGCCGAAAGCTGGAATGGCCGCGCCGGCGGGAGGATCACCACGTCGATCGCTCCGCACGCCCCGTACACGTGCAACGACCACGACCTGCAGGGTGCTGCCAACGCCGCACGTCGGCTCGGCGTGAGGGTGCACATCCACGCCGCGGAGGACATGCACCAGACGCGGCTCAGCGTCGACGGGCGTGGCATCACACCGATCCAGGTGCTCGACCAAACCGGAGTGCTCGATGCCGGCGTGATCATCGCTCACGGCAACGGCATCGTCGATGAAGACATCGAGTTGCTCTCGGCCCACAGCGATCGAGTCGGCGTCACGCACGGACCCAAGGGCTACCTCAAGTACGCACTCGGCTCGCTGACACCAATCCGCGCGCTGCTTGCCGCCGGCGTACCGGTCGGCTACTGCACCGATGGAGCGGCGTCGAACTCCACGCTCGACGTGTTCGAGAACATGCGCATCACGGCGATCACGCAGAAGCACGCCGCCGATGACGCCAGCTGGTTCCACAGCGGAACCGCGTTGCAGCTCGCCGGGCCCGGCGCGGCGGCGGTGATGGGGCAACCCGGCGTGATCGGCGAGTTGAAGGTCGGTGCTCGCGCTGACGTGATCCTGGTCGACGTTTCCGGCTTTCACTGCCAGCCGCTGCACGACCTCGCCGCAACCCTCGTCTACTGCGTGCAGGCTCCGGACGTGCGCACCACCATCGTCGACGGCAAGGTGCTGATGCGCGACCGCCGACTCATCACGATCGATCGCCACGCACTCTTGACCGAGTTTCGCCAACGCGCTTCAGCTCTGACCGACCGGTCACACGGTCGCACCATTCAGGGCTACACGACCTGACGATGACGCCACGCACGACGGTCGTCCTTGGGCCCGCCCGTCGAAGGATTGAGAGCTCGGTGATCGCGTCGTCATCGGCGGTGTCCTGACGTCAGCGGTAGTAGCCGGTGACGTCGACGATGATGTGGGTGTACTGAGCCCCCGCTCGCAACGTGATCTGACGATCAGCGTCGAGCCCGGAGATCACCGTCGTGGCCAGGTTCTGGTTCGGACCGAACCAGTTGACGCTCGACGTCCCGTTGTACGCCGTGCCTGCCGGACGAACAGCGACGAACCCGCCTGTGCCCTGGGTCTCGGTGACCGTCACCGTCAGGGCGACCGCGGTCGCCTTGATCGGCACGACGTCGAGCGTGCCGTCGGTCGAGTTGGCAACCGAGATCGTGCGGTCCTCGCCCGGTGACAGCAGCGCACTCGAACGGCTGTCGTACACCCGACGCGGCGCGATGGCATGGAACGAACCAGCGGTTGTCGTGCCGGCGAGCTCACGCCAGGTTCCCGGCGAACCAGCAGACGTGCAGATCCACAACGTGCCTTCCTGGTCCTCGTACATCTCGCCAACTTGATGAGCGTTCGTCAAGGTGATCGGAGCTGCGCCGCCCGGGCGCAGACGCACCTCGGCAAGCCCTCCGAAGAACTCTCCTCCGTATGCGCCGGCTCCCCCGGTGAAGCCCACGATGCCGGTGCCGTTGGCCTTCTTGCTCCAGCCGATGATGCCGATGCCCTGGTTGCCGTTGCCGCTGGCCACGCCCAACAGTGCCGTGCCCACGCCGTTGAAGTTGTTGTTCAAGATCGTGTTGTTGCCGGTGGTCTCGTCGCCCGACTGGACGTTGAAGCTCGAGGCAGCGGTGGCGCCCTTGTAGTTGACGTTCGTGACGCTGGCGAACTCGTTGGTCTGCCCGGCTGTCAACGGATCGCCATCGGCCGCATGTACAGGTCGGGCATTGGTGAGCAGGGTTGCTGCGCCGGCAGAAGCAAAGCCGAGCGCAACACCCCGCAGCATCGAGCGGCGACTTGTGTCTCGGACCTCGGTGCCTTGGATCTTCTCGATCTCGGTGGCAGGTGTCGTGTCGTTCATCGTTCCTCCAGAATCGTCGTAGTTCGATCAGCAGCGACAGCTCTGTTGCTGCATGACTGCAACGAGTACGCCGCGTCGGCGAGATCGGTTCGTGGCAACGGACGTGACTGATCGCACAGAACCGCTCGTGCTGTGTGTGCGTATCCCGGTGCGCTGGTCTCGATCAGACCGGCGCCACCCGATCAACCCACTACAAACAGGACCCCAATCATGCGTCACATCATGCTCACCCTCCTCGCCGGTACCGCGTTGACACTCGCCGCCTGCGGATCCGACAACTCCGGCTCCTATGGCACGGCAAATCCTTCGCCCGTGTCGACCGTGGCGGTGAAGGCCGCCACGAACCCGCTCGGCCACATCCTCGTCAATCCGGCCGGCCTCACGCTCTATGCCTTCACCAAGGACGTCGACGCCAAGAGCGCTTGTACCGGCGCGTGCGCGGCGACCTGGCCACCGGTGATCGTCAGCGGCGACCTTGCGGTCGGCAACGGTCTGACGGCCCAGCTGTTCAAAGTCGTGGACCGGCCCGACGGCAAGAAGCAGCTCGAGGCAGGCAAGTGGCCGCTGTACACGTTCGCGGGCGACGCCGCCCCCGGAGACACCAACGGTCAGGCTTCCGGCGGTTTCTGGTTCGTCGTCAGCACCGACGGCACACTCGTCAAAGCTTGATCGATCTCTCTACCGCGGATCGAGGGACCGGTCGAACGCCCGGTCCCTCGGCCGCGTTCACGAACCGGTCGTCGTCACCGACCGAGATCGGATGTCATACGCTGAATGGTCGTGCCATCGCGATTTCTTCGAGCCATCGCGTCATGACGCTCGACGATGATGTGGTCGAGGGCTTTCGCCGCGGCGACGACGAGGCCGTGCGACTGGTGTATCGCGAGTACGGCAGGCTTGTCTACGCCGTCGCTCACCGCGTGCTCGGCCAACGCGAGTTGGCGGAGGAAGCAGCGCAGCAGGCGTTCGTCCAGGCATGGCGAGGCGCGGCGAGCTTCGAGGGCGCGAGGCCGCTCGGACCATGGCTGGCCACCATCGCTCGCCGGGTCGCCATCGACATCCACCGGCGCGAAGCGCGCCGTGCGACAGGCGCTCTCGACGACGTCCCTGCCGACCACGGCGCGCTCATCACCCTTCCGCCATCTGCCGACGCCATCCACGACACGTGGGCGGTGCGCCAAGCCGTCGACGACCTCCCCGCCGACGAACATGAAGTAGTGCGCCTGCAACATCTCGAGGGCTTCACCCACAGCGAGATCGCCGAGCGTCTCGGAGTGCCGATCGGCACCGTGAAGTCGCGCGCTTTCCGTGCTCACAAGCGGCTCGCAGCGCGCCTCGGTCACCTGCGGGGTGATCCTCCATGAACCAACGAGGGCTGGGCGACGTACTGCCCGGCGAGGACAACGACTGTGACCACGAGGAGGTGAGCCGATGACCGACGAAGACCGCATCGCATATCTGGCAGGAGACGACAGCCCTGTGCCGCTCGAAGAGCGGGCCGAGCTCGACGATCTTCGCACGCTGCTGGGCGATCCGGCCCTGTGGGCCGATCCTCCCGCCGAGCTCGAGGATCGCGTGGTCGCTGCCATCGCCGCCGAGAAGGTTGCCGCCCCGCGCCCGATCGCGTCCGCGCCGTCAGCTCGCCGCGCCCTGCGGTGGAGCGTCATGGGAGCCGCAGCCGCAGTAGTGATCGTGGTAGGGGTCGCCGTGGCCTTCGTCGGTAGGGGCACCCAAGGCGAGCACTTCAGCCTCGCGCTGGCACCCCCCAGTGACGTCACGTCGGGTGACGGCAGGGTCGACTTCCTCCGTACGGATTCCGGCTGGCGAGTGAAGCTCGTCGCACCTGGGCTGCCACGCCTCGACAACGGCCAGTTCTACGAGGCATGGATGAAGAACGATGCCGGCACCCTGGTGCCCATCGGAACCTTCAACGAGGGCAAGGAAGTGGTTCTCTGGTCGGGGGTGTCGCCTCACGACTTCACCACGCTGACCGTGACGCAGGAGGAAGCCGACGGCAATCAGGCGTCGTCCGGCAAACGCGTGCTGGTCGGCACGCTCACGTTCGGCAGCTGAGGCACGCCGAAGGTCTGGAAACATGCGTCTCGACTGAGTCGACTGACGACAAGGAGGACATCGGTGACCGGACGGCTTCAAGGCAAGGCCGCGTTCGTTACGGGAGGTGGCGCGGGCATCGGTCGAGCAATCGCGCCTCGCGATGGTGGATGAGGGGGCGGTCGTCGCCGTCGCCGACATCGACGGCCAGGCAGCGCAGAGCTGCGCGGCCGAGGCGGGGAGCTCCACCGGAGGTGGGGCTGCGATCGGCTTCGAATGCGACATCTCCAACCGTCGTGCTGTCGAAGAGGCTGTGTCCAGCTTCGTCTCGACCACCGGCCGGCTCGACGTTCTCGTCAACAACGCCGTGATGTTCCACTACGCCCTCCTCGTCGACATGCCCGAGGACGTGGTTCTTCGCATGCTCGACGTAGGCATTGCCGGAACGCTGTGGTCGTTGCAAGCGGCGACACCGCATCTGATCGCCACCGGCGGCGGTTCGGTCATCAACATGTCGTCGGTGGCCGTCTCGTTCTCGATCAAGAACGCGGCTGTCTACACATCGATCAAAGGTGCCATCGATGCGTTGACGCGTCAACAGGCCGTTGAGCTCGCCGGCCACGGGATCAGAGTCAACGCGTTGGCGCCAGGGCCGGTCGCGACCCCCGGTGCCAACAGCGTGATCGACGAACAGGGATGGCGATCCCGCGAGGCGCGCACGCCGCTGCAACGTCTGGCGACGGCGGAGCAGATCGGAGCAGCCGCGGTGTATCTGGCCTCGGACGACGCGCTGACGATCACGGGTGTCACGCTGAAGATCGACGGCGGCATCACCATCGCCGGGCCGTGATGCACGAGTCCCCCGAATGAGGATCTAACGTCAACGTCTGATTTCTCAGTCGACGGAGAACGTGATGACCGCCTCGGACCACACACTGGAAGACGACCGGTACAAGTGGACTGCGTTGTCCAACACCACGTTGGGCATGTTCATGGCGGCACTCGATTCGTCGATCGTGCTCATCTCGCTGCCGGCGATCTTCCGCGGCATCGAGCTCGACCCGTTGCAGCCGAGCAACATCGGCTATTTGCTGTGGATGCTGATGGGCTACCTGGTGGTCACGGCTGTTCTGGTCGTGTCGTTCGGGCGCCTCGGCGACATGTTCGGCAGGGTGCGGATGTACAACGCGGGATTCCTCGTCTTCACCCTCGCCTCGATCGCCCTGTCACTCACGCCCGGCCATGGAGGCGGGGCGGCGATGTGGCTGATCGGCTGGCGAGTCGTGCAGGGCATCGGTGGCGCCTTGTTGATGGCCAACTCCACGGCCATCCTCACCGATGCCTTCAAGGCCAACGAGCGCGGCATGGCCATGGGCATCAACATGGTTGCAGCGATCGCCGGTTCGTTCATCGGTCTCATCGCCGGCGGGCTCCTGGCAGAGGTCCACTGGCGGCTCGTCTTCTGGGTGAACGTGCCCTTCGGTATCTTCGGCACGGCATGGGCCTACCTCAAGCTGAGGGAAACGGGGGTTCGCCGCCGCGCCAAGCTCGACATCGCCGGCAACGTGACCTTCGCCGCGGGCATGGTGCTGATCCTGATCGGCATCACGTACGGGTTGCAGCCACACGGTGGGAGCGACATGGGATGGACGGGTCCTTGGGTCCTGAGTGAACTGATCGGTGGCGTCGTCCTGCTCGTGGCCTTCTGGCTCATCGAGAACAACGTCGCCGAACCGATGTTCAACCTCAAGCTGTTCCGCATCCGAGCCTTCAGCGCCGGCAACCTGGCCAGCCTGCTGATGTCGATCGGTCGTGGCGGATTGCAGTTCATGCTGATCATCTGGCTGCAGGGGATCTGGTTGCCGCTGCATGGCTACAACTTCGAAGACACGCCGCTGTGGGCCGGCATCTTCATGCTGCCGCTCACTGCCGGCTTCCTCATCGCCGGTCCGCTGGCGGGCTGGTTGTCGGATCGATACGGCGCCCGCGGCTTCGCCACGGGTGGTGTCTTGATGTCAGCGGCGAGCTTCGGCCTGCTGATGCTCCTCCCCGCCGACTTCGCCTTCCCCGTGTTCGCCGCGTTGCTTCTGTTGAACGGTCTCGGCGTCGGCATGTTTGCCGCTCCCAACACCACCGGCATCATGAACAGCGTCCCCAATCATCAGCGCGGCGTTGCGTCGGGCATGCGGGCCACGTTCCAGAACGCCGGGATGGTGTTGTCGATCGGACTGTTCTTCTCGTTGATGGTCGTCGGTCTGTCATCGTCGCTCCCGACGTCGATGTCGTCGGGCCTCGTCGCCAACGGTGTGCCGGCCGCGACCGCGCAACGCATTGCCGAAGCTCCGCCGGTGGGCAGCCTGTTCGCCGCGTTCCTCGGCTACAACCCGATGCAGAAGCTGGTGCCGGCCGAGACCCTGGCGAAGCTCACGCCGCATCAATCGGCGACGATCACTGGCAAGGAGTTCTTCCCGAAGCTGATCTCCTCGCCGTTCATCGGCGGGCTGCGGATCGCATTCACAGCCTCCTTGATCATGTGCTTGATCGCCGCGGTCGCTTCGTGGATGCGCGGCAAGAAGTACGTGCACGACGACGACGCTCCACATCAAGGAGACGTCGAGGGCCCAGGTGGCTCATCATTCGAGGAAGAATGGGTGTCGGCATGAGTGACTCTCCACAACTGATCGGCAAGGTGGCCGAGCAAGTCGGAGTCACCACGCGCACGCTGCGCTACTACGAGGAGTTCGGCCTGGTGACACCGTCGGCGCGCAGCGCCGGCGGAACGCGCCGCTACACCGAGGCAGACATCGCCAGGGTGCTGCGCATCCGCGAGTTGCAGGCGGTGATGGGCTTCAACCTCGAAGAGATCCGCGAACTGCTAGACGCCGGCGACCGGATGGAGACGTTGCGCGCCGAGTACCGGGCGGGAACTTCGAAAGAGCGGACTCTCGAGATCGTCAAGGAGGCGACGCGGCTGAACGCTCGTACCCAGGAACAGGTGCTCGGCAAGATCGGCCTGCTCCAGGTGTACCTCGCCGAACTGCAGTCGGATTCCGCCCGGTACGAGGCGTTCGCCCACGACCACGGGATGAACCTCACCGCTAGCTGAGATCGCACCACAGCCAGGCCGCGGTCGAGTTCGGAGAGACCCTCAAGTCATTCTCAAGTTTCGGTCAAGCCCAGCCGATTCTTGTCCGTGCAAGAAGTTGCGATGGCCGGTCGTTTGTCGTTGCGGGGCTGGGCCCTGTCTCTTTCGACGGCACTGTGCCTGGTGGTTCCGGGACTGGTCTCGTCCGAGGCACAAGCGGCCCCGCCGAGCGGAACCGGCTCCATCTCGGGAATCGTCGTCGATGGTGGCGGTTCACCGCTTGCCGGGATCTGCGTCAACCTCGAGAACGGCCCCGGAACTCAGACCGACGACAGTGGCGGGTTCTCGATCATCGATCTCGCAGCCGGTTCGTATTGGCTGCAGTTCGTCGACTGCCAGGCATCGCCGACGTATGTCACGCAGTGGTACGCCGGCCAGACCGATCGCTCGTCGGCTACATCGATCGACGTAGCCGATGGCATCGACACCCCACTCGGCGGCACGACGATGCAGCCCGGCGTATCGATCATCGGAACCGTCACCGATGGAGCCGGCAACCCCCTGGGGGGCATGAACGTGTGGGTGAACCCCACCAACGGACCCGGTGTTTCGACAGGGGCGCAAACAGCGCCGGACGGAACGTACGTCACGTCACCCGTACCCTCCGGTGACTATCGCGTGCAGTTCTCCGACCCATCGTCGACGTTCGCGACCCAGTACTGGAACCAGCAGTACTCATGGGGCTCGGCGCAGGCGCTGCAAGTCTCGGTTGCCAACGGCCCGATCGCGTCCGGAGTCGATGCGATGCTCGCGGCCGCAGCGACGATCTCCGGAACGGTGACCGACGGCGACGGGCAGCCGCTCGAAGGGATTTGTGTCTCGGCCAACGTCCTGCGCGACGGAGGTACCGACAACGTCGGTCAGACGACAACCATCGTCGACGGGACGTTCACCCTTCCAGGCCTTCCACCGGCGGATCTACGCGTTCAGTACCACGACTGCAATCCGACGCAGCACTACCTCGACCAGTGGTACGGCGGCGCGAACGATGCGAACAGCTCCCCCGCAATCGTCGTCGTTCCTGCCGAACAACGGTCGGGAGTCGACGCTCAGCTGCAGGGCGGCATCTCCGTTTCCGGCACGGTCACCGACAGCGGAGGCGCTCCGATCTCGGGGATCAACGTCAACGTCAACCCGACAGCATCCGGACCATCCGGGTGGGCACAGACCGGACCCGACGGCACCTACCTCACCGGGCCTCTTCCGCTGGGGGACTATCGCGTCCAGTTCAGCACGCCAGGCCCGGCACCTGCTTGGGCCACCCAGTTCTGGCATCAACAGCCTTCGTGGAACACGGCCGACATCCTGACGATCACGGCAGACGATGCACCGATCCACGCCGGGATCGACGCCGTGTTGAGCGCCGCGGCCACCATCTCCGGCACCGTCACGGGTCCTCAGGGACAGCCTGTCGGCGGCATCTGCGTCAACGCGATCATCAACACCGCCAACGGGCTCGATGGGCTGGCGAACACGACCACGGCGCCTGACGGCACGTATGCCCTCACCGGGCTGTCGCCGATGGACGTCGAGGTTCTGTTCGACGACTGCAACCACGTCGGCCCCTATGCCCGCCAGGCTTGGCAAGGGAGCCGGACGCTGAACGACGCCACACCGATCATCGTCACCGCGGGGGCCATCATCAACCACATCGACGCCCAGCTCGTCGCTGCGGGCTCGATCACCGGAACCGTCCGCAACGACAACCACCTCCCCCTCGCAGGAATCTGCGTGCAGGCAACGACCGACACGTTCGTGGGAGGGCTGACGAGCACCGACAACAACGGCAACTACTCCTTGGTGCTCGACCGTCCGGGCGACTACCACGTGCAGTTCGTCGACTGCAGTCCCACGCCCACGTACGCCGGGAAGTGGTGGACCGCTCCCCCCAGCAGCGATCGGGGCACGGTCACGGTCGCCCCCGGTGCCGTTGCCTCGGGTATCGATGCGGACCTGACCGCCGGCGCTGTTGCAACCATACGCGGCACAGTTCGCAACGCACAGGGCGTCCCGATGACGTCGGCATGCGTCGTCGCGTACCTCCCGAACCAGTTCGCGATCTTCGCCTCGGTCGAGACCGACGGCACCTACTCGCTTCACAACGTCCCGTCGGGAACCTACGCACTCGCGTTCCTCGGATGCGACCACGGAGAGCCAGGACCGACAGTCACCGATCCCACCGATCCGACGACGACCTACGCGGCGGTCTGGTGGCGGAACGTTCCGCTCACGCTCGACGCCGGCCCCGATGGCGGGCCAGACCCGATTGCCCAGGGTGCTCTGCTCGTGACGGTTGCCCCCGGTGCGAACCTCACGGGGTTCGACCACTGCTTCGGCTGCCTGCCGCCCATCACCATCACGAGCGTGACGACTGACGGCGATTCGATCACTGTTGCGTTTTCGACCACGGAGGAGCGGCACGCCGAGTCGTTCGCGGTGGAGATTGCTCCGACCGTGTACACCTTGACCTGTTCGTCGCCGACCGGTGTGACCCGTTCGGCGAGCGCCGCCTCGTCGCCGATCACCGTCACTGGTGTCACGGCAGGTGCTACGTACACCTGCATCGTGACGTCGACCGATGGAGCCACCACCGCGACGTCGGCGTCGTTCAGCGTCGAGGTGCCGTCCGTGAGCGTCCAGCCGGCGACGATCAGGGAGCCAACGATCGCGCCGACGCCGCCTGCAGCCGACGTACCTGTCGCGGCCGCCGCAACGCTGCCGAGGACCGGACTGGACCCGCGCTCGACTCTTTACTTCGCGCTTGCCTTGCTCATTCTCGGCTTCGCCGCGCGCGCGTGTCGGCACGACCTGACTCTTGACAGAGCGCGCGACCATCGCGACGCTTCAGGTCGTTCTTCGGCGCTACTCCGTGGTGTCGGGAGCGAGGAGTTTGATCACGCTGAAGTGCCCGCCCTGCGGATCGGCGAGAACCGCGAATCGCCCTGGCGGAATGTCGGTCGGACCCATCTGCACCTGGCCGCCCAGCTCGGTGCATCGCGCGGCCGCCGCATCGGCATCGTCGACCGCGAAGTACACCATCCAATGGTTCGGGATCTCTGCGGGCCAGTTCTCGCCGATCGGCAGCAGTCCGGCAACCCTGCGGCCGCCGGGAACCTGAAGCTCGTAGTAGTCACCGTCACCGAGAGCCAGCCGCTCACCGTGAAGTCCGGCCGTGGCCTCGTAGAAGGCAAGTGATTCCTTGACAGCACGCGTGTTGAGCTCGTTCCAACACAACGTGCCCGGTTCGTTCACGCGCCCGGCCCCCTTGTGGTCACCGGCCTGCCAGAACGACACGGGCGCGCCGCCAGTGTCGACGATGACAGCCATCCGGCCGAACGTCATGACGTCCATCGGCTCCACCAGGACGGTGGCACCAGCGGTGCGCGCCTTGGCCACCGTGGCGTCGACGTCGTCGGCGGCCAAGTACGTCGTCCAGTAGACCTGGCCGGGAACCTGCTGATCGGCGATCGCGGCAACGCTCTCGCCGCCGACCATCGCCATCGAGTAGTGCCCCATCTCGGCCGGACCCATCTCGATCTCCCAACCGAACAGGGCCTTGTAGAACGCGATCGATGCCGGCACATCGGAGGTGCCCAGATCGATCCAACACGGCGTGCCGTTCGCGTACTTGCTCATCTTCGACATGTCTGCCTCCTCGGCGCTCGACTACTGCTGATGATTGACCGCCGCCCCCACTTCGTCCCCGGCGTCAATCTACTTGCGCCACGGAGACGGGTTCACGCGGCGCACGGCCAGGTGCGCGGTGCTCGCACTCGGTGCGCCCTGTACCCAAATCGACGCACTACCCCAGAGATGTCGATCAATTCGCCGACTCGACCGGCCGGCGGTTGGCACGACGCGAGAGCGGGTCGAACGCGTAGTACAGCGCGAGCGCACCGTGGAACGCGAGACACGCATAGGCGTTGATGAACGCGATGCCGATCGACAATGCGTAGACCACCGCACCGAGGGTGAACGCAAGGGTTGCCGTGCGTCGCTGCGACTCCGGGAAGGTCGATTTGAGCAAGCGACGATTGCTAGACGCGTAGATCCACAGTGCCCCCCATGCCAACGCATTGACGGCCATGGTTGCGCTGTACGCCACCGCTGCCGTTCGGGCACCCTCGCCGCGGCTGAGAGCCTGGCCGAGCACACCAGTCGGGTAGGGCAGGAACGCAATGGTCATCAGCAGCAGAAGGTTGAGATAGAAGAAACCCGCGTCCACTTCCTCCAGGTAGTTGCATATGGAGTGGTGGTTGAACCACATGATGCCGATGACCGCGAAGCTGACGACGTACGCGGCGAGCGACGGCCAGCGATCCGCCAGTTGCGACGCCAGACGATGATAGTTGTCGGGTTCGCCGATGGTGAGCACGAGAAGTGTGATGGCTATGGCGAAGATGCCATCGCTGACGGCCTCGACTCGGGTCTTGTTCACGCCGTAGCACTACCAGACGAACGGCGGTCACCTCTCACGGAATCTTTCCACTCGAAATCCACGGAGCGGTTCGCCAGCAGGGTCGGCGCCGTCGATGAGAAGGCGGATTGTCCGACGTGACACGATCTTGACAACGACCAAGCCCGCGATGGAGCGGGACCGCGAAAGGGATTCATGCGCAAGCCAACCTTCGGCATCTTCGACCACATCGAGGACATTCCCGGCACACCGACGCCTCAGTTGTTGAGGGATCGCCTCGACCTGATCAAGATGGCCGACGAAGCGGGCTTCGCCGGGTTCCACCTCGCCGAGCACCACGGCTCGGATCTGTGCATGGCGCCGAATCAGGAGGTCTTCATCGCGGCGGCGTCGCAGATCACCAAGAACATCCGCATGGGTCCTCTGGTCAAGCTGCTGCCCTTGCATCATCCGGTGCGAATCATCGAAGACATGTGCGTCGTCGACAACCTCACCAACGGACGCCTCGACTTCGGAGTCGGCCGTGGCGTGGCCCCGATCGAGCACTACTGGTTCGGGAGCAACTGGCCGGAGTCGAAGGATCGCTTCGTCGACGTGCTGGGCATCATCTGCGACGCCTTCGCCACTGGCCAGATCAGCAGCGAGAACTCGAAGTTCTACGACTTCCCCACGATCCCCTTGTCGACCAAGCCGGTGCAGAACCCGATCCCGTTCTGGTATCCCGGCAGCCCCGTCACAGCAGGCCGGCACGGCATGAACCTGATGTGGCCCGGCCCGATCGACCAAGCCGCACACGACCTGTACGTCGAGACCTGGAACGCCCACAAGGGCGACACCCATCGCGTCGACGGACCCGACTCCGTGCCACGCGTCGGTTGCACGATGATCCTGGCGATCAGTCCGTCGGAGAGCGAGTCGTTGGAGATCGTCCGCCGCACGATGAGCGGGTTGATGCGACGAACCCACAACGTCCACAAGTTCGATCACCTGGTGCTACCGGACGACGAGTGCGATGCCGCGCTCGGACCACTGCGCAACATCATGGCGCACATGGAAGACGCCATTCAGTTCGGTGCCGGGACCGCCGAGCAGATCAAGGACCGCTTCGCTGCCGTCCTCGAACCAGGTCTCACCGACTACATCGTCTTGCAGCTTCCTGCCGGCGACATGACCCTCGAAGAAGCAAAGCGAACGATGGATCTCTTCTGCAGCGATGTGAAGCCGGCACTCGAAGCGCTCTGATCGATGGACTCCTCGTACCTGTCGCGAGGCGAGCTGTTGGTGGGTGCCGAGCTCGTCGCCATGCTCGAATCCGAGGCGTTGCCGGCAGCAGGGGTCGATCCCGAACAGTTCTGGCGCGGCCTGTCGGGGATGATCCGCGACTTCGCTCCGCGAAATGCGGAACTGCTGGCCGTTCGAGCAGAGATGCAGTCGGCCATCGACCGCTGGCATCGCGATCGCACGGGGCAAGCAAACGATGCTGTCGCGTACCGGGCGTTCCTCGAAGACATCGGCTACCTCGTCCCGAATGGGCCGGCCTTCAGCATCGACACCGACAACCTCGATCCCGAGATCAGCTCGGTTCCCGGCCCACAGCTCGTCGTACCGGTCACCAACGCTCGCTACGCGGTCAACGCCGCCAACGCTCGTTGGGGGTCGCTCTACGACGCTCTGTACGGCACCGATGCTCTCGGCGACCTTCCGGCTCCGGGTCCGTACGACCCCGACCGCGGTCAACGTGTCATCACCTGGGCGCGGACGTTCCTCGACGATGCAACGCCGTTGGCGGATGTCGATGGCACCGCTCGGTCGCATGCCGATGCGGTCGGTTACCGGATCGTCGATGGCTCCTTCGTTGCCTCGTACGGCGACGGCAGCAATGGCGGCCTCACCGATCCCGCAGCGTTCGCCGGTTACACAGGAACCCCCGACGATCCCTCGTCGATCCTGCTGGAGCACCACGGCCTGGGCATCGAGATCGTCATCGATCGCAACCACCCCGTGGGCTCAGGCGACGCAGCCGGCGTGGCCGACCTCGTACTCGAATCGGCGGTCACCTCGATCATGGACTTCGAGGATTCGATCGCTGCCGTCGACAGCGCCGACAAGGCGCATGCCTATCGCAACTGGCTCGGTCTCGTCAGCGGGACGCTCACCGAAGAGGTGACCAAGAACGGGAAGTCCTTCACCCGCCGCATGGCTCCCGATCGCACGTTCACTGCCCCCGACGGCTCGGCCGTGACTCGTCGCGGGCGTGCGCTCATGCTCGTACGCAACGTCGGCCATCTGATGACAACGGTAGCCGTGCTCGACACCGACCTGAGGCCCGTTCCCGAGGGTTTGCTCGATGCCATGATCACCGTGCTCTGCGCGATGCCCGGCCGCGCTCGGTCGATCTACGTCGTCAAGCCGAAGATGCACGGCCCGGCCGAGGTCGAGTTCACCGACCACATCTTCAGCCGGGTCGAGCAGGTGCTCGGGCTCGCGGCCAACACCGTGAAGATCGGCATCATGGACGAAGAGCGCCGGACAACCGTCAACCTCGCCGAGTGCATTCGCGCCGCGAAGTCGCGGGTCGCGTTCATCAACACCGGGTTCCTCGACCGGACCGGCGACGAGATCCACACGTCGATGGCCGCCGGACCGATGGTTCGCAAGGGCGACATGAGGTCGCAGCGTTGGATCCTGGCGTACGAAGACTGGAACGTCGACGTCGGGATCTCCTGCGGTCTCCGAGGCCGGGCGCAGATCGGCAAGGGCATGTGGGCAGCGCCCGACCTCATGGCCGACATGCTTGCCCAGAAGATCAATCACCCCTTGGCCGGGGCCAACTGCGCATGGGTGCCGTCTCCATCGGCCGCCACGCTGCACGCTACGCACTACCACCGTGTCGACGTGCTCGCCCGTCAGCAGCAACTTGCCGACCGACTCGCGTTGGAGGGTCCGCGGGCAACGCTCGACGATCTGCTGCAGATCCCAATCGCCGGCGACACGAGCTGGACCGCCGACGAGGTTCAGGCCGAGCTCGACAACAACGCCCAGGGGATCCTCGGCTACGTCGTTCGCTGGGTCGATCAGGGCATCGGATGCTCGAAGGTGCCCGACATCCGCGACATCGGCCTGATGGAGGATCGGGCAACGTGTCGGATCTCCTCCCAGCACATCGCCAACTGGCTCTTGCACGGGATCACCACGAAGGATCAGGTGCTCACGACCATGCAGAGAATGGCGACGGTGGTGGATCGGCAGAACGCCGCTGACCCCGCCTACACACCGATGGCGCCCGACTACGACGGACCGGCGTTTCGCGGTGCCTGCGATCTCGTGCTATCGGGAGTGGAGCAGCCGTCGGGATACACGGAGCCGATCCTCCACGCCCGCCGCCTGGAGCGTAAGGCCATGGGCTGAGCCGCCGGTCAACCGAACGCCAAACGGCCGCGTCGTAGGGCAGCAACGAGTTCGGGAACTGCGTCGGCGACGTCGCCGACTATGCCGAAGTGTGCCAGCCGGAAGATGACCGCGTTCGGATCGCGATTGATGGCCACGATCGTGGCCGAGTCCTGCATGCCCACGGCGTGCTGCAGCGCCCCGGAGATGCCACAGGCCACGTACAGCCGAGGACGCACGGTCGCCCCGGTCTGGCCGACCTGCTGTGAGCGCTCGGCCAGCCCCGCTTCGACGGCCCCTCGCGATGCGGCCGACGCGTCCGCCGATCGCGTCTGCCAGCTCCTCGACCAGATGCCAGTTCGCCAGGCCACAACCTGCGCCACCGGCGATCACGACGTCGGCGTCGCACAGATTCACGTCCGCCGTACTGATCCGCCGTTCGAGCACCTCGACGCGCAGATCGGCTTCGGTCAACGCAACGTCGAGACGCGCCACGCGTGGCCGGCGCGAGGCGATGCGCACCTCGAACACTCCTGGCCGAACGGTGGCCATCTGCGGCCGTGCTTGTGGACACAGGCACGTGGCCAACACGCCGCCGGCCATCGCCGGTCGCACCATGTGCAGGATCCGGTCGTACGTGGTGCCCATCCGTGCCCACGAGTCGACGTAGAGATCAGTGCAGTCCGCGGCCAAGCCAGTATCGAGCATGGCGGCGATGCGCGGTGCGAGGTCTCGGCCGGTGGTAGTTGCGGCCAGAAGCAGCGCGTCGGGCTTCAGTGCTCGTACGGCATCGCTGATCACTCGGGCGTAGGGCTCGGCTCGATAGGTCGCCAGCGCTGGATCCTCGGCCACGTACACCACGTCGGCGCCATGGCGGGCCGCCGCCTCCACGGAGGTACCGGCATCCGCCGCGAGCACGACAGCGCCCACTCCGCCACCCAGAGCCGGCGCGAGCACCGTCGCCTTCGAGAGCAGTTCGATTGATGCACGATCCAACGTTCCGTCGTTCACCTGACAAACGACCCAAACGCTTGCATTGCCAACATGGCCGGGGCGGGCGTCGATCTCCGGGAGTTCCTCGGGCTCGGCGACATCGACCACCCGATCGCGAGTTGTGAAGGCTCCACGACCAACGAGCTCGGCGACGAGGTCGTCGTAGCCGAAGCCATCGTTGTCGACGAACCTGCAGCCGCGGTCGGGCCACGATGACGGGCTCATCTTGGCGACTTTCGTCGGTGAGGCGGCGAGCCCGACGTCGGCCGCTCCGAGCCCGATGTCGGCTGCGTCGATCCGCTCGATCGCTGCCGAAGCGGCCCGGCGGCGCGCAGGAAGCGTCGGGTAGCGGGGTGCGAAACCGGTCTCCCCCACCGTGACCACTGCCGGCAATGGCAGGCGAAGACGCTCGTATCCGCCCTCGACGACGCGTCGGGCGAGCAGCGAACCTCCGTCGACGGCCAATGATTCGCAGCAGGTTGCTTGCGGCCATCCCAAGCGTTGTGCCACAGAAGGACCGACCTGGCCCGTCTCCCCGTCGATTGCCGAGATGCCGCACAGCACGAGGTCGGCTCCGCCGATCCATGTGATGGCAGCGGCGAGAGCGTTGGCTGTCGCCCAGGTGTCGGAGCCGGCGAGAACGTGGTCGCACAGCAGGACGGCACGTGTTGCGCCTGCGGCGAGCGCTTGACGAAGCGTCTCGTCGGCGCGGGGCGGGCCCATCGACAACACACAGACGTCATCGGCCAGTTGCACGGCAGCTTCTACAGCGTGCATGTCTGCAGGATTCGTGATCGGAGCGGCCGCGGCCCGGTCGATGGTGCCGTCGGGACGAACACCGACGCTGCCACGCCGAAGATCGGGAACCTGCTTGACCAGGACAATCGCCCTCATTGGACTCGTCCATCCGTCGCCATCATGGAATCATCGTCTGCCGCGCAACTCGCAATCGGTAGGGGAAATCGTCCCGTCGCGGGCCGCGGCCGTGCGCATCACAAGGCACGTCGGTCAGCGAAGAATCAAAGGTATCCGAAGATTTCTCCCAGAGTCATGCGGTCTTGCGGGCGATCACCTGCACCACAGCCCCGAAGCCGGTGTGGCCCGGCCCCTCGATCACCTCTCGGTCGAGCTCCTCGGCATGTATGAACTCGAGACCGGCGAGCTCTCCGCGAAGCGCATCGAGTGTCATCGTCATCTCGGGTGTCGACGGTCCACCTGTTCCCCGCCCGACCTGCTCCGGTGTGTAGGCCTCCAGCAGGAACACGCCGGCCGGTTTGAGCGCGGCGACCACCCGCCGATGCAGTTGACGGCGCGCAGTCGGAGCCATGTGGGCGAAGATGGACACGATCAGATCCCAGCGATCGGTGCCGATGTCGAAATCGGCAAG
Organism: Ilumatobacteraceae bacterium; assembly: GCA_963720775.1. GTDB lineage: Bacteria > Actinomycetota > Acidimicrobiia > Acidimicrobiales > Ilumatobacteraceae > JAENVT01. Next base: position 426,478 of record CAVRGR010000003.1, on the reverse strand, counting down.
GTCACCGACCACCGCATCGACCTTCACCTGCCGACTCTCGGCGAGCCGAAGGGTCTTGGCAACTCCAGCCTCGGTCAGGTCGACGCTGTGCACCTCGTACCCGTTCTCGGCAAGGAAGACGGCGTTGCGACCCTCTCCCTCGGCGAGGCACAACACGGTGCCCCCGGGCAGGCTCGGAACGCTGACGCGCAGGAACCCGTTCGGCTCCGTCCCGAAGAGGTATGCCTCGATGCCATATCGCTGTTCCCACATCGCCCGGGGAGTCGGTGCGTCGGTCATCCTCGTAAGGTAATCGACTCGCCCGACGAGCGGCCCACCGCCGTATGGCGTGACGCGACCTCGAGGTGTCGACATCGGGCACTGAGCGGACCAAAGTCCCTGTCGTCCGCCCCTGGGCCGATTCATACTCAATGAGAGAGTGAAGAACGAGAGGATCATCATGCACGACGACGGCTATGGCAAGACGGTGCTCGACGAACTGCGACCCCTGCACCGCGAGCTTCGTCACGCCATTCCGGATGTGTACAAGGGTTTCGGTGAGTTTCACCACGCGGCCTTCGCCGACGGCGATCTCGACAGAAAGACGAAAGAGCTCATCGCCCTGGCCATCGGCGTCATCCAGAGATGCGACGGTTGCATCGCCTCGCACGCGGAGGGTGCGGCACGCGCCGGCGCCAGCCCACAGGAAGCTGCCGAAGCGATCGGTGTTGCGATGCTCATGAACGGCGGCCCAGCAACCATCTACGGACCTCGCGCATACGCCGCCTTCTGCGAGTTCGCAGCCGTTCCAGCCGGCTGACCGAGTCGAAACTCGGGAGAAACGTTCGCCGCGTTAGCGTGCCGACATGGCCTTCGACCTCACCAGTCGCATCGGAACCGCCAAGTCACAGCACCAGCTGGCTGCGACGCCCGACTCCTGCGTCTGGGGCTACATCGATCGCGACACACCAGCTGTGCTGGAGGTGGATTCCGGCGACATCATCGAGATCGAAGCCGTCACGCATCATGCCGGCGACGCCCCGGATCTGTTGATGGACGACGGCATTCGCGCCATCTGGAGCGGCATCGCCGAACCCGACCGCGGCCCCGGCGTGCACGTGATGACCGGTCCCATCGCCGTCCGTGGCGCCAGGCCGGGCGACACCTTGATGGTACGCATCCTCGACATGTGGCCGCGGTTGCCGTACGGCAGCAACTGTGCGGCCAACTGGGGGCTGCTGTACGACGAATTCGCCAAGGAACGGATCACGATCTACGGGTTGACCGACGAGACCGCCTCGCATGCCGGGCGCTTCGGTTCGTTGGCCGCGCCGATGTTCGCCTACGACTTCACCACGCGTCCGCTGTACGACATCCCCGGCGTCGTCACCCCGCGCGATGACTCGGCGCGGCAGCCGTTCAGTCGCGAGGTGCGAGTCCCTGTACGCCCTCACTTCGGTGTCATGGGCGTCGCACCCGCCGAGCCCGGCCGGCACTCCAGCATCCCGCCAGGTGTGTTCGGCGGAAACGTCGACAACTGGCGGATCGGAGTCGGCGCCACGGTCTGCTATCCGGTGTTCGCCGAAGGCGCGATGTTGTACGTCGGCGATCCGCACTTCGCCCAGGGAGATGGCGAGATCTGCGGCACCGCGATCGAGGCTTCACTGACGGCGCGCATCCAGGTCTGGGTCGAGCCCGCCCTTGGTGTGAGCTCGCCGATGCTGGAGACGGCGGTTGCATGGTGCACCCACGGTTTCGGCGCCGACCTCGATGAGGCGATGCGCATGGCCGCCAAGCAGATGCTGTGGCTGATGCAGACGCACCTGCAGTTGAGCGCCGACGACGCCTACTCGCTGGCCTCGGTGGCGATGGATCTCGGGGTCACCCAAGTGGTCGACGCGACGTTGGGATGCCACGCATTGGTTCGACGCGACATCTTCGGCTCATGATCCGAGCGAGCCGACGACCTTGATGCCCTTCAACAGGGGCGCGTTTGCTGAACCGCCACCAATCTCCGCGCAAGGAGTGGTCACCGCAAGACGGAACGTGGCGCCGAACGGATAGGATCCTCGCACGGCGTACACCGCCGCCGTACGGGCCGGTACCGGTCCGAGATCACGGGTGACGGCGTTGCTCCGAACCGAGTGGGAACGCCACGACGAGCGGATGTCGATCGGAGGTGTTGACGTAGAAATGACACCAACCGCGTTGGCTACCAAGTTCGACTCCAACTTTGGTCTGATCGCCGAGTCGATGCCGCAGATCCTGTGGATCGTGGGGTGCGACGGTTCCGTTGACTTCTTGAACCTCGAGGCGTCGGCCTACACAGGGCTGCTGGGGACGAGCAACCCGAGCTGGAGCTGGGTGTCACTGGTGCACCCCGATGAGTCGGTCGCAACGAGCAAAGCGTGGGCTCACGCCATGCGCGGCGCGGCCTGTTACCGACACGAGCATCGCCTCCGCCGCTTCGATGGCGAGTACCGATGGCACATGGTGCGCTTCACTCCGATCACGAGGGGAACTGGTCTGGGAGGTTGTTGGATCGGCACGGCTTCGGACATCCACGATGCCAAGACGCTCGAGGCTTCGCTACGAGTAGCCGAGCGGCAATCAGCGGCGACGCTGGAGCTGCTCGAGATGCTTCACTCCAAGGCACCCATCGGCTTCGGTTTCATCGACCGCGATTTTCGGATCTTGCACCTCAACGAGCCGCTGGCTGCCGCAAACGGGTCAACGGTCGACGAGCAGCGTGGCCGGCTGGTGTCCGACGTCGTTCCCCAGCTCTGGCCGCGGCTACGGGAGCTGTACCAACGCATTCTCGACACCGGCGAGGCAATCCTCGACGTCGAGATCGAGGCCCCTGCGACCGGCGACCCGGCGCGGACGCACAGCTACCTGGCGAGCCAGTTCCCGGTCAACGTGCACGACGAGCTGATCGGCATCGGCGTCGTCGTGGTGGACATCACCGCACGCAAGGACGCCGAGCAGGCGATCAGGTTTCAAGCCGATTTGCTCGCCGCTGTCGGTCAGGCCGTGGTCGCCGTCGACCTCGAGGGAACGATCATCTACTGGAACAGGGCGGCTGCGCTCCTCTACGGCTGGTCGGCCGCCGAGGCCATCGGCCGGAGCTCGGTCGAAGTGATCCCCCGGCAAGAGAGCAAGGACCGGGCGGAGATGATGGCCGAGCTGATGCGCCGAGGCGAAACGTGGTCGGGCGAGTACGAAGCAGCGCGGCGCGACGGCAGCATCGTGGCGGTCCAGGTGACCAACACCCCCGTCTTCGACCGCGACGGGAAGCTCGTAGCCGTGATCGGCTCCTCGATCGACATCACCGAGCGAAGGGCCGGCGATCAAGCCCGCCGACTGCTCTCCGCCATCGTCGATGGATCGGGCGATGCGATCTTCGCTTCGACCGTCGACGGAACCTTGACCAGCTGGAACCGAGCGGCGGAGGAGCTGTTCGGATACACCGCCGACGAGGCGATCGGGCAGCCCGTGAGCCTCATCGCGCCCCCGGGGCGCGCCTCGGAACAAACCGGGATGCGTCGCCGCCTCACTGCCGGTGGCCCGCACGAGCATCTCGAGACCGTGCGGCTTCGGAAGGACGGCAGCCTGGTCGACGTGTTGATCACCGCGTCGACGACGACCGACGAGACCGGCGCCGTGGTCGGATTATCGGTGATCGCCCGAGACATCACGGAGCGGGTGGGCGTCCAACGCACGTTGGAGTCGAGCCGTCGGCGATTGGCGGAGGCGCAAAGGATCGCGCATGTGGGCAGCTTCGAAGTCGATCTCCTGGCCCACGAGGCGATCTGGTCCGAGGAGTGCTCTCGAATCTTCGGCCTCGAGCCAGGTTCCGCAATCAGCCGCGAGTCGCTGACGGCACTGGTTCATCCGGCCGACGCATCGAAGCTGCTGGACGCGGAGATCGACACTGTCACCAACGCCCGTTCGGTGGACCTCGGCCTCCGCATCATCCGCAGCGATTCGCAGGAGCGGTGGTTGCTCGTCCATCTCGTGCCCGAACTCGGCAACGATGGCGCTGTCGTCAAAGTCAACGGGACCATCATGGACGACACCGAGCGGGTCGTCGCCGACCGCGTCCGCCGAGCAGCCGAAACCCGCTTCGAGATCGGGTTCGAGCAGTCCACCATCGGCGCGGCCATCACGAATCTTCAAGGAGTTCCAACACGTGTCAACGCGGCGATGTGCGCCATCTTGGGGCGCCCTGCCCCACTCATCATCGGCCGCCGGTGGACGGAATACGGGCACCCGGACGAGCTGCCGCTCGCTCACATGACGCTCACACGATTGGCCGCAGGCCACGACACTCACGAGGACGAGCGGCGTTACCTTCGACCCGACGGCACCAGCGTGTGGGTCTCCGCGCATGTCACGTTGGTCCGCGACGAGGACGACGCGCCGCAGTACTTCTTTGTGCAGTTCCAGGACATCTCCGAGGGAAAGCGGATGGAACACGACCTGGCCCACCAGGCGTTGCACGACTCCCTCACCGGCCTGCCGAACCGCCTGCTGCTGAGTGACCGCCTGCTGCACGGATTGGCCGGTTCTCGGCGACGGGCATCGCAGATCGGCGTGATCTTCCTCGATCTCGATCAGTTCAAGACCGTCAACGACTCGTCGGGTCACAGCGCGGGCGATGCGTTGTTGTGTCTGGTCGGCAGCAGGATCACAGCGGCGATCAGGCCAGGTGACACCGTCGCCAGGTTCGGCGGCGACGAGTTCGTGGTCGTTTGCGACGACATCTCCGCTGTCGAGACCGTGCAGATCGCCGGACGCGCTTTGAAGTCGCTCAGCAAGCCGTACCAAGTCGGCAACGAGGAACTGCGCATCACGGCCAGCCTTGGTATCGCCATCGCCAACGACACCTCGACTCCTGAGAGCCTGCTTCGGGAGTCCGACGCGGCGATGTACCGGGCCAAGGAACGCGGTGGCGATCGCGTCGAGTTGTTCGACGAGACGTTGCGATTCAACGAGAAGAAGCGGCTCGCCACTGCCTCAGCGCTGCACCGCGCCCTTGACCGCGATGAGTTCACGGTGCAGTACCAGCCTGTGATCGATCTCACCAGCGGAGCGATGGTGAGCGTCGAGGCATTGCTGCGCTGGAAGCACCCCAAGCACGGTCTCGTCGCGCCTGTCGACTTCATCGCCGTCGCTGAGGAGACCGGGTTGATCATTCCGATCGGCGCTCGCGTCCTCGAGCAGGCCTGCCGCGATCTGACCCAGTGGCAAAACATCGGTAGCGGGGAGGCTTCGGCGCGGAACTTCTCGGTGGCGGTGAACATATCCGTGCGTCAGATGCGATCCCCGCACGTCGTCAACCTGATCGAGAAGGTGTTGCGCCGAACTGGAGTGCACGCTGCCGACCTCTGCCTCGAGCTCACCGAGAGCGTCTTCATGGAAGATGTCGCATTCTTCGAGCGGAGACTTGCCGGCCTCAAGAGCCTCGGGCTGGATCTGGCGATCGATGACTTCGGTACCGGCTACTCGTCGCTCAGCTACCTCAAGCGGTTTCCCTTCGACGCAGTGAAGATCGATCGAGCATTCGTCGACGGTCTCGGAACCGATCGGCACGACACCGCGCTGGTTGCCGCAATCGTTGCGATGGCCGGCGCGCTCGGGCTCGAGATCACGGCAGAGGGTGTGGAAACTCGCGAGCAGATGTCGTGCCTGAGGGAGCTCGGAGTGCGACGTGCGCAGGGCTTCTACCTGGCCGAACCGATGCCGGGAGCGGAGATCTCGCGGTTGATCACCGAGTCGCATCGTTGGAACGTCGACTGACCGCAACCGATCAGCGTCGTTACGGCGCGGTCACCGCCGCCGAGCTGCGATTCGATCGAGGAAGCGCACTGCTGCCTGGGACGACTCCATGCGCCACAGATCGACGACATCGACCGGCGAACCGTGGTTGACATTTTCGGCAATTGCGTCGGCAAGTTGTTCGATGTGGTCGCGCTGCCGTTCGAGCATCGCTCGAGTGTCGATGGAGCAGAGATCGGCGACGACCAGCTTGAGCAGGAGCTCGCTGCGCAGGTCGCGAAGGTGCCCGACAGGAGTGTCCAGCCACTTGCGGAGCTGCGCTCGACCAGTACGCGTGATGGCCAGGATCGTTCGATTCCCGCCGGCGATCCCGGGCTGCTCCCCCACCGCATGGATGTAACCCCGGTTTGTCAGCTGCTCCAGCGAACGGTAGGTGAGGGCGCGAGAGAGCGACCAGACTCGGCCGACATCGCCCTCGGGCTTCAGCCGCGCAGCAATGGCAAAACCATGAGTTGGCGCTGTGTAGAGAACGCCGAGGCAGGCCCATTCACCGAGAAGCAGCTGTTGCTCGGCAGTCCTGGCGCCGCTCACCGAAGTCAGTCGGTCGGTTCGTCGGTGACGAGTTCCAGAGCCAGGCTGTTCATGCAGTATCGCTGGCCGGTCGGCGCCGGCCCATCGGCGAAGAGGTGCCCGAGGTGTGAGCCGCATCGTCGGCAGCGGACCTCGGTGCGCACCATGCCGTGACTGACGTCGTCGACGAGCTCGACCGCATCGGCAGCTTTGGTTTGGTAGAAGCTCGGCCAACCACTTCCCGACTCGAACTTCGCCGTGGAGTCGAACAGTTCGGCCCCGCACGCCGCGCAGTGGTACGTGCCGTCGGCATGCTCGTTGACGTACTTGCCGCTCCACGGTCGCTCGGTGGCCGCCCGACGGAGCACATCGAACTGCTCCGACGTCAGGGTCGCCCGCCAGTCCTCGTCAGTCTTTTCGATCTCGGGCATCGGTCATTCCTCCTTGCGTTCAGCCCGAGAGTATCGAAACTGGCACTCGCTCGACTCAGGCAGGCTCAACTCAGGCAGGAAGGAACCCGTACTTGGCCAGGATGGCCTGCCCGGCATCAGTGGCGACGAAATCCTCGAACGCCTCCGCGGCGGCCGGATTGGTTGCCTCCTTGGTGAGGACCATCGGGTAGCTGTTGATCACGTTGATGTCCGCTGGGATCTCGACACCGTCGGCGCTGCCCTTGGCCGAACTGACGTCGGTGACGAAGACGATGCCGGCATCGGCCTCTCCGGCAGACACCTTGGTGACCACACCCTTGACCTTGTCTTCGAGGCTCTTGGGCGAGACGGTGACGCCGGCGTTCTCGAGCACCGTCGCGGCGCCGCTTCCACACGGCACGGTCTCGGCGCACAACACCACGATCAGATCGGATCGGACCAGATCGGCAACGCCTGTGATGCTCTTCGGGTTGCCCTTCTCGACGATGATCTCCATGGTGTTCCTCGCGATCGACACCGGGTCGCCGACGCTCTCCCCGGCATCGGTCAGCCTCGTCATGTTCGTGTCGTCGGCGGAAGCGAACAGGTCGGCGGGCGCTCCCTCGGTGATCTGAGTCACGAGGTCCCCCGAGCCGGCGAAGTTCAACGTCACGTTGGCCTCCGGGTTGTCGACCTTGAACGCCGTGCCCATCTCCGTGAAGGCTTCCGTCAGCGACGACGCCGCGAACACCACCACGTCACCCGTTGCCGCCCGCACCGTCGTCGGACCAGCCGTGGTGACACTGACTGTCGTGGGTGTCGTGGATACCGAGTCGGAATCGCTCCCGCACGACGCAGCAACGAAGCCCACCAGGGCGACCGCTGCGATGACCGATCGAGGTGAGGTGCGCATGGGTCTCACAATAGTCATACAATGACTATTGCACTGCCATCGGCTGCCACGTTCGACAGATCCGGGCGCCACACCGATCTCACCGCGACACAGGTCAGCGAAAAGTCTGGCACCCAGATCGTCGAACCACGGCGTTCAGGTGTAGCGGACGCCTTGGCGGTCGAGCTCTTTCTGAATGGCATCGACATCGGGGGCGTCGAGCTCGTAACCGCAGTGCAGCGACAACGCCGCCGCGATTCCCGCGCCCTGTCCGAGCACCGCGCAGCACGACATGTTCCGTGTCGATGCGTGAGAGATTCGATCGCCGCCGGACGAGCGGCCGGCGACGAGCAGGTTGCGCACGCCCTTCGGCACGAGATTGCGATACGGGATCTGGAAGTAGCGGCCGGTGGTGGGAAGGATCAAGATGCCGTAGCCGTCGATGAACTCCGGATAGATCCCGATCGCGTCGGAGAATCGGGCCTGCTCGCGAACATCGTGCTCGGTCATGTTGTAGACGGCGTCGATCTTGCGCGTGTCGTGGATGCCGAGCGTCATCCCGAAGTTGCGAAGGCGCGCCCCGGAACATCCCGGCGTGTAGCGGCGCAGCGCCTCGATCGCCAGCATCGCCTGCCGGCGGCCCTCGATCTCACCGCGGGTGAGATCATCGGGGTCGGTGCCATCGATGCTGTCCAGATGGACGAGGTTCATGTAGGTCAATTCGCCGGTGTCGTGGATTGCACCCCACGTGCCGGCCAGTGTCACGAGTGAGGACGGGATGAGCCCGTCGGCGATCGCCTGGTCGAACGGCTTCTTGAGGAACGGCGAGAACATGTCGTCCTCCTTGCCGCCCGTCTCGATGTTCCATTCGCCGCCCCCAGCCCAGTCCTTGTAGCTCTGCGGGTCGGCCTTGATGCCGTCGATGAAGGCCTTCTTGTCGACGCCGGAGAGATGGAACATGACCGACGCGGCCATCATCTCCTCCTTGGGCGTGCGAACTGTGGGCGCACCGGCGCGGTGCGCCACGTCGGCATCGCCGGTTGCATCGATCACCCGTCGAGCACGGATGGCCTCGCGGCCGGCCTTTGATTCGGTGACGATGCCGGCGATGGCCTCGCCGTCCATGATCGGGGCCACGAACGTTCGGTGCAGCATGCCGCGCATGCCCGATTCCTCGACCATCCTGTCGGCCACGACCTTGAAGCCTTCGGCGTCGATCTCGTACGACATCGACTGGCTCTCGGGTACAGCCGCTCCCATCTCGAACGCTCTGGTCTCGAACTCGCGACCGATGCCGTTGGCTTCGATCGTTGCTTCGTGGCGATACCAGGCCATTCCTTCGACGCCGACGGCGGTGATGTTGCCACCGAAGCATCCAAAGCGTTCGACCAGCGTCACGTCGACCCCGGTGCGGGCGGCAGCGAGTGCCGCGGCAAGGCCGGCAGGGCCCGATCCCACGACCAGCACATCGGTCTCGTGGATGACGTCGACTTGTCGAGCAGGCTCGGTGATGGTTCCGAGTGAGCGGCGGCCGGAGGCTGCGGTCATGCGATGAGGTGTCCTTGATTGGTCGTCGGCACGACGCTAACCGACCCTCTGCATCTGTTGCGGAGCGTTCAGGTCGCGTTCACCTCCCGTTCACCTTGGCACCACTTTGGCGTCAACTTCAATCCTTATGGTGACGCACGTTGTTCATCCCCAACCAAGGAGACACATACGTGAACCCAGTCAAGCGGCGACTCGTCCTCGCCGGCATCATCTCGCTCTCGATCGTGGCCGCTGCCTGCGGCAGCGACAGCAAGTCCGCCAGCACCTCCGCCCCATCCACGACTTCGGCCCCGATCACCACCGAAGGCGGATCGGCGGCAACAACTGTGGTCGAGGCGCCTGCCACGACGGAGGCGGCGCCGACAACCGCCGCACCAGCGACCATCGACTTCTCGAAGCTGACCGGCAGCCTCGTCGGCAGCGGCGCCACCTTCCCGAAGAGCTTCTACGATCAAGCCATCGCCGACCTGCAGGGCATCGCTCCCGGTCTTACGATCGAGTATGGCGGTGGTGGGTCGGGGCAGGGTCAAACCGATCTCCAGGACATGACCAAGGACTTCGTCGGCAGCGATGGCGTGGTCAAGGCTGCAGACCTGCCGAAGTACAAAGGCGGCGAGTTCGTGTACGTGCCGACCGTGATCGCGCCGATCACACTGTCGTACAACCTGCCGTCGGTCGCCAAGCTGCAGCTCTCCCCGGCGACCGTGTCAGGGATCTTCCAACTGACGATCACAAAGTGGAACGACCCAGCGATCGTCGCCGACAACCCCGGCGTCACACTTCCCGATAGCGACATCGTCGCGGTTGTGCGATCTGATCCGTCCGGTACGACAGAGAACTTCACCAAGTTCTTGAATGCGGCAGAAGGCCCCGATGCCGGCGGCGACTGGAAGCTTGGCGGCGCGAAGGACGCCACCTTCCCGGCCGGCACGCAGAACGGCAACGGCAACAGCGGCGTGGCCCAGCTCATCACATCTACAGAGGGCTCGATCGGCTACGTCGACCTGAGTGATGCGAAGGCCAACAACCTCACGTTCGCCTCGGTGAAGAACAAGGCCGGCAAGTACATCGCGCCGACCCTCGATGGCACCACCGCCGCCGCCCAGGGCGCCAAGATCAACGACGACCTCACCTACTTCCTCGGCTGGGCCGACGGCGATGCTTCCTACCCGATCGCCGCGCAGACCTGGATCCTCGCCTACGTGCATCAGTCCGATCCGGCCAAGGCCGAGTTGATCCGCGGATTCCTCACGTACCTCGTCACCGACGCTCAGAAGATGGCGCCCACGATCGACTACGCGCCATTGCCCGGAGATCTGCAGGCAAAGGCATTGGCTAACATCGCCAAGATCGGTGCGTAACGAATCCATCTTCAGGCAGGCCGGACCCCTCTCGGGTCCGGCCTGCCTCGCACGACGCCAAGGAGATCAATGAACAGCTCGCCGGTCCCCCCGGATCTGCGGCCGAGGCGCCAGATCCTCGACCGCCTCTTCCGAGGTTCGACGCTGGCTGCCGGCGCTCTCATTCTGGTGATCCTCGGACTCATCGCGTACACCATCAGCAACCGATCCCTTCCCGTGTTCCGGGCGGAAGGGACCAGCTTTCTCACCGATCGCCGTTGGGTGCCGAGCAAGGAGATCTTCGGCGCGCTCAGCTTCATCTACGGGACGGCGGTCACCTCCCTCATCGCCGTCTTCGTCTCGGTGCCGGTGAGCCTCGGGATCGCGTTGTACACAACACAGGTTGCTCCGTCATGGCTGAAGAGGTGGCTGGTGGCGCTCACCGACCTCGTCGCGGTGGTGCCGTCGGTGGTGTTCGGTCTGTGGGGCATCATCTACTTGGCGCCGAAGCTGTCTGGGGTGTTCAAGACGATCAGCGGCTGGTTCCACGGCTGGCCGATCCTCGGCGACATCTTCGGGCACGCCAGCGCCGGTCGCACGTTCATGACTGCGGGGCTGATCCTGGCAGTGATGATCACTCCGATCATCACGTCCATCGCCCGCGAGGTCATCGAGACCACTCCGCAGACCGACCGCGATGGGGCATTGGCACTCGGCGCGACGCGGTGGGAGATGATCACCGGCGCCGTGCTGCCGCATTCAATGGGCGGGATGGTCGGTGCCGTGATGCTCGGTCTGGGACGGGCGATGGGCGAGACGATCGCCGTCGCCCTGACGATCGGCTCATCGCCGGCGATCACGGCCAATCTGTTCTCCTCTGGTGATTCGTTGCCGTCCGTCATCGCCAATCAATGGGGTGAAGCGACCGGCGTGAAGCGCAGCGCCTTGATTGCGATGGGCCTCACCCTCTTCGTCATGACCATCGTCGTCAACCTCAGTGCCACCGCTGTTGTCGGCCGGGCCACCAAGAGAGTGCAGGGCGCCTAGTCATGGCGGTCCTCGAACAACAACTCCCCGGCCCACGAGAATCCCTGGCCGACGAGCTCTCGGGAATCTCCGGCCGCCGGCGGACCAAGAACTGGGCGATGACTGGGCTCATGCTGCTCGCTGTCCTCGTCGTCGGCTTCGTCCTCCTCCTCGTGCTGCTCACTGTTGCCACCAAGGGTTGGTCGATTGTTTCGGGGAGCTTCCCCGATTGGTTCTCCAAAGACATCCAGCTCGTTCCGCGTCGACCGGGCCCCGGCATGAAAGCCGCCATCGTCGGCACGTGCGTGATCACCTTCACGGCAACCTTGATCGCTGTCCCGCTCGGAATCGCCGGCGCGGTCTATCTCAACGAATACGGACGCAATCACTTGTTCGCCCGCATACTGCGCTTCCTCGCCAACGTCATGGCTGGTGTGCCTTCGATCGTGATGGGCTTGTTCATCTACATCTTCTGGGTCATACCCCGCGGGATCAGTGGCCTCAACGGCTTCAGCGGCGCCCTGGCACTCGCCTGCCTGATGCTGCCGATCGTGGTCCGAGCCTCTGAAGAGATGCTCCGACTCGTACCGCAGAGCCTGCGCGACGCCAGCTACGCCCTTGGCGGAAGTACCAGTCGGACGACCATGTTGGTCGTGCTCCCGAAGGCCAGCCCTGGCATCATCAGCGGTTGCCTGCTCGCCGTTGCCCGTGCGGCTGGCGAGACCGCGCCCTTGATCTTCACCATCGGGGCATCAAAGGCGACCAACTGGAGCGTGTTCAAAGGAACCAACACCTCGTTGTCGATGCAGATCTACGGCAACGCCAAGGAGAGCTTCGTCACGGCGCAAGAGCGCGCCTGGGGCGCGGCTCTCACGCTGATCGCCCTGGCGTTCCTGTTCACTGTGGCCGCCCGTCTGCTGTCGGCCCGCCTGACGAGGACAAGGTAGCAACATGAACGACCACCAACTCCAGAACCGGCTCGAGACCTCCGAGGAGCGACGTGATCTCATGACCGAGACCAGCCAAACCAGCGAGCAGGCGCCGGTCGACGACACCGCGACCTCGCCAGCCGTGTTCGAGGTCACCGACCTCGCCGTCTTCTACCGCTCGTTCAGGGCCGTCCGAGAGGTGAACCTGCGAATCCGACCCAACGAGATCACCGCGTTCATTGGGCCGTCCGGCTGTGGCAAGAGCACCGTCCTGCGCTGCTTCAACCGGATGAACGACACCATCGCCGGGGCTCGCATCGAAGGCTCGGTCAGCTACCACGGTGTCGATCTCTACGGCTCCGGCGTCTCCGCGACGCAGGTCCGCAGGCACATCGGTATGGTCTTCCAGAAGCCCAACCCGTTCCCGAAGAGCATCTACGACAACGTCGCCTACGGCCCGCGAATCGCCAACACGCCGAAGGGCGATCTCGACGGGATCGTCGAGGACTCGCTCCGCGGCGCAGCGTTGTGGGAGGAAGTGAAGGATCGATTGAAGTCGTCGGCCCTGGGTCTGTCGGGCGGCCAGCAGCAGCGACTGTGCATCGCCAGAGCCCTGGCCGTGGAGCCCGAGGTCGTGCTGATGGACGAACCGTGTTCGGCACTCGATCCGATCGCGACGTCACGCATCGAGGAGTTGATGCAGGAGATCAAGGCTCGCTACACGATCGTCATCGTCACGCACAACATGCAGCAGGCGGCGCGAATCAGCGATCGGGTCGGCTTCTTCACCACAGAGGTCTCGAGCGACGGCGATCGACGAACGGGCGTTCTCGTGGAGTACGGGCGCACGGCGAAGATGTTCTCCAACCCATCCGACTCCCGCACCGAGGCATACATCACGGGCCGGTTCGGCTAGTTCTCCCGTCGCTCGTGGTTGCCAAGTTCATCGACGGGACCTACTCTCGGCGACGTGTCCATTGGGGTCGACGCACACGGCAACCCGATGACCGGGAACCCGGAAACCATCGAGTTGTACGACCGCGCCCTCGATCGTCTCGTGCGCTTCCATCCGGACGTCATCGCCCTGGCCGGCGAGCTGACCGCCACCGGTTCCTCGGCGCCCATGGCGAGCGCGCTGCTCGCCTACCTCAATCTGATGAGCACCGATCCCGACGACCTCACGACGGTGCGCGCCGCGTGGGACTCGCTGCAGCAGACTGACGCCAACCCACGCGAGCAGGCACACGGTTCGGCGATCGGCGCCTGGTTGAACGGCGACTGGGAGGGTGCGTCGCGTCTGCTCGACCAGGTGCTGCAGGAATGGCCCACCGACCTCCTCGCGCTGATGATCGGTCACCAGCTCGACTTTTTCCTCGGTGATGCACAGAGCCTGCGAGACCGACCGATTCGGTCACTCCGTGAGTTCCGGCCCGATGTGCCGCACGCCCCGTTCGTCAGCGGAATGGCGTCATTCGGCCTCGAGGAGTCCGGCCACTACGCCCAGGCGCTCGACGCCGGACTGGCAGCAGTGGCGGCCAACCCCGACGACGTGTGGGCCATCCACGCCGTGGTGCACACGTACGAGATGCAGGGGCTCGTCGACGAGGGCATCCGCTTTCTCGCCTCCGAGACGACACGCTGGAAGAGCGGCAACATGTTCACCGTTCACAACTGGTGGCATCAGGCGCTCTACGACCTCGAGGCCGGTCGGCCCCAGCGGGCGCTCGCCGTCTACGACGCCGAGATCCACAACGCCTGGTCGGCCGGCGTCCCGATCGAGATGCTCGACGCCAGCGCGCTCCTGTGGCGGCTGATGCTCGATGGAGTTGCAACCGGCGACCGGTTCGCCAGTCTGGCCGAGGCGTGGGCGCCCAAGGGGTCCGGCCAACCGTGGTACGCCTTCAACGATCTCCACGCCGTCATGGCACTCGCCGGTGCCGACCGGGGTGACGACGCTCTCGGCTTGATCGAGTCTCGTCAGCGCTGGCTCGCCGACAGCTCGTCCGCTGACGCGACCGGCACCAACATACGCATGACGGCAGAGATCGGCTTGCCTGCGTGCCGCGCTGCGCTGGCCTTCGTCGACGGCCGTCACGACGCCGTCATCGACGAACTGATGCCGATCCGACGGTCGCTGCACCGCTTCGGCGGATCGCACGCTCAACGCGACGCCTTGCAGAGAACGCTCCTCGAATCATCCCTCCGGGCGGGTCGATACGAACTGGCTCGCGCTCTCACATCGGAGCGTCTGGGGCTGCGCGAGTCGAGCGTCTACAGCTGGAGCCAGCGAGCACGCGCCCTGAAGGGCCTCGGGCAACCGGAGGCAGCCGCGATGGCCGAACGGAGCGCCGACGCGGCTCGCAATCGGTTCGAGAGCGCGCTCAGCCACACCTGACCTCGGCATCAACGGTGGTTCGACCGAGCGTTTGACGGCTGCGGCCCCGCATCGGGGCGCCAGCTCACAAACGCAACACCCACACCTGAAAGGCCTGCACCTACCGGTGGTATTCTGTGCCGCGATTTCACGTGGGGACTGGGAATTCGATGGGCAAGTGGTGGAACATTGCGTGGGCGGTCGGGGCCATTGTTGTGGCGGCGTCAGCGGGTGACGTCGCCGCGCATCCGGCGACGACTCCGACCACGACCACCTCCCCCGGCGCGCCCGAAGCAACTGACCTGGCCGCCGCCTCCGTCGAGGGCTCGTACCGCCTCTCCATCGTGCTGACCGAACAGGAAGGCGTCCGCGAGTCCAACGCCATCGGCGTGCCATTCGTGTTGGGGCTTCCTCTCGTGCTCGCCGCGTCGGGCCAGGCCTCGTTCATCTATCCGACCACGACGTATACGCGCGACGGCGCGACCGTGACCGTCTCCGGCTCGGACACCACGGACTGCTACGGAGACGACGGATCCGTCTCCATACAGGACGGAGCCGATTCGACGGTGACCTTGAACCTCAACGTTGCCTCGGCCATCGAAGTCGGTGGAACGTGGAGCGCCACGCAACTGAGCGGATCGGGTGAGTTGGTGAACACGGCGCGATCTACAGGCAACTGCAGCGGCTTCCAACGTTTCGACATCACCGCCTTCCGGCTGGACCCGCCGGACATGGAGGTCGCCGACCTGGTGACACCCGATGAAGCAATCGGCGGGACAGCGCAAGCTGCGACGACCGCGACCCTCGACAACGGTGGTGCCACGGCGAGCCTTCAGCTGGTGATCGATCCGGAGCTGGCCGACCCATTCGTGAGTCGAACGGTTACCGCAACGGTTGTCGTGAGGGGGGCGTGGTACACGCGAGCCACCAGTGCGCCTGTCCCGGGCGCGAACCTGTTGTCGATCGACTCCAGCGGATTGAATCTCGTGTGCGGAGCGACTGGTCCGTTCGAGCTCGATCCACCGGCGCCGTTCTCGTTCAGCCTCGTCTTTGCCGACGAGGCGAGCTACGCCGACGCCTCTGCAGTACCTGCAGCAATCGGTGACCTGAACCAACAGGTGGCGATCCCGTACCAGGGCACCGGTCCACTCTTCCGAGAGCCGGTCACGCCCACTGCGCCCTACAAGGAAACCGCAACGATCACCGGCTGCACCTCGACGATCGTCTACGACTTCGTCGGCACAATCACGCTGCTCGACAACCTGCGGGTCGGCAGCTACCACGTGGTTCCTTCGGGGATCAACATCCCCTTCCTCGGCGCCGACGGGCAATCAGAGACGCTTCCGTTCACGAAGAGCGACCTGCCGATCATCGAGGTGACGAACCAACCGGTGCCCACAACGACCATCGTCGCAACCACCACGACGACAGTCGCGACCACCACCTCGGCCCCGACATCCGCGAGTTCGCCGGCGGTGCTGGCCGCGAATGAGGCGAATGACGGCGGCGGCTCGGCCGCACCGATCGCCATCGGCGCGCTTGCACTCGTCGGTCTGGCCGGCGGGGGTGCGCAGTATCTGCGATCTCGGCAGCGACGCCGACGAGATTCGCAGGATGAGCGCCACGACTCCCCGACGAACCCGCCCAAGGTGCGCGTCGTGCCCGACAAGGGCAGGCAACGAATCACCTCGTTCGGCGGTGGGCTCGCCGTCGGCGTGCGGGCCGTCCTGCGCCAGCCAGGTACCACCAGTTTGCGATGGACAGGAGAGACCCGTGACAACGAGTGACAGCACCAAGCCCTTGACAGCTCGTGATGTCTTCTTCGACGACGAGCGCTCGAGCACCACCGTCCTCGAGAAGGCGTTGGAGGAGCGCGACTTGCTCGACGCGGTCGCGGGGCACGTGAAGGCCGCTACACCGGTGGCCAAGAGCTTCGTGCTGAAACAAGCCGCTGAGGCCATCAACGATCTTCTCGGGGCGTTGCACATCGACGATCTGCTGATCGGCGGATGGGCCCACGTTCAAGAGCTCCAGGCAGCGATCGAGGCGACCAGTGAAGGTGGGGTTCGCCACGTGGCGCTGGCAAGTCACTCCATCGCGTCGGAACATGCGCCGTCGCTCGACCTGATGGTCAACGAAACGCCGGTGCGGCTGCTCGACCTTCGGGTCGCGCTGGGGTTCGTGGTCGACGCCTGCGAGTTGGTGGTACGCGACGGGAAGATCGATGGCGTCGAGGTTGGCTCGATGTCGGCGGACGGAAAGCTCGACGCCGCGGCACAGACCATCCTGCAGCGTTCTCTGCCGAGGCTTGATGTCAGTCGCCTCTTCCCCAAGGCTCCCCCCGAGCCCGCTGGAGAGCCAGGTCCATAACTAAGCTCTGCACACATGCAGCTGTCGCCTCACGAGCAAGAACGCCTGCTCGTGCACGTGGCCGCCGAGGTTGCCGAGAAGCGGCGAGCACGCGGGCTGAAGTTGAACTACCCCGAGACCGTCGCCATCTTGACCTCGTGGGTGTACGAGGCCGCTCGAGACGGACGAACGGTCGTCGACCTCATGGACTCCGGCTGTCGAGTGCTCACTCGTGACGACGTGATGGAGGGCATTGCCGAGATGGTCGACGAGGTGCAGGTCGAGGCAACCTTCCCCGATGGCACCAAGCTGGTCACACTGCACCAGCCGGTGCGTTGAAGCAGCGATGATCCCCGGCGAGATCATCGGTCCCGATGGCGACATCGAGCTGAACCACAGGCTTTCGCGCACGACGACCGAAGTGATGAACAGCGGCGATCGTCCGGTGCAGGTCGGGTCGCACTACCACTTCGCCGAAGCCAACCCAGCGTTGCTCTTCGACCGGGAATCGGCGCATGGTCGACGGCTCGACATACCTGCCGGCACGTCAGTTCGGTTCGAGCCGGGCATCAGCCGCACCGTCACGCTTGTCCCGATCGGCGGTGACCGGGTTGTCGCCGGTCTCCGCGGCGCTGTCGCCGGGCCACTCGATGGTTGAGATCTCGCGAGCCCAGTACCGCCGTCTCTACGGACCTACCAGCGGCGACCGTGTTCGGCTGGCCGACACCGACCTGTTCATCGAGGTCGAGCACGACCTCTGCGCCGGCGGCGACGAGGCCGTGTTCGGCGGCGGCAAGGTCATCCGTGAATCGATGGGCCAGTCGGGCCGCACCCGCGCCGAGGGCACTCCCGACCTCGTCATCACAGGAGCACTGATCCTCGACCACTGGGGAGTCGTCAAGGCCGACGTCGGTGTTCGTGACGGGCGGATCGTCGGCATCGGCAAGGCAGGCAACCCCGACACGATGACCGGCGTCGACCCCGCTCTCGTCATCGGTCCGTCGACCGAGATCCTGTCAGGCAACGGACGGATCCTCACTGCGGGTGCCATCGATTGCCACGTGCACCTGATCTGCCCGCAGATCGTCGACGAGGCATTGGCCTCCGGCATCACCACCGTGATCGGAGGCGGCACCGGCCCGGCCGACGGCACGAAGGCAACGACGGTCACTGCCGGGGCATGGAACCTGGCGCGCATGCACGAGGCGATGGACGCCATGCCCGTGAACGTCGTGCTGCTCGGCAAGGGCAACACGGTCTCGCGGGAGGGTTTGTGGGAACAGGTCCTCGGAGGCGCCGGCGGTTTCAAGCTCCACGAGGACTGGGGCACCACACCCGCCGCCATCGATGCCTGCCTGTCGGTTGCCGACGAGAGTGGCGTGCAGGTGGCGATCCACACCGACACGCTGAACGAGGCCGGCTACGTGGAGTCGACGTTGGCCGCGATCAAAGGTCGGTCGATCCACACCTACCACACCGAGGGAGCGGGTGGCGGCCATGCTCCCGACATCATCACCGTGGCTGCGCACCCGAACGTGCTCCCTTCCTCGACCAACCCGACGAGGCCGCACACGGTCAACACGCTGGCCGAACATCTCGACATGTTGATGGTGTGCCATCACCTCAACCCGTCGGTGCCCGAAGACCTGGCGTTCGCCGAGAGCCGCATCCGCCCCTCGACCATCGCCGCCGAAGACGTGCTGCACGACATGGGAGCCATCTCGATCATCGGCAGCGACTCGCAGGCGATGGGACGCGTCGGTGAGGTGATCCTGCGAACGTGGCAGACGGCTCACGTCATGAAGCGCCGCCGCGGTTCACTCGCCGGCGATGCGGCCGCAGACAACAACCGCGCCAGGCGGTACGTCGCCAAGTACACGATCTGTCCGGCGGTTGCTCACGGTCTCGACGCCGACATCGGTTCGATCGCGATCGGGAAGCTGGGCGATCTCGTCTTGTGGGACCCGCGGTTCTTCGGCGTGCGGCCTCACGTCGTGATCAAAGGCGGTCTCATCGCCTGGGCACAGATGGGCGATGCCAACGCCTCGATTCCAACACCGCAACCGGTGTTCGCCCGACCGATGTTCGGTGCGGCGCCACGCGCCGCGGCATCGACGAGCGTCACCTTCGTCGCTGCTGCGGCTCTCGACGACGGCCTCGCGGGTCGGCTCTCTCTGTCGCGGCGTCTCCTGGCTTCTGCCGACACACGATCGCGAGGCAAAGCCGACTTGCCGGAGAACGACGCCCTGCCCAGGATCGAGGTCGATCCCGACACGTTCTCGGTGCGCATCGATGGCGAACTGATCGAGGAGCATCCCGCTGTCGAGCTGCCGATGGCACAGCGGTACTTCCTGTTCTGATGGGCACATCCGCCGCGCTCCTTCTGCTCGCCGACAGTCGCTCTCCCACCGGCGCTCATGCACACAGCGGCGGCATCGAGGCGAGTCATGCGCGAGGCGATGTGTGCAGCGTCGCCGACCTCGAGGCGTTCCTCGGTGGGCGTCTCCAGACCACCGCTGCTGTTGATGCCGCGTTCGCCGCGGCGGCGTGCGACACGTCGGCAGATCTCGGCGAGCTCGATCACGAGCTGGCGATCCGCACGCCATCACCGCGATTGCGAACCGTCAGTCGCTCCCTGGGCCGCCAGCTCCTGCGGCCGGCGGAGCGTGCATGGCCGAACGCGCGGTACGCCACGTTGCGAGCTGTCCATGACCACGGTCCGATGCAGCCCATTGCACTCGGCGTCGTTGCGGCGGCAGCCGGACTGACGGCGGACGAGGCTGCCCTGTGCTCGCTTCATCACCTCGTCGGTGCAGTCTCCACGGCGGCAGTGCGGCTGATGGGTCTCGATCCGTTCGAGGTGCACGCGCTTGCGGCGCGCCTCGCGACCCGTCTCGACGAGTTGGCAACCGTCGCCGCGGAACAGGCGGCGACGAGCGTGAAAGCGGCCGACCTGCCGTCAGGCGGCAGCGTGCTGGCCGACATCCTCGCCGAGCACCACGCCACGTGGGAGGTGAGGTTGTTTGCCTCCTGACCACAACCCGGGCCAGGCACACCATCCTGGCGACGGCCACACTCACGGCTACCACGATGGGCTGCCCGACGACACGATGTGGGCCTTCGGCGCACCCGGAACCCGCCCCCTGAGAATCGGCGTCGGCGGGCCGGTTGGCAGTGGCAAGACGGCGCTCGTGGCCGCACTGTGCAGGTTGCTCGCGCCGTCGGTCAGCATCGTCGTCGTCACCAACGACATCTTCACGACCGAAGACGCCGAGGCTCTGCGACGCATGGCTGTGCTCGCCGACGAACGCATCGTCCCGGTGGAGACCGGCGCTTGCCCGCACACGGCGATCCGCGACGACATCTCGGCGAACCTCGATGCCGTCGAGAAGCTCGAAGCGGCCAACGCTCCAGTCGAGCTCACGTTGGTCGAGAGCGGCGGCGACAACCTCACCGCGATCTTCAGTAGAGCGCTCGTCGACCGGCAGATCTTCGTCATCGACGTCGCCGGCGGCGACAAGGTGCCGCGCAAGGGTGGTCCTGGGGTGACGACTGCCGATCTGCTCGTGATCAACAAGACCGACCTCGCCGCGCTCGTCAACGCCGATCTCGCGGTGATGGACCGCGACGCCAAGGCCCGTCGCGGCGATCTGCCGATTGCGTTCACGTCGCTCGTCGAACCTGGTGGGGCCGAGGCGGTGGCCGATTGGGTGCGCGCCCAGTTGACGAGTTGGCACTCGCTGTCGGCTCGTCGTCGATGAGCCGATGATGCAGTGATGGAAGCCTCGACGGAGATCGTGGTCGGTGTCGACGGCCGCGGTCACACGGTCGTGCGCCGAATGAGGTGCGAGGCACCCCTGCTCGTGCGTGTCGTCGGCGGCTCGGGCGAGAAGTTGAACCTGGCCATGGTCGGCGGCGCCGCCGGACCGCTCGGCGGCGACCGGCTCTGCTTCCGGCTGGAACTGGAGACGGGCGCGCACGTTTCGGTGCGCTCGGTCGCTGCCGCGATGGCTCAACCCGGACCTCGCGCCCATCCCTCCACGCTCTCGATCGAGGTGGTCGTCGGCGCCGAGGCCAACCTCGACTGGCAACCGCACCCCACGGTCAGCGTCGTGGGCAGCGATCACCGTTCGACCGTGCGGCTCGACGCTGCCAGCTCGTCGACGGTGAGGATGTGCGAGGGAGTGTCACTCGGGCGGTACGGCGAGCAGCCCGGACGATTTTCCCTTCGCGAACGGGTCGTCATCGACGGCGTCGCCGTACTCGATCACGAGACGGTCTTCGCGGTCGGCGTGCTGCTCGGGCCTGGTGCGCAGGGCCCAGGCCGCAGTTCGACGAGCGAGGTCGTCGTCGGCTCGTCGCTTCCCGATCCAGTCGCCGTCGTGACGGCCGACTGTCTCTCCTCGACCGTTCACCTGTCACCGATCTGCGCACTGACGCTGGCCCGCCGGTAGCGCCGCTCGAGCCAAACCTGTGATCGACTCGCATGGGCGCGAGCTTGGACGTGCGGCTTCTGTTCTCCCGCCCAAACAGGTCCAATGAGCGCGATATCGGAAGGCGGGCTTCCACATTCGCGCCCAAGATCGCTGGAACGACACCGCAGCAGCCTTGCCGCGCCCATCTCATCGGACGCAACGTGTGGATCTGCGCAAGCGCGACGATCCTGCACGCCGTGACCGTCGACGCTCGCCGGATTGCCGCCCGCGCCGGGTGGATCAGCTCCCACGCGGACAACACCGATCGATATCCCACTCTGGAGCGGCACCGGCTGCCTACTGTGGGTGGCATGATCGAGGCCGCAGGAGGCGTCGTCTGGCGCACGACAAGAAAAGGGCAGCTCGAGATCGTCGTGGTTCATCGACCGCGGCACCGCGACTGGTCGCTGCCGAAGGGCAAGATCCGTCGACGCGAGTCCGCACTCGATTGTGCGCTGCGAGAGGTGCACGAGGAGACCGGCCTGCACTGCACGGTCGGTGACGAATTGCCCGAGGCGATCTACGAAGACCGCCGCGGCCGCGACAAGCGAGTGCGGTACTGGGCGATGCAGATGCACGCCGGCGAGTTCCGCCCCAACCGCGAGGTCGACAAGATTCGCTGGATACGTATGGAGCGAGTTGCCGACGCACTCACGTACGCACACGATGTCGTGGTGGTCGCCGGGCTGCAGGTCGTCTACTCCGCGGTCGCCTGAAACGCGGACCTACTGTTGGCGGATGACCAGCAGCGAGACCCCGCCCGAGACGTCGACGCACCACCTCGCGTGTGAGGCGTGTCGAGTGATCGATCGGGCCGATGGCGTCGAGGACGGAGAGGTGTGGAACCCGAAGCACTTCGAAACGCCGTCCACCCGCGACCTCATCAGCCTGATGCGACGAGTGCAGGATCGCACTGCCGACTCGATCACCTCGGTTGCCGGCTCGATGCGTTTCGTCTACATCCACATCATCTGGTTCGGAGTGTGGATCGCTCTCAACGTCGGCCTCGCCGGCATCGACCACGAGTTCGACAAGTTCCCGTTCGGTCTGCTGACGATGATCGTCTCGCTCGAGGCCATCTTCCTGTCGACGTTCGTGATGATCAGCCAGAACCGGCAGGGAGCGAGGTCGGATCTGCGAAGCCAACTCGACTTCGAGAACAACATCCGCGGCGAGATCTGGTCGGTTCACATCGGCGAGGCACTCGGTCTCGACACCGACCACGTCGAAGATGTCGTGCGGCGAGCGATCGCCGGTGCGCAGGCCGCCATGAGCAACGCTCCGACAGTGGTCACCACGTCAACTCGTCACACCCACGATGATCATCCGGTTCCACCTGAAACGTCGCATGCGTGATGCCGTAGCCCTCGGCAAGAAGTGCCCTGGCTCGATCGAGCACACCGTGAGTCTCTGTACCGGCGTTCACCACCAAGTGGGCCGTCACGACCTCCATCTCCGACGTGAGCGTCCACACGTGAAGGTCGTGCACATCGACCACTCCGTCGATCGAGGCGATGTCGGACTGCAACGCGGGTAGATCGAGACGCGACGGAGCGGCCTGCAGAAGGACGCGCAAGGCGTCGCGACCGAGCTTCCAGGCGCGCGGCAGGATGAACACACCGATGGCCATGCCGATGATCGGATCCACCCAGGTCCACCCGGTGATGCCCCAGACGATCGCGCCGATGATCACGCCGATCGACCCCACCGTGTCGGACAGAACCTCCAGGTACGCACCCTGCAGGTTGAGGCTCTCCTTCGCACCGGCTCGGAGCAGGACGAACGCGGCCGCGTTCACGGCCAGACCGACCACGCCGACGACGAGCACCGGCACGGAGGCGACATCACGAGCGTCGCTGAGCCTGCTGATGGCCTCGTAGGCGACGTACCCTGCCACGGCGAACAGCAAGGCCGCGTTGGCCAAGGCAGCGACGATCTCCAGCCTGTAGAGGCCGAAGGTTCGCTGCGGATGAGCGCGAGCGGTCGACGCTGCATGGATCGCTGCCGCGGCCATTCCCAGGCCCATGGCATCGGTTGCCATGTGGCCGGCGTCCGACAACAACGCGAGCGAACCCGTGACCACTCCGACGACCACCTGCACCACGAGGAAGGCGACGATCAGGACGAACGAGATGAGCAACGGCCGCATGTGGCGGGCTCCGGCACGAAGGGCTGAACCGCCGTGATCGTGTCCGTGGTTGCTCACCCGGTCAGCGTAAACCCCTCGGCGATGGACAGGACCGAATGGCCGTGCCCTCGACGCTCAGCACTAGGTTTGTCTCTGGTGCTGAATCTTCTCCGCAAGATCTCCCGTACCGGTCGGGTCACGGAGCCTCGCACACCGGCTTCGTCGACGGCCGCGGATCAACCCACCTCCGCGGGTCGGCTTCGTGGCTCGGTGCAGGTGCGTCAGGTCGACGCCGGTTCGTGCAACGGGTGCGAGGCCGAGTTCGCCGCTGCGTTCGGCCCCGTGTACGACGTCGAGCAGTTCGGTGTTCGACTGGTCGCCTCGCCTCGCCATGCCGACGTGCTGGTGGTCACCGGACCGGTGACCAAGAACATGGCGGTACCCCTCGTCAAGACGTTCGAGGCGACGCCGGGACCGAAGCTCGTGATCGCTCTGGGCGACTGTGCCCGTAACTGCGGAGTGTTTGCCGGCGGGTACGGAGTGGCCGGTTCGGTGGCCGACATCGTGCCGGTCGACATCGAGGTGGCCGGGTGCCCGCCGGCACCCGACGCGATCGTTGCAGCACTGCGGCAGATCGCCGACCGGTGACAGTCGTCGGGGCAGCGCTAGGAATTGCCGCGGTTGCCGCGCTGGTGGCGATGACGGCGGGTTGCGTCCTTTCGACGCGGAGACGCGTTGTCTGGGTGGGCGTGCTCACGGCCGTGTCTGCGGCAGCGGGGGGCGCGGCGGGCGTGGCGGTGCTCGCCGGCAGCGCGCGCTTCATCGCGTTCTATCCCGACCTGCTCCCACTTGGTGGCATCCGCCTCGAGTTCGATGCGCTCAGCGCAATCTTCACGATTGCCGTGGCAGTCGTCGCCGTGCCCGCTTCGATCTACGGCATCGGTTACGGGCTGCGCGGCCCAGCAAGTCGACCTGTGCAGGCGGCCTTCCCGCTGCTGGTGTGGAGCATGATGATGGTGCCCGTCGCCGGAAACGTTTCTGGATTGATCGTCTTCTGGGAGCTGATGGCGATCTCGTCGCTGATGCTCGTGCTCGCCGAGCACCACCACAACCCCGACACGCGTGTGGCCGCGCAGTGGTATGCGGCCATGACACAGCTGAGCTTGCTGGCCATTGTCGTCGCCCTGCTCATCTTCGCCCACGCCGCTGGAGGCGATTCCTTCGCGGCGATGCGAGACGGCTCAGATCAACTCGGTGCAGGTCTCGCGTCGGTGGTGTTCCTCCTCGCACTTCTCGGCTTCGGAGCCAAGGCCGGTGTGGTGCCCGTCCATGTCTGGCTGCCGAGAGCACACCCGGAGGCACCGAGTCATGTCTCGGCGCTGATGAGCGGAGCGATGGTGAAGCTTGGTGTCTACGGCGTCGTGCGCGTCGGCTGGGACCTGCTCGGCGGCGGGCCCGGTTGGTGGGGAGCCGTGGTGCTGCTGGTCGGTCTGACGTCGGCGATGTTCGGGATCCTGCATGCGCTCCTGGCCAGCGATCTGAAACGCCTGCTCGCCTACTCGACCACGGAGAACGTCGGGCTCATCTTCATCGGCATCGGCGCGGCCGGGCTCTTTGCATCGACAGGCAATCGCCCGCTGGGGGCCGTGGCCCTGGCCGCGGCCTTGCTGCACGTGATCAACCATGCCGCGTTCAAGGGGCTGCTGTTCCTCGGTGCAGGCTCCATCCAGTCGGCGACCGGCAGCCGCGATCTCGACAGCCTCGGCGGCCTGGCCAAACGAATGCCCGTCACCGCCGTCACCTTCGCCATCGGGGCCCTGGCGATCGCTGCCCTTCCACCGCTGAACGGCTTCGTCAGCGAATGGCTGCTCCTGCAATCGCTCGTCCACAGCCTGCCGTCGAAGGCGGTGGCAGTTGCGGTGGCCATGCCGGTCGCGGTCGCGATCGTTGCGCTCGTCGGAGGCCTCGCCGCAGCGACGTTCGTGAAGGCATTCGGCACTGCGTTCCTGGCGATGCCGCGCACGACCGAGGCAGATCAGGCGGGCGAGTCGCCGCGCACGATGCAGGTCGGCCTCGTCGCTCTCGGCATCACGTGCGTTGCATTGGCACTCGCGCCTACTGCGCTGGCCGATCCTCTGCAGCGTGCCACCGACATGGTCCGCGGCCTCGCCAGTGTTCGGCCGATCCACACCAACGGTGTGTACCTGCAACTTTCGGGGATCGAGGCCGGGTTGTCGCCGCTTCTCCTCGTCAGCGGACTGGCAGTGATGATGGTGGTGGCCCTGGCCGTCGTTCGCCGCGGCCGACTTCGCCACACCGTTCGCAACGTCCCCGCGTGGGGCTGCGGGCGAACCGTGCAGACGTCGCGGATGGAGTACACGGCGACATCGTTCGCCGAGCCCTTGCAGCGCGTGTTCGACGACGTGCTGCACCCGGAGATCGATGTGGACGTCGACCACCGGACCGAATCTCGCCACTACGTCCAGGCCATCCGCTACCGAGTGCAAACGCGAGATGCGTTCGAGCAGCGCGTGTACCTGCCGCTGCTCGCCCTTGTTCGGCGATGGGGCGATGCGGCGCGACGGGTTCAGAACGGAAGCATCCATCGCTACCTCACCTTCTCGCTCATCACACTCATCGTCGTACTGGTCGCCTCGCGATGAGCCTCACCGGTACCGCCGTCGCACTGCTGCAAGTGGTGCTCACCGTCGGCGCAGCGCCGCTGCTGGTCGGGATCATGCGCCTGATCCGTGCACGGCTCGAAGGACGTGCCGGTCCGCCGATCCTGCAGCCGTGGCGCGACCTGCGCAAGTTGCTCGGCAAGGAACGAATGGTGTCGGACAACACCGGCTGGGTGTTCTCGATCGCACCGCTCGTGCTGCTGGCGTCTGCGGCTCTGGTCGCGGGGATCGTCCCGTTCCTGTCGACGCAGTCCGCTCTCGATCAGGTCGGCGACTTGTTCGCCGTCGTCTATCTGCTGCTGCTGGGCACCGTCTTCTTGTCGCTCGCCGGCCTCGACGCCGGCACCGC
Organism: Ilumatobacteraceae bacterium; assembly: GCA_963720775.1. Lineage (GTDB taxonomy): Bacteria > Actinomycetota > Acidimicrobiia > Acidimicrobiales > Ilumatobacteraceae > JAENVT01. The sequence goes on along the minus strand of CAVRGR010000003.1, from coordinate 399,647 downwards.
GTTCGGTGGCATGGGAGCAAGCCGCAGCATGACGATCACGGCAATCGCCGAACCCACCGTCCTGGTGGCCATCTTCGCCCTCTCCGTGTCGACGGGATCCTCGAACCTCGGCGCAATCGTCGCCGCAAATCTTGCCCATCCAGCGACCGCGGCATCGCCCGAGAGCCTGCTGGCGTTCGCCGCGTTGGCCGTCGTGACAATGGCCGAAACTGGTCGGATACCCGTCGACAACCCCAGCACTCATCTCGAACTGACCATGATCCACGAGGCAATGGTCCTCGAGTACTCCGGGCCGGACCTCGCCCTCATCGAGCTCGCTGCCCACCTGCGCCTGGTGGTGTTCCTGGGTCTGCTGAGCAACCTCTTCATACCGTGGGGCATTGCCACGACGGCACGGCCACTGGAGCTGCTCGTCGCTGCCCTAGCGGTCGCGGCGAAGATCCTGTTGCTCGCCACCGTGATCGCAGTCGTCGAGGTGTTCACGGCAAAGGTTCGTTTGTTCCGCGTCCCGGAGCTGCTTGCCGCATCGTTCGTCCTCGCCTTCCTGGCGGTCACCGCCTCGTTCTTCCTGGCATGAGCGGCGCGTGAGCGAGACCACGTTCGTCCAGCTGCTCGATCTTGCCGCGGGCTCGGTTCTGGTCATCAGCTTTGCCGCGCTCTGGCTGCGCCGCCTGATGACCGTCACGCGCGTGATCGCCGTTCAAGGCGTGGCCCTTGCAGCGGTGGCAGCCGTGATCGGCGTCTATGAACACGAGTCCGAACTGGTCGGAGTCGCCCTGTTGGTCTGTGTCCTACGCGCCTATGTCCTACCTGCGCTCATACGTCGCGCAGTGCGAGCCGGGAGCGAGCACAGAGAGGTGGAGTCGATCATCAACGTGCCGGCTTCACTGCTCGCCGCTTCCGCGCTCACCCTCGTCGCCTACGCGACCACTCGCGATGTGGTTGCGCTCTCGTCGGCTCCGCAAGTGCGCGCCATTCCACTCGGCATCGCCGTTGTGCTCATCGGCATGCTCATGATCGTCACTCGGCGCAAGGCCGTGCTGCAGATGATGGGCGTGCTGATGATCGACAACGGCATCGCCCTCGTGATGTTCCTCGGCACGTCCGGCGTTCCTCTGGTGATCGAGCTCGGCGTCGCCAGCGACGTGCTGCTGGCTGTCTTCATCCTCCAAGTCTTGACCAACAGGATCCGCAACAAGTTCGGCGACACCGATCTTGACCAGCTCCGGGCGCTGCGCGACTGATGTCCACACTGATCGTCCTCCTCCCATTCATTCCGGCTGTCGTCGCTGCGCTGACCGCTACGTTCGGGTGGAACGTCACCACTGCCTGGTGTGCTCCCGCAGCGTGCCTGGCTATCGGTGGAGCGGGCATCGCCCTGGCCGTTCGCGTCCTCGATGACGGCCCGATCAGCGCATTCGGAGGCCAGTTGCGCGTCGATGCGCTCAGCGCCCTGCTGATCATCTTCATCGGAGTGGTCGGCTCCATCAGCGCTCTGTACGGCATCGCCTACATCCGTACCGAGCTCGCCACCGGAGCCACCACTCCGAGGCGCGCCGCGCTCTTCGGCGTGTTGATGCAACTGACGATCGCTGCCATGCTCGTCGTCGTGGCCGCCGACAACCTCGGTGTGCTGTGGGTCGCCGTCGAGACAACCACCATCACCACGGTTCTGCTCGTCGGCCATCGCCGCGACCGCACGTCGGTCGAGGCATCGTGGAAGTACCTCGTACTCGGCTCGGTCGGAGTCGCCACCGCCCTGCTGGGCACGGTGCTGGTCTACTTCGTATCGCGGCACAGCGGCATCGACGCATCGTCAGCGCTGCGGTGGAGCAAGCTCGTCGAGAAGGCGGACGCTCTCGATCCGGGAGCCCTGCGTGTAGCGATCGGCTTCGTGGTCGTCGGCTACGGCACGAAGGCGGGTTTGGCACCTGTGCACTCGTGGATACCCGACGCCTACAGCCAAGCGCCGGCACCCGCGGCGGCACTGATGGCAGGCGTGCTCTCGGCCATGTCGATGTATGCCCTGCTCCGATTGAAGGTTCTCGCCGACATCACGCTCGGGCCAGGCTTCGTACGCACGCTCCTGATCGTTGCCGCCTTGTTCTCGCTTCTCGTCGCCGCCTCGCTGATGGCGACGCAACGCGACTACAAACGCCTGCTCGCCTACTCGAGCGTCGAGCACATGGGCTTGGTGGCGCTCGCGGCCGCGATCGGCTCTCCATTGGCGATGAGCGCCGCCCTCCTTCACCTGATCGGTCACGGACTGGCGAAGTCGGTGGCCTTCTGCAGCAGCGGTGAAGTGTTCTTCGTCACCGGCACGACGCGCATCGACGGAGTGCACGGCTTGCTGCACCGACGACCCTTCATCGGTGCCACGTTCGGATTCAGCCTGCTGGCTCTGCTGGCCTTGCCACCGTTCAGCATCTTCGCCAGTGAACTGGCCATCGTGCGCGCCGGCATCGCCGATCGTCTCGTATGGGTGGTCGCCATCGCCGTCGTCCTTCTGCTGGTGATGTTCGGCGCCGTTGCGGCTCACGGTCTCGACATGCTCACCGGAGAGGGCCAGTCCGACGATGGCTCCGGCGTGACCGCTCATGCCGACTCGGTGACCGCCGGCATTCCGCTCGTCGGCGGATTGGTCGTCGCAGCGGCGGTCGGTGTGACGATCTGGCCCTTCTCCCGGCTGCTGCACGCGGCCGCCGAGGTTCTGGCCCGATGAACGGTCCGCAGGATCCGAGGCGGCGCGTCGTCGATGTTTCTCCCGCGGACCTGCGCGCCCACTTTCTCGAACTGATCGGCAGCGGTCACCGCTTGGCTCTCGTCGCCGCTCATCACGACCGTCCCGAGGCCGGCAGCGAATCACTGCGGATCGTGTACCTCCTTGTCACGGGGCCGCCCGACGCCCGAGTCGAGCTGCACCTTCGTGTACCAGTCGATCGGCCGGAACTGCCGAGCCTTGCCGACGTTTCGTTCCCAGCCGGAAGGTTCGAACGGGAGATGCACGATCTGTTCGGCATCAAGCCCGTCGGCCACCACCAGCCGGCGCGCCTCGTGCTGCATCAACACTGGCCGCAGGGTTGGCATCCGATGCGCCACGATGCCGGCCCTCCCCCACCGTTCGACGACGAGACCGAGTCGTATCCCTTCCTGTCGGTCGAAGGCCCGGGCGTCTACGAGATCCCCGTGGGCCCGGTGCATGCCGGGGTCATCGAGCCCGGTCATTTCCGGTTCTCGGTGGTCGGCGAGACGATCCTCAACATGAAGGCGCGATTGTGGTTCGTCCACAAGGGCATCGAGCGGCTCTTCCAGGGTCGCTCGGTCGATGCAGGCGTCGAGCTCGCCGAGCGGATTTCGGGAGACACTGCGGTTGGTCACAACCTGGCGTACTGCCTCGCCGTCGAGGAGGCCACGGCTTGCGCGCCTCCGCCTGAGGCGCAGATGCTGCGCGCCCTGCTCCTCGAACTGGAGCGGCTCTACAACCACGTCACCGACATCGGCGCGATGGGCAACGACGTCGCATTCGGCATCGCCCACGCGCACACGATGCGGTTGCGCGAGCAGTTGCTGAGGATCAATGCACAGATCACCGGTCATCGATTGCTGCGTGGCGGTGTGGTGCCGGGTGGGGCGTGTGCCTATTGGCTGCCCGACGCCGCGGCGATCACAGCGATCCGCGACGACTGTCATGAGGTCGTGGAGATCATGCTGGCCAACACCACGGTCGTCGATCGATTCACCGGCACGTCGGTGCTGGCCCACGACGACGCCGCGCAGATCGCAACGCTCGGCTACGTCGCCCGCGCATCCGGTATTGCCGCCGACGCGCGCCACGACAACCCGTTCGCCGATGTCTACCGAAACCTGACGGTGCCGGTGTTGACACGGGGAGACGTGATGAGTCGATTCCAGATCCGCGTTGCCGAGATCGACAGCTCGACGTCACTGATCAACGAGCTCCTCGGCATGCTCCGACCGGGCGTGTTCGTGTCACCGATCGTCGGCCACGGTCGGGCGGGCAGCGGCACCGGTCTCGTCGAGGGATGGCGCGGCACGATCGCACATCGCGTCGAGGTCACCGACGACGATTCGTTGTCGCGGGTGAAGATCGTCGACCCGTCCTTCTTCAACTGGCCTGCTCTGCCGGTCGCACTGGCCGGCGACACCATCGTGCCGGACTTCCCGCTCACCAACAAGAGCTTCAACCTCTCGTACGCGGGCAACGACCTCTGAGGATTCCGTTGCACGGAGGAGGGTGCCCAGGTGTATAGTCCGCTACGGCGCGCCGCGGGGCCGCCACATACGGTGTTGCTCCGGACCTCGGTGACTCCGCATCCACATGGAGGCGAGACACGAGATGACGGGTACTTCGGCAGGTCAAGAAGGCACGATCGCGAGGGCGACCGAAGCCATGGAGAGAGTGAGGGACGAGATCGACCAGCTCTGGCACGACTCGATCTTGAAGAGTGACGAGACGGCTGCAGAGCGGCTCGTCGCGGTCAGCCATCTGATTCGGAACGCGCACTACTTGCTGGACGGTGCCCGAAACATCGGCTGAATGACGCCAGGTGACCAACGAGCGCCTAAACACGATCTGGGCGCCAGATGGAGCTCGCCACCTGACTCTGTGAGACCCATATGGCACCCAGATCCTCGGATCTGGCGTGATGGCCGCCCTCGCCGGCCCACGTTTGTGTCGGATGCGCGCTCCGCAGGCACATCGGGCTCAAAGCTCGACGAACACTCGGGCACGTTGCCGTCGCAACCCGTGTATGGGCGCGACATTCGAACTGCGGCTTCGGTGTCAGCACCCATGCGGGCCTGATGGGCGAAAAACCGGAAACGCTACGTCTGCCTTCGCGCCCATTGAGGGGCGACCTGTCGGGCGCGATTCGGCGGCGGCCGAGGCCTGGGCGCTTGTTCGATCAGTCGTCGGGGGGATCCGCGACGCCGGGATCCTCGGCGCCGGAGCGTTCGTCTCGCTCTGCCCACTCCAGCAACGGTTCGATCGAGAACACAGCTTGGTCGATGTTTGCGTGCAGGTCGCCGAGCTCGGCGAACCGGCGGGGAACGTTCGCGATCGTCAGGGCGGCCGGGTCGACATCGGCTAGCTCGTCCCACGCGATCGGCGTCGATACACGCCCGTCGGGAAAGCCCCTCACGGAGTACGCCGCGGCCATGGTGTGGTCCCTGGCGTTCTGGTTGTAGTCGACGAACACCGCAGTGGGGTCGCGATCCTTGCGCCACCAGGTCGTGGTGACGTCCCGGGGTGTCCGCCGCTCGACCTCACGCGCAAACGCCAACGCGGCACGGCGTACATCGGTGAATCCATGGGTCGGCGCGATGCGAACGTAGATGTGGAGTCCACGACCGCCCGAAGTCTTCGGCCAACCGGTAGCACCCAGCTCGTCGAGCAGTTCATGAGCGACGTTGGCAACACGCCGAATCGTTTCGAACGGGCACTCGGGCATCGGATCGAGGTCGATCCTCCACTCGTCGGGCTTCTCGGTGTCGGCCCGGCGCGAGTTCCACGGGTGGAACTCGACAGTCGACATCTGCACCGCCCAGATCACCTCCGCCAGTTCGGTCACGCACAATTCGTCGGCGTGGAGGCCGTAGCGCGGAAAGTGCACGCGTACTGTGCCGAGCCACGGCGGAGCACCTGACGGGACGCGCTTCTGATGGACCTTCTCACCGCTGATGCCGGTCGGGAAACGATGAAGCATGCAGGGGCGCTCGCGAAGCGCGTTGACGATACCGTCTCCGACGCTCACGTAGTAATTGACGAGATCGAGCTTCGTCGCTCCGAGCGCGGGAAAGTACAGCCGATCCGGATTCGACACGCGAACGATGCGTTCCCCCACCGCGACTTCGATCGACGGTTGCTTCGCTGCTGCCACGCCCCGACCATATTCGCGCCGCGTAAGCGGTCGCGGCTCAGCCCGGCAGGGCGCCCTCGATCGCGGCGACGAGCGACGGGTCTTCAGGCGTCACCGTCGGCCCGAAGCGCGTCACCGATCCGTCGGGCGCGATCACGAACTTCTCGAAGTTCCAACGGATGTCGCCGGTATGACCTTCGGAATCAGTCGACTCGGTGAGTGCGGCGTAGATCGGGTGACGATGATCGCCATTGACCTCGATCTTCTCCATCAGGGGGAAGGTGACGCCGTAGTTCGTCGAGCAGAACGTCTCGATCTCCTCCGGCGAACCGGGCTCTTGCGCGCCGAACTGGTTGCACGGGAACCCGATCACCGTGAACCCCTTGTCGGAATAGGCCTTGTGGAGCGCTTCGAGACCGGTGTACTGCGGAGTAAGGCCGCACGCGGAGGCGACGTTGACGGCCAGGATCGCCTTTCCGCCGAATGCGGCAAGCGACGTCTCCGCTCCGTGGAGGGTGAGGATAGGTTCGGTGAAGATCGTCATCGACACAGTCTGACGGTTGACGTTCCTGCGTGACGAACCGCACCCGACAGTCCACATCCGGTTCGTCGACAGGGACCCGAACCAGGCTGCTTCACACGATCCCGCCGCGTGAGTGAATTGCCGGGTGTCGATCGCCGGCCGCTACCGTCGACCGGGCACCATGACTCTCGGCTCGATTCGCCATCAGATCCGCATCCAATGCCCGGCGGCCACCGTGTGGGAGCTCGCCGGCGATGCGACACGATTGCCCGAGTGGTTTCCGGGGATCACCTCGTGTGAAGTCACGGGGAACCTGCGGGTCATCACGCTCGGCTCCGGCATGGTGTTGCCGGAGGAGATACTCGTCAACGACGCGACGCAACGGCGGTTCCAGTACCGGATCACGACCTCGATGTTCGTCCACCACCGCGGCACCATCGATGTCATCGACCTCGGCGACGACACCTGCCTCGTGGTGTACTCGACGGATGCAGATCCACGCACGATGGCGTTGACCATCGGCAGCGCCACGGCAGCCGCCCTCGACGAGCTCAAGCGGCAGATGGAACCGGCGACGGAGGGAGAGGACTGATGGGCCGCAAGATCCTCTTCGTCACCACCGACCAGCAGCGATACGACACTCTCGGCTGCAACGGCGGCATCGTTGCTCGTACCCCTGTCGTCGATGGTCTCGCCGCGGCGGGGGTTCGCTACGGGCGTGCCCACCCGCAGTCGGTCGTGTGCATGCCGTCGCGGTCGACGATCATCACGGGTCAGTACCCGAGCACTCACGGGGTGTGGATGAATGGTGTCGCGCTACCCGTTGAGGCTCCGTCGGTGGCGAGCGTGCTGCACGACAACGGCTATCGCACGGCCTTGATCGGCAAGCCCCACTTCGAGCCGTTCCTCGATCCGTTTGCCCGTTTCGAGGAAAACCGTTTCGCCACCGAAGGGATGACTGGGCTTCACCGCGGCTTCGAGCACTTCGAGTCGGCGACGCACGGAGCACAGGGTCCTCTGCACTATGCCCGGTGGCTGGCCGCGAACCACCCGGAGGCGGTTCGGATGTTCTACCCGGTGCTCGATGCCGCATTGGAGGTCAACGCCGCGGGTGGTGGCGACACCGGGGCTCCGCAGGTCCATGACAACGCGATTCCCCGAGACTGGTACCACACGGACTGGGTTGCCGATCGCACCATCGCCTGGCTCGAGTCGCTCGGCGCCGGCGACGACTGGTTCTGCTGGATGAGCTTTCCCGACCCGCATCACCCGTGGGATCCCCCGGCATCCGAGCTCGGTCGCATCGATTGGCGAGATGTTCCGCTGCCGGCGGGCTATGTCAGCGATCGCGGCGAACGCGAGGCCGTGCTGGACGCCAAGCCACGACATTGGCGTGCGTGGTACGACGGACGTCTGGTGTCGAACTACGAGGCTCCGCTCAATTGGATTCCGGCAACGCTCACAGCCGACCAGGTGCGCGAGGTCAACGCCCGCAACGCGGTCGAATGCGAGCTGATCGACGAGGCTGTGGGCCGTGTGTTGGCGGCCATCGCGGCACGCGGTTGGGGCGACGATGTCGACGTCATCTTCACGACCGACCACGGCGAGCTGCAGGGCGATTTCGGCCTGCTCTTCAAAGGCCCCTATCACGTCGACGGATTGATGCGGATCCCGCTGGTGTGGCGGCCGGCGCGATCGGCGGGAGCGTCACCTGCCGCAGTCACGCGTCCCGTCGGTCTCGTCGACCTCGCGCCGACGTTCTGCCAGATCGCCGGGTTGAGCGCACCCGAGTGGATGCAGGGCAAGGCGCTTCCCGTCGACGACGGCGATGCCGATCGACGGGGATTCGAACGGGTGTTGACCGAGTGGGACAGCGAGCTCTTCGGTGTCGGTGTGCACCTGCGGACGATCACGCGCGACGGATGGGTTTGCACGACCTACCAACCGGGTTACAGCCACGACGGAACCGAAGGTGAGCTGTACGACCTTGCCGATGATCCCCTTCAGCAGGTCAATCGATGGGCCGACGTGTCGCTGACGGCGTTGCGCGACGACCTGCTGGTGGATCTGTGGGCCCATCAACCGCCGAGGCAGCTGCCGCTCGGTCGCGTCGAGGCACCCGTTTGACCTTCAGACGAGCTTGGCCTGCGAACGCAGCAGGCGCCGACCCTGCACGGTGATCTCCAGCTCCTTGTACCACGGAGCGGGCTTGTCGCCGCTGCGTTGCCCCCAGACGAGCGAGCGCTCCTTGGCCTCGTGCAGGCAAGAGGCGACGGCCTCGAGATCCCAGCCGAGCTTGGCGGCAAGGATCGAGTTGTCGACGGGCGCACCCGAGTCATCGCCTTTGAGTACGACTCCTAGTAGTTGCACCATCAGGCGATCATCCGACATTGGGTCTCCACCCTATCGGCGAATCGGGCCGTCGCAGCCCAGCCACCGGTCGTGCCGCCAGCGGGGTTCGACGGATGGCAAGCTGCGTCGATGAGTTCCTACGACGTGCTCGTGATCGGCGGCGGCATCGCCGGCGTGTCGATCGGATACGAGCTGGCTGCCGATCGTTCGGTGGGCCTCCTCGAGATGGAGGCGACGCTGGCGTTCCACACGACCGGCCGGTCGGTCGCCACGTTCCTCGAAAGCTACGGCGGCCGTACGATCCGACTGCTCACCACCGCCAGCCGAGCCTTCATGGAAGATCCACCAGAGGGGTTCAACCGACCACTGATGAAGCCGCTTCCGCTGGTTTGGGTCGCGCCTCACAGTGACCTCGACGACATGCGTCTGATGCACGGAGCAGTCACCGAGTTCGTGCCCGACATGCGCATCCTCAACGCCGATGAAGTTGTCGAGCTCACCAAGGTGATCCGCGCCGACTGGGCCGCCGGCGGGTTGCTGGAGCCGGGCGCCAGCGAGATCGACGTCGCCGCGTTGCACGGGGGGTACGCCGCGGGATTGCGAGCACGGGGTGGCGACATCCACACGTCGTGCGGTGTGACGGCCATGACGAGAGCCGACGACCTTTGGCAGGTCACCGACCGGACGGGCAACTCCCATGCCGCCCCAGTGGTGGTCAACGCCGCCGGCTCGTGGTGCGACCTCGTGGCAGGTCTCGCCGGCGCCCGGCCCGTTGGCATCCACCCGCTTCGTCGAACGGTGTTCACGATCGGTGCACCCACCGGTGTCGATCCTCTGGGCATTCCGCTCGTTGCCGATGTCGCCGGCACCTTCTACTTCAAGCCGGAGGGTCCGCAGATCCTCTGTTCTCCCGCCGATGAAGTGCCCTCTGAGCCATGTGACGCGCGGCCCGATGAGCTCGACATCGCAAAGGCGATCGACGTGATCAACGCGGCCACGACGCTCGACATCCGTCACGTCCGATCGTCGTGGGCCGGACTGCGCAACTTCGTTGCCGATCGTGCGCCAGTTGCCGGCTTCGACGACGCGGTGGAAGGCTTCTTCTGGTTCGCGGGCCAGGGTGGGTATGGAATTCAGATCTCCCCCGCTTTGGCCCGCGCCGGTGCGTCCTTGGTTCGCAGCGGCCGGTTGCCCGACTCGCTGACAGCCCGCGGACTCGAGCCCGCCGCGCTCGATCGTCGGCGACTGGCCAACCTGACGACACTCGAGGGCCACTAATCTGACGAGATGCTCGCTGCCGGTTCTGCCGCTCCTGATTTCTGCCTACCCGACCAGCACGGCGTTGACGTGTGCCTCGCCGACCTCCGCGGACAGTGGGTGCTGCTGTGGTGGTACCCGAAAGCCTCGACCCCCGGTTGAACGATCGAGGGCCAGGCGCTGCGTGACAGTGCCGATCGCTTTGCTGCTGCCAACTGTGTCATCCTCGGCGCCTCGTTCGACACCCCCGCCGAGAACCTCGAGTTCGCCGATGCGCAAGGCTTCCGGTATTCGCTGCTGAGTGACGTCAACCGGCAGGTGGGAGCCGCCTACGACGTCGTCCGGCCCGCGAACGAGCAATACGCGGAGTTTCCACGACGTCATTCGTTCCTCGTCGACGACACAGGAGTGCTCCGTCAGGTGTACGTGGTCACCGACGTGTCCAAGCACGCCGAGGACGTGTTGAGCGACTTGGAGAAGTTGCAAGCGTGAGCGCTCTCAGCTCGGCACGACCGACCCGAATCCCGATCGACGCGAGCGTTCAGGATGCGGGTGCCGACACCGAGGCGCTGCGACGCAAAGCGCAACAGGTAGCTCGCGGTGGAACGCGTGCCGCGGTTCTCGGCGCGAACGACGGGTTGGTGACCAACCTGTGCTTGATCCTGGCAATCGCCGGCGCCGACGCCAGCCCTTCGGCTGTGCGTCTGGCCGGGTTTGCCAGTCTCGTGGCCGGTGCCTTCTCGATGGCTGCAGGCGAATGGGTCTCGGTGAGCAGTCATCGTGAGTTGGCGACCGGCCTGCTCGCAGAACTGCGCAGGCTGATCGCCCGCAACCCCAAGTTGGTGCTCGGCGAGCTGACGACACAATTGATCGAAGACGGCTTCGCCGAAGACACTGCCGCCCAGGCGAGCACCGAGCTGCCCCTCGACGAGGACCGGTTCTTGAACTTCACCGCGCGCACGGTGTTCGGCGTCAATCCCGATGAGCTCGGGTCGCCGCTGACCGCGGCAAGCAACTCGCTCGTGCTGTTCGCCGTCGGGGCTCTCATCCCTCTCGCTCCCTGGTTCTTCATCAGCGGAGTGGCCGCAGTCGGCACGTCGATCGTGCTCACAGCCGCTGCCAGCCTGTTCATCGGCGGGCTCGTCAGCAGGTCGAGCGGCAACTCGACGTTCGCCGGTGCTGCTCGGCAGCTGGCGATCGTCGCCCTGGCGTCGGCCATCACCTACGGAATCGGTGCGTTGTTCGGAACAGCAATCGCCTGACAGGTTTCGCGAGGAGTACGTTCCACGGCGTGCCAACAGGTCTGCCGCTGCTGCCGACGACTGTCGTCGGCAGCTATGCCCACCCGTCGTGGTTCTACGCCGCCAAGGAGCTGATGGAAGCCGGCCGTTTCGGGCCCGTCGATGTCGAGGAGACCTTCGACGACGCCGTCGACCGAGCCATCCTCGACCAGGAGCAGGCCGGTCTCGACGTCATCAGTGACGGCGAGATGCGCAGGGCCAGCTTCGTGTGGGCATTCGCGTCGCGGATGACCGGCCTGCGCGACGGCGGCGCGCCGCGCAAGATGGGCCCGATGTCGCTCGACATGCGCAACGTGCAGGAGACCATCGGCCCGGTGGGCGTGCCGAACGGAATGGGCGCGGTCGAGGAGTTCGCCTACGCGTCGACGCGCACGACCAAACCGGTCAAGATCCCCCTTCCCGGCCCGTTCGCGCTCACCACGTTCATCCGCCCCGTCGAGCACTACACCGACCGCACCCATCTCGCCGAGGCCTTCGTACCGGCGCTGAACCACGAGATCCGCCAACTCGCCGCCGCGGGATGCAAGTGGATCCAGCTCGACGAGCCGGCAACCCCGGGATATGCAGCGAACGATCCGCACACCCCATCCGACATCGCCAGATTGTTCAACGCCTGCATCGAGGGCGTCACCGGAGTTCACTTCAGCCTGCACATCTGCTTCGGTTCCTTTCGCAAGATTCCCTATGCGAAGAAGACCTACGCGCGCTACTTCCCGGATCTGCTCGAAGCTAGAGCCGATCAGTTCGTGCTCGAATACGGCACGCGGGAGATGGCCGAGATCGACCAGTGGATGAACTGGGCCCCCGACCGCGAGCTCGGCGCAGGGATCATCGACATACGCACCCACTACTGCGAGACACCGGACGACGTCGCCGAGCGAGTGCGCAAGTGCCTCGATCACGTACCTGCCGACAAGCTCTTCCTCACGACCGACTGCGGGTTGCGCTACGTGCATCGCACCCTGGCTCGGCAGAAGATCAACAACCTCGTGTCCGGTGTGCGTCAGGTTCGCGAGACTCTGTGACGAACTCGGCCCGCAAGATCCTGATCGATACCGACCCCGGAATCGACGACGCGATGGCCATCTTCTATGCCTTGGCGTCGCCAGAGCTCGATGTCGTCGGACTGACCACCGTGTTCGGCAACGCGCACACCGCGGTGTGCACCACCAACGCCTTGAAGCTGCTGGAGATCGCTGATCGGACGCACATCCCCGTCGCCAAGGGGGTCGATGGCCCGCTGGTGATGCCGTATCGCGGTCCCGCGACGTTCGTCCACGGAACCGACGGCCAGGGCGATGTCTTCTTGTCGCCACCCGCCACAAAGCCCGAACCGATCGATGCCGCCCGGTTCATCATCCGCACGGTCATGGATTCGCCGGGCGAGGTCACGCTGGTCGCTCTTGGGCCGTTGACAAACATCGCGGTTGCGATGCTCATCGAACCCTCATTGACGGCAAACCTGGCCGGGATCGTGCTGATGGGCGGCAACGCATTTTGCGGCGGCAATGCCTCGCCGGCTGCGGAGGCAAACATCCTCAACGATCCGGAGGCTGCCGACATCGTCTTCGGGGCCTACTGTCCGATGGTGATGGCCGGCCTCGATGTGACGGAGCAGACGTTCATGTCGGCGTCAGACATCGCTCAGTTCTCGACGTTCGGGAACGCGCGTGCACGGCACCTCGCGGCGATCACTCCGTTCTACGCGAACTTCTACCGCGGTCGCAACGGAGTCGACGGAATCTTCGTCCACGACTCGTCGACCATCAGCTACCTTCTCGCGCCCGAGCTGTACACGTGGGTCGAGCATCCCGTTCGCGTCGACTGTGGCCACAGCTTCTGTCGCGGCAAGACGCAGACGGCGGCTCGTGTCAGCGATCACGAGACCGAGTGGAGCACGCGTCGACCGGTGCGCATCCTCACCGGAGTCGACAGCCACGCAGTGATCGAGATGGAACTGGAGCGGTTGCGGCGATGACTCGTCGTCAGCCTGAGAACGTTGTCGACAAGGAGGCGGACCATGCCCGTTGACCCGCAAGTGGAAGCCCTGTTGAAAGAGTTCGCCGCGCAAGGCCGGCCGGCCCTGTACGAGCTGTCGGTCGACGAGGCGCGCACCGTCGCCGAGGAGATGGTGGCACTGGCCGGCGACCCGATCGAGGTCGGTTCGGTTCGGGACATCTCCATTCCTGTGGATGGGGCGGCGATCGCGGCGCGGGTGTACACCCCGGAGGGCGCCGGTCCACATCCGATGGTCATGTTCTTCCACGGTGGCGGTTGGGTGATCTGCAGTCTCGACACGCACGACAACGTCTGCCGGGCCATCTGCCACGACGCCGACGCCATCGTGGTATCGGTCGCGTATCGCATGGCGCCCGAGCACCGCTTTCCCGTTGCGGCGCACGACTGCTTCGCGGCCACGCGGTGGGTGGCCGACAACGCCGCGACGTTGGAAGGCGATGCCAGCCGTCTCGCCGTGTGCGGAGACAGCGCAGGAGGAAACCTCAGCGCTGTAGTCTCACACATGGCCCGCGACGCGGGTGGACCGGCGCTGGCCTTCGTCGCGCTGATCTACCCCGCCGTCGACATGACCGCCGAGGGCGGATCGATGTCCGACAATGCCAACGGCTTCTTCTTCGAGGAGAAATCCATGCGGTGGTTCATGGATCACTACCTCTCGCCCGAGGAACGTACGCACCCCATGGCCTCACCGCTGCTCAACACCGATCTGTCGGGCCTGCCGCCGTGTTTCATCGCCACCTGTGAGTACGACCCGTTGCGTGACGAGGGCGAGGCCTACGGGACCGCCCTTCGAGCCAGCGGTGTCACCGCCGAGGTCAAGCGCTACGACGGCTTGATCCACGCGGTCATCAACATGACCGGCGTCCTCGACGGTGGTCGGAAGCTGGTCGCCGACGTCGGCTCCCGGTTGCACACGGCGCTGCACGGCTGATCGATGGATGCCATCGAGTTCCGCAGCGACAACGCCGCAGGCGTTGCCCCGGAGATCATTGCCGCGATCACAGCGGCCAACGCCGGCTCCGCGCTGGCGTATGGCGCCGACGAGTGGACAGCCCGGCTGCGCGACACCGTGCGCGCCGTGTTCGAACACCCCGACGCCGAGGTCTTCCCGGTCATCAGTGGCACGGCCGCCAACTCGCTGGCGCTGGCAGCGATGTGCCCGCCTTGGGGAGCCGTCCTGTGCCACGAGACGGCACACATCCTGCAGAACGAGTGTGGCGCGACCTCGATGTTCGGCGGTGGCGCCGTCATTCGCGGAGTGGCGGGCGCGAGCTACCGAATCGATCCCGCCGCACTCGATCAGGCCTTCGAAGCAACACGTTGGGGTGACCCGCATCATTCGCAACCATCGGTGCTGTCGCTGACCGTCCCGTCGGACTACGGCACCCTTTCCACACCGCAGCAGATCTCCGAGTTGGCAACAGCGGCACGCGGTCGCGGTCTCAGCGCCCACCTCGACGGCGCTCGAATCGCCAATGCCCTCGCCGTGCTCGAGTGCTCCCCCGCCGATCTGACCTGGCGCTCGGGCATCGACGCCGTGTCGCTCGGGGCGATGAAGAACGGCGCGCTGAGCACCGATGCGATCGTGTGCTTCGACCCGGCCATCGCCGAACAACTGGTCTATCGAACCAAGCGTGCCGGGCATGTGGCCTCGAAGATGCGATTTCAATCGGTGCAGCTCATCGCTTATCTCACCGACGATCTGTGGCTGCGGCTGGCTCGCAGTTCGAATGCGGCGATGGCCAGGCTCGCCGTCGGCCTCTCCAAGTTGGGCGTCGAACAACTCAACGACCCTGATGTCAACATGCTCTTCATCCGCGTCGACCCCGCGGTCGCCGATCGGATGGCTGACTCGGGCCTGCTCTTCTACCGGATGGCTGCCGACACCGTCCGTCTGGTCACCAGCTTCCAGACGACCGACGACGAGATCGACGCGGCGCTCACCCGAATCGAATCCGCGCTCGGTTAGGGCTCGGGTTGGTTCTGGCTGGCCAGGCCGACCAGGTTGCCCTCGCTGTCGGTGATGAACGCCATCCACTCCTGCGCGCCCGGTGGGCCGAACTGGCCGTGTTCGTCCGTGAAGATCACATGCGGGTCGCTGGCGACCTCCACCCCATCGCCGCGAAGTTGTTCGACGGTCACCCGCACGTCGTCGACGCGCAGGTAGATCAGAGCCTTCGGGGCACCGCGTTCGATGAGCAGACGAGTTTCGCCGAGACGGAAGAAAGCCAGCCCAGGCGGATCGAAGATGCCGATCGGCGGTTCACCGATGAGCCGCGCGTAGAAGGCGACGGCCCGGTCGAGATCATCGGCGTGTTGCGCCACCTGATGCAGGATCACGCGAAGGAGGCTCGCTCACTGATCCATACCGCCGAGAGCACCAATGCCCCACCCACGGCGTCGCGCAGATGCAGGTGTTCACCAACGACGATCCACGAGAAGAAGACACCCAGCACCGGCGTGAGGAACAACGTGACGGCAACACGATTCGAGGGCTGGTTCGACAACACCAGGCAGAGCAACAGATAGGCGATCCCCGAACCGACGCCTAGGAAGATTGCCGCTCCGAGAGCCTTGGGCGTCACCGAATCGCCGCGCAGCATGCCGCCGTTGAACACGTCGAACAGGCAGGCCGGGATGACGAACATCAACGCACCGACCTGAGTGACCGCAGCCACCGCCAACGGATCCACACCTCGCCCGACGCGACGGACGAAGGCCGTGTAGACGGAGAACGTGACCACCGTGCCCAGCAACAAGATGATCGGTAGCACCGGAGAAGGCCCGGAGTGCTCGGTGAACACGCCCGAGGCGACAAGCGCACCGGTGAATCCGACGACCAAGGCGACGATCGACCTTCGCGACGGAGCGTCGCCGACCAGAAGCACGCCGGCCAAGGCGACGCCGATGGGCTCGAGGCCTACGACGATCGACCCGATCGTGGCCGAGCCGCGGTCGACGCCGATGCCCATGAACACCGCCATCAGACCGATGCCGAACATCCCGATCAAGAGCAGTTGGCGAACGTGGCGTCGCGCACTCGGCAACCGGCGTCGAGCGATGATCACCAACATGGCTGTGGCGAGCAGAAAGCGGATGAGGTTGGTGGTTGCCGGGCCGAAGCTCTTGCTGGCCAGCTTGTACGCCGGCAGGCTTCCGCCGAAGAACAGGACGATGGTCAGCAACGCAGCGCGAACCGCCACCGAAGGTGGCGCCGGGGCACGGTCGACGACCGCGGGTTTCGATTCGCTGATCGTCACGTTCCCACGATAGGCGAGAACGAATGCGGAGATCAGGCCCGGCTTCGCCAGCTACTCTCTGGGCCGGCGTGCCGGGAAGTCTGGTCGGCGAACTACAGGAGATCCCTTGACTCGCCAACCTCGGCGCGCTGACCAACCGAACCCCCGGGAAGTCTCGCCGTTGCGCGACTTCCTGCGCACCGAAGCCGCCGGTGGCATCCTTCTCGCCATCGGCGCGGCGGTAGCACTGATCTGGGCCAACTCGCCGTGGTCGACGTCGTACGAGAAGCTGTGGACCACGACCTTCTCGATCACAGCCGGCGACCACACGCTGAGCCTGATGTTGCGGCAATGGGTCAACGAAGGATTGATCACCATCTTCTTCGTGGTGGTTGGTCTGGAGATCAAGCGCGAACTGGTCAGCGGAATGCTGGCCGGCAAACGCGCCGCGCTGCTGCCGATCACCGCGTCCATCGCAGGCATGACGGTGCCGGCGTTGATCTATCTCTCCATTGCCGGTGGGACCGCGCCGCGAGGCTGGGCGATCGCCGTCGCCACCGACATTCCACTGGCACTCGGCGTTCTGGCGATCGCTGGGCGCCGCGTGTCGCCGGAGCTTCGCGTGTACCTCCTCGCCATCGCCATCGTCGACGACATCGGCTCGCTGCTGATCATCGCCGCCTTCTACTCGACCGGAGTCGGTTGGTGGTGGCTCGTCGCCGCGATCGGGTCGCTCTCCGCCGCCATGATCGCCCGGAGGTTGGGGCTGCGGCAGATGTGGGTCTATGTCGGGATCGGTTGCATGCTGTGGTTGGCATTGCACGAGGCAGGAGTCAGCGCGACCCTCGCGGGTGTTTCCATGGGTCTGCTGGCGCCTACATCGCCGCACATGGCGGCTGAGTTCGTGGACGTCGAAGAGCTCACCGACTTGAGCACCGTGGAGGCAGCGCAGACGACCCGCGATCTGGCGCGTGGATCGGTGTCGGTCGTCGAGTGGCTCGAGCACGTGCTGCATCCGTACGTGAGCTATGCAATCGTCCCGCTCTTCGCGCTCGCCAACACCGGCGTGACGCTGAGCGTGCATCTCCTGCACGCCGCCGTCCGCTCCCCGATCACGTGGGGGATCATCGTCGGTCGTGTGATCGGCAAACCACTCGGAATCATGGTGGCCACCAAGACCATGATCGGGGCGCGACTCGCCGACCGACCCGGCGACGCCGGTGATCGACAGATCCTCGGGGTCGCCACGTCAGCCGGCATGGGATTCACAGTGGCGCTGTTCGTCACTGACCTGGCCCTCACCGACGAGACCCAGCGAGCCAATGCCACCCTGGCCATCGTCGTCGCCGCAGTGGTCGCCGCGGGAACCTCGCTTGCTATTCTCAGTCTCCGTCGCGGGGAGCCAGCATGATCAAGTCGTGGTTGTTCGAGTTCTTCCATCAACCGCTCGATGTCGGTGCCCGATCCGATCCACAGGCCGTGCACGATCACTACCGGTGGTACATCGACCTGTGGATCCGCGCCGACGCCCGCGATTTCGAGGGGATCTTCTTCAGCGAGCACCACTTCGGCGCCGCCTACAGCCCATCGCCGAACTTGATCGTTTCGCATGTTGCGGCAAGAACAAAGCGCCTGCGGCTCGGCGTGCTGGGGTCCGTCGCGCCGTATGCAACGCCGTGGCGGATCGTCGAGGAGATCGCCATGCTCGACCATCTCACCGACGGTCGTCTGGAGGTTGGAGTCGTCAGTGGGATCCCGCCCGAGCTCGCTGTCGTGGGGATCACCGCCGAAGTTGCCGCTGCCCGTCACGCGGAGATCCTCGAGGTGCTCGACGCTGCGCTGAAGAACCCAGTGGTGTCGCACCATGGCACCCAATGGGACTTCGACAACCTCGAGATCCTGCCGCGTTGCCTCCAACAGCCCTCGCCACCGTTGTGGACCGCGGTACGGTCGGCGGCTTCCGCGGAGAAGGCCGGGCGGCGCGGCTGGAAGGCGTGCGGAGGTTTTCTGTCGGCCAAGGAAGTCGCCGAAGTGTTCGAGTCGTATCGGATCGGTGCAGACCAGGCCGGGCATCCCCACGGCCCCGAACAGATCGCTGTGCGCCGGATGGTCACCTTCGTCGAGAGGCCGTCGCAGCAGCGCGACGCGGTGAATCGAGCGAAGCGTGCGCTGCTCGACGTGCTGCACGCCAGCGCTGGTCCGCTGCCGCCATGGGCTACGTTGCTCGACCGCCCCGACGAGTCGATTGCTGCACTGAGTGACGAAGAGTTCGTCAGTGGCACACCCGAACAGGTTGCCGCCCAACTGATCGAGCAGTGCCAGGTGATCGGTGCCGGTCACCTCCTCGTGGCGTTCAGTGAGCGCGAGTACGGCAAGCTCGAGGCGAGTCATGAGCTGTTCAGCGCTGAGGTGGCTCCGCTGCTGCGCGAGGCCGACGTCGCGTGACTCGTCTCAACGGCAAGGTTGCCCTCATCACCGGAACCGGGGTCGGCATGGGCCGTGCCGCGGCGCTGCGATTCGCTGTTGAAGGTGCAACCGTCGTGGGCTGCGACCTCAATCCGCAGACCTCTGCCGAAACGGTCCGACTGGTCAGCGACGCGGGCGGCACGATGACCGCCAGCGCGCCGGTCGATCTGTCATCGTTCGAGGCCACCAGGGCGTGGATCGATGATGCCGCAGCAACTCATGGCGGGATCGACGTGCTGTACAACAACGCATCACTCCCCGTCGTCGGCCCGTGGGACGAGCTCACGGTCGAGGGCTGGCACGCCGGCATCAGGAACGAACTCGACCTCGTCTTCTACGCCTGCAAGCTCGCATGGCCGCACCTGGTCGCCCGCGGAGGTGGAAGCATCATCAACATCGCCTCGATCGCCTCCATTCGTGGCGCGGCGTTCTTCCAGCAAGCCGCCCACGGTGCGGCAAAGGGTGGCGTCTTGTCGTTCACCTATCATCTGGCTGCCGCCGGCGGGCCGCACCGCATCCGCGCCAACGCGATCATGCCCGGCCTGATCCGCACACCGTCGACGGAGTTCCTCTTCGCCTCGCCCGATGCCCCGGGGAGCATGCTCGCGGCCGCCAATCCCCTCGGGCGGGTCGGTGAAGCCGACGACGTCGCCAAGCTCGCTGCGTTCCTCGCCTCCGACGACGCCTGGTACATCAACGCCGCGGCGATTCCGGTCGACGGCGGTCAGTCCGTCATCGAGTAGCGACGCCGAGGTCTAGCGGGGTTCGAACTCGTTCACCGAACATCCCGAGCGCTGGTAGAAGTCGAAGAACAAGCGATCCGGGTCGTACACATCGCGCAGGCTCTGCAACCGGGCAAAGTTGGCGTCGGCCATGAACTTCGACGAGCGGCGAGTGAGGTCGGCGTCGCCGAGGTACGAGCCCTTGCTCACCGGCTCGAGGGCACGGAACCTCGTCGTGACCCAGTCCTGCATCGCGGCATCGTCTCGCTCGCTCTCCCAGATGGTGTAGGCGGCGAGGTAGACGTTGCCCTGCATCGAGAAGGCCATGTCGGGCAGTTGACGTGTCGGCGACCACCCGTACCAGATGATGAACGACTCGGGTGTCGGTAGCGACCGGTAGATCTCGCCGAGGATCGGAGTGAGCTCGACCGCCGTGGCGTCGGTCCACGCGCAGTCCGCCGAGTAGCGCATCCCGGACGGGTTCTGGGCGTCCATCATCGGGTTCTCCTCGTCGAACGAAGTCGGCTCGGCGAAGATCCTGAGCAACGCACGGTCCAGCACGGGACATGTCTCCAGCGGGGCCATCAGCCGGCGTGCCTCTTCCGGTGAATCGAACATGCCCGTGGTGTGCATGATCAGCAGCGGTCCTCCGCCGACGTCGATGCCTGGCGGCGGGATCCTCGTACCGACGATGACGGGCTCGACTCGAACGTCGAGGCTGGGCAAGACCTCGTGAGCCCAGCCGATCAGCTCGTCGAAGCATTCGATGGGAAACGCGTAGGTGGTGTGTGTGAATGCCTGCGGCATGCGATGGACGCGCAGGTGGAAGCGGGTGACGACACCGAAGAACGCCGGCCCGGCACCGCGCGCTGCCCAGAAGAGCTCTTCGTTCTGCTCGGCGTCGGCATGCACCAGCTCGCCGCCGGCGGTGACCACATCGACGCCGACGACGTTCTCGCAGCCCCAACCCCACTGGCGCGAGTTCCACCCCTGGCCGCCCTGCAACAGGTAGCCACCGATTCCGACCGTCGAGCAGTGGCCGCCGGGGAAGACCAACCCGTGCTGCCGCAGGAACGGACCGAGCTCCTGACCACCGCGAATCGCCGGAGTGGCCGTGGCGGTGAGGTTGGCGGCATCGACGGTCATCTCTCGCAGCCCGGCGAGATCGATCAGCAAAGAATCGTCGCGCACGCTCCAGCCCGCCCAGGCATGACCACCCGAGCGCACAGCGACCTTCCAGCCATGATCCTTGGCCATGCGCACCGCCGCCACCACGTCGGCTTCGCGGACGGCTTCCAGGATCGCTGCTGGCTGGCGCTGTGGGTATCGGGCGTTGAACAACGCGCTCGTACGTGCCGCTTCGTACTCGGCACTCCCCCGTTCGATGTATCGCCCCTCGAAGATCGACATCGTCGTGACCTACGACTTGATCCGCAGGTTCTCGGGATCGTACAACGGACGGACCGAAGCATGGGCCGGATACCGACAACCGGCGATCTCCACATCCCAGGTGCCAGACGACAAGTAGGCGGCCGTCACCGGTTCGCCGGCCTCCACCATCACCAGGCCGACCGCTCCGCCGAGAGTGAACCCGTACGAAGCGGCGCGCACGTAGCCCACCGCTCGGTCGTCGCGGCGCAGCACCTCGGCGTGGAACATCAGTGGCTCTGGATCGTCGACCACGACCTGTACGAGACGACGGGTCAGCGGCCCCGCAGCTCGGCTGGCAACGACCGCGTCGCGGCCGATGAAGCCGCCGGCCTTGTCGAGGTCGACGGCGAACCCGAGACCGGCCTCGAGCACCGAGTCGGTGTTGTCGATGTCGTGCCCATAGTCGCGGTAGCCCTTCTCCAAGCGCAGGCTTCCCAACGCCTTCAACCCGGCGTGCCGCAGGCCGAAGGGCTCGCCCGCGGCAACGACACGGTCGTACACGTGGACGGCTTGTTCGGCGGGCACGTACAGCTCGTAGCCGAGCTCGCCGAGATAGGTGATGCGCACGCACAGAACCCGGGCGAAGCCGATGTCGATCTGGCGGGCAGTGCGGAACGGGAAGGCCGCGTTCGACAGGTCTGCAGTGGTGATCGACTGCAGCAACTCGCGCGAGCTCGGACCCTGGACGTTCAGCTGGGCGTAGCCCGACGTGACATCCGTGACGATCGCGTGCTGATCGCCGAAATGGCGACGCATGCGCGTTTCGACGTGGCGATGGGCCGTGTCGGTCGCCACCAACCAGTAGCGATCGTCACCGAGCTTGGTGACGGTGAGGTCGGCCTCGATCGTGCCGGCCTCGTTCAGCCACTGCGTGTAGGTGATGAAACCCTCACAGCCGTCGACGTCGTTCGCCGAGAGCTGGTTGAGCAACCGGCCGGCCTGGCGACCTTGCACCAGAAACTTCGACATGAACGACATGTCCATCACGATCACGTCGTTTCGGGCGGCGTGATGTTCGGCACCCCAGTACTCGAACCAGTTCTGGCGACCCCACGACAGCCGGTCGACCGTCGGCTCGACTCCGACGGGCGCGTACCAGTCGGCG
Source organism: Ilumatobacteraceae bacterium (assembly GCA_963720775.1). Lineage (GTDB taxonomy): Bacteria > Actinomycetota > Acidimicrobiia > Acidimicrobiales > Ilumatobacteraceae > JAENVT01. Next base: position 377,353 of record CAVRGR010000003.1, on the reverse strand, counting down.
CCCTCCCATCCACTGACATCTTTGAAGTAGGCGCGCTGAGCCTGGAGTCGATGATGAACGGGCGACACCTTCGCTTGCCGCGCGGTCGTCATCGACCGGCCGGGGTAGTGGCACTGGTAGACCATTCCCAACGATTCGACGGTGCGCGTGGCGCGGTACTCCGGGTTCGACTGATAGCGGTGCAGGCGATCGATGTTGAAACCCGTCACGTCGACGTCGGGTTGGCCGGTGAGGATCCAATGCGCCAGCACGCGACCCATGCCCCCTCCGGTGAGGATGCCGATCGAGTTCATCCCCGCGGCAACGAAGTAGTTCCTCAGTTCGGGTGCCTCGCCGACGACCGGCAGCAGATCGGGTGTGAAGCTCTCCGGACCGCAGAAGAAGGTGCGAATGCCGGTGTCGATGGATATGGGTACCCGGCTCATGGCCCGCTCGACGTACGGACCCATCCGATCCCAGTCGGGTTGGATCACACCGAACGAAAAATCGTTGGGGATGCCACCCACGCTCCACGGTGCGCATTCCGACTCGAACAACCCGATCATGAGACCGCCGACTTCCTCGCGGTAGTAGCCGAAGTTGGCGGGATCTTCGATGACCGGCCAGTCCTTCGAAAGGCCCTCGATGTGTTCGGTGATGAGGTAGTAGTGCTCGGCCGCCTGCAACGGAATGTTGACACCAGCCGCTTCGCCCAACTGGCGCGCCCACATGCCAGCGCAGTTCACGACGTACTCGGCTTCGATGTGGCCGTGGTCGGTGCTGACCCCCGTGACCGCGCCATCGCGCCGGCACACGTCGGTGACCGCGACACCTTCCATGATGGTCGCACCCTTCAGCCGCGCCCCTTTGGCCAATGCCATGGTCACATCGACCGGATTGGCGCGACCGTCTTGTTTGACGTAGAAGCCGGCGAGCACATCATCGGTGCGCGCCAACGGGAAGAGATCACCCACCTCCTTGGCCGAGATCTCGTGGACGTCGACCCCGCAGTAACGATTGAAGGTGCTCACCCGCCGGTACTCCTCGAGCCGGTCTGGCTCGGTGGCGAGCTCGATGAAACCGACGCGCTGGAATCCAGTCGACTGGCCGGTCTCGGCTTCGAGGCGCTCGTACAGATCAGACGTGTACTTGCGCATCTCGGTCGAGGTTTCCGACAACGAGCCGAACGTCACCATCAGACCAGCTGCATGCCAAGTGGTACCTGACGTCAGCCTGTCGCGCTCCAGCACGACGACATCGGTGCAGCCCATGTCGGCCAGGTGATAGGCGACCGAGCAACCGATCACCCCTCCGCCGATCACCACGACGCGAGCACGCTGCGGCAGCGACGGTGGCATGGACGCCGAGTGTATTGCCGACCGACCAATCCGGATAAGTTCCTGCGACGAACGAATTGCATGACCAGTTGCCCCGAGTCGTGATCACGGAGCCCGCTCGTGTTTCGTGACGCGCCGACCGGGCGAACCCCGGTCGACGATGCTGCGGGGCGGGCCGACGATCCACTCGGCGACTTGCTCAGCCGCGCCGGCCGCGGTGATCAGGCAGCCTTCGGCGAGTTGTACGACACGCTCGCGCCGTTGCTGCACGGCATTGTGCTCAAGGTCGTTCGCGATCCCGCGCAGAGCGAAGAGGTGACACAAGAGGCCCTCGTCGAACTGTGGCGCCTGGCCCCTCGATACGAAACGTCGCGCGGCTCGGTGAGGTCTTGGGCGACCACGCTCGCCCACCGTCGAGCGATCGATCGCGTTCGTTCCGAACAGGCGGCCAGAGACCGGACAGAACGCGAAGCACAACGGCGCGATCTTCCACCGCACGACGTCGCCGATCAGGTGGTCGCCGCCATCGACGCGACGCGCGTTCGCAAAGCATTGGGACGTTTGACCGACATGCAGCGCCAGGCGGTGGAGCTCGCCTACTTCGGGGGGCACAGCTACCGGCAGGTCGCCCAGCTCTTGAACGTGCCGGAGGGGACGATCAAGAACAGGATCCGCGACGGGATGATCCGCCTGCGCGATGAGCTAGGAGTTGCCACATGAACGGCATCGATGTCCACCAGCTCGCCGCGGCGTACGCGCTCGACGCCGTCGACGGGAACGAGCGCGGCGGAGTTCGAGGCCCACTACCCGACGTGCCCCGTGTGCAGGCCAGAGGTGGCAGGGTTCCGCGAGACGCTGTCGCATCTTGCAGCGGCATCTGCAGCGACACCACCCGCTTCGTTGAAAGCTGACGTCATGGCGGAGATCAGCACCACGCGCCAGTTGTCGCCACTGCTGCCTGGGGCGTCGGTCGACCTGGCCTCACTCCCCCGGCGTCGCCAGCGGGTGTCGCGAATCGTCACGCTTGCCGCCGCGCTCGTACTGGTTGCCGCGGGAGCATTCCTGGTCGGGCGGCAATCGCGGGGGACAAACAGCTACGCAGCGACGGCGGCGGCTGTGTTCTCACGCGATGACACGCGGGTCGTCGACCTTCTCGGCGCAGGCACCGGGACCTTCAAGGTTGCCTGGTCGCCGAGCTCCGCACAGGTCGTTGTGATCGGCAATGGACTTGCTGAGCCCGGGCCCGGCAAGGCGTACGAACTGTGGCAGATCGACAACGCCGGCCCGCATGCGATGGGTCTGCTCGACAGTGCCGCCGGCGGGAAGGTGCGAAGGGTGTTGACCGTCGATGATCCACCGTCGGACTGGGCGGTCACCATCGAGCCACGGAGCGGTGTCGACGCGCCGACCGGCCAGATCCTGTTCACGAATCCGGCGTGACAGTCAAGGTCGATCTGGGGAAGGCGGCGCGCAGCGCGGCGATGTGCGACGGGCCGATACCACAACATCCCCCGATCATGGTCAGATCGAACGCTTCGGCCCAGTGCCGTGCGAGAGCGACGTACTCGGACTCGGCAATGATCTCTACGAACTGCCAGTCGGGCATGGCGAAGTAGCCCGACTCTGCGTACGCCCCGAGCGACCCTCGCCAGTGCTGGCGAACAGCTCCCAACGCTTTGGTCGTGACCGGCGGCGAACTGTGCATGATCGAGACCATCGCCGGCGCGCACCCGAGCAATGAATCGACGAATTCGTCGAGCAACCAGTTGGGGCGTCCGAAACCTGTGAGCTTGCCTTCCTCGTCTTCTTCCACCGCGATCCCGACCCACACCGGTAGTCCGGTTGCCACGGCGGCCTCCGTGGCCCAGACCGAGTAGTCACCGTCACGCATCATCTCCATAGCGATCAGATCGACGCCCGCGTCGACCAAGCCCGTGGCCTTCGCGGCGAAGAGCCGGCGCGCGTCCGGCTCCGACCATCGACGGAGCAGGTGGCTCCGATCGCTGCCGGGAATGCCCGGCCGCATCACCGAGAACGATCCGGCCACCGGCACGGTGCCGCCACTCGCTTGACGGGCCAGGGCTACTGCAGCAGCGTCGATTCGAGCGACATCGGTGTCGCGACCCAGGTGGTTGAACAGCAACGGGCTCGTCGCGTAGGTGTTGGCGGTCAACACGTCCGCTCCGGCCGCCAGGTACTGCCGGTGTGCCTCGAGGACGATCTCGGGATGACTGAGATTGGCGTCGGCACACCACGTCTCGGCATCCATCGGCGCCCCCAGGGCCTGCACCAGTGTGCCTGTACCACCATCGAGGACGATCATCGGACCGGCAATCTACCGGCTCGCCATCGCCAAGACCGCTCGGCGTAGAGTTGCCTGTATGCGCGCCGCACGACTTCACGCCATCGGTGGAACCCTCCAACTCGACGAAGTTCCCGATCCCCAACCGGATCCGGGTGAGCAGGTCGTCGAGATCACGTACGCGTCGGTGAACCCGCTCGACGTGTGGATCACGCAGGGCTCGATCGGCGCCGCAGCCACCAACCTGCCGTGGATCCCGGGATCCGAGGCGACGGGTCATGTCGACGGACGACCGGTGCTGATTCGCGGCGGCGGTCTCGGCGTCATCCGGCAGGGTCTCTACTGCGAGCGAATCGCCGTCCCCGAAGCCTGGCTCCATCCGGTGCCGGGCGGGCTCGATCTCGCCCAGGTCGCGGCGATGCCGGTCGCCGGAATCACGGCTTGGCAGTCGCTGCATGCGAGGGCGCACATCGAAGCCGCCGATCGTGTGCTGGCTCTCGGTGCCAGCGGCGGAGTCGGGGCCATGGCCGTCCAGCTGGCCAAGGCTGCGGGCGCGACTGTGTGGGGACAGACGGGTTCGGCGGCCAAGGTCGACGGAATCATCGCGAACGGCGCCGACAACGTCGTCGTCACGGGTGCCGACGGACTCGAAGCGGCCCTCGATGGTTACCAACCGACGGTGATCCTCGACGCCCTCGGCGGACCGTTCACCGATGCAGCGATCGGCGCGATCGCCAACACGGGACGACTCGTGGTGTACGGCACGTCGAACGACCAACAGGTCTCGATCAACATGCGCCGCTTGTACCGCAAAGGTGTGAACATGCTCGGCTACTCCGGTATGGTCGAGAGTGCCGACGAGCAGCGCGCCGCATTGGAAACGTTGCTGTCGATGATGGCCGCGGGAAAGCTCCACGTACCCGTCGGTGATGTTCTCCCGCTCGGCGGTGCGGCCGACGCGCACGCCCGCATCATCGGCCGCGGCGTGGAAGGCAAGATCGTTCTCGACTGCCGCGTGTAGCGCACCTAGAACTTGGCGCGGATCAACGGCTCGAAATGCTCCAACGGCTCGCTCACATATGTGGCGTCGAACGCCGTCTGGTCGTACAGGGCGCAGAACTCCTCGGTGAGGTCGAAGTACGGTGAGTCGCGGTACGCCTCACGAGCGTCTTTGTCGAGCCCGAGGTGGTGCCAGAAGTAATAGCCCTGGAAGATGCCGTGATGTTCGACCATCCAGTGGTTGGCTTCACTGACGAACGGCTTGAGGATCCCGGCGGCGATCGACGGGTGGTTGTACGGCGCCAGGTTGTCGCCGATGTCGTGAAGCAGCGCACAGAGCACGTAGTCGTCGTCCCGCCCAGCCCGCTCGGCACGCGTCGCCGTTTGCAGGGAGTGCTCGAGCCGGTCGACGGGAAACCCTCCGTAGTCACTGCGCAACTGGCGCATCTGGGCGATGACGTTGTCGGCGACGTGGGTCTGCGTGATCTGGACGTGCTTCATGATGATCGCCCAGTCTTCACGGGTCGATTCCTCGAAGGTGGCGAAGCTGGTGGCAGTTGAGATCTCGGTCACGACCCGAGAGTACCCAGATCGCGACGTACGTCGACGATGTGGTGCACGAGATCGTGAAGCACGTACCGGCCGAACGAGTCGATGGTGAACTCGGCACCGTCGCTGCGCACCCCCGGCCGGCCCCATTGTTGCCCTGTGACGGCGTCGTACCGGTCGGCCAACGCTGTTGCCGCCGCGACGATCTCGCCCGCCACCGTGGCTGGGTCCTGGAGGTCGTACCGGTCGGTCACTGCCGTCTCATCCTGATCCCAGTTGTCGAACCGGGGATTGTCCTCGTCCAACATTCGACCGAGCCGATACACGCTCATGCGGAAAACATCGCGAACGTGACAGCCGTACTCCAGAGCCGACCAGCAATCCTCGCGGGGCCGGGTGCGCGCCGACGGATGAGACAGGAGATCGGGCCACGGTTCGGCTGCCTGGCGCACGAGGTGGCCGGTCTCCTCGCGCGGAAACCTCTGGGTGTCGAAGCCGCATTCCTCACAGATCCGCTCCAGCACCCATGTCCAACTCTTCGTCTCCGGTTCGATGGTCATGGTCGCCAACGGTATTCGTGAGGCAAGGCCGGCGGGTCACGATTTCTCCGCCCTGCCGGGGAAGCGGTGCCCGCATCACAGCTCGTGCTCGGCAAGCTCGCGGAACTCGTCGGGAACGGTGCCATGTCGCGACAGAACGACTGACGCGTACCCTACGGCAGAACGACCGAAGCGGCGACGTACGTCGTCGATCGAATGGTCGACCGCCCATCTCGCGGCTCCGATGCGGGACCCAGGACGCTCGGCATCGTCGGGTGGCAGTGGCAGTTCGAGCTGCAACACCGGTTGGTCGACCAGGTTCGACACCGAGATTGCCAGCAACGAGATCTGATACTCGGCAGCGTGGTCCGCCAGCGCCTTGTGCACCAGCCGCTCGGCGATCTCGGTGAGCGTGAGGGTGCTGCACACCGGGTAGCCGCCGGTCTGCGACCGAGTGACCGAGCGCATGCCGGAGAATCGGACCCTGACGGTGACGGTGCGGCCGGCGCGGCGCTTGGCACGCAACCTGCCGGCAACGCGATCAGCGAGGTGCCCGAGAACCGGACGGATCAGTTCGGGCGTCGCGTCGCGTCGCCCGAACGCCGACTGCGCGCCAACGGACGCGGCCCGGCTCGTGGCTTGCACCCGACGCCGGTCGTCGTTGGCGGCGAGCGCGCTGACTTTGGCACCGAGGGCGCGCCCCAACAACGACTGCAGGGCTCCATCGGGCGATGCCGCGAGTTGGCCGATTGTGCGGATGCCGCGCTCGGCGAGCCGCGCTCGCGTGACCGGCCCGATGCCCCACACCAGCCCGACGGGAAGCGGGTCGAGAAACTCCCGTTCGGATAAGCGTGGAACCACGACCAGACCATCTGGTTTGGCCACCTGCGAGGCGATCTTGGCGAGATGCTTGGTGCGTGCCGCGCCGACCGAGATCGGCAGGCCCAGCTCGGTTCGCACGCGACGGCGGATCGCTTCACCGATCACACTGGCTTCGCCGAAGAGGTGCACCGAGCCCGTGACGTCGAGGAACGCTTCGTCGATGGAGATGCGCTGCACAAGGGGTGTGAAGTCGCCGAGAATGGCCATCACCTCGTCACCGAGCCGCTGGTACTCCGAGAAGTGCCCCTGCACGAAGGTCAGCGCGGGGCACAGCCGCTTCGCCCGCCAACCCGACATGCCTCCCTGCACACCGAACCGCTTGGCCTCGTACGACGCTGCCAGCACCACACCACCGCCGACGGCGATGGGCAGCCCGCGCAGGCAGGGCTGCAGCATCTGCTCGACCGAGGCGTAGAACGCGTCGAGATCGGCATGCAGGATCGTGGCGCCTTCGGGCACCGAACCAGAGTAGTCGAACATGTGTTCGTCTTACCAGCGGACCGCCGCCAGCGGTCGATCGGATTGAGGTGATCAATACTGAAGCGATGCCGCTGCACATTCAGATGGTCGGGCGAGATGTATCCGACGACACCAGAGTCGCGACCCCCCTCGAACTGTTCTTCGATCTCACGTTCGTCGTCGCGGTTGCGCAGGCGGGGGCAGCCCTTCACGACGGGCTCGTCTCGGGGCACGCGGCACACGCCCTCGGTGCATTCCCGATGATCTTCTTCGGGATCTGGTGGGCGTGGATGAACTTCACGTGGTTCGCGTCGGCCTACGACACCGACGACGTGCTGTACCGCATCATGGTGTTCATCCAGATGATCGGCGTCCTCATCATGGCCGCAGGGACCCCGCGCGCCTTCGACCGCAGCGATTACGCGATCACGACGCTCGGTTACGTCGTGATGCGCCTGGCCATGGTCAGCCAGTGGCTCCGCGCTGCACACGACGACACGGCTCGACGCCGTTGCGCCATTCGGTATGCAATCGGCATCACGGTCCTGCAGATCGGCTGGGTCGCACACCTGTCGATCCACGGTCTGGCGGCGACCGTCACCCTGGTCGTGCTCGCCGCCGCGGAGTTAACCGTACCGGTATGGGCGGAAGCGGCCGGGCGCACCACCTGGCATCCGCGGCACATGGCCGAGCGATACGGATTGTTCACGATCATCGTGCTCGGCGAGTCGATCCTTGCGCCGACAGAGGGCGTGCAAGTCGCCATCGACAACGATGAACGCCTCTCCCACCTCGCCCCAGTGATCATCGGTGGCCTGCTCATCGTCTTCAGCATGTGGTGGATCTACTTCGAGATGCCGCGTGAACGAGCAACCGAATCGCTTCGTCTGGCGTTCGATCAGCGCCTCAGCGGCGCGTTCCTGTGGGGGTACGGGCACTACTTCGTGTTCGCCGCGGCAGCCGCAACGGGCGCCGGGCTGGCAGTAGCCGTGGACCAGGCCATCGGCACCTCACAGCTCACGGATCGGCAAGCGGGCGCCACCACGACGGTGCCGGTAGCACTCTTCGTCGCCGTGATCTGGCTGATCCACCGTCGATACAAGCGATCCACACCGCATCTGTTCCTGACTCCTGCAGCAGTCGTGCTGATCCTGGCGACCACGTTCACACCGCAGCCCGTGTTGTTCACGGGCATCATCATCGCGGTGGTGCTGTCGATCGCACTTGCCGGTGGACACGCCGAATATTGACCCGATCGGAACGCCCACGATCGGTACCGTCTGCGGCGATGGGATTGGTGCTGGCGGGACTAGGCGTCTTGGTGTTCAGCTTCAGCCTGCCCCTCACCAAGATCGCCGTCCGCGGGCTCGACCCGGTCGTCGCTGCAGTCGGTCGCGCCGCCGTAGCAAGCGTCTTCGCGTTGATCGCGCTGCTGATAGTCAAGCCGCCACGGCCGACCACGGCGCAGATCTGGCGACTCGTGTCGGTCATCGGCGGCGTCATCTTCGGATTCCCGATCCTCATCGCGTACGCACTCCGACACACGGAAAGCCTTCACGGCTCCGTCGTCAACGGCTTGTTGCCGCTGGCCACCGCCGGCTTGGCGGTTCTGCGTGCCGGCGAGCGTCCTTCGACCACGTACTGGGCGTGCAGCGCAGTCGGCTTTGCAGCTGTGGCCGCCTTCGTGATCCACGAAGGCGGAGGATCGCTCCACGCGGCCGACGCATTGCTGATCCTCGCGGTGCTTGCTGCCGCGGTCGGCTATGCCGAAGGCGCGTTGCTGGCCAGAGAGCTCGGCGGCTGGCAGGTGATCTGCTGGGCACTCGTGCTCGGCGCACCGCTCACGTGGATCGTGACCATCGCCGCGGCTGCGCACTCCGGACTGCACGCCACCGTGCCGGAATGGGCCGCGTTCGGTTACACCGCGACGTTCTCGATGTTCCTCGGCTTCTTCGCGTGGTACGCGGGCATGGCTCGCGCCGGCATTGCCAAAGCCGGACAGATCCAGCTTGCCCAGCCCGCCCTGTCGATGGTGTGGGGCTGGCCGCTGCTGGGCGAGCACCTGTCGGGTGCTGCCATGACAACGATCGTCGTCGTGCTCGGATCCGTGGCGGTCGGTCGCACCGCCGTCGTACGCATCGCGCGCCCGAGCATTTCGGTGCAACACTGAGTCGATGGCTTACAACTCGACCGGGCTGGTGGTGCACGATGCCGATGCCCACATCATGGAGACGCCCAACTGGCTGCGCGATCACGCCGACGCGACTATTCGCGACCGCATTGCCGCGCTCGACTATGCCAGCGTCAACGAGCTCCGCCAGACCGGCGACCCCAACGAGCAACTTCGCGATCTCGACGAGACGTTCGATCGATTGATCGCCCGTCATCGATCGAACGACTACCTCGCTACCGAGGCGGCCGAGATCATGAACCGCAAGAACTTCGCGGCAACAGGATCGTTCGTGGCCGCGGACCGCGGCCGGGCGCTCGACCTCCTCGGGTTTGCCACGCAACTGATCTTCAACACCTTTCACAACACCCGGTTGTGCGCCTGGGAGCATTCCGGCGACCTCGACCTGGCCGTAGGTGCCGCACGCGCCCACAACCGAGCGATGATCGAGTTCTGTTCGGCCGACGCCCGGTTGCTGCCCACCCTGTACGTGCCCCTGGCTGATCTCGATCGGGCCGGTGACCTCGCCGCGGAGGCCATCACCATGGGTGCTGCCGCACTGCTGGTGGCGTCGGGCTGCCCACCTGCTCACTCCCCCAGTCACAGAGGCCTCGACCCCGTCTGGGCGGCAGCCACCGAGGCAGGTATCCCTGTCGTGTTCCACGTCGGCGGGACTGGCCAGTTGATCGACCCCAACTACTTCGTGAATGGGTTGCCGGTCCCTCCTGACTTCCATGGAGGCGACGAGAACTTCCGCTCCGTCGACTACATGGGCATCCCCGGCCCGCCGGCACAGACTCTGGCCACGATGCTCTTCGATGGAGTCTTCGAACGCTTCCCCGATCTGCGCATCGGCGTCATCGAGCAGGGAGCGGTGTGGGTGCCCTCATGGATGCGACAGATGGAGGCGGCCTTCGACGCGTTCTCCCGCCACGAGGAGCGCCTGCGGGCATTGTCGATGCGGCCGTCGGACTACGTGCGCCGACAGATGCGATTCACGCCGTACCCGACGGAGGACGTCGGATGGATCATCGAGCAGTCAGGGTCCGAGATCTGCCTCTTCTCGTCCGACTACCCCCACGTGGAAGGTGGCCGGCGCCCGATCGAGCGATTCGAGGCAAGCCTGGCGAACACGGGCCCCGCCGCTCGGCAGGCCTTCTACCACGACAACTTCGTCGACTTGATGGGCGCTGGTCTCGCGGTCGCTGCCTGACGGCCGGCGTCACATCGGGTCACCCAGGAGGAACCGGGCGCCCGACCCGCGGCGCGCCGCTTGGTCGCCGAGGTTGTACAGCTCGCAGGTGTCGAGCGACAGGCAGCCGCAGCCGATGCAACCGTCGAGCCGGTCGCGAAGCAGCTCGAGCTCGGCGATCTGCGCGTCGATCCGAGGCAGCCATCGGCTCGACAACTCGTTCCAATCGTGGCGCGTGGGCGTCCGCTGTGACGGCAGTGAGTCGAGAGCGCCGGCGATCTCGTCGAGGGACAGCCCGATGCGTTGCGCGACGCGGATGAACGCAACTCGCCGCAACGCGTCGGACCGATACCGGCGATGCCCCGATTCGTTGCGTTCCGCACTGATCAGACCATGAGCCTCGTAGAACCGCAGAGCCGACGTAGCGATGCCTGCCCGAGCAGCCAGCTCACCGACCGAGAACCGCTTGACTTCAACCATGGTTCAAGTTCTACCGTGACGGCCGATGAACACCGCGCCTGCAGTTGCCCCCGCCGCTACCACGGTCGGGCACCTCGACGACCTGGCGGTCGGTTCGATGAAGATGGTCCGGGTCGACGACCACCGGCTGTGCCTCGTGCGAACCGCTCAAGGCGTGTTCGCCCTGGAGCACGCCTGTCCGCACGAGGGCTACGGAATGACGCAGGGCTCGCTCGACGGGAACCTCATCACGTGCGCCTGGCACAACTGGAAGTTCCGGGTCGACGACGGCGAATGCGTGGTCGGCGAGGAGAACATCACCACCCATCCGGCCGCGGTGGCCGACGACGGCACGATCTCAGTGATGCTTCACGTGCCCGACGTCGAAGCGACGCGGCCCCGGCTGCTGGCCAGCCTGCGTCGTGGCGTCGAGCGCAACTACATCGGACAGGTCAGTCGCGACGTGGTTCGGCTCCTGCAGGCCGACGCCAACCCCGGCGAGCTCGTGTGGGAGGCGGTGAACCACGGGGCACCGCGAGCGGAGTTCGGTTGGGGTCATTCGATTGCTTCGGCCACCGATTGTCTGGCGATGGTGGACCTCTACGAAGGCGATCAGCGCGCCCTCCCGATCGTGCAGGCGATCGCGGGCATCGCCGAAACGGAGCGCGACCGACCCGTCAATCCCCTACCCGATCCGGTCCACGTCATGCCACGGGACCCGCTCGGCGCGTTCCGGGTCGCCGTCGAATCCGAGCAGTTGGAGGACGCGCAAGCACTGGTGCGTGGCGCGATCGACATCGGCTACTCGGCGAGCGACCTCCAGCCGTGGTTCACCGCGGTGGCCAGTGATCACCTGCTGTCGTACGGCCACGGTGCCATCTACTGCCAGAAGGCCTTCGAGCTCCTCGAGATGATCGGCTGGCACCGCGCCGATACGGTGCTCCCCCACCTCGTGCCCACGATCGTCTACGGCACCCGTGAAGACCTGCTCCCCTACACTCGCCCGTTCATCCGCGCCCTCGGCGGTGCCGACCTCGACTCGTTGTCGAGACTTCCGAGCGAACCGACCTGGCGCGACAACGGCACGTTGCTGAGCGTTCTCCTGGGCGACGACCGCAAGGCGATCGTCCCCGCCGTGGTCGAGTGCATGCGCAACGGGGCCGGCGTCGACGGCGTTCTCGATGTGGTGGTGCAGGCCGTGAGCGAGCGGATGATGCGGTACGACCTCGCCGGCGAACGCGACCTGCTCGACGATTTCGGTTGGCTCGACATCACTCACGGCCTCACCTATGCGAACGCCGCACGATGGCACCACGGCAGGTCGCCAGGGCCCGACACCGTACGACTGACCATGTTCACTGCCTTCCTGGCGCAATGGACCGGTCGGCACGAATGGCACACCCGCGTCGCCGAGCGTAAACCCGGCCGGTCGTTCACAAGCACCGTCGGCGAAGCCGGCGAGTCGCTGCAACGCGAGGCCCTGCTCGACAACGCCTCCGCGTTCATCGTCTACGCCCACGGCATCAAGACCAGCCGGGCGGCTGCCTCGGAAGCCTTGCGAAGCGGCTCGATGTTGCCCCTCCAGGCCGCTGCCCGGCTCCTTGATTCGCCGAGGTTGGAGCGCTTCGTGGCGGCCAACGTGGCCCGGTCGATCGAGTTCCTGGCTGGCCGCGCCCCACGTGACTAGTGCCCGCGGGCGCCCTGACGGTAACTGGGGGACCGTGAGCAGCTATCTTGGGCAAAGTGTCAAGTTTCCGTAAAGGTTTAACGTTAGGGTGCCGAGAGAATGTCATGTCTCGGATCCATCGAGTGCTGGCGGTCGCCTCGCTTGCGGCCGTCTCCCTCAGCACCCTGACCCTCGCCTCCCCGGCCCTGGCCGCCGACTCCGGCACGCCCTCCTCCAACGAGTACGTCGTCAAGCCGGGAGACTTTCTCGCCGGCATCGCTGCCAAGGTTCACGTGGCCCTGCCCGATCTGCTGAGCGCCAACAACCTCACCACGAAGAGCCTGATACTGCCTGGCGACAAGCTGGTCCTGCCAGCCGGAACCGCCACGACAGCGGCTGCACCGAACGCCGGTCCTGTGGCCGGCAACCTCGTCTACACCGTGAAGTCGGGCGACTTCCTGCTCGGCATCGCCACCGCCTACAAGGTCACCCTGGCCGACCTGCTGGCGGTCAACAAGATCACGATCCAGAGCCTGATCCTGCCCGGCAGGAACCTTGCGTTGCCGGCAAACGCGGTCGCTCCTGCCGCTGTTGTACCGGCCGTCACAGATCCGACCAACACGGCGCCGACCAACACGACGCCCGTCGGCTCCGTCACGTACACCGTCAAGTTCGGCGACTTCCTGGCCGGCATCGCCAGCGCCTACAAGGTGAAGCTCAGCGATCTGTTGGCGGTCAACAAGATGACTGCGTCGAGTCTGATCCTGCCGGGAGCAACGCTGGCCATGCCCGCCAATGCGGTCGCTCCCGCGGCGCCACCCGCCCAGGTCCAGTCCACCCTCGGCCCGGCCGGGGTGATCGTCGCCTACGCCTACGCCCAACTCGGCAAGCCGTACCGCTTCTTCACCGCTGGGCCCGACACGTTCGATTGCTCCGGTCTCGTCAAGGCCGCTTACGCCCAGATCGGGATGGTGCTCATCCACCACGCCGCCTCGCAGGCAACCCTCGGCACTGCGGTCGACATCTGGGGCAGCGAAGCGATCCAGCCCGGGGATCTCATCTTCATGGCAACCCATGGCGACCAGACCGTGATCAACCACGTCGGAATTGCCGTCGATGCCACGCATTGGATCCACGCCCCGGCTCCCGGAGACGTCGTGCGCCTGGCACCGATCCCACCGAAGGGCATCCTCGCCGCTGTGCGGCGCTTGATCCCCTAGGCGATCGTCACATGCGTGCTGCTTGCGGCGCGTCGGCGTCTTGCACGATGGCCGGGTCGAACGGGTGACGCGAGAAGATCTCGCGCACCATCGGCTCGAACGTCTCGATCGGCTCCGTTGGATAGTTGGGATCGAACGATTCCTGATCCCAACGCGCGCAGAAGTTGTCGCAACTGTCGAACCACGGATGATCGCGGTAGGCGTCGCGAAGATCGGGGTCGAGGTCGATGTGATTCGCGTAGTACTTCATCTGGAAGATGCCGTGCATGTTGACGACCCAGGTGACCTCGGCCCGCACATACGGACGAATGATGGCTGCGGCGACCTGTGAGTGGTTCTCCGGCGAGAGGTCGTCGCCGATGTCGTGGAGCAGAGCAGCGACGATCATCTCGATGTCGGCGCCGTCGCGCATGGCCCTGGTCGCCGTTTGCAGAGAGTGCTGGTAGCGGCTCAACTGGTAGCCGGCAAGGCCGCTGTCGAGCAGACGGAGGGCTTGCAACAGCCGCTGCGGGAGCTCGGAGATGTACTCACGCTCCAAGCCGAACAGGTACTGGTACTCGTCACGGGTACCGTCGGCCATCCGGGTGAACTGCACGGTACGAGCCGATCCTGGGCTTGCCGACCCTTGGGTGGCGATGTCACTGGTCATGTGCTCATCGTAGGACCTACCCCGCCACCTCGGGGAACGGAAGACCCGCCTCCGTTCCCCTGGGGTGGGGGATTTTTTGAAGCGCCATTGCTCCAGCCGGGTTGCCCGTCCCGCAGCCCGGCGATCAGTAGAGCAGACAACCGACGATTGTGATACTGGAAGGCCGCTCAATGAGCCGATCGACCTATGCGGTAGCTTCCGCTCATGCCGACGCCCGACTTTCCCCAACCGCTCGGCGGCAACGAGATGCCGCGGTTCGGTGGAATCACCACCTTCATGCGGCTACCAGGCACTTCGCCGCCCGACGAGCTCGATGCGGTGGTGATCGGCGTTCCTTTCGACATCGGCACCTCCAACAGGCCCGGAGCACGGTTCGGGCCGCGCGGAATACGCGGCGAATCGGTCCTGCTGCGTCCGTACAACATGGCCACGCGGGCCGCGCCGTTCGACAGCCTGCGGATCGACGATCTCGGTGACGTGGCAACGAACCCGTACAACGTCGCCGACTCGATGGAGCGAATCCAGGCGTTCTACACCCCGTTGCTCGATACCGGGCTCACGACCGTGTCGATGGGCGGGGATCACACGATCGTTCTTCCCATCCTGCGGGCCATGGCCCGGCAACACGGGCCCGTCGGGTTGGTTCACGTCGACGCCCACACCGACATCAACGACTCGATGTTCGGCGAACGGATCGCCCACGGCACCCCGTTCCGGCGCGCAGTCGAAGAGGGTCTGCTCGACTGCGCGCGAGTCGCCCAGATCGGTGTGCGCGGCACGGGTTACCAGGCCGACGATTTCGACTGGTCGCGGCAACAGGGCTTTCGAGTCGTGCAGGTCGAGGAGTGCTGGCATCGCAGCCTCGAGCCGCTGATGGCCGAGGTACGCGCCCAACTCGGAACCGGTCCCGTCTATCTGAGCTTCGACATCGATGGTCTCGATCCCTCCTTTGCACCCGGCACCGGCACCCCCGAGATCGGCGGGCTCACGATCTGGCAGGGCATCGAGATCATCCGTGGGTGTCGCGGCCTGAATCTGGTCGGCTGCGATGTTGTCGAAGTCGCTCCCATCTACGATGTGTCGGGCACGACGTCGTTGGTTGCGGCCAACCTGTTGTACGAGATGCTGTGCGTCCTTCCTGGAGTCGAGCACCGCTGACGCGTCCGTCACATCGTTGAGAATTGGTGTGCGAGAACGGCAACGCCGTGGGCACAACGACCCTATCGATGGCTTGCTACCTGCCGGATACTGGCCGTACCGGGAGGAGTTTCGGTATGAGAACCCTGGCATACAGGTGGGCAGTGGTCGCGATCGCACTGATCATGGGGGGATGCTCCTCGACCGGCGGCCAGGTCACGACCACGCAACCCAAGGAGCAGGTCACCACCAAAGACTCGACACAGGCGGCCATCGATGCGGCCAGGGCGGCCGAACAACGCAAGCAGGACGAGGCGAAGGCGTCTCAGGCAGAGCAGGAAGCGGCGGTCAACGAAGCAGCCGCCGCCGAACCTTCTTCGGTCTCGGCGCCGCAGCCATCCTCTGCGGCGTGCACGTCGGATGCGTTGCTCGCGGCCGTGGCAGACCTGTTCCCTGACAACGACCGATGGAATCCCACCGGGGTCGACGTCGCCGAATGTCAGGCCGGCTACGCAAGGGTGTTCGTCGTGCCCGATCTCAGCGTCTGCACGAGCGAGGCCCCTGAATGCCTCGAACACGAACAAGTCTTCCTGCACGACAACGGCGGCAGGTGGGAGTACCTGGATTCGGGTACCGGGATCAGCTGCCAAGATCAACCGACTCCTGCCTCGGTCGCCAAGGCGTGCGAAGCACTCGGCCTGCTGTAACGCAACGGAGGTGATCCCTCGGGGGCGAGGGACCCTCCCGGAACCTCGCCCCCGAGGTTTGGGGGGTTGACGGCGAGTCAGGTTCGCCGTGTGTTGGACCAATGGCCCAGTCACGACTGAGAGAGCAGCGACGCCGGAGTCGTGATACCGCAACTCTTGACGACGTGTCCAGGTTGGGTACCGTTGGTGCATGCCTGCCGCGTTCCTCCACCCGTACTCCAAGCCCACCCGCGAAACGTTCATCCGCATCGAGCGCGGTGAAGGCGCCCTCGTGTGGGATGAATTCGGCCGGCAACTCGTCGATGGGATGGCCAGCCTGTGGTACAACGCCATCGGTCACGGACGCGACGAGATGGCCGACACCATCGCCGCCCAGGTTCACAAGCTTGCCGCGTACTCCGCGTTCGACCCGTTCACCAACGAACCCGCCGAGACCTTGGCAGAGGAGCTGCGACAGATCGCGCCCACTCCCAACGCCCGCGTGTTCTTCACCTCGTCTGGCTCGGAGTCGATCGACTCGGTGATGAAGCTGGCCCGCATGGCCCACGTGCAGGCCGGCCAGCCGCAGCGCAAGCTCATCATCAGCCGCACGCGCGGCTACCACGGCGTCGGCTACGGCGGCACCAGTGTGCAAGGCATCGCTGCGTACAAGGAGAACTTCGGCCCGTTCGTCGAAGAGACCATGACGGTGCCTGCCGACGACATCGAGGGCCTGGCCACGCTGATGAGCCAGCGGGGCAACGAGGTCGCGGCGATCATCACCGAACCGGTGCAGGGTGCGGGCGGCGTGTTCCCACCACCCGACGGGTACCTGCAGTCGCTGCGCAAGCTGTGCGATCAGCACGGCGCTTATCTGGTCTTCGACGAGGTCATCACTGGCTTCGGCCGCACCGGCAGCTGGTTCGCAGCTCATCACTATGGCGTGTCGCCCGACTTCGCGACCTTCGCGAAAGGAGTCACGTCCGGCTACATCCCGCTGGGCGGCGTGTTCGTCGGCATCGCTCCTACTGCGGCTCTGGAGACCGACCCCGACTTCGTGCTCATGCATGGCTTCACGTACTCGGGCCACCCCACCGCCTGCGCAGCAGGACTGAAGAACCTGGAGATCATGCGCCGCGAGGGTCTCGTCGAGCGGGCCAAGCACATCGAAGACCGGTTGGGCGGCGGCCTCCGGGCCCTGGCCGCCGATGGCGTCGTCGACTCGGTTCGCGGGGTCGGCGGGATGTGGGCGCTCGGCCTGCGGCCCGACCAGGACGCCAAGGCGATGCGCGACCACATGCTCGACAAGGGCGGCGTGATCGTTCGGGCGCTCGCTGATGGCTTGGTGATGTGCCCGCCGCTGGTGATCCGCGACGAGCACATCGATCAGCTGGTCGACGCCGTCGCCGCTGCCGCCGGCTGACATGAAGTTCGGGATCTTCTACGAGCACCAGATCGGCCGCCCGTGGGACGACGGCACTGAGCACCAACTGATCCAAGACGCGCTCGACCAGGTCGAGCTGGCCGACTCGCTCGGGATCCAGTACGTGTGGGAGGTCGAGCACCACTTCCTCGAGGAGTACAGCCACTCGTCGGCGCCCGAGGTGTTCCTCGCCGCCTGCAGCCAACGCACCACGAACATGCGTCTCGGTCATGGGATCATCCTGACGGCGCCGCGGTTCAACCACCCGGCACGTACAGCGGAGCGCGTGAGCATGCTCGACCTCGTCTCCGGCGGACGCGTCGAGTTCGGCAGCGGCGAATCGTCGAGCGAAGCCGAGCTCGGGGGATTCGGCGTCAATCCGCTCGAGAAGCGGGAGCAGTGGTTGGAAGGGCTCGAAGTAGCCGTGCGCTGCATGGCGGAAACTCCCTTCACCGGCGTCCAGGGAAAGTACGTACAGATGCCTCCGCGCAACGTGATCCCCAAGCCGATGCAGAAACCGCATCCACCGTTGTGGGTGGCATGCAGTCGACGCGACACCATTTTGCTGGCTGCGGAGAAGGGCATGGGTGCGTTGACGTTCGCGTTCATCGATCCGGAGGAGGCAGTCAACTGGGTCACGGAGTACGAGCGGACCTTCACCGAGAAGTGTCACCCGGTGGGATTCAGCGTCAACCCGCAAGTGGCTTGCGTCAGCCCGATGATGCTCCACCACGACGAGGACGAGGCAATCCGCCGTGGCACCGAGGGTGCCAACTTCTTCGGATACTCGCTCGGGCACTTCTACGTGTTCGGCGACCACCAGCCCGGCCGCACCGACGTCTGGTCGCAGTACATCGAACGGCGCGCCGCCCAGGGCTATGACCCTGAGGCGATCGCTGCCGCGGTGCGCGAAGCCGAACGCGTCGGCACACTCGGAGCCAAGCAGGCGGGTGGCGATTCAACGGGACTGCGGGGCAGCGTCGGCACGCCGGAACAGGTTCGTGAGTACCTGCGCAGGTTCGAAGAAGCCGGCGTCGATCAAGTGATCTTCGTCCTGCAGGCCGGCCGCAATCGGCACGAGCACATCATGGAATCGATCGAGATCTTCGGCCGCGAGGTGCTCCCCGAGTTCATCGATCGCGACCAGTCGCAGGTGCTGGCCAAGCAGAAGCGCCTGGCGCCCGCCATCGACGCAGCCATGCGGCGTCGCGCCGACGACTACCAACCTGCCGATGTCGGCGACTACTCCTTCCCGGCTCTGCCGGTGCAGTGGGCCAAGGCAACAGGTTCCACGGAACTCGAAGCCACGCTGCAGCAGTGGGCCGACGACCGGGCTGCCGGCAAGCGCGACCTGAGCGCAGGCATCACTGGCTGACTTGCCGGCAGTGCACGTGATGAAGGGTGGTGAAGCGCGACCTGAAGTCAGTGGTCTTGCGTGCCACAGTGCGCGCATCGCCGCGTAGCCCTTCGACGATCAGTTCGGCAAGCTCCGGCATGTCGCCGGCCGTCATCCCCCATCGCACGATCTCGGGAGTGCCGAGGCGAAGCCCCGACCACTCATCGCCGCCGGGCAGGCCGATCGCGCACGACAAGATGTTGGCCTCGCGCAGCTTCAACGCTGCCTCGTGCCCGCCGCTCCACTCCGCGGCGTCGACGGCGAACTGATGCGACGTCGTGTAGCCCTGCTCGGTGGAGTACACGGCAAGGTGGGCGGCAGCCAGAGCCTGAGCAAGCGCAGTTGCTGTGTCTGTCATGGCAACGGCGTACTCGTGGCCACCGTCCAACCAATCGAGAAGGGTGATCGCCAGTGCTGCCACCCGACCGGCATCGAAGTTGGCGGTGAGACCCGGGTAGGCGATCGCGTCGATCCGCTCGGCGAGATCGGCACGGTTGGTGAGCACCAAACCCCCTGCCGGACCACCAAGGCTCTTGTAGGTGCTCATCGTCATCACATCTGCACCGAGGTCGAGTGGGTTGGCCCAGATCCCACCAGCGAACATGCCGCACGCATGGGCGGCATCGAAGAGCACCGCGGCGCCCACGTGGTCGGCAATCTCGCGCACCTCCTTCACTGGGTGCGGCAACAGGTTGAGACTGGCCCCGATCGTGATCAGCTTGGGGCGCACACGCGTCGGCCAGCTCGGCAAGCGCGTCGAGGTCGACGGTGAAGCGTCGAGCATCGATCGGGCATTCGTAGATGTCGAGCCCGTAGAGGCCGGCGGCACCGGCGCGTCGGTGCGTGATGTGGCCACCGATCGAAGCGGGCGGAACGATGATGGGATCGCCCGGCCGGCACGTGGCCATGAACGCGTAGAGGTTGGCCAGAGCCCCCGAGGCGACGCGTATCTCGGCGAACTGGGCGCCGAACACGCGGCAGGCCAGATCGGCGGCGATCACCTCGATCTCCTCGATAGCTTCCAGGCCCATCTCGTACTTGGCTCCGGCGTATCCGAGCGACGGGCGCGACCCGAGCCCGGCCGAGAGTGCCGCCTCGGCGCGGGGGTTCATGACGTTGGTGGCCGGGTTGAGGTTCACGCACTCGACCTCGTGGATCTGCCGGTTGCGTTCCATCAACGATTCGACGAGGTCGGTGACCCCACTGCCGGTCATCGTCGAGATGGCTTCGCGGATGCTCGATTCGCACTGCTGCGACCCACTTGGTATCCAGCGGCGCGTTCGGTCGGGATCATCATGCGAGTCAGCGCCCGCCCGAAGGTTCATGGATGGATCGTATTGCCCTCGATGAGTCCGTCCGTGAACGGCGCTTGTTCGACCTGGAGTGGGAGGACCGCGATGTCGACAGTTTCGTCGACATACTCCCGGAAGCGAGTCACGTCCAGGGCTCGCGACGGATCAGTGCTTGATCGAACCGAGGCCCGCGCCTATCAGTTCGTCGATCGCCGAGGACCGCATCGGCCGCGCGTGGAGGAACCCTTGGGTGAAGTCACAGCCCGCGTCGATGACTTGATCGAACTGGCCCTGCGTTTCGATGCCGGCGGCGACCACAGCCAAACCGAGGTTGTGCGCAAGGTTGACGACTGCAGCAACGATTGCCCGGCTGGTCGGGTCGTGGCAGATGTTGGAGATGAGCAGTCGGTCGATCTTGATCACATCGATCGACAGCCGAGTCGAGTACCGCAGGGCCGAGTAGCTGGAGCCGAAGTTGTCAAGCGCCAGGCGAACGCCGAGTGTCTTGAGATCTGCCAGCACACCCAACGTGCGATCACTGTCTTCGACGAAGCAGCTCTCGGTGATCTCCAGCACGAGCAGCGCGGGATCCATCTCGGTTGAATCCACAACCCTCACCAGGTTGCCGACGAATTGCGGATTGGCCAACTGGCGCGCCGAGACGTTGATTCCGATTGTGAGGAATTCTCCCGGATGGTGGTGCTCCCAAGCGGCGTGGTCGCGACAGCTCTGCTCGAGCACCCAGGCGCCGATCTCGTTGATCAGCTCGCTCTGTTCGGCGGAAGCGAGGATCATCAACGGCGGAACGGCGCCGCGTTGGCGGTGGTTCCAACGAAGCAGCGCCTCGACCCCGCTGACCACTCCGTCCGAGGCGCGCACCATCGGCTGGTACGCGACCTCGAGCTGTCGGCATGCGAGTGCCTTGCGCAGGTCACCTTCCAGATCGTTGTCGATGTTGGTCCGTAACGTCTCGCGCATGTCGATGATCTGACGTCCGGCGCCTCCCTGACGCTTCACCTCGTACATCGCCATGTCAGCTCTGACGAGAAGCTGGTTGGAGATCGCCTGACCCGGTCCGGCGAAGGCGATGCCGACGCTTGCGGAGATCGTCAACTCGCCTGTCGACAGTGCGAACGGGGTGGTGAACGTCTTGTGCACTCGCTCGGCGAGCAGCTCGACATCGGCCGCATCCTGCAGGTCCTCACACAAGAAGACGAACTCGTCGCCCGAGAACCGCGCCAACGTGTCACCCGATCGAACCACACCGGACAGGCGGTTGGCAACGGCCAGCAACAGCTCGTCGCCGATCTGGTGACCGTGGGTGTCGTTGACGTACTTGAACCTGTCGAGATCGACGAACAGGATCGCTGTGTTCGAGTGCGACCGCTTGGCGCGTTGCACCGCGTGGTCGAGCCGTTCGCGTATCAACAGCCGGTTCGGCAGACCGGTCAAGGGATCGTGCAGCGCGCTGTGATGGAAGAGCTCCGAGGTGACCCGAGCCTCTTCGCGAGCTTGGGCATTGACCAAGTACGCGGCAGCCACATCGGCAAGTGTCTGTGCCGCGTCCATGTCTTGTGGATCGAGCTCGCCCGGCGTCTCGCGGTACAGGTCGAGCGCGCCGAGGCGTCCCTCGCCGTGGCACAGCGGAAAGGCGAACACCGCAGCCAAACCGGAGGCAAGGGCGGCGGCGGAGAAGTTTGGGAAACGATCGTCGATGCGGAGGTCGGCGACGGAAACCGCACAACCCGAGAGGTACGCGGAGACACACGGGCCTTGCCTGACCTCGGTTTGCAGCCGCTCGAAGCGGAGCGCGGAGTCGTCGGAGGCAGCGACGTACCGCGGTTTGAGATCCGACGAGATCAGCGTGACGCCGGCCGCCGACACCGGGAGGATCTCGACGATCCGCGTGATCAGATGATCGAGGATGCCCTGGATAGGGAAGTCGGTGACCATGGTGCGCGCGAAGTCGGAGAGCACCGCCGACAGCTTGTCGTCATTGACCATTGCGACCACCCTGCTGATGAGCGCTGCGACCTGCAACACTCAGCCGCGCTTGGTCCGGACGGAACGTCTACGACGTCAGTCGCACAGGATATCAGTCGTTGGCCAGGAGTTGGATGAGGCTCGAGGTGTCCCAACGTTTGCCGCCGCGGGCGATCACCTGGGCATAGAACTGGTCGATCAGTGCCGTCATCGGCAGCCGCGCCGCATTGCGATTGGCCTCGCCGAGCACGATCGCCAGATCCTTGCGCATCCACTCCACGGCGAATCCGAAGTCGAACTCGCCGCGAGCCATCGTGCGCCCGCGGTTCTCCATCTGCCAGCTCTGCGCGGCGCCGAAGCGAATGACATCGACGACCTGATCGGGATCGAGACCGGCCTTCTGGGCGAAGTTGATGCCTTCGGCCAGTCCCTGCACGACACCGGCGATGCAGATCTGGTTGACCATCTTGGTCAGCTGGCCCGCGCCCGCGCTGCCCATCAGCGAACTCGCTTTGGCGTAGGCGGCCATGACCGGTTTGGCCAGCTCGTAGAAGGCCTCGTCGTCGCTGCCGCACATGATGGTGAGCTGGCCGTTCTCGGCTCCGGCCTGACCGCCTGACACCGGCGCATCGACGAAACCGACGCCGAACTCGGCTGCGGCCTCGGCGAGCTCACGGGCAACCTGCGCCGAAGCCGTGGTGTGGTCGACCAGCACGGCACCTGCTTCAGCGCCGGCGAGCACGCCATCGGGGCCATAGACCACGTCGCGCACGTCGTTGTCGTTGCCGACGCAGAGGAACACGAACTCGACTCCTTCAGCTGCCTCGCGAGGTGTCGGCGCGGCGCGGTTGCCGTAGAGAGCGACCCACGCGAGCGACTTCTCGGGAGTGCGGTTGTAGACGGTGACCTGATGGCCGGCGGCGGCGAGATGATGAGCCATTGGCGCACCCATCACACCGAGCCCGACGAATGCGACAGTGCTCATCGGCCCAGTCTTGCCGGTCACGAGATCACGAGCGTTCACCACGGTCGATCAGGGTGCCGACCGGGCAACTGGGCGGCAATGATGAAGGGATGATCGACCATCTCGTCTACGCCTCGGCCGACCTGCCCAGTGCATCAGCCCGCATTGCCGACCTCCTCGGGACGGCGCCCACGCCCGGCGGTAGTCACGTCGGCCACGGAACGTACAACGAGTTGCTGTCACTGGGCGACGCCACGTACCTCGAGATAATCGGTCCGGACCCTTCTCAACCCGAACCCGGCGGCCACCGGCCGTTCGGCATCGACCGGCTCGCCGGTCCCGCTCTCGTCGCCTGGTGCGCTCGACCAGCGCGTCCCCTCGGCGAGGTGGTTGCCGCCGCCCGGTCGATCGGTGTCGAGTTCGGCGAGGCGGCTCCGATGTCGCGCCGCCGCCCCGACGGCGTGCTGCTCGAATGGAGCCTCACGTATCCGCAACTCGACGGCCCGTTCGGTTGTGCGTTGCCGTTCCTGATCGATTGGGGCGAGTCAGCACATCCCACCGACTCGCTGACGCGGGCAGTTCGGCTGCTCGAGCTCGACATCACCCATCCGAGCCCAGAGTCCTTGCAACCGGTTCTCGACCTCATCGGACTCGCCGACGAATGTTCGGTCCGTGCCGGAGAACGACCAGCGCTGTCAGCCAGGATCGCGACTCGACGCGGTGAGGTCACGCTGTCAAGCTGAGCATGAGCTCGTCGACGATCGTCTCGGGCGTGCGTGGGTGCATGAAGACCAGCCGGCCGACAGGTTCGCCCTTGTAGGTGGACGGGGCGACGAACGCGATTCGCGCGGCGAGCAGATCGTTCGCCCACGCTCGCCACTCGTCGCTTCCCCAACCGTCACGCCGGAACAGCACGACACCGAGCTCCGGCCGCATGATCAGTTCGGTCAGGGGCGCGGCGTCGAGTGCGTCGGCCATCGCTGCGGCAAGCTTGATGCCGTGGCGGATGGCAGTGCGATGCGCGTCGACTCCGTGCAGCGCCAAGGCGAACCAGATCGGCAGACCGCTGGCCCGTCGCGTCAACTGATAGCCCAGATCGCACGGGTTGTATGCGTCGTCGCTCGTACGCAAGACATCGATGTACGGACCGTGCTGTGTGTGAACGTGGCGAGCGAGGGCAGGTTCGCGGTAGACGAGCGCGCAGGACCCAGCGGTTGCGAACAGCCACTTGTGCGGGTCGACGATGAAGGAGTCGGCGCGGTCGAGCCCGGCGAACCGTCCGCGCAGTTCCGGCAGGAGGATCGTGGCGATTCCGTAGGCGCCGTCGACATGCAGCCAGGCGTCGGTCTCGCCGGCGACGTCGGCGCAGCCACTGAGATCGTCGATCACCCCGGCGTTCGTCGAACCGCCCGAGGCGACGATCATGCCGACGTCGTCGCGACCGGCGATCGCCGCCCGGAGTGCCACGCCGGTCAATCGGCAGTCGGGCCCCGTAGGCACCAACAGCGATTCGAGCCCGAGGATGTGGAGAGCGTTGTCCACCGAGGCATGTGCCGTGTCCGCAACGGCGACGAACCGGCGGTGCCCTGCGCGATGGCGGCCGACGGCCAACGCCGACAGGTTGCCGATCGATCCCCCACTCATGAAGCATCCGCCTGCGCCGGAGGGCATTCCAGCCGCATTGCACAGCAAGTCGATCACCTGGTTCTCGGCAGCCACCGCACCCGCGCCCTCCAACCACGACTCCGCCGAGAAGTTCGCCGCCGACACGATGGCGTCCATCCACACCGTCGCGACCGAAGGAGACAGTGGGATGAAGGCGAGGAACCGCTCGCTGTCGAGGCCGATGTTGTTGGGAGCGACGACCCGTTCGAACCGTTGCCAGGCTCCGTCGGCACCGAGACCGCGATCACTGATCGAGCCGGCGAGTGCCGCTTCGAGGATCGGTTTGTTGCCGATCACCCCGATGGGCGAGCTGTGGATGCGCTGCTTGATCCATGCGACGGCGCGCTCCGCGATGTCGCCGGCGGCGCTTTCGTCACCGTGGAGCTCGTCGCTCACTCCGGGGTCACGTAGGCGGCGGTGATCCCGCCGTCGATGATCAGCGACTGGCCGGTCATCCAGCTCGATTCGTTGGATGCGAGGAACAGAGCGCCGCTGGCGATCTCGGTCGGTTCGCCGAACCGACCCATAGGGATGTGCACGAGCCGACGATTCCTCTTGGCGTCGTCAGACAAGAACTTGGCGAGCATCGTTGTCATGATCGGCCCCGGGCACAGCGCGTTGGCGCGGATGCCCTGCCGCGCGTAGATCACGGCGATCTCGCGCGTCATCGCCAGCACCGCACCTTTCGATGCGGTGTAGGCAACCTGCGGTGTGGCTGCACCCATGTGCGCCACGAACGAGGCGACGTTGATGATCGACGCGGACTCGCCCAACTGCGTCGCCGATTCGAGCATCGCCGGAATCGCGTACTTGCATCCCAGCAAGACCCCGAGAACGTTGATGTCCATCGTCTTCTGATACGTCGCAACCGATGTGGTGACCGGGTTGTCGTCGTCGCCGAGCATCACACCGGCGTTGTTGTACAAGACGTGCAATCCACCGAAGGTCTCGACGGCGTGCTGCACTGCGGCCTCGATCGAGCCTTCGTCGGTGACGTCGCAGCGTACGAAGCTCGCCTCTCCGCCGGCGGCGGCAATGGCCTCCACCGCCTCGTCGCCGTCGGCCAGATCGGCGATCACCACTCGTGCGCCTTCGGCAGCGAACAACTCGGCACCAACGCGGCCCAAGCCCGAGGACGCACCGGTGATCAGAGCCACTTTCCCAGCCAGACGATTCATGGCGGCCTACGGTAGTGCACCGGCCAAACTGGAGATCGAATGACGACCTGGCGAGTGCTGACGTGGAACGTTCACGGTGCGGATCACCCGAACCTCGACGTGATCAGCGAGATCATCGCCGGCTATGGACCCGACGTGGTTGCCCTGCAAGAGGTCCAGCATGGCCAGACCCGTGGTCTGGCACGGCGACTCCACTGGCGCGCGCTGTGGACGCGCAAGCACTACCCCTACTCACCACTCGTGTGGTGGCGTACGGAGGGACTCGCCTTGCTGACGCCCCACGGCATCGCTGAAATGGTCAGCGCCTCGATCTCGCCTGGCGTCACCACCTGGACGTACCGTCATCGAGTGGTGATGGCCGCCACCGTGTCACGCGATGGCGAACGGCTGCGGGTCGGCAACGTGCACCTCGCCACAGACGATCCCGACGAGCGAATCGCCCAGGCGCGTCGAGTGGTTCCGATCGTCGGCGATCGACGACCGGCCGTGGTCACCGGTGATCTCAACGCGGTTGACGAAGTGGAGGTCATCCGTGAGTTCAACGTCCTCGGGTTGGTCGACCCGGGCGGCGACTTCTCCAGCCCGGCCGTCGCTCCCCGCCAACGACTGGACTACGTGCTGGTTCCCGAGTCGGCCACGATCACCGCCAACCTCACGCCGGCCGGCGGCGAGCAGTGGAACGACCTCAGCGACCACCTTCCTGTGCTCGTCGGCTTCGACGTCTGATCCAGGCGCCGTCAGCCAGGCTGGAAGCTCTGAGTTGCTCCGGCGCGGCCGGGGTCGAGCAGTTCCATCGGGCTGCGGCCTCCGTCGATGTAGCCGAGCGCGTAGGCACCGACCTCGAAGCCGAGCAGGCGTTGCACCCGTTCCGGGAACTGGCGAACTTCGTCGAGGGTGTACGACAGGTACTGGTTCTCCTCCTGGCGCAGCCAGCCGAGCACATAGTCGACGTTGATCCCGACGCGCACCGTGTCGCTGCGGTTGGCGCCGCCGCCGTGGTAGGTCGAACCGAGGTACAGCACCACCGATCCTCGGGGCATCTCCGCAGGCAACGACTGCTCGTACGAGAACCGGGTCCCGTTCTGCAATCGATGGCTGTCGGGCACAACACGAGTGGCCCCGTTGCGGTCGGTGAATTCGTCGAGAGCCCAGATCGTGCTCACTTCGACATCTACGTCGGTCGGAAAGGGGAAGAAGTCGAAGCACCACTGGTCACGATGCAGCGTCTGTGGTGGCGAGTCGGGACCAATCGCGATCGACTGTGTGAGATGCAACTGAAACGTGGTCTTGTCGGCCCACAACGAACGATCGACGACATCGAGGATCAGGGGATGGGCAACCATTGCAACGCTCGAGGGACAACGCGTGAGGAGGGCACCGGTGCGCCGAGTGTTGCGGCCGGAGAAGTCGTCGCCTCCCGTCGGAGTGTCATCCAACCAGGGTTGCAGTTCGTCCGCGACGCGATCACACAGTTCCGCGTCGGCCAGCTGTTCGATGATGACGACGCCGTGATCACGCAACGCGATGCTGACTTCCTCGGCAGACGCATCCGCGGCGAGACGCTGGATCCGCAGGCCCGACATGTACCAATTCTACGACGCAGACGTTGGGGGATGCGCGCCTGGGGTGCAACACCCACCAACTCCACCGAACAACACCGTGGGCATCTCGCAGCCAAACGCCGACCGCCTCCTGCTGCGACGATCATCCCAGCTCAGGAGACAGAGCCTCCGCTAAGCTGAAAAGTCACGGGCGATAGTGCAATCGGCCCATTTGCGGTCGTCATACTTGATAGCTCGTCCGGCTGTGTCGATATTCGAAACAACGGTGATCTTCTTGGCGTCGTCAGCCCCGGACGACGCCCAGGCGGTGAGGAGTGTCAAATGACGGAGCACGACAATCGACTGAATGACGACGAGGCCCACGACCTGGCTCTCCGGCACGTAGCCGATCTGCTCGGGTCGAACGCCGTGCCGGAAGTCGCGTGGGATGGCGACCATCATCTGCAGGGCCACCTCGACCTCGCCGGTCACCACATGGTGCTGATCGCGACCCGCACGGCCGATCGCTGCCCACTGCTTCTCACCGATGAGGATTGGGACAGTCTGCGCCGCACGCATTGCCTCGTCGCCTGACGATCCCAGCGGGCCAACTCGTAGCCACAGGCTCGGTGTGGAGTGCTTCACGGCACCCAGGCCAACCCGAAACACTCCACACGCGGTTAGATGCGCTCCCAGTAACGACGCAACTCCCAGTCGGTCACGGTTCGGTTGAACGCCTGCCACTCCCCCTTGGCCATCGTCAGCAGGTGGTGGTGGACCTCCTCACCGAAGCACTCCTTGGCAATTGCCGAACCTTCCCACAGGGCGATCGCATCGGGCAGGTTCCAGGGGATGCGGCCGATGCCGGTGGCCTCGTAACCGTTGCCCACGTACGGATCGCCGAGCGGCAGCTCGTTGCGAATCCCGTAGAGACCGCCGGCGATCTGGCCGGCGAAGGCGAAGTAGCTGTTGGCGTCGCTGCCCGGAATCCGGCACTCCACGCGACAGCCCTTGCCGTGACCAACCTTGCGGAATCCGAGCGTGCGGTTGTCGATGCCCCAGCCGACTCCCGTCGGCGCCCACGACCCCGGCTGGAACCGCTTGTAGCTGTTCACCGTCGGCGCCCACAAGAGGCTGAACTCCTGGGCCGTGGCGATCAGCCCGGCGAGGTAGTGGCGGAAGGTGTCGCTCATGCCGTGCGGGTCGTGGTGGTCGTCGAATGCCGGCTTCTTGCCGTCGAGCGACCACAGACTGGAATGCACGTGACACGACGACCCGGTGTCGTTGAAGTCCCACTTGGCCATGAAGCTGACCGAGCGCCCGTTGAAATGAGCGATCTCTTTTGCGGCGGTCTTGTACACGCTGTTGCGGTCGGCCATCTCCACCGCTGTGGTGTAGTCGAGGTTCATCTCGTGCTGACCGCGACCGGCCTCGCCCTTCGAGAACTCCACCGGAACGCCAGCCTCCTCGAGTCCTCGCCGAATCGCACCGAGGATGTACTCGTCCTTGGTCGTCTGCAGGATGTGATAGTCCTCCAGCCACGGTGAGTGCGGCCGCAGCTCGCGATAGCCCTTCGCATACGCCTCGTCGTAGGTCTCCTGGAACAGGTAGAACTCGATCTCGCTGGCGACCATCGGCAGGAATCCCAACGCAGCCGCGGCTTCCTCCTGGCGACGCAGCACCGTGCGCGGCGCGACCTCGATGAGCTCGCCGGATTCCACGTCGAACAGGTCACACATGATCATCACCGTCTTGTCGACCCAGGGAATTCGACGCACCGTCTTCCAGTCGGCGCGGGCCAGCATGTCGCCGTAACCCTGCTCGTAGCTGGCGAAGTGATAACCCGGCACCGGGCTGTTGTCCATGTCGCAAGCGATCAGGTAGTCGCAGTTCTCTGTGCCGGCCTCGGCCACCGATTCGAGGAAGAAGCGACCCGTCGTTCGTTTTCCGGTCAGCCGGCCTTGGAGGTCGGGGAAGACCATCAGCACGGTGTCGATCTCACCGTCGCGGATATCTCGTTCGAGTTGCTCACGACTCACTCCAGTTCGTCGGGTCATGGCGCTGCACTGTAGTTACGATCAGATGATGCCCCGAGACGGAGACCCGACGATCGCCCAGCACATCCTCAACGGCATGAGGGCGACAGGAATCCGCCAACTCTTCTGCCTACCCGGGGTGCAGAACGACCCATTCTTCGACGCGGTCGTCGACGCCCGAGATTGGTTGCAGGTGATCGTGACCCGCCACGAGCAGGGTTGTGCGTACATGGCGATGGGCGCCGCTCAGGCAACCGGCCGACCGACCGCGATGTGCGTCGTGCCCGGGCCGGGGTTGCTCAACGCATCGGCTGGTTTGTCGAGCGCGTGCGGTGGCGGTGCACGCGTGCTCGCGATCGTTGGGCAGATCCACTCTCCACTGCTCGGGAAGGGCTTCCGGGTGTTGCACGAGCTCGACGATCAACCCGCGGTGCTGGACCAGATCACCAAGCACGCCGCCATCGTGCGTGACGCCAACACGGCGGCATCACAGATCCAAGAAGCGTTCGATCAGCTGGTCTCCCGCACGCCGCGGCCCGTGGCCATCGAGGTCCCGGCCGACCTGTGGATCAAACCCGCGCCGGGCCGCGTCGGGGCCGGAACTCGGTCGATGCCGTCGGTCGACATCGACGCGATCGGTCTGGCCGCGGCGAGGCTCCGTGCTGCGCAGAACCCGATGATCTGGGTGGGCACCGGCGCCCAGGATGCGTCGCCGGCGGTTCGTCAACTTGCCGAGCTCCTGCAGGCGCCGGTCTCCACGCGTCGCATGGGTCACGGCGTGGTCGACGAGACCGACTCGCTGTTCGTGCCGTTGGGGCTCGCCCACGAGATGTGGCCTGACGTCGACGTCGTGCTCGGCATCGGAACCCGCATCGAGTTTCCACTCCTGCAATGGGGTGGCACAGGGCTCGACCTGATCCAGATCAACACCGATGCAGACGAGCTCGACCGCCACGGCCTCGGCACCCTTGGCATCCACGCCGACGCCGCTGAGGCAGTACCGCTACTGGTCGAGCGTCTCACTGATCTTCATCGACCCGACCGGCGAGCCGAGCTGGGCGCACGTCGCGCCAGATTTTTCGCCGACATCGCCCAACTCGAGCCGCAGCTCTCGTACTTGGCGGCGATCAACGAGGCGCTGCCCGGCGATGCGATCATCGTGGAAGACGTCACGCAACTGACCTTCGTGGCCCACTTCGCGTACCAGTTCCGCCATCCGCGGACGTTCCTGTCGACGGGGTTCGCCGGCACGCTGGGCTCGGGGACGGCAGTGGGCATCGGTGCCAAGGCCGGCGCGCCCGACCGCACGGTCGTCACCCTCACGGGCGACGGCGGTTTCCTGTTCACCGCGACCGAGCTCGCCAGCGCTGTGCAGCATCACATCTCAGCCATCACCATCGTCTTCAACGACAACGCGTTCGGCAACGTTCGGCGGATCCAGCGGGAGCGCTTCGGGCTCGAACGAACCATTGCGTCCACGCTGGTCAACCCCGACATCGTTGCGTTCGCGGAAAGCTTCGGGTGCCTCGGCCTGCGCGCCACCGACCCGCACGAACTGGGTGACGCACTGAAGACAGCGATGGCTCACGACGGCCCGGTGGTGATCGAGGTGCCGATGGGCCCGGTGCCATCACCGTGGCCCTTCATCGTGATGCCGCGGGTGCGCTAACCCACGGGTTCGTTCGCATCGTCGGCGAGTGAGAGGAAGCTCTCGTCCTCCTGGCCGAAGTGCAGCTCGAGGAGTGCGTACAAGCCGTAGAGCAGTCGTTGCAGTTCCTGCACATCCGTTCCCGTGGGTCTGCTCGCGCCGACCCGTTCGACGACGATGCCGAGCTGTGCTGTGAGCTTGGCGATCTCTGCGTGAGCCCGGCTCATGGTTCCCGTCGGGTCGGTTCCGCCGAGCACGCCGGCAATGACCGGGTAGAGCAAACGGTCCTCCTCCTTTTCGTGAGGACCAATCTCGTCGACCAGGAGTCGATATGCGTCGTGTACGGCATCCATTGCCTCCGCCTCGCTGCCCTGTCCGAGACGAGCCGCTGCAGCGCTCAACAAAGCCACGTTGGGACGAAGGGTGCGATGTTCCAGCGCGAACCGTTGCGCCATCGCGGCTCCGGAGTCGTCAAGGCTCAGTTCCTTACGACCCGCGCCAAGGGCGCGGAGGGCGTTGAGGATCACGGCAACGTCGATGACCTCCTGCAGCAGTGCGCCGGATGTCGGTGGAAGGATGCCGATAGCTGCGGCGCCCATCGCCAGGAGCGACAGGATCATCCCCGCCATCACACTCTGCAATGCGATGGAGCGAGCCCGCCGAGCGATCAGATGCGCCTCACCGAGACGATCGAGCCGATCGACCGCCAACACGACGTCAGCGGTCTCCGAAGACGCCGTGGAGCCGCGGGCACCGATCGCAACGCCCACCGTGGCAGCGGCAAGCGCCGGCGCATCGTTGATCCCGTCACCGACCATGATCGTCGATCCGTGGGCGGTTTCCCGGCGGACGACCTCCACCTTGTCTGCCGGGGACTGCTGCGCGGCGATCTCGTCGACGCCCAGCATCGCTCCAACGGATGCCGCAACCTCCGGACGATCGCCTGTCACCATCACCACCCGACGAATCCCGCGGCGGCGCAGGTTTCGAATGGTCCGGGCTGCGTCGGGTCGGATCGGGTCGCTGAGGATCAGCGCGCCAGCCGGCGATTCGTCGATGCTGACGAAGACACACACGGCGCCCTCGAACTCAGCCAGGGATCGGGCCCGAACGACCCAGTCTTCGTCGCCGGTGACGCCCGCCCATGCACCGTTGCCAACGTGCACTCCCCGCCCGGACACCAGCCCACCGGCGCCGGCACCTGGCTGTTCGAATGCATCGGTTGGCACGACCAGTTCGAGTCCTCGCCGATGAGCGCTCCGAACAATCGCCGTGGCCAAGACGTGTGGCGAGATCTGATCGAGGGAGGCGGCGAATCGAAGCACCTCAGTCGGATCGAAGTCGTCGGTCGTAACGATCTCGATGATCGTTGGGCGGCCGGCGGTGAGCGTGCCGGTCTTGTCGAACAACAAGACGTCGGCCACTGCAAGTGCCTCGAGTGCGCGACCGCCCTTCACGACCACGCCCCGACGGGCACATCGCGAGAGCCCGGCCACGATCGCTACCGGTGCGGCGAGGATCAACGGGCAGGGAGTTGCGACGACCAGCACGGCGACTGCTCGCACGGCATCGCCGGAGATCAGCCACGCCAGACCGGCTGCAGCGAACGAGACGAAGAGAAACCCCAGTGCGAATCGGTCAGCGAGCCGCACGAACGGCGAGGTCGTCGCCGAAGCCTGTTCGACCAGACGGACGATCCCCGCAAACGTGGAATCGGCGACGTTCGTGATCGCGACGATGTCGAACGGCCCTCCGGCGTTCACCGCTCCACTTCTGACAATGTCATCGGCATCGCGCTGTACCGGCAACGATTCGCCGGTCAAGGCGCTCTCGTCGATCACGGCCGATGCTCCGCGGACGGTCCCGTCGACGGGAACGACCTCGCCAGGCTGCACCAGCAGGACATCGCCGACAGCGACAGCGTCGAGTGGACGATCGATCAGCCGTTGTTGCTCGTAGCGATGCGCGACCCGTGGGCCATGTTCGAGTAGCGCCCGCAACTCGCGCTCGGCACGGCCGGCGGCCCAGTGCTCGAGCGCACGCCCGGACGTGAGCATGACGGTGATGATGGCGCCGGCGAGATGCTCACCGACCAACAGCGTTCCGACCAGCGCGGCGAGGGCGATCAGATCGACGCCCATCCGGCGATGCAACATGGCCTGGAGCACCCAGACAATCGCGAGCGCGATCCCGATCAACGTTGCCGCGATCAGGATGCCCGAGATGAACGCGAATCCGCTCATGTGTCAACTCTGCCGACCGGACACGGCCGTCAATAGGGTCGAACGACCATTCCGGAGGCGATCAGGGCTTCTTCTTGACTTCCTTTGCCGGCTTGAGCACACCCTTGGCCAACGCCTCGTCGAGATACTTCTCGGCATCTTCGGCGCTCACCTTCAGAGCCGGGGCGATCTCGCTGATGAGGTTGATGCGTGCCCTGTCGTACATCGTGCGCTCGGCAGCAGAAAGCGACGCATCGCGGTTGCGTGCTGCCAGGTTTCGCACGACCTCGGCGACCTGGTACACGTCGCCGCTCTTCAGCTTCTCTTGATGGTTCTTGAACCGCCTGCTCCAGTTGGATGGCACGCGAGGGTCGGGCTTCGACAGCACGGACACCAGGTCTTCGAGCTCGTCGGCGTTGACCGGTGGGCGAACGCCCACCTCATCGGTCTTCAGCGTGGGAACCGACAGCGTCATCTCGTTGATGACGGTGCGCAGGATCAGGTACTCCTGAGTGGAACCGAATGCTTCCATCTTCTTGGTTCCCTGCACGATGCACGCACCATGCTGGGGATAAATGACGGTGTCGCCCTTTTTGAACTTCACACACGACCTCATGCGGCTCGGACTGCGGACCTGTTAAGGGTAGGGCGTGATCGTCGGAATCCCTACCCGATCACGACCTCGTAGAACTGGATCCGAGGGGGAGCTGCAGGTGACAGGTCCAAGTCGACCTTCACCTGTGTGCCGTCGGCGCAACGCATCGTTGCGCGTCCACGCATCGGCGTCTCCGCCTCGACGCCGAGCAGCGTGAGAGTGCCACGCGCGGCAACAAGTTCCGCAGCGCGTGTGGCGCGGCGCGCCCACGATTCGTCGAGCTCGACGTTGTCTGCGAGCAGCGCCTCTGCTCCGTCGTCGGTCCAGTCCGACAGCAGCGTTGCGAGGCTGTGCGCGGCCGCCTCCAGTGCCGGGCTGGGGCGGACCGGAACGGCAGCAACGAGGTCGTGGTCGTCGACGACCTCGAGCATCCGGCGGGTCAGCATCGTCATCGGGGCATACGTGACGTTGCCCAGGGCGATCACTCCGATCGCCCGACCAGGCAGCCACCGCATGTTCGACCCGTAGCCCGGGAGACCACCGGAATGTGCGACGAAGTGCCCGAACCGGTTGTCGTGGGTGACGAAGAGGCCGAATCCGTAGCCGCCGCCGTCGATCCGTTCGGGTGTGGAGTCGTCGGCGTCTCCGCTCGCCGGGGTGCACACCGTCGGCCAGGATCGTTGCACCTGCTGCATCTCCCGCCGCGACGCCCTGCACAGCGGTCCCGATTCGTCGCCGTCGCGTGGTGGGAAGGCGTCGGCAAGCCAGGCGACCCAGCGGGCCAGATCCGTCAGGCACGACCAGAGACCCCCCATGGGAGCGAACGCGCCGTCACCCAACGGTGGTGCGTCGGCCAGGCGAAGCCCGTCGAGCACCGTGTACGGCCTCGCCCAATCGTCGTGGTTCGGCTGCTTCCACGTCGTGCGGTTCATGCCCAGCCGCAGCAGCAGGTTCTCGGTGATGAACTGCTGGGCGCGCCTGCCACTGACACGCTGGATGACGCGACCCAACATGGCGAAGCCAAGGTTGGAGTACTCGCCACGCGACTGCGGCGGCCAAGAGAACGTCGCCCCGCTCGCCAGCAGCTCGTCGAGGTCGTCGTCGGAAACGTCGAGATGGCGGTCTGCCCACATGTCGTCGGTCACCATTCCGGCGGCCATCGACAGGAGATGACGAACAGTGATCGGTGGTGAATCGGATGTTGGACCGATCACGGCGGAGAACTCGGGCGCGATGTCGGCGACAGCGTCGTCGAGACGCAGCGACCCTCGATCGCGAAGCATCAGGACGGCGGCGGCAGTGAAGCTCTTGGTCATCGAAGCGATCCGGAAGACGGTCTGCGCAGTCGGCAGCGGATCCGGTTCTGCGGCGCAAGCGCCCGCCAACACCAGTGCGCCCTCGGCGACCACCCCCCAAGCGATCGAGCAGTGGTCGTGCTGCGAGCACCGTGCCACCAACCGCTCGAGGTCGGGCCGTGCGACGGCGAACGATTCGGACGTCATGCGGTAGGGAGCCGCGACGCGACGACTCGTCCGGTGTCGTCGCGGAACTGTGCCTCGAACGTGTACGCCTCGGCCTCGAACGGGTTGCGATGGTAGGCAGTCGGCGCATCGATGTACGACGGAAGACTGCCGCCACCCTCGACGTAGCCGCGCCCGTAGTCGCAGGCGAACGACAACTCGTCTCCGTGACGTCGCACCTGGTCGACGTGAACGATCTCGTGGATCAGCTTCACAAGATCGTCC
The DNA here is from genome assembly GCA_963720775.1 of Ilumatobacteraceae bacterium. GTDB lineage: Bacteria > Actinomycetota > Acidimicrobiia > Acidimicrobiales > Ilumatobacteraceae > JAENVT01. The sequence goes on along the minus strand of CAVRGR010000003.1, from coordinate 341,440 downwards.
GGGGAGCTCTCGTCGAGGTCGTCACGCCAGAAGATCGAGTTCCCGAACGTCATCGCGTAGATCGATCCAGTCGGGCGGAACTGGTTCGAAGGCAACCGGCATCGAGTACGCACCACGATCTTCGCCAGGTCGACGTCGGGGAACAGAGCCTTCAATCGGGTGATCGTCGCCGGCTGCAGCGATCGGCGCGGCCGAGTGATGTTGACGATCTGCGCCGAACGTTTCGTTTCCTGGTACACCGACTGTCCAAGCACGCAACCAACCGGCAAGATGCGGCGCTTGGAGACACCGAGCGCATCGCCAACGGACCGGACGGTCGACCACCAGGACAAGGCCACAAGTTTCGCACAGCGGCGCGGAGGCTGAACTACGCTGCCGACGGAGGACAGCACCGCGGCAGACGTGGCCTCCGGGCGGTGACCCCCAACTGCACGGACCCGCGTACAACGAACTGACGATCATCCCCGGCTCAGGCTTCGGTTGATGACGCTCGCCGCCGACCGGTCGGTCGGCTGCCAGAGGTACTGACAGCGGGTCAGCCTGGGACCAATGCCTCTACTCAACGGCCCTGGATCGTAGTCCGCTGGTCCTGTGACGATCACTGACATCTCTCCCACCACCATGGTCACGCCCGGGCTCGCCCCAGGGCGCAGTGCCGAACTCGACCAGGTTGTGGCGCACGCCCGCAGCGCGGCCGACGCATTTCGCGAACTCGATCAGGCCGCGGTCGACCGCATCGTCCACACGATGGTCGTTGCCGGCCTGGAACATGCCGTCGAACTGGCCCTCCTGGCAGTCGAGGAAACCGGCTTCGGGGTGATCGAGGACAAGGTCGTCAAGAACTACGTAGCCACCGAGTTCCTCTACGACTACCTACGCGGCAAGAAGTCTGTCGGGGTGATCGACGAAGACGCCGAGGCGGGCCTGGAGTGGATCGCCGAACCGATCGGCGTGGTGATGGCGATCACGCCCGTGACCAACCCGACATCGACGGTGCTGTTCAAGGCCATCGTGGCCGCCAAGACACGCAATGCGATCCTCTTCCGGCCATCGCCACGTGCGGTGCGGTGCGCCGAACGGTCTGCCGAGATCCTTCGCGAGGCGGGGGAAGCGGCCGGCCTTCCGCCCGGTGCCATCCAAGTGATTCCTGACGCGGCCCATGTCGTCACTCACCACCTCTTCCATCATCCGGGCATCGACTTGATCTGGACGACCGGCGGGCCGAAGATCGTCGCCCTGGCGAACAGCGCGGGAAAGCCGGCGATCAGCGTTGGGCCCGGCAACGCACCCGTGTATCTGCACCGAAGCGCCGACGTGCAGATGGCGGTTGTCGACATCTTGATCTCCAAGACGTTCGACGCATCGGTGATCTGTCCCGCCGAGCAAACCTGCGTGGTCGACGCCGAGATCTACGACGAGGTCGTCGCCGAGTTCGAGCGGATGGGGGCCAAGGTGCTGGCACCCGACGAAGTCGAGCGCTTGACCGGCTTCGTGTTCGGCTGCGACAACGTCGTCAACCTCGAGGCGCTGGGCCAGCCTGCGGCCGTGCTCGCCGACAGGGCCGGGATCGATGTAGACGCCGAGGTGAAGCTGCTCATCGCGCCTCTACCGGGCGAGCTCGGTGATCTCGCCGCCCACCCGCTCGTTCACGAGAAGCTCATGCCGGTGCTCGGCCTCGTGAAGGCGGAGAGCGTCGAGCACGCCGTCGACGCGTGCGTCCTCGTCACCGAAAGCGGCGGTCTCGGCCACACGTCGGCCGTGTATGCCCGCGATGAGGAGGCCGTCGTGGCGTTCTCGAGCGCAGTGCGCACCGGTCGCATCTTGGTGAACGCCCCTACAGCGGTCGGCGCGTTGGGCGGCGTCTACAACAACCTCACACCCACGTTCTCGCTCGGCTGCGGAACCTGGGGCGGTTCACTGACGACCGAGAACGTCAACTATCGCCAGCTGCTCAACATCAAAGTGGTCAGCCGGCGACGGACACCACCCCAGTGGTTCCGCGTGCGTGGCGACGTGTTCGTCAACCCAGGCGCGCTCGACCAGCTCCGCGAACTGCGCGCAGCTCAAGTGGTGATCGTCACCGATGGAGGCCTCGACGCCCGTGGCGTCACGGAGGAGGTGCGTCGCCACCTCGACGGCTCGCGAAACATCCGTGTGTTCGCCGACGTGCCGATCGAGCCCGACGAAGCTGTGATCGCCTCCGGAGTCGAGTTCCTTGGACGTGTGCAGCCGGACGCCATCGTGGCCGTCGGCGGCGGGTCGGTCATCGATGCCGCCAAAGTGATGCGCCTTCTCTACGAACACCCCGAGTGCTCGTTGCACGACCTCTCCTTGCCGTTCCTCGATGCACGCAAGCGCGTTGCCGACTACCCACAGGACCCGCATCGGGTGAAGCTCGTGGCGATACCAACCACGGCCGGCACCGGGTCCGAAGTGTCGCCTGCGGCGGTTGTCTCGAGTCGAGGGCGCAAGGTGAGCCTGGTCGACTACTCCTTGGTTCCCGACATCGCCATCGTCGATCCGAACCTCACGCTCACGATGCCGCCGTCACTCACCGCCGATACCGGCATCGACGCGCTGACCCATGCCCTCGAGGCCGGAGTATCGATCTTCGCCACGCCGTACACCGATGCCTTCTGCGTGCAGGCAGCGCGACTGATCTTCGAAGCCCTGCCGAAGGCCTATGCCGACGGAAGCGACCTCGTGGCCCGCACCGCGATGGCCAACGCGGCGACGATCGCCGGACTGGCGTTCGCCAACGCCTTCGTCGGCGTGAACCACGCACTTGCGCATGCTGTCGGTGCCCGCTTCTCGCTTTCCCACGGTCGGGTCAATGGCATCTTCTTGCCCCACGTGATGCGCTACAACGCTGCATTGCCCACCAAGTTCATGCCGGCGCCGGGGTACGGCGCCTACATCGCGCCCGAGAAATACGCCACCATCGGATGGGTGCTGTTCGGCGGTCGTGACCCCGACGAGCAGCGACGCCGACTGTTCACACAAGTCGACGAGTTGCTTGCCACCGTCGGAATTCCGCGCACGCTGCGCGACGCCGGGATCGACGCCAAGGAGTTCGAGGCGGCGATTCCCGACTTGCTTCGCACTGCGTTCGAGGATCCGAGCATCCGCACCAACCCGCGGATGCCGATGCTCAAAGAGCTCGAGGCTCTTCTCCGCGCCGCCTACGGATCCTGAACGAGGAGTTCACCACAAGTTGAAGGCCATCGACCACTTGAATGGCGCGCCGACAGTCGAGATCAACGCGACCGTCGTGGCCACAGCCATGGCGATTCGCATCGACGTATGACTGATGGTCTTCATCATGCCCACTTTCGTGGCGCAGCGACGACGATGGCAAGTGCCACCACCGGCGCCAGCCGAAGGAGTGCGAGCTTTGCTTGCTGACGCATGTGCGCCTCCACGATCGGCGTTCGATCAGTAGTACTGCGGCTCCGCCGTCCACCTCCCGCAGTACGTCCCTAGTTATGCCACGACGCTCGGTCGATTCCTAGACGGGGATGCGAAAGTGTTCGTCAAGGCACTGTCAAGCAGATCGACGCCATCGCGGGCAGGCGCTCGACATGACCTCCACGCTGCAGGGCTTGCTGCCGCGCCCGACCGCCTACGGTGAATCGCCGCTACCTACCGCAGCAACTCGGAGCCCTCGCTCGGGCCTCGATGAGCCGTCCGACCCAGGGACAAAGTTGGGCTGGAGGACCGGCCTAGCGCCCCCGGAGAGAATCGAACTCCCAACCTACGGGGTAGAAACCCGCTGCTCTATCCGTTGAGCTACGGGGGCGTGGCATGCAAGCCTATTCGCCCGCAGCCAGATGACGGCGGAGGTAGTCGAGGGCAGTGATGACGCTCATCTGGCGCATCTGTTCGCGTTGCCCGGGCAATCGGAACGTGTGGGTGACCACAGCACGGCCGTCGTCGATTCCCACGCACAGCGTGCCCACCGGCATTCCATCTTGCTCGGTAGGGCCGGCAACCCCGGTGAGAGCCAGCCCCACGCCGGCATCGAGCACACGCCTGACGCCGGTGGCCATTGCCGCTGCGGCGGTCTCGCTCACGACGGGACCCTTCGGAACACCGAGCAGATCGAACTTCACCTCGCTGGCATACGACACGACCGCGCCACGGACGACATCGCTGGCCCCCGGTACCGCCGTGAGCCTGCCGGCTACCAAACCTCCTGTGACCGATTCGGCCAGGGCGAGCGTGAGACCGCGTGAACGGAGCATCGCCAGCACGACCGACTCCATGGTTTCGTCATCGACGCCGAAGACGTGTTCACCCACCACCGAGCGAACCTCGCCATCCCACGTGTCGAGCAACGCCTCGGCATCTCCGCGGGTTGCAGCCTTCGCCGTGAGACGCACCTTCAGGCCCTCCCACCCGCTGGCGAGAAACGCGAGGGTGGGGTTGCCGGTGTCGTCGAGCCGGGCTATCAACCCATCGAGCCGCTCGTTGAGCCCGCTCTCGCTGTCTCCCCACGTGCGCAGCGTGCGGCTGACGATCACACCCGTATCGCCCGAGCGACTGCGCAGATCGGGCAGCACGGCGCGCTCGACCATCTCTTTCATCTCGTGAGGTACGCCGGGAACCGCGTACACGACCTTGTCGACACCACCGATCGTGATCGGACAGATCAGTCCGGGTGCCGTCCCACGAGTTTGCGGGATGATGTTCGCGCCGACGGGCACCATCGCTTGCCTGAGGTTGTTGGCAGCCATGTACCGGCCACGCGCCGCGAACATCTCGGTGATCACAGCGGCAACAGCATCGTCCTGGCACAGCTCGACACCCATCACTGCCGCGATCGCTTCGCGTGTCAAGTCGTCGTGGGTCGGGCCCAGGCCACCGCACACGATCACTGCATCGGCGTTGGCCAGCGTGCTTCGCAGAACAGCCTCGACACGCCCGAGGTTGTCGCCGATCTTCACTTGCAGGAGCGAATCCATGCCGTTGGCCGCGAGCTGCTCGCCGATCCAGGCACTGTTTGTGTCGACGATCTGCCCGAGCAGCAGCTCCGTGCCGACCGCCACGACGTCACACCGCACGGACCACAGCCTTCGGACGACGCGCTCGCCACATGTACTGGCATCCGCTGATCAGAGCCAGTGCCACGGAGATCCACAGCAGACCGTTCCACAACCACTTGGCATCGATCGCAGTGACAGGTGCGATGGCAAACCCAACGGACAACTGTTGCGACAGGGTCTTGAACTTGGCGGTCTTGCTGGCCGGCACACTGATCCCCTTCGCCCCGACGAAGGTGCGATACAGACTGATCGCCAACTCGCGGGCGGCGATGATCACGACCGGCACGATCCAATAGACGTGGCTGTTGACCAGGAAGAACATCGCTCCGAGCACCAGCACCTTGTCGGCCAGCGGGTCGAGGAACGCGCCGACCGTCGTTGCCCCGTGGCGGCGGGCGAGGTAGCCGTCGATCCCGTCGGTGCTGCACAGCACGAACCAGAGCCCGAACGCCACCCAGGATCCGCCCGGCTCTTCCGGGATCAGCAAGAACATGATCGGAGCGATCAGCACTCGTGCGACAGTGACCAAGTTGGCCCATGTCTTCACGGCGGATGGGTCGACCGGCATCAGTTCGAGTCTGCCATGAGGTCCGGGCCGAGAGCGTCAACGATGCGTACGGTGTGGAACTCGCCGACCTTCAAGCGTGCCGGCACCTCGATGATGCCGTCGATCTCCGGCGCCTCTCGCGTGCTGCGAGCAACACCGGATTCGTCGACCAGCACGCGCACCGTTGCGCCGATCAGCGCGTCGCGTCGTCGCGCCGTGATCCCGTCCTGCAGTTCGCGCAGCTCGCCGAGTCGTTCGTGCATGAGGCTGGGTTCCACAGTTCCATCGAGACCGACCGCGTAGGTACCCACCTCGGCGCTGTACGCGAAGAACCCGCACCAGTCGAGCTCTGCCTCCTCGACGAAGCGCAGCAGCTGATCGTGATCTTCTTCGGTCTCGCCGGGATACCCGACGATGAAGTTGCTCCTGAACGCAGCGTCTGGCTGGCGGGCGCGGATGTCGCCGATGCGATTCAGGAAGCGCTCACCGTCTCCCCAACGACGCATGCGCCGCAGCAATCGCTTGCTGACGTGCTGCAGCGACAGGTCGAAGTACGGCACGCCGGTGGCCAGGATCGCATCGATCAACTCGTCGGTGAGATCACTTGGGTACAGGTAGAGCAGCCGGGTCCACGGCGCGACCTCGCTGACAGCGTCGACGAGAGCGACGATCGAGCCGGCCCCCAACTCGTCGGGCCGGTCCTTGCCGTAGCTCGCCAGATCTTGGGCGACGAGCACGATCTCCTGAGCCTCGAGCTGGGCGACCTCGTCGAGGATCGAGGCGACGTCGCGGCTGCGCTGCGGTCCGCGGAACGACGGAATGGCGCAGAACCCGCAGCTGCGATCGCAACCCTCGGCGATCTTGACATAGGCCCACGGAGCGGACGACTTCGGTCGCGGCAGGTTCAACAGATCGAGCATCGGGATGGGGGCATCACTGACGGACATCGGCTTGCGGCCGAGGTTGATCGGCACGCCGAAGCCGGCGACTTGGTCGACCTCGGGAAGAGCAGTTGCCAACTCGTCGCCGTATCGCTCGGCCATGCAGCCCGTGACGACCAATCGGGCGCCATCCTTGCGTTGATCCTCCAGTGCCAGGATCGTGTCGATCGACTCCTTGCGGGCCTCGTCGATGAACGCGCAGGTGTTGACGACGACGAGATCCGCCAGGGTCGCGTCGTCGGTCGGTGTCATTCCGTCGGCCAGCAGCGTGCCGATCAGCTTGTCGCTGTCGACCTGGTTCTTCGGGCACCCCAAGGTCTCGACGTAAAACCGCTGTGCCACGACGAGCCAGGCTACCGAGCCGGTTCCACTAGCGGTTGCGGTGCGCCTCTTGCAACAACTCGAACTCCTCGACCGTCATCAACACGGCGCGCGCCTTCGAGCCCTCACTGGGCCCGACGACGCCGCTCTGCTCGAGCAGGTCCATCAGTCGCCCGGCTCTGGCGAAGCCGACCTTGAGCTTTCGTTGCAGCATCGAGGTGGAACCGAGCTGGCTCCGCACGACCAGCTCCATCGCTTGCCGCAACAGCGTCTCGTCTTCGTCATCGTCGTCGGAGCTTGCGGAGAACAGGTTGCTACCGGCACCTGCCTCGTCGTCGCCTTCGACACCGCTGACGTACACGACCTCGGGTGCCTGCCGTCGCCAGTGGGCAACCACCTTGCGAACCTCTTCCTCGCTCACGAACGATCCCTGGATTCGCTGCGAGACGTTGGAGTTGCCCGGAAGCAGCAACATGTCGCCTTTGCCGACGAGCTTCTCCGCGCCGGACTGGTCGAGGATGACGCGGCTGTCGGTGAGGCTGTTGACGGCGTACGCTGCCCGCGCCGGGATGTTGGCCTTGATGACACCGGTGATGACGTTGACCGAGGGTCGCTGCGTCGCCACGATCAAGTGGACGCCGACGGCGCGAGCCTTCTGCGCGATGCGGGTGATGCTGTCCTCCACGTCGCGCGCCGCGACCATCATCAGGTCGTTGAGCTCGTCGACGATGATGACGATGTAGGGCAACCGCTCGAATTGAGTTTCGGAGCCTGGCTCTGGTTGCAGCTCCCCGCGGTCGTACGCCGCGTTGTACCCGGTGATGTCGCGGAAGCCCACTTCGAAGAGCAGGTCGTAGCGCCGCTCCATCTCCTTCACGGCCCATCCGAGGGCGTTGGCCGCCTTCTTCGGATTCGTCACCGGCTGGGTGAGCAGATGCGGCAGTCGGTTGTACTGGCCCATCTCGACCTGCTTCGGGTCGATCAGGATCATCCGCACCTGATCGGGTGTGCAGCGCATGAGTATCGACGTGAGGATGCTGTTGAGGCCACTCGACTTGCCGGCGCCGGTGGTGCCGGCGATGAGGAGATGCGGAGTGGTGGCCAGGTTGAGGAACACCGACCGGCCGGCGATGTCCTTCCCGATCGCCACATCGAGTGGATGGGTGGCCGTCTTGGCCTCTGGTGACGCCATGATGTCGCCGAGGCTGACGAGTTGGCGGGCATGGTTGGGCACCTCGACGCCGATGGCGGTACGCCCGGGGATCGGGAGCCAGGATGCGCACATCGGTCGCGGCCATGGCGTAGGCGATGTCGCGATTGAGGCTGGTGATCCTGGCTACCTTCACCCCCGTTCCGAGTTCGAGCTCGTAGCGAGTGACCGTGGGGCCGACCGTCTGACCGAGCAGCCTGGTCTCGACACCGTGGGAGGAGAGCGCATCGATGAGTGTGCGTCCGCGAGCCTCCACCTCAGCCTTGTTGATGGTCTGCTGCGACGAACGGATGAGGTACTGCGCTGGCGGGAGCACCCACTGACCACGCTGCGCGCCGGGGCCGAGCGCCAGTTCGGATTGCTCCGCCAGACCCGGATCGATGGTGCCCGGCGGCGGCAGCGGCCGCTGTGCGCGCGGCTTGCGCGGCTTGGCGGGTTCCGACCAGTCGTCGTCGAGTGCTGCGTCGTACAGAACCGGTGCGGTGATCTCGCCCGAGCCGCCCTGGCGATCACTCTTCAGCGTCGACATGTTGCCGAACGCAACCCTTGCCCGACGGCCGATCGGCACGGCGACAGCTCCTACGCCACGGCCGGTCTGCGACAACATCGACCGCAACGATCCACCCGTCAACAGCAGCGCTCCGCCGACGCCGGCGGCGACGAAGACCACGATCGCACCGCCGGAGGCGAGCAGGTTGCGCAACGGCTCACCGACGAGCGCTCCGATCCAGCCACCTGCCCGGCCCAACGTGTCGAAGTGGGCCATGATCTTTTCCGGACCCCGAACGATGTGCAGCAGTCCGAGCAGCGACAACCCGAGCAATCCCCATCCGATCGCCAGTCGGAACGGGTGCGTGCTGCGGCCCTTGCGTACGAGGGCGACGCCGACGGCAATCAGGGCGATGGGCACGATGAACCGGCCGATTCCGGTCAACCAGCCGACGACGGTCTCCACACCCCGTCCGAGCGGACCGGCCAGATCGAGGTAGATGGCCATGCCCAACAACACCCCGGCGGCGATGAAGCCGATGCCGGCGAACTCGTGCTCGCGGCCCTCCATTGCCTCACGGAGCTGGGCCGATGCCTGGTCGCGCCGCGACATCGAGGCAGAACCGGCCGCCGCGGCAGGCTTCGCCGCCGGCCGCTTGGTGGTCGTGGTCCTCGACCGCTTCTTGGGTTGACCCCACGTCGTCATAGAGAGTCCAACGGTACCAAGGGCCCACTGTCGAATCGGGCCACAGTCAGGTGTCGACCGACTTCACGGTCCCGTCGGGACCGACGACCACGACGAGCTGGCCACCTTTCGACGAGGTCAATGCCACGCTGTAGCGCACGATGCCCCCTTGACCGCCCTCGATGAAGAACACATCGGGCCTTGACTGCGGAAGTGCGGCCTCCAACTGGGTGAGCACCTTGTCGGGGTCGAAGTCGAGCGCACTCCGGGCGAAGCTGAACCCGGTGGCCTCGTGCGGGTCGGTGGACGACAGCTCGCCGTCGAGGTACACCCACGGTTGCACCAACTTGTCGCCGTTCAACGAGACGAACAAGTTGACCAGTTGCGACGTGGCGTTGATCTCGAAGTACTGCTGCGGGCCGCCGAGCTTGGCTTCGAGCGCCGTGATCGCGTCGTCGATGAGGTCGACGCGCGGCGCCTTGGCCGACGCATCGAGCGTGGTAGGAGGCGATGTCTGCGTGGCACCCGACGACTCGCTGCAGCCGCCCACGGTCAGCAGGATCGCGAAGGCGAGAATCCCACGAGTGGCCGAGGCCACGTGCTGGTCAGGCTTCCATTACGACGGGCACGATCATCGGCCGTCGCTTGGTGCGTTCGTTGACGAACTTGCCGGCCGCCCGGCGAACGTCGCGCTCGAGGGCATCGACGTCGCGAACTCCCGCGGCAAGGGTCTTTTCGACCGCATCGGCCACTGCGTCGCAGGCCTCGTCGAGCAGATCTTCCGCTTCGGGTGCGTACACCCAACCACGCGTGATGATCTCGGGACCGACGAGCACCTTGCCGGTCTCGACGTCGACGGTGACGACGACGACCACGACGCCCTCCTCCGCCAACATCTTGCGATCGCGGAGCACCCCCTGACCGACGTCGCCGACGATCCCGTCGACGTACAGGTACCCGGCCGGTACACGACCGGTAGCCGAGAGACCGTCGTCGTCGAGGGTCAACACGTCGCCGTCTTCGCACACGAGCACATGATCGTGGGGAACACCCATCAGGTACGCGAGCTTGGCGTTGGCCACCATGTGCCGGTACTCGCCGTGAATGGGCACGAAGAACTCCGGTCGGGTCAGCGACAGATAGGTCTTCAACTCGTCGGCCTGAGCGTGGCCAGTGGCGTGCACATCGGCCACACCGGAGTGGATGACCTGGGCTCCTGCGCGGAGCAGACCGTCGATCACTCGATTGACGTTGCTTTCGTTGCCCGGGATGGCGTGGCTCGACAGGATGACGGTGTCGGTCTCGCCGATCTTCACCCACTTGTTCTCACCCCGACCCAACAGGGCGAGCGCCGACATCGGTTCGCCCTGCGATCCGGTCGAGATCACGCAAACCTTGCCCGGCGGGTAGTTGTCGATGTCTTCGATGTCGACGAGCGACTTGTCGGCAATGGTGAACACACCGAGGTCGCGCCCGAGGCGCACGTTCTTCTTCATGCTGAGACCGAGTGTGGCGACGACTCGCCCTTCGGCAACGGCAGCATCGGCGATCTGTTGGATGCGATGAAGATGGCTGGCAAAGCTGGCGGTGATGATTCGCTGTCCACGTTGTTCCGCGAACAGTGCTCGCAACACCGCGCCGACGCCGGACTCCGACGGGGCGTGGCCGTGCTCTTCGGCATTCGTCGAGTCGGCCATCAGCAGGCGAATGCCCTCGTTGGAGGCGATCGATCCGATGCGGGCGAGGTCGGTGCGACGGCCATCGACGGGCGTGAGGTCGATCTTGAAGTCGCCGGAATGGAGGATCACGCCCTGCGGGGTGTGTATGGCAATCGCGTGAGCGTGCGGCACGGAGTGAGTGACGGGAATGAACTCGACGTCGAACGGCCCGATCTTGCGGCGCTCTCCGTCGGCCACCACGACGAGGCTGGTCTTGCCGAGCAACCCGGCCTCCTCGATGCGGTTGCGGGCGAGGCCGAGCGTGACTGCCGAGCCGAAGATCGGGAAGCTCAACTCACGCAGCAGGTAGTGCAGAGCGCCGACGTGATCTTCGTGGCCGTGCGTGGCAACCAGACCCTCGATGCGGTTGGCATTCTCACGAAGCCACGTGAAATCGGGCAGTACCAGGTCGATGCCGTGCATGTCGGCGTCGGGGAACATCAGGCCACAATCGATCAGCAGCACTCGGTCCTGCTGCTCGATGGCCATGCAGTTGCGGCCGATCTCGCCGAGACCGCCCATGAAGACAACTCGAACGGGCTCAGCCATCAGCGATCACAGCGGACGGTCTGGAAATGCATCCCGCCATCGTTGCAGGTTGGCCCACACTTCGGGTGCCCGCTGCTCGACGAACGCCGGCGCGTCGCCCATCGGCAGGCGCGCCTGCCCGACCGCAAGGCCGAGGTGACGCATCATTGCCTTGGTCGGGATCGGGTTGGGGGCGTCGTCACCGGTCTCGAACGCGAAGCTCTCCAACATGCGGCTGTTGACGAGTCGCGCCCCATCGGTGTCGCCCTTCTCCCACAGGTCGAACATCTCCTGGTGATCTTCGCCGGTCCAGTGCGTAGCAACGCCGATCGTACCGACGATGCCGCTGGCGAGGAGCGGCAGAGTCATCAGATCGTCGCCGCTGTATGCCTCGAACCCGGCGGGTGCGGAACTGATGACGGCCGCCGTTTCACCGGGGTTGGCCGCCGCATCTTTCAGGGCCACGATGTTGCGCACCTCACGGAAGAGACGCAGGAGAGTGGCCGTGTTGATCTTGCGACCGGTTCGGATGGGGATGTCGTAGACGATCACCGGCAAGTCGCTCGCTGCGGCGACAGCGCGCATGTGAGCGTCGATTCCGGCCTGCGACGGGCGGTTGTAGTACGGGCACACGGCAAGGATGCCGGCGGCGCCGAGTGCCTTGGCCTCCCGCGTGAGATGCACCGAGTGGCGCGTGTCGTAGGTGCCGGTACCGGCTATCACCGGAATGGTCACAGCCTCGATGACTGCCGCGAACAGGGCCAGCCGTTCGTCATCGTTCAACGTCGGCGCTTCGCCGGTGGTGCCGGCGAGCACCAGGCCATCGTTGCCGTGAGCCTGCAGGTGGCGCGCCAGAACCTTGGCGGCATCGAGATCGAGCGCTCCCTTGCTGTCGAAAGGGGTGACCATCGCGCTGAGCACGCGTCCGAATCGAGCCATGGATGCAATCGTAGATGAGACGCGTGGCCGAGTTACGGTCGTTTCATGAAGCTCTGGGCACTGCGGTGTGGCGACCTTCACACCGACGTGGGCGGCCTGCTCGAGGGCCAGCCCCGGGGTGTCATGGGTGACGTACCCGTGATGTGCTTTGCAGTCGACACCGGCGACGGTGTCGTCGTCTTCGATACCGGCCTTCACGAGGCGTGCTGCGGCGCGGATCCGGCCGCGCACTTCGGATCGATGTGGTCGATCTTCGAGATCCGTTGCCCGCGCCACGCCCTGGTCGACGAGCGCCTGCGCCAGGCCGGCCATGCCGTCGACGAAGTGCGCTGGGTCGTGAACTCGCACCTGCACTTCGACCATGTCGGCCGGAACGCGGCGTTCCCGGCGGCGACTCAATACGTCCGCGCTCGCGAGCTGGCGTGGGCCCGCGAGCGATCCAAGACTCCTTCAGGAGTGCTCGCTGGTGACCTGGCCGAGCTCGACGCCCCCGACTGGGACTACGAAGACGAGTTCGATCTCGCGCCGGGTCTGCGACTGATCGCCACCCCGGGACACACACCGGGGCATCAGGCGATGCACATCCAGTTCTCGGATGGGCTCCGCTTCGTGTGCGTCGGCGACGCGGCGTACACCCTGCAGGCCGTCGTCGAGCACCGTCCCACCGGCCGCCCGACGTCTCTCGAAGCGGCCACATCCAGCCTTCACAAGCTCACCGCGCTCGACGCGCGGCTGTTGACCGCTCACGACATCGATCAGTGGCGCGATGTCAACGATGTGGCCATGATCCACGCCGCCTGACGGATGCCGACGGCTACGGCAACCGTCCCCACATGAGAATGCGGCGGAACGGGAAGAAGTGCGGCTCGTGGTCGCCGAGCACTCGCAGCAACTCGCGCTCGTAGTCGGCGACGAACGCGTCGAAGGCGTCGCGGTCGAGTCGCTTCTCGAAGCGGGTCAACATGGTGCCGCGCACCCACTCCACCACGTGACGACTGCTCGGCAGGACGTGCGGGTACACCTGCAACCGCGCGTGCTGGCGTGCGTAGCCGAGGTCGTAGAGGATCTGCGCGTACTCCTCGGGCTGCAGCACGTACGCCTGCACCGGATCGATCGGCGGCCCGTCGGGGCCGAACATCGACAGATACGGCTCGCGTTCTGCCACGCCGCGAGCCACAGCATGCGACGGCATGGCGGCGTTCGCCGGCACCTGGATGGCGATCTGCCCACCAGCTCGCAACGCGGCCGTCCACCGAGTCATCACGGCTCGATGATCGGGAACCCATTGCAGGCTGGCCGCCGCCAGGACGAGATCGAAGTCACGGCCCGATGTCCACTCGGCGATGTCGCCGTGTTCGAAGCGCACCACGTCGGAGACGTGCTCCGCCGTCTTGTCGAGCATCGACGGTGAGCTGTCGATGCCGACCATCGCGTCGATGTCGAGTTGCTGGGCGGCGAGAGCGGTGAGCTCACCCGGACCACAGCCCAGATCGACGGCCCGTCTGATCGAGCCCGGCTCCACCAGGGCCAGGAGATCGTGGAACGGCTGGGCACGCTCGGCGGCGAACCGGCGGTACTGCTCAGGATTCCAGTCAGGCACAACTTGTATTGTACTTGTATGTAAGGGTGGGTGTCAATCCCATCGTCGTGTGGCGTCACTTGGTCGCCGTATCCGACTCACTTGGCTACCGAAAAGTGCATTCAGGGTCATTGGTTGGCCAAGCCGCTCCTCGATCGAGCAGTTCGAAGCATGCCCGAGACACGTCGAACTCGACGCCCACGAGCGAGTCTCCCGATGGGGTGACACCGAGCCCACTCACCGTTCCGACGATCTTGACCGGGCTCGAACATTGCGGGAAAGCAGATGGCCAGGGATCACCTGACCGCAGCAGCCCCGAACATCCAGGCTCCGTCTGGAACCGCACCTCCACATGCGGAGTGCTGTCGGTGATGCGAACGCCGAACAGCGACCAGCCGCCGGTTTCACGGAGAACGGCCACGACAGCGGTACCACGGTCGGTAGGAAGAACCTCGGGGCGCTGGTCGTTCACAACTTCCACCTTGCCCGCACGAAGGCCGAACGAGAACACGCCAACAACGCCGGCGACGAACACGGCAAGCAGCACGACCCCACGAGTACCGAGGTTTGAACGCTCCGTCATTGCTCCTCAGGCGTCTTGCTTGCCGAAGGACGCATAGTGCACGCTCCGGCGCGCCGACGCAAGAACGGTCAAGCGCAGCCGACTGGCGCGAGACACCGCAATGACGAGGACGAGAGTGTTCGGCTCCAAGATCTGGGGCCACTTCGTGCAGACTCTCCGAGGCGCGGCTGTCGAGCCGTGCGAGGTATGGTCTGACAACCAGACCAGACTTCGGAGGAGCCGGCATGACCACGGACACCATCCACGCCGTGCTCTCGCGGCGCTTCCCACGACCCACCATCGGGCTGCGATGAACACTCCGTTCGCGCCGGTCAAGCGACGAACGATCTCGTCCGAGATCCGAGCCCAGCTGCTCGAGGCGATCCGCACCGGTGAGTTGCAGCCTGGTAGTCCCGTGCCGGCAGAGCGACAGCTGTGCGAGCAGTTCGGGGTCGCCCGCACGTCGGTGCGCGAGGCAATACAGGGCCTCACAGCGTCCGGATACCTCGAGCGCCGCGGCAACCGCCCTGTCGTTGCCGAGCGGCTGCCCGAGATCCGCCTCACCGGTGAATCGGCCACGCTCGACGAGCGCAAGGCACTGGTTCGCCAGCTGTTCGAAGTGCGTCGCACGATCGAGCCGACGATGTCGGAGCTCGCCGCACGGCGCGCCACCGACGCCGAGCGCGCCGACATCGCTGAGCTGGCGGCGCGTTCGACCGACCAGCTCGATGAGTTCCGCGCCGCCGATCGGGCGTTCCACACGTCGATCGCCCGAGCGTGCGGCAACCCGTTGCTGCACGAGGTCTACGGAAAGACGCTCGGTGCTCTGTTCGACTCGTTCGAACTGGCATCACTGCTCTACGCCGAGATAAACCGCAGGGAGGTGGCCGACATCATCGCCTCGTCGACCACGGCCCATCGAGCCATCGCCGAGGCACTCGTGGCAGGTCGGCGCAAGCCCACCGTGACCGCGGTGCAGGCACATCTCGACGATGTAGAACGCCGCATGATCGACCGACTGTTGTAAGAGGACCGATGGATCTCACCAACCAGTACTGCTACTTCTACGACGATGAGAAGTTCAACGACACCGACCGCGCCGGCTTCCGCCGCAGGGTGATCAACGGCGAGCTGCTGCAGCTGTGCTTCTGGCGCATCAGCGGCGGCGCTACCGGCTCGGTCCTCCATCATCACACCGACCAGGAGCAACTCGGGATCATCGTGCGCGGCACGCTCGACTTCCGCATCGGCGAACCCGACGACGGCACTCGCATAAAACTCGGGCCCGGCGAGGTCTACCTGGCCCCGAAGTCTGTCTGGCACGGCGACAGCGTGTTCGTCGGCGACGACGAGTTGAACGAGGTCTGGATCCTCGATGTGTTCGCACCACCCCGAGAGGACCTGCGCAATGGCTGACATCTCGTCCACTCCCGACTGGCGCCTTGCCGTCGACATCGGCGGCACGTTCACCGATGTCGTTCTGATCGACGCGGCCAGTGGCCGGGTGATCGTCGACAAGACGCTCACCACGCCCGCCGCCCCACTCGACGGTGTGCGCACCGGCGTGCGTCAGCTGTTGGCCAAAGCCGGCGTGCGGCCGGCGGAGATCACCGCGCCGATCGTGCACGCCACGACCCTCATCACCAATGCATTGATCGAAGGCAAGATCGGCCGAGCGGGTGTCGTCACCACCGAGGGGTTCGGCGACACGATGCTCATTCGCGATGAGCACCGCTACGACATGTACGACTTGCAGATCGAGTTCCCCAGTCCGCCCGTGCCACGCGAGCGTGTGGTCGAGATCGCCGAACGCACGAACCCGCAAGGCGATGTGGTGGAAGTGCCCACGACGGCTGGGCTGCAGGCCATCACCGAGGCGCTGCGGGCTGCAGACGTCGAATCGGTCGGCGTCTGTCTGATCAACGCCTACGCCAACCCCGCGAACGAGCGGATCATCGCCGACCACCTTCGCCGCGAGCTGGGCGTGCCGGTATGCATCTCGGCCGAGATCTCGCCGCAGATCCGCGAGTACCCGCGCATGATCACGACCGCATGCAATGCAGCGACGATGCCGGTCATCGGGCCATACCTCGACGAGCTCCAGAAGTGGCTCGCCGCCGAAGGCTTCGGCGGTTCGGTTCTGATGATGCTGTCGAACGGGGGCGTCGTATCGGCCGACGACGCCGCTCGTGCTCCGATACGTCTGGTCGAGAGCGGTCCCGCGGCCGGTGCGCTCGCTGGAAGCTGGTTCGCCCGGCGACTCGGCGAGGACCGGCTGTTGTGCTTCGACATGGGCGGGACCACTGCCAAGTCGTGCCTGATCTCGGGCGGCGAGCCGGAGATCACCAACACGTTCGAAGTTGCCCGGATCTATCGGTTCAAGAAGGGCTCCGGGTTCCCGGTCTCGGTGCCTTCCGTCGACCTCGTCGAGATCGGCGCCGGAGGAGGCAGCCTGGCGCGCATCGACGAGCTCGGCCTGCTGAAGGTCGGGCCCGAGTCGTCCGGTGCCGATCCTGGCCCGTCGTGCTACGGCCGCGGCGGCACCAAGGCCGCGGTCACCGATGCCGACCTTGCGCTCGGCCTGCTCGATGCCGGCTACTTCCTCGGCGGCGACATGCCCCTTGATCTGGCCGCGAACGACGCTGCGCTGAGATCAGTCGCCGATGGGCTCGGCCTTCCGGTCAGCGACACGGCTGCCGGGATGCACGAGCTCGTCAACCAGAACATGGCAGCCGCGGCGCGCATGCACGCGGTCGAGCAAGGCGAGGATCTCCGCGGAGTCACCGTTCTGGCGTTCGGCGGAGCCGGCCCCATCCACGCATGCGGTGTCGCCGAGTTGCTCGACTCACCTCGAGTCATCTTCCCGGTCAATGCGAGCGTGCTCAGCGCGTTCGGAACACTGGTGTCGCCGGTGCGCATCGATCTCGCCCGTTCGATGGTGCGATCGCTCAGCGCCATCACGCACAGCGAGCGTGACCGTCTGCTCGACGAGCTCCGCGACGAGGGTCGCCGCGTCCTGGCTGCGGCCGGCGTACCGAGCGACCGCATCCGCTTCCGCTATGGCCTCGACGCCCGCTACCTCGGCCAGGGCAACGAGCTCACCATATGGGTCGGCGACGGCGAACATTGGCCCGTCGACGACGAGACGGTCGTCGACCGCTTCGAGAGCGACTACCGGCGCATCTACGGGCTGACGATTCCCGACGTGGCTGTAGAGGCAGTCACCTGGCGGCTGTCGGCATATGCCAACGCCGACACCGTCGAGCCTCAGACAGAACTCGGTGAGGCTCACGGCGAGCCGCGAACGGTCCGTGCGGTCCGGTTCGAACGGACGGCACCTGCCGTCGACACACCTGTCTACCGTCGCACGGATCTCGGACGTGGCCAACGCTTGGTCGGTCCGGCCATCGTCGAGGAACGAGAGACCACCGCGGTCATCCGACCCGGTTGGGTCGTCGAGGTTGCCGACGACGGCTCGCTCGTCGCCGAGAGGAGCATCTGATGGCATTCGATCCGATCGAGCTCGAGGTTCTGTGGCAGAGCCTCATCGCCACCGTCAACGAACAGGCCCGCGCCCTGCAGCGCGCCGCTTTCTCCCCCATCGTGCGCGAAGCCGGCGATCTCGCCAACGCCGTGTTCGATCAACGCGGACGCATGGTCGCTCAGGCCGTCACGGGTACGCCGGGGCACATCAACTCGCTCGCCCGCGCCGCCACCGCGGTTCTCGAGCAGTATCCGCCGCTGTCGTTGGTGGAAGGCGATGTGTTGATCACCAACGATCCGTACAAGACAGCCGGGCAACTGCTCGACGTCACCGTGCTGTACCCCGTCTTTCGCGGTGGCAAGGCAATCGCCTTTTTCGGCTCGACGATCCACCACACCGATGTGGGTGGTTACGGGATAGGTGCCGGCGCGCGCGACGTGTTCGAAGAGGGTCTTTGGATCCCGATCTGCAAGCTGATGAAAGCCGGTGAGCGCAACGACGACGTGTGGCGATTCATCCTCAGCAACGTGCGCCAGCCCGATCACATGTCAGGCGACCTGCACGCCCAGATGGCCTCGGGCGAGGTGGGCGCGCAGCGGTTGCTGTCGCTGTGCAAGCAGCACGGTCTCGACGACATCGAGATGCTCGCCGACGAGATCATCGAACGAAGCGAGGCCGCCACCCGAGCGACGATTCGCGAGCTCCCTGCTGGGACGTACAACGCCAGCGCCGAGCTCGACCTGGCCGATGGGAGCCGAATCGACATCGTCTGCGCCATCACCGTCGATCCTGTTCGCCGGCGAGATCCTCGTCGACTACGCCGGGTCGTCGGGTGCCAGCCCGTATCGGCATCAACGTCGTCAAGAACTACACGCACGCGTACACCACGTTCGCCGTGCGGTCGGTGCTCAACCCGGAGCTGCCGAACAACCACGGCAGCCTGGCGCCGATCCTGGTCGAGGCGCCAGTGGGCTCGATCGTCAATGCGGTCTCACCGCAGCCGTGCACCGCGCGCCACGTCGTCGGCATGTTCCTGCCCAATGCGCTGCTCAAGGCGCTCGCCCAGATCAAACCGGAGCAGGCGATGGCCGAAGGGTCAGGTGCGGTGTGGACCATGCAGGTCGTCGGGTAACCACGACGACGGGCGACCGTTCATCACAGCAATGTTCACCTACGCCGGCGGAGTCGGTGCGCGCGCGCCACAAGCCTGGGCTGTCGGCGTGCTCGTACCCCACCGGTGTGGCCGCAGTTCCGGTCGAAGTCGTCGAGGCCTCGGCACCGATTCGCTTCCATCGCAAGTCGCTGCGCGCCGGCAGCGGCGGAGCCGGCCAGCAGATCGGCGGGACTGGGCCAGACCGTCGAGTTCAGCGTCGACACCGACGCGACCATGGCAGTTGAACGCAGTCACCTCGCGACTGGCGGTACCGCCGGAGGGCATCTTCGGAGGCGAGCGAAGGTGCTGCCGGCTCGTTCACCGTCAACGGCGAGGCGGTTCGCACGCAAGCAACGCATCACCTTGCAGCCGGGCGACTCGTGTCAGCCTCGAGCTCCCTGGCGGAGGCGGGTACGGCGCAGCCGAGGAGGCTCAACCGGCGTGAGCGCCTGGCCTGAGGCGCGCTCCTTCGGCGACGTGTGGGCCGACACGGTCGTTTCGCAATCCCGACCGCCTGTTCCTCAGGTTCGAGTCGCCATCGGCGGCTCTTCGCGACTGGACCTACGCCGAGTTCGACCACCTCGTCGCCCGCTGGCCACGCAGTTGGTGCGCAACGGTGTGCTGCCCGGCGTCGTCGGTACATCTCGCACTCACCAATTCGCCCGCGTTCGTGGCCGCATGGATCGCGACCGTTCGCCTTGGCGCATGGCTGGTGCCCAGCGATCCGTTGGCCGCACTCCCGAGCTGAGCGGGACACATCGAACGCACGCGGCCCGCCGTCGGCCTGTACGCCGCGGCACGCAGCCGCGACTACCTTCGCGGCGGCCGCCGGCATGGCGACGATCGGCGTTCGACGAGGCCGACACCGAGCTCGCACAGTTCGGCGACGACGCCTTCGGCGACTGGCCGCGAACTGGCCGTGCGCGACCGCGCCGCCGTGATGTTCACCTCTGGTACCACCGGACGGCCGAAAGGGGTCGAGATCACCCAGGCCAACTACGCCTTCGCCGGCAAGGTGATGGCCGAGGCAGCGTGCCTGCAAGCCGCACCATCGGCAGCTCGTCGTGCTGCCCATGTTCCACGCCAACGCCCAGTACTACTCGTTCGCTGCGGCGATCTGGGCCGGTGCATCGGTGGCCTTGATGCACACCTTCTCGGCCGGCAAGTTCCTCGCCCAGGCAGCACAGCACGAGGCGACGCACGCCAGCCTGTTCGCCGCACCGATCCGGATGATCCTGGCCCGCGGCGCAGCGCCGGTCGCAGGCGTCCGCCTGCAGCATTGCTGGTACGCGATGAACGTCAGCGACGACCAGTACGAGACGCTCGGCGGCCTGTTCGGGTGCAGGCCACGCCAGCTCTACGGCATGACCGAGACGATCCCGGCCGTGCTCAGCGACGAGAGCGCCAGACCCGCTGCCGCCAGTCATGGGCTATCGTCACGCCCGGATGTGTAGTCGACGTCCACGACGCCGGTGGGTCGTCGACCCCGCCCGGCGAGGTCGGCGAGATCGTCGTCTCGTGGCGAGCCGGGCATCACGCTGTTCGCCGGGTATCTCGACGACCCGCAAACCACCGAGTCCAGCTTCACTGACGAGTGGTTCCTCACCGGCGACCGCGCCCGCCGCGACGCAAGTGGTCGCCACTACTTCGACGGCCGCCGCGCCGATGTGCTGAAGGTGGCCGGTGAGAACGTCTCCACCGTCGAAGTCGAGCAGGTGCTGGCTGCTCACCCAGCCGTGCTCGAAGCTGCGGTCGTCGGCCTGCCCGACCCTATCCGCGACGAGGTGCCGGTTGCCTTCGTCGTTGCCGCCGATCCCGCCCGGCCCCCCGACCATCGAGGAGCTCACCGACTGGTGCAACGCACGGCTGACCAAGTCGAAACGACCGCGTGACATCACGTTCGTCAGCGAGCTGCCGCGCACCAGCGTCGGCAAGATCCGCAAGTTCCTGCTGAAAGATCCGAATGCGGAGAGTCAAGTATCCGAGAGAGGTGCCCCTGATGACTGATCAGTCTGTGCTCACCGACCGACCTGCTCGGCTCGTTCGACGAGTCGGTGCTCGATGTCGACAAGGCCAGCACGCTCCCGCCGGTGTGCTACACCACCGAAGAGTTCCTCGAGTTCGAACGGCGAGCCTTGTTCGATCACGAGTGGCTGTGTGTGGGTCGAGTCGACCGAGTCGCCAACCCCGGCGACTACTTCACCAAGACCGTCAACGGCGAGCGGTTGATCATCGCCCGCGCCAAAGATGGGGTGATCCACGCCTTCTCGGCGATCTGCCAACACCGCGGCATGCAGATCGTCGACGACTGCGGCAGTTGCGGAACGTTCACCTGCCCGTACCACCAGTGGATCTACGGCCTCGACGGTCGTCTGCTCGGTGCCCCGGCGATGGAACGCACGGCCGGTTTCGTCAAGTCCGAGTGGGGCCTGCCCAACGTGCGCGTCGAGCAATGGCTCGGCTTCCTGTTCGTCAACTTCGATGCCGATGCCGATCCGCTGGCTCCTTCGCTGGCCCGCTACGAGCCCTTCCTCGAACACTACGACCTGGCCAACTCCGTCTCCCCCGACAGCTTTACGCTCACCGATCTGCCGTGGAACTGGAAGGTGATGTTCGAGAACTTCAACGACGGCTATCACGCCAATCGGCTGCACCACACCATCCAGGACTTCTGCCCCAGCAACCTGGCCGCCTTTCCCGTGCCGTGGGACGATCGTTCGAACGTGATCTTCCGCACCAACGGTTACACCCACATCGACGGCGGCTTCAACGCCACCACGAAGGCTCTGCTGCCGGTGTTCCCCGATCTCACAGAGGAGGAGCGGTGGCGCTCGACGTTCGCGCTCGTCCCGCCATCGCTGTGTCTCGGTACGGCTCCTGATCAAGCCTTCTACTTCATCGTCACGCCCGAAGACCGCGGAGACGATCGATGTCGAGATCGGCTACCTCCTGCATCGCAGCGCCGTGGAGCATCCGATGTTCGAACATCTCTTTGCCATGAGCGACGCCGGGGTGCAAGTGTTCGTACGACAGGACCAGGACGCCACCACGAAGGTGCAACGGGGCATGCATTCCCGGTTCGCCGTCCGTGGGCGGTACTCGTGGCAGGAAGAGAGCCACGTGCAGTTCAACCGCTGGCTCGTGCAGCGCTATCGCAAGCACTGGCCGAGCCTCGATCCAGCGTGACGGAGCCGCTCACCACGTTGGGTCGCATCACCGAGGCGGCCCACGCTCATCCCGATCGCCCGTGCCTGATCGTCGGCGACGAAGCGTTGGACCACGGCGAGGTCGGTCGGCTGTCGGCAGTCGTTGCTTGCAGACTCCGACGATCCGGGCTCGGGGAAGGCAGCCGGATCGCTGTGCTGAGCCCGAACCACTTGTTGGTCATGGTGGCAACGCTCGGCACCCTGCGCTCGGGAGCCACGTGGATACCGCTCAATCCTCGCGACTCGGTCGACGCCATTGCCGAGCTGTGCAGGCGGTTCCAGGTGAACGCCTTGATCCACCACAGCGACTTCGCCGGGAGCGTCGAAGCGATACGAGCGACGGCACCCACTGTCGACCACACCTTCCTGCTCGACGACGTCATCGCCGGCCACGACGTGTCGGTCGAGCTCACCGAGCCAGCGCCCGACGCGCTCGCCGCAGTGTTCGCCACCGGTGGAACCACCGGCATCGCCAAAGGCGTGTGCTACAGCCATCGCACGCTGTCGGCCATCGTCGGCAACTACGTGGCAATGATCGACCAACCGTGGCCTGTGTTCCTGGCCGCTGGTCCACTGACCCACGTTTCCGGGCGGGCGACCCTCGGCGTGATCGCGACTGGAGGCACCACCGTGGTCTTGCCTCACTTCGATGCCGGCGCCGCTCTTGCCGCGATCGAGCAACACCGTGTCACCACCACGGTCCTCCCGGCGACGATGCTCACGCGGCTGCTCTCCCATCCGGCGGTGTCGACCACTGATATGTCGAGCCTGCGTCGCGTGTGGGTAGGTGCCTCGCCCGTTCCGGTCGATCTGTTGAAACGGGCGATCACCGTGTTCGGGCCTGTGGTCACCCAGAACTACGGCCAGACGGAGGCGCCGATGTACATCGCCTCGATGCAGCCCGACGACTATCTGGTCGATGGCAGGTTCGTGCCCGATTCGCGGCTGGCCAGCTGCGGCCGGGCAACCCCGTTCTGTGCGGTCCGCCTGATCGCCGACGATGGCACCGAGGTCGCGACGGGCGAAGTCGGTGAGATCGTCGTCCGCGGCGACTTCGTGATGGACGGCTACCTCGACGACGCCACCGCCACCGCGGCGACGAAGATCGACGGCTATCACCGCACGGGCGATCTCGGCAGGCTCGACGCAGACGGCTATCTCACCATCGTCGGCCGCCTCCGGCAGGTCGTCATCACCGGCGGCTTCAACGTGTACCCGGCGGAGATCGAAGGTGTGCTGGCCGAACGCCCCGAGGTGTACGAGTCGGCGGTGATCGGGTTGCCCGATCCCGATTGGGGCGAGCGGGTCGTGGCCGTCATCGAGCTCACCGAGGGCGCCATCTACGACCCTGACGATCTCCGCCGCTTCCTCCGCGCCCGACTCGGCGGAGTGAAGGCGCCCAAAGAACTGGTCGTCGTCGACGCTCTGCCGCGCAATGCCAACGGCAAGATCCTGAAGAACGCCCTCATCGAACAGCTCACCGCCTGACCACCCCGGCTCCGTGTGGAGTGTTTCAAGGTACCCGGCCGGGCGCGAGACACTCCACACCTCGGCTGTGGAGTGCTTCGTGGCACCCGGCCGAGCGCGAAACACTCCACAGGGGGCTACACGGGGGAGGCGGGGCGTGGGAGGTAGCGGTCGGAGATGATGCGCAGTTGGATCTCCGACGTGCCCTCGAAGATCTTGGTCAGGCGGGCGTCACGCCAGTGCCGCTCGACGGCGAAGTCGGTCGTGTAGCCGGCACCGCCGTGGATCTGGATCCCTTCGCTCGTCACCCGCTCCGCCATCTCGGTTGCGACGTACTTGAGCATCGAGGCCTGGTGATCGACAACCATCCCACTGTCCGCGTCGGCAGCGACCTGGTACATGAACGCCCGGCAGGCGTCGATCTCCGCAGCCATGTGGGCGATCTTGAAACGAATGGCCTGGAAGTCGCCGATCGGCCGGTCGAACTGACGTCGTTGCTGGCAGTACGAAACCGAGTCCTCCAACGCTCCACGCGCCAACCCGATCGCCCGAGCTGCAGTGTGCACACGGGCGACGGACAGTGTTCGCGACACCTCGCGAAACCCTTCGGAATCGTCGGCCGACACGTCCTCGCGAGCCAGCAGGTTCTCGGCAGGAACACGGAGGCCGTCGATCGACAACTCCCACGTCTGCCAGCCGAAGTATCCGATCTTGCGAATCGGTGTGCCTGTCATCCCGAGCGGAAAGCTGCCGCGCTCCTTTGGTACGTAGAAGCGACGAATTCCCGCGTGCCGGTGGGCGGGATCGTAGGGGGTGGTGCGGGCGACGACCACGAGGTAGTCGGCCTGATCGGCGTAGGTGCACCACATCTTCTGTCCGGTGATCACCCACTCGTCCCCGTCACGTTCGGCTCGTGTGCGGATGGAGGCGATGTCGGAGCCGGCATCGGGCTCGCTGAGCGCGAAGGCACCGAGATACTCGCCGCGCGCGACCCTCGGGAGGATCGCGGCACGCTGGTCGGCGCTGAACCCGGCGATCAAACCATTGCCGCGCGCGATGATGCTGGCCACGCTCATCCAGGCCCGAGCGAGCTCCTCGGTGACCATGCAGTACTCGACGAGTCCCAGTCCCAGGCCTCCATAACTTGCCGGAACGAGTATTCCGAACAGGCCCATGTCGGCCATGGTCGCGACGAGATGTCGCGGTATCTCGCCATGCAGTGGATCGAGCTCGTTGGCGATCGGCAGCACCTCCCGCATTGCCAGCGTGCGTACGGCATCGCGCATGGCCAAGCGCTCGACGGTGGCGTAGGCGGTCGGCAGCGTTGCCGGCGCCGGAGGGAGGAGAGACATAGAGCCATTGTCGGTCGCTAGCATTTGCTTGTCAACCAACAAGTAATCATCTATCGTGCCGATCGATGACGTCGCCGTTCGACCGGAGCTCGTTCTCCGAGGTGAAGCGCGGCCGGTACTTCGAAGACTTTGAAGTCGGCCAGGTCTTCCATCACCACTGGGGTCGTACCATCACAGCGGCAGACAACACGGTGTTCTCGACCTCGATGTGCTGCTGGCTGCCGCTGTACCTCAACGTGCCCTACGCCGAGTCGCACGGCCATCCAGACGTAGCCATCCATCCGATGCTCATCGTGTGCACGGTCGTCGGTCTTTCTGCCGAAGACCTCAGCGAGGGTGGCGGCGCCTTCCTCGGCCTCGAGGAGTGTACGTTCCATCGACCCATGTATCCGGGTGACACATTGGTCGCCCGCTCCACCGTCGTGGCGACTCGCCCCTCGAACAGCCGGCCCGGCGGGATCGTCAGCTGGCACACCGAGGCGTCCAACCAGCGCAGCGAGAGTGTCGTCGACTTCGTCCGAACGAATCTCGTCGCCGCAAGGCCGCTGCCATGAGCAGTGCGAACGGGTCGGCATTGGTCGACGATCGCGGCTACTTCGAGGACTTTGCACCCGGCCAGCGCCTGCGCCACCGGCGTGGCGCGACGATCAGCGATGTCGAGAACAACCTCATCACCAAGCTGGTGATGAACACGGCCGAGGGCCATTGGAACGAGTTCGCCATGCGCCACAGCCCCCTCGGCGCGGGGCGCATCGTGTTCGGGCTGGTCACCGCCTCGTTGGTCTTCGGACTGGCCAGTCAGGACACGGCGGAACAAGCGCTCGCCGAGTTGGGCTGCAGCGGACTGCGGTTCAGCGGCCCCGTGCACGTCGGCGACACCATCTACGCGTACACCGAGATCGTCGACTGCCGTCCCTCCCCCGAGCGCGCCGACGCCGGAGTCGTCGAGTTCCACCACTGGGGGTTGCTCGACGACGACCGTGTCGTGTTCGAAGGCAATCGCACGGCGCTGCTCAAACGACGTTCGCACTGGGCCGTCGAGCTGTGAGCCGTCAAGCGGAGCGGTCCGATCTGTCGACTCGGCGATTGCTCGACGCCGCGGCGGAACTGATCGGCGAGGGTGGGTACGGGGCAATGACGCTCGCCGCGGTGGGGACCCGCGCCGGCTACAGCCGCGGCTTGGTCACGGCACGGTTCGGTTCGAAGCGAGATCTGCTCGACGCGCTCGTCGATCGGATCTCGACGTCTTGGAACATACGCAACGTGCAGCCGCTCACCGTCGGGAAGAGCGGCCTCGATGGTCTGCTGATCACCCTCGAGGCGATCCGACGTCAGTCGAAGCGCGAACCCGACGCGCTGCGGCGGCTGTACGCCCTGCAGTTCGAGGCCCTCGGTCCGGTCCCCGAGTTGCGCGCCCACTTCGTCGACTTCCATCGCACCATGCGGTCCGACATGGCGGCGTTCGTCAGGCGCGGGCTGCGTGACGGCTCGGTCGTCGCCGGGACCAACGCGAAGGCGGAAGGTGCAGCCATCGTCGGCGCCCTCAGGGGCATCGGATACCAGTGGCTGCTCGATCCGGGCGCAATCGATCCGGCCGCGCTGCTCGCGCATCTGATCAACTCGGTCGATCGGCGCTTGCGCGCCAAGGAGGTGACGTCATGATCCATCCGGGCAGGTTCGACGACAAGGTCGTCGTGATAACGGGAGGCGCCGGGGCATTCGGCGCCGAGCTAGGCCGGCATCTCACCGGCGAAGGCGCTTACGTGGTGCTCGCCGATCTCGACGCCGACGCCGCCGAGAACGTGGCGTCGACGCTGGGTGGAAAGGTGGCGTCGTGCCGGCTCGACGTGACCGATGCCGACTCGGCAGCGGAAGCCATGGCGTTTGCCGAGCAGCGCTTCGGCGGGATCGACGTACTCGTCAACAACGCCGGTCTCACCCACCGCCCGTCACCGCTCGAAGACATGCCCGACGACGCCTACAACCTCGTATTCGACGTCAACGTGAAAGGCACGTACTTGTGCTCGAAGCACGCCATTTGGGCTCTGCGGCGCAGCGGTGGCGGCTCGATCGTCAACCTGTCGTCGGTTGCCGCCATCGCCCATCGGCCCGGCAACACCGTGTACAGCGCGTCGAAGGCGTCGGTTGCCGCGTTCACCCGCAACCTGGCTCTCGAGCTCGCGCCGACGATTCGCGTCAACGCGATCCTTCCCGTTGCAGCCGACACGCCCTTCTTCGTCAACGCCTTCGGCGAGCGCTTGCCTCCCGACGCGGCGGAGGCAATGCGCGCCGGCATCCCCTTGGGCCGGCTCTGTGAGCCGTCCGACGTTGCCAACGCTGTCGCATTCCTAGCGTCGGACGACGCCGCATTCATCACCGGTGAGTGCCTCGTCGTCGACGGTGGTCGAAGCCTGGCCTGAAACCGAAGGAGCTCGACATGACCCGTCCCATCCGCCTGCGCCGCTCCGAGCTGTCGACCCCCGGCTCGAGCGACAAGATGATCGAGAAGGCAGCAAGCAGCGACGCGGATCTCGTGTTCCTCGACCTCGAAGATGCGGTGGCGCCGAACGCGAAAGTCGCCGCGCGAGGTGCGATCGTCGGCGCGCTCGATCGCTTGGATTGGGGCGCGAAGACCAGGGCGGTGCGCATCAACGGACCCGACACCGTGTGGTGCCACGACGATCTCATCGAGGTCGTCACCGGTGCGGGCGCGGCGATCGACGTGGTCATCATCCCAAAGGTCAAGGCGCCACGCGACGTGTGGTTCGTCGACACGCTGCTCACCCAACTAGAGGCCAAGCTCGGGTTGACCGTGGGTCGCATCGGATTGGAGGTACTCATCGAAGAAACCGAGGCGTTGGCTCGCGTCGAGGAGATCGCCGGGTGTTGCGCCCGGCTGGAGGCGTTGATCCTCGGCGTCGGCGATCTCTCGGCGAGTCAGGGCATCCGCAGCGGGCACGTGGGCGCAACCACTGCCCACTACCCGGGCGACATGTGGCACTACGCCCGCAACCGGATGATCGTGGCAGCGCGCGCGAACCGCCTCGACGCAATCGATGGCCCCAACGCCGACTTCCGAGATCTCGATGGCTACCGCACCGAAGCCACGTGGGCGGCAACGCTGGGTGCAGTCGGCAAGTGGGCGATCCATCCGAGTCAGATCGCCGTGGCCAACGAAGTCTTCTCCCCCACCGCTGACGAGGTCGCCGAGGCGAGGCGCGTGATCGCGGCCGTGCGCGACGCCGAGGCGGCGGGCTCAGGTGCTGCGAGCGTCGACGGCCGGATGATCGACGCGGCGACGGCGCGCATCTTCCAGACCGTGCTCGATCGGGCTGCGTCGGTCGGAATCGACTGACGGGCCGGATCAGCCCACAGCGGCATCCATGAACGCGCTCAGCTCGCGTCGTGGATCGTCTCCGGCGGGCTGAAAGGCCACCTCGGTCGCACCCGCCTGCTCGGCTGCCTTCAGTCGACCTTTCCAATGGGCCGCTGTTCCACTGCGAGTCAGCTCGACAGCGATCGATCCGGTCATCACCTTCTGATCGTGACGGTTGAGCTCTGTCAAGTGACCGCGGTGCAGCTCGAGGTGACGAACTGACGGATCGACCGCCTCGATCGACTCGCGCCACATCGCCGATCCCGGCAGCGCATCGAAGGCCGGTCGCCGACGTTGGTAGGCGGAGTGGTAGGCCATGGCTGCCCCGGGTCCGGCCGCATTCAGCACACGCGGGCTGTCGATGTCTTCGCCATCAGCGAGCACACTGCCCATCGTGAGCCACACCGAGCAGGCGAAACCGGCGACGGGAGTCGAGCTGATCACTCCGGTGCCGAGCTCACGTGCCGTGGACTCACCCTTCGAACCGCTCGCTCCGAGCAGGAAAGGCGGCACGATCGGACGCGACGGCGCCTGGCGCGGGCCGTGCAGCATGGCGACCATCACCCCATCGACTTCCACACGCTCGCCGGCCAGCAACGTGCGCAGGGCCCGCACGTACGACGCGACCTCTTCCCATCGCAGCGGGCGTTGACCGAGGGCATGGCGGCCGGTGAAGCCAGTGCCGAACGCATACGCGGTGCGACCCGCAGCGAGCGACTCGAGATGGGCGATGGCCGACGCAGTCACGAGCACGTGGCGGTTGCTCGGGATGAGAACGCCGGGCCCGAGTCCGATCCGTTCCGTGCGAACCGCCGCCAGTGCGAGCGTCATCCAGACGTCGAGTTGCAGTGCCGGCGTGTCGTAGATCCACGCCCTCGAATAGCCGAGCTGCTCCGCGTACCGGACGAGGGCGGGAGTCTCGGGCGTTGGCGGCAGCGCACAGGCGATCTGGAGCATGGGTGGGCCTCAGCCTATGGGTTCCTGAGAGACTGGCCGGAATGGCCGGCGCCGAGGAACATCATGTCGAGAGCGTCACGGCCGTGGCCGGCGAAGGCGGAGTCGCTGTTTCGTTCGTCCCCGCAGGGACTCGTGCATCGCCGGCATCGGTGTTGCTCCTCATCATCTCGTCGCTCATCTTCAGCACGGGTGGGCTGTTCATCCGCGGTCTCGACCATCCTCGTGCCTGGACCACGGTGTTCTGGCGGTCGCTGTCGGCCTGCGTCAGCATCCTGTTGTTGATCATCTGGCGCGAACGGTCACGCACCGTTCGGACCATCGCGAAGATGGGCAGGCCCGGCTTGGCGGTGGCCGGTGCGTTCGCCACCTCGTCGATCGCGATGGTCGTGGCACTCACCCGCACGAGCGTGGCGATCGTGCTGGTGATCTTCGCCCTCAGCCCGCTTGCTGCCGCCGTTCTTGCATGGATCATCATCGGCGAGCGGGTTCGCGGCTACACCTGGTTGGCCATCGGTGTCACGGTCGCCGGCGTCGGCTTCATGGTGTCGGGTCCCGGCGCCGGCGGCTCGACGTCCGGGGCACTGGTCGCTCTGGCCATCCCGTTGGCGTTCGGGTACGGCACGGTGATGATCCGTCGACACTCCGAGATCGCCATGGCACCGGCCATGCTGCTTGCCGCGGTCATCGGCGCGCTCGTCGCCTTGCCGTTCGCTCATCCGTTCGATGTGACCCGGCACGACCTGCTGCTGCTGCTCACGTTCGGCTTTGCACAGCTCGGGATCGGCCTGGCGATCTTCAGCGTCGGCGCAGCCGGCGCGCCCGCCACCGAGGTCGCTCTGCTGTCGATGCTCGAACCCATCATGGGGCCGATCTGGGTGTGGATCTTCATGAACGAGTACCCAGGGGTTCCCGCACTCATCGGCGGGTCCGCAGTGTTCGTAGCCCTCGTCGCACACACGGTGTACGCGTCGTCGCGAACCATCGCACATCACGCCGTGCCGGGATCAGCTGTTGTCGGCGGGGTTGACGGTGAGGCCGGGCGGGACGATCTGGTCGATCGCTGACAAGACGTCGGCAGGAAGCGTCACGTCGGCGGCTTCGAGCAACGAGTCGAGTTGCTGCGGTGTGCGCGGGCCGATCAGCGCTGTCGAAACGGCGGGGTTGGACACGACGAAACCGAGCGCCAGCTGAATGAGCGTGAGGCCGGCCCCACGACCGACTTCGATGAGCCTGGCGACCAGATCGCGCTTGCGGGCACGCATCGCCTGATCGCGATGATCGAAGTGGTCGGGCTCGCGGGCGGCGCGGGCCGACTGGTCGACCGACTCTGATTGGTACTTGCCGGTGAGCCATCCACCGTTGAGAGGGGCCCACACCAGCGTGCCGACATCGTGCTCGAGGCACCACGGCAGCACCTCGGTCTCGGCCTTGCGCACGAGCATCGAGTACGGCGGTTGCTCGCTGCTCGGAACGGTGACACCAAGCTGATCGGCCCGCGATCGGGCTTCGTCGAGCTGTGCCGGCGAGAACGTCGAGGTGCCGACAGCGCGCACCTTGCCAGCCCGCACGAGGCCGTCGAACGCCTCCAGCGTCTCATCGATCGGGGTTTCGGGATCCGGCCGATGCATCTGGTACAGATCGAGATGGTCGGTGCGCAGCCGGCGCAGGCTGGCGTCGCACGACTGCCGGATCCAGCGCGCCGAGAGGCCGCGTTCCTGCGGGTCGTCGCTCATGGCGTTGCCGACCTTCGTGGCCAACACCACACGATCGCGTCGCCCGACCAAGGCCCGACCGAGGAACTCCTCGGAGACTCCGAAGTCGTAGATGTCGGCGGTATCGAACAGCGTGACCCCGGCAGCGAGTGAGCGATCGACGATCTGCCTGCAGGATTCCTCGTCGGGGTTGCCCCAACGGCCGAACATCATCGTCCCCAGCCCGAGGGTGCTGACCGTGATTCCGCTGTCGCCGAGCTGCCGGTACTGCACGGTCAAGCCATGCCGGCTTGGCGTTGGAAGACCAGGCTGTCCCAGTAGTCGATGCGATGGGCGATGCGGCCATCGCGAACGAAGAAGCGCATGACACCTCGTACGGCAATCGGCTTGTCGTTGACTGTGGTTCGGAGGGTGTAGGCCGCGAACACATGGTCGCCCTCGGCCACGACGTCTTCGATCTCGTACCTCAGACCCGGCATCGAGGCCAGGAAGCCGGGAAGCCGCTTGCGGTACTCGTCGATGCCGACGCATCCACCTCCGAGCGCTGCAGTGTGCTCGTTGACGAAGTCGTCGGTGACGAACGCTGCAACGTCGTCGGGTCGGCCGGTGGAGAAGGCTTCGAGGTAGCCGCGACAGATGTCGGCGGCCGACTGCGCAGCAGCGCTCATGAACCGGGACCCCAAACCTCCTGCACGGTCGCGTACACACCCTGGTCGTAGGAGAACTCGATCATGTTTCCATCGGGATCGGTCAACGCGCAGATGTAGCCGATGGGCGGAGGCATCTCGGTGGGTGGCCACGCCAGGCAACCCTCTGCCTCGCCGCGCTTGGCGATGGCATCGACCTCGTCACGACTGGTGACTTCGATGCCGATGTGGGCGAACGGCGCCATGATCGGCTGCGGTCCCTTGTCGAGGTCGCGCTTGAAGCTGACCAGCACCAGGATGAACGGCTTGTCGATCTGGTCGCGGTGACCGAGCCACGCTCCCCAACCGTCGGCGTCTTCGCGGCGGTCGAGCAGTTCGAGCGGAGTGAACCGTTCGTACCAGTCGATCGTCTTGTCGATGTCGACGGCGGGCAGGGCGATGTGGGTCCAGCGCATCGACGGCGGATGGATTGCGTACTTGTCGGCTACTTCACTCACGGGTCCACCCCTCGGGAACGACGGGATCCGAGCCACCCTTGGTCCACAGCACCAGAGTGTTGCCCCACGGATCGAGGAACGCACTGTTGAATCCATTGAACTCGGCCCAGTAGTGCCTGCGCCAGAGCTCGGTGGCGCCGAGGCTCACGGCGGTGTCGAGCATCCGTTCATCGCTGTCGTCGTCGGCGACGAGGATCCAGACGCGCGCGGAACGACCCTGCGTGCTGGCGGTTCGAGGCTCGACGCCGGCGGGGTCGGGGTGCGGGCGAGCGTTGGCCACGTCGTAGATCCCCATGTGGAGATTGCCGACCTCCGACGGCGTTCCGTCGGGCAATGGAAAATGACCTCCAGGCACGATCCGATGGAAGACGCCTGTGGGTCGCCCTTCGACCTCCCAGCCGAAGACTTGGGAGTAGAACCGCGCGGACGCCTCCGGATCGTCGCTCGGTAGATCGACGAAGATCAAGGTGTTGGGTTGGGACATGGGCGCGAACGTAGCATCGTTGGACTGATGGTCAGACCTTCGGAGGCACTACTTTCCGACCGTGACTCTGCTGCCATCCGGGCTGCCGTCCGGGCCTCCGCCGAGCGTCGACGACGAGGCGACCCTGGTCGCCGGCAAGCAGGTCGTGACGATGAACGCGACTCGCGACATCATCCGCGACGGCGCTGTCGTGCTGCAAGGTGACCGGATCGTTGCCGTCGGCAAGCGGTCCGATCTCGCCGCTCGGTACCCGGGTGCGGCGGTGGTCGGCGGCGACCACTTCGTGGTGACACCGGGACTGGTCAACAGCCACATCCACATCACCGGCGAGCCGCTCACCCGCGGCTACGTACCCGACGACACCCCGTTCGAGGAGAACGTGTTCGTGTGGTTGTGCCAGCTCTACTCCGTCTACACCGCGGCCGAGGAGCGCCTTTCCGCCCAGCTGGCCGCTGTGGAGATGCTCAAGTCGGGCACCACGACCTTCCTGGAAGCGGGCACGATCCGGTTTCTCGACGAGGTGATCGACGGACTCGTCGAGGTCGGCATTCGCGGTCGCGTCGGCCGTTGGGTGTGGGACCTGCCACCGGAACCAGGTGTGTACCGGCAGTCCACCGACCAGGCGATCGGCCACCTGCAGCGACAACTCACCGACTTCAAGTCCGTCGCCAATGATCGCATCGGCGCCTGGTCGATCGTGGTCGGGCACACCACGTGCTCCGACCCGTTGTGGAAGGCGGCGCGTTCGCTGGCCACCGAGCACGGTGTCGGAATGAGCTTCCACATGTCACCTGCCAAGATCGACCCCGACGGCTTCATTGCCGAGTTCGGTCAGCGCCCGATGATCCATCTCGACGAGCTGGGTGTGCTCGCGCAGGATGTGGCCATCACCCACTGCGTACACGTCGATGCCGCCGAGATCAAGGCGATGGCGAAGGCCCGACTCTCGGTTGCGCACTGCCCTACGACCGCGCTCAAGGTCAGTTACGGCGTCACCCAGATCGGCAAGATGCCGGAGATGATGCAGGCCGGCATCAACGTCAGCATCGGCACCGATGGCAA
Source organism: Ilumatobacteraceae bacterium (assembly GCA_963720775.1). GTDB lineage: Bacteria > Actinomycetota > Acidimicrobiia > Acidimicrobiales > Ilumatobacteraceae > JAENVT01. The sequence goes on along the minus strand of CAVRGR010000003.1, from coordinate 307,479 downwards.
CAACGCATCGAACTACTCCGACATGCACCGCGCCACCTACCTCGTCGCCGGCTTGTTCAAGGATGCGCGCACCGACCCGCAGATGTTCCCGGCGGAGATGGCGTACGAGATGGCCACGCTCGGCGGAGCACGAACCATGTTGCTCGACCATGAGATCGGCTCCCTCGAGCTGGGCAAGAAGGCCGATGTGGTGCTGCACGACATCGATCGTCCCGAATGGCGCCCACTGCTCAACGTGATGAATCAACTCGTGTGGTCGGCGGACGGGCGCAGCGTGCACACCGTGTTCGTCGATGGACGCATGGTCGTCGAAGGCGGACGGATGACGACGATCGATGAAGATGCCCTGTGGGCGGCGGCCCAAGCCGCTGGCGAGGCGATCACGCTGCGCTCGGGCCTGCCCGACATGGCCAAGTTCCCACAGTTTTAACATTCCGAGTCCCAGCCCTTTCCTCGTCGCGACTATGGTTCGTCGCGACGGCAATGGTCTGACCATCAGTCCGCGGACAAAAGGGGAGAACCGACGTGAAGAGCAAGCAATCAGGTCATCGCATCAGCCGAGTGCTGATCGCGCTGGCCGCGACATCGATCATCGCCGCGGCGTGCGGCAGCGACAGCAAGTCGAGCTCGACGACTGCCGCTCCGACGCCCGTAGCCACCGAACCGACGGCCACAGAACCGACGGCCACCCAGCCCACGGCGACGGAACCCGTGGCCACCGAGGTCACGGCCAGCACTGCGCCTGCACCGAGCCCGCTCGACACCAACCATGACGGCAAGGTCCAGTTCGGCATTGCGGCCGCCGGGCCCGCCGACGACGGTGCTTACTACCAGGCAGTGGTCGATGCGGCAAAGCAGCTGTCCATCGACAACGGCTTCGAAGCGCCGATCGTGGTCGACAAGATCGAAGCTGCCGATGCGGCAACCGCGATTGGTGACCTCGCCCAGCAGGGAGTCGATGTCATCATCGTCGGCGCGTCCGAGATCGCCGAGCCGCTTCCCGATCTGATCGCCAAGTACCCCGACATCTTCTGGTACTGCAACTGCGGCGCGGGGTTCCCGGCCAACCCAGGCCTCGCCCAAAGCACTGACGACGGTGGCGAGATCAACTTGGCCGCCGGCTATGCCACGGGTTTGAAGCTCAAGGAGAAGGGTGGCGACTCGGTCGTCTTCATCGGTTGCTGCGACCTCGGCTTCGAGAAGCAGTCCTACCTGTCGTTCGATGTCGGCCTGAAGCTGGTCGATCCGTCGTACACCTACACGTATGTGCCCAGCGGCGACCACCAGTACGACTTCGACAACACGGCCAACGCCACCGCGGCGCTGCAGACGGCGCTCGACAACGGCGTGGATGCCGTCTACCCGTACCTCGGCGGAGCCCTGAAGCCGGTCGTGCAGATGGCCAACACCGCTGGCATCATCGCCCTGAGTGCAGGGAAGTCAGGCCTGTGCAAAGACGGTCAGGGCTTGAAATACGACGTCGACGTGAAGTTCGACGGCGGCGATTACGTCAAGGCCGTCATGAAGTTGATCATCGCCGGCCAGTTCAAAGAGGGCGACATCAAGCAGTTCAAGGTTGGCGTCGACCCCGAACCGGGCGCCGAGATCTGCAATGCAACGCCCGACCAGCAAAAGGCGATGGACGACCTCTACGCCAAGATCGCCAACGGAGATTTCGCCGCGCAATTGGGTGAGATCGCCGGCAAAGCATTTGCACCGGCCTGACCGCCGGCTGTGACGTCTGCGCTTGATCACCGCGTGGGCGGGGAGCTCGACTCCCCGCCCGCCGCGGAGTTCATCGACATCTCCAAACGGTTCGGGCGCGTCGTGGCCTGCGATCATGTCAACCTGGCGCTGCACAGCGGGCGAATTCACGGCATCCTCGGCGAGAACGGGGCCGGCAAGTCGACCCTGATGAAGATGCTCATCGGGTTGGTCCTGCCCGACGCCGGGCAGATCCGGTTGCGCGGCGAACCTGTGCGGATCGGTGATCCCGTCCAGGCAGCAAGGATGGGCATCGCCATGGTGCATCAGCACTTCAGCCTGGTCGAGCCGTTGACCGTGTGGGAGAACGTCGCCCTCGGAGACACCGGCAGGCTCGACCCAGGGCGGGTCCGTAGACGGGTGGGCGAGATCAGCGAGCAGTACGGTCTCGAGATCGACCCTGACGATCGCATTTCCAACCTGACGGCGGGGATGCGCCAACGCGTCGAGATCATCAAGTGCCTGCGCCGCGACCCCGACATCTTGGTCTTCGACGAGCCGACGTCGGTGCTCTCGCCCGGTGAATCACAGTTCCTGTTCGCCGCCCTACGACGCGTCGTCGAAGGCGAGGGCAAGACTGTCGCCCTCGTCAGCCACAAGCTCGCCGAGGTCATCTCGGCCAGCGACGAGATCACGATCATGCGCGACGGCAAGGTCATCGACACTCGACCGACGGCCGGCAGCGACGCTGCAATGCTCGCCCGCGCCATGGTCGGACGAGATGTCACGTTACGCAGCGAGCATGCCGCCTTCGGGGTGGTCGACACATCAAGCCGCCGTAGCGCGCCGACGCACCCGCCCGACCTCCAACCGGTGCTGAGCCTCGTCGACGCCTGCGTGGTTGGGCGCGACGGCCGACTCTTGCTCGATCACCTCAGCCTCTCCGTCTCTGCCGGTGAGATCGTCGGCGTTGCCGGTGTCGAGGGCAACGGCCAACGACCGTTGGGCGATTTGTTGTCGAGTCTGTGTTCGCTCACCGATGGCCGCGTCGAAATCGACGGCTGCTCCGTCGAAGCCGGTGATGCGGGGGCCATGGCCAGAGCGGGTATCGCTGTCATCCCCGAAGACCGCCACGACAGCGGTTGCGTTCTCGACTTCAACGTCGCCGAGAACATCTTCATCGCCGACCCTCAGCGGGTGGCCCGTCGCGGCTGGATGAAGCCATCGCAGATGAACGAACAGGCAACACGGCTCATCGACAGGTTCGACATCATGTGCACCGGGCCAAACGCTCCGATGTGGTCGCTGAGCGGTGGCAACCAGCAGCGAGTCGTACTCGCACGCGAGCTTTCCCACGAACCTCGCGTGCTCGTGGCGGCGCAACCGACGCGCGGCCTCGACGTCGGCGCGATCGAGTACATGTCGGCACAGTTGCGCGCCGCGGCCGAAAGCGGAGTCGGGGTACTTTTGATCTCCACCGAACTGGAAGAGATCCTCGATCTAGCCGACCGGATCGTGGTGATGTCGAACGGGCGAATCGTCGGCGAGATGCGCCGCGACGACGTCGACATCGCCGCGCTCGGCCTCATGATGGGGGGCGCCAATGAGTGATGTCGGCGAACACATCGTCACAGAACCAGAAGAGGATGAAGTCGCCGCCGCGGCGCTGCAACGGTCGAGGTTCGGTGTCACGTCCGAAGTCGTAGCCCTCTATGCGATCTGCTTGTTCGTCGCCCTTGCCATTGCGGCGATCTGCGTTGCCGCAACGGGCGGCTCGTGGATGAACGTCTATACGGCGATACTCAACGGCAGCCTCCTGAAGCCCGGGCGCTGGGGCATCACCTTGGGGGCCACAGCACCGATCTTGCTCGTCGCCCTCGGAACCGTCGTCAACGGACGGGCAGGGCTGGTGAACATCGGCCAGGAAGGCCAGTTGGTGATCGGGGCGTGCTTCGCCGCCTACGTCGGTGTGCGCCTCGGCGGCCCCGGCCCGATGGTGCTCATCATCGCCATGATCGCCGGAATTGCCGGAGGCGCAGCATGGGCGGGCATCGCCGGTGCACTGCGTTACTACCGCAACGTGCCCGAGGTGCTCAGCACGTTGCTGATGGGCAGCGTCGCCGCGAACCTGATGGGTTGGGGCCTGCGCAAGCCATGGCTGCTGCTGGCGCCTGCGGAGACACGCGCCAACCGCAATCAGGTCAGCCAGCCGCTCGCTGCCAACACCCGCATCCCGCGTGTCACCTGGTTCGGCAACGAGTTCCCGATCAGTGTCTTGATCGCGTTGGTGCTGGCTGTCGTTGTGTGGCTGGTCATCGATCGCTCGGTTGTCGGGTTCCGGCTGCGAATGCTCGGTCGCAACCCACGAACCGCTCACCGGGCTGGAGTTGACGAGCGTCGTTACGGGATCGGTGCAATGCTCGTGTCTGGCAGCTTTGCCGGCCTTGCCGGCGGCGTGATGTTGGCCGGCGGAGATTTCGGGCCCTACCAACTGGTCGACAACTTCGGTGCCGGGATCGGCTTCGCCGGGCTGCTGGCGGCACTCGTAGCTCGTCAGCGGGTGATGGTGCTGATCTTCGTTGCGTTCCTGTTCGGCTGCATGCGAACCGGCACAGGTTTCCTTCGGGCCACTGGCGTCTCTGGTCGCATTGCCGATGTCGTGCAGGGCCTTCTTGTTCTGGCCATGCTCCTGCCACCGGCAATTCTCTATGTACGCGAGCGACGCCGAGCGATGGCCGCAGCGAGCGCGAGGGTCTGACCAATGGGCAACTTCTTCTCTGCCTTCGGCGACATCGCCACCAACACCAGCGCCTACCGCAACGCTGTCATCGCCGCCGTCGTCTTGCTGTTCGCCGCATCCGGGGAGCTCATCGCCGAGAAGGCCGGCACCATCAACATCTCGCTGGAGGGGATGATGTTGGGGGGTGCTTTCTCGGCGGCGATCGGTGTCAACGCCACCCACTCGGTCTGGGTCGGTCTGCTGTTCGCGGCACTGGCCGGGTTGATCGTCGCGGCCATCCAAGCCAACATGAGCCACCGCCTGCCCGCCGATCAGTTCGTGGTAGGACTGGTGCTCAACGTGCTCGTGCTCGGCCTCGTCGGATTCCTCACGAGTTCGATCAACCCCAAGTCGGCCGTCGTTCGGCGCGTCTCCATTCCTTTGGTGTCGCGCATCCCACTGGTGGGACCCGCGCTGTTCGACCAGCCCTGGGTGCTGTACCTCGTGTACCCCATCGTGCCATTGGTCTGGTGGTTGATCTATCGCACACGATGGGGACTCGAGGTCCGTGCCATCGGTGAAGACCCGAACGCATCCGACGTGTCGGGACTTCACGTCAACAAGCTCCGCAGGCAAACCATCTACCTCACCGGAATGTTGGCCGGCCTCGGCGGTGGCTACTTCTTGTTCGCCCGCGCCGGCAAGTTCGAGGATTCCCTGATCGGTGGGCGCGGCTACATCGCCATCGCTGCCGTCATCTTCGGCGGCTGGACGTTGAAGGGCACCGTTGCCGGTTGCGTGGTCTTCGGCCTGGTGGGCTCATTCGTCTTGACGATCCCATCGCTCGGCTACAAGTCGATCGATCCGGCATTCCTGGCCATGGCCCCCAACGTGGTCACCATCGTGGCGATGGCCGTCTTCGCCAAACGCGTTCGGCAGCCGGGCGCGCTGGCTCGGCCGTTCATCAGGGGCCTGAAGTGAAGGCAATCTCCTACCACCACCCGGGTGGTCCCGAGGTTCTGGAACACATCGATGTCGCCGATCCTTCGCCGGGCCGCGCCGACGTCGTCGTGCGGGTCGAGGTGTGCGCGCTCAATCGGTTGGATCTTCTCCAGCGCGGCGGCTGGTACCAGATGCCAGGGTTCACCTATCCGCACATCGCCGGCATGGACATCGCCGGCACCGTCGTCGAGGTGGGTAGCGGGGTGTCGAATATCGAGGTCGGCGACCGAGTGGTGATCGATCCGTCGATGTCGGGCGTGCCCGAGGGCTCGAAGCTGGCCGGGCGCGGCGATCTCTTCGGAGAGCTCGGCGTGCTCGGTGCCACGGCCGACGGCGGCTACGCCGAGCTCTGCCTCGCGCCGGCCAGCCACGTGTACCCGGTACCCGACGACATGCCCATCGAGCACGCCGCGACCTTCCCAACGTGTTGGCTCACGGCATCGCATGCGCTGTTCGAGGTCGGTCGGCTGCGCGCCGACGAAACTGTGCTCATCCACGCCGCCGGCGCAGGCGTATCGGTTGCCGCCATCAACTTGGCCAAGCACGCCGGCGCAACCATCCTGGCCACTGCCGGCACCGACGAGAAGTGCGACCGCGCCCTCCAGCTCGGGGCCCACCACGTGCTCAACAATCGCACCAGCGACGTGGCCCGCTGGGCCCGCGAGCTCACAGACGGCGCCGGTGTTGCCATGGTCTTCGACCACGTCGGAACTGCACTGTTCGGGCCGTCGCTCTTCGCGCTGGGCTTGCACGGCCGACTCGTCTCCTCCGGCAACTCCTCCGGCGACCAGGCCACCATCCCGTCGCTCGGATACTTGTTCCATTCGGGCATCTCCATCAGAGGCTCCGATCCGTACCGACCAGAAGAGTTCGGCCCCGTCTGGACCACGTTCTGCCAGCAGCGCTTCCCCGTGGCCATCGACTGCGAGTTCGCCCTCGCCGATGCCGGCGCGGCGCAGGACAAGCTAGCCAGCAACGACTTCTTCGGAAAGATCCTGCTGCGCCCATGACCCACGCACCCTCGTGTGGAGTGTTTCGCGGCACCCACACGGGCATGAAACACTCCACAGGCGCTCTGTGGAGTGCTGCGCGGCACCCGGGTGGGCGCGAAACACTCCACACGGGGGTTGTGGGTGAACTGCGGTGGGGGTGGCGGTGATCGAACGACGCGACGCGCCATACCCGCAATTGAAGAAGACGCACACCATGGCCCATACCGGTCGGCCATGGACCGACTACAAACCGCCGGCAGCGGCGCCCGTGTGGGCGGCGATCGAAGGATTCGGTCGGTACCACGTTCTGTGCGCCGCCTTGGAGCTCGACATCTTCGACACGCTGGGCGAGCTCGGACCGAGCCCAGCTCGCCGCGTCGCCGAGCGGCTCTCGGTGTCCATCCCCCATCTCCGCGCACTGCTCGACAGCGTCGTCGCGCTCGGTCTTCTCGATCAGTGCAACGACGTCTACGAGCTCAACGACACGGCTCGGCGATATCTCGCCAGTGACGGCCCGGCGTGCATGGCCGACCTCGTCGGCGTCGCCCCCGGCCCCTTGGAGAACTGGTCGCAGCTCGCCGACACCGTTCGCAACGGTCGCCCGGCGCGGCCGATCGAGCTTGATCCGGCCGCGTTCTACGTACCACTCGTGGAAGGCACGTTCACGACGATGTGGCGCTGCGCGACTCGAGCCGATACGAAGATCCGTTACTCGTCCACACCGGCCGCACGAATACTCGACCTCGGCGCCGGAGGCGCGCCCTGGGCCATAGCCGCGCTCACCGCCTGCCCGTCGGGAAGTGCCGTCATCAACGATTTCGCGCAGGTGCTGGAAGTCGCCAAGCGCAAGACCGCCCAGTTCGCAGTCGCTGACCGTTGCGACTGGCGGCCGGGCAGCTACTTCGAGATCGAGATCGAAGCGGCGTCGTACGACCTCGTCGTGCTCGGCCACGTGTGTCGCGCCGAGGGTGCCGCTGGCGCTTCCCGCTTGATTGCGCGCGCCCACGAGGCTCTCCGACCAGGCGGACGAGTGATCGTGGCCGACTACTTCTGCGATCCGCAGCACAAGCTCAACCCGCACGCTGTTCTGATGGGGGCGACGATGATGGCCAGCACTGTCAACGGCTTCACGTTCAGCAGCGAGGAGTTCGGCGACTGGTTGCGCAGCGCCGGTTTCGTCGACCTGCGACTGATCGAGCCAATCGGCTTTCAGCAGTGCATCGTTGCAACGAAGCCGGTCAGTTCGAACAGTCGATAGCCACTTCGAGCGCTGCACAGATCTCCCGCATCCGAGAATCGCTCAGTCGCCCGAGCCGCTCCACGAGGATGGTGACCGAAACGCTCTCGACCGAGTCGAGGTTCACTGCGCTACGTCGCCCGATCGGATCCTCGCCAGGCTCGAGCACCACCTCACTCGGCAGGCCGCGAATCGTCGTGGTGCATGGCGCCACCAGTGCTCGTCGCATTCTCGGAATAGCAACATCGCGCGTCAGGACAACGACGGGGCGGCGCGCGATCTCGGGCGGCTCGCACCACCAGAGCTCACCGCGCAGCGGAGTCGTCATGTGGCGCCCGCGGCCTCACGAAACGACGCGAGATCACCCCATTCATCCGGCTCGCTCAGCGAGTGTTCGTCGTACACCGAATAAGCGGCATCGATCTCCGCGTTCCTATGACGTGCCAGAAGCGCCCGGAGGGCCGCGTCGAGCAGTACCGCATCTGTCGAGCCGGCGTGGGTACGCCGTGCCCGGGCCAAGAGCTCTTCATCGACGGTCGTGCTGACCCGGGTTCTGGGCATGCCACAACCATAGCATGATCATGCCACGATTGGTCGCGGCTACTAGCCGAGCACCTGCTCGACCGAGAACTCGAGGTTGTTGCCATCCGGATCGGTGACGACGCAGATGTACCCGACCACCTCGTTTCGATACATCGGACCCAGCAGCAGGCAGCCCTCTTCTTTGGCCATCGCCGCGATCTGGTCGACCTCTTCGCGGCTCTCCAGCGAGATGCCGAGATGGCTGATCGAACGAAGGAAGCCGTACTCCTCCTTGATGTCGCCGGTGATCTTCGTCGGCAGCTTGCCGCAGATCAGCACGATCACGAATCGCGCCGCGGTCGCCGTGACGTCGCGAGCGTTGGCGAGCCACACCGAACGCATATCGGTGTCGGGATCGTGACGCTCGTGGATGTTGACCAAGGTCGTGTACTTGGCGTAGAAGGCCAACGTTTCATCGAGGTTGCGCACCGGAAGAGCGATGTGGGTGAGTAGTGACGGTGGCGGCGAACTTCGATCCATTGCTCCAGCCTAGTTGCGGTATGGTCTGACCATCAGACCAGAATCGTTCACGGAGACAACATGGACCTGATCATCGCCGGCGGAGATGTCGTGACGATGAACGGCACGCGGCAAGTCCTGGTCGGGGGCTCGGTCGCGATCTCTGGCGACATCATCGCCGCGGTCGGCTCGACGGCCGAGCTCAGCGCTGCCCATCCCGGGGCAACCGTGATCGACGCCACGGATTGCGTCGTCACTCCGGGGATGATCAACGCCCACCAGCACCTCACCGGCGACCCACTGGTGCGCAGCTGCATTCCCGATCTCCTCGCGCCTGGCGTTTCGATCTTCGAGTGGTCGGTACCGATCCACGCGGAGCACACCGCAGTCGACGATGAACTGTCGGCGACGCTGTCGGCCATCGAGTCGGCTCAGAACGGCGTCACCACCGTGATCGAGGCCGGCACGGTTGCGCATCCCGATCGTGTTGCCCAGGCGATGCAATCGGTCGGGATACGCGGCACCATCGGTACGTGGGGCTGGGACATCGAACAGGGTCCCTTCGTCGGCACGGCCACGGAGGTGCTCGAACGTCAACAGGCGGTGCTCGAGGCCTTCCCTCAAGGCGGACTCGTCGAGGGTTGGGTCACGCTCGTCGGCCACGACCTCGCCAGCGACGCGCTGCTCACGGGAGCTGCCGAGCTCGCCCGCTCGGCGGCCACCGGAATGACCATGCACCTGTCACCGACCTCGTCGGACCCAGAGCGCTACCTTGCCCGCACCGGGAAGCGGCCCGTCACCCACCTGAACGACCTCGGGGTTCTCGGGCCGAACCTGCTGCTCGCCCACGGGGTGTGGTTCGACGACGAGGAGATCGATCTGGTTCTGGCAACCCGTACAGCCATCGCCTACTGCCCGTGGGCATACCTCCGGCTCGGCCAGGGCGTCACCCGAGTGGGCCGTCACGCCGAGATCGTCGAACGCGGTGGGCGAGTTGCCCTGGGGTGCGACGCGGCCAACGCCGGCGACGTCGCCGACATCTTGCGAGCCGCGGCGCTCGCCTCAGGACTGGCTCGCGATGGGCGTATCGATCCACAACGGTTCGGCGCCCACCAGGTGTTCGAACTGGCGACCATCGTCGGTGCCGAGGCGATTGGCATGGCCGATCGGATCGGCTCGCTGGAGGTCGGCAAGCAAGCAGACATCGTCGTGCACGATGCAACCAACTGGGGGTGGTCACCACGCGGCGATGTGGGGCTGCAACTGGTCTGGGGCACCGATGGACGGTCGGTCCGCGACGTCTTCGTCGCCGGTCAACCGGTCATCCGCAACGGCACGTGCGTCACGGTCGACGCCCCCGAACTGCGTCGCGCCGCCCAGGTGCAACAGACTTCCCTGCTCGGGCGTGCCGGCATCACCATCCCCCACGTCTGGCCTCACGTCGATGCCCGCTGACCTGCGCCCTTCACCGGCCACGTGGATAACGTCGTTCCCATGAACGGGATCCTGTGCTCCAGCGAGGCGTTGGCCAACTCGTGGCAACCTGTCGCCCGCTCGGTCGAAGTTGCTGCCCGACCCGTGGCCGTCACACTGCTCGGTCGCCAGGTTGTGCTGTGGCGCACTCCGTCGGGCTCGGTGCTGGCGGCTCCCGACCGGTGCCCACACCGAGAGGCGCCGTTGTCGGCGGGCACGGTCGAAGACGGCTGCCTCACATGCGCCTATCACGGCTGGACGTTCGGCGACGAGGGTCGTTGTGTGCGTGTGCCGTCGGCGGCCGAGGGCGTCCCACCTCCACCGCGGGCCCATCTAGCCGCGTATGAGTGCGAGGAGCGGTACGGCCTCGTGTGGGTGTGCCTCGGAATCCCGTCAGCGCCCATCCCCCACATCATCCAAGAAGACGATCCCACGTTCCGCAGGATCAACACACCCGTCGAGATCTGGCGGGTGTCGGCCACTCGCATGGTCGACAACTTCCTCGACATCACCCACTTCCCGTTCGTGCACACGGGCACGTTCGGTCGAGCGCAAGACACTCATGTGCCGCGCTTCGAGCTCCAGTCGCTCGACAACGAGTTCAACGGCTACCGCTACGAGGTCCTCGCCAACAACTCCACCGGCGCATTGGTCAGTGGACAAACCGAGAAGGTCGTCCACCGCGTGATGACGTCGGGCTTCAGCCTGCCGTTCGTCGTGCGCAGCACCATCTGCTACGACTCCGGCCTCGAGCACGTGCTGTTGCTGCTCTCGACGCCCATCGACGACGTCACGTCGTACTTCACGTTCGTGGTGTGGCGCAACGACGACTTCTCGATGTCGGCCGAAGAGGTCATTCGCTTCGACCTTGCGATCGGCGCCGAAGACAAGCGCATGCTCGAACAACTCGGCGGCGTGCTGCCGCTCGATCAGACAACGCTGGTGAGCGTCGCCGCCGACAAGTGCTCGGTCGAATGGCGGCGCCAGCTCGCCGAGCTCATCAAGTCGTAGGCACGACCCCCGAACTGCGTGTGGAGTGTTTCCAGGCACGCGCCTGAGGCGCGTAACACTCCACAGGTTCGGTGTGGAGTGCTTCCGGACACCCGTGTGAGCGGGAGAGACTCCACAGGGGTTAGATGGCTGGGGCCTCGGAGCCGAGCTCGAACTTGAGGTACTCCTCGCCCGTGTCTTCCCAATCTTCGAATTGGATGACACCCATCTCCTCGAAGCGATGACGCAACCACTTGTCGTTGCGGTCGAGCAGGCCGAGCTTCTTGCAGTTCGGCACGATCTTGGAGAACAGCATCGACTGGAACACCGTGCGCGTCGGATCCTGCAACACGAGTGGCACAACGTCACGCACGGGGACTCCCATGCGCTCCCACACCTCTTGTTGCATGAACCGGTCGCGCAGACGAATTGCCGCCTCGAAGGCGAACTCCTGACGGTCCTTCATCTCCGCATCGCTCAGCGACTTGTAGACCTCCTGGAGCGACAGCACCCCGAAGGCCACGTGACGGGCTTCGTCGCTCATGACGTAGCGCAACAACTTCTTCAGCAGTGGCTCACCGGTGAACTGATGCATGAATCCGAACGCGGCGAGCGCCAGTCCCTCGACCATCACCTGCATGCCAAGGTACGTCATGTCCCAGCGGCTGTCGTTGACGATGTCGTCGAGCAACATCCGCAGGTGTGAGTTGATCTGGTACCTACCGCCCAGCTTCTCCTCCAGGTAGCGCGCAAAGACCTCGACGTGACGAGCCTCGTCGACGACCTGAGTGCTGGCGTACAGCTTGGCGTCGTACCACGGCACCGTCTCGACGATCTTCGCGGTGCACAGCAGTGCCCCCTGCTCGCCATGCATGAACTGGCTCAGGATCCAGTTGCGGCTCTCGACGCCGAACTCGAGCCACTGCTTGTCGTCCCACTTCTCGACGGGCGTGCCGATGTACATGCTGGCATCGATGCCCGTGCCGATCAGAGCCTGGTCTTCGGCAACGGTCTTCTCGACGTCGACATCGGTGTCCCAGGGCAGATCGGTGGTTGCGTTCCACTGGCCGACCTTGGCCTTCTCGTAGAGCTTGCGCAGAGCGGGGCGGCTCAGCGAGTAGTCCCACGTGAAGATGGCGTCGGCGTTGTCCTTGACGATGTGGGCGATCTCGTTCGGATCGTGAGTGGGGATGGCCAGGATGGCATCGATGTCGTTGATCTCGGCCCGGCCGATGATCGTTTCGTTGTCGTTGTGCGTGACAGTCATGAGGTGGTCAGCTCCTGGTTAGCGATGGCTGGAAGGCCGGAAGTATGAAGGTCTGGATGAACGTTCTCGCCGACTCGGCTTCACCGAGATCGACTTGATCGGAAGGGGCGAGGAAGTAGCTGATGACCAGACGTGCGAGCAGCTCGACCAGTCGAGCGCCCTCACGGCGCTCGAGGTGGCCATCGACCAACGGCGCAAGGAACACCGTGGCGACGCGGATGATCCGCGGCACACCGTCGACGGTGAGCTGCCCGAGGGCCTCACCTGGTTCGGAGGCGAGCATCAACGAGAGATGTTGATCGCTGCGCAGTTCGTGTGTGGCGTGAACGACGCATCGCACCAGGAGGTCTTCGAAGTCGGTTGCGTCATCGAGGTGGGCGCTGAGGCGGGTGAAGAAGTCTTCCAGCTCGCGGACACGCAGTGCCTCGAACAGCACGTCTTTGCCGCCGGGGAACATTCGGTACAGCGTGGCCCGAGAGACACCCGCCTCGTTGGCGATGTCTTCGATGGTGACCTTGGCGACACCCCACCGCTCGCAGCACGACTTCGCCGCGTCGAGCACGCGCAGTTCCGCCGGGTCAAGACTCATCCTGAGACAGTAAGACACGAAGTGTCTCACTGTCAATGAGCCAATCGCACCATCACATCACAGGCGACCGGCGTCGATGATCCGCTGCACGAACGCCCTGGTGCGTTCCTCGAAGGGATTCTCGAAGATCTGCTCAGGCGGGCCTTCCTCGTGGATCACGCCCTCGTGCAGGAAGCACACCTTCGAGGCAACCTCTTTGGCGAAGCCCATCTCGTGGGTGGCCAGCATCATCGTCATACCGTCTCTGGCCAGGTCACGAACGATGTTGAGCACCTCGGCAACCAGCTCGGGATCAAGTGCGGAGGTGATCTCGTCGAGCAGCAACAGGTGCGGTTCCATCGCCAGTGCACGCACGATGGCGACGCGCTGCTGCTGCCCGCCCGACAAACGATCCGGGTACTCCTTGGCCTTGTCGTCGAGGCCGATCCGTTTGAGCAGGTGGATACCACGTTCCTCTGCCAGGTGCGTCGTGAGTCCGAGAACCTTCACTGGTGCGAGCGTCACGTTCTGCAGAACGGTCATGTGCGGGAACAGGTTGAAGCTCTGGAAGACGATGCCGACCTCGCGGCGCAGGGCGTCGACGTCGATCCCGCTGCCACTCACGCGATCGTCGGCCAGGCGGATCTCACCGTCGTCGATCGTCTCCAGTTGATTGATGCAGCGCAGCAACGTCGACTTCCCGCTGCCCGATGCACCGATCAGGCAGACGACCTGGTGCAGTTCGACGTCGAGGTTGATGCCGCGGAACACAGGGTTCGAGCCAAAGCTCTTGTGCACGTCACGAAGCTCGAGGAAGGACATGAGTCACCTCCCGCCCAGCGTCTTGGACTGCTGGCGGCGAATCATCAAATCGAGCCAACGGGTGAACGGGATCGTGACAGCGAGGAACAACAAGGCGGCCATCGAGTACGCCGCCAGCGTGCCACGGGAGTTGTTGTAGAACCGCGCCCGATTGACGACGTCGTAGACGCCGAGCACGCTGATCAGCGCGGTGTCCTTCTGCAACCCGATGAAGTCGTTGAGCAACGGCGGGACAACCCGGCGAATCGCCTGTGGCACAACAACGTGACGCATGGTCTGCGTGTACGTCAAACCCAACGACCGGGCCGCTGCCGTTTGGCTCCAGTGCACCGATTCGATGCCGGCTCGGTACACCTCGGACACATAGGCGCCGTAGGTGAGACTGAGGGCAATGATGGCGTACTGGATGTCGGAGAGGTCGCCGACCACAGGAACGTTGGCCTGTGCAAGGCCCAGTCCGACGATGTAGATCACCAACAGCGACGGAATGCCACGAAAGATGTCGACGTACACGGTTGCCAGAAACCGCACCGGCCGGCACGCTGGCCCCGGCAACAGCCGCATGACGGCGACGATGAGGGCCCATACGAGCACGATCATCTCGGCGATCATGAACACCTGGACGTTGATCCAGAATCCCTTGAACAACGATTTCCAGGCGCCGCTGTTGGACATGTGGGACCAGCCGAAGAAGACCCGCGACACGGCGTGGCGGTTGGCGGTCAACAGCCAGGACACGAAAGCGACGACGTACACCGACAGACCGACGCCGACCGCGTACCACGACCAGTCCCGAGCCCGTTCGCCTTGCCGCCGCGCCAACTCGACGTCACCCTCCCGAGCCAGCCGCGCCGCTCGCACCGAGAACACCATTGCCGGCACCCCGGCCGGTGGAAACAGCAGGGCGACAGTCGCCGCCTTGCGGTACGTCAACACCCGGCCCACTCGCCTCACAGCGAGCGGACCGGGTGTTGGCACCGTGTTCAAGGCGGACTCAGGCGGCCGGCACGTCGATGAACGGAACGGTCGACGGGTCGCCCCCGAGGTACTTGGCGATCAACTTGTTGACGGTGCCATCGTCGATCAGACCTTGGATGATCGGGTCGAAGATGGCCTTCTTGCCATTGCCCTTGCCGAAGATGGCGCCGTACTCCTCGCCGGTCTTGACCTGGCCGACGACCTCTTGTTTGCCATCGGACTGTGCTGCCTGGCCGAGGTTGATCGGAGTATCGATCATCACGGCGTCGATCGTGCCGGCCGTCAACGCTGCGTACGCCGACGTCAGATCGGGGAACGCCTTGACGTTGTCGAGCTTCCATCCAGGGGGGCCATCCGCGCTGACATAGAACTCGGCGGTGGTCGAGGCCTGCACACCGACCTTGAGCTTCTTGACGTCGTCCCAGGTCTTCACAACCGTGCCCTTGTTGACCAGCAGGCCTTGGTCAGCCTTGAAGTAGCCGACCGAGAAGTCGACGACCTTGGCGCGGTCGTCGGTGATCGTCACCTGCGACAACACGATGTCGTAGCTGGTGGGATCGATTTGCCCGGCAACGATCGCGTCGAAGCCCTCGTTGCGCATCTTCATCGTCAGGCCGCACTTGGCGGCGATGTCGTTGGCCAGGTCGTACTCGATCCCGCTCTTGATCTTGTCTGGGTCTTCTTCACCCTTGCTAGTGCCCCAGAAGTTCGGGCCCGGCAGGCTGGTGACGACAGTGAGCACTCCGGCCTTGACCGGTTGGCATGCGGTTGAGCCGCCCGATGACTTGCTGTCACTGCCACAGGCCGTGGCCAGGAAACCGACGGCAAGCAGGCCGGCGATCAGTCGTGTTGATCTCATGTATTCGTTCTCCCCGATGGTTCACGTGTGGACGGTCGAGACCGTCACAGACACGGTAGTCCACCCGGCGATCCTGCCTGAGTCCGACCGCAGGCAATGCCCACTGCCGTCGTTGGTGGTTTACAGTGCCGTGGGTGGATACGACAGCGGCCGACGAGTCCACCGAGCCGCGTCATCGACCTGCGTACGGACCATTCCTGCTCGTCGCCTTCGTGGCCCTGGTCGTGTGCACCAACGTTGCCAACGTTGTGTTCGCACACTGGGTGAAGACGCAACCCGAGCGCCTGATCATGTTGTCGTCGCGCAACCGATACTTGATCGGCGCCGTCGGAGCCGGCATCTCGCCCTTCGTGTACGCGGTCATCGCCACGGTTCGCCTCACCCTCGCGGCTGCGGTCTGCCACTTCATCGGCCGCGCCTATGGCGACCACGCACTTCGCTGGTTCACCAGATTTCTGGGGATGAGCCAGGAATCCGTCGACCGTTTCGAACAGCAGTACCGCACGGCCGAATGGGTGCTGATCCCGTTCTTCGTCGGTAGCAACATCGTCTTCGTGCTCAGTGGAATGGTGCAAACGCGCTGGCGACGAATCCTGCCGCTGCTGCTAGCAGGCATCGCCGCCCGGCTCGCCTTGCTGTGGTGGCTGGCCAAGCAGTTCGAGTCCCAGGTGAAAACCGTGATCGATTTCCTGCAGCGCTACCAGATCCCGATCATCATCGGCTCGTTTGCGGTGGTGATCCTCAGCAACATCGCCAACATCCGCCGCGGGCGTGCGTAGCGGCTCGAAGGTCATGCTCTGGTAGACAACATCCATGGCTCAGACTGCACTCGGTGACAACACCGTCAACACGGTCGGCGACCTTCCCCCGGTCGGCTCGACAACTCCCTCATTCGCCCTTACCAAGGCTGATCTGTCAGAACTGACCCAAGCCGACCTGGCCGGACAGCGCGTCGTGATCAACATCTTCCCCAGCCTCGACACCAAGATTTGTGCAATGAGCGTCCGCAAGTTCAACGAGCTCGCTGCCGGCCTAGACAACACCACCGTGTTGTGTGTGTCGGCTGATCTCCCATTCGCCCAGGCACGGTTCTGCGGTGCCGAAGGACTCACCAACGTCACGACCGCATCGACGTTCCGGAGCGATTTCGGTACGGCCTACGGCGTGCAGATGGCCGACGGCAGGCTGGCCGGCTTGATGGCTCGGTCCGTGGTGGTGCTCGACGAGAACGGCAAGGTCATCCACTCGCAGCTCGTGCCGTCGATCGGCCAGGAACCCGACTACGACGCTGCCATTGCGTCACTCGGCTGATCACAGTCCCAAGAACGCGTCGAGTCCCAGCGTGAGGCCGGGATGTTCGCCGATGTGCTTGCACGCCAACACCACCCCGGGCATGTAGCAGAAGCGGTCGTAGCTGTCCTGGCGGATGATCAGCGTCTGGCCGTGTGCGCCGAGGATGACCTCTTGATGAGCCATCATGCCGCGCATCCGCACCGAGTGCACACGGATGCCTGCCGGGCCGACACCACCGCGAGCCCCGGGATACACCTCGTGCTGAGTGGGATCGGGGGTCCATTCGTCCGACGCCGCGGCCATTCGTTGCGCCGTGCTGACAGCCGTTCCCGACGGCGCATCGATCTTGGACTCGTGGTGGAGCTCGATGATCTCCGCGGAATCGAAGAACGGTGAAGCCATCTCGGCGAAGCGCATCATCAGCACCGCGCTGATGGCGAAGTTGGAGGCGATGACGCAGTTGCTTCCCATGAACTGCGAGCGGAACGCGTTGACGTCGGCGTCGTTGAACCCGGTGGTGCCGACTACGGCGTGCACCCCGTGCATCGCCAGCCATGGCAACGTGACCCGAGCCGCAGCCGCTGTGCTGAAATCGACGACGACCTCGCAGCCGGCGTCGGCCAATGCGCGCAGCTCTGCGGCGATCGTCACCCCGTGACAGCTGTCCCCGGCCGAGCTGCGACCGACCGCGGCAACAAGATCGAGATCGCGATCGAGCGCGATTGCGGCGCACACGGTTGCTCCCATCCGCCCACCGGCACCGACGACTCCGACCTTGATCTGCGACATGACGTTGACCGTAGCCGCGCCGCAACCATCAGCCAGTGGGGCCGACGGTGACCACGATCGGTTCCGCCGTGAGCACCCTGTCGATCACGCGACGGGCCGCTTCCTGATCGACGGCAGCCCAACGAGCGACCTGCTCGTCGATGTCCCGCACGTTCCCCGTCGTGATCAGCTGCGCTCCATTGCGCGCCATTCGCGCTGCGGTGTCTTCCAGGCCGAGCTCGAACGCACCGGTGAGATACCCGACCGCGACGTCGAGTTCGTCGTCGGAGATGCCGTCACTGACGATACGGGCGAGCTCCGAGCGCATCAGGTCGACCACCTGCCCGCAATGTTGCGGCTGCGTGCCTGCATACATCTGGAATGCGCCGGTGTCGGCGTACGCGGACACGCCAGAGTAGACCGAATAGGCGAGGCCGCGACGCTCGCGGATCTCCTCGAAGAGGCGGCTCGACAGACCGCCTCCGAAGACGTGGTTGACGACATCCAATGCTTCGCGATCGTCATCGCCGCGAGCGAGCGATCGGCCGCCCATGACGATGTGCACCTGTTCGGTGTCGTCGTCGATCGACTGATGCCCGCCGACGACCACGGGAACTTCGCGACGCGGACGAAACCAGGGGCGCGCAGCTCGGTGAACGCCGTGGACACGATCGCCAGAGCCTCATCGTGATCGATCGGGCCGGCCAGGCTGATGACCATCGAGCCCGAGTGGTAGTGCGACTCGAAGAATCGACGAACGTCGGTTGGTGTGATGGCTTGCACCGTCTCGCGGTCGCCGGCGGTCTCGCGACCGAGTGGATGGTCGGCGAACAACTGCGCGGTGAAGGCGCGATGGGCCACATCGTCGGGTGAGTCGTCGTCCATCGCCAGCTCCTCGAGGATCACCAGACGCTCGCTGTCGACATCGGCCTCGCGCAACGCAGGACGGATCAAGACGTCACTCAGCAAGTCGACGCCGAACTCGGCATGGCGAGCCGGCAATCGGATGTAGTACGCGGTGTACTCCTTGGCGGTGAAGGCGTTGAAGTCGCCGCCGACTCGATCGACCGAGCGGGATATCTCTTGCGAGGTGCGCGTCGGGGTGCCCTTGAACAGCAGATGTTCGAGGAAGTGGCTCACCCCGCTGAGCTCGGGCGGTTCGTCGCGCGAACCCACGCCGACCCAGACTCCGGTCGCCACCGAAAGTGCGCCAGGCACGTGTTCGGTGGCGACCGTGAGGCCGGAGTCGATTTGGGTGATTCGAAGGTCGGTCATCGAACCAGAGATGGCTCTCGAGTCAGCGATGCCGACGGGGACCACGGTTGCGTGCACCGCGATCGTCGCGACGCGGGCCGCGATCGGCACGGTCGCCACCACGATCTGCGGCAGCGCCGCCGCCGGCTTCGCCACCGGGGCCGAGGTCTCCGAGCTCGCCGGCGAGCTCGGCGTCGAACGCATCGTCGAAGCTGACGGCGACAGCGCGATCGCCGACCGGCACCGAGACAGACGAAGGAGCAGACGAGGCTGCGGCCGTGTCACCAGAGGACTCGCCGTTCGGGAAGGGGTTCCACGACGGGCCGGGGGTCAAACTGACCTTGCCCTTCTCGTCGATCTCCTCGACCACGACCTCGATCTCCTGACCGAGCGTCAGCACGTCTTCGACGTTGTTGATGCGCTTGCCCTTGCCGAGCTTGGAGATGTGCACGAGACCATCGCGGCCGGGGAGGATGTTGACGAAAGCACCGAACTTGGTGACGTTGACAACCCGCCCCGTGTAGGTGGCTCCGACATCGGCCTTGGGCGGGTCGACGATCGCCAGGATGCGCGCCTTGGCCTCTTCCATCTTCGAGGCCTCGACGGCCCCGATGGTGACGATTCCGACCGAGCCGTCGTCGTCGACGGCGATGTCGGCGCCGGTCTCTTGCTGGATGGTGTTGATGACCTTGCCCTTGGGCCCGATGACCTCACCGATCTTGTCCATCGGGATGGTGATCGAGATGATCTTCGGTGCCGTGGCGGCGACCTCGGCTCGTGGCTCGGCGAGGCACGCGTTCATGTTGGCGAGGATCTCGGTGCGGGCTTCCTTGGCCTGGTCGAGCGCGGCAGCCAACACGTCGGCAGGGATGCCTTCGATCTTGGTGTCGAGCTGCAAGGCCGTGATGAAATCCGACGTTCCGGCAACCTTGAAGTCCATGTCGCCGAATGCGTCCTCCGCACCGAGGATGTCGGTGAGGGTGGTGTACTTGCCCTCGGCATAGACGAGGCCCATGGCGATACCGGCAACGGCAGCCTTGATCGGCACACCGGCATCCATCAACGCCAGCGAGCCGGAGCACACCGACGCCATCGACGTCGAACCATTGGAGGCCAGCACCTCGGCCACCAGGCGCAGCGTGTAGCTGAACTCCTCCTGGCTCGGCAGCACCGGAATCAGTGCACGGGCGGCGAGCGCACCGTGGCCGATCTCGCGCCGCTTCGGCGAACCGACACGACCCGTCTCACCGTTGGCCCAAGGAGCCATGTTGTAGTGGAACAGGAAGTACTTGTGCGACTCTGGGCTGAGTGTGTCGAGGAGCTGGTTCATGCGTGGCATGGCCATGGTGACGACGTTCATCACCTGTGTCTCGCCGCGCTGGAACAAGCCGGTTCCGTGAGCCGTCGGCAACAGGCCGACCTCGCTGCTGATGGGCCGCAGATCGCGTGGGCCACGGCCGTCGATGCGCAGACCTTCGTCGACGATCCGCTTGCGGACAGCCTTTTTGGTGAGCGTGCGAACAGCTTCTTTCACTTCGCGTTCGCGACCGGCCAGTGCGGCACCTTCGCCGCACAAGGCTGCGATCGCCTCGGCGGCCGCAGCATCGGTAGCGGCGTTTCGCTCGGCCTTGGCGCTGATGGTGATGGCCTTGGCCACACCGTCGGCAGCGACGCCGGCCACGGCTTCGAGCACCTCAGGGCTGTAGTCGAGCTGCGGGGTGTACGCCATCGGGACGATCGGGCCATGAGTGGCGACGACTGAGGCGACCAGCTGCCGTTGCAGCGCGATCGATTCCTTGATCCACACCTTGCAGGCTTCCAGACCTCCGGCGAGTGCCTTTTCGTCGACCTTCGGGGCGCCCGCGGCGTAGTACTCGAAGCTCTTGGCCGTGCCGCCGGCTTCGACCATCATGATGGCCACGTCGCCACTGTCGAGCTGGCGGCCGGCGACGACGAGCTCGAACGTGCTGGCCTCGCCCTCTTCGTAGGTGGGGTGAGGGATCCATTCACCGGTCTGGCTGTGGGCGATGCGCACGGCACCGATGGGACCGTCGAACGGGATGCCCGAGATCATCAACGACGCCGATGCGGCGTTGATGCTGAGCACGTCGTGCGGGTTGGCCATGTCGGCGCCCATGACGGTGAGCACGACCTGGGTCTCGTTGCGGAACCCCTCGGGGAACGCGGGTCGCAACGGGCGATCGGTGAGACGGCACGTGAGGATGGCATCCTCGGTGGGGCGCCCTTCACGACGGAAGAACGAGCCCGGCACCTTGCCGGCCGCGTAGGCACGCTCCTCGACGTCGATCGTGAGGGGGAAGAAATCTGTCCCCGGACGGACATCTTTGGCTGCGTTGGCCGTGGCCAGCACGATGGTGCGGCCGATGCTGGCCAGCACGGCTCCCTGGCTCTGTTGAGCCAGCTTTCCTGTCTCGAACGACAGGATCTTGTCAGTTCCCGATACCGGGCCTGACACTCGAATGGCGTCTGCCATTGCGAGCTCCTTTCAGTTGGCGGCACACGTCTGGTGTGCCGTTCGAAGGAGCAGCGGGCCGGTTCCCAGTCGGCAACCCCGCAGCGGTGCGGGACTCCCGACTGACAACCGACTCGGTTGCTGCTCGTGATGTGACAAGGGCCGAGCCACGAGGCCCGGCCCAAGATTTGTTGCGACTAGCGACGCAAACCGTTTTTCTGGACGATCTGGCGATAGCGCTCGATGTCGATGTTTCGAGCGTAGTCGAGCATTCGACGACGACGACCGACCAGCATCAGAAGGCCACGACGACTGTGGTGGTCCTTCTTGTGGCTCTTCAGGTGTTCGGTCAGCTGATTGATCCTGGCGGTGAGAAGTGCGATCTGCACTTCCGGTGAGCCAGTATCGCTGTCGTGCACCTTGTGCGCGTTGATCGTGTCCTGCTTGGACATGTCGTTGCCTTCCTTGGTTGGAGGTCGCGCTCCGATTCGAACGAACCGGTGCGCATAACGCCGGAGGTTGAGCCCCAGCGAACCCGACCAGCATAGCGCCTGATCGCCTCATTCGGATTGCGATCACGGTCACCCGTACACTCGGGCCCATGCCCACCGCCGTCACGCTGCGGGGATTGCGCAAGTCGTTCGGGAAGCTGGAGACCATTTCGGGCATCGATCTCGACATCGCCGAGGGCACGTTCGTGAGCGTGATCGGGCCATCCGGGTGTGGCAAGTCGACGCTCCTGCGTGTCGTCGCCGGTCTCGAGCCGGCGAGCTCCGGCGAGGCTCTCGTGTACGGCGAGCCGGCCATCGCGGCGCGCCGCCGCAAGCAGGTTGCCATCGTGCCGCAACATCCCGGCCTGTTGCCGTGGCGGACCGTTCGAGCAAACGCGCGCCTGCTGCTCGACATCAACAGCAAGGCAAATGGCTCGACGACGACCGACCCGATCGAGCTGTTGGAGCGAGTCGGGCTCACCGCATTCCTCGACGCCCACCCACATGAGCTCTCCGGCGGCATGCAACAGAGGGTTGCCCTCGTGCGCGCCCTCGCCCTGGGAGCCCCGTTGCTGGCGATGGACGAGCCGCTTGCCGCCCTCGACGAGATCACTCGATCCGAGATGCGGGTGTTGCTCAATCAGCTGGTGGAAGGTCGCGGCGTGACGACTATCTTCGTCACCCATTCGATCAGCGAAGCGGTGGCCCTCAGCGATCGGGTGCTCGTCACGTCGCCGCGACCGGCGCGGATCATCGCCGACATCGCCATCGGCCTCCCCAGGCCGCGACCCGACGATGTCGACGACGATCCCCAGTTCTTCGAGCTCTGCAGTCAGGTGCGTCACGCCTTGCTGGAAGGTGCGCTGTGAACCGGACGCGAGTGATCGCGCCGATCGCCGGACTGGTGGCGTTCTTCGCCGCGTGGGAAGCGTTGGTGCGTGCCTTCGACATCCGACCGTTCGTTCTGGCGAAGCCGAGTCGGATCGTGCGCTACCTTGCCCGATTCCCGGACGACTACCTCCGCGCCTCGCTGACCACCATGAGGCACGCGACGTTGGGGTTTGCCTTCGCGATCGTCGTCGCCTTGATGATCGGTGCGGTGATGGCTGCGTCGAGCTTCCTCGAACAGGCGACGCAGCCCGTGCTCACCCTCATCGCAGTCACACCGTTCGCGGCCTACATCGGATCGGTCAAGATCGGGCTCGGTGCCTTCTCCGAGAAGCCCGTCATCTTCATCGTCGCGCTCGTGTCGCTGCCTGCCTTCACGTTCGCTGCAGCCGACGGGATGCGCGGCGCCGACCCGTCCAGTCGCGAGCTGCTCGCCTCTGTCGATGCGTCGGCGTGGGAGGTGCTGTGGCATCTCTGGTTGCCCTCTGCGCTGCCGTCGTTGTTCACCGCGGCCAAGTACAACACCGGTCTTGCCCTGGTCGTTGCTTACCTCGCTGAGCGTGGCACAGGTGGGCTCGGTGAGATCGGTGCCAGGGCCTCCGCCAACAACGAGGGCGATCGGCTGTGGGCGGCGATCCTCTCGATGGCCATTCTCGGGACCATCACCCTGGTGCTGCTCAACCTGCTGCAACGAGCCGTGATGGGGTGGCATGCATCACAGCGAACGCAGCGCAGTTGACGGGGTACGGTGCACATGATGGCCGAACTCGATGACCTCAGGTCCCGAATCGATCAGCTCGACAACGCCCTGCTCACGATCGTCGCCGAACGACTCGCCGTCTGCCGCGAAGTCGCCGCCCTGAAGGAGGGCTCCCACACCCCGGTGATCCAGCCGGCTCGGGTGCGCGACGTGGTGATCACACGGCGGCAGCAGGCCATCGAGGCCGGCATCGACCCCGATTTCGCCGAGCAGCTGTTCCGCGTGCTCCTCACCGAGACCCACCGGATCGAAGTGGCCGGGCATCGCCCCGACGCCGCGCCGGAGAAGCCGGCGAGCACCGGTGAGGCGCGGTCCGGGCTCGACACGGTGGCTACACGCGTCGATCACATCGTGATCGCCGTCGACGACTTCGAGTCGGCGAAGGCGTCGTTGCAGGATCGCTTCGGATTTCACGAGGTGGCCATGGCTGGTGCCGCCCGCCCGGGAATCTGCGCGCTGGTGGCAGGCGGAGTCACGCTGGTGCTGGTTGGGGCGCAGGCCTCGGCAAGCGTGGCGGCATACCTGGAAGGCCATGGCCAAGGGGTGCAACACGTCGCTGTCGAAGTGCTCAATGCCGGCTTCGCCCGTGCCTGCCTCGCCGATGCCGGTACGCCGCTGCTCACCGAAGTCCTCGTCGATCGTGACGGGCACGAGCAGTTCTTCGCGGTCAGCGAGCCGGCGGCCGGCATCCAACTCGGCTTCATCTCCCGTACAGGGCACCGAGTCGGCGTCGGTGCCGACAACGTGCTGGCGTTGTTCGATGCCATCCGGACAACGAAGTGCTGAGCCCGCCGAGTTACTCTCCGAGCACGCATGACCGAAGGGGCGCTGCGCGAGTTTCTCGCAACGCGACAGTTGCCCGTTGTGCACTGGCAACAACTCGAAACCTCCTCTCAAAGGACTCGCCAATGTCGTTTCGTCGCGCCGTGCTCATCTCGCTCACGCCCATGCTGTTGATCGCTGCTTGCAGCAGCGACTCCAAGACGCCCGCCGCGAGCCAGAGCTCGACAGCCAGCCAGCAATCAACCGCCAGCGCGCCAACAACCGAAGCAGCCACGACGGCACCGCCTGAGACCGTGCCGTCGATTCCGCTCGTCGAGACCGGTCAACCGTTTCCCGCGGCTCGTTGCGACGCCAACAAGGCTGCCGGAACCATCACTTACCTGTCGAGCTTCGACTTCGCCGCCTCGGCATCGATCGTCGAGATCCTCGTCGCCAAGCAAAAGGGTTACTTCGACGATCTGTGCCTCGACGTCGAGCTCAAGCCGAGCTTTTCCACCGACAACTACCCGCTGATCGCCGCTAACGAAGCTCAGGTCTCGTCGGGTGGATCCTTCAGTGAGGTCGTCGACTACGCAGGTCGAAACGAGGCAGGCTTCGTTGCTCTGGCTGTCGACGGTCGAACGGGAATCGACGCGCTCATCGTCAAAGCCGGTCAGAGCAACGAGCTCACCGACCTGAAGGGCAAGACCATCGGGGTGAAAGGTGCCATCACTCCCTCGGTTGCGGCGATGTTGAAGAAGGCCGGACTCACCGAAGGCGACGACTACAAGACCGTGCTCCTCGATGGCTTCGACCCGAAGGTGCACATCGCCATCCCCGAGATCGTCGGGTTCCCCGGCTACAAGAGCAACGAACCACTTCAGCTCGAGGCAGCAGGCATTCCGTTCAAGCTCTACGACCCCACCGCCTACGGCATCCCAGGGAGCTTCGGCGTGCTTTACACGAATTCGACGTTCCTCGAAGACTTCCGCACCGCCGCCGAAGACTTCATGCGCGCCGCGATGAAGGGACTCGCCGATGCTCTGGCCGATCCAAGGGCGGCAGCGCAGATCGCCGTCGACATGATCAACGCCAGCGGCAACGCACAGCACCTGTCGCCCGACGGAGAGATCGCCCGGTGGGGCGTCGAGTCAACGCTCATCACCGACTCGACGGCCAGCGAACTGCCCGTCGGCGTGCCCGACACCGACCTGCTCCAGAAGGAGGTCGAAACCTACGCAGACATCGGGCTGTTCGACGGTCAGGTGCCCGACATCTCAACACTGGTCGACACGACTCTGACGAAAGGGCTCTACGACTCCGGTGGCAAAGTGATCTGGCCCTCGACGTAACCATCACTCTCGGCGACAACTGGGCGGGCGTTCAACTCGGCTGGGCGTCGAGCACGATCCGGGCGTGCTCGATGTCCTGCTTCAACTGCGTGATCAAGGCGTCGACGCCGTTGAACTTGCGCTCGCTGCGCAGGAAATGGGTGAAGCGCACCTCGGCCCGCTCGCCGTAGATGTCGCCCTCGAAGTCGAGCAGATGGGCCTCGAGCAACGAATGGTCGGCATGTTCGTAGAAGGTCGGGCGGCGTCCGAGATTGAGAGCGCACTGATGCACGTCACCGTTCGGTCGCTCGTAGTAGCCGGCGTAGACGCCGTCGGCAGGCACACAAACAGCGTTGGGCACTTCGACGTTGGCCGTCGGGAAGCCGAGCAGCCGGCCACGTTGATCACCGACGACGACCACACCGCGGGCCTCGAACGGTCTTCCGAGCAGCTCTGCGGCGAGCTCGACCTGGCCACCGGCCAGCGCCCGGCGAATCGCCGTGGAGCTGATCGGCTCGTCGACACCGTCGGCTCGGGGTACCAGCTCCAACGGCTGCACCTCGAAGTTGCCCTCCACGCCCAGCCGGCGCAGGAGGTCGACGTTGCCTTCGCGTCCCCGGCCGAAGTGGAAGTCCTCACCGACGACCACGATCGAGGTGTCGAGATCGTCGATCAGCACGCGCCGCACGAAGTGAGCAGGTTCTTCTCGTGATTGCGCCTCGTCGAAGTGCACGATGATGGTCGCGTCGAGCCCGGTCGCGGCGAGCAACTCCAGCTTCTGGTCGAGATCGGTCAGCAGCTTCGGCGCACTTTCCGGACGCACCACCGACGCCGGATGCCGGTCGAACGTCATCACGGCCGAACGGGCGCCGGACGCTGAGGCCAGGCGGCGCACTGCCTCGATGATCGCCAGATGACCTCGGTGCACGCCGTCGTAAGCTCCGATGGTCAGCACCGTTCGCTCACCCTTCCACGGAGGGGAGTCGAGGTTGGTGACGATCTGCACGAACCAGGACGCTATCCCCGCTGACGAGGGGCGACGAAGTCGCTCAGACGATCACGACCGCCGGCTTCGACACGTCACCGAACGACTCGTACACAGCGAGCAGCGCCCCAGCCGCATCGACCACCGCCCATGGTCCATCTCCATCGAATCGATCGAGAACCCTGCCATGGCGCACCATGCCGGCTGTCGCTTCATCGACGTCGACGCGTGGATAGTCGCGCAGCGCACCCAACGGTGCGATCAGCACGCACTCGGCAGGAGGAAGCGACTCGTCCTCACCGAAGCTGCCGACCGCGGTGCGCCGGAGGTTGCGCAGGTGTGCGCCACCGCCCAGCAGACGACCCAGGTCGTCGGCCAGCGAGCGGATGTAGGTTCCTGCCGAGCAGCGGACCTCGATGCGCAGCACGGCGGGATCGTCGGTAGCTGTCACGTCGAACGAGTGCACCGTCACCGGCCGCGCCTCCCGCTCGACCTCGATCCCGGCACGCGCCAGCTCGTGCAGGCGCTTGCCCTCGACCCTCAGCGCGCTGACCATCGGGGGGATCTGCATGATCGGTCCGGTGAGATGTTCTGCCGCGGCACGCCGAGCCATATCGACCGTCACCCCCGACATGTCGAAGGTGCCGGTGATCTCGCCGGCCGCATCGAGCGTCGACGTCGACGTGCCGAGCACGACCTCTCCCGTGTACGTCTTGCCCAACGCGGTGAGGAAGCGCAGCAGTCGAGTCGCTTTGCCGACACCGACCAGCAACACGCCCGTTGCGTCGGGATCGAGCGTGCCTGCATGGCCGACCTGTCGCTCGTCGAATCGCTTGCGAAGCATTCCGACGACGTCGTGGCTGGTGACTCCCGCTGGCTTGTCGACCACGGCCAACCCGTGTGTGGTGGGCGCCTTACGTCGCGCCATTACCGTCCGCGCCGGCGTTGTCGACGTCGACGGCTTCGTGATCGGTGCTCGGCGGTCGGGCGGGCATCGTTGCCTTGTCGTGGAGGATCCGCTCGATGCGTTCAGCCGCCCGAATCGTTTCGTCCGGTTTGAATGAAAGGATCGGCGTCTTCTTGGATCGCACCTCGCGTCCGACCGACGACTGCAACCGCACCCGATGACTGGCCAACGCGGCGAGGATGTCGGCGTCGCCGGCTTCTCCGAGCAGCGAGTCGAAGTAGACGATCGCCCGGTTCATCTCAGGGTCGACGTCGATCGAGGTGATCGTGACCATGTGGAGGCGCTCGTCGTCGATGCGCGTCAACGCCTCGGCGATCACCTCGCGCAACGACTGGTTGAGCCGCGCTGTGCGCGGATAGCGGTGATGCGACGGAGCTGCGGCACGTCGTGGTTTGGTCATCGGTTCCTCCGTGGAGCGTTCTTCATGACAGCCACGTCCTGCATTCGTCGAGCACCGCAATCTCCGGAAACGACCAGACGAACCGGCTGACCTCGTCGATCACTTCGGTGGTGTGCTGTTGGGTGTTGCTGATGGCCGCGAAGCCGAGTTGGGCGCGCTGCCACAGGTTCTGATCGCCGACCTCGGCTGCGGCGACGTGGTATCGATGCCGCGCCCCATCGACGATCGAACGCACCACCCCTCGCTTGTCCTTCAACGACTGGGCGTGGCCGATGTGCAGATCGACCTCCAGGGCCAGCACGAACATGGTGCTCACCCTATCCAAGCGATGCTCAGTCGAAGACCGGCTTCCCACGATTCGAGCGTTTCAGCTCGGCCATGCAGCTCGTCGAGGCGACGATCTCGATGGCGTCCCACAACCTCGAGCGCGTCATCTCCACGAGGGATCGAGGCGATGACCGGTCCGAAGAAGCTTGCTTCGCTCGGTTGCCCCGGACGGAACGTGATGATCGGCGTGCCGAGGCCCTTCCCGGCGCGTTCGAGCGCCAGGTCGGTTTCGGCTCGGATGTACGCATCATGCGAATCGTCGAGCGCGGCAGCCGCCATGTGTGGTGACAGATCGCACGACTTCAACAACTCCTCGAAGATCGACACCGGGTCGGCGATGATCTCCGGTCGGCGGCGATGCAGGTGGATCGCCTCGCCCATGGCCGCGTAGACGGCCGCCACCTCCGCATTGCCGTGCTCGAGGCGCACCTGGTCGGCGACGCGCAGGCAGTGCAGACCTGCTACGTGGCCGGCTCGGTACTCGGGCGTGTACCAATCCTCGGTCTTGTTCTCGTTGATCATTGCCAAACAGATGAACCGCCACGTGACGTCGTAGTCGCGCAGTTGCTGGACCTCGGTGACCCAGCGGGATGTGATCCAGGCCCACGGGCAAACCGGATCGAAGAAGAACTCGAGATCGGCCATGGTTCGAGGCTACCGGCAAGCACTCCCGCCAATCCCACGCAGATCACCCCATGTGGAGTGTTTGGCGCGCATCCGGTAGCCCGGAAACGCTCCACTGGTCAGACGCGGGCGACTTCGCGCTCTTCGAAGGTTTCGATCAGGTCACCGGGCTTCAGATCTTGGAAGTCGCTGAGCCCGACACCGCACTCGAAGCCTTCGCGGACTTCGCGGGCGTCATCCTTGAAACGCTTGAGGGACTGGATGGCGCCCTTCCAGATGACCGTGCCGTCGCGGAGGAAGCGAACCTTCGAGCCGCGCGTGATCTGGCCGCTGCGCACGAGGCAACCGGCGATCGCCCCGACGCGGGGCACGCGGAAGATCTCGCGGACCTCGGCCTCGCCGGTGACGACCTCTTCGAACTCGGGCGCCAGCATGCCCACCATCGCCCGCTCGATGTCTTCGAGCAGCTTGTAGATGATTTCGTAGGTGCGCACCTCGACGTGCTCGGCCTCGGCCAGGTCGCGGGCCTTGCGATCCGGGCGCACATTGAACCCGATCAAGGTGGCGTTGGTGGTGGAAGCCAGGCTGATGTCGTTCTCCGTGATCCCGCCGACCGCGCGGTGCACGAACGCCAACTTCACTTCGTCGCGTTCGAGACGGCGCAGTGCTTCGGTGACGGCTTCGAGCGAGCCCTGCACGTCGGCCTTCAGCACGATGTTCAAGGTAGCGACTTCGCCGGCTTGGATCTGGCTGAAGATGTCTTCGAGCTTGACACCCTTCTGCACACGGGCGTCGCCACGCTGTGCCTTGAGGCGCTGACGCTGTTCGCGTGCCTCGCCGACGGTCTTGGCGGTCTTCTCACTGTCGGCGGCGCGGAACTCGTCGCCGGCGTTGGGAACGCTCTGCAGGCCGAGCACCTGGACGGGCATCGACGGGCCGGCCTCTTTGACCTGGTTGCCCTTGTCGTCGATCATCGCCCGGACCCGGCCCCACGACCCGCCGGCAACGATGGGATCGCCGACTTTCAGGGTGCCCTTGTCGACGAGCACCGTGGCCACAGGGCCTCGGCCGGTGTCGAGGTTGGCCTCGAGGACGATGCCCTTGGCGCGCCCGGTGGGGTTGGCGGTGAGCTCTTCGAGCTCGGCCACGGTGAGCAGCTGGTCGAGCAGTTCGTCGACGCCAACGTTCTGTTGTGCCGACATCTCGACAACGATGGTGTCGCCTCCCCACGCCTCGGGCACGAGCTCGTATTCAGCGAGTTGAGACAGCACACGCCCGGGATCGGCGTTGTCCTTGTCGATCTTGTTGACGGCAACGACGATCGGTACGTCGGCGGCCTTGGCATGGTTGATTGCCTCGACCGTTTGCGGCATGACGCCGTCGTCGGCGGCGACGACCAACACGACGATGTCGGTGACCTGGGCACCGCGGGCGCGCATCTTGGTGAACGCGGCGTGACCCGGGGTGTCGATGAACGTGACCTTGCCTCCGTCGCGCTCGACCATGTAGGCGCCGATGTGCTGGGTGATCCCACCGGCTTCGCCAGCGACCACGTTGGCGTGGCGGATGCGGTCGAGCAGTGTGGTCTTGCCGTGATCGACGTGGCCCATGACGGTGATGACCGGCGCGCGCATCGTTTGCAACGACTCGTCGTCGTCGTCGCTGTCGTCGAACATCGCCTGCAGTTCGAGCTCTTCTTGCTGGCCGGGCTCGACGAGGAGCACCTCGGCGCCGACCTCCAAGGCGAACAGCTCCATCTGCTCGTCGGTGAGCGTCATCGTGGCGGTGACCATCTCCCCGTTCTGCAAGAGGAAACGAATGACGTCGGCTGCTGTGCGGTTGAGCTTCGGCGCGAACTCCTGTGCCGATACGCCACGCTCGACGATGATGGTGCCGTCGGGCACCGGTGCATTGGTGGCTGTGTAGTTGGAGTTGTACGACGGCTGCATGTCATCGAAGTCACGACGGCGACGAGCACGACTCTTCTTGCGAGGTGCGCGGCGCTGACCGTTGGGACGCGGGCCACCGCCACCAGGGCG
The DNA here is from genome assembly GCA_963720775.1 of Ilumatobacteraceae bacterium. Taxonomy (GTDB): domain Bacteria; phylum Actinomycetota; class Acidimicrobiia; order Acidimicrobiales; family Ilumatobacteraceae; genus JAENVT01. The sequence continues at coordinate 276,465 of CAVRGR010000003.1, read as the reverse complement.
CGGCCCTCCAGGACCACCTCCGGGACCGCCACCAGGGCCGCCTGGGCCGGGCCGTGGCCCGCCAAAGCCTCCGCCGGGGCGCTGAGCGCCGAAGCCGCCGGGACGTGCGCCACCCGGACCTGCAGGCCGAGGACCGCCGGGACCGGTGCGTTGACCGCCGGGACCACCGGGACGAGCGCTGAATCCTCCACCCGGCCGCGCACCGCCCGGACCGCTGTTGGTCCGCGCACCGCTGGGCGCGCTGGCCCGAAGGCCGCCAGGGGGTGGAGGAATGGGGCGTCCGGAGGACGACATCGGACGTCCGCCACCGGGTGGCGGCGGAATCGACCTGCCGCTCGATGACGTCGGCCGAGCAGCAGGCGGCGGGCCGGCGGGTCGAGCACCACCGGCAGGAGCTGCAGGCGCCGAGGCGGCGGCAGCGGGCGGGCGAGCTGCGGTACGGGCCTCGGGCGGCAAGGGCCGTGCCGCCACGGGAGCGGCAGGCGTCGCAGGCGTCGCGGGCACGGCGGGTGTCGCGGGCGTGGCAGGCGTCGCGGCCACTGGCGCAGGGCGGTGCTCGCCCGGCGCGGGCCGGCTGCTGGTGATTCGACGGGCATGCTCGTCGTCGTGAACGATCGGCTCGGCGGCCGGGACGGGGGATCGAACGTCGGCGGCGGCCGCCGGAATCGGGACCTCCACCGGAGTCGGGGCCCGAACGATCTCGGCGGCAGGCTCGAACGCGGCCGGCTTCGGCCCTGGCTCGGGTTGAACCTCTTCGACCTTTGGCGCTGCCTTCTTGGCCACGGCCTTCTTGGCCACGGCCTTGTTGGCCGGGGCAGCGGCTGACTCGGGCGGTGTTTCGCCGTCGGCCGGCTTTACGGCCTTGAGGGCCGCTGCTTTCTTCGCCGCTGTCTTCTTGGCCGGCCTCGGTTCCTCGGGTTGTTCGTCACGGGTGAGACCATCACGAATCGCGCGACGTTCCAGCCGATCGGCCTGAGCCTCGATCAAGGTGCTGGAGTGAGTCTTCACTCCGACACCCATGGTCTCGCACAGCGCCATCATTTCGGCGTTGGTCATTCCGAGCTTCTTGGCGAGCTCGTGCACGCGCATGTTTTTCGCCAAAACCTGGTCAGCCTTTCGTTGGCATCGGCGTGCCGGAGTGTGTTCCGACAGCCGTTAAGTCTCTCACGTTGGTGATAACGCCTTCTAACGAGATCCGCAACGCGTCGAGTGTGGTACTCGGCACCTCACACCGCCAGGCGCGGGCGAAAGCCCGACGTCGAACGGCCGTTTCGAAGCAATCCATCGAGCACAGCCAAGCACCGCGTCCGTGCGAAGTGCGACAGACCGCCGGCCCGTCGACCCCGAGCGTGCAGCGAACCAGCTGCGCTTGGGGGCGACGATCCCGACATCCGATGCACATCCGGACGGGAGCGTGGCGTGGATCATGCTCGTGCGTTGTCACCGTCTCCTTGTGTCACTTTCTCGACTTGCTCGGCGACAGCCGAGTCGGTCGCTGCGTCGTCTGCAGGCGCGGCCACCTCGGGCGCAGCCTCCGGCGGCGGAGCGTCGCCCGCAGCCTGGGCGTTCCACTGGTCCTGGGTCATCACGCTGCCGTCGGCGGCGTGCCACTCCATCTCGCCGCTCTCGGCGTTGGCGACCCATTCGCCCTCTTCGTAGTCACCCTCGGCGTACTCCGCCTCAGGTACCTGGGTCTCGCCGCGGATGTCGATGCGAACACCGGTGAGGCGCGCGGCAAGGCGGGCGTTCTGGCCTTCCTTGCCGATGGCCAGGCTGAGCTGATGATCGGGAACGATCACGTCGGCCTGTGTTCCGTCGTCGCTGATGATGACCTCTTTGACCTTCGCCGGCGACAGGGCCTTGGCGACGTAGTCGGCGAGATCCTCGCTGTAGGGCACGATGTCGATCTTCTCGCCGCGCAGTTCGTTGACGACCATGCGCACGCGGCCGCCGCGAGCTCCGACGCAGGCCCCGACAGGGTCGACGTTGTGGTCGTTGCTCCACACGGCGATCTTCGTACGGTGCCCAGGCTCGCGGGCACATGCCTTGATCTCGACGATGCCGTCGGCGATCTCGGGAACCTCGAGCTCGAAGAGCCGCTTGATGAGACCCGGGTGGGTACGACTGACGACGATCTGAGGACCCTTGGCCGTCTTGCGGACTTCAACGATGTATGCCTTGACGCGATCGCCGGGCACCGGCCGCTCGAACGGCACCTGTTCTGCCTGTGGAAGCAGCGACTCGACGCGGCCGAGGTCGAGCAGGGTGTAGCGCTGATCGGTCTGCTGGATGATGCCGGTGACGATGTCGCCCTCGCGGTTGGCGTACTCCTCGAACTTGCGGTCACGCTCGGCTTCGCGGATGCGCTGGCTCATGACCTGACGGAAGGTCTGGGCGGCGATGCGACCCATCTCCTCCTTCTTCGGGGTGTCGTCGCGCTCGTTGACCCAGTTGCCGTCTTCGTCGACGTCGTACGCGGTGAAGGTGAACTCCATCGTGTCGGGGTTGACCTCGACCATCACCTCGTCTGCCGCAGTGGGGCGGCGCTTGTAGGCGGTGGCCAGAGCATCGACCAGCACGTGCAACAAGGTGTCGACGGAGATGTTCTTCTCGTTGGCCAGCATCCGCACGGCTTCTGACATGTCGAGACCGCTCATGATGAGATCCTTCCTGCGGGCTTCTTCTTGGCGTCGGATGTCTTGCCGGGCTTGGGCGCGGGGCCCCACACGAACACCGTTCGGGCACGATCGATCTTGTCGAGGGCTACGACTCGCTCCGTCATCGCCGCGTCGTTGAGGCGGATCGTGACAGCCTGATCGTCGGCCGCGACGAGCACGCCCTGCAGCCGCCGTTCGCTGCGCCCGCCATCGGCATCGACGATGTCGCGGAGCCGCAAGGCCACCGTCTTGCCCAGCGACTTCTGGAAGTGTGCGGGCGTTCGCAGGCTGCGCTCGAGCCCCGGGCTCGTGACCTCGAGCGTGTAGTGCCCACCCATCGGGTCGTCGTGGTCGAGTTCGCGCCCGATCAGGCGTGATGCCAGGGCGATGACCTCGAGGTCGAGACCGCCTTCTACCTCGGCAGGCCGGTCGACGGTCACACGCAGGGTGCCACCGCGGAACTCGAGGTCGTAGAGGTCGAGATGCAGGTCGGTGACGATCGGCGTGATCAGTCGCTCGATCTTGCGCAGCGTGCCCGTGTCACTCATCTCTCCCTCCTTCATCTCTCCTGACCCATCTCGGGCCTTATCAGTAAAGAAGGCGTGGACCCGCTGGGAGCCCACGCCTTCGGTTCATCGAACTTCAAAGACTCATCGAGTATATCGGCTGGCGGGTAGTGTTTCGCCGCCGTTCCCAAGCGTCAACGGCCGCCCCGCCCGCCCCACCGAGAGGTAGACCCAGTGCTTCGAATGTCGACGATGTTCCTGCGTACGTTGCGTGAGGATCCCGCCGACGCCGAAGTCGCCAGTCACCGACTGCTGGTCAGGGCGGGCTACATCCGCCGCGCCGCACCGGGTGGGTTCACCTGGCTGCCGATCGGGTGGATCGTGTACCGCAACGTCGAGCGCGTGGTGCGCGAGGAGATGGATCGCGCCGGCTTCCAGGAGGTCCACTTCCCCGCATTGGTGCCCCGCGAGCCGTACGAGCTGTCGGGTCGCTGGACCGACTACGGCGACAACGTGTTCCGTCTGAAGGATCGCCGCGGTGCCGACATGTTGCTGGCGCCAACCCACGAGGAACTGTTCACGCTGCTGGTGAAAGACCTGTACAGCAGCTACAAGGATCTCCCGTTGGTGATCTACCAGATCCAGACCAAGTTTCGCGACGAGGCACGGCCGCGTGCCGGCCTGCTGCGCGGCCGCGAGTTCGTGATGAAGGATTCCTACAGCTTCGACCTCACCGACGAGGGCCTCGACGTCAGCTACCAGCGGCACCGCGTTGCATACCAACGCACGTTCGACCGCCTCGGGCTGCCCTACGTGATCGTGTCGGCCATGAGCGGGGCGATGGGTGGCTCGGCGAGCGAGGAGTTCCTGGCCCCGATGGAGGCCGGCGAGGATTCGTACGTTCGCTGCACGAACTGCGACTACGCCGCCAACACCGAGGCCGTCCGGGTCGCTGCTCCACCACCGGTGGCCTACGACTCGGCGCCGGCAGCACTGGTCGTCGATACGCCCGGCACTCCGACGATCGAAACACTCGTCGATCTTCTCAACGAACGCGAGGATCTTCGTCGCCCCGACCGGGCTTGGACGGCCGCCGACACGCTGAAGAACGTCGTCATCAAGCTCCGCCACCCCGACGGGCGCCGCGAAGCACTGGCGATCGGGGTTCCGGGTGATCGCGAAGTCGACATGAAGCGGCTCGAAGCACAGCTCGGGCCCGCCGAGATCGAGCCGTTCACGGAGGATGATTTCAAGGCGAACACTCACCTCGTGAAGGGATACATCGGCCCTGGTGCGCTGGGCGCCGACAAGCCGGCCGGTGTTCGCTACCTCCTCGACCCGCACATCGTCGACGGCACGCAGTGGGTGACCGGTGCCGATCAACCCGGTCGGCACGTGGTGCATCTCACCGCCGGTCGTGACTTCACAGCTGATGGCACCATCGAAGCAGCCGAAGTGATCGACGGTGATCCGTGCCCGGTGTGCGGGTCTGCCATGGAGATCGCCCGCGGCATCGAGATCGGCCACATCTTCCAGCTGGGGCGCAAGTACGCATCCGCTCTGGGGCTGAGCGTCCTCGATCAGAACGGCAAGCAGCAGGTGGTCACGATGGGTTCGTACGGCATCGGTGTTTCCCGTGCTGTCGCCGCTATCGCTGAGATGAACAACGACGACAAGGGGCTCATCTGGCCCCGTGAGGTTGCGCCTGCCGATGTGCACATCGTCGCCACTGGAAAGCCGGGCGACCCGCAGCTTCCGGCCGCCGAGCAACTGGCGGCCGACTGCGAGGCCGCTGGGTTGCGCGTGCTCCTCGACGACCGTGCCGGTGTATCGCCCGGAATCAAGTTCAACGATGCCGAGCTCATCGGCGTGCCCACGATCGTGGTGGTGGGCCGCGGCCTCGCCGACGGACTCGTCGAGGTCAAGGATCGTCGCTCCGGAGATCGCCGCGATGTTCCGCTCACCGACGCCGTCGACGAACTGCTCCGCACCTGAGTCGACCACAGGTCGGGGCGCTCGGGACCAAGGACTCTGGAGTTCGACACGTCGGACAGTTGTAGTTGGGTCATGGAAGTGCTTCTCATCGAATCGTCACCAGGCATCGCCACCTCGTTGCAGCATCGGTTGATTCGCGACGGCCACCAAGTGATCTCTTGCAACGACTCGCACGGAGGACCGTGTCGTGGAGTCGATTCGAGCGAGTCCTGTCCGCTGGACCACCACGTCGACATCGCCGTGCTGGCCCGCGAGCGCGGCGCCGCTCCAAGCTTGAACGAGATGGGCTCCGTCTGCGCCCAGAAGCATCGTGTACCTCTCGTCACGCTGTACCCGGGCGACGAGTTCGGCCCCGGAGCGAGCACAGAGGTCGCCGCGGCCGTCGCCCAGCGTGAGGTCGAAGCAGGCTACGTGGCAGCAGTTCGTCGCCAACTCGGCCACCTGGTCGGCGACATCACCGTCGTGCGCGAGCACAGCAGGATCCACGTGAGCCTCACGATCGACCAAGTCGCCGACGGCCAGGCGATCAGCGCGATCGCCGACCGCGCCAGGCAGGCCGTTCGCGAGCACGATCGGCACACACCGGTCGTCGACGTCTCCGTCGTCATCGGCGATCCGTCGATCGACTAGAACCGGTATCCGTACCACGAGTGCGGGGAGAAATCGATGCCGTTGAACCCGGAAGCCGTCGGATCGGTCAGCGAGCCGTACGACGCATCATGGACGAGCAAGGACGCCCTGCTCTATGCAGTGGGCATCGGCGCCGGCACCGCCGAACTGGCCTACACGACCGAGAACACCAACGGAGTCGATCAGCAGGTCTTCCCCACTTTCGCGGTGGTGATCGGTTGGGGAGGCGGTTCCGCCATGCGCGGCATCGGCACGTTCAACTCTGCGCTGCTGGTGCACGGCCAGCAGGCCATCACACTGCACAAGGCACTGCCGGTCGGCGGATCGGCGCGACTGCAGGGCCGCGTCGTGGCCATGTACGACAAGGGCACGGCCGCGGTCGTGGTCACCGAGACCAGCGCAACCGACCTGAACGACGGGCAACCGTTGTTCACCAGCGTTTCCTCGGCATTCATACGCGGTGAAGGTGGTTGGGGCGGCGATCGAGGGCCTGGTGGGCCGAAGAACCAGCCGCCCGACCGTGCCCCCGATCATCAGATCACCTACCAGACCTCGCCCGATCAGGCGCTCCTCTACCGTCTGTCCGGCGATCGCAACCCGTTGCACAGCGATCCGGCCTTCGCCGCGCTCGGCGGGTTCGACCGCCCGATCCTCCACGGGCTGTGCACTTACGGGTTCACCGGACGCGCCCTGCTCCACGGGTTGTGCGGCGGCGAAGCCTCACGCTTTCGACACGTCGAAGGTCGATTCACCTCGCCCGTGCTGCCGGGCGAGGCGCTGACGGTTTCGATGTGGGAGACGGCCGACGACACCGCCCTGTTCACGACCGCGGTCGGCGATCGCGCGGTGATCGACCAAGGGCTCCTACGTCACGACTGAGGTTGCGGCCACCCGCCGGGATCGCCGCCCATTCCCGAGTTCTTCCGCGCCTTGGCGAGCAGATCACGCACGATCGGGCCGAGGATGGTCGGGTCCTCGACCGGAGCGTGGCGGGGGCCGCGCACCCAGCCCTCGGCGATCGCCAGAACGTCGCCGCTGGCCTCGAACACTCGACCAGTGATGTCTTTGGACTCGGCGGAAGCCAACCAGGTGGCGATCGGGGCGATCCAACGTGGTGAGCGCATCTCTCGCTGCTCGTCGGTCTCCGGAGCCGGGCCGAGGCCTTCCGTCATGCGGGTCAAGGCCACCGGAGCGACTGCGTTGACCGTCACGCCGTAGCGGGCCAACTCGAGCGCAGCGATGGTCGTGAACGCGGCGATGGCCGCCTTGGCCGCGCCATAGTTGGTCTGGCCCGGGTTGCCATAGATGCCGCTGACGGAGGTGGTGTTGATGATCCGTCCGTCAACCGGCTTGCCGGCCTTGGCTTGCTCTCGCCAGTAGGCAGCCGCCCAGCGGCTGGGGGCGAACGTTCCCTTCAGGTGAACGTTGATGACCGCGTCCCACTCCTCTTCGGTCATGTTGGTCAGCATCCTGTCGCGCAGGATCCCAGCGTTGTTGATGACTGCGTGCAGCTCGCCGAAGGTCTCGATCGCTGTGTTGATCAGCCGCTGCGCACCTTCCCACGACGCGACGCTGTCGCCGTTGGCAACGGCTTCGCCGCCCATCGCCTTGATCTCTCCTACGACCTGCTCGGCAGGACTGAGGTCGCCACCCGTGCCGTCGACGTTGCCGCCGAGATCGTTGACCACCACCTTCGCCCCGTGCGCAGCCAGGCTCAGCGTGTGCTCACGCCCGATCCCGCGTCCGGCACCCGTCACGATTGCCACTCGACCATCACACAACTTGCTCATGAAAATCCCCTCAGCTACGTATCGGTTGAGGCGAATCATAAAGTGGTACCGATGTGTGACTGCCAGTCGACCACCGGCCTCAGCCGCCGTGACGCCATTGCCGCGTCGCTCGTCGCCGCCTCGCTGCTCGCGGTCGCGGGCGTTTCCCGAGCCGCCGCCGCGCCCCTCGGACCGGCCGTGCCGGCGGTCGAGGTGCTTCCGGGGTTGTCGATCTACCCGCGAGCCGCCTGGGGCGCCGCTCTGCCACCGAGGCGACCGATCGAGGTGGAAACGCCATTGTTCCTCCTCGTGCACCACACCGCTTCTTCCAACTCGTACAGCAGCGCGGCGGCGCTGATCCAAGCCACTTATGCGTTCCACACCAGCTCCGCCAAGGGCTGGAGCGATGTGTGCTACGAGTTCTTCATCGGCCGCGACGGCGACGTGTGGGAGGGTCGCGCCGGTGCCTTGACCGGCCCCGTCGTCGCTGACGCGACGGGTGGCAGCCAAGGGTTCGCCCAGCTCATCTGCTTGCTCGGTGACTTCACCAGCCAACTTCCGACGGCGGCGGCGCAGGCGTCGTTGGTCAACGTGCTGGCTTGGCTCGCTGATCGCTACTCGATCGACATCAGCCCCGGTGCTACCACTTCCTTCGTGTCGCGAGGTTCGCAGCGATGGGCGGCCGGCACGCCCGTGACCACTGCGACCATTGCCGGACATCGCGACATGTCGTACACGGCGTGCCCGGGTGACGCGCTCTACCCGGCGCTGCCCGACATCCGCGCCCGTGCGCTGCAGCAGTTCGACGCGTGGAAGACGGTGATCAAGCCGGCACGGCGCCTTGGCGTGGTCACGCCGTAGCCTGCTCAGCCGATGAGTGCGCCCGCGACTGCCGATGTGATCGTCGTCGGCGCCGGGCCGGCGGGCTCGACGGCTGCGACGTTGCTGGCCAAGGCAGGCAGATCGGTGGTGCTCATCGACAAGGCGACGTTCCCGCGCGACAAGTGCTGCGGCGACGGGCTCACCACGCTTGCTCTGCGCGAGCTGGAGACTCTCGGCTTGCAACCGTCGATGGTGCCGAACTGGAAGTCGGTCGATGCCGCCTGGCTGCGCTCGCCGTCCGGGCGTGAGGTGTGCGTGCCGCTGCCCTCCGACGGCATCTTCGCGGCGACCACACCGCGGCGAGAGCTCGATGCCGCACTCGTCGACCTGGCGATCGCCGCGGGTGCGCAGGTTCACCAGGGACACGCCTTCCATGCGATCCGGCAGTCACCGAGATCGGTCGCCGTCGAGATCGACGGGATCGGAACGATCAACGCTTCGTACGTCGTCGCCGCCGACGGCATGTGGTCGGCGACGCGCAAAGCGCTCGATGTCGGCGAGCCCGGATACCTCGGCGAATGGCACGCCTTTCGTCAATATGCGCGCAACGTCAGCGGTGTCGCTGCACAGCGCCTGATCGTGTGGTTCGAGGCCGACCTGCTGCCCGGTTACATGTGGAGCTTCCCCTTGCCCGATGGTCGCGTCAACATCGGCTTCGGCGTGCAACGCGACGGCCTACGCCGGGTGCAGGAGATGAAGCAGCTGTGGGACGACCTCCTTTGCCGCGCGCGCACGTCGTCGAAGCCCTCGGTCCTGACTTCCAGTTGGAGGACCGGCACACGGCTTGGCCGATTCCCGCCGGTATCGACCGCGCCACGCTGGCGGCCGGCCGGGTGTGCTTCGCCGGCGACGCAGCAATGGCGGCCGACACCATGACCGGCGAAGGCATCGGCCAGGCGTTGCTCACGGCGCGCCTGGCTGCCGAAGCGATCATCGCCGGAGGACCGCTCGATGCCGCGGCAGTGACGAACCGCTACCGCTCGACCGTGCGCCACCATCTGGTTGCCGATCACAAGATGTCGGCACTTCTCGGCCGCGTGCTGAGCCACCAACGCGGGGCTCGTGGTGCGATCCGAGTGCTGGCGACGAGCGACTGGACGCGCCGCAACTTCGCCAGGTGGATGTTCGAGGACGAACCACGCGCCATTGCCTTCACTCCCTCGCGGTGGCACCGCCACTTCTTCCACCAACCGGGCCCGTACCAACTCTGACCCATGTGGAGTGTTTGGCGCGCCCCATGGTGCCGCCAACAACTCCACGGGATCGCTCAGGCGGCGACGGTGAGGCGGGCGGTGTAGAGGGCCTCGAGCTCGTCGACCAGACCATCGACATCGAGCATGTCGATCTCGGTGACCCGCTCGATCTGCCAGCCGATGCGGTGGCATTGCCGGTCGCGCCGTTTGTCCTTCGCCGTTCCATCGAGCAGCAGATGATCGGGATGGATGTCGATCTCGATGCCCCAGCGCACAGCGGGTACTGCCAGGTCGAGCCGAGCGGACGAACCGTCGAGCAGCCGAAGGGATGAGAACTGCGGCTCCACAGGAACGCCTCTGGAACGAAGCGCCTCGGCGAGGATCAGCTCCGGATGCGATTCTGCGGCGGGCCGGTCGCCGCGACTCAGCAGTGTTTGGGCGAACCGCCGTGAACCCGGGCGGGTCGGGTGGCACAACCGACGGGCGGTCGCGCCGAGTCCGGGGATGGTGCACTTCTTGCGCTGGATCAGCTGCTCGACGACCGATGCGTGATCCAAGGGCGAGAGGTCGATCGCCAGATCGAAGGCGAGGCGCGGGCCCGACGCCACGATGATCCCGCTCCGAAGCCGAACGGTGTCGAGGGGGGTCACCTTTCTCGACTGGCGCAGGACGACCCCATCGATGAGGAGGTGGATTCCATGCGGCACACAGAAGTGGATCGATGTTGCTGCGGGCATTCGCCGCAACGCCATCAGCCTCCCACCGGATGGGCCGGTGATGAAACCTGCCGGATGGGCGAGGCACAACGCGACACAACTGCCCTCGAAGGTGACCGGAGCCGAGGCGATCCGCAACACGCTCTTGTGCGCGGCGACCATGGCTCCACCTTCGACAAGGCGTCGGACAGCGTTGCGGCCCACGCCCGAAGCGGTGAGCTGTCTCACCGTGATGTGACCGTGCTGGCGACGCAGGATCGCAAACGCCTTGGGGGTGAGATCGATCATCGACTTCCTCCTCGATCGGTTGGCTGTTCTCGGGGGAAGTCGCCCCGGACCCTACCGCTCCCCCACCCCGATCCTCCTGTGGAGTGTCTGGTGATCACCCGGGCACCGCGAAAGACTCCACAGGAGAGGTGTGGAGTGTCTTGTGATCACCTGGGCACCGCGAAACACTCCACGCTACGGTGCAGCGCATGCACACGCGGCTCACCGATCTGCTCGACATCGAACATCCGATCATGCTCGCCGGGATGGGCGGCGTCAGCTATCACCGGCTGGTCGCCGCCGTCAGCGAGGCCGGAGGCATCGGCACGCTCGGCGCCTCGACGATGACCGCCGAGGAGTTGCCGGTCGAGATCGCCGCGGTGCGCGAGCTGACGAGCAAGCCGTTCGGCGTCGACCTGTTGACGGCCCTACCCGGTCAGGTCGAGCAAGGCATCCAGACGGTGATCGACGGCGGCGCGAGGATCTTCGTTGCCGGTCTTGGCGTACCGCGCGAGGCGATCGATCTGCTCCACTCCCACGGCATCCTCGTCGGCAGCATGTGCGGCAAGGTCCGCCACGCCCTCAACGCTGTCGCCAGCGGAGTCGATTTCGTCGTGGCCCAGGGCACAGAGGCCGGGGGTCACACCGGCACCGTCGCCACGATCGCACTCGTGCCTCAGGTGGTCGACGCTGTCAGCGACCAGGTGCCGGTCGTTGCCGCCGGCGGCCTCTACGATGGTCGCGGCCTGGCCGCGTCGTTGGCGCTCGGCGCCGACGGCGTGTGGATCGGCACCCGCTTCATCGCCACTCCCGAGGCGCGGGCTGTGAAGGGATACAAGGAAGCCCTGCTGGTCACACCGGAGGACGGCACCGTGGTCAGCCGGTCGTACACCGGCAAGACCTGTCGCGTCGTGCGCAACGAGTGGACCAACTACTACGACACGCATCCGGACGAGGTGAAGGCGTTCCCGGCGCAGGCCATCGCCTCGATGAAGGCCGGCGCCAATCACCTCGGCCATCCCGACGGGACCGAGGTCGACTCCGCCAGGGAGTTCATGCCGTGCGGCCAAGGCGTAGGCGCCATCGACTCGCTGATCCCAGCGGCCGAGTTGGTCGAGGCGATGGTGGCCGAAGCGGAACGAGCCATCGACCGTCTGATGGGAGCACGACGATGACCGACATGCTCACCTCCCACGTCGACAGAGTGTGGACCGACGACATCGTGCCCGTGCTGCACGACTACATCGCCATCCCCAACGTGTCCGTGCTGTACGACCCACAGTGGCGCGAGCACGGCCACATGGATCGAGCGGTAGAGCTCGTCCGCGCCTGGTGCGCCGAGCGCGCCATCGCCGGCCTCACGATCGAGGTCCACGAGTTGCCGGGGCGCACACCGGTGATCCTCATGGAGATCCCCGCGTTCGGGAGTGGTTCGGCTGACGACACCGTGCTGCTCTACGGCCACCTCGACAAGCAACCGGAGATGACCGGATGGCGTGATGATCTGGGGCCGTGGAAGCCGGTCCTCGAAGGTGACCGGCTCTACGGGCGCGGCGGCGCCGACGACGGTTACGCGGCGTTCGCTTCGCTGCTGGCCATCGAGGCCGCCCAGGCGAACGGGATGAGCCACACGCGTTGTGTGGTGCTGATCGAAGCGAGCGAGGAGAGCGGCAGTCCCGACCTCCCGGCGTACCTGCAGGCGCTCGCCGCTCAGATCGGCACGCCAAGCCTGGTGATCTGCCTCGACTCCGGCTGCCTCGATCTGGAACGCCTCTGGGTCACCACGTCGTTGCGCGGACTGGCTGCCGGAACGCTGCGAGTGCAGATCCTCACCGAAGGCGTCCACTCCGGAGAAGCGAGCGGTGTGGTGCCATCGTCGTTCCGCATCTGCCGTGAACTTCTCGACCGGATCGAGGACAGCTTCGACGGAAGGATCCTGCTGTCGCCGCTGCACGTCGAGATCCCGGCCGATCGCCGGCAACAGGCCGCCGATACCGCCGCGCAGTTCCCGATCGGCGGTCACTTCCCATTCGTCGCCGGGGCCGAACCAATGGTCGCCGATCCGGCCGAGCAGTTGCTGGCTCGCACGTGGTACCCGGCGCTCAGCGTGACCGGCGTCGACGGCATTCCGCCGGTCGAGTCGGCGGGCAACGTGCTGCGACCACACACCGCGCTGCACCTCAGCGTGCGCCTGCCTCCGACTTGCGACCACGATGCCGCGCTTGCGGCGATCGAGTCGGCGCTCGTCTCCGATCCGCCGTACGGGGCGCATGTCACGTTCGAACACGGTCATGCGGGGCCCGGTTGGAACGCGCCGGCGTTCGCCGACTGGCTGCAGGACGCGCTCGACGAGGCCTCGCTGGGCAGCTTCGGCAACCCGTCGCGTGCCTTCGGCGAGGGAGGCTCGATCCCGTTCATGGGCATGCTCGGCGAGATGTTCCCCGACGCGCAGTTCGTCATCACCGGCGTGCTCGGCCCGGGCGCGAACGCTCACGGACCGAACGAGTACCTGCACGTTCCGACGGCGCGTCGCGTCACCCGCTGTGTGGCGATCGTGATGAACGCGCACGCAACACGCTGACCGGGCGCGCCCACCTTGGCGGATCGCGTTGCTACCGTTCCGCCCGAAGGAGCGGAACCCCGATGACGGCCACCACCAACCTGCCTCAAGACGACCACGCCACGGCACTGGTGGTCGAGCGGGTCTTCTTCGAGTTGCGCAAGGTCATCGTCGGCCAGAGCCGGTTGATCGAGCGGATGCTCGTCGGCCTGCTCAGTCAAGGCCACTGTCTGCTCGAGAGCGTCCCCGGGCTGGCGAAGACGCTCGCCGCAGAGACGTTGTCGAAGGTGGTCGGCGGCACGTTCGGGCGAGTGCAGTTCACGCCCGACCTGTTGCCGTCCGACATCATCGGTACGCGCATCTTTCGGTCGTCGAGCGAGAAGTTCGACGTGGAGCTCGGGCCCGTCTTCGTCAACTTCCTGCTCGCCGACGAGATCAACAGGGCTCCGGCGAAGGTGCAGTCGGCGCTGCTGGAAGTGATGGCCGAGCAGCACGTGACGATCGGAGGCAACACCTACGACGTTCCGACGCCGTTCTTCGTCATCGCCACCCAGAACCCGATCGAGTCCGAGGGCGTGTACCACTTGCCCGAGGCGCAGCGCGACAGGTTCATGATGAAGATCACGATGACACACCCTTCGGCGGACGAGGAGATGACCATCGTCGACCGGATGAGCGTGTCGCCGCCCGTCGCCGAGCAGGTCATCGATCTCCACGGCCTGGCCGAGCTGCAACGCCGGGCAGCCGGGGTGTTCATCGATCGCAGCGTGCAGCAATACGCGGTGGATCTCGTGCAGGCAACCCGCACGCCCGCGCAGGCAGGCATGGCCGACCTGGCGCCGGTGATCGCACTCGGCGCCAGCCCGCGCGCCACGCTGGCACTTGTCCGTGGCGCGAAGGCGCTGGCCCTGCTCCGCGGTCGCACCTACGCAACGCCACAGGAGATCTTCGACCTGGCACCCGAGGTGCTGCGCCACCGGCTGATCCTCACCTACGACGCGTTGGCACGCGACATCTCCATCGAACACGTGCTCAGCCGCGTGCTCAGCTCGGTGCCGACGATGTGGGTGTCGCCCAAGCCGAACAACTCCGCACCGACTTCGGGCCTGCCGAGCACGAGCATGCCGAACACCGCTGTTCCGCAGAGCTGACGATGCCGGCGAGCTCGACGATCGAGTGGCCGAGCGGGCCGACGCCTGCATCGATCACCGAGCTGCTGAGATCCCTCGAGTTCACGATCAACCGGCGGCTCGATGGCCAGTTGCACGGCCAGCACCAGGGCATCACCCCCGGACACGGGAGCGAGCCGGGCGAATCGCGCGCGTACCAACCCGGCGACGACGTGCGTCGGATCGATTGGAACGTGACAGCGCGTACCCGCGAACTTCACGTGCGCGACCAGATCGCCGATCACGACCTGGAAGCGTGGATGGTGGTCGACGTCTCCGCGGCGATGCACTTCGGCACACAACGAAGCACCAAAGCGCAGATCGCTCTGGCTGCGGCTGCAACTGTCGGCTTTCTCACCGCTCGCAATCAGAACCGGCTCGGAGCCGTGCTGGTGGCCGGACCGCACTTGCGCATCACGCCACCGCGCCTGGGTCGCGACAACGTTCGGGCCATCCTGCAGGCAGTCGCCGACTCGCCTGACACCGAAGGGCTCGGTCACGGTGATCTGTCCGAAGCCATGCGGAGGGTGGGTGCGTTGAGCAAGCGTCGCGGCTTCGTCTGCGTCATCTCCGACTTCGCCGGAGCGGATTGGTCATCTCCGATGTCGGCCCTGGCAATGCGCCACGACCTCCTCGCCATCGGCATCGGAGATCCACGCGAATTCGACGTTCCACCGATCGGCCTGGTGACGTTCGCCGATCCGTCGACCGGAGCGACGCGCGAGGTGATGGTCACCCATGCCGTCCAACACCGCTTCGCCGAACGCGCCGCCGCGCTACGTCAGCAGCGAGAACAGAACGTCCGCGCCTCCGGAGGCGACTGGCTGGAGCTCTCGACCGCCGGCGACTGGCTCTCCGACATCGCCGCACACGTGCGCCGCCGTCGCTTGCGCCCGGCCATGGTCCATCGATGAGTTGGGACTTCCTCGCGCCCGCCCGGCTGTGGCTGCTGGTCGTTGTGGCCGCTCTGGTGGTGGCCTACCTGATCGCCCAGCAGCGCCGGACGACGCACACCGTCCGGTTCACCCAGATCGAGATGCTCGATCAGATCGCCCCGCGACGGCCGGGCTGGCGGCGGCACGCGGTGGCAGGCGTTCAGCTGGCAGCCCTCACGGTCGGCGTGTTCGGTGTGGCCCAACCGGTCGAGCGTTCCGTCACACGTTCCCACGCGGCAGGCAAGATCATGTTGCTGTTCGACGTGTCGCTGTCGATGGGAGCCAACGACGTAACTCCCGATCGGCTCGATGCGGCGAAGCGGGCGGGAGCCGATTTCGTCGACGCGGTCGATGCCGATGTGGAGGTGGGGTTGATCTCGTTCAGCGGAACGGTCGATGTTGCCGTCGAACCGACGCTCGACCGAGGACGTCTGACCGCTGCAATCGACGCGCTGCAACTGGGCGAAGGCACCGCCATCGGCGATGCGATCGCCAACGGTGTGCGCATCCTGCAGACCGACCGAACAACGAAAGACTCCCCCGGCACGCTGGTCGTGCTCTCCGATGGTGAAACGACGCGGGGGATACCGACCGCCGCCGGCGCCCAGATCGCTGCCGATGCCAAGGTGCCTGTGTACACCATCGCCTTCGGCACCGATCACGGCACCATCGACAACCCTGATACTGGTGAAGTCGACCCGGTTCCGGTGAAGCTCGACGAGTTGCAAGGTGCCGCGGATGCCACGGGCGGCAAGGCCTACGCCGCGCCGTCGGCCGATGATCTCGCCAAGGCCTATGCCGACATACGCGCCCACCTGCAGCAGACGAGTGGCGAAGCGGTGACCACCATTCACGAGCTCACGTGGCGATACGTCCTGGCCGCAGTGGTGCTGCTGATGATCGCCTGGGCAGTCGGTCTCTGGTGGCTGCGCGGGCCGCTGTAGCGGCACTCAGAGCGAGTCGACGACCTTCGCAGCCGCGTCGGTGATCCGCTGGGCGCGGGCGTCGGCAGCGAGGTTCGCGGCCATCTTGTTCATCACATAACCGACCGCCAGTTGACGCTCTGGTTGGGCGAACGCGTTCGACCCGCCCGCCCCCGAGTGTCCGTAGCTGCCGGGCCCGGCGTAGGGCGTGAACGATCCGTGAGTCATGAACCCCATGCCGAACGTGGTCGGCATGACGAGGCACAAGTCGGGTTCGCCCCGTGGCGTGACCGTGATGCGAGCACGCTCGCGGATCTCGTCGCTGATCAGTTGCACGCCGTCGACCGGTGCCATCGTCGCCGCGTAGAGCCTGGCCAACGCTGCAGCCGTTCCGATGCCGTTGGCGGCGGGGATCTCCGCGGCGTGAACTTCACGCGAGTTGAAGATGTCGTCGACCTTGAAGATCCCGCCGAGGAACAGGGCCCGTCCGGCTCGGGTCTCAGGACCGATGAACATTTCGATCATTGCCCGCACAGCTGGATCGAGCTGGTCGTCGGTCAGCCTGCCGACGATCGGCGACACACGCGATTCGAGCGGCTCGGGCAGGCCGATCCACAAGTCGAGCGCCAAGGGCGCGGCGATCTCGTCGGCGAGGAACTCTCCCGGCGAGCGACCATCGGTGCGACGGATCAGCTCCCCGGCAAGCCAGCCGTAGGTCAGCGCGTGGTAGCCGTGGCCCGAACCGATCGGCCAGTCGGGCTTGGTGGCGGCGAGCATCGCCGTGATGGTCTTCCAGTCGAGCGCATCAGCAAGCGTGACCGGCCCGTCGGGGCAGATGAGCCCGCATTGATGGCTGAGCAGCTGAGCAACCGTGGCCTCACCTTTTCCGTACGCCGCGAACTCGGGCCAGTACGTGGCGACCTTCTCGTCGTAGTCGAGCAGACCGCGCTGTACGCACATGGCAACAGCAATGGCGGTGATGCCCTTCGTGGTGCTGAACATGAGCTGCAACGTCGAATCGTCGTACGGTCGCTCGCTCGACTGATCGAACGTGCCACCCCAGATGTCGACGACCTTGTGGCCACGGTGGTAGACCGCGGCTGACGCGCCGACCTCTTCACCGAGCTCGAAGTTCTTCTCGAATGCCGATTTGACGGGTTCCCAGCCGGGCTCGACGAACCCGGCGATGTCGCTTGTCGTCATACATGTGACGGTATCGGCATTCAGGCGTCGTCGACGATCGCCCGCAACGTCTCGACCTGGCGCACCGCGTCGGGTCCGATGGGATTGACCGATAGCACGGTGACCCCGGCCTCTTTGAAGGCACCGACACGCTCTTTGATGTAGCTCGCCGGGCCGACCAGGTTCGACAGCGCCAGCCACTCGCCGGGCACGCGTGCCGCGGCCTCGCCCTTCTTGCCATCCAGGTAGAGGTCTTGGATGTCGACGGCTTCCTGCTCGTAGCCGTAGGCGCGGCAGATGTCGTTGTAGAAGTTCTTGCCGCGGGCGCCCATGCCTCCGACGTACAGGGCCGTCATCGGCCTGGCGAGGTCGAGGATCGCCGTCTGTTTGTCGCCGACGAGATCGTCGCCGATCGCCAGCATTCCACCGGCGCCGATGTCGAGCCGCGGGCGCGAGGGGTCGCGCTTGGCCAATCCTGCCTTCAACTGGTCGCCCCACACCTGCTGGTACTTGTCGGGGATGAACATGATCGGCAACCAACCGTCGGCGATCTCGGCCGTGGCCGTGACGCTCAGACCTTTGAGGCTCGCCCACCAGATCGGGATGTCGCTGCGGACCGGATGGTTGATGAGCTTCAGCGGCTTGCCGAGCCCCGTCCCCTCGCCGGGTGGGAGTGGGGCTTGGAAGGTCTGGCCCTGGAAGTCGAACTTCTCTTCTCGCTTCCAGATCATCCGACACGCCTCGATGTACTCCTTGATCCGCTGCATGGGCTTGTCGTAGCGCACGCCGTGGAAGCCTTCGATGACCTGCGGACCGCTGGCCCCGAGCCCGAGAATGAACCGGCCGTCGCTGACGAAGTCGCAGCCCGCGGCGGTCATGGCCACGAGGGCCGCTGTGCGTGAGTAGACGTTGAGAATGCCCGTGCCGATCTCGATGCGCTCGGTCTTGGCCGCCAGATAGCCGACTTGGCTGATCGCGTCGAAGCTGTACGCCTCGGCGACCCACACTTGGTCGAGGCCGGCCTTCTCGAGGTCGGCGATGCGCGAGACGGCCTCCTTGAAGCCGCCTGAGTAGTCGATCATCATCGACAACTTCATGGCGTCGATCCCTGTGGGCGCGCCGATGTCTGATTGAGATTGCCGGATCGCAACCCTTCGAGATCGATGGTGACGTAGAGGTAGCCGGCCGCTTTCGTGGCCGCGACTACATCGTCCCGGCAGGCGATGACGTCGGGCAACCGATCGATCGGAACCTCGATCCGGGCTGTGTCGCCGTAGTGACGAACGCGCAGCTCCGCGAAGCCGAGACGCTTGAGCGCGGCCTCGGCACGCTCGACCTGACTGAGCAGCGCCACGGTGACCTCCGTTCCGTACGGAACCCGACTGGCCAGGCAGGCCGCGGCGGGCTTGTTCCACGTGCGCAGGCCGAGCAACTGCGACGCAGCGCGCACGTCGGCTTTCGTGAACCCAGCGGTGACCAGAGGGAACACCGCGCCACGCTGATCGGCGGCACGCTGACCCGGCCGATGGTCGCCGAGATCGTCGAGATTGACTCCGAGCACCACCGTGGCACCGGTGGCCGCGGCGATCGGCGCGACCACATCCATGAGCTCGGCCTTGCAGTGGAAGCACCGATCAGTGTCGTTGACCCGGTAGGCGGCGCGCTCCATCTCGTGCGTGACCACCGGTGTCCACTGCAGGCCCCATTCCTCGGCCAACGTTCTGCAGTCGGCTTCCTCGTCTCCTGCGAGCGATGGAGAAACGGCCGTGACGGCGTGTGCGTCGGCAGCAAGAACCTGGTGAGCGACCGCCGCAAGGAACGCGCTGTCGGCTCCGCCGCTGAAAGCGACGATCACCCGGCCGAGGCGACGCAGCTCGGTGCGCAACGCGTCGATCTTGTCGTCGATGGCAGCCTCGGACACGCTGTCGACGCTAGCTGGCTTCCCGGCTCAGGACGCCTTCACCGGGGCGATGACCTGCTCGGCGAAGCGCAGCGCCGGCTCCACGTGAAGCGGGGGGCCGAAGTCCATCACGAAATGCGTCGCACCAACTTCCCTTGGGCGCGATTGTTGAAGCACCGATTCCGAAATCACTCCCATCAAGCCCGATTGGGCGGGGAAACGGAAGTGGCACTTCCGCAATCGCGCCCATGCAAGTCGATCGCGGCGGCGACCGATGAGAACGCACCGAGCCGGGAGAGCGATCTGGGCGCCGAGTTCACCGGTCGTCTGCGGACAACCTTCATCTCTGGCCCCCGGATCCCCAGTTGCAGACGCCAATTGACGACGATCCGGCTGAGCGCGATGCGGCAGGATGGGTGCCGTGGCGATCATCGAGGTGGACGATCTCTCCAAGACCTTCAAGGTACCCGTGCGCGAGCAGGGCCTGCGCGCCTCGATTCGCAGCTTGGTCCGTCGTCAGACGAGAGAGGTGACCGCCGTCGATGCGGTGTCGTTCACGATCGAACCCGGCGAGGTGGTCGGTTTTCTCGGCCCGAACGGTGCGGGCAAGACCACCACGCTGAAGATGTTGTCGGGTCTGCTGCACCCCACCGGAGGCCGTTGTCGAGTGCTGGGGTTCGAACCGAAGGGACGACCGGCCGAACTCTTGCGACAGATCACGCTCGTGATGGGCAATCGCAACCAACTCCAGTGGGACTTGCCCGCGCTCGATTCGTTCGAGCTCAATCGGGCGATCTACCGGATACCGCGCCCCGAGTTCACGAACCTGCGCGACGAGTTGATCGAGCTGCTCGAGATCGGTGACCTCGTCACCAAACCAGTGCGCAATCTGTCGTTGGGCGAGCGGATGAAGACGGAGATCGCCGGTGCGCTCCTTCACCGACCGAAAGTGCTCTTCCTCGACGAACCGACGATCGGGCTCGACATCACGATGCAGCGCCGCATTCGTGCCTTCGTTGCCGATTACAACAGCCGCTACGGCGCCACCGTCATCCTCACCAGTCACTACATGGCCGACGTGCAGGCCCTGTGCAAGCGGGTGATCGTGATCCACCACGGTCGCCTGATCTTCGACGGCGATCTGTCGACGCTCTCCGATCAGTTCACCACCCAACGAACGATCACCGCGCGGCTCGCCGACGGTGAGGAGATCACGATCTATGCACCGCGAGCCGAGACTGCCACAGCTACCTCTCGCCTCCTGGCCGACCACGATGTGATCGACCTCACGATCGAGGACCCGCCGATCGACGACGTGATCGAGCAGTTCTTCGCCGATGCCGGCGATGCCTCGTGATCACGCTGTACGCCGCGCACATGCGCCAGGGCGTGTTGACGCAGTTCCAGTACCGCGCCGCCAACTACTTCTACATGATCGGGATGATCGCCGAGCCGGTGGTCTACCTCGTCGTGTGGTCGACGATCGCCCGCGCCCACGGCGGCTCGATCGACGGCCTCACACCCGGTGCCTTCGCTGCGTACTACATCGTGTGGACACTCGTGAGGAACATGAACATCGTCCTCACGCCGTTCGCCTGGGAGGAGCGCATCAAAGAGGGCACGTTTGCCGGCCAGCTGATGAAGCCGGTTCACCCGATCCACGAGGACCTTGCTTCGTTTGCCGGCTGGAAGCTCGTGGTACTTGTTCTGTGGCTCCCGATTGCAGTTGTGCTCGTGCTGCTGTTCCGGCCGACCCTGAGCCCAAGCGCGCTGCAGTGCCTCGTGTTCTTCTTCGCCATCTGGGGTGCGTATCTGATCCGAGCGATCATCCAGTGGACACTGGGTCTGATCACCTTCTGGACCACCCGCGTCGCAGCCATCTTCGAGGGCTACATCCTCAGTGAGATGCTGCTGTCGGGCCGCGTGTTCCCCCTGGTCCTGATGCCGAATTGGTTCCAAACCCTCACGTGGTACTTCCCGTTCCGTTGGACGTTCAGCTTCCCGATCGTTGCGCTCACCGGCCCGATCGCGCGGCGCGACCTCTTCGTGGGGCTCGGCATGCAGGTGTTCTGGATACTGGTCGGCATCTGCCTGCTCAAGGCCGTGTGGCCGCGAGCCGTGAAGCGGTTCAGCTCGGTGGGTGGGTGACCGTGTCGACCAACGAGCTCAGTGGAGGTCGAGTGCGACTGGCCGCAACGTTCTTGCGGATCGGGGTGATGAACGAGATGCAGTACCGCATCAACTTCTTCCTCCAACTCCTGCAATCGTTGCTCACCGTGGCTACCGGACTGATCGTTCTTGCTGTTGTGTTCTCCAAGACCGACGAGCTCGGCGGATGGAGCCGCCCGCAACTGCTCGCCGTGATGGGCGTGTTCACACTCGTCGGCGGGATCATCCGCACGTTCATCCAGCCCAACATGCAACGTGTGGTCAACGACGTGCGCGAAGGCAAGCTCGACTTCGCCCTCACCAAGCCTGCGGATGCGCAACTGTTGGTGAGCATCCGCGACGTTCGCTTCTGGCAACTCACCGACGTGCTCGTGGGTTTGGTCGTCCTCATCGTGGCGCTCGTACAACTTCGTTCGACGATGCACTGGCACCACCTCGTTGCGTTCGTCGCCTTGTTGCTGAGCGGGCTGGTCTCGATCTACTGCTTCTGGCTGATGCTCGCCTCGGCATCGTTCTGGTTGGTGCGGATCAACGAGGTGCAGGAGCTGTTCGACGGCCTGTTCCGCGCCGGCCAGTACCCGGTCGGCATCTATCCGGGGTGGTTGCGCTACGGCCTGACGTTCATCATCCCGCTGGCCTTCGCCATCACCGTTCCCTCGGAAGCCGTGACGGGTCGGCTGGCCTGGCAGTCGGTGCTCGTGATGATCGGCTTCACCGCCGTGCTGCTCGTCGTATCGCGCTGGTGCTGGCGGCGCGGCCTACGGCGGTACGGCGGCGCCTCGGCGTAAGACGCCCTGACCCTGGGCGAGCCCGCGCGCCGACGACCCACAAATCGCCGGCTCCGTGCGTTGTTCTCGTCGGTGCTCGGTGCTCGGTGATCCGCGTAGATCGGGCGTTCCTCGGGTCACTCCCGGGAGCGTGTCAGCGGGTGGGCTGATAGCGACAGACCTGAACGCCGGTGGCTGCCGTCTGGGCCGACACGAGCTCGAAGGTCCGCGCCACACCATCGGTGGGAAACAGGGTCTTCCCGCCGCCGAGGGTGATCGGCTCGATCATGAGGATGAGCTCGTCGATCAGGCCGGCCGTCAGCAGCGCCCGCACCAACGACAGGCTGCCGTAGATGTACACGTCACCGCCTGGCTGATCACGCAGCGTGGAGACCTGTTCGACGAGATCGCCGCCGCGGATGATCGCCGTCGGATGCCAGGTGAGGTCCGCATCCGAGAGCGTGTTCGACACGACGTACTTCTGCGCACCGTTGATCCAGTCAGCGAAGGGATCCCCGGCTCGGTCGGGCCATGCCGTCGACGACACCTGATAGGTGCGCCGACCCTGGAGCAGCGCCTCGCTTCGCTCGGCGAGCTCGCCGATGAGCCCTCCCATCACCTGGGGGTCGAAGAACTTCTGCGACCAGCCGCCATGGCGAAACCCGCCGGTGGTGTCCTCCTGGGGCCCGCCGGGGGCCTGCACCACCCCGTCGAGACTCATGAACTCGCTGGCGACAACTCGCATCGTGCTCCTCCATCGATAGAAGGCCCGACCTCACCGCCGTCGACGAACGAGCCGGCTCCCACAGTATCGATTGCCCGCGACACGCGTGGGCCGACGCTGACCTAACCAGCGACGACGGGCTCGCGGGGCAGACCGAGCACCTTTTCGCCGACGATGTTGCGCTGCACTTCGCCGGTGCCTCCGCCGATCGTGAGGGCCTGACTGAACAGGAACCCGTCGTACCACCCGGGGTGCAACAGGCCACCTGCCGGCTTGCCGGGGCCCAAGCCCTTGGTGTCGGTGCCGGGCACGAACTCCTGAACGCCATCGCCACCGGTCAGCATTGCCGCCGCCCCGATGAAGTCACGGGCCAGCTTCATCACGTGCTGGCCGTGCTCGTCGGCGAGGATCTTGCGAATACTCGCTTCCGGCCCGGGTTGTTGGCCCTTCAACCTCGCCGACAACGTGCGGAGGCGGATGAGGTCGAGCACTGTGTGCTCGATGAAGATATCGGCGATCCGTTGGCGCATGTGCGCATCGGTGACTGGGCCCCGATCGGTGATCGAAGCGATCAGCTCGAGCGCCGTCGGCCCGTTGCCCCACAGCACACCGCCGGTCGACAGGGAGATCCGCTCGTTGCCCAGCGTCACCTTGGCGAGGCGCCAGCCATCGTTCAGCTCACCGACGATGTTCGCTGCAGGGATCCGCACATCGGCGAAGAACACCTCGTTGAAGGTGTGCCCGCCAGTCATCTCGGTGATCGGGCGGATCTCGATGCCAGGAACGTCCATCGGGCAGATGAAGTAGGTGATGCCCTTGTGCTTCGGCGCTTCCGGATCGGTGCGAGCCAGGAGGATTCCGAACGCGGCATGCTGCGCACCGCTCGTCCAGATCTTCTGACCGTTGATGACGAACTCGTCGCCATCGCGCACAGCGCTCGTGCGGAGGCTGGCCAGATCGCTTCCACTTCCTGGTTCGCTGAACAGCTGGCACCAGAACTCCTCGCCGGAGAGGATCGGCCTCAGGTAGCGCATCTGCTGGGCATCGGTACCCGCGTAGAGAAGCGTTGGCCCCGCCCAACCGATGCCGATCGGATTGACCGGTCGACGCGCCTTGGCCTTCGAGAACTCGTCGTCGATCACGAGCTGGTGGATCGCATCGGCGCCAAGCCCCCAAGGCTGTGGCCATTGCGGCGCCACGTAGCCGGCATCGGCGAGCTCGCAGCCGTTGGGTTTCGGGTGTGCGTCGAGCCACTGCCGAACTGCCACGCGCCGAGGATCATCGGCCTCGGGCAGCTGGAAGTCCATGCCTTGAATCTAATTGGGATCTGCTTGCATGTTGTCCGAGTCGATCATCGGTTCGGCCCTGATTCCGGGAAGCGCGATGATGAGGCGATGAAGTTCGGCTTCGTGGTGCCGTGGGCTGATGCCGCCGAGATCGGCGAACTGGCGGCAGTCGCCGAGATGCATGGCTGGGATGGCTTGTTCGTCTGGGAACCGGTGTGGGGTGTCGACGCGTGGGTTGCGCTGGCTGTTGCCGCCTGCCAAACCAAGCGAATTCGATTGGGCACGATGCTCACCCCGCTTCCTCGACGCAAACCCTGGGAGTTCGCCGGCCAGGTTGCGACGGTCGACAGGTTGTCGAACGGCCGGGTGATCATCAGCGTCGGATTGGGGGCACCCGACAGCGGATACGCAGCCTTCGGCGAACAGACCGACAAGGTGGTGCGCGGCGAACTGCTCGACGAGGGCCTGAGCATCGTCCGCGGCTTGTGGGCCGGACAGCCGTTCGCCCATCACGGCAAGCACTACACGATCGAGCCGTGCGACTTTCCCTCGATCAGTCACACCAAGCAACCGCAAGGCGTACCGATCTGGTGCGTCGGCGCGCTCGGATCCAAGAAATCGATGACCCGCGCACTCTCGTGCGATGGCCTGATCCCGCAAGTGGTTGCCGAGGGTGGAGCGCGGCAGTGCACACTCGAGGAGTTGCAGCAGGTGCAGCTGCCCGACCGTCGCTACGACGTCGTCGTCGAGGGGGCGTGGAGCGAGCACTCGCCCGCGGCCTGGGCAGAGGCCGGGGCCACGTGGTGGCTGGAGACGTTGTGGAGCGCGGTCAGCGACCCCGACGCGGTCGGTGCGTCGATGGACCGGTTGCGGAGTGGCCCACCGCTCGAACGCCACTACTGAGTCTCAGCCTGGTCGACGGTTCCCTTCGACCATCTCCAGGTGACGCGAACGTCGCGTGCGCTCGGCAGTCGGATCAGCGCGTCGCGTCGACGGCACCGCCAACAACCAGATCAGGACCACGCTGATGACCTGCGGAAGGTGTTGGGCCTCGCTCACCAGCGGTATGCGGCCGCCGGCCAGATCGACGATTGCAGCGATCACTTGCGCGCCGGCAAGCACCAACGCGACTGGCAGGATCGATCGAGCGTGTGCCGGTCGAACCACGACCACCAGCAGGGCTACTCCGTAGGCGACACCAAAGGCACCGAGGTGGCGAGCCGCATGTGTGGCCGTGTCCTGTTCCTCACCGAGCACGAGCGCCGGAAGCGCAAAGGCGATGACCTGCACGGCCACGACGGCGAGCAGGATTCGCAGAATGCTCCAATGGGCAGCGCGATCGGCGGCGGCGTTGAGTCGCGAGATCGGCTTCGACAGGTCGGGCATCGCCGTCGACGAATCAGTAGGGCTCATCCCCTTCGGCCCCGACGCGATCGCCTCGCCGTACGACCTGCACTCTGGACAATGTGCGAGGTGCGCGGCGACCAGTCGCTCGTCGATCTCGACGGGCTCCCCATCAGCCATCGCCGAGAGAGCATCACGCCATTGTGAGCACTCCATGCCGTAACAGTCGTAATCCGACCTCGGTTGGTTCCCGGCCCTCCATCGTTTCTCGAACAACCCGGCGCGATCCGAGGTTCGACTAGTTTGCCCCTGGGGTCTCAGTCCGGAGCCTGATCGAGAAGGAGCACCACGGTGAACATGGACAACGAGAACGAGCGCGAAGGTCAGCGTCCCGTCGCCAGCGGCCGCAACGGGCCGAGCGTCACCCTGATCGGCCTCGCCATCGTCGTCGCTGCGTGCGTGACCTTCTTCTTCCAGAACGGCAACTCGACGTCGATCCACTTCCTCTTCTTCCAGAAGGACGCCAAGACCCGCTGGGCCATCATCGTTGCAGTGGTGCTCGGCATCGCCATCGATCGGATCTTCGCGATCTGGTGGCGTCGCCGGCGCAAGCAAAACAACGCTTGATGATCGTCAACTCCTCCGACGGCGTAGCGGTGGCCGTCCACGACCTGGCGGGCCACCGTGCCGACAGCGATCCCGATCTGCCGGCCCTGCTCATCTCGCACGCAACCGGCTTCCACGGCTACTGCTACCAACCGTTGGCGACGGCTCTTGCCGCGCGGTTCCATTCGATCGCCCTCGACTACCGGGGTCACGGCGACACGCCACAACCCGAGCATGCGAGCGTCGACTGGAACCGATACGCCGACGATGTCGAAGCGGTAGCTCTCAGCCTCACTCGCCCGCTGCCGGCCTTCGGACATTCGATGGGCGGCGCGTGCCTGTTGATTGCGGCGCACCGTCATCCCGACCTCTTCTCGCACCTCGTCATCTACGAACCGATCGTGTTCGATCCCAGCGCCGTCGTCACAGACGACTCGCCACCGCAGTTGGCGGAGGGAGCGCGTCGGCGTCGGGCGACCTTTCCGTCGTTCGACGCGGCGATTGCCAACTTCGCGTCGAAGCCTCCGCTCAGTCGATTCACTAGCGCCGCGCTCGAAGCGTACGTCCGCCATGGCTTCCGCCAGGGTGAAGACGGACAGGTACATCTCAAGTGCAGTCCCGAGTGGGAGGCGACCACGTTCGAGATGAGCAGGCAACAAGGAACGTGGGACCTGCTCCCGGACATCGCCATCCCGGTTCTGGTCGTGTGCGGTACGCTGGCCGAGGAGTCGCCGGCGCGGCTGTCCCGCGCCGTTGCCGAGCACCTTCCCAACGGAAAGTACGTGCAGGTCGACGAGCTCGACCACTTCGGTCCGATGACCCACCCCGACATGGTGGCCGGGCTCGTAGCCGCGACCCTCTAGCTGCGTCAACACCGCCAACCCGCGCCGTTGCAGACGGGGATCGTCCACTGTCGCGCACCCCTTCTCTACGATGGGGGCATGTATCCGGTGCCAACCAGTCTTTCGCCGAGCCGGGTCGAGGCGTTCACCTCCTGCCCCATGGCCTTCCGGTTCGCCAGCATCGAGCGGCTGCCCGAAACTCCGAGCCCGCATTCCACCAAGGGGTCGCTGGTGCACCGGGTGCTCGAACTGCTCTTCACCCATGCCAACGCGGCCCGCACCATCGACACCGCCCGGTCGTGCTTCCAGCAGGCCGTTGGCGAATATTCGATCGACCCGGAGTTCACCTTGCTGAACCTCGACGATGCGCAGATCGAGGCGTTCAATGGCGACGCGTGGTCGTTGGTCGAGGCGTACTTCCGCATGGAAGACCCTTCGGCAATTCGCGAAATCGGTCTCGAGCTGCGTCTCGAGGCCCAGGTCGGCCAGCTTGCGCTGCGCGGCATCATCGACCGTCTCGAACTCGATGCCGACGGTGGCCTGATCGTCACCGACTACAAGACGGGTCGGGCCCCCGGGCTCAAGTACGAGCAGGGCCGTTTGGCCGGCGTGCACTTCTACTCGTTCCTGTGCGAGGAGGTGCTCGGACGTCGCCCAGCGGCGATCCGCTTGATGTATCTGCGCACCGGCGAAACCATCACGGCGCTGCCGTCGGCGCAGTCGGTCAAGTTCATCACCACGCGCACAACTGCGGTCTGGAAAGCCGTCGAACGAGCGTGCAACACGGGCACCTTCTTGCCACGCCAGGGCCCGCTGTGTGCATCGTGCTCGTTCCAGCAATGGTGCCCGGCCTTCGGCGGTCAGCCCGAACTGGCCGCCGTAGAAGCGCCATTGCGACACGCCGCACTCGTCGCGTGAGCGCGGTTGCATCCTTCGATTCGTGGGGCGACGAACAGCTCGAACGGCTGCGCGGCCACCCGCTGGCCGACCCACTGTTCAACTCGGCCAGCTTCGTCGGCGACTTCAGCGGCATCTGGCACGTCATCGGCGTAGGCCGGGCCATCATCGATCCGTCGAAATGGCGTCAGGCGCTGGCCATGTCGGCGCTGATCGGCGCAGAGAGCCTGTTCGTCAACCAGGGCGTGAAGCGCCTGTTCCGGCGGATGCGCCCGACCGAGTCGGGCGACCCTCGGTACCGCGTGCGGCGACCCACCACCTCCAGCTTTCCCAGCGGTCACGCCTCCGCCGGGTTCTTCGCTGCCGCGATTCTCACCACAGCTACCGGGCCGTCACTGGCACCGGTATGGTACTCGGTGGCCGTGGTCGTCGCCGTCAGCCGCGTCTACGTGCGCATCCATCACCTGTCCGACATCGTCGGCGGAGCGGCCTTGGGCGCCGTATTGGGCGTGGCCGGTTCTCGGGTGTTCAGCCTGCTCGTGCTGTGAATCATCAGGCATCTTGCCGAACTCCTGACTCATTCGCCGGCCCGGCGATGCCGAGAACGATCGGTGCCCTTAGGTGTCGCGCCCACACAACAGCAACTGCGCTCGTGGCGCGGACACCCGCTGGCCTCGGCATCCATCCGTTTGGTCACCTTCCTCACACCCATCGCGGCCGCCCTCGTGTCGTCGGCGATGTTGTCGCGCCTCCTCCCGTCGCCGCACGACCTGATGTGGCGAGTGCTCTGGTGGATCGCCCTGCTGGCCGCCTCCACAGTCGTGCTGGTCCTCACCGATCGCCTGGCGCGGCGCGCCCTGCCGCTGGCGGCTCTGCTGAAGTTGTCGTTGGTGTTTCCCGATCGGGTGCCCTCGCGCTTCTCGGTAGCACTGCGTTCGGGCACCACGAAGCAACTTGCCCGCAGATTGCAACACGCAGAGGTCGACACCACAACGGAAGCCGGTGCGACAGAGCTGCTGTCGCTCGTCGCCGCACTCAACCATCACGATCCGCTCACCCGGGGGCACTCCGAGCGCGTCAGGGCGATCTCGGAACTGCTCGCCGACCAGGTTCATCTGGAGACTGACGACCGCGAGAAGCTGCGCTGGGCAGCCCTGCTCCATGACATCGGCAAGCTGCGAGTACCGGGCGAGATCCTGCGCAAGCCTGGCAGGCCCACGCCGGAGGAGTGGCTGCTGCTGAAGACCCACCCTGCCGAGGGGCTCGAACTCGTTCGCGGACCGATAGCCGACTGGCTCGGCGATTGGACGAGGGCGATCGGCGAGCACCACGAGCAGTTCGATGGTTCCGGCTATCCGATGGGATTGGCCGGCACCGACATCGCCTACGCCGGCCGGCTCGTCGCCGTCGCCGATGTCTTCGATGTGATCACCGCGGCGCGCTCGTACAAGAAGCCGATGACGATCCAGGAAGCGCGGCTGGAGATCACTCGCTGCGCGGGAACCCAGTTCGACCCGGAGGTCGTCCGAGCATTCCTGCAGATCTCGATCGGGGATCTGCGCAAGGCGATGGGTCCCCTCTCGTGGCTGGCCCAGCTGGCGATCTTCGGGCGCATCGCTGCTGCTCCTGCAGCGTCGACGTTGGCCGGAAGCATGATCGCCCTGACCGGCTTGGGGCTCGGCCCGGTCACGAGCGTGTACTCCGAGCCCAACGTCGAACACACCATCACTCAGCCGCACTCAGGCATTCAGCAGCAGTCTGGAATCGACGGACCGACCCAGTCGGTTGCGCCGAACGAGACCGACACCGCTATCGGCGCTCCCGACACCGGGACCGTCCCCGAGGGCGCGGCAACCACCCCGGGCGAAACCGGGTCAACGTCTTCTGTCACCGGTACGACGGTGTCCCCGTCGGAAGCAAGCACGTCGAGCGACGGCACGACGGTGGAAGCCACGAGCGCGCCGGCATCGACACCCGCGGTCACGGTTCCTGGGCTGACCGTTCCCTCCGTCACGACATCCGTGGGAGGTGCTCCCGCGACAACGCTCCCAGCGATCACGACGCCGACCATCACGGTGCCGGCAATCACCCTGCCGCCCATCACGGTGCCGGCGATCAGTCTCCCGCCGATCAGTCTCCCGCCGATCACGGTCCCGATCACACTTCCGGGCGTGTCGATCCCCCCGATCACCGTGCCGACGATCACGGTTCCACCGATCACCGTGCCACCGATCACCGTTCCACCGGTGACGCTGCCACCCATCACGCTGCCACCCATCACCTTGCCGCATCTCTGATCCGCGGCCGAGGAGCCGGCTACGAGGCTTCCGCGGCGCGCACCTCTGCCAGCAAGTCGGCCCGGGCCCGAGCAACGCGCGACCGAATCGTGCCGATCGGGCACTCGAGCACGGCGGCAGCCTCTTCGTACGACAATCCGGCCACCTGGGTGAGCACGAAGGCCTCTCGGCGATCTGGATCGATCGACTTCAGCAGCTCCTGCGTCGGATTGCCCGGCGCAGTCGCCGACTGGTTGGCAGCGCTGCTGATGAGGACGCCAACCATCCGGCGCTGCCGCACTCGCCCGCGCACGTGATCAGCGCACACGCGCCGGGTGATCGACGACAGCCAGGCGATCACCTGGCCGTCACCGCGATAATTCGACAGCGAACGCAAGGCCCGGAGATAGGTGTCCTGGACGAGATCCTCCGCCTCGCCATCGGAACCCAGAGCCTTGCAGAGCCGCCAGATCACCGGTTGAGTACAGCGGACGAGCTCCTGCACGGCCACGTCGTCGCCCTCGCGTGCCGCGTCGACGAGACGCTGGAGCTGATCGCCGTTGTAATTCATCCACCGAGATCGTGTCTCGTCAGTTCAAGACCGCGGAAGTCTGCGGCTGCACCGACCACCCGATCAGGCCCTCGGCGTCGTGCTCCTGCGACGGGTCAGGGCGACGCCGCCACCGACCAGCACGACCGCAACGACAACAACTACGACGACGATCGTGCCGGTGTTGCTCGAGTCGTCGGTGGCTGCGGTTGCAGTGGTCGGCGCCGGGGCGACGACGCCGATGTCGACCGTGCCGGTCGCCGCGGTCGTCGAATCGTCTTCCTCTGGCACGGGCGTGAGGTCGGCCGACGTCGGTGGGCCCTCGGTGACCTTGAGGGTCGGCGCCGGGAACTCGGGCTCCGCCGCACCTTCGGCAGCAATCTCGATCCAGTCAAGTTCGCCTTTCTCACAGGTCTCGATCGCGGGGAAGTGGAGGTCTCCAGCTTGAGCAGGAACAGTGAGGGTGATGTCGAAATGGTCCGCCGTGGCGGCATCCAATGACCCGCCCATGAACTCGACGGTGTCGCCCGAGACAGTGGCGGTCCAGCCATCCTTGTCGACCGCCTTCACGTCGGTGACCCCTTGCGGCATCTGGATCTTCAGGTCGGTCATCGGGGAACCGTCACAACCGTGCTCGACCTTGAATGCAACGGTTCCCGAGCTACCGGCCTCCATCGCCAACGGGTCGGTTTCGACATGGGCGGACGCGATCCCGCCGCTCACCAGAACGACGGTCACAGCCGCCACGGCCGACAACGAGGCGTGCCTGAAGAAGGTGGTTCTCATGGATACCAAAGTCGTTCGCTGACCGGAGAAAGTTCCCGGTAACCAGTACCTTTTCGGCGGTGAGGCGACAACTGCTGGGGGCTGGGCTGCTGGCTGCGGTGGTGTTGGCCCCGGCACAACCCGTCTTTGCCCACGGCGGAAACGGCGGGCGGGCGAGCGATTATCGCATCGAGATCACAGGGTTCGACGGCGACCCTGCGGGCATCGAGGTGCGCCCGGTCGAGCTCGGCAATCGGATGGAACTGATCCGCACGACCGCCAAGGAGGTGCAGATCCTCGGCTATGAAGGCGAGCCGTACTTGCGTCTCGGCGCCGACGGAGTGTTCGAGAACACCAACTCGCCGGCGCACTACCTCAACCTCGATCGATTCGCGCGCACACCCATTCCACCGACGGCCACGGCGACTGCCGCGCCGAACTGGGTGAAGCTCAGCGACGGCACATCGATCCGCTGGCACGATCACCGCACCCATTGGATGGACACCACGCCGCGCCAGGACGTGCGCGATGACCCAGGCGTCGAGCGTGTGATCTTCCCCGCCAATCGCGTCGACCTGGTCGTCGACGGGAGGTCCGTAGCGGCGATCGTCAAGGTCACCTGGCTGCCGCCACCACCACGCCTCACCTGGTTGGTGATCACCTCGCTCGCGGGGTGTGTGTTGCTCGCCGCGTTCGTGCTGGTTCCCACCTTGCGCAGGTTCGCGCCGGAATGCGTGCTGATCGCCACGATCGCCAGCCTGGTTGGCAGCGGCGGCAGCAAGTTTCGCCTCGTAGCCAGCGGATCGATGATCGTGCTCGCGCTCACCGGCTGGATCATCAAGAAGATTTGGTTGCCGGTTGCCGCCGCCGTGGTCGTCGTCGTTCTCGCGGTCACTCATTTCGAAGTCTTCGAGCACAGATTGCTGGCCGGATGGGCACCTGCCGGTCTCCAGAGACTGGGTGTCACGATCGCGCTTGCTGTCGCCGCAGCGGTAGTTGGTGCCGAGCTGGTGACCGGACTCAGCGCTACAACACCAGTACAACCTGCTGCGGTCGAGCCATGAGTCGACTCCGCCGCCTTGTTTGCGCCTGTGCAGCCGGGTTGACCCTGGCGGCGCTCGTCGGTGTCGGCCAGGCGTCGGCCCATGCGCAGCTGCTCGCCAGTGACCCCCAGCCGGGCGGGGTGTTCGACCAGGCACCGGCACATGTCACGTTGACCTTCGACGAAGATGTCGAGATCTCCCTCGGCGCGATTCGCGTGTTCGACGGGACCGGCAAGTCGATCGACGTCAGTGCAGCCAGGCATCCCGATGGTCAGGGCAAGGTCGTCGAGATCGACCTGCCAAAACTCTCGAATGGCTCGTACGTGGTCGATTGGCGGGTCGTCTCGGCAGACTCGCACCCGGTACACGCCGCCTACACGTTCCAGGTCGGGCCCGACTCCAACCTTGCCCCAGGCTTGCTCGACCAGGTCATCAGCAGCAGTCACACAGGCCGGGCCGCCGGCGCCGGGTTGGCGGTCAGTCGTTCGTTGGTGACCGCCGCGATGGCCATCGTCTTCGGCGGGTTGCTGATCTGCGGGCTCGGGATCGTTCCGTTCGGTCGTCGACAACGACTGGTGATCATTGCGGCCGCAGTCGTCGGCGCGGTCGCCGGTCTGCTGGCACTCCCGTTGGAGGTCGGCTACACGGCCGGGCGTTCCCTAGGGGTGATCACCGACGGCTCCGCATGGCGTGCAGTTGGCAAGACCACGATCGGTCTTGCCTGGGTCATCCGCGCCGCGGCCATCCTCCTCACGGCGGAGATCCTCCTGTTGACCAGGTCGCGGTGCCGGCAAACGTGGTGGCAGGTGATCGCGATCGTCGGGTTGGTGGTGGTCGGCACGGCGTCGGCCTACGGCGGTCATGGGGCAGCGGGCCGGTGGCACTACATGGGCGTGTTCCTCACGATCCTCCACGTCTCGGCGATGGCTGTATGGCTCGGCGGGCTGGCGATGTTGGTGATCAGCTTCAAGTCGGTGGAACGCAATGGGGTGATCCGGTTCTCGTCGATCGCCATCGTCGCTGTGTCCACCATCGTGGTCACGGGCTCGGTGCAAGCGCTGCGGCAAGTCGGTTCGCTCGACGCCTTGACCGGAACGTCTTACGGCGTGCTGTTGATCTGGAAGGTCGTCATCGTCGCCGCGATCCTCGCCGTTGCCTCGGTGGCGCGGAAGTCGACACACGGTCGATTGGCATTGGCGGGCCACGTTGTCGAAGAGCGGGTCGGAGCATCTGTCGGCGCCGCGGCGGTCGACGACAGTGGCTTCGACAGGGTTCGGCTGCGACGTGCCGTCAGCATCGAAGCCCTGTTGGCCGTCGTCATCGTCATCGTCACGTCGCTCTTGATGGCAGCCAACCCGTCGTTGGCGGCATCGTCGGCGCCTTTCTCGACCACTCTTACCAGCAACGGTTACCTGGCCACTGTCAACGTGGTTCCCGCGCGCGTCGGCACCAACGAGATCCATCTGTACTTGTCGAGCCCGAGCAGCAGCCTTGACCAACCCGACAACATGACCGTCACGATCCAAGATCCATCTCGCGGCGTCAATCCGATCACCATCGACGTCATCAAGGCCGGGCCGGGCCACTACACCACCAACGCCGCAACGTTTCCGTATGCCGCAACCTGGCGACTCGTCGTCACCGCCCGCTACGGCTTCAACGAGGTCGTCTTCACCGCCGACGTCAAGGTCGCCTAGCCAGACATGCCGGTGATCGAAGTTGCCGACCTGACCAAGTCGTACGGTGACGTGCACGCCGTGCGTGGCATCACCTTCTCCGTCGACCAGGGTGAGTGTGTCGCCGTTCTCGGGCCGAACGGCGCCGGGAAGACCACCGCGGTCGAGATCTTGGAGGGCTATCGCACTCGCGACTCCGGTTCCGTCTCCGTGCTCGGCGTCGACCCCGCCCACGGTGGGATCGAACTGCGGCAGCGCATCGGGATCGTGCTGCAAGAGTGCGGCGTCGAGCCGTACCTCACGGTGACCGAGGTGCTCACGATGCACGCCGGCTACTACCGGCACCCCCTCGCGGTCACTGATGTCATCCACGTCGTCGGACTCGACGAGAAGGCCACGGCGCGCGTGAAGTCGCTCTCCGGCGGGCAGAAGCGTCGTCTCGACGTCGCTCTTGGTCTGATCCCCGACCCGGAGCTGCTGTTCCTCGACGAGCCGACCACCGGCTTCGATCCGGCAGCACGGCGGCAGGCATGGGACATGATCAAGAACCTCCACCAGTTCGGCAAGACCGTGCTGCTCACCACGCACTACATGGACGAGGCACAGGCGTTGGCCGACCGAGTGATCGTCATCGCCGAGGGCAAGATCGTCGCCGAGGGACCACCCGAGTCGATTGGAGGCCGCGCCGATGCCGCCGCCGAGATCCGGTTCCTGCTGCCGGCAGACATCACCGTCGAACAACTGCCCGTCAACGCGGAAGACGTCGGCGATGGCGCGGTGCTGGTGACGACGCCCACTCCTACCGAGGCGCTCCGCATCCTCACCTCATGGGTCGCCGACCACGGCGGCGAACTGGCCCAGCTCACCGTCACGCGACCATCGCTCGACGACATCTACGTCGCGCTCACCTCCAACGCCGACGAGGCTCGTCCATGACCTCGACGTTCCCGACGCTCGGCCGCCAGATCCGATGGGAACAGAAGTCGTACTGGCGCAACCCCGCCGCCGCGGCGTTCACCTTCGCCTTCCCGCTGGTGTTCCTGGTGATCTTCTCCGCGCTGTACGGCAACGGCACGATCGATGTCCCCGGTGGCGAGGTCAAGTTCACGCAGTACTACGTCCCCGCCATCATCGCCTTCGGGTTGATCTCGGCGTGCTACACGAACCTGGCGTTCACGGTGTGCATTCGCCGGGAGAACGGCCTGCTCAAGCGGTCCCGCGGTACCCCCCTGTCGCCGGCTGCGTACTTGGGTGGCATCGTCGGCAACTCCGTCGTCGTCGCCCTCATCCTCACCACCTTGCTCGTGTTGCTTGGCGTGATCGCCTACGGCGTGACGTTTCCTGGTCGCTATCTGGGGCTGGCCGTGGTCATCGTTGCCGGTGGTTTCTGCTTCAGTGCCCTCGGCATCGCTGTGTCGACCATCGTGCCCAACGAGGACGCTGCACCTGCCATCATCAACTTCATCCTCTTCCCGTTGCTGTTCATCTCCGGAACCTTCGGGCCGGTCTCGTCGACGTCCACACTGGGCCGCATCGCCGCCGTGTTTCCCGTCCGGCACCTCGTGCAAGCGTCGGTTGCCGTGTTCAACCCCTTCGGCGGCGGTACCGGCATCGTCGCCAGCCACACCCTGATGCTGTTCGGCTGGGGAGTGGTCGGCCTGCTCGTCTCGCTGCGACGCTTCCGCTGGGAGCCGCGCATCAAGTCATAAGTCCCTAGTGTGAGCCCCATGGCCGACTTCCAGTTCGATCGCAAGATGAGCGACGCTGAGGGCTTGATGTGGCGCCTCGAGAAGGACCCACATCTGTCGAGCACGTTCGCCGCTGTCACGATCCTCGACCGACCTCCCGACTTCGATCGCCTGCTGGCGCGCATGGACCGCGCGGTCCGCGTCGTCGAGCGGCTCGGGCAACGCGTGCAGCCGGCACCCGCCAACCTCAGCGCGCCGACGTGGGTCGACGACACCAACTTCGACCTGCGCTACCACGTCCGCCACATCGCCTTGCCGAAGCCCGGCACGATTCGGCAACTGCTCGACCTGGCCAGCCTGATCGCCTCCGACCCCTTCGACCGCACTCGGCCGTTGTGGCAGTTCGTGCAGGTCGACGGACTTCGTGGTGGCAAGTCGGCGCTGATCGAAAAGCTCCACCACACCATCGCCGACGGCGAGACCAGCGTGAAGATGTCGCTCCAGTTCCTCGACTTCCAACGCGACGCGCCGGAACCACCTCCACTCGATCCGGCACGTCTCGCCGACCG
Source organism: Ilumatobacteraceae bacterium (assembly GCA_963720775.1). Lineage (GTDB taxonomy): Bacteria > Actinomycetota > Acidimicrobiia > Acidimicrobiales > Ilumatobacteraceae > JAENVT01. The sequence goes on along the minus strand of CAVRGR010000003.1, from coordinate 239,979 downwards.
CGATCCAGCACCCGCTGACTCGAGTGGGGATCTCCTTCGTGACGCATTGGCCGGCAGTCTGCGACTGCCGCTCGGCCTGCTGCGCCAGATCAAGGACCTGCTCAGCGACCCCACCGGCATTCCAGGGGCCGGATCGGCCGCGGCCGACACGGTGCGCGGCATCATGAGCCAGCTCAGCGACACCGAGCAGGCCCGATCGCCGTTGTGGACGGAGCGGTCACTACGACGCCGGATGGAAGTGCTGCGCGTTCCGTTCGACGAGACGAGGGCCGCGGCCAAGCGACTCGGCGGCACGCTGAACACCGCGTTCATCGCTGCCGCAGCCGAAGCCGCTGGTCGCTACCACGAACGAATGGGATCGCCGGTCGAGGAGCTGCGGGCGAGCATGGCGATCAGCACGCGCAGCGAGGGTTCGGGCTCCAACGCCTTCTCGCTGGCGCGCCTCCTGGTGCCCACGGGCGACATGTCCATCGGCGAACGCTTCACCTGGATCCAGGCCGCCGCGGAGGCAGCTCGGGAATCGTCGTCCAACGCGTCGCTGGAGACGCTGGCTGCACTGGCCTCGACGTTGCCGACCTCGGTGATCACGCGGTTGGCCCGCCAGCAGGCGCAGACCGTCGACTTCGCCACCTCCAACGTTCGCGGTTCGTCCGTGCCGCTGTACATCGCCGGGTCGGAGGTTCTCGAGAACTACGCAGTCGGCCCACTCGCCGGCGTTGCTTACAACCTCACCTTGCTGAGCTACAACCACAGCCTCGACATGGGTGTCAACATCGACACGGCAGCAGTGACAGAGCCCGAGCTCTTGCGCGACTGCTTGAAGAGCGCGTTCGCCGCGTTCATCGCCGCCTGAGAGCGGCGGCGGCGTTGGGTGTCAGTGCTGGATTGGCGCGGGAAGCGTGAGGAGCGTCCGGACGTCGAGCAACACGTCAGTGACCTCGCCGGAGGACACCAGCTCGCGGCGCAACATCTGCGCGAGAGCCTTGTCGATCACGCCCAAGGCTTCTGCGATGACTGCTTCGTTGGTGTCGGTCATCTGTCCCTGTCTCCTTGCCGCTGTAGCCGTACCCAGACCGTAACTCGCGGCGGGTGCTCGCTTGGTGCATCGTACCGGGAACCACGGTCTTCGCGCTGTGTGACGCCTACCATCAGCGGGATGGAATTGGAAGGGCGTCACGTCGTCGTCACGGGTGCAGCGAACGGGATCGGGCGGGCGCTCGCCAGGCGCTTCCACGCCGAAGGGGCCCGGGTCGTCGCCTCCGATCTGGATGCGGGGGCATTGGCGGCCGTCGTCGACGCGCTCAACGATGTCCGACCGCGAAGCGCCGTAGCCGTTGCCGTCGACATCGCCACCGAGACGGGCAACCAGCACCTCGTGGGCATGGCCGAGGATTCGTTCGGCGCGATCGATCTCTTCTGGGCCAACGCCGGAGTCGCCGTCGGCACGGATCTGACCACCACGGAGGTCGAGTGGGAGTTGGCCTTCACGGTCAACCTCCACGCTCACCGCTGGGCCGCCAAGTACCTGCTTCCCGGCTGGCTGGCCCGCGGCGAGGGCTACTTCTGCTCCACGGCGTCGGCGGCCGGGCTGCTCAGCCAGATCGGCTCGGCTCCGTACGCCTTGACGAAGCATGCCGCGGTCGCCTTTGCCGAGTGGATGAGCATCACGTATGGAGACAGTGGCATTCGGGTGAGTTGCCTGTGTCCGCAGGGCGTCAACACCAACATGCTCAACCGGGGCATGTCGGGTTCGTCGGGCCCGACTGACGTCGTGCGCGCTTCGGGTGCCGTGCTCGAACCCGACCAGGTCGCCGAGGTCGCCATGTCGGTGATCCGCGACGAGACGTTCCTCATCCTTCCGCACCCGGAGGTGCTCACCTACCTGCAACGCAAGACCGGCGACTACGACCGATGGCTGGCCGGCATGCGCAAGCTGCAGGCCCGGATCGTCGGCAACTGATCTCCATGATCGATACTGAAGTACTGGCTCACCTTCGTCTGACCAACGGCGAAGCGGTTCGATTTCGCAAGGTCGACGGTGGTCGCTGGCTGCCGGGCAAGATGTCGGGTGTCGCTGCCGACGGCAGCATCACCATTCACGACGCCAACGGCGCAGCGCGGCAGTCTGCGTCCCGAACGCGTCGAGGTGCGCCGGCCAGGGAGCCGCGGCCGGCTGACGTGGCAACGAGTCAGCGATGTCGCGATCACGTGGGAACAGCTCGCGCTGTGGGGCGAGGCGCCCGCTTCGAAGGCCGCGCGGAGACGAACGTAGCCTCGGCGCCGATGAACGGGCCTGCGCGTATCGACGTCGAACCAGACCCCGTCCCGATCGTGCTGATCCTGGCCGCGACCCTTCGACGTGCAGCGCGAACCCCGAAGTTGGCGGCAGCCATCGGCCACATCAACGGAATCGTCGCGCTGCGTTCGACGGTTGATCCGCAAGCCGCGACCATGCGGTTCGGCAACGGCGGCGTCACCGTCGTGCGCGGTGTGTCCGCCGATGCCGACGTGATCATCGCCGCCGACATCAACAAGATGTCCGACGAGAAGCCGCCGAAGCCGAAAGTCACGGGTGCGATTGGCCATCTGAAGCTCGCCCTGACAGTTTCCAAGCTGCTCGAGCCACCGCATGGCACCTGGCAGGACGAGGCGCAGCGGTTCTTCACGTTCGCCACCGAACGCCCGGGCATTCCCCGGTCGATGCGAGTCGTCTGCACCGATGACGGTTCCGAGCTCACGCTTGGCGACGTGCCCGCCGAGTACGAGGTGCACGGAAGCGAGCATGCGCTTCTCAACGTGTTCTGCGGCAACTCCGTGATCGGTCAGGACCTGCTCGACGGCAAGATCTTCGCGGTGGGCAAGTTGGCCCATCTCGCCGAGCTCACCGGCCGCTCGCTGGCCTGGATGCTCGGGGAATGACCATGGACGCGGAACACGTCGCCACCTGGCTCGACGAGCACTCGATCCGCTGGGTCAAGACCGAAGGGATCTCGATCGATGGCCTCGTGATCGGCAAGCATCTGTCGACTCGCAAGTTCCTCGCCGCGCTTCCGCTCGGCAACGCCATCACCGAGTTCGTGCTCGGCTACGACATCGGCGGAACACCGTTCCTCGCATGGTGGGATGACTGGCGCCGCGAGGCCCTGGGCGATTTTCATCAACGACCCGATCTGTCGACCCTGGTCGCCGCACCCGACCGGCCCGGCACCGCCAACGTCATCTGCGACATCGTCGACCTCGAGGGAAGCACCGTGCCGGCATGCCCGCGCTCGACGTTGCGCAACGTCATCGATCGGCTCGACTCGCACGGGTTGACCGCCAAGGCAGCGTTCGAGGTCGAAGTCATGCTCTACCGCGAGTCGGTTGCCGAAGCTCGGGCGAAGAAGCTACGCAACCTCACGCCGATGGCTCACCCTGCTCCGCTCGGCTACCTCCACTACAACTCGCGCCAGCAGCTGCGGTTTCTCGACGCCGTCTTGGAGCGTCTCGCCGGCCTCGGCATACCGATCGAGGGTTGGCACGACGAGGCCGCACCCGGTCAGTTCGAGCTGAACCTCGATCCGGCAGACCCGATCACTGCGTGCGATCGCGTGGTGCGGATCAAACAGGTGCTGCGCGAGGTCGCCCTCGAGCAGCACTGTTCGGTGACGTTCATGGCCAAGCCCAGCCATGAGTTCGGCAACGGGCTGCACGTGCACCATTCCTTGGCGCGTGACGGGGTTCCCGTGTTCTATGCACCCGACGGCCACGAGCTCTCCGAGCTGACGCGTCATTGGATCGGCGGGCTCATGGCGACGATGCCGGCGGCCACTTCGATCTTCTGTCCCAACATCAACTCGTTCCGCCGCATGGTGGGCTTCGCTGCGGCGCCGACGGTGGCCTCATGGGGTGAGGACGACAAGTCCGCTGCGGTGCGCGTGCTCTCCCGCTCGCCGAAGGCAGCGCGGATAGAGAACCGGGTGGCCGGCGGAGACGCCAACCCGTACCTCGTGTTGGCCGCAGTCCTCGCCGGCGGGATTGCCGGGATCGAACAATCCATCGCGCCGCCGTCTCCTCTCGGAGTCACCAGCTGGGGGCTCCCGGCCGGTTATCCGCATCTGCCCAACACCATCACAAAGGCCGCCGAGGCGATGACGTCCGACACCCTTCTGCGCAACGTGTTGGGCACCGCCTTCTGCGACTACTGGGTGAACACTCGCCGGTGGGAGTGGCTGATGTTCCACACCACCGGTGGTGATCCCGCGGCGACGGCCGTGACGGATTGGGAATTGAACCGTCTGTTCGAGATCGTCTGATGCCCTCCACACCGTTGCCGTCGCCGCCAGTGCGAATCGGCATCACCGCCCACCTCGAGCTCGTCACCGGGGAAGACGGCACCGGATCACTGCACTACGTCGCCAGCGCTCCGTATGTGAAAGCTGTCCGCAAGGTCGGGGCGATGCCGGTGCTCTTGCCGGTGGTCGAGCTGGACGATGCCCTCGCCATGCTCGACCTCGTGGATGCGTTGATCCTCACGGGCGGGTGCGATGTCGATCCGACGAACTACGGTGCGCCGGCCGAGCCTGGCCTCGGACCCACCGATCTGGTGCGTGATGCGGCGGATCTGGCCATCACCCGTGCCGCCGTCGTCAGCAACATGCCGACGCTGGCAACGTGCCGCGGCATCCAGGTGCTCAACGTCGCCATGGGTGGCACCCTGGTGCAACACATCGACGATCACATGCGCATCGACCTGTACAACCAGGAGGCACACAGCGTCGACATCGACCCCGGGTCACGTCTGGCGACGATCCTCGGCACCGAGGCGGTGGGCGTCAACTCGCTGCACCATCAGGTCATCGATCGCCTCGGCCGGGATGTTCGTGCCGTGGCCCACAACCATGACGGTCAAGTGGAGGCGATCGAGATCGACAGCGCGCCCGCGGTGCTGGGCGTGCAGTGGCATCCGGAGTTGCTGCGCCATCGTGACGATCACCTGGCACTGTTCGAGGATCTCGTGCGACAGGTGCTCGACCTGCGCCGAGCCTGACGGGGACCGCTCAGTTCAGGTCGGTGTGGGCGATGAAGCGTGCCGCCACGTCGGCGTCGCCGACTACGTCGCAGTGCGAGAGCGGTACACGGCGCCACAGGGCCAGCAGGATGTCGCTGGCCGACCCGCGGATCGCGCAATCTCCCTTGGAATGCTCACGGACAAGATCGAACCCATCCTCCAGTTCTCGAACGGTCCACTCCCCCGCAACGTCGCCGCAATGGAGGTGCACCGAGCCGCCCACGGGATCAGCGCCCTTCACGGCGTCGCCGAGCATGTGCGTCAAGAACTCGTCGATCCCGTCGCTCGCCAGCGCCGGCTCCAACGGGTTCACCAGGTCGGCCGCTTCGGTTGCATCCCACAGGTGGATCGACGTCTCCTGAGACATGCGGCGAATCACGAAACCCGCCGTGTGATCGGCCGACCAGGTCCAAACTGGCGTGGATGGGTCGGTACCGCCAAGCGTCGTGAGCAACTCCTCGCGGCCACGCCGGTACATCTCGGCCAGGGCCTCGTCGACGGGCCGCGTCGGTCCCTTGTAGTCCTTGGGGTCAATCATCTGCTCCGACACGATCGTGCACCAGAAGTCGTGCACCTCCGTGACGTGCCACAACAGGTCGGCCACCGTCCAGCCAGGGCACGAGGCGACCGTACTGGTCAACCCGGCAACCTCGCACGCATCGACGAACGCGGCCGAATCACGTTCGAGAGCGGCGATGAAGTCGTTCGTTTCCATCCTCCGATGCTGTCACATCCCAGCTACGGTCGGACCATGACCAACGTTGAAGAACAGGTGAACCAACACGCCGCGGTCGCCGAACGAATCATCGGCAACATCGCCTACGCGAAAGGGCCGGCAGTATCACCCGACGGCTCGACGATCGCGTTCGTGGTCAGCCGGATCGACATGGCCAAGAACAAGACCTTTTCGCAGGTTTGGTCGGCAGCGGCTGACGGGTCGTCCCCGCCTCGGGCGATCACGGGCGGCGAGCACGACAGCAGCCCGGCCTGGAGCCCTGACGGACGCTTACTTGCGTTCACTTCGACACGCAGCCCCAAGAGCGACGAGACCACCCTGCATGTTCTGCCCGTAGCCGTGCCTGGCGAGACCCGCACCATCGCCACGATGAAAGGTGGTGTCGACGCGGTTCATTGGAGCCCGGACGGCCGCTGGATCGCCTTCACCAGCCGCACGCGGCACGAACGCTACGACGCCGAGGACGAGAGCTGGCAGGCCCCGCGCAAGATCGAGCGCTTCTTCAGCAAGCTCGACGATGTGGGCTGGGTCGTCGATCGACCGAAGCACGTCTACGTGGTCGACGCCGACGGCACGGGCGCACCGCGCAACCTGACTCCGGGTGAGTTCCAGCACGACTCGATCACCTGGAAGCCGGATTCCTCGGGCCTGGTGCTCAGCGCGTCGCGCCACGACACGTGGGACCTCGACTTCGCTGTTGCCCTCTACTCGGTGTCACTCGACGGTGAGATCAAGGCCCTCACGGGTTGTGCGGGCTCGTACAACTCGCCGATCGTGTCAGCGGACGGAACACAAGTTGCGTTCATCGGTGCCGACGATTCGCAGACGTACCCCCAGAACGCGCACGTCGGAGTGGTCGCCGCCGTTGGAGGCGAGCATCGATGGCTGTCGCGTCAACTCGACCGCACCTTCGACAGCACCGCCGGTGGCAGTGTGGTGCGTTGGCTCGACGAGTCGACGCTCGTGGCCGTAGCGGAGGATCGCGGCGAGACGCATCTCTACCGGGTGGGCCTCGACGGCTCGGCACCGAAGACCCTCACCTCGGGCGCGATCACGGTGAACTCGTTCGACGTCGCCGCGGGCACCATCGCGTTCGCCGCCGCAAGCGTCGACGGGATGAGCGACATCTTCGTCCTGGGCGACAACTCGCCGCGACGGCTCACCTCGTTCGCCGACAAGTACCGGGCAAAGGCGAGGCCGCTCACCTGGGAGCGGTTCACCGTGCCCTGCACAGATGGCAGCGGCGAGATCGACGCCTGGATCATGCGTCCGGAAGGCTTCGACGCATCGTCGAGCTACCCCGTGCTGCTCAACGTGCACGGCGGGCCGCACACCCAGTACGGCGAGACGTTCTTCGACGAATCCCAAGTGCAGGCCGCGGCAGGTTTCGCCGTGATCATGAGCAACCCTCGTGGCGGATCAGGGCGCGAGCAGTCGTGGGGCCAGTCGATCATGGGTCCATTGCACAAGTCCGCGCCCGGTACCGGCTGGGGCAGCGTCGACGTCGAAGACATCATCGCCGTGCTCGACACCGCCCTCCAGCGCTACCCGTTCTGCGACAGCGACCGGGTAGGCATGATCGGCGGCAGTTACGGCGGCTTCATGGCCACATGGCTGGCCGGATGCCACGGCGATCGGTTCAAAGCGATCTGCAGCGAACGAGCGGTCAACAACATGCTGACAGAAGAGTTCACCAGCGACATCTCCACCGTGTTCCGCGTCGAAATAGGGCCGAGCCCGATCGAGGCACCCGACGAGTACGCGCGCATCTCACCGATTCGCTTCGTTCGTGACATCTCCGTGCCGATGCTCATCATCCACAGCGAGCAGGACCTCCGCTGCCCCATCAGTCAGGCCGAGGAGCTGTTCGTGGCGATGAGGCTGCTCGGCAAGGACGTCACCTTCTACCGCTTCCCGGGAGAAGGTCACGAACTGTCGCGCAGCGGCTCGCCGGTGCATCGGCGCCAGCGAGCGGAGATCATCCTCGACTTCTTCGCCGAGCGTCTGTCCGCCTGACCACAACTCACCCGGCGAGCCAGCGATCTCCAGAGCTGCATGGGCGCGATTTCGGAAGTCGCTCTTCCACATCCGCGCCCGTGCAGCCTGGTTGGGTGCGATCGTGGAACCGGTGCTTCCAGATCCGCGCCCAATGCGGGCCGGAGCGGCTGTCCGCCTAGCCGGCCAACCAGGCGTCGATCAGCTTGCGGGCGATCGAGATCGGCGGAGGAATCGGAGGCATGTCGTCGCGTCGGAACCATTGCGCGTCGACGATCTCGGTTGGATCGATGTCGATCTCCCCACCCGTCCACTGCGCAGTGAAACCCACCATCAAGCTGTGCGGGAACGGCCACGGCTGGCTTCCCCAGTAGCGAACGTCGCCGACCTCGACGCCAACCTCCTCGCGGACCTCGCGAACGACCGCACCCTCGAGCGACTCGCCGGGTTCGACGAAGCCGGCGAGGCAGCTGTACACCGGATTGCGGAACTGCACGCCGCGGGCGAGCAGGGCTTCGTCGCCGCGGGTCACCAGCGTGATCATCGCCGGTGCGAGCCGCGGAAAGGCCAGCAGGCCGCACGACGGGCACCTCATCGCCCGCTCCCCCTGTTGCTGCTCGGTGGGCGTTCCACATCTCCCGCAGAACCGATGCGTGCGCGCCCATTCGACGAGCTGCACCGCACGACCGGCAACCATCCACTCGGTCTCGCCGGCTCGGCCGTAGAAGGAGTACAGATCGAGGGCGGCGCCATCGGCGGGATCCTGGCCATGCGGGACGTCGACGCCCCAGCACGCCTCATCGCCGAGCATGCCGAGGAAGTGCGCGGGCCACTCGTCACTGTGTGCGGACTCGGCCACCCACACCGACGTGCCGACCACGTGGAAGTAGCGGTGCAGCGACGCGGCTGGTGGCGCCGAATGCGCTGGGGTGAAGGCCGGCATGGGCTTCACCGTATGCGGCCGGACGCGAGTTCACCGAACGCCGAGGAGATTCGGCGATAGAACCCTGCGGATGCGCAGAGCCCTCTTCTGCATCGTGGTGCTGGCCACCGCCTGTCGTCCTGGTTCCGCGCCCGCCGGCACCGCTCCGGCATCCCCCGCTTCGCTCGATGCCAACGCCACGGTGGTTCACATCGTCGACGGTGACACGATCGACGTGATGGTCGGCTCCCGACGCGAACGGGTTCGGCTGATCGGTATCGACACTCCGGAAACCAAGAAGCCCAACACGCCGGTGCAGTGCTTCGGCCCGGAGGCGACGAAGTTCACCACGTCACTTCTTCCCATCGACGCCTCATTGCACCTTGAACGCGACGTCGTTGCTCGCGACGACTACGGGCGTCTGCTGGCCTACGTGTACCTGGCGGGTGACGGCACGTTCGTCAATCTGAAGATCGTTCGCCAGGGATATGCCCGCCCGCTCACGATCCCACCGAACGTTGCCCACGCCGAAGAATTCGTGGAAGCGGCTCGCGCCGCCGAAGCCGGCAACATCGGGCTGTGGGCGCAGTGCAGCGGATAGCGTGCGCTGCTGATGACCTCACTCGCCGAACGCCTGGGGTACGCCGCCGACGCCAAGCTGGTGATCATCTCATGCGACGATCTCGGTGCCTCCCACAGCGCCAACATGGGTGTCTACGGCGCATTGCGCGACGGTCTGGCTACGTGCGCCTCGATCATGGTCCCGGCACCGTGGGCTCGAGACGCTGCGTTGCGCTACCTCCCGACCGACGACATCGGCGTGCACCTCACGTTGAACTGCGAGTACGAGGCGTACCGCTTCGGGCCGATCACCCATGCTCCCTCCCTTCTCAGCGGCGAGGCCGGTTTCCCTCGACACATCGCCGATCTGTGGGAGCACGCCGACACCGAAGAGGTGCTGCGCGAGTGCAGGGCGCAGATCGAGCGAGCCATGGCGTGGGGTATCGACGTCACCCATCTCACGCCTCATCTCACGGCAATCACGCTGCGGCCAGAGTTCTTCGACGTCTACCTCGAGCTCGCCGTCGAGTTCCGCTTGCCCGTGCGACTTCCCTCGACCATCTCGGTCGATCAGGCGGGGTTCCCGTTCCGACAACTGGCCGAGGATGAGGGTGTCGTCTTCCCCGACCACTTCAACCACACGTGGCGTGCCGGCAGCCGCGAGCGCGTGCTACGAAGAGATCCGAACGCTGCAGCCCGGTGTCACCGAGATCCACGTACAGCCGGCGATCGATACACCCGAGGTGCGTGCCCTTACCCCAGCGGCCGACGGCTGGATCGACGACTACGTCCTGATGACCAACGATTCCAAGCTCGAACAGTTGTTGAGCAGCAGCGGCGCAACGCTGATCGGCTACCGCCGGCTCAGGGACGTGATGCGAGCCGCTTGATCGCGTCTGCTGCCTCGCCGCTGCGCAACACTTCGAAGAGCGCCGCCGTCGACCCGGTCGATTTCAGCTTGCCCTGCATGAACGCAACCGTCGGATCGGTTCCGGCATCCGCCGCTGCCATGGTGACAACAGCATCGGCGGCATCGGGACCCTCGACCGCTTCGTCGTTCTTGCCGAAGGCGATGCGGTATTGAACGCTCACGGCGAAACCGAGGTGCGGATGCCGGCGAACATGTCCGTCTCCAGCTCACCGGGGGGCGGCATTCCCACCAACGATCGAGCCAGGATCCAGTCCTCCCACGGATAGACCTCGGCCAGCTCCTCGTCGGTGAGACCGAACCACCAGGGCTCGGTGGGGTCGACCTGGGTTGCATGCGCACGCAGCGCCCCGCTGCGCGCCCACAGGAAGCTACCGACATCGAGCCGGGTCGTGATGCGGTGATCGTGCCCGGGACGAGCCAGCCAGTCCTGGTCGAACGGCGACTCACCGCGCAGCTCGATCATCGCTTCATGGACCGCCGTCAGTCGCGCCTTGGCCCACACCGTGTAGTACAGCTTCTGCGGCTGATAGGGCTCACCAAGCTCGGGATACCACGCCGGATCACCGGCCCGCTCCCACGCCAACACCGAGATGTCGTGAACCTTGACGTGGTCGGGATGCGGATAGCCACTCTGGTCGTCGCCGTAGGTGATCACCACGTCGGCGCGTTGGGCGCGGATGGCGCCCACCAGCTTTCCCACGGCCTCGTCGATCGGCGCCTGGTTGAACGACTCGGGGTGCTCGTTCGGATCAGTGTCGACCATGCCAGAGTCGCGGTAGCCCAACATCACGACCTCGTCGAAGCCGATGATCTCGGCCGATCTGGCGAGCTCGCCGGGCCGCAGCTCGGCGAGGCGCAGCTTCTCTTCCTCGACCGTCAGGCCGTGAAACGGTTGGCCTGGTTCGCGCAGCGCGGGGTTCTGGAGATCGCCCTCTTCGCCTCCCGTGCAACACACCAAGACGGTGTGCACACCCTGCGCCTTGTACATCGCCACCGTGGGCGCGCCCTTCGACGCCTCGTCGTCGGGGTGTGCATGAACTGTGAGCAGACAGAGCCGTTCCTTCACGGACCTGAACGCTATCGAGTGCGGTCGCCGCGTAGGCTCCTCCACCGTGCGCCGCCTCGTTGCCATGCCCCTCGCGCTGGTCGCACTGGCTGTGATCGGTGCCGGATGCCGCCACGACGGCCGCGAGATGCGCCCCGCCCTGCCCAGCCAGAACGGCAGTGTCAGCACGTCCGCTGCACCGACGGTTCCCCCGATTCCCACCGATCAGGGCGACTTCATCGGCACCGACGCTACCGAGGGGCCCTCGACCACCGCCGCGACGATCCCGACGACGACCACCGTCAGCCCCAGCACGGCGTCGGTGGTGCCACTCGTGCTCACCGCGCCCTGGCGGGACGGTGCGGCGATCGACCCGAGGTACACGTGCAAGGGCGCGAACATCGCTCCCGCGCTGAGCTGGTCGGCCGCACCGGAAGGGACGCAGGAGATCGCGATCACGCTGATCGATCAGGACGCCACGTTCGACCATTGGACGATGGCCGGGATCGCTCCCGACCTCACCGGCCTCGCCGAGAACACTGCCCCCGCCGGCGCCGTCGCCGCACTCAATGGATCCGGAACCGCCGCCTACACCGGGCCGTGCCCGCCCGCCGGCACCACGCACACCTACGTCATCACGGTGCACTACCTCGACCACGCCCTGCAGTTGACCAGCGGCGGTTCCGCCGCCGACATGCGCACCGCCATCGACGCCGCAACCATCACCACCACGCAAGTCACCGGCACCTTCACCTCCAGCTGAGATCGGCAGCCCTGCTCAGCGCGAACGCGGCGATGGTGGCCAAGAAGATGCGCCGCATCCGGCGGGCAGATACGGCACCTACGACCAGGCGGCACCTCTTCCCAGAAAGAGCGTCGAGTCGTCTACGAAGCACAGCCGATTGCCGTCCGGATCGCGGCAGTAGAAGGATCGCTCGCCCCACGGGCGTCTCTCGATCGAAGACAACTCCCGGGCGCCCGCGGCGCGGGCTCGTTCGAACACGGAGTCGAGGTCTCCCGTCGCCAGATACATGTCGTCGGGCGTTGGCCGCAGCGGTCCTTGCGCTTCCACGCGCCAGTCGATCAGGGCGAGGATCACGTCACCGCAGTGGAAGTAGAGGCGACTTGGAACTGTGTCGTCGGCAGCCAGCGAGAGCACCCGCTCGTAGAACACGCGAGAGCGTTCGATGTCTGAAGCCGGGATCGCGATTCGAAAGATGCGCACCAACCTTCTCCTCTCGTTTGCCGTGCCCGCCGTCAAGCAGATTGCCCTGATAGGGAGCCCCTTGACAACTGAAGACCGCCTTCGAAGCGGCCAGCCGTCTCGTCAGGAGCTGACGGCGACCTCGTCGAGGTAGGCGGCGTATTTCTCCAGCGCAGCGGCACGACGTGTGGGGATGTGCTCCATGGGTGGATCAGAGGGCCGATAACCCTTGAGGATCTGGCGGGCGACGGTGACCTTGTGCACCTCGTCGGGGCCGTCGTAGATCCGCGCGGCTCGCGCCGCGCGATACATCGACTCGAGTGGAAGATCGGTCGTGTAACCCAGCGAGCCATGGATCTGGATGGCCCGATCGATGACGTTGTACATCACCTTGGCGCCCCAGAACTTGATGACGCCGATCTCGACGCGAGCGTCGCTGTAGTGCTTGCCCGCGGCATGCAACTGGTCCATCTTCCACGCCGCGTGCAACGTCAACAGCCTCGCCGCTTGCATCTCGGCGTAGCTCTCGGCAATCCAATCCTGCACCATCTGCTTCTCGGCGAGAATCGAGCCGTGGGTGTACCGGGTCAGCGCCCGTTCACACAGCATGTCGAACGCTCGCCGGGTTTGGCCGAGCCAGCGCATCGCGTGGTGAATTCGACCTGGTCCGAGTCGCTTCTGGGCAAGGGCGAATCCCTGGCCGATGCCGGCCTCTCCACCGACCACGTTCTCGAACGGCACATGCACGTCGCGATACAAGATCTCGGCGTGCCCGCCCGGCTCGCCGGTGCGATGATCGGGTTCGCCCATCGTCGGCACATCACGAAGGATGTCGACACCCGGTGTGTTCGTCGGCACGATGATCATCGAGTAGTTCTTGTAGGGCGTCTCGTAGTCGCCCGTCTTCACCATGACGACGAGGAAGTCGCTGATCGATGCATTCGACGAGAACCACTTGTGGCCGTTGATCACCCACTCGTCGCCATCGCGTACCGCTGCAGTCTTCAACAGCGTCGGGTCCGCGCCGGCCCCTGGTTCGGTCATCGAGAAGCAGCTGCGCATCTTGCCGTCGAGCAGTGGCTGCATCCACTGCTCGCGCTGGGCGTCGGTGCCGCCGACCGCGATGAGTTCGGCGTTGCCGCTGTCGGGTGCCTGGTTGCCGAAGACGCTCGGCGCGTAGGCGCATTGCCCGAGGATCTCGTGCATCAAGCCCAGCTTGACCTGCCCGAAACCTTGGCCTCCCATGTCGGGCGGCAGGTGCGCTGCCCACAGGCCCTGCCGGCGAACCTCGTCCTTCAGCGGGTCGGTGATCTGGCGGAACGCGGCACGGCCTTCCGGCGAGCGCCAGCGATCGGCCAACGTCTCCAAGGGGATGATCTCGTCGCGGACGAACTCGCGCATCCACTGCAGCTTGGCCTCGAACTCTGCATCGGTTTCGAAATCCCACGCCATCACGGACCCCCATCGTCGTGGCCGTTTGAACAGCCTCAGCGGGCTCGACCGTACACTGGGTCGATGGACGACCGCCTGTCGAACGTGCTCAGCATGGTCGTGCTGGCCGTCGTCGGTTTGCGACTCGTGCAGGCCGTCACCATCTCGCGTTCGAGCCACGGCAGATCGTTGAGCCGTGAGATCTGGACACGCATCCGATGGCGTCACATCTGGCCGGTTCCGTTCGTCCTCGCCGGTGTGCTGATCGTTGCCATCCCATTGCTGATGGTGCCCCCTCTGCGCTGGGGTTGGTGGTCGGCGCTCGGAGGTTCCGGCAATCCCATCTTCGGATCCTCGACCACCACGAGCGGCACCGTGTGGGAGTGGCTGATCCCGCTCGTCTTCATGGGCCTCGTCGTGCTGGCCCTGCCCCTCTTCGCCAACGCCGAGGAGCGCATGTTCCGTTTCGGTGCGCAACGTTGGAGCCCCCGCAGGCGAGCGCTCAAGGTTCTGCAATTCGGCGCGATCCATGCCCTCATCGGCATCCCCATCGGCGTTGCCCTGGCCCTGTCAGTGGGCGGGGCGTACTTCATGGCCGTGTATCTGCACTCCTACGCCCTGACGGGCAGCGCCCAAGAGGCGACGCTCGAATCCACGCGGGCGCACACTGCCTACAACGCGTTGATCATCGTCACCGTCGCCATCGCCATCGCCGTCGACGCCGTCGCCTGACGGCGGCACATCGCTAGCCTGAACGGTGATGTCGCTGCCCCCGCCACCCGTGCTCGAACACTGCTATCGCCACCCCGACCGCGAGACCGGCCGAAGGTGCACACGATGTGGCAAGCCTGCGTGCGGCGACTGCCTGGTGCAGGTGTCGGTCGGATCCCAATGCGTCGACTGCATCAAGGCTGCGCGGCCCGACGTCAAGACACGCGCCAAGTTCTGGAACGCGCGACAGCCCACGCTCATCACCTACAGCCTGATCGCGATCAACGCCGCCGTCTACCTGTGGACCGTGTCTGCCAACCGGAAGCTCGACTTCGGAAGGTTCCCGCATGGCGAGCTCACACTCGCGCTCGACAAACCCGACGTGCACGCCGGCGAGTACTACCGCTTGATCTCGTCCGGCTTCTTGCACTTCAGCATCTTTCACATCGGGATGAACATGCTGTTGTTGTTCCAGCTGGGCCAGCTCCTCGAGCCGGCCATCGGACGCGTGCGATTCGGCCTGCTGTACTTCGCCTCGCTGCTCGCCGGTTCTCTCGGCGCACTGATGCTGCAACCGAACGGGCTCACCGGCGGCGCCTCTG
The DNA here is from genome assembly GCA_963720775.1 of Ilumatobacteraceae bacterium. GTDB lineage: Bacteria > Actinomycetota > Acidimicrobiia > Acidimicrobiales > Ilumatobacteraceae > JAENVT01. The sequence continues at coordinate 224,791 of CAVRGR010000003.1, read as the reverse complement.
GCGCAGTGTTCGGGCTGATGGCCGCGGCCGCGATCGGCATGCATCGACGCGGCGTCAACATCTTTCGAACGGGCATCGGCACGATCCTGGTGCTCAACCTGGTCATCACGTTCACGATCCCAGGGATCTCCATCGGCGGCCATCTCGGCGGAGCCATCGCCGGTGCGATCTGCGGGTTCGTGATCCTCGCTCCGCGCCATGCCGCGCTGCCCAGTTGGGCGTCGTATGCCACTCCGGTCGCGATCGCTGTGGTCAGCGTTCTGGCGAGCGTGGTGATCGCCGCGTAGCGGCGATCACGCCCTTCGGCGCCGCCTGAACCGCAACCGGGGTAGCGGTATCTGGTCCATGCGATCGCTCGACCACTTGGCCGGCGGCGCAATCGTGAGGGCACACAACTCGATCAGCACTCGCTCGTAGTTCACACGCCAGCCGCTGAAGTCGCGCCACGCCTGGTCGCGGTCCTTCTTCAAGGGCACTCCGGCCGCCGTCAACTCGACGCACGTCAAGTCGAACTCGTGCCGCGAGACCAAGATGGGATCCGTCGGCGTGGGATCGGGATCGTAGGGAATGTAGAACATGTCGGCGATCCGCCGCAGGGCGAGGAACCCGGACCGGATCATGATGTCGCAACTGGCGTTGTGGGGCCGGTCGAGAGTCGAGTTGACCATCGACGCGGTGTCGAGCACGCAGCCGGCGGCAGTGATCCAACTCCGCTCCGGATGTGGCGAGCGGAAGAACACAAGTGACGGTTGGCTCGAATGGCTCTCCTCGATGTCGATGAACCACGACTCCCAGCGGAGGAACAGGTCGTCGTCGATGCGATCGAGCCAACCGATGCGGGCATACCGGGTGAGCAGCGCGGTGGGGCTCGGCGGAAGGCCGGCGCGGACCTCGAGCATGCCGACCAGGGCCTCGCGGCGGCTGAAGGCGCCGTAGATCGTCGGCAGGTAGGAGATCATCAGCGATATCAGTCCAAGCCCGATCCCTGCCTCGATGAAACCGAGCGCGATCCTGACGGTTCCAGGAGGGCGGTCGAAGCCGAGGGTGAGCAACGACGAGCCGCTGGTGGCGAAGGCCTCGGTGAGGGGTCGAACCCCGGTCCCCCAGAAGATCGAGGTGAATCCGCCGAGCACCATGATCACCCAGGTTCCAGGCAGCGCGACGAGCGAGAATGGCGCGTACAGCGCCATGATGCGATCACGAGTCTCGAACGATCGCTTGGGCCCGGCAAACAGGTTGAACACCTTTCGTATGGCGACGAAGTGAGATCTCGTCAAGAGGGTGATCACCGCCCGCGGCACCACCACGGTCTTCACAGCTGAGCCCAGCGTCCACACCACCAGGGCAGTGCCGGCCACCACCGCTAACACCTGAGCCACGATCACCCGACAACTGTGTCACACCCTTTTGCGACGATGCCGCTATGACAACGCGTCAGGCTCAACAAGCCACCTCCGAGCAGCTCACCTTGCTGCCTGTCTCCGAGCTTCCGCTCCAGTTCCGCCTCGATCAACGCACTCGCGAGCGCGGGCTCGCCCACATTGCGGCCATCCGCCGTCAGCTGGCCGCCAAATCACCCCAGGTGCTCGCGACGAACACGCCTACCGAGTCCACCACGTTCGATGGCCATCGTCATCAAGCCGCGTAGCGACACATCTCAAGCACTTGCCGGAGCCAGCGATCGAACAGCATCCCAGTGCTTCAAGTCCGGGTCGAGCGGCAGGATCGCCAGCGACGTGGTGGTCACCCCGTTCTCGAAATACGACTGGATCTTGGCCCTGCATTCCGCAGGCGTTCCGTGCACGATCAGGTCGTCGACCACCGAATCCGGAACCGCCGCCAGGGCGGCCTTACGATCGCCCGCCTTCCACGCGTCCCACATCGGCTGCAACGCGTCGCCACGTCCCAGCCAGGCCTGGAACGCGGCGTACACAGGTACGTTCATGTAAGCGGCGATAGCGAACTTCCCCGCCTGGCGAACCACCTCGACGTTGTCGCTCGGGCAGATGAAGATCCGGCACACGACCTCCTTCTCCTCTCCGCCCGCCGCGGCGCGCATCACGGCTGTCGCCTTCGGCACATCGGTGGGAGCCAACCAGTTGATGATCACGCCATCGCCCTCGCGACCGGCCAGCCGCAACATCCCCTCACGCAGGGCAGCCACCAAGATCGGTGGCTGCTGCTCCGGCACGATGCCCAGCCGAAAGCCTTGCACCTCGAAGGTGTCGTAGTTCTTCGATACCTTCTCGCCGGCCAGTGCGTCACGCAGGAAGCGCACCACGTCTCGAACCTTCTTGTACGGCTCGACGAACGGCACACCGTTCCAACGCTCGACGATCACGTTGCTGCTCGAACCGATCCCGATGGCGAAGCGACCAGGTGCCGCATCGGCCAGCGATGCCACGCACTGGGCGAAGCATGCCGGCGACCGCGTGTAGGCCGGCACGATCGCCGTTCCGAGCCGCAGCCGCGGCTCCCAAGCAGCGGCCAGGGCCAACGGCGTGAACGCATCGGCATTGTCGACCTCGGCCGACCAGATGTCGGTGTAGCCGAGATCGGCCAGTTCACTGAGCTTCTCGCGATGTGTGTGCAACGGCCCGGGCAGCGGCACCGTCAATCCCGGTCTGATCGGAAGCGCCATGTCGTGTCTCCTCTCCGCGGTGACCTCGACACCGTCAGCCGGTACACACTGACATAGCGTCACTGACATGGGCGAGACACCATGGCAGGGTGACGCATGTTCTCTGGTCGATGAGTTCCGCGCCGGTCGACGGTCGCCGGTGGAGGAGTTGCAGGCAACGTACGCGGCCATCGAGGCCAGTTCGCTGAATGCGTTCTGCTACTTGCCGAGTGAGCAGGCGGAACGAGCAGCGGTCGAGGCCGATGTGAGCAGGCCATTCGGGGGTGTGCCGATCGGCGTCAAAGAGCTCGACCACGTCGAGGGATGGCCCGACACCCATGCCTCGGTGCCGCTGCGCGACAGCATCTCCGACTACACGAGCGTCATGGTGCAACGCATCCGCGACGATGGCGGTGCCGTGCTCGCCGGACAGACCACTGCAAGCGAGTTCGGCGGGGTCAACGTCACCCGTACGCTCTTGCACGGCGTCACCCGCAACCCGTGGCAGCTCGATCGAACCCCGGGCGGGAGCTCCGGCGGTACCGCCGCGGCTGTTTCCGGCGGGCTGGTGTCGCTCGCCACCGGCGGCGATGGTGGCGGGTCGATCCGCATCCCAGCCGGTTTCACCGGCCTCGTCGGACTGAAATCGACGATTGGACGCATCCCGCGCGGGCCTCGCGCCGAGTACGGCAACCTCACCGTAACGATCGGGTGCCTCTCCAGGTCGGTACGCGATACGGCGCGTTGGTTCGACGTGTGCAATGGCCACGACGCCCGCGATCCGCTGAGCCTGCCTCGGGTACGCGGGTGGGAGGTGGGACTCGGAACTCACGTGGGCGCGTTGCACGGCGCTCGTGCCGCCTTCGTGCCCGAGTGGGGCAACGCTACGGTGTCGCCGGTGATGTGGGACCTGCTCGAGGAGGCCGCCACAGCCCTTGTCGGTGACACCCGAATGACGCGTGTCGACGATGTCGACTGCAAGTTGCCCAGCATGGGAGCTGCTTGGTCGATCAGCGGGACGATCGCGATCGAGGCGCTGCTCGGTGATCGGTATCCGGAGTGTGCGGACGAGCTCACGCCGGAGATGCGCAACGCGTTGGCGTTCACCAAGGGGAAGTACAACGCCGAGGCGCGGGCCAAGATCGAACGGCGGCGCATGGAGCTCAACGAGGCCATGGCCCGAGTGTTCGACCCCGTCGACGGCGTCGATTTCGTCATCACCGCCTCCAACCCCGACGTGGCCTTCGACGCAGACGGACCCCTGCCTGCGAGGTTCGGTGGCGTGGAGGCCGGCGCCAAGAACAACGGCAGGCTCACGTTCCCCGCCAACCTCCACGGCAACCCGGCGATCTCGATTCCGGCGGGCACGCTGGACGGCCTGCCGATCGGGTTGCAGGTGGTGGGTCGCCATCACAGTGAGGAGCTCCTGCTCGATCTGGCCTTGTCGGTCGAGCGTGCCCGGCCGTGGCCGTTGGTTGCGCCCGGTTCGCCGCAGTGACAGCAACGCAACCAACCGTCACACCACTCGATCGTCAGCAGCGTCTGCTGGCCATCGGCTTGGTACTCGGCGTGACGATGGTCGCGTTCGAGATCACCGCAGTGTTGACCGCGCTGCCGTCGATCGCGGATCAGCTGCACGGCGACTCGCTGTACGGCGTTGCCCTGGCGTGTTACACGTTGGCCAATCTCGTCGCCCTCGTGGTGACGGGTGAGCTTACCGATCGCTTCGGGCCGGCGAGGCCGTACTTGGCCAGCCTCGCCGTGTTCGCCTGCGGTCTGATCGTTGCCGCAACCGCTCGAAACATGGTGCTCGTGGTGATCGGCCGTGCACTGCAGGGCGCCGGCACCGGAGGCCTGGCGCCGATCGCCTACGTCCTGGTCAAGAAAGCCTTCCCCGCCGACCGGCAGGCCAAGATGTACGCCTACCTCTCCGCCGGATGGGTGCTGCCGAGCCTGATCGCGCCCGCGGTCGCCGGAACCGTCACCGACCGTTTCGGCTGGAGATGGGTGTTCTGGCTCCTCTTACCGTTGATCCCTGTCGTCGCGGTGATGACCGTGCGGCCGATGCGTGCGTACGCTGCCATCGGCACCTTGCGCGGGTCGCGAATCACAGCCGCGATCTTCGCAGCCGCAGGCATGGGCATGTTCGTGACAGCGCTGCAGTTCAAGAACGCCGCTGCGGCTCTTGGTGGAGTGTTGGCCGGGTTGGCAATCGGTCTGCCGAGCTTGCGCCGCCTGCTGCCGGCAGGCGTGCACCGTGCCGCTCGCGGATTGCCCGCGGTGGTGGCGTGCCGCGTGCTGGCCACCGCCGCGTTCCTCGGAGTCGACAGCTTCGTCCCGCTTGCCGCAGATCGCATCCACGGCGCTCCGCCCACCGTTCAGGGTTTCGTCATCATCGGCGCCGCCCTCTCGTGGGCATCGGGCCAGTGGTTCATGGCCCAACATCCGCAGATCGATCCTCGACGCGCCGTGCGTTGGGGATTCGCAATGATCGGGCTAGGTGTTGCCGCAGTGCTGCCGGTGCTGTCGAGCGGATGGCCGCTGTGGGCGACGTTCCTTGGCTGGGCCATCGGTGGCTGGGGCATGGGGCTGCTCTTCAACCCCACCGCGGTCACAGCGATGTCTCATGCCAGGGAGGGTGCCGAGGGTTTGGTGAGCAGCCAGGTGAACCTGGCCGACGCAGTCGGCTTCTCGACGATGGGAGGAATCGGCGGTGCCATGGTGGCACTGTCCGACCGCACGAGCCTGTCGTTGCCCGGAGCACTCGCGATCAACTTCGCCCTGGCCTTCGCCCTTGCTGGTCTCGGGGCGATCTGCGCCACCCGCGTCGCCGCCGCCTGACCCCCTGTGGAGTGTTTCGCGCTCACCCGGGCGCCGCAACCCACTCCACAGGTCAGCTGTGGAGCGTTTGGCGCTCACGTGGGTGCCGCGAAACACTCCACACGCAGTCCGAGCCGAGCGTTACGCCTTGGCCATCGCCGGCAACAGCCAGAAGGACAGATCGCCGGCAGGCTCGGCATCGATCGAGACCTGCACGTCGACCTGGCCGGGTCGGGCGAACTGGATCGGTGCCAGATCGATCACCTGCGGCACGTTGATGCCCTCGCCCGGGTAGGCGCCCGACACCGCGTTGAGTTGAATGGCCACCTCGGCATTGGCGATCACCTCGGCGGCATCGGGATACTTGAGCCGCACGTGCACCTGATGCGATTCGCCCATCGAATCGGCAGGAAGGTGCACGACCATCGCCAGATGAAGTCGCGGATTGGCCGGGTACGTGCCTTGTACGACGCGGCTGATTCCCCCGGAACTGACGAACAACAAGCCCTCGCGCACCTGGGCGAAGTCACAGAGCAACAGGGTGGTCAGTCGCGGTGTCACCGCCCTGACCCTACCGAGCCGGGCCGGGCAGTGGAACCGAACGCGTACGTTGAGCGTGTATGAGCGTGCGATCTGCGGCACTTGCGTTCGGCGCGCTCGTCGTCGGGTCAGCACTCGTCGTCGACCCAGCGGGCCTCGCCCCATTCGGTCCATCCAAGTGGTTGCTGGTGTCGACCGTAGGCGTGCTCGTCGCAACGTTGTCGCTGCGACACCGCTCGACACGTTGCCACCGACAAAGTTGGTGGGCGTGGGTGGGATTGCTGGCCCTGCTGACGGCCTCGGCCTCGGTCAATGGCGATGTACGAGTGGCCCTGCTCGGCCATCCTGATCGCCATCTGGGGGTCATCACATGGCTGCTGCTGTTCGCACTGTTCTGTGCCGGCCAACAGCTCACCGACCGGGTGACGATGCTGTGCCGCGCGGCAGTGGTCGCCGCAGCCGGCATCGGTACCTATTCGTTGTGGGAGTTGCTCGTCGGCCGGCCGGTAGCGGTCGCCACGACGACGCGACGACTGCTCGGCCCATTCGGCTCGGCGGCCGTCCTCGGCGCAGCGTGTTGCCTGCTCGGGCCGATCGCATTGAGTGTCGCGCTCGATCGATCCGGACAACGTTGGTGGCGCAGGGTCGCCGGCCTTGCAGCCGCGTTGGTCGCCGTGGCGTTGATCGGATCCGGCACCCGCGGCGCCTGGGTCGGCGCGGGTGTGGCGATCATTATCGCGGTCATGGCGGCGCGGCCCAGCCGGCGCACCGTCGTGTGGTGCGCCACTGGACTGGCGGTCGCGTTGTCCGTGGTTGCGCCGCGCCTGAGCGCCGTCAGCTCGCGCGACGACAGCGCCTCGCGACTCGACGAGTGGCGCGTGGCCATCCGGGTCGTCGAACGGAACCCCGTTCTCGGTGTCGGGCCCGAGGGCTACCGCATTGCGGTTGCCGAGGGCGTCGACGACGCCTACGAACGTGCTCATCGCCGCGACACGGTGCTGCCCGATCGAGCCCACGACGGTCCGCTCGACGTCACGCTGATGGGCGGGATCGGCGCGGGCTTGCTGTACGTGGCACTCGTGGGTTTTGTCGGCTGGCGGGCGTGGCGGCTGCTGCGAACCGGCAACGCATCGAACGTGGGCATCGGGCTTGGCGTCATCGCCTACGGCGTTCAGCAGTTGTTCCTCTTCCCACTTGCCGAGCTCGACCCGACCTGGTGGGTCCTCGCTGGTGTCGTCGTAGCGCTGACGTCCTCGGCGGGCAACCGCGAGGATCACCCGTCGGTCGTACCGCTGGTCGCTGGATTCGTCGCGGTCGCCATGCTTGTCCTCGGTGTGCTCGATGTCGCGGCCGACCGGCTTGCTCGCACGGCCCTCCGATCCACTGATCCAGATGCGGCGATCGATGCCGCTCGCCGCGCTGTCTCGCTACGGCCCGACGACATTCGCTACCGGCTGGTTGCAGCCGAGGTCGCGCTCGACCGCGGCACGCTCTCCGATGTCGACCGGGCTATCACCGAGGCTCGTCGAGCGACGGACTGGTCGCTTGACGACCCGTTTGCCACTGACGAGCTGGCCACAGCGATGTTGCAACGGGCGGTGATCACTGGTAACCCGGAAGACAAATCCGCAGCCCTTGCTCACTGGCAGCAGCTGGTGGCTCGCGATCCACATCGAGCCAGTTGGCAGCTGCAATTGGGCCGCGCCGCGGCGCTGGCCGACGTTACGAGCGTCGCCCGCCAGGCGTGGACCATTGCCGCCGATCTCGGAGAGCCCGGGGCCCAAGCGCTCCTCGACGCGTTGGGTCGCACATCGTGAACATGGAACCGAATCTCGGCGATGAGCGTGTACCGGACGTGGATCTGGCGATCGAGCTCGACGGCATCGAAGACGAGTCCGCGGTCGAGCTCGTCACCGTCAGCCCGGCCGACGTGGTGGAGATCTTGCCGTTCGAGGAGTTCTACCGCGAACAGCGTGCCTCGATCGGTCGGGCGCTGGCGGTGACCCTGCGCGATACACAGCTTGCATCTGAGGCAGTCGACGAGGCCATGGCACGTGCCTACCAGCGATGGAATCGCGTTCAGTCGCTCGACAATCCGGGCGGTTGGGTCTATCGGGTTGGTCTCAACTGGAGCCGATCGATCCTCCGTCGAGCCATGCGAACGGCGCCGGCCTGGGTCACCACCAGCGACACCGGCTTCGACGGCAGTGGGATCGACCCAGCGATCGACAAGGCTCTCTCCGAGCTCCCGATCGAACAACGAGCGGTCGTGGTCTGTCGCTTGCTGATCGGGCTTTCCGAAGCTCAGACCGCCACCGCCCTCGGGCTGCGACCCGGCACGGTGAAGAGCCGACTGGCTCGCGCCTCCTCCCGGCTGCAATCGCTCCTCTCCCCCCTCGATCCTGCGAACAAGGACGATCACCGATGAACGAACTGACACCTTCCGAGCAACACCTCGCCGAAGAGCTGAAACGGCAGGCGCGCTCACTCGACGTCGGCGATACCTCCGTCGCGACGGTCGTGCGCCGAGGCCAGCGACGCGGCGAGCGCCACAAGGTCGTGGTTGGAGTCGCGGTTGTGGTCGCCCTGTCGGGAACCGTGATCGGATCGATCCAACTGTTGTCGCGGCCAGTGGAACACCGCATCAAGGCGTCCACAGATTCGGAGCCCGACGAAGGCGCCGTGCCGACAGGGACAAGCGTGCCGAGTGCCTCGCCTGACGACGAGCTCACTCCCGTCAATCGAGTCGATTCCAACCTCGTGTGGAACGCCGTCGAACCCGGCAGCACCGAAGCACTCGGCAGCAGCTTCTGGAACACCGTAGGCATCAGCTCACGGCCGCCCTACCTCGCCTGGTCGTCCTCGCCCGGCAAGGGGCAGGACTTCGTTCCGACCCTCTATAGATCCGACGACGGCATCCATTGGACGCCGGCGGGCGGCGAGTCGTTCACCCAGCCGCAGGTCTCGGCACGCGGCCTCGGGATGCGCGACGGCAGGATGTTCGCCTTCGGAACCGCGGCAGCGACGGCTCCGATCGAGAACGGTGGAGGCGGAGATGTGGTAGTCGATGTCAGTGACGATCTCGGCGCGTCGTGGCGCAACATCATCCTCCCGATCGATCTGCGGGGCCTGGCCTCGAGCAGTGGCGTGGCGAGCGTCGGGTTCCAGGGCGGCATGGCGGCGAGCGATGCCGGCGTCGTCGCGGTGGGCGTGCCGGAACTGGTCTTCGATCCGGCGGTGTACGGACCCTCGGGCGGAATCGTTCCCACGCGGGACGGGGCAGTCCGCATGAGCTACCCAACGTGTGCCGAAGTCAGCCAGCCGAAAGTCTCGATCCAAGGCGGTTACTCCAACGCCCCAGCCGCCAGCACGCCGTCCGACACCTCCCCTTCGGACGCGAGGCCGGGTGTGGCCACGACGACCATTCTCGTCAACTCACCCGACACGACGCCGGGATGCGCCAACGACACGACGCCGCAGCAATCCGACATCATCCCCTGGGCGGATCTCGGGGTCGACCCTGCAGTGGTCGCGGCCATGTTCACAGCACGCGTGTTCATCAGCACCGACGGCGAGCACTTCTCCGAGGGCTCGTTCCCAGCGCTGCCGGATGGCTACCAGCCCGGTCAGTTCACGGTGGCGGCGACGGCCAACGGTTACGCAGCGACCGTTCAGTTGTACAGCCCGACCTCTGGTGGAGGCGTCGCCGCCAAGCTGTACACCAGCACCGATGGTCTGGCGTGGACAGAGGCCGACATGCCGGCGGGCCAGTACGACTCGATCAACTTCCTGCCGAACGGCACGATCGTGGCCTTCGCCAACGCAATGCCGGGAAGCCCCAGCGACCAGCCGTTCACTGCGGTCTCCACTGACGGTGAGACCTGGTCGAAGATGTCGATGGCGGGCCTGCTCGATGCTGCCGACGGCAAGAGCGCCGAGCTCGGCGTCATCATGGCCGGTGCCGGCCCCACAGGCATCGCCGCAGTGGCGACGGTGAGCACCGACGCAGCAGTCGAGGCCGGCGGGATCTCGGTCGAAAAGGACGGCGTGCGGCTGACGATGACGTCGTTCCGATATCGGACGATGATCGCCACTGACATCGCCACGGGCAACGAGATCGGCAGCCTCGACTCGCGCATCGCGCCAACGAGCGACGCACGAGTCGTGTACGCAAGCGACGGTGGCGTACAGGTCCTGTCGCCGAATGGCGCGGTGCGCGTCGCATTCGACGCCGAGGCACTGCAGGTCTTGTTCAGCGAGCAGAACACCAGCACCACCAAGAACGTGGTGCTGCACTCCACCGACGGCATCAACTGGTCCCGCGACGACGTCAAGCCGATCGCCGGTTTCGACACCTACGGGTCGACCAGGGTCCAAGTGACCGACAGCAACATCCTCGTCAGCTTCGTCGATCCCAACAGTCGAGATGCTCAGCAGCTCCCGAAGTCCGTGGTGCTGGTGGGTACCCCGAAGTCGTGACGGTCAATGGGACGGCAGTGACTGGCGAGTGCTCAGCACCGGGTCGAAGAGATCGCCGAGCTTGTCGACTCGTTCGAGGACGTCGGTGATGGTGAACTTCAACGGGGCATCACCGGCCGCACCGGCTTCGACCTCGGCCCACGTCACCGGGGTCGACACCGTCGGCTCCGGGCGAGCCCGCATCGAGTAGACACCGATCGTCGTCTTGAACCGCGCGTTCTGGCTCCAGTCGACGAAGATCTTTCCCGGCCGTTCGACCTTGGCCATCACCGTGGTGACTCGATCACGATGTTGACGCTCCAGCACCTGACCCACTGCCAAGGCGAAGTCGGCGGTGCCATCGTGCGTGCACGGTGTGTTGAGCGGCACGTACATCTGCAGACCCTTCGATCCCGACGTCTTGCACCAGCCCTCCAAGCTCACCGCGGCGAGTACCTCGCGGACCCACAGAGCGATCTCGCAGCACTCCTTCATGGCGGCCGGCGCGCCGGGATCGAAGTCGAAGACCATCGCCAGCGGCGTCTCCAGATCGGCGGCTACCGACATCGGCACGTGCAGCTCCAGCGCGGCCATGTTGGCCGCCCACACGAGCGCGGCCGGCTCGTCGAACCGGCAATAACCGATGTCTCCGTTGCGGTCCCCCGGCCCCACTGCCGTCGGTATCCACGACGGCCGGTGCTTCGGGCATCGCTTCTCGAAGAACCCCGACTTGTCGACGCCATCGGGAAAGCGCTTCAGCGTGATGCATCGCCCGGCCAGGTGCGGCACCATCACGGGCGCAATTCGCGCGTAGTAGTCGATCGCCTCGCCCTTGGTGGTTCCCGTCTCGGGATACAACACCTTGTCGAGGTTCGACAGCGACAGTTCGCGCTCGCCGACCCGAACAACGGTGCCACCACTCATGGCTCGACGTTAGGCGATGAGCTGCCCGCGACGCGATGCGGCTACGCCGACTTGCGCACGCGCCGCGGTTTGGCCGGAGCGTCGCCGGACGACACCACTTCCAGGTCGGGACCACCCGCGGGATGGCGGCTTCGTGCCGCCTTCGCGGCCTTCACGCTGGCCTCCAGCGCAGCCATCAAGTCGACCACCTGCGGGGCGGCGGCTGCCGGCTCGGGAGCCTCGAACTGCTCGCCGGCGGCCTTGCGCTCGATCAGATCGAGGACCTGCTGGCGGTAGGCATCGTGATACTTGGATGGATCGAAGTCGGCTGAGAGCGACTCGACGAGCGCTTCGGCCATCTTCATTTCCTTGGCGCTGACCTCGATCGTGTTGAGAACGTCGAGCTCTTCGATCGAGTCGACCGGCACCACTTCGTCGGCGAACACCATGGTGCTCATGAGCAACGTGCCCTCGGAGGCACGAACCGCGGCGACGTACTGCTTGTTGCGCATCACGAAACGACCGATGGCGACCTTGCCGGCGGCCTCCATCGCCCGCGCCAGCAGTGCATACGGCTTCGGGGTCTTGTCGGGGGCCAGGATGTAGGGCGAGTCGAAGTAGACGGGGTCGATCTCGTCGAGGTCGACGAACTCCTCGAGGTCGATGCTGCGGGTAGCCGACGGGATGAACGGCTCGAGCTCGTCGGGGTCGACGACGACATATCTGCCCTTGCTGATCTCGTATCCCTTGACGATGTTCTCCTCGGGCACTTCCTCGCCAGTCTCCGCTGACACCTTCTTGAGGCGGATGCGGCTCAAGGTGCGCTCGTCGAGCTGGTTGAACGAGACGCTCTTCTTGCTCACCCCATGGAACATCTTGATGGGGATGGCAACGAGCCCAAAACTGATCGTTCCACTCCACACTGGTCTCGGCATGGGCACAAGTCTGCCGCGTAATTCGCAGTTTGACCAGGCCGGGCTCTAACCGGCCAGCACCGCCCGGGCAACCAGGTCGGTGCCGAAGGCGGTGAGGATGGCCAGGTACAGCAGACCGGTTGCGGCCATCACCGCCGAGTAGTACCGCTCCTTCAGCGCCGCCTTGGTGACGAGCACCAGCACGATGGTGGCCACCGCACACGCCGCCCAGAACCAGCCGAGCGTTCCGTTCCAACCATCGTCGACGGCGCCGGTCCACACCGAAATCATGCCGGTCGGCAACAGCAGGGCGACGACTTCGGCCGGCCAGACCCAGCCGAGCGCACTCACCAGATCGTTGAGGTGGCGCCTGGGCAGGCCAGGCTGCACCAGATACCAGTGGCCGAGCAGCATTGCATCGGTGACGGCCCCCAGGAAGGCCGCGCCGGCGAAGATCCGCAGCAACGAGACAGCAGGGTTGCCGCCGGCGTCGATGGCTGCGGCCACCAGGCCGACGATGCCCGCACAGGGCGCGAACAGATCGACGACGGGTGGGAACTCGCGACCGGTGAGGGGCTGTTTGGATTGACGCTCGATGCCCGTCATCTGGGCGACGCGTTGTGTTCGCCGGTCGTGCTCCTCGGATTGGCCGGACACCCCGGCATGCCGGTGGACGATCGACACGAGCAGGGCGAACAGCGCTGCCGCAACGACCGCTGCGGCGCTGATCTCGCGCACCCAGACGGCGCCGAACCGTACTCCGACCAGGAGTGCGGCAGCAGCCATCAGCAGGTAGACGCCGCGCAGCAACCATCCATAACCGATTCCGACTTCCCGTCGACGTGTGGTGAACCACAAGAAGAACAGCCCGCCGACCGCCCACTGCAGCAGCACCGTGGCGGCATCGAGGCGGATCACGCCCGGCAGGCTAACGACCCGACCAGACGGGCCCCCAGCCTCCAGTCCCCAGCCCCCAGGCCGGCTGGGCGCGATTCCGGTAGTCCGGGTTCTGATCCCACGCCCAAACAGGCCGCTTGGGCGTGGTTCTGGAAATGGCAGTTCCGCCGGCGCGCCCAAGGACGGGTTGTGTCGGGGAGGGCGGCGTCACGAAAACGTTGCAATCTCAAAACCTTTTTGGATTCGCGTCCGTGTCAAAACGTCTACAACTAAAATTTCGCGTGAACAAACTCGAAAGAGTTCGTTCACCGTGAAGTCTCTCCGGCGGAGCCGGTTCCCACTTCGTCGATTCGCACCCGTCCCGCGAACTCGGCGGAGGTTCCGCCCGCCGCGCGACACCGTTCCGCCGGAGAGCTCCACTACGAACCCTTCATGGCCACCGTTCCGGCGATGAGGGGTTCGTCGTTTTCCGCTCGATCTGCCGTTCGCGCCCCTACATTCGTGCGGATGCGACGCGCAGTTGCGACACTCGGACTGGTCATCCTGCTCAGCGGGTGCTTCACGGGCAAGCGACCTTCGGTCTCCGGCGACCCATTTCCTGCGGGATCGCCCACCGGCGATGCTGCGATCGACCAGGTGCTCCACCAGCTCGACATGAACAACGTCGGTCCTTACACCGCCGAGTACACCGTGCTGACCAAGTTCGGCAACGTCACCCGACCTGCCGAAGTCGCCGTCGATCACGACCGGCGCTCCGTGACAGTGGGCGAGGTTCGGTTCCTCACGATCAACAACGCGTCGCAGACCTGCCTGCTCGACACCCCGGACGCCTGTTCGTCGTCCATCGATCCGGCGCGGATCAGCGACAGCCAGATCACTCCCGACTTCTACGCAGCCGACGCCGCCCGACGACTGCGCCGCGACGCGTCGGCCGTGATCGGCGCCTCCGTCTCCCAGGTCGAGACGATCGCTGGTCAATCGTCGACGTGTGTCGACGTGCTGCTGCCTGGCGGAACGTCGGTGTTCTGTGTTCTCGACGGCGGCCCGCTGGCCCGTCTCGACGACGCTTCCGTGGCCATCGAGCTCACGAAGTTCACGCCCGCGGTCGATGAAGTGGCCTTCGCCACAACCAAGGCCGGTTAGACCGAATCAGGCAGCGACGGTCACCAAGGAGTGATCGGCATCGTTGACGGCGCGTGGGCCGGCATCGGTGGCGACGACGATGTCTTCGAGACGCATGCCCCACCGGCCGGGTAGGTAGATGCCCGGTTCGACGCTGAATGCGTGCCCGGGCTCGAGGGGAAGGACGTTGCCTTCGACCATGTACGGATCCTCGTGTTCCTCCATGCCAATTCCATGACCGGTCCGGTGCATGAAGTATTCGCCGTAGCCGGCAGCGGAAATGATTCGGCGGGCGACACGATCGACCTCTTCGCACGGCGTGCCGACCGTGCCGGCCAGCACCGCAGCGCGCTGCGCCTCGAGCAGCACGGCGTAGGCCTCGGCGATCTCGGCGGGTGGCTCACCCAGGAAGACGCAGCGGGTGATGTCGCTGCAGTACCCGTTCATCGTGCCACCGAAGTCGCAGAGCAAGATCTCGCCCTCGTTGACGACCCGCTCACTGGCGTGATGGTGCGGGGATGCGGCGTTCTCGCCCGCGGCGACGATGGCGAAGTTCACTCGCTCGTGGCCCTCGGCAACGATGCGGGCCCCGAGGTCTGCGCTGATGGCGGCCTCGGTGCGCCCGACCAGCGGAATACCGCCATTCTGCAGCTCGGCGGCGATCCGGTCGACGGCTGCTCCGGCGGCGGCCAGCGCGGCGATCTCGGCGTCGTCCTTGCACATGCGCAGCGCGTTCATGACCTGTGTGGAACGCACGTACTGCGTCGACGTCGACGGCCAGTGGCCCAGCAGCTCGACCACGAACCTCGCCCACATGGTGTCGCCGATAGCGACCGTGCCCGGCCTGCCCGCCAAGCCGGCGACGACGGCGATGGGGTCGTCCGTCTCCTGCCACGGCAGCACCGTGAACACCCCTGGCCGCTCGACCACTCGCGGGGCCTCGAGCCTCGGCACCACCAGTGTGGCGTCACCGTCGCGAGGTACGACCAACATGGTCAGCCGTTCCAACGGCATCGCCTCGTACCCCGTGAGGTACGGCAGATCGCGACCGACGGAGATGAGCAGCACGTCCACGCCCGCCTCGTGCATGCGCGACCTGGCTCGATCGAGCCGATCGCTGTAGACCGTGGACGACGTGCGTGTGCTCATGACGCCATTCTTGCTCAGACGAACGACAACGGCACTGCGCCGTCGACCGACACCGTGTCGGCGGCTTGCCGGGCGTGGTAACTGCTGCGAGTGAGCGGGCTGGCTTCGACATGACCGATCCCCAGCCGCTCGCCGACCTGCTTCCACCGGGCGAACTCGTCTGGCTCCACCCATCGCGCCACCGGTAGGTGATGCATGGTGGGACGCAGGTACTGGCCGATGGTGACGACGTCGACACCCACGGAGGCGAGGTCGGCGAGGCAACCGTCGACCTCGTCGCTTGTCTCGCCCATGCCGACGATCAACCCCGACTTCGTGGTCAGCTCGGCGGCCTTGGCCCGCGCCAGCACCGACAGACTGCGCGCATATCCGGCGGAGGGCCGCACGGCTCGCTGCAAGCGGGCGACCGTCTCGATGTTGTGGTTCAGCACGTCGGGCCGAACGTCGAACAACGTGGTCAGCGATCGGGCGTCGCCTTTGCCGTCGGCGATGAGCGTTTCGATGCGTGTGCCCGGACACCGATCGCGGATCGCCTCGACACACCGCGCCACATGCGCCAGACCCCCGTCGGGCAGATCGTCGCGGGCAACCATGGTGAGCACCGCGTGGGCGAGGCCCATGCCGGCCACTGCCTCGGCGACCCGGGAGGGCTCGTCGTCGGACGGAGCCAGCGGCTTTTGCGTGTCGACGAGGCAGAAGCCACAGGCGCGTGTGCAGCGCTCACCGAGCACCATGAACGTTGCCGTTCCATCGGCCCAACACTCGCTCAGATTTGGGCAACCTGCTTCTTCACACACGGTGACCAGACCGAGACCACGCACGGTCTTCTTCAGGCCTAGCACTTCGGGCCCGTGCACGACCTTGGGGCGCAGCCACTCGGGCTTGCGCGTGGCAATGGCCAGGCCATCGGTGACCCCCACTTGAGCCAGGCGGCGCACGACCGCGCCCGGCCCTTCACCACGGGAAAATGCAGACAGGTCGTCGGGGCGGTGCTTCCAGGCGACATCCTGGCGCTCGATCTCCCCGCCGCCCCAGATGAGACCGGCGTGCTTGGCTACGATGCCGACGATCTCCTCCAGCGAGGCGTCGATGCCCTCCTCGGCCAACGATGTGACGGGCTTGTCGGCGATGCCGCACGGCACGATGTAGTCGCGCATGTAGCGGAGGTCGGGAGCGACGTTGAGGGCGAACCCGTGCATGGTGCGTCCATGGGCGAGGCGCACGCCTATGGCGCAGATCTTGCGTGGGTTGGACCCGGTGACGCCCACCCAGACGCCGGGATAGTCGTCGAGGCAGCCGACGTCGGCGACCCCGAGCTCGGTGAGACCGGTGACGATCAACCGCTGGATCGCGCCGACGTGGTCGGCTGCGCCGATCGCGACCGGAACGTTGACGATCGGGTAACCGACGAGCTGCCCCGGCCCGTGATACGTGACATCGCCGCCGCGCTTGACGGGCACGAGATCTGCCCCCACGGTCGCCGGATCGACGCGGATGTTGACCGCGAGGTCGGCACGCGGCCCGTACGTGAACACGTGTGGGTGCTCGAGCAACAGGAGGTGATCCTCCACGCCGTGGCTGAACATGGCCTCTTGCACCGCAAGTGCCTCGCGGTAGGGAACCCTGCCGAGCCAGCGAACCCGCAGCGTCATGTCACAACTCGGCGGACCAGTCGCGAGTCTCCAGCGTCTGCTTGATCTTGACGAGGAAGCCGGCCGCGTATGCGCCATCGAAGGCCCGATGATCCCAGGCCATGGCGATGTTGCCGACGGGATGGATGCCGATGCCTTCGCCGCCATCGGCAGTGGCGACCACGACGGGCTTGCGCGTGATGGCGTCGGTCGACAGGATCGCGACCTGCGGCTGATTGATGATGGCCATCGTCAACACACTGCCCGCCGAACCGTTGTTGGAGATCGTGAACGTGCCGCCGCTGATCTCGTCGGGGCTCAGCTTGCGACTGCGGGCCCGCCCGGCCAGATCGTTGATCTCGCGGGCGATCGCCCTCAGGCGCTTGCTCTCGGCGGCGCGCACAACAGGAACCAAGAGTCCCTGATAGTCGAGATCGACGGCGATGCCGATGTCGACGAAGTTGTGCACGATGAGATCCTCGTCGGAGACACTCGCGTTGAGGTGGGGGAACTCGTCGATCGCCTCGATCACGGCACGAGTGATGAACGGCAGGTAGGTCAAACCGAAACCCTCGGTTGCCTTCCACTCTTCCTTCACCGCGTTGCGGGCGATGTCGACGTTGGCGAAATCGACCTCGACGACGCTGAACGCGTGAGGGCTGACGCCTTTGCTCATCACCATGTGGTTGCCGGTGAGCTTGCGGATCTTCGACAAGCGGACGGTCGAGTCGCGTTCGCCGGGTGTGAGCGCCGGCGCTGCTGCCACAGCAGGGGCGACCGGCCGCGCCGGAGCCGAGGCCTGAGCGGCGGGTGCAGCAGCGGCGGCGGCAGGTGCCGGTTGCGATGCCTGTGGCGCGTGCGCAGCCGGAGCTTGGGGTGTGCCGCGATCGATGAACTCGAGAACATCGTCTCGGGTGATCCGCCCGCCGGGACCCGTTCCGGTGACCTGATCGACGTCGATGTTGTGCTCGGCCACCAGGCGTCGCACCACCGGCGACAGCAGCCGATTGTCGCTGATCTCTTCGACGACGCCGGAAACCGATGCGGGCTCGGCACCAGGGGAGGCAGCGGCGGCCGGCGCCTCGGCCGGTGCAGGCTCGGCGGCAACTGCGGCCTCTGGCTCGGCGGCTGCAGCGGGCTCGGGAGCAGGTTCAGCGGCGGGGGCGGATGCGGTTGCCGCCGCGACCGGAGCGGGCTCGGGAGACGCGGCGGGGGCAGCGGCGGCGGCTTCGCCGACGATCGCGACCACGGTCCCCACCGGAACCGTGTCGCCCTCTTGAGCGCGGATCTCGCTGACGGTGCCGGCGATCGGTGACGGCACCTCGGTGTCGACCTTGTCGGTGCTGACCTCGAACAATGGCTCGTCGGCGGAGACGCTGTCGCCGACCTTCTTGAACCAACGGGTGATCGTGCCTTCCGTAACGGTCTCACCGAGCTGCGGCAACGTGACTTCGGCCATGGGTTGTTCTCTCCGGATCAGTCGTTCAGGGATCAGACGTTCAGGGATCAGATGTTCAGGCGATCGGACGTTCAGTCGGATCACGCGTTCAGGCTGCGCCCCGTGAGTGACAATACGGTCTCGCCGAACAACTCGGTGAGGCTGGGGTGCGGTTGGATGAATTCGGCCACTTCGGCAACGGTTGCTTCCCAGTTGACGGCGAGGTACCCGCCGCTGAGCTGTTCGGTCACCCAGGGGCCGACCATGTGCACCCCGAGGATCTGCCCAGCGCTTCCATCGGGCTGCTTCTTGGCGATCACCTTGACGAGGCCATCGAGCTCGCCGAGGATCTGCGCCCTACTGTTGGCCCGGAACTGGTGCTTCGCCACGACCACCTCGTGGCCTGCATCGCGGGCCGCCTCCTCGCTCGGACCGGCGAACGCGACTTCGGGGTCGCAGTAGATCGCCCACGGAACTCGGTCGTAGGCGACCGGGTGCGGGTTCTCGCCGAGGATGTGCTTGATCACGAGAATCGCCTCGGCATAGCCAACGTGAGCGAGTTGGGGCGTGTTGATGATGTCACCGAGCGCGTACACACCCGGCTCGCCGGTTCGGCAGAACTCGTCGACCTCGATGAAGCCGCGATCGGTGATCTTCACCGCCGTTCCCGACAGGCCGAGCTTGTCGGCGAAGGGCCGACGGCCGATGCTGACAACGACGGCGTCGACCTCGAGGTTGTCGACGTCACTGCCATCGCCCCCGACGAAGTGCACGACGGTGCCCCCTGCATCGGTTGGCGTGTGGCCGAGCACCTTCACGCTCGTGCGGATGTCGATGTTCTTCTTCTTGAAGCTGCGCACGACGACGTTGGCGACGTCGGTGTCGAGGCCCGGGAGGATCTTCGGCAGACCCTCGAGGATCGTGACCTGAGCACCGAGGTCGGCGAAGGTGCTGGCGAACTCGCAACCAATCGCACCACCACCGATCACCACGACGCGCCCGGGCACATGGTCGAGCATCAGCACCTCGTCACTGGTCATCACCGGACCGGCCGGCTCGAAGCCGGGGATCGTTCGCGGCACAGAGCCTGCGGCGAGCACCACGTTCTTGCCGCGGATGGTCGACGTGCCGTCGGGACCCAACACGGTGACCGCGTGGTCGGCCCCGAGTGTGCCGATGCCGTTGAAGATGGTGATCTTCTTCGACTTCATGAAGCCGGTGAGGCTCTTGACGATGCCATCGACGATCTTCTGCTTTCGAGCCTGCGCTGTCGCGAAGTTGACGATCGGGGCGCTCGATTCGATGCCGAACTCCCCGGCGTGGGCGACATGACGGTTGACGGCAGCAGTCTCGAGGAAGGCCTTGGCCGGGATGCAGCCACGATTGAGACAGGTTCCACCGATGTCGGCCATCTCCACCACTGCGGCGCTGAGGCCGGCCGACGCGGCATACAACGCAGATCCGTAGCCGCCGGGGCCGCCGCCGATGACAACGAGATCGAATTCGGTTGCGGGCTCCATGTTGGCTCCGTGGGGGGCTCGGTCAGTGGCCGTGGATGTGGCTGGACACGTGAACGGAATTTTCGGGGGCCACGGTAGCGCCTACTGGTCGTCGGCCAGCACCCAACGCAGTTGTTCGTCGGCGCGGTGGAAGATGAGTTGGCGAGACGTACCTGCCATCCCGGTTGTGGTGAATGTCAGCGAGCAATCGACGGTTCGGACGGTGATTCCCGCACAGGTCGCCGACGTGACGGCCGCTACCTTCCCCGGACCGACCAGCGTGAACCCGCCGAGGCCCTTCGGGTCGTCGGTCCCACCGACGCGCACCACGGCAACGAGACCACCGTCACGCACCGACGACGACACCAGCACGACCGTGACGTCGCCGGCCTTGCCGGGTTCTCCGACTGTCAGCAGCTTCGCCGACTGCTGCTGCCCGCCGACACGGAGCAGCTGGATCCCGCCGGCGATGAGGATGGCCAGACCGCATCCGATCGCGAGGAGCAGAAGGGTCCTGGTCCGCATGGACTTGTCAGGCTAAGGGCGTTGGTTCTGTCCGCACCCATCGCTCATGTGGCGCACTCGAAGATGCGATCGTTGTAGTCCGAGTCGCTGACGTTGTACCAGTTCTTGCCTTCCAGGCAGTCTGGCCTCGACAGCTCGTACGGCAGCTCGAACTGGGAGACCGAGCCGTCGGCGACGTGTTGCTGGAAGCAAGGCGCGGCGGCGTTGGCGAAGGCGGTGAAATCACTGTCGCTCATCGAATAGACTGCGCCGCTGAAGTACGGCTCACCCACACCGCAATCGGCGAATCGGAAGTACGGTGGAACGGACGAAGGGTCGATCGATCCGTCGTCGAGGCCCGCTGAGATGCACGACGCGAAGGCGGAGTAGTCGGATTCTTGGTAGCACGCCTCGAACCCATCGCCGGTGGTGCCGTCGCCACCCGAGCTGGTGGTGGTCTCGGTGGTGCTGCCGAAGATGCCGCCCTCGGTCGACAGCGACTGGGCAACCTTCTTGATGCCATCGATGATGTCGGTCAGTTCGCCCCGGTCGAGTGCGGACATCACCGCCAACATCGCGTCGAACTCGGTGCCGATCGGGCTGAGGTACCACTTCCCATCGACCTTCTGCACCGTGAGGCCGACGGGTCGAAGATCGCTGAAGGCATCGCGCACCGTCTTGACGAGCGCCTTGACGTCTTCGTTGTCGTCGAGGCCGAGCGACGAGATGGTCGAGTCGATCGAGCTACCTCCGGCGCACGAGTCGGTGGTGGTGTCGCCGACGTCGACCACGACGCAGCCGCCCTTGCTCTCGACGGTGATGTCCTGGTCGTTCCCGGTGAAGTGCATCTTGAATCCGTCGACCGACACCGTGCGCCGATCGCCGGAACCCGTGACGGTGAACTTGGTGTCGGAGAACGCGATGTTGGCATCGAGGCCGTCGAGCGAGCTCTGGGCATCGTCGATGAACATCGGCGCATAGCGCTGCAACGCCTCGGTTTCGTTGGGGTTCAGCGAGGCAATCAGTGCTTCGAGGTCGAGATCGTCGACAGCGTCGAAGATGGCTTGCACTGCACCCTCGGGCGTGTCAGCACCACGAGGGACGATGGGGTTCTCGGGAATGTCCTGCCCGTCGGCGCGCACGCTTTCGGCGATCGAATAGAACGCGCTGAGGTACCAACGGCCGTCGCGCTTCACGGTGGCCAGCTTCCAGTCGATGTCGGATTGCGACGGGTCGCTGTTGAGGTCGGGCCGGTCGCCCCCGAACGCTTCGTCGATCAGGAGCTGGCCGATCGGAACGTCGCGACCGTCGACCGACACGCGGCCTGTGGCCGTGATGTCGATGTCGGAAACGTCGTCGACGTTGGTGGGAGTCGACTCGACCTGAACATCTTGAAAGCTGATGTCGAACCCGCCGATCTTCTCCAGATCGGCAGTGCTGTCGGCAACACCGAGCCGCTTGAGGTTCTCGACCATGTCGATCAGTGGCTGGCGCAAGGTGTCGCGCTCGCCGGGCAGGAGCAAGTCGACCACGCCGAGGACATCTTCCGATGACAGGGCATCCATCAGGCGAGTACCGACCTCGCTCGGATTCGCCGCGCCACCGTCGTTGCCGGCGACGATCTTGGTGACCGCGAACCCCCCGGCGCCCAGGAGTGCGAGCACGGCAACGACACCTCCGACAACCTTGCCCTTGCTTCGCTTGCCGACGCTGTTACCGGGAACGACCGTGACGATCGGCGGCGCGAACGACGGCGCGCTGCTCGGGGGGCCGCTCATCGGAGGGCCCATGACCGGGGGCACGACACGCCCCGATGGGTCGAACTGGATGCCGCCGTCGCTGGTGCCGTCAACACTGGTGTCCACAGGGATGCCCTTTCGCCGCTAACTCTTCCCTACGGTATCGGCAGGTGCTGCGCCTGATTGAGCGTTTGGGCCTCGACGTTGACCCGCCGGACCTACCCTGTGCAGATGCGGATCGTCATCTCGGGGGCCAGTGGCCTCATCGGAACGGCCGTTGGCACGAGCTTGAGTGCCGCTGGTCACACGGTGAACACGTTGGTCCGTCGCCAGCCGGCCACGGGCGAGCACGCCTGGGACCCGAAACTGGGCAAGCTCGACCCCGCCGCGCTCGCCGGATGCGATGCCGTGATCAACCTGTCGGGTGCCGGCATCGGCGACAAGCGCTGGACCGACGACTACAAGCGTGAACTGCTCGATAGCCGCGTCTCGGCCACAGAGCTGCTGGCCACCACGATGGCCGCTCTCGATCGCAAACCGAGCGTCTTCTTGTCCGGGTCGGCCGTTGGTTGCTATGGCGATCGTGGCGACGAGCGACTCGACGAGCTGTCGGCGACGGGTGACGACTTCCTCAGTGGCGTGTGCCAGAAGTGGGAAGCGGCGACGGCCGCCGCCGAGGATGCCGGAATACGCACTGTTCACCTGCGCACCGGCATCGTGCTGTCGCGGCACGGCGGCGCGTTGAAGAAGCAGCTCCCGCTCTTCAAGCTCGGCCTCGGTGGTCGTTTCGGAAGCGGTCACCAGTGGCAGAGCTGGATCTCGATCGACGACGAGGTCGCCGCGATCCAGCACCTGCTGACCGCCGACCTCCACGGCGCAGTGGATCTCACTGCACCGAACCCGGTCACCAACCTCGAGTTCACTTCGACGCTCGCCAAGGTGTTGCACAGACCGGCCTTCATTCCGGTGCCGATGGTGGGGCCGAAGCTGCTGCTGGGCAGTGAGCTCAGCACGACACTTCTGCTCAGCAGCCAGCGGGCGTTCCCGACAGCGCTACTGCGCAGTGGCTATGAGTTCCACCACCCAACACTCGATGCCGCGTTGCGCTACTTGTTGCAACGCCAGTAGCAGCTACTGATCGGCGGTGTCGAGTGCCGCCCACCGGGCCAGCTCGGCCTCCAGGTCGAGCCGCGTGGTGGTCGGCCCCGAGGGCCAGTTGGCTCTCGGCACCGCCCACATCACTTCGAACTCGATGCCATCCGGATCGGTGGCGTACAGGCTCTTGCTCACGCCGTGGTCGCTCTCGCCTACGAGAGAGCCTGCGGCGATCAACTTCGAACGCAACACAGCCAGCTCCTCGATGGTGTTGACCTGCCAGGCGAGGTGGTACAGGCCGGGCGATTGCGGGGCTGGTTGCGGTCGATCGCCCACGCTGAACAGACCGAGATCGTGGTCGTTGGTCGACCCGTCAGCTCGGAGGAACACGGCCTGATCGCCCATGCTCGCCACGGCCTCGAAGCCGAGGACGCTGGTGTAGAACTCGGCCGAGGCGCGGGCGTTCCGCACCCAGAGCACGGCGTGGTTGAGTCGTCTGATCATGTCGTTCTTCCTCCGAGCGTGACGCTTGTCGTCAGGCTAGTTTCAAGCCTTGACGGCTTCGACCTCGAGCTCGAGTTTGACCTTCTCACCAACGACGACTCCGCCGGCTTCCAAGGCAACGTTCCACTCCAGGCCCCAATCCTTGCGGTTGATCTCTGTCGTGGCGGTGAAGCCGACGCGAGTACCGCCCCAAGGGTCGCCGACCACGCCGTCGAACTCCAGCGCGAAGTCGACGGGTCGCGTGACACCCTTGATCGTGAGTTGCGTGTGCAACACGAAGTCGTTGCCCTGCTTGTCGATTCCCGTGCTCACGAGTGTCATGGTCGGGAACGTCTCGACGTCGAAGAAGTCGGGCGACTTCAGGTGAGCGTCGCGACCCTCGTCACCGGTCGAGATCGAGGCGGTGTCGACCGTTGCCTCTACCGTCGAATCGAGCGGATCCTCAGCGATGCTCAACGCGCCTGTGAACGTGCCGAAGTGGCCGCGCACCTTGCTGACCATCAGGTGGCGAGCGACGAAACCGATCGTCGAGTGGCTGCCATCGACGTTCCAAACACCAGGTGCGAGATCTGCGAGAGAAGGGGCAGTGAGTAATGACATTTCGACTCCTTGTTCCTGAGAAGGTGAGGGGATTCTTGACGCAACATCTATTGCGTGCACAATCATTGTAGAAGCAATAACAGTCGTACGCAACCGTTTGCCGAAATCCGGTAAACTCGGCGTATGGCAACCACTTGGCTGTCGGCGAGCGAGATGCGCGCCTGGCGGAACTTCATCGAATCCATCAGCACTCTCACGGCGGCAATGGAGTACGACCTCGCCCCGTTCGGGCTGACGATGGGCGACTACGAAGTGCTCGTGCGTCTGTCCGAGGCCGAGAGCGAGCAGTTGCGCATGTGCGATCTGGCGAATGCTCTCAAGCTCTCCCCCAGCGGCCTCACGAGGCGTCTCGACGGCCTGGTGACGAGTGGGCTCGTCATTCGGGTTGCCAGTCCTGCGGATCGGCGTGTGATGTTCGCGGCGCTCACACCGGCCGGCCGCGACAAGTTGAACGCAGCGGCGCCCGATCACGTGGCCAGCGTGCGCAAGCGGTTCTTCAAAGGTCTCAGCCGCGAGCAGGTGCGCGACCTCGGTGACATCTTCGAAACGGTGCGCACCAACGTTTCCGCCTGTCCCTCATGACTCCGCTGCCCTCCGGGTTTCGCGCCTACGTCGCCAACGTCGGCATCAAGGACGACACCGCTGATTTCGTGGTGGTGGCCGGCGACCAACCGTGCGCGGCGGCAGGTGTCTTCACGACCAGCAGCTTTGCCGGCCCAAGTGTGATCGTCAGCCGCGAGCACCTTCGCTCGCCGTCGGGCCGGGCTGTCGTGGTCATCTCCAAGAACGCCAACGTGGCAACGGGTCACGAGGGCCTGGCCAACGCCCGCGAAGTCGTCGCCGGCGTCGCCGCCTCGATCGGCTGCGCTGCGGAGGAGGTCTTCATCGCATCCACTGGCGTGATCGGCAGGCAGTACCCGATGGAACGGGTACGTTCGGGTCTCGCCGCGATCCCTTCACCGCTGCCGTTCATCGATGCCGAACTCGTCGCCGGTGGGATCATGACCACCGACACCGTGCCCAAGGTGGCCACCGCCTCCGTCGGTTCCGCACGCATCGTCGGTGTCGCCAAGGGTGTCGGGATGATCGAGCCGGACATGGCGACGTTGATCACCCTGTTGTTCACCGACGCCCTCGTCGCCCCCGATGACCTCGACTCGATCTTTCGACGGACGATCGATCGCACGTTCAACTGCGTGTCGATCGACACCGACACGTCGACCAGCGACACGGCCGTCGTTCTGGCCAGCGGTGCGGCAGGGCAGGTTGACCTCGACGCCTTCGAGCGTGGCCTGTACGGCGTCGCGGCATCGTTGACCAAGCAGGTGGCACGCGACGGCGAAGGGGCGGAGAAACTGATCGAGGTGACCGTCGAGCAGGCCGGCTCGGCGGAACAAGCCAAACGGGTCGCCAAGGCCATCGTCAACTCACCGCTGGTGAAGACGGCCGTCCACGGCGCGGATCCGAATTGGGGCCGGGTGGCGATGGCCATCGGCAAGTCGACGACTGCCGACGAGGTCGACCAGTCGAAGGTCGTGATCCGCTTCGGTCACCAAGAGGTCTACCCATCACCCGTCGACTCTGCAGGCCTCGATGCCCTCGCCGCATACATGCGTGGAGCCGAGGTGTGCATCACCGCCTCACTGGCCGCCGGTGGCTGTTCGGCGACGGTGTGGGGCTGCGACCTCACCGACGGCTACGTGCGGATCAACGCCGATTACACGACCTGACCACGACCTGACCACGACCTGACCACGACCTGACCACGACCCTGACCACGACCTGACCACGACCGGCCATCACGAACCAGGAGCCGCCATGCCTGCCCTTCCTCACCGTCCACTTGGATTCTCCGGTTTGAACGTGTCGTTGTTCTCGCTCGGGTCGTGGCGGACGTTCGAGCGCATCCCGCGGGATCAGGGCTTGGCAGTGATGCGGGCCGCGCGGGAATCGGGAATCACCTTCCTCGATGACGCCCGTTACAACGACGAGACCGGTCATGCACCGATCCCGACCGGCTACTCCGAGATCGTGTTCGGCGAACTGTTCCGTGCCGCGGGATGGGCGCGCGACGAGGTCGTCGTGGCCAACAAGCTGTGGTGGGAGTTCTGGCCGCAGCAAGACGCCGCCGCCGAGCTCGACTCATCGCTCGGGCGAATGGGTCTCGACCACATCGATCTCATCTACACGATGCAGCCTCCCGACGGCCTGTCAATTGCCGGTCTGGTCGAACAGGTCGCCGGTCTCGTGACATCGGGTCGTGCCCGCGCCTGGGGCATCGGCAACTGGCCGGCCGGCGAGCTCGCCGAGGCCGTGCGGGCAGCGCGAGAACTCGGTGTGCAACTACCCTCGGCGGCTCAGCTGCCCTACAGCCTCGTTCGGCCCGACTGGGTTCAAGACTCGGCGATGGAGGCCATACTCGCCGACACCGAGATGGGCTTGGTGGCGTCGTACGTTCTCGCCGGTGGCACTCTCACGGGCAAGTACCTCGACGGCGGGTTCGGTCGAGCGAGCTCCGACGACACGCCGGCCATCGTCGCCGGCAAGCGGCGCGCTGCCGCGTTGGTGGAGTTGGCTCGCGAGTGGGACGCGACTGCCGCGAGCCTGGCCTTTGCCTTCGCCCTCGGCCATCCGCGACTCGCCAGCGTGCTGTTCGGAGCGACGTCACCCGAGCAGATCCACGAGAACGTCATGTCATTGGAGGTCTTCATGTCGCTTGACGACGTCCAGCGGGCGCGGCTGAACCAACTGGCTTCGGCCTGACGAGCCGGTGGCACACCGCGTGAGCGTCCCGATCGCTGGGCTCTGTGACACAGCGTTCACCGCTGTCGGCGATGCGTTTGCGGCCAACTTCGCGGAGCGTGGCGAGGTCGGCGGAGCCGTCACCGTGATCGTCGATGGCCACGTCGTCGTCGAACTGGCCGGCGGGTGGGCGGATGCCGACAACCTGCGCCCGTGGCAGGCCAACACCCTCGTGAACTTCTACTCGGTCGGCAAGGCCTTCGTCGCCCTCCTCGTCTTGCAACTGGTTGATGCCGGACTCATCGGTCTCGACGATCCGATCATGTCGGTGTGGCCGGAGTTCGGCGCCGCCGGCAAGCAGGGCGCGACCATACGGCACGCCTTGTGTCATCGTGCCGGCGTGCCTGCCATCCGCGAGCCGTTGACGAACGACGACCTGTGGAACTGGGATCGGATGACAACCGCGCTGGCCGCGACCGAGCCGTGGTGGGAGCCCGGCACACGTCACACGTACCACACCAACACCTACGGCCATCTGCTGGGCGAGATCGTCCGCCGCGCGAGCGGCGACATGCCCGGTGCGCGGCTGCGCGCCCTGGCGGATCCTCTCGACGCCGATCTCCATTGGGGCGTACCCGCCGACGACCTCCACCGCTGTGCCGACGTCATCTGGGCGCCGGCCCAGGAACTGCCCGACGTCGAAATCGCCAGCCTCAGCGGCGAGTCGTTGATGCTCGCGCTCGGTTACTTCAACCCGCCGGGCTACTCGTCGCGCGGGGTCGTCAACACCGTCGAATGGCGGCGGGCACAGATCCCGTCGACCAACGGTCACGGCACCGCCACGGGAGTGGCCCGCGTGTACGCCGCGCTGCTCGAACCCGGCCACCTGCTCTCACCGGGGCTGCTGGCAGAGGCGACGCGCAGCCAGTCAGAGGGCTACTGCCCCGTGCTGGGCGAGGAGACAACGTTCGGTCTGGGCTTCAAACCCACCGTGCCGCGACGTCCGTTCGGCCCCAATCCGAAGAGCTTCGGTCACTTCGGAACCGGTGGAGCTGTCGGATTCGCCGATCCGACTGCCGGAGTCGCCTTCGGTTACGTGATGAACCACGTGATCCCGCGTTGGCAGAGCACTCGCAACCGCGCCCTGATCGACGCCGTCTACCAGTCGCTCTGACCGCGCGATCCTCCCGCCGAACTACAGGATCTCCTGCAACCTGGCGGTGGCCCGCTCCGCCTCGCGTCGCGGCACCAGGATCCGGTAGTCGCTCAGCAAGTTGGTAGCGACGTTGAAGGTCTCGTTTCCGCTGGCGTCGAAACCATCGCCGCGGAGGGTCGCCACGGTCATCGGCCCCGAGCCAATGGGCACCAGCGCCACCTCGATCGGCTCGTCGGGATCCGCTGGTTGCCCGCCGCGATTCAACAACCTGTACAACGCATCGCGAACACCCATGCGCGGCTCCCTTCCGAGTCCAGCATGGAGAACGCTAACCCGTCGGATCGACGAACGAAGGCCTCCTCGTCATGGCGGGGCTTTGCCGGTTTGTTGGAGGAAGGATCGTAGGGTGTCTTGTTCCGCGTTCTGGATTGCGACCAGTGCTTGCAGTTCCTCGGGGTCGTGGAATCTGGCGATCCAGTCCTCGACGAGGGTTCGTATGGTGGGTGCCGGAATGGCGTCGACTTCGACGGACCCGCCGATCCAGTCTTTGGCGCGACTGTCTTTGGTCTTGGTCGGCCGTAGCGGCAGGTTCCAGTCGGTGATCTGTTCGGGTGTCACGGCAAGTCGATGGAACATGATGTGCGCACCGGGGGCGAACTCGCCGACCTTGCGGCAGAAGTCCTGCCACGCGCCGACGCCGGAGGGATCGTGGTCACCGAGTTGAGCGAGCACGTTGACGTGCTGGCCGCTCATCGATTGACCGACGGTCCAGGCGAATGATTCGCTGGCGTAGCCTCGCAGCACACCGAGGGAGATGTCCCAGGCCTGGGTGATCAGGGCGATGATGCCCGAGATCGCATCTTTCTCGGTGAACAGCTGCAACCGGTACTCGGATCGGTTCCACAAGGCCTGCCGGTAGCTGTTCGCCGATTCCGCCAATGCCTCTTGCCATCCGTCGAAGCTTCTTGGCTTGAACACCCAGCGGGTGCCATCGGTGATGTCTCGATACGACACCCGACCTTGGCGACGCAACTGCACGAGGCGTCGACCAACCGCGGCGTAGCCCAGTTCGGTCTTGGGCACGGCACCAGCGGACATCGCTCGGTAGAACACGCCACGCAACGTGACTGGCTTGTCGTCCTCGACCGCACGAATGATCGCCTCGTCGAGCACCGCGAGTTCCTCGTTCGTTCGACGAGAACGCTTTATCGAGCTAGCTCGATACATCACGACAACGCTCGCCAACAGGCGTGGAACAACTCAGCGACAACAACCACGACCACCCCTTCCACAAAACGAACACAACGTTGAACACAACAGGGGAAGTCGCTACCCACAACCCTACAAAAGGGGTCACACACAGTTGATCGGTCGACAAAGCCGGATCGCGCTTGCGCACGGCTCGCCGCCACGACAATCTGGCACCGTGACGGGACGGAGCGATGTTCGATGTGCGTGGGCACCGATGGCGCTGCTCGTGAACGGTGCTCGCAAGCTCGAATTGGAGCTCGGTGCGTCGGTGCGTTGGGGCGATCGATCGGCGACGCTCGCGATTCCGGCATTCGACCCGAACGGCGATCCTCGCGCCCTGCAGATCGCCGCGCTGAGTCCCTCACACGACGGCTTCTTCGAGGAGCTGGCGACTCGGGCGCCGCTCCCTCCTCACGTCGTGCTGCTCTTCGCCGACGACGAGAAGGCCGACCCGACTGCCATCGACCGTGGGTATGTTCTCACCGAGACCACCCCACTGATGACAGCGGGCCTCGCCGGCCGCATGCCCGTGATGCATCCAATGATCATCGAGGAAGCCGAGGTCGCGGACATCGACGAGCTTGTTGCGCTCGACCCCCGATCCGCTGTCTACCGCTTCGACGACTACTCGTCGCACGTGCTGGTAGCGCGTGTTGACGGTCGAATCGTCGGCAAGACACAACTCGTCGTGGCGTTGGCCGGAATCGGCTACCTCACCGACATGGTGGTGGACTCCAGCTTCCGTCGCAGAGGGATCGGTCGGGATCTGGTCACCACAGCCGAGACTCTCGCTCGAACGGATGGATGCGACGTCATGCTGCTGGCCAGCACCGAAATGGGGCGCAACCTGTACGCCGGCCTCGGCTACGAAACCATCAGCTGGCTCCAGAGCTACGTCCAGGCCTGAACCAGCTGCGGCGGTCAGCGCACTGCGTGAGCGTTGTCTGCGTCGTCGAAGGCCGCATCCATGGCCCGTGGCCGATCGACCTGCAACAGCGCGATCTGTGAGCGCCCCGGCGAGCTCAGCACTGCGGCCGGGCCTTCCGGCGTGCCGAGTGATCGCTCCTCGACGATCCAGCCGATGCCCTCCATCGTGGCGACCGCGGACTCGAGCTCGTCGACGGCATAGATCGGCAGGATGGATCCCGGTGGTCGGTGGTCGGCCAGGAGAACGACCGGAGACGAGCCGAGGTCCACCGCAGCTACATCGGCGTCGAAGTGTTGAAACCTCCACCGCAAGGTCGTTCCCGGAAGTGCGCACCACGCAGCGATGTCATGGGCGATGTCCGACGATCCGACGTAGAGGTAGCGGAGGATCACACCGCAATTCTGTCGCGTGGATCAATCGGGATCGACGCCGGCATACGCGTAGGCGAACCAGCGCGCCAGTTGCGCATCGTGCTGCAATGCGGAAACCCAGCCCTGTCGCAGCCCTGCTCCGAACGATGGTCCTCCCGCGTCAACGGCATCGTCGGAGCCGGCGAGGATCAGTCGGAGCATCCAGCGCGAAAAGGCCTGGATTCGCCAGATCGCCGGAAGTCGCGTTTCCGAGTAGCGATCGAGGCGGCCGCTGTTGCCGTTGCCGGCGGAACCGAATCGTTCGATGAGCCCGTGGGCGAGCTCGACGGCATCGGCGATGGCGAGGTTCATCCCCTTCCCACCTGCAGGCGTGATGAGATGGGCAGCGTCGCCGGCCACGAACAACCGGGCATCCTGCATAGGCGTGGTCATCCTCATCCGAAGGTCGACGAACGAGGGCTCGATGAAGGAGACCTCGTCGAGCCGACCAGGCACCAGCAGCCGGGTAGACAGCTCGTCACGAATGCGATCCTCCGGCCAGTCGGCAAACGTGTCGGTCGCCGGTACCTCGAGGTAGAAGCGCGTGAGCGTCGGCAGCCTGCGCATCTGGCCGGCGAACCCTCGCGGATGAGCGGCGTAGATCGTGTGCGGCTCCAACGGGGCTGTCGTGCCGAGCACCGCAAGCCACCTCACGGGCAAGAGCTGCTCGACGACCCGACAACCGCGAAGCGCCGGCGCGACCACGCCGCGGGCCCCGTCGCAACCAGCCGCGACCTCGCAGCGAAGTGTGCCGGGACCGTCCGCGTCGACGATCGACAGCGTCACCCCGCCGGCATCTTGCTCGACCGCGGCGACCTCGGCCCCGAAGCGAATGTCGCCACCGAGCGCGATCAGCGCGTCGCACAGCCGGCCGACGAGGAGGTGCTGCGGATAGATGTAGTGGGGTCGGTCACCGGTCAACGATCCGTAGTCGAACACCACGCTCTCGTCGGGCGTGCGGAACTCGCAGCAGTAGTTCGTTGCGGTGAACTCGAGCAGCCGGTCGACGATGCCGACGGATTTGAGCAACTCGACCGTGCGGAAGTCGATCGACCCGGCCTTGGCCATGCTCTCCATCTCGTTTCGGGCGTGGCGCTCGAGCACCACGAACGGCACACCGGCCTCGTGGAGCAGGTGAGCCGCGATCAGACCCGCCGGCCCCGCACCGACGATGGCGATGGTGGTGTCGTTCCCCCGAGCAGGCATGGTCACGGCATCCAACGGGCAAGGAAGCGGCGGACGTCGGGTTGGTCGGCCGCCGATTTACCCACGGCCGAAATCTAGTCGTGCTCGACCTCAGGTCAATTATTGACGCGGAGTATGGTCGGCGCCGTTCGCCGCTCACCGTTCACGTACGGAGGTACCCAGGTGGAGACCGTTCGATTGACCACCGCCCAAGCCATCGTGCGGTGGCTCGTCAACCAACACACCGTCATCGATGGCGAAGAGGTCCCGTTGTTCGCCGGCGTCTTCGCCATCTTCGGTCACGGCAACGTCACCTGCCTCGCCGAGGCCCTCGAACCGGTGAAGGATCAGTTGCCGACGTGGCATGGCTTCAACGAGCAGGGCATGGCGTTGTCGGCAGTTGCCTTCGCCAAGGCCAAGCGGCGCCGCCAGATCATGGTGGCCACTTCCTCGATCGGGCCCGGCTGCACCAACTTGGTCACGGCCGCGGCAGTCGCCCACGCCAACCGGCTCCCGGTGCTGCTGCTCAGTGGAGACACGTTCCAGCACCGAATCGTCGATCCCGTTCTGCAGCAGATCGAGCAGTTCAACGACCCGACGGTGACCGTCGCCGACACGCTGAAGCCGGTGACGCGCTACTGGGACCGGATCACCAAGCCCGAACAGATCGTGCGTTCCCTCCCCCAAGCACTCGCCGTCATGCTCGATCCCGCTGATTGTGGACCGGCCTTCTTCGCCCTCCCGCAAGACGTGCAGGCCGACGCGTACGACTACCCGGCGGCGTTCTTCACCCCGCGGGTGCATTACGTCCGCCGACCCGGCCCCGACGGCCGCGACATCGAGGCTGCCGCGGCGGTGCTGCGCGGAGCAACGAAGCCTTTGATCATCAGCGGTGGCGGTGTGCACTACTCGGGCGCGATCGAAGCCCTCACCGGTTTTGCCGAGCGCAGAGGCATCCCCATCGTCGAAACGCTCGCCGGCAAGGGCGCACTTGTGCACGATCACCCGAACTACGCGGGGCCTCTCGGAGTGATCGGTGTGACCGCAGCGAACGCGATGGCCGAAGACGCCGATGTCGTGGTGGCGATCGGCACGCGGTTGCAGGACTTCACCACCGGGTCGTGGGCGCTGTTCAAGAATCCTGGCCTGCGAATCGTGTCGATCAACACGACCCGTTGGGATGCAGTCAAGCAACACGCCACTCCAGTGATCGGCGACGCGCTGGTCGCCGTCGAAGCACTCGAAGACGCGCTCGGCGACTACGCGGCACCCACCGAGTGGCTCGGTCTGGCCCAGTCGAGGATCGGCGACTGGCATGCGTACCTCGACTCGATCAAGGAACGCGAAGCCGCCGGCACACCGGCATACGCGCAGGTGATCCAGGTGATCAACGAGCTGTGCGATGACGACGACTATTGCTTGTCGGCCGCCGGCGGCCTGCCAGGAGAGCTCGTCGCCGGGTGGCGCACGAAGAAGGTGGGCACGTTCGACACCGAGTTCGGTTACTCGACGATGGGCTACGAGATCTCCGGTGGGCTCGGCGCCAAGATGGCGCGGCCCGACAGCGACGTGCTGGTGTTCGTGGGTGATGGCTCGTACCTCATGATGAACAGCGACATCTACGCCAGCGTCTTCACGGGTCACAAGCTGATCTTCATCATCTGTGACAATGGCGGCTTCGCCTCGATCAACAACCTGCAGGTCAACCAAGGCGGCGTGGAGTTCAACAACCTCCTCCGCTCGGCTCGCCACACCGAGCTGCGCCGGGTCGATTTCACCAAGCACGCCGAGGCGCTCGGCGCGATTGCCGAACACGTTGAACGGCTCGACGACCTGCCGGCCGCGTTCGCCAGAGCCAAGGCCGCGGATCGCAGTTACGCAATCGTGATCGACGTCGCCCACGACAAGTGGATCGGAGGCGGATCGTGGTGGGAGGTGGGTGTACCCGAGGTCAGCCAGCGAGCCGAAGTGCTGGTCGCTCGCGGTGTGTACGAAGCCGAATCGAAGCATCAACGCGTCGGCGTCTGAGCCGCCCTCGGCAGTAGCCTGCCTCGAGATCGTAGGAAGGGAGCGGAGATGGGCTTGCGAGTTGCCAATGGACCTGTGTCTTGGGGGGTCGACCTGCCCGACAAGCCGGGCGCGCCGCCGTGGGAAGAGGTCTTCAGCGAGATCAGCGAGGCGGGCTACCAGTGGTGCGAGCTCGGCCCGGTCGGATACCTCCCCAACGACGACGAGCGGGTACGAGCCGAGCTCGAGGCTCGTGGGCTCGGAGTCGCCGGTTCGTACATCTTCGAACCACTGCACGACGCAGCGGATCACGACCGCATCGCCGACGTCACCCACACGACCTGCAGGCGCATCGCCGGCCTCGGCGGCAGCTTCCTCGTCGTCATCGACATGGTCAGCCACGAGCGTGGCGCCACTGCCGGCCGCACTGCCGCTGCCCCCCGCCTCGATGGTCTGGCGTACGACGCGTTGTTGCGCGGGCTGCGGCAGTCAGCGAGCATCGCCGCCGAGCATGGCCTCACGGCGGTGTTGCATCCCCATGCCGGCAGCTACATCGAGTTCGAGGACGAGATCGAGCGCGTGCTCGACGACACGTCCGACGACGGGCTGCAACTGTGCATCGACACCGGGCATTTCGCGTACGCGGGCGTCGACCCGGTTCGCTTCCTGGCCGAGCATCGCGATCGAACTCCGTACCTCCACTTCAAAGACATCGATCCCATCGTGCTGCAGAAGGTGGTCAGCGACGCGGTCGCCTTCTTCGACGCGATCACGCTCGGCGTGTTCTGCCCCGTCGGTCAGGGCATGGTCGACTTCAACGCGTTGGCCGCCGAGTTGCGCAACGGCTTCGACGGTCCGGGCACCATCGAGCAGGACCGCGACTTCAGGTCTCCGACCACGCCGTTGGAAGACGCCAAGGCGAGCCTCGACTACCTCCGTGGCTTGGGCCTGACCGACTGACTCACACCGTACGGCGCGTTACAGCGATCCGCGACCCGCTTGCTGCGGCTTGAATCACCGCGTCGGTCACCTCGGCGACACGCAGGCCATCGACGAAGGTCGGACCGGAGAGCACGCGCCCCGCGGCGAGGTTGCGCAATGTGTTTCGGGCCGCAATCGCGAAGGCGTCGGTGTAGCCGAGTCCTTGCGCGGCAACGGTGTGGATGCCATCGGCACCAGGATGGGCAGGACCGACGAGGATCGTGCGGTAACCCTGCCGATCAGCGGGATCGGTCGAATCGTAGAACCGCAACTCGTTCGAGCGTTCCCAGCTGAAGCTCACCGAGCCACGCGACCCGATCAGTTCGAAGCCGAGGTCGCACTTGTGGCCGGTGCCTGCCCAGGAAGCAAGGATCGTGCCGCTGGCGCCGCTCTCGAAGTCGGCGAGGATCTCGGTCTGATCGTCGACGGAGACGTCGACGACGTGAACCATCGGGCGTGGTGCGTCGGGGGATGAACGTCTGCATGCGGGCTGCGATGTGAGTGATCGGACCAACGAGGTACTGGAGGAGGTCGATGCAATGCGAGCCGACATCGCCGAGCGCCCCGGAGCCGGCCCGACCCTGATCGAACCGCCAGCTCATGGGGATGTCGGGGTTGCCGTTGTAGTCGAGCAGGAACTGGGCGCGTGCCGTGCGCACCTCACCGATGGCGCCCTCATCGACCAGCTTGCGGGCCATCGCCACACCGGGCCATTGCCTGTAGACGAATCCGACCTGGGTGACGAGCCCGCTCGCTGCGGCGGCCTGGCACAGCCGATGGGCGTCGTCGGCGTCGAGCGCCAACGGCTTCTCGCACAGGACGTGCTTGCCGTGTGCCAGTGCGTCGAGGGCGATGTCGACGTGGGTGTCGTTCGGGGTGCAGATGTCGACGACGTCGACGTCGTTCGAAGACGTGACCTCCTGCCACTGGCGAACGGCTCGCGACCATCCCCAGTCGCTCACCGCGCTGGTCGGCGAGTACAGGATCGAAATCGGTGACCACCACGGGGTCGACGGGTGGAACCTCGTGACCGAACAGCATCGCCGCGTTGCGATACGCGATGCTGTGGATCTTGCCCATGAACCCCGCGCCCACCAGACCGACACGTACTGCTTGCATCAAGAATCCCGTCCCTCTCGTCGTCGACGGGGCATTTTAGGCACCGACCTCGGCGTGGAAAGATCTCGGTCATGGAAGTCAACGAACTGCTGATCGATCTCTTCGATCGTGTCAGCGAACACGTCCACGAGGCCATCGATGGCCTCGATCTCGAGGCGCTGACAACCCCTCCCGAACCCGGCACCAATCCGATCGGATGGTTGGTGTGGCACCTCACGCGGGTTCAAGACGATCACATAGCCGACATCCTCGGCGAGCCCCAACTGTGGACCACCGGGCAATGGGCGCGCCGGTTCGGAGTGGCTGCTGACGCCGACAACACCGGCTACGGGCACGCATGGAAAGACGTCATGGCCATCAAGCCGGAGAGCGTCGACGCGCTCATCGAATACTACGAAGCCGTCGCTGCTCGCACCCGCGGACTGCTCGAGCGGACCACCGCGAAAGACCTCGACCGCATCGTCGACGAGCGTTGGAATCCGCCGGTGTCGCTCGGCGTGCGGCTCGTCAGCATCGCCGACGACGACATCGAGCACGCGGGGCAGGCCAGCTACGCGCGAGGCATGCTCGGGCGCCGTTGAGTCGCGAACCGGTCGATAGCGTTCAGCGGTGAGCCGCGCCCACGTCGTCATCATCGGTTCAGGATTCGGTGGGATCCGCGCCGCTAAGAACCTGGCCGGAACCGACGTCGATGTCACGATCATCGACGCCAACAACTTCCACACCTTCCAACCGCTGCTGTACCAGGTGGCCACAGCCGGACTCGACGCCGACGACATCGGGTTTCCCATTCGTCGCATCTTCCGCCGAAGCCCGTCGGTCAACTTCGTGCTCGGTGAGGTCACCGGCATCGACCTGCACGACCAGACGGTCACGGTCGGCGACGACCGGAATTTTGGCTACGACTACCTCGTCATCGCCGCCGGCTCGGTCAGCGCTTCCTTCGGCATCGAGGGTGTCGCCGAACACACGTTTCCTCTGAAGACGCTGCACGACGCCCTCCGGCTGCGCTCTCATCTGCTCAGCCGGTTCGAACTGGCGAGTGCGCACTCGGCCGGGCCCGTCGATCTCGGTGTTGTCGTAGTCGGCGGTGGCCCCACCGGTGTGGAGATGGCCGGCGGGCTTCGTGAGTTGATCGACAAGGTGTTCCGCAAGGACTACCCCGATCTCGCCACCACCCCGACCCCGATCACACTCGTCGAGGCCGCAGGACGAGTGCTCGGCACCTTCCATCGTTCGCTGTCGGATCATGCCGCTGCAGCACTGGCCAGCCGGCAGATCACCATCGAGGTAGGTATCGGTGTCGACCACGTCGAGCCCGGCGCCGTCGTGCTCAAGGACGGACGGCGGATCGCGGCCGGAACGATCATCTGGGCGGCGGGCGTGACCGCCAGTCCCATCGCCGGCCTGCTCGGCGTCGGGCTCGCTCGCGGTGGGCGCATCCCGGTGGGTCCCGACCTGTCGTTGGCCGGCCACCCGAACGTCTTCGCAATCGGCGACATCGCCCTCCCGCCCGGCGAACCGCTCCCCCAAGTTGCCCAGCCGGCCATCCAAGAGGGCGGCCATGTCGCGGATGTGATCGCGGCGCGGCTCAGTGGGCGGATGATCCCGCCGTTCCGCTACCACGACAAGGGATCCATGGCCACGATCGGCCGCAATCAAGCGGTCGCCGAGCTTCCCCACGGCCTTCGCTTCCACGGCTTCATCGGCTGGCTGATGTGGCTGGGACTGCACCTGATCGAACTGATGGGCTTCCGCAACCGCGCCAACGTCTTCGTCAACTGGTCCTGGAACTACCTGACCTACGACCGAGGTTCAAGACTGCTGTTGGAAAAACCACAGACGATCCCAGAAGCCCAATGAGCGAGGAGACGGTCTACTTCGGCGGCATCCGAATTCCGCCGTCGACGCGGATCGTCTCGGCATTGAGGTAGCTGTTGGTGATGCACTCCAGGATCACCGAGGCCAACTCCTCCTGGGTACCCAACCGGTGTGGGAAGAGCACGCCCTTTTCGAGGTTGGCCTTGAAGGCCTCGCTCGCTTCGCCGGTTCCGTAGATCGGCGTATCGATCAGGCCGGGCGCCACCGTGTTGACGCGCACGCCGATTGCCGACAGGTCGCGAGCGATGGGCAACGTCATTCCGACGACACCACCTTTCGACGCCGAATACGCCGCCTGCCCGATCTGCCCGTCGAACGCGGCGACCGAGGCGATGTTGACGATGGCGCCTCGCTCGCCGTGCTCCATCGGCTCGGTCGTGCTCATCGCCGTGCCGACGATGCGAATGCAGTCGAACGTGCCCACGAGGTTGATGGCGATGACTCTCTTGAACCAGTCGAGATCGGCGGCGGTTTCGTAGGTTCCGTCCTTGCCGACGGTGCGCTGTGCCCACCCGATTCCGGCCGAGTTCACCAGCACGCGCAACGGGCCCATGCTCTTGGCCATCTCCACGGCGTTGACGATGTCGTCGGTGTTGGTGACGTCGACCCTGCAGTACGCCCCGCTGATCTCCGCGGCCAGTGCCGAGCCCTTGTCTTCCTGGAGGTCGGCCACGACGACGTGGGCCCCTTTCGAAGCCAGCAGGCGTGCCGCAGCCGCCCCGATTCCCGATGCCCCGCCTGTGACGATTGCACTTGCGCCGTTGATGTCCATGGCTGGCGACGATACGCCGACCGGCACGACCCTCCCCAAAACGACGTGGTCAGCCCTCCAACTTCACCTGTGGAGTGTTTGACGCCCACCCCGGTGCCCGGAAAGACTCCACAGCGCAGGTGTGGAGTCTTTCGAGCTCACCAAGGTGCCCCGAAGCACTCCACCCGGGCTGGCGGCGAGACGTGGATTTCAGGTGTCGAACA
The DNA here is from genome assembly GCA_963720775.1 of Ilumatobacteraceae bacterium. Lineage (GTDB taxonomy): Bacteria > Actinomycetota > Acidimicrobiia > Acidimicrobiales > Ilumatobacteraceae > JAENVT01. Next base: position 185,723 of record CAVRGR010000003.1, on the reverse strand, counting down.
GGGAGCCTTGGCTGTCTTCGTCGTCGGCGGGCGGAGTGGGCGCACGATCGGTGAAGGGACCTTTCGACGCGGCCACGGCCAGGGCGTCGACCAGATCGTTCATCGGGTCTCCCGAGTGCCCCTTCACCCAGCGGAAGCGAGGCGACCGTTCGAGGACCTGTTCGATCAACGGCTTCCACAGATCGACGTTGGCCACCGGCTCTTTCTTGGCGTTCCTCCAGCCGTTGGCCTGCCATCTCACCCACCACTTGTCGCGGAAGCAGTTGATCACGTACGTCGAGTCCGACACGATCGTCAACGGGCCATCGAGCGAGCGCAGAGCCTGCAGGACGGCCATGATCTCCATCCGTTGATTGGTGGACTTGGCCTCGCCGCCCGAGTCGCGCCGTGCTCCGTCGGGGGCGGTTGCCCAGGCCCAGCCCCCGGGCCCCGGGTTACCGGCGCAGGCGCCGTCGGTGAACACTTCGATCGCCGACGCGGGTGTGGTCATCGGCGGCAAACTACTGTGCCCCACATGCGGACCCGAGTCATACTGCTCGTGTTGGCGGTGCTGGCATGCGGTCTGGTCACCGCACCGCAGCGCGCGTCGGCAGCGGTGCTCTTCGACTCGGTGTTCCGCGATGCACCCGGCCCACTGGGCGGAATCGCCGTCGTCGGTGACTCCGTGATGCTCGGCTCTGCCTACGAGGCACCGCTGGTTCCCGGATGGGGCCCTTCGCTGGCGCAACTGCTCGCCGACCGAGGCTGGGGCCCCGTGCGCATGGCCGCAGGCGTCGGCTTCCAGGCCGGCAAGTTCGTCGCCAACAACCCTGGCGCCAACATGTCGCTGTGGCTCACCTACCAGCGCTCGCTCGGCTTCGATCCGTCGGTGATCGTCGTCAGCATCGGTCCCAACGACATGCTCAATTGTGCGGGAAGCCTCGACTGCGCGGTCGACGACATCCGCGGCCTCGTCGACACAGCGGGCCCCGACCACGAGGTGTGGTGGGCGCTGCAAACCATGGAAGTCCCGGCCAACCAGGACACGTGGAACCAGGCGTTGCAGGTCGTCGCCGCCGAGCGACCCAACCTCACGCTGTGGGACTGGCCGACCATCCTCGCCGCGTCGGGCATCCACATCTCCGGCGACCACACGCACCTGCCGGGCCCTGCGGACTATCTGGCCCGCAGCAAGCTCATCGCCGACGACGTCACGGCGCGGATGGGCGTCGCCCGGCACATCGGGCCGGAGGTATCGGGCCTTCCCACCGGCGGGCCGTCGTACGAGTACCAGCCCATCGACCCCACGCGCGTGATCGACACACGCGAGACAGGACAGCGGCTCCTCGCCGGTGGAACTCTGCAGATCGACTTGTCCGCGCTCGCGCCCGCCCAGGTCGGTGCCGACGCCGCCGCAGTAGCCGTCAACGTCACCGCTGCCGCTCCCGCAACGGCCGGCTACCTCACGGTCTGGCCGTGTGATTCTCCCCGCCCGCTGGCCTCGAGCGTCAACTTCGGCGCCGGCCAGCCTCGCGGAGCGCAGGCCACCACGCTGCTCGGCCCGGGTCGCAGGGTGTGTGTGTTCAGCAACGCGGCGACCGACATCGTGGTCGACCTCCAAGGCGTGTTCGTCTCCAGCGGTGGACTGCGGTTCGCCCCCGTGACGCCCGACCGCAAGGTCGACACCCGCAAGACCGCCAGACAATCGACCATCGCAATCGCCGCGCCGCCAGGTGCCGCCGCGGTCGCTGCCACCCTCACAGTCACCGGCGGCAGCAGCGCCGGCTTCCTCTCGGCATTTCCGTGCTCCGGCACCATTCCGAAGGTGTCCAACGTCAACTGGCAGCCAGGCGAAACGGTCGCCGGAGCGGTGTTCGTTCCGGTTGCGGCCGACGGCACCTTCTGCGTGTTCACGAACTCGCCGACCGACGTGATCGTCGACATCACCGGAGTCTTCAGCGCAACCAGCGATCTGCGCTTCACGCCGGTGACACCCACACGCATGCTCGACACCAGAGATGGCACGGGCGGCTGGCGCGGCCGTCAAGGAGTCGGACAGACGCTGGAGATCGGCGCGGCACCCGACACGGCAGTTGCCGTGACCGGCACCATCACGATCGTCGATCCCGGCCTCGACAGCTATCTGACCGGCACGATCTGCGGCCAAGCGGCAGGCACGACTTCGTCGGTGAACGGCGCCAGGGCGACGATCACGGCCAATTCCCTGACGGTCGGATTGTCACCGGGCGGGAACCTGTGCATCACGTCACTGGTGTCGTCGCACACCCTGTTCGACACGACCGGTTGGTGGGCGCCGTGACGAACAAGCGGCGTCTTCTGGCCCTCGTCGTTCTGGCTACATCGGTGCTCGCCCTCTCACCGATCGGGACCGCGTCGCACGTACAGGCTGCACCTCCCGAGCACCGCGTCTACATGGTCACCGACTCGGTAGGGCTCGGGGCGAAGAACGCCCTACCCGCGGCATTCCCGCCCGATTGGCAGGTCACGGTCGACGGCACTCCGGCGTTGTTCGTCGAGCAGTTGGAGAGCAAGCACGTCCGAACGCGGATGGCGACCAATCCCGGCGTGTTCGGCGACTACGCCATCGTTGCCGGCGGCTACAACTACCCGTTCTGGGATCCGGCACGCTTCGACAGGTCGGTCGACAGCATCATCTCCGCCTTCGAGCAAGCCGGCGTGAAGTACATCTTCTGGGTGACGCTGCGCGAGGTGAAGCCGCAGTACATCACTGCCGGAGCATGGACGCAGGTGCAGCCGTACTACTGGTACTTCCCCACCGTCAACGAACATCTGCGCGCCGCGGTGGCCCGTCACCCGAATCTCTCACTGATCGACTGGGCGGCGATCGCCGACCGGCCCGGCCTCACCTACGACGCGATCCATCTCAACACGTTCGGCGCGTCGGAGTATGCGGGCAACATCGCCAGAGTCGTCATGTCGGCGGCGTCCCGAGTGAAGGCCGGCTCCACGACCGTTGTCAAGGTCGCAGACGTCGGCGGAGTGCCGACCGACGCCACGGCGGCCTCGCTGAACCTCACGGTGACGAACCCGCGAACGCCGGGGTTCCTCACCGCCTATCCATGCGATCAGGATCGGCCGTCGACCAGCAACGCCAACTTCACCAGCGACAACACGGTTGCCGCCGCGGCGATCGTGCCCCTGGCGGCCGACGGGACTGTGTGCGTCTACACGAGTGCCGACACTCATCTGATCGTCGATGTCATGGGATCGTTCGAGGGCGCCGGCTACATCCGCGCCGGGCCCACGCGGCTCACCGACACACGCGATCTCGGCAGCGCAGGATTGGTCGCCCACGACCCACTGCGGGTGCAGGTTCCGAGCTCGGTTGCGGGCGACGCGGTGATCCTCAACGTCACGGCAGTCGCCGGTGCGCAGGCCGGCTTCGTCGCCGTCTACCGCTGCGGCGATCCGGTGCCGGCCACCTCCAACGTCAACTTCGCGCCGGGCGGGGTCGTGCCGAACCTTGTCGTTGCCGAGCCCGACGCGACCGGCGGGGTCTGTCTGTTCGCCAACCAGCCGACGCATCTCGTCGTCGATCTGTTCGGCGGCCTCACTGCGGGCGCAGTCAGCCTTCACGCACCCGTACGAGCGATCGACACTCGCACGGCCGGCGGTGAGCCCGCGGCCGGGTCGACGGTGACTGCTCCAACGGGCGCGCCACCAGGAACGACCGGTGTGCTCGTCAACGTCACGACGACGCAGCCGGCAACGTCTGGGTTCCTCACCGCGTTCGGGTGCGATGCCGGCCGGCCTCCGACCTCGAACCTGAACGTCGTTCCGCAACAGACCGTGGCCAACTTCGCAACGGTGAAGCCAGATGCCGCCGGCAACGTCTGCGTGTTCACCAACCCGAGTGCGCAGGTGATCGTCGACGTGTTGGGCACGATCGGTCCGGCGTTCGCCGGCCTGGCCGTCCCATTGCGGGCCTTCGACAGCAGGGCCGTCTGATCAGGGGAAGGTTCGCCGAGATCGCGCACATTACCGCTCGGTAAGGCTGCTTGACTTAGGGCCATGATCTTCGACGGCTTCGTCAACCAGCTGCCCGACTCCGACCCCGGCGAGACGCAGGAATGGCTCGACTCGCTCGACGCGGTCGTCGACGTGCATGGCAAGACCCGGGCTCGCTTCCTGCTCACCAAGTTGCTCGACCGGGCCAGGGCCAGCCAGGTCAGCTTCCCCGCAACCGTCAGCACGCCCTACGTCAACACGATTCCTCGCGAGCAGGAGCCGTGGTTCCCCGGCGACGAGTACATCGAGCGCCGCATCCGCGCCTTCATCCGATGGAACGCCGCGGCGATGGTGGTGCGGGCCAACAAGCACGCCGACGGCATCGGCGGCCATCTCTCCACGTTCGCCAGCTCGGCCAGCCTCTACGAGATCGGCTTCAACCACTTCTTCCGCGGCAAGGACGACGGCCTCCCCGGCGACCACGTCTACTTCCAGGGCCATGCCGCGCCCGGCGTGTACGCCCGGGCGTTCATGGAAGGTCGGCTGACCGACGACGATCTCGATCACTTCCGCCGCGAGATCGGCCGAGCCGGACGCGGTCTGTCGAGCTACCCCCACCCGCGGTTGATGCCCCACTTCTGGGAGTACCCCACCGTGAGCATGGGCCTCGGGCCGCTCGCCGCGCTGTACCAGGCACGGTTCAACCGCTACCTCCAGAATCGCGAGCTCGACGACACCAGCGCCAGCCGCATCTGGGCGTTCCTCGGCGATGGCGAGTGCGACGAACCCGAAACCCTCGGCGCACTGTCGCTCGCCAGCCGCGAGCGACTCGACAACCTGATCTTCGTCGTCAACTGCAACCTGCAACGCCTCGACGGACCGGTGCGCGGCAACGGCAAGATCATCCAAGAGCTCGAGGCAGTGTTCCGCGGCTCCGGGTGGAACGTCATCAAGGTGATCCACGGCTCGAAGTGGGACGAGCTGCTGGCCAACGACACCGACGGTGTGCTGCTCAACCAACTCAACAACACCGTCGACGGACAGTTCCAGCGGTACAGCGTCGAGAACGGCGCGTACATCCGCGACGACTTCTTCGGACCCGACCCACGGCTGCGCGAGATGGTCGCCCACCTCAGCGATCAGGATCTCGTCAACCTGCCGCGCGGTGGTCACGATTACCGCAAGCTGTACGCGGCCTACAAGGCAGCCGCCGAAAACCTCGGCGCCGGCGCGCCAACCGCGATCTTGTGCAAGACGATCAAGGGATGGACGCTCGGGCCCGACATCGAGGGTCGCAACGCCACCCATCAGATCAAGAAGATGACCCGCGCTCAATTGCTGGTGCTGCGCGACCGCCTGCACATGCAGGACGAGATCCCCGAGTCGGCGTTCGACGGAGACCTTCCGCCGTACTTCCGCCCAGCGGAAGACTCCATCGAGTACCAGTACATGATGGAGCGCCGCAAGGCTCTCGGTGGATCGATCCCGAAGCGAGTGGTACGTGCCCGCAAGCCGCTGGAGCTGCCCGCCGAGAGCGCATTCGCCGAGTTGCGCACGGGCTCGGGCACGCAGGCAGTGAGCACGACCATGGGCTTCACACGGTTGCTGCGTGGCCTCGCCCGCGACGAGAAGTTCGGCCACCGCGTGGTGCCGATCATCCCCGACGAAGCCCGCACCTTCGGCATGGACTCGTTGTTCCGCGAACTGAAGATCTACGCCTCGCAGGGCCAGAAGTACGAGCCGGTCGACCACGAGATGTTGCTCAGCTACGCCGAAGCGGCCAACGGTCAGATCCTCGAAGAAGGCATCACCGAGGCTGGGGCGACGGCCAGCTTCATTGCTGCCGGCACCGCTTATGCCACTCGCGGCATACCGGTCGTGCCGTTCTACACGTTCTATTCGATGTTCGGGTTCCAGCGCGTCGGTGATCTCATCTGGCAGGCGGCCGACGCCCGAACCCGCGGCTTCCTGCTCGGAGCCACGGCCGGTCGCACAACGCTGATGGGCGAGGGCCTGCAGCACCAAGACGGGCATTCTCTGGTGCACGCATCGACCGTGCCGCCTTGCCAGGCCTACGATCCTGCCTTCGCCTACGAGGTTGCCGCGATCGTGCAGGAAGGCCTGCAACGCATGTACGGGGGCAACGGTGGCGAAGACCCCGACGTCTTCTACTACATCACTCTGTACAACGAGAACTACACGATGCCTGCCATGCCGGAAGGCGATCCGGCGGAGCTGCGCGCTGCCATCATGCGTGGTCTGTATCGATGGTCACCGGCACCCGAGGGCCCGGCGACTCGGGCCACACTGCTGTTCTCGGGCTCGGCTCAAGGGGCGGCACGCGAGGCCGCGGCAGAGCTCGCCGAGCACTTCGACGTCGGCGTCGAACTGTGGTCGGCAACTTCGTACAAGCGGCTGCGCGAAGATGCGCTCGAGGTCGAGCGTTGGAATCGTCTGCACCCCAGCCAGCAGCCGCGGGTTGCCCAAGTCGCCGAGCTCCTCGCCGAGGCGCCCGGTCCGATCGTGGCCGTTACCGACTTCATGAAGATCGTCCCCGAACAGATCGCTCGTTTCCTACCGGGGCGCACCTTCGTGCCCCTCGGTACCGACGGCATGGGGCGCTCCGACACCCGCGAGTCACTGCGCCGCTTCTTCGAGATCGATCTCGGTCACGTGGTGGTGGGCGTGCTGTCGGCTCTCCACGCTGCCGGCGAGGTCGATGCCGACCAGATCGAGGCCGCCATCAAGCGTTACGACGTCGACCCCGAGGCGGTCGATCCGTACCTCGTTTGACGCTCAGCTCCACCAGCCGTTGACGTCGATGATCACCTGGGTGGACGCCGACGAGTAGACGCAGATCGCACCCGATGACGACAACGGCAGTTCGGCCGCGTTGGCGATCGCCACGCCGATTCCATAGTTGACGTTGGAAGCGGTGGGAATGGCCTCGTCGCACGGGAATGCGGTCACGAACCCCGCCGCCGCGGACTCGACAACGGTGATGTTGGCCGAGATCGCCTCGGCACCGGCAGGTATTCCGCGGACTCCGGCCATCTGCACCACGAGCGTCTGGCTCTGCGCCAGCGGGAGGCCGTCTTGACCGGCATTGACCTCGGTTCGGAAGAAGTCACGCGTGTCGGTGAATCGGAACGGGACACTCGGTGTGAACCGGTTCGCGGCAGCAGGCGAGATGTAACCAACGATGTCGACCACCAGATCGACGTCGGTGTTGCTGAAGAGGCACACCGTTCCTCTCGACGAGATCCGCGCCATCACCAGATTTGGCGTCACCCGTCCGATCGACGGGTTCAGGTTGGAAGTTCCCGGCAACGCACCACATGGGAAGACCGTGACGAAACCTTCGGCCGCCGGCAGGATGCCGGTCACGTTCAGGGCGACGGCGGTTGTGTTCGTGGGTACGCCGGAGCTTCCACCGAAGACTGGCAACTCGACCGTGTGCCCGCCGACGAGGCGCCCCGGCGCACCGAGGCCGTCGCGACTGTCCATGAGTCGCACCGGTCTGACCGGTGTGAACCGCCCCGCACCCGACGGCGAGTAGTACCCGGTGACGCCGATCAGCAGATCGGTCGGCACGTTGCTGAAGACGCAGAGCGACCCGTCGCCGGCCAACGGGATCGTTGCGGCATTGGCCACGCCCTCGTTCTTTGAAAAGTTCAGTGTCGAGACCTCTGGTCGAGGGGTTGTACACGAGTTCCACAACGTGATGAACCCCGATTCGGTCGGGCCGGTCACGGTGACGTTGAGTTGAACCGCCGTGGCGGATGGGGGCACGCCGCCGGCGCCGGTGATCTGGATGCGCCGCGGAGCCTGAGCGGTGAGGGAGGTGCTCCCCTGCGCGATCCGGGTGTCAACGATTCGCGTCGGCACCAGTGGCGTGTACCCGCTGGGCGAAGCCGTTGCCTGGGCGACCGGAACCGGGGCGAGACCGACCGAAGCCGAGGGATCGACTCTGAAGCTCCAAGGGACGGCTCGCACCGTGGTGACCACGTTGACCGTGTACGCCCCGGTGTCGAGCACGGTGCGCGGCACGACGACGACAGCGTTGTCGCCGGCCAGGATCTGCTGGGCGACTCCGCTCGTGTTGGCCGCCGACAGCACGCAGACGTCGATCGGACCGCTCGGGCCGTTCAGCGAGGCGGCCGGGTTGATCGCCGCTTCCGGCATCATGGCGATGATCGGCAACCCGGCGGGCCCCGTCCATCCGCAGAACGACAGCGGATCGGGTGACTCGGTCACAAATCGGTACAGGTTGGTCGTCGTGCCGGCGCCGGGGAAGAGGATCGGTACCGTCGGTCGCGGAGCGGAGGTGTCCAATCCGCGAATCACGTCGAGCGTTGCGCCGGAGTGCCACGTAGGCGTCGCCTCGAGGTCGCATTTGCCGAACCCGGTCGAGCGGAGATTGGGCCTGATCACACCGATGGCATGGAACGGCCCGGCCATCCACAGTTCGATGTGGCTGCGTGCGCTGGTGTTGATCACACTCGACACGGCGACATCGCCGTTCCTGCCGGCCGCGTCGCCCTCCGGGGTGTACCCAGGAAGGTTCGGATCCTCCAGGTGAGTGACGCCGTTCTGCAGCATGTAACAGGAATGAGATATCGCCCCGGACGACATCGCCGGATCCTCGACGACCGGCGCCACAGAGGCCATCTCGCGGTAGTAGTTCACCGTCGTCAGCCAGTCAGCCGTGGGCGGGATGAACGCCGGCAACGGCCCTGCGCTCAGCGCTGCCGGCAGAACCGCGGTCACGAGCCCAAACCCGCCAGCAAAGAGGCCAACGGCTATCGCCAGACCCTTGACCGTTGTCCATCGCATGCGTCCGCGCATTCGTTCGACTGCCCCGTTCGATCCACCCGGCCTACGCGGGGTCGACCCCGACGTCGGGCACGGGACGGGCAAAGATGCCCACTTCTCTGCGGCTCACGGTTGAATCTCCTCGATGGACAGGAGCGCAACCAGGGATCGGAGCGACGCGGGGGCGGATCTAGCTGTTGCGCAGGCTAACACCGCCGTGGCCGCTTGGCCACGAGGAGCGGTCGAGCGGGTTACCGGGCAGGTCAGCTCCACCAACCGTTGACGTCGATGACGACCTGCGCCGACGTCGACGTGTAGATGCAGATCGCCCCCGATGCCGAGAGCGGGAGCTCGGCGGCGTTGGCGACCGGCGAGGCAAACTCGAAGTTCACGTTCGATGCCGTCGGCACGTCGCCGCAGGGGAAGGCCGTCAAGAACCCGCCGCCGACTGCGTCGACTGCGGTCAGGTTGGCCGAAACGGCCTTGGCGTTGGCCGGGATGCCTCGAACTCCGGCCATCTGGATGGTGAGCGTGTGGCCCTGAGCGAGGCGCATGCCGCTCTGCCCGGCGTTGACTTCGAGGCGGCTGGTGTCGCGGGTGTCGGTGAATCGGAATGGCGTGCTCGGCGTGAACCGGTTCGTGGTCGTCGAGGAGACGAACCCGACAGCGTCGACCACGAGGTCGACATCAGCGTTCGTGAACAAGCACACTGTGCCCGTCTTCGACACCTGCGCCATCACCAGGTTCGGCGTGATCCGACCGACAGTCGGGTTGAGGCTCGAGGTCGGCGGCATGGCGCCGCACGGAAACGCCGTGACGAAGGCATCGGTCGAGGGGAGGATGCCGGTGACGTTGAGGGCGACCGCAGTGACGTTCGCCGGGATGTCGGCGACACCGGCCACCGACAACTCGACGGTGTGGCCCCCTGTCAGCCTCGACGCCGCGCCGATCCCCTCACGGCTGTCCATCAAACGCCTCGGCGACAGCGGTTGATACCGTCCGGTGGCGGACGCCGAGTAGTAGCCGCCAACGTCGATCACGAGGTCGGCCGAGACGCTGCTGAAGGCGCACAGGCCGCCGCTCGAGTCGAGCGGAATGGTTGCGGTGTTGGCGACCGTCTGATTGGTCGAGTAGTTCAGGGTCGACACATCGGGTCGAACATCCGAGCAGTTCCACAGGGTGAGGAAGCCGGGACCGGAAGGTTGCGTGACGGTCGCGTTGGCCAACACGGCCTTGGCATCCCCCGGCACTCCACCTTGACCGGTGATCTGGATCCTCGTGGTGCTCTGTGCTGTCAGCCGCGAGGCACCCAGTGATGTACGGGTGTCGACGATGCGAGCCGGTGGGAGCGGGGCGAATCCGGTGGCCGGAGCCGACGGCGCGGCGACCGGAGCGGGGCCGACGCCGATGGCCGCCGCCGGATCGACGTTGAACGTCCAGTTGACGGTGCGGGCGGTCGTGGTGGCACTGACGCTGAAGGCGCCCTGCGGAAGAACCGTGCGTGGCACGATGACCACCGCGTTGTCGCCCTGCAGGATCTGTTGGGCGACGCCACTGGTGTTGGCGGCCGAGAGCACGCAGACTTCGATCGGTCCGTTCGGGCCGACCAAGCTGGCGCTGGGGTTGTTGGCCGCCTCCGGCATCATGGCGATGATCGGCAGGCCGGCGTTGCCGGACCAGTTGCAGTAGGTCAGCGGGTTGGGTGACTCGACGACGAAACGGTCGAGGTTCGTGGTCGTCCCGTTGCCTGGGAACAAGATCGGGTTGGACGGTCGTGGCGCCGAGACGAGCCCTCGGATGACGTCGAGCGTCGCTCCCGAATGCCAGGTCGGTGTGTCGCTGAGGTCGCAGTGGCCGAAACCGGACGAGCGCAAGTTCGGGCGCAGCACGCCGATGGCGTGGAACGGGCCGGTCATCCACAGTTCGACCTGGCTGCGAGCGCTGGTGTTGATGGCGCTCGACACCGCAACGTTGCCATTGTTGCCGGCTGCGTCACCCTCTGGCGTGTAACCGGTGAGACCCGGCACCTCGTCGTGGGTGATGCCGTTGTAGAGCATGTAGCAGGAGTGCAGTGCCGCACCGGCTGACATCGCCGGGTCCTCGACGATGGGGTCGACGCCGGCCATCGCCCGGTAGTAGTTGACCGTGGTGAGCCAGTCGGCGGTGGGCTGGATGTAGCTGGGTGAGGGGCTCGCCGCGTAGGCGGTCGAGGCGAAGAAGGTCGCGGCGACGAGGCCGAGTGCAGCGCCGAGAGACCTCAATCGGCGGCTTTGCTTTTCCTGCGGCTTCTTCATCCTCGGCCTTCCATGACCCATCGTCCGGTGTGTCACTCACCAGAGTCGTCCGGTCACTTTGGGTATCGGATGGCAACCAGTCCCCACTTGAGGGACCTAGGGCGGCGGTTGGGACGCAGCGTCAAACAACTGAAGAACTCTTGAAGCGTCGACCACAGATAGTGCTTGAATAAACGCGATCCGGAGGACTGATATTCAGCGGTGGTGCGCGGCGCGGCGAGCCAGCAGAACAGCGGGTGCGAATGCAACACCCGTTGCCAGGGCGCGGGCATGCGCCCAGCGCGGGCGCCAGCGAACGCGGCGCAGCGACAACCACAACGCGCGCCGGATCATGCCGGCATCTCCGTAGCGGAACACGAAGCGCAACCGATTGCGCTCCTGCAGATACCTGGCACGGTCACCGAGCTGAGCGGCAGACGCACTGACCCGATGGCGCACGATGCTCGCCGGCACGCAGCGGTAGGTCCAGCCCATCTCGGCCCCACGCCTGGCGAGGTCGGCGTCCTCGTAGTAGAGGAAGTACGACTCGTCGAAGCCATGTGTCGCGTCGAGGAACCGCGAGCGGAACAACACGGCGCCTCCGGTGAACGACTCGATCGCCCGATCCTGCGCGAATGCCGGGCCGTCGAGCTCACCGAAGCCGATGTCGCTGCCGGCTCCGGCGGCGTCGATGCCGACTCCGACGCTGTTGACACGTGGCGGCTCGGCGCCGGCCATCAGCAACTTGGGCTGCACGGCTCCGAGCGTCTCGTCGCCGGCGAGGGCCGCGACGAGTGGCTCGAGCCAGCCGGGGCCGACTTCGAGATCATCGTTGAGCAATGCCACTTCCGACGCGCCCAGTTCGGCGGCACGACGAAAGCCGACGTTGGCGCCTCCCCCGAAACCGAGGTTGCGAGCCGGTCTGATCAACTCGACATCAGCATCGACGACCGCTCCACCGCCGTTGTCGACGACGATGATGTGATCGGCCTCGCCGCCGGCCCGCACGGAGGCGACACAGGCATCGAGCATCGTCGCCTCCGCCGAGAAGGTGACGATCACGACGGCGAGCACCCGGCAATCAGAGCACACCAAGCCTCCACCCGACCGCCGCGCGCGTCGTCGGTCGTTCGACGGGCTCACTAGCGTTGGATCATGACCGGAACCATGTTCATCACCGGCGACGCCGACGCCGACCGGCTGCTCAACACCGACGGAACGGCAGCATTGATCGGCATGCTGCTCGACCAGCAGGTGCCGATGGAGTGGGCGTTCATCGGTCCGTCCACCCTCCGAGCCCGTCTCGGGCATCTCGACGCGTCGAAGATCGCGGCGATGGATCAAGATGCGTTCGTTGCGGTGTGCTGTCAGAAGCCGGCGATACACCGCTTCCCCGCCTCGATGGGACGCCGCATCCACGATCTGTGCACGACTCTGGTCGAACGTTTCGGCGGTCGCGGTGATGGCGTGTGGGCCGGAGCGAGGAGCGGCGGCGAACTGTACGACCGCTTGCGCACGTTGCCGGGCTATGGCGACGAGAAGGCCAAGATCTTCGTGGCGATACTCGGCAAGCGATTCAACGTCCGCCCTCGGGGGTGGCAAGAGGCAGCTGGCAAGTTCGGTGACGACACTCCGCGCAGCGTGGCCGACATCACCGATGCCGCCTCACTCGGCAAGGTACGCGAGTGGAAGAGGGCGGCGAAGGCCGCGAAGAAGGACAAACAGGATCGGCTCGTTGGCTGAGCCGTCCCAGTGGGGCGGCGCGGAAGCGCGGCGACGGACCGGCCTCGACTCCCACTGTCATTGGGCGCGATTGTAGAAATGCTGCTTCCGAGAAAGCACCCATTCAGCCTGCCCGGGCGTGGAAGTGGACGTCGGACTTCCGGAATCGCGCCCATGCGACTCGATCGTGCAGCGGCCGAGTGCAGCAGCGCGGAACCGGCGATCTGATTCCCGGGTGCTCCGAAGTGCCGGTCGAAGACCGGGCGCACGGCGGCTGACGCTAGGGCGCGATCGTGGTGGGCAGCACGGGTGGCAAGGCAATGTCGACCGTGTCGGTCGACAGCAGGTTGACGTCGGGCACCGATCCTTGGGAGACGGGGTAGGTGGTCTGCACCGGTAACGGCGCTTCGACCACAACGATCGGCGGCGGCTTGTTCGAGCCGGAATGCGATTCGTTCGACATGCCGTAGGCGACGAGCCCCCCGGCGACGACCAATCCGATCGCCGAGACGACCTGCAGCGAATGCGAACGGGCCTTTCCCCGTAGGGTCACCAGCGACGAAGGCGGTGATTTCGGATCACGGGTGGACACGTGGGACTCCTCTGCTGACGAGGCGCAACCAGGGTCCGGAGCACGCGCAGCGAGCCAAACCTCACTCGCAGCGGCAATGCTACACGGTCGTCGTTCGGTCCACCATCGCCCGGTGACCACGGCGAATTAGCGTTCGGTCGATGATCACGGCACCGGGATCGCCGACGACACTGGTGGGAAGACGACATCGGCCGTGCCGGTGGGGACGGTGGGCACATCGACGGTGGCTGGAGCAGTTCCCGAGTCGACTGCCGCTCGCGTGGTGAGCACCACGGCCGGGTTCTGGATGACACCGATCGTCGGAGGCGTGTCGGAGTCGTTCGGACGGTCGTCGTTGGCTCGAGAGAATCCCCACACGACGAGGGTTGCGGCGACCACCACCGCAACTGTCGAGCCGATCCGCACGAGGCGCGATCGCCGCTTCGATTCGATCGTCTCCACCACGTCCACGACACTATCCAGACGGATCGGTCGGTGAGCGGCAACCGTCGCAACGTCGCAACGCTCTCGGCGACAGCAGCCTTCGTGATCATCGGCTGCACCTGGGCGTTCGCCATCGGCAGGTACGGGGGCCCCGACGAGCCCGCCCACGTGTTGCGTGCCTTTGCGGTGGCCCACGACGACTTGCGCGGCAAGCCCGTCGCCGGTCTCGAGCCGGGGTACCGGCAGGTCACGGTTCCCCTATCACTCGGCTCGGGCGATCCGTCCTGCTTCCGCCACGACGAGACGATCACAGCTGCGTGCGCAGTTCCCAGTACCGGCAAGGGCACCAAGAACGTCGCCACGTCTGCGGGCACGGTCCCGCCCTGGTACTACGCACTGATCGGTTCGATCGCCCGCGTCCTGTCGGACGAGAGCAGCGTTCTCGGGTACCGGATGGCGACCGTTCTGCTGTGCGCGCTCATCCTCGGCTACGCCGTGGCGCGTAGTCGACGATTCGGAGCCAGCGCGTGGCTCCTTGCTGCGCTCACCCCGTCGGCGTGGTTCTTGATCGGCGTCGTCGGCACGAGCGGAGTCGAGATCGCGCTCGTCGTCGTCGCCCTCGTCGAGGCTGTCGGCCGCTTCCGCCAACCGCTCGACGAATCGCTGAGCCGCGTCACAGTGCCGCTCGCCGCGTGCCTGGTCGTGCGGCCGGCAGCCGTGATCGACGTCGTAGTCGTCGCCCTCGTACTCGCGCCCACCCTCGCTCGCCCCATCACACGGCGAACGATGATGATGCTCGCCGCCCCACTTGCCGTCGCGGGCGTTGCCTCGGTTGCCTGGAACCGCTGGACCGGATTCGTGTTCGACGATCGGCGTACCGCCGACACGAAGACGGCCGCAAGCACGCTCGGAAGAGCCCTGGGCCGGATCCCGCTGACGGTCCACCAAGCGGTCGGTGCACTCGGCTGGAACGAGTTCTTCGCCCCGGTCGTCGCCCAACTGGTGTGGGTGGCCACGTTGGCGCTTGCGGCATGGCTGGTGTTCACGACCTCGCCCGATCGGTGGTGGCATCTTCGTTGGGCGGTCGCTGCGTTGGCGCTACCGGCGATCGTCGACGTGATCGTCCATCGCCAGATCGGTTCGATCTGGCAGGGCCGATACTCCATCGTGTTCGCAATCGGCGGCGTGCTGTATGCGGCGCGTTGCGCACCGCCCAGCCGGGCCATGATGCGTGTCGTGCTGATTGCCGGGGCGGCAGCCGAGGTGCTGACGCTGTGGCATTCGTTGCGTCGCTACATGGTGGGTTTGGACGGTTCGATGCTGTTGCGCCACGCGTCGTGGACGCCTTCGATCAACCCGTGGTTGTTGCTGACGCTGAATGCTGCGGCCGTTGCCTGGCTCGCCGGCACCGCTTTGACGTCAGGGAGCGACGTAACCGAACACGTCGATGATGTAGTCGGTCGAACCGGAGTTGTTGTAGACGGACAACTGTCCGCCTGAGCCGAGTTTGAGGTACGCGAGGTTGGGAACGGGTACACCGGGACGCGGGTTCAGCGTCGAGGCTGTGGGCCTCGCCGTCCCGGTCGGCCACACGGTGATGTACGACGGGGCCGTCGAGTTCACCGACGTCACGTTGACGATCGCGGCGGTTGCGTTGGACGGTACCGGGCCGACGTTGGCCACGTCGACAACCGCGGACTGACCCTGACCAAGGGCGCCGGATGGGGCGCCGCGGCTATCGGCGATCCGCTGTGGGCTCACCGGGATGAACGTGCCACCCGACGACGAGAAGTAGCCGACGATGTCGGCGACGACATGCGTGGAACCGCCGGAGTTGAAGATGCTGACCTGCCCGCCGGCACCGACCTTCGCGAGGACGAGATTGGCAACAGTCAGACCGGGCACGAAGTTGTGACTCGAGGCGAGCGGTCGAACCTCACCGGTCGGCCACACGGTGAGGAAGCCTGCCGATGTCGGTTGGTCGACCGTCACGTTCAGGGCCACGCCACTCGCACCAGCCGGAACGGTGGTCGTTCCGCCGGTGACCGCGACGTTGATCGATTCCCCGGCGCCGACCGGCGTGCCGGCACCCTCACGGGTGTCGAGCACGCGTTTCGGTGTCACCGCAGTGAATCGGCCGGGACAACCGGAGCTCGCCGCGGTGTAGTAGCCGACGACGTCGGCGACCAGGCTGGTGAATCCCTCGGAGTTGTAAAGGTTGACCTTGCCGTTGGCGCCGACCTTGACCGTCACCAGGTTCGGTACGGTTTGACCGGCCACGTAGTTGAGGTTCGACACCGTCGGCTGCGCCTCACCGGAGGGCCAGGCGGTGATGAAGCCCGACGTGAGCGGCGCATCGACGGTGACGTTGAGGACCACTGCGGTCGCGCCGGTGGGGGGCACTCCCCCGACACCCATGACGTTCAGTTCTGTCATCGCTCGCGAACTGAGCGCTGAGATGTTGCCGCCGGTGCCATCGCGGGTGTCGAGCAACCGCGCAGGGTTCAACGGCACGAAGCAGCTGGGTGTCGGCGGTACTGGCCGTTCGATGCGAACCGGCCCGGTGGAGTATGCCGAGCCGACCCCATTGCCTCCTCGAACCGTCACGTAGACCCAGTACGTACCGTTCGGCAAACCGCTCCCGTTCCACGTGAACGTGTTGTCGCCGGCCGCGGTGGTGATCGTGCCGATCTTCGTGCCGTCCCACGCACCCGGTGTGGTCGTTGCGAAGATGTCGGCGGTACCCGCGACACTGGAGGAGAACGTGATGGGATACGTCGTCGAGAACGCGGCGTCGTCGGCGAGGCGTATGTCCCGCAGGGAGAAGTTTCGTACGCCGGGGTCCTCATTGAGATCGAACCGCAGCCGAGTGATTCGGAGACCACGCCACCCGGCTTTGTACACGGTGTTCTCGTCGTTGACGGCAACTGCGGGTGTGGTCGCCAGGTCGATGCTCATCCGGTTGCACCCTGGGTACACCACGATGTCTTGCGTTTCACTCCACGTCTGACCGCCCTCGTCGAACCAGGCGAACCGGGAGACCATGCCGCCTCCGGGCGCATCGGCGAAACTGAACGTGCCGTCGAAGCAGACATCGACAGTGGCCCGGTGATAGCGATCCGTGTTGAGCGGTGTGCGCAGCGGCAGCTCGACGAACGAGTCGTTTCGGAAGGTCTGTCCGTTGAAGCTGGATCCGTCGAAGCTGGCGTTTCTGATGTCACCGGTACTGACGACATCATCGGGCCCGGCGAAGTCCCACGCATTGCCCGAGACGGTGGCGTAGTCGGCGCCGCCCTCAGCGCTCGGACTGGCCACACTTACGACGGGAACGTTCGCCGGCGGCGCGACCGGCGCGTCGGCACGTCGCAGCCGCGCCCAGTCGAGTTGGATGGGGAATCGACTCGCACCGGGGAAGCCGCCGCCGGCGATCAGCTGGAGTCGAGTGATCTTTCCGGTCCATGCCGTTTGGCAGCCGCCGGCGCCGGGGCTGGTGAGGTCGATGTCGTGAACCAGCCAGCCGGCTTCAGTGGTGAAGGGAATGAGGCACTGAAGGCCGGACTCCGTGAAGAACTGCACACCCATGTTCCTCTTCTCGGTGAGGTTCATGGAGAACGAAAGATGCGTGTAGGTCGCCGCGTCGATCGGCTTGCTCAAGCCGTCGCGGCCCCACGGCAGCTCGATGCCCCAGCTGCGAACGAGCTTGATCGTCGAACCGGCCTGAGCATCGACGTTGAGCACACCACTTGGATCTCGGGAGATACCGAAGCTGCCTTCCGAGCCGATCAGCAGCGTCGGCGGCACGTCCTCGTCGTTGGAGAAGTCCCACGGGTCTCCGAGCATGTCAGTGGCGTAGTCGCCGCTGGTCGAGAACGCTGCCGACGGAGGCGCCGTGAGCGGAGGTGCCGTCGGGGTCGGATGGGCCGACGCGCTTCCTGTGACGACGATGCCCGAAACGACGACGCCGACGATTGCTGCCATGCTCCAAGAGCGGTGCTTCATGTCTTCTCCTCAAACCGGCCCGCTGTACATCGGCACACTCTCGGAGGTGCTGAAGCATCCTAACGGCGGGTGTCGGCCGTCAGCCTGCGCCTTCGTGCTCGAGGATCGACAACAACCTGGTCAGCACCTCTTTCAGTCGGGTCTGTTGTTGCCTCGACTGTGCCAGCTGCGCCTCGAGGGCGGCCAGAACGGGCGACGTCGAGTCGTGCTCAACCACCGGTGCCCCGCAACATCGAATAGGCGCGACGGGCGCGTGCGGTGTACCGCATCACCTTGGTGCCGCGTAGCTCGGCGAGCTGTCGTTCGGCGTCGCGCAACCGCTCGGCCATCACCGGTGAGCCGTCACCACGCGCCTCTGCAAGCTGGGCACCGAGGCCGACGATGGCTTGTGTGCGAGCCTCGACGAGTGCTTCCAGTTCGAGGATGCGGGCACGCAACGCCCGTTCGGCGGCGGGATCGAATGTGGACTGCTCTAGCTCGGCCATGGCAACCTCGGATGTCGCTCGCGGAGTGTGACGAAGTTCGATGCCATGTCGACATCGCTGATCTTGCGCATCGAGCCCGGCTGTTCGCGATAGCGACCGACGATCGATCGGACGAGCTCGGCTCGTAGACCGCGCTCGGCGACGGACAACCAGAGGTCGTAGTCCTCCCAGCCGTACAGTCCCTCGGCAACGGAGTAGCCACCGAGGTTGATCCAGGCATCACGCCGGAACAACGCCATCGCATCGATGAACGCGCCGTGCACGAGGAGATCTGGGTCCCACGGCAGGTGGCTGGTGAGGCCCAGCGATCCGGTCGTGTCGAACCGTTCGAGGATGCCGTACGCCGCGACCACGTCGCTGGGTGCCTGCGACAGGTGGTCGAGCAGCCGTCGCAACCCAGCGGGGTACAACGCGTTGTCGGCATCGAGCGCAAAGACGTACGGAGCCCTCGCGGTGCGGAAGCCGAGGTTGCGGGCGACCGGCAGACCGCCGTTCGCCGCTCTGGCAACGAGCGCGACGGGGAACCAGTCGAGCTCGACGAGCAACCGTTCGGCAACGGCGAGTGAATCGTCGGTGGAGTGGTCGTCGACGACGATCAACTCGGTCCGCGGGCCGGGGACGGCGCTGGCCGCGATCACCGAGTGGGCTGCCTCGGCGAGGTAGTGACCTTGGTTGAACAGCGGGACGACAACGGAGACGTCGGCGTCGAACGATGCCCACGTGGAGGTCGTGGTGATGTCGACGTGGTCGGGGTCGCCGTGGCGCACCAGGCTGATCGTGCCTTCGATCGTGCGGGTCAGCTGCAGCTGGGCGAGATACGCAGCCTTCAACTCGCTCACCGCCTTGCGCAGCTCGTGCGGTGGCGTCGCCGGCTCGCTCGACCTAGGTCGTCGTGCGCGATGGGCCGGCCGCGAGCTGCGACCGGTCCGCCGCGCCGCGACCGTCGCCTCGGTGAGCGCGGCCTGCAGCAACTCGGTCTGCGACAGATCGGTGGTGGTCAACTTGTACGCAGCTTCGGCCATGGCGAGCCGGCGGGGTTCGTCGAACGCCAGAGCCACGGCTTGCTCGGCGAGATGCTCGAACGGCGCCATGAGGAAGTGAACACCGGGAACCAGTGGTTCGAAGCCGACCGAGGTCTCGCTGGCCACCACGCAACCGTTGGCGATGGCCTCGACGACACGCGCCCATTCGAAGTAGGGCTCCTCACCACGATGGACGTTGAGCAGGATCCTCGTATCGGCAAGCGCAGCCAACTTGGCAGCGCCGGCGGCGAACGACGGACCCTCACCAAGGATCGGCCGGTGCCAACTGAAGAAGCGCAGATCGGTGCGCCACTCCCACAGCATCCCCCCGGCGCCGGCGATGAACTGCTCTCGTCGCGGTGTTCGACCCGACATGAACCCGATGTCGACGTGACGCTCGCCCTGATCGCCACCCCATGCGTCCATCGACGGTGTGCAGCCGAGCGGCAGATGCACGGCGGCCAGACCCAGGCGGTGGACGGCGTCGAGCGAGAAGCGATTGATGTCGAGCACCACGGGCCCGCGGGACGCGTACTTCATCGACAATTCGAAGAACGGCGTGCCGGGTTGCTCGGTGTTGATGCATACCGACCTCCCCGCCGCTCGAAGACGATCGGCCTCGCTTGCCGGCGACAGCACGAAGAACTCGTGCGGGGCGACGACCAGGTTGTGCATCGGGTCATCGGCGCCGTCAGGCAGATCGTCGATCACGAGCTCGCCGTGGCGATCAGCGAGCACCAGCGCTTCCACCAAGTGCTCGGCGATTTCTCTCATGAAGACGTTGCCGCGCCCGCTCACGAACACTCGGCACATCGGGGGTCACAGTACCAGTGGTCGTTAGCATCGACGACCATCAGTCCCCGATTCTCGATCATCACCCCCGTCTACGATCCACCGCTCGGGGCGTTTCTGGCTTGCATCGACAGCGTGCGCACGCAGACGTTCACCGACTGGGAGTGGTGCGTGGTCGATGATTGTTCGACGCGACCCGAGGTGCGCCGCATCCTCGCAACGTTGGAGGCCGCCGACCAACGGATGCACGTCGTGCATCGAGCAACCAACGGAGGGATCGTCGCTGCATCGAACGACGCGTTGTCGTTGGCCCGCGGCGATTTCATCGCCTTGCTGGATCACGACGACCGTCTGGTTCCCACCGCGCTGGAGAAGATGGCGGCAGCAATCGATTCGACCGCCGACGTCGACTACGTCTACAGCGACGAAGCACATGTGTTGGCTGATGGCCGCGAGTCGGCTCATTTCCTGAAGCCCGACTGGTCGCCCGAGCGCTTTCGTTCGTCGATGTACACGTGCCACCTGTCGGTGCTGAGGCACGACCTGGTGACTGAGGTCGGTGGGTTCCGCATCGGATTCGACGGTTCGCAGGACCACGACCTCATCCTGAGAGCGACGGAGTTGATCGCCGCCCGCGGCCGACGTGTGGTGCACCTCCCGTTCCTCTCGTACCACTGGCGCAACATCTCCAGTTCGGTGTCGCGAGCCAGCTCGACGCTGAACGGCGCGGTTGCCCGAGGTCGCCAGGCTGTGCAAGAGCAGTGCGATCGCCTTGGTTACGACGTCGAGGTGGTGCACGGTCCCGTCGAGGGCACCTACCGGTTGCTGCGCAACCTTCCCGCCGAGACGACGATCACGGTCGTCGTGCCGACGCGTGCCGAGGGTGGCGCATCGCGGCCGTATCGCCTGGCCGCAGCGGCGACGACCCGGAGCCTGCGCACGACGCATCCCAACACCCGGCTCGTCGTGGCGCATCCGGCTTCGATGCCCGCCGAGCTCGTCACCCTGCTCGACCAAGCGGCCGGCGAGCGTTGGGAGCTCTTGCCCGTGCAGGGCGAGTGGTCGATCGCTGCCGCGCTCGATCGGGCCTTCAACGCCTACCCGTGCGACGTGCTCGCTTCGGTGGCGCCGGGGCTCGTACCGCGATCCGACCTCACGCCCGACTGGCTCGAGACCTTGGCCGGGCTGGCCCTGTCACCCGGGACGGGTTTGGCCGGCTCGTTGATAGCCGACGACAACGACGTTGTCGTGCATGCCGGCTGGGATGTGCCCAACTACCGCTGGTACGAGTTGGAAGGGCTGCGTGTGGCAACGCCGAGCTCGGGCAACGATCTGCTGATCGAGCGGGAATGCACCCACGTGTCGCTCGCTGCTGCTGCGGTGTCGGCCGGGCATTGGCGAGAGTGCCGGGATCGCGCCAACGGCGGGTTCGATGCCGCCGGCCGCGCTCTGTCCTCTGCGCTCACGGCTACCGGGGCACGAACGGTCTGGACTCCGTACGCCCGCTTCGACGAGGTCGTGCCGATCGACCGCTGAGGTGCCTCGCAGCCACCAGGTGTGGCAGCCACAGCCGGCCGAGACCTCTTGGACAGGTCACGAATCCTCCGCTCCTGGCGGAGGATCGGTGACCTGCCTCGCTCAAATGGCGGCGGGGGTGAACGGGTCGTCGACGAGATGGGTGAGCCAGCGGCGTTGGATCAACTCGATCTCTTCGGGCTTGATGCCGGCGACCCGCGATTGCGACTCGAAGTGGTAGAGCACGGCAGCCGGTTCGTAGACGATCGACCAACCGGCCATGCGCAGCTTCATGCAGTAGTCGACGTCGTTGTAGTTGCCGGGGAGTCGCGTGGTGAGCCCGCCAACGGCATCGAACACGGCATACGGCGTGAGCATGCACGCCGCCGTCACGCCTGCAACCTCGCGCCGCTTGGTGAGCACGCCGTTGCGGCCGGGGCTGTTGCCGGGCAGGCCGAAGCCGACGTGGTCGAGCGATGTGCGATAGGTGTGACCGGCGTGCTGCAGCGTGCCGTCCTCGAACACCAACTTGGCGCCGACCGCGCCCACGCCGTCGCCACACGCGGCGAGCATGAGTCGCAGCCAGTCAGGGCTGATCACTTCGGTGTCGTCGTTCAACAGCAAGAGATGGTCGCCGGTCGCGTGGGCCGCGCCCAGGTTGACGACAGCGGAGAAGTTGAATGCCTCGTGGTAGTCGACGAGGCGGACCTGCGGGCCGAGCTGGACGAGCTCGTCGACGACCGCGCCGGGCATCTCACGACCGGCAACGACGATCACCTCGATGTCGACCTTCGCACTCGCCAACACCGATCCGACGGCTTCGACCACGAAGGTGCGGCGTTCGCCGCCGACCTGGCCAGTGGTGCCGATGCTCGGCACGATCACACTGACCAGCGTCATCGTCGTAGACGGCGGGCCGCAGTGGAACGGACCCGTCGATAGACCCGTCGGGCAAGGCCGGTGAACGGCACACGGCGGGCTACCCGGCGCATGTCGGCGTTCTCTGCCTCGAGCTGGGCGACCCGACTGGTGAGCTGAGCGAGACGCGCCCTGAGGTCGTCGATCTCGGTGTCGCGCTGAGCCAGCTTGGCCTCCAGTTGCTCGGCCTCCGCGGCGTTGCCGACTGCCGCGTCGGTGGTCGTCCAGCGGGCCAGGCGTTGCTCGGGAGTCTCCATGGAGCTGGTCACGGCTTGTCGACGCCCTGACGAAGGGCTTCGACCCTGGCCATCAGATCGTCGGTGGCGGCCGACACCGTGGCGCGCACCTTGTCGAACTCGTCGAGTTGTCGGTCGCGCAACAGCGGAAGCTCTTTGCTCAACGCCGACAGCTGTACGTCCATCGCCGCAACCTTTTGTTGCAACGCCTGCAGATCGGTGGTGAGCGACTCCAACGTGGAGTGCGTCGAGGCACGGCCCTTCACGAGCCAGCTCAGTTGGCTTCGAACTCCCATGGCTTCATTCTCTCCCGAGCAGTAGCTGGCTGATCAACCTACCCGTCTCGGCAAGGGTGGGCTGCTGCTCCATCGACTGCCGGCCCGCCGCCGCCAACCACGGACCCAGTTCGCCATCGCTCGCCAACCGACGCATGGCTGCCGCCGCCTCGTCGAGGTCGGGCGCGGCCCACCGCGACGTTGGCGGGTACACGCCCTCGCCGTGCTCGACGGGTACGAGCTCGGCGTCGATGAGCAATGAGTTGTCGTCGTTCATGAAATCGAGGTTGCCGGAGTACCGGGTGGCGATGGTCGGCGTCCCCAGCCACATCGCCTCGGCGAGGTGCAGCCCGAGACCCTCGCTGCGGTGCAACGACACCATGCAGTCCGCCGACGCGACGAGAGCCATCTGGTCGGACCGTTCGAGCGTCTCGTCCCACACGCGGATGTCGCCACGCCCGTCGGCCGCGGCCAGCACCCGCTGATGGTTCGCCCATCGCTGATGTCCGTTCATGGTCTTGATGATCAGCAGTGGCCCTTCGTCGGGATCGAACGCGGCGCAGAACGCCTCGATCGCCCCAACCGGGTTCTTGCGTTCGGTGACACTGAGGTGATCGAACGTCGTGAGGAAGAGTGGTCGATCACCGATGTCGGCGAGCATGGCGAAGTCGACGCGCCGGCGAGGTGATGCGTGCGGCTCCGCAACAGGGATCGGCACGTGGCGAACCGGGACTGGCGACACGGCAGCAAACGCATCGGTGACGAACCGGGAGCCGGCCCAGATCTCGTCGACGAGACTGATCGATCGACGCATGTGCAGCGGCACGTGTTCCAGTTCCCAGAACCAGTAGCCGATCATCTTCCGTGTCGCCGCGAAGAGCTCCGGCATGTCTGCCGCCAGGAATGGGAACTGGTCGGCGGTCACCACGCACAACGAGTTGGTGAACTCCACCCGATTGCCGACGAGGCCGGTGTCGTTCGTCGGGCTGGCGGTTCGATACGTGGCGATGGCGCTGTTGGCGAGCCCGGCCCGGCCCGCGGCATCTCGAAGGCGGCGGGCGACATCGCCGAGGCCCGATTGATGAGTGAGGTAACCAACGAGGTTGAGCCCGTCATCGCGCAACACGTCGGCAACGACCACGTGGCTGGTGGTCACCTCCGGCGCGGCGAGCAGCATCGGCACGTCGTCGAACGTGAAGGCCTCGCGGCACCACCGCCGAAAACCTGGGGCAGATCGCTGCTCGGGGTCCGGAAACGCGACTACCAGATCGCGACGCTGCTCGTGCAGTTCACGCCAGTATCGAGGCGCGAGCCAGGTTCGGAACGCGCCCGACGCGCTCCACGGCGCCGGAGGTGGATCATCGGCGGTGGCGACCACGCGCCGAATCACCGGATCGACGACCACGCCGCCGGGTAGACAGAGCAGCGTGCGTTCACCGGCGAGTTGCGACTCGGCGCGACTCATCACCATCTGGCGGGCAGCGTGCCCGAGCAGCTCGACTCGTTGAGGCCCGGCAGCGTCGGGATCGAGCGTCCATGCTGCGCGCGGGTCGTAGCCGGCGACGTCGAGCAGTGCCGGATCGGCGGAACCCCAGCGCCACCGGCCGACGCCGATCGACTCGTCGCGACATTCGCGCGCGCCGAACAGTTGCGCCGCTCGCGACAGGAGCCGGCCGACGTCTGCCGCTCCGGTGAGGTTCGCAGCCAACCAGGCGAGGGCGTCGGTGGCGGCCGCGCCGAAGCAAGCAACGCTCGTGCTGTGGAGCCCCGCTGCAGCGAGATCGACCTCGGTCGGAACCAGGTCGTCGTCGGGCAGCGCTTCGATTGCCCGAGGCACGAGGGTCATCGGGTGGGCGTCGGCTTCCACCAACGCATCGATCGACGAAAGAACGGCCGTGGCACCGATCCAGAGCAGCACGACCCGGTCGACACCGGTTTGCAGCAACTGCGCTGTTGCGCCGATGGCCAGTGTCCACTCCCCCGCCAACACATCGCCGGAGACTCTCGCAACCTCTGCGGCGGCGATGTCGAGGTCGTCCTCGAGCCAGGCGACGTCGTGCAGCTTCGGTCGCAGCTGCGGGTCACCGCACCACACCGCACCGATCTCCCACTGAGGATGCAGAGTGCGCAGCGCCCGGGCGAGTGGCTCCGGCCGGTGGGTGCCCTGCGGCACGACGAGCACCGCGACGATCCGGCCGGTCATGGCCGTTGCCCCGGAGATCGATCGCGAGTGCACATCTCGGGCGTATCTTTACCACGGTGTCTTCCGAGGAGCTCGAACAACTCCGTTCCGAGAATGCCGAGCTCCGCCGCCGGGTCGAGGCTGTTCGTGTCGAGATCGACGAGCTGCGCACTCAGTCGCTGCAGCGTCGCGACGAGGTTCGGCGGCTCGTCGCCGACCTGCCGACTGTCGTCAGCAGGCGCAGCGTGGTTCGCTCGATGTTCCGTGAGGGCATCAACCATCCCGACAAATCCGGCGTCGTGGTTCGAGCGTTGCGCAAGCTCGGGCGCGCACCGCGCAAGGCGTTCCGGTTGATCACGCGGAGCCAGTAGCGCGTGGCTGCGGTCAACATCTTCGTCGCCGAGCGCGGCAATCGGTTCATGAGCGAGATCGCCGGATGGATCGCCGAGGCGGCCCGATTGACCGGGCGCCCGGTCGCGGTCGTCGACGATCGCCTCCCCGCGGTCGATGGCTCGATCAACCTCGTAGTCGCACCTCACGAGTTCTTCGAACTGTTCGCTGCACCGCGCCGTGAGTTGCAACTCGCAGCCGCGGCCAGCGTGTGCCTCAACACCGAGCAACCCGGAACGTCGTGGTTCCGCCTTTCGGTCGACGCCTGCCGGCGCGGACTGCTGACGTTGGACATGAGTGATCAGGGTGCCGATGCGCTCCGCGACCTGGGCATCGCCGTCGAGCGGCTGCGCCTCGGTGGTGTGCCTTCGATGAGGCCTCCCGACACCGCGGCCGCGCGTCCTGTCGACGTGTTGTTCATGGGAGGTCTCGACGATCGTCGGGGTGCCGCGCTCGCCGAGCTCGCCGCGCACCTGTGGGATCTGCACGCCGACATCCGTCTCGTCGGCGGTGATCGGCCGATCGGCTCGGCAACACCCCAAGCGGTGTTCGGCACCGACAAGTATCAGCTGCTGTCGTCGGCCAAGTTGCTGCTCAACATCCACCGCGGCCGGCCTGCCGAGGCACAGCCGCCGTACTTCGAATGGGTCCGCGCCATCGAAGCAATGGCTCGAGGCTGCGTCGTGATCACCGAACCGTCCGAGGGATGTTCCCCGCTGATCGCCGGAACCCACTTCGTCGAAGCGACCATCGAGGACATGGCCGCCACCATCCACGATGTCCTGGGCGATGAGAAACGTCGCACCACGATCGCCGACCAAGCCGGCGAGATGGTCTTCGGCGAACTTGCTCTGGTCAACTCGCTCGCGCCACTGCTCGATCGCATCGAAGCAGACGTGCTGCCGCACGTCGCCGCCCACGCGGCTTCGCGGCGGGTACAGAAGGGGTCATGGCTCCTGGGGCTCAGCCAGGGTCCGCATCCCGTGCGACTCGGAGCGTTCCGGCCATTTCTGCCTACGCTCGTCACCGCCAAGCGGCTGGCGATGGCGGAGAACTCCGCGCTGCAGCGGCTGGATGCAGCAGCATGCGAGCTGGCTCATGGGAGCCGGCAGCAGATCGACTACTTCGAAACCCCTGTGTTCGCCGAGGTGGTACCCGAGGTGAGCGTCGTGGTCTCCCTGTACAACTACGCCGGGATCGTGACCGAGACGTTGAGCAGCATTGCCGCCAGCGAGGGCGTCGACTTCGAGATGATCGTCGTCGAGGATCACGCAACCGACAACAGCCGCGCAGTGGTGCGACGGTTCATCGTCGAACACCCGGACGTGCCGATCACCCTCATCGCCAAGGACGCCAACGAAGGCCTCGCCGCGGCGCGCAACACCGGCTTCGATCTGGCGCGCGCCCCGCTGGTGATGGTGATGGACGCCGACAACATGATCTACCCGTCGGCTCTCCGCAAGCTCGCCGATGCCCTGCGCGACAATCCCGATGTCGATGCGGCGTACGCGATCCTCGAAGACTTCGGCGACCAGCGCAACGTTCGCAGCGCCATCGCCTGGGATGTCGATCGGCTGTGCCGCGCCAACTACATCGATGCCCAGTCGATGATCCGCAAGTCGGCGTGGCAGCGACTCGGTGGCTACCGCGCCGACGACGAGCATGTCTATGGATGGGAAGACTGGGACCTGTGGCTACGACTCGCTGCCGATGGCGGCAAGGCGATGCTGGTGACACAGATCCTCGGCCGCTACCGCGTGCAGCGCGGCTCGATGATCGCCATCACCAACCTGGCCACGGACGACGCGATCGATTCGATGAGAAAGCGCTACCCGACACTGCCGTGGCCCGCGCCGAAGTGATTTCGTCTCTTATCTACACATTTGTCCGAACAGTGGTGCGTTAACTACAGATTTGTCCGACCCACCATGTAATTCCTCGTGCGGCACGTGGAATTGCATGGTGTGACGCCTCCGTCAGACCGAATCGGTCGACCTGGTCTGTACGGATCCGCATACGGAGTAGAGTCCGCGGCCGATCCTGGGGAGGCCTGCTCACCGACCTTGTCCGGGAACCGGAAGGGGTGAGACATCGCAACATTACGAGGCTCAGGCAGGCGAATGCGCGCGGCGGTCGATGTGATGATGCATGGCACCGGTGGATTGACCGGCGAACTCGAACGCCGTGCAGCGGGTCTTGACGGGCAAGTTGCCCAACTACGCGCTCAAGTGGAGACGCTTCAGACCCTGACGGTGTGGCTCGATGCGCTCAAGTTGGAGGTTGCCGGATTGGCCGGACCGGGTGGCCGGCTCGTCACTACGGGCAGTCCATGGTGGTCGCTCCTGCCGTTCACGACACATCGGATTCAGATTCTTCCCGATCTGTTCACGGCCGACACGGGTGTCGAGCCCGGCAAGGATCTGCGCACCAAGGTGGTGCTGGACGAGAGCGGCGGACTGGCGGGTAAGCGGGTGCTCGACGTCGGTTGCCTGGAAGGTGGGTTCTCGGTCGAGTTCGCACGTAGGGGAGCGTCGGAAGTGCTTGGCGTCGAAGCGCGACGGGTCAGCGTGCGGCGATGTGACCTCGTCCGTGAGCTCACCGGACTGAACAACCTTCGATTCCTCTGTGGCGACGTGCTGCACGAGCTCTCGCGGGCGCAGGATCCGTTCGACATCGTCTTCGCCACCGGCATCCTGTACCACTTGCCTCACCCCGACACCGTCCTGAGGCTGATACGGGAGCGGTGCCGCGGGTTCATGCTCCTCTGCACCCATGTAGCCCGACCCGAGGCGAGTAGCCACGGTTGCAGCGAGGACGTTGTGCAGTATTTTGGCGAACAAGGCACGTACTCCGGCCGAAACTACTCTGAGTCCGGTCCCGACCCGGCGGTGGAACGCGACAACGATCTGTGGGCCGCGTGGAGCAACGAAGGGTCATTCTGGCCATTCGAGGACGACCTGGTGCGAATGATCGAGGCGGCCGGCTTCCCGTCCATCCAGAAGATCGTCCCCGACGACTACTCGGAGCCGTGGCAGGTCGATCACATCAACCGCGTCATCTATCTGTGCCGTGCCTAGCTGTGCATTCCACGGCCTCACCAGCCGTTGGGCGTAAGTGCTCTGCGTTGTCGCCAACCAAGACCGCCCCGGACAATCAGGATGTGGAAGCGCCGGGAATTCGCGCCACGAAGTCCTCAATGCGGGTCGGCGATCCCCAATCAGCCAGCAGGCGATCGATGTCGTCGAGCCGTACCAGGGCTCCTGATGGCTTCTCGATGAGCGACAGTTCGTAGCCGTGCGATGCGAACATCTGCAGGTGGTCCCGCGGTGACACACCGCCGACGCGCTCGGTCATCTCGCACGAGAACTCGAACACGATCACCGGGTGGTCACGCTCGATGGTTGCCTCGGCCTCCCTGCAGGACGATCGGCTCGGCGCCCTCGACATCGATCTTGATGACATCGACCCGAGCAATGGAGAGGTCGTCGAAGCGCATCGTCGGCACGATCGTCACGTTGGGATCGAGGTAGTCGAACTCGTCCTGACCGAGGAGCCCACCGTTGGAACCGATGGCCGATCGAAAGGCAGCGAAGCCGGTCGACTCGCCGAGCGCGAACGGAACGAGCTGCACGTTGGACAGTTCGTTGCGATGGATCGTGTGGGCGATGAGCCGAGCGTTGTCGGGGTTGGGCTCGATCGCGTAGACCAGACCGTCGGCGCCGACGATGCCGGAGGCCAGGAACGTGTGCCAGCCGACGTTGGCCCCGATGTCGACGAACACGGAACCCGGAGCGAGGAACCTCCGCAGCACGTGCTCGACGTGTGGCTCCCAGAACCCATCGGCGATGATCGCTGCCGACACCGACTGGTCGGCCGTGTCCAAGGCGACCTCGATGCCTTCGACGGAAACGTAGGCAACATCCGCCTTCGACAGTCGCACCGAGAACGGGCTCGGTGACCGTTGGCGATCGACGCTCCCAAGTACTTGCCGCACCGATGACGCGGTCAGCCCGGCTGATTGCAGGATGCCGCGGACGACGTCGACCGACTCCGGACTGACACCATCGGGGAACAGCAGCGCCACCAAGTCGTCCACCACCGGCACGGTCCGGCTGGTCAGCCGAGCAGCTCCGGATTGGCTGATCGGGGCTTCGTCGCACCGATGGATCCGTTGTTTGATGCGTGAGCCGATTCGAAGCAATCCGTCAGGGGCACGCTCCAACATCTGGCCAGTGTGTCACGCCCAAACAGAAGCGCGAAGGGACCTCGGTACACTCTCGGCCGCATGTCTCTACGCTCGGCGGCCGCACACAGGAACCTGCTGTACCTGCTGTCGCTGAAAGAGCTCCGCACCCGCTACAAGAAGTCGATCATGGGCTGGGCCTGGAGCCTGCTCAACCCAATCACCCAGATGATCATCTTCTCGATCATCTTCCTGAAGGTGTTCCATCAGCAGGCACCGGTGGGCAACCCGAGTGGCATCGCCAACTTCCCGCTCTTCTTCCTCTGCGGCCTGCTCCCGTTCAACTTCTTCTCGATCTCGGTCGGCGTGGCGATGGGCAACGTGCAGGGTGGCTCCGGGCTGATCAAGAAGGTCTCGTTCCCGCACGAGCACCTGGTGTTCTCGGTGGTCATCGCTCAGTTCGTGACGATGCTCATCGAGTTCCTGGTGTTGTCGGTCGCGCTGATCGTCGAAGGGCAACATGGTCTTGCCGTGGATCCCGGTGCTCCTGCTGGTCCTCTTGCTGCTGTCCGTCTTCACGACGGGTCTGGCGTTGGCGCTCGCCGCCGCGAACGTGTTCTTCCACGACGTCAACTACCTGTGGGGCATCGTTTCCCAGCTGCTGTTCTACGCATCGCCGATCATCTACGACGCCACCAATCCAGGCATCCCGAGGTCGCTGCGGATGATCTCGGCGCACGGCCCGACGGGCAGCTTCATCACCGCCGTCAGGAACGTGATGTACGACCTCACGATGCCATCGTGGCAGCAACTTCGCGGCGATGGTCGTCTACGCGGCGGTCTCGTTTGCCTTCGGCGCGTTCGTCTTCACCAAGCTCTCGCCGCGGTTCGCGGAGGAGATGTAGCGATGAGCGATGTCGTCCTCGAGGTCGATCACCTCACCAAGACGTTCCGCATCCACCGTGAGCGGGCCAACTCGCTGAAGCAGCGCATCGCCGCCAAGGGCCGCAATCGCTTCGACGAGTTCATCGCCCTGGAAGACGTCACCTTCGACGTGCACGAAGGCGAGGTCTTCGGTGTGATCGGCCACAACGGTTCGGGCAAGTCGACGCTGTTGAAGTGCATGGCGGGCATCCTCCAACCGAACGCAGGGCGCGGTGCGAGCGCCATCGCCGCATGTCGGCACTGCTGGAGCTCGGCGCAGGCTTCCATCCGGAGCTGACCGGGCGCGAGAACGTGTTCCTCAACGCGGCGATCCTCGGCATGGGCCGGCGCGACATCGCCGCTCGCTTCGACGAGATCGTCGCGTTCTCCGGCTTGGAGACCTTCATCGATCAACCGGTGAAGACCTATTCATCGGGCATGTACGTGCGGTTGGCGTTCTCCGTGGCGATCAACGTCGACCCCCGCCTGCTGATCATCGACGAGGTTCTGGCCGTCGGCGACGTCACCTTCCAGAAGCGCTGCCTGGAGAAGTTCGTGGAGTTCCGCAACGACGGCCGCACCATCGTGCTGGTCACCCACGACCTCGCCAGCGTGCGCAACATGTGCGACCGGGCGATCTGGTTGAAGCAGGGCAAGGTCAGCGGCGAGGGCGACCCGAAGCAGCTGGTCGAGGCGTACACCGAGAGCATGCTGGGAGCCAGTCCGCAAGGTGAGACCGGGAGCACGCGACGCGGATCGGGCGAGGTGATCATCGACAGCTTGGAGATGTTCGTCGGCGACCACCTCGTGCCTGTCACGCGCTTCCAAACCGGCGACACGGTGCGTTTCCGCATGCACTACAACGCCTCGAGATCCGTGCCCCGGCCGGTCTTCAGCATCTTCATCGACGCGCTTGGCGGCGCAACTGTTTCGGCGCCGTGCACCCGCGACGTCGGTCTCATTCCCGATGCAGTGTTCGGCGAGGGCTGGGTCGACGTGGTGGTCCGCGACATCAGCCTGTTGCCGGGGGCTTACGACGTGCACACCGTCGTGCACGACTTCAACCGCCAACATGAGTACGACCACTTGCACCTCGCAGCGCGGTTCGATGTGACGACCGGAAGGCCGTACGAATCGTCAGGCCTGGTCACGCTGCGCCCGGAGTGGACGTTCAGCTAGCGACGCCTCCGCAAGAGCGAAACAAGGCGGCGAAGGATTGAGCGAAGCCGTGACGGCGTGGGCGGTGGGACCGCCGGGAGCCTGGGCCAGCAGTCGGTGCGCTGCGCCGCCGGGTTGGTCACGACGTCGGCGATGAGGGTTTCGATCGGAACATCCTCCATCGGTGGCAGACCTTACAAGGCACCTGTAGGCGGCAGGCCCACTGCCTATAGTTCTGCGCGTGCCGGTCGTGATCCCCGAGACAGACTCGCCGGCCATCTCGGTGCTGATGGTGGTGTTCGGCGGCGGTGCACTGGCCGTCGATGCCGCGGCATCACTCGTCGCCCACACGACGCAGCCGTTCGAGTTGATCGTGGTCGACAACGCCAGCACCGACGACTCGTTGTCGGCGATCCGTGACGGCATCTCCGGACTCACCGTCATCGCCGAAGAGCGCAACCTCGGGTTCGGCCAGGGCAACAACCGCGCCGCCCGCGAGTCTCGCGCCCCGGTCATCTGCATGCTCAACCCCGATGCTCGTGTGACCGAGGGTTGGCTCGACCCGCTGCTCGCAGTGTTGGCGGATCCCGGAGTGGGAGCGGTCGCGCCCGCGCTCGTCGGGGCCGCCGGGGAACTGCAGGAGGTCGGGGCGATGGTCGACCACTGGGGATACACCGGCCCGATTGGAACTCGGGGCTTCGGGTCGCCGGTGCCGGCTCCGTCGGGGCGAGTCACCGTCGACTATGCATCGGCTGCGTGTCTCCTCATGCGAACCGAGGTATTCCGCTCGATCGAGGGCTTCGATCCCACCTATCGCCTGGCGTATTACGAGGACGTCGATCTGTGCTTCCGGTTGTGGGAACGGGGGCTGACGGTGATCGGCGAACCGGCGAGCCGGGTGATCCACCTCGGAGGCGGCACCGTGACTCCTGTCGTGTCGCAGGCCCTCTGGCACCACAACCGATCGGTGTTCCTGCATCGTTGGCGCGACGAGCTGGCGAAACGGCCGAGTTTCCACGACGCCAGTGGTGAAGAGCTCGAGCGCCTGTGGGCGTGGCGGGCATCGAGTCACGCGTCTCCGTAGGAGAAAGCAGGCCGGGTAACATCGCTGCCACCATGGCGTCTCCGACGTATGACGATGCATTCGTCGATGAGCTCCTCAAAGACGTCGATGCGTACCTGCACCGTCTCACCGTGCTCACCGATTTCGCCGAGAGCCAGGTCGAGGAGCGAATTCGGCTGGCACGACTCGTCAACCGGCTCGCCGCGGATCGAGATGGGCTCCAACTGGAGATCAGCGAACTCCAGCAGACCATCGAGTCGCTCGACGCCCGCCTGCGCTCGGCGGAGGGATCCGTGGCGATGAGGGTCGCGCGTGTTCCTCGAAAGGTCCTGCGGGCGGTTCGGCGCACCCGTTCCTCATGAAGCAGACACCGATCTTCATCGTCGTGCGCGACCTGTTGTCGCCCTTGCAGGAGTTGGTCGGTTGGCTCGAACGGGCGGGCCAGGAGAGGATCGTGCTGGTCGACAACGACTCGGCGTATCCGCCGATGGTCGACTACCTCTCCACGACTCCGCACACCGTTGTGCGATGCGGTTGGAACATGGGCCACCGGTCGCCTTGGTTGAGTGGCGCGGTCTTCGAGTTGGCCGACGAGCAGTCGTACGTGGTGACCGATCCTGACATCGTCCCCGACGAGGGTTGTCCGCTGGATGCGATCGATCACTTCGCTGAGATCTTGGATGCCCATCCCGAGGTGCATCGAGTCGGCTTGGGACTCCGAATCGACGATCTACCCGACCACTACAACTCCAAGGCCGATGTGATCGCCTGGGAGTCGCCGTTCTGGGAGAAGGAGATCGCCCCGGGTTTGTTCAGCGCCCCGATCGACACCACATTCGCCGTTGCACGGGTGCCGCGGCCGGCGGCAATGCCGTCGATTCGCACCGGTCCGCCCTACGTCGCCCGCCATCTACCGTGGTACGACAACACCGCCGAACCTTCGGAAGAGATGGTGTACTACCGCGAGCGCAGCGACCGGGCATTGACTCATTGGACGCGAGAAACACTCCCCGGTCGCGAACGCATGCTGCTCGACCGCCGGATCGCTGACCGCTAGACGAGCGCAGCCGCACCCACTGGTCAACACCGACAGGGCGGTCGCTTCAGAGGAGGACGATTGATCGGATGATCGACAACTGAGGATTTTCCCGATACGAGACCTGCACCGAATTGTAGGCGGAGGTTCGAAAGGACGACAGATCACCATGCTGGATCCAGTAGCTCACACGCGCGAGGAACGCCGTCAGTACGTCGTCGAGAGTCTGGCAAATGCTCATGGTGGCAAACGAGAAGCACCACGTACAACCCGATGACGAGAAGCGTCGCCGCTATGACGGCGACACGAGTGATCGCCACTCCGGGGAGTTGATCTACACAGCGAACACGGCGACCGAGCGGTCGACTCGTTGGACACGCCGATCATCTCGATTCTCGAAAGACGCTGCAGAATCTCTCCTCTGAGCGGCAACGTCACGGCGCCTCGGCGACAAGCCGACGTACACTCTGTCCGATGGCACGGACAACGGCGTCACGCGATTGGCTGATGATGATGAGCCGCAGGTTCCAGAGGTACGCCACGCCGGCGCGGATTCTGCTCGACATCGCGGCATGGTGCGCAGCGACCGCGACGGGGATCTACCTCCGGCTCGGCCTGACCTTCGATCGACAAGCAACCTCCGGCTTTTTCAAGATCGTCCCGCTCGTGATTGTCCTACAGATGCTCGTTGGAACAGCTGTAGGTCTCTACCGACGAAAGTGGCGCTACGGAAGTTTCGATGAGGTCGCGGCCCTCGTCCTTGCCTCGCTGCTTGTCACCAGCTTGCTCTACGTTCTCAACGCCTACTACTTCAACGTGCGTCCGATTCCTCAGAGTGCAGTGATCGTCGGAGGCATACTGGGCCTTGTCCTCATGGCCGGTTGCCGCTACATGTGGCGCCTGCTTCTGGAGCGCGCACGCCGTCCTGACGACCGATCCGCCGAACGCATGTTGGTGTACGGCGCCGGCGAAGGCGGCATACAAGTACTCACGGCCTTGCTGCGCAGCCGAACGTCAGCGTACGTTCCAGTCGGATTGCTGGACGACGATCCGTCGAAGCAGCGCCTGTCGATCATGGGGGTTTCGGTGCTCGGCGGCCGAGCGGACCTTCCCGCAGCGCGTGCGAAGACCGGTGCGACCGCGCTACTGATCGCTGTTCCCTCCGCATCCGCACACATCGTCGGCGAGCTCGCCGATCTCGCCGCTCAAGAGGGGATGACGGTCAAGACCTTGCCGCCTCTGGAGGAGTTGTTCAATCAACCCATCTCGGCCAGCGATATTCGCGATCTGACAGAAGAAGACCTCCTCGGACGCCACCAGATCCAGACGAATCTTGAAGAAATCGCGGGTTACCTGACGGGTCGGAAGGTTCTCGTCACCGGTGCCGGTGGAAGCATCGGTAGCGAGCTTTGCCGGCAGCTACGGCGGTACGCGCCTACTGAACTCATGATGCTCGATCGAGACGAGAGCGCTCTGCACCAAGTTCAGCTTTCTATATCCGGTCGAGCGATGCTCGATACCCCTGAGACAATTCTCGCCGACATCCGCGATCGTTCTTGCGTCATGGAGCTGTTCCGTGAGCGCCGGCCAGACGTGGTATTCCATGCTGCAGCGCTGAAGCACCTACCGCTGCTGGAGCAGTATCCGGAAGAGGCCTACAAGTCCAACGTCATAGGGACGATGAACGTGCTGGAGGCCGCGGCAGCCATCAACGTGTCGGTCTTCGTCAACATCTCCACCGACAAGGCGGCCAATCCGACCAGCGTCCTCGGCTATTCCAAACGTGTAGCCGAACGCTTGACCTCGAGGATGGCGACGAGCAACAGAGACGGAACATACTTGTCCGTTCGGTTCGGCAATGTCCTCGGATCTCGAGGCAGCGTGCTCACAACCTTCCGAGAGCAGATCGCCGCCGGCGGACCGATCACCGTTACCGACCGTGACGTCACCCGCTTCTTTATGACCATCCCCGAGGCTGTTCAGCTCGTCATTCAAGCTGGTGCGATCGGCCGATCAGGTGAGGTGCTCGTTCTCGACATGGGTGAGCCGGTCCGCATCTTCGACGTCGCGCGACGGTTGGCAGCACAGGCTGACTCCCACATTGAGAGAGTTTTTACTGGACTTCGAAAGGGAGAGAAGCTCCATGAGGAACTGTTCGGACGCGGCGAGCTCGATCACCGCCCGCGCCATCGGCTGATATCGCACGCCCTGGTTCCACCTCTGGACCTCGATCAAGTCACCGGTTGCTCGGATCCCGTTGCCGGAATGGTTGTCTGGTCGGGTCCACGCACGATCACCTGACCGGACGGCGTTTGTGGACCGACTCGATAGAGTGTGGAGCCGTGTCCGATCGGCAGCACGTCGCCCATCCGACGTTGATTATCACCGGCCACGCGGCGCCGCGGCTCGGGTGTGTGCGCGGCCGATACGCAGACATCCTGAGACACGACGACGCTACGGCAGAGCTCCTCAGCGAATCTTGCAAACAAAAGGAACCCGCATGATCCCCATCACCACCGTTCGATTCGGGCCAGAGGAGGAGGCGCTGGTCCTTGAGGTCCTCCGCTCCGGTCAGGTCGCCCAGGGCGCGTACGTCGAGCGTTTCGAGCGCGAATTCGCTTCGCTCCACGACGTCGAGCACGCCATCGCCGTCAACAACGGGACGACCGCGCTCGTCGTCGCCATGGAGGCACTAGGAATCGGGCCGGGCGACGAGGTCATCACGAGCCCCTTCACCTTCGTCGCGACACTCAACGCGATCCTCGAAGCAGGCGCGACTGCTCGCTTCGCCGACATCGGACCGGACTTCAACGTCGATCCGACTGAACTTGCCAGCCTCGTCAACGAGCGCACTCGCGCTCTCATGCCCGTTCATCTCTTCGGCTACATGGCAGACATGGACCCGATCATGGCGGTGGCCGCGGAGCACGATTTGCACGTGGTCGAGGACGCCGCTCAAGCTGTCGGCGCGATGTATCGGGGTCGGCCCGCTGGCAGCTTCGGTATCGGAAGCTTCTCACTGTACGCCACAAAGAACTTGACGACAGGCGAGGGCGGAATGGTGACGACCAACGATGATGCAATCGCAGATCGTTTGCGCCTCCTCCGCAACCAGGGGATGCGGCAGCGATACCAGTACGAGGTAGCCGGCCACAACTATCGCCTCACCAACCTTGCCGCTGCGGTCGGTCTTCCGCAACTGGCCAGAATCGACGAGATCACCGAGACACGTCGCAAGAACGCCGCCGCGCTGCGGGCGGGTCTGGCCGATGTACACGGACTTGTCGTGCCGAGCGAGCCGGCCGAGGGACGGACGCACGTCTACCACCAGTTCACCATCCGCATCACGAACGAGGCTGCGATCACTCGTGACGAGACGATCGAACAACTGACCGCGCTCGGGATCGGATGCGGCATCTACTACCCGAAGGTCGTCTACGACTACGCGTGCTACCGCAACCATCCGCGCGTCGTCCTCGACGACGTACCCAACGCGGACCGAACGGTCACTGAAGTGCTGTCGTTGCCCGTCCATCCCTACCTCACGTCGGCGGATCTCGACCAGATCGTCAGCACGACGCGCGAGGTGCTCGGAGCATGAGCCAGCCTGTTCGCCTCGCTGTGATCGGCGCAGGGATAATGGGGACGAACCATGTTCGCGTCGCTCGGCAGCTGCCGGGTGTCGAGCTTGTCGCGGTGATCGACCACGATATCGAGCGAGCTCGGGCCGCCACTCGAGCCGGAGGAGAGCTTGCCAGCGACACACTCTCCGATGTGATCGGAACGATCGATGCCGCGGTGGTCGCGGTTCCGACTCCATATCACGTTGCGACCGCGGTCAGGCTCGCCGAGGAGCGCGTGCACCTCTTGGTGGAGAAACCGCTCGCTCCGTGCGTCGACGACGCCCAGCGCATAGTCGACGCGGCCCGCGCCCACAGCGTGGTGCTCGCCGTCGGCCACATCGAGCGATTCAATGCCGCAGTCGCAGAACTCCCGCGGCTGCTCGATCGACCGATCCACATCGAAGCATCCCGAATCAGCCCCTACTCGGCTCGGGTACCCGACGGCGTCATCTTCGACCTCATGATCCACGATCTCGACATCGTGTGCTCGCTCGCCGGACCCGACGCCGAGGTCTCGCGGATCTCCGGAATCGCTCGGTCGATGAAGGGCGCGACTGAGGACATCGCCTCGGTGATCGTCGAGTTCTCCACGGGTCTCACCGCGACGTTCAACACGAGCCGGCTAGGGCAGCAGAAGATTCGGACGATCGAGATCACACAGGCCGAGAGCGTGGTGATCGCCGACTTGGTGCGCCAGGATGTCACCATCCACCGTATGAACCACAGCGAGTACCTCAGCGATGAAGGTACCCGGTACCGCCAGGCGAGCGTCATCGAGATCCCGTTCCTGGAGACGAGGGGCGAGCCGCTCGCGCTCGAGCTCGCTCATTTCATTGATTGCATCCGTAACGGCACCACACCTCGCGTCGACGGCGCTGCAGGCATCAGGGCGGTCGATCTCGCGCAGCGCGCTACCGAGGCCGTGAACGCCGTTAGCGCTCAGCTGCGCTGAGGGCCGCCCTATGACCCCGCCATCGGTGACCGTGGTGATTCCGGCGCGCAATGAAGCGCGCACGATCGGTCAGCTGCTCGACTCTCTCGATGCCCAGACGTACGACCATGACAAGCTCGACGTAGTAATCGCCGAAGGCGGCTCGACCGACGCCACCCAGGCCGTTGTCACGGGTTGGACGGGAAACCGCGGTCTCCGTGCCCGACTGCTGGACAACGTCGAGCGCGTCACGGCTTCCGGCTTGAACGCGGGCATCGAGTCGACGGATGCAGACATCGTGATCGTGTTGGGGGCACATGCAGCTGTATCGGTGGACTTCGTCGAGGCAAGTGTCGCGACGTTGGAAACATCCGGTGCCGACTGCGCCGGCGGTCTCCTCGAGACGGTGGGTACGACGACGATGGGGCGGGCGATCGCGGCGGCGACCACCTCCCCGTTCGGCGTCGGCAATGCGCTGTTCCGTATCGGCGCGGCGGTGAGCCGCGACGTCGACACAGTGGCGTTTGGCGCCTACCGTCGGTCGGTGTTCGATCGGATCGGCGGATTCGATGTGGCGCTCGTGGGCGCCGAGGACGACGAGCTCAACTTCCGCCTCGTGCGATCAGGTGGTCGGATCCGGTTCGATCCGGCCATCCGCGCGACGTACTACTGCCGGAACTCGCTCGGTGGTTTGGCACAGCAGTACTTCATGTACGGCCGAGGCAAGGCGTGGGTGCTCAAGAAGCACCGTCGGGCGCCTTCCGCACGAATGCTTGCGCCAGCCGGGCTCGTCGGAGGTCTCGCTGCGTTCGCAGGGTTGTCAGTGTTGCTCCGTCGTCCGATCGTCGCGGTCCTGCCGATCGCGCCCTACCTCGCGGTCATCGGTCTGGGCACATGGCGCGCAGGGCGCAGCTCCGGCGCATCTCGCGCTCGGATTGCTGCTGCCCTCGTCACGGTGCACCTCTCCTACGGAATCGGCCTGTTCGTCGGTGCGGCAAAGCGGCCTCAGGCCACGTAGGCGGCGGAATGGTCGTCTGAGACCATGGTCGCCGCCCGCGCCAAGCAATGGACCGCTGGCCACTCACCCTTGCCCCTCTTGCGGTGTCCTGTGACGCAGCTTCGGGACGGGTCGGCGACACCGTCAGGGCCCGAGCCGGCGACCAGGTGGTGTTGATGGCCAACGGTCCAACCGAACCCGAACCGCGCCCGGGTCAGGCGTGAGGTTGGAACACGCGAGAACGTCAAATCCATGCGTGGCCGGACAACCCGGTCGTCGACTTTGTCGAACACTACTGACCGCGTCGACGCTGATTTGGCCCGCGCTGGCGCCCACAGCTGCCAGTCTCGGGCTCAGGCCGGCAGGTCGAGCTCGTAGACGGTCGAGTCGCCTTCGACCTCTACCGCCATCCATCCGCCGCGTTCGTAGAACTTTATGGCGCGGGCGTTGTCGGTGAAAACGGACAGTCGGACTCTGCGAGCACCGTTGCGACGCTCTGCGTCGAGATAGGCAGTCATCATCGCGCCGGCCACGCCCGTTCCCTGAGCCGATGGCTCGACGCAGATGGCGAACAGATGCGAGATCGCGGAGTCCGGGGTCGAAGACTTGCCCCCCTCGTCGTCGCGACCGCGACGTCGACCGCGAAGCATCGAGGAGATCGCCAGCCGAACGTGGTGCCGTCGACGTGCGATCTCGCGTCGAACGACTCGGTCGGTAACGATTCGACCCGCGATGATGACCGGAAAGTGGAGTAGGTTGCGTCGGTAGAGCCCGCGCTGGAACCGGGCGAGGTCCGTTGTGCCGGCGACGAAACCGACCGGTCGACCGTTCACTGATCCGATGACGACGGTGTGAGGTTCACCGAGGAACGCTTCGTAGTAGCGCCTCAGGAACGAGGGACCGAGGTGCGTGAGGAAATAGTCCGGGAAGGCCGCAGTGTGGAGGTCAGCCAGAGTACGCGAATCGTTTCGCGTGGCTCTTCGCACGTCGATCGTTGTCATATTCAGGACCTGCTGGCGAAACATGAATCGAGGTCGCTGTCCCGTGGATACGTGATCAGCACAGCACGATGCTTGCCGCTGAACACGAACAAGCTGCCGGCAGCTGCAGCGCTCGCGCCTGCTGCTACGGCACTCCCCAGGTCGGCAACGGAGCCGGCACCGCCGCAGCTGACCACCGGGACGTTGACAGCGGCGCTGACCTCTCGAACAAGATCGATGTCATAGCCCTTCTGCGTTCCGTCACGATCAATGGAGGTGAGAAGGATCTCTCCAGCACCGCGCTGCGCCATCTTGACGGCATAGTCGACCGGAGCAAGACCCACCTTTCGTGACCCCGACGCAGTCATGACCTCCGGTGCGCCGAACCGCGGTCGGTGAACATCGATTGACACCACGATCGTCGATCGACCGAACACACCGGAGGCCTCATCGACGAAGTCCGGATTGGTTGCAGCGACGGTGTTCAGCACTACCTTTTCGTAGCCAAGGGCAAGAATGCGTCGGATCTCTTCGAGCGACTTGACCCCCCCGCCGTACGCCAATGGCATGAAGGCCTCGGAGGCGATCTCGGCGAGCAAGTCGAACTGCGGCCCTGTCGCTCGCGTCGAAGCGTTGATGTCCAGCAACGTGAGTTCGTCGGCACCCTTGTCGTTGAAGATACGGACCGTGTTGACGGGATCGCCGAGGTAGGTCCTGTCCTTGAACTTGGTTGTCTTGACGAGACCCAGCCCGTCGATCAGCAAGCAAGGGATGACTCGCGGGCGGAACCCGCTGCTCACGCGGGCACCTTGGCAGCGAAACGTCGCAACAACTCCATGCCAAAGCGGTGACTCTTCTCCGGGTGGAATTGGGTGCCGGTGATAGAGCCGCGCTGAACCGCCGCAGTGATCGGGGTGCCGTAGTCGACGGATGCGGCGACATCGGCCGGGTCGTCGCACTCGAAGAAGTACGAGTGGACGAAGTAGTAGCGCTGCGGCCCGCCATCGGTCGGCACGACATCATGGTCACCAACAGACTCGGCGTAGTACCAACCCATCGCCGGTAGTCGCATAGTCGGACTGACACGATCCCCGAGGTAACGAACCTGGCCCGGAACCCACCCGAGCCCCGGCTGATTACCTTCGTCGCTTCCGCGGGCGAGCATCTGCATACCGACACAGATGCCCAGCAAGGGACGGTTCTCGACGAGCACGAGCCGCTGCAGATTGAGCGCAAAACCGGAGGCGTCGAACCTCGAAACCACGTCGTCGAACCCTCCGACACCGGGAAGGATGAAGGCATCGCTCTCCTCCATCCGATCGGGCTCGGTAATCCGTGTCGCTGGTACGGCCAGTCGCCGGAGCATAGAGAGGATCGACGCGACGTTGCCGACGCCGTAGTCCAAGACGCCGATCACAGGACTCCTTCAGCCAGTGCGGCCACGCGTCGAGCGGTTGGGGATCGTCTATAGACGACGCGTCGACGTAGAGGAAGCCAGAGGTGGAGGAAGACTGCGAACGCTGCAAGCAGTCCGATGTTCCCGAACGGGAACTGAAAGATGGAGTCGAACACTGATACCGAGGTGATGAACACGAGTTGAACGGCAGTGACCGCTTGGAGCGGTATGCCTATCGAACGGGGAAGGCGACGCCGGTTGACCGAGTCGAGAAACACGATCAACACTCCGGTCGCGACGCTGCCGGCGACCACGCCGAGCCAGCCGAAGTCCGCGTAGAGATTGGAGATGTACGAACCGTTGGCGTTGCCCTGCACCTCGGCGTCAGGGAAGATCCGCTTCTGGACCTCGGTCGTGATGACGACATTCGGGCCGGCGGCGAACTTGCCGACATTCGGGATCGTCCGCCCGCCCAACAACTCATGGAGGTCAGAGTCGACGAACGCTATGTAGTGATAATGGACGCTCGGTGGCACGCGAAACATCCGCTCACCGATGACCGACGCAATGTTCGCGTTGGAGTTCAGCTGGGAATTCGACAGGCGACCGATCGCGAACGGGAATCCGACGAAGAGCACCCCGGCGACAAGGAGGCTTCTCCAGCGCATAGACGACGAACGGCGGGAGATCCAGACCGTGAACAGCAACACGAGGATCAGGCGACCAACCGGTGACTTCTCCGTCGTGACTGCGGCGGCGAGAAGAGCGAGCAGAGCGACGACGCCGAAGCGCATGAATCGGACAGGGCCGCGATAGCGCAGGTACTGCATCAGCAGGATCGCGCTGGCCGTCGGCAGCACAGTATCCCTCACAGCACCGAACAGGTACGATAACTGAGGCGACGCGAGCTGAGTCAGCGCTTGCTCTCGGGCGCGGGCAAGCTCTGTGCTCCGCGCACCGCGGAACGCTTCCACCAGGGGTAGCACGGGGGTCAGCACGAAGTACGCGCCGACCACGAGTGCGCCGGTCACCGCGAGCACGCGCGCGATGTTGTCGATCGATTGCGAGCCGACGCCGCCGACGCCCCATTCTGACGAGCCAGGTTGGGCTACGAATGCGATTGCCGCCGTTGTCAGTACGAACGCCGCGCACACCGTCGCCAGGAAGGTAGCGGCCGACGCCTCCGAGGCATGCTCACCGAACACGCTTGGGGTGCCCACGAGCATCGTCAGCTCGAACACCATGACGTAGATGCCACCCAGCTTGAACGATCTGAGATCGAAAGCGGCGGGCCGACTGGCGATGATCGCAGCGACGAGCAGCGATGTCGCAATTACGGCAACGTAGGCAAAGACGTTCGCGACATCGACGCCGGTGAACATCGCGTCACCAACGAGGACGGCGACGGGGAGGAGGACAACGACACCGACAAGAGTGACAGCGTCAAGAGGGCTTGGGATCGATCGTTGCAGTGAGTGCAGTTGGATGGGGGATGAAGTCATCGGGATCAGCGGGCGATGCTAGCCCGGCGGGGCGGAGCGCCGACGTAGTATAAGTTGTCCAGCTTCCTAGGATCGCCAAAAGTGAGGTGAAGTGACGACGGAGGTTGCGCCTCCGAGCGCCGCGAGAGCGCTCGCCATCCTCGGCA
Source organism: Ilumatobacteraceae bacterium (assembly GCA_963720775.1). Taxonomy (GTDB): domain Bacteria; phylum Actinomycetota; class Acidimicrobiia; order Acidimicrobiales; family Ilumatobacteraceae; genus JAENVT01. Next base: position 142,176 of record CAVRGR010000003.1, on the reverse strand, counting down.
GCTCGTCACTGATAACGGTGCTCGCTGGCATCGCTTCGGCGAAGTTGGCGGCGGAGCTCATCGGCCCAAGCGGGTTCGGTCTCGTCGCACTGGTGCAAGGCATCAGTGCGACCGTGGCCGCGCTGATTGAGCTCGGCCTGGCATCGGCGGTGGTTCGGGCCCACGCGTCTCCAGCAGATTGTCGCCCCTCGCTCGCCGCGCTTGGTAGCAGTGCGCGGCGGATCGTGCTGATCGCGGGTGGGTTTGCCACGGTCGCTGCGGTGATCCTGGCGCCGTTCCTGTCGAAGTCCATCCTCGGCAACGACCGCCGGCCGATTGAGTTCCTCGTGGCCGCCATTGCCGGTGTGCCGGTGGCGCTGGCAGTGATCGAAAACGGACTGATGATCGCGGCTCATCGTGTGAAGGCGGTAGCGAAAGCGGCGGTGTACATCGCCTTCGTGAGCCCAGCGGTGAACGCCGTCTGGTTCATCACGCTCGGACAGGATGGAGTCGCGCCAGGCGCGTTGTGCAGTGCCGTGGTCGTGTTGGCGGTGACCAGCTCAGTCCGCAGACGCGAGCTGCACACGGAATTCGAAAGGATCGAGCCTTCAGACATCAAGCACTCACAGTCGGGAATGGCTCGGCCCTTGCTCCGCGATGGCGTGCCAGTCATGGCATCGGCGCTTGCCGGCGCGGCGGCCATGCTCCTGCTGCCGATCATCGTCTCTGATCGTCTGGGCCGCGATGGAGTCGGCTACTACCGGGCTGCCAACGTGATCTCACTCGGCTACACAGCGGCCGTGATCACAGTGATCGGCTCGGACTTCCTTCCCCGCGTCAGTCGCGTGAGCTCGTCTCCGGTGGAAGTGAGCCGGCTAGTCCTCAAACAGATCCGCCTATTGACATCGGTGCTCGTACCACTGCTGGTCGTGACCAGCGCCGTCCTTCCCCTGGCTGTGACGATTCTCTACCGCAGCGATTTCGCACCGACAGTTTCCATCCTCGAGTGGCAGCTGGTCGGCGATCTCTTCCGCGTGGTGGGGTCGGTCCTCGCGACTGCGGTGTTCGCGAGGTTCGGTGGCACTCGTCGCCTAATCACGGAGATCGTTGGGCTTGTAGCCCTCGTTGCGCTCTCCACACTCGGCCTGTACATCGACGGTCCGCGCGGACTCGGCTTGGGATTCCTCGTGACCTATGCGATGTATGCCGCCATGCTGTGGGTCGCGCTCGGTGTATCCCGAGCCGGTCGCGAGGCCACGAGTGCAGCAGTGTGGCTCATCGTCGCCGCCATGGCCTGCGCCCTCCCACCGATCGCCGTGCACATCACCGACCACGAGCGAGCCCGCTGGCTCGGCTTCGCCGTAGCCGCGGTTTGGCTTGCGCCGCTGGCGAGGCGTCTCAAGCGGCGCCGCATGGTTCCGGCGCCGATCGATCCGATTCCAGGCGACGAATCCGCTCTGCGATCAGAGAGTGGTTGACAAGCGAGGGCGTCCGGCCCAGGCGAGATCATTGCGCGGCACATCCCACAACACGACACCGACCAGTGACACTGATCGCGCTTCGAGATCGGCAACGACTGATGCGAACTCGGCATCCGTGACCGTGCCGGCGCGAATTCCGACAATCGCTTGCGGTTCCACCACTGAGCCGATGTCGTTGTGCACGTTGGTATCGCCGGTCGACCGCAGTGACTCGGTAAGACCCGAAGGCAGTTGTGCATCGCTTCCGGCGATGAACGCCGCGGGCCCCACCCCCCGGCGAGCTGCCACTCGCGCCGCCAGGTTGCTGTAGGCGCTGGCCTCCACACCACCCGAACCAAGCACCGCCAGGACGGGTACGCCGTTGGCGATGTGTTCGACGTCGGCTCGAGAGCGGATGCGATGATCGAGGGAGTTGAGCAGCAACGCGATACCGATGCCAGCCATGAGCCCGAGGAACCCCCCGACGATCCCGAACATGATCCAGCCACTCGAGCTGCCCTGGGTGGCGGGTTCGACTATGACGGGATCGGTAAGACCAGAGTCGAATTGCGCGGCGTTGGATTCAGCCGCGACCGCCCGTTCATTCGTCTTCAGCAAACGGTCGAACAGCTGGATTCGCTCGCCTTCCAGGATCAGCGACTGTCCGCTCGAGTTGGCGAGATCGGTGTTGACCTTGTCGAGTCGAGTCTGCAACTCAGCAAGACTCTGCCTTTCGAAGACCGCCTGATCCGAGTAGCGCGTCCGGTCGAGCTGGCGGCGTGCTGTCACGAACGCAGTGCCGGTGTTGACCGCGAGTTCGTTCGACGCGGTCGCTGTGGGGCCTTTTGCCGTGATGACAATGGCCTTTCCGTTTACATCAGCCTTCACTGTGACCGACTCGTAGGCGTCGCCGGCGTACTTGCGTAGATCGGCACTGAGCCGCGCTGCTTCGACGCCTGCCAAGGGGTCGGATGGGATCCTGACGCCCTCTGCGTCGATGAAATTGCTATCGACGATGTTGATGGTCGCGTCTGTGCTGAATTGAGCGCCCGACGTCGTGCGACGGCCGTACCAGGCCCCGAACACCGCCAACACGATGATCGACACTGCGACTAGCACCCGGCGACGTACAACCGCTCGGATCACGTCCTCGAAGCTCGCTTGCTCAGTCATGAACATCCTTCGTATTGGGCGCCAAGGATCGTCCAGCGCCGAATCTGACCGTGTGGGTCACTCATTCCGTTGGATCCAGATCGAACTCGGCGAGATCACACCCGGCCGCGACAAGCTTGGCACCGCTTGGGACAGGTGTTCCGGATGGTAATGAGCAAGCCAGAACGACGCGAGTCGGATGCTGAACTCTCTGTTGAACATCAAAAACGCTCGAAGGATCGCGACCTCATTCCAGAACATGTGCTCGCGCATGATGATGTCGGGATCGACGAACTCGAACGGCAGAGGAATATCGTGCACGTGAACGACGACGCCCGGCTTGAGCCGGGGAAGCACCTCGAGGAACAGGAAGCTCGTATCACTGCCGGACTTCACGACATGCGTCGAATCGATGAAAAGCACATCGTCACGTTCGAGCGACTCGAAAACGCCGAGATCCACGTCTTGCACCATCGATCGCAGGACTTCAACCGTGAGCCCAGGTCCGTTCAACTCCTGCAGACCGTGCCAGCGGAACGGCTCGATGCACGTCAGCGTGGCCGGGGCGCCGTCCGACGCCGATCTCGTCAACGCGGCCGCCGTATAGTGCGTCGACACGCCTGAGCCGACTTCGATCACCCGCTTCGGGCGCGTTGCGCGCAGCCAGGCGTACAGGATCTCTGCATCAGCGACGCCATAACCTTCGCCGGACGACCGTTGCTCAAACACCTCGTACGGCTCGAGAGCTGCGACCTCCTGGGCAAAGGGTGCGAGCATCTCGATCGTTCGCTGCTGTTCTTCCAACGACAGATCGATACCGCGCAGCTCCGACGGTTGCCGCAGCGTCTCGGGTCGCCGAGCGAGCTCCCGCAACGACGGCACAGGGCTGTAGTAGTGCGCCGGGAGGACCTGGAAGCCGGCCCACTCCATGCGCGGACCCCATCGATAGATCGCCTCGGTGCATGCCTGTCGGCTGGCAGCGCGAATGCCCACCTGCCGGGCCTTGCGAGCCTTGCGACGCACGCCGCGTAAAGACCCAGCCAAGCCCATAGGTGCGAGAGGGTACTAGGGTGCCTGATCGCGCTACAACCCCTCAGCCCGACCCAGCACCTCATTTCAGAGTGAGATGAGCGAACGTCTCGTCGGCGCGCCAGAATGGTCGGGATGCGAACGTCCTTTCTCCCCTTCTCACCGCCACTCCTCGGCGCCGAAGAGCTCGACGAGGTAGCCGACACGCTTCGCGGAGACTGGATCACCACGGGCCCGAAGACCCGCGAGTTCGAGTCAGAGTTCGCGAATTACGTGGGCAGTGCCGGCGCGCTCGCTGTCTTTTCGTGCACCGATGCCATGCAGGTTGCGCTCGCCGCACTCGCCGTCGGACCGGGCCACGCAGTCTTTACGACAACGATGACGTTCTGCTCCACCGTGCACGTGATCGAGCACCTCGGGGCGCACCCGATCCTCGTCGACATCGACCCGGTCACCCTGAACATCGACCCTGTCGCGCTGCGTGCAGCGATCGACAAGACGATCCGCGAGGGAGTCCACACACCCAAGGTCGTGATGCCGGTTCACTACGGTGGCCATCCATGCGACATGGGATCGATCGATGCGATCGCCGCGTCGTACGGTCTCGCCATCGTCGAGGACGCCGCACACGCGCTCCCCGCAGTCGTCGACGGCAGGATGATCGGCGACCCAACCGCGCCCAGCGGCGTGATTCGCGCGACCGCCTTCAGCTTCTACGCGACCAAGAACCTGACGACCGGCGAAGGTGGCATGCTCACCGGCAACGACGATTTCCTCGACGAGGCGAGGCTCTGGAGCCTGCACGGCATGAGCCGGGATGCCTGGAAGCGGTACGGCAAAGGCGGGTCGTGGTTTTACGAAGTCATCCGCCCAGGCTTCAAGTGCAACATGACCGATATCCAGGCTTCGATCGGGCTCCATCAGCTCAAGCGGCTGGACGAGATGCAGGCTCGGCGCGGTGAGATCGTTGCGGCATACCAGGCGACCCTCGGCCACGTTCCAGAGATCCAACTTCCCGTCGAGCTTCCGAACGTGAGTGCGTCACGACACCTCTACGCCCTCCGACTGAACCTCGAGCTGCTGGGCATCGACCGCTCTCAGTTCATCGACGAGATGACCGAACGAAACATCGGAACGAGCGTGCATTTCATTCCCGTTCACCTGCACCCCTACTACCGCGATCGATATGGCTTCGCGCCCGACGACTTCCCCAACGCTTTGCGCGAGTACGAGCGCCTGGTCAGCCTCCCGCTCAACCCGCGCATGTCCGACGACGACGTTGCCGACGTGATCGAGGCCGTCAAGTCGACGGTCGACGATCACGGCCTCTGACCAACCGGTGGAAGGGTCGCGTCACCGGGATGCTTATCCGGGCAAACGGTTGTTCGACCTGGTCATAGCGGCCGTCGGGCTCGTGGTGCTGTCACCCGTGCTTCTCATCACCGCAGTGGCGATTCGCCTGACATCACACGGGCCCGCGCTGCACCGAGCTCGGCGGATCGGGCGCGACGGTCTGCCGTTCGAACTTCTCAAGTTCAGGTCGATGTCGGTGGATGCCGCGACGTCAGGCCCCGGCATCACGGCTCACGGAGACACTCGCATCACTCCGGTCGGCAGGGTGATTCGCTCGGCCAAACTCGACGAACTGCCGCAGCTGGTGAACGTGCTGCGTGGAGAGATGAGCATCGTGGGCCCACGACCTGAGGATCCGCGCTACGTGAAGTGGTACACCGATGTGCAGCGCGAGATCCTGCGATGGCGCCCGGGCCTCACATCGCCCGCGTCCCTCACGTACCGCAACGAGGAGTCTGTACTTGCCGGTGCCGAGAACCTCGACGCGGCATACAGAGTGGTGATGGCCGACAAGATCGCGATCGACCTCACCTACTTCCGGACCCAGTCGCTTCTAGGCGACCTCGCAGTGCTCGGCAGAACCGTGCGAGCGATCGCGAGAAGAGACCCGTCGTGATAGCCGCATCGACTCGAACTGCCACACCAACCCGAGTCGTCTACTTCACCAGCTCATTGGCGCTCGACATTCGAATGTTCGGCAAGGAGTGCAGATCGTTGGCGAGAGCAGGCTTCGACGTGACGGTCATCGCACCGAGCTCACCGGAGGGACCCATCGATGGCGTGAGCTTCGTGAATGTGCCTTCCGCAACCGGCGGACGCCTGCGCCGCACGATTTTCGACAGCGCACACCTGCTCAGGGTGCTGATCAGGCATCGTGCAGATGTGTACCAGTTCCATGACCCCCAGCTGCTTCCGATCGGGCTGTTCCTGCGCTGTCTCGGGCGTTGTGTGGTGTACGACGTCTACGAGAACGTGCGCGACGATGTGCGCACCAAGCCCTACTTGCCCAAGCTCGCGCGCCCTGTGCTCAGCGCGATCGCGAGCGGGCTGGAATGGCTGGTCGGTCGAACCGCAAGCCGCGTCATCACGGCGACACCGTCACTCGCGACCCAGTTTCCACCGGCGAAGACGACCGTGGTGCACAACTATCCGATCATCGACGAGCTCGACGCAGACTTCACTCTCGACGAGTACCTCGCCCGTCGTCCGCACGGCGTGTACGTCGGCGCCATGACCGTCATGCGTCAGGCCCGCGAGATGTTCGCTGCCAGCGACGACGTTCACGGACGACGACCCGACTTCGCCCTCGTGACCGCCGGCCCGACGTTCGGAATCGAGAATCCAGGGTCGCATCCCGGTGTGCAGCACCGATGCACCGTCCCCCGGGAAGATGTGCCATCGCTGCTCAGCGCAGCGCGCTTCGGCATCTCGTTGCTGGCCGACGAGCCTCACCTCTCGGTATCGCTGCCGACCAAGGTCTACGAATACGCAGCCGCGGGTCTACCGGTAATCGTGTCTGCATCGACCGTCGCGATTAGGGGAGATGTCGAATCTGTCCGATGTGGCCTCATTGTCGACGAGACCGACACGGCTGCGATCGCCGACGCGATGGTCTGGCTTCTCGATCACCCGCGCGAGGCCTACGAGATGGGCCAGCGGGGCGCATCGCTAGTGCGTGACCGTTACCAATGGTCGAACGAAGCCGAGGCGCTCGTGCGCGTGTACCGGCAACTCGAGCAGGGCCGGCGGCGCTGATCGATCAGGTCAGCCGGGAGGCCCGAACACCTGAGCGAAGACCTGCAGGTAGCGCTCCGACTCGCGACCCCAGTTGAGCTCCCGTGCCGCTTCCAACGACGAGCGCTTCATTGCGGCGATGTCGCCTGCGGCCATGCGGTGGATCGCCGCCGACACCTGCTCGGGCCCGAAGGGCCGTTCGATCTTGACGCCGCATCCCCATTTGTCGACCACGCCCGCCATGGCTGGAAGATCACTGACGCAGACTGCGAGCCCCGCCATGATGTATTCGAACAGCTTGTTCGGCAAAGCGTTGGCCATCTGTCGCCCGTAGTCGGGTAGGGAGAAGATGCCGACGTCCCCCGACGAGGCGGCTGTGACCAGCTCAGTCATCGGCACCGGCGGTGCGAACACGATTCGGTCGACTCCCTTGCCTGCCAGCTGACGGAGCCGGTCGAGATAGGCAGGTTCTGACGGTCCCCGCAGCGTCAACCTCATGTTGTCCGGCCAGGACGCGACGCTGCCGACCACTGCTTCGAGCCCGCGCGACACCGCCATGACACCATGGAACACGACCTCGATGACCGCGCCGGGCTCACGGAACTCGCACTGCTGGTAGTGCGGGATGTTCCGCACCGTTGTCGGTGTCTGCTCCAACCGGTAGCGCTCCTGCAGCCTGGAGCCGATCCCGTCGCTCACCGCGGTTACGAGCTGGACCTCCCGTAGATACCGCTTCTCGATTGCTACGATCATCGGGCGGAAAAACCGTCGCCACGTGGCCGAGTCCTCCCGCTCCTCCGACGACAGCTCTGGCGAGTCCATTGCCAGACCTGCACCGGTGCGGCGGCGCAACTCGACACCGATCGGCAGCGTTCGCCATTCACGGGCGACGTACACGTCAGCCCGCTCCTGCAGCGCTGCATCCAGTACCGCGCGACGCCTCCGGTCGGACCAATACGCCGAGACGGCGACACGACCGCCGAGGGCTGAGGACGCCTGACGAGCCATCGCGACGAACCGTCGTGGCCCGGTGATCCGTGGCAGTTCCAGCTCGACCACCCGCCACGCCGGCTTCGGCGAGCGCGCACCGGTCGCACCGATGGCCACGACCTCGTAGCCGGCGTCGTGGAGCGCGTCGGCCTGACGTCTGATGCGGGGCTCGTCACCAACCGGATCGAGGTGGAGGAAACAGACCTTCACAACTGGTCCTGCTCTCGGCTCAGCGTCTCGCGTTGCGAGACGTCACCCATAGCGGCTGAGCTTCCTTCGGGTCAGTCTCTCGGCGACGGACTGCACCCACTTGAGCATGCGGTACAGCCGCTCCTGGTTCGGGAGATCCTCGAACCGGTGAGCAGGAACCTCGAGGAGTGCCATGAACTCGTCGCGGCTCAGGCGCAGTCGCTTGGCGACGAAGTCGATGTCGCGGTCGAGCTCTGTTGGCTCGTACAGCGGCTGCTTCAGCCGCTCGAGCGCCTCGTCACGCGACATCTGGCCGCTGACGATCAGGCTGGAGAGGTGTGGAAGGCGGTTGTCGTATCCGAACCGGGTCGGCAGGTAGTAGTCCTGGTGGAATCGGGTGAACAATGATTCGCCGTGCTTGCGTTCGTACGCCTTGTACCCGCACTCCCGCTCCAGTTCGGCAACCGCCTCAGACTTCACGTACGGCATGTAGTTGAGCGGTCGCACGACGCGCATTCGGCGAAGGTACGGGTACTCGATGTAGTACCGGAAGAAGCCAACCGTGCGGTAGTCGCGCAACTTGCCGGTTCCGAAGCGCTTCTGGATCGCCTTCAGGCTGCGCGCATCCGTGGAGGATCCGTGCCAAGCCGTCGGGAAGACGCCCTCGGTCGAAACGTTGGCTCCGTTGAGCACCCACCTGATCTGGTGCTTCACCGCATGATGGTACAAGGTCGCGAAGAACACGTGGTCTTGGGGCACGTCTTGGTTCGAGATGCCCGACTTCAGGTACGAGAGCTGAAGCTCGCGCATGTCTTCCCAGTTGACGACGTGGGTGAAAAGGTCCATCCCGCAGCGTTCGATCAGTCGCTCGATGTTGTGTGCAGCGGTCTCGCTGTTCCAGCCCGCATCGACGTGAACAGCGAGTATCCGCAGACCCCGATCGGCCATCTTCAAGGCCAGGTACGAGGAATCCACTCCACCGCTGACGCCGAGGATGCAGTCGTAGTCCTTGCCCTTACCGTCGGCCTTCATCCGTTCGATCAGACGGTCGAGCTCGCGCGCTCCCTCCTCGGTCGGGAACCAGGATCGATTCGCCAGTTGAAGGAACCGATGACAATGATTGCAGACACCGTCCGAGTCGAACGTGATGTCCGGGTCGGAAGTATCCATGACGCATCGAGTGCACACCTGGTAAAGGCGTGCGGGACCCTTCGGATTCGAAGTCACTGTTGATCCTTTGAGCTGGCAGTTGTGCGTGAGTCGAGCGGTGGGTCGAGCTCGCCGTCTCCAAAGCGTTGCACCAACGAACGCCCACCACCGGGGGCGTCGTCGGGGTTGATGATGTTACCGACGGTGCGTCGTGGTTGTGATGCGTGCGGCGCACAAAGCAAGGCGACCAGAAGGGCCCACAGGAAGTGGTTGCCAATCACGAATGACTCCTGCGTGTCAGCCACGAGGATCGCCGTCGCCATCGCGATCGGGAACGCCCCGAGGATGGGAACACGCACCGCCATGTCAGCCAGGCCGGCGAACGCGGCAATCACTACTGCGGCGAATATTGCGCCCGCGATGACCCCGCCTCCGAGCACCAGGTCGAAGTAGGCGCTGTGCGACCAGATGTCATTGGCGATCTCCGAATTGAGTCGGACACGGAACTGTGGTGTGTGCCATGCCGCGAGCCAACCCCAGCCGAAGATCGGCCGATCCTTGATACCCAGCCAATTGGCGCTCCAGTGAAGTCCTCTCCCGTCGAAACCCGGCGGACGCCCGAACCAGGCGGACACTCGGTTTCGTTCGACGAGGGCGGTCACGGTGATCACAGCCACGCAGCAGAGGAAGCCAACACCAAGTTTCCACGTGGAACGAGTCGGGCGGCGCTCACCCAAGCGGCGCGCGACGAAGCCGGCAATCTGCCAGAGCGCCCATGACACAGCAAACACTGCGAGAACCGTCCAGGAAGTGGCCGAGTCGCCGTGACGTTGCAGGCGCAGGTCGAACACGCACAACGCCAACAGGAGTGCGACGCCACCCCACCAGAGATCTGGTCGACGCTTCACGAGCACCACCACGAGTACCAGCACACCCGCAGCGGCGATCACGGCCGGAGGGCCGAGCGAGTTGCGGTTGAAGAAGATGCCGACCCAATTGCCGCTGGGGTCGCTCGACCCCGCCCAGTGCCGTTCAATCGACCAACCCGAAAGAAGCAAGCCCGGCTGGGTGCCAAACACGATCAGTGTCACCAACTCCAGCACCGAGAAGCTGACCGCGAGATAGAAGCCAACACATGTCGTCGCCACTAGCGCCACGGCGGCGGTGGCCGTGTCGGTGTGCACGGTCGACCAGAGGGTGGACAGTGCGAGCCAACCGGTAAGGACGGCGATTCCGGCTACTACCACCGAACGTCCACGCCCCGGTAGCCCTCGGCGGGCGAGGATCGCCAGTGCCGGCATCTGAACTGCTAGATACGTCGAAACGATCGCGAAGTCGCTCGGGAGTTGACCAGGTTGGCTCTGTCGAGCCCACAATGTGAGTACGGGGCCCTGAGTGAGCGCCGTGAGCGCAATGATGGCGTACGCGAATTCTGCGCAACGGCCAATCGTCGAGGGCGAGTACGCTCCGCCGAAGACGATCCGAGGCAAATGGGTGGACCGCTGTGCGGCCGGTTCTTCCGGGGTGTCATCGACTCGGCCTGCAGGAGTGCGCACGGACACGACCCACGAGGCTAACCGCGTCACGCGGGAACCCCTCCAGCACCGTGTGATCGACCGGATGACGACGAGTCCGGGACGCCACGTCGAGGTCGCCAGTTGTCAACTTCCGGATTGCGCAGATCCGGGCGTCGAACCCGGCACTAGCCAGATCAGTTGATCTTCGATCGTGTAACCGCTGTAGCGGACACGACCTAAGAAGGTTGCTCCCGTGGTACGCAGCCATGGGGGCAGATCAATTGACCTGGTGCCGCTCGGTGCTTCGATGAGGAGGTAGGGGCCGGCGAGACAAGGTGTGCCAGCGAGAAGATAATCTGCGAATGCGTTCGAGCCCGGATGGCCACCGAGAATCCACGGTGCCGCAGCTGGTCGCGCTTCGAGAGCGATGGCAGACAGCGGCGTGCCCCCGGCAAGATCAACCAGACAGTCACGAGCGCTTGCGGGCACTCGAGACGCGATCGCCTGCAACTGGTGAATGTACCGAGCCGTTTCCGGATGCACCTTGACGGTTCCGAAGCCTTCGAGGTTCACCGCCACAGATTCGGCTTGGAGGCTGCCGTTCAGGCGATAGGGACTGATCAGTGCCCCCCGAAGCGCGCTGCTGGAGGCGAGGCTGCCTACCACGAAAAACAATGCCGCTGGCAGCAGCCCGGCCAGCGCGCCGGGTGCCTGCGTGCAGGCTCGCGTGGTCCGATGCATCTTCGTGTGACACGACGATCAGTGCGTGAACGATCACCCCGACACCCAACACGCCGGAATTCAGCACAACCTGGTGGATGAACCCGTTTCCACTACCTGCCGCCGCGCCGAGCGCCATCAGCGCAAGCAATGGTCCCAGTACGATCCGGCGAGTTGGTGCGCGGACAGTCGCCGTGATCCACAAGAGGGTCATCGCCGAGAACCGAATCCACCACCACCCAGCATTCGCCGTGAACGCGGCCGTGCCACCGCCTGGCAGGCTCCGAACGAACAGAAAGGCAGTCAGGAGGGACCCAATCACCGTGATTAGCAGGCGAATCTGATCGCGACGAATCAGCCGCCACGTCATGCTGACGAGCAGCGCACCCAGTACGAACCCCAGGAACCAAGGCCCGTACACCTGCCGCAGCGAGGTGACCTCCCAAAGCGATTCGTCACTCTGGCTGCCGAGCAGACCGTTGGCGCGAAGACCGCGCGAGAACCGACGAACGATCCCTGAAGGCGAACCCGTCAATAGCACGAAGAGCAACGCGGCACCGGCGAATCCAGCAAGCAAGCGCCAAAGTCGGCGGAGGAGCCAACGTGGCCCGCGCACTCCCATCAATGTCACGGTTGAGAGGATCGCCAGAATTGCAAATGAAGGCGCCTTGACCACCAGGCCCATTGCCAGCACGAACCCCAACGCACAGTCCGCCGGAAATCGCGCTCGTCGTTCCTCCAGTTCGGAGCGCGGCTCGAAGGCGGTGGCGAGAGCTGCGGTGAGCGCAGCGACGAGCAACGCCAGGACGAGCGCGACGAGGTTGTAACCAGGCGTCGGAAGCCAAAGGGTGTAGAAGGTAAACGAAAGGGCGGCGAGAGCTGCGCCGATGACAATCGTGGCGGCTCGCGCTGTCCATCCTGCGATCGAAGATACGAGTTGACTGCAGAGCCAAGCCACAGCAAACAGTGCGCCCACGAGCATGAGCACGCCAGCCACGCGAAAGCGCCCGATCGACTTTCCGGTCAGCCACCAAATTGGAGCGAGAAGGCTGTCGAACCCCGTAGCCGAAGCGCGGAACGCATGAGGAAACTGGACACTCAGCAGGTAGTACGACTCGTCAGAGGCGTCGAGGCCGCGGCCCCTGTTCACGAGCAGCTCTCCGATCCAGAGCAGCGATACGAACCCGCTGGCTGCTCCGACCAGGATGGCCAAATATGCGTCGGGCGCGAACCGAGAGCGTGGCAGTGACGGTTGCCGCCTCTGGTGCCACCAGGCCGCCATCGACGTCAGGCTATACCGCCCCAATTGATCGCTCGCTGCCGGCGCACGTCACGTGAGGTAGGCCTTTTCGCATATCGTCTTGTACGTCGACCATTTTCGACGATCGATGCATTCGTACCAGATGTCTTCCTGCTCCTCGATGAACTCGAGTCGCGAGACGAAGTCTTCGGTCTGCTCGTGCTCGGCGACAATCACCACACCGGTGTCGTCGCATACCGCAATCGAACCTTCGTAGATCGCTCGGCGCGCCGCGAGTCGATTCTCGTCGATTGTACCGGTCGGCTTGCGGTTGAAGCACCCAACGGGGTTGAAGCCTTCGCACCAGATGGGCCAGTTCTCCTTGATGAGTCGATGGGCATCGCGGACGTTGCCGCTGACCACCACAGCCTCCGACTGGCGGTACAAGAGGAGGTACTTGGCGACGATGTCTCCGAACGCGGCGCGACCATTGCAGTCGAACGTGTCCACAACGATCACGTGTCCCTCGTCGATGTCCGCAATCTGTTCGTGCAACGGCCAGTTGCTCTCCTCGAACAGGTATACCCACTTGACGGGGGCCACCCGGAAGTGGCCGGGATTGACGGCGCGAATGTTCTCGATCGCACCGGACTTGCCGAGGACATCGGCTATCTCGGTGCTGCTCACCCGGTTCCGCTTGATGTAGTCAACTATCTCGTCGCGGATGGTGGTTGTCGTCATCAGCGTGGTACCTCCAGACCAGCGACGTCGTTCGGGGAAGCGAGACGCGCATTTTTGTGGGTGTTGAAGACAGGATCGGCTGGGTCGAATGAATCGTCCTTGCGGAGAAACACGCTGAACTCAAACGGCATGTAGTCGTTCCGAAGAGCTACGTTCCGAGTGAGGCCAAAGGCGAGCTCCAAGATGTCTTCTGGTGCGCTGTGGAACGTGTGCTCGTGCCGATAGTCGACGTTGTCGGAAAGGAAGTCCATGGCGAGCCCAACACGGGAGAGTTCGAAGGCGCGCGTCATTGTTGCCGTGACGAAGTCCCTGTTGTTCGTCGACACAAAGCGATGGTTGAAGATACCCGAGGCGATCACATAGTCGTGGACGAGTGGGAACTCCAACGACAGAAAGTCACCCACGAAGAACTGGTGGCGTTCTCCCGGCCACCTCCGTCGAGCCTCCTCAATCAGCTCAGATACCAAATCAATTCCCGTGTAGCGATACGTGGAACCGAACTTGCGCTCGAGCATCATGTTCAGGTCGCCGAAGCCACAGCCGATGTCGAGTACAGCCAGTCCCGTCAAATCGCAGCCCGACGTGAGGACGTCGAAACGCACGTCCTGATTGCCCTTGTCCCATCCGAGAGTCCGCGGAGAATATCCGTGCTGCCTGTACCGGCTGGCATAGCGCTCGATAGTGGCTCGTTGATCGCCTCCGGACATCGTCATTCGTCGACCGCCGGAAAGAAGCGCGCGAGATTGCCGAACGCGATCCGTTCAGCCTTGTCGCGGGGAATGCCATCGGCAAAGAGATCGAACCGGCGCCTCAATGTGGCCAACTCGAACTGCGGATGATCCGACCCAACGCAAAGCCGCTGGTCGAGTACGCGGAAGAGATACTGGAGATCGAGGTCGACGGAGCTACCTGCGTAGCGCGCGAGAGTGAAGGAAAGGTCCAGGAGTACATCGTCACGTGTGCGAAGCCACTCCGACCATTCGAGAACGTCACGTCCGCCGCCGTGGAGTACGACGGACTTTGCCCCCGGAGCAGCATCGATCGCTTCGACGAGGCGCGCAGGGCTCAGGTCGCCGGCCGCGTAGCGCGGGTGTCCAACATTGTACGAACAGATCAGTACTGGGAGATCGTGCTGAGACGCAGCGGCGAGCAGCTCCACAAACCGCGGATCGGTGAACGTGAGGCCGGTGAGGCGCGGGTGGACCTTCAACCCTCGATAGCCGAGCTCGCGGAGGCGTTCAAGGCGGCCCGGCAACGAACGGCGGTCCAAGTCATCAAAGGTCATAAAGGCGATCGGCACAGACCCTGGCACAGCGTCGAGCACCCAGTGGGCGTAGTCAGACTCCGTGTAGCCACCAACGGAAACGCCCATTCCAACTGCCAACACACGATCGACACCGCATTGCTTCATTTGCTCGACAAGACGGTCTGCTGATGCAGCACCATCGTGGTGCGCCCCGAGCCAATTACCCGTGGGAGTCGGGTGGGTCAAGCTATCGAAGATTCGAATCTCACCCATTCGCGCTCACTCAGTGCGGACCGTGATGAGACGCTCGACCTCGGACACAACCGCCGCGGCTTCCGCCGTTGACGAACCTGCGGCGATGACGTGCATGTGGCGAGATCGGTCGTCAGCGGGTGGGGCGAGAGCGTCGCCCACCGCGAACGTCAGACCAAGGTCGAGAACCCCCTCGAGAGCACGGGCTTCGGCGAGACCCTCGATGGCGCAGACTCGCCCCGCAGGAAAGGTGAAGAATTCAAGGATCGCTGCTCTCCCAATCTCGGACGGCTCAGGCCGCCCGACCACCTGGCCGAGGCTCATAGCGATCAACATCTCGTTCGTTGCCACACCGGACATGAGAGGCACGATGTGGGACGAGATCTTCGTGCCACCGCCCCGGGCTGCGGTCTCGATCAGTACGAACGTCCCATTTGAGTACTTGTACTCGGTGTGCGTCAGGCCGAACTTGAGCCCCATGCCTTCGATGAGGCGATCGTTTCGCGCACGCAACTCGTCGAAGGGGATATCACAATGATCACGGCTGTAAACAAGGCGCCGTGCCACCATAGGGTTGTGCTGGAGGTGAGCCTTGGTAGAGAGCGCCAGAGTCACGTGGCCGGAGCCAGTCGCAATCCCTTCAGCGGTCAGTTCCGTGCCTTCGACATAGTTCTCGAGCAACACCGACCCGTCGTTTGAGAACTGCTGAGCGCTGGCGAAGGCCTCTGCGACCTCGGATCGCTCGTCGACTCGGCGGACCCCGCGGCTCGACTGACTGGCTGGTGGCTTCACCACGAGCGGCATGCCGAGCGACGTGGCGGATCGCTCAGCATCTTCAGCCGAGCTGCAGCTCGCGAAGCCGGGCTGGGCAACGTCGATACTGCGACACCATGTGCGCATCGCCAGCTTGTTCGTGAACCGGTTCGCGACTGCAGCGCCGATTCCTGGAAGATCGAGCGCCTCGGCAACCACGGCCACGGTCTTCACGGCGATGTCGGATTGGTCCGTGAGCACGGCGTCGGGCCGGTGACGACGAGCGATGTCGATGTGCGCGTCGATGTCCAACACGTCGGCGACCTCGGCGACGTCGGCGAACGCGAACCCTGGGGAGTTCTCGTATAGGTTCGTGTTGATCACCCGATGCCCCAGCCGCTTAGCCTCTCGAATGATCGGAACCTGCCACTCTCCACCGGCAATGATCATCACAGTTTGGCGCGATCGCGTCACGACGTCATCCGGTCAATGATGTACGACGGACGGCCTTTGACCTCATCGTAGATTCGACCGATGTACGCCCCGAGAAGGCCGAGGCTCGTCAAGATCGCGCCCGATAGGAAGAAGATCGAAACGATCACACTGGCGAACCCGATCTCGGGAATGGCGCCCCTGACTCGCTGTATGACGATCGCCACCGACGTGAGCAGCGAGAGCACACAGATGGCCAAACCAGCGCGAGTGGCGAATACGAGCGGGCGATTCGAAAAGGAGAGAACGGCGTCGGAAGCCAGCCGGAAGCGCTTCAGCAGCGTGTAGCCGCTGCTGCGCTCCGTACGGGCGCTGCGAACGACATCGATCATCGACGTGCCGAAACCCATCCACTCGATCATGCCGCCGAAGAATCGATGGTGCTCGGGCATCCTTCGGAAGGTCTCGACCACCTTTCGCGACATGATCCGGAAGGCACCAACTTTGGAATCAGCCGTGGATCCGGTCAGAGCATTGAAGACGCGGTAGAAGACCGACGAAGTGACGTGATCCAGAAAGCCGTCGTCGCGATCAATCCGTCGCGCCAGCACGACGTCGTATCCCTCGAGCGCTCGGGCGTGCAGGGCGCCGATGAACTCCGGCTGATCCTGCAGGTCGCAGTCCATGATCACGGTCCATTCACCACGACAGAGATCGAGCCCGGCAGTGAGGGCGTAGTGCTGGCCGAAGTTGCGGCATAGCTTGATTCCTCGGACGCGAGTTTCTGCAGCAGCAAGTTCCTCGATGAGCGCCCACGAGTTGTCGCCGCCATGATCATCGACGTAGATGATCTCGAAGTCCTCGGTGATCTGCGACGCGGCGGCCACCACACGCTCGGTCAACTCCTGGATGGTCGTTTCGGCGCGGAACACTGGAACAACAACGGAAAGGTACGTCATGTCGAAGCGCGGTTGATCATGAGCGCCTCAAGAGCTCAGTGTTCTCTCAACGGCGGCGACGAATCGCTCGGCGATCCGCTCGACAGAAGAATCATCCAGACCGTTGAAAAACGGGAGCCGAAGGATTCGTCCGCTGATGTCGTCAGTCACTGGGCAGTCTGTAGCGCGCGCCGCAATCTTCGAGCCCATCAATGAACTGTGCAGCGGCACATAGTGAAACGTCGCGTTGACGCCCTCCTCATTGAGACGGCGAAGTGTCCCGTCACGAGTGATCTGGTCCGGAAGAAGGACGTAGAACATGTGATACGCCTGATCGCGATCATCTGGGACGATGGGAAGCCGACATCCAAGGCGCTCCACGTGCGGCTCCAGGAGCGACCGATAGAGCTCGTAAATCGCGCGGCGCTTGGCAAGCACTGATTGACGGGCCTCGAGTTGGGCGAGCAAGTAGGCAGCAAGCGTGTCTGCGAGGCCGAAGGACGAGCCCTTGTCGATCCACGAGTACTTGTCAACTTGGCCGTTGAGAAAGGCGCGCCTGTTGGTGCCTTTGTCATACAGTATGTGGGCACGGTCGATGTCACTGTCTCGATTGAGGATCAACGCACCACCCTCACCGCAGTTGAAGTTCTTAGTTTCGTGGAAGCTCAGCGTGGACATCCGTCCGAACGATCCCAACGGCCGCTCGCGGTAGGAACCGAAAAGGCCGTGGGCGTTGTCCTCGATGAGGTCCACGGGTTGGCCGGCTTGCGAGGCAATCACCGACTGCAGACCCTCGAGATCGCAACCCACACCGGCATAGTGAACAGCCATGACCGCTCGAACCGAGTCATCCATCAGTTCGGCAACGTGTGCGGGGTCGAGACCAAGGGTAATGGGTTCGATGTCGGCGAACAGCAGCTCAGCTCCCTCGCGGACGAAGGCCAAAGCAGTTGTCACGAACGTGAACGACGGAACGACAACTTTGTCGCCAGGATGGATGTCGAGCAACATCGCGGACAGCTCGAGCGCCGCCGTGCAGGACGTTGTCAGTAGTACGTCCGCAGCACCGAGTTCCTCTCGGAGCAACTCGACCACCTTTTTGGCAAACGGACCCTTGGCCGAGGTGTGTCCACCGCGCACTGCAGCCTCCATGTACTCCAGTTCATCACCTACCAGAGAGGGGGCGTTGAACGGAATCGCCGGCACTGCAGAATCATACCTAGCGCTGCAGACGCAGGGCCGATATGGCAACGGCTCACGACTTGACTCTCGTCGTCAGCGGGTCGCTAAACCGACGTATAGAGTCGCCGAGTGCAGCCACTGCGGGCCCGGCAGGGCTGAGTCGATTGAGCGAGAGTAGGGGCAAGGTGACGACATCGTTTCGCGACTCGCTTCTCGGGCGAGCGGGGTGGTATCACCGCTGGAAGCAATTGATGAACGCAAACGAGTCAACTCGCAAGTTCGTCGAGAAGTATGTACGCCCCCGCGACGGCGACCGTGTCCTCGATGTGGGTTGCGGTGACGGCGATATCCGCCCGCTCCTCGGCGATGTCCACTACCTCGGCATCGATGACAACGAGCGCTATCTCAAGGTGGCGTCTAGCCGCACGAACGCCACGACTCGGTTCGTGCGGGCAAATGTCGCCGATCTCGAAAGCCTCGACGTCGGTACCTTCGACATCGTCATCGCTCTCGGGCTCCTGCACCACCTGCCCGATGACTCCGCGCAGTCCTTGCTCGCTGGCGTTCGAAGCGTGCTATCACAAGGCGGACGACTCGTCACACTTGATCCGGTCTTCAGCGCCGATCAGAAGTCGCTTGCGCGAGTCCTCGCCGCGCTCGACCGTGGCAGACATGTCCGCGATGAAGCAGGCTATTTGCGGCTCGTCGAAGAAGACCTCACGGTCACCCAACACTCCGTACGACACGATCTTCTGTGGTTTCCGTACAGCCACTGCACCATCGAAGCGTGTTCGCCCAACTGAACGAGCCCGACCCCGGCGGGCGTTCAGGATCTCGAGCCTTCGTCAGGGCCGGATTCGCACCGCAGGTTGCCCGCAACACGCGGCGTCCAGCAGCGAAGAGAAGAGGCGCTTTGCGGGCGCGAGACTTGCTGTGGATGCCCCGTCGGTGATGGCCCCAAAATCCACCGACCAGCCCTGCACGCCCGACACCTGCCGAGCCATGGCATTCTCCCCGAACGATCGAATCCCAATGATCACGACTCTGACCGGTATCCACGGAGGTTCGAGTCTGGCTTCGATACCGTCACTGAGAACTGCCTCGATCGAAAGCGGCACTGGGCTGCCAGTCGCTGTGAATGCAACCAGTCGTTCCGGGCTCATCACGTTCGGAAGAGTCACCATCAGTCCGGTGCCATCAGGTTGGCCCGTGACGGCTTGGACGCGGTCTGCGGGTGCGATGAGAACGCTCGCTGTCTCCGTTACCGAGCCGTGCGTGCAAACCACCGAGGCTGTCGACGCCGTTGGGGGCATGACGAACGCCGAAATCCAGCTGCCGGCGTCATCAGCAGACAGCGTTTCGTCGACGTACACGGGTGGAGTGTCATACCAACCTGTTGCACCGCCAGTGACGAGCAGACGCCCGCTGCCAGAACAGCGACCCGACGCCAAGACAGGATTGCCACTCGTGGTAACCGCTGGATCGACGATGATCGACGGCGACGAGGACAGTGGGAGCTGCATCTCAAGAGCGAAAGGAACGTAGGGAAGGTCGACAAGCGGGTCTCGGCGGCGCAGTCCCATGGCGATCACCTGTGCCGGGCCGGCCGAGCGAGGGATCCGAACAGTAGCGGTCCCGAACTCTGCCAGCGCATGGCCGAGTTCGTTACCCGACCGATCGAAGATCGAGAACTCACTTCCGTCAACCAACGGGGAGGTCGAGATCTGAATGTCGGTGGGAGTCACGGCGGAATAGCTCATGCTGCCTGTCGCGAACATCATTCGGCGCGACGACGATCGGAAACGACGAGACCCCGTCGCATGTGGCGATCACGAAGGCGGGCGCTCTCGGCATCGGAAACGTGCTCGACCACGCTCCGGCCGATGGTGTGACCGTCTGACTCGAGACCACCTCCGATGGATCGCCAAACAAGAACGGTGTCTCCACGACGTCGACCTCGGAGCTGCACCCAGCGCCCGAGACGTTGACCAGGCTAGATGCCGCGGCAACTCTCGGTGCAATGTTCATTCCGAGCGGTTCGCTGACAACCGGCGTGGCGCCAACGAACCCGAAGGATGTCACGACGAGCATCGGCGTCATCGCCAGCCGGAGCACGCGTGCCACCGAACCAATTGTTGCACAGCAGGTTCGGGCGTTGTAACCGGACAGTTGAAGGGGAAGAAACCGAGGCACCGCGCTTGCCCGTTAACGTGGTCGGTCGTCACAAGGACGACCTGTATCCAGCCACGGTCGGTAGAGAGGACTCATGAAGGTCTGTGTTGTCGCGCTTGGAAAGATTGGCCTGCCGCTGGCGGTTCAGATATCGCGTTCTGGCCACGACGTCATTGGGGCGGACATCTCCCCGAGGACAGTCGACCTGGTGAACGCGGCCACGCCACCATTTCCAGGGGAAGCGCATCTGACGGAGTATCTGACTGAAGCGGTCCGCGAGGGACGGCTTCGGGCGACCACCGACATCGCTGCCGCCGTGAGCTCATGCGAGGCGGTGGTCGTGGTCGTGCCGTTGGTGGTCGACCAGAACAAGCAACCAGACTTCCGCGCCCTTGATCAGGCGACTCACGCAATCGGCGGCGCCCTTCGACCGGGCACGCTCGTCTCGTACGAAACCACACTTCCGGTCGGCACCACGCGCGACCGATTCGCGCCTGTGCTCGCTGCTACGTCGGGTCTGACGCTCGGCGACGACCTGTTCGTCGCTTTCAGTCCAGAGAGGGTCTATGCAGGACGAATCTTTGCCGATTTGCGCCACTATCCGAAATTGGTGGGTGGCGTCGATCTGCAGAGCACGGATCGCGCTGTCGAGTTCTACGAGTCAGTTCTTCAGTTCGACCAACGAGGCGATCTGTCTCGACCCAATGGCGTATGGAACCTCGGATCGAGCGAAGCGGCGGAGCTGGCCAAGCTTGCCGAAACGACGTATCGCGACATCAACATCGCCTTTGCCAACGAGCTCGCACGGTACGCCGATCAGCACGACATCGACGTTTTGCAGGTCATCGATGCTTGCAACAGCCAGCCGTTCAGCCACATCCATCAGCCCGGCATCGCGGTGGGCGGCCATTGCATCCCTGTCTATCCCCATTTGTATCTGGCGGGTGATCCGACCGCGGAGGTACCCGCGGCGGCACGACGTACGAATGACGCAATGCCGGCCTACGCCGTCTCGAAACTTCTGGACAGACTCGGAAGTTTGCGGGGCTTGACCGTCGCCGTGCTTGGGCTCTCGTATCGTGGAGGTGTCAAGGAGTCGGCATTCTCCGGCGCGTTCCCAGTCGTCGCAGCACTCGCCGCCGCGGGAGCACATCCCGTCGTCCACGATCCGTTGTACAGCGACGACGAGATCGCCGCCGAGGGGTTGAAGCCGTATCACCTCGGCGAGCCATGCGCGGCAGCAATTCTCCAAGCCGACCATGCCGAGTATCGCCAGCTTCACGCCGTCGACATTGGCGGCGCGAAGATAGTCGTCGACGGCCGCAGATGCATCGATTCGACGTCAGACCTCGAGGTGATCTTGTTAGGTCAGCGGCGCTAACAGCATCGTCTGCGCATCACGTTCCGGCCGTCGTCCCACCGGCGGCGCACTCTTCGCAGACGAGGTTCTCGGGAGGGACGAGTTCCCGGCTGACGACCTTGCCGCATCGGCACACCCAACCGAGGTGGCGGGCCGGCGTTCCAGCGACGAGTTGATGAGCCGCGACGTCGCGGGTGACGGTTGCGCCCGCTGCCACCATCGAGAACTCTCCCAGCGTGACGCCACAGACGATTGTGGCGTTCGCGCCAATCGATGCACCACTGTTGACGTAGGTGTCGACAACCTGCCAGCTCGCATTGAATGCCCTGGGCACAAGATCGTTGGTGAACGTCGCCGACGGGCCGACAAAGACGTCGTCGCCGATGTGGACGCCGTGATACACACTGACGTTGTTCTGGAGCTTGCAGCGATCGCCGACCTCGGCGTGGATGTCGATGTAGACGTTCTTGCCCAGCACGCAGTCTTTCCCCACACGGGCTCCGTCCCGGACGTGCGCGTGATGCCAAACGCTCGTCCCGGCGCCAACCTCGGCACCAACCTCAACAATTGCAGTGGGGTGCACACGAATCGCAACGGCCGACATCGAGTAGACGCTATCGAGCGTGGGCCGGGTCCGCTGCGGTGCGCGAGGCCGGGGTTGACACTTTGACTTCTAGACTCCCGGGCATGTCCAGACGATCCCCAGGTTCAGTCGCGCTCGTCGTCGCGTTGTTGCTCGGGGTCGTTGCAGTTCTTCCCTCGCGGCCCGCGAGCGCCGCGGCACCACCGACGCCACCCGTGTCGGTCGACACCTGGGCGTGGTGCGGCGTGAACCCCGATGACCCGGCCGCGGCCACTGCCGTTCGGGCCATGGCTCTAGCCGGCGGCATCGATGCAACGTTCGGGCCGTGCAACATCCCGGCCGCCAGCTACACACCTGCCCAGCCTGCCAACCGATACGTCGGCTTCGACGTCTACATGCGCCTCGTTCAACTCAACGCGACCGTCGGGATGAAGACAGTGGTGTACGACGACCGGCTCTGGTCGGCCGATCCGAACGTGCGCACCACAGCGATCAACTTCTGGACGCCCCAGTTGGCCAACATCGCCGCGTGGGACATGGGCGACGAGTTCGATCCGAACGGATCGGAATGGCCCATTCTGAAAGCGCGTTGGGCGCTGGTACGCAGCGATGCGCAGGCGCGTACCGGTGTGAAGCCCTTCGCCAACTTCCTCCCTACCACGACTGCCCTCGACAAGGCACTCGCCGACCTGCCCGGCTCGGCTGACCTGCTCTCGTTCGCCAAGTACGACGGCGACCTGGGAGTCAGCATCGCTCACGCCTACGACTCGAAGGCCACGCTGATGTGCGGCGTCAACGAGCTCGACCACAACGGCCTCGTCTCGACCCCGCAATCGATCCGCACCAACATGGACACGTTGAAGGCGGCCGGCTGCGATCAGCTCCTCGTGTTCGGGGGCTTCCCGGTCTACGACGACACACTCGGGTTCTTCAGCAACTCGTCGGTGGTCGATCGCACGGGCGCGCCGACCGGCCGGGCACCTGCCACCCAGGAAGGCGCCGGTCACTCGGTGCTCATCCCCGTCGTGCCGACACGGCTGTTGGAGACCCGCTCCGGACCCGGCTTGGGAACCGTCGACTCACAGTTCAACGCCATCGGGCTGCGTCCCGCCGACAGCGTGCTCGAACTCGGCATCGTCGGTCGCGCCCAGATGCCGGCATGGGCCCGCTCCGTGGTGCTCAACGTCACCGTCACGGGCGCGCTCGGCGCCGGCTACCTCACCGTGTATCCCTGCGGAGAATCGCGACCGACCTCCTCGAACCTCAACTACGACATCGGCCAGACGCGTGCGGTGGCCGTGATCGCCCGCATCGGTGGCAACGGTGCCGTCTGCATCTACACACAGACACCGGTTCAAGTGATCACCGATCTCACCGGCTTCTACGCGTTCGGCGCAAGCTTCTCCGGCGTGGTGCCGGCTCGATTGCTCGACACCCGCGTCGGGCCGGAGTTCACCACCATCGATGGCCAGTCGGCGGGGCAAGGGCGCGTGTTGGGCGGTTCCGTGACCGGCGTGAAGGTCACCGGCCGCGGAGGCGTGCCCACCGATGCGAGCTCGGTCGCCGTGAACGTGACCGCGATCAACCCAACCCTCGCCGGCTTCATCACGGTGTTCCCGTGCGGCGAGCAGATACCGGTCGCGTCGACGGTCAACTTCACGCCGGGCGCGATCGTGCCGAACGCGGCAGTGGTCAAGGTCGGCGCAAACGGGGCGATCTGCATCTACTCCAACACCGACACCGATGTCGTGGTCGACGCCAATGGCTATGACGCAGCTCAGGCAGTTGTGCGGCTCTTCGAGCCCACCAGGGTTCTCGAAACCCGATCGGGCCTTGTCACCGCGGATGGTTTGGACGAGTTCAATGGCCCGCGACCATCCGACTCGGTGCTCGAACTACCGATTGGAGGCCGCGTCGGGGTGCCGAGCTCCATTCGCGCAGCCGTGCTCAACATCACCGTCACCGAAGCCACGGGTCCCGGCTTCGTCACGGTGTTCCCGTGCGGTGGAACTCGACCGGTTGCTTCGACGCTGAACTACGGACTGGGCAGCACCGTCGCCAACCTCGCCGTCGCCCCGACGTCGAAGGACGGCAAGGTGTGCATCTACACCCAGACCGCGACCCACCTGGTCGTCGACCTCAGCGGCTACCACACCTGAGTCGGCCGGTAGCTGACGCGCCCACTCGCAACCGTCGCCACAGGGTCAGCGACGACGCGAACGCCGGGCGTTCAGCTTGCGCATCGGCTTCGTGATCTGCCACGACCGGCTCCGTCTCATCGCGGCCAGCTCGGACGTTGCCGACTCGAGCGCGACGCGTGCCACCATCAATTCCTCGCGCACAACCGCCGCTTCGGCTGCACGAGGAGAGCCCTCGGCAACCGCCGGCACGGTGGCGGCAGCCGGGTCGGCCGTGCGAAGCGTGGCGAAGAACTCACCACCGATCGTCTCGGTGCACGATTCGACCGAGAACGGCACGAGCCGCAAGCGCTGCAACGACCCGATCACCCGGCAGAACGATCGCGGCGTGAACACCCAACAATGCACGTCGACGTACTCGCCGGTCGCTGCCGCGGCGGTGGCGCGCTCCAGCGCCTCGGGCTCGGCGTGCACCGCCACCAGCTCGCCGAACGGAGGTTCCTCGCCCCACGCGATCTGTCCGCGCCAGGTCACCGCCGAGGAGTAGTGATCGAAGACCTGTCGCGGTGATGGAATCGTCGCCTGGTCGAGATACGCGTGCACGAGGTCGGCCGCCACCGTCGGCGAGCGCAACGCATCGAAGCAGCAGCGATGGTCGGGGATTGCCAACGACAGCACTCCCCCATCAACCAGCACGCTGCGCACGTCGTGCAGCCAACCGATCATGTCGGGCACGTGTTCGATCACATGCGAGGCGATCACGTAGTCGAAGGGGGCATCGTCGCCGACCGCGGTCTGGATCGAGCCGCTGCCGATGGCGTAATCGATCGGCACGATCGCATCGACATCGAACCCGACGTGGCTCGCGTAGCGAGCACGAAGCGTGTCGGTGTCGACGTGATCGAGATAGCGGATGTCGCCGTCGGACCGGCGCACCACGGGATTCGTCAGCGGCCCGAGCTCGAGTCCCTTGGCGGTCGCGAGATCGATCGCGTCGACCATCTGGGTGGTCCGATCGGCCATCCCCAGACGCTAGCCACCTCCATTGCGGGCCACGTTGGCCTGCCGGACGCCCTTCGGGGCAGCAGTCGATCTGCCCATAGCCGCTGCCGCGTGCTCGCGGCCGCGGCCCAGAATCTGGGTGCCAGGCTCGTTCCATCAACCTGCTCACCGTCAAGCGTGGCACCCAGGTCTTGGGGAAGACTGGCGTTCCGGGGCCTTCCTGTCGTCATGTGTGCCACGTTCGTGGTAGACGAGTATGATTGGTGTGTGAGCGATTCAAAGGAACGACTTTCCGTGTCGGTCGACAGTGCACTTGCGGCACAGGCCCGGCGCGCAGTAGCCGAAGGGCGGGCCTTGAGCATCAGTAGCTGGGTGTCCGACGCGCTTCGACTACAGGCCGATCATGACGCTCGCCTGCGGGCGCTCGACGAGTTCATCAACGAATACGAAGCCGAACACGGCGAGATCTCGGCCGAGGAGGTGGCCAACGCGCAGCGTCGAGCCGCGTCGAAAGCCGTCATCTCGCGCGGTGCCGCGTGACGCTGATACTCGACGCCGGGGCCTTGATCGCTGCCGAGCGTGGAGACCGCGACGTCATAGCTCTCGTCAAAGCGGAGCGTCTTGTCGACAGGTCGCCACGCAGCCACGGAGGCGTCGTCGCTCAGGTGTGGCGCGGCGGGGCGGGTCGACAGGTGAGACTCGCGAGATTGCTCGCTGGTGTCGACGTTGCACCGCTTGACGACCAGTTGGGCCGCGCTTCGGGAGTGCTACTCGGTCAGAGTGGGACAAGCGACGCCGTCGACGCGGCCGTCGTGGCGATATGCCGCGATGGCGACATCGTGCTGACCTCGGATCCAGGCGACATATTGGATCTCGCTCGGGCATCAGGCACGCATCTCGAGATAGTTGCCGTCTAGGTCCCTCAACTCTTCGTTGCTTGACGCACGGCTTTGGCGGCTGCACGAAGCCTTCGATGCCTCAACAAGCGAGCAGCCTCCAACAACCCATTGAGCCTGACCGTGATTCGCAGTCGTGCGACTCGAGCTGCACGTTTCCATCCCAGCTGCCGCGCCGCGTCGGCGATCTCGCGGGAGACGGCCACCTCCTCGCCGACACGCACGAGCGACCGCGAGTTCTGGGCGGTCATCGTCGCATCGTGACGCCGATAGCGGTAGACACGCTCGGACGCGATCACGATCGAGCCGCCGTTCAGCAGCACGCGGGCGTACAGGTCGAGGTCCATCACCTGCAGCCAACGGTCGTCGAAGCGTGGCTCCGGCAACCGCTCCACCCGGTACGACACCGACGGGCAGTAGAAGAACTGGCCGTGCATCAGGCGAGCCAACCCCCTGTCACCGACCAGGGTCGCCGGCAACTTCCGCGGCCACATCGTGTGCTTCACGAAGTCACCCAAGGTTCGGATCGGCTGGCCCTTGTCACCGATCACCGTCACCCGAGGAGCGACACATGTGGCTGCCGGAAATGCGCTGTGAGCACGGCGCACCGCAGCGACGTACTCGGGCTCCAAGACGTCATCGGCATGGAACACCACGACGATCTCGGCCTCGGCGCCGCCCAGTTCCAAGCAGTGATTGAAGTTCGCGGCGACCCCGAGGTTGTGCTCGTTGCGCATGAACCGCAGCCGGGTGTCATCGAGGGTTTTCACCACGGTGTCGGCCCCTGCCTCGGGGCTGGCATCGTCGACGACGATCGCCGTCCACTGCGGATCGGTCTGAGCCAGCAGCGATCGGAGAGCGACATCGAGGTACTCGAGGTTGGAGAAGAAGGGCACAGCAATGCAGATCCGCGGCGCAGCCGGCGGTTCCGCAGTCATCGTTTACGCTCGTCGTCATGTCGACAGCCGTGAAGCAAGCCCTCGTTCTAGCACTGGGTGGTGTGATCATCATGCTCGTCATCCTGACGTTGACACGCCGGCGCCTCCTCACCACCAGGTACACGCTCGGCTGGCTAGGTGTCGGCGCGTTCGTGGCGCTTGCGGCCGTGACGTTGCCGTTCGTCGGCCGTCTGGGCAAGGTGGCCGACATCACCCCGACCGCCGTGCTGTTGATGCTGAGCTCGCTGCTGCTGCTGGCCATCTCGATCCAACTCTCGATCAGCGTCTCGCTGCTCCAGGAGCGACTGCGCACCACGGCCGAGGCCCACGCCCTGCTGGCTCGAAGGGTCAGCGAGCTGGAGAACACGTGACCAACATCGTCGTCGTCGTGCCGGCGTTCGACGAGGAGGAGTGCATCGCCGACGTCGTCACCGCCATACGGAACCACGACTACGACTGCGTGGTGGTCGACGACGCCAGCACCGATCACACCGCCGAGGTGGCCGAGAAGGCCGGCGCGGTCGTGATCCGCCTGCCGATCAACCTGGGTGTCGGCGGCGCCCTGCGAGCCGGGTTCCGCTACGCCATCGAGACTGGCGCCACGACGGTCGTACAGGTCGACGGCGACGGACAGCACCCGGTCGATCAGATCGGCGCGCTGGTGAAACATCTCGACGACGGCGGCTACGACATGGTGCTGGGCAGTCGCTTCGCGCCCGGCGGTGTGCCGTCGCCGCAGTCTCGTGTGCGTCGAAGAGCGATTCGTGTCCTGTCGGCAACGCTGCGGCGGCGCAGCGGGTTGACGATCAGCGATCCGACATCTGGGTTTCGAGCGATTCGCGATCCGCTGCTCACCGCCTTCGCCGGCAACTTCCCCCATCACTACCTCGGCGATACCTTCGAGGCCCTCCTGGTGGCCGGCCGCCGCGGCTACCGCATCGCCGAGATCCCCGTGGAGATGCAAGCCCGCCAGGGCGGCCAACCATCCACGGCCCTACCGGCCTCGGTCCGCGCCATGCTGCGCGCCCTGACCGTCCCCTTCACCGGTTGCAGCTTCGACCTGCCCCCACGGTCGCCAAGCTGACCACGCGACCGCGATCATCGCCGCGGCGTTCAGCGCCACCAGCAGCATCGGCGCAACTGATGGCTTCCACGGCAGCGAGCCGGTCAACAGGATCTTGCCGTCGGCGCCGACCGTGAAGCGGCGCAGCATCTCCCAGAACGCTCCGACCTCGCCGACGACCACGAGCAGGAGCACCGCACCGACGAGTGAGCGCTGCGTGAGCCGGGGCGCTCGCAACTGCGACCGGTCGTTGAACACCGGCAGGAACGCAACCCCGACGAAGATCGGCAGCGAGTACCTGCCTTGGTAGGTGAGGCCGGCCCGCGAGTTGGTGAAACCGTTGATCAGCAACGGCAGGGCCAGCCACACCGCGACGAGCATCGCCAGAGCAACGAACGTGCGACGCGTCGCACTGCGAAGGTGGATGACGGCCACGAGCCCCAGTGCCACGAACCAGGCCGCGTAGACGAACGTGGGCAGCGTGGTGTCGAGCCATCCGAGCACGCCGATCGTCTGGCGGAGGTACCCACCCCAGTTGTCGATCGATCGACGCAGCGCAGCAGCGAGATCCAACGTGTTCGTCAATCGCTCGTCCTTGATCTCCATTCGCGAGTACACGAGCCACAGCCACGATCCGACCAGAGCCAACGTCGTCGGGCCTACTGCCCACGCCAACGATCGCCGCGAGCAGCAGTTCGCGGCGCCGCTGAGGACTGGCCGCGATCACGGCGACGACGACGGTGCCGGCCATCCACACGATGGAGATCGGTCGCATCAACACGACGGCGGCCGACAGCCACGAGGCAAGGATCAGCAGTCGTAGAGGTAGTCGAGCGTCGGTCGCTACGCGACTGAGGCACGCCCAGATCGCAACGAACACGGCGATCTCGATGGCGTTCGGGTTGACCGACGCCATCAGGAACAGCGCCATCGGCGTGAACGCCGCTAGCTGCAATGCGACGACCTCGTCGCGCCGCCCGCGCTTGACAACGATCATCGCCAGTGCCAGCAGTGCAACACATAGCACTGCGGATACGAGTCGGTACGGCAGGACCTTGTCCGACTGACCCGACACGGCCACCGGCACGCCGACCAGCCCGTAGTACCAGGGTGGATACCGCGCCGCCGAGGAGATGAGGTGTGGCGAAGTGGGGCTCACGCACGACGCTGGAACGTCGGGAAGCCCGTTGTAACACGATGGGCTCGGAGGGCCGAGCGAGTCGGGGCCGTCGAACTCGCGCAGGTTCGCGGGAAGGTTGGCGAACTCCGCCCCGGCCGGCGAGCCGAGCAGCTCGCCGTGAGCGGTTCCGTAGGCCTTGTAGATGTGAGCCGGTTCGTCTGGCGAAGCGAACCGCGGAATGCCCACAGCCCACGTGACGACGACCACGAGCAGGGCAAGGAAGTACCCAACCGCACCGCGCATCATCGGTGTGCTCATCGTCGCGCTGTCGTCACCGTCTCGTTGTACACGAACCATCGTCCGAAGAGCCGAGGGAACGGGAACGAGGAGATCCCCTCGAGCTGCAAGCCGCACTCCGCGACCAGCCGGGTGAGCGCCGCGGCATCCATGAAGCGAACGTGGGTGGCGTCGGATCCCTGCCCGCGTTCTTGTGGCGTGATCAGCAGGACGCGTGCTCCGGTGGCGAGATGAGGAAGATACGTGCGGATGAGCTCGACCCCTGTGCCCTCGTCGAGATGCTCGAGCACGTGCGAGCACAGCAACGTGTCGAACTGTCGCGGTGGCAGGCGCGCGAAAATCGGCCGGGGTGTAGGCCTCGTGGCCGTTCCGCGTGCACACGGCGATGGCGGTTTCGTTCGGGTCGACCCCGACGCCGCGAGGCCGGATGAAGTCGAGGCAACGCCCGATCCCGCACCCGACGTCGAGCACCCGACCGGTCGCCAGCCGACGGACGTTCCACCGATAGGGGTTGGGCACGAGTCGTTTCCACGGCCGCGACCCCAGACGCTGAAGGCGCCGGGTGTATTCGGAATCGGTCGAGGTCATCGTTCCGTCACCAAAGCCGACATCCGCACGACGTTAGCGAGAACCGCCTCGGTGTGGAGTTTCCCGAGGCACCCAGGTGGACGCCAAACACTCCACAGAGTGGGTGTGGAGTTTCTCGAGGCACCCGGGAAGGCGGCAAACACTCCACAGGGTCAGATGTGTGCGAACGCGGGCGTCAGTCGTCGGTGGATTCGGCGAGGAGATCGACGCTGAGCGCCAACGCTGCAGCGATTGCCGAGGCTCGTTGGGCGACCTCGATGAACGCCTTGGCCGCGCCTGCGCCATCGCGCATCGGCGGGTCGCCGAGGGAGCGCATCAACGCCCCCGGATCCGGTGGCACGGCAATCGGCTCGATCGCTGGTAGCGGGCCGGGCACGCGCCAGATGTCGACCGCACCGGGTCGCTTGGCCTGCGGGCGCCGGCCGTTGTTGGGGCCGCGACGCGTCGGGCGGCTCATCGGTCGTCCCCTGCGAGGAGCTCTTCGGGGCGCAACCCGAGGGCGAGACGGAGTTGGTCGGCATTGAGATCGGCGATCGTGCTCGATCGCGGCAGCACGAGCTGAGCGATGTGGCGCTTGCCGGCCACGATCTCTTCGACACGCTCGTCGATCGTGCCGGGACAGACGAGGCGGTGGGAGATGACCGTGCGGCTCTGACCAATTCGCCAGGCGCGGTCGCGCGCCTGGTCTTCGACCGCCGGGTTCCACCAACGGTCGTAGAGCACGACGTGGTTGGCTGCAGTGAGGTTCAGTCCGGTGCCACCCGCCTTGAGCGACAGCACCATCGCCCCAGGGCCATCCTTGGTCTGGAACTCTTCGACCAGCCGGTCGCGTACTCCCCTGGCGAGGCTGCCGTCGTAGCAGGAGATCGGCTCGCCCGTGCACTCGGTGAGATGGTCGGCCAGCCGCCGGCCCCACGTGGCGAAGTGCGTGAAGATGAGGATCCGCTCGCCGGCGGCAAACACCGATTCGACGATCTCTTCGAGTCGGGCCAGCTTCCCGGAGCGGCCGGCCAGCGGTTGGCCGTCGTCGCGATATGCAGAGGGGTGATTGCAGATCTGCTTCAGCGCGGTGATGGCGGCCAGGATCGCGCCCTTCTTCGTGTCGGCGAGCACGTCGGCGTCGGCCACGTTCTCGACGAGATCGTCGAGCACCGCCTGGTACAGGCCGATCTGCTCGGGGGTCATGGTGCAGTGGTCGAGCTCGTCGATCTTGTCGGGCAACTCGACGGCGACTTCCGGTTCGGTCTTCGTGCGACGGAAGAGCAGCAGACCGTTCAGGGCGCGTAGAGCGGCCTCACCGTCGCCCGACATCTGGGCGATGAACGAAGGACGCGAACCGACAAGGCCCGGGTTGGTGAAGTCGAGGATGGCCCAAAGATCGCCGAGCCCGTTCTCGATCGGCGTGCCGGTGAGGGCGAGACGGGTCTTGGCACGCAGACGGCGGAGCTGTTGCGCGGTGTCGCTCGTGGGGTTCTTGATCGCCTGTGCCTCGTCGAGCACGAGCGTTCGCCACGACGTGGCAGTGAGGGCGTCGATGTCGCGGACTGCTGTCGCGTAGGTGGTGATCACCAGGTCGGCACCGGCGATATCGGCGGCCAGCTCACCGGCGGAGGCGCGGGACGCCCCGTGATGAACGACCACGCGTAGACCGGGCGTGAAACGCGCTGCCTCGGCTGCCCAGTTGCCGACCACCGCGGCCGGCGCGATGACCAGCGTGCTGCCATCAGCCGTCGGGCGGGCAAGGTGGGCCAGCACCGTCGGCGTCTTGCCGAGGCCCATGTCGAGCGCGAGGCATCCACCGAGCCCGGCGCCATCGAGAAAGCCGATCCAGGCAACCGCTTCGGCCTGGTAGGTGCGCAACGTGCCGACGAAGCCCTCCGGCTTGACGACCGCCGACACCGACATCTCGCCGGCCCGCCGGACGATGTCGTTCGCCCAGCTGTTGCCGGCCACGACCACACCGCCCGACATCCCCGAACCGCCGAGACCGATGCTGTGCCGAAGGATCTCGGCGCCGGTCAACTGCGTCACCGACTCACGAGCTGCCAGAGCGGCCGCAGCCTGTTCGACATCGAACCGATCGACCTCGATCCAGCGGCCGCGCGACTGCACGAGGGGACGGGCCTGACGGGCAAGCCGCTTCACGTCGTCAGCCGTCAACTCGGCATCGTCGAAGAGGACGGTCCACGCAACGTTGCTGAGCTGGCGAGCACCGACGACCGAGCTCTGCGGAGTATCCGCAAAGAGCCGCAGCGACGCTTTCGCCTTGCGACGCGACAGCGCCGGCAACCGCACGTCGAAGCCGATCGAGGCCAGCATCGGTCCGGTGACGGTCATGAACTCCCACGCCTCGTCCTGGCTGATGGCGACCTGACCGCGACGTGTCACGCCAGTGCGATCGAGGGCAGGGACCAGCCGCACCAGCCGTTGCCACTCGCCGCTGTGCAGACGCCGGCCGGCGTCGGTACGCATCGCAGTGTCGAACGGCACGATCGTCTTTCCGGAGGGAGCAAAGACCGAGACGAGCCACACGCCGCCAGGCAGTGGAGGATCGAGCTGCACGAGCAACCTCGGGCGCATCGGATCGGTGACCGAGCGAGACCACTGATCCAGCTTCCTCGCCGTTGCCGTGGCGAGCGTCGACGGCGCATTGAAGGGATCACCGTCCATGCGGGCGAGCACCATGGCGTCGACCTCGGCAGGTCGAGAGGTGCTGGGCGGCGCCGACGGCAGCTCTATCCGCTCGACGCTCAGGCTGACGATCGCCTCGACCGCAGCAGCGATGACCGCCGTGACTGTCGCCCGACCATCGCCCCCGCCGGCGGCGACGACAGCGCCCGGCATCAGCGCGGCCAGCGCATTGACTGCGTCGCGATCGATCTGAGCCGGAACCCATCGAACGCTCGATTCGACGAGCCCACCTTTGGGCTGGCCCGAGCTGCGAACGCTGGGAACGATTGCCCCGCGTGCCGCGAGTCGTACACCTTCCAGCGCGACCCGGCCGAGCCACGACACGCTTGCACCGACGCCGGGCTGGTCGTGGCCGCCAGCGATCGCCACCAGCCACCCGAGGGCGTCTTTCATCGGAATGGAGACAGCCTCGGCACGGCGGCCACCTGGTAGCGAAACACCGGCATGGAGTTGCCAGCCGACAGCAGGCCCGCCGATGGCTTCCAGCCGCGTCGCCAGAGCGTCGTTGCCCTCGGGCGCCGCGCCACGGCCCCCCGCCCACACCACCACCTGGCCGGCCGACCACGAGGCTTGCAGCTGCACCTCGCCGGCCTCCTCGTACTCGAAGGCTGCCGAGTCGAAATCGTCGACGACGGAGCCGACGGGAGCGATCGGTTCGGGGCGCAACTGGGCGGCGGTGGCGCGAAGGCCATGGAGCGTGTCGGTGAAATCGGCAACCACCTGGTCGCGTTCGTCACCCGGCAGATTGCGAACAACCGCCAAGTCGGCCTCGGTCTCGACGATCAGGCGATCGAGCAGGCTGAGTGAAGCCTGCTCATCGGCGCGCAGCAACGTGAGCTCGTCGTCGGATCCCCGACCTTCGGAGATCGACCAGATGGCAGCAATGAGTTGTGGTGAGTCGCGCATCAACTTCGTCCTGCGCCGGCAGGGCGGGAGACACGGCACCTCGCTCTCGTGCGGGTCTCGACCGGCGCTCGTCGTATGGGGGGTCGCCGACCCCGGACGCCAAGACTACCTGGCCGGCGCCGTGATTGATCGACAGGTCAAAAGATCACGAGCTCGAAGGCCACCGCGTGACGCACCCCGAGGCTGGCTCCGGTGCCTTCAGCGTTCGAGCGAAGGAACGCGCCTGGGTCGCCGGATCCCTCGCCGAGGTTGGCCAGGTACAACTCGTGACAGAGCAACGACTCGATGCCGCGGTCGAGGTATCCGGTGACATCGACGGCATGTGTTGACTGTGGCGAACCGCCGAACGCGGCGAACCGCACACCCGCCCATGCGGGCCCGCACTCCGGGAAGATCCAAGGATTGGCTGCGTCGCGAACGGCATCGAGCAGGGCACGTCCGACGGCGCGATGATCGGCGTGGTTCCAATTGGGGCCACCGAAGCTGTCGCGATGGTTGATCGACAGGATCATCTCGGGCCGGTGGCGGCGGATCGCCGTGGCGATGTCACGCCGAAGATCGATGCCCTCCTCGACCAATCCGTCAGGATGCTCGAGGAACTCGACCGCAGTGACACCAACTGCTTGGCAGCTACGCCGCTGCTCACGTTCGCGGATCGGGCCGACCACCTCGGGCGGCATGGTCGCGATGCCGGCTTCGCCCCGGGTCACCAGGAGGTAGCGAACGTCCTTGCCGAGATCGGTCCACCGGGCCACGGCACTGGCCGCGCCGTATTCCATGTCGTCTGGGTGAGCGACCACACCGAGAGCTCTGCTCCAGTCCTCGGGGACCGGTTCCAATCGCTCCGGCACTACCAGGGGATCTCCGGGAACCCATTGGTGATGCACAAGCCGCATGCGTTGATCAACACGATGCCCACCGCCATGGAGATCGCCACACGCGATCTCCAGTCGCGGCGCACCCTGCCGGCCGATACCGGCATGTACCACGCAGGCAGGAGCGACTCACCTTCGGCGTCGATCGCACGCAGGGGCACCGCATCGTCGGCGATCGGCTCGTTGGGATCGGCGGCGAGGGCGAGTTCGGTGAGCTCGTCGTCGCTGATGTCGAACTGTTGCCCAGCTTCCTCGTACATGGTGCCCACGGGCAACACTTTCGCGCACTCTCCGGTCAGGCGGGCGGCGGGGGCGGTGGAATGGACGAGCTCGGTGGCGGAGGAGGTGGCGGCGATCCGGCGGCGGGAACCCCGGCGCCGGCACCGAACTTCGGGTACACGTCGGTCATCAACAGGATGTAGGACTCCAGTTGGAGGCCGAACCTCATCGCCTTGAGCACGAACTCCCACATGCCACGGGGCTGCTTGCCAGTGATGACGATCGCGAACCACGAGATGAGAACGAGTACCTCGGCTCCGATGGCCACGAAGATCAAGATGATTGCCGCGGGGATCGCCCAGATGAAGCGCAACGCGCTGCTCAGCCGGTTGGCCGATGCCTCGTAGGAGATGTCGCTGCGCACCGGCACCGAGCCCGGGTCGGTGCCGAACGCGGGGTACTGATCGAAGAGAAGAGCCACGTAGCCGTAGACCCTGCAGTAGTAGTAGAGATAGCTCTGCTGGAGCTTCCAGATGCCTTCGTTGCGCTTGCCGGTGAACAGGATGATGAACCACTGAACGAGCCCGAGAACGTTGGCGAGGGTGCCCCACGCGTAGGCGATGACCAAGTGCGGGATGGCCCAGATGATGCGGAACGCAACCGTCAGGCGGTTGCGTTCCTCTTGGTACTCCACGTCGTAAGTGAATGCCGACACAGTGGGCCTCCTCCGGATCGCGATCCGTCAATTTCGCGCAGCGTACCGCGTCCTGGGTCTACGCCCGACCACCCTGGTCAGGTCTCGTCGGAGGCAAGCATCGCGTAGATCTTGCGCCGGGCTTCGTCGAGCAGCTCTGTGGCACGTTGCCGTTGTGCCGTCGTGCCGGCCATGGCCACCTGCTTGGTAGCCATGAGCAAGTTGTGGATCGCTCGGCGCAGGCTCGGTGCGCCCTCGCCCGCATCGTCCGACGCGTCGTCCCACGGTGCCGTCTTGGTGGCCGCCAGCTCCTGGGCAACGACGCGACCGGCAGCAGTGAGGCTCGACACCTTCTTGCCATCTTCGTCGTTCGTGGTGATGAGGCCCTCGTCCGTGAGCAGCTGGATGGTCGGGTAGATGGCACCGGGGCTCGGGCTCCATGCCTCGCCGCTGCGCTCGCGGATCTCGAGGATCATCTCGTAGCCGTGCATGGGCCGTTCGAGCAGCAGCAGCAGTGCTGCGGTGCGAACGTCGCCGCGCCCTCGCCGTGGGCCGCGGCCCACCGGTGCATCAGGGCCGAAGCCAAAGCCGCGGCCCCGCCGCCCGCCCCGCCCTCTTCGTGGACCACCGAACTGTCGGTGATCGTGATCGTGTTCATGTTGTCCGGATCGTGGATCCATGGTGGTCTCTCCTGTGACTTGGCCGCAGTGCGGCCCGTTGACCGACCGCAATGCGGCGGTCTCTTGTTGTGATGCAGTCACGATATATCGTTATTGCATCGTTGACAACCTGTCATGATGACGAGATGGCAACTTTTCGCGATCACCCGTACGAAGCGTCGAACTTCCTCGTCGACATGGGCATCTACGACTCGTCCGATCCCCGGGCAACGTTCTTCCGTGTGGAACTGCCCGATGCGATGGTCGACGTGGTCGCCTATCGAAACGGCAACGAGAAGACTCAGGAGTCGCACAAGCAACCGGGCCTGGCCAAGTACGGGCCCCTCGTCCTGAAGCGCGGACTGAGCGGTTCGACCGATCTGTGGGAGTGGTGGAAGCAGGCCCGCGAGGGTCAGCCGAACGTCGATCGCAGCATCACCATCACGCTGCTCGACGAAGAGCGGGCCGCGGTGTGGGTGTGGCGATTTCGCAACGCGTTTCCCGTCAACTACCGCGTCGATCCACTCGACGCCGGCTCGAGCGACATCGCCGTCGAGGAGTTGACGCTGACCTTCGATTCGATGGACATCGAGTGAGGGCCGCACCGCCGCTCGACAGCAAGGCGTCGGCAAGCGGGGCCGTTAACCTCTCCAAGCCATGGCCAAGATCGCTGTCATCGGTACCGGCTACGTAGGCCTCACGACCGGCGCCTGTTTCGCCCATATGGGCCACCACGTCGTGTGTGCCGACATCGATCCGGCCAAGGTCGAGAGCCTTCGCAACGGGTTGATCCCCATCGTCGAGCTCGGCCTGCAGGAGCTCGTCGAAGAGGGCCTGTCGGGGGGCAGGTTGTCGTTCGTTCTCGGCGCGGCCGCCGCGGCCAAGGATTGCGACATCGCCTTCCTGTGCGTGCCGACTCCACAGGGCGAGGATGGCTCCGCCGATCTCAGCTACATCGAGGCGGCAGCAAGAGAGATAGGCCCGGTCCTGCCGTACGAGTCGGTTGTCGTCAACAAGTCGACCGTGCCCGTCGGCAGCGCCAAGGTCGTCGAGCGCGTCATGCGGCGGCCCGACGTCAAGGTTGTCTCCAATCCCGAGTTCCTCCGCGAGGGTTCTGCCGTGCAGGACTTCCTCAGACCCGACCGTGTCGTGATCGGTTGCGACGATCAGGCTGCGGCTCTCAAGGTGTCGTCGCTCTACGACCGCATCAGCGCTCCGGTGATCATCACCGATCCAGCCTCGGCCGAGACCATCAAATATGCGGCCAACGCGTTCCTCGCCACCAAGCTCAGCTTCGTCAACGCGATTGCCGCCATCTGTGAAGGCGTCGGCGCCGACGTCAACGATGTCGTGGTCGGTATTGGCTCCGACAAGCGCATCGGCCAAGACTTCCTACGCCCAGGGCCGGGGTGGGGTGGCAGTTGCTTCGGGAAAGACACCCGGGCGCTTGTTGAAGATCGCCAACGAAGCCGGCTACCACTTCGATCTGCTCGAAGGCGTGATCAACGTCAACGAAGAACAGTTCGACCGCGTCACCGACAAGATCCGCGTCGCCGCCGGAGGCGATCTCAGCACGGCGACGATCGCCGTGTGGGGACTGACGTTCAAGGCCCGAACCGATGACCTCCGCGATTCGCCGTCGCTGGCGATCATCAAGCGTCTGCTCGACGCGGGGGCCACCGTGCAAGCCCACGACCCCACCGTCGCCGGGCCGAAGCCAGGGCTACCTGCCGGGATCACGATCGCCGACAGCCCCTACGCGGCGTGCACCGGCGCTCATGTGCTGGCCGTGCTGACCGAGTGGGACGAGTTCCGTTGGCTGGAGATCGCCGAGGTGAAGCGTGTCATGGTCGGCCGCGCGAGTGATCGACGCCCGCAACCTCCTCGAGCGCAACGAATGGCGCCGCGCCGGTTTCGATCACCAGGGAATTGGTCGCTGAGCACGTAGAGTCGGTGATCATGACTCGGGCAAGAGCACGATGGGTGTGGCTTGCCTTACCCGCTTTGGTGACGGCCTGTTCGAGTTCGCCGAGTGCCCGGGCAACGACGTCGTCATCCACCTCGCCCACATCACCGACCACCCTGGCCGAGTCGACGACGGCCATCACGGCAGACACTTCGGCCGCACCCGACAGCACGGCACCCGATACATCGGTCGCACCGCGCGTGACGCTCGTACCCGTCGACCCGACGATGCTCGTGCCACTCGCGCTCGGCAACAAGCCGTTCCCGGCGCCCGCCGACGAGCTCGCCACCCAGCACCACGGCTACACCGGCGATCCCAACGCAACGCTGCAGGCGTGGTTGATCACCCCGATGGCAGTGCCGAGCGGGCCCGACGTGCGCTTGCTCGGCTTCGAGCGCACGATAGGGATCAACTCCACCACGGCTACCTTCCTGACCGGACCGATCGACCCCGACGCCGCGCTCACCACGATCGCCGCCGCCCTGGCTCCGGTTGCCACCTACACGGTCACACCCTCGACGCGAACGCAAGGCACGGTCACGATCCATGCGTTCGACGCCCGGCCCAACACGGTGCAGGGCGACCCGCCGGGCTGGTCGGTCGAAGCCAGCGCTGTCGACCAACTCGGGATCGTGCGCATCACTCGCAACGACTACACCTTCGACAAGGTGGTGCCGACGTTCTCCGATCTACCCACCGAACTGCAGGCAAAGGTCGTCAACCAAGACGCGATCGCGGTGAATGTCGGTGGGGTGTTGTCGAGCATCACCTACGAGTACGGTGTGGCCTCGCTCGGCGACTTACCGACGCATCGCACCCGGCTCATCTACGACATCGCCGACGACTTCCCGACGGCTACCGCCAACCTCGGCAAGCTGCTGAACAGTGGATGGGACGAGAGCGAACAAACAGATGCCGTGTACTTCACATCGACCACTACGTCAGAGCTGTGGACCCTCGACGACTTCGGGGGCACCACCCACCTCACCTACGACACCGGAACCTGACATGCACACTCCGAACCAAGTTGCAGGCGCCTGATGCGCCACCTGCTCGCCGGCGGCGGCGGATTCATCGGTTCGCATCTCACCGAGCTCCTCTTGAACCGCGGCGACGAAGTGGTTGTGATCGACAACTTCGCAACCGGCCGGCGATCCAACATCGCCCAGCTTGCCGGCCACGAGCGGTTCACGCTGATCGAGCACGACATCACCACGGGCATGTTGCCGGTGGCCGGCACCAGGTTCGACACCGTTCTCGAT
Organism: Ilumatobacteraceae bacterium; assembly: GCA_963720775.1. Taxonomy (GTDB): domain Bacteria; phylum Actinomycetota; class Acidimicrobiia; order Acidimicrobiales; family Ilumatobacteraceae; genus JAENVT01. Next base: position 102,691 of record CAVRGR010000003.1, on the reverse strand, counting down.
CTGGCCAGTCCGGCATCGCCCAACGACTTCGCGACGATGCCGCTCGAGATCCTCGCCGTCGGCTCCACCGGGACGCGCAACCTGCTGGATCTGGCCACCGAGGTCGGCGCCCGGTTCTTCCTGGCGTCGACCAGTGAGGTGTATGGCGACCCGCTCGTGCACCCCCAACCGGAAACCTATTGGGGCAATGTCAGCTCCATCGGCCCGCGCAGCTGCTACGACGAAGCCAAGCGTTTCAGCGAAGCCATCACCATGGCCTACCACCGCGTGCACGGCCTCGACGTGCGCATTGCCCGGATCTTCAACACGTATGGCGAGCGAATGAGGCCGAACGATGGCCGAGTGGTCAACACGTTGATCGTTCAGGCGTTGCGCGGCGAGCCGATCACGTTGCACGGCGAGGGTTCGCAGACGCGCAGCTTCTGCCACGTTGCCGACGAGGTTGTCGGCTTGACGGCTGTGCTCGACGGACACCTCACCGGTCCTGTCAACGTCGGCAACCCGACCGAGTTCACCATCCGCCGCCTCGCCGAGCTCATCGTCGAGCTCACCGGCTCGCGCAGCCAGATCGTCACCGTTGCGCTGCCACCTGAACGCGAAGGCGACCCGGCGCAGCGGCGACCAGACATCACGCTGATCAACAGCACCTACGGCTGGGCGCCGACGATCGATCTCGTCGAGGGGTTGACGCGAATGATCCATTGGTTCCGCACGGAGGAAGAGGTCGCATGAGCGTTCTGGTCACTGGCGGCGCCGGGTACATCGGCTCACACACGGTGCGCCGCCTCACCGCGCTCGGCCACGAGGTCGTGGTGCTCGATTCGATGGAGTACGGGCATCGCGACGCGGTGATCGAAGCGGAACTGGTCGAAGGCAACATCGCCGATCTCGATCTCGTCGTCGAGCTCTGCACGCGTCGCGACATCACTCAGGTGGTGCACTTCGCGGCGTACAAGAGCGTCGGCGAGTCGATGGAGCAGCCATCGCGCTACTGGCTGAACAACGTCACCGGCACCGTCAAGCTCGTCGAAGCCATGCTGACGGCCGGCGTCAACGACATCGTCTTCTCGTCATCGTGTTCGGTCTACGGCACACCATCGGTCGTGCCGGTCACCGAGGACGCCCCGATCCAACCCGAGAGCGTGTACGCCGAATCGAAGGCAACCACCGAACGCATCCTGCACTGGTACGGCGTGAGCCATGGATTGAGATCGATCAGCCTTCGGTACTTCAACGCCGCCGGCGCCAGCGCCGACAGCCGAATCGGCGAGGACTGGAGGCAATCGCTCAACCTCATCCCCCTGGTGATGAAGGCCACGCTCGGCAAGCGCCCGCCGGTGAAGGTCTTCGGTGACGATTACCCGACCCCCGACGGAACCTGCGTACGCGACTACATCCACGTCGACGATCTCGCCGACGCCCACGTGAAGGCGCTCGACTACCTCGGCGGCGGCGGCGCTTCGACTGCGCTCAACGTCGGCACGGGAAGCGGCAGCAGCGTGATGGAAGTGATCAACGCCACCGAACGGATCACTGGTCGACCCGTCCCGTGGCAACCCGCACCGCGTCGCGCCGGCGACCCCGTGGCCGTGTATGCCGATCCAACTCGAGCGGCTGAGCTGCTCGGCTGGCATCCCCGGCACAACCTCGACGACATCATCGCCTCGGCCTGGCAATGGCACAGCACGCATCTCGAGGGTTACGTCGACTCCCCTTGACGCTGCCGGTCGAGCCAGCCGAGCAGCACGGCGATGGCCCGCGGGTCGTGCCGCAGGCGGTGGCCCGCCCCCGGAATCAAACGGAGCTCGGCGGCCCCGTGAGCTTCCGCCAACTGGCGTGCATCGACGGTTGGCACGCTGTCGTCGTCGTCACCGTGCATCACCAGAAGGGGTCGCGGTGCGAGCCGGCGGGCCGCGTCGACGGGGCGGAAGCGACGAAGCTCGCGTGCCCACTCGTCGAACGAAGGCGGGAAGCTCGGGGTGCGGATGGCACCGATCTCGCGGGCGTGTTCCATGAACCGCCGCGGCTGCGCCGCCCAGTCGTCGAAGTCGGCGCGTGGGCTCAGCAGTGCAGCGCCGCGCACGCGGGGATCATCGGCGGCAACGCAGGTGACCACGGAGCCGCCCGTGTTCGTGCCGACCAACCAGATCCCCGTCGGACCGGCCTCGTCGATGAGATGGTCGATCGCGGCGCGCAGATCGTCGATCCAACCCTGCAACGAGAAATCGCCTTCGCTCCTGCCGCAGCCGCGGAACGTGAAGGTCATCGCCACCCAGCCGAGCTCGTTGGCGATCCGATCGATCAACTCCGGAAACGTTCCGGCGCTCTGGCGCGCATCGAGCGGGCCGATCGGGAACCCGTGACACAGGATCAGTCCCGGCAGCGGACCGTGACGCCCCGGTGGACGCGCCAAGTAACGAGCGAGGGCGAGGTCGCCGGACTTGAACTCGCCATTCACGTTGTCTGGGTCACGCTCTCGGTCTCATGCCCTTGGCTTGCGCTGGCGGCGGAAGAGCCCCGGCCGGGCCAACTCGTAACCACGGTTGCGTGCCTCGACAAGCGTGTCGGGCCCGAAGCAGAGACCGGTCTCGGCGCCGATGATGTCGTCGATGACGCTCGCCTCGTCCCACGAGTCGAGGTCGTAGACCAACTGCGTGCGCTTGTCCCCGAGAAACCTGGTGTGCTCGAACCGCGACGGTCGCTCCATGACGCCCGACGCTAGCGCCAAGATCGCTCGATGCGAAGATGACCCGGTGCACTCCGCAATCGAGTTCTACTTCGACCCGATGTGCCCGTGGGCCTATCAATCGTCGTTGTGGATTCGCGAGGTGCGTTCCCAGCTGGCCTTCGACATCAGCTGGAAGTTCTTCTCGCTCGAGGAGATCAACCGCCCCGACGGCAAGCGGCATCCATGGGAGCGACCGATCGCCTACGGATGGACACCCATGCGGGTCGCCGCATGGCTGCGCCGGATCGACATGGACCTGTGCGATCGGTGGTACGAAGCTTGCGGGCGTGCCCTGCACGTCGACGGGCGACGGTTCTACGACCGCGCCGTCGCTCTCGATCTGCTCGAATCGATCGGTGCCCCGTCGAATGCGTGGGACGATGCTCTCGCCGACATCAGCACACACGACGATGTGCGCGCTGATCACGACTTCGCGGCGAGCACGTACGGTGCCTTTGGTGTTCCCATCATCGTGCTTGCCGGCGGTCGAGCCATCTTCGGACCCGTCGTGGTTCCCGCCCCCGTCGGCGCCGAGGCGCTGCGGTTGTGGGAGCTGTGCAACACCTACGCGGAGATGGATGGGCTGTTCGAGCTCAAGACTCCCAAGACCCAGACCGACCTACGGATGATCGCCAACACCTTCCGGCCGTACCTGGAAGCGCGGCAGTGGACGACCATCCAGAACCCTGCACCGTGAGGCATCCATGATTCCCACCGACACGATCGACAAGCTCGAAGCTGTGTGGCGGTCGACGTCTGCGCTCGGCGCAGAGCTCGACGAGCGCGACTGGAAGCTGCCCACCGATCTGCCCGGCTGGACCGTCCAGGACAACCTCGCCCATCTGATCGGCGTCGAGCGCACGCTGCAAGGCCTGCCCGCGGCCGCCGCTCCGACCGAGTTCGGCAGCCATGTGAAGAACCCGATCGGGCAGTTCAACGAAGCGGCGATCGAAGCCCGGCGAAGTCATGCGGGCGACGAGGTGCTACGGGAGTGGAACGAGCTCGTGGATCTACGGCTGGCCACGTTGCGCCACGCCGACGACGCCGACTTCGCCAAGGAGATGATGACTCCCACCGGGCCGGGGACGATGGCCGACTTCTTGCACATCCGGGTGCTCGACTGTTGGCTCCATGAACAGGACATGCGCAGAGCCGTGGGCCGAGCAGGCCACCTCGGCGGCGCTCCCGCCGAGCACACGATCGATCGTCTGTTGCGCACGCTGCCGATCGTGGTCGGCAAGCGGGCCGCCACGCCGGAGGGTGGTGCGGTCATCCTCGACATCACCGGCGAGGTCGGCCGTCACGTCGTGTGCGAGGTCAACGGTGGGCGAGCGGGCATCGTCCCCGAGCCGACCAACGAGCCCCTGGCCACTGTTCGCCTCGATGCCGAGGCCTTCGTCGTGCTGGCCACGGGTCGGCGCACGGCCGCGTCGATGGCCGAGCGGATCGAGCTCGGCGGTGACACATCGCTCGGTCAACGCGTGGTCGACAACCTCAACATGATGATCTGACCGCTAGCCGACTTCGGAGTCACTGGCGGGCGGGCCCACTGCCCCGATCGCCTCGAAGTAGGCGTGATGAGCGTCGACCACCCTGACGACATCGACATCGTCGAGGATCTCGATGCCGTTCCGCTCTGCCTCGCCGAGCAGGTAGCCCGTGAGCGTGTCCTCGGTGACCACCACCGGCGTCGTGATGTCTTGGCGGCGGTCGATCACGTTCGACGGCTGCAGTCCCTTGGCGTGCAACCAGCGCATGTGAAACGTCAGTAGCTGCTCCAACTCATCGGGAGTGAGACGACCCTGCGTGTCGCCAGGCAGGTACTCGGCGACGAACTCGACGGCCTCATCGACGATGTACACCGAGCGCGGGGCGACCGAATCGAGGCGCCTCGCTTCGCGGCCCACCACCACCGCGGCGATGGCGAAAGTGCACAGCGCCGCAGCGATGATGAGGACGAGCGTGATGGCCGGCATGTCAGAACGGACCCTAGCCACGCACTGCCGGAGCAGGGGTCAAGGCCTCGGCGAGGAAGCCTCGACCCCTGCTCAACTGTCAGAACAGGTAACCGATGACGTCGACCACGAAGTGGGTCGCGTTGGCCCCGTCGGTGATCTTGATCTGACCGGAGGGGTCGACTGCAACCTGGGTGCTGACCGCGATGTTCTGGTCGGCACCTGTCCAGTTGATGCTGCTCGACGCCGGCGCCGTGGTGAGCGCCGCGCTGTAGGCCTTCAAGAAGCCACCGGTTCCTCCGACACCGGCCGTCGTATCAGTGACGGTCAGGGTGATGATGGCCGCGGTGGCTCCCGGCGGAACACCGATGACGCTCGTGCCGGCGCCGTCCTTGCCTGACGCCAGGCTGATCGTGCGCGTCTCGTTGATGCCGATCCTCGCGCCAGAGTTGTCACGCGAGTCGTACGCGCGCAGCGGTGATGGAAGCAGGTGTGCCTCGCCGGCAGGCGCGGGCGCTGCGGCCAGCTGACCTCGAATGGCTCCACCGGGGAAATCGGTGGTGTGCACGTTGACGTAGAAGTTCGTCGGGTCGGCGACGAGCGTGGTTGCGAACCCCGCCTCGGTGGGGGTGAGATCTCGGCACCCGGTGGCCGACGTCGCTCCGAGGGCGCTGAACGGGGTGAAGGCGATCACGACGGCTGCGTTGTTGCCAGCAGCCGCCGGTCCGTGGATGTGAGCCGCCGTTGGGACGCCGGTGAGATTGCCGTACGTCAGATCCCAACACACGTTGGGAGTGGCGGCGGCGAGGTCGAACGTCACCGCGGCGCTACCGAAACCGTCGGGATCGTCAGTTTCCGCTCCCGGAGTGGTGGACAACACTTCATTGGCGCCGAGCAGCCGGGTGACGAACGGGGTCTGCGCGACCTGGGCGCCGGGTTGATTGTTTCGGGCGTTACCGAAGGCGATGGTCGGTACGGCGATGGCCGCCGCGAGCCCGACGGCCGTGAACAACGCCAGTCTCTTGTTTTCCATGAAGCTTCCCCTTTGTTGGCTGACAGTCAGCTGAACGATCGCCAGTACCCAACTCGGGGTTGCTTCTAAACCTCGCCGCGCGAGTGTGCCCTGTTCAGAGGCCAATTCGTTGAGCAAGCAGTTCGCGGTGATACGTCGGATCACCGAACAAGAGCTCCGACGACTTGGCCCGCTTGAAGTACAGATGCGCCGGGTGTTCCCAGGTGAAGCCGATGCCGCCGTGGATCTGGATGTTCTCGGCTGTCGCATGGAAGTAGGCCTCGCTGCAGTACGCCTTGGCCAGCGACGCCACCGAGGGCAGCTCGTCGTTCATCTCGGCGGCACACCACATTCCGTAGTACGCCGCGCTCTTGGCCGATTCGACCTCCAGCAACATGTCGGCGCACTTGTGCTTGATCGCCTGGAACGAGCCGATCGGGCGGCCGAACTGCACACGGACCTTGGCGTACTCGACCGCCATCTCCAGCACCTTCTGGGCGCCGCCGACCTGCTCGGCAGCGAGGCCGATGGCGGCCAGGTCGAGGACCGTCGACAGCACGGTCCATCCCTCGCCATCGACGCCGATCAGGGTCGCCGGTGTGTCGGAGAACTCGAGCCTGGCCTGCTTGCGGGTCTGATCCATCGTCGAGAGTGCCGTGCGGGTGAGGCCGGCGGCGGCACCGTCGACGGCGAACAGGCTGACGCCCTTGCCGGTGCGTGCAGCAACGATGATCGTGTGGGCTGTGTGGCCGTCGATCACGAACATCTTCGTTCCGCTGAGCGTGTAACCGTCGGCGGCAGGGGTGGCCTGCATGGTGATGCCGGCTTCGTCCCACTTGCCCGAGGGTTCGGTGAAGGCCACGGTGGCAATCGTCTCGCCACTGGCGATACCTGGCAGGTACGACTTCTTGGCAGCGTCGTCGCCGCTGTGCAGCAAGACGTTGGCAGCGAGCACCACCGACGAGAAGAACGGCGCACACAGCAGCGCTCGACCCATCTCTTCCAGCACGATGCCCAGCTCGACGAAGGTGTAGCCCGAGCCACCGTATTCCTCGGGGATGTGCAGGCCCTGCAGGCCCATCTGCTCACCCATCTGCGCCCAGACGGCAGGATCGAAGCCGTTCTCGGTCTCCATCTGCTCACGGACTGCCGATTCGGGGCTCTTGGCCTCGAGGAACGCGCGCACGGTCTTGCGCAGCTCGTCTTGTTCTTCGGTGAAGGCAAAGTTCATGGTGCCAGTGTGCACCACCCGGCCCGCCCGCCGCCATCCATGATGTGTACACTGCGGTACTCATGATCGGGATCCGTCAACTCCGGTCCGACCTCGCTGCTCACGTGCGTCGCGCCGCGGGCGGCGAGACCACCATCATCTCGATCGCCGGCTCGCCCGTGGCCGCCATCACTCCCCTGGCGATGAGCGATGAGCCGCCCGGCGAGGCTCATCTCTCATCGCTCGTGGCCTCGGGGGCGCTGATCGCCCCGCGGCGATCCGATCGGCGGTTGGCCGATGGGACGGTCTCCACCTGGGCCAACGTGCGCCTCGACCGATTGCTCCGCGAGATCCGCGGGTGACCGTCTACCTCGACACGAGCGCGCTGGTCGGCCTGCACCTCGATGGGCCGGGTCGTGCCGTCGTTCTCGACGTTGTCGACGGCGACCCCGACTGGTGCAGCAGCGGGTTGACGCTGATGGAGTCGCTGGCCCTCGTCGACCGGGTGACCGAGGAGCCCGTGCTGAGGTCCGACCTCGAGGACTTGATCCGACTCTCGTGGGATCGCGTCGCTGTGGTGCCGGTGGATCAACGCTGCCTCGATCGAGCCGGGGTACTGATGCGCGAACAGCCGTTGCGGCTGGCCGATGCCATCCACCTCGCCGCGGCCGATCGGCTTCCACGCCCCGTCAAGTTCGTCACGTTCGACCCGGCACAGATCCCGGTGGCCATGTCGATGGGCTTCGACGTCGTCTCGACCTAGTGCCCGACGGGCAACGTTGCTCCCGGACGGCGTACGCCCACGTCCGCCGTCGTGGGGCAGTCCGGATGCGTCCTTCGGTGCGGCGCCGATCGGGCCTCATTGGGCGCGACCGTGGAAGGCGGGCTTCCGGTGTCGCGCCCATCAAGCCTGCTTGGGCGCGACCGTGGAAGGCGGGCTTCCAAGTTCGCGCCCATGCGGGGTTCGGGCGAGCTCAGCGGGCGATCGGGGGAACCTGATAACCGCCGACCAGTTGGGCGATCAGACCCGATGCGGCGATCGCCCGCCGATCGCGGAGGTACGGCGCCACGACCTGGACTCCGACCGGCAGGCCCGCAGCCGTGCGCCCCACCGGCGTCGAGGTTGACGGGAGGTAGGCGGAACCGATCAACGCCGGCCACGCCTCCAGTGCGCCGTAGGGCACGGTTTCACCGTCGACCACGGTTTCGCGAGTGGCCCACGTGCCGTCCTGATGATGCGGAAAGGCGGGCATGATCGTGACCGGGCACAGCAACAGGTCGAACTGCTCGAAGAACTCCGCCCACCGCTGCCGGCGGCGAGCGCGATTGCGGTCGGCCACCAGCCAGTCGGTGTGATTGACGGTGCGGTCGCCGTCACTGATGTGAGTGGCCGACGCGATCAGCCAAGCGCCGGAGTGCCACGCGTGGGTGAAGTCGAGCTGCGGGCGAGCGCGTCGATCGACCGAGACACCTGCCTCGACCAGTCGATCGCCGACCCCGTCGAGGATCGCGATCATCTCCGCATCCATGGGGATCGAAGGCTCGTCGAACCATGCGGCCACGCGCAGCGATCGAAGATCGGCGACATCGGCGGGCGGCAGATCCAGGTGCCATCCCAGTGATCGATCGGCAGACGGTCCGGCGAGGACACCGAACAGCAGGGCGAGGTCGTCGGCGCCGCGGGCAATGGGGCCGAAGACGTTGATGTCGCTCTCGGTCACGCCACCGTCGGGTTCATCGATGTAGCCGAGTGTCGGGATGACCCCGAACGACGGCTTGTGACCGAACACGCCACAGAAGGCGGAAGGCACGCGCACCGAGCCGCCGATGTCGGTGCCGATCTCGAAGCTCGTCATGCCGCAGGCGACCGCAGCGGCGGCGCCGCCGGACGATCCCCCGGGCACTCGGCTGAGGTCCCACGGATTGTTGGTCGTTCCGAACATCTCGTTGAAGGTCTGCAGATCGCCTGACCACAGCGGCAGGTTGGTCTTGCCGAACACGATCGCGCCTTCCCGCTTGACGGCAGCAACGGCCTCGGCATCATGGGGCGGGACATTGTCGAACAGCTGCGGCGAACCACCCGTCGTACGGATGCCTGCCGTGGCGATTGCATCCTTCACGGTGATCGGTATGCCATGGAGCGAGCCGTTGAACTCGCCGCGAGCGGCACCATCGTCGGCGGCAGCCGCAGCCTGGCGGGCATCGTCGATCGACAGCGTGCAGACTGCGTTCACTTCCGAGTCGAGCCGCTCGATGCGCGCCAACTGAGCGTCGAGCAGCTCCACACTGCCCAGCTCGCGTCGCCGGATCGCCGCCACCTGTTGGCTGGTCGTCCACAGCGCTGGGTCGGTCGCAGCCACCGACGCATCGTAGCGACAGACCGTGTCGTCGCCGTCGGCTCGCTATCGTCGGCACATGACCTCTCTCCACTGGGCCGACAGCCGCCTCGAGATCCATCGCGTCATCGTCGGACCGTACGCGAACAACGTGTTCGTGCTGCGCTGCCGTGAGACGGGTGACGCGGTGTTGATCGACGCGGCCAACGAGCACGAGCAGCTGCTCGATCTCTGCCAGCGGCTCGGTGTCCGCAGGGTGCTCGAGACTCACGGCCACTGGGACCACATCCAGGCCGTGCCGGCGATGCGCGAAGCCGGCTACGAGGTCGCCGTCAACTCCGCCGATGCGCCGCGGTTGAAAGAGGTCGGCTACGACGTGTTCATCGACGACGCCGAGGTCATCGAGGTCGGCAACCTGCGACTCGAGGCGATCCACAATCCCGGCCACACCGCAGGCTCGGTCAGCTTCAAGGTGCAGGGCGCCCCGCTGCTGTTCAGCGGCGACACGCTGTTCCCCGGCGGGCCCGGCAACACCAAACTGGATGGCGGCGACTTCGCAACGATCATCCATTCGATCGACACCTCCCTCTTCACGCTGCCGCCGGAGACCATCGTCATGCCAGGCCACGGCGTGAGCACCACCATCGCCCGCGAGCGTCCGCAGCTCGCCGCATGGATCGCCCGTGGCTGGTGACACGGCGACACGATGAACGACAACCCGATCGAACCCGGCCAACCACCGGCGTTGCGCTACGACCAGCGCCCTGCAGATCACACCCCGATCCACACCGAGGCCCTGCCGCCAACCCCCATTCGCGACCGCAACATCGTGGCCACGGCCTGGATCGAGGCACCTCGGCAACTGCTGACGTTGGGCGACGATCTGCCGAACCGACCGGAGGCCGAGTACAAGCGGCGGATCGGCGGTTGGCTGTTGTGGCGAGCGGGTCCGGCGGCGGGCGGCGATGCCCGCTACTGGGCGGGCCGCTCCGACGATCTCCGTGACCAACACACGTTTCGACTGTTCCCGGACAACACCGGTGACGGCATTGGGCCAAGCGGGCAGCGGCACACGAAGTTCCGACCGTGGAAGGAAGATCTGCTGGGCAGGTGATGCTGCACGGTCGTAGCATTGAACCGATGGCGACCATGGTTCCCGCAGTGCTGCCCGAACCCCACGACACCGCCGAGGTGCGCAGCGACGGCCGGCCGACTCCCGCGCTCCGCGAACAGTTGCGCCGCATCGCCTCGTGGCGCAACGCCGTTTCGGTCGTCAGTCTCTACGTGCAGACCGGTGTGCTCGTGTGGCTGAGCGTGCGCTACGTGTGGACGCTGCCGATCACCTTCGTGCTGATGGGCAGGGCGTTCGCCCAGTTCGCGTCGTTGATGCACGAAGCCGCACACCGCTTGCTGTTCGCCGACAAGCGAACGAACGACTGGGTCGGCAGGTGGCTGCTCGGGTATCCGGCCTTCACCTCGACCGATGCCTATCGCCGCGTGCACATGGCTCATCATCGCGACGAGTTCGGGCCCGACGAACCCGACATCCCCCTCTACGCCGGGTACCCGATCGGGCGCGCCAGCATGCGTCGCAAGCTCGTCAGGGATGCCACCGGTCAGACAGGCCTGAAGTTGATGCGTCAACTGCTCGGCAACGTTCGCTCGTCCGACCGCAGGTCGCGGCGAACCGTGTGGAAGATCCTTGCGGTGCAGGCGGTTCTGCTCGCCGCGGCGATCGCCTCCGGCCACTGGTGGCTGTACCCGGTGTTGTGGCTCGGGCCGTACCTCACGGTGTGGCGGGTGATCAACCGGCTGCGCTCGATCGCCGAGCACGGCGGCATGCAGCGCTCGAAGGACCGGCGGCAGACGACGCACTCGGTACGTCAACACCTGGTGGCCCGCTTCATCCTGGTGCCGTACAACATCGGCTGGCACCTCGCCCACCACGTCGATTCCGGTGTCCCGTTCCGCAACCTGCCGCGGTTGCACCAGGCACTCGCCGACGCCGGATACGTCGACTCCAGCTTCGAATACCCGTCGTACCCGGCGATCTGGCGGGCACTGGGCGCCACTCCGACGTCCAACTGACGGTGTGGAGTGCTTGCGACCCAGCCGACGTGGCGGAAAACACTCCACAGGCCGGAGTCAATGGTCTCCGGGGGTTTCCACTACGGCGATAGGGGAAATACACTGTGGGCATGAACACGGCCGCCACCGAGCTGTTCCGGATCGAGGATCTGCATGCCCGACCAGCCCTCACCGAGTCGGCGGCCAACGAATCCGCAGCCGGCGCCCCATTCGCCCTTCCTGCCGGCGACGACATCCTGCGAGGCCTGTCACTGACCGTCCAGGCCGGCGAAGCCCACGCGATCATGGGCCCCAACGGCTCGGGCAAGAGCACGCTGGCCAGCACCCTGCTGGGAAGCCCCGAATACGTCGTCACCGGTGGCCGGATCCTGTTCCAGGGTGACGACATCACCGATTGGCCGCCCGACGTACGGGCCAAGGCCGGCATGTTCCTCGCCTTCCAGTACCCGCAGGAGATCCCCGGCGTCTCGGTCATCCAGTTCCTCCGCCAGGCGTTGTCGGCGCGCAAGGGAATCGATCTCAGCGTGCTCGAACTGCGACTGGCAACGATGGAGTGGATGAAGCGGCTGGGCATGGACTCGTCGTTCGTCGACCGCTACCTCAACGAAGGCTTCAGCGGCGGTGAGAAGAAGCGCAACGAGATCATGCAGATGGCCGTACTCGAACCAGAACTGGCGATCCTCGACGAGACCGACTCCGGGCTCGACATCGACGCCCTGCGCACCGTCGCCAAGGGAATCCGCGAGATCCGCAGCGATCGACCGCAGATGGGCGTCGTGCTGATCACCCACTACCAACGCCTGCTCGACGAGGTGCAGCCGGATCGCGTGCACATCCTCGTGGGCGGCCGAATCGTTGCCAGCGGGGGCATGGAACTGGCTGCGCAACTGGAGAGCCACGGTTACGAGGCGTTCAAATGACGCTCGACGTAGCCGCGATCCGCGCCCAGTTCCCGCTGTTGCAACGCCAGATCAACGGTCAACCGTTGGTGTACCTCGACTCGGCCAACACCTCGCAGAAGCCGCGCTCGGTGATCGACGCGATGACTCACTTCATGGAGACGTCGTATGCCCCGATCAATCGCAGCGCCTATCAGTTGGCAGCCGAGGCCACCGAAGCCTTCGAAGGCGCCCGCAAGGCGGTCGGCAGGTTCATCAACGCACCGCGCAGCGACGACGTGATCTTCACCAAGAACGCCACCGAGGGCTTGAACCTCGTGGCCTACAGCTGGGGCCGAGCCAACCTGCACGATGGTGATGTGGTCGTGCTCACGCAGATGGAGCACCACGCCAACATCGTCCCGTGGCACATCCTCGCGGCCGAACGCAGCATCGAGTTGCGTTGGGTGCCGTTGACCAACGACGGTCAACTCGACCTCAGCACGCTGCCGTCGCTGCTCGATGGCGCCAAGGCGTTCTGCTTCACTGCCATGAGCAACGTGCTCGGCACGATCAACCCCGTCCGCCAGCTGTGTGATGCAGCTCACGCTGCCGGAGCGCTTGCCGTCGTCGACGCTTGTCAGTACGTGCCCCACAACGTCACCGACGTGCAGGCCTGGGATGCCGACTTCGTGGCCTTCAGCAGCCACAAGATGTGCGGTCCGTCGGGCATCGGCGTGTTGTGGGGACGCGAGGCGCTGCTCGACGCCATGCCTCCGTTCCTCGGCGGCGGCAACATGATCGCCGATGTGCGGATGGACGGTTTCATCCCTGCGGAAGTGCCCGCCAAGTTCGAGGCCGGCACCCCGCCGATCACCGAGGCCATCGGCCTGCATGCCGCCATCGACTTCCTGGAAGACCTCGGCATGGCCAACGTACGACGCCACGAGATGGACATCGCCACGTACACCATGGACACGCTCACTGAGCGCTATGGCAACGACATCTGCCTGCACGGTCCGACCAACGTCGAAGTGCGTGGTGCGACGTTCAGCTTCGGGTTCCGCAACATCCACCCGCACGATCTGTCGCAGGTGCTCGATCAGCGCAACGTCTGCCTGCGAGCCGGCCACCATTGCGCCAAGCCGCTCATGCGCCTGCTCAACGTCAACGCGACTGCCCGCGCCAGCTTCTACTTGTACAACGACCAAGCCGATGTCGACGCGCTGGCAGATGCGCTCGACAGTGCCAGCGATATCTTCGGGCTCTGAGCCGAAGGAGAGGAAGCACACACATCATGCCGGGCCTCGACGACCTGTACCGCGAGATCATCCTCGACCACTACCGCACGCCGCGCAACCGCGGCGAACTGCCACCACCCGCCGCGCACGCTGTAGGCCACAACCCGCTGTGCGGCGACGAGATCGACGTGTACCTGCAGGTCGAAGGCGGCGTCGTCACCGACGTCAAGGTTGGCGGGCAGGGTTGCTCGATCTCGCAGAGCTCTGCATCGATGATGAGCCAGGCGGTCAAGGGCCGCCCGGTGGCCGACGTGCGTGCGCTGGTGCGCCGATTCAAGGGGATGATGTCGATCGAAGAGGCGGTACCCGAGGGCGAACGCCTCGCCGATGCCGAGATCAAGCTCGGTGATCTCGAGGCGTTGCAGGGCGTGGTCAAGTTCCCCGTTCGGATCAAGTGCGCCACGCTCGCCTGGAACACGCTCCTCGAAGCGCTGGCCGAGGCCACTTCGGCATGACGCCAGAGCTCGACGCGATCACGCCGCACCCCGACAACGTCGATCCGGCGGAGGAGCTCATCCACGAGCGGGCGTACGTCGTGCGCGCCTATCGCCAAGGCGCTCAAACGCTCCTGCTGCGTGGCGCGGTCCGCGACCAGAAGCCACCTGGCCTGTACGTAGCCGACGATCCGGAACCCCTGACGATCCACCACATGATCGTCGACCTCGAGATCGGCGTGCCGTCGCTGGAGATCACCGCGGCAAAGGTGGTGATGGAAGTGCACCCACATTCGGGTTGCCCTCGCATCGAGGATCACTACGGAAGTCTCGTCGGCCTGTCGATCGCTCGCGGCTTCACCCACAAGGTGCGCGAGTTGTTCGGCGGCCCGCGCGGCTGCACCCACACAACGGCCCTGCTGCAAGCGATGGCTCCGGTTGCCGTGCAGTCGATGTGGTCCTTTCAGATGGCGCGGGCCCGAGCCGATGGTCAGAGCACGCCGTTCGACACGGAAGAGGCGCGCCTGGGCGCGGTGAAGGCCAACCTCAACTCGTGCCATGTGTGGGCCGAGGGCAGCGAGCACGTAGAAGGTCTTCTGAACGGCGGGCAGATGGAGGTTCCGTTGTGGATCTCCAAGCGCTTCGACGAGCTCGGCCGCGACGCCAGCGGATGGCGCGGCTGACCTTCGAGCGGCGCGGAGGATCGAGTCAGGATCGCTTCAGGTCGGTGACCAGGCCTTCGCTGGCCTCGACCAACCTGTGGGGCTCAATGCCAAAGACGTCGTACCAGGTACCGGCCGCCGCCCACACCTCGTCGTACTGCAACAGATCTGGATCGATGAACACCCGCAACCGATTCGTGTGACCGAACGGCGGGACGCCGCCGATCGGGAAACCCGTCGTCTCGTACACCGTGTCGGCATCGACGCGAGCGCACTTCGCGCCTCCGGCGGCATGCGCCAACTTCTTCTCGTCGAGTTGGTTGGCGCCGCTGACGTAGGCCAGAACGACTTCACCGTCGACGGCGAAGATGAGGCTCTTCACGATCTGACCGACGTCGACGCCAATGGCCGCGGCGGCATCGGCGGCAGTTTTGGTGCCCTCCGGAAAGCGCCGAGGAAGGATCGAGATGCCGAACTCGGCGGCAGCGGAGGCCACGCGGATGACATTGGCGTGAAGATCGCTCACGTGGCCCCCATGGCGTCGATGGCTGCGGTCATTCCTCCAACGTAGTCACGACACGGGCGGCTCGTTCAGCCGGCGGCCGCCATGGCGGACGACGCCTCTGCAGGTCGGTCCTCGGAGGCGAACGAACGGCGGCACCACGTGTGCGCGAAGTAGCCGACGGCGATCACGACCACGACGTCGCCCACGCTGAAGACGTTGGCAAAGGGCCAGCCCTTGGGAATGGCGAAGACATCGCCGAGCCAGGGCAACCGCGCGTTGTGCGTCACGTTCGAGTTCTCGAACTCGCCGGAGATGGTGGGGAACCCCGCTGTGTGCCAGGCCGATTCGGAAGCCGGCATGGTGCCGTTGTTCGCCGCAATGGCCGCCAGGTTCAGCGCGGCTCCCAAGGCAACCAACAGGGCTCCGGGGATCTTCCGATTGGCCCACAGGAACATCGCCGACAATGCGAACGTCGCCAGATGCACCGGCCGGCCCAACCAGTCGGGGAACCCCCTCACGAGGGTGATGATCAGCTGCAAACCGATGCTGAGCCACACCAACCAGACGGACTTGAGCGACAGGCGCGCCAGCGGCCTCAGCGAGCGGCCCGTCAAGGGCACCGAAAGGATGGCGAGAAGACATGCGACGGCGATGATCACGACTACACCTGCTCCAACATGGTCAGGGACTGGCGGATGCCGAGCCACTCGATCAGATCCGGCATCGGCAATGGGCGGCTGATGAGGAATCCCTGGGCGACGTCGCAGCCGAGCTCGGCGAGAACCTCCCACGCCTCCTCGCACTCCACGCCCTTCGCAACGGTCTCTATGCCGAGATCCTTGGCCAGAGCGACCATCGACTTGACGAGAAGTTGTTGACGGGGGCTCTGGGCGATTCCCGTGACAAAGGCTTCGTCGATCTTCAACCGGTCGATGGTCAGATCACGAAGAAGGCTGAACGACGACTGCCCGGTACCGAAGCCGTCGATCGAGACTCGCACGCCCGCCTCACGCATCGCACTGATGACGTAGAGACTGCGTTCCGGTTCGCTGGCGAGCGCGGCTCTCGGTGATCTCCAGTTCCAGGCGCGAAGGGCTGAGGGAGGCGTCATCCAAGGCCCTGAACACGCTCGACGGGAATCGCCGATCCTGCAGGTTCCGGGCGGAGACGTTCACAGACAGGCGGATGTCGAACTCCTCGACGGAGCGCGCGTCGGTGGTCGACTGGGTCAACACGAACTGGGTCAGCGGGCCGATCAGATCGGTGTGCTCGGCAAGGGAGATGAAGTCGCCCGGGGGGACGTGCCCGAGTGTCGGGTGCTGCCAGCGCAGCAAGGCCTCCATCGACTTGGGGATTCCGTCCAGGAACCGCGTGAGGGGTTGGTAGTGCACCCTCAGCTGATCGCCGCTGATCGCGTCGGACAACTCACCGAGCAGGCTGAGACCGCCAGTCGCCGATCGTGTTCCGGCAGTGTTGCGACTCTCGACACCGGTGCGGTAGCGCTTGGCGCGGTACATCGCGGCATCGGCTGCGCTCAGCAAGTCGTCGGGAGTGCTCCCGTCGGTGGGCACGAAGGCCAAGCCGATGCTCACCCCGACCGAGAGCGGAAAGCCGTCGACGACGATGGGTCGGATGAATTCGTCGCGAAGTCGCTGGACCATCTTCAGCGTCGACTCCTCCGAGCCGATCTCGGGGAGCAACACGGCGAACTCATCTCCACCCACACGGGCCACAACAGCCGAGTCCGGCGCCGCTCGCGTGAGTTGATCTGCAATTCCGATCAGGACCTGGTCGCCAGTTTGATGACCGAGTTGATCGTTGATGCCCTTGAAGCCGTCGAGGTCCATCAGCAGCACCGCGCCGCGAAGGTCTTCGTGCTTCGAATCCAGGAAGCCCCTGAGGTGGTTGTCGAACGTTCGTCGATTGAGCAGATGGGTGAGGCCGTCGTGGTTGGCCTCGTACGCACGCTTCAGCGCCTGCTGTGTGCTCTGGTAGACGAGCAACGCCATCACCCCCAGCAAGGGCAGCATCAGCAAGCTGTACTCGATCGCCACGACGAAGATCGGCGAGAGGGCCAGCAACGCGCCGTCGGCGGAGATGCTGACGAAGAAGCTGCGACCCATCATGGAGCGCACACTGGTCTGGTAGTGAAGCGCGAGGACCACACAGGTCATCAGGCCGTTGGCGGTGAAGACGAGCGCGGCTGAGGCCAGAACTCCGAGGCCCCACCGGTACGACAGCCGTCCCGAGTCGGTGATCGGAACACGCAGGTCGAGGAGCTGCAGCACGAGAGCGCCGGCTGCCAGCGACGCCGTCATCTGCGCGGCGTTGAACACGACTTTCGTCACCGACTTGTGCTCGCGAACGTCGGTGTACAACGTGCAGGCGGCCATGGCGCCTATGGCAACGAGCGGCGATCCGAGCAGGACGATGCTGAACGCGAATGCCCATCCCGGCGTGACCTGGCTGCCGTCACCGAAACGAAACCATGCTCTGCTCTCGCTCACGAAGAGCGACGCACAGAAGATCGCGACGTACACGCCTTTTGATGGCGGCACGATGTCGCCGCCCAGAACGTAGACCAGGGCCGTCAATCCAACGGCGACCACCGCAACACCGGCGACGTAGACGTCGATGAGACCCTTCTTGGAATCCTTGGTAATCGAACTGTGCGGCAATTGAGAGGATCCTTGAAGTTGAGCGAATCGGACAGCTGAGAGTGGCGCGGGCGTCATGTCAACGCCCGCGCCGCTGTTCAGTTCAGTTCCACTTCCAAGGTGCGCCGACAGACGAGATCAACGCGACGAACGTCGCGATTGCGGTAGCGATCCGCACTGGGGATTGTGTAATCGTCTTCATCAGAACCACTTTCTGGGCGCGCCGACCGTGATGACGAGCATCACGACCGGGGCCAGCCGGAAGATGGTGTGCTTTGCTTGCTGACGCATGAGGCGCCCTCCTCTATCGGCGTTCCGTCCATCGCACAGCAGCGTCCGCCGTCCACCTCCGCCGTGCCCCCGTTGTTATATTCGTGAATGTCATCGGGCGGAAGGCGGCGATCCTTAAGTGATTTTCTGCAAACCATCAAGGCCGCGGACTCGCCGAGCGCAGGTGCTCTACGACAGTCACGACAGCCCTGAAGGGCGGCACCGAACAGCCCACCACACCCGGTGATGTGCGGCCACGAACCGTCGACGTGGCGAACAGGGCCGCAAACGTCAATTGAGCCGTTCGGCCTACCCGAAAAGGTCGGCCAACGCGCTCCCTGAGGGCCCGTCGTTGCCTGGGTCGTCACCATCGCTGGAGAACGCCGCGTAGCCCTCGATCTCCAGCTGATCGGCGAGCTCGGCGCCGCCGGACGACACGATCCGGCCCTTCACGAGGATGTGAACGTAGTCGGGGTGCAGCACCTCGAGCAGCCGGTTGTAGTGCGTGATCGCCAGCACGCCGATGTTCTTCTCGTTCGTCAGCGCCTCGATGCGCTTCGCGCAGTCGCGTAGCGCGTCGATGTCGAGACCGGAGTCGAGTTCGTCGAGGATCACGATCTTCGGTTCGAGCATCGCCACCTGAAGCGTCTCGTTGCGCTTCTTCTCGCCGCCGGAGAAGTCGACGTTGAGGGCTCGCTCGAGGAGCGCTGGGTCGAAACCGATGCGCGCAGCTTCGGCATCGAGCCTGGCACCAAGACCTGACGTGCTGATTCCCCGCGCACCGAAAGCCTGGTCCATCACATCGACGAGCTGAACCCCGGGCACCTCGGTCGGGTACTGCATCACCAGGTGCAAGCCGGCCTGGGCGCGCTGCCAGCTGGGCATTGCCAAGAGATCGACACCGTCGAGCAGCACCGAGCCCGAGATCACCTGGTAGCCCGGCTTGCCCATGACGACAGCCGACAGAGTGCTCTTGCCGGCACCGTTGGGGCCCATGACTGCGTGAACCTCGCCCGAGCTGACGGTGAGGTCGATTCCGTTGAGAATGGTGTTGCCGGCCACCGAAGCAACCAGATCGCGGATTTCGAGGGTGCTCACGGGGCCTCCAGGTCGATCTCGATCATGCCGTCGACAACCCTGGCGACGTACACGGGGACTGGCTGGGTGGCCGGCAAGGTCTGTGGCTCGCCAGTCACGAGGCTGAACGTGCTGCCGTGCTTCCAACATTCGATCTCTTTGGCATCGCACCACAACTCACCTTCACTGAGCGACACCTCGGCGTGGCTGCACGTGTCGCCGATGGCGTAGACGTCGTCTCCGATGCGCACGACGGCGACTGCACGACCCTCGACGTCGAAGCGCGTCGCGGTGTTCGGGGTCAGCTGGGACAGCGGGCAGACGATGGTGCTCATCGAGTGCGCCGATCGAGCTTGGCGGCGACCTGGTCGCGTAGCTGGCCGACCAATGGACCGACAGGAAGCTGAGCGAGCACCTCGTCGAAGAAGCCGAGCACTACGAGACGCTCGGCGGTCTCCGGCGGGATCCCCCGGCTCTCGAGGTAGAACCGCTGATCCTCGTCGATCGGCCCGATCGTGCTGGCGTGGCTGCACTTGACGTCGTTGGTCTCGATCTCCAGGTTCGGGACGCTTTCGGCCCAGGCCCCGGCACTGAGCGTGAGGTTGCGGTTGGTTTGGTAGGCCACCGACCCCTTCGCCTCGTGCCCGATGCGGATCAAGCCCGTGTACACGCTGCGGGCCGTGTCTTGCACAGCCCCTTTGAAGAGCAGATCGCTGGTGGTGCGCGGAGCGACGTGGTCTTGAAGGGTTCGGAAGTCGTGCATCTGCGAGTCGTCGGCGTAGTAGAGCGCAACCTGGCGCGTGCTCGCGCCCTGCCCTACCACCTTCGCGTCGGTGCGAACCCGGGCGTACTCGCCGCCGAGAGCCACCGTCGCCAGCAACGTCGCGGAATCGCGCTCGCCGATCGCCTGCTGGTGGCCGAGCTGCCACACCGACGTTCCGAGCTCGTTGATGGCCACGTAGGTGAGCCGTGCTGCCTGCTGGGCGCGCACGAACAAACGGGGCACCACCAGCGCAGCGCCGTCGCCATCCGAGACGAAGCGTTCGACGACCGTGACCTCGCTGTCTTCGCCCACGTCGATGACGAGGCGCGGGAACACAGCCTCCTCGTTGCCGTGCACGACATGGGTGACGACGATCGAGCCGGGGTGGTGCACACCGCGGGGTATCTGCAACACGGTCTCGCCGTAGAACGACGCGCTCAACTCGTCGAAGACATCGTGCACGACACTCGTGTCGAGATCGTGATGATCGACGACGAACCCGTTGGCTCCCTGCACCGACGTGGTCGGTGGAGCCGGGTGGAAACGGTCGAGCTGCAGTTCGCCGATGCGGCTGTAGCGCCACACCTCCTGCTCCGCGGTCGGCAGCGCCATGGCCTGGGCACGCTCGGCGGCAGCCCTGCGCTGCTGGTCAGCAGGGTCGACCAGGTCGGGTGAGAACGCAAGCACGGCAGAAATTCTACTACGCAGGTAGTGCAAATCCCCAGAGCCGCGCCCTCGCCATCACCGTTGTGGAGTCTTTGGCGCTCACCAGGGTGCCGCGAAACACTCCACGCTGATGTGGGGGCACCGGCGGGGCGCTGCTGTCAGTCGTCGTCGCGGAACTTGCGGATGAACCGGCGCAGGCCCTTGCGTC
The DNA here is from genome assembly GCA_963720775.1 of Ilumatobacteraceae bacterium. Lineage (GTDB taxonomy): Bacteria > Actinomycetota > Acidimicrobiia > Acidimicrobiales > Ilumatobacteraceae > JAENVT01. The sequence goes on along the minus strand of CAVRGR010000003.1, from coordinate 81,941 downwards.
GCGCCGGGCGGATGCCGGCCTCTTCCATCACCTGCGGCCCGATCGAGTTGAGGAAGTCCTCGGCCTCGTCGAGGATCGCTGCCGCGCTGCCATCGTCGAGCCCGGGTGGTTCGGGTGGTGTAGGCGGAGCGACCATCGAGCCGTAGGTCCAGCCGGCATCCATTCGTGGTTCGAACGCCGGACAGTTGTCAGGGCAGCGCCAGGGCGCATCGGGAGCAAGGTCGAGATTGCACTTGCGAACCGTCTCACCGTTGGCGTACGTGCGACTCTCGAAGTTCTTGCATTCCTGACGCATTGGCACATCACAGAGCGTAGAACCGATCCGAGCGAGCACAACCTTCACACCAAACTCTCAACCGACCACTACGGTCGACGCCCACTCCTGGCCTACCATCGAGATCATCGAGAGAGGACGTGCCGTGAGACGAGGTACAGCAATTGCGTCGAGCATGCTTGCGGGCGCCGCCGCGGCCGCGTCGGTGGAAGGTGTTGCCTTCGCCGCCGACGGCCGGGGGCATTACATGATGGGTCCGAACAGGCGAGGCGGTGCGTTCCTCATCATGCTGCTGTTGTTGGCTGCGGTCGTCCTGCTGGTCGTTCTGCTGTGGCGCAACAGGCATCCGGCGCCGGCTCCAGGGGCTCCGTCAGCACCACCCATCTCGCCGACGCAAAACGCCCAGTCGATCCTGGCCGACCGCCTGGCGCGCGGCGAGATCGCTCCCGACGACTACCGCGCCGCGGTGGCCGTGCTGCGCGAAACGTCACCACCCAGCTGACGCGGCGTCAGCCGACGCTGCCTTCCATCTGCAGTTCGATGAGGCGGCTCCACTCGACCGCGTACTCCATGGGGAGCGTACGCGTGATGGGCTCGATGAAACCGTTGACAACCATGCTCATCGCCTGCTCCTGCGACAACCCGCGGCTCATGAGGTAGAACAGTTGCTCGTCGGCGATCTTGCTGACGGTGGCCTCGTGGCCGATCTGGGCATCGCGTGCGCCGACTTCCATGTAGGGCATGGTTCGGCTCTCGCTCTCCTCATCGAGGATCAGAGCGTCGCACTGAACATGACTCTTGCAACCGTACGCACCTTCGTCGACGCGCACGAGGCCGCGGTAGGTCGTGATGCCACCGTCTTTGCTGATCGACTTCGAGACGATCTTCGAGGTCGTCTCCGGCGCGGCGTGCACCATCTTGGCTCCGGCATCCTGGTGCTGACCCGGGCCCGCATAGGCGACCGACAACACCTCGCCCGTCGCCTTGGGACCGACCAGGTAGACGCTCGGGTACTTCATGGTCAACTTCGACCCGATGTTGCCGTCGATCCACTCCATGTGACCCTCGGTCTCGACCCGGGCCCTCTTGGTGACGAGGTTGTAGACGTTGGGAGACCAGTTCTGAATGGTGGTGTAGGTGACGCGAGCCGACGGCTTGACGATGATCTCGACGACCGCCGAGTGCAGCGAGTCGTTGGTGTACACGGGAGCCGAGCAGCCCTCGATGTAGTGAACCTGCGAACCCTCGTCGGCGATGATCAGCGTGCGCTCGAACTGGCCCGCGTTCTCGCTGTTGATGCGGAAGTAGGCCTGCAGTGGCATCTCCACGTTGACGCCCGGCGGGACGTAGATGAAGCTGCCGCCGCTCCACACCGCGGTGTTGAGCGCGGCGAACTTGTTGTCGCCGGGCGGGATGACCGTTCCGAAGTACTGCTTGACCAAGTCGGGGTACTCGCGAGTCGCCGTGTCCATGTCGCAGAACAGGATCCCTTGAGCCTCGAGATCCTCGCGGTTGCGGTGGAAGACGACTTCCGATTCGTACTGTGCAGTGACACCGGCGAGGTACTTCCGCTCGGCTTCCGGGATGCCGAGCTTCTCGTAGGTGGCCTTCATCTGCTCGGGCAGGTCGTCCCACTCACTGACCTGATCGGTGGCCGGCTTCAGGTAGTAGTAGATGTCTTGGAAGTCGATGTCGGGCATGTTGACGGCGAACCAGGGAGCCATCGGCTTGCGCTCGAACAACCGCAAGCTGCGCTGGCGTTGAGCGGTCATCCACGACGGCTCACCCTTCCACCACGAGATCTGGTCGACGACCGCAGCATCGAGGCCCTTGTGCGGCTTGAACGCGTATTCGACGTTGTCGTCACTCCAGCCGAGGCTGTACTTGCTGAGGTCGAGGTCGAAAGTCGTCATCGCTGACTCCGTTCAAGCGGAAGCTGGGGGGATTTCCCCTACGTACATAGTAACAATTACCCACCGTGTTACCACGGTGAAACGTCACGCAGCCCGTATCTGGTGGACCTCGATGAAGATGCACTCCCCCGGACACGCCAACGCGGCGTGGATGACCGCCTGCTCGTTTCGCGGCTGCACCCTGGCCAGACTGCCACCGCCGCCCGGGTCGTTGAGCACGAGATCAGCCTCGGCCACATAGGCGATGCCGTCCTCCAACTGCACGAACACGTCGGGACAATGGTCGAGGCACAGCCCGTCGCCGGTGCACAAGTCTTGGTCGATCCATACCCGCATCGACCGCTGACGATACCGTCACGGCAGGGCCGGGCAGCGAATCGGCAACCATGGTTACTCTGTTCGCCGTGCAGGAACCTGTAGCCAAGCAAATCGACCATCATTGGGACCGCCCTACGGGCCGGGCCGACGATCCGTGGGCGTGGCTCCGGAACCGGAACGACCCCGACACGGTCGCCTACCTCGAGGCCGAGAACGAGTACTCGGAGGCCTGGTTCGGCGAGCGACACGAACTGGTCGACACAATCTTCGGCGAGATCAAGTCGCGAATCCAGGAAACCGACACCACTGCCGCGCTGAAAGACGGACCGTGGTGGTACACCTCGCGCACCGAGGAGGGCAGCAACTACCCGATCCACTGCCGCGGTCGTTCGATGGCCGAGGCCGGAGACGAGGTGCTGCTCGACGAGAACCACGAAGCGGAAGGCCGAGACTTCTTCTCGGTCGACGCGTTCGACGTGAGCCCCGACCACCGTCTGCTGGCGTGGAGCGCCGATTTCGACGGCGGCGAGAAGTACACGTTGCGCATCCGCGACCTCAGCACCGGAATCGACATGGCCGACGTCGTTCACGACATCGCCTGGTGTGGCACGGCGTGGTCTCACGACAACTCGTCGTTGTTCTACGTCACCGCGAACGAAGCCATGCGCCCGTACCGCGTGTGGCGCCATGATCTGGGCACCGTGCAAGCCGACGACATACTCGTCTTCGAAGAGCTCGACGAGCGGTTCTACGTCTACGTCGAGCTGAGCAGAAGCAGCGACTGGATCATCATCGACAGTCGTTGCAAGACCTCGTCCGAGGTTCTGTTGATTCCGAGCGATGAACCCCGGCAGGAACCGTTGATCGTCAGGCCACGCGCCGACGACATCGAATACTCCGTCGACCATTGGGGCGATCGATTGGTGATCCTCACCAACCTCGATGCCGAGGACTTCCGGGTGATGACGGCGCCACTCGAAGAACCGTCCGTGTGGAGCGAGCTCGTCGCCCATCAACCTGGGCGCAGGATCGTCAACTTGGAACCGTTCAACTGGCATCTCGTGCTTCACGAGTGGAGCGACGCCCAGCAGCGTCTCCGTGTGCTGTTCGGCGACGGCGGCGAACGGGTCTTCGACCTGGGCTCGGAACCGCACGAGGTCGAAGTCGACGCCAACCCGGAGTGGCACACCGAGACCTTTCGCTACCGCTACCAATCGCTGACGACACCGATGACCATCTACGAAGAGCACGTTCGCACCGGCGAACGGACGATGCTCAAGCAGACACCTGTTCCAGGCGTCGACCTGTCGAAGTACGTCGCCACTAGGGAGTGGGCGACGTCGCACGACGGCACCCGAGTTCCCGTCGACCTGGTCCGCAACGTCGAAACCCCTACCGACGGCACGGCACCATGCCTCGTCTACGGCTACGGCAGCTACGAGGCGTCGGAACCACCGTGGTTCAGCCCGGCGCGACTCTCACTGCTCGATCGCGGTTTCGTCTGGGCGCTCGCCCATCCACGCGGCGGCGGTGAGCTCGGCCGGCGCTGGTACCTCGACGGCAAGTTGCTCAACAAGCGCAACACGTTCCTCGACATGATCGCGGTCAGCGAGCACGTTGTCGCCAACCGCTGGGCTTCGCCCAGACGGGTCGCGATACGCGGCGGCAGCGCCGGTGGCCTCCTGGTCGGCGCATGCGTGACGATGCGGCCCGAGCTGTTCGCCGCAGTGGTGGCCGAGGTGCCCTTCGTCGACGTAGTCACCACGATGTACGACGAGACCCTGCCGTTGACGATCACCGAGTGGGACGAGTGGGGCAACCCGGCCAAGGAGCCCCTGGCCAGTTACATGCTCAGCTACTCGCCGTACGACCACACCATCGCTCGTGACTACCCGGCGATGCTGATCACGGCCGGCCTCAACGATGTCAGAGTCAGCTACCACGAGCCGGCGAAGTGGATTGCCAAGCTTCGCGCCGTACGCACCAACGACGCCGCGCTGATCATGAGATGCGAGATGGGAGCTGGTCACGCAGGGCCGAGCGGCCGCTACGACCTGTGGCACGAGGAAGCCCGCGTGCTGACCTTCCTGGTGAGCGTGGTCTGATCAGCCCGCCCATCCCACCACAACCGCTGCCAGGGCGAGCAGCACCCCGTTGCGCACGACGTTGCGCCACCCGATTGGTTGCGTCGACAGCGCACCGAAGCACGCGCACGGCGGGCGGCGACCTTGGGCAAGACGCAACACGAGAAGGATGGTGAAGCCGACGAGCAAACCCGCGGCAACGAGCGCGACCACTCGCCGTTCGAACTGCGCCACGAGCAACGCGCCGACCACCGACTCGACGAAAGGAACCGCGACCGCCACAGCACGGGGCACACCTAGCTCTGCCGACTGAGCGAGCCACTGCCCCGGCACCGACATCTTGAGGATTCCGGAAAGCAGGAACACCGCTCCGAGCAACAGGCTGGCAGCGATGATCACTCAGCCAGGCTACGCGAGGACGAGAGCGAGGCCTTCCGAAGCAGCGATCACATCGAGACCGTGCGTCGCACCAAGTCGCGCCGCGCAGCGCAACAGGTCGTCGAGGTCGTCGTCTCGCCGCGACGGATCGTGGTGGAAGAGCGCCAGTTGCTTGACGTTGCCCTGGCAGGCCAGCCACACGGCGTACTCGATGGTGCAGTGACCCCACGTCGACTTGGCAGCAAACTCGGACGGCGTGTACTGCGAATCGTGGATCAACAAGTCGACACCTGTGACGAGCTCGAGCGCTCCCGGCACCGCCGAGTGACTGCCGTCGAACGGTTGCTGATGATCGGAGAGATAGGCAATGGAACGCCCCTCGAATTCGATCCGAAAACCGAGCGTGGGCCCGAGATGCGGAATGAGTCGAGACATCACGTTGAAGCCGCCGATCAAGAACTCGGCGTCGGCCGTGTCGTGGAACCGAACGTCGCCGGGCAGTTCATCGACGCTCACCGGAAACAGCGGCGGACGAATCGTGAACGACACGACGTCGTCGAGGGAACGCCCGTCGGCCTGAGCAGGGCCATACACATCGAGGCTCGAGCCCTCGCGCAGCAGTGGGGTGAAGAAGGGAAGACCCTGCACGTGATCCCAGTGCAGGTGGCTGAGCAAGCAGCTTCCCTGGAACAGGCTCTCGGTTGGCACCTTCTTGCCGAAGTAGCGGAGGCCTGTGCCCATGTCGAAGAGCAGCGGCTGCTGGCCTGGCGCATCGATCGAGACGCACGACGTGTTGCCGCCATAGCGCTGAATGTCGTCGCTCTGGCACGGCGTCGAACCACGCACGCCATGGAACATGACCCGCATCACTGGGTGATCCTCAAGACCGGCACGTTATGCACCGATCGCGGCCATCCGAAAGTCCGGGCAACGTGACGTGCGTCGCACGACGCTAGGTTTCGTTCGTGGTCGAGCTCTCCAACCGGCACCATCAATCGCCCATTCTGCCCGACGGTCTGGTGGTGATCGTAAAGCAAGAATGCGAAACATGCCAGATGATCGCCCCGCTTCTCGGTGAGCTCGGCGCGACGGTCTACACGCAGGACGACCCAACCTTTCCGGCCGGCGCGAAACCAATCCACGATTCAGACCTGTCGATCAGTTGGCACCACTCGATCGAAACGGTGCCGACGCTGATTCGCGTGGTCGACGGTCGTGAGGTCGAACGAACCGTCGGCTGGTTGCGATCCGACTGGCAGCGGATCAGCGGCATCGCCACGCTGGGCGAAGACCTTCCGCTGATGCGACCAGGCTGCGGCTCGATGAGCGTCGACCCCAACCGCGTCGACTCGCTGCGAGCCGAGTTCAGCAGACACCTGTTGCGCTCGCGCCGCTTGGAGCTTGCCGATCTCGACGACGAGATGGAGGTGCTGTTCGATCGCGGCGTGACGGACGGTCTGCCGGTGACACCTCCGACCGAGGAGCGTGTGCTGCGGATGCTGGAAGGAACGACGCGTGCTCCCGACGACGTCGTCGCGGTCGTCGCTCCCGACCTGGTGGAGGTCACAGTCGAGAAGGTCGCCATCAACGCCGTGATGGCCGGATGCCGACCCGAGCACCTGCCCTGGGTGCTCGCCGCGCTGGAGGCAGTCTGCAACGACGAGTTCAACATCCATGGTGTGCTGGCCACCACCATGCCAGTCGGCCCGGTGCTGATCTGCAATGGTCCGGGAACCCGGGCCGTCGGCCTCAACAGCGGCGTCAACGTCTTCGGCCAGGGCACGCGAGCCAACCTCACGATCGGTCGGGCGGTTCAGCTGGTGGTACGAAACATCGGCGGCGGACGACCCGGCGGGGTCGACCGGGCCGCTCACGGCAACCCGGGAAAGCTCACGTTCTGCTTCGCCGAAGACGAGGTCGGTTCCCCGTTCACGTCGCTGTCGGTCAGCCGGGGCTTCGACCCTGACGCCGACACCGTCACGGCGTTTGCCGGCGAAGGTCCGCGCTGCATCGTCGACCAACTGGCTCGCGACCCCGGCCAGTTGGCCAACACGTTTGCCGCGTGTCTGCGCACTGCCCACCATCCCAAACTCGTCATCGGTTACGACTGTGTATTGGTGGTTGGGCCCGAGCACGCCCGCGTTTTCGGTGAGGCGGGATGGGACAGGGAACGGCTGCTGGCAGAGCTTCATGACCGCCTCCAGATTCCTGGACGGGAGTTGATTCGCGGCGCGCTCGACATGGCCGAAGGCGTGCCCGAGTACCTGGTCGACGCAACGCTCGGGAAGTTCCGCCCCGATGGTTTGCTGCTCGTGCACGCCGGTGGGGGCGCGGGGTTGTTCTCTGCCATGATTGGCGGATGGGCCAACGGTGACCTCGGGTCCCGGCCCGTCACCAGAAGGGTTGTGCGATGAGCAGGCTGTTGCTGGATCCGACGAACGAACGCACCGTCCTGCAACGATCGCTGCTGCCACGCCCGGCGAGCCTGCGCGGCAAGACGATCGGCCTGCTCGACATCTCCAAGCCGCGCGGCGACGTGTTCCTCGAGCGACTCGACCAGCGACTGACCGAGCTCGGGGCGACGGTTCTGCGATACAAGAAGCCGACGTTCGCGAAACCGGCGCCTGTCGACCTCCGTCAAGAGATCGCGACACAGTGCGAGCTGGTGATCGAGGCCCTCGCCGATTGAGGCAGTTGTACGTCGTGCAGTGTGCACGACATCGTCGATCTCGAAGCACGCGGCTTGCCGGGTGTGTTCGTAGCCTCATCCCAGTTCGTCGATGCTGCCATCGCCCAATCGCAGGCGCTCGGCTTTCCCACCGTCGCTCGCGTCTTCACTCCTCACCCCATACAGGATCGCACCGACGACGAGATGATCGCCTACGCCGACGCAGCGCTCGAAGAGATCGTGGCCGCGGTCACCGCCCAGTGAGCCTGCTTGTCGCATCCGGCTGGCGCCCGGACTCGGAGGTCACGGGGATGGAAGCGCTCGTCTGCGAGATCCGGGTGCGAGTCCAGGCGTGAGCGCGGCCGCCGGTAGCCGACGTTGGCACCCAGAAGCTCGGGCCGGCGCCGAGTGCCCTGTCGTCGCTCTCGACGCAACAATCGTGATGCGCTCGTCGTTCAGACCAGTCACGGGAGGCGCAGCGAGTAGCGGCTCCTGACGACCAGTCCTTCACGTTCCAGCTCACCGATCAGGCGCATCGCACGCACGTCGTCACAACCCATCACGACGGCGCACCGATCATCCGACACCGGTCCATCGGCGAGCGCCTTCAGCAACTTGCCGCGGGCTTGGCGGTCGCTGCCGTGAAAGCGAGCCTGGCGGGCGCTGACCCCCGCCGAGCCCACCGCAGGGTCGACCCGGTCACGGCCATGCCACGCGCATCCATCCAGCAATGGGCAACTGTCGCAACTCGGCGACGCCGGCCGGCACAGCACGGCACCGAGATCCATCAGGCACTGGTTCCACTCCCACGACCGGCCGCTGGGCAACGCGGCATCGGCAGCTCGTTGGGCTTCGCCGGCCGTCAGTCGGCGACCGGCGATGCGGGCCAGCACACGGGCGATGTTGGTCTCGACGACGGCGCTGTCGAGCTCGAAGGCGAAGGCGCGCACGGCGCGTGCCGTGTACTGGCCGACACCGGGAAGTGCGAGCAAGCCGTCGAGGGTCGAAGGGAACTCACCGAGCTCGACGATCGCCCGGGCCGCGGCATGCAGGTTCCTGGCACGCCGAGGGTAGCCAAGGCCCTGCCACAGCCGCAGGACGTCGCCCAACGGAACCGCGGCGCACGCCGAGGGCGTGGGGAACGTGGCCAGGAACTGCTGCCACCTGGGGATGACCCGCATGGCTTGGGTCTGCTGCAACATCACCTCGCTGACCAGGATCGCCCACGGGTCACGGGTGCGCCGCCACGGCAGGTCGCGCAGGCGGGGCAATCCCCACCGCAGCACCTCGTCGGAGTGTGTGCCGACACCCCACGCGGGCGACAGACGCTCCACAGGGATGCGACGGTCAGTCAGCCCAGACGTCGACATCGTCGTACGGCCGGCGACGTGGCGGCGCCTGATCGCGCTTCCAGACCATCACTCTGCGGCGGAAGTAACAGACCTCCTGCCCATGCTGATTGAAGCCCTTGCTCTCGACGGTGACGATGCCTCGATCGGGTTTCGACTTCGACGGTTGCACATCGAGAACGCGCGTCTCGGCATGGATCGTGTCGCCATGGAACGTGGGGAACTTGTGCTGCAGCGTCTCGACCTCGAGGTTGGCGATAGCCGCGCCGCTCACATCGGGCACGCTCATGCCGAGCACGAGGGAGTAGACGAGATTGCCGACCACGACGTTGCGACCTTGCACGCTTTCTGCTGCGAACCAATCGTTGGTGTGCAACGGATGATGGTTCATCGTGATCATGCAGAAGAGATGGTCGTCGTACTCGGTGATCGTCTTGCCCGGCCAGTGCTTGTACACGTCGCCGACCACGAAGTCTTCGAGGCAGCGCCCGAAGGGCCGTTCGTGCGAGGTCATGAGACTCGACAGTAGCTAGTCGACATCGTGATCGTCATCAACGCTCGGCACTGGCAGCGGCAGCGTCGAATCTCCGAGCTCCTTGCGACGCGGGGTGAAGCGCACCGAGAAGTCGAAAGCGCGCTCGTTCGTCGCTGGATCGGCGGCGATGTCGCGCAACCGTCGCAATCGATCCCGTCGCTTGATGCTCCACGGCCCGACACGCAAGGAGCCGTACAGGATTCCACCGAGAACGATCGGGAAGAAGAACTGGGCGAGGCGGTAGGTGGCAACGCCGAGCAGGGCAGTTGCCCGCGTCAGGCCGAAACCGACGAGAGCAAGAGGAAGGCCGCCATCGATGATGCCGAGACCTCCAGGCGTGATCGGTATCACTGCCAGGACGTTGACGAGCCCGAAGGCAACGATCAACGCATCGACGTCGGTCGACGCCCCGAACGCGCGCAGGAACACCCACAACGCGGCGGCGTCGAGCACCCAGTTGGCCGTTGCCCACCCGAGGACTCGCCCGAGCAACCTCCGGTCGCCGGCGAGATCCTCGAGACGCGCGCCGATGTGCCGCACCCCGGCTGCAGCGCGATCTTCGCTGAGTCCGAGGTGCCGGGCACCCCAGCGGAGGATGCGCTCGGCGCGACCCTGGCCCTCCATCAACCCGAACACGATGCCGCTGGCGAGAAGCATCAGCACGATTCCGGCAACGGCGGCAGTGGCGTATCCGGGGTTGACTCCGCGAATCGGGATCGAGACCATCAACGCGATCCAGAACAGCAAGTTGAGCACCACCGCGGAGCCAAGGCCGGCCGTGGCGAGCGCAAAGCCGGCATCGGGTCCGTTCACGCCGGAGAGCGTCATCAGGCGGTAGCCCATGGCCGATCCGGCAGCGCTCCCGCCCGGCACGATGCTCGACAGGGCCTTGGTGCTCAATTGGATGCGAAACAGCCGCGCCCGCGAGATCTTGTCGGACTCGTCGCCGAGCGCAGCTCTGGTGAGCAGCGTGTAGGCCAACAAAGCCGCAATCTCGAGGGACAACCCAAGGCCGAGCAGCGCCGGATTGACGTTGCTCAACTGCCGAGATGCGTTGCGCACGCCCGGCAGGATCGTGAAGATTCCGAGGTAGACGATCGTGACGAAGGCCAGCAACCTCAGGGTGAACCGGAACGGTCGGAACCGGCGAGGGCGCGGCGGGCCACCGGTGTCGTCCGACGACACACGGGGCAGTTCTCCCGTTGCCGGGTCGCCCGACTCGATGGCCATCCTGTTTTCTTAGCCCATTTCGGCGCCCGCCGCAGGGGATGAGCCGCATGACACTCCGAGTATCTGGATGACATCAACGGGTATCGTCCCTAGAAACGAAAGAGGGTCCGGGACATGAAAAAGCTGATCGCTACCGTCGTGTTTGCATTGCTGGCGGCCTGTGGGAGCTCCGGCAACGGCGGCTCGGCCGGCACCACAGCCGACAAGCCGAGCGCATCCACTGCTGCCGACGCCTCGGCGTCCGACACGACGGGCGGCTCCGACGACACGATCACGGTCTCCGACTTCGGCGACATGCCACCTCAGTGCATCGATCTGTTGTCGACCTTCCTCAAGCAGATCGAGCCGACCGTCTCCAAGGTCGACTGGACGACAGCGACACTGTCCGACTTCGAATCACTCGGACAGTCGTTCCAGACCGAGTCTGATGCATTCGACACTCAGAGCTCCGCAGCCGGTTGCAACAAGTACAACCTGACGGGTTCCGACGCCGATCAGCTCAAGCAGGTCGTCGATCTCGCCGCGAAAGATGCACCCGGCACGGTTCCGTTCCTCACCTTCCTTGCATCCTTGACCGACTCGACCACCTCGGCCGGCACGGTTCCCTCGGATTGCCAGAGCGACATCGCCGCGATCGAGACCTACCTCGGCAAGGGCACGACGATGAAGGACCTGACGATGACCGAGGTGACGCAGTTCGGAAAGCTGATGACCGCGGTGACCAACAACTGCACGCCCGAAGAGTCGCAGGCCTTCGCCAGTCGCGCCGACGTGACGGCGTTCATCAGCGGCTAGGTTCGAGTCAGGGCTCGATGCTGTTGACGATCGTGCGCAGCCGGCTGGTGAGCTCCAGGCGGTCGTCGACCGGAGACTTGCCGAGGTGCACCATCACCAGCTCGCGGTCCGGCACCACGACGCAGTACTGACCCTCGTAGCCGTGGCAGGCCAGGCTGCCCGGCTGATCGCGCCACAACCACCAGTGGCTGCCGTAGTCGAAGTCGTCCTCGTCGTGAGCCACGAAGGTGCGAGCGTGATCGCACCAACCTTCTGGTAGCAGCCGCTCGCCACCGACTGTGCCGTCATTGCGATACAGCTCGCCGAACGCTGCGAAATCGCGAGCCGTGGCGTAGACGTACGAGGATCCGATGAACGTGCCGGCGGTGTCGAACTCGGGGACCGCGCTGTGCATGCCGACCGGGCTGAACAACCGCTCACGAAGGAACGTCTCCATCCCGTCACGACCCCCACCGACCGCATCCCCCACGATGCGGCAGATGACGTTGGTGGTGCCGCTGGAGTAGTTCCACGTCGAGCCGGCGGCGACGGCTATCGGGAGCGACGCGGCGTATGCAGCCATGTCGTGCTGACCCGACCCGAAGAGCATCTCGATGCAATTGCTCACTGAATCGTCGATGTAGTCCTCGACCCATTCGAGTCCGGCCCGCATGTCGAGCAGGTCTTGCAGGGTGATCGACTCCTTCGGCGTGGCTCGCCAACTGGGAACGGCTGCCGGAAGACTCGGGTCGAGCACGCCATCACCGACGAGGATGCCGACCGCAGCGTGCGTGATGCTCTTGGCCATGCTCCACGAGATCAGCGTCGTGCCCGAGTCGACCGGCCCACCGGGGCCAAACGCTGTGTCGGGCTGCGCTCCGTAGCGTTCGAAGACCACTTCACCGCGACGCATGAGCACGAGGGCGAGGCTCAGGCCGTGCGGCGCGTCGGGCGCGAACAGCTCATCGGCGACCCGTACGACCGTGTCGTTCACGCGAGCCACCGTAGCCATTCGCACCACACGAGCATCAAGCTGCCGTGGAGTTCGCGGCTGCAAGACTGGTGCAATGGATGTCGCGAGCCGCGCTCGGCACCTATCTCGAGATCGCCGATTCGGTGGCACCGGGACTCGTCGAGGGGTTGTACGTCGTCGGCTCGTTCGCGCTCGACGACTGGCAACCAGGACGCAGCGACATCGACATCGTTGCCGTGTCGGCCGAACCGGCGACCGAAGAAGACTTCGGTGAGCTGCGTACCATCCACGCACTGCTGGCTGACCGCACGCTGCTTCCGCGGATCGACGGCCCTTACCTGGCTTGGGCGGATCTCATCGCCGCGCCGGCAACCGGGCTGCATCGCCCGTGGACGCTGGCCGGGGAACTGCACCACGACGGCGAGTGCTTCGAGATCAACCCCGTGACCTGGTACACGCTGGCTACCTATGGCGTGACCGTGCGCGGCCCCAGCGTCGAGACGTTGAACATCTGGCTCGACACCGAGGACAGAGTGCGGTTCGTGGTCGACAACCTCTCGACGTACTGGCACCAACTCGCCGAGTCGGTGGCTGAAGCGTGCCAGGAGCCAGGTGCCGCATTCGATCTGGAGTCGTTCGAGTGGTGCGCGCTCGGCGCACTGCGCCTTCACTACACGGCGTTCACAGGTGACGTCACGTCGAAGCGCGGGGCTGGAGAGTACGGGCTCGTGGTCACCCCCGATTCCATGCACGACACGCTGAGAGCTGCGCTCAACGCCCGCTCGACGGGTGAGGGCGAAGCTACGCCGGCGTTGATGATGCGAGCTGCCGACGTGATCAGCTGGGCCGTGAACGAGGTAGACCAGGCTGTGGCGTGACATCGCGGTCGATCCACTTGTGCCCGACGTCGGGCACCGGCCCCGTAGCCAGCGCGATGGCCTCGTCGATGGTGTGAGCGCGCTGCGCCAACATTCGATGAGAGTCGCGCACGAACCCTGCCGCCACGGAGTTGCTCATCCACTCGAAGAGCGGGTCCCAGTAGCCGTCGACGTCGAGCAGCACGACCGGCTTGGAGATGATGCCCAACTGGTTCCAGGTCAGCGCCTCGGCAAATTCATCGACGGTGCCAAACCCTCCTGGCAGTACAACGAACCCATCGGCGAGCTCCGCCAATCGAGCCTTGCGACCGTGCATCGTCGGCACCACCTCCAGGCGCGTCAGACCGTCGTGGGCCACCTCGGCACGCACGAGTTGCTCGGTGATGACCCCGATCACCTCGCCGTCGGCGGCGAGGGCGGCATCGGCGACCAGCCCCATCAACCCGACGTGACCGCCTCCGTAGACCAGACCGATCCCGCGATGAGCAAGGGCGGATCCCAGTTGTCGAGCCGCCTGACCATAGGAAAGAGATGTGCCCGCATTCGACCCGCAGTACACGCAGATGCGTGTGATTGGTTCTGAACGCATGAGCCACACTGCCACACCTCCCCGCCGGCCGGTGCCGGCGTTTTCGGGGCACACAGCTCTCCTCGGTAGCCTCGGGCTCGATGGAACCCCTCGAGTTGCCGGCCGCCGACCTGGTCGGCGCAGCCGACGTCATCGATCTCGCCGGCAACGTGGTCGGCCGGGCAATCCGTCATCTCGCGGCAACCGGTGGACCCGACGAACACCAGGTGCTGGCCTACGACGTGTCTCACGCCGCAGCCCAAGTCGCAGCAGCCAGATCGATGCTCGACTACGGCGCGAAAGGTGACCTCGAGGCCGTTCTGACCTGCGCATTCGTGGCCGACGTGATCCACGATCTGATCAGCCGACTGTGCGGGAGAGAGGCCATGTGGGGGCTTGACGAGGCCCCCCTCCGCGACGCCCATTCCTTCCTCGACAAGTTCCGCAGTCCCGAGTTCATCGCTGCTCTGGCCGACAAGCCAGGACCGCGCCACCTCGACCCCGAGTTCGAGATGGTTCAAGACACGTTCCGTTCGTTCGCAGCCAACGAGATCGCCCCACGCGCCGAGCACGTGCATCGTCACAACGGCGACGTGCCAGAGGAGCTCATCGTCAGCCTCGCCGAGATGGGCGTGTTCGGCCTCAGCGTGCCCGCCGAGTACGGCGGATACAGCGAGGGAGGCGACGGCGAGTACGTCGCCATGGTCGTGGCCACCGAGGAGCTCAGTCGCGGTTCACTCGGCATCGGCGGTTCGCTGATCACACGCCCGGAGATCCTCACGAGGGCTCTCTTGAAGGGCGGAACCGAGGAGCAGAAGCACCACTGGCTACCGAAACTGGCCACCGCCGAGGTGATGGCCGCTGTCGCCGTGACCGAACCCGACTTCGGCAGCGACGTCGCCGGCATCAAGGTGACCGCCACACCGGCCACCGGCAACGACGGCGTGCCGGGTTACGTGATCAACGGCGTGAAGACGTGGTGCACGTTCGGGGCGCGAGCCGATGTGCTGATGCTGCTCGCTCGCACCGACCCCGACCGGGCCAAGACGCACCGCGGACTCAGCCTGTTCATCGTTCCCAAGCCCAGAGGCGAAGGCCACGGCTTCGAGTTCACGCAAGAGTCGGGCGCGGCTGGCACGGTTGGGAAGATGGAAGGTCGCCCGATCGACACCATCGGGTACCGCGGCATGCACAGCTACGAGATCGCCCTCGACAACTGGTGGGTACCGGCGACGAACCTGATCGGCGAGGAAGCCGGGCTCGGCAAGGGCTTCTATTTCCAGATGGAGGGCTTCGAGAACGGCCGGTTGCAGACCGCGGCACGGGCAATCGGTGTGATGCAGGCGGCTTACGAAGCGGCCGCCGAATACGCCCGCAACCGCACCGTGTTCGGCTCGGCGATCTTCGAGTACGAGCTCACCCGCGTGAAGCTCGGCCGGATGGCCGTGCTCATCCAGGCGGCTCGTCAGTTCAGCTACCACGTGGCGACGCTGATGGCCAAGGGCGAGGGCTCCATCGAGGCCAGCATGGTGAAGGCCTATGTGTGCAGGGCCGCGGAATGGGTGACGCGCGAGGCCATGCAGATCCACGGTGGTTACGGGTACGCCGAGGAGTACCCCGTGAGCCGCCTGTTCGTCGACGCGCGAGTCTTGAGCATCTTCGAGGGCGCCGACGAGACGCTGTGTCTCAAGGTGATCGCCCGCCGCCTCTGCGACAACTGACCCCGAGCGTCAGGCGGGCACGCGCAGCTGATGCACCGACACCGCATACGACCCATCCTGATACGGGTCGCGATGCCAGGTCGACCAGCGCTCGACGAGCTCCAGATGCGAGGACGCACACAACTCGTCGTACTCACCCACACTGATCGCCTGCTCGTTGCGTTCGATGTCGAATCCGGCGATCAACACGCCGTGCGGTTCGAGATGATCGGCGGCGCTCCGGACGATGCCCTGCCGATCGCTGGGGCGGCAGTAGACCATGACGTTGCCGGGCATCGCCACCACGTCGAAACGACGACCCAGCTGCATGGTCGTGAGGTTGGCGTGCACCCATTGGATCGAGGCTTGCGAACGACGGGCGAACGCCAGGAGGTCGCCGTCGAGATCGACGCCGACCACATCGATGCCCCGACTGGCCAACTCGATCGCCACGCGACCCATGCCGCAGCCGGCGTCGAGCACGCTGCTCGGACGGAAGCTGGCGATGAGATCGGCTTCTCCATGAGGCGAGTGACCGGCATCTTCGAGACGCTTCCACCGCGAGTAGTACTCGTCCAGGTCGTTCGTGGCTCTCCACTGCGACCACCGATCGCTGACCGACTCGCCGGGACCGCCTTCGGCGGTTGTCACAACAGTTCCATCAGCGACCGGATCCGCTCGAAGTCTGCATCGGGGTGATCGTCGTAGGGATCGAGGAGGATCGGGTGCAACCCTGCCGCGACGGCTGCTCCGATGTCGAGCGTCACCGAATCGCCCACGAACGCAATCTGGTCTCGCTCGAGGGAGCCGAAGTGTGGCAGGGCGTGGTCGAAGATCCGCGGGTCGGGTTTGGTCACCCCGACAAGGTAACTGTCGACGACGATCCGCACGCACACGTTGGGCCCGTCGCCCACTTGGCAGACGCCGCTCCTGGTGAGCATCTCGTCGATCTGGCCGCTCGCGTTGGAGACGACACCAAGGGGCACACCAGCAGCTGCTAGGGCCTTCAAGGCGGCGAAGCTCTCCGGGATCGGCCAGCGCCACAGGTACGGATTCCGAGTGAGATGCAGGGTCTTGACGGCTGCCTCGACATCCGGCTCCGGCACGCGAATGCTGCGCACGTACGAATAGTCGTACTCCGACCAGAACCCTTCAGCGGTGCCCGCCGCCGACTTCGCAGCCATACCGGCGTAGTGGGCGCGACGATGTGCCTCGAGGGACGGGTCACCGCCGTAGTAGGCGAGCAGTGGGCCGAGCACTGTCGGGTCGGGAAGCACCAGCACCCCGCCGGCATCGAACAGGATCGCCTTGAAACGCACAGTCACCGGACCATCATGCCCGTTTCGTCGCCGACCCCAGCGACACATACCCTTGCAACCGTGCGCAGCGCCCGAGACTTCTTCAAACCGCTGGCTGTCGGCGCCCCGGCACCACTGAGCGAGATCCCGTTCAGGCCGAGCCGGGTGATCCACTTCTTCCCGCCGCACATCGACAAGGTGGTGGCCAAGCTTCCCGAGGTGGTGCCAACCGTCGACATCCTCCTCGGCAATCTCGAGGACGCGATCCCGATGGCCGACAAGGAAGCGGCGCGCGCCGGGCTGGTGAACGTGGCCCGCTCGCTGAACATGGGTGACACGCAGTTGTGGACGCGGATCAACAGCCTCGATTCGCCGTGGTGCCTCGACGACCTCACCACGCTGGTCACCGAGGTCGGCGACAAGCTCGACGTCATCATGGTCCCCAAGGTCGAGGGCCCGGAGGACATCCACTACGTCGATCGCCTGCTGGCCCAACTGGAGGCCAGCGCTCACCTCGATCGACCGATCCTCGTGCACGCGATCCTCGAAACCGCCCGAGGCGTGGCCAACATCGAGGAGATCTGCGCGGCATCGCCGCGCATGCAAGGTCTTTCGCTCGGGCCCGCCGACCTCGCCGCCAACCGTCGGATGAAGACCACCCGCGTCGGCGGAGGCCATCCCGACTACGTGGTGCGTGCCGACCCCGAACCCGACAACCCCGAGGCAATGCGAGCCACCTTTCAACAGGATCTGTGGCACTACACCCTGGCCCGAATGGTCGACGCATGTGTCACGTTCGGTCTGCTCCCTTTCTACGGACCGTTCGGCGACATCAAGGACACTGTTGCCTGCGAAGACCAGTTTCGGAATGCCTACCTCCTCGGATGTGTCGGGGCATGGAGCCTGCATCCGGTACAGATCGAGATCGCCAAGCGCGTCTTCAGCCCGCGGCCGGCCGATGTCGCCCGCGCCCAGCGGGTCATCGATGCGATGGGTGACGGAACCGGAGCGATCATGCTCGACGGCAAGATGGAGGACGACGCATCGGTCAAGCAGTGCAAGGTCGTCGTCGACCTCGCCCATCGGCTTGCCGAGCGCGATCCGCAGCTCGCAGCCGCGTACGGATTCGCCCCGTGAGCCGCTATCGCCCGCTGCGCTCGGCGTTGTACATGCCCGCCGCCAACGATCGCGCCCTCGAAAAGGCGAAGTCGTTGCCGGCCGACGCCATCATCTTCGACCTCGAAGATGCGGTCGCTCCCGACGCCAAGGAGTCGGCCCGAGTCGCCGCCTGCACCGCCGCGGCGTCAGGTGAGTACGGCCGCCGCGAGCTGACGATTCGCTGCAACGGTCTCGACACGCCTTGGGGACCGGCCGATCTGGCCGCAATCGCGACGTCGACTGCAGCCGCCGTCGTCGTTCCAAAAGTGAGCTCGGTGGCCTATCTCGACGATGTGTCAGCGCGACTCGAGGCAGCCGGCGCACCGGAATCGATGACGGTGTGGGCGATGGTCGAGACGCCGACGGCAATCTTCGACGCCCGCTCGATAGCCGCCCATCCACGGGTGTCTGTCCTGGTGATGGGCACCAACGATCTCGCTCGCGAGTTGCGGGTTCCGCTCGCCACCGGACGACGAGCGCTGCTCACCCACCTGGCGACCGCATTGCTGGCCGCGCGAGAGGCCGGCAAGACGATCCTCGACGGTGTGTTCAACGACGTGAAGGATCTCGATGGCTTCGCCGCCGAGTGTGCGCAGGGCGTGGAACTCGGATTCGACGGCAAGACCCTGATCCATCCGACTCAGGTGGAGATCGCCAACAACGCCTGGGCACCATCGCCTGCCGACGTCGACCAGGCACGACGCATCATCGCCGCCTTCGACCAGGCAGTTACCGACGGTCGAGGTGTCGTCACCGTCGACGGGCGCATGATCGAGAACCTGCATGTGGCCAACGCCCAGCGCACACTGTCGATCGCCGAGGCCATCGCCGCGCTCGGCTGACAACTCTGTACGGGTACAAAGTGCAGTCTGTACGGCATGTTCTGTATCGAATACGATGCTCGACATGACTGCGCTCGACACTCATCCAGAGAACGCGTTCGCCAACGACCGCGCCCACGTCTTCCACTCCTGGAGCGCACAAGGCGCACTCAACCCAGCTGTCGTCACCCGAGCCGAGGGCAGCTGCTTCTGGACGCAGGACGGCACCCGTTACCTCGATTTCTCCAGCCAGCTCGTAAACGTCAACATCGGCCATCAGCATCCCAAGCTCGTCGCGGCCATCAAGGAGCAGGCCGATCGGCTGTGCACCGTGGCGCCGTTCCATGCCAACGATGCGCGCAGCGAAGCGGCGCGGCTCATCTGTGAAGCCGCCGCGGAGAAGCTCGACGACAGCCAGTTGAACATGGTCTTCTTCACCAACGGCGGGGCCGAGGCCACCGAAAACGCAGTGCGCATGGCTCGCCTGCACACCAGTCGCAACAAGGTCCTCACCCACTACCGCAGCTACCACGGTGGCACCAACGGGGCCATCAGCCTCACCGGCGATCCGCGCCGCTGGCCGAGCGAACCGGGCATGCCCGGAGTTGTCAAGTTCTGGGGGCCATACGCGTATCGCAGCGCCTTCCACTCGAGCAGCGAGGCCGAAGAGTGCGAGCGTGCCCTAGCCCACCTCGACGATGTCCTGATGGTCGAGGGCAGCCACACCGTCGCGGCGATCCTCATCGAGACGGTCGTCGGCACCAACGGGATACTCGTGCCACCCGACGGCTACCTCCAAGGCATCCGCGAGCGTTGCGATCGCCACGGCATCGTGATGATCTGTGACGAGGTGATGGCCGGTTTCGGCCGCTGCGGTGAGTGGTTCGCCTTTCAGAGATGGGGCGTGCAGCCCGACCTCGTTTGCTTCGCCAAGGGAGTCAACTCCGGCTATCTGCCGCTCGGTGGCGTCGTGATCAGCCAGAAGATCGCCGATACGTTCCGCGATCGCGCCTTCCCCGGTGGGCTCACCTACTCGGGGCATCCGCTGGCCTGCGCGTCGGCAGTGGCGAGCATCAACATCTTCAGGGAAGAGGGCATCGTCGAACACGCTCGAATGCTCGGCACCGAGGTGATCGCCCCGGGCCTGGAAAAGTTGCAGGCCAACCATCCGAGCATCGGCGAGATCCGCGGTCTCGGCGTGTTCTGGGCGCTCGACCTCGTGACCGACCGGGCGACGCGGCAGCCCCTCGTGCCGTACAACGCCTCGGGCGCCGATGCCAAGCCGATGGCCGACCTGGCCGCGGCGTGCAAGCAGCGGGGACTGTGGCCGTTCACGCACTTCAACCGTCTGCATGTCGTGCCTCCGTGCACGGCCACCGCCGACGAGGTGTTGGAAGGATTGGCCATCCTCGACGAAGCCCTCACGGTGGCCGACTCGTTCTACACGGGCTGACGCGGCTGCAGATGTGGCGCAAGCCGGGTCGAACCGGCGCGATTCTCTACGCAGTGCTGGCCGCGGTCCTGGGCTCGGCAACGGCCTTCTTCAGCAGATTGCAGATCGAGCGACAACGCGGACGGCGAGAGGCAGCGCTGCGGTTGCCGCCCGGGCCGATCATCGTCATCTCCAACCACACGAGCTACGCCGACGGCGTGCTGCTGGCGCTGGCGTGCCGGCGAATGGGTCGCTCTCTCCGCCTGCTGGCCACATCCGGTGTGTTCAAAGCACCGCTGCTCGGCACGATCGCTCGTCGGCTCGGCTTCATCATGGTCAAGCGTGGCGCGGCCGATGCCGCAACATCGCTCGACGAGGCCGCTCTCGCCCTGGCCGACGGTGAGGCAGTCGGCATCTTCCCCGAAGGCCGGCTCACCCGCGACCCGATGATGTGGCCGGAGCGGGCCAAGACCGGATCGGTCAGGCTGGCGCTGCGAACGGGCGCGCCGATCGTCCCGGTGGCGATGGTCGGCGCTCATCGGGTCGTCGGCCAGCGCAGGGTGGTGCCGACGCTGTTGCGAAACCTGATCCGGCGCCCGAAGGTCGACACCCGGGTCGGTGCGCCGATCGACGTGCGCGCCTTGATGAACATCGGGCCTACCACCGAGCCCACCGTCGACGAGGTCCGCCTGGCCGCCGATGCCGTGATGGGCCGTCTGGTCGCGGTCGTAGCCGACCTGCGCGGTGAACGGCCACCCAACCCAGACGGAGTCCCACGCGCCGCCGACTGACCACCACCCTCGCTTGGGCGCGGCGGCAGAACGGTCACTTCCGGAGTTCCGCCCATCGAGATTCGATGGGCTCCACCGGGGAAGCGACGCTTCCGAAAGCGCGCCCAAGCAGGTGGGTTGGTCGGGAACGTGGTGGCTAGGCGACGGCCCAGGTGCCGTTGCTGCGCAGGAGCGCGGCGAGGTCACCAGGGCCCTTCTTCGACGAGGTCTCCGCCAGTTGGCGGCCGACGGCCATGCCGTAGTCGGGACGGTCGACGGCGCGGAACACGCCGAACGTCGTGGCCGAGTGGTCGTCGTGCGACAGCCGGGCCAAAGCGAACGCAAGACCGGGATCGTCGCGAAGCGCGTCGTGCACCAGGATCGCCTCTTCACCAACATCGGCGACTTCGACGATGCGCAACTGGCCATCGGTTCCCATGACGACGCCCTTGTGGCCTTCGGCGCCGAATCTGATGGGCTGCCCGTGACGAAGATCGATCATCATCTCTTCGCGGACTTGGCGACTGGTGACGTCGTCGAAGGCGCCGTCGTTGAACACGTTGCAGTTCTGGAAGATCTCGACGAACGAGGCACCCCGGTGGGCGTGGGCCTGGCGGAAGATGTCCATCATGTGCTTGCGGTCGAGGTCGTGGGTGCGGGCCACGAAGCTGGCCTCGGCGCCCAGCGCCACCGACAGCGGGTTGAACGGCGGATCCACCGACCCGAACGGGGTGCTCTTGGTGACCTTGCCAATCTCCGACGTCGGCGAGTACTGACCCTTGGTGAGGCCGTAGATGCGGTTGTTGAACAGCAAGATGGTGAGGTTGACGTTGCGGCGCAGGGCATGGATCAGGTGGTTCCCGCCGATCGAGAGACCATCTCCGTCACCGGTGATGACCCACACGTCGAGATCGGGTCGGGCAACCGCGACGCCGGTGGCGATGGCCGGCGCACGCCCGTGGATGCCGTGCATGCCATAGGTGTTCATGTAGTACGGGAAGCGACTGCTGCAGCCGATCCCGCTGATGAACACCGTGTTCTCGGGGGCGATGCCGAGCTCGGGCATGAGTTGCTGGACGGCCAACAAGATGCCGTAGTCACCGCACCCAGGGCACCAACGCACTTCCTGATCGCTGGTCCAGTCCTTCTTGGTCGTGACCGGAACGATGGTGTCGCTCATTGCAGCGCTCCTTCGATGGCATCTTCGAGCTCGCGCGATGTGAACGGCAGACCCTGCACCTTGGTGACCGCTTGGGCGTCGATCAGGTAGTTGGCACGCACGATTCGACACATCTGACCGAGGTTGAGCTCGGGCACGATGACGCGGGGGTACTTCTTCAAGATGTCGCCCAGGTTGGGCGGCAACGGGTTGACATGGGTGAGGTGCACCCAGGCGACCTTCAGACCGCGGCGACGAGTGCGTTGCACCGCGGCATCGATCGCGGCCCACGTCGAGCCCCAGCCCAGGACGCAGACATCGGCGTCGTCGACATCGCCAACCGCGACTGCGGGCGGGATGTCGTTGGCAATGCCGGCGATCTTGGCAGCTCGCAGATCAACCATGCGCTGATGGTTCTCGGGTGTGTAGTTGATGTCGCCTCGGCCGTCTTCCTTCTCGAGGCCGCCGACTCGGTGCATGAGCTTCGGCGTGCCGGGAATCGCCCACGGCCGAGCCAACGTCTCCGGGTCGCGCCGGTACGGCCAGAACTCGGTCGTACCGTCGTCGTTGGTGTGGTTCATCTCGGTGGCAAACGGCACGGAGATGTCGGGCAACGAGTCGATGTCGGGCAACAACCAGGGCTCACTGCCGTTGGCGATGTACCCATCGCTGAGCAGGATGACCGGGGTGCGGTACTTCAAGGCGATGCGCGCCGCCTCGATGGCTGCGAAGAAGCAGTTGACCGGGCTGTAGGCGGCCACGACCGGGAGCGGGGCTTCGCCGTGACGGCCGTAGATGGCGATGTTGAGGTCGGCCGCCTCGGTCTTGGTCGGCAGCCCGGTGGAAGGACCGCCGCGCTGCACGTCAATGATCAACAGCGGGAGCTCCAGCGACACGGCAAGGCTGGTTGTCTCGCTCTTCAGGGCGACACCTGGCCCGCTGGTGGAGGTGACGCCCAGGTGTCCGGCGAACGCCGCGCCGAGCGCCATGCCGACAGCGGCGATCTCGTCTTCGGCCTGCACGGTGCGGACGCCGAAGTGCTTGTGCTTCGACAGCTCGTGGAGGATGTCGCTGGCCGGCGTGATGGGATAGCTGCCGAGGAAGACCGGCAGCTTGGCCAGTTGCCCGGCCGCCACCAGGCCCCACGCCAACGCAACGTTGCCGCTGATGTTGGTGTACTCACCGGGCGGCAGCTTCGCCGGCAACACCTCGAAGCGATGCTCGAACTGCTCGGTGGTCTCACCGAAGTTGAAGCCGGCGGTGAACGCTGTGGAGTTGCTGAGGCGGACGAGGTCGTCCTTGAACCTGCTGGCGATCCAGTCGAGCGTCGGCTGCGTCGGGCGCGAATACAGCCACGAGACGAGGCCGAGCGCGAAGAAGTTCTTGGACCGCTCGGCATCGCGAGGCTTGACGCCCAGGGGCTCCGTCGCTTTCTGCGTGAGCGATGTCATCGGCACTTCCACGACCCGGTAGCCGGCCAGTGAATCGTCGAGCAGCGGGTTGACCGCGTAGCCGGCCTTGGCGAGATCGCGCTCGCCGAACGCGTCGCTGTTGACGATCAACAGTCCATGGGGTTCGAGCCTGTTGAGATCGGCCTTGAGCGCCGCCGGGTTCATGGCGATCAGCACGCTCGGCGCGTCGCCGGGGGTGGTGATGTCGTGATCGCTGATCTGCACCTGGAAGCTGGAAACGCCGTTCACCGTGCCTGCTGGCGCCCGAATCTCGGCTGGGTACTCCGGCAGCGTCGACAAGTCGTTGCCGAACGCCGCGCTGACCGACGTGAACCTGTCGCCGGTGAGCTGCATGCCGTCGCCGGAGTCGCCGGCAAACCTCACCACCACACGGGTGATGGTCTCTGGTTCGCGCCCCGCAGGGCGTTCCACGGTGTCCGTCATGGGCACCTCCTCCCCAACGGAACCGGCCTCTTTGCCGATCCGCTGTTCAAACGTTATATCGCCCTGCGAGTCACAAAGGCGACTCCTAGCAATGAAATCAGCAATCCGACCAGGGCGAGCGCCCCGAGACGCTCGCCGAACAGCACCGCACCCTCCACGGCGCTCAACGCCGGGGTGAGGAAGAACAGGCTGGTTACCTGCGACGCGGCTCGGCGCTGCAGCAGCCAGAGCATCAGCAACACCGCAGCGATCGACAACACGACTACGGCCCACAGCAGGGCGAACAACGAGCGACCGGTGATGCGGAAGTCGATGTGCTCCCACGCCGCGGCGAGCACCAACAGAACGAAGCCGGCGCCCGCATATTGGATGACGGTGCCCCACAGCAGCGGCATCGTGGAGCACTTCTTGCGCTGCACCAGCGTGCCTCCCGACATGCCCAGGACGCTGATCGCCGATGCCCCCATCGTCATCGCCGTCACTCCGGTGGAATGGGTGAGCAGTCGATCGACCACGACAGCGATCACCCCGGCGAAGCCCAACGCAACGCCGATCCACTGAATACGGACCAGTCGCTCGCCCAGCACGCGGCGAGAGGCAAGCGCAGTGAGCACGGGATGAAGGCCGGCGATCAGTGCACTGACACCGGCCGGCAGGCCACGATCGATGGCCACGAACACTCCACCGAGGTACAGCACGTGCATGCCGATTCCCGCCAGAACCACCCACGGCACGAGCCGTCGCTCGACGCGCGTCGCAGTTCGCAGCGCGGCGACCAACGCCAACGCTGCCGAGGCGATCACCATGCGTACCGCGAGGAACGTCAACGGACCCGTGTCGGCGGTGGCGTAACGGGCGGCGACGAATCCCGTGCTCCAGAGCACGACGAAGATCCACGGCGCCCACGACACGACGCGAGAAGGGCGGGCCGCCGAAGCGACCCGCCCCTCCACAGCGGAGCCCGAAGCTGCGGTCAGGCGCCACCCTCAGTCAGGGTGACGGTGACGGGGGCGAAACTCGAGCCGTTGACGTCGACGTTCTCCGTCTTCAACTGCTTGATGGCTTCGTTGACGATGTCGTTGGTGTACGACGTCGCGTCGGGTGCTTTCGTGAGCACGGTCTTGCCATCGAGGTTCTTCGTCTGGCTGGCGATCTGGGCTGTTCGATCCCAGGCAGTCTGGTCGATCACACCGACACCGATCGTCGATGGCCAGATCAGCTTGTTGATTTCGTTCATCTGCCACAGCTGATGCGTCGCACCGAGCTTCGAGCCCTTGCTCACGACGATGTCGCGGCAGTCGGCTGCGTTGTCGCGGCAGTACGCCCAACCCTTGAGCGATGCCTTGACGAAGGCGATCGCCTCGCCGCAGTACGCGGGATCGGCAAGCCGGGTCTCGTCGGCCCAGATGGCATCCTGCAGCATGCCGACACCTTCTGTCTCGTACGACACGACGTTGAGGTCAGCCGGAGTGTACAGAGCGCCGGTCGCCGGGTTCTTGGCTTCCAGCACCTGCGCGTACTCGTTGTACGTCATCGCCTCAGCCGCATCGATGTCGCCGGACAGCAGGCCGTTCATGTCGAAGTTCTGCTGGAGCAAGGTGACGTCCTTGGCCGGATCAAGACCGTCCTTCGACAGGGCGGCGAAGATCTCGTACTCGTTGCCGAAGCCCCAGTTGCCGATCTTCTTGCCTTTGAAGTCGGCCGCAGTGGTGATGTTCTTGTCCTTGAAGCTCACCTGCAAGGTTCCGCTGCGCTGGAAGATCTGGGCGATGTCGGTGACCTTGGCTCCGGCCTCACGCTCGGCCAATGCCTTGGGTACCCACGAGATGGCGAAGTCGACTGCACCGCTGGCCAGTGTCTTCTGCGGAGCGATGTCGGTACCACCCTCCACGATCTCCACGTCGAGACCGGCATCTTTGTAGAAGCCCTTGTCGACCGCCGCGTAGTACCCGCCGAACTGGGCCTGCACGAACCACTGCAGCTGCAGCTTCACCTTCGCGCCGGTGGGCGCCGTGCACTTCGACACATCGACGGCAAGCCCGGTTCCGCCAGACGGGGCCGCTGAGCTCGGCGTCGCCGTTGTGGCCGCCGGACCTGTGGTGACCGCCGGAGCCGAGGTGGCGTCGCTGGACTTGGAGTCGCTGCCGCAGGCGGCGACCACCAGTGGTACAACGCTCAGTACGGCGAACGCCTTGAGCATTCGTTTCGTTTGCATGTTCTCCCCTTTGTTTGATGTTGGTTTCACCCGGTTCGCCGGCTCCGCTGCCACGGTACGACGAGGTATTCCAGGAGACTTGCGCCGACGAAGAACAGCAGACCGACGATCGTGCCGCCGACGACGTAGGCGAAACCGAGGGCTTTGTTCGAGCCGTTGAGGGCGCTGGCGATCTTCGTGCCCAGACCATCTTGTGTGCCGCCAAAGTACTCGCTGACGAGAGCGATGATCACCGCGATCGGCGCCGCCGTGCGAACGGCCGTGAACAAGAACGGCATGGTGTTGGGAACGCGGACCTTGGCGAGCACCTGGCGAGGCGAAGCCGCGTACGACTGCATCAACTCGATCTGGGTGGCATCGTTCTGAGTCAGTCCCTTGGTCACCTGCACGAAGACGATGAAGAACACTGCGATGCTGACCATGATCCGTCGACCGATCTGGCTGTCGAGTGCGTACATGTTGTTGAGAACGCCGACGACCACCACCGCCGGCACGGCAGCGACCGTGACCGCGAGAGGGTTGACGAGTTCGGCGACCACGCGAAAGCGGTTGGTGAGCACCGACCCGACGAACCCAAGGATCGTCCCGATGATCAAGCCGACCAGAGCGTTGACGCCGGTGACGATGCAAGCCTTGGTGACCAGGCTGGGGTTGTCGAACAGCGACTGGACGATCGCCGTCGGCTTCGGGATCACGAACGGTTGAACATCCTTGATCGTCACCCACGCCTGCCAGAGGGCGACGAAGACAACACCGAACACCACGGGCGGCAGCACCATCTCGGCGCTTCGCCGAGTGCGCGTGGCAGCGCTCATCGATCGTCGACTCCGGCGACGACGTCTCCCACGTGCGAGCCTCGAAGCGCCTCGCGGACCTCAGTGACGCATTCATAGAACTGCGTTGCTTCGCGGGTGAGCTCTGATCGATCGCGACCGAGGCCTACATCGATCACCGACGTGATCCGGCCCGGACGGGGCGACATCACGACGACGCGATCTGCGAGGTACACCGCTTCGGGGATCGAATGAGTGACGAACACAACGGTCGTTCCGGTCTCGCCGCAGATGCGCAACAACTCGGCCTGCATGTGCTCGCGGGTCATCTCGTCCAAGGCGCCGAACGGCTCGTCCATCAGCAGGAGCTCGGGATGAGCAGCAAGTGCGCGAGCGATGGCGACCCGCTGCTGCATCCCCCCCGAGAGCTGCCACGGCATGTGGCCCGCAAAGTCGGACAGCTTGACGAGGGACAGCATCTCGGCACTTCGTGCTCGGCGCCGATCCTTGTCCCAGCCTTTGAGCTCAAGCGGCAGCTCGATGTTTCGCTCGACAGTCCGCCATTCGAAGAGGCCACTCTGCTGGAAGGCCATTCCGTAATCCTGATCGAGTCGAGCCTGATGTGCCGACTTGCCGTTGACCATCACCTCGCCGGACGTCGGCTCGATCAGGTCGGCGATCAAGCGCAGCAACGTCGACTTGCCGCAGCCCGACGGGCCGATCAGAGAGGTGAATTCACCGCGGTGAACCGCTAGGTCGATGTCGCGCAGCGCGTCGACCTGGTTCGTGGCGCCGCGGTTGAACACCTTGTCGACACCGCGGACCAGCACGGCCACCTCTCGCCCATCCGACTGGCTCATCGACCGCCCTCGGGAGGATGGTTGCGCATCATCTGCCGATCGATCAACGCAACCAGGGCAGCCATCACCAATCCCAGCGCTGCCGCACCGAAGACCGCCGTGTACAACTTGGCGGGGTCGCTCGATGCTTCTTCCCCGTACGACAGGATCAGCCGTCCCACACCGGCGCGTATGCCGAGTGAGATCTCTGCGACGACGACGCCGACCACAGCGGCCGCGCCTGCCACACGAAGTGCCGGGGCGATGTGCGGCACCGCCGCCGGGAACCTCAACTTGATCAAGGTGCGCCACCATGGCGACGCCAGTGATTCCATCAACTCGACTGCCGCCGGTGGCGTGGACTGCAGCCCGCGGAGGGTAGCCACGGCGACCGGGAAGAAGGCGAGGAACACACCCAGCAGAGTCGCCGCGATCCACGTCTTGGTTGCCAGATCGCGGCTGTTGTAGGCCATCAAGGTGACGATCAGTGGACCCAACACGATGATCGGCACCGTCTGCGACATGATGAGGTAGGGCATCAGGCCACGTTCGACCAACTTGAAGCGAGCCATCAGCACCGCGACCCCGACGCCGAACAACGAGCCGATCACGAATGCGGCAAGAGCGACCCGGAACGAATACCACGTTGCCGAGGTGACCACACTGAGGATCGTCTGCTTTCCACCGCGCACCTCCGATCGGTTCAGCCGCGACACCATCTCCCACACGTGCGGCATCGCCCGGTCACTCGTGCGTGGCAACAACCGCACCCCGAGCATGCGGCCACCGTTGGCGGGCCCGATCGCCTTGTAGCCCTCCCACAGCGCCGCCACGAAGGCAAAGGCGAACGGGAACATGATCAGCTTGCGTATCCGGGCGATCGTTTTCGGCGAGCCGTTGGTCGTCACGCCCTGGCCTTCACCGTTTCCGCGACGGCGGGCATGACTCGCTCGCCGTACATCTGCAGGGTGTGATCCTTGTCGTCGTGCTGGAGGTAGATGGCGAACTGGTCGACGCCGAGCGCCTTCAACGCGATCATCCGCTCGATGTGATCGCTGACGGGACCGACGATGCAGAAGCGGTCGACGATGTCGTCGGGGACGAACTGGGTGTGCACGTTGCCGGCCTGACCGTGCTCGTTGTAGTCGTAGCCCTCGCGACCTTTGATGTAGTCCGTGAGCGCTTGGGGCACGGCGTCGCTCGTGTCGCCATATCGAGCAACGATGTCGGCCACGTGGTTGCCGACCATCCCGCCGAACCAACGACACTGCTCGCGACCATGAGCAAGGCCATCAGCGGAACCATCGGTGACGTACGCCGGCGCGGCGACGCAGATGGTGATGTCGTCCGGGTTGCGACCAATCGCCGCGGCGGAGTTGCGCACAGCCGCGATCGTCCATTCGGCGATCGACAGGTCGGCCAGTTGCAGGATGAACCCGTCGCCGACTTCGCCAGTGAGCGACAGTGCCTTCGGGCCATAGGCCGCCACCCAGACCTCGAGCGCGCTGCCGGTCGACCACGGGAAGCGGAGTTGCGAACCCTTGTAGTCGACACTTCTCCCATTGGCCAGCTCGCGGATGACATGTATCGAGTCGCGCAGGGTCGCCAGAGTGGTTGGGGCGCCGTTCGTGACGCGCACTGCCGAATCGCCGCGGCCGATGCCGCACACCGTTCGGTTGCCGTACATCTCGTTCAGCGTGGCGTAGACGCTGGCCGTGACGGTCCAGTCGCGCGTCGCCGGATTGGTGACCATCGGCCCGACCACGACCTTGCGGGTCTCGGCCAGGATCTGGCTGAAGATGACGTACGGCTCCTCCCACAAGATGTGCGAGTCGAACGTCCACACATTGGTGAACCCGTACGCCTCCGCGCGCTTGGCCAGATCGACCACCCGAGCCGAAGGAGGAGTTGTCTGCAGTACCACCCCAAAGTCCATCAGCCCTCTCCTCCAAGCTTGCGGCGGCAGCCACAGCGTCTGCGGGGCGCAGAAGTCGCGCAAGCGAGGCCTCGCTCGGGGTTCGATCCTGAGACGGTAGGTCAGGGGTGGGGTTCCCCTGACCGTGTCGAAGGACGAACGCCGAGCGACGCCGAAGCCCCGAGCGCCGAGCCTTGTCTGGCGTCCTTGAGTTCATCGGTTCTGGGGGAATCCGAGGTCGACGCTGCTGGTTCGTGGGTCGGGCCAGCGCGATGTCACCACCTTGGTCTTCGTGTAGAAGTTGATGCCTTCCGGACCGTACATGTGGGTGTCGCCGAACAAGCTGTTCTTCCATCCTCCGAAGCTGTAGTAACTGACCGGCACGGGAATCGGCACGTTGACACCGACCATGCCGACCTGCACGTCGAACTCGAACTGGCGTGCCGCGCCACCGTCGCGCGTGAAGATCGCTGTGCCATTGCCATACGGGTTGTTGTTGATCAGATCGAGGCCTTCTTGATAGCCGCTGATGCGCGTGATCGTGAGCACCGGCCCGAAGATCTCGTCGTCGTAGCAGGCCATTCCCGGCCTGGCGCGATCGATGAGCGATGGCTTGAGGAAGAAGCCGCCGCCAGTGGGTGCGTCGATGCGACCGTCGACGACGAGGGAAGCACCCTCGCCCTCGGCACCGGCGAGATAGCCGGCAACCTTGTCGCGGTGCTCGCCGGTGATCAGAGGGCCCATCTCGTTGTCAGGCTCACTGGCCGGACCGACCTTGATCGTGGGGATGCGGTCCTTGATCTTGTCGATCAGCTTGTCGGCGATCGCGTCGCTGGCGAGCACGACGGATATGGCCATGCACCGCTCGCCAGCCGAACCATAAGCGGCACTCACCGCGGCATCGGCGGCCATGTCGAGGTCGGCGTCGGGCAGCACCAGCATGTGGTTCTTGGCACCGCCGAGGGCCTGCACTCGCTTGCCGTTCCTGGTGCCCGTCTCGTAGATGTACTTGGCGATCGGAGTGGAGCCGACGAAGCTGACCGCGGCGATGTCGGGGTGCTCGAGGATGCGGTCGACGGCGACCTTGTCGCCGTTGATCACGCTGAAGCAACCATCGGGAAGACCGGCCTGCTTCAGCAGCTCGCCGATCAGCATGCTCGTCGACGGATCCTTCTCGCTCGGCTTGAGGATGAACGTGTTGCCGCACGCCAGCGCATTGGCGAACATCCACATCGGTACCATGCCGGGAAAGTTGAACGGGGTGATGCCCGCCACGACGCCAAGCGGTTGCTTGATGCTGTACACGTCGACACCGGTACTGGCCTGTTCGCTGTACCCGCCCTTCAAGAGATTGGGGATCCCGCAGGCGAACTCGATGTTCTCCAGCCCACGAGCCACCTCGCCCAGCGCGTCGCCGAGCACCTTGCCGTGCTCCTTGCTGATCAGCGAGGCGATCTCCTTGCGATTGGCGTCGACCAGATCGCGCATGTGGAACATCACCTCGGCGCGTCGCGACAAGTTGGTGGCCCGCCATGCCGGAAAAGCACCCTTGGCAACAGCAACCGCGTGATCCACCTCGGATGCCGAAGCCAGATCAACAGCAGACTGCTGGACCCCAGTGGCCGGATCCCAAACCACCCCCGACCGCCCCGAGGTCCCCTCCAAAACGCGACCATCAACCCAATGCGATATTCGATTCATCGTTCAGATTCCCTTTCCTTTGATCCGACAGCAAGGTGACACCGCCGGATTGTTGAATGCACTTAGTGAGTAGCGAGGGAGCATCAACAGTCGATTGCGAGACGATAGATCGAGGGTGCGGTCCCCTCGATCGTGTCGAGCGACGAGTGTTGATGATCCCGAGGCGGGCCTGGACGAGGCCTAGACGAGATATTGACTCAGCCCACGCTTGATGAACTGACCGTGTCCTTTACGACCCGTGTACTTGTCGTTCTCGATGACGACAGAGCCGCGCGACAACACCGTGTCGACCTTGCCGTCGATCACCCACCCCTCCCAGGCCGAGTAATCCATGTTCATGTGATGCTTGTCGTTGATCCCGATCTTGGTCTTGGTGTTGGGATCCCAGACGACGATGTCTGCGTCACTGCCCGGGGCGATCACACCCTTGCGCGGATACATCCCGAACATGCGCGCCGGTGTGGTGCTGCAGGTTTCGACCCAGCGCTCCAGTGACAGTTCGCCGGCCACGACGCCTTGGTAGATCAGCTCCATGCGGTGTTCGACACCACCGATCCCGTTCGGGATGGCCGCGAAGTTGCCGATGCCGAGCTCCTTCTGATCCTTCATGCAGAACGGGCAGTGGTCGGTGCTGACGACGGCGAGCTCGTTCATCCGCAGCCCCTTCCACAGATCACCCTGGTGGCCGTGACCCATCTGACCGATGTAGTCGGGATCGTGGTCCCTGCTGCGAACCGGCGTGCTGCAGACCCATTTGGCGCCTTCGAAGCCCGGCCTGCCGAGTGTCTCTTCAAGAGTCAGCCACAGGTACTGCGGGCACGTCTCGGCGAACACGTTGCGACCCTCGTGGCGGGCGGCGGCGATCTCGTTGAGCGCGTCGCCGGCCGACATGTGCACGACGTACAGGGGCACGTTGCCGGCGACGTGACTGAGCACGATGGCACGGTGCGTCGCCTCGGCCTCGAGCGGCGATGGTCGCGTGTAGCTGTGGAACTTCGGGTCGGTATCGCCGCGGGCCACCGCCTGCTGCCTCAGCACGTCGATGGCGATGCCGTTCTCGGCGTGCATCATGATCATCGCCCCGCATTCGGCGGCGGTTTGCATGGCCCGCAGCAACTGACCGTCGTCGCTGTACAGCACACCGGGGTAGGCCATGAACAGCTTGAAGCTGGTGATGCCCTCGTGGTCGACCAAGTACCGCATGCCCTTCAAGGACTCGTCGTCGACCCCGCCGATGATCTGGTGGAACCCGTAGTCGATCGCGCACTCGCCGTCGGCCTTGCGATGCCACTCGGCCAGAGCGGTGTGAACGTCGCCGCCGGTGTTCTGCACCGCGAAGTCGACGATGGTGGTGACGCCGCCCCACGCCGCGGCGCGAGTGCCGGTCTCGAACGTGTCGCTGGAGTAGGTGCCCCCGAACGGCATCTCCATGTGGGTGTGCACGTCGACTCCGCCGGGGATGACGTACTTGCCGGCGGCATCGATCACTCGGTCGCGGCCTTCCTCACTGAAGTAACCGGGCGCGCCGAGCGCGGTGACGGTTTCGTCGGTGATCAGCACGTCTTGGGCGATCACACCTGTGGTCGAGACGACCCGGCCGTTCTTGATCAATGTCGTGGGCATCGGTGGCTCCTACCGCTCTACCAGTTCGTCGTAGGCATCGGGACGGCGATCCCGGTAGAACGCCCACCGATCGCGGACCAGCTTGATCTTGTCGAGATCGAGATCGCGAACGATCAACTCCGGCTTGTACGCATCGCCGACGTCGCCGACGAACTGGCCCTCC
This sequence comes from Ilumatobacteraceae bacterium, assembly GCA_963720775.1. GTDB lineage: Bacteria > Actinomycetota > Acidimicrobiia > Acidimicrobiales > Ilumatobacteraceae > JAENVT01. The sequence goes on along the minus strand of CAVRGR010000003.1, from coordinate 48,537 downwards.
GGATCGACGAAGTAGCTCTGGCCGTAGAAGTCGTCGTCGCCGAGGGGTTCGATGCCCACCCGATTGATGGCCCCTACGTAGTACATGTTGGCGACAGCCGCAGCGGGCTGCTCGATGCGCCAGATGTACTCACTCAGGCCGCGATGCGTGGCTGATGGATTGAACACGATCTCGGCGCCATTGAGCCCGAGCGCTCGCCAGCCTTCCGGGAAGTGCCGGTCGTAGCAGATGTACACGCCGACCTTGCCGACCGCCGTTTCGAAGATCGGGTAACCGCCGTTACCGGGCCGGAAGTAGAACTTCTCCCAGAACCCCTTGGTCTGCGGGATGTGCTGCTTGCGGAACTTGCCGAGGTACTTGCCATCGGCGTCGATCACAGCAGCCGTGTTGTAGTACATCCCGGCCTGCTCGTGTTCGTACATCGGCAGCACCATCACCAGGCCGAGCTCCTTGGCGAGGCTCGAGAAGCGCTGCGTGGTCGGGCCATCGGGGATCAACTCGGTGTAGCTGTAGTACTGGGTGTCTTGCACCTGGCAGAAGTACGGGCCGTAGAAGAGCTCCTGGAAGCAGATCACCTGGGCACCCTCGGCCTTGGCGTCGTGGGCGGCCTGCTCGTGCTTGTCGATCATTGCCTCCTTCGTTCCGGCCCAGTCGGTTTGGAGAAGCGCGGCGCGCACGATGTTCGGCATGGCCGAGATCGTAATGTGCCAGGTCAGAGCGCACAATACGACGATTGTTACCGTACAACCAGTTCAAATGGCAGAAGCGTGCGGCACTGCCTGCGCTGATGGAGGACGACTCGCAGCGAAGCCGGCAAGTCTCCGTGGCGGTTCTTGTGAGCACATGAACCGACTGCCTGTTCATGTCCTCACAGGAATCCTCCGGGGAACGTGTACTCACACAATGAATGCCCTGATATGGATCGGGTCCGCAAACGGCGAGCCGGACCACGACCTTGACGATTGATCACACAGCCAGCCGTCAGCGAGGCGGATCGGACAATGACGGTATTGTTACCGCACAATGACGGCCGTCTTCATCGAAACCATCGAAGATCGCAGCGCCCGCGGCATCGCGGCCGCGGTGGGGCGGATGATCACCCGCGGCGATCTTGCCGTCGGCACGCGCTTGCCGACCGTGCGCGAACTGTCGAAGTCGCTGGGCGTCTCGCCGACGACGGTCAGCGAGGCGTGGCAGACACTGACGGCGGTAGGTGCGATCGATGCCCGCGGCCGACAGGGCACGTTCGTGCGACAGCCGACCGGGCCGGGTTCACCGCGTCGCTACCGTCGGGTCACGGAGGGGCCAGGCCACTTTGCACTCGACCTTTCCACCGGCACTCCCCCATCGGCGTTGCTACCGGATCTCGGCCCGGCCGTTGCCAAGGTCAGCCGCCAGTCGTTGACGTCGAGCTACCTCGACCATCCGGTGCTGCCACAACTCGAGGCGCGCCTCATCGACGGCTGGCCGTTCAAGGCCGAAGCCATCACGGTCGTCGACGGGGCGATGGATGCCCTCGACCGCGTCGCCCAGGTGATCGTCCGCCTCGGCGATCGTGTGATAGTCGAACATCCTACGTTCCCGCCGTTGCTCGATCTGCTCGACGAGCTCGGTGCGGAGGTGATCGGCGTCGATCTCGACCACGAGGGTCCGATCGTGTCTCAGTTCGTCACCGCGTTACGACGCCAGCCGGTTGCAGTCTTCCTCCAGCCGCGTGCGCACAACCCGACGGGGGTCACCACATCGGCGAGTCGTATGGCGGCGCTTGCTGCAGCGCTAGCCAACAGCGCGGCTGTCGTGGTCGAAGACGATCACTCCGGCGACATCGCCACCGGTGCCCTCGTGAGCGCCGGCACCTGGCTGCCGGAGCGGACCGTGCACATCCGCAGCTATTCCAAGAGCCATGGTCCCGATCTGCGCCTGGCAGCGGTCGGCGGTGCCGGCGACGTGGTCAACGCGGTCGCCAACCGCCGATTGCTCGGGCCCGGCTGGAGCAGTCGCATCCTGCAAGCGGTGTTGCTCGAGATGCTCGACGACCCGTCGACGATTGCCGCTGTCGCGTCAGCACGTGCCGAGTACGCACGCCGGCGACAACTCGTCGCCGGCCTCCTCGAGGCCAGGGGCGTCACCGTGACGGGCAGCGACGGGATCAATCTGTGGATGACCGTTGCCGACGAACGGTCCGCCCTCGTCACGTTGGCAGCTCAGGGCACCGGCGCAGCGCCGGGCGAGCCATTCCAGGTTCGCGACGACACGCCGCACCTGCGCGTGACGGTGGGCCTCATCGACTGCGATCACGAACGGATCGCCGGCCAGCTCGCCGGAGCCGCCGGCGGCTCTCGCTCGCGGCGGGGGCATCGATGAACCTGTTGGGTTGGCTCTCGGGTCAGCACAAGAAGCGCCTGCCCGTGGAGGACCGCGTGGTCGAGGTTGCCTGGCTACCGCTGTGGCAGTGCCAGTTGGCGCTCCACGATCTGTGGGAGAACGAGATCCCGGCGACGATGGCGGAAGACCACACGTCGATGATGCGCTTCGCCGCACGAGAACCGATGGCGCGCATCTTCGTGATGGAGGTGCGCGCCGAGGTGGCGCGGGCGGCGATCACCGAGTGCATCGGCATCGATCCACCGAAACAATCCCGCTGACGCGAGGCCGTGCCAGGACTTCAGTAGGAGCCGGCGAGCTTGGTGTGGTCCCAGCTGACGATGTGGTCGATGTCGAAGACGACTCCGACGCGCTTGGTCGCCTGCGCCTCGAAGAACGGCAGTGCCGCGTCGTCGAGCGCCGACGGGCCGTTGTACTTCACGCCGACCGCCTTGCCGATCTCCAGCACCGCCTCGTAGTCGTCGACGATGGTGCCTCGGCCGCGTAGTTCCACACCGCGCAGTTGGTCGTAGGAAGCGCCACTCTCGATCAGGCCGGTCATCTTCGCGTCGCGCCGCAGGTTGGCGATCTTCTGGCTCTTGCCGTAGGTCCAGAACACCGGCTTGCGATCGAGCAAGGCGAACCACATGGCGACGAGATGCGGGTAACCGGACGGGCCGTTCGTAGCCACGTTGAGGATGCGTTCGGACTCGAGATAGGCCTGCACCTCGTCGTCGGTCATCGTGATCTGTGAACGTTTGCTCGCCATTCACGGAGGCTACCCGGCGTGTTTACATGGCGCTGGAGCGGAGTAGCTCGAACGACATCGGGCACTCCGCCGCGAGCGTCGCGTCGACAGTCGGCACCGCGCCATGCGGACTGACCACCCAGTTGCTCAGGCCCATCGGCACCAGTTCGGCCTGTGCATCCCACGGCAGCCGCACGTCCGCCAAGCGCTGACCCATGGCCTCGAACAGTCCGGGTGGCAGGCAACGGCCGCGACCGATCACGGCCCACACCGGCACCTCCGAGCAGTACGCCACCGAAGCCAGAGCTCGGGAACCGGTAGTCGCCAACAACTCGGTGTCACACGCGGCCAGCGCCTCGACGACCACGACGTCGCTGGCCAGCACTGCGGCGCTGATGCCGGAGGCCGGGACGCTCTCTGCCTCGACATCGGCGCGCCGCAACCGGCGAACGAAGGCGTCACCGCTCATCCCGTCGGCTGCATCGCTGGTGTCGACGGCAAGGACCATCGCGTCGCCGCGGCGAAGCAACGCTTCGCCGATCAGATCGGGCCACCCGACGACACACACGGTGGCACCGTCGGGCAGAGCCTCGACCAACACGTCGGGAGTTGGATCGGCGTCGAGGTCGTCGGCCAAGGCGGCCGCACACCGGTACGGGTCGGCCGCGGCGAGAACCGTCGCACACAGCCACCACATCGGTCCGGACGTCGGATGCCGTTCGACGATCCGACGGCATGCCACGACGAGACCGGCCGGATCGAAACCGAGACCACGAAGCGCCCCGGCGGTCTCGCGGACCAGCATCCGCTGATCCCCGCCCGAAGCCCTGGCCACATAGCGCAGCCGCTCGATCGGATGCATCACCCTGACGCTAGTGCCACATTGGGGCGCGATGTGCTGGCGCGCTACCGTCTGCAGCCGTGGCGAGCAACCCGGCCCTCGATACGAAGTTGACCGCGCTCGGCGGCGACACACGTCCGTTGGAAGAGTGGTTGACCACGTTCCACCTGGCCAGCGTGGTGCTCGATCCGTACACGAACGAGAGCTCGTGGGTGTTGAAGACGGCGGCGCGCATCCTGGAGAACTTGCGCGGCACCGACGCAAGGGTCAACTTCGTCGTCACCGCCGACGCCGACGGAGCCAAGGCGTTCCTCGGACCGTTGACCGACGACTTCCTCGTCTACATCGACCCGGATCGGATGTTCGTTCGCACCCTTGGTCTTGCCCAACTACCCGCTTTCGTGTTCATTCGGCTCGATGGCACGCTCGAGGCATGCGCCGAGGGATGGGACGCTGCGGAGTGGCGCGCGGTCGCCGAGCAGATCGCGGCGACGACGGCATGGATCAGTCCCACCATCCCAGTGGCTGGTGATCCCGGGCCGTTTCACGGCACGCCAGCACTCGGCTGACACGTGGCGTTGCCGGCAGCAGCCGACGATCTTCCTGTCGTCGACGTGCTGCCGCGGCTGGCGACGGCCCTTGAGACCATCGGCACGGCGCTGCTCGTCGCTCCACCGGGCGCCGGCAAGACCACGATTGCGCCGCTCTGGCTGATCCAACACGACTGGCTCGAAGGCCGAATCGTGATGCTCGAACCAAGGCGGTTGGCGACCCGCGCTGCAGCACAACGCATGGCCGCGCTCCTGGGCAGCGACGTCGGCGGGCTCGTGGGCTACCAGACTCGCGATGAGCGCCGGATCGGCCGCCAGACCCGGATCGAGGTCGTGACGGAAGGCGTGCTCACACGACGTTTGCAGGGCGACCCCGAGCTGCCCGGGGTGGGACTGGTGATCTTCGACGAGGTTCACGAGCGCAACGTGCCGACCGACCTCGGCCTCGCGTTCGCACTCGATGCGCGGGCAACCGTACGGCCGGACCTGCGGATCCTGGCGATGTCGGCAACACCCGATGTCGCCAAGCTTCGCAGCGTGCTCGGAGGCGCCCCGATGATCGAGAGCGTCGGCCGCTCCTTCGAAGTCGACATGCGCTGGCTGCCCATGACGAAGGGAACCCGGGTCGATCAGGCGACCGGCGAGGCGGTGATGCGAGCCCTCAACGACGAGACGGGCGACGTACTGGTCTTCCTCCCCGGCATCGGCGAGATCCGCCGGGTCGAGCAGTTCCTCGTAGACCGCGTCGGACACGACGTCGACGTGCGCCTGCTTGCCGGCGCGCTCTCGCTGGCCGAGCAGGATCTGGCGCTGCAGCCGAGCCCAACCGGGCGACGGCGTGTGGTCTTGAGCACCGACATCGCCGAGTCGTCACTGACGGTCAGCGGTGTGCGCATCGTCGTCGACGCCGGTCTTGCACGCGTGCCGAGACACGACCTCGGTAGCGGCATGACCCGTCTCACGACCGTCAGCACGAGCCGCGCGTCCGCCGACCAGCGCGCCGGCCGCGCCGGACGAACGGGGCCCGGTGTCGCCTACCGGCTGTGGAGCAAGCTGGAACACGCCACCCGCCGCGCACACCTCGAAGCCGAGATCACGCAGGTCGACTTGGCCGGCGTGGCGCTCGAGCTTGCAGTGTGGGGAACCCCGGTGAACGAGTTGCACTTCATCGATCCGCCTCCGACCAGAGCGCTGCAACAGGCACATGAACTGCTGGTGCGTCTCGGCGCGCTCGACGCCGGGGGCCGGCCGACCGCCGCTGGCCGAGCCATGCTCGCCCTGCCGCTGCACCCTCGGTTGGCGCACATGGTGATCGCCGCGGTGGAAGGTGACAAGGCGTTGGGCTGTGTGATCGCTGCCATCCTCGACGAGCGCGACGTGCTGCGCGGTCGAGCAGACGAGTTGCCCGCCGACCTGGCGCTGCGCGTCCGCCTCGTGTGCGGTCATGACCACCATGACCGAGCCGACCGGCGTGACCTCGCCCGTGTGCGCGATCGCGCGGTCGACATCGGCCGTCGCAGCGACGTGCATGTCGATTTCGACGCCCTCGACGCCGAGCGCGCGGGAGCTGCACTCGCGCTGGCCTTCCCCGACCGCGTCGCAACTCGCCGGCGGCAACCCGGTCAGTTCCAGATGCGCACCGGCAGTGGTGTGTGGGTTGCCCCCAACGACGCGTTGGCCAACGAGCGCTTCATCGTTGCCGCCGACCTCGACGGCAATCGCAGCGGTGCCCGCGTGCGCATCGGCGCCGGAATCGAACCGGCGCAACTGATCGCCGCACTCGGCGACAACGTCGAACGTCGGGAGGTCCTCACCTGGGACAAGCAGCGCGATGAGTTGGTGATGCACGAGACCGTCAGGCTCGGTTCGATGCTGCTCGACGAGCAGTACCGCCCGGCGACCGCCGGCGAGGCGACCGTCGCGGCACTATCTGGACCGGGTACGGGCAACACGTCTGGACGCGCTGAACTGGACCGAGGCCGCCAAACAGATGCGCCGCCGGATGAGCTTCGCCATCGCCAACCTCGCTGGTGATTGGCCGAACGTCGACGACAAGAGCCTGCTCGCCACGCTGGACGAGTGGATGGCGCCGTACCTGCAGCGGGCGACCAACCGTGCGGATCTCGCCAGGGTCGACCTGGTGATGGTCCTGGGCGCCATGCTCTCGTGGGATCAGCAGAGCCAGCTCGCCGAGCAGGTGCCGGCAACGTTGACGACGGGTGCCGGTCGAACGGTGACGATCGACTACGAGCGCGACCACCCGACGGTTTCGGTGCGAGTTCAAGACATGTTCGGCACGCGTTCACACCCGACGATCGCCAATGGTCTCCCGTTGACGATCGAACTGCTCTCGCCGGCGAACCGCCCGATCCAGATCACCAACGATCTCCCCGGGTTCTGGGCCGGATCGTGGGCCATGGTCCGCAAGGAGCTCGCTGGGCGGTACCCCAAGCACCTCTGGCCGGCCGACCCCTCGACGGCACCAGCGCAGCGCCTCAAGGACCGCCCCGCCGACTGAACGGACGCGTCCATGTATCACGGCGATCCGTCGTAACGTCTTCCCGTCGAGCACTCGCAGAGGAGATGACCATGGCAGCCAAGAAGGCAGCGAAGAAGGCAGCGAAGAAAGCGCCGGCGAAGAAGCGATCAGCGGCGAAGAAGGCAGCAGCGAACTTCGAAAAGTTCATCTGCAACGTCGTGCCCTCGAAGGGCACGGACGGCGATTGGCAGCTGAGCGACTCGATCGCTGCCGGATCCATCGGCGCTCCCAAGGCGCCACCCAAGTCCGTTGACCTGCGCGCCGCGTGGTGGACGATCAACAACCAGGAGAACACCGGCTCGTGCGTCGGCTGGGCAACCGCTGACGGAGTCGTGCGTTATCACATGACAAAGGCCGGCAAGATCAGTCAGAACGTGCTGCTGTCGCCCCGTCACGTGTGGATGGCCAGCAAGGAGACCGACACCATCACCAACCGCGCCGAAAGCTTCATAGAAGAAGCCGGCACGACGTTGAAGGCCGCGATGGATGTCGCTCGCAAGACCGGTGTCGCCCTGATGGACGATCTGCCGTTCCACATCCAGACGAAGATGTACACAGGCAACGAGAACACGTTCTACGCCAACTGCGCGCAGCGGAAGATCGCCGCCTACTTCAACCTCCACAAGAACCTGACCAGCTGGAAGACGTGGCTGGCAACCGGCGGGCCCATCTTGTCGGCGTTCAACGTCGACTCGTCGTGGGACAACGCTGCAGCGAACAACGGCAACATCGACGTCTTCCACCCCGACACCGTGCGCGGCGGACATGCGATCTGCATCGTGGGCTATCGAGCCGACGGACGCTTCATCGTTCGCAACAGCTGGGGAACGAGCTGGGGCGACAACGGTTTCGGCTATCTGCATCCCGACTACATCGCGGCCGCGTTCTTCGACGAGTCCTACGGCGCCACCATGTGACCTTCACGGGTCGAGTGGCCTTCGACCGATCGCTATCACCGAGAGCCCGAACGGCAGGTCGACCTTGCGGAGCAGCGCCCGCTCGGCACGCGCCACGAGGCCCAGGAGTCCGCCAAGCCCACTCTCGTTGCGACCGACGTCGCTCTTGTTCTTGCCTCGCTCGATGACCCCCATGACGGCTGCGGGAGGTACCAAGAACGAATAGGCGCCGGTGGCGCGCACGAGATCGAGACCGGCAGCGCGGATCATCGATCTCATCTCGGCGAGACTGAATCGCCTCGCACCCTGGGTGACCTCGTCGTGACCGCGCCAGAGCCACTTTCCCCCTGGCTCCATCAAGCACACCAGACCGCCACCTTTGACGACTCTGGCGAACTCGTCGACCACCGCTTGCGGATTCGGATTCAACCGGTGGTACAGAGCAGTCACGCACAAGACGGCGTCGAACGACGAGCCTGGATGGGGAAGAGCGTTGAGGTCGGCGCGGACTCCTCGGTAGCCGGCATGGTCCACCGTCGCCGCCCGCAGCGCCACGGGTTCGAAATCGTCGAGAACGGTCGTGGCGCGATCTGCCAGCCACGAACCGGTCGCGCCCGAACCGCCCGCCGCGTCGAGATAGATCGAGTTGCCGCCGACGGGGCCGAGAAGGGGCGCTATGAGGGTCTCGAGAAGCGTTCGCGTCGAGCGATACCACCAGTGCCGTTCTCCGGCTTTCACCATTCGCTGGTACTCGTCATCGTCCACGTGGACGATCATTGCACGCAGGCTTCTCTATCATCGCGGGATGCCCCTGCGCGACGACCTCTCGTCCACCGTGTGCGTAGTCACGGGAGGGTTGGGATTCATCGGCTCCAACGTGTGCCACGAGCTCGCTCGCCGTGGCGCCGCCGTGAGGATCATCGACGCATCGGTGGAAGGGCACGGCGGCGACCGCCGCAACGTCGAAGGACTCGACGTGGACATCGTCGACGCAGAGATCGGCGAGCCCGCGGCCGCCGATGTGGTCGCCGACGCAGACATCATCTTCAACCTCGCCGGCCAGGTCAGCCACATAGCTTCGATGCGCGATCCGCTTGTCGACCTCCATCTCAACGCCGTCAGCCACGCCTCGTTCCTCGAGATCCTCCGCCGCGTCAACCCCACTGCGCGCGTCGTGCACACTTCGACGCGCCAGGTCTACGGCCGGCCGATTCGTTTGCCGGTCGACGAACTGCACCCGACACGGCCGATGGATGTCAACGGCGTCGCCAAGTTGGCCGGCGAGCAACTGCACCTGGTGTACCACTCGGCCCACGGCATGCCCACCACGAGCCTGCGGCTGACCAACGTCTACGGCCCGCGCCAGAAGTTGACCAGCGACGAGCTCGGCTTCCTCCCGGTCTTCATCCGCAAGGGCTTGTCGGGTGAGAAGATCCAGATCTTCGGAGACGGATCGCAGCGTCGCGATTGCGTGTACGTCGACGATGTGGTCGAGGCATTGCTCGCCGCAACCGCACCCGAGGCGATCGGCAAGGTCTTCAACGTCGGCCACGTGCTCGATCATTCGTTGGCCGAGATCGCCTCCTGCGTCACCGATGCTATAGGTGGTGCGGGCGGCGTCGAGCTGGTCGCCTGGCCCGAGGAACAGCACCGCATCGACATCGGGTCGTTCCACACGGATGGCACCAGCATCGCCGAATCGCTCGGGTGGAAGGCCGCAACCTCTCTCGATGACGGCTTGCGTGCGACCGTTACCTTCTATCGTGGGCACCCGTGGTACCTGTCGTCGACCTGAGTCGGCGCGGGCAGCGGTTTGCCTCGGCGTTCGCAGTTGCGACGGAACGAATTGCGTCGAGCGGCAGCTTCCTCCTGGGGGCTGAACTGTCCGCGTTCGAAACCGAATTCGCTCGATGGCTGGGAGCGCAGCACTGCGTCGGCGTTTCGTCGGGCGCTGCAGCTCTGCAGCTCGCACTCGCCGCCGCCGGCATCGGGCCCGGTGACGAGGTCCTGATACCAGCGTTCACCGCTGTACCCACCGCGTCGGCAGTCGCTGCCCTCGGAGCGATCCCGCGCGCCATCGACGTCGATCGATCCACAGCGTGTCTCACCACGACGAACATCGACCGCGGCCGCACGCCGCGCAGCAAAGCGGTCATCGTCGTCCACCTCTATGGCTATCCGGCCGACCTGCCGGCAACCGATCTCCTCGTGATCGAAGACGCTGCGCAGGCCCACGGCGCGCTTCGCGACCCGAGCGCGATCGGCCGCCACGGTGTACAGCTTCTACCCGACGAAGAACCTCGGCGGCATCGGCGACGGGGGCGCAGTCGTCACCAACAACGCCGCGCTCGCCGACCTGGTCCGCACCCGTCGCGTGCACGGGATGACCACCCAGTACGTGCACGAGCACGTCTCCCAGAACTTCAGGATGTCGGAGCTCGAAGCGGCTTGGCTACGGTTGGCCCTGCCCGACCTCGCCGCCGACGTCGAACGGCGTCACCGGATCGTCGATCGCTACCGGCACGCTGCGCCTCAACTTCGTTGGCAGTCTCCGCACCCCGACCATGCCTACCATCTCGCTGTGTTTCGCAGCGCAGACCGCAACCAGGCGCGCGCCGCGCTCGAGGCCGCCGGCGTGGCCAGTGCTGTGCACTATCCGTTGGCGATCACCCAACAGCCCGCGTACCGCGACCTCGAGCATGCCCAATGCCCTGCTGCCGAGGCGTGGGCGGCGGAGTGCATCAGCGTCCCGTGCTTTCCGGAGATGACCGAGGCCGAGATCAGCCAGGTGTGTGCGGCGTTGGCAGCACTCGGCAGATGACGGGTGTGCAGAGCGTGTCGGCGGTCTTTCCCTGCTACAACGACGCAGAGACCATCGGAGGTCTGGTCGACGACGTCTTCGCGGCGTTGTCGCCACTGGTCCCTGACGTCGAGGTGATCGTCGTCAATGACGGGTCCGCCGACGACTCGCGAGCCACGCTCGACGCATTGGTCGAGAAGCGGCCGTGGTTGCGGGCGATCCATCACGAGACCAACGGCGGATACGGGAAGGCGTTGCTCAGCGGTTTCGCCGCCGCAACGAACGACTGGATCTTCTACACGGATGGCGACGCTCAGTACGACGCCGGCGAGGCGGCGCTTCTCGTCCCGTTGGCCACCGACAAGGTCGACTTCGTCCAGGGATACAAGATCGGTCGCGGCGATCCGTGGTACCGCAAGGTGATCGGGCGGATCTACCACCATGTCGTCAAACTGCTCTTCAACCTCAAGGTCCGCGACACCGATTGCGACTTCCGCATGTTCCGCCGGCAGCTGGTCATCGACCGTCCGCTGACATCAACCTCGGGGGTGATCTGCGTGGAGATGATGCGTTCGTTCGATCGCGCCGGAGCTCGCTTCGTCGAGTTCCCGGTGCATCACTACTTCCGCCCGTCGGGCAAGTCACAGTTCTTCCGCCTGCCGGCGATCGCACGCAGCGCCTGGCAGCTGCTGCTCCTGTGGTGGCACATGGTGATCCGTGGACGTTGAGGCCCGAGCGCGCCACGCCGCGGCCTGGGCACGTTCCGACGATGGCGCGCGTTGGGGCTTCCGCGCCGCTCTGTGCGTTGCCATGGTGGTTCTCTACCTCGTCGGGCGTCATCAGTGGTTCATCCGCGACGACTGGGCGTTCACGTTCACCCGCGAGAAGATCCATCAGGTCCGCGGGCTCGACGACATGCTGTTCATGGCCCAGGACGGGCATTGGATGACCTTCCCCATCCTGATCTGGCGTTTGATACACGCACTGTTCGGCACCGGCTCGTACTGGCCGTACCTCATCCCTGCGATGGCGTGCCATCTCGGAATTGCGGTGATGGTGCGCAAGATCTGCCTGCGTGCCGGTGTCACCGCCTGGACGGCCACGATCCTCGCCGCCATGCTCGCCGTGTTCGGCAGCGGGTGGGAGAACATCGTGTTCGCCGTGCAGCTGACCTACAACCTGTCGGTGTTGGCGTTCCTCGTCCAGCTCAGCCTGATCGACCACGATGGCCCGCCGGATCGCCGCGACGCCTTCGGCGTCGTGGCCGGACTCGTTGCCGTGGCGTCGTCAGGTTTCGGACCGTTCTTCATCCTCGGCACGTTGTTGTTCATGGTGATGCGTCGTCGCTGGAAGGCGGCGGCCATCGCGACCGTCCCAACCGCGCTGGCCACCGCGTGGTGGTGGTTGTTCTGGGGGCAGGACCCGGCCGGCGATGCCAACCGAGGGACGTGGTCGGAGTTGCCGGCGTTCGTCAATCGTGGTTTCGAGGCAGTGTTCCAGGGAATGACCTTGAACAGCTCGCTGGTGGGCATCTCGCTGGTCGCGACGCTGGCAGTGCTGCTGTGGAGACGACGCGACGCGAGCGCTCACGATCTCATCGCTTCCCTCGCCGTCACCGCCGTTGCCATGTACGTCGGGCTTGCGATCCAACGCGGCGGGTTCGGTATGGAGACAGCAGCGACCTCGCGGTACGTGTACATCGGCGCTGTGCTCATGATGCCTGCGTTCGGCATTGCAGTCGATCTTCTGGCCGGCATCGCCCCTCCCGCTCAGTGGGCCGGCCGGCTCGTGTTGGTCGGCGCCACTGCCGTGAACATCGGCGCGCTGAGATCGAACGGCGACGACTGGGCAACTCGCGCCGCCGGCGAGCGGACTCTGCTGGAACTGGTAGCCGCTTCGCCGGCGGCCGCGACCGCCGACCAATCGATCGCACCCCTGTACCCGTTCAGCCCCGACGTCCGCATCGGCGACTTGGCCGAGCTGGTCGCCGATGGCGCCATCCATCCACACGCGGCGACGACGCCACAGGAGCAGGCCCTGGTCGACAACGCCTTGAAGCAGCCGTCTCCCTGAGGCCCGACGGCTCCGACGGCCTAGCGTGAGGTCATGCCAGAGTTCGCCTTCACCGAGCTGCTTCCACTCGGCCCCGACTCCACCGAGTACCGGCTCCTCAGCACAGACGGCGTATCGAGTGTGCAGACCGCAGCGGGCGACTTCCTTCGCGTCGAGCCCGAGGCACTGACGCTCATCACGCAGACAGCGATGCGCGACATCGCTCATCTGTTACGCCCCGCGCACCTGCAACAGTTGCGCAACATCCTCGATGACCCGGAGGCGAGTGACAACGACAGATTCGTCGCTCTGGACCTGCTGAAGAACGCCAACATCGCCGCTGGGGGCGTGCTGCCGATGTGCCAGGACACGGGCACGGCGATCATCAAGGCCAAGAAGGGTCAGTTCGTCCTCACCACGGGTGCCGACGAGGCGGCCATCGCGCGGGGGGTGTACAACACCTACCTCACCTCCAACCTGCGGTACAGCCAGATGGCGCCGCTGACGATGTACGACGAGCAGAACACGGGCAACAACCTGCCTGCCGAGATCAAGATCGCCGCCGTCGACGGCGACGCCTACAAGTTCCTGTTCATCGCCAAAGGCGGCGGCAGCGCCAACAAGAGCTACCTCTTCCAAGAGACGAAGGCGTTGCTCAACGAGAAGACGTTGCTGCCGTGGCTGTTCGAGAAGATGAAGACCTTGGGCACGGCGGCCTGCCCGCCGTACCACCTCGCTGTCGTCATCGGCGGCACCTCCGCCGAGCTGGCCGTCGAGACCGCCAAGCTGGCCAGCACGAAGTACCTCGACAGCCTGCCGACGCATGGTTCGGCGTCGGGTCACGGCTTCCGCGACATCGAGCTCGAAGCCAAGGTGCTGAGCCTCAGCCAGCAGACGGGCATCGGCGCCCAGTTCGGCGGCAAGTACTTCTGTCACGACGTGCGCGTCGTGCGCCTTCCCCGGCACGGCGCCAGTTGCCCGGTGGCACTCGCCGTGTCGTGCAGCGCCGATCGTCAGGCACTGGGCAAGATCACCCGTGACGGCGTGTTCGTCGAGCGCCTCGAGTCGGACCCCGCTCACTACTTGCCGGAGGTCACCGAGGAGCACCTCGAGAGTGAAGCGGTGGCCATAGATCTCAATCGACCGATGGACGAGATCCGCGCCGAGTTGAGCCGCTACCCGGTCAAGACCCGCGTGATGCTGTCGGGCCCGATGGTTGTTGCCCGCGACATCGCTCATGCCAAGTTGAAAGAACGACTCGACGAGGGACGAGGTCTGCCGCAGTACATGCGCGACTTCTGCGTGTACTACGCCGGTCCGGCGAAGACTCCCACCGGAATGGCCAGCGGTTCGTTCGGCCCGACGACTGCCGGACGCATGGACAGCTACGTCGCCGAGTTCCAGGCCGCCGGAGGCAGCTTCGTCATGCTCGCCAAGGGCAATCGCAGCCGTCAGGTCACGGAGGCCTGCAAGACCTACGGAGGGTTCTATCTCGGCTCGATCGGCGGCCCGGCCGCCCGCCTCGCCCAGGACTGCATCACCAAGGTCGACGTGCTCGAGTACGAGGAGCTGGGCATGGAGGCGATCTGGAAGATCGAGGTGCGCGACTTCCCTGCCTTCATCGTTGTCGACGACAAGGGTCATGATTTCTTCGAGATGGTCGACAAGCCCTTCGCCGGCACTCCCGTCAACCTGCACTGAACGAATCGGCTCGAACGTGCAAGGCTGGAGGCGATGAGCAACTCGGCGCGGCCGCGGTTCCACCTGGCGATGCCGGTCGACGATCTCGACGCTGCCCGCGAGTTCTACGGAGAGGTCCTGGGCTGCGCGCAGGGCCGCAGCGACCAGATGTGGGTCGACTGGGATCTTCGTGGCCACCAGGTCGTCACGCATCTCGCCCCGGCGACGACGCTGACGCACAATCCTGTGGATGGCCACGAGGTGCCCGTGCCCCACTTCGGGCTGATCTTGTCGGTCGACGAGTTCCACGAGCTGGCCGACCGCCTTCGCTCAGCACGCGTGACGTTCGTCATCGAGCCGTATGTTCGATTCGCCGGAGAAGCCGGCGAGCAGTGGACGATGTTCCTGTACGACCCGGCCGGTAATGCCCTGGAGTTCAAGGCGTTCGTCGACGAGGCCCAGATCTTCGCCGTCTAGTGCCGCGACCGGCACCGTTCGCCCGGCGCGGGGCGCGCCCGGTCGGCGTCGTTGGACGGCGCGGATGCACCGCTACGGGTGCGGCTTCGATCCAGTGTTCTTGGGCGCGAACGTGGAAGTGCTGCTTCCGCGACAGCACCCATTGAGCCTGCTTGGGCGTGGAAGTGGAATTCTCTCTTCCAGGATCGCGCCCATGCGGCCCCAGCAGTTGGTCGTCGGCTGGCCAGATAGGCCCAGCTCATCACTTCGTCCAGGTCTTTCGCCCCTGTTGGTGGAGACGGCGCTCGCGTACCGTCGAACGCAGAGCCCCCGTGTGAGCAGGGAAGTGATGCCATGGAACTCGAAGAGATGCGCAGTCGGGCCACGGCCCTCGTGCGTGATGAAAGCCTCGGATACGACCAGAAGCTGCGTCGCCTGGCCACCCTGGCGACCGAATCGATCGACTACCCCACGCTTTCCGACGCTTGTCAGAACGCCCTCGACAAACGGGTCATCTGCGACATGTACGAGGGCAACGCCCCGTACACCCCTCGGTACGTCCTGCCTGACTACGAACGGGCCGTCGCCCAAGGATCGCGGCACCTCGAGCTTCCTGCGCCGCACAACCTCGACGATGCGCTGTCGTTCCTGCAGATCATGTATGCGCACGTCCCGTCCGTCACCACGTATCCCGTCTATCTCGGCGATCTCGACAAGGTGCTCGCCAGGTTCGACGGCGTCAGCGACCAAGAGCTCG
Source organism: Ilumatobacteraceae bacterium (assembly GCA_963720775.1). Classification (GTDB taxonomy): domain Bacteria; phylum Actinomycetota; class Acidimicrobiia; order Acidimicrobiales; family Ilumatobacteraceae; genus JAENVT01. The sequence continues at coordinate 32,853 of CAVRGR010000003.1, read as the reverse complement.
ATGCTTCGCTGCGCAGGTTCTGGATCGCGCTCGATCGAATGCTCCCGGATGCGTTCGTCCACACCGACATCGGTCCGAGTGACAGCCGGATCGCCCGTTCCATCCTTCGTGTCGAACGATCACTTCGCCAGGTGGTCCCCAACCTCACCTTGAAGGTCGACCCTCGGCTCACACCCGACGATCTGGTGCTCGACGCTGTCCGCACCGTCTTCGAGACCGGCAAGCCGCATTTCGTGAACCATCCGATGATGGTCGGAGATCACGGCGACCAGTACGCCGCGGTCAGCTGCTACAACTCGCTGAAGATCGGTGGTGGGGCACACACACTCGTCCGGCTCAACCTGAAGGAGGCGGCGCTGCGCCATGCCGGAGACGCCGACTCGTTTCTCGCCGAGACACTGCCGGCGTACGTGGAGCTCACGGCAGAACTGGCCGAGGCCCGCGTTCGCTCGTTGGTCGAGCAGCAACACTTCTTCGAATCGAGCTGGCTGGCGCAAGAAGGGCTCATCTCGATCGATCGATTCTCGGCGATGTTCGGCGTGTTCGGGCTCGCCGAGGCCGTGAACCTGCTGATCGCCTACGAAGGCGGCACAGGCCGCTACGGCCACGATGCGAACGCCGACACGTTGTCGTACCGCATCACCGAACGGGTGGCCGAACTGGTCGCGGCACGGCCCATGCCCTACTGCGAGGGCGGTGGCGGTCGCTGCTACCTGCATTCCCAGAGCGGCATCGACCTCGACAGCGGCGTCACCGCCGGCACACGAATCCCCGTCGGCGACGAGCCGCCGATGTTGGAGCACATCAACACCTGTGCGCCCCACCACCACCTGTTCACGGCCGGGATCAGTGACGTCTTCCACGTGGACGACACCGCTGTGCGCAATCCGGAAGCGGTCGTCGACATCATTCGCGGCGCCTTCGTCACCGGCATGCGTGACTTCACCTTCAACCTCGACTCGAACGACTTCATCCGCATCACCGGTTACCTCGTCCGCAAGAGCGATCTCACCGATATCGAACAACGCGGCGCCCGGCACAGCAGCGACTACCTCGCTGCCGGATCCGAGGCTTCGTTCCACCTCACTCAACGAGCCGTGAAACGGATCGGATGCAATGAACGCGACACTGGGCCTGGTCACTGACACCATCGCGTTCTCGAACGTGGACGGACCCGGGAACCGGTTCGTGGTGTTCCTGCAGGGCTGCAACTTCGACTGCATCGCCTGCCACAACCCGTACACGATCAACCTGTGCAACCACTGCGGCGATTGCGTCGCCGCGTGCCCCTCACAGGCAATCGGCTTCTCCCAGACGGGTGGGATCACGTGGGACCCCGACGTCTGCAAAGGCAGCGAGGCATGCATAGGTGCCTGCCAGTGGGACTCGACTCCGAAGGCCGTGCGTCGGCCGGTGGAAGACATCCTCGGAGAGATCCGCCGGGCAGCTCCTTTCCTGTCAGGCATCACCGTGTCGGGAGGCGAGGCCACACAGCAGGCCGATTTCCTGCGCGAGCTGTTCGGTGCAGTTCGAGCGGACCCCGAGCTCAGCGGCCTGACCTGCTTCATCGATTCCAACGGGGCCGCGGATCGCAGCACCTGGACCTCGCTCCTGCTGGTGATGGATGGTGCGATGATCGATCTCAAGTGCCTCGACCCCGAGATCCACCGCGCCATCACCGGCCAACCGAACGACCAGGTCCTCGACTCGATTCGTTATCTCAAGTCCATCGATCGCCTGTATGAGGTTCGCCTTCTGCTGCTGCCCGGCATCAACGACGATCCGACGCTGCTCGACGACACGGCCCGCTGGCTGGCCGAGGTCGATCCGACGATCCGCGTCAAGCTCATCGGCTTCCGCAAGCACGGAGCCCGACCGACCACGTGCGAACTCGTGGAACCCACGCCCGACGAGATGCGCGCCTACGAGTCGATCTTCGCCCGTCATGGCCAGTTCAACTTGTGCGTCATCTGAGTTGCACGGCACCGGACGTTGCGTCAGGCCAGTGAGACGAGCTCCAACCAATCGTTGCTGAAGTAGTCGAGCTCGCCATCGGGCATCAGCAACACCTTGGTCGGGCGCAGTTGCTCGACGAACTCGGTGTCGTGGCTGACGAACACGATCGTGCCTTTCCACCCCGACAGCGAATCGGTGACGGACTGCCGGCTGGCCGGGTCGAGGTTGTTGGTCGGCTCGTCGAGCAGCAGCAGGTTGTTGCGACCCACCATCAACATCGCCAACGCAAGCTTCGTCTTCTCCCCTCCCGACAGCGTGCCGCTCTCCTGGTAGACCTTCTCGCCACTGAGACCCATCATGCCGAGCAGCCCGCGCAGCTGCGTCTCGGTCAACACGATGTCGTGGGGCACGGCGGCGCGAATGTTGTCGAGCAGCGACGCATCGGGCTGCAAGTTGTCGTGCTCCTGCGCGTAGTAGCCGACGTTGACGTTGTGGCCGAACGTGAACTGGCCCACGTTGGCCTTGGTCTCGCCGGCGAGGATGCGCAGGAGGCTCGTCTTGCCGGCACCGTTGAGACCGAGTACCAGCAGACGGTCGCCGCGGCCGACGTCGAACGACACATCCTCGAACACCGGTGGTCCGCCGTACGCCTTCGACAGACCTTGGGCGGTGATGACCGTGGCTCCGCTTGCCGGAGGATCCGGAAAACGGACGCGCAACGTGCGGTCACCCTTGCCGACGTGCACTCGTTGAGCCTCGAGACGAACGATCTGCTTCTCTTTGCTGTGGGCCATCGCTGCCTTCGTGGCCTTGGCTCCGAAGCGATCGACGACGGTCTGCAGGCGAGCAATCTCCTTGGCCTGCAAGGCGGCCTTGCGAGCAGTCCGCTCCTCGTCGCTCGCCCTGGCCGCCCGGTACTGGCTGTAGGTCCCCTTGTACTCCACCAGCACACCAAGCGCATCCTCGGCGGGTCGATCGAGGTGCATGACCCGTGTGATGGCCTCGTCGAGCAGATCGAGGTCGTGGCTGATCACCAAGAGCGCGCCGCGATAGGTGCGCAGGAACTGCAACAACCACGCCTTCGCGTCGATGTCGAGGTGATTGGTGGGCTCGTCGAGCAACAGCACGTCGGACCCGGCGAAGAGGATGCGCGACAACTCGACACGCCGGCGCTCACCACCACTGAGCACTCCGATGGGCAGCTCCAGACGATCGTCGGGAAGCCCAAGCCCTGCGGCCATCGATCGCGCCTCGCTCTCGGCCGCATACCCGCCGGCGGTAGCGAACTCGTCGTGGGCACGGCTGTACCGGCTGACGTTGCGCTCGCTCGAGTCTTCCTCCATCGTCAACCGAAGTTTCTCCAGCCGGATCAACTCCTCGTCGATCCCACGCCCGGACAGGATGTGGGTGATGGCGGTACGCCCATCGAGCACGCCGGCGATCCGAGGGTCTTGCGGCAGGTAACCGAACCCACCCTTGCGGAGGATCTTGCCGCCGGTCGGCTCCAACGCGCCACCGAGTACTCGGAACAGCGTTGTCTTGCCGGCTCCGTTGCGGCCCACCAAGCCGACTTTGTCGCGTGGCATAACGGTGAACGAGGCGCGATCGATGATCTGACGACCACCAATTTCCACCGAGAGCGCCTGGACCTGCAACATGGCCGTCCATCGTGGCGGGGAAACGGCGAGTCCACAACGCTGCCTGTCGTACGATGGGGCCGATGGAACTCGGACTGGCGGCAACGCTGCGCAGCGATCTGGGCAGGCGGACGGCACCGATTGCCTGCGGCTCTGGTCTCGTGGCAGGCGCGATGTTCGTGGCCACGCACAACCCGGCATCAGCCGGGTCGCCGTTTCCCAGCTGTGTGTTCCATCAGGCCACCGGGCTGTGGTGCCCGGGATGCGGCTTGACCAGGGGTGCCTATCAACTGTTGCACGGCCACGTCGGTGCGGCGTTGAGCTACAACATCTTCACGCCGTTGGCGCTCGCCGCGATCGTGATCGTCTGGGTGGGATGGGCGCGAGTGTCGTGGGGCGCGGCACCGATTCGGGTGTCACCGCGAGCGGGGAGATGGCTGGCCATCACGACTGCGACGCTGCTGTTGGTGTACGGCGTATTGCGCAACGTACCCGTCGCTCCGTTGCGCGCCCTCGCCCCGTAGGACCTACCAGGCGTAGGCCTCGGGCGCGGTTCCGCCCGGCCCGGGGAAGATGGCATCGATGCCGGCCAGCGTGTCGTCGTCGAGCGACAGCTCGAGGGCGCGCAGCGATGCTCCTTCGAGCTGTTCCATCGTTCGTGGACCGATGATCGGGCAGGTGACGCCTGGTTGATGCAGGAGCCAGGCCAGGGCGACAGCTGCCGGATGCTCGCCCAACTCGGCGCACAGACTCTCCCACTTCTCCAACTGAGGCCGGAACTTCTCGCTTCGTTTGAGCGATTCGGCCCCCTGCCGGCGAACGGTGGATTCCTTGCTCAGCACGCCTCCGAGCACACCGCTCGACAGCGGGCTCCACGGGATGACCCCCACCCCGTAGGCGAGGCATGCCGGCAGAACCTCGAGCTCGACCGTGCGGACGAGCAGGTTGTAGTGGCTCTGCTCGCTGACGAGACCGAGCGAACCACGAGCCTTCGCCTGCTCGTTGGCCTGGGCGATGTGCCAGCCGGCGAAGTTGCTGCTGCCGACGTAGATGATCTTGCCCTGCTGCACCAGTGTTTCCATGGCCTGCCAGATCTCGTCCCACGGCGCGGTTCGGTCGACATGATGCATCTGGTAGAGGTCGATGTGATCGGTCTGCATGCGCCGCAGGCTGGCGTCGCAGGCAGCACGGATGTGACGCGCCGACAACCGCCCGTCGTTCGGCCAGGTCGACATCGCACCGTAGAGCTTGGTCGCCAGCACCACCTTCTCGCGGCGATCGCCACCGAGGGCGAACCAGCGACCGAGGATCTCTTCGGTTGCACCGGCTCCCTTGTCGCCACCGTAACGGTCGGCCGTGTCGAAGAAGTTGATGCCGAGCTCGAGGGCGCGGTCCATGATCGCTCGCGCCTCGTCTTCCGGAGTGTTCGGCCCGAAGTTCATCGTGCCGAGGCACAGTTCGCTCACTTGCAGTGCCGTACGGCCCAATGATCGATAGCGCATTGCCCCATCCTCGCGCGGTCATCGAGGAGCAGCGACTTCAGCGCGTGCGTCGCCTCAGCTCCACTCGGATCTCGTCCGGATCGTCGTTGCCCAGGAAGACATCGTGAACTTCGACGGCGCGCACGGCAAGCTGCGTCGCGCTGGCCGTAGGTCCGCCCGCCATCAGGTCACGGTTGTCGCTGAGGAAACGGGCCGCGGCACGTACGGCATCGTGCTCGTCACGATCCGCCTGCGTGGGAAACGTGAACCTCCACCGACTCGATCGACGGGCGATCAGCGCCTTGTCGTCGTCATCCAACTCGACGGCAGCGGCGGGAAAGACTCGGCAGTCATACGTTCGACAGGTCACCGGACGGTGCTCGTAGATCGAGCAGGCTCCGTCGATCAGCATCGGGCAGTGTCCGCGTTCGTCGTAGCCCATCAGCACGTGGCCACGCGGCAACCGCGGCGCAGGGAAGAGGAGCTTGCCGGGGATGTGCGCGATCGTGTCGATCTCGTCCGGGCCGATGTGGATGAACTGGGACGACGTGCAACATGCCGTGCACCCGTCGCAGGGCACATCCGAACCACGGTCACCGCGGAGCGCCGCTTGCATCCCTGCCAGCCACGACGAGAAATCTCCCGCGTCGACGCGTTGCTCATCCATGCTTGTGCACACTCTGCCGTCGAAGTGTTGCCGTAGAGCACCACATCGGTGCCGTCGGGCAACACTTCCAACAACTACCAGTGCTCACGGCCCGCCGGAGGTCGGGCCGGGTGACGGCGGTGGACTGGTGGGCGGTGTTGTGGGCACTGTCGTGGTCTGTCCTGGGAACGTCACGGTGACGGTGGTCTTGGTCGTCGGCTTGGTGGTCGTCGTGGCGGTTCCGCCGACCGGCGTCGACGTCTTGGGTTTGACGGTTGTCGCCGTACCAGCGACCTTCTTCGGCGGCGGGGTGTCGCTGCCATTCACGTTGCCGCCGGCATCGTTGGTGAACGACGACGGCAAGCAGTCTCCCGGCTGCACGGGTGCCTGTCCCATGACTCCAGCCACAGTTGCAGCCAGCGTGGCGCGTCCGCTGTCGGTCAGATGGAGTCCGTCGCCGCGGAGGATCGTGCCGGCGTCGGCCGCCGCGATCGCGCCCCAGTCGAGAACATGAACGTTGGAGTATTCGGTGCTGACCAGAAGGATCGCATCGTTGACCTCGCGGCGATTATCGGCGAACTCGGTGACGGTCAGCAGCACGACGGGCGTCGGCGCCAGCCGCTTCACGATCTTCTCCAACTGCTTGCGATACGCGTCTTGGTTGCCGCCGTAGTTGGTGCCTAGGAACACGTATGCCGCGTCCCACTTGGCCGACAGGCGTTTGTCGAGCACCGCGTTGCCGAACTGGATGAACATGCTCGGTTGGGCGTCGACTTCGACCTGCCAGCCGAGTGGAACGAGTGCCTTGCAGAGCTCGCCGCCGTAGCGCTGCGCCGCCGACGCGGTGATCGAGTCGCCGATCATCAACAGCCTGTTACCGGCGACCATCGAGCCGATCGTGACCGCGGGCAGCGTTGTCGTCGTGGTCATGGTCGTGGCGTCCGACACGGGAACCGTCGGCGCGTCGGAGGCTTCGACTACCTCCGAAACGGGGCTCCCACCTGGGAGAACACCAACTCCGGCGATCGTCTGATCGTGCGAATCGGGGGACGCGGACTCGACCGCCGAGCAGGCGGCGACGAGGATGCAGAGCACGGCCAGGGAGACCTCACGCCGTACTCGCATCCCTCCATTGGAGTCAGCGCCAACGAATTCCGCAAGTCACCGGTCAGGGACGAGCCCGCAACTCGTCTCTGATCTGGGCGAGGAGCTCGACCTCGGTGGGGCCCGCCGGGGCCTCATCCACAGGCTTGCGCATCTTGTTGTAGGCCTTCAGCGCAACGAACAGCACCAGCCCGACGATGATCAACGAGATCAGTTGGGTCAGCACCGCGCCGATCGAGATGATCGCTTGATCGGGCTTGCCTTTGCGAACGGTGATCGTGAGGAAGTTGTCGAGGTTTGGCTTGCCGACGATTGCGCCGATCAACGGATTGACGATGCTGTTCATGAACGCATCGATAACCGCCTTGATGGCGAGGGCCAGGATGAAAGCCACGGCGACCTCGACGAGGTTTCCGGTGGCGATGAATTCCTTGAACTCCTTCAGGAAGTTCTTCATTGATGTTCCCCTTGTCGGTCGGCGCGCCCGGACCCGTTATTGAAGCACGTCACCGACTTGCCCTGTGCAATCCGCGACAGGCACTACCCTGCGCTCGATGGGCGATGTCGATCCCGCTCCGGCGAGACATTCCAAGACGGGTCGAGGAGAGAACGAGGTCGAGACCCGACTCGACGAGCTCCTGCTCGACCGCATCGATGCGCTGCGGGTGTTGCGCGCCGACACGGCCGAGGAGAAGGGGGCGATCCTCGAGCAGATCGCGGGACGCGGCAAGCCGGAACAAGACATCGTCAAAGAGCTCTCGAAGGTGCGGGCGTTGTGGCGTCCGGATCGGTTCGAAGAGGCCCATCGCCTGGCGATGAGATCGTTGGAGGTGCTGGACCGCAACGGGGTGCGGCCGCCGAACATGCCCCGGCTCGGGCCCGCCACGCCGATCGCCGGATACATCGTCCAACAGATGACCAGATGGATCGTCAAGGGCTACCAGAACCGTCTCGTCACCCGGATCCGCAGGCTCTACGAACGTCGAGAAGCCAACTCCGAGTGGGGCAGCCGCGAACACGCCATGTTGCGCCGGGCACGGATCAACGCCGTGCAGGTTGAACAGGGGTACACAGGCGATCAGCTCGGTCTGCCGACCTTCCTACTCGGTGGTGCGTTGTTGTCGAGCGTCGGCTCCGGGCTCAAGTGGCTCGTGGAGAAGGCGTTCACCGGCACCGTCGGCGTGATCGTCTTCGCCGCCGTGTTCGCCATCGTGTTCGCCGGTCTGGCATGGGCATCGTTGTATGCAGCGGGCGTCGCTCGCCGACGGATCAGATTGTCGACCGAGCAACCGATCAAGGCGCTCTACGAAACCATCGGCGCCTGTGGCAAACCGCCGAAGGACGATTCGTACAACTTCGCGGTCTACGCCATCGTGCTACTCGCGATGGCTTGGGTCCTGATCCCAGCCGCGCTGTGGATCGGCATCTCTCACATCTCCAGCTAGTTGCTCGTCACTCATCGGAAGCACCCGGAGCCAGTCCGGCGAGGTTGCATGCGTCGGGATTGGCGGCCTCGGCGGCGGCGATCTCGTCGACGGGTGAGAGCTGCTCGCCCGTTCGCCAGGCATCGAGATACTTCCACGGCCAGATCTCGCCCCGGCGCACGGCCCAATCCGAGTGTTCGCATGGCCACGAGATACCGAAATGAGTGTGGCAGACCGACTTCCTGGCGTTGCCGGTCTGACCCATGATCCCGAGCGGTGTGCCGCCGTCGACGACCTGCCGAGGTGCGACGTCGACGCTGGCGAGGTGGGCGAAGTAGTAGCGCACCCCATCGTCGCCCACCATCGACACGTACTTCCCGCCCCGTGTCGCCGGATCGTTGATCTTGGGATCCCACGGATCGAACGAGCGCGTCTCGTCGATCGTCCCGCCAATCGGGGCGACCACGGTCGCACCGCATCCGAAGACGTCGCTGGCCGGGTAGTCGTGATGACGCCGGCCGTAGCTGACCTTCTTGCCGGTGAACGGGAAGACGTACACCAACGGTCTGGGCAGCGTGGTCGAGGTCGAAGTCGTCGTAGCGGGTGCGGTCGAAGATGGGGCTGGTGCCGAAGTCGAGGTGGGCACGGTCGAGGTCGGCGGAGCGACTGTGGACTCCGGCGCGGCATCTCCCTGAGCGCACCCTGCGGCGACCACGGCGCACGCGACCAGCGAGAGCGCGGTCATCCACCGAGCCTTCACAGGAGATCTACCGTGTGTGCGATGAGGCACCTCGACGGCTTGGGCATCCGCGTGTCGATGCTCGGGCTCACGATGCTCGTGGCGGGGTGCAACATCGACGCAGGCTCGACCACTCCCGACACCCTGGCACCTCTGGGCACACCCAGCAACACCGTGCCGCCGACAACCGTCACGACAGTGGCAGGATCGGTCGTCGTAGCGCCCACCAGTACCATCGTCCTACCCGGCGGCGCGTGCGTGTTCTCAGCTGCACCGCCGACGCCTGAGATCACGTTCGAGGTCGCAACGCGCCTGTACACGATCAACCCGACGGACGGCATCACGAGCTGCTTGACGGAACTGACGCTCGACAACCTCGGACCACTGCGTTGGTCGCCGGCCGGCGATCGGGTGCTGCTCAACTCGGTGACGGTGTTCGACGGAACACAGGCGCTGCCCTCCGGGTACTTCGCGACCAACACCCGCGTCTCCTGGTCGTTCCCGACGGGCAGGGCGCTGATCGCCCCCGCGGTCGCCGACAACCATCTGTTGTGGCGAACCGCAGGTGCACCCGAGACCCGCAGGGACATCAGCTTCCTGGAGCAGACCGATGTTGCCGCCTACCACCCGGCCGGCCGCAACATCTTCGGCGCGGGGCGGGCGAGCGACGGCACCGCCGGGCTTTTCGTCGCCGGCAACCGCGGCGAGAACCCGAGGGTGATCGCCCGTAACGCCGACTCCAACACGACCATCACCGAGATCGGGCCCGACCCGTCGGGCGCGCTGGTCTACTTCGTCGACGACCATCACAACGGCACCTTCCACATCCATGCCGTCACACTTCCAGCGCTCACTGTTACGAACGTCGCCGAGACGGCCGAGCCGCTCGCCAGACTCACCGTCAGTACTGCCGCCGGCGCGCCGATCGCCTGGCGAGTCGGCGACTGCGCCGGTCTCACCCGCACGCAGATCTTCAGCGGGGAGGCCGTTTCGGATGAACCGTCGGTGTTCGCTGCGTTGTCGACGGAGCCGGTCGGTTGGCTCGACTCGAACCACCTCGTGGTGGCGGTTCGCTCGACGGGGTGCGCTGGATCCAGTGATCTCTGGGTCTGGAACATCGGCAACTCCGCAGCAACTCCGCTGATCACCGGCGTCGACAGCGCGGCGATCAGGTCAGTCTTGACCGCGTTCGGCGAGCTGCCAGGTGCCACCAACGCCGCCGCGCAGGAATGACCGGTCTCAGCTCGGAAGCGGTGCTGGGCGATATTCGAGATCTTCGAAGCGGTCGATCGACCTGAGCGACGGAAAAGCGAACCACCAGATGCCGACCACCGCCAGCGTCGCTACGCCGCCGCCGACGACGGTTGCCGGCGTGCCGATCGCCTGGGCGACCAAACCGCTCTCGAACGCTCCGAGCTCGTTGGATGCACCGATGAACACCGACTCGACGGCCAGCACCCGGCCACGCTTCTCATCGGGCGTCAGGAGCGGCACCAGCGAGCCACGAATGAAGACGCTGACCAAGTCGGCAGCGGACAGCACGACGAGAGCAGCGAATGCAACGGCGTAGTTGCGCGTCAACCCGAGCGCGACCGTACCCACCCCGAAGACGGCGACCACCGCGAGCAACGTCTTGCCGACTCGGCGCCGAACCGGGCGCGCTGCCATGAACAGCGCCATGCCTGCGGCACCGAAGCCGGGTGCCGCGCGTAGCCATCCATAGGCGACGTCGCCGACTCCGAGCCGGTCCTTGGCGATCACGGGGATCAACGCCACCGCTCCGCCGAACAACACCGCGAAGAGATCGAGAGCGATCGCCGCGAGCAGCACCGGGGTGTGCCGGATGAACACCAGACCTTCCACTGCTGTGCGCAACGTCGGCCGGGCGTCAGGATCGGGCGGCAGCGGTTCGCTCACGAACGTCTGCGTCGACAGCACCAGCCAGCTAGCGAAGATCAACACGGTCGAACCGAGGTACGCGACCCACGGCGACACGGCGTACAAGAAGCCCCCGACTGCCGGCCCGACGATGATCGCACCGGTCCACGTCGCCGAGTACAGCGCGATCACCTTGGGCAACGCTCCGGTCGGCGCGACCATCGGCGGCATCGACCGCATCGCCGGCGCTTGGAAGGCGCGTGCGATCCCGAACGCGAACGCGATCATGAACATCGGAATCACCGACGTCGGAGTCGTCAGCGCGTAGAGCATCAACGCCCCCGAGGTGAACACCTCTGCGGCCACCGTGATCAGGGCAATCGCCTTGCGGCTGAAGTGATCGGCAAGCGAGCCGGTCACGAGCACCAGCGCAAAGATCGGGATGAACTCGGCGAGCCCCATCCAGCCGAGATCCGACTTCCGCCCGGTGGTGTCGTAGGCCTGTTTCAGCAGGGCCGTCGATTGCAGGGCGATGCCTGAGTAGAGGATGCCGTTGCTGATCAGCAGACGGCGGACGTGAGTCGACCGCCAGACTTCGCGGGTCGTCATCGATGACGAAGTTGTTGGCGAGATGGACACGACGAACACTCACCATAATTCGACGTGCTACACAAGGCTCTATGGGTTCGCTCGCCGACGACACGAGGTGGATGGATGCCATCGATCAGGCCGAACTGGTACGCCGTGGGGAGGTCTCCGCGGCGGAACTGATCGATGGTGCGATCGAACGGATCGAGGCATTCAACACGCCGCTCAACGCAGTGATCATGGATTGGTTCGACGAGGCGCGGCAGGCTGCGGGCCGACTTCCGGAGGGCCCGTTCCAGGGGGTGCCGTTCCTCCTCAAGGACTTGTGGGCGCACTACGCCGGTCAACCACTCACCAACGGCTGTCGCGCCCTCAAGAACGCCATGCCCAACTCGCCTGCCGACACCACCTTGGTCGGTCGATTCCGGTCCGCCGGGCTCAACATCGCCGGGCGCACGAACAGCCCCGAGTTCGGCAGCCTGCCGACCACCGAGCCTCTCGCATGGGGCCCCACACGCAACCCATGGAACCTCGATCACTCACCTGGCGGATCGAGCGGCGGTTCGGCGGCCGCAGTCGCCGCGGGAATGGTTCCCTTCGCCCACGCCAGCGATGGCGGTGGGTCCATCCGCATCCCTGCCTCGTGCTGCGGATTGGTCGGCCTCAAGCCATCTCAGGGCAGGATCACGCTCGGCCCGTTCCGCGACGAGAGCAACCTCGGCGTGGAGTTGTGTGTCAGCCGCTCGGTACGCGACACCGCCGCGTTGCTCGATGCCGTACGCGGCCCCGGCATCGGCGACACCGTGATCGCGCCGCCGCCCGCACGGCCGTACCTCAGCGAGCTGGGAGTCGACCCGGGACGTCTGCGAATCGGCCTGCTCGACGCCCATCCCTTGGGCGGTGCACTGCACGACGAATGCCGCGAGGCGGTTCTGGCCGCGGCAGCGCTGCTCGAAGCGCTCGGTCACCACGTCGAGCACGGCTTTCCACCGGCCTTGGCCAACCCAGACTTCGGACGACGCTTCTCGGCGTTGTGGAGCACCAACATGGGTGTCGCCGTGCGACGCATCGAGGCACAGCTCGGCCGCCCGATGGGCGACGACGATGTCGAACCCGTCAACCGGGCTCAGGTCACGTTCGCGCAGAGCGTGAACGCCGTCGATTACGCCTTGGCCCAGGCCGCCAACATCGAGTTCCGCCGGGCCGTGCAGCAGTGGTGGTCCGAGGGATGGGACCTGTTGCTCACCCCCACTCTCGCCGAACCGCCTGCCACGATCGGTGCATTCGCCAACGATCCCTGCCAGCCCATGGCGCCGATGGCCCGGGCCGCCGCCTACGTGCCCTTCACGCCGCCCTTCAACTCGAGCGGGCAGCCGGCCATCAACCTTCCGTTGCACTGGAACAGCGCCGGTCTGCCGATCGGCGTGCAACTGGTCGCCGCGTACGGTCGCGAGGACGTGCTACTGAGAGTGGCGTCTCAGCTCGAGGCCGCGCAGCCATGGGCGGGACGCCACGCCACTGCATGTGGCGCTTGACCACTGGGCACGCTGTTCCGGTTGTATGACGATTTCTGCAGTTTGGAGACTTCTTGCCGAAGTTGAATCCAAACCTGCCGACAGAACGTCTATATGAGTGTGAACGCCATGAACCGCACAACGACACCACCGTCAAGCCTGATCCTGCTGGCCGCCAAGGCCGGCGCTGCCGCCGGACTCGTCGCCGCGCTGCTGGCTGGCCGTGTTGCCGAGCCGGTGATCATCGTCGGTGTGATCGTTGCTTCGTCGCTCATCGGTTGGCACCGCATTCAGCTCGTGCCGGCCCGCGTTCGCTCGGAGCACCGCTTCACCGTTGTGTCACGATGCGGCGATGGCTACGTCACGATCGATTCCTCCGGCGCACGGCACGTGGCGCGGCGTCTGGTGCTCGGCGGCCCTCCCACTTGAGCAACTCGCCCGTGGGTGAGAACCCTCGGGTGCGCATCGGTTACGGCTTCGGCACGCGAACCCGCCTCAACGACCACGGCTTCGCCACGGTTGTCGACGCCCTCGAACGCTTGGGATTCGACAGCCTGTGGCTCAGCGAACGCATCGGCGGCGCGGCGCCCGACCCTCTGGTGGGAATGGCCTTTGCCGCCGGTCGCACGACCCGGCTGAAGTTCGGCATGAGCGTGATGGTGCTACCGGGACGGAACCCTGTCGTGCTCGCCAAGGAACTGGCCACTCTCGATCGGTTGTCGAACGGACGTCTGCTACCGGCGTTCGGGCTCGGCGTCGCCGATCCGCACGAGCAGCAGGCCTTCGGCGTCGAACGCGGCGCCCGCGCCAAGTTGTTCGACGAGTCGCTGGCAGTCCTTCGCGGCGCGTGGTCCGAAGGCTCGCTCACTCACCACGGCGAGTACTTCCACTACGACGAACTTCGCGTCATGCCGAAGCCGCTGCAAGCTCACCTCGATGTGTGGTTGGGGGGCATCGCCCCGTCGGAGCTCCGTCGCGTCGGTCGGCTCGCCGACGGATGGCTGCCGAGTTTCGTCACTCCCGACGACGCGGCGCGCGTGTCGCGAGGCGATCGAGTCCGCACTCGACGAGCACGATCGCACGATCGACGCCGACCACTACGGCGCGCTGATCGCCTACTCGGTCGGCCCCGTGTCGCCCTCGGTGATCGAGCCGCTGGCGAAGCGTCGACCGGATCTCGCCGACCCCGCCGTCCTGGTTCCTCAGGGGTGGGATGCCCTGATGGCCACGATCGATCGCTTCGTCGCCGTGGGCACGACCAAGTTCGTGATCCTGCCGATCGAGGAACCGCCGACACCGGATGCATGGGTGGATCACTTGGAAGAGGCGGCGCCGCTGGTGCTCGCCCGTCAGGCCTGAGAGGATCCGGGATGCCACCGGCACAGCCGCTACCCGACGACCCGATCGACCTCGCTCGCGCCCGCTGGAAGGATGAGGGTTGGACGAAGGCGGCCGACGGCATGGCCGTGATCACTTCGATCATGCGCGTGCAGCAGGTGCTGTTGGCTCGGGTCGAAGCGGTGCTTCGGCCGCTGGGTCTCACGTTCGCCCGCTACGAGGTGCTCATGCTGCTGCGCTTCAGCCGCAAGGGCCTCCTGCCGGTCGGCAAGATCGGCGAACGCCTGCAGGTCCATCCGGCAAGCGTCACCAATGCGGTGCGGCGCCTCGAGCACGACGGCCTCGTCGTGCGACTCGCCAATCCTGTCGACGGGCGCAGTGTGCTGGCCAAGATCACCGCGAGCGGCCGAGCCCTGACCGAAGAGGCGACGACCCAACTCAATGCACAGGTCTTCTCCATAGTCCCGATCCCGGTGGCTGCACAGCGCGAGGTCTACGGCGTGCTCAAGAACATGCGCGGCGCGTTCGGGGATTTCCGCTGATCAACGTCGTTTGAGGCTAGAAAATGCTTTGACTTCCAAATAAACTGCGCAGGTGGCCACCAATCGTGAACTCTGGGAGCAAGCGTTCGCCGAGTCGGCTCTGCGCGACGCCGACTACACGACGATGTCGGGGATACCGCTCGACCCTGTGTACGGTCCCGCCGACGACACGGATGGCCGGCCGGCCGATTACCCCGGTCAATTTCCCTACACCCGCGGGCCGTACGCCTCGATGTACCGATCCAAGCTTTGGACGATGCGGATGTTTGCCGGGTTCGGGACCGCTGACGACACCAACTGGCGGTTCAAGGAGATCATCCGCTCGGGCGGCGACGGGCTGTCGACTGCATTCGACATGCCGACGCTCCTGGGCATCGACTCCGACGATCCGATGGCACTGGGCGAAGTCGGCAGGTGCGGAGTGGCCATCGACTCGCTGGCCGACATGGAAGACCTGTATGCCGGTATCGACCTGGGAACCATCACGACCTCGATGACCATCAACTCCCCCGCCGCGGTGATCTTCGCGATGTTCATCGCCCAGGCCGAGAAGGCCGGCATCTCCCGGGCCCGACTCGGGGGCACGTTGCAGAACGACATCTTGAAGGAGTATCAGGCACAGAAGGAGTTCGTCTTCCCTCCACGTCCGTCGATGCGACTCGTGCGCGACACCATCGGATTCACCGCGGCGGAGATGCCGAGGTGGCACTCGATCTCGATCTCCGGGTATCACATCCGCGAGGCGGGTTCCACCGCGGTCGAGGAGTTGGCGTTCACGTTGGCCAATGGGTTCGCGTACGTCGAGCTGGCGATGCAGGCAGGCCTTCCGGTCGACTCGTTCGCACCGCGCCTGTCGTTCTTCTTCAACGCCCACATCGACTTCTTCGAAGAGATCGCCAAGTACCGCGCCGCTCGGCGCATCTGGGCGCGTTGGTTACGCGAGCGCTACGGCGCGAAGCTCGAACGCTCGCTTCAGCTGCGCTTCCACACCCAAACTGCCGGCGTGTCGTTGACCGCACAGCAGCCCGAGATCAACATCGTTCGAACAGCGATCGAAGCGTTGGCCGGGGTGCTCGGCGGAACTCAGTCGCTGCACACCAACTCGATGGACGAAGCCATGGCGTTGCCCACCGAGAAGACGGCACGAATCGCCCTTCGCACGCAACAGATCATCGCCCACGAGACCAACGTTGCCCACGTTGCCGACCCACTGGGCGGCTCGTGGTACGTCGAGAGCCTCACCGACGAGGTCGAGCGTCAGGCGGAGGACCTGTTCGCTCACCTCGATCAGTCGGGGAACGGCTCGATGCTCGAAGGCGTCATCAACGGAATCGAGGACAACTGGTTCCAGGGCAAGATCGCCGACTCGGCCTACGACCTGGAGCGGCGGTTCAACTCCGGCCGCCGAGTCGTGGTCGGGATCAACGCCTTCACGGAAGGCAGCGAAGAAGATCAGATCCCTCTCCTGCAGATCACCAACGAGGACGAGGCGCGGCAGTTGAAGCGTCTCGACGAGGTGCGCCAGTCGCGCCAGCAGAGTGAGGTCGACGCAGCATTGCGCAGGGTCGAGGCCGACGCCGCCGACCCCGAGATCAACCTGATGCCTGCTCTCATCGATGCCGTCGGTGTCTACGCAACGCTCGGCGAGGTCATGGCTTCTCTCGGAACCGTCTTCGGTCGCCACGTAGAAGTGCCCACCATCTGATGACCGTCTGGTCGCCCCGATGACCGGGAAGCGCATCCTCATCGCCAAGGTCGGCCTCGATGGTCACGATCGCGGCATCAAGGTCGTGGCTCGAATCCTGCGAGACGCCGGCTACGAGGTCGTCTACACGGGCCTGTTCCAGACTCCAGCCACCGTGGCGGCCGCGGCAGTAGACGAGGACGTCGACGCGATCGGCCTGTCGATGCTGTCGGGCGCACATATGACACTGGCACCTTTGGTCGTCGACGAAACTCGAGCTCGCGGCGTCGACATCCCCGTGATCGTCGGCGGAATCGTCCCGGTGCCCGATATCGCCAGGCTCAAAGAAGCTGGCATTGCTGCCGTGCTCACCCCTGGCGCAACCGCCGATCAGATCGTCGCCGAAGTCGCCGCTGTGCTCGCCGCGCACGAAGAGCATCAGTGATTGGGTGTTCTGGGTTCTATCGTTGAACATTCACTAACGAGAGCTAACCCGTCATGATCGACCACGACATCAGCGGCCACCACGAAGAAGCGCCCGAGATAGCTCAGGCGGACGGGTTCGACAAGCTCGGTCTCCGCCCCGAACTGCTGAAGACCATCGTCGAACTCGGCTACGAAGAGCCCACACCGATCCAGAGCGAAACCATCCCACACCTGCTCGCCGGACGCGACCTGCTCGGACAGGCGGCAACGGGTACCGGCAAGACGGCAGCCTTCGCGTGGCCCGTGCTGCAGATGATCGACACTGCCGCGAAGGTGGTGCCGTTCGCCCTCATCCTCGTGCCCACGCGAGAGCTGGCCATGCAGGTCAGCGAAGCCATCTTCAAGTACGGCCGAGGGCTCGGCGTCAAAGTCACGCCGATCTACGGCGGTCAGCCGATCTATCGGCAACTGCAAGCACTCGATCGAGGCGTGCACATCGTGGTTGCCACGCCTGGCCGGGCCCTCGACCACATTGGCCGCGGCTCGCTGAACCTCGGTTCGATCCGAACGGTGATCCTCGACGAGGCCGACGAGATGCTCGACATGGGCTTCGCCGACGACATCGATTCCATCCTGCAGGCGACACCCGAGCGGCGCCAGACAGTGCTCTTCTCGGCAACGATGCCGGCTCGCATCAACGCCCTCGCGCGCAAGTACCAACACGACCCTGTGCGCATCCAGATCGGGCGTGGCGACACGCAACCGGGCACCGCGCTCGTTCGGCAGAGCGCGTACATCGTGCAGCGCTCGCACAAGCCGGCCGCACTGGGTCGCATCCTCGACATCGAAGCGCCGAAGGCCACCCTCGTGTTCTGCCGCACGCGCACCGAGGTCGATCAACTGACCGAGACGATGAACGGTCGCGGGTACCGGGCCGAGGCACTGCACGGCGGCATGGATCAGCCACAGCGCGACCGAGTGATGGGCCGCCTGCGCGATGGCACCGCCGAGTTGCTGGTGGCCACCGACGTCGCCGCCCGCGGGCTCGATGTCGACACGCTCACCCATGTCGTCAACTACGACGTGCCCTCGGCCGCGGAGAGCTACGTGCACCGAATCGGGCGCGTCGGACGTGCCGGCCGGCACGGGGTGGCCATCACGCTTGCCGAGCCACGCGAGCAGCGGCTGCTGTTCAACATCGAGAAGCTGACCAAGCAGAAGATCGCCATCGAACGCGTACCCACCGTTGCCGATCTGCGCGCCCGACAGATCGAACAGACGGTCACCGCGGTGCGCGAGGCACTGGCATCAGACGACCTCGATGATTACAACGACGTGCTCAACGCGCTGAGCGGTGATCACAACGTACGCACCATCGCTCTGGCCGCGGTGAAGCTGGCCCACGAGGCAAGCGGCGCAACGGTCGACGAGGCGGAGATCCCCGACTTCTCCCACAAGATCGAGCGTGGTCCGCGGCCTGATCGTGTCGAGCGAGCCGGGTCAAAGAGCGGGCGACCGGCCGCAGCCGGCCACCGTGGCGGCGGAACTGTCGGCACGGGCTTCATCTACCTGGCACTCGGGCGCAAGGCCGGGATCCGACCGGGAGATCTCGTCGGGATGATCGCCAACGAGAGCAACCTCACCGGTCGCGAGATCGGCCCGATCAAGATCACCGAGAACTACTCGATCGTCGGAGTTCCCGAAGCACGAGTCGACGACGTGATCGGTTCGTTGCGGGCGAGCTTGTTGAAGGGCAAACGACCCAACGCCAGGCGCTACACCGAATAGTGGCCGATCGGGGATTCACGGTCGCCGTTGTCGATGGCCAGGTGCATCCGCAGAATGTCTGTAGAGGACATGATAAATCTATTGATCCTTGTTGACGCATGTTCCAGATCGAACTACTGTTCGATTCATGACATCGACAACCGCTCCGGAGCTCGTCTCGTGGCTCGCAGGTGTCGAGATCGCCGCCGCAGATGCCAAGTCTTGCGCAGAGGTGCTACAAGGTCTCTCGCGATTGATCGCATGGGCCGAATCCAACAAGGTTGCGGTCGCCCAGCGGCTGGCGCACTTGGCCGCGGAGTCGCCGGCGATCTTCCCCGAACATGTGGTTGCTGAGGCGACGCGTGTCTCGCTCGGCCGAGCACTCGAGCCGTTCAAGCGCGCCTCGGCCATCGAGGCGGTCCCGTGCTTCGGTGATGCGTTGCGCAATGGTGATGTCTCCACGGCGCACGTCGACGTGCTGGCCGGTGCACTGGGCAAGCTGGACGATCGAGAACGTGAGGGCTTCGTGGCTCGAGGCCACTTCCTGGCTGGTGTCGCCCAGCAGGCCACTCCGGGGGAGTTCGCGCGTGTGGTTCGAGCCGAGCTGCTGAGATCGAAGCGAGGCGATGGTCTCGATCGGCTTCGACAGCAGAAGTTGGCCACGCACCTGAAGAGCTGGGTCGACCAAGCCAGCGGGATGTGGTGCATCAGGGGTGAGTTCGACCCGGAGTCCGGCGGGCGACTTCACAACCGGCTGATCGCCACGGTCGAGAAGCTGTTCCACGACTCCACGCCCGAGACTGCTCCCCGCGATCCGCTCGACAAGCAACATCATCTCCGCGGACTCGCGCTGATCGCCCTTGTCGACGGCACGGGCGCCAAGCCCAACGTTGCCGACATGTCCATTCTCATCGACGCGACGACGTTGCTGCACGGCATCCACGACGCCACTGTCATCGACTGCGGACTTCCCATCGAGTTGCCACTCGAGACGCTTCGCCGCATGGCGTGCGTCGCCGAGATCACACCGATCATCGTCGGCGTCGATGGTGTAAAATTGAGCGTCGGCCACACGACGCGCCTTGCCACACCGGCTCAGCGACGCGCCCTACGAGCGATGTACCGCACGTGCGCGGTCCCCGGTTGTTGCGTCGCGTGGGATCAGATCGTGATCCACCACGTCAAGTACTACCGCAACCGTGGCCCCACCGACATCGAAAACCTGCTGCCACTCTGCGTGAAGCATCACCACTGCGCCCACGAAGGCGGGTGGCAGTTCTCGCTCGCCGCCAACCGCACCCTCACCATCACGTTCCCCGACGGCGCGGTCGCGTGCCACGGCCCACCGAGAGCCCTTGCCGCATGAGCGCGCCGCCGAATCACGTCGCAGAAATGGAGAATTCGATGCTGAAGATGTTCGTAGCGACCCTGTGCACACAGCGGGAAGTTCCGGGAGATTTCTGCGACGTGACGCTGCGAAGGCTGAACGCACTGTCCGATCGGGGGCCGACATGACCGCGCTCGACAGACCAATTGTTCATCTCGCCGCAAGCAAGGCGAAACCTTGCACGCGTACCCTGCCGTCATGGACCAAGCAGTGATCGCCGCCAGAACGCTGATCCTCATCGATCCGTCGAGCCCGCACGGCGAAAGTGGTCTTGCCCTGCTCACCGACGACGATCGGGCGGTCACGTTGCTGCTCACGCTCACCGGTCGGTCGGCGAGCTCGCTGCGCGAGTTCGCGGCTGCCGAAGACATCGACGTGTCGATGGCCGGGTTGATCTACCTCGAGCAGGTTGCAAACCGCCTCGGCGCACACACAGACGACATCGAGACGGTTGCCACGTCCGGTGCGAGCGCGATCAACGAGATCTTCCAGGCCCTGCAGACGCGGCCGGTCAATCGGGTGATCGTGCCGGCAAGCCTGCCCGGGCTCGATCATGGCGGGCTGGCGACGCTGCTACAGGTGTGTCCCGTGCCGGTGATCGTCGTGCCAGGTGACGAAACGAATGGGCCCGAGTTTCGTATCGCTTCCTAGAGGCGTCACTCCGGTGAGTGACAGACCGCCTCGACGTTGTTGCCGTCCGGGTCGCGCACGAAGGCGCCGTAGTAGTTGGGGTGATACTCGGCCCACAACCGCGGCTCGTGCAAGACCTCTGCTCCGGCGGCGACTGCAGCATCGAAGAACGCCCTGACCGCTGGGCGATCGGGGGCCGAAAAGGCGATGTGCGACTCGCTGAATCCTTCACCACTGTCGTGAGGACCGATCCAGAAATCGGGCATTGGCGGCACGCCGTACCCGATCACGGGGCCGAACTCCATCACTCGCGTACCACCGAGTGGTGCGAGCACCGCGTCGTAGAAGGCGGAACTCGCCGCAGGGTCGGAACATTGGATCGAGAGATGATCGAGCATGTTCAAATCATCGCACGACTGCGACGATCTCACGACTCCGTCGCTCGTACAACTCCGTTCGCGTGTTCAGGCGGCGGCGATCGCTTTCGTCGCGCTCGGCAGTTGTCGGCGTTCGATCACGTGATCGACGAGGCCATAGACGACGGCTTGATCGCCACGAACGATGTAATCGCGATCGATGTCGGCGGTGATCCGCTCCGCGGTCTGCCCGGTAGCGGTGACGAGGATCTCTACCATTCTCCTGCGCATCTCGACCATCTCGGCGACGGCCAGCTCCATGTCGGTCGACTGTCCTTGCGCGCCGCCGTGAGGTTGGTGGATCAACACACGAGCATTGGGCAGCGCGTACCGCTTGCCGGGCGTGCCCGCGGCCAGGAGCACGGCGGCCGCTGATGCGGCCTGACCGACGCAGATCGTGGCCACGTCGGGATTGATGTAGCGCATCGTGTCGTGGATGGCGAACAGTCCGTTCATGTCGCCACCGGGGCTGTTGATGTAGATGGCGATGTCCACGTCGGGATTCTCACTCTCCAGGTGCAGCAGCTGAGCGATGATGACGTTGGTGACGTTGTCGTCGATGGCTGCACCGAGGAAGACGATGCGATTGACGAGCAGTCGTGAATAGATGTCCCAGGCCCGCTCGCCGCGACTGGTGCTCTCGATGACCGTTGGTACCAACATGGACGAACTCCCTTGAGTGATGACCTGCACGATTGTGCAACTAGTTAGTTGCAGATGATAGACCCGTCCGACACGAGGTGCAACCTGTTGGTTGCGCTAGGCTCGGCGGCATGCCGAACTCCGAAGACCTGTACATCGAACGAAGCACCGATCTCGACCTAGCCGTTGACGAGCTGTGGACGCTGGTGTCGACCGCCGAGGGCTGGCGCTCGTGGCTGGTCGACGAGGCCGACATCACCATCAGGCCCGACGCCAGCGGCACGGCGACCACCGACGAGGTCGAGCGAGCCGTTCACATCGACTCCGTCGTCGACGGTCGCAGCATCGGCTTTTCGTGGTGGGACCGCGGTGATCGCTCGTCCGCGTCGTACGTGCAACTCGACATCGTCGAACTGCCCGAAGGTCGATCGCAGCTTCACGTCGCCGAACGCATCGTCGTCCCGCCCGCCGCAACGGTTCAGTTGTCGATCCGGTCGTCGATGTCGTGCTCGGTTGCAGCGCGCTGGGACGTCGCCATGATGGCGTTGTGGCTGATGACGGTGCAATCACTCGTGATGGCGTGACGCAGCCTTCGACGAAGCGAGCTCCGAAGAGCGCCGCAGGCTCTGCCGAGGGCGGGTCGCTCGACGCGCTGTTCGGCGCTCTTGCCGACCCGACGCGAAGGTTGCTCGTCGAACGGTTGCTGAAGCGCGGTCCGGCGACTGCCACCACTCTTGCCGAGACCACCCCGCTCACACGGCAAGCGGTCCTCAAACACCTCCAGGTGCTGGAAGCGGCCGGTCTGCTCGCCCACGAACGCTCCGGTCGCGAAGTGCGCTACCGCGTCACCCCACAACCTCTCGCTTCGGGCGTGGCCTGGATCCTGGACACTGCTGGGCAGTGGGACCGCCGCCTCGAACGCTTGCGTCACATGAGCGGCACGACGTAGAAGGCGATGGCCGCCAGATGGCAAGCGGCGCCGGCAATCGTGAACAGGTGAAAGACCTCGTGGAAGCCGAAGACCTTGGGCCATGGGTCGGGCCACTTGGAGGCATAGACGACCGCGCCGATGGTGTACAGGAGCCCGCCGCCGAGCACCAGCCAGAAGCCCGCAGCACCGAGGTTGCGGTACAGCTGCGGAAAGGCGATGGCGGCTGACCAGCCGACGATCACGTAGATGGCCGTGAACAGTGCTCGCGGCACTTTGATCGGCAACCACTCCAACGTCATGCCGACGATCGTGCCACCCCAGGCGGCACAGAGGACGAACACCTTCTGCCAACCGTCGAGGGCAACGGCCATGACCGGTGTGTAGGCGCCGGCGATGGCGAGGAAGATGGCCGAATGGTCGAGGCGGCGCATGATCGAGCGACCGCGATCTCGCCAATGCAGCCGGTGGTACAACGACGAGACACCGAACATCGTCAGCGTGCCGGCGACGTAGACACCCAGCCACAACCGCTCGCTCGGTGAGGCGCCTGCGACGGCGAGCATGATGACCCCCAACACGGCAACCGTGCTGAATGCTACGACGTGCGACCAGCCACGCAGGAGTGGCTTGGCCAGAGCAGAATCCACGTCACCGACGGTATCCAGCGATGGGCGAGTACGTTCGTCGTTTCCCATGTTCCTCGGCGAGAATGTTTGATGCATGAGCACCACCGACAACCCCACCGGTACCGGCCTCGACTTCGTTCGTGACCTGGTGCGCGCCGACATCGAAGCCGGCACCTTCGCCGGTCGTGTTCAGACGAGATTCCCACCGGAGCCCAACGGATACCTGCACATCGGCCATGCGAAGGCCATCAGCATCGACTTCGGCGTTGCCGAGGAGTTCGGCGGCGTGTGCAACCTACGGTTCGACGACACCAACCCCGACACCGAAGACATCGAGTTCGCCGGGTCGATCGTCGACGACCTCGCGTGGCTCGGCTTCTCCCCAGGCGAGCCGCTCTACGCATCCGACTACTTCGAGCAGTTGTACGTGTGGGCCGAGCATCTCGTCAACAAGGGGCTCGCCTACGTCGATGACCAGGACGGCGAGACGATTTCGGCACAACGCGGCGGATACGGCAGACCTGGTGTGGAGAGCCCCTACCGGGAACGCTCCGTCGCCGAGAACCTCGACCTGATCCGGCGCATGCGCGCCGGGGAGTTCCCCGACGGCGCACGAGTGTTGCGCGCCAAGATCGACATGCAGGACGAGAACATGCAGCTGCGGGATCCGGTGATGTACCGCATTCGCCGCGGTCATCACTGGCGAACCGGCGACGAATGGGTGATCTACCCCACCTACGACTGGGCCCACGGTCAGAGCGACGCGATCGAAGGGGTCACCCACTCGTTGTGCACGCTCGAGTTCGATAGTCACCGCGCCCTCTACGACTGGTACCTCAGCCACCTGCCGCTGCCCGGCGATCAGCCGCGCCAGACCGAGTTCGCTCGCCTCGAGCTCACGCACACGATCACCTCCAAACGCCGCCTGGCGCGCCTCGTCAACGACGGCGTGGTCGACGGCTGGGACGACCCGCGCATGCCGACGCTTCGCGGTCTTCGCCGCCGCGGCTATCCCGCCCGCGCGATCCGCACCTTCTGCAACTACATCGGAGTGGCCAGAACCAACAGTCGCCATTCGATCGAACTGCTGGAGTCGTTCATCCGGCGCGAGCTAAACGAAACAGCGTTGCGCCGCATGGCTGTGCTGCGCCCACTCAAGCTGGTGATCACCAACTGGCCCGACGACAGCACGGGCAGACCCGTCGTCGAACACCACGAGGTGGTCAACAACCCGGAGAACGCAGCCGATGGCGTGCGCCAGGTGCCCTTCTCCAAGGTCGTCTACATCGAACGCGACGACTTCATGGAGGAGGCCCCGCCGAAGTACTTCCGGCTCACGCCCGGGCGCGAGGTGCGCTTGCGATCGGCCTACCTCGTCACCTGCACCGGATTCACGAAGGACGACGACGGCAATGTGGTCGAGGTGCAGTGCACCTACGACCCAGCAACATCCGGAGGCAACGCTCCCGATGGCCGCAAGGTCAAGTCCACCATGCACTGGGTCTCGGCCGACCATGCCGTCGACGCAACCGTCGCGTTGTACGAGCGACTGTTCGCCGCCGAGGTACCCGGCGAGACGACCGGAGAGCCGTTCGACGATCTCAACCCCGAGTCACGCGAATTGCTGACCGATTGCAAGATGGAGCCGGCGTTGGCCAGCGTTGCGCCTGGGGCGGTCGTGCAGTTCGAGCGGCTTGGTTACTTCGCCCACGACCCGACCACGCCGATGCTGTTCCACCGCACGGTCGGGCTGCGCGACGAATGGGCCAACATCCAGAAGAGGGCGTGACTGCCCTGCTGCGGTGCGTCGATCAGCCCGTCCGCAGTTCGTACGGCATCGTCGATGCGAATCGCCAGGCGGTGCCCTCGGCGCCACCGCCGAGGGTCACACCGATGATCGTTGCACCGTCGACGACGTGAGCGTTCGTCACGATGAAGCCGCTGGCGTCGAGGACCACGCCAGTGCCCGCGCCCTGGCTCTCGCCGCTGAACTTGCCACGACTGACGGTGAGGATGGTGTCGATCGGCACGACGGAGGCTTCTACAGCCGACAACGCGGCTGCCACGTTCATGTAGTCGGCCTCGAACCCCACACTGGATGCAGGCGTCGGGTTGGTCGCGGCTTGATCGGAGCCGGAGCCGACCCGGGCCCCGATGAATCCCATGCTCGCCGACAGGGACGCCACCGCGACGACACCGACAACCCGCCCCGCGAAGCGGATACGTTCGCCGCGGCGGCGCGGAGGCGGAGACCTATCCGTCGACTGCGCCTCGTCTCCCGTCGGAGCTGGTAGATGCGGCCACGCCTGAGCAGAGTTGTCGAGTGTTGCGGGTGTGTTGGGAGCGGACTCGTCAGTTGCCGACCGATCGACGTCGGACCCGAGGCGAATCTCCGTGTCCATGAACTCATGATCGACTTGCTCGACGAGGCTGTGGTTCGAGCCGGTTGTGAACTACGTGAGAACGGACTGTCGGGTAGTCGATGTCTTCGATCGCCCACTGGCAATTGCGGCCCACCAGGCCGCACCTGCCAGCAGGAGGTACGCCACGGATGCCCAGTGCCAATGTGACGCCTTGATGTCGTAGCGTTCCAGGAGGCGCGCCTCCGCGAAGAAGTTCAACGCTGCGAAGGTGGCGATGGTGGCCAACACGACTTGCGAGGCGTGCGAACCGCGCGCAGCCAAGGCAACGGTTACGACGATCGGCGGAAGTGCGACGAGCAAGAACCACGCGGCGAGTGGCGACCTGCCCGGAATGACGTAACCGAAGAGGTCGGGAATTCGGTTCCACTCGTCGTCGATGGCGACGAACGTCAGAAGTCCACCCGCAATAGCGATCAGCACCAGCGGCACACGTCGTCGCGAGGACGCGGTTGAGTCGGTCGAGTGCCGGCGCACGATCCGGCAGGCAACGACAAGGCTGACGATTTGAAGGATCCTCGCGACAAACCACGAGCCCTCGCTCCAGCCGGAGAATCCAAAACGCAAGCTGGAGACCTCGTACAGGAGCTCGAACAGGAACAACGACACGGTCACGCCGACCAGAACGAGGCGCTGCTCGACTGGATGATTCCCCAGCAACAGGGGCACGCCGATCGCCAAGACGAACAGCCAGTGGATGGCATCTACCGGCGCGGTGCGGCCAAGCTCGTTGAACTGACGCAGCGACCCGTCGATGTCGACCGACCGATGAACGATCAAGCTCACGACACCCAGGACCAGGGCGACGACGATCAGCATCGCGAACCACGGCAGCCGCGGCCGCGTCGCCGCCAGTGCCGCTTCCGCGGGTCGCGACTCGGCAACGGTAGGCGGCCCGGCAACCGACAGGGGCGGCGGAAACACACGGGATTGCTCGATCGGCGAGGCAGGGATCGGCACCACTTCGGGAGCCTGCGACGGAGGCTCTGCGGCGACCTCCGGCACAGCTTGCTCGGCCAACTCGGCCTGGCGGAGCTGCTCCGCGAGAGCCTCCACCCGCGCCCGTTCCACCTCGATCTGGCGACGCGCTGCAGCGTCCTCCAGTTCCGCGAGGCGGGCACGAGCTGCTCGCTCCTCGGCGCGAAGCTCGTCGGCACGTCGCTCTCGTTCCAACCGGTCGGCGGCGAGCCTGCGACTCCGTTCGTCCGCCTCTTGCTGCGCTCGCGCGAGGCGAGCCCTGTCGTCGGCAACGACCGCGCCGATCGCCTCGATCAGACGAGCGGAGTCGCGCCGAAAAGCCGGGTCGCCGTACACGGAGATGGCCTCGATGTCACTCAGTGGCCGAAGATCCGGGGGCAACACCTCGGCCGCCGGCATGAGGGTGGCTTCCATCAGCACAGGGATCACCGGCTTGCCGAACTTCAGTGCCTCGGCCAGTTCGAGGAACACGTAGTCGGGCGGGGCCGCGTCGTCTCCATCGGATGGTCGCGACCAGTTCGGACCGATCACCGCGACAACGGCATCGACCTCGTTGAGCGTGCGCAGGATGACGTTGCGGAAGTTCGTGCCCGCCGGAATCGAGTCGATGTCGCGAAACACCATCTCGTCGCCGAACGCCTCGCACAACCGATCGTGCAAGCGGCCGATGAAATGACGATCATCAGCACGCCGATAGGACATGAAGACGCGAATCGGGCCTGCAGCGCTGGAAGGCCTGGCGGTTACGTCGCCCATGGGCAAATTGTCGCGCAGTTCGGGCGGCCATTGACGCTCCTCAACCGGGGGCGCAGTATGTCAGGCGGTCCTCTGCGTGGAGCCCGGGGTTTCGACGTTGCTCCATCGGGGCCACGGACGAGAGGAGACACGGTTGAGTCGTATTCTGAAGGTCTTCGCGACCGGCGCCAAAGCGGACGAGGTCGCTGCGCTGTCGCCGACTGCGGTTCGCTATGACGCCTTCGTCGTGATCGAGGCGTCCGACGCGCAGGCCAAGAAGCTCGCCGCGGATCACCTCACCGAGGACATCACCGACCAGTACGCCATCCCGCTCGGAGGTGAGGCGCAGACCATCGTCAACACGGAGGCGCCTCGCATCACAGCCCGAGGTGCCGTGGCGGCACACCCCGCGTACAAGGGTGCCAAACGGCTTCCGCCCGGACCGCACCACTACCTCGTGCAGTTCGTCGGTCCGGTCAAGCAGGAGTGGCTCGATGCCGTTCGCAGGGCGGGCGGCGAGGTGGTCGACAACCATTCGGGCTTCACGATGATCGTGCGCGCCACGCAGGAGCACATCGCCCGCATTGCGGCTCTTCCCGAGGTGCGTTGGGCGGGGCACCTTCCGCCGCAAGCCCGCCTCGAGGTCACCGATGCGACCGCGCCGGCACTTCGGCGCACACGCCTTCTGCCGCAAACCCTGGTGGCCGAGTTCTTCACCAGTGCCGCAGCACGAAGGGGTCGCGCCGAAGTGCGTGCGTTGGGCCTGCACGTCGCCGCTGGTCCGGCCAACAGCGAGGTGCTGGTGATCGAGCAGCCCGCCGGGTCTGCGGCTGTGCAACGACGACAGCTCGACGGTTTGTCGCAGGTCCACGGGGTGCGAATGGTGCGACGCCGGGCTATCAATCGGATCAGCAACGACGTCGCCGTCGGGATCATGGGCGGCGCGACGGCACTGGCGGCGATCCCTGGACTCGATGGGACCGGCGAGATCGTCGGCATCTGCGATACCGGACTCGACATCGGGTCGACGAGCCCAGCCCATCCCGACTTCGCCGGGCGCGTCAAGTCGGTGACCAGTTACCCGATCACGCCCGACTACGCGACCTACATCACGAACCCCGGTGGCAACGACGGCGCAGCCGACCTCGATTCGGGTCACGGTACACATGTGGCCGGCTCGGCCGTAGGTGACGGCACCGCCAGCAAGGCAATCCCAGGCCAGCAACCGATCCGCGGCATGGCCTACAAGGCACGACTCGTCTTCCAAGCGGTCGAGCAGGCGCTCGACTGGAAGAACCCATCGGACCTTCACGACTACGGGCGCTACGTGCTCGCCGGGATCCCCGCCGACATCACGCCTGTCTTCGCCGAGGCATACAAGAAAGGTGCGCGGATCCACTCGAACTCGTGGGGCGGTGGAGACCCCGGCGTGTACGACGCGCAGGCTCGACAACTCGACCAATTCGTGTGGGATCACCCCAACCTGTGCATCGTCGTGGCCGCGGGCAACGACGGCAGCGACAACGACGGTGACGGGAAGATCAACCTCGGCTCGGTCACCTCACCGGGAACCGCGAAGAACTGCGTGACGATCGGCGCTGACGAATCCCTCCGCAAGAGCTTCAACTCCGAGCACTACGGCGATTGGTGGCCGAAGGACTATCCGGCAGCGCCGTACAAGAGTGCACCGATGGCCGACAATCCCGACCAGGTCGTTGCCTTCTCGAGTCGCGGCCCGACCGCCGACGGCCGCATGAAGCCCGACGTGATCGCTCCGGGTACGTGGATCCTGTCGACGAAATCGACGATGCTCAGCTCCACGGCGACCGGGTGGAGCCCGTTCCCACCGTCGTCGAGGTACTTCTACATGGGCGGAACGAGCATGGCCACTCCCCTCACCGCCGGGGCCCTGGCTGTGCTCCGCCAACACCTGCGCCGGAGCTTCAAGATCGCCAGCCCGACAGCGGCGCTGCTCAAGGCGGCACTGATCGCCGGCGCCACCCGGTTGAGCGGCACGGCGGCACCCGGCATCATCGTCGATCCGCACCAGGGATACGGACGGGTGAACGTAGCGGCCATCGCCGCACCGCCGGCGGGGGTCGGGACGCGGCTGTGGGATCGACGCACGGTGAGCACCGGCATTCGCAAACGACTGACCATCAAGGTGACGAAGTCGTCGTCGCCATTGCATGTCGTGCTGGCGTACAGCGACTATCCCGGGCCCGCGCTCGTCAACAACCTCAACCTTGTGGTGACTGCCCCCAACGGCACGACGCTTCCCGGAAACGCTCCCGAGTCCGGACCGGCCACGTTCGACACCGCGAACAACGTCGAGGTCGTTCGGGTGGCCGCACCGGCAACCGGCACGTGGACCATCGACGTGATCGGCTCCAACGTGCCACGAGGCCCGCAGCCCTACGCGTTGGTGGCACGCGGAGCCATTGCCTGAGTCGATGACGAGCAGCCCAAAGGGTTCGCGGTGTCGTCGTCTTGAGGCCCTGCGAATCAGTGATATTTTCCCGTCGACGGGAAGGATGGAATCGTGGAAGGACCAGCGAGCGACCATTCTCTGGACGGTCCTGACACCAACACGGCTGACCATGCCGTGCCGTCCGCGCCGCGCTCGGTCAGACGGTTCGGGACGGCCGACTTCTTGATACCTGCGCTCATCGGCATCGTAACGCTTTCAGCGGCGTTCCTCGCGTGGCGAAGCGTCGTTCACGGGGAGAAGGCCACGGCTGAATACCGAAACGCTGTGCTCCTGCGCGATAAGCAAGAAACCAACCTGGTTCGCGTGGCCCTCGACATCAACCGAGGTACCGAGGATGTCGCCTCGATATCGGCCGATCTCGATCTGGCCACGCGCCTCAACGCTCAAGCGACCCTGCTCGAGGTGGATGACCCTCGTCGCGTGAAGATGGAGACCCGGGCCGCCGACCTACAACGCGAAGCAGCCCAAAGGCGATTGCAGATTCCGTTTGACGACACATACCTCCAGCAGGACAAGAACGGAGGATATGTACTCCAGCAGGAGGCACTCCAGCTCGACCTGGAGAACTACTACGCGGGTCTGTTTCCGCCGGAACCCGACGAGGCAGCTGCGTTGGCAGCCAAGGCGCGGGCGGCCGGGGAGGACCTGACGGAGCTCATCATCGCACTTGCGCTCGCAGGGCTGATCGCTACCATCGCCCACGTCATTCCCCAGCGCCGACTGAAGGTCGCGCTCGTGTCGACAAGCGCGTGCATCTGGATCTTGGTCACGACCGTCGCTGCTGTGGGCAGCGGTTGACCGTCTGGGGCTCGAAATGCCAGAGATCGACCTGAAGTTGGAAGGCGTCGCCGAGATCGACGAGCACTCCCCGATGTGGAGGCGTGTCGTTGCCGTTCTTGCTGCAACGGTTGCCTTCCTCGGCGCCATAGGAGCATTCCTGCACGAGCGCGCGGAGAAGGCCGAGGAGCTTGCTGCAGTCGAAGCTCAGGCCGCTGCTTCGAAGGGCCTCGCGCTGTCGGTGTCGCGAACCACGGAATGGACAACCAACCAGCGAATCGCGACGGAATACGGACTCACGCAAGTTCGAACCTTCGATGCGCGGACGGAGGGTGATCACGATCTGGAGTCATCCCTCGAATCGGTTGCGGCAGATCTCTACGCACGAACCGCGTTGCTCAGCAACGATACCTATCGACTCGATCCGAACCCTTCCAACAGGTACGTAGCGGATCGGTTCCTCGATGTCAACCGAGCGCTCTTCGAGCAAAAAGCCAAGAGTGAGACTGCCGAGGCGTGGCATGCCTCGGCAGAGCGGTACGTCGCTGTTCTAGCAATCTTCGCAGCTGCGCTGTTTCTCTTCGGGTTGGCTCAGATAACCAAGGTCGGCCGGAACATCTTCGTGGGATTCGGCCTCGTTGCCATGCTCGTGGCGGCGGGTTACATGCTCAACAACGCATTGCGTCATGTGCCGCAGACCTCGGCTGCTGCGCTCGATGCGCTTGCGTCCGCCGAGCAGTCGCGAGCTGCAGGCGACTACGCAGCAGCGATCACCTTCTACGACGCCGCCATCGCTGCCCGCCATGACTACGCGGACGCATACCTCGGACGGGCCACGGCACGATGGCAGGAAGCTGGGCGTGCGAACCCCACGGAGCCCTACATCGAATACATCGT
This sequence comes from Ilumatobacteraceae bacterium, assembly GCA_963720775.1. Lineage (GTDB taxonomy): Bacteria > Actinomycetota > Acidimicrobiia > Acidimicrobiales > Ilumatobacteraceae > JAENVT01. Next base: position 1,199 of record CAVRGR010000003.1, on the reverse strand, counting down.
CGGGCCACCCTTGGACCTGGCTCTCGCCGACACGCGCTCTGCAGTCGGCTACGGGGCGACAGACAAGCTCGCCCTCAACCAGCTCGCTGCACTCCTCATTCATGCCGAGCAGTACAAGAACGCCAAGCGAATCCTCGATCGAGTGCTCGACCTCGACGACAAGCTGGCGGTGGCATGGACAAATCTTGGGGCGGTGCAGGTCGCGCTCGGGAACGGCGACGAGGCGCGAGGCGCGTACGAGAGAGCCATCGAACTCGCAGGCTCCGAACCCAGTCGCTACCAACGAATGAGTCTCTACTCGGCTGCCCGTGCAGTCCTCGACGAGATTGGCATACACCAACCGGACCAACGAGATCTCGCCAACGATCTGTCGGCTGAACTCACCGAAGCCCAAGCAGACGTTGACAACTCTGCGGCTGGGCATGGTGACAACACGGTCGAGGTCAGCAACGTGGTGGCACAGGGTCCCTTCATCAGCGAGACGCTGACAACCACTGCATCCGACGGGGTGCCGGTCTCGATAGTTGGATATTTCAGGGAGCAACCGGACCGACCCTGGCACCAACCCACGACGATGGTGACATTCGGCCGGGTATTGCCAGCCAAGCCTCAGCAGGCTGCTCAACAGTTCTCCGTGTGGACCGGCCGCGACTGCTCCGTTCCGGGCTACTACAGGATCGATGTTGTCGTCGACGGACACGTCACGAGCTCCAAGGAGTTGATGGTTCCTGAGGGCGCTGCTGGTCGACTGGTCTATGAGAAGGACCTCGTCGCGGGCGCCTCGCTCTGTCGGCCCGAAGCGTGGACCCGTTCGACGGACGACACGGCGCTGGCGATGAACGACGTTGCGGGTACGTCTGTCGTAGTCGGGGCCGGCCCCCTTCCGCCCACCGATCCGTCGTCCGGTTTGACCATTGCCGACGCTGAGATCGGCCTGTTGGCAGACGCGAACTTCACACCCGTCAACACCGTCGACTTCACACTTGGAGGCCGGCCGGGTCGAATCGCCGACACGGTGAACGCAAACGGTCTCCACCGGTTCGTGTTCGCTACCCAAGACGGGCAGCTCGTGCGGTACGTCGTGGCGACCGCCACCAAGCCGGAGTTCACTCTCGTCGACCAGGTCTTGCTCACCATCCGGTTCTGGTGATTCCCACACCGGCAGCCCATCCGGTATCGAGCTTCCGACCGATCTTCCT
>CAVRGR010000002.1:0-538172 GCA_963720775.1 Ilumatobacteraceae bacterium | reverse complement strand
ACGCCGCCGGATTTCTCAAGCACGAACGCCCCTTCGGGGGCGTTCGTCGCATTTTTGGACTTAGGCTCGAATGTCTATGCCGTACGACCGTCGACCCTCGAACTCCGGCCGTCCACAGCGACCAGGTCGGCCGGCGACGAGCCGCAGCGGCGCCGGTGCTGACGCTCGCCGCGCCGGTCCGCGACCCGCTGGCTCCGGCAGGCCGCGTCGTGACGGTGCCCCGACGGAGCGCTCGACAGGCGACGCTCGCACGGGTCGTCCGGCTGGGCGCAACGGTCGGCCAACCTCGGGGCGCGCCCCCGACGTCGAACCCGGTGGTGAACGACGTCGCAGTGGGCCTCCTCGCCGTGATCCTCGCACCGTACGGGCGGTCGATGGCGAGCGCCCACGGCGGTACGACGGGCAACGCCCGACCGGCGGGCGCGACCGTGTCGCTCCCCGGCGTGTCGAGACTCCGAAGACCGCAGCACAGATCCGTTCCGCAGAGGTCAAGGCAGCCCGCGGCCCGAGAGAACCCCGTCAACCGGCGGAGCCGGCACCGTGGGAGCGAGAGACCTGGATCGATGGCGGCCCACTGCGCTCGGAGGCTCGCAAGGCGACAGCTCGCGCCCAACGTGTGGAGTCGCCGGAGGAGCCTGCCAAGCCGCGTGGGCGACGCAAGTCGCTGGAGCTTGCACCCGAGGTCGCCGAGGATCTCGAGCGTGCCGCACCGGCAGTACGTGCTGCCAAGTATCGGGAGCGGCTGGCAACCGCCGCCGATGCGTTGGATCGTGGCCGGTTCGACGACGCCCGGCGAATGGTCCAGCCCGTCTTGCGTGATCTTCCGGCGCTGGCGTTCGGCCACGAGATCGCCGGCTTGGCGCTGTACCGCACGGGCCAGTGGCGCAAGGCCGCGGCCGAGTTGGAAGTGGCCCGCGAGCTCGACCGCACGTTGAACCATCACCCGGTTCTCGCCGATTGCTACCGCGCCTTGAAGCGCTACAACCTTGTCAACCAGCTCTGGCTCGAGCTGCGCGAGGGCTCCCCGAGCCCGGCGCTGATGGCAGAGGGCCGCATCGTTGCCGCTGGCGCCCTCGCCGATCAGGGCGACCTCAAGGGCGCGCTGCAGCTGATGGAACGAGCGGCAGAGGTGCCCAAGAAGGTTCGCGATCACCACCTACGGCAGTGGTACGTGCTCGGCGACCTGCACGATCGTTCGGGCGACATCATCAAGGCACGTCGTTTCTTCGGAATGATCGCCGAGATCGACGCCGACTTTGCCGACGTCCCTGATCGGTTACGAAGCATCGGTCGGTAGCGACTCGGGCCGTGCGGCCACTCCATGACACCCGTTTGGTACGTTGCAACCACGGCTTCCCCCGATGTGTTCAGTCATCGCACCGCCATCGGTGCATCGGAGGTCGTCGGTCATGAACGTTGTGTATCTGCAGGGTCGTTTGTCGAGCGATCCGGTGATTCGTGAGTTGTCGTCCGGCAGTCGTCTGCTATCGCTGGAGGTGACGACGTCGACCGATGCCGGCACGGCAAACGTGCCCGTCGCCTGGTTCGATCCGCCTGCTCTTCCAGATTGGTCGGCCGGTCTCGAGGTTGCCGTCCGCGGCGTGGTCAAGCGACGGTTCTATCGAAGCGCGGCGGGTACGCAGAGCCGCACAGAGGTCGTCGCCGACGAGGTGTGCGAGCTGCGCAAGCGACGTCAGTCGCAACGCGTTCTCCAACGGGCCACCGACGCCCTCGGTGCTTGCTGACTCGGGCCCTCGGTGCTTCGTGACCCGGGAAGGTACGCTCAGCAGACCACACCGCGACGGTGGTGGTGCCGATCCGCAGGGGTCGTGAGACGAAATCTCGAGGAGTGTCGTGGACCTGTCCACTCTGCTCGGCGACGAAGCCGAGTCGCTGTTGAACCATGTGTGTGAGGGTGTCCGCCGAGAGCAGTTGATGTTGCCCGGCGGCGACTTTCTCGACCGATCGCTCGTCTGGTCCGACCGCTCGCCGGCCGTGCTGCGCGGCCTCGGGCAGCTGTACGGTCATGGTCGTCTCGCCAACACCGGATACTTGTCCATCCTGCCTGTCGATCAAGGCATCGAGCACTCGGCGGCGGCGTCGTTCGCTCCCAATCCCTTGTACTTCGACCCGGCCAAAATCGTCGAGCTGGCCATCGAGGGCGGCTGCAACGCAGTCGCCACCACCTTCGGAGTGCTCGGCGCGATCAGCCGCAAGTACGTCCATCGCATCCCGTTCATCGTCAAGATCAACCACAACGAACTGCTCACCTATCCCAACAAGGGCGACCAGGTGATGTTCGGCTCGGCCAAAGAGGCGTTCGATCTCGGCGCCTCCGGCGTCGGCGCCACGATCTACTTCGGTTCCGACAACAGCACGCGACAGCTCCAGGAGGTGTCGAAAGCGTTCAAAGAGGCGCATGACCTCGGGATGTACACGGTGCTGTGGTGCTACACGCGCAACAGCGCCTTCAAGGTCGACGGCGTCAACTACGAGGTGTCCGCCGATCTCACCGGCCAGGCCAACCACTTGGGCGTCACGATCGAAGCCGACATCATCAAGCAGAAGTTGCCCGAGAACAACGGCGGCTACAACGCAGTGAGCTCACTCGGCTCCGGTTCGTACGGCAAGACCAGCCAGTTGGTCTACGACAAGTTGACGACCGACCATCCCATCGACCTCGCCCGGTGGCAGGTCGTCAACTGCTACATGGGGCGGATCGGGCTGATCAACAGCGGCGGCGAGAGCAAGGGTGACGGTGACCTGGCCGCTGCGGTCAAGACAGCGGTCATCAACAAGCGCGCCGGTGGGCAGGGCCTGATCTCTGGTCGAAAGTCGTTTCAGCGGCCGATGACCGAAGGCGTTGCCCTGCTCAACGCCATCCAAGACGTGTACCTCGACCACTCCGTCACGGTTGCCTGAGCGGTCAATCGAGCGGCCGGATCACCAGACCCGTGCGCAACTTGGGCGTGAAGAAGGTCGACTTCGGCGGCATGAGGAGATGCTCGGTGGCCGTGCGGCGGATCTCGTCGATCCCGGTCGGGCGGATCAGCACCGCGGCGTCGGCTTCCCCCGCCGCCAGCAGGTCGACGACGTTCTGCACGCCGTGTTGGTAGCCGACCTCGACCGCTGGGTCGGCAAGCGAATGTTCGAGGTAGGCACCGTCCAGGGCGCGGACACCGGTGAACGCGTCGGTGCGAGGTGTCAGCCACACGCCAGACCCGTCAGCGCGCACCAGGCACATCGCGCCACGGTCGACCGCTTCAGCCGCGAAGCCGGGGTTTACCATGCCGGCTTCGTCGATCGTGCAATACGGAGCCAATCTGGCCAGGAGCTCCTCGGAAGTCAGACCTCGATACACGCGATGAATGGGGTCGATGCTCAGCTGCTCCTCGACGAGCTCGGCCACATAGGTCATCGTCAGCTCGGCGCTGGTGTCGGTGCGCCCGGTGTGGCCGCGAACCTCATCTCGAAAGACTCGACTGATTGCATATCGGTGATGGCCGTCGGCGATCAACACGGTGTTGGCTGACACCGCCGCACAGATGGCCTCGATACGACCGGAGTCGACGACTCGCTCGACACGATGGACGACCCCTTGATCGTCGGTGAACTGGCCGACGGGTTCGCCTGGTTCGGCGAGCAGCTTGCTCAAGCCAGCTGTTAGCGACAGACCCCAGATCGGTGACAAGTTGCAATGGGTCGCCCGGGTGAGGTCGAGCCGGTCGGTGGTGGCTTTGGGCGTGGTGCGTTCGTGCGGCAGAACACCCTCGGCGCCCTCGTCGACGACTTCCAACGCTCCGATGACACCGACCGTGTGGCGCGGTCGGCCGCTGTCGTCGGTGAACACGACGCGGTACAGGGTCAGGGAGGGCGAAGCATCGCGAACCAGGACCTCGTCGTCGATCCATTGAGCGATCAAGCGACCGGCCGTTTCGTAGCGTTGCGGCCCGTCGCGCTCGAGTGGCACATCGACGGCAACGATGTTGTGGCGGTGCCGGTGCAACAGCGCCTCCACGTCAGCTGTGGAAAGCACGTCGTAGGGCGGCGCGTCGACGTCGCCGAGAGGCTCCACGGGCGAATAGCGAAGTGCGGCGAACGGTTCGAAGCGGGGCACCGGTACAGGTTGCCACTCGGCGTGCCAACATGGCCAGGTGATGGACCGGGTTGCTGACGGGACGGCCGAGCAGTCGCCGGCTGGCCCGTGCGTCGTGCTTTGTGACCTCGATGGTGTGATCTGGCTGGCGCATCAGCCAATCCCAGGTTCGGTCGAAGCGATTGCCGCGTTGCGTGCCGCAGGCCACAGAGTGTTGTTCGTGACCAACAACTCAGCCGCTCGAGTCGAAGCGCAGGAGGCCTCGCTGCTGGAGATCGGTATTCCTGCCGCCGGTGACGTACTCACTTCGGCGAGCGCCGCGGCGCTGCTCATCGAGCCTGGCGAGCGGGTGTTGGTCTGCGGCGGCGAGGGTGTGGTGCAGGCGGTCGTCGGCCGCGGAGCCGTGGTGGTCGAGCACGATGCCGAACACGCCGACGTCGTTGTCGTCGGCTTTCATCGCACGTTCGACTACGACGAGATGCTGCACGCCAGTCGAGCAGTGCGCAATGGTGCTCGACTCGTCGGTACGAACGACGATGCGACCTACCCCACACCCGAAGGACCGATCCCCGGCGGCGGAGCAATCCTCGCATCGATAGTCACTGCATCGGGCCGAACGCCCATCGTGGCAGGCAAGCCTCACGAGCCGATGGCCGCTCTCGTGCGTACGACCGTCGGCGACGCAGCGTCGCGACTGGCCGTGATGGTTGGGGATCGCCCGGAGACCGATGGTCTGATGGCCTCGACGCTCGGCTGCCGCTACGCGCACGTCGAATCGGGTGTTACAGCACCAGGGGTCCGCGTCGTACCGGTGCCTGACTTGACAGCGCCGGACCTGGCGCGAGTGGCAAAGGTCCTGATCGCCGGGGGTTTGCCCGGAGGTAGGATCGTGTCATGACAGATTCCCCTATCCTCAAGCGCTTGCTCGACTCGGGCACGCAGTTCGGCGAGATGTCGCAGAAGAACGCCGAAAAGCTCGTCAACGATTTCGTGAAGGCCGGCCAGCTCCGCCGCAAGGACGCAGCCAAGACCGCGCAACGTCTCGTCGACCGCGGCAGATCATCGACCGAGCGGGTGGTCAGCGTGATCCAAGCCGAAGTGTCGAAGCAGCTCGCCAAGTTGGCCGAGCGCCTCGACGATGTCGAGGCCCGCGTCGAAGACGTCGCCGGTTCGCTCGGCATCGCATCGAAGGCATCGGCAAGGAAGGCTGCCGCGGCGAAGAAGGCTGCCTCCAAGCCGGCAGGTCCTTCCGGCGTGGCCAAGGTTGCCGCCCGCAAGGCTCCCGCCAAGAAGGCTCCGGCGAAGAAGGCCGCTGCCAAGAAGGCTCCGGCGAAGAAGGCCGCTGCCAAGAAGGCTCCGGCGAAGAAGGCTGCCGCCAAGAAGGCTTCTGCCAAGAAGGCCTAGCGCATGTCGAGGCGCCAGCGGCTCGATGCCGAGATGGTGCGCCGCCGTTTGGTCGCGAGTAGGGCAGAGGCAGGGCGAGCGATCGAGGCCGGGTTGGTGCTGGTCAACGGTGCCGCTGCCGACAAACCAGCCAGGCTGGTCGACCCGGCCGACGCGGTGTTGCTGCAGGCCCCGCCGTCGCGCTTCGTCAGCCGAGGGGGTGAGAAGCTCGACGCTGCACTGGAGACGTTCGCCATCGACGTTGCCGGTTGGCGAGTGCTCGATGCCGGGGCCTCGACGGGGGGATTCAGCGATTGCCTCCTTCAACGCGGCGCCGCCCACGTCGTTGCCGTCGACGTAGGTCACGGCCAACTCCATCCGAAGATCCGCAACGATCTGCGAGTGACCGTGCTGGAGCGACTTCACGTTCGCGACCTGACCGCAGCGGTTCTGGGTGGTGATGTCGACTTCGTCGTTGCCGACCTCTCGTTCATCTCGATCATCCGTGCCCTGCCGTCGCTGATGGCAGTGTGTCGCCCGCACGCTTCGCTCGTGCTTCTCGTGAAGCCGCAGTTCGAGGCCGGCCGGGCGGAGGTGGACCGCGGTAGCGGAGTGATCCGCGACCCTGCTGTGCATCAACGAGTATGCGACGACGTGTCGGCTGCACTCGTGATTCATGGCTGCGAGGTGCTCGGCTGGACGGACTCACCGATCACGGGTGCGCAGGGAAACAGGGAGTTCCTTGTGCACGCCCGGCTCGGTCGGTCAGGATCACTGTCATGACCGATGTCCTGCTGGTGGCCCACCACGAGAGGATCCAGGCTGCAGCGCTCGCCAGGCAGGCAGCAACGTGGCTCGCCGATCATGGACACTCGGCGTGGATGACCGCCGAAGACGCCGAGGCGCTCGATCTGTTCGATCTGATGAGCGAGCGCAAGCCTGAGTCGTCGGGTTTGGCGTTGAGCCTCGGTGGTGACGGCACCATGTTGCGAACGGTCAAGTTGCTCGGCGGCGCCGGTGTGCCGATCATCGGTGTGAACATCGGGTTGCTCGGCTACCTCACCGAAGTCGAGGCACCGGCGCTCACGACGGCGTTGGAGCGCTGGGCTGCTGGTGCCGAGACCGGTGGCTGGCGCATCGAGGAGCGGATGATGCTCGATGTCAGGCTGCGCGCCCGGAACGTCGACGAGGAACGATCCTGGACAGCGTTGAACGAAGCGGTCGTGGAGAAGCAGGAGGCCGGCCACACGGTGCGGTTGCTGGTGCGGATCGACGGCGCTGTGTTCACGTCGTACGCGGCGGATGGGCTGATCATCGCCACGCCTACGGGCTCGACCGCTTACTCGCTGTCGGCGCGCGGACCGGTCGTGTCACCGAAACATCGCGCCTTGTTGCTCACGCCGGTTTCACCGCACATGCTGTTCGACCGCAGCTTGGTGCTCGATCCGGATGAGGAGGTCGAGATCGAACTGCTCGGGCACCGGACCGCGACGCTGTCGATCGACGGTCAGGCAGAGGCCAACCTCGGTGAGGGCGACACCCTCGTCGTAGTCGCATCCGCGGCGGTAGCCCGCTTCCTGAGGTTCGGCGAACGGCGCTTCCATCAGATCCTGAAGACGAAGTTCGGGCTGGCCGACCGCTGATGCTTCAAGAGCTGCACATCGAATCCATGGGGGTGATCGAAACCCTCGACCTCGTGCTACGACCTGGGTTGACTGCGTTCACGGGTGAGACCGGTGCAGGCAAGACGATGGTGGTCGAAGCGATCAACCTCCTGGTCGGCGGCCGCGCGGATCCGACGATCGTTCGCGCCGGAGCTTCCGAGGCGCGCGTCGAGGGCAGGTTCGTGGTGGGTGACGACGAGTACATCGTCTCGAGAGTGATCCCCACCGACGGGCGATCGCGAGCGTATGTGAACGGTCGGCTGGCCACAGCGACGACTCTTGCCGAACTCGGGGCGCGCACGGTCGACCTCCACGGTCAGCATGCACATCAGAGCCTGCTCTCGACGGGTGCACAGCGTGAGGCACTCGATCACTTCTGCGGAACAGACCTGGAACCGCTGCGTGCCTCGCGAGCCGCGCCTCACCGAGATCGATGCGTCGCTTGCCGCGCTCGGCGGCGATCAGCGATCGCGAGCACGAGAGGTGGATCTGCTCCGGTTCCAGGTCGGCGAATTGGCGGGGGCGTCGATTGCTGGTGCCGACGAGGACGAACAGCTCACTGCCGAGGAAGATGCATTGGCCGACGCTGCCGCTCATCGACAAGCCGGACATCTGGCGTTGGAGGCGCTGGTCGGTGATGGAGTCGAGGCCGGTGGTAATGCCGCGGCGGCTGCCATCGGACAGGCGATTCGGGCGATGTCCGGCCGCGCTCCGTTCGACTCGTTCACCACTCGCCTCCACGCACTTGCCGCCGAGTTGAGCGACGTCGGCCGCGAGCTGCGGGCACTGACGGAGAATCTGGATGAGGATCCCGAGCGGCTGGCCGAGATCCGTGAGCGGCGGCAGTTGCTGCGTGATCTCAGGCGGAAGTACGGCGACTCTCTGGAAGAGGTGATCGACTTTCAACAGGAGGCCGAGACGCGACTCGCCGAGTTGGAGAGCTACGACCAGCGCGTCGCCACGCTCGAGCAGGAGCGCGTGGTCGCGGCCATCGCCGAACGAGAGGCAGCCCAGGTCGTGGCCACGACGCGACGGTCGGGCGCGGCCGCGTTGGCAAAGGCCGTTCGTGACGTGGTGCGAACCTTGGCGATGCCCCACGCCGAGATCGAGATCACCGTTGGCGGCGAGGCCCCCGGCGACGACGTGACCTTCCTGATCGCGGTCAACCCCGGATTGCCATTGCTTGCGCTCTCACGAGTGGCCAGCGGCGGCGAGTTGGCCCGGACGATGTTGGCGCTGCGTCTCGTTCTGACCGAGGCTCCCGAAACCCTTGTGTTCGATGAGGTCGACGCCGGCATCGGTGGAACGGCGGCAACCGCCGTCGGCGAGGCCCTGGCGCGGCTCGCCGGTCGTCACCAGATCATGGTCGTCACTCACCTTGCCCAGGTCGCCGCGCTGGCCGGCACTCAGATCGTGGTGACCAAGACCGTGTCAGCGACAGCCACCACGGCGATGGCCGGCGTCGTGGAGGGCGATGCGCGTGTCGCTGAGGTCGCCCGCATGTTGAGCGGCGACCGCGGGGGAGACTCGGCCTTGATGCATGCCGCCGAACTACTCGGCGACAGAATGCGACTTCCGTAGCGTTCCTCTGCTCAGAAATCGCAGCGTCTGGCTGGCGGTGAGGAAGATCAACGCCCCGCCCGCGGCATCGAGCCAGTAGTGGTTGGCGGTGACCACGATCGCCAGGAGCGTCAACATCGGGTAGATCACGCTGAGCGCTCGAACAATGCGATGCCTGGCGAACGACCACAGCAACGTCCCACACCAAAGTGCCCAGCCGAAGTGCAGGCTCGGCATTGCTGCGAACGGATTGGCGATGGCCTTGGCTGCACTCGAGTGGTACGACCAGAACCCACCGATCGTGTCGAGCGTGTCGACGAAACACTTGCGGCCGCCCGGCAGCTTGCACGGGTAGAGCCTCGGCGGTGCCAACGGAAAAGCGAAGTAGCCGATGAGTGCCAACGCGGTGGTCATGCCGAGCAGGTTGCGGTACTGGCGGTAGTGCCCGTGCCGACGACGGTAGACCCACAGCAACAAGCCTGCCGTGATGATGAAGTGCAGCGTGCCGTAGTAGACGTTCATCACCTTGATGAACCAGGTGGCCCCCAGGAACACCCTCTGGACGCCCGACTCGGTGTAGATGTGCAGCCATCGCTCGAAGTCGATGAGGTACAACTGGTTTCGGAACGCCCGCGGGCGCACCTTGCCGAGGTGGACGAATCGGCGGATCAGCTCGTAGCTGTAGTAGAAGGCGACAACGATCAGGAGTTCGCGCAACCAATGTGATCGGGGAGCCGGGCTGCTCTCCGTCAGATCACGATGCGCCTCGGAGGGAATCCAATCCCTCAACTGGCGGCTCTCCATTCGGGCCAGCTTAGGCAGATGGGAGTGGCCGCGGTGTCACGCTATTCGTTGCCAGACGGTGACTCCATCGACCACTGCGATCTGCCGGTATCCCTCGGTGATGAAGGTTTGCAGCTCGGGCAGCAGCGAGGTCGGATACCGGTCGTAGCCGAGCCTCTCCGAGGTCGACGTGTCGAGAATGAGCGTTGGCGGGGTACGGGCGAGCGAATCGAGCATGATCGAGCGTGCTTCTGGAATCGCGTCCGCGAGTGTGACCGACGGGTCATCGCGACCTCCGGATCGGCCGACGACGAAGTCGGTGTGGACCAGGCCGCCGGCCGGCAGCCGATCGGCGGCGAGGAGCACCTCGGGGTAGGAACCCCATACGAACACACGGTCGGCGGAGGTGGTGTGAGACCTGACGAAAGCGGCAAGGTCCGTCGGGTCGGGTCGGTGATGGAACGAACCGGGCACGAACAGGAGGATCCAGGCGACGAGGCCCGGCAGGGCGACACCGCCGATTGCCAGGAGCCGCCGCCGACCCGTCCAGCGGGAGACGACAGGCACCGCCAGCAGAACGAGAGGCGGTACGACCTGCAACCAGTAGTGGCCGAAGAACCGCAGCCCAGCTGCCCAAGCAGCCAGCCCCGAGGCGGTCCACAACCACAGGTCGATGTCGTCGGGGAGCCGCCGCTGGCGCAGCGCGGCGATGCCGGCCGCGAAGACGATGCCGGCCGCGATCGTGAGGACCGGGTGGAAGGCGACGAAGCCGCCAAGCGAGGCGAGGCCCTTTCCCGTCGCCGACGCAACACCCGTTCCTGCGAACACGAAGCCCGGGCTGTTCGTGACGTTCCACTCCCAGAACCGGCCGAGTGGCGCATAGAAGCCGGTCGTGGCGACAGTCAGGGCAGCAGCACCGAGGAACGGCCCGACATTGCGCCAACGTCCGCGAAGACCGACACTGACGCAAGCGGGAACGACGCCGAGCAACCAACTCTGCCTGCACAGGATGGCCACACCGATGGCTACGCCGGCGACGACGGCAGTGGGTAGCGTGCCGCGGCGCGACCAGAGGAGTGCAACCGTGGCCGGCAGGACGGCAAAGTGGGCGTAGTTGGCAGCGCCGGCATCAGCGGGGAACAAGGCCATGGAGCCGGTGATGATCAACACGCCGCCCCACCAAGCTGACGTCGGGCCGAACCGCCGCCAGAGATCGAGGGCAACGACGATTCCGCACACCGCAAGCATCACCAGGACGACGACACGCATCAGCCGGACATCGGTGGAATCGGTGATCGTGAACGACGCCGCGTACAGCAGCGGGGGCAGTGGAGGCTTGCGGTCGAAGATGTCGGTGTAGAGCGTGCCACCGGCGCGCACGACCATCGCCTGTACGCCGATGGCCGCCTCGTCGGGGTCGAAGAGCCGCCTGACGATCGTCGGCGCTCGCAGGACCACGGTGAGAGCGGTCAGCGCCAAGCACAGATTGGCCTTGCGGGTCCACCAGGTACTGATCCCGGCAGGCTAGTTGTGGCTGTTGCTTCTACGCTCTCACGGTGAGACTTCGCGGCGTGTTGTTCGACTTCGGGTACACACTCTTTGCCCACGCTCCACTCGCCGAGACCATCCGCGGCTGCGCCCGCCGGTTGGGAACCGAGATGAGCGAAGCGACGGCGACAGCACTGGCACGGCACATCGACCAGGCGGCTATGACCCCTGAGGAACTCGCGTTCCCCCGCGACTTCGACGCCGTTGTCTGGTCGCAGCGGTGGAAGTTGCTCTACGGCATCGCCGATGAGCTCGCCTCGGGTCTCGGGTCCGCCATCTTCGAGTCGATGCACGATCCGCTGGAGTGGGTCCCCTACCAAGAGACCGCTTCAACACTGAGGGCTCTCGCGGAAGACGAGATTCGCGTGGGTGTCGTCTCCAACACCGGATGGGACGTGCGTCGTGTGCTGGCCGCGCACTCGATGACCCGCTACGTCACCTCGTTCACGCTCTCCTACGAGGTCGGCGCAGTGAAGCCCGACCAGAGGATCTTCGCGGTTGCATGTGAAGGTCTCGGATTGAACGCCGATGAAGTGCTGATGGTCGGTGATGATCCGCGCTCCGACGGCGGTGCCGTTGCCGCAGGAATCCGCACGCTCCTGCTACCACCTGAGGATCGTGGTTCGGATAACGGCCTCGGCGCTGTGCTTCGCCTGTCGACGTGACGACCATGAACAAGAGTCGGTTGGGCAGCAAAGCTCTCGGCGCGATCGCCGTTGCAGTCACCATCACGGTCTTCTCTTTTGCATCGACGTTGGTGAAGCGCGCCCACACTGCAGCCGAGCTCGTCGCCTTCTGGCGGATGGTGATCACCACGATCGTGTGGAACGCGATCGCGCTGATGTCCGGACACCGGCCTACCTGGCAGAACATCCGCCGGGCGGCACTCCCGGGCGTCTTCTTCGGCCTGGACATCGCCTTCTTCTACCTGGGCGCCACTCACAACAGCGTGGCCAACGCCGAGATGATCAGCGCGATGACGCCATTCATCGTCGTTCCACTCGGTGCCAAGTTCTTCGGCGAACGGCTGCACTCGCGAGCGCTCGTCTTCGCCCTGTTCGCCATCGGCGGAGTGGCGATGGTGCTCTTCGCCGCACGGACGGATGGCGATGCGTCGGTGCGCGGCAGCATCTTCGGCTTGGTCGCGCTCGGCTGTTGGGCCGGGTACATCTCGGGTACCCGGCGTCTGCGTGGTGCGATGGGTGTCGCCAACTACATGGCGGCGATGACTCCCGTCGCCACGGTCGCGGTGCTGCCGCTAGCGCTGGTTCATGGCCAGATGCTCTCGATCACCGCGCACGGCTGGAAGTACATTGTGATGCTGACGCTGATGACCGGCGTGTTGGCCCACGGGTTGATGGTGTTCGCCCAGAGCACGATCCCGATCGGCACCATCGGCATCGCCCAGGTTGCCCAACCTGCGCTTGCCGCGCTGTGGTCGTTCCTCCTGCTGGGTGAGACCCTGCGTGGATGGCAGGTGATCGGCATGGCGATCGTGCTTGTCGGACTGCTCGGATTCGTAGCGCTCAACCAACGCAAGAACCTGCAGACCGGCGCGCTCGCCGAACCAGTGTCGGCGACCGAGGACTTCGCCGCTCCGGCGTGAACGAGTCTCGAGCGGGATCCGCGCAAGCGGACCCCAGCGCGGTATGCTGCTGTCCCGTTGTCAGTTCGCCTGAGACGGAGGTCTTGCCCCAATGCCCAAGCACATTTTCGTGACCGGAGGCGTTGCCAGCTCCCTCGGCAAAGGTCTCACTGCCTCTTCGCTGGGTCGGTTGCTGAAGCTGCGTGGGCTGCGGGTGACGATGCAGAAGCTCGATCCGTACATCAACGTCGATCCCGGCACGATGAACCCCTTCGAGCACGGAGAGGTGTTCGTCACCGATGACGGTGGTGAGACCGATCTCGATCTCGGGCATTACGAGCGCTTCATCGACGAACCGCTGACCCGCAACTCGAACGCCACGACGGGGTCGATCTACCAGGCCGTTCTTGCCGCCGAACGGCGAGGCGACTACCTCGGCAAGACCGTTCAGGTGATCCCGCACATCACCGACGAGATCAAGCGGCGCATCCATCGATTGGCGACCGACGATGTGGACGTCGTCATCACGGAGGTCGGCGGAACGGTCGGCGACATCGAGATCCTGCCGTTCCTCGAGGCCATCCGCCAGTTCCGCAACGAGGCAGGCCGTGACAACGTCTGCTACCTGCACGTCACGCTCGTGCCGTTCATCGGTCCATCGGGGGAGCAGAAGACCAAGCCCACTCAACACTCGGTCACCGAACTTCGCAGCCGCGGCATTCAGCCCGACGTCATCGTGTGCCGCAGCGAAGAGCCGTTGAGCGACAACCTCAAGCGCAAGATCTCCAACCTCTGCGACGTCGACGAGCGTGCTGTGGTCAACGCCGCCGACGCCCGCAACATCTACGAGCTACCGCTGATCCTGCACGACGAAGGCCTCGACGACGTCGTCTGCGACGTGCTGCGCATCGATGCGCCGGTCGACCTGGCGCCGTGGCAGACGGTCGTGTCGATGATCGAAGCGGCGCACAAACCGGTGAAGATCGGCCTGATCGGCAAGTACATCAGCCTTCCCGACGCCTACCTGTCGGTCGTCGAGAGTCTCAAGCATGCGGGCTTCCACCACGGCGCCAAGGTCGAGATCGATTGGATACAAGCCGAAGACGTCGAGGGTCTACTCGCTGCGGGTCGTCTCGCCGACCTCGATGGCATGTTGATTCCCGGCGGATTCGGCGAGCGCGGCTTCGAGGGCAAGATCGCCGCTGCCGGCTACGCCCGCGAGAACGACATCCCCTGCCTCGGCATCTGCCTCGGGTTGCAGGCGATGACCATCGACTTCGCTCGCAACGTGATGAACCTGAGCGGGGCCAACTCGACCGAGATGGATCCCAACACGCCCCATCCGGTGATCGCCTTGATGCACGATCAACGCGATGTGGTCGACAAGGGAGGTACGCAGCGCCTCGGCGCCTACTACGCGATCCTCGAGCCGAACACCCGTGTGTACAGGGCGTACGGTGAGCCGGTCGTCAGCGAGCGTCATCGCCATCGGTGGGAGCTCAACGCCCAGTTGAAGCCGAAGCTCGAAGCAGCCGGATTGCGCTGCAGCGGGATCTCGCCCGATCGTCGCCTGGTGGAGTTCATCGAGCTCGACGACCACCCGTTCTGGGTCGGCACGCAAGCGCATCCCGAGTTCAAGAGCCGGCCGGATCGCCCGCATCCGCTGTTCCGCGAGCTCGTCTACGCAGCACTCGCGCGGCGCGAGTCTCGCTCTCCGCACCTCTTCGTCGTCGACGAGACGAGCTCGTCAGTTGCCTGAGAGTCGCATGAGCTCGACGTGAGCGTCTCACGACCAGCGTTTCGCCATCTCGGCGATCGTCTCGTACATCGCGGTTACATCTGGAACGTAGCGGTGAGCACCTTCGAGTCGCCCGACGGCGACCTGTTCGAGCGGGACATCATTCGATCTCCGGGTGCCGTCGGAGTGGTACCTGTGTGGTTCGAGAACGGCGTGCCGACAGTGGTCTTCGTCCGCCAGTACCGAGGTCCGCTCGACCGGCTGGTGTTGGAGGTCCCCGCCGGCATGCGCGACGTCCCCGGCGAGGCACTCGAGCTCACGGCGTCGCGCGAGCTGGCAGAGGAGGTCGGCCTGACGGCAGGTCGGCTCGAGTACCTCACGCACTTCTATCCGTCGGCGGGCATGACCGACTCGATCCTGTACCTGTACTTGGCCACCGACCTCGAAGCGGTGCAACGCGATCTGCACGGGCCGGAGGAGACGCACATGGAGGTCGTGCGCCTCCCGCTGGCCGAGGCCGTGGAGCTGGTGGTCGCCGGGGAGATCCACGACGCCAAGACCGTCATCGGGTTGCTGCTCGTCGATCGACGTTGGCGTGAAGGCAGTTTGCGTCCGGGGTCATGATGTCGCCCTCGTCGACTGTTGTTGCGTCGATGCTTCCGCTGGAAGCCGAGGAGTTCCTGTCGTGGATGGCGACCGAGCGCGGCCGCTCGGCGAACACGCTGACGGCGTACCGAAGGGACCTCCACGGCTACTGGTCGTGGGTATCCGCACACGGCACCGACTTGCGCAACGTGGATCGAGGCGCGCTCGACAAGTTCGTCAGCGAACGCCGCGCCGCGGGAGGAGCGGCCTCGTCGGTTGCTCGTCAGGTCGCCGCGATCCGCATGTTGCACCGCTTTCTCGCCGAGGAGGGCGTTCGCCGCGACGATCCGTCCGCCGACCTCGAGGGCATTCGCGTGCCCGCCGGCATCCCCCATCCGCTGTCGGAGGACGAGGTCGCCTCGTTGCTCGCCGCGCCGGCCACCAACGAGCCGGTCGGTCTGCGCGATCGGGCGCTGCTCGAGCTGCTGTACGCGTCAGGGGCGCGCATCTCCGAGGCGTGCGGGCTGTCGCTCGGAGACTTCGATCACGAGGAGCAGATGGTCAGGTTGTTCGGCAAAGGATCGAAGGAGCGGATCGTTCCATACGGGCGCTTCGCGGCTCTGGCGATGTCGGAATGGCTCGGCCCGTCGGGTCGCCCGCACCTGGAGCCCGAACGTTGGGCACGCCGCAACGACGCCGAAGCAGTGTTCTTGAACGTACGCGGCGCCAGACTGACGCGGCAGGCCGCGTGGGCGATGGTGAAGAAGTACGGCGATCGAATCGGCCTCGGCGAGAAGCTGTCTCCCCACGTGCTCCGGCACTCCTGCGCGACCCACATGCTGGATCACGGGGCGGATCTTCGAATCGTGCAAGAACTGCTCGGCCACGCCTCGATCTCGACGACGCAGATCTACACGAAGGTCAGCCAGGAGCGATTGTTCGATGTCTACCGGGCCGCCCACCCACGGGCTCGTGGCCGATGAGTGGCATGAGCCATCTCGCCCGTAGGTGGGTGACCTCGCTGTCTCGCCGGGAACCGGCCGACGCGGATATTGCGTGGGCCGAGTCGCATCTGCTCGACGGCGAGTTGCAGCTGTGGCGGCAACTCGGCGCGCCCGATCGCCGTCACGCCATAGTGGTCGCCAGACGATTCGCGACGACCGCGACGACCGCGACGACCGCGACGTGGACACGCGACGAGATGGCCGGTGCCTTGCTGCACGACATCGGCAAGCTCGATTCGCAGCTCGGAACCACCGGCCGCGTGGTGGCCACCGTTGTCGGGCCGCGCACGACCCGTTTCCGCCGGTATCACGATCACGAGCGGATCGGGGCCGACATGCTCGTCACCGCCGGCTCGTCTCCCGCCACGGTCGAGCTGGTGCGCGGTCGTGGCCCGGCGGCGGCAGCCCTCGCCGCAGCGGACCGAATCTGATCGTCAGCGGGGGAGGAAGCCGATTGCCTGGTACGCCCGATCGAGCGTCGCGGCCGCAACTGCGCCGGCCTTGTCGGAACCCCTCCGCAGCAGCGCGGCCAGCTCGCCACGGTCGTTCATCAACTCGTTGTACCGCTTCTGAATCGGCCGCAGCATCTCGACGACCGCTTCACCCGCGTCGGTCTTCAACGGTCCGTACTGCGTGTACTTGGCGGCGAGCTGTTCGGGCGTCGAGTCGGTGCTGACCGCCAGGATCTCCAACAGGTTCGACACGCCGGGCTTGTTCGCCCGGTCGAAGCGCACCTCGTTGTCGCTGTCGGTGACGGCGCGCTTGAACTTGCGGGCTACCTCAACAGCATCGTCCATCATCATGATGCACCCCGCGTCGGTGTCGTTCGACTTGCTCATCTTCGACGTCGGATCCTGCAGGTCCATCACTCGAGCCCCGGCCTTCGGGGTGACCGCCTGAGGGATGACGAACGTGTCGCCGAAGCGGTGGTTGAAGCGCATCGCCACGTCGCGCGTGATCTCGATGTGTTGTCGCTGGTCGTCGCCGACAGGTACTTCCTCGGCGTCGTACAGCAGGATGTCGGCCGCCTGCAGCGCCGGATAGGTGAACAGGCCGGCGGAGATGAAGTCGCCTTCGCGCTTGGCCGCCTTCTCCTTGAACTGCGTCATGCGGCTCAACTCACCGAACGACACCGTGCATTCCATCACCCAGCACAGCTGGCTGTGCTGCACGACGTGGCTCTGCACGAACACCGTGGCCACGTCGGGGTCGAGCCCGATGGCGAACAAGACGGCCGCCAGGCGAACCGTGGTCTCGCCGATGACCCCCGGCTCCTCGGTGACGGTGAGAGCGTGCAGGTCGACGATCCCGTGAAAGGCATCGGCCTCGTGCTGGCCCTTCACCCAGTTTCGGAGGGCTCCCAGGTAGTTTCCGAGATGAACTTCGCCGGTTGGCTGGATGCACGAGAGCACGCGGGTCACGGCGCGCCAGGCTAGTGGCGAGCTAGCCTGAACCCATATGGCATTTGCGGTGGCAACCCCCGTCTTCGAGGGGCCATTCGACCTGTTGTTGCACCTGATCCTGAGAGAGCAGGTCGACATCTACGAGGTGTCACTGAGCCGGATCGTCGATGCCTACCTGGAAGAGATCGAGCGCCTGCAGGTGATCGATCTCGACGTGGCGACTGAGTTCTTGCTGATCGCTTCCACACTCGTGGAGCTGAAGGCTCGCCGACTGCTGCCCGGCCGCGACGATGTCGACCTCGACGACGAACTGGCCCTTTGGGAAGAGCGCGACCTCTTGCTGGCGCGGCTGCTGGAATGCAAGACGTTCAAGGACGTTGCCGGAGTGTTCAACCGGCTGGCCGACGATGCCGATCGGAGCTACCCGCGCACCGCGGGTGCCGACGAGCGATTCGATGACGTCACCCCCGACCTCCTGGAGGGGATCACCGCCAAGCGCATCCAAGCCGCATTCGTGCGTGCTGTCACGCCCAAACCCGTGCAGCGGATCGATCTGTTCCACGTTGCCCCGGTACGGGCCAGCGTGGCCGACGCCGTCGCCGAACTGCTCGACGAGCTGCCGCGTGTCGGGCGAATCTCGTTCCGCCGGCTCACCAGTGACCTCGTCGAACGCCTCGATGTGATCGTGCGGTTCCTGGCGCTGCTGGAGCTCTTCAAGCAGGGTGTGATCGAGCTCGACCAGGACGAGACGTTCGGTCAGATCGACGTTCTGTGGACCGGCGGTCTCGAACCGGTCGCCGCCGGATCGATTCCGATCGACGACTACGAAGGCTGATCACAGATGATGAACGACATCGATGCCGAGACCGTGCGGGCGATCGAAGCCATTGTGATGGTGGCGGTCGAGCCCGTCGCTCCCGACCTGCTCGCCCAACTCCTCGAACAGCCCACCGCGGCCATCGAACGACTGTGCAGCGAACTCGCCGCCGCCTACGAAGAAGCAGGCCACGGGTTCCAGCTCGTCAAGGTCGCTGGTGGATATCGCTACCAGTCCCATGCCGATCTGGCCCCGTACGTCGAGCGATTCCTGCTCGATGGTCAGCGCGCCCGAATGAGCGCGGCCGCCCTGGAAACCCTGGCGATCGTCGCCTACAAGCAACCGCTGTCACGTGGTCAGATCGCCTCGATACGCGGTGTCGATCCCGACGGTGTGCTGCGCACGCTGCAGGCCCGCGGCTACGTCACCGAGGTGGCCCGCGACGCCGGGCCGGGGCAGGCGATCCTGTATGGCACGACCTCCTCGTTCCTCGAGAAGCTGGGCCTGAACTCGCTGGCCGACCTGCCGCCGATCGCCGAGTTCGTGCCAGGGGCCGATGTCGTCGAGGCGCTCGAACAGGGCCTGCGGATCGACGCCCCAGCACCTGATGCCCCAGCTTGAACCGCCCCTCTGGGAGCAGTTGGCGGCCAAGCATGCTGCACTTCCGCAGGGTGAGAGGTTGCAGAAGGTGCTGGCCACACGGGGCTGGGGCAGTCGCCGCGTCTGCGAAGACCTGATCGCTGCCGGTCGGGTGACTGTCAACGGCGATGTCGCCGTGCTCGGGCGGAGGGTCGACACCGACCGCGACATCGTCGAGGTCGACGGTGTACCAATCGGCGTGAAGCCCGGTCTCGTCTACTACCTGTTGAACAAGCCGACCGGTGTTGTCGCCACCGCCAGCGACACCCATGGCCGACCCACCGTTGTCGAGATCGTTCCTGCCGAGCCGCGGGTGTACCCAGTCGGCCGCCTCGACATCGAGACCGAGGGACTGCTCCTGCTCACCAACGACGGCGACCTCGCCCAGCGACTGACACACCCCAGTTATGGGGTCGAGAAGGAGTATCTCGCCGAGGTGGCAGGCGGAAACGTAGCCCAAGGGGGGCTGCGCCGCTTGCGCCATGGGGTGGAGCTGGATGACGGGATCACCGCACCCGCCAAGGTCTCGCAACCGAGCCCCGGTGTGCTGCGCCTGACCATCCACGAGGGCCGCAACCGCCAAGTTCGGCGGATGTGTGAGGCCATTGGGCACCCCGTTCAGCGGTTGGTGCGGGTACGGATCGGTCCGTTGCGCGATGCCGGCCTCGGTCCCGGAGAGTGGCGTGAACTCACCACCAGTGAAGTCAAGACCCTTTCCGAAAGCGTTGCCGCGACCGGCTCGCAGCTACGCTGACCGCCCGTGAACATCGCTCGGCGCGCCAACGTGGCCGGTCTCGGCCTGATCGGTGGTTCGATCGCGCTGGCCCTTCGCGAACACGGTTGGTACGTGACGGGCGACGACCTCCAGACGGAGCGGATCGAGCGGGCGCTGGCCATGAAGGCAATCGATGCCAGCGGCTTCGATGCCCAGGCCGAGATCACCTTCGTCGCTACACCGGTGCTGGCCATCGCCGATCGGGTCAAGCGTGCTCTGGCCGACTCGGGCGGCTTGGTCACCGACGTGGGCAGTGTCAAGAACGGCATCACGGCGGCCGTCGACGACCCTCGCTTCGTCGGCGGGCATCCAATGGCCGGCAGCGAGCTCGACGGGTTCGACGGCGCCGACGCCTCGATGTTCGAGGGCGCGGTGTGGGTGCTCACTCCTTCCAAGACAACTGCCGACAGCACGTTCAGTCGAGTTGCCGCGGTCGTGGCCGAATTGGGCGCCGACGTCGTCGCTCTGCCCGCCGATCGCCACGACCAGGTCGTCGCAGTCATCAGCCACGTTCCCCACCTTGCCGCGGCGACGCTGATGGGCCTGGCCAGTGACCGCGCCGAGGAGCATGCAGCGCTGCTCCGCCTGGCCGCCGGCGGCTTTCGCGACATGACGCGCATCGCTTCGGGCCATCCAGCGATCTGGCTCGACATCTGTGCCGAGAACCGCCCGGCCATCCTGTCGGCCCTCGATGGGCTGATCAGTGGATTGACGTCGATGCGCGATGTCGTCGATCGTGACGACCGCGATGCTCTGTACGACCGGCTTCAACATGCTCGTGAAGCCCGTACCAACCTTCCCAGCCGGGTCAACCAGCCCAGTGAGCTCGCCGAGGTACGCATCCCCATCCCCGACCGTCCGGGTGCGGCCGCGGAAGTCTTCACCCTTGCCGCGGAGCTCGGTGTCAACATCGCCAGCTTCGAAGTCGTTCACAGCGTCGAGGGCAATCGCGGTGTGGCGGTGGTGCTCGTCGACGTGGCAACCGCTGAGCTCTACCGCGGTGGTTTGATGGCGCGCGGCTACCGCCCTGCAGTTCAGCGGCTGGAATAGTGGTAGCCCTGCTCGTCCAGCCACTGCTACACCCGATCGACGCAGTCGTCGCCGTCCCCGGGTCGAAGAGCATCGCCAACAGGGCGCTGATCTGCGCTGCCTTGGCACACGGAACCTCGACGCTCGGCAACGTTCCCAGTGGCGACGACACCGAGGCGATGCTGACCTGCCTCCGCCTCCTGGGGATCCGAGTCGAGCGGGGCACCGACGGCAGCTCGGCGACCATCTTCGGAGGTGGCGGAGCGCTGCAAACCGGTCCGGCGCACCTCCCCACCCGCTTGGCCGGCACGACGTCGCGCTTCGTCACCGCCCTCGCGGCACTTGGCCCCGGCCCGTACACGATCGACGGCGATCCGCCGCTACGGGCCCGGCCGATGGCGCCACTCCACGACGCGTTGGTGGCCATGGGCGCGACCGTGACTCCCACCGAGCGCTGGGGACACCTACCGGTCACGGTTGGTGGGCCTCTTCGTGCCTCCGGCGATGTCGAGGTCCGTGGCGACATCAGCAGCCAGTTCCTGACTGCGCTCATGTTGATCGGGCCGTACGTCGCCGGCGGGCTGCGGATCACGATCACCACGCCGCTCGTCTCGCGGCCGTTCCTCGACGTCACCAAAGCCGTCATGGCCGACTTCGGGCACGACGCCGTGTCGATCGGTGAGGATCACATCGTCATCGATTCCGGGCGCTACCGCGGTCGCGACTACTCGATCGAACCCGATGCAACATCGGCCGGCTACCCGTTGGCTGCCGCCGCGATATGTGGCGGCCGGGTCGAGGTGCCGGGCCTGACCAAAGCATCCAGGCAAGGCGACTCCGAGTTCTGCGACGTGCTGAGGATGATGGGATGCATCTCCAGGCGCGACCAACGAGCGACGATCGTCGAGAGTGGTACCCGGCTGGAAGGCATCGACATCGACATGGTCGATCATTCCGATCTCGTTCCCACACTCGCCGCTGTCGCCGCGTTCGCCAGCAGTCCGACGCGCATTCGCGGTGTGGGTTTCATCCGCGCCAAGGAGAGCGATCGCCTGGGTGACCTGTGCCACGAGATGCGCCGTCTGGGCGCCGACGCCGCCGAGACGAAAGATGGGCTGACGATCGATCCAGCCGACCTTCACGGCTCGCGACTCGACACTCACCACGACCATCGCCTGGCGATGGCCTTCGGCCTGATCGGCTTGCGCGTCGCCGGTGTGGAGGTCGACGACTCGGCGGTGGTTTCGAAGAGCTGGCCGGGATACTGGGACATGCTGGGGAGGTTGCGGTGAGCGGCAGGATGACGGGCGGCAAGATGGTCGTCGCCGCGTTCGACGTCGACGGCACCTTGACCACGCGCGACTGCGTGCGGCCGTTTCTGGAGCGCGCTGCGGGGCGCCGCCGGCTGGTGACCTCGTTGTTCCGGCGTCCGCTGGCCACGGTTGTCGCCGCCGTGCGACGCGACCGCGACCGCTTCAAAGAGATCATCGTCGGGGGTTCGCTGCGCGGCAAGCTGATCAGCGACGTCGAGACGATCGGCGAGCAGTTCGCCCAGTTCGTCCTCGTCAACTGGTTGCGACCCGACACCGTACGGCGACTGCGGTGGCATCAGCAGGCCGGTCATCGCACAGTGCTCGTATCGGCGTCGCTTGCCGCCTACCTTCGGCCGCTGGCCCTACGGCTCGGGATCGACGACGTTCTGTGCACCGACGCGACCCGTTCCGGCGAACGCTACGGCGATCGCCTGGTCGGCCTCAACTGCCGCGCCGCCGAGAAGCGTCGCCGCCTGGAGCAGTGGCTGGAGGAACGACGTTGGGTCGATGCCGAGGTGTGGGCTTACGGCGACAGCGTTGGTGATCGTGAGTTGCTGGCGCGCGCCGACCACCCCGTGTGGGTCAACGGCGAGACCATCTCGGAGATCCCCGACATGGTCGCTGGATGACAGCGGCACTCTTCCGGCAGGCACGCCCGAAGCAGTGGGTCAAGAACCTGCTGGTCTTCGCCGCGCCCGGCGCCGGCGGTGTGCTCGACCACGGATCCTCGCTGTGGCGCGCCGTCGTCACGTTTGTTGCGTTCTGCCTGGCCAGCAGCGGCACCTACTTCTGGAACGACCTCCTCGACGTCCACCATGATCGCAAGCACCCTACGAAGCAGCATCGCCCGATTGCCAGCGGCGCGATCTCTCCGACCATCGGACGGCTTGCCGGCTGCGTGCTGCTGCTTGCCGGAATCGGGTTGGCCGCGATCCCGCGGTGGCAAGCTGCTCTGGTGGTAGCCGGCTACGTGGTGCTCACCTCGCTCTACAGCACGGTTCTGAAGCACATCGCAGTCGTCGACCTCGTGGTGGTCGCTTCGGGCTTCGTGCTTCGTGCCGTGGCGGGTGCCGTCGCCACGGATGTGCCGATGAGCAAGTGGTTCTTGCTGACGATCTCGTTCGCGTCGTTGTTCATCGTCGCCGGCAAGCGCTACGCCGAGCTGCGCGATCTCGGTGACAACGCCCAAACACGCTCCACACTCAACGACTACTCGCTGGGCTTCCTCCGCATCGTTCTCTCGGTCAGTTGCAGTGCGGCGCTGGTGACCTATTGCATCTGGGCCTTCGACACCCGCGAGGCCGCTGGGTCGACCTGGCCGTTCTACAAGCTGTCGATCATTCCGATGGGCACCGCACTGCTGAGGTACACGCTGATCCTCGAGCAGGGCCACGGCGCCGCTCCAGAGGAGATCTTCGCTCACGACCGTGTGCTCCAGGTTCTCGGGTTGATTTGGCTCGCGGTCTTCGGAATCGGGGTCTACTTCGTGTGACGGGCCGGTCGTTCGACGAGGTTTCGATGTTGATCGACGGCGTCGACGGATGGTTGTCGCTCGATCAGGCGGCTTGCTTGCATGCCGCGGCGGCCCGCACCCACGCAGGGCAGCAGATCGTCGAGATCGGCAGCTTCCACGGTCGGAGCACCATCGTGCTGGCGGCCGCAGCGCCCGATGGTGTTGCTGTCGTGGCCATCGACCCGCATGCAGGCACCGATCGGGGTCCCAAGGAGCTCAGCGGATTCGAGGCAGAGGCGAAAAGCGATCACGACGCGTTCACGGCGAACCTTGCCGCAGCCGGGGTCTCACATCGGGTTCGTCATGTCCGCGCGTTCAGCAGCGCTGCCCACGAGGCCATCGCCGGTTCGGCAGCTGTGCTGTACATCGACGGCGCTCATCGGTATGCGCCCGCTCGCGCCGACATCCGCTCGTGGGGCGCTCGCGTGGGACTCGGTGGGACGCTGTTGATCCACGACTCGTTCTCGTCCGTCGGGGTGACGTTGGCGATCGTTCGCGAGCTGATGTTCGGCCGGCGCTTCAGGTACATCGGCCGCTCGCGCTCGCTCACCGAGTATCGGGCCGACCTTGCTGCTGGGTTTGGAGCGTGTGCGGTAAACGCGGCCCGTCAGGCTGCGCAACTGCCGTGGTTCGCCAAGAACCTGGCGCTCAAGGTGCTGCTGAGCCTGCGCCTGGGTGGAGTGATCACCAAGGTCACCGGCCGCCGCCCGGAGTGGCCGTACTAGCTGCCTCGGCGATCAGCCCAGGAGGCGACGCTCCATCTCGATCTCCGGGAACCCGTCACGTTCCCTCACGAACGTGCGCCCGGTTCGCTCGAACCCGTTCCGCCGGTACATGCCCTCGGCCCTCCGGTTGCCATCGGTGACGTGTAGGCGAATGGCTGTGCACCCTTGGCCGGTTGCCCAGTCGATGATCTCGGTGACGAGAGCGTCGGCCGTCCCAGTGCCCCGAGCGGGCGGATCGACCCACATCGAAACCAGTTCGGCGATCTGCTGATCTTCGTCGTCGAGCATTCCGGCAACGAGACCGATCGGCTCGCCAGAGTCGTCGAAGCAAGCGAAGTGCGGGTTGCCCTCAGGTCGCAGACGATTCCGCCAGGTGTCTTCCGAGAACGCCGACTCACGATCGAACGTCGAGCCGAACGAATGCGGCTCGAGCGAGAGGGCGCGCAGCCGTATCGTTCGCAGCAGCTCCTGATCCTGCGGCTCGAGTCGGCGAACCGTGCACATCATCTCCGCAACCTCATCGTCGCAGAGTAGAGCGAGGCAGCACCGCAGATCGGTGCCATATTGAGCCGACGCCGAACCTGAGTGGACTCCATCACGTTGCGTTGACGGTGAGCGACCGCGACGCCAGCGCCATCGAGAAGTGGTGCAACGCCCTTGACGAGGCATTGACGAGCGGTGTCTAAGGGACCACGTGAAAGCTGGTCATGTCTGCGCCGCAGATACGAGTTGCCAGTGCTGCCACGGGCTCGGTCGACCAGCCATCGGGCGCCTGACCGCTGTCGAACGCGGCGATGTTCGCCTCGACGATGTCGACTGCCGTCGAGACCTTCTCCTGATCCACTCCAGGGAGATCACGGAGGTCGAGTCGGCGGAGCGAGTCGACCACACCGCCACCGTCGGAGGCGAAGGCGCCCTTGTTCAACACGCTGTCGGCGGACGCGCAGAACGCGGTGATCGATGCGCCCTCGTGTGGGGACGATCCGCAGGTGACGCAAGTTGCGGCCACGAGTGCGGCCGCTGCCAAAGACTTCAACATCCCCCGCACCCACGGCATAGTGGCCGCTCGTCGTTCATGATGCAAGGCGAAACACGCCCAGGTACGTCGGTCCACCAGCATCCGTCTCGCAAGTCTTCCGTCCTGTGGAGTTCTTCACGCCTGCCTGGATACCTCGAACAACTCCACAGGCCAGGTCGAGGTAGGGACCTGCGGGCGCGCCCGTCTCTCCTTGCTGTCTGACTCAGTTCGGTGTGAGGTTGAGCCAGAGGGTGTTGAGGTGTTCGCCGGTGGGGTGGGTGTATGGCTTGTTGGGTGGGGGTGGTGGCCGGGTTGGTGGGTTGGCTGCGGCGCCGTTGGGGATTGGTTGGCCGCGGGTGTTGTGGAACCGCAGTTGTCCGGGGGTGTTGGCGTTGCCGGTGATGGTGAATTCGCCGCGGTGGTAGGCGTGGTGGTGTTTCGTGCACAGTGCGGCGAGGTTGTCGAGGTTGGTCGTGCCGCCTTGGAGCCATTCGATGATGTGGTGGATCTCGAGGTGGGTGGTGTTGTTGCAGCTGGGGTGGCGGCAGGTGCGGTCGCGGTCCAAGACGACGCGCCGGGTGTGTGGTGGGACTGTGTAGTGGGCGCGGCCGACGTTGATCGGGATGCCTGTGGTGTGCCACAACGGTCGGATGACAGCGTTGCAGCACAACAGGTCGCGCAGGCTGGTGGGGAGTTGCGGGCCGTTGTTGAGCCAGGCGTTGGCTGGGCCGCCGTCGCTGTCGGTGTCGAGGTGCACGTAGATGCGGTAGCGGTCACGCCGCGAGGCGCTGGTGACGGTGTCGAGGGAGCGGTTGCAGATCTCGACGAGGGCGTCGAGCCAGGTGACATCGGGATGTCCGGCGTGGAACAAGGCGTCGCGGGCCTCCCTGAGTGCTTGATCGATGACCGCCCCCTGATCGGCGGGGGCACCGACGTGCATGACGTAGCGGCCGTCGTCAGCGAACCCCGACGAGAGATGGTCACGACTGTCGCCAGCCGGGCCGACCGGTGCCGCCTGCTCCGCTTCGGGTCCGATGTGGTGGACGTACCGTGACAGGGCGTTACGTAACTGGCTGACCGACGCCGAGCGGGCCAGTTGGCAGACCTCGGCATCGTTGTGCGACGGGGTGAACTTGGCGACGGTGACGACTTGATCGACGGACAGTTCACCATCGGCAAACGCGGCGAACGTCACCGGCAACTCCCGGCAGCGGCGGGCGGTATCGACCAACTGGCGGGCCCGTGCCGGTGACAGACCGGTCTGCCAGGCCAGCCAGTGCTCGGGCGATTGGATGCCCCATTGCTGCCACCAGTCGTTGTCGAGCGCTTCGACAACGGCATCGACGAGTTGGGCATGCAAGGCGTTCAAGTGCCCGCACAGATCAGCGATGCGTTCTTGCAACACGCTGACTGCCCCATCATCCATCACCTCCATCGTACATACGTTCGACCATGGATGTCAACCGGAAGTTTCGTCGAGCTAGGGGTGGGGTACATGCGTCATGGAGGTCGTGATGTCGGAGTTCAAGATGGAGAGCCGGGTGATACCTCTCGCGCCGTACACGACGCTCGACAAGTACATCGCCGACGGCAGAGGCAAGGGTCTGGAGGCGGCACGAGCCGTTTCGGCGGAGGCGGTCATCGAAGCGCTCGCTGCTTCTGGATTGCGCGGTCGCGGCGGGGCAGGGTTTCCCACAGGTGTGAAGTGGCGCACCGTCAGGTCGTTCGAATCGCCCGTGCTGAAGACCGCGGTCGTCGTCAACGCAGCGGAGGGCGAGCCGGGGACGTTCAAGGATCGCACGATCATCCGGACGAACCCGTACGCCATCATCGAAGGCGCGTTGATCGCTGCCCACGCGATGGACGCGAGCTCGATCGTCGTCGCCACCAAGGCTGATTTCAAACAGGAGGTCGATCGGCTGCGCAAGGCAGTGGCGGAGATCGCTGCCGCGGGCTGGTGCGGCGATGTCGACATCGAAGTCGTCGAAGGACCGAGTGAGTACCTGTATGGCGAGGAAACGGCACTGCTCGAGGTGATGGATGGTCGACCCCCGTTCCCGCGCATCGCTCCGCCCTACCGGCGCGGCATCGACGAGGTCGTCGAGTCGCCGGCAGATGCGGAGAGCGGTAGCGGCCAGTCTGCGAACGTGCGCATGGCAGCCAGCGATGGGTCGAGCGCCGCACCACCGGTGCTCGTCAACAACGTGGAAACGATGGCCAACGTCCCTGCGATCCTCGCTCGCGGCGCCGAGTGGTTCAGGTCGGTGGGAACCACCGAGTCGCCGGGGACGATCGTGTGCACAGTCACGGGTTCCGTGCAGCATCCTTGCGTCGTCGAAACAGCGATGGGCACTTCGCTTCGCGATGTCATCGATCATGCTGGCGGTGTGTGGCCGGAGCGGCGGCTCACTGCCGTGCTGGTCGGCGTGTCGAGTGCGGTGCTGACGCCTGATCAACTCGACACGGCACTGAGCTATGAAGCGATGACGGCGATCGGCAGCGGTCTTGGCTCAGCCGGCTTCATCGTCATCGCCGACGACACCGCGCCGATCAGTGTCGTCGCCGGGGCATCCCGTTTCCTGGCGGTCGAGTCGTGCGGTCAATGCACGCCGTGCAAGAAGGATGGTGCCCAGATAGCCGACCTGCTGGCGAGTGCTACTCGCGGCGATGCGGCTCCTGAAGGATCTCAACACGATCAGGATGCGACTCGGGACGATCACCACGGGCGCTCGGTGCAGCCTGGCCACACAACACAGGGCAGTCGTGGGCAGCCTTCTCGACGTGTTCGATGCGCAGATACGTTCCCAGTTCGAGCCGGAAGCCACCCCTGTGGAAGTCACGCTGATCGCGGCACTCGAACAGCTCGATGGCACAGGTGCGAGGTTCGACGAGTCATTCGCGGACGAGCAACTGGACTGGTCGCACCATGCCCAGGACAGCGGCAAGACGCCAGTCGAACTGCACATCGATCATCGGGCCAACGAGTCCAGCCCCACAGCGACCGGCGACGGGTAGGATCTCGCAACGTGCCGAGCCCCTCCCGCTCCCGACTGTGGGGATGGGGTCGCACGAATCCGACAGTCGCCGACGAGTTGTCGCTCAACGCGGCGCGGATACCAGACGCGTTGAAGGAAGCCGGCGAGCGTGGGGTCCTCGCACGCGGCTTGGGCCGCAGCTACGGCGATGCCGCCCAGAACGGTGGCGGCCTTGTGCTGCGCCTCGTTTCGACTGCGGGCGACACCGTGCTCGACACGTCGACGGGAGTCGTGACGGTGGGCGCCGGTGTGAGCATCGACGAGTTGCTGCGAGTGATCGTTCCCCGCGGCTTCTTCATCCCGGTCACACCCGGCACGCGATTCGTCACGATCGGAGGTGCGATCGCCAGCGACATCCATGGCAAGAACCACCACGTCGACGGTTCGATCGGCACGCACGTCGAGTCGATCACCATGGTCCTTGCCGATGGATCGACGGTGGTGATCGGTCCGCATCACAACCCGGCCCTGTTCTGGGCGACGGTGGGTGGCATGGGACTGACCGGATTCATGCTCGAAGCCACGATCCGCCTGTTGCCAGTGGAGACCAGCCGGATGCGCGTCGACACCGCACGTCTGGCCGATCTCGACGAGTTGCTGGCCGCCATGAGCAGCGGCGACGACGACGTGCGTTACAGCGTCGCCTGGATCGACCTCGTGGCAAAGGGCCGACACCTCGGGCGCAGCATCCTCAGCCGCGGTGATCATGCTCGGGCGAGCGAACTCGATGCTCGCCAAGCGGTCGCACCATTCGCCTACGGCCCCCACCAGTTGGCTGCCGTTCCGCCACTCGTGCCGCCGATGGGCCTGCTCAACCACGCCACGGTCGCTGCGTTCAACGAGTTCTGGTTCCGGAAGGCGCCGGTTCGCCGTAGGGGCGAGATCCAGGGGATCGGTGCGTTCTTCCACCCACTCGATCTCGTCGGGTCGTGGAACCGGCTGTATGGCACTCGAGGAATGGTTCAGTACCAGTTCGTCGTGCCCTTCGGCGAGGAAGAAGCGGTACGGATTGTGGTGGAGCGCCTGTCGGCGAGCGGTGCGGCGAGCTTCCTGGCCGTGCTCAAGCGATTCGGTGCGGCCAACCCGGCACCACTGAGCTTCCCGCGAGCAGGGTGGACGCTGGCCCTCGACCTACCCGGTGCGTCGCGAGGTCTCGCCGACTTGGTCCACGGCCTCGACCGCATCGTCCTCGATGCCGGAGGACGTCACTACTTCTCCAAGGACGCTCACACGACCGCCGAGGCCGTGCGTCGCGGGTACCCACGCCTCGACGAGTGGCGAGCGATCCGCGACGAGGTCGACCCGAACGGAGTGTGGCAGAGCGATCTCGGCCGCCGCCTCGGGTTGATCCGACCCTGACCCGAGCGACACTGGAGACCCATGCAGAACGCACTCGGTGAATCGCAGACGATCTTGCTGCTCGGCGGCACCAGCGACATCGGCCTTGCGATCGTTCGCCAGTTGCTCAATCCGACCATGCGCACCGTCGTACTCGCCTGTCGCAACATCGATGCCGGTGAACGCGCAGCTGCTGGTCTGCGCTACGGCGATCTCGTGGTCGACGTCGTTGCGTTCGATGGAGCCGCCACCGACACCCATGCCGAGCTGGTTCGCTCCGTCGCCGAGGAGTACGGCGACATCGATGTCGCTGTCGTTGCCTTCGGCGTGCTGGGTGATGGTGCGGTCACCACGGTCGACGTGGACGCCGCGGTCGAACTGGCCAACGTGAACTTCACCGGGGTGGTGTCGAGCACCATCGCGATTGCCAACCAGATGCGCCGACAGGGTCACGGATCCATCGTCATGCTCAGCAGCGTGGCTGGCGAGAGGGTGCGCCGCGCCAACCCCGTGTACGGCGGCACCAAGGCCGGAATAGACGGCTTCGCCCAGGGATTCGGCGATCTCATCGCCCCCGAAGGCGTGCACATGTTGATCGTCCGCCCCGGGTTCGTGCACTCGCAGATGACGACAGGACGCAAGGCCGCACCCTTCGCCACAACACCCGAAACTGTCGCCGAAGCCACGGCCAAAGCACTTCGGGCGAGACGGCGTGTCGTATGGGCGCCAGGCAAGCTCCGCTTCGTGTTCATCGTGCTGCGACACCTGCCCGGCGCCATCTGGAGACGCTTGCCCCTTGGCTGACGACAGCGTCCCATCCATCCAGCAGCTCGCCGAGGAGATGATCTCCGTCGGTGTACGCCGCGTGCACGTGCTGGCCTGGCGTGATCTCGACGATCCAGATGCCGGCGGGTCGGAGGTGCACGCCGACGAGTTCATGCGCCGTTGGGCCGCGGCAGGCCTCGATATCACTCACCGCACGTCGGCGGCGGTCGGCCAGCAGGCCGTGACAACACGAAGCGGATACCAGATCATTCGCCGCGGCAGCCGCTACTCGGCCTTTCCGCGTGCTGTCGGCAGCGAACTGATACACGGGATGGGAAGATACGACGCCCTCGTCGAGGTGTGGAACGGCGTGCCGTGGATGAGTCCGGTGTGGTGTCACAAGCCGCGCCTCACATTTCTGCACCACGTGCACGGCCCCATGTGGGATCAACTGCTGCCGAAACCACTTGCCGGAATGGGACGAGCCCTTGAAGCCCGATTCGCTCCGCCCTTCTACCGGCGCACGCTCACCCTGACGCCTTCCGAGTCGACGCGCCTCGACCTTCTGGGTCTCGGCTTCCGTCCCGACCGTGTGATTGCGGTCAACAACGGTGTCGACGAGGTGTTTCATCCTGGTGGCGAACGCAGCGAATCGCCGCTCGTGGTGTGCGTCGGTCGCCTTGCTCCTGTGAAGCGACAGGACGAGTTGATCGAGGCGGCCGTCATCGCCCGGCGCCGAGTACCGAACCTGCAACTGATGATCGCCGGCGATGGTCCACTCCGACCGGCGTTGGAGGCGCGCATCGCCGCGCACGGTGCACAGGATTGGATCACCCTCGTCGGCCGCCTCAGTCATGTCGAACTGCTCGACGTCTACCAACGTGCGTGGCTGGTGAGCAGTGCTTCGTTGGTCGAGGGGTGGGGCCTCACCATCACCGAGGCGGCGGCCTGCGGCACGCCCGCGGTCGCCACCGATGTCAGCGGGCACCGCAGCAGCATCGTCCACGGCGTGACCGGCGTGTTGACGCCGCTCGACAAGTTGGGCGACACCCTGGCCGACGTGCTGCTCGACCCCGATCGCCACGCCCAGCTCGGCGCCGCGGCCCTCGCCCGAGCGCGCACGCTCACCTGGGACGCGTCGGCGCAGGGAATCCTGGCCGGGTTGCACGGTCAGGTGCGTCGCCACCACCCGGGCATGGGTGGGAGCTGAACGTCAGCGGGGGAGCAGCCGGGTGGCCAGCTTGAGCCCTCGCAGCGCGCCCTGCTTGGCAATGCTGCGGTGCGGAGAACGTCCACCCTCGCCGAGGTGGGAGCGGTTGCGCAGGAACCAGTCGTAGCTGTCGACGAGCATGTCTTCGTTCGACCATCGCGGCTTCCATCCCAGCGCGTCACGGACGTGGTCGATGTCGAACCACAAGGACTTCGAGTACATCAGCCAGTGGTAGGGCGCGAACGGCACGAGATGTGCCATGGCGCCCGCTCGCATCAACGCCGCCGCTGGACGGGCGGGCAACGACCTCACATGCGACCTCGTTCCCGCGTGTGCACACAACGCCTCGAGCGCCTCGCGCATCGTGCCGAAGCGATCGGTGCCTACGTTGAAGACCGCAGGTCCGGCCGAGTCTCCGGCAAGCAGACAGGCTTCGGCGAGATCGTCGGCGTGCACGAACTGATAGCGATTGCTCCCGTTGCCGAGTACGAAGATGTCGGCGCCATCGGCGACCCACTCGAACAAGATCCCGAATATCCCGAGCCGGCCGTGACCAAGGATGGTCCGGGGCCGGATGATGGTGACGTCGAGCCCATTCGACACAGCGACCTGACACGCCCGCTCGGCGGCGAGCTTCGCTCGACCGTAGGCCTCGATCGGCGACGGCCGCGTCGACGGGAGAACAGGGTTGACAGCCGGTAGTCCGAACACGGCACTCGATGATGTGTGCACAACCTTGCGGACTCCCGCCCGAACGGCCTCGCGCAGCAGGAGCAACGTTCCGTCGACGTTGACGGTGCGCAGCAGCTCTTCGTCGCGACTCAGCGGCACTTGGGCGACGTTGTTGAACACGATGTCGCATCCGGCCACTGCCCGTGCGACCACCTGCGGTTCGCGGATGTCGCCGACGATGAGCTCGACTTCGGCGCCAAGATCCGCGTCGCCGTTGATGTCGAGCACCCGAACGCGATGACCGGCAACCACGAGCCGGCGCACGAGCAACGACCCGAAGTATCCACTGCCACCAGTGACGAGGCTCACGGTCATAGCTCGAGACCCTGCTCGACGCACCAGCGAATGCTGCGCCGCATCCCCTCGTAGAGCTCCACGCGAGGCTCGAATCCCAGATCGGCCCGAGTGACGGAGATGTCGCAGGCGATGGTGTGGTTCATCTCGCCGAGCACGTGCAACTGCTGCTGGTAGCGACCCAGCGCTTGAACCACTCGATCTCCGAGCTCGGCAACACGACCGGTGATGGCCGGCAGGCGTGCAGACGGTTCCTTCACCGTGAAGCCCTCGTCACGCAGGGCCTGTCCGACGGTAGCGACGATCTCGTTCACGGTGTAGGCGCGCCTGTCGGCCACCCAGTACCCGCGCCCCTTGGCGATCGGACACAGCTCCGCAGCGATCACGCCATCGACGAGGTTGTCGATGTACACCATCGACCGGCGTTGCTCGCCGTCGCCCACCACGGGAAACCTGCCGGCCCGCACGAGCCGGAAGAAGGTCGTCTGTCGCGGAGGCTGGAACGGGCCGTAGAACCACGGCGGCCGCACGATGGCGGCGTCGAGGCCGCGATCCACTGCATCGAGCACCGCCAACTCACCGTCCATCTTCGACCGCCCGTAGTTGAGGTACGGGTGGTAGGGCTCTGTCGCCCGAAACGTGTCGGCCGGCTGCGCGTTGGTGCCGAACGGACTGTTCGAGGAGACGTGCACCAGGCGTCGCACACCATGGTCGAGCGCGGCGTCGGCCACGTTGCGCGCTCCAGTGAGGTTGACGTCGAAGAACTGCCGCGTGGTTTGGGGATGGATGACGCCGACCGTGTGGAAGAGGTCGGCATCAGAGCCCACCCCGTGGAGCAGGCGTGCCGCAGTGTCGGCTTTGACGATGTCGCCAACCACGATCTCGACGCCGCCCATCCTTCGCAGCTCGTTGGCCTCAGCCGTGGTGTGAGCCAGCAGTCGCAACCGATGCCGCGACGGATCGGCGAGCAGACGATGCACGAGGGCACGCCCCAGCCATCCGGACGCGCCGGTCACCACCGTGACCTCAGGCGCAGCGCGGCGATCAGCCACCCGGACGCTCCGTGCCGGCGAATCGTCGGGCGTTGCGGATCGACAGTGCCATGACCGTGCCCTGCGGGTTGACCCCGGGAGCGGTGGGAAGCAACGACGCGTCGTTGACCCAGACGTTGGCCGTTCCGTGCACACGACCGAACGAGTCTGCTCCACACAGTGCGGTGTCTTCGCCCATCGGGACCGTCGAACACAGGTGCACGGTCATGACGCTGGCCCTGGATGCGGCGAACTTCGACTGCATGCTCGCCAGATCGCGGCGCTTGCGGACGATCGGCGCGCCGCGATACGAGGGGTAGACCTCGTCCGCACCGGCCTCGAGCATGAGCAGCGCCAAGCGGGCCAGACCGCTGCAGAGCATGGCGCGGTCACGATGCGTCAAGCGGTACGTGACGATCGGGTCGCGCAGGCCGCGCACCGATATGACACGCCCCCGCCCCTCACTGGTGATGGCCGCGTAGTAGATGCTCATGCGCCGCCAATCGACGATCGCCTTGGAGAACGTCCGCCACTGGTCGCTCAAGGCGAGGGCAACGAGACCCGGTTGACTGGCCGAGCCGCCGAAGGACAGATCAGGAGCGAACTCCTTGACCTGATGAACCGGTACATCGTCGGGAACGTTGAGCTCGCTCGGCGAACCTGGCCGTGAGCTTCACCGTGGGATGCACGGCCAGCGAGCGGCCGATGTGGCCGGAGATCCGTGATCGTTGCAGGAGCGCCGGCGATTGGATGGCGCCCCCGCACACGAACACGTGGCGGAAGCGGATGCTCCCGAGGTGCCCACCGGCCCCCGTCGTGATCGCCCGCGACGCCTTGCCATCGCGCATCTCCAGTCGATCGACGCGGCGTCCGGTCACCAGTCGCGCCCCGGCGGCCATCGCCCTGGGCAGGTAGGTGCGGGTCATGCTCTGTCGTTGCCCTCCGCTGGAATCGCCGCTCGGGTACTTCATCCATCGCGGGATCTCGCTGTTCTGCCAGCCGAGGCGGTCGGCACCGCGGCGCAACACGTCGCTCGGCGCCCCAGCGCCACCCGGCACCGTGGTCACACTGAGGGCCTGCTCGACCTCGTCGGCGATCGACGAGATCTCCTCGGCATCGAGATCGGCTATACGGAAATCGTCGGCCCACCGTTGCAGCAGGTCTTCGGGTGGCCGGCGATACAACCCGCTGTTGATCTCAGTTCCCCCGCCCGCGCAGCGCCCTTCGGTGTAGGCGATCGACGGCAGACCGAGGGCGACCGTGACGCCGCCGGCGCGGTATTGCAGATCCATCTGCTCCAGCGAGAAGGGAACGACCGACCCCTGGTCGATCCACTCGCCTTCCTCGACCACCAGCACGTCGAAGCCCGCCTCCGCCAGAACGGAAGCGGTCGTTGCACCTCCGGCACCGGAGCCGATGACCAGCACCTCCGCATCGAGGTGTGACGCGTCGGATGCCGAGGTCATCGTGGGGCTCCGTCGGGGAGCGTGTCGGGCCAGCGCTCCCACACGTAGGCGAAGGCCAAGGAGCGGATCAGCCGCGGGTACTCCGCGAACACCGGTACCGGTTTCGAGGCTACGAATCGTGCCGCTTCGCGCCCAGCGGGAACGACCATCAGCACCCGATACGCCAGGGCGATGAGGGTGATCCCGAACCGGGTGAAGCTGGGCACTGCAGTGGTGCGTCGTTGCACGAAACCGACCACTTCGGCGCGACGCACTTCGGGCAGTCGTGGCAGATCGGCGGCCAGCAACAGGTGAGCGAATGGACCGACGATCCCGGCGAGCGATAGGTGACGTGAAGCCGAGGCCATGCGAGCCGGTCAGGTTAGCGGCCCGTCGCGGAATGCCCCCGACCGGCGCAGGCTCCATTCGGCAGCCGGAGGCTACGCTCGCAGCCCGTGCGTGCCGTCGTTGTCCTGCCGACCTTCAACGAGGCCGAGAACATCATCGGCTTCCTGCGCGCCGTACACGGGGCCGTCCCCGACGCCGACGTTCTGGTGGTCGACGACCACAGCCCCGACGGCACAGCCGGTCTCGCCGAGGAAGTTGCCTCCGAGCTCGGGCGGATCAAGGTGCTCAGCCGCGACGGCAAGCATGGGCTCGGCGCCGCCTACCGCCACGGCTTCACCACCGCCTTCGACGAGAGCTACGACGTGATCGTGTCGATGGACTCCGACTACTCCCACGACCCCGCGGTGATCCCGACGATGTTCCAATTGATCGAGGGCGGCGCCGATGCCGTGATCGGCTCGCGCTACGTGCCCGGGGGAGCGACGATCGACTGGCCACTGCGCCGGCGAGTGTTGTCGAAGTGGGGCAACCGCTACACCGCGAGCGTGCTTCGACTTCCGGTCCGCGACTGCACATCTGGGTTTCGCGCCTATCGCGCCGACGCGTTGCGAGCCATCGATCCTGCCTCCACGAGCGCCGAGGGATACGCCTTCCTCACCGAGTTGGTGCGCAAGTTGGTCGCCAATGGTGCGACGATCGTGGAGACCCCGATCGTGTTCCGTGATCGTCAGTTCGGAACCTCGAAGATGTCGGGTCGGATCATTGCCGAGTCGATGTTGCTGGTCACCAAGTGGGGCCTCTTCGATCGCACGAAACGACGACCTCAGCCGACGCGGTAGACCCTGGCGCCGAGGACATCGCCCAGGCCGGTACGCAGATCGGCGCGAACGACGAGGTCGTAGGGGATCGACCCGCGGTGCTTTCGTCGGCGCAAGGGGATCGTCAGCACCGTCGTCACCACCTGTCCGAGCACAGTCTCCAACCGACGGTGATGCGTCGCTGACCGATCAACCGCGGCGAGCAGGTCGGCCGGCAACGTACCGATCACACGACAAGCGACGGTGTCGCGCCAAGGGAGCTCGATGACGCGATGGGTGATGTGTTTGTCGAGCAGGTCGGCCAACGGCTGGCGCATGCCGCTCTCTGTCAGGTATCGATCGATGTCGGCGTCGAAGTACGGCGCAGACTTGGCGGTGAACACCAGTACGCCGTCGTCGAGCGTCACCCACCACAAGTGGCTCGGGAAGTCGAGGATCTTGGCGCTTGCGGCTTCGGGTACCTCGATGTAACCGGCCTTGGCGACGCGGGTGAGCTCGGCGATCACCGCGTCGGGCCGTTCGACGTGCTCGAGCACATGGGAACAGATGGCGAAGTCGAAGGCATGATCGGCAAACGGCATGTCGGCGGCATCGGCGTCGAACAACGGCCGGTCGACGCGTGCCGCTTCCGTCCCCGAACGCTGCCCGGAGTGTTCGCGCCCGACGTAGCGATCGAGCAGCACGTCGGCGCGCCAATGCGGCTTGTCGCCGCTTCCGACGTCGAGCACCAGAGAATCGTGATCCACCGGTATCGAGATGCGTCGCCGATAGAACGATCGAAGCCGTGGCAGCACGCTCATGGTGAGCACCGATGGAACAGCCGCACCAAGCCGTTCTGGTAGCTGTTGACCTCGCAGAAGTCGTCGCGCAACACCTGGTTGGGAACATCCGATCCGTAGTCCATCGAGCTGTTCGGCTCACGCCAACCATCCCAGAAGCTGGTGAGGATCACCCAATCCGACGATGCAACCTCCGACGCCAACGGCGAGCCGGGTGCGTTGGCCAGGCCGGGATCCATCTCGATGAAGTACGTCGCCGGCGTGAGCTCGGGGAAGAGGTAGTAGAAGAACGCGTCGCTGTACCACGTGCGACGAAGGTCGCTCGGCCCGACGAGCAGCCGCTCACCCGGCTTCGACATCCGATCGAGGTCGGCGATCACGTCGCGGCTCGCCAGATACGGCCCGTAGTCGCCGAGGTAGAAGCGGCGACCGTTCCGCGACACCGGGAAGGGCGTCTGCACGTTGCCGGCGCTGACACGCACGTGCAACAGGTAGTAGCGAAACGTGAACAGCGGCGCGACGACAAACGTGAGCGCCACGACCGCGGCTGCTCCTGCGGCCACGCGCTGGCGCACGGTGGTTCGCGGTCGCCGATCCTTCACCAGTTCGATGACTGCCAGGATCAACAACGGGAACGAGATGCAGGTGACCCACGACAGGTGCGTGGAGTCGGGGCGTTGCAACGCCTGCGGTATGATGCCCAGGCTGAACAGGGCACCGCCCAGCAAGACGGCGGCTCGTTGCGAACGAGCGCGACGCCACAGGTGGATCGCGGCCCAAAGAACGACGAGCGGGACGATGAGCATTGCGAAGAACCAGAGGAAGAGCGACTTCGGCGCGGACAGCGCAGGAAGCTTCCACCAGGGCGGGACGAGCTCGGCGATTGCCTGCAGCGACCCGTCGAGGTGGCTCCACGACGGTGGGCGAGGCAGCGCACGGCCGGCACGGAGCTTGAAGACCGGATCGATCACCATCCCGCGGAACGCAACGCTGGGGCCGACCAGAGCGATGTGCACCCACATCGGCAACAACCCCACCAGCGCCGCGGGCACCACGGTGCGCCAGCGACGGTTGCGCCACAAGAACCAGCCGTAGACGAGCACCAGCGCGGGTGCGAGATCCGGACGGTAGGTGAGCGCCAGGCCGGCAAGCACCCCCGCGGTGATCAGCGAGCGACGAGGTTTCATCGAGCTGCGGGCGCGTAGGGCGAAGACGAGGCTCCACAGGCTCAGGGCGATGCCGCCGTTCCATGCCATGGCGGTCAAGCCGATCGGCGTCAACACGTAGAACACGGCCAGTCCGGCGACAGCCGCAGCAGCGGCACGACCCCACGGCCGAGCCAACGCGAAGAGGGCAAAGATGATCCCCAGGTGTTGGATGAGGCCAAAGGTGCGTTCCGACTCGAGGGAGATGCCGAACAACTTGTACCAGCCCATCAAGACGTGCAGCGCGCCCGGACCGTAGAGGTGGAGGAAGTCGCGATTCGGCAGGTCGCCCTTGAGCATTCGCTCCGGAAAGACCATCATGAACGCTTCTTCCATCGTGCCGCCCGTGGTGTGGTACAGGCCGCGCAGCGGCAGGGCGATCAGGGCGGTGACCGACCCGATGGCTGCCCACGTCGACAGAGCAGCACGTTGCCATGCTCCGTGGAGCCGCGGTCGCAGCCCACCGGAACCGCCGAGCACGAAGGGCGCGCCATCGGCCTCGACCACCTCACCCGCACCGCGACCGAGCCACCGGCGTGCGGTCGTCAGCACTGGTACGAGGCCGACCGCACCGAGCACGCACAACGCCGGTTCGGCCGGGGCACGGAACCGCACGGTGCCATAGGTGTACGCGGCGGTGATGGTGACACTGAGGAACTGCACGCCGATGGGCAACAACGGGATCCGCCGGCGGCGCATCGAAACGACACCGACGATCGACAGCCCGGCGAGGCCGTAGAACATCAGCAACCCCATCGTGCCGGCATCGCGATTGCGGCCTTCGATGCCCCCCAACGTCACGTTCTGCAGCGGCCGGAACAGCTCCCATTGCCGCAGCACACGCAACGTGACGACGCGTGGCAGCTCGCCGATGTGCTCGCGGGCGTAGTTGAATCCCAACGAACGCCAGTAGAGCGCCGTCTGCGATTCGTCACCGGGCGGATCACCCTTGGCCTCGCGCACGGTTTGTTGACACTGGTAGTCCCAGTAGCCGACGAACGGTCCGTTGTACGCGGTCGCGCAGTTCGCGTAGACCATCACCTCGTTGCCGTTCGTCGACAGCGGGACGAACTTCTCGAATGTCGTGGCGTTGCGGATCATCCACGGCGCGAGCACGGCTGCACATGCCACGGTCGTCACCGCCAGGTGTCGCCAGCGGACGCGGCGCGCCAACGATCTGGTGAACATGATCCACGGCACGGCGAGCAGAGGCAAGAGCAGGATTCCCTCGCCACGCGCCAGCGCGGTCAAGGCGATCAACGCACCGAAGAGTGCGGCACTCGCCAAGCGCGGTCGATCGCGCCAGCGATAGGCGACGATCATCGTGAGGGTGACGAGCAGCGCCATCAAGCCCTCGGGGTACAGAAGGCTGTCGATCAGCCACAGGTTGGGGTAGATCGCAGCGAACGCTGCGGCGACCAGACCGACGGCTGTTCCGCCGATGCGTTTGCCGAGCACGCCGACTGCCAGCACGACGGCGGTGCCGATCACGATCGACATCATCTTGTGGTCGAAGTAGCTCGTGCCTCCGAATCGGGAACTGATCGACAGCACGACCGGGTACAGCGGACCGTGGAAGGCGCTCGGCCGGTGGACCTCGTAGGCAATCCAGTTGAGGGGTTCGGGGAACCCACGACCACGAGCGAGCACGTTCGCGGTCGTGTGGTAGAAGAGCGGATCGCCACCGTCGGTGCGTTCCGGCGCCACGGTCAGCAACGTGATGACGCGCACGAAGTAGCCCATCGCCACCACCGCAGGCAGGGCCAGCTTCGATCGAAGCATCAGGCGCCACTGGCCTCCTCGCAGAAGATCGACCGCGCCGGCCGCGGCCACGACCACCACGCCGAATGCACAGGTGATCGACAACGACCAGATGAACGGCGCGACCAGGTTGCCGTGGAGGAACGTGGCGCCATCGAACTCGAACACCCGCTCGTGGTACTGCCGGGCGACCAGCGTGAAGGCCGGTTCGCCCGCCAGCAGGATTCCTGGCGCAGCAACCGTGAGGGCGGTCGCCCAACGAGGGTGGCGAACTGCCGCGGTCGTCGGCAGCAAGAACAAGGCACCGACGACCGCGGCGGAAAAGATCAGTGCTGCGAGCGCGAACAGGTGGATGTCGACTGCCGAGTCGAGCCGCGGCGATCGTGGCAGGCCGAGGGCGAAGGCCGTGACGACGAAGGTGGTGGCGGCCACCAACAGGCAGATGATTCGCAGGCGCCGGCGAGCCTGCTGATCGTTCAGCCTGACATCGACCATGGCGACGACGAGCCCGACACCGACGAGGTCGAGCTGGTTCGGCAGCCAGCTCAGTGGTCCGAACAGGGCGGTGTGGCCAGTCGCCGCACAGACCACCCGGTACACGAGGGCGACGATCCCGAGAACGACCGGAACCCGCCACGACCGTCGTCCGTCGGAGGTCGAGCCGGTGAGTCCGACCAGTACCGGCATGAGGCCGAGCGTCACCACCAGCGTGAGCAGCAGCGGCCCGGCACCAAGCCCCAGTAGCGGAGTGCCGGGGCCGCGAAAC
The DNA here is from genome assembly GCA_963720775.1 of Ilumatobacteraceae bacterium. Lineage (GTDB taxonomy): Bacteria > Actinomycetota > Acidimicrobiia > Acidimicrobiales > Ilumatobacteraceae > JAENVT01. Next base: position 497,467 of record CAVRGR010000002.1, on the reverse strand, counting down.
AACACCACAGTGGTGAGAAGTCGACCGGGGGAGAGATGCACGTGCAATGCGGCCTTGGCGAACGCGATCGTCAGGAGCCACGCCGTGTAGACGGCGAGCACGGTGGCAATGCCCGGTCGTTGGGTGGAGCGGCCGGCCAGGCAGCGTCGGGCGGCGACGTACGCGACCAGAGTGACCAGTAGTGGCGCGGCGAGGTCGAACCTGGCGATCAACGCGCCGCGTGTACCTCCGGCGAGGCGGTTGCCGGCGATCGCCACACGTTCCACCAAGAGAGCGACAGCGGCGACTGCAGTGATCACACCGGCGCGCAACGGCCATCGCGTTGCGTACCAGTCTCCCACGGGTGCCGACCATAGTCGCCTGCTACCCTCGCCACCTGGTGAGTCCTGCACGTCGTTGGGTCCGAGAGCTGCTCTCCTCACCAGCCAAGATCGTGGTGGTGCTGTCGGTCGTCGCCGGAGTGCTGTGGTGGCAGTGGCCGACCATCGCCGGCTACGACACACGTATCGACGTCGTGGTGCTGACCGACAGCTTCCTCACCTCCACGGAACGGCCGGTGACCTATCGAATTCACGAGGATGGGCGCACCGTGCGTTGGGATGCGAGCGCGACGTCGTGGTGCGGAGCCGCCAACGCCGTGCGCAAGGTCGACGCCGAGTTCGATCCGGCGGCCATCGTGCTGTCTTTTGCCGACTCGACGGGCTGCGATGCGACTGCCCTGACCGACGCCGTACAGGCCGCGCACGGTCATCGCGTTCTGATCGTCACGCAACCCGGCCGTAGCGGCATCGAAGCCGGTGCTACCGCGGCCGGCGCAACATTGATCGACCCGACGCGCTTCATCGGAGACCAACCGGTGGCCACTTCCATGCCATGTCAGTGGTGGGAGTCGTGCACGGCCGACGGAACCATCGCTGTCCGCACTGCCGACGGGGCTCTCACCGCAGAAGGTGGCGATCGAGTGGCGCGCATCATCGTCGCCGAGCTTCCGTGACTGCACTGCTCGACAGGTGTCGCCGGTATCCGATCCTGCTGGCCGTTCCCTCGGCCGTCATCGTCATCGTCACGCTCGTCGCAGTCGCCGGCTCGAAGTGGTACCTCACGGGCGACTTCGCGCACACCGAGTTCCTGGTGAGGGCCATCCCCGGCCACCCGCCGTTGATCGGCGTCGCCGCCCGAGTGCAGGACCAGGGCTCCACGCCCGGGCCGAGCATGGCCTACTTGCTGTATCCGTTCTACAAGCTCTTCGGCTCCAACGCTTTCGCGTTCGTTGCGGCAGTCAACGTGTTGCACCTGGCCGCCATCGGCGGTTGCGTCGTGGTTGCCAAGCGCGTCGGCGGTGCTTCGATCGCCGCGTTCATCGGTTTGACCCTCGGCGCGACCACCATGGCATTGGCCCCGCGGTTCTTCCTGGAACCGTGGAACGTGTGGGTGCCCGTCTTTGCGTTCGCACTCTTCCTCGTGCTCGTCTGGGGTCTCGCCTGCGAGCATGTTGCCCTCCTGCCCCTCGCTGTTGTGGTGGGCAGTCATTGCGTTCAAACCCACATCAGCTACACGGTGCTGGTCACCGGTCTGCTCGGCTCGGTACTCGCCTGGCTGGCGTGGTTGTGGTGGCGCACCGACCGCTTGAGCGGGCGTCATCCACTTCGCTGGCTGCTGATCGCCACAGCCACCTTGATCGTGAGCTGGCTGCCGCCGGTCATCGATCAGCTCCGCCCGGGCACGGGGAACCTGCGCAAGCTGTACCACCAGTTCACCGACCCTGGAGAGCCGTTCGTCGGCGTGCGTGCTGCGTTGAAGGCGATGGTCGGCCGTTTCAACCTGCTCGGACCGTGGCTGGTCGATCCTCAGAAGGACCCGCGTAGCACACCCAACTACATCGGTTTCCTGCTGTTCGTCGCTCTCGTCGCGGCCTCGGCACGGTTCGCCTGGAAACGCCGAGAGCGCGTCGAGATGGCGTTGTACGGAGTGCTGGCAATGGCCACCTTGCTGGGATTGGTCTCGACGACGCGCATCTTCGGCACGTTCTTCGAATATGTCATCCGTTGGATGGCACCCCTCGTGGCGATGTGGATCGCGGCAAGCCTGTGGTCGTGCTGGCTCACCTGGCGTGCCAGTACCGACATCCCCGTCGACCGGCGAACCGTCACCACGGGTGCGGCGTTCGTCGCCGTCGTGGCATGCGTGGTGATGGTGGTCGGTGTGGCGCGCGGGGCGACAGCGGACATCCCCTACGAACGCGACAGCGCCATCACTGGCGCGCTGTCGGCCGAGCTCCGGCAGTCCCTCGACCCCGCCACGCACTACCAGATCAACGAGTTCGACCCGGTGGCTCTCGGCTCAGTGGCGTTCGGGCTGGCCCTGGAGCTCGAACGCCACCACTTTCACGCCGGGGTCGGGACGTGGGGGACGGCCGGGGTGATGCCATTTCGGGTGGTCGACGACGAGCATGCCGAGTCGACCCTGTGGTACGTCGCCACCGAGCCGACGATTGCCGCGTTCGCGGAGTTGCCAGGTGCTGTCGTGCGGGCGTCGTTCGACGTTCGAAGTGCCGCTGAGGTGCAACGGTCCGATCAGCTCGAGCTCGACCTGTTGCAGGCGTTGTGCTCGGCCGAACGTCCAGACCTGCGCGGCCTGCTCTACTCCCGCTGGGGCGACACGGCGCTGGCCTACAGCCCTGGGCTGCCCGCCGACGTCGCCCGGCTGTTGCAGCAGTACACCGACCTCCGTCAACCCGCCGCAGTCGTGGAACTGCCGGTCGGTGTCAACGGGTACGACGTCGTCCCGGCTGTTCCGGATTGCGCCGGCTGATCGTCACGGCAGTCGGGCGCAGATCCCGGTGGGTTGCGTGTAGCGAGGATCGTCGACCCATTTTCCGGTTGCCCACTCCTCGGGAGGTGCAGGCACGAAGCCGTCGAACCGCTGCTGGAGCTCATCCATCAGCCACAACGCGTACATCGCCGCGCCCGACGGGCACACGTGCACGCCGTCGGGCTTGCGCTCGGGCACCTTGTCGCCGTTGACGTCCTGAGTGAACTGAGGACCCCAGGCGCCGTCGCTGTCGAGCACGAACACCTGCCCGGGATGCTCGTCGGCCACCTCGTGCATGACTTGAGTCAGTGTCGCCAGCTGAGCTGTCGCCTGGTCGGCGCGCAGCGGAGGAATGGTGATGAGGGCTAGGCGCGCCCCGGTTGCCAGCACGACATCGGCGAACTGGTCGTATGCGGCGCGCTGCTCGGCCGGCGTGCCGAAGTCCCACAAGGACCCTTGGTACAGAACCAGGTCGGGATGGAGGTCGGTCACGGCCTTGTCGATGAACACCGACGAGTCGTACTTCGTGTCGAGCAAGCCGGCACCCGGCGAGACGTAGCTGTCGATGGTGATCTTGCTGGCGGTCATCGCCGCGGCCACGGCCGGCCACTCGTCGAACGCAATGGAATCACCTGTCATCAGAATTCGTGTGGTGGGGGCGAGGAGCGTGGTTGTGGTCGCCGGCACGATCGTGGTGGCCGCGATCGTGGTGGCAGACTCGATCGAAGTCGGCGAGCCGACCACGGCAGGTGCGTTCGTGGGCTCCGGCGCCACGATCGAGGTGGTCGTGGTCGCCGCGAAGCTCACCGAGGTCGACGTGAACTGATCGAGCGAGAACACGGCCGGCGCAGTTTGCGGGTGCGGGATCACCACCCAGAAGGCCGCGACCGCCACCGTCACGCCGATCAGCGCGATCAGTCCGGCCCGGCCACGAGCCCACGCCGCACGGAAGCGAACCGGGTCCTCGACGACTCGTTTGGAGACGGCGGCGGCCGCGAACGACACGGCGATGCGCACACTGGTGAGCGGCCATCCGGACATCCCCATTCGCTGCTCGGACATCAGGGCGTAGATGGGCCAGTGCCACAAGTAGAGGCTGTACGAAATCACACCGGTGATGCGCAGCGGAGCCCAACCGATCCAGCGCGTGGCTGCAGCGTCGGGCCGCGCCGCGCAACCGGCGACGAGAAGCGCAGAGAGCAACGAATGGGTGAACAACCCGCCGCGGAACAGCCACGGCGAGTTCGGCCCATCGACGAGCGCCCAGAAGAAGCCGATGGCTGCAGCCAACGCCAAGGCGACCACGCCGTAGAGCTTCGTGAACCGCGACGTGAACCAGATGACGGCCCGTCGGGCTGGTGCTGCCGCCAGCAGGGCGCCGAGCAACAGGCTGCTCGCCCGAGTGTCGGTGCCGATGTACACCCGCGTCGGGTTGGACGGATCGAACAGCCTGATCATCTGTGCCAACGACAACAGCGAGCCGAGCACGCACACGGCAACCACCGTGCGGTGCACGTGGCGGCTGCGCCAGGCGATGACGGCCATCAACACCGGCCACACCAGGTAGAACTGCTCCTCGATCGCCAGGCTCCACAGGTGGCCGAACATGCGCGGAAGTTCGAACGACGCCCAGTAGTCGCGGTGACCGGCGATGGCGTGCCAGTTGGCGACATAGGCCTGTGCCCACGGCCCATCGCTGAGGGTTGCTGCTCGTTCGGGGACGGTTGCGACGATCGTCGTGATCACGGTGACCACGACCAGCAAGAGCAGCACGGCCGGCAGCAAGCGCCGCAGGCGGCGCCCCCAGAACGCGACGAGATCCACCCGACCGCGGGCGTCGACCTCAGCGAGGAGAAGCGACGTGATCAGGAAGCCCGAAAGAGCGAAAAAGAGATCGACTCCGAGGAAGCCACCTTGCAGCTTCCCGGCGTGGAAGAGCAGCACGGCGATCACCGCCAGGCCGCGCAACCCGTCGAGCGAGGCCAGATGGGGCCGCCGGTGGTCGCCTCCCGCCTCGAGTTGCGGTGGCGCCGCCGTCGACAGTGTCATCTACGCCCGCTGGGCGACGACCAGCAGCGATTGACCGATCGGGGGTGGCACGATGCGCTCGACCCGACGGATGACGGGGATGAAGAAGCGGTCGTAGATCGATGCCAGGTGCCCGCCGGTGGGTGTTCGCCCGAGCACGCGCACCACGACCCACCAGGCGAAGAACCCCGGCAGGTTGGCGTACCTCGCGGTGACTTGCTGGAAGCCGACGTTGTGGACGAGCCCGAGCAGTTGGTTGCGGCGGTAGCGGCGGTAATGACCGATCCGTTGGTCGAACGTTCCGTAGAGCGCCTCGAAGGCCGGCACCCACAACACCATCTTGCCTCCGGGGGCGAGTGATTCGTAGATGTCGCCCAGGGCGCGGTGATCGTCGGGAATGTGTTCCAGCACGTTCAACAGCACCACGGTGTCGTACGACCCGGGTGCTGCCGAGCCATCGAGTTGGGCATTGACGACGACCGCATTGGACAGGCCACGCAACCGCTCGCGAAGCGCCGCACAGTTGGCCGCCGAAGGCTCCAGCGCTGTGAGATGACCATGCTCGGCGAAGTACCGCGAGTACGTGCCGCGGCCGGCGCCGACCTCGAGGATTCGCCCACGCACGTGGGGAGCGATCAGGTCGAGGATCCAGGCGGAGTACTTCTTCGACTGCTCCAAGTCCTCCAGAACTCCGCGCAGGTTCGCATCCGCGGCGGCGAAGGCTTCCGCGGTCCGTTCACGGCGCACACCCCGCTTCATGGCGACCAGTTCATCGGGTGCGCCGAAATCGGTCGCCGACCCTCGAATAGCGAACGATGCAGTACAGAGCGCGAGCCGCGTCGCGACGACCGATCTTCTTGCCGTCTGCGTACGTTCGTCCTGCATACGAAACGCCCACCTCGTAGATCCGCCATCCGCCCTTGGCGACTTTGGCCGTGATCTCCGGCTCGAATCCGAATCGATCTTCCTCGATCGTGATCGATTGGATGACTTCCCGACGAAACAGCTTGTAGCAGGTCTCCATGTCGCTCAGGTTGAGCCCGGTGAACATGTTCGAAGCCAGGGTGAGCAACCTGTTGCCCATGGCGTGCCAGAAGTAGAGCACTCGGTGCGGTCGGCCCGACTGGAACCGCGATCCGTAGACCACGTCTGCCTTGTCGTCGAGTATCGGAGCCAGGAGCTCACCGAACTCGTTGGGGTCGTACTCGAGATCGGCATCCTGCACGATGACGTAGTCGGACGTCGCCTGACCGAAGCCGGTACGCAATGCGGCGCCCTTGCCCATGTTCCGCTCGTGGAAGACCACGCGAACGGTCGCGCTGTCGACGTCGCCCAAGATCTGGCGGGTACCGTCGGTCGAGCCGTCGTCGACCACGACGATCTCACGGACCCACGGAGAATCAGCGACACGCTTCAGCAGCGTGAGAACCGTGTCGCGCTCGTCGTAGCAGGGGACGACGACCGACAAACATGGCCGCGCGACGTGTGACACGAATCCTCACGTTAGTTGCTCGCCTTCCTCGTCAGGGCACTCGTCAACGATCGTCGAAGCGAGCAGCAACACCACCACCAGCAGTCCGAAGCGGTGCAGATCGTCGAACGCGGCCGGCCAGGAGGGATTGGCGACCAGGTGATAGCGCAGCTGACGCCTGATGATCAACGCGGCCAGCACCGAGATCAGCAAGAGTGAACCGATGCCGGCCAGCGCCGGGCGCCGCACGGCGATCACCCCAAGACCGACGACGGCGGCGATGGCACCGTATGCCGGCGAGATCGACACGGTCGCGACGACGGCGAGCACGCACGCGACGATCACGGCTTGGCGTCGGCCCACCCGTTCGACCGGCCAGGCCGGAACCGCAGGCGAGGGCACCCGCATCTCGGCGACGGCCCGATCTCGCCAGATGAGCACCGCGCAGGCCAGTATCGCCAGCGTGGCCAAGAACATGCCGATCCACATCGTGCGTTGCGGAGTCCAGGTCATCGTGACCGTCACGGGGGTGCTGGAAGCGGGTAGCCACCAGCCGTTGAAGCCACCGGAGATCTGCCGAGGCGCACCGAGGTCGGAACCGCCGCTGGTCGCCCGCCAGCCGTCGTTGTAACCCTCGCCGAAGATCAGCCAGCAGCCTGCGGTACAACCTGCAACGGTCGCTGTGCGGGTGGTGCGACTGCGCTGAACCGAGACCGTCGGTGATGGAGTCGGATCGAGCGGCTCCGGGCTGCCCAGCACGACGCGATCGACATCGAGCCCGGTTGTGATCCCGGGCGCCGACGTGACGCGATGCGCACCCTTCGCCAGCTTCAGCGGAGCACCGTCGCACGGCTCGACATCGACCGCCGCACCCGCTAGGAGGCGGGTGATGACGTCGCGACCCGCCGAGATCGGCAACGGTTGACCGTCGATCTCGACGAGATCGCTCCTGCACTCGGGTTGAGGGTCGAGCGGGCGTGGTGCAGCGATGGACGCGGCCGAGATCTCCCGGATAGCGGCCGGTAGCACGGTGGGTTCGCCGTATCGTCGATCGACCGTCGTGTGCGCGTCGATTGCGTCGACCGTCAGTAGCAGGTTGGTGCCCGATGCTGCCGGGAACTGGACTTCACTGCGTCCATCCCCGTCGGGCGCAGGCACGACGACGGCGGTCGACACACCGCCGATGGTCACCGTGACGCCGGTGATCGTGCTGTGCTGCGTATCGACCGACTGCGTCAGTTCGAGGGAGGACAGTGGCATCGATGGGTCGAGTGGAACGGTCAGGGTCGAGCCGACCGCGTTGGAGAACGGAGACGTCCACGCAGTTGCCGGGTCTCCATCGATCGCCTCAGCCGCGGTCGACCGTGGATCTCCGGTGAGCCGTCGGTTCGACGTGGCGGTGGCCTCACCGGCAAGCGTGTTGAGCACGTCGTCGGACGCTCGAGCATCGCGGCGGAGTGTGATTCGAGCCGCCAGAGTTCGATCGGTGCCCAGTTGGAACGCCCGCACGAGTTGCGGCTCAGGATCACTCCTCCAGCGGTCGAGCGGGTCGGTGCGGAGTCGAGTGAGCACGACGGCCAATGGAGTTCCGGCGGCGACATCCGTGGCGTCCGACGGCAGGGTGACGATTTCTCGATGCGCGCCGAGCCCGAGTTCGGCGAACCCCACAGCTGACGGTCCGGGGTCGGTGGCGCCGGGACGATCCGTGACTGCGGTGATGGTGATCCGCACGAAGCTCGACCCCGGAGGCACTTCGACTCGTTGGCCGGCGCCACTGAGCGACGTGTCGTCGAGGGCGACGTCCTGTGATGCCCCCTTGTCGAAATCGAGGCGCACCGACGAGATCATCCGCGACGCACCGAGTTGCTGCGACTGCAGCAGGGACAGACCGGACAGGTCGCCCGACACCTCGAGGCTCTGTCCGGTCGGGTCGGACCGGTCTGCCACCAGCCAGGCAGTAGTCGGATCGCCGTCGACCGCCATCGCCGGTCGGTCCTCGGGCCGGTATGCGAACGGTTCGCCGTAGCTCGTCGCCTTGATGTCCAATCCCTCGACGTGCGCCGTGGTCTGATCGTTCGGGAGTTGCGTGGCGAACACGGGTAGCCGTTGGTCGGCCGTGTCGCGTTGCAGCACGTCGACCGCAGGACCGCCGGTCTCGGTGAAGCCGACGACGTCTTGTGTGCCGCGCCATTGGTGGGCTCGATCGCGATTCGAGTCGGTGACGATGACGAGGTTTGCGTCGTCGATGCGATCCTTCGGAGTGAGGTCGGCCGCGTAGAGCACTGCCTCGTCACCGTGCAGCAAACCCGCCGCGGAGGCGTCGACCACGCCGTCGCCACTGCCCGCCAGCACGACGAGACGCGACGAAGCGCGGATCATCGCCACCGGATCGTCGACGCCGACCAACTCGACCGGAGGTACGGGCTCACCGATCGCCTTGCTGGCCAGAGCGGTCTCGTCGACCATTGCCACATCGGGAACGTTGGGGACCGGCGGGCCGTACGCGGTCGGAGAACCGAGGCCAACTGGCTTGGCGGCGAAGAGGTCGTGGGTGAGCTCCGGCCGCGGAGTGCGAAACCGATCGAAGGCCATGTCGTTGGTGACGAAGATGGTGTCGGCTCCGAAGAACCGGGCGACGGGAGCGATGGCCGCGGTGTCGAGAGTGTTCGACTGCGCCCGATCATCGAGCGCGTACAACAGGTCCATGGCCCCCGGCGAGCCGAGGGGAAGCAAGTCGCGTGTGATCAGCGGCTTGGTCGTGAGCCCAGGTAGCGGCGGATCGACGGTGTATCCCCAACGGTACGCACCGAACTCGGCCCCCGGCAGTTGCATCACCCGGTTCTCCATCGACCCGGAGTCGAGCGTCGCAGCGGCCTCACGCCATGCTGCAGGCGGATCCTGGTCGCGAACCAGTGCAGGGTCGACGAAGCCACCGTCGAAGAGGGCCGGCAGGTTGAGGACCGCCAATCCGATGATCACCAGGGGCACCGCGAGGCGGAGCCGCGGTCGATGTCGACGGGCCAGCCCCGACGCCGCGGTGGCCAGCGCGCCGGCCCCGAGGGCGAGGCCGAGGTTGCTCAAGGGCAACGCCCTGGTGCTGCTGCGAATGGCGAGCGAGATCGTCGACCGGGAAGACGTGGCCAGGCGCGACATCAACGGCGAAGGGTCGGCTATCGGATGGACCCCTACCGCCAGGACGACGCCGACGAACACCAGCAGGGCCGCATAACGGCGCTGGCTCCACCGGGTGAGGACGATACCGGCGACGCAACAGGCGAGCAGTGCGAAGCCGATGGCGATGATCGGCACGGACTCGAGGTAGTTCGCAGATGCGCTGGTGGCGAAACCGAACGGATCGCGGATGTAGAACAGCCAGTAGCCGAGCCCGCGCAGCGTCTCGGTGCTGACGGAGGTGAACGACACGGCTTCGAGCGTTTCCGAATACGACAGCACGTCGGCACCGTGTCGGCCTTGAACGGTGAGCATGGCGATCCACCACAGCGACACGCCCAGGCTCAACCCACCGATGCGCAGCGCAGCGGTGAGGGCGCGCCGCCACGAGATCGAGCGTTGCCACGCGGCATGTAGGAGCCACAGCACGGGTGCCGGCGCAATCATCGCCAACGCCGTCGCGTTGGGTGACCCGACGGTGAGGATGACCAGCGCGAAGATCGCCGGATCCCGCCACGTCGTGCGCGTCGCCGAGCGGATCGTCAGACCCACGAGCCAGCCGACTGCTGCCCACGGAAGCAGCATGAGCGACGTTCGTGACAGGTACGGAAGGATGTACGGCGAGAGCTGATAGACGAACGCTGCAGTGAGGGCGCCTGCCCCGGCGAGCCCGAGGTGCTTGGCCGCCCATCGCACACCGAGGCCGCCGGCGAACAGCAGCGTGGCGATCCACAACCGTTGGGCGATCCAGTCGGGCACGCCGAGGTGGGCGAACAACCAGTACCAGGGTCCCGACGGCCACAGGTAGGTGACAGTCTGGTGCGGCACCCATCCGGCGAACTGCCGGTTGTCCCACGTGTACGGCGCGTCGGAGATCAATCGGCCGGGATCGAGGTACAGGTAGAGCTTGGTGTCGCTGGGCATGCGCCCCGGAGCCGCGGCCAGCGCCGGTACATATGCCAGCAGAGCCATCACCAGCATGCCGAGTCGTTGGCTCGGCATGCAGCGCCGCCATGTCACGGAATCGCTCCGAAGACGCCATACAGGGCGGTCAAGGCGACCAGGCCCGCGCTGCACGCGCCGATCACGTACGGCCACAGGTCGCGGCGCACGGTGTGCAGGTACGCAGCCGCCGAGATGAACAACGGAAAGGCCGTGTACACGAACCGCGGACGGGCGGTGACCGTGTTGGGTAGCAGCATCAGGGCCAGGATCCCGGCGCTGTACGCCAGCATCGGCCATGGCAAACGCTTGCGATACGCGAAGTAGATCAACAAGACCGTCGTCGCCACCGACGCCGCGGTGATCGTGTTGGTCGGCGATGTGAGAGGTCGCGACAGGGCGTCGAACGTCTGGCGCACCGCAGTGACGCCGAAGCTGGCGCCTTCGTTCCAGGCCTGGCGCTGGACGCGGAACCACACCCTGGCTTCACCGGCGTGATGGCCGAGCCACAGTTGGAAGGCAATGAAGCCGACTGGGGCGAGCAGTGGCGCGGCGAGCGACCGCCAGGCGCGCTCACGGCGTACGGCCAGCCAGGCGGCGACACCGCAGGCCAGCACCAGCGCGAGCCCATTCGGGCGAGTCGCCGTGCCGAGGGCGGCGAGCAGGCCGGCGGCCACCCACTGCTTCGACATCAGACACCACAGACAGGCCATGGCAAGGACCAGCAGGAGCGCCTCGGAGTAGGCGAACGAGAGCACGAAGCTGCCGGGAAACATTGCCGCGAGCACCATCGCCTTGGCGGCGACCTGCTGGCCGTAGAGGCGCCTGGCAAGGATTCCCAGCAACAGGATCGCCACAGCGCCGAGTACGAAGTTGGTGAACAAGGCAGCGGTGGTATCGCCGCCGGGCAGCACCTTGTCGACTGCTCTCACGAGCATCGGGTACGTAGGGAAGAAGGCGGCACGGGCATCGGCGACTTCATACGTCACGTGCGGCTGCACGTGCCGCGGATACCCGATGCGGACGATGCGCAGGTACCAGTTGCCGTCCCACGACGACAGCACGTCGAGCATGGGCGAGATCGCGGACTTGGGAGCCACCTGGGAGACGAGGTGCGGGTCGGCGAACGGAACGTCGAGTCCCTTCACCTGGTTGATGTCGGCGCGCAACTCGGCGGCGACGATCGCGGCCCCGGCCAGGACGCAGACGCGGCTGAAGAGGTAGACCAGACCGGCCTTGCGCAGGATGCGATACCAAGTTGCCGAGGTCTCGTCATCGGTCTCCTGCCATGCACTGATCGGCTCCGTCATCACCACCGTGCCATCGGCAAGATTCGCTGGCGCGGACCGAAGGCCGGCGGCGCCTTGCCGTCGAGAATCAGCAGTCGCAGGACCCGGCCGCGCTGACCTTCGTACGGGGCGAGCAACTCGAGCATTCGCTCGTCGGTACCCCTGGGCTCGCCGGCAAGGTTGAACGACACCAGGTTCTTCAAATGGAAATCGCCGACCGCGACCGCGTCGGGGTCGCCCATCGCGGTGGCCATCACCGAACCGATCGTCCACGGACCGACTCCCGCAATGAGGGCGAGCTTGGCGCGCACCTCGGCGTACCGCAGCTCGGTCCACGCCCACAGCTTGTCGGCGTGCCTGGCTACCGAACGCAGCGCTTGAGCCCGCTTCGACTCGATGCCGAGTGGATGGAACCACCAAGCCGGCCGCCCGAGTATGGCGGCAGGCGACGGTGGCAACAGCAGGCCGATCGCCGGCCCGGGAGCGGGGTCGCCGAGTCGCAGGCACAGGACGCGCCACTGGCGCAGTGCTTCACCGGCGGTGATGCGCTGTCCGAGGATCGTCGGCAGCAGTTCATGGAACAACATCGCGCTGGCGCCGAAGCGGACGTCGGGATGGTTCCGCTGAGCGCGGAGCACAGCGGGATGGCCGTCGTCGAAGACGAAACCATCGTCGAGCCCGCCGGTGATGGCCGTGACCCTGGCCAGCATCCACTGCCGTCCGGCGCCCCATGCCTCGGCCTCGACTCGCTCGCCGCGCCAGGTGATGCGCAGCGTCGCCGGACCGGCGGGTGTGAACGAGGCTCGCCAGAACTCGCCGTCGCCAAGGCGAGTCGTGGGATCGCCACGACCGAAGCGATAGGCCGAAAGGCACGCAGAGATCGCTGCATCTCCTCGGCGCGTCGTGCTCAGCCCTCTGGTCACGAGGCGACCGTAGCAAGCGGGTGTGACACGCGGGTCGCTCCGCTCACTGCCGCGAGGTGGGCACTAGCCTCGCCGGTCGTGGGCGAAACCGGTGCCGGACGCGACTTCCGAAGCAGCTTGGCGGCGGTGGTTGCGGGTGGGGCGGTGCTGCGGATCGCTCGGTTGCTCATCACCAAGTGGAACAAGGGTCTGCTGCTCAACGACTCGCTGTACTACAGCGCGCAGGCCAGGCAACTCGCCCACGGCGTTTGGTTCCGCGAGGTGTTCTCCGACCAGGCCGGGGCCGAGCACGGGCCGCTCACGTCGACGCTCATGGCCCTCGTCAGCTTCGGTGGCGACCCGACCAATCGTCAGCGGATGGTCACCGTCGTCTGCGGGATTGCCACGGTGGCGGTCATCGGGCTCGTGGCCCGACGAATCGGCGACGACCGGATCGGGCTGATTGCGGCCGCACTCGCTGCCGTCTACCCCAACCTGTGGATCAACGACGGGCTGGTCATGTCGGAGAGCGTGAGTGCGCTGCTGATCGCGCTGACCATGTTGGTCGTGCTGCGATGGTGTGAATCGCCGAGCTTCCGGCGAGCAGTGGTGTGTGGGGCACTCGTCGGTCTCGGCGCCCTGGCGCGCAGCGAGCTCATCCTCCTTGCACCGCTCATCGCGATGTTGATGGTGATCGTGGGACGGAGAGCTGCACAGAGGTTCGGCAGGCAGGCGATCGCAGTTCTCGCTGCCTCGATCGTGGTGATCGCTCCATGGGTGATCTTCAACGCCACTCGTTTCGATCGACCGGTTCTGCTCACCACCAACGAAGGCCCGCTGTGGCTGGGCGCCAACTGCGAGGACTCGTACTACGGTCCCGCGCTCGGTGGCTGGTCGCTGTTCTGCGTCGTCAACGCCCACATCGGTGAGAACGGGGAAGACACTTCGGTACGTTCCAGCGAGCAGCGCCGCCTCGGACTTCGCTACGCCGGCGACCACCTCAGCCGGCTGCCCGTGGTCGTCGCCGCCAGGGTCGGTCGAACCCTCGACGTGTACGACGTCACCGGTCTGGTGCACGGCGACGTGGGGGAGGAACGCGAACGGCTCGCCACCTGGGCCGGCGTCGTATCGTTCTGGATCCTCGCCCCGATCGCGGCGATCGGTGCCTTCCGGCTCCGACGGCTCCACCTCGCTGTGCTGTTGTTACCAGTCGTCGTCGTGGCGATCACCACGGTCGTGTTCTACGGTGGTCATCGCATCCGGGCCTCTGCCGAGCCGGTGATCGTGGTCCTCGCCGCGTGCGCAGTCGGCAGATGGAGGAGTCGTGATCAACCAGCGGTCGAGTAGTCGCCGTGGCCACATCCAACCTTTGCCCCGTATTCGACGGCACTTCGGGGACAACCCCACCATCATCTCTCTGCCGGATCTGTGCGCTGTTCTCGGCCTTGCGTTTGACGGCGGAGGCCCCGCATAGGGGCCTGAGTTCACACACGCAGCAAGGCACCCCCGAACGGCGCATCTGGTCGCGCCCCGACCCGGTGTTCCCCGCCACACCGGGCACGTTCCGCAGCGCGCGGTTACGAGACGCTTCCGAGGAGGTGGGTGCACAGCGTCGTCGAAGGCACTCGGCCGCGGAAGGCTCACCTCCACAGCGAATCCCGACGCCGTCCCCCGAGGGACAACGTTCTGGGTGAGAACGCTCTCCGAATCGTGGGAAGTTGTTGATCTGTAGCAACAGTGTCAATCATCCCAGGTCAAGGGGCATTTGCAGGCGACCCCTCACCGGCCGCTACGAACGATCCGGGCTTGAGCCGCCCTGGGATGCGTGGAGGCTAGGATCCGCCAGTGATCTACGAATACCGCACCTACACGTGCCTGCCCGGACGCCTGCCGGCCCTGCTCGACCGCTTCCGCACGACCACGCTGGGCCTGTGGGAGAAGCACGGCATCCGCCCGGCCGGCTTCTGGACCGTCGAAGTCGGCGAGAACAACCAGGTGCTGCACTACCTGCTCGCCTGGGAATCGCTCGCCGAGCGCGAGGAGAAGTGGCCCGGGTTCGTGGCGGACCCGGACTGGATCTCCGCCCGGGTCGCGAGCGAGACGCCCGACAAGATCGTCGCGAGCATCCGCAACGAGTTCTGGCGACCGACCGACTTCTCGACGGTGCAATAACTGCGGTCTGGGACGACACAGATCTCCGGTCCACCGCTGGCCAGTCGACACTCTCCATCAGGCGCATCTGTGATCGCTTACTCGGGCATCCCGAACAGGTAGCCATGGGATTCCTACCCTGGTAGGATTAGGAGCATGGCTGTTACGAAGTGGTCAGTGAGTGTTGAGGAAGCTCTCGCCACCCGGGTCGAATCTCATGTCGGCGATCGCGGCTTGAGTGGCTTCGTTGCGCGAGCTGTCGAGCACGAATTGGAGCGAGATCTTCTCGCCGAATACCTCGATGAGCTTGATGTCGAGTTCGGGACGGTTCCCGCGGGAGTGGTCGAGCAGTACGACGAACTGTGGCCGTCCTAGTCCTTGACAGCGAGGCGCTGTCCGCGCTCGCCCGACCACACCGGGATCTGCAGCGTCATCAGCGTGTGCGTGCGGCGTTGCGCAGCGCCCACCAGAAGAACTTTCCGGTTCGCGTGCCCTCGGCAGTGCTCGTCGAGTTGTACCGGGGCGGCGGCACCGACGCCGCCATCGACTCGGTTCTAGCCCGTGGCTTCGCCCAGGTCGTGAGCACCGGGGCGCGCACAGCCCGGGTTGCGGGCCACCTGCTTGCTGCGGCAGGCGCTGGCAGCGAGCTGGCTACCGATGCGCTGGTCGTGGCGACAGCAATACGGTTCGGTGGAGGCATGGTGCTCACCCATGCCCCCGGCGACCTCACCCGTCTCGCCGACGGTCACACCAACGTCGCTATCGCCGCGATCTGACATCAACCCGCTGTAGCGGCAACCCAGCACGAGCACAGAACGCGCGCGCATGACGACGGTCGCGACAGCGCCGACGAAGGACCCCGATCGCGGCGCTCCTGGACGTGTCTCGCAGCCTGCGCTTGCGGGCGTTGGTGGTCTCAGACACTTGCCACGCCAGAACAGGTTGAGATTGCTGATCAGCGTGCGGTCGGGCATAGGACACTGGCGAGGTGCTACAGCGACCGCAGCGCTTGAAAGTCGGGGACATCGTGGCGGTTGTCACGACGTCGTGGGGAGGCCCGCATTCGTTCCCAGCTGTCCACCGTGCAGGCATCGCCGCGTTGGAACGGCTAGGACTCGTCGTGCGCGAGTACCCGGGCACTCGCCGACCGCCAGGCGACCTCCGCGCCGACCCAGCGGGCCGGGCGGCAGATCTCAACGCCGCGTTCGCGGACCCGTCGATCGCCGCGATCGTTGCATCCATCGGCGGTGACGACTCGGCCCGGATCCTGCCGCACCTCGACGCAGACGTGATCCGCGACAACCCGAAGGTGTTCATGGGCTACTCGGACACCACGACGCAGCTGTTGTTCGCGCATCAGCTCGGTCTCGTCACCTTCAACGGACCCTCCGTTATGGCCGGATTCGCACAGTCGGCGTGGTTCCCCGCGTTCGAGAATCACGTCCGATCGATCCTGTTCGACCCGGCGCCGACCTACGACTACCGACCGTACCCGCACTGGGTGGACAGCTACGCCGATTGGAATGTGACGGACGATCCCACCGCAGTCGGCGAACTGCGACACCACGAAGGATGGCGATGGCTGAACGGTGACGACCGCGTGCAAGGGCGCCTGGTCGGCGGGTGCATCGAGGTCCTCGAGTCCCTCAAGGGCTCTCGATATTGGCCATCGGAGGACTGGTGGACAGACCGGATCCTCTTCCTCGAGACATCCGAGAATCGACCGACTGTCGAGCATGTCCGGGAGTGGTTGTTCAACTACGGCGTCCAGGGCGTGCTCGAGCGGATCAAGGGACTCATTTTCGGGCGCGCCCGCGGATACGCCGCCGATCAGAACCTCGCGCTCGACGATGCCATCCACTCGATCGTCATCGACGCGTTCGGCGCGACACATGTCGCTCTCGCGACCAACATGGATTTCGGGCACACCGACCCGCAATGGGTTCTCCCGCTCGGCGTCACCGCTGAGCTACACCCGACCGCCGCCACCTTCAGGCTGCTCGAACCCGCCGTCGAATGACCACCGACCCTGCGGTAGATGACAGCGCGTTGATTTTCTGTGAAGCCACAGAAGCGAACGTATGGTTCTGTGGCTGCACAGACCACCGGCGTGCCCTACTAACGCCCGGTGCCATCGTCCACGAAGTGCCGGTCTGGGACGCTCAACGACAGCACAGAACTCCGCCCTGCCTCGGGCAGTCGAGGCGCCCCAAACGGCGCATCCGCGCTCCCGGGCCACACGTGATTCGACGGTAAGGGCACGCCCGTCGGCTCAGTTCGTCGGTAGAGCTGGCATGACGATCGGGTGGCCATTTGTTCGTCGCGCTGTCCGTTCCGTCGGGTGGCGGGTCGACGTTACGCGAAACTTGTCGTTCGCTCCCGAACACGTTCGATGAGCGCGGCTGGCACTTCGAATCCGAGCCGATCGACGGTGCCGTCGATGGCGGCCGTGACGTGGGCAGCTAGCGACGAAACAGTGTCACGAGCAGTCGCTGGTTGCATACCCCAGGCTCGAGCTTCGGCGACGAGATCGTCGACCGTGACGGTCAGGATGTCGGTCTTGTCTGCGATGAACAGGCCGAGTTCGGTGTCGACAGCTCGTCGTCCTTGCTGGCCGTCGTAGTAGGTGGTGCACATCACGTCGTAGATCGGTGCGACTGCGATGGTGCCATCATCGTCGTGCAGAAATGACAGGTTCTTGCCGTGAAGGTCAGCGTTCCCCATCAGGACACTGAAGGTCACGGCTTGGAGGAGATCGGTGCCCGATCCGCCCCATTGGGTGAGCACTTTGGCTATAGCGCGCAGGTTCGGCCCGCCGAAGGCCTCGTACTTTTCTCTGGCGACGCGAGTCAGGATCGAAAGGGCTTGGCACGCGTCTTCTTGGTGCAGTCGCCGCGTCGTTCCGTTCGAGTGTGGTCGACGGTCGTATCGCTCGGAGATCAGAACCCTCACGCCATCGAGCTCTGCGACCGATGTTGCGGCGGCGACGAGGCCGGCGCGGCTCGCCAACGTCATGCAGAACGCCTCGTTCGCAACGGAGTGTTCGAGCTCAACGATGGAGGGTTTGAGGATGTGCGTCGATGGGTGCGGCGCGTCCGGCGAACACCACTTGCCCTCGTGCAGGTTGAGCAGCAGTTTTGGTTGGACACCGGGCAGTGAGGCGCGAATCGTGCCGGTGACACCCAACGGGTGAATGGGAAGCGCTCGCAGGCGCCGCCCGATCTCGATTTCGTCGAGCACCTCGAGCGGCCGTTCTGGCTCGTCATCGGGCGCTGCGCCGACAGGGAGTACAACGAGTGCGCCGGCGCAGTCACGGCCGAGTTGAGCGAGAAGACCGAAGTCGTCGTTGGCTGCGAGGCCGAAGTCGTAGGCGATCATCTGCCGCGCTTCGCCTTCGGGGAGCAGACCGTGAAAGAACGGCCTGACTACCTTGTCGGAGTACGAGTTGGCCGACATCGGCATCGCGACCGAGATGAGCGGAACACCGAGCCTGGCGGCACCCTCGACGTAGGTCAGCGTCATCCTGCGACGCGTCTCGTTGAGAGTCGCGACGTTCCGGCCGTCCATCCACACCTGCAGAGCCGTCATCTGGATCGTTCTCGAATCACGATCTCCAAGTTGAGGGCGGAAAGCGTCCGTACGATCCTCTCGAGTGCCTCGGTAGTCGCGCCGGACTCCAACTCAGAGAGGTACGAACGGTGGAATCCGACCTGTTCGGCGAGCGCCTGCTGGGAGAGATGGCGACGAAGGCGGAATTCTCGAATGGATCTGCCCAAAGATTGCGGTCCTACTACCACGTACTCGTCGAGATTCTCCGACATGTCTACATCCTACCTCTATGTCGAGATTTGTCGACAGCACCGACGGACCCCGTGATGTCGGAATATGTCGACAGTATCGACAACGGGCTGCGATCCAGCGAACTGATGCGGGTCAACTCGGGCTGGGCGCGCCCACTGACACCCGATCCTGCGGTCCCTCCGACCGTCACCAAGCGCCGATCTGGGATGCTTCTGTGATCCGCGCAGCCCATGGCAGCGAGGCACCAACGAGAACACCAACGGACTGTTGCGCCAGTACTTCCCCAAACGCAGCGACTTCGCCCCGTTCGACCAAGACCACCTCGACCACGTCGCCGCCGAGCTCAACGGACGCCCTCGACAAACACTCGGCTGGATGTCACCATCACAAGCACTCAACCAAGTGTTGCGATGACGCCCTGAGGCCAAGGCGCATCGGCGCTGTGGGTTCTACGCCCGACGTCCGCCGCTCGAACAGATCGTCGCATCTGGCGCGCATCTGGCGCGCGCCTGGTCAGGCGTATGCGTAGGACGTGTACATGTCCTTGTCGCGGTCGTAGTCAAAGCGCCGAGTGAGGCCGAGGGACTCGATCGTGGCGATCTGGTGATCGAGTTGCTCGTTGGTGATGATCACCGGCCGTTCGAGCGCCCAATCGTCTCGGAGCCAGGCGAGCACCGCCTCGAGAAGCGTGCGCTCGAACCCGTCCTCCCAGGTGGAGGGCCGAACCCAGAACGAGACGGTGGCGTCGACCGACGAGAGTTCGGTGCCGTCGTGCGATGTCACGTCGGCGGTCCGATACATTCGGTCGTCATTCGGCAGCAGGTAGATGCAACCGAGAGCCTGGGACTCGTCGGCGTTCATGACGGTGTAGGTGTAGCGGCACCCGGTCCGGTGGGCCTCGTCCATCTGCTCGAGATCAGCCAGGTTGTCCTCAACGGAGAAGTCCTCCGGCGGGTAGGGGGGATCCTGTTCCCAGTGATACAGGAACTCGCGGCTCGCCATCACGGCGTCGTGATCGAGCACGACATCAGTCGGCACCAGCGGTCGTACGATGAAACCGTCGCCCGCGAATCCCACGGGCGGATGGATCCCTTGGTCGGAGAAGCTCACGGAGGACATCTTCGCAGCACACCCTGGTGCGACCGGTGCTGGTTCTTCGTAGGCGGCGGTCTTGGATGCTTCGGGACCCGTGGTCGCGGAGGCCAGCTCTGGGATCATGAGCTCAGCGACTTGGGCCGTTGGGTAGGGGTGAGGAAGCGTCAGTCGATCGTTTCGTCCCGCCGTCGATTCGGTTCGCCGTGATAACTTCCAATGAGTGACGGCCGTACCCGTGTTCGATTTCGCGGCGTTTTTCGCTGCGTTCGACGCCGGGCGTCGTGACCGGGGGTTGAGCTGGTACGAGTTCGCGGACGAGCTGTGGCAACAGTCGTCGGAGCTCAACTCACATCGCGGTGATCACCCCCTTTGAGGAGGGGCGGTCTCGAGACTGGGCGCGCGTGACGCGACCTCTTGTCAATACGCGCTGTTCATGTTGCGCTGGCTTGGCCGGGCGCCAGAGGAGTTCCTCAGGGGCCCGGCGGTCGACGTGGGCGACACTCGGTTGCCGGAGCCCGGACCCGATAGTCGTCTGCGGTGGGACCTGAGTCAGCTCCACGCCGCGCTCAACGCGCAACGTCAGGAGCGTGGTCTCGCGTGGGCGGATCTGGCTGAGACACTGGGCTGCACGCCAAGCCGATTGACAAATCTGCGGACCGCTCGCCAGGCAGACATGGGCCTCGTGATGCGCATCACGCAATGGCTCGAAAAGCCCGCCGCCAAGTTCA
This sequence comes from Ilumatobacteraceae bacterium, assembly GCA_963720775.1. GTDB lineage: Bacteria > Actinomycetota > Acidimicrobiia > Acidimicrobiales > Ilumatobacteraceae > JAENVT01. The sequence goes on along the minus strand of CAVRGR010000002.1, from coordinate 477,078 downwards.
TCCATGCCGCTCAGTGGTGACCGCGGATGGCACCGTGCCCTGACGGATGGCCGGATTCGCGGGCCCGGCCGCGATACGAAGCCGGGGCCACACAACCTGCTCGCCGATCTGCGGCGAAACTCCGGCCGGTGAACCGCCCCGTGTTGCGTGATGAGGCACACAGAACGCACAGCGCATATTCACAGCCGTTGCCGGCACCTCGACGATGCCAATCAGGCGCATCTGTCGCGCTCACGAACCGGTGTGTGGGCAAAGCTGTCACCGGTGTGCCGCCACGATCGGGCGAAGCAGGTCATCGTTGTTGATGACGAAGTTGGCGCGGTCCAGGGGTCTTGCCCCGTCCTCATAGGGTCTCAGCGAAACATCACCGGTGTTGCCGGCAGTGCGGTGCTGCATGCGGCCACGACGTCAAGGTTGTCGCGGCTCGGCCTCCCTGGCTGCGTGCTCGATCGTCGTCCGATGATTCTCCCAGAAGGCAGCGTCGTGACCATCGCGGCCGGGGCTCGCCGCGTCGAATCCGACTGCGCCGTCCAGCTGTTCACGCAAGATGTCGGCGTGCCCTGCGTGCCGAGTGGTTTCTGTGAGCACGTGGACCAGGATGTTGAACAGCATCACGTCGGGCCGTGGCCACCACGGCACATGGCCCGGCGCGTCGACATCAAGGGCGGCGATGGTCGCGTCCGAGTACTCCCACGATCGCCGGTAGTGGTCAACGATCTCGTCACGCGATTCGTCCTTCGAAGCCCATAGCTGGCCGAGGTGCCCGGCGGGATCGTCCCACCGGGGCCACCGTCCGGGGAACGGGCGCCCGAACACGTCGCCGAAGTACCACGCTTCGCAGGTCGAGAGATGCTTGATCAGTCCGAGCAGATTCGTGCCGGTGTTGGTCATGGGCCGACGAACGTCGTACTCGCCGAGCCCGTCCAGCTTCCACAGCATCGTTGCTCTCACGTCGCGCAAGTCGCTGTGCAGGTACTCCTTCGCGAAGTCATCAATCACGGGACAGAGCCTGCCACCCCGACACCCGTGCCCGCCCGCGTGGTGCTACGCGTCCAGGCCCGCTGTGCTACCAGTAGGTAGCTGCCGTCAGCGATAGCGATCAGGGATGACCTGTCCCGGGCCCTCGTCGTCCCACACCATCGCGCTGATCCGCCATCCGGCCGGAGTCATGATGAACTGCGTCGAGACCATTCCCAGCGCCTCAGCGGCTACGCCGTTCGTCACACCTCGCTTCTCGTAGACGCTGAACCGATGCGCGACTTTGCCGAACACCTCGGTGACGTTGGTCCGTTCAGCTTCGAAGAACTCGGTGAGCTGTCCCGAGTCGACCATCGCCTGGCGAGGACGGATGAAACCATCGAGATTGGATACATCGGGAATGTCGGAGATGTTCTTGACGAGGATCCCCTCGTCGATGAACAGGGTGCGGATCGGCTCGTAGTTCGGGCGTGAGCCGGGTTCGAACGAGACCGTCGCAAAGAACCGGGCGACGAGGTCGGCGAGGTCGCGCTCGGTCTGAGCTTGATCGACTGACTTCGAATCGTGGGCCATAGTGATGATCTCCTGATCTCGACCACGCCCGCGACCAAGCGCGGTCGTGATCACTGCCTGGTTGTCAAAGCTCTCTTCCGGTACTGGATCGTGTTGCGCAAGCGCGCGCCAAAGGGACCACCACAGGATAATACGCGAGATACTGTGTTGGCCCAGAAGATCCGAACATCGACTGCGAGTGCGTGCTCACCTGACACGCGTCGCCGTTGCGGTTCCGCTCTGTCTCCTGCGGGAGAGGGCGTCGAGATCAGCTTGACGGCCTCTCAAAGCGGTCCGTCCAAGGCATCCTGCCCACCACGTTGGCCGCGATCAAGGCCGGGCCCTCGGGATCCCAGAGCAAGATCGTCGGTGCCTGGGTGAGTGCAACGAGTGCAGCAACTGCTGCCGGGCTTGGTTTGACCACATGTCGTTCGTCGTCCTGGGTGACGAGAAGTACCTCGAACGAGCCATCTTGACCGTCCTCTCCCGGAACCCAGTTCGCACTGACAATCTTGACCTGACTGGCGCGCTCGCTTGCTCCTGGCATGACGTTCACTACTAGCCGATGGCCGGGGCTGCCGCAAGAGGTTGCGCTCTGTTCCAGGTTTGCGCCTTCCCGCACGGCGCCTAGCGATTCGTCTGCGCTCTCGGGGCAGCCAGACGCTCCTCCGACCGTGGAGAGCTGCATCCACTAGTCATTCACCACAGGATAAAGCGCGAGATATAGTCTTGGCGGATGGAGCTGTCCGGGGCTGGTCTGGTGTCGTTCTTCGAGTCGGTGTTGCCGCATCTGGAGGAGCGTCAACGACGAGTGGTGGCCGGGGCGATGGCGGTGGCGTTGGGGCGTGGTGGTCAGGCTCGTGTGGTGGAGGCGTCGAAGATGAGTTCTTCGACGGTGTTCAAAGCGACCCAGGAGATCCGCGTCGGGATCGAGCCTTCGGGTCGTCAGCGTCGTGCCGGTGGTGGTGACAAGCAGGCCATCGACAAGCAGCCGGGGTTGTTGGACGCCCTTGATGAGTTGGTGTGGCCCGAGACCAGAGGGCATCCGATGTCGCCGTTGCGGTGGACGTTGACCTCGACGTACACGCTCGCCGAAGAGCTCCGCCGTCAACACTTCGAGGTGTCGGCGGAGTTGGTGCGCCGGCTGCTGCATGGCATGGGCTACTCGTTGCAGGCTCCGTCCAAACAGCTCGGGGGCAGCTCGCACCCGGACCGCAACGACCAGTTCGAGTACCTCAACACGACCGTCGCCGCCGCGTCGGCGGTGGGTGAGCCGGTGATCTCGGTGGACACCAAGAAGAAGGAGCTGATCGGCCGCTACGCCAACGGCGGTCGGGACTGGCGCCCTGAGGGCGACCCGGAGCGGGTCAACGTGCACGACTTCAAAGACGACAGCTTGGGCGAGTTCGCCAAGGCCATCCCGTATGGGGTCTACGACGTCGGCAACGACGAGGGCTGGGTGAGCGTCGGTGACAGCGCTGACACGAGCGAGTTCGCGGTTGAAGCGATCCGCCGGTGGTGGAACACCCACGGCCACCACCGCTTCCCTCACGCGACGACCCTCACCGTCACCGCCGACGCCGGCGGGTCCAACGGCTACCGGGTCAAGGCATGGAAGTGGCACCTCGCGAACCTCGCCGCACAGACCGGCTTGGCGATCACCGTGCTGCACTACCCGCCCGGGACATCGAAGTGGAACAAGATCGAACACCGCCTGTTCAGCTTCATCTCGATGAACTGGCGTGGCCGGCCCCTCACTGACATCCGCACCATCGTCGAGCTGATCGCCGCGACCAAGACGACCACGGGCCTCACCGTGCAAGCCACCTACGACAACAGCTGGTACCCCACCGGCATCAAGATCCCCAACACCGAGTTCAACACGATCCCACTCGCCCCACACGACTGGCACGGCGAATGGAACTACACCATCGCCGCATGATCTCGCGACCTATCCCGCGGCGGGCTCAAACCTAGGAAACGCGTCACGCGCAAGACGTCGTGACTCGTCATCGTGACATGTTCGTGACAGCGGCGTCGGGGCGCAGAACGTCGGCGAGGAACCACCTACGCGCGCGAACCGCCTCTTCGCGCCAGAAGAATCAGGCGCATCTGGCGCGTCGCGTAGCGGCCGGCCGTCGCCTCCGCCGACGTCGAGCCGTGCTGCTGAGTCGTGTTCGTTCGGCTGTTCGACCGCGCGATCCCTGACAACATCTGGAACGGTGGCCGGGCCTACGACACCTGGCGTCGATCACCGGCGCCGGAACAGAGGCTCGCCCGAACAAGGTTCGCGGCTACTGGTAGTAACCGATGACGTCGACCAGGAAGTCGGTGGCGCTGTTCGCCAACACGAGGAAGGTCGCGCTCGGCCCGCATCGAGTCACCGTGGTCGTCGCGATGGTTTGACCGGCGGACCAGTTAATGCTGCTCGTACCGGGCCATGCTCCTTGCGGCCATGCGGTGAGGAACCCCGCCGCTGTGCCCTGCGTGACCGTGATGTTGATGAGTACACCGGTGGCAGCTGTGGGCACGCCGCTGGTGTTGCCCGTGGCATCGACGGTTCGAGCCGTGTTCGCGACAAGCGGCGTCTTTGGGAGAACGGTGAGCGGAGCTGCTCCAGGACGAGTGTCATAGATGCGAACGGGCGCATCGAGGAGGTGCAGCTGCCCCGACGTCGCCGGACCGCCGACCTTGCGCCAGGTTCCGGGGTTCCCCGCAACGACGCACAGCCACAGGTCACCGGTGCTGTCTTCGACCAGTTCGCCGAGGAGGTGTGCGACGGCTCTCTGCGGGGCCGGAACACCGGCTGCCTGCAGTTCGAGGTTCGCCCGAGCGCCGTAGCCCCTCAGCCCGGTCGAGTTGACACCGGCGCCGGTTGCCACAACACCGTAGGAGCCGCTCGCCGTGTAGCCGTAGACACCGGTCCGAGTTCCGCTCCATCCGGCGAGGGCACCGGGATGCGAGGAGAACCCCGCGGTGAACCCACTGGAATCGTCGACGAGCAAGACCTCGCCACCGGTGAATCCTGACGCCACGAGTGCCGTCGGAGTTTGCGCGGTCTGCACCTCGTCGCCGATCAGGAGTGCAGATCCGTCGGTCGCGGCAGCAGGTGAGGCCTGGGCGAGCACTCCACCGGCGGCGACGCCCGCGCCGGCGAGTGCCAGCTTCTTGAACATCTCTCGGCGGCTCGACTCTGGTTCCGGAGCCGTGGCCATGCGTGCCTTCAGAGCGGCCAGTTCGGTCTCGAGTGCCGCGATGCGACGGTCGGTGTCGTTCATGAAATCCCCTTCGTGGTTGTCCTATTACCCAGTCCCTCACCCAGTCCCGCGAACGAGGACATTACATGTCGTCGTGAGAGCGAACCCCCGAGTGTGCGACCAGCGAGTGCAGAACAACATTTGCCCATCGGGGCGCTAGGCAACGGCGACCGGTACGTCGTCTCCGTACAGCGGGTGGTGGCAGGCGACGAAATGAGCGGTGGCGATCTCACGCAGCATCGGTTCCTGATTGCGGCACACGTCGGTGGCGGCCGGGCAGCGAGTGTGGAACCGGCAACCCGGAGGGGGTAGCACGGGAGAAGGGGGCTCGCCCTCGATCGCCGTCTTGGTGGCGGCGATGGTCGGGTCGGGAACGGGGATCGAGTCGAGGAGCACGCTCGTGTAGTGATGCGCCGGCGCGCTGTACAGGTCGTCGGAGCCGGCCACTTCGCAGATCTTGCCGAGGTACATCACGGCCACTCGATCGCTGATGTTCTTGACGACGGCGAGGTCGTGAGCGATGAAGATCAGCGTGAGCCCGTGCTTGGCCTTCAGATCTTCGAGCAGGTTGAGCACCTGCGCCTGCACGCTGACGTCGAGAGCGCTGACAGGCTCGTCGCAGATGATCAGTGTCGGGTCGAGCACCAACGATCGGGCGATCGAGATGCGCTGGCACTGACCTCCGGAGAACTGATGTGGCTGGCTCTCCTTCGCCCGCTGCGGATCGATGCCGACCTCCTCGAGCAGCGCGTCGACCTTGGTCCGCTGTTGGTCGCCCGTGCCGCGCTTCCAGATGGCGAGGGGTTCCATGACGATGTCGCGGACCTTGCGTCGCGGGTTCAGCGACGAGATCGGGTCTTGGAAGATCATCTGCATGCGAGTGCGCGCCTCGCGCATCTCGTCGCCGCCCATCTCGGTGAGTTGGCGGCCGTCGAACATCACGGACCCGCTGGTGGGGCGGGGGAGCTGCATGATGGCTCGCCCGGTCGTGCTCTTCCCGCAACCCGACTCGCCGACCACCCCGAGCGTCTCGCCGCGCAGCACGTCGAGGCTGATCCCGCTCACCGCATTGACCTTCAGACCCGTGCGCCCGATCGGGAACTCGACCACGAGGTCGTCGACGCGCAGCAGAACGTCGCCGTCGGGGCGAAGGTGCGCTTTACCGGTGCCCGCCATCAGGCAGCCACCTCGGCTTCGCGTTGGCGACGCGCCTTGGTCTCGTGGTACTCGGGTGAGCCCACCGGGTACCAACATGCGTAGGTGTGGCGGGGATCCTCGACCGTAGGGATCAGTGGTGGCTCCTCTTCCCGGCAGCGATCTTGGGCATACGGGCAGCGCGGTGAGAACCGGCAGCCAGTCGGAGGATTGACCAGATCTGGTGGCCGTCCGCCGATCACGTTGAGCCGGGTGTGGCTCACATCATCGAGCTTGGGAATGCTCTGCAACAGGGCTTCGGTGTACGGCATCTTCATGTTGGCGAACAGTTCGCCGGTCGGGGCCATCTCGACGAGCTTGCCCCCGTACATCACACCGATCTCGTCGGTGTGGCCGGCGACGACACCGAGATCGTGGGTGACCAGCACCAGCGACATGTTGCGATCTCGTCGTTGCTCGCCGAGCAGATCGAGGATCTGTGCCTGCACCGTCACATCGAGTGCCGTAGTCGGTTCGTCGGCCAACAACAGCGTCGGTCCGCAGGCCATGGCAATGGCGATCATGATGCGCTGACGCATGCCCCCCGACATCTCGTGCGGGTACTGCCGAAGGCGTCGACCGGGCGCAGGGATGCGCACGTCTTGCATCAACCGTTCCGCGGTTGCCCAGGCATCGGACCGCGACATGCCGAGATGCAGGCGCAGTGGTTCGGCGATTTGAGCGCCGATCTTCATCAGCGGGTTCAGCGAGGTCATCGGGTCTTGGAAGATCATCGCCATCTCCTTGCCCCACACATCGCGCATCGCCCGTCGCGACAGGCCGCCGATCTCGCGCCCCTCGAATCTGATGCTGCCCCGGCGGATCGTGCCGCGCGTCGGCAGCAGACCCATGATCGAACGCGACAGGACGGTCTTGCCCGACCCGCTCTCGCCGACGATGCCGAGCGCTTTGCCGCGCTCCAGGGTCAACGACACCCCGTCGACAGCTCGCACCAGGCCGCGCGGTGTCTGGAAGTGCGTGCGCACGTCTTGCAGTTCGAGGAGTGGTCCGTCGTCGGCTCGGCTCGCGGCCTGGATCACGATGCTCATATGGCTGCCTCACGGATGTCGAACTTTCGCGCCAGACGGTCACCGATGAAGTTGAAGCTGAGCACGGTGAGGAACAGGAACAGGCACGGGAAGATGGTCGCCCACCAGGCCTTGCCGAGATCGTCGCGCGACGCGTCGATCATCTTCCCCCACGTCTGCGGCCGTTCGACACCGAGACCCAGGAATGCCAACGTCCCCTCGGCGGCGATCAGGATGCCGAGCCCGGTGACAGCAACGGTGACCATCGCCGGTACCACGTTGGGCATGATCTCCCGCCAGATCACTCGACGGCTCTTGGCACCGAGGCTGCGCGCCGCCAGCACGAAGTCTCGCTCGCGCAGTGCCAGCGTCTGGGCGCGAACGATGCGTGCGAACGGCGCGATCGCCAAGATGCCGAGGGTGATCATGATCTCCTCGGTGCGGGTCAGCCAGGCGATCGCTGTGATGGTCTCCTTGATCTGATCGGAACGCTGGATGAGCAGCAGTGCCAACAGCAGCGGCGGGAGGGCCAGCAAACAGTCGACGATGATCGAAACGACCCTGTCGATCCAGCCGCGGTAGTAGCCGGCGAGCACACCGAGTAGCCCGCCCACGCTGAGCCCGATGATCGTCGCACCGACCCCGATCGTCAGTGTCTGCCGGGCGCCGTAGATGCAGCGGGCGAACACGTCGTGGCTGGAGTTGTCGGTGCCGAACCACGCAGTCCAGCCAGGGCCGAGGCCGTACTTCTTGGCCTTTCCACCGACCTGCACCTTGGCGTCGTAGGTGCGGATGAAGGGCAGCCTGGTCGCCGTGAAGGCACAGAAGGTGAGTGCCACCAACCAGGTCGCTCCGAAGACCCAACCCAATTGCGGCGCCTTCTTGACCTTCGTGCTGCCAACGATGGCGTTGGTTGGCGGGCTGAGGGTGGCGGTCATCGTCGGAGCCTCACGTCAGTGCCCGTGCATGGCGGATCCGCGGGTCGATCACCGCGTAGAGGAGGTCGATGCCGAGGTTGGCGACCGACACGACGGCGACGACGATCGCCGTTACGGATTGAACGACGAAGAGGTCCTTGGAGAGGATCGATGTTAGGAGAAGCGCCCCCATTCCCTTCATGTTGAAGTACTGCTCGACGACGAGAGCGCCACCGACCAGGCCACCGAGTTGCACCCCAACGCTGGTGAGCAACGAGAACAGTGAGTTGCGTAGCGCATGACCCCACAAGACCCGACCGGGGGGCACACCTTTGGCGCTGGCCAGCGTGACGAAGTCGCTTTGCAGGGTCTGCACCATGTCGGCGCGCAACAGCCTGGCGAAGATCGCTGCCAACGGGAGCGTCAGCACGAGGACAGGGAGGAAGAAGTTGCGGAAGTGTCCGCCGAGATCATCCCAAGGCATGACCTTCTCACCTATGCGCGGGAACCAGTGGAGCTTGACGCTGAACAGGAAGATGATGAACGGGGCCAGCACGAGAGCCGGCAGCGACACGAACAGGAACGACATGAAGTTGCCGCCGCGGTCGAAGCGGGAGTCGCGCTTGTAGGCCTGGTACACGGCTACGGGAATGGCGATGATCATGGCCCACAACACCGCGTAGAAGCCGAGGAAGAGGGTGACGAGCACCCGTCCGCTGAGGTACTTGGCGACGGTCGTGTTCTGCTGGATGCTGATGCCGAAGTCGCCGCGGATCATGTTGGCGAACCAGTAGCCGTATTGGACGAAGATGTTGTCGTTGAGGTGATACCTGGCATTGACGGCCTGCGCTTGGTCGAGCTTCACCGTGCCACCGAGCATCGTCAGGGCCGGGTCGCCGGGCTTGTTCATCCCAATGCGCATGAACACCATCACACCGAACGTGACGAGGAAGAAGACGATGGCGAACTGCAACAGCCGTTGAAGGAAGTAGCGCATGCAGACCTCGTGTGATGGAACTGGAAGATGGTCGAGCCGGGTCAGCGTGTGCCGACCCGGCTCGACCAGTCGTGCTCAGCCCTGGTCGAGCCAGAGCGCGTTGACCCAGAACTGTCCGCCGAAGCCGGCTCCGTCACGAGCCTTGGTGCCATCTGGCATCGTCGTGTCGCCGATGCCTTTGAGCTTCGGGGTCGACATGACTGCCCACAGGGTCCAGTTCGTCGGGATCTGGTAGCACTGCTTGGCCATCTCTCGGTTGATGGCTTCGGCAGCTGCCTTGCGGTTGGCGGGATCCGGGTCGGACCGAGCAATGGCCAAGTTCTGGTCGACGATCGGGTCCTGGATGCGGTCGAAGTTCAGCGACAGCGCGCCGTCGGGCGCATACGACTTCGAGTTCCACCAGAAGTTCTGTTCGTCGACCTTGATGCCGGCGTGCTGGCGCCAGCCGTAGATGAAGAAGTTCGGTGCGCCGAACAATGCGTTGGTGATGAACTGATCTTGCGGGATGGTCTCGACGGTGGTGTCGACACCGATTTGCGACCAGTAGCCCTTCAAGAGATCGGCCACTTGGTCGCCCGTACGGTCAGCGGTGTGGCCGTACGTGATCTGCACGGTGCCCGGGTGGTCTTTCTGGTAGTCGGCGATCAGGGCCTTGGCACCGTCGATGTCTTGAGCGGTGTTGAAGCCGTTGTCCGCGAGATAGCCCTCTTGCCCCGGCGAGAACACGCTGTTCGCGGTCTGGAGGAGTCCTCCTGCCGTCAGGTTGTTGAGCTCGTCGCGGTCGATGGCCATCGACAGTGCGCAGCGAACTCGGGCGTCACCGTACGGGCCGGGCTTGGCCGTGTCGACCAGCAGGTAGTTGGTCTCGCCGAACTGTGTCTGCTTGGCCATCGCGAAGTCGGTGTCGTCGACGAAGTCGGCGATCACTGCAGCATTCGAATCTGCGAACACGTCGATGTTCCCGTCGCGCAGCGCGCCCTCGGCCGTCGTGGAGTCCTGGATCACCTTGAAGGTGATCTTGTCGAGGTACGGCAACTGCACGCCGTCGGCGTCCTTCTGCCAGTAGTTCGGGTTCTTGGTGACGACGAGCGAGTCGTTCGGCGCATAGCTCTGGACGATGAAGGGTCCGGATCCGATCGGCTGCGCCGCCTTCGTGGGGTCGGCGTCGACGGCCTTCAGCCACGTCGGCGAGGCGATGAGACCGAGCTGACCGGTGAGGTAGTAGTCGAAGCCCGGCCAGGGCAATGGCGTGTTCGGATCGCCGTCCTTGCCGGTGTAGAGCTTCAGGGTCATGTCGTCGACCTTGTCGATCTTGAGGACCTTCTTCGGGGTGCCGTCGTCGTTCTTCGCACCGGAGGGATCGTCGACCTTGGCCAGATCGACCAGCTGTGCCGAGAGCAGCAGACCGAGTCCGGAGCGCTGGATGTTGTCGATGACGGCGTCGGCGTTGACCGGGGTACCGTCGGTGAAGGAGATGCCACTGCGCACCTTGATCGTCCACTGCGTCGCATCAGAATTCGGGGTGATCGACTCGGCGAGATACGGATGCACCAGAACGTCTGCGCCGATCGCGGCGATGGGGTCGAAGAACGAGCGGGCGCGTTCTTGGCAGTACGAGTCGCATTGCATCGCCGCCGGCGTCCACGGATTGGCGACCTCGGCCTCACCGCTCATGGTGATCTCGCCACCGGGAACCGGCTTCGCCGCGGGTGTCGTCGCTGGAGTGGTGTCGGCCGCTGTGGTGGCGGGCGCCTCGGCGACGGTTCCCTGGGTGTCGGTAGTTGCGGCCGAGGTGGCGGTCTCGGCAACGGTCGCATTCGTCGCAACGGTGCCATTGTCGTCCTTCTTGCCGCAAGACGCGGCGATCAGGCCGAGACTGAGCACTGCCCCCACGATGATCCGGTTTCTCGATCGTTGCCTGCTTCGCACCATTTCCCCCTCTGGTTCGGTCGTATCCCTGTCGGCGCGAGATTCTTGCGCAATGTGACGCCCATCACACGTCGACTCTCGGCACCTTAGTCACGCAAGGCCGGTTGTCAACGACCCAAGCAGATACCGTTCGGAGCCGTGCCGCCGCTCCGCGACCAGTACTTGGCGACCGCACATCCGTTACGGCTGACGTCGCAACATCCCAGCTTTGCCGAGATCACGGCACGTCACGCGGCGGCGGTCGCGGTGAACGTTCCGTGTTACGTCGATCCGGATTCGGACCTCACCGTGTTCACGGCCGCCTTTCTCGCCGAGCGTGGCTACTGCTGCGAGAGTGGTTGCAGGCACTGTCCGTTCCTCATCGGCTGAACTACCGTCGCACCTCATGGCCGGCAATCGAATCGATGCACTGCGCGTGACACGTCCGAAGTCGTTTCGACTGAACGATTTCGATCCGGGTGACACCCTCGGTTGGCACAAAGACGGTGCGGTCGCCGAGTTGGAGCACGACAAGCTCGAGCTCGACCAGATGCAACAACGGTTCGCCGCGGAGAGCAGTTGCAGCGTGCTTCTGGTGTTGCAGGCGATGGATGCGGCCGGAAAGGACGGCACGATCCGTTCGATCCTGTCGGGGCTCAATCCCGCGGGCGTGCAGGTGACGAGCTTCAAGGTTCCGGTCGGTTACGAAACTCGGCACGACTACCTCTGGCGCGTGCACGATCGGTGTCCGGCCGCCGGCGACATCGGCGTGTTCAACCGCAGTCACTACGAAGACGTGCTCATAGTGCGGGTGAAGGGTCTGGTGCCGCGGTCGGTGTGGAGCAAACGCTTCAGGCACATCTGCGAGTTCGAGCGCATGTTGCACGACGAGGGCACCCACATCATCAAGTGCTTCCTCAACGTGTCGAAAGCCGAACAAGCACGTCGCCTCCAGGACCGGCTCGACGATCCGACCAAGGGCTGGAAGTTTCGCGAGGGCGACCTCGACGATCGCAAGCTGTGGCCGAAGTTCCACAAGGCATACGAGGACGCGATCGCCAAGACCTCCACCGATCGCGCCCCCTGGTACGTGGTACCGGCCGATCACAACTGGGTTCGCAATCTCGCTGTGGCGAAGATCCTCCTCGCCACCTTGCGAGACATCAATCCGCATTTCCCGCCGCTCGACCCCCAGGTCACCCGTACGAAGATCATCTGAGTTCGTTGGTGCCACAGCAGTTCGGCGCAGCTGGGGAATAGGGTGCGGCGGGTGACACCTCGTGTTCGCGACGCGGCGGCGCACTCGACCAGGTTCCGCGCCGACATCGAAGGCATGCGGGCGATCGCCGTGCTGCTCGTGTTGCTCTACCACGCCGCGCTCGGGCCGTTCGGCGGAGGCTACGTCGGCGTCGACGTGTTCTTCGTCGTGTCCGGCTTCTTGATCACGGGCGTGCTGCTACGCGACTTCGGCGACGGGGTGCGTTCGCTGCCGGGATTCTGGGCACGGCGGGCGCGGCGGCTTCTCCCTGCGTCGGCCCTGGTGATCGTGGCAACGATCGTCGCCGGACGGTTCGTTCTCGACCCGCTCGCCCAGCGTTCACTGGCACGTGACGCCGTCGCCGCCGGAGTGTTCATCGTCAACATCGTGTTCGCCCGTCGGGCGAGCGACTACTTCGCCTCGCAGCTGGCTCCGTCTCCGCTGCTCCACTTCTGGTCGCTCGCTGTCGAGGAGCAGTTCTATCTCGCCTGGCCGCTGCTGCTGCTCGCCTTCAGACGTCTGCGCCGGCGACGAACAGCCGTGCTTCTGACCGCGATCGGCGCCCTGTGGGTGGCGTCCTTCGTCGCGTCGATCGTCGTCACCAAACATGATGGACCGTGGGCGTTCTACCTCCTGCCGACTCGTGCCTGGGAATTGCTCAGCGGCGCGGCGGTTGCGATCGTGGGTCATCGTTTCGCCACCTTCATCCCGAGCGCCTGGCGGGGCGCGCTCGGCTGGGTTGGAGTGGGAGGGGTCTGTTCCGCCGCAGTGCTACTCGGAGAACGGCCGGACTTTCCGGGCTGGATCGCGCTGTGGCCCGTGGGGGGAACGGTTGCAATGGTGCTGGGAGGCATGGGCGTCAGCAGCCACGGTCCTCAGCGGTTGTTGTCGAGCCCGCCGCTCGTTTGGATCGGCCGCCGCTCGTACGGAATCTACCTGTGGCACTGGCCGGCGCTGGTCCTGGTTACCGCCGCAGCAGGCCCGCTGGTTGCCTGGCAGCGAGGCACGGTGCTGTGCGGTTCGGTCGTGATCGCTGCGCTCACCTACCAAGCGCTGGAGAACCCTGTCCGTCACTCGCCCTGGCTGGCGTTGCGGCCGAGACGCGGCCTGATGCTAGGGGCAGGTCTCATCGCGTTCGCATTGGCGACAGCAGCTGTGTCGATCGGCATCCCGCAGCGCCTCGACTCGGGCAGGATCGCAGCTCCAGCCGCCATCGTGGTGCCGAAGACCCGAACGAACACTGCCGCGACGCCGGTGACGACGGTGTCTCAGACCACATCGCCGGTCACCGCGAGCGCTCTCGTGCCATCCAGCACGGCGCCGGGGTTCGCACCCGACTCGTCGACGTCACCCACTGTCACTGCATCCACCGCCCTTCCAGCCGCCATCGCGACCGTGGCGGACATCGTTGCCGCCAATGACGTCGCGCTGACCAGGTCGGTCCTCATCCACGACGTCCCGGCCAACTTGCGTCCGACCCTCTCGGCGGCCGCCGCCGACAAGCCCTCCATCTATCACGACGGGTGCATGCTGTCCGATGGACAGAGCACGCCTGGGCCCTGCGTGTATGGCGATCCGGCGTCGGCAACCGATGTTGTGCTGTTCGGCGATTCCCACGCGGCGCAATGGTTCCCAGCGCTGCAACAGATCGCCGAGGCCCGCCACTGGCGATTGGAGGTGCTCACGAAGAAGGGGTGCCCCACGGCAGACATCCGCATCGTGAAACGGCAACTCGATGGGGAATGCATTCGATGGCGGGCAACGGTGGCCCAGCGTCTGTCGGTCGAGCATCCGGCCCTGATCGTGATGTCCGCGTACCGATACGACTTGGCAGGATCGGAGCGCAACCTCGATCCTGATGTCGCGTGGCGGGCTGGGCTCGATGCGACGCTGCAGGCGTTGCGGCCGAGCACACGGCAACTGTTGATCCTCGGCGACACCCCGACACCGGCTTCCAACGCACCCGCCTGCATCGCAGCGCATCTGGGCGCGGTCGATCGGTGCGTGGCCACTCGCGCCCGAGCCGTCAAGCCGCTTCGACTCGCTGTCGAGCAGGACGAGGCGCGTATTCACGACGCAGCGTTTGCTGCGACGAGCGACTGGCTGTGCACGCAGACAACGTGCCCAGTGATCTTCGGCGATGTCTTGCTCTACCGAGACAACAGCCACCTGACGACGACAGCTTCATTGCTGCTCGCTCCATACCTCGACGCAACGCTGACACCGTTGCTCGGCGACACGAGCTGATGGGCCGGCTCAGCTCCTGAGCCAGTCGCCGGTACCAGCGAGTGATCCCTGGCGAAATGTAAGGTCGATGAGCAGATGAGCGTGCTGATCCCCACCACTTTGGCCGAGGCTGTCGAGGCCCTCGCCGACTCGCCGTCGTCGATGGTCCTCGCCGGAGGAACCGATGCCATGGTCGAGATCAACGGAGGGCATCGGCACCCTCAGGCAGTGATCGCCATCGGTCGCGTCGCCGAACTGCGTACCTGGACGCACGACGTCACGTCGTCAACCCTACGGATCGGCGCGGCTGTGACGTACGGCGAGCTGGAGGGCCGCCACTTCCAGCGATGGGTTCCCGCGCTCAGCCAAGCGGCACGCACCGTCGGATCGCCGCAGATCCGCCACGCGGCGACACTCGGCGGCAACGTGGCGACCTGTTCGCCGGCCGGCGACGGGCTACCCGTCCTCGCCGCGTTCGATGCGGTGGTCCACCTCGTCTCCAGCAGTGGAGTGCGCGACCTGGCGTTCGCCGACTTCATGCTCGGCCCCAAGCGCACAACCCTGCAACCGGGAGAGTTGATCGAGGCGATCACCGTTCCCGTTCTGTCCGGCTGGCAGGGCTATGCCAAGGTCGGCGTGCGCAACGCGATGGTCATCTCCAACGCCGGGGCGTGCCTCGCCATCGACGACGGCGGTGGCGTGCGGCTCGCCCTTGGCTCGGTCGGGCCGACCATCATCCGGTGCAGCGACGCCGAGTCGTTCGCCGCATCGGTCGTGGATCACGACAATCGCTCGGTGACCGACGCCGATGCGGCAGAGTTCGGCCGACTGGCGGCAGCCGCTGCCCGACCGATCGACGACCACCGCTCCACCGCCGCATATCGCCGCCATGCCATCGAGGTGCTCTCGCGCAGACTCCTGCGAAGGGCCTTCCCCAATGGCTGACAACGAGGCGTACGTCCTGCACGTCAACGGATCGCGTCGGGAAGTCGCCGACGCCTGGCTCGGTGAAAGTCTGCTCTACGTACTGCGCGAACGACTCGGTCTGCTCGGCAGCAAAGGGGCGTGCGAACAAGGTGAGTGTGGTTCGTGCAGTGTTCTCATCGACGACGAGTTGGTGTGCAGCTGTCTGGTGCTCGCCGCCTCGGCAGTCGGCCAAGAGGTGGTCACCATCGAGGGAATCGCACCACATGGCGCACCGAGCGACGTACAGCGCGCCTTCGTCGAGTGCGGGGCCGTGCAATGCGGTTTCTGCACGCCGGGTCTGATCATGGCGGCGCATTCGCTGTTGGAGCGCACGCCGCAGCCAACCGGCAGCGAGATACGCGAGGAGCTGTCCGGAAACATCTGCCGGTGCACCGGATATGGACGCATCGTGGAGGCCGTGCAACGAGT
This sequence comes from Ilumatobacteraceae bacterium, assembly GCA_963720775.1. Lineage (GTDB taxonomy): Bacteria > Actinomycetota > Acidimicrobiia > Acidimicrobiales > Ilumatobacteraceae > JAENVT01. The sequence goes on along the minus strand of CAVRGR010000002.1, from coordinate 461,368 downwards.
CGCCGTATGGCGGGCGATCGGTCCATGAGCACCGCAATTCGCGAAGGCGTGATCAAGGGTCGGCTCGGCGACAGCCCGGCGCGACCCGACGGCATCCCGAAGACGCAGGGTTCGTTCGCCTTCGCAGGGGATCTTTCTGCCGACGGATTTCTGTGGGGCGCCACACTGCGCTCGCCGCATCCGCATGCCCGAATTCGCCGGATCGACCTGTCGGCGGCGTGGAAGATCGATGGGGTTGCCGCGATCGTCACCGCCGATGATGTTCCCGGCAAACCGACCTACGGATTGATCAGCAAGGATCAGCCGGTGTTTGCCGCGGATGTGGTTCGCTACGTCGGCGAGCCCGTGGCAGCAGTCGCGGCCGACCATCCCGAGACCTGCCGCCGAGCGCTCGCTGCAATCGTGGTCGACTACGAGATGCTGCCTCCCTTGTTCGATCCCGAACGAGCAATCGACGGCAGCCACCCCCCGATCCATCCGTCGGGCAACGTGATCCGTCACCAGCGGATCGTCAGCGGCGACCAGTCGCTGATCGGCGACGTCGTCGTCGAGGGAACGTACGAATTGGGCATGCAGGACCAGGCGTTCCTCGGCCTGGAGGCGGCGCTGGCTCTGCCCGACCCTGGCGGCGCCGGCGTCGAGCTGTTCGTAGCGACTCAATGGCTGCACGAAGACCGCGGTCAGATCGCCGCGTGTCTCGATCTGGCACCGGAGAAGGTGCGGTTGACGCTCGGCGGGGTGGGTGGCGCCTTCGGCGCCCGCGAGGACATCAGCTTGCAGGTCCACACCTGCCTTCTCGCGCTGCGCACCGGACGACCGGTGCGTGTCGCCTACAGCCGCGAGGAGAGCTTCCTCGGTCATGTGCACCGCCATCCGGCCAAGATCTGGATGCGTCATCACGCCACCACCGAGGGTCGGATCCAACGAATCGAGGCTCGTCTCGTGCTCGATGGCGGTGCGTACGCATCGACATCGTCAGCCGTGTTGATCAACGCGGTCACTCACGTGCAGGGCCCGTACAAGTGCCTCAACGCAACGGTCGACGGCTACGCGGTGCGCACCAACAACCTCCCCTGCGGTGCCATGCGCGGCTTCGGCGTCGTGCAGGCCTGCTTCGCACATGAGGGGCAGATGGACAAGTTGGCGGTGGCATGCGGGCTGGATCCGGTGGAGATCCGCCTGCTCAACGCCATGGAGACCGGTGACACCCTGATCACCGGGCAGGTGATCGAGAACGTCGCCCCGGTTGCCGAGTGCATTCGCCGAACAGCCGCGTTGGCGCTGCCCGATGTGCCAGTGGGTGGGCGCGGAGGCGACCCGATGGACCTCCCCGGCGGCGCGGGTCTCACCGCCGATGCGTCGCACATCGTTCGCGGGATCGGGTGGGGGGTGGCCATCAAGAACCTGATGTACTCAGAGGCCTTCGACGACTACTCGACGGCGCGTTGTCGGCTCGCCGATGGCGTGGTCTCGCTGAAGTTCGCCACCGCCGAGGTCGGGCAGGGTTTCGTCGTGCTGGCCCAGCAGATCGCCCGTAGCGTGCTCGGTGTCGACAACGTCGTGTTGGAACCCATCGACACCAGCATCGGATCCGCTGGATCCACGTCGGCTTCACGCCAGACGTGGATGAGCGGCGGTGCCGTCGACGGCGCGTGTCGGCTGGTGCGCGAGCGGTTGTTCGAACACGTCGGCGCGCAGCACGACATCGACCCGGTGCAGCTGGCCATCGAAGGCCGCGACGTGATCGACACGTTGGGCACTCTTCGGCTGTCGGTCTCCGCCGCCTCAGCCGGCCTCGAGCTGACCGAGACGTTCGAGCATCACCACCGACCGACCGGGGAGCTCGACGAGAACGGGCAGGGCAGCTGCCACACGGCGTTCGCGTTCGTGGCCCACCGCGCGGTCGTCGACGTCGACCCGGAGCTCGGCCTCGTGAAGGTGGTGCAGATCGCGACCGCCCAGGACGTCGGGGTCGCCCTCAACCCCTTGAGCGTTCTCGGCCAGATCGAAGGCGGCATCGCCCAGGGCCTGGGGCTGGCCGTGATGGAGGAGATCATCTTCACCGACGGTCGGGTGCGCAACGCCAGCTTCACCGACTACCTGTTGCCGACGATGCTCGACATGCCCCCGGTGCTGGTCTCGATGATCGAGCAACCCGATCCGATGGCTCCCTTGGGCGCCAAGGGTGTGGGCGAGCCACCGTGCATCTCCTCGACGCCGGCCATCGTCGCCGCAATTCGCGACGCGATCGGCCGTGATCTCACTCGCGTGCCCGTCCGCCCCTCCGACATCTGCCTCCCGTGAACCCCTGTGGAGTGTTTGGCGTGCGTCAGGGTGCCCGGAAACACTCCACGGGCTAGGTTGGTCGGCGTGTCGAACGAGCGCGAAGTATTGACCTGGAAGATGTTCGGAGAGGCCTCCCGCGAGCTCTCCCAACAGGTGGCCGACGACTACGAGCCGGACATGATCCTGTCGATCGCCCGAGGTGGTCTGCTGATCGGTGGGGCGATGGGTTACGCGCTATCGGTCAAGAACGTGTACACGATGAACGTCGAGTTCTACACCGGCGTCGACGAGCGGCTGGAGGTACCTCGCATCCTTCCTCCGGCGCCCGACTTCGTCGACGTCAGCGATGCGCGGATCCTGATCGCCGACGATGTCGCCGATACCGGCCACACCCTCCGCAGCGTGCAGCAGTTCTGCGAAGGCAAGGTTGCCGAGGTACGCACAGCAGTGCTGTACGAGAAGAGCCACTCGGTCGTGCAGTGCGACTACGTCTGGAAGCGCACCGATCTGTGGATCAACTTTCCCTGGAGCGATCAGCCGCCGGTTGCCAAGCGCACCTGGTCGGTCAGGGACGCTTAGGAGGTCGCCGCGGCGAACCTTCGGGTCACGTCGGCCCAGTTGACGATGTTCCAGATCGCCTCGACGTACGCGGCGCGGGCGTTCTTGTACTGCAGGTAGTACGCGTGCTCCCAGGCGTCGATCGCCAAGAGAGGAACGGCGCCGAGCGTCGTGTTCTCGTGGTGGTCTTCGAGCTGCTCGATGATCAAACGCTGGCCGAGCGGCTCCCACGACAGAATTCCCCAACCGGAACCCTGGACCAGCGTGGTTGCCTGGTTGAACTGTGCCTGAAAGCCGTCGAAGGAGCCGAACTGTTCGTCGATCGCGGCGGCCAGTTCTCCGGTCGGTTTGTCGCCACCATCGGGCGACAGGTTGGTCCAGTACATCGTGTGCAACACGTGGCCGCCGAGGTTGAACGCGAGCGACTTCTCCAAACCCACGAGGGTGTCGTACTTGCCGGAGGCGCGTGCCTCGGCGAGACGTTCGAGGGCGGTGTTCGCTCCGGCGACGTAGCCTGCGTGGTGCTTGTCGTGATGGAGCTCGACGATCTGACCACTGAGGTGTGGCTCGAGCGCGCCGGGGTCGTAAGCGAGGTCGGGAAGGGTGTATTTCAGCATGTACTCACAGTACCCATCGTCAGCCGTTGCTAACCCTCGCGCGCGAGTATGCACAACGCCGCGTTGCGCCCGCTGGCCCCCCAGACTCCGGCGCCCGGAAACGTCGCCGCGCCAGTGAGGTAGAGGCCCTTCACCGGGGTCTGGTATCGCGTCAGCTCCGGGTTGCGATTGCGAAGCGCGGCCAGCGGACCGCCGGCGAAACTGGTGGCGTGGCCGTGGGGCAGATGGAACTCGCGTTCGTAGCGATCGGGGGTCATCGCCCTCCAGTCGACGAGTGAGTCGAGGAAGCCCGGGGCAAGCTTGGTGGCGACCTGCTCGAGCCAGCGTCGCGGTTCCGTGCTGTCGGTCCAGCCGCCGCGGAGCCCGTAGGGGGTGTACAGCACCTCGAGGCTGAAAACGTGCCGGCCAGCAGGCGCCAGCGTGGCATCGAGCGCCGACGGTGAGTTGACGAACATGGCCGGCTGCTCGAGGATCCCGCCGTTCGCCATCATGGCATGACCTCGATCGATCTCGCCGAGCGATGGCGAGATCACCGTGGTTGCGCCGAGCGGTTGGCCGTCTGCCGACATCGGCTGGCGGTCGACGATCGCATCGACCTTCGACTCGTAGCCGTCGTCGTGGGGGATCGATCGCCATCGTTCGACCAGTGCCCGCGCCTGTGGTGGCGGGTTGTTCAGCCAAGTCAGGAACGTGTCGTGGGGATTGCACGCCGACACCACGATTGGCGCGGTGATCTCGGTGCCGTCAGTACAGACCATGCCGCGAATCGAGTCGCCTTCGCAGGTGAGGTTGGCGACCTTCGTGTTCAGCATCAAGGTGCCGCCGGCGTGCTCGAAGGCGCCGCGGAGCGACTCTGGCACCATCCCACTGCCTCCAACGGGTCGGCCGACGCTACCGACATGTCGCATCGCGTAGGTCAGCGCGCCCAGACCGGTGCCCGGCAACTCCGGAGAGACGCCCCACACCATGGGTCCTGTGACCATTGCCGGCCCGAGCAGCGCGTCGGAGGAGAAGAACGTGCGCATCACTTCCGCTGCGCTCCGCCGACTCCACCGCAACAGCGTTGCAGCACCGCGACCCCGACTGGCCAAGACCTTCTTGGCGATCGTGGAGAACGATGGCGGATCGTTGGCGTTGTCGAACACCATTCGAACCGCGGGCAGGGCCGCCTCGACGTACCGCCGGTAACCGTCGATCTCGGTGGGATAGGTGTGGGCCAACGAGTCGAGGGTCTGCTCGACATCGTGATGAATGGCCCACGCTGGACCTCCTGTCCAGGTCATGTTGTGCTGCGCCGGATCGATGTCGATGTAGCGCAGGCCGAAGTCGGCCAGGCGGAGCTCTTCGACCACCGGCGTAGTGCGGAAGGTGATGTGATCGCAGTTGCAGATGTTGACCGTCCCACCGGCGAACGCTTCGCTCGACGCGGTGCCCCCGACCGATGATCGGGCTTCGACGAGCAACGTTCGCAGACCCGCCTTGGCCAGATAAGCCGCGCACACCAGTCCGTTGTGACCCGCGCCGACCACCATTGCGTCAAAGTCGCGAGGCTCCATTCGGTCATTCTGACCGATCGCCGGCCGAGGTAGCGTGCCGTTGTGACATCGTCGGCGCGCCACTTCCCCAACCTGTCCGCTCCTCAGGTTGGTGAGCGGTTGACCGAACGCAGCATCATCGTCCAGCCACTCGGCGCGATCGAGCAGCACGGTCCACACCTGCCCCTGAGCACCGACTCGGTAGTCGCCACGGCAGTCGGCGAGGCCGCCGTCGCCGCGGTGGGCGACGAGCTCGACGTGTGGTTGATGCCGACGCTGCAGTACACGAAGTCGAACGAACACGCGTGGTCTACGGGCACGGTCTGGCTGTCGGCAACGACGTTGCTGGCGGTGCTCGACGACATCGGCCGCTGCATCGCCACCAGCCCCGCCAAGCGACTCGTCTTCCTGAACGGTCACGGTGGCAACAGTTCGCTGCTGAGCGTCGCCAACCGCGAATTGCGCTTGAAGCATGGTCTCATGACCTTCCTCACCCATCCGGGAATGCCGGTCGATCAGGGTGGTACTTCGCCGGCGAGCGAACTCGGCATGGGTGTGCACGGTGGAACCGACGAAACTTCGGTGATGCTGCATCTCGCACCAGAGCTGTGCGACATGAGCAAGGCCGAACGCCGCGTTCCCGACAAGCTCGCCGCCAACAAGTACGTGCGCTTCGGAGGCCGAGTCAGCTTCGGCTGGTTGTCGAACGACTTCCATCCCGACGGGTACATCGGCGACCCGACAGCAGCGACGGCCGAACGAGGTGCCGAGCTGTTCGCCGGTTCCGTTTCGTCGTTCTGCGAATCGCTCCGCGAGATCTCCACCTTCGACTTCGGCCGCTGACCATGCCCTGGCACGACCTCCGCATCGACGGCGATCGTCTGTGGCAGCGGCTCGAGGCCCTCGGGGAGATCGGCGCCGTTCTCGGACCGAACGGCGAACGTGGATGCGCCCGGTTGGCCCTCACCGACGAAGACCGGCAAGGTCGTGATCTGGTGGTGTCGTGGATGGTCGACCTCGGCCTGCAGATCTCGATGGACGCGATCGGCAACGTCGTCGGCACACGCCCGGGCACCGAACCGACGGCGGCCGCGGTAATGGTCGGCTCGCACATCGACACGGTCCGCACCGGTGGGCGCTTCGACGGCAACCTCGGCGTGCTGTCGGGACTGGAGATCGTCGAGACACTTGCCCAGCACGGTGTCGCCACGCGTCGCCCCATTCAGGTGGCGTTCTTCACCGACGAGGAAGGTTCGCGTTTCCAGCCCGACATGCTCGGCAGCCTGGTGTACGTCGGCGGTCTTGCAGTCGAAGAAGCGCTCGACGTACGCGCCGCCGACGACGGCGCCCGATTGGGCGACGAGCTGACACGCATCGGGTATGCCGGGCCGACGCCAGTGCCCGCGGCAGCGTTCCCTCACACCTACGCCGAGCTGCACATCGAACAAGGGCCGGTCCTCGAACGCGAGGGCATCACCATCGGCGCTGTCACCGGGGTGCAGGGAATCTCGTGGACCGAGGTGACCATCACCGGGCAGTCGGCGCACGCCGGCACCACGCCGATGCACCTCCGGCACGACCCCATGTTGGTTGCCGCCCGGGTGATCAACGAGGCCCGGCTCATCGCCGGTTCCCTCGGTGCTCCGCAAGTGGCCACCGTCGGCAGCCTCAACGTCGTACCGAACCTCGTCAACGTCATCGCTTCGAACGTGGGGTTCACCATCGATCTGCGCAACACCGACGAAGCCGCGTTGGAACTCGCCGAAGCGCAGATGTTCGCTGCGTGTCGTGCATACGCGGCTGACGAAAGTTGTCAGATCACCACGCGCACCCTGGCCCGATTCGAGCCCGTCGACTTCGATCCCGTCATGATCGATCTCGTCGAGTCGACCGCCGAGCGGCTCGGCCATTCGACCCGACGAATGCCGTCAGGTGCGGGCCACGACGCGCAGATGCTGGCGCGGGTTTGCCCGACCTCCATGGTGTTCGTGCCCAGTCTCAACGGCCTCTCTCACAACATCGCCGAATACACCTCGCCGGCAGATGTCGAAGCGGGCGCGAACGTGTTGCTCCAGGTCGTTCTGGAACGGGCCATGCAATGACGCTCCCGCAACTTTGTCGCTGCCAACTCGTTGAGCATGTTGACAGCGACAAAGTTCGGTAGGAGCGACGGTCTGCTACAAGCCGATCGAGGGGTCGATGAACTGGTTGGTGACGATGTCCTCTGCCTTGAGGCCGTCCTTCGGTGCCTGACCGAGCGCGGTGTACACCGGGATTGCCTTGGCGATCAGGCTGTTCACCCGGTCGAGGTCGAAGTTGCCGAGTGTCGAATCGGGACCGTTGGCGACGAGGCCATCCTTCTTGATCGTGGCGACGCCGTAGTCGGCGACACCCTGGCTGTAGACCCAGCCGTTGTCGAACGTGGCGACTGCGTCGAGGATGATCTTGTTGGCGGCAGCCGGATCATTGAGGTAGTCGACGCTCGACTGCTGGATCATCGGCACCAGTGCCTTGAAGCAGTCGGCGTACTTGGTGATGTTGTCCGGCTTGGTGGCGATCGACTCGGCGTAGTTCTCCCAGCCGGCGTCGTTGATGTAGGCGTAGGAAACCGGCTTGGCCCAATCCTTGACCTCGTTGAGGTAGATGTACGGCTCAGCCGAACCGAAGCCCTGCTGCGCAGACTTGCCCTGATCGGCGATGAACAGCGCAGGCGTGCCGTCGTACGAACCGTCGACGTGATCCTTCGACAGGATGCCCTGCGAGGTGAAGTAGTCCATCCACGCCGCGCCGTTGAAGTAACGAACGAGGATGTTGTTCTTGCCGATGTCGGCGATCGTCTTCACATCGGGATAGGTCGCCGGATCCCACATGATCATCTGCGGGTTCTTCTCGAAGCCCGACTCGATGGCCACCGTTGGGAACGTCGCCGAGTTCTGGATGCCCTCGTCGGTGTAGACGTAGCCGAGCAGGATGCTGTCGTCGGTGTACATCTGCGAGGTCACGGTCTGGAAGCCGATGGCCGGCCCGCCTGAACGAATTTCGAGCTTGACGCCCGTGTCGACGCCGCCTGCGGTGAGGCTGCCTGTTACCGACACCTTTGCCTTGTCGATCGTGTAGTCGGTGCCGAGCAGGTTGTACAGGAAGCCGTGCTCTGCCTCAGGGTTCCAGTCGGTCTGGATGACGACCGTGTCGGGGCAGAGCCCCTTGAGGCTGACTGGGGCGGCGGGCGCGGTAGTTGCCGGAGCCTCCGTCGACGGTGCCTCAGTGGCAACCGGTGCTTCAGTGACCGGTGCCGCGGTGGCAACCGGTGCTTCGGTTGCCGGGGCAGCGGTGTCTGATGATGATTTCGTATCGCTACCGCATGCCACGAGAGCAAAGGCCCCCGCGAGTGTTACGGCGATCAACGAACGGGTACGGCGTCGTTGCATCTGTTCTCCCTTTGTTGTGTGTTCACGCTGCTGGTTGGTGTGCGGCCGACGAAGGTCAGCCGGTCTTGCGGGTGGACTCGTACCAACGTCCGACGACGAGGTTGTTGAGCCATCCGAAGATGATGAAGACGACGATGCCGAGGGCAGCCGCCAGGATGAGAGCCCCGTACATCTGCGGGAACTGGGCTCGTGATCGGTACGAGTCGAGCAGGATGCCGACGCCCTTGTCGCCGCGCTTGAAAAAGATCTCGCCGACGATGGCGCCGATGACCGACAGACCTGCGGCAATGCGAAAGCCCGTGAAGATCGTCGGCATCGCGTTGGGAAGCTGCAGCTTGCGCAATCGTGTCCAGCGCGACACGTGGTGCAGCGTGAAGAGATCGTGCTGGCCGCGTTCGGCCGACAGCAGGCCGAACAGCGTGTTGGAGACGATGGGGAACAACGAGATCAACACGCACACGAAGATTCGCGAGGGGATCTCGAACCCGAAGATCGACCCGATGATCGGCACGAGAGCCAGGATCGGGATGGCTTGCATCGCCACGAGGTAGGGCCAGATCGAACGCTCCAACCAGCGGGCCTGCGACATCACGATGGCCAGTGTCATGCCGATGACGATGGCAATCGCCAGGCCGATCAGCGAGACGCGGGCGGTCCAGTACAAGCCGCTGAGGAGCGCCGTGCGGCTCCTCTCGTCGAGGAAGCTGTCGTTGATGACGCGGTGCGGCGCTGTGATGAGGAACGACGGTTTGTCCCAGATGTGCTTGAGACCCCAGTACGACATGAAGTACCAGAAGCCGATGAAGCCGCCGAAGCCCACGACGGGGGCGATGTAATCGCTGGCATGACGTTGCGCCTTGGCGGCACGCGGTGCGTCGTCGACGTGGAGCTGGCCAAGTTGTTGGTGCTGGATGACACCTTCCATCGTGCCGTCGGCAGCGGACACCGAGATGTTGCTCATACGTGAGCTCCTCGGAGAGCATGCGAGACCTGACCGGCAAGCTCGGCGAACTCGGCCTCGAAGCGCAGTTCGGGCGAACGCGGATAGCCGAACGGAACCTTGAAGTCGCCGACGATTCGGCCGGGCCGCGCCGACATCACCAGTACCCGTGTCGACAAGAACACGGCTTCGTAGATCGAGTGCGTGATGAACAGCGCAGCGAAACCTTTGCGCTTGAACAGGCTGAGGAGCTCGTCGTTGAGCTTCTCTCGAGTGATCTCGTCAAGCGCACCGAACGGCTCGTCGAACAGGAAGATCTTGGGATCCATGACGAGAGAGCGAGCGAGCGAGCAACGCATCTTCATGCCACCCGACAGCTGTTTGGGATACTTCTTCTCGAACCCGTCGAGGCCGACGAGGGCGATGTTCTCGGCGGCGCGGCGGGCGCGTTCTTCTTTGTCGATCCCCTCCAGCTCGGCCAACAGCTCGACGTTCTTCTGCACCGTGCGCCACTGCAGCAACGTCGCATCTTGGAACACGTAGCCGACGTTGCCCTCCTCGATGTCGACGGAACCACCGGTCGCCTTGGTCAAACCGGACGCGATGCGCAGCAGCGTGCTCTTGCCGCAGCCCGACGGCCCGACCACAGTGACGAACTCACCCGGGCGAACGTCGAACGTGGTCTCGCGAAGGGCGTGGGTGCCGTCGGGGAAGACCATCGACACCCCGTCAAAACTCAATGCGGGAGCAGCCCCTACGTCGCCCATCGGGCTAACCGTACTCGCGTCGGCCAGTGCGTCGAACATCTCCGCGGCGGTCAATGCATCACCATCCCACCGGTCACGTTCATCGCCTGGCCAGTGCAGTACGAAGCCTCGTCAGAGGCAAGGAACACGGCCATGTGGGCAACATCAGAGGGTTCGGCGAGACGGCCGAGCGGCGATTTCGACGACCATTCCTTGATCATCGCCTCGGTGCGCGTGGCCGCTCCCATCTCCGTCAGCACGTACCCGGGGCAGATGCAGTTGACCGTGATGCCGTGGGCACCGAGTTCCTTGGCAGCCACTTGGGTGAGCGAGATGACCGCTGCCTTCGAGGCGGCGTAGTGGGCCTGGTTGGGCCCGCCGACCTTGCCACCCATGCTGGCCATGTTGATGATGGCACCCCGCCCTGCCGGGATCATCGCCTTCGCAGCCGCCTGGATGGTGACCAGCATCGCCCGCACGTTGACGGCGAACGTCAGATCCCAGTCGGCCGGATCGATCTCCAGGAGCGGTGCCATCTTCAGGATTCCGGCGTTGTTGACGAGGATCTCCAGTCCGCCCAGGTCGCTGATCGCGCGACCGACCACCGCCTTCGTCGATTCGACGTCGGCCAGATCGACTCGATAGGCGCGGGCGTCGAGCGACGACGCGGTCTTGGCAACCCGGTCATCGATGTCGAGCAGCGCAAGTTCGGCGCCTTCGCGACGGAACGATGCGGCGATCTCCGCCCCGATCCCACGGGCCGCACCCGTGACAAGCGCGCGGCGACCCGCAAGTCGCGCTCGATCTGTCCCCATTGCGTCGGAGTGTACGGCAGTCTTTTCGACGGGTCAGTCGCGATCGCGTGAACGCTGTGTTTCCGACGTCGGGCGGTCACGGAGGACCACGCGGTCGGCGGGGCCGAATGCGATCGCCTCGCGAACGGTCGAAGCCCGGATGCCGACGTAGTCGAAGCCCGGCCCGAGGCCCATGGCTCGGCGTGCAGCACCGGTGACCATCTCCAGCGCCTCGGCCGGAAGGGCGTGAGCGGCCATGATCATCAGCCCGGCGGTCTCCAACGGGTCGCCGCGGCCGACCGGATTGAACGGATCCTGCAAGTTGTCGGCTCCGGCGGCAACGTTCACACCCGCGTCGCGTAATGCCCTCACGGCGGTGATCGCCCGCGGCGTGGCAACTGGGCAGTCGCGCCCTTGCAGGAACAGGTTGGTGTGCGGGAGCGCGATCACGCTGATGCCGGCCGCGGCCACCTGCTCGGCGACCTGGCACTGGCGAGTGAGCGGTTGGAGCGACAGCGACACACAGTGGCTCGCCGTCACACCGTGAGGAAACCCGCTGGCGATCACGCGTTGGGCAAGATCTTCCAGGGCGCACATGGCCGGGTTCAGCGTTTCGTCGGTGTGCAGGTCGAGGGGCAGGCCGGCCTCGGCGGCCAAGGCCAGGAAGCCCTCGTTGGCGGCAATCGGGTCGGTCTCGAGGTGTGGGCAGCCACCGACGACGTCGATCCCCATCGCGATCGCGTCGCGCAGCAAGGCGCGCTGGCCGGCTCCCTCCTCTCCGATCGAGGGCCAGGCGCAAAGAGCGGCGACCTGGATGTCGACGAGGTGCCGCAAGCGATGACGCACTTCGATGAGCGCCTCGACCGACGTCAGACCCCCGGTCGGCGTGAGGTCGACGTGCGTGCGTATCGCGGTGCAACCGTTGGCGGCGAGGAGCCTGGCGGCACGTTCTGCCCGTTCGATCGTGTCGGCGAGGGTGATCGAGTCGCGGGCCAGCTCCATCGCCATGATCGCCCCGAGCAGATCGCCGGTCCGGTTCTCGACGCGTTCGGCGAGGAACGCCTTGTCGAGATGGGCGTGAGGTTCGGCGAACGCCGGCAACACGAGGTAGCCATCGTCGGCCAGAGCCTGTGCGGCGACCGAGAGTTGGCTCACACGAGCGGAGAGCCCGTGAGGGGACGGCGCTCGATCGGTTCTCCGAGGCGGGGGAACACTTCCTCGACGACGAGGTGCAGTTGCTCGATCATCTCCTCCCGGCTCAGCCCGGGATAGTCGAGGAAGAAGCAGATGTGCTCGAGGTCGAGCAGGTCGCGCCAGAAGCCGATCGCATCAACGGCGTCGTCGATCGAACCGACGACCTGGATCCTCTGCTCGTTGCTCTCCTCGACGGTGGGGCAGTGGTTGAAGGCCACCTTCGAACCGTCGGGGTTGCGATAGCTGCTGAACCGACCGTACGGCGACAGGAACTTGTTGAACTCGTCCTGCCCAGGGCGGCCCTTCACAAGAGCTGCCTCGTGCGTCTTGGCGACGTGCAGGTTGAGGACGAGGCAACGGTCTTCGCCGGGGCCGACGGGGGTGCCGCAGGCCTCTCGGATCTCGGCATAGCGGTCCCACTTCTGCTTCTGACTGTCGGCGTTCTGCAGCCAGTACACGGCTTTGTGACCGGCAACCGGCACGTACTCGATGGTCTCCGGCGAGGTGACCGGTTGATAGATGTCGACCTTGCGCAACGGCCTGGGAACAAGCGTCAGCGTGTCGACCATGGTGCCGCGGTCGGGCACGTCGTCGGGTGGGAGCACGAGGTGCTTGCCGCGGTAGCTGAACTGCTCTTGGTACCAGGCCAGCTTGATGACTTCCATCGACTCTTCGAAGATCTCGCGGTTGATGCGATCGTGTTCTGCCGACATGGCGTTGTCGCCGCTGGCTACCACGGTGCCCAGTGCCCAGGCCTCGCGCGGAACCGTGCCGCGGCCGACGCCGAACTCCATGCGCCCACCGGTGATGATGTCGGCGATGGCGAAATCTTCGGCCAGCCGCAGAGGATGCCATTGCGGCACGACATTGAACATCTGCCCGAGGCGCAGCTCTTGGGTGAGCATCGCCAGGTGCTGCCCGAACTGGATGAGGTTGGGTAGCACTTCGTATCCCTCGTACTGGAAGTGGTGTTCGGTGAGCCACATCGTGTCGATGCCGAGCTGGTCGGCGGTCTTCGCCCAGGCGACCAGGTTCTTGTAGGTCTCGACGACGGCGTCGTTGCCGAAGCGTCGCGCGGTGGGGGCGACCGACGGATCTCCTGCATCGGTCATGGGAACGGTGCAGAAGAAGTTGGAGTCGACGCGGCATGGCGCAATCGTACTGCTGTCAGATGCCGGCGGCCGTGCCAACCATCGTCCGCGGATCCGCGGCACCCGCCCGGAATCCCTCGCTGTCGATCACGATCGCGTGGGCATGACCGAAGCCGCTGTCGTACGGCGGGCGTGCTGCGACCTTGTGACCGCGTCGGGCCAACTCGGCCATCCACTCTTCCGGCGCGTTGCCCTCGATCGTCACGGTCGGAGCCTCGCCACTGGTCCAGGTGTCGAACCCGGTGGAGGGGCCTTGCAGCGCCCACCGCCCGGCGTCGACCACAGCCGCCGGCGTTTGGCCGTAGTGGAAGAGTCGGGCTGCCAGTTGCAGAAGAATCTGCGGCTGGGCGTCGCCGCCCATCGTCCCGAACACCGCGTGGAGCGAACCGTCGGACGTTGCCAGTGCAGGGCACAGCGTGTGCGGAGGGCGATGGCCGGCCCGGAACTCGGCGGGGTGGCCGTCACGCAAGTTGAATCCGATGCCGCGGTTGTGCAGGTTGATTCCCGTGCTCGGTTCGATCAACCCCGATCCGAACCCCGCCGCATTCGACTGGATCAGTGAGACGGCCATGCCCGTGCCGTCGACGGTGCACAGATAGGTCGTATCGCCGTCCGTGCCCGGCGCCCACCGATCGGACGCCCGTTCGGAATCGATCAAGTCGATCCTTCCCGCAATCGAGCGCAGCAGTTCATCGCCATCGGCGCTGTCGCTGAGCACGTCGGGGCGGTCGAACCCGGCGGCCGTCGCGGCCTCGATCAGAAGGTGGGCGAACTGCGAGTCGATGGGATCCGCCGGAAGATCCAGTCGCGAGGCGAGCTCGGAGGCGCCCAGCGTGAGGTATCCCTGCGAGTTGGGCGGGATGGTCCAGAGATCGACCCCGAACGCACGCGTCGTCAGCGGCCTGACCCACTCCGCCAGAGCGGTGGACAGATCGGAGTCGCTGTAGAGACCCTTGCCGAGGGCCTTCAACCCCGCACCGAACTCACCTTGGTAGAACGCGTCGCGCCCACCTTCGGCGATCGCGCCCAGGGTTCGGGCGACTCCGCCACGGCGCACACGCGCTCCAGGGCGAGTGAGCTGGCTGATCAGCTCGACGAGGTTCTCGCTAGCACCTTCCTCCATTCGCGCGGAAGCACCCACCAGCAACGGGCTGGCGGCGAATCCGCCGGCAGCGAGAGCTATCGCCGGCTCGAGCAGCATCGACAGCGGCAAGGTTCCGAATCGCTCGTGGAGCGCCATCCATCCGTCGACGCAACCCGGAACGGTCACCGACCTGATGTCGAGTCGGAACGGCATGCCCGCGAATCCCTCGGCGCGCAACCCAGCGGCGTCGGCACCCGAGCCGGCTCGTCCCGTCGAGTTGAGGGCGAAGACCTCGCCATCGTCGTAGACCAGTGCAAAGAGGTCTCCGCCCATGCCGCACAGGTGCGGACACGTCACCGCAATTGCCGCATTGGTGGCGATGGCCGCATCGACGGCGTTGCCTCCCAGCACCAGGGCGCGCAGTCCGGCTTGAGTCGCCACCTGATCGGCGCTGGCGACCAACGCCTGCGGGGAACGAACGGAATGGAATCGGGGCGGGGCCATGCTCGGAACCTACGCTGCCGCGGTGCAGCGGGTTCTCATCGGGAAGGTCGTTTCGACCGGCGGGGCCGTGGCCGTCCTCGTCGGCACCTTCCTGCCATGGCTGCGCTCGGGGACGAGGCTGCGCACCAGCTACGAGATCTTCTCCCTGGTCGAGCGGTTGGGCTATTCGCGGTCAGGCATGGTTGGTTGGGGGCTGCGAATGTGGCCCGTGCTACCTCTGCTGCTGGTTGGCGCCGTGACCTTGACGTGGTTCCTGCGGGGTTCGGCCGGCGGGATCGCTTCGCTGATCGTCGCCGTCTATGCCGGGGTGGTGTCGGCTGCGGTGAGATCGGCGTCGCCGGAGGGAATCATCTCGGTCGAGTACGGGGCCACGGTCAGCCTGATCGGCGCCGTCGTGCTGGCTGCCGGCCACCTCCTGGCCATTCGCCGCCCGTCGTGAATCGTCAGTGACGAAATGACCCCGCAGCCAGGCGGGGTTCCGCGGATCCGGGTGCCAGATCTTCCAGCGACCTGCGGCGGTGAACCGAGTGTGGCACCCAGATCGCAAGACCCGGCGATTCGATATCGTCACTGACGATTCACGAGTGCCAGACGCCGCGCGCCTCGAGCACCTCACGGAGGACGACCGGGCGGTCGGTCATGATCCCGTCGACGCCGAGGTCGAGCAGACGGTTCATTTCTGCGGCGTCGTCGATCGTCCACACGTGCACGTGCAACCCCGCCCGGTGGGCGCGATCGACGAAGCTCTTGTTGACGACGGTGAGGGGGCCCTGCTTCACCGGAACCTGCGCAGCCAGGCCGGTGAGGTGACGCACGAGGCCGAATCGCAACAGCGCTGTCTCGATCGGCCCAAGCGACGTGCACAGCTCCGGGCCGAGCTCCTTGCGGAGACGGCGCAGACGCGAGTCGCTGAATGCGGCCACGCACACACGCTTCAGCGGATCGGTGCGACGCAGCACGGCGATCAGTGC
Organism: Ilumatobacteraceae bacterium; assembly: GCA_963720775.1. GTDB lineage: Bacteria > Actinomycetota > Acidimicrobiia > Acidimicrobiales > Ilumatobacteraceae > JAENVT01. The sequence continues at coordinate 445,560 of CAVRGR010000002.1, read as the reverse complement.
CTCCACGCCGGCGGCCGATTTGCAGTCGATGTTGACCCTGATGTCGGGCCACGCGCCGATCAGCTCTTCGAGTTGCGGGATCGGAGCCTTCCCGTCGACCAGGGCCTTCGACACCTCCGACCACGGCAGCTCGCTGATCTTGCCCACACGGCCGGTGGTGCGCAACAGGTCGTCGTCGTGGAAGGCCACGAGCACGCCATCCTTGGTCACCTGGACGTCGGTCTCCAGGTACCTATATCCGAGGTTGACTGCGTACTCGAACGCCTCCATCGTGTTCTCGGGCTCGTCGCTGGCACCGCCCCTGTGGGCGAACGGCAACGGACCCTCCCAATCGAGATACGGGTGACGTGGGGTCATGGCGACAAGTATCGTCGGTCGCATGGCTGAAACGATCACTGTTCGCTCGCCCTTCGACGACTCGGTCATCGGTGAGATCCCGGCTCAGACTGCCGACGATGTGGCGGCAGCCGTCGCCTCGGCGAAGGCGGCTCTGAAATCGCCGCTCCCGTTGTGGAAACGAGCGGCGATCCTCGACAAGGCCGCTCAACTTCTCGTCGAGCGGCGCGATCACTTCGCCACGATCATCGCCAAGGAAGCGGCCAAACCGATCAAGACGGCGCGTGCCGAGGCGGAACGTGCGGTCGGCACGTTCCAGTTCGCCGCGGCCGAGGCCCGCAAGCTGTCGGGCGAGATGGTTCCGCTCGACGCCATCACCGCGGGTGAGGGCAAGCTGGGATTCACCCTGAGAGTACCGATCGGTGTGGTGGGGGCGATCGCCCCGTTCAACTTCCCGCTCAACCTCGTTGCCCACAAGCTGGCCCCGGCGATCGCCGCCGGATGTCCAGTCGTGCTCAAGCCGGCCAGTCAGACACCGTTCAGCTCGCTCGAACTGGCCAAGATGCTCGTCGACGAGTGCGGCCTTCCCGCCGACTACCTCCACGTCGTCACCGGCGGGGGAGCGACGGTCGGCAACGCCATCGTCGACCATCCCGACATCGCCCTGATCACGTTCACCGGTTCGCCCGAGGTCGGCTGGAGCATTCGGGCGCGTGCGCCACGCAAGCGTGTCGGCTTGGAGCTCGGCAACAACGCGCCGGTCATCATCGAGCCCGATGGCGATTGGAAGACGGCCGCAGCGAAGATCAAGATCGCCGGGTTCAGCCACGCCGGCCAGAGCTGCATCTCCACTCAGCGCATCTACCTGCACAGCTCGATCGCCGACGACTTCACCGCTGCACTGGTCGATCACGTCAACACCCTCGTCGTCGGCAACCCGCTCGACGAGGCAACCGATGTCTCGGCCCTCATCTCCCGGCACGAAACCGAGCGCGTCGTGTCGTGGGTCGCCGAAGCCGAGTCGGCCGGCGCGAAGGTGCTCACAGGCGGCGCACTCGACGACGCCGGCGTCCTGCGGCCGACGGTCATCAGCAATGCCAAGCCCGACATGAAGGTCTGCTCGAACGAGGTCTTCGGTCCGGTGGTGGCCATCGCCACGTACGACTCGCTCGACGACGCGCTCGAACTGGCCAACGATTCGTCGTTCGGGCTGCAGGCCGCGATCTTCACATCCGACATCGGCAAGGCGCTCAAGGCAGTGCACGCCCTCGACTACGGCGGCGTGCTCGTCAACGAGGTGCCGACGTGGCGAGCCGACCAGCAACCGTATGGAGGCGTCCGCGACAGCGGCAACACGCGGGAGGGGCCCGCGTACTCGGTCAGGGAGATGACCGAGATCAAGATGGTCGTATTCAGCGCATGATCCGCTGGGGTGTCCTGGGCGGCTCCAGCCGGATCTATCAGAATGCGTTGAAACCAGCGTTCGACGAAGTCGGGCACGTGGTCGTTGCTGCGCCGAGCAGGCGCGGCGACGACTTCGCCCCGTACGCCGAGATGCTCACACGCGACGATGTCGACGCGGTCTACAACCCACTGCCCAATCATCTCCACGCGGAGTGGAGCCACCATGCGCTCGACGCCGGCAAGCATGTGCTGTGCGAGAAGCCACTGACGATGTCACCGGCCGACAGCGCCGGTCTCTTCGACCACGCCGAGTCCGCAGGGCTCACGATCCTCGAGGCCTACATGTGGCCCCACCATCCGCGGGCTCGCGCGCTGCTCCGGCTTGCCGGAGATGGGTCACTCGGGACGCTCCAATCCGGTCGGTCGTCGTTCAGCTATCCGATGGACATGAGCAGCGGCGACCACCGCATCGATCCACGTGGAGCCGGGGCGCTGTTCGACATCGGCATCTACTGCATCGCGCCGTTCATGATGATCGCGGGGCGCGATCCCGTCGGGATGGCGGCCACCGCCACTCGGAACGCGATGGGTGTCGACACGGTGATGGCAGGCTGGATTAATTGGGGCAGCGGATTCAGCGCGTCGTTCGAGGTCAGCTTCGACGCCCCACTGCGCAAGCAGATGGCGCTCTCGGGAAGCCTCGGCCTGGTCGATCTGCCCGGGCATCACGTCCCGGGGCCCTCCGACATCAGTCAGATCGTGATCGAACGTCGCGACGGTTCGGTCGACACTGTCGAATGTGCCGGCGTCAACGCCTATGCCGGCATGGTCTCCCACTTCGAGAACGTCGTGGCCGGCAAGCACGCGCCGATCTTCGGTCGCACGGAGAGCATGCGATTGGCGGCGATCCTCGACGAACTGCACCAGCGAACCGGAGCCGACTCCATCGTGGCCTGATCTCTGCAAGCCGGCGTGCGCAATCCGAACAACCCGCCACTTGCCCACGCGGGCGGCGATTCGGTCCGCCGGCGCCCATTTCGACGCCCACGTCGCAACGTTCCTCACGGCATGGGTCCGTCCCGGTATTGGGAAGCGATGTATCTCTCCGCGTCGGTGAGGTCGTCGTTCTTCACGGGGGTGACGAAGGTCCAATGGTCGCCAACTGGGCAACGCTGGAACCTCAGCCAGCCGAGGCGGACTGCCTTGAGAGAGACGCCTGGAACCCATACCGTTGTGAAGAGGTGACCCTCGCTGCAGCGCACGACAACATCACCACCGAAGTTGTAACCGCTTCGCCGTCCGGCGATCACGGCCACCGCGATGACGACCAGGGGAAGCATTGCGATCAACCAAACGGGCGGCACACGACCAGTATCTACCCCGCCGAGCTGCCCAGGCCAGAACTGCCAGTTTGATACGCGCTCGTCGTTCTGGGCGCGTGGTCGGTCCGAGAGGCACGCCGTCTGGCAGACTGAGCCGTGATCTTGCGTCGCCTGTTCACCTGGCGGATGAACGTCTACCGGCTCGTTGTCGGTGCCATAGTCCTGGCCATCGTGATCCCTGCCTGGGCAGTCGGAGTACAGGCGATGTGGCTTGTTGCGATCGTCTGCATCCTCGTCGTCATTGGCGCCGTCGTTGCCGGAACGCGTGTGTCGTCGATCCGAGAATGGTTGCGTCACTGATCACTTTGTCTCCCCTGAAATGCCGCGCTGAGCTCAGATGGAGCGCCCAGCCGCCCGCCAGTACTCGTCCTTCAGCAGTCGCTTGTAGAGCTTGCCGGTCGGATGGCGCGGCAGTTCTTCTCGAAAGTCGATCGATCGCGGGCACTTGAGATCGGCGAGCTCTGATCGGCAGAAGGCGATCAGTTCGGCGGCTAGCGTCGCGGCCTCTGCAGCAGACGCCGGCATCGTCACCGGCTGCACAACAGCCTTCACCTCTTCACCGAACTCGTCGTTCGGAACCCCGAACACGGCGACGTCAACCACTTTCGGATGGGTGACCAGCACGTTCTCGGCCTCCTGCGGATAAACGTTCACGCCCCCACTGATCACCATGTACGCCTTGCGATCGGTGAGGTACAAGAAGTTGTCGTCGTCGAGATAGCCGACATCGCCGAGCGTGCTCCAGCCCGACGGATGTCGCGACGACGACGTCTTCTCCGCATCGTTGTGGTACTCGAACGTCGAACCACCTTCGAAGTACACCGTCCCCGGCTCACCCCGCGGCAGTTCGCGACCGTCGTCGTCGCAGATGTGCACGACGCAGTTGATGGGAGTGCCAACGGTACCCTCGTGCGCCAACCACATCTCGCTGTTGCAGTACACGAAACCGTTGCCCTCCGTGCCCGCGTAGTACTCCTGGATGATCGGCCCGAACCATTCGATCATCTGCTTCTTGACGGGCACCGGGCACGGCGCGGCTGCGTGAATGATGCATCTCAAGGAGGAGACGTCGTATCGCCTACGGACCTCCTCGGGCAACTTCAGCAAGCGCACGAACATGGTGGGCACGACCTGGCTGATCGTTGCCCGGTGTCCCTCGATCAGGGAGAGGTAGTGCTCGGCATCGAAGTGCTCCATCGCCACGACGGTGCAACCCATCGCTTGGGAGGCCATCGAAAAGCGGAGCGGGGCCGCATGGTAGAACGGCGCCGGCGACAGGTAGACGCTCTCGCCCGTGGCACCGAACAGGATCTGCAGGAGCGGAACAACCGAACCGGGTGTCGTCTCCAGCGGTGCGCCGACGAACTGCCGGGCAACCCCTTTGGGCCGTCCCGTGGTTCCCGACGAGTAGAGCATGTCCATCCCGGCCAGCCGATCCTCGCGAAGGGGAGTAGGCGGCAGCCACGCCACCGCCTCCTCGTACGAGTCGTACCCGTCGATGGTTCCATCGAGCATCAACTTCAGGGCGACGTTCGGAATGTTGTCGGCGATCTCAGCCGCCTGGTCGGCCTTGTACATCGAGGTGATGAAGCCGACAGCACCGCAATCGTCGACGATGTAGCGCAGCTCGCTGCTGGTGAGGCGGCTCGAGCACGCCGTGTACACCGCTCCGGCGTAGTGACAGCCCCACACGATCTCGAAGAACCGGTGGTGGTTCTCCATGCAGATCGCGACATGGTCGCCGGGCTCGACCCCCGCCGATCGCAGCAGCCGACTCAACCGGTTCGCCGCGGCATCGAGTTCGGCGAACGACTGGGTGAACCCGGAGCTGGCCATGATCAAGGCCGGCTTGTCGGGTTGCGTCTCGGCGAACGTACCTGGGTACACGCGGCCACAAGGTAGTTGACGCATGGCGCGCATCGAAAGGTGCTGCAGCGGTACGTTGCATGCCGTGGACTCGCCAGCCGACTCGGCAGCACGTCGATTTGCCGTGTTGGTCAACACCGTGGCGGCCGAGCGCCACCTCGATCTGCTTTGTGCGCTCGCGGCCTCGACGATCGATCATTCGGTCGACGTCGGTACGACCCTCGTCGGTCTCGACAGGGTTGCCGAGCAGTGCCCGGCATCGTTCGAAGGCATCATCGACACCCTGTTCTCCTCGGGGCTGTTCACCGGCGACAGCGACGACTACCACGACCCGCGCAACTCGTTGCTGCACGAAGTCCTGCAGCGGCGCGTCGGCATGCCGATCACCTTGAGCGTGGTGGCAATCGAAGTCGGCAAGCGGCACGGAGTGCCGATCGCCGGTGTCGGTCTGCCAGGCCACTTCGTGGTGCGCGACAAGCGCACCGGCACGTATGCCGATCCCTTCGGGCACGGCGTGCGGTTCGACCAGGCAGGGATGATCGCATCGTGGCAACAACGCATGGGCGACGATGCCTCCTTCCATCCCTCATTCATCGATACGACGCCAGCGCGCGAGATCGTCCTGCGGATCCTCAACAACCTCAAGCACAGCCTTGTCTCGCGAGACGAACCCATCCGGCTTGCCCGGCTCGCTCCGTTGCGGGCCGCCTTTCCGGAGCTCGCCGCTGAGAACGACGAGCATCGTCAGTGGCTGCGACATTTCAACTGATGATCGACCCAACCATCAAACGCAGCCTGGGTCAGATGATGAAAGGCGTCCAGGTCGTCGGCGCCCACCACGACGGCATCACCCGGGCGTATTGCAGCCACTGGGTGTGTCAGGTCAGCTTCGAGGAACCGATCGTGATGGCAAGCATCTCGCCCAAGCACGACACGTACCCACTGGTCGTCGCCAGTGGCGAGTTCGCCGTCAGCATCCTCGCCGGTGACCAAGTCGATGTCGGCCAGTACTTCTCCTACCCCGGGCGCAAGTTCCGCCACATCGCCGACGACTACCTGGAGACGATTCCCGGGACAGACCTGCCGGTGGTGCGCAATTGCATCGCCTGGTTGCGCTGCGTCACGTTCGAGGTCAAGCCGATGGCCGATCACGAACTTTTCTTCGCCCGCGTCGTCGACGTCGGCGCCGGGAGGTTGAAGGAACCGCCGCTGCTGTACTCGAGCAGGCTCGGCTGGCGGATCACCGGTGACAAAGCACGCGCCCCTGGTCGCAGCGTGCGCGACGAGTTGCTGGGGCGGCTCGCTGCCGCAGGTTTCGACCTTCCCGACGAGGGTGACGACGACTGAGGCGGGCCGGTCGAACGATCCGGGCTCCGTTCTCCTGGTGGAGCGCCAGTATCGTGGCGGCATGACGGCCACCGACATCTCGACGCGTGACTCAACGGATCTTCTCGACGACCTCATCGCCCAACTGCTCGACGAATGCGACCCGAAGGCCCACGAGTCCATCACGTTCCTCGGCGCGCAGTTCGACAAGGGACTGGCGTGGGTGCACTTCCCGGTCGGCCATGGCGGCCTCGGCATCAACCCCAAGCTGCAGCGCGTCGTCAACGAGCGATTGTTCGCCGCGGGCGCGCCCAACGCGATGTACCGCAATCCGATCGGCTACGGGATGTGCGCACCCACCGTGGTGGCCTGGGGCAGCGAACAGCAGATGGATCGCTACCTCCGGCCGCTCTTCACCGGAGCCGAGATCTGGTGTCAGTTGTTCAGCGAACCCGGTGCGGGCTCCGACTTCGCCGGCCTCGCATCGCGCGGTGTGCGCGATGGCGAGGAGTGGACCGTCAACGGGCAGAAGGTGTGGACCACGTTGGCCCATCTTTCACGTTTCGGCCTCCTCGTCGTGCGTACCGACCCAGAAGCCGTGAAGCACGCCGGCCTCACTGCCTTCGTCGTCGACATGCATGCGCCCGGTGTCGAGGTGCGCCCCCTTCGACAGATGACAGGCGAGGCGGAGTTCAACGAGGTGTTCTTCAACGACGTGCGCATTCCGAACTCGGAGATGCTCGGCAAGACGGGGGATGGTTGGCGGGTTTCGCTCACCACCTTGATGAACGAGCGCGTATCGATCGGTGGAGCGATGCCGCAAAAAGGATCGGGCACGATTCAGGCGTTGACATCGACGTGGGCCAACCTGCCGAGCGATCGCAAGGATGCCGCTTCACGCGACGAGGTGATGAAGCTGTGGTGTCGCGCTGAAGTCCTACGACTCACCAACATCAGAGCGAACCAGAACCGCAAGATGGGCGACCCGGGGCCGGAAGGCTCGATCGCCAAGATGGCCTCTGCAGACCTCAACAAAGACATCTACGCCAAAGTGATGGACCTCCTCGGCGCCGAAGGGATGCTCTACGGCAGCTACGAGATGGTCCGCCCGGAGACGGCGATGATGTTCGAGACGATGCAGAAGGCGTTTCTGCGCAGCCGCGCCAACTCGATCGAAGGTGGAACCACCGAGGTGATGAAGAACATCCTCGGCGAGCGCGTCCTCGGTCTTCCCGGCGATGTTCGTGTGGATCGCGAAGTGCCTTGGAGCCAGGTCCCTCGCAACTAGTGGTCGACTTCGGGATCTCGTGAACGTGCGACGACTCACCCGCGACGAGGCGCGTCGCATTGCCATCCGCGCCCAGCTGCTCGACGCCGATCGACCGCGCGACCTCCTGACCGTCGTCGATCATCTGACCTTCTTGCAGCTCGACCCCACGGCCGCGGTGGCACCCAGCGCCGACCTCGTTGCCTGGTCGCGCATCGGAAGCGCATACGACCCAGCTCAATTGCTCAAGGCAATCGAACAAGACCGCACCCTGTTCGAGCACCGTGGTCAAGTGGTGGACATCGAACCGGTCATCGTCATGGTGCGGCCGATGGCCGACATCGGTCTCTTCCTCGCCGAGATGGCCGCCGCTTACGAATCCGGCTGGACGAAGCATCGCCAATGGCTTGACGCCAACGACGGGTTCCGCCGGCGGGTGCTCGCACTGTTGCGCAAGTCAGGTCCGCTGGCGTCGCGAGACATCCCCGACAGCTCCGAAGTCGGCTGGGAATCGTCGGGCTGGACGCACGACCGCAACGTCACCCAGATGCTCGAGCTCCTCGCCTCACGCGGCGAGGTCGCCGTCGCCGGGCGCCGAGGCCGCCAGCGTGTGTGGGACCTGGCCGAGCGGATCTACCCATCCGGCGTACACGTCGTCCCCCTCGACGAAGCCCGCGTGATCCGAAACGAGAAGCTGCTGCGGTCCCTCGGTGTTGCCCGCCCGAAGTTCGTCGGCGACGCCGGCACCCCGGCAGAGGTCGAGGGGACAACCGGCTTGTGGCGAGTCGACCCGCTGGCCACTGCCAAAGGTTTCGAGGGCCGCACCGCGCTGCTGTCGCCATTCGACCGATTGATCCACGATCGCGTGCGCTCCGTAGAACTGTTCGACTTCGAATACACACTGGAGATGTACAAGCCGAAGGAGAAACGGCGCTGGGGGTACTTCGCGCTCCCTGTTCTTCACGACGACCGGCTCGTCGGCAAGGTTGACACGATCGCCGATCGCAAGACCTCGCAGCTGCTCGTGCACGCCCTTCACGAAGACGTGAAGTTCACACGCACCATGACCGCAGCCGTCAACTCCGAACTGGACGCGCTGGCCAACTGGCTCGGCCTCGAAGAGGTGCGGCACTCGTAACCGGTCATCACTCATCGCTTCTTGACGGGGCGAGCAGCGCGCATCAGTGCCCGGTTCGAAGCAGGATCCCCAGATACAGAGCAGCGAGAGAGCACAAGGCACCCAGCGCACCACCGAGGGCCAGGGCGAGCTTGGTCGTACCGAGTGAATGGATCAGCACGAACACGGCCGATGCGACCGCGACGGTGATCTTCACGAACACCGTCACCTGATACGACGTCGTCGTGTTGCCGAGATCGATCGCTGTCAGGTTCCAGATACCTGTCACCACCAGCACGCCGAAGGCCGGCCATGCCAACCGGGCGAATGCCCTGGCTACCAGCCGCGGCGCTTCCGGCGAGGCGCGACGGACCGTGCCGACGAGCCCGGCGAGCGCGATCTGCCCTCCGACCCATACCGTTGCCGCGAGGACGTGGAGGAACAGTCGAATCGTGGCGGCGGTGGGGGAGAGCACGCTTGGAGGCTACGAAACTCGCAGCGCGGCGAGAACATCGCTGGCCGCGAACTCATGGTCGTTCATCGTCGCCGATTGGGCTACCGATCCGCCGAGCATCGCGGCCGATGCGGAGCCAATCGCGGCTTGCAGCTCGCGAATGTTGCGCGGTGGAGGGAAGTACTCGTCTTCGTCGGTGACCTTGACGGGCTTGACGCCGTGTCGCGGCGCGAGGCGCCGAACGATGTCGTCGACCAACTCTTCAGGGGCGGAGGCGCCGGCGGTGACGCCGATCGTGCCGTGCAGATCGTCGGGCAACTCGTCGGCGTTGTTGACACGGAAAACGCGTGGGCAACCCGCCTCGATGGCCAGCTTCTCGAGCGCCCGTGTGTTGGACGAGTTCGACGATCCGATCACCACGATCGCGTCGCACCGCGATGCCATCGCCATGAGCGCCGACTGCCGGTTGGTGGTGGCGAAGCAGAGATCGCTGCGACCCGGTGTCCACGCGTTCGGATACTTGGCGGTCACGGCTTCGGCGACGCCCGACCAGTCGCGATGCGACAACGTGGTCTGGGCCAGCAGCGCAACCGGTTCGTCGAACTCGGGGAGGGCAGCGACCTCCGCGACACTCTCGACCCTGCTGATGGAGCTCGGGGCCACCGCCATGGTGCCGACGGCCTCTTCGTGACCTTCGTGACCGACATAGACGATGCGAAAGCCCTTCTTCGCCCTCACCTTCACTTCGTGGTGGACCTTGGTGACCAGCGGGCAGACCGAGTCGACCACGTAGCTGCCGCGGCGCACGGGCGGCCGCGACCACCTCTGGGGCGGATCCGTGTGCCGACAGCATGATCGGGCGGCCCCGCGGAACGTCGGCGATGTCGTCGACGAACACGACCCCTTGCTCGACGAAGCGATCGACGACGATCTTGTTGTGGACGATCTCGTGGTAGCAGTACACCGGGGGCTCGAACGTGCGAACCATCCAGGCCAACGCCTTGATCGCCATCTCGACACCGGCACAGAACCCGCGTGGCTCGGCCAGCAAGACCCGATCGACATCCACGAGCGAAGGCTACCCCTGCACACCACCGATAGCCTGAGAGCCCATGTCCGCACCGATGGTTGTCAGCGTCGCGCCCGGGTCCGCCGCTGAGCGGGCCGGATTGTGCGCGGGCGACGAGGTGGTCACCATCAACGGGATCGTGCCGCGCGACATCATCGAATGGCGGTTTGTGGTCGACGAGGCCGAGATCGAGATCGAGTTGCGTCGCGGTGGCTTGCAATCATCGATCGAGATCGTCAAGCGGGCCGGCGAACCGCTGGGCGCTGAGGTTTCCAGCGCTGTGTTCGACCGCGTTCGCACCTGCGACAACCACTGCGAGTTCTGCTTCATCTACCAACTGCCTGCGGGCATGCGCCGCAGTCTGTACCTCAAAGACGACGACTACCGGCTCAGCTTCCTGTACGGAAACTTCACGACGCTGACGCGCTTCACCGAAGCAGACCTCGAGCGAGTCGTCACCGAGCGCCTGTCGCCGCTCAACGTCAGCATCCACGCCACCGACCCCGACGTTCGCACTCGCATGCTGAAGAACCCGCGCGGTGGCATGAGTCTGCGGTGGCTGCGCGCCCTGCTCGATCACGGCATCGCCGTGCGCGGTCAGGTCGTGCTGTGTCCCGGTGTCAACGACGGTGAGGTCTTCGATCGCACGATGGTCGGCGTTCTCGACGAGTATCCCGACCTCGAGTCGGTCGCGATCGTTCCGTTGGGTCTCAGCAAGTTCAACACCGAGTCGGCCATGCGGCTGCATGGGCCGGGGGAAGCCGCGGCAATGGTCGACGCGATCGAGGACTGGCAGGAAGTGTTCCTGCACACTGTCGGCCATCGGATGGTCTTCGCGGCCGACGAGTACTACCTCATGGCCGAGCGCCAATTTCCGTCAGCCGGGAACTATGAGGCCTTCTCGATGCACGAAGACGGCATTGGCATGGCACGAACGTTCGAGATGGAGTTCAACGGCGACGCCTCCGTCCCGACCCAGCCTCAGGCGGGCTTCTTCGCCGCCGTCGACGCGCCTCCCAACCCGGCTGCCTACACGGGTTTGCGATCGCGCACCTGCGGCTCGGAGCCGACCTCTTTGAAGCTCAGCGCGCGCCGCGAGGCGCCGATCGGAATACTCACCGGCGAGCTCGGAGCGCGGGTCATCGCGCCGCTCGTCGGCACGCTTCGCCGGTCGGATGTACGAGTCATCCCGGTCGCCAACGAGTTCTTCGGCGGCAACACCGCCGTTACCGGACTGATGGTCGGTCACGATCTGCAGCGTGTGCTCGCCGGCGAACCGCAGGGCCACCGCTACTTGTTGCCCGATGTCTGCCTGTCGGAAGGCCGCTTCCTCGACGGCACCACCATCGACGAGCTTCCCCGCGCCGTCGAGGTCATTGCCACCGACGGCATCACACTACGCAAGGCGCTGGAGCCATCATCATGACGTTGCCCACCGTTGTCATCGTGGGTCGCCCCAACGTCGGCAAGAGCACGCTGTTCAATCGCATCATCGGCGAACAGGTGGCGATCGTCGAAGACCGGCCGGGTGTCACCCGTGACCGCAAGGAGACAGTGGCCGACTGGCTCGGTGTCGAGTTCATGCTGGTAGACACCGGCGGCTGGCTCCCCGGTGGAAACGATCTCGACGCAAAGGTCAGCCGGCAGGTCGAGGCAGCGGTCAAGACCGCCGACGTCGTGCTCTTCGTCACCGACGCCACGACAGGAGTGACCGACGACGACGAGGCTCTTGCCCATTGGTTGCGACGGATCAAGGCGCCAGTGCTGCTGGTGGCCAACAAGGCCGACAACGACCGGCGCGAGAACGAGCGGTGGGAGTTCCTCGCGCTCGGCGCAGGCGAGCCACATCCCGTCAGCGCCCTGCACGGCCGCCGCGCCGGTGACCTGCTCGACGAGGTGATCTCGCTGTTGCCGGTGACCGACGATGTCGAGCCGCTGCCCGGCGTCGACCTCGAGGACGCCTCCGAACTTTGGAAGGCCGGCGACCAACCGCCGCCACGCGTCGCCATCGTCGGTCGCCCCAATGTCGGCAAGAGCACGCTGTTCAATCGCCTCGTCGGCGCAGATCGCTCGGTCGTCCACGACATGGCCGGCACTACCCGCGATGCCATCGACACACTGGTCGACACCCCAGACGGCCCGATCGTGTTCGTCGACACCGCCGGCATGCGTCGTCGCAGCAGGATCGATGATTCTGCCGAGTACTACTCGGTGGTGCGTGCGCTGCGCGCCCTCGACGGGTCCGACATCGCCCTGCTCCTCATCGACGCCACCGACGGCGTCACCAGCCAGGACCAACGACTGGCAGAGCGGATCGACGCCGCTGGTTGCCCGATCGTCGTCATGCTCAACAAATGGGATCTCCTCGACGATCCCGAGCAGCGGCTGCAGATCCAGGCGGATCTCAAGCGCAAGCTGTACTTCGTGGGCGACGCCCCGATCCTCAAGATCTCTGCGCTCAGCGGCAAGGGTGTCAACAAGCTGCGACCGGTGCTGCAAGAAGCGATCGTGCAGTACCACCGTCGCGTTCCCGCACGCGATGTGAATCGGGTGATCTCCGATGCGCAGCAACGCCAACCCGCCGGCCATGGAGTTCGAGTCATGTACGCACTCCAGGGAGCCACCGACCCGCCGACGTTCACCTTGTTCGTCAACCGCGAACTGCCGCAGACCTACCTGCGTTACCTCGAGCGCAGCATCCGCGAGGCGTTCGAGTTCGGCAGCACACCGCTGAAGCTGCGCGTGAGGAAGCGGACCGACTAGTGCCTTGGTGTGAAGACTGCGCCAAGTACTGGACTCCGGCGGCGATGAACGACGACGGAACCTGCCCGACGTGCGGGCGTTTGGTCGAGGCCCCGGTGCGCCAGCCGATCACCGCCAAGAACATCGACCTTCGCAGGCTGGCGGCCGACGATGGCGAGGAAGTGGCCAAGGCTCCATGGCACTTCAAGTTGATGATGGTCTTGCTGGCCCTCTACCTCGGATGGAGGATCGTCCAGCTCTTCACGTGACGCCCACCGGCGCCTTGGGCGCGGGATTGGCAGCCCACCTGCCGAAGGCGCGCCCATTCAGCCTGCATGGGCGCGGGATTGGAAGCCCACCTGCCGAGGGCGCGCCCATACGAGGTGGGACGGGTGTGGCTTCGCTACGTTGCGGGCTGCAGCTGCGGCTCGACGCGTCGCCATTGCGTGATCGCGCCCAGCACGCAACTGGCCGGCACGATCAGCAGTGCGGTCCGCAGACCGATCGAGTCGGCGAGGACGCCCAGCGCGAGGGGGCCCAGCGTGATGGCAACCCCGGCAGCAAGCATGCAGATCGCGCCGAGGGAGATCGTGTCGATCTTGTGTTCGGCGGCCAGGTACAGCCGGTCGACGTCCAGTGGATACAGCGGGCCGGCGCCGAGCCCGACGATCGCCAGACCGGCGACGCGAGGCAGCAACCCTCCGCCGAAGACCATCACGACCGAGCCGATGCCCAGCATGATGAAGCAGGTCGACACGGCGGCGTCGCCGAACACTCCGACGACTCGGGGCACGACTTGGCGGGAGAGGAACATGGCGACCCCGAACGAGCCGGCGAATGCTGCCGCGAGCCCGCCCGAGGCGTGTCCGACCTCCTTCAGGTAGGTCGTCGCCCAGATGGCGGTGGCCATCTCCGGGAAGATCGCATTGAGAAGGTGCAGCCAGGGGATGAACACGTCGCGGTCGCGAAGGTGAGCGAGCGTGAAGTTGGTGTGCCGGGTGGGCTCCGGCACGGCGACCGGCAGAGCAACGGTGGTGAGCATCAGCACGATGACTGCGCTCAGAATCAGATAAGGCGGCCTCCACGACCAGTGCAACGCCAGAGACCCGCCGACGACGAGGCTGAAGCTGACGGCCGTGAGGCCGACTGCACCGTTGACCGCGGCAAATGCCGCCGCTCGGTGCTCACCGTGGTGGTCGCTGATCAGGCCGGGCATCACGATGGCCAGCAGCGCCCCGCCGAGGCCGGCCAACACCGCTCCAGCGAGCGTCACCGGCCACACCGGCCCGATGCAGAACAGTGTGATCCCGACGCTGATCGTGATCGCCGCTGCCAGCAGCGAGGTGCGTCGACCAAGCCGGTCGACCACGGGCACCCCGCAGATGCCGGCGGTCAGCGCAGTCACACCGAACGCCGAACCATGCAGCGCAGCCGTGACGCCGGAGAGATGGAACTGATGACGCAGCTCGCCGAGCACGAAGCCGATGCTCTGCCCGCCCGCCAGCAATGCGTATCCGAGAGCCGAGGCGTAGGTGAGCCGGTCCCACCGAAACCTGTCGGTGAGCGAAGGCGGCAGCGTCACGCATCTCTTGTACCAGCTGACGAGGGTTCGACCGTGGACTCGACCGGGAAGTTCTCTTGTCACGATCGAAATCAGCGTGCGACGCGTTACGATCCGGGCGGTCATCCGCAATCGCGGGCTGTAGCGCAGCTTGGTTAGCGCACTTGTCTGGGGGACAAGGGGTCGGGAGTTCAAATCTCCCCAGCCCGACCGGCAGAAACCCTTACAACACAAAGGGTTCCTGCGCGGGCGAGCTCGTGAGCAGGCTCTCAACCAGCACGACGATGCTTCGGAGTTGTCAGCGCGGTTGGGACGTTCGGCACTGTGCGCAATGACATCACCGACCGAGAGTGGTAGGTGTCGATACGAATGGTGGTACGCCGCAGTGAGGAAGGGTTGCCACAGCTTGAGAAGTACCCAGAGATCGCGGGCATCGTGGGCGACGTAGCCCCTCGCTTCGTGGCCGGTTTGGGCGCGCCAATCGTCTTCATCGTGGGGGCTCACGGAACGATGGAGTACATCGATGACCGGGGCGCGGCATTCGTCGGTCTGGCGCCCGCCGACATCTGCGGACAGTCCTGGTTCCACCTCGTACATCCGGACGATGTCGATTCGGTACGCGCCGCATGGAAGCAGGCGCGCTGCCGGCGATTGCCATACGAGGGGGTGCTGAGAATCTGCACCGCTGCCGACAGGTACCGACTGATGGCCGGATCTGCGTCACCGGTGTTGGCAATCGACGGCACGATCGACAGGTGGGTCGGCACGCTCACCGACGTGGAGAACGACAACCAAACCCACGACCGGCGCCGCCACCTCGACGACCAAGCGAATGAAACTCATGCGCTTCTCGACACACTCCTGTCGACCGCGCCTGTCGGGTTCCTGTTCCTCGACCGAGAGTTCCGGTACGTCCGGGTCAACGAGATCGTTGCCGCGCTCGACGGCGCCGCCACGGTGGACGAGCATCTCGGCCGCACCCTGGCCGAAGTTGCGCCGGCCCTGTGGCCGCAGCTCGAGCCGCACTGTCGGAAGGTCCTCGAGTCGGGTCAGCCGGTCCTCGACGTGGAACTCAGCGGTGAGAGTCTCATCGATCCGGGCAAGATCCACTACTGGCTCGACAACATCTACCCGGTCCGAGTCGACACAGAGATCGTCGGACTCGGCGTCATCTTCATCGATATCACCAACCGCAAGAAGAACGAGACGGCGCTCGCCGCCCTCACCGAAGCGTCGGTCGACGCCATCGCCAACGCCGCTGAGGCCCGAGATCCGTACACCGCCGGCCACCAGCGACGGGTTTCCGAGCTAGCGGTGGCCATCGCCGACGAGATGGGGCTGGAGCACGATGAGATCGCCGGCATTCGAATCGCGGCCAAGATCCACGACATCGGAAAGCTCTCGATGCCGTCGGAGCTCCTCAGCAAGCCCGGCCAGCTCAAACCCACCGAACTCGCTCTGCTCAAAGAACACGCTCGCGCCGGCTCCGACATCGTACGGGGCATCAACTTCCCCTGGCCGATAGCGGACATGATTCTGCAGCACCACGAGCGCATCGA
The DNA here is from genome assembly GCA_963720775.1 of Ilumatobacteraceae bacterium. Lineage (GTDB taxonomy): Bacteria > Actinomycetota > Acidimicrobiia > Acidimicrobiales > Ilumatobacteraceae > JAENVT01. Next base: position 429,477 of record CAVRGR010000002.1, on the reverse strand, counting down.
CGGCTCCGGGTACCCGCTGGGCTTGGTCGACAGCGAGATCCTCCTCGCTGCAAAGATCATTGCCGTCGCCGATGTCGTCGAGGCGATGTCGTCGGATCGCCCATACCGGGCGAGCAAGGGCCTCGATGCGGCGCTGAGCGAGATCGAGCAGTGCCGCGGCACGCTGTTCGATGCACACATCGTCGACGTGTGCCTGCGCCTGTTCCGGCAACACCGCTTCAGTTTCGCAGAGCGGACGTAGCCATGACTCGGCCTCGGGCCACGTGGCTTTCAACGCGAAAGCGGAGACCGAGATGACCGTCGTCGAGGCTCAACTCTGGGCCGACTTCGAGCGCGCCGATCGTGTTCGTGAAAGGACCGGACGCCACGGTGCAGCACGTCGATGCACTTGGCGCCGCCTTCGTCGGTCTGGGGCCCGAGGACATCTGCGGACGTTCGTGGTTCGACCTGCTGCACCCGGACGACGTCGCCGCCGCCCGCGCCGCATGGAAGCAAGCACTCCGCGACAAGGCGCCGTACCGCGCCGACCTGAGGATGCGCAACGCCGCCGGCGTGTATCGCTGGATGTCGGATCAAGCCTCGCCCCTGCTTGCTCCAGATGGCACGATCGAAAAATGGGTCGACAGCTTGCGCGATGTTGACGACGACAAGGAAGCCGCCGCCCGACGTCGGCGCTCGGCCAATGATGCCGACAAGACGCTCGCACTCCTGGAAGCGCTGTTGTCGATCGCGCCTGTAGGCATCGTGTTCGTCGATCGAGAGTTCCGATACGTTCGTGTGAACGAACGGATGGCCGCCATCCGCGGCATCGCTGCGGTGAACGAGCATCTCGGTCACACCGTGGCCGAGATCGTCCCGGCACTGTGGACGCAACTTGAGTCGTCGTATCGCCGCGTGCTCGAAACGGGCGACCCAGTGGTCGATGTACCGGTGAGTGGAGTCACCGCCGAGGATCCTGGGCACCTTCACCACTGGCTCGAGAGCATCCACGCTGTCCAGATCGACGGCGAGACCATCGGTCTCGGCGTCGTGTTCGACGACGTCACCGAGCGCATTCAGCACCTGAAGGCGCTCGTCGAACTCACCGAGGCCGCGGTCGGCACGATGGCGGCGGCTGCTGAGGCCCGCGACCCGTACAGCGCCGGCCATCAGCAGCGAGTTGCCGAGTTGGCGGTCGCCATCGCCAGCGACCTCGGGCTGGACCAACGCGACGTCGACGGGCTTCGACTGGCAGCCAAAGTGCACGACATCGGAAAGCTGGCGATTCCATCGCAGATCCTGAACAAGCCGAGCCATCTGAGACCCACCGAGTTCGCATTGATCGAGGAGCATGCGCAGGCCGGCTTCGACATCGTTCGGGGCATCGATTTTCCCTGGCCGGTGGCCGATGTGATCCTGCAACACCACGAACGAGTCGACGGCTCGGGCTACCCGGCCGGATTGGTCGGTGACGAAATTCTGCTGGGCGCCCGGATCATCGCCGTTGCCGACGTTGTCGAGGCGATGTCATCGCACCGCCCGTATCGATCAAGCCTGGGCATCACCGCGGCGTTGAGCGAGATCGAAAGCGGCCGCGGCACGCTCTACGACGCACAGGTCGTCGACGTGTGCCTGCGTCGCTTTCGCGAAAAGGCTGGCACTTTCCGACCGGCGAGCAGAGCAGCGAGGCGGTCTCGGACCACGACATCCCGGTCGACTCCGGCGTGACGCTCAGCCCGTAGTGTCGGAAAGCGCCGAGTGGGCGTGAGGCGCTCCTGCGCATCGCTTCGGACAGCCGGGCGGGAACTCGAGGCTCGGCCTCACGAGATCTCCTCGAGCGGTATCGGCGGCAACGCGCCTGGAGCGACCAACGGCGGGATCGCCGCCGACGTTGCGAACGTCAGCGCGAGCACGACGCACACGGTGACTGCGAACCCGGCGTACGTCAGCAGGCCGAACCCAGGTCGAGCGGTGTCTCCCAACACGAGCAGACCGATCACCGAAGGCACCACGGTGACGACCGCTTGCTGGCATGCCAAGGCCACCGAGACGGCGCCGCGCTGCAGCGATGCGGCAAAGGAGACGACCCCGATGACGGTGAATGGAATCAAGGCGAGGGCAAGAGGATCAGTGACGAGGCCGGCGACCGAGTGCGGGTGAAGCGCCCGAGCGCACAGGGCCATTCCACCATCCGAGAGACCCGACACCGCACCGAGAATGGCGCTGCCGCGGGCCCCGGGAACTCGCGTGGCGACGACGGCTGAGCTTGTCACCCCAACCACCCCGAGCCAGATGAACACCCTGAACACCCACGTGACCGGCTTCGGATCGGTTGGTGCGGCGGCTGCAGCGAGGGCGATCAGAGCGAGGGCGAGCACGCACAGCAACCTTCCCTCGCGCTTCGACGGCTTGTGGCCGCTCACTGCCCACGAGATGACGACCACCACGCCGATGCTGCTCGTGGCGATGGACTGCACCGCGAACAACGGCAGATGATGCAGCGCGATCAGCGAGAAGGCCCAGGCCACCACACTGAGCGCCATGCCGGCGATGTAGAGCCCGCTCATCGCAGCTCGAAACGTGGCGCGCTTACCGCTCTTGCCGGTGACGGGCGTGCGTTTGGCAGCACGGTCCTCGAGCACTGCGCTCACGCCATAGAACAACGCCGTGGCGAATGCGGCGACGTACGCGAGCGGCACGCGCCAACTCTAGATGGCTGTCGATTGTTGCTCTTCATGAGGTGCCTGCGATGAACGCGGAGGGGGCCGGCGAAGACAGCTCTCATTCCCCCCGCAGAACGGTGGCAGGGCGCTGGCGAGCTGCCTTCCAAGCCGGCCACGCGGCGATCAGTGGAGTGACCACAACAACTGACCACACCCCGGGGGAGTTCGGGGTGTTACGCAGACCTGGCGTCGATGCCTTGCCGCACGGCCCAAGCTGCGACTTCGGCGCGGCCACCCAGGCCGAGCTTCATCAAGATGTTGGACACGTGTACCGCAACGGTCTTCGGGGAGATGTACAGGCGTTCGGCGAGTTGCCCGTTGGTGAGTCCTTCGGCGATGAGCGAGGCGACCTCTCGCTCGCGCGGTGTGAGCTCCCCGTCGACACGGCCGATGCGGCCTTCGAGGCGGCGCAGCAACGCCTCGGCACGGTCTCGACGCCACCCGGGCCATGCCGCGAGATCCACGTGCGCAGCGTGGTCGGCGGCCTCGATCGCCCCGCGTCGATCGCCGATCGCCAGCCGCGCCGTGGCGAGCACCATCCGCATCGAGCCGATCAGAGGCGCGTACAGGCGTGGATCCGGAGCGTCGAGGAAGGACGAGAGCGCAGCGGCCGCGGCGGCGTTGTCGCCCTCGGCGAAGCTGACCAGGCCGGCGCTGATGGCCCACAGCTCGTCGCGCTGGGAGTAGTCGGCCAGCCAGCCGCCGAACAACTCGTCGCGAATTCTGGCCGGAGGTATCCCACCGGCGAGCGCGTTGAGCACGACGTCGGTGACCAGCCAGGGCAGCGAGGCAGAGGTCGGTGGGAGCTCGATGCCGAGCATCGCCTTGAAGCCGCGTTCAACCAGCTCTGGGTCACTGGTGAGCATGCCGGCGACGACCTGCACGCGCTGCGGGCCGGGGCAGTCGCGGCAGTGCGCCACCTCGCGCTCCAACATCTCCGCGGCGACCGACAGGGCTTCGGCCACCCGCCCTTCCTCGATCAGGAGATCGCCGAGCACCGACAGGTAGAACCCGTGCTCCTTGCTACCCGCCGGCCAGCGTTCCGCGGCTTCGCTCACCTTCACTCGCAACCGGCGCATGTCGCCGGATGCAAGGGCAGCCTCCGCGTCCCACAACATCAACATCACGGCACCCAGCCGATCGATGCCGTGCGCCTGCGCCGCCTCGGCCAGCTCGGCCCGCGCCCATGCGCCCACCTGGGAATGGGGTGACACCTGGGTGAGAAGGTTGTTGAGAGCGCGGCATTCGAGCACACCGTCGCCAACGGCGTGCGCCGCGTTGCGGGCTTCGATCAGTGCCTGCTCGACCTCGGCAGGTGTCTCCCCGCGGCGCCGGCTAGAGCTCCGCTCCACCAGCGCCTGGGCAAGCAGCCATTCGTCACCGTTGCGGCGCGCCTCCGCCGCGCTGCGATCGGCCCAGTCGATGGCCTCGTCGAGCCGATCAGCGAGCATCATGAGCTGAGCGACTGCTCCCATCGACCTGCCGAGGGCCAGCCCGCGAGGCAGGGTCGACGAGAACTTGATCAGCTCGTCGAGCGCGGCATCGCGCTCGACGAGATCGCTCTGCTCGTGATGGAGCCTGGCGATGAACCGCATCGCCTCGACACGATCGACATCGGTAGCGGCGACAGCACACCAGTGGTGCGCATAGCCCATCGCCTCGCTGGCGAACTGCAATCGCCACGCAGCATCGGTGGCGACCCCCAGCAGTTGGGGATCGTCGGGGGCCTCCGCAAGGCCATCGCTGGCCAAGCGCAACGCCTGGAACGACGCACCGCGGGCGAGATAGCGCGGCGCTCCTTCGCGGGCAATTCCTGCCACCTGGTCGAATGCGCCGGCCCCTTGAGCGTGGCGAGCAAGCGAGGCGTGGTCAGCACCGGGTAGGGAACGCAACGTGGCCAGCGACCGCTCGTGCAGGCGCCGACGATCGCGACCAAGGAGCTGCTGGTACACCGAGTCGGCGGTGAGCGCGTGGGTGAACCAGAACAGATCGTCGGAGACCTCGACGACGATCGAGCGGCTGACGAGCTCTCGCAGGGCGATCAACAGCTCCGCCTCGTCAAGACCTGAGATCGCCGAGATCAGCTCGAAGCTCGCCGAGCCACCGAACACAGCGAGTGCGTCGATGACGTGACGCTCGACCGCTGCCATCTCGGCGAGCTGTTGTCGAACAGCCTCGTCGAGCGACCACGGCAGCTGCGCGGCAAGCAGCTCTTCCGAACAAGCACCGGGGCCACAGCAACGAATCAGCTCTTCGATCACGAACGGCACGCCACCGCTGCGCCGGTACACGGCGTCGACTGCCGACGACGCTGCCGGCACGCCATCGATGGCCGCGAGCAGGGCAGCCACTTCGCCGCGGTCGAGACGATCGAGGCGCACCTGCTCCACCGAGTGCTGCCGCTCGAGGCGGCCGATCAGTTCGCCTCCCGGCGCCCGCCGAGAAAGATCATTGGGCCGATAGGTGCCGATGATCACGAGACGCGGCAACTGCTGCTGGGCGATGTGTTCGAGGACGTGAGCGCTGTCGGCGTCGATCCAATGGAGGTCTTCGATCACCAGCACGACGGGGCCGGCCGAGGCGGCGGTGATTATGCAGGGCAGCACGTCGCACGCGGGGTCTCCACCGGCAGGGCAGAGCTGGCTGACCACGTCGAAGGCCCGGCCGAGCGAGCCGGGCTGGGCAGACGCGATCATCGACGTGACGTTGCTCGGGACACGGGCGATGAACTCGCGCAACAATCGTGTCTTGCCGATTCCCGCCTCACCCGAGACGAGCACCAGCTCGGGACCATCACAGGCGGCAACTTCGGCGGCCTCTACCAGACCCGTCAATCGGGCGAGCGCCGCGGCGCGACCGATCATCGTCGACGACAGGCCGTTACGCCCGGACAGCATCGCGTCGACGATACCTCGGAGGTGATCAGGCGGCGCAGTGGGCACGCTGTTGGCTCAGCACGCGATCGTTGTCGTTTGGATAGGCGACGGCGAGGGCCGTGGTCGACGGCCCTCGGGCCGGCGAGAGCCGATTGCGACGAACGAGCCGCTGGCGCGTGGAGGCGTTGCGGAACCGGGCTTGGCGGTCGGCCCTGAGGGTGTTGAAGAGCTGATGGCTGTGGAACATGCGATCAGTGTGCGCCGCTGAGGTACGACGGCGCATCGGGTGACCTGCCTATTTGTACGCGTCGCCGCACCTAAGCATGTTGCCGACGTCACACCCGCCTGATCAACTGGCGATGAAGACGGTGTTCTTACCTGCGTGTTTGGCGTTGTACAGCGCCTCGTCGGCGCGGCGGGCGAGAATCGTGGGGATCAATGGCTGCGCGCCCACCGCCACACCAACCGAGGCCCCGACGGTGAGACGCAGCCCATCGGCGATCAGCGGCACTCGAATCGCCTCGACGATGCGGTCGCCCACCTGTCGACCCTCCATCGGGTCGCTCATTCCGGCGCACACGACAGCGAACTCGTCGCCGCCGAGCCGTCCGACGGTGTCGTGTGGTCCGATCACCGCGGCGATGCGCCGGCCGACCTCCTTGAGCACGAGGTCTCCCACCGGATGCCCGTAGGCGTCGTTGATCGGTTTGAAGTCGTCGAGATCGATGTAGAGAAGGACGAGATCGCCATGGGCGAGCTCGTCGAGGCGGCGAGCGAACTCGGCCCGATTGGCCAGTCCGGTGAGCGGGTCGTGGGCCGCGGCCCAACGCAAACGGCGCTTGGTGCGATGCTCGGCGATCGTCAGAGCGGCCAACCGCAAAGCGACGTGGATCGGCGATTGCGGGGGAGCTTGGAAGTCGACGGTCGACGCGCTCCACGCGACCATCGCGCCGAGGATCTCCGGCCCGGAAGGCGCCTCGATGGGCACGATGAATGCACCGCGGTAGCCGGCCTCGGCGGCAACTTCACCTGCGCCGTCGAGCATCGGGTCGTCGAGGTCGGTCACGACCGTTGGCGATGTCAGGCCATGCGACCACACCCGTCGAGCGACACCGGCGAGCCACGGGTCGAGCGCTGGCGCGCCGGCGGCGCTGACGATCGTGATCCGTCCGTCCTGCTTCCAGGCGATCGCGGTGCGTACCTCGGCGCCTCCCATGGAATGATCCGCGAGCCGGGCGACGATCGGGATCACTTCGTCGACCTCTGCACCGGATCCGAGCATCTCGATCGCCAGGGCGAGGTCCGATCGGTCACGCACCCGCCGGCACGTGCACAGCACCCCCCGCACCTCGGCGTTGTCGAGGTGGTTCCAGGTGGTCGTCTCGAAGAGGTGCCATCCGCCAGTCACATCGGCCACACGAATGTCGGCAGATTCCGGGGCAAACGTCGGGTCCAGCCAGCCGTGTTCCCCGCCCTGGCTGACCTGCATCATCGTCTCGAGGACGAGACCCAGGTCGTCGGGGTGAACGAACTCGGTGCCGTTCCGACCGGTCACGTCGTCCCAGCCAAGGATTCGCGACAGCGACTCGCTGTGCCACAGGATGTCGAACTGCTCGTCGAGGAGCAGCGTGAACTCGCCCTCCTTGCGACTCATAGAGCTCAGCGCTCGCTGTGCTGGATCCACGTGTCACCATCGGTGCATCTATGGCATCGCTTGAGCGCAATTCCCATGTTGATCCTCCAATCGACCCGCCCGACACCGACCGTGTGCGCTGGGCATCGCAGCTGGTCCACTCCGCCTGCGATCCTGTTGTGGCCGCTCATTGCGAGCGGAGCTTCCAGTTCGCCGGCCTGATCGCCGGCCTCGAAGGGCTGCAACCCGATCTGGAGGTGCTGTTCCTCGGTACAGCTCTCCACGATCTCGGTTTGGCCCCACGGTTGGCAGGCCCGGATCGTTTCGAGATGCGCGGCGCGAACTACGTGAGAGAGGTGCTGATCGGCAGCGGAATGGAACCTGCTCGCGTGGGCAACGTCTGGGATGTCATCGCGCTGCACGCCTCATCGGCCATCGCTGCGCACAAGAGCCTCGAAACGAACCTCGCCAACCGCGGGATCAGCATCGACGTTCGCGGCGCGGGGATCGAGCGGCTGCGGTCGACAGACGTGCAGAGCGTGATCGCCTCGTTTCCGCGCCGCGGGTTCACCGACACGTTCACCCGGATCTTGATCGAGGAGGTGCAGACCAACCTCGCCTCGACGCGGCTCAGCTGGTTGGAGTCGATCGCCACCCGATCGATTCCCGGTTACGTTCCGACCGACTTCCTCGAGGTCTTGCAGAGCTCGGCGGCGGCGTTTCCACCCGACCCAATTGCCTGAACTCACCGCTGAACGGGTTCATAGGTCTTGAGGATCAATTGACCAAACGTTGATGGTAATTCGCTCAACTGTGTCGCACACTTCACCGATACGTCTGTGAGGTATGGACTGGTCATATCCATAAGACGCACCCAGGGGCGGCGGCCAAGATGAACCTTCGAGTGCTCAAGCGACGAAGCGACGACAACAACGTCGATGCTGTTGCGCGCGACGAAGGCTTCTCGCTCGTGGAGGTGGTGATCACGATCGTCCTAATCGGAATCGTGGTGGTTCCCCTCCTCATCGCTTCGGCTTCGTCGGTGACCGCGTCGTCGCACACTCGCGAGGCTGCCGAGACCGAGACCGTGCTGCAGAACGCGGCCGACCGATTGAACCGTGCGCCGGCGCAATGCGACTACACCCCGTACATCCAGGCCGCAGTCAAGGCGAAGGGTTGGGATCCAGCGTTGGTGACGGCGGCGTACGAGTACTACCAGCCGGGTTCCAGCGTGCTGGCCGGCAATCCGGGTACCTGGTTGGCCGGCGCGTGTCCTCCGGCGGGACGGACAGCGATGCTGATCCAACGAGTGACGATCACGATCAACAGTCCGTCGCATCTCGTCAAACAGACGATCAGGGTCATCAAGAACGATGTGTGAAGCACGAAAGGGACGGTTACTCATGCGGTTCTTCCAGAAGGGCTCGCGTCCGCAAGCGGACGCGGGCATGACCTTGCCCGAGCTGCTGGTCAGCGTGACGCTCACCGGCGTGTTGATGACATCGCTGGCGATGGCCACGAACGTGATGCTCTCGAACAAGGCCAACACCATGGGCCGCGCCAACAACTCACGATCGGAGCAGAACGTCGGTCTGTTCATGCCGACGGATCTCGCCTCCTCGGAGTCCGAGGACACCAGTCCCGATGCCGTGCCGTGCGGGCCCACGAGCGGCCCTGACCATATCCTCGGAACGGCTGACGACGTGCCGGCGCCTCCCTGCCCGGCGGGAGCCGTGCTCGGCGGATCCAACGCGCTGCTGCTGACGTGGACCAGCTCGGTGGTCGTCGCCGGTAACGCTGTGACCACGACCACCAAGGTCTCCTACCGCGTGATCCTGGTCGGCACCGAGTACCAGTTGATCCGCGTGAAGTGCGACGAAGTCGGCGCGAGTGCGCCGACCTGTACGACGCAGATCGTCCTGCATGATCTGACGCCACCTCCCGTCGGCGTGACGTTCGTACCCGGCGTCACCAAGCCCGACTGGATCATCACGGTCAGCAAGGCCACCGCCGCGGACGACACGAGTGGACCGGACGTCACAACACCTCCTGTCGACCCAGGCCTCAAGAACAAGAACGGCCAGCGCGTGATCGTGACCGTCAACGGTGGCGGAGGCGGCGACAGTTCATCTGGTGGTCAGAGTCAGATCTTCCTCAGCGCCGGCGGCACCAACCGTGACTCGAACCTGTCCACCGAGGACCTCACGGGCGCTCCCACCTTCACTGCCGCGCGATCGCGGTGCGGGGGCAACATCGGGATGATCGTCGACACGTCGAACTCCATCACCAACGCCCAGATGGCCTCGATCAAGTCCGGCATCCAGAGCTTCCTCGACGAGTTCGCCGGCACACCGGTGAAGCTGCAGATCGTCACGTTCGCCACGACCGGCGTCATCCTCGGCTCCAGCGCCGGTGAGCCGAAGTGGTACGACATGCTGGTCGACAGCGATGTCGCGGCCTTGAAGACGCTGATCGGCGACCCGGCCAACTCCAACAGCGGCATCAAGCAGAACGGTGGGACCAACTGGGAAGACGGCTTCCTGCGCATGCTGCGCAACGTCGACGGCACGATCCCGGCGCAACTGCCGTCGAAAGTCATCTTCTTCACCGACGGCGTGCCCACGTACAGCCGCCTCGAGCACACTTCCTCGACGGCACCGGTCGTCGACAGCCCGCTCGACGCGGGCCTGCCGGGGTCCAGCGGTAGCTCGTACTCGCAGGAGGCATGGAACCGTTCCGAGCGCGTCGTTCGTGATCGAGGCAAGGTCGACGTGATCGGCGTGATGGTCGGCGCTCTGCCGACGAACACTTCGACCCACCAGCCAACCAGCGCCTACTCGAACTGGGCCACGCCGAGTGGCTACCACTTGGTGTACGAGGTCGGCAACAACCTGGCGTATCAACGCGGCAACAAGGTCGTGTACGAGCGTGGGTACCACCTCACCTCGACAGAACGCAACAACAACGTGGTGTACCAGAAGGCCAGCACAGGTCTCACGTACAAGCACAACAGCTCAACGATCAACCAGACGACGTATCTCAACAACAACACGACGCCCGACTCCTCAGACGGGTACTCGTTCACGGTTTCCGGCACACCCGGTGGTACCTGGTCCACGATGACGCAGGCACAGTATGAGGCCACCAACACGACGGCCGACGCAAGTGATGGCTGGAGAACGGTGGTCTCTCCGTCACTCAGCAGCAACTGGACCGCCGTGACGACAGCGCAGTACAACGGCAGCAACACCACCTCGGACTCCTCCGATGGCTGGCGGGCAACCAACACGTACACGGCGCCGTTCGATCTCTGGGAGTCGACCACCCAGGGAACGTACGACACACCCGGCAACAACTCGACCGTCGACAGCAGTGACGGCTGGCGCACACGCCAGACCGCCAGCAGCACGTCATGGACGAACGTGACGTCGGCGCAGTTCTTCGCCAGCAACTCGACCTCGGACTCGTCGGACGGCTGGCGAACGACGATCTCGGGAACGCCGGTGTCGTGGAGCGAGGTCACGCAAGATCAATACAACGCCGGTAACTCGACCAGTGATTCGTCTGACGGTTGGCGAACATCCAAGAACTACTCGCCACCGTTCGATGCGTACGACATCACCACCAAACCGGTCGCCAACATCGACCTGCTCGGCAACGTGATCGTCGGTGACCTCACGGGTAACACTGGCGCCTACAACCGAATCGACCCTCCTGCCGGGGGTGGCCCGTACCCCGACAACGCCGCCGCAGCCGCCGACGTGTTTGCGCTGCCCGACTACAGCCACTTCGCCGACGCACTCGACAAGATCGTGCTGGGTGAGTGCGGCGGAACCGTGACCCTGCAGACCAAGAACACCGCTGACGGCCTCGGTGCCAAGGACCCGTTCACGTACGAGAACACGACCGACCTCACCACGGTGAAGACCTCGTCGGCGTTCAAGAGCGGCACGTTCGACGTCGCCTTCCCAGGTGAGAACGCAAAGACGATCACCATCAGCCCGCAGGAGTTCTCGAACCTGTCGGCGTGGAGCCACGTGAGCTGGAGCTGCAAGTCGAAGGGTGCGCCGTATCCCTTCACCGAGACACCGGTTCCGGACCACACCGCGTGGACGAGCATCGAATTGGTCGTCCACGCCAACGAGGCGATCTCCTGCACCCAGATGGTGAGCTACCACGGATGAGACGGCAACCGCTCGACCCATCGACTGCTCCGGACGGGCAGACCAGGAACCGTGATGAGGGATCGTCGCTGATCCTCGCGCTCGTGGTGATCATCATCGGTGCGTTCTTCGTTCTGCCGACGATGACGTACATCATGACGGTCAACCAGGCCAGCCGACTGCGCATCGAGGGCGCCAACTCGTCGGAGATCGTCCGTGGCGGCCTGCGGTCCGTGTTGTACGATCCCGCCGCGCTCTACGCGGCATGCGCGAACTCTGGGGTGTCCGACGCTTCGGCCGTCAATCTGGCGGTACCGCCCGGGCTCAACATCTCGACCAAGTGCACCACGACGCAGAACGCACAGCAGTGGGTCCCCAGCGACCTGCGCTACGCGCTGGCCACCACGATGGCCGGTTCAGCGGCGGTCATCCCTCCGCCGCAGCCCGATGGGACGATCTCGGCGCTCTGGTGCACGAGCGCGGTCACCGACTCGCTTCCATGCGGAAACTCGTACCCCGGCAGCGGCTCGACCACCACCAATGCGTGGCTCGCCGATACGAGCGACTCGTCAATCGGCAGCAAGGTCTTCCTTCCCTACATTCCGTCGGTGATCGATGCTGCCGGTTACGCCGGGGGATACAACGTCGACATCGGTGGGGGCAACTTCTGCAAGGTGTACTTCCCCGGTCGCTACACCGACGACGTCGTGATCACCGGCACCACACCTGTGTACTTCGCGTCGGGCGTGTACTACTTCGAGAAGGCGTTGCGCTTCAGCGGTGATGCCAAGGTGGTGGTCGGCGCAGGAGCAACCGACGGATGCGTCGACAGCGACGCGGTGGCGGTAGCTGACGCCGGTTACGCCGACGCCACGAGCAACGGCGTCGGTGGCACGTTCGTGTTCGGCGCCCAGGGTCGGATGATCATCGACACGGCGACAGCGAGCTCCACCGGCACCGGCGTGAGCGTCGTCTTCAACCGCCGGCTCGTCGACCCGTCGGATCCTGACGTGATCATGAACAACGTCGCCATCATGTCGGTCAACGGCGTGGCCGCGGGTGCCGTCACCAACGACCTCGACGTGCCCAACGTCATCCACGTCCCGGCCGGCAAGGTCTACGCTACGCCGCCGGTCGAGCCCCTCAACCAGCACTTCCAGGCCAGCACCCTCATCCCCACGACCGTGCCGGCCACCGCCACCCCGTGTGCGCCACCGCCTGCTGTGCCGGCGACGACGTGCCCGATCGTCGACGTCAACCTCACCACGACGACTCCCGTGACATTGAGCATCCCCGGCTACATCTCGGTGCCGCAAGGCGCGGTCTCGATCAACACCGTCACAGGCATGACCGCCAACAAGAAGATCTCCTTCGGCGGCGGCGTCCTCACCGGAACGATCGGCGTCTCTGCCGACACGCCAGCGTCTTTGCAGATCGGCTTGCTCAACTCCATCGTACAGAAGACCTTCAAGATCGTCAGCCAGACCACCACCACCCCCAGGGTGACTGCGACCGCGCTGATCCAGGTGAACCAAACGGGCGGCTATGCGATCAACTCCTGGGTGACCTCGTTCGGCTGATCACCTCAGGAGGCCCGATACGGTAGGCCGCGATGTGTGGCCGCTTCGTATCGTCGAGCTCTGCAGAACGAATCGCCGAGTACTTCGGCGCATCCTTCGATCCGGAGACGACGCTTCCCGACAACTACAACACTGCGCCCACCAACGATGTCTACGGTGTCGTCGCCGGGCCCGACGGCCGGCCGACGCTTCAGGTGTTCCACTGGGGACTCGTGCCCGTGTGGGCGAAGGACATCAAGATCGGCTCGAAGATGATCAACGCCCGCTCCGAGACGCTTGCCTCCAAGCCTGCGTTCAAGTCGGTGTTCAAGAAGCAACGGGTCATCATTCCCATGGATGGGTTCTACGAATGGCAGCAGGGGAGTGAAGGTGCTGCGCTCACCAAGGCGGGCAAGCCCGCCAAGCAGCCGATGTTCATCCATCGGCTCGACGGCGAACCGTTGGCGGTTGCCGGACTGTGGACGACGTGGCGTGACAAGACCGCCGGGCCCGACGCGCCGTGGCTGCACAGTTGCACCGTCGTCACCACGTCGGCCAACGCGACCATGGCACCTGTCCACGACCGGATGCCCGTGATGCTTCCACCCAGCGCGTGGCAGGAATGGCTCGATCCCTCCAACAACGACCTCGACCAACTGCAGCGGCTGCTGGTGCCCGCTCCCGACAACCTGCTGACGATGCACAAGGTGTCGACCGACGTCAACAACGTGCGCAACAAAGACGCCGAGCTCATCGCCCCGATCGACTGAGTGTCATAGCTGGGCGAGCCGACTGCGGATGGCCTCTGCGGCCGCCTCCAGGTCGTCGCGATCAACAGTGGCGGCAGCGTTCTCGAACGACAGCTGGCCCATGTGCTCCGTCGGGATCACGTGGATGTGCGCATGGGGCACCTCGTAACCGGCCACGATCACGCCGATGCGGGCGCAGTCGAAGGCTTGTTGCTGGGCTCGCCCGATGCGGTGGGCGACACCGAAGAGGTGGCTGACCAGGTCGGGAGACGCGTCGATCCAGTGGTCGATCTCGTCGATGGGCACCACCAACGCGTGCCCACGGGCGAGAGGGTTGATCGACATGAACGCGACACAGCGATCGTCGCGATGGACGAAGGTCGCGGGGATCTCCCCGGCGATGATCCTGCTGAAGATGGTGGTCACGAACGAAGAGTAGGTGAGCGTCGGTGGCCGCCGAGAAGCGACCACACTTGTACGCTCGGCGCGATGGAAGCAGTCGCGTCGAATCGCTATCTCACGCTCCCGAACGCGTTCACGCTGCTTCGTCTGTGTTGCATCCCACTCTTCTTGTACATGTTGTTCGGTCGCGACAACCGCGCCGGTGCAGCGTGGTTGCTCGGCGGTGTTGGCGCAACTGACTGGGTCGACGGTTGGTTGGCGCGCCGCCTGAATCAAACGAGCGAGTTCGGGAAGATCTTCGATCCGACGGCTGATCGGTTGCTGTTCATCGTTGCCGTCGGTGGAATCATCATCGATCGGTCCGCGCCGCTGTGGTTTGCATGGGCGGTCGTAGTTCGCGAGGTTCTGGTCGGCGGCACCGTGGCGATCGCCACGCTCGTGTTCTCGATGAAGCGCTTCGACGTGACTCGCTGGGGAAAGATGGCAACGTTCCTGTTGATGTTCGCGTTTCCAGGATTCATGCTCGGCGCCTCCGACTTCCCGGGTCACCGCGGCTTCCAGATCGCATCGTGGATCCTTGGGATTCCTGGTCTGATCCTCAGCTACTACACGGCGGTCACGTACATCCCGACGATCCGCGACAGTCTGCGCGAGGGTCGCAGGGCCGCCCGCTAGTCTGCGGAACCATGACGGTTCCTGCCCACCTGCTGTACTCCCGTGATCACGAGTGGGTCGCCATCACCGGCACCCGAGCCCGGATCGGAATCACCGACTACGCCCAAGATGCCCTCGGCGATGTGGTCTACGTGCAGGCGCCGGCGGTTGGCACCACGGTCTCGGCAGGCGACACCTTCAGCGAGGTGGAGAGCACCAAGTCGGTCAGCGACATCTACGCGCCGGTGTCGGGAACCATCGCCGCTGTCAACGATTCACTCGACGCCGCGCCCGACACGTTGAACTCGGATCCCTACGGCGCAGGGTGGATCTGTGAGATCGAGATGAGCAATCCGGCCGATGTCGAGGGCCTGCTCGACGCCGTTGGCTATCAAGCTCTCATCGACGGTTAGTCTCCTCCCAATGGCCTACGTGTTCTGCAACCAATGCGGCCACCGGAACCCACCGGAATCCGGGTTCTGTTCGTCGTGCGGCAGCGTCCTCGACCGCATCGCCGACCACACCATCACGCTGGCCAAGGTCGACCCGTTGCAGGATGCACCCGGCACCGACGACGATGTCGTGGTCAACGTCGGCGATCTGGAAACAGGTGTTGCGTCGTTGATCGTGCGCTCCGGTGTGCAGGCGGGTGCCTCGTTCGCGCTCCACGATCCGCTCACCCGTTTGGGCCGCCATCCCGACAGCGAGATCAGTCTCGACGACATCACCGTCTCGCGTCGCCATGCCGAAGTCGAGCGCACGCCTGCCGGATACGTCGCGCGCGATGCCGGCTCGCTCAACGGCACGTACGTCAACGCCGAGCGCATCGACGACGAGGTCGTGCTGCATCAGGGCGACGAGTTGCAGGTCGGAAAGTTTCGGTTGGTCTTCTTCGAGCGCGCCGATGGCTGAGTCATGATCATGTCCGACCGTCCATACCTGTCCATTGGCGAAGTGCTCGGGCTCTTGCTCGAGGAGTTCCCCGACGTCACCATCTCGAAGATTCGATTTCTCGAGAGCCAAGGCTTGATCGACCCCGAGCGCACCGCGAGCGGCTATCGCAAGTTCTACGACAACGACGTCGATCTGTTGCGAGTGATCCTTCGTGAGCAACGCGAGAACTTCCTCCCGCTCCGAGTCATTCGCGATCGGTTGGAGAGTGGCGCGATCGAAGACCCGACCGGGCCGACGACTCCGCCGCGGGGCATTCGCAACCTGCAAACCACCGACGTTCTCGAGACCGACGACGACGATGATCTCAGGCACACGTCTGCGATGTTGGTGGCCGACGTCGCGGTTCCCAGCAGTGAAGAGTTGGACTTCGCGGGCCAACCGCACGCGGCGCGCAACGGAGATCCAACCGACACGCGGGCAACCGATCACGACCGCGACACGTTCGATGCGCGCGACGTGTGCCAACTGACGGGGCTCACCGCCTCGCAACTGGCCGAGCTCGAGTCGTACGGGCTCCTGGTCGGCAAGGGCACCGGCGCGTCGACGATGTACACCGTGGCCGACCTCGCCATCGCCGAGGCGGCGGCCGGGTTCATGCAGCACGGTGTCGAGGGCCGACACCTGCGAGCCTGGCGTCAAGCGGGTGAACGCGAGGCGGCGTTGTTCGAGCAGATGATCCTGCCGCTGCTGCGTCAGCGGAATCCGAAGGCGCGCCAGCAAGCGGTGGCCACGTTGACAACGCTCTCGTCATTGGGGGCACAGCTCCGTTCGGCGATAGTTCGCTCGGCCCTCAGCCATCATCTCGACGGGTGATTGGTCAACCGACCGGCACTCGCCAACCGACGCGAGGTACGCTCCGACCGTGATCGCGATGGAGCTGCTCGGTGTGCGGGTCGAAGTCCCCGCCAACACGCCCGTGGTGATCCTTCGCGAGCAGCCCGAGCCGCATCGTGTCCTGCCGATCCTGATCGGGTCACCCGAGGCCTCGGCAATCCACACCGCGCTGTCGGGGATCGTCGCCCCACGGCCGATGACCCACGATCTGATCGTCGAGTTGCTGCGCACGACCAAGGCGACGCTCGACAAGGTGGTGGTCACCGAGATCCGCGACCACACCTTCTATGCCGAGCTGCATCTGCGAGTGAGCGGCAGTGATCTGTTGGTCTCCTGCCGCCCATCCGACGCCATTGCCGTCGCCTGTCGCACGGGCGTCACGATCTATGCCGAAGAGGCACTGCTCGACGAGGTCGGCCTCACCGCAGCCGACGACCTGGCCGAGGAAGAGCCGGAGGACGAGGCGATCCTCGACGAGTTCCGCGATTTCCTGGAAGAGATCAAGCCGGAAGACTTCGACGCCTGACGCGCGAAGTGTGCTTGAATTCGCGCGCTTGGTGTTTGACCCGTGCCCGGTTCTGGCCTAGCCTGGCTGTCCTTACATTGCCGTAGTTACGCGGATGTGAGTCGGAGGCACGAATGAGCAGGCACGAATGACCGAGCAGGGCTATAGCGGAACCAAGGCGGCATCGATCGTCGGCATCTCGTACCGCCAACTCGACTACTGGGCGCGTACCGATCTCATTCGCCCCTCATTGGCCGATGCCAGCGGCAGTGGCAGCCGGCGCCTCTACAGCTATCGCGACCTGCTCGAACTGCGGGTCATCAAGAGTCTTCTCGATGCCGGAATCAAGCTCGAATCGGTGCGCACCGCGTTCGAGTACCTGCGCACCCACGTCGACACCGACATCGCCAGCGCCCACCTCGTCATCAGCGGGAGCGACGTGATCCTGTGCGACGGCGAGCAGCTGATCGATGTCATGCGCCGCGGCGGCCAGGGCGTGCTCAACGTGTTGGCCCTCGGGGGAGTGAAGTCGGATCTCGACTCGACGATCGTCGACCTCGGCGGCACCTCGCCGGGGTCGGCGCCATCTCGACACGCCATGTGATGAGCGACGCCGCGTTCAGCCCGCTCGACGCGGTGCACAGGTCGCTCGACGCGAAGATGGTTCCCTTCGGCGGCTGGGAGATGCCGCTTTCGTACCCCAGCGGCACGGTCGAGGAGCATCTTTGCTGTCGCCGCGATTCGGTGGTGTTCGACGTCTCGCACCTCGGCACCGTGCGCGTCGAGGGCCCCGATGCGGCCGCGCGTCTGCAGCTCGCGTTCACCAACGACCTGTACAAGGTTGCCCCGGGCCGTGCCCAGTACACCCACCTGCTCGACGAGGCCGACGCTTCGGTGCTCGACGACATCATCGTGTGGTGGGTCGGCGACACGGTGTTCGATGTCATGCCGAACGCCTCCAACACCGATCGGGTTCGTGCCGCCATCGGCGGCAACGACACCACCCACGATCGCGCCGTTCTCGCCGTGCAGGGCCCGCTGGCCAAGGAACGATTGGCCACGGTCTTCCCCGATGCTGCCGCGGTCGGCCGCTTCCGGGTCAGCACGCTCGACTGGGAAGGTGTCACGTGCGTCGTCGCCGGCACCGGCTACACCGGTGAGGCCGGCGTCGAGATCGCCGTACCCAAGGCGGCGGCCACCGATCTGTGGACGGCCATCACGGCTGCCGGCATCAGCCCGGCAGGCCTCGGTGCCCGCGACACGTTGCGTCTCGAAGCCGGCCTGCCGCTACACGGCCACGAGCTGGGTGCCGGCATCACCCCGCTGCAGGCGGGTCTGGGATGGGTCGTGGCGTGGTCGAAGCCCGAGTTCCGAGGACGCGCGGCCCTCGATGCGGAACGCTCAGCGGGCGTCCGACGCCTGCTGATGGGCATCACCACGGAGGGTCGCCGGCCACCACGCGCCGAGTGCGCCGTATCGGTCGCCGGTCACGCGGTTGGGCTGGTCACCAGTGGCAACTTCTCTCCGATGCTAGGGCACGGCATCGCTCTGGCCTTCATGCCTCCCTCCACTGCAGTTGGCACAGAGGTCACCATCGAGGTTCGGGGCAGCGAGCTCAGCGGGCGCATCGCGCCAACGCCCTTCGTCGCCAAGCACTGATCAGCGCTTCGTCGCCGCAGCCTTCTTCGCCGGAGCCCGCTTCGCCGCAGCGTTCTTCGCGGGTGCCTTCTTCGCGGCGGCCTTCTTGGCGGCTTCCTTCTTCGCCGGTGGCCGCTTCGCGGGGGCCTTCTTCGCAGGTGCCTTGGCCGGATCGACGGTCGATGTAGCCGCAATGGGCGGGGCCGGCGCAGCGGGTGTCGCGGGGCGTGAACCGGTGAGCGCCCGCAAGCCGAACAAGCTGCCGGCCGATTCGGCGAACTGACCCAGCGGCTGCAGGCGGTGGGCCAGATCGCCGAGCACACCCATGAACTCCGTGAGGTCGGTCGGGAAGTTGGCGATGGCGGGATTGGCAAGCACCTCGGCCAGCTTGGCGAGGCCCGGGGCAACCTTCTCGATGGGCCCGGCAAGTTGCTCGACCATTGCGTCGGCCGTCTTGATCGTCTTCGAGACCCGTGGAACGAATTCCCTCATCGGCTCCTCGACAGTGTCGAGCAGGCTGTTGATGCGAACCGCGACGCCGTGCATCTGCTCCATCGTCCGGTTGAAGTTCTCGACCGCGCGCAAGAAATCACTGACGCCCCGCTGGAACTGGGCGATCGACTTGGTGACCGCGCCGAACGGGTTGGCGCCGCCGAACAGTCCAAAGAGGTCGCCGATACCTGGGGGAGTGTTCTGGCTCATGTGCGCACCGTACTCCTCGGCACTCAGGTCGACGCTGCGGCGAACGCTTCGAGCGGCTCACAGGTGCAGATGAGGTGGCGGTCGCCGTACGCGGCGTCGATGCGCGAGACAGGCGGGAAGTACTTCGCGGCGCGCAGGGTGGCCAGCGGATAGGCGCCGAGTTGCCGGTCGTACGGACGATCCCAGTCCCCGATGAGGTCTTCCGCGGTGTGCGGGGCGTGACGCAACGGGCTGGACTCGACCGGCCAGGTGCCTGCAACGACGGCATCGATCTCACCCTTGATGGCGATCATCGCCTCGCAGAACCTGTCGAGCTCGTACAACGATTCGCTCTCCGTCGGTTCGATCATCAACGTGCCCGAGACCGGGAAGCTCATCGTCGGCGCGTGGAATCCATAATCGATCAGCCGCTTGGCCACGTCGTCGACGGTCACGCCGCTGACCTTGGTGATCGGTCGAAGATCGATGATGCATTCGTGGGCCACACGGCCGTGCTCGCCGGTGTAGAGCACCGGGAAGTGCGGATCGAGTCGGGTGGCGAGATAGTTGGCATTGAGCACCGCCATGGCGCTGGCGTCGGTGAGTCCCGCCGCGCCCATCAGAGCGATGTACACCCACGAGATCGACAGGATCGCCGCCGAACCGATCGGGGCGGCGGCCACGGCGCCGACGGGCCTGCCGGCGGAGTGCAACGGATGGGCCGGCAGGAACTCGGCCAGATGAGCCCGCACCGCAACCGGCCCCACGCCTGGCCCGCCCCCGCCGTGCGGGATGCAGAACGTCTTGTGCAAGTTGAGATGGCTCACGTCTGCGCCGAACTTGCCCGGTTGGGCCAATCCGACCATGGCGTTGAGGTTCGCCCCGTCGACGTACACCTGGCCACCGTTGCGATGGACGATCTCGCACAGCTCGCCGATCTTGGCCTCGAACACACCGTGCGTCGACGGGTAGGTGACCATCGCCGCGGCCAGTTCCGCGCCTGCGGCTGAAGCCTTGGCCTCCAGGTCGTCGAGGTCGATGTTGCCGCGATCGTCGCAACGTACGACGACCACCTTCAACCCGGCCATCACCGCACTCGCCGCGTTGGTGCCATGCGCGCTCGACGGGATGAGGCAGACGTTCCTGCCGGCCTCGCCGCGGCTGCGGTGATAGGCCCGGATCGCCAGCAGACCGGAGAACTCGCCCTGGCTACCGGCGTTCGGTTGCAGGCTGATCGCGTCGTAGCCGGTGATCGCCAGCAGCATCGACTCGAGCTGGGAGATCATCTCCCTGATCCCGACGGTCGACTCCTGTGGCGTGAACGGATGCATGTCGGCCAAACCGGGCCAGGTGAGTGGCTCCATCTCCACGGTGGCGTTGAGCTTCATGGTGCACGACCCGAGCGGGATCATCGAACGATCGAGGGCCAGGTCCTTGTCGGCGAGCCGGCGAAGGTAGCGGAGCATCTCGTGCTCGGTGTGGTACCGCTCGAACACCGTCTGCGTGAGGAACTCGTCGGTTCGGCGAGCGGGCAGGCCCTCGGTGGCGGAGTCGCCGATGTCGGCAGCCACCTCGAACGCGGCGAGCACCGCGGCGACCGTCGATCGGCTCGACGTCTCGTCGAAGCTGAAGCCGATCGTGTTGTCGTCGACGTAGCGCAGATCGATGCCGGCAGCAGCGGCGCGGGCCAGCACTGCGGGCGCGTCGCAGCGCACCTGAAGGGTGTCGAACCACGTGTCGTTGACCAGTGCGAGGCCGGCCGAACGCAAGCCGTCGGCAGTCATCGACGTCAGCCGGTGAATTCGTTCGGCGATCTTGCGGAGGCCATCGGAGCCGTGCCAGGCCGCATAGAACCCGGCGATGTTGGCCAGCAGCACCTGAGCCGTGCAGATGTTGGAGGTCGCCTTCTCGCGGCGGATGTGCTGCTCGCGGTCTGCAGCGCCAAGCGCAGCGCAGGCCGACCCCCAGTGTCGGTGCTGACCCCCACCAGGCGGCCGGGAAGGGCGCGAGCCGCAGCTTCGCCGGAGGCGATGAAGGCCGCGTGCGGCCCGCCGAAGCCCATCGACACGCCGAAGCGCTGCGCCGACCCGATGGCGATGTCGGCGCCGAGTTGGCCGGGGGGCACCGTGAGCGTGCACGCCAGAAGATCGGTGGCCACCACTGCCAGACCACCCACCGCATGGACCGCCTCGATCTTCGCCCGCCAGTCGGTGACGGCACCGCTCGAAGTGGGCAGGCTGAACAGCGCGCCGAAGCAACCGCCTGTTGGGTCGCCGTTGTGGCCGACCACCAACTCGATGCCGACCGGCTCGGCCCGGGTGGCGAGAACGGCGATGGTCTGCGGATGTGTGTCGCCGTGGACGAGGAAGCGGTTGCTGTCGGACTTCGACAGTCGGCGAGCCATCGTCATCGCCTCGGCAGCAGCGGTGGCCTCGTCGAGCAGCGAAGCGTTGGCCATCTCGAAACCGGTGAGCTCGGCGACCATCGTCTGGAAGTTGAGCAAGGCCTCGAGGCGGCCCTGGCTGATCTCCGGCTGATACGGCGTGTAGGCCGTGTACCACGCCGGGTTCTCCAGCACGTTGCGCAGGATCACCGGGGGAGTGATGGTGCCGTAGTAGCCCATCCCGATCAGGCTGGTACGAGCCACGTTGCGCGCCGCCAGTTGGCGAAGCTCTCCGAGCACCGACTCGGGCGATCGGGACGCGCCCAGTTCGAGCACTCCCTTCATGCGGATGACGGGTGGCACTGTGTGATCGAGGAGCGATTCGACCGACTGCTCACCGATCACCGCGAGCATGTGCTGGCGATCGGCCGCGGTGGCGGACGTGTGCCGGCGGGTGAACTCGCCGGCATCGATCAACTCGTCGAGCGCTGCTCTCATGATCACTCCCTGGGGGTCGCAGATGACTTCTTCCCCAGCTGTCATCGGTACCTGAGAGCTTCTCCGAACGCCCGAGAGCGAGCGGGTTTCCCCTTCGGCGAGCGAGCGCGATGCCCACTGCTTTCCAGCGTTGCCTTCCCGCGCGGTCCGTTTGCCTGAGAGATTCCGGGGAGGTTGCTCCTTCGGCGCCGCAACGCTGGCTGCGTTGCAGGCTCTCCCGCGAGGGCTATTGCACGAGTCACTGTACCGTTCGCGCTCGTGCAGTGGGTGCACCCCGGACACGCGTGGATGTGTTCCGGAGACTTGGAGAGGTGGAGCCGTGAAGAAGGATCGAGGTTCATTTCGAGCTCGGTGGGCAGCAGTCGGTGCGGCGGTGGCCGTGGCGATCGGTGCAGGTGGCGGCATCGCCGTGACCAATGCGGCGGTCAGCTCCGGTGAACGAGCGGTGTTCGTGCCGACGAACCCGTGCCGATTGCTCGACACCCGGCCGGCGACGCTCGTAGGCCCGAGGAGCACGCCGCTCGGTGCCGGGGAGACCTACACGCAGCAGGTGACGGGTTCCAACGGCAACTGCACGATCCCGACGGACGCGATCGCCGTGGCCATGAACACGACAGTCGTCGATGGCACCGCGGGCAGCTTCTTGACTGTCTGGCCATCGGATGCGGCCAAACCGTTGGCGTCGGTGCTCAACTGGCAAGCGGGCGATGCGGCGCGGCCGAACAAGGTCGATGTGCGCCTGTCGCCCGAGGGCAGGATCAATCTCTACAACAACGCCGGCACGGTGAACATCATCGCCGACGTCCTCGGCTATTACGCCGATCACAACCACGACGATCGCTACCCGCAGAAGCTCCAGGTGACGTTCGACCTCGCCGCAGGTGGCGTCAGTGCCCCGATCGCCGTGCCGCCGAACGTGCCCGTGTCGCTCACCGGCGTCGTACTGACCGCGGGGTTTCGGGGAGTAGGCCAAGCATCGTTGCTCTCGATACCCGGCAACTTCATCGAGTCGGTCGGCCTCGACTCGACAGCCAACGCCGCCGTCACACAGGGCTTGGGCTTCGCGCAGGGTGCTCATATCGTTTCCATCGACTACGAGCACTTGGTCGATGTCGAGGTCGACAGCTCCACCACGATTCGAATCCACAACAAGTCCACCGGGCAGCGAGCCGGAGTAGTCACGCTCACCTGGTGACATGCCGCGGAGCGAGGCGGCTCGCTGACTATGCGCGAGCCCGTCATTTTGGCGACCTAGGGTGCGGAGCACCGGGACGGCCGTCATTGACTGTCCCGTCGACCATTTGGAAGGGGAATGCAATGAAGGAATCGAAGGTCTGGCGCGTCAGGTGGGCGGCGGTTGGCGCAGCGCTAGCTGTTGCAGTAGGGGCCGGTGGCGGGATCGCCATCACGAACGCAGCCGTCAGCTCCGGGGAGCGCGACGTGTTCGTGCCGATCACGCCGTGCCGCTTGCTCGATACCCGGGCGGCCTCGCAGGTCGGGCCGCGGGCCACTCCCATCGGTGCCGGCGAAACATACACGCAGGTCGTGCGGGGCACCAATGGCAACTGCACGATCTCGCCCGATGCGATCGCTGTCGCCATGAACGTGACCGTGGTCGACGGAACCGCAGGCAGCTTCTTGACCGTCTGGCCGTCCGACGCGGCCAAGCCGCTCGCCTCGTCGTTGAACTGGCAGGCCGGCCAAGCGGCCACGCCGAACAAGGTCGACGTGCGCCTGTCGGCCGACGGCAAGGTCAGCTTCTTCAACCTGGGCGGAACCGTCAACGTCATCGCCGACGTGGTCGGCTTCTACGCCGATCACAACTTCGACGATCGCTACCTCCCGAAGAACGGCTCGGTCGAGCTCGGTCATCCTGCGTTCACGGCCTCAGCTCCCAACACCACGACCTTCATCAACGGGTGCGTCAAATCGAGCACCAATGCCGTACTCGAGGCATCGGTACAACTCCCGATTGGCGTGACCGTCACTGGATTCAAGGCGTTCATCATCGACGGTGATGCCGTGAACAACCTGACGGTGTCGCTGAACAAGGTCACCACGTTGGTTGATACGGTCGCCACCGTTTCATCGGTGGGAGTCCAGAACCTCGTCACGCTGACTGCCACTGCAGCTGTACCAGAGCGTGTCGACTCGGGCGAGTACTTCTTCCTCCGTTTCACCCCGGGTGCCGGATTCGCCTCGATGGACATCTGCGGGGTGGAGATCATCTACACCGCTTAGCCACACCGTCTGAACGGGTCCACGGCGCGGATTCCCCGTGCTGTGGACCCGTTTCGGGTGGTGGAGATCCGCGGATCGATTTGCGTCGAATGCAGCAGCGTGCAAACATCGACCACCGCAGAGCGTCGATCGACTGCGATCCGCGCCGCTCTCGCGCTGAACGCGTTGGTGGCCGCCACCGGCTTGGCCATCAAGTTCGGCGAGGCTGCCACCACGGCCGATCCGCAGTTCACCAGCGTGTTCGGGCGGGTGGCGAACGAGCTGTGCTACTTCACCATCGAGTCGAACCTCATCGTGCTCGCAGTGTGCGTGGCGTTGGCCATGCGACCCGAGCGTTGGCCATGGGTTGCCGGCGCTCCGCGGCTGACTGGGCTGGTGTGCATCACCGTCACCGGCGTCGTCTACTACACGTTGCTCGCCGCGGATCAGCACTACGTCGGGATTGCGGTGGTGGGCGATGTCCTGGCCCACGCCGTTTCACCGTTGTTGTTCGTCGGCACCTGGTTGTTCGAGCAGCGGAGCGAGCTCCAGCGTCGACACCTCTCGCAGATGCTGATCTTCCCCGTGTTGTGGGTGGCCCTCACGTTGGTGCGTGGTTCGATCATCCACATCTATCCCTACGACTTCGTCGACGTGAAGGCCAACGGCTACCTCGCGGTCATCATCACTGTTGTGCTCATGCTTACGGTCGCCCGAGGTCTCGCCGCGTTGGCAGTAGGCGTCGATCGCCGCAAGCCCGTCGAGCTACTCGATCGTCCCGTACACGCCCTGCTGGCCGGCCCGGGCGGACGGCGCGACCTCACCGATGGCCGCTTGCAGATCGGCGACGAAGTGCTCGATCTTGCCGTGATGAACGTTGCTGACGGTGCAATGAAGTGAGGGTGGTGGGCCCTGCCGATCGACGTACCAGCCGCGCCGCCACAGTCCGTCGGCCACGGCGAACACGTCGAGCTGTGCGGGATCGGCAGCACCGAACGCCAGCAGCGTTGCTTGCGGCCTGGCTCGTGCCGTCAGCTCGGGGATCGCGGCAATCGAGTCGGCGAGCTGAATGCACGCTTGCCGCGCCGCGGCCGTGACCCGCTTGTAGCCGTCGTTGCCGAGGTAGTGCATCACGGCCCACGCCGCCGCCATCGACCCGCCACCCTTCGTGCCGAGCACCCCCGAGGAGCCGTACACGCCGCCGAGCCAGTTGTCGGTGACGTAGGTCTGGTAGCTGCGCAGCTTCTTGGTGCGGTGCATGATGACGGATGCGCCCTTGGCGGTGTACCCGAACTTGTGGAGATCGACCGAGATGCTGGTGACGCCGGGTACCGCGAAGTTCCACGGCGGGATCACCTCGCCGAGTCGGGCGAGGTAGGTCAGCACGATGCCACCCATGCACGCATCGACGTGGCAGTTGATGTCGTGCGTTGCTGCGAGGACGGCGATGGCTTCGACAGGGTCGATGACCCCTTGCGGATACTGCGGCGCGGAGGCGACCAGCAGCACCGTGTTGTGGTCGACGGCTGCCTCCATCGCGTCGACGTCGGCACGCCAGTCGGCGCCGACCGGGATCCGGCGGCTCTCCAGACCGAAGTAGTTGCAGCCCTTCTCGAACGCGGCGTGCGCCGAACTGGGTAGCACGATGTTGGGTTCGGTGATCCCGCGCTCGGCGCGACCCCGTTCTCGCGCCGCTTTGACGGCAAGGAGGATGCTCTCGGTGCCGCCCGAGGTCATGAACCCGGCAGCCTGATCGTCGGCCTCCAGCCAGTCGCCGACGATGGCGACGACTTCGGCCTGGATCGTCCGCAGGCTCGGGAACGCATCGGTGTTCAACGCATTCTCCGTGGCGTACCGACGGTAGGCCTCCTCGGCAACGGCAAGTACGTCGTCGCCGGCGTAGTAGACGAGCGTGAAGGCTCGGCCGTCGCGCCAGCGCACGTCGTTGCCTTTGAGATCGTCGAGATGGGCGAAGATCGCCTCCGCCGGCATGCCGGTGTTCGGTAGGGCCATGTGCCGAAGGTAGCCGCTGGGTCTACGGCGTGGCGCTGGCGGTGACGGCGTCGGCGATGACCGTGAGCAGATCATCGGAGTTGGCCGGGAACTTGCCGCTGACCATCAACGCGATGGTGA
Organism: Ilumatobacteraceae bacterium; assembly: GCA_963720775.1. Lineage (GTDB taxonomy): Bacteria > Actinomycetota > Acidimicrobiia > Acidimicrobiales > Ilumatobacteraceae > JAENVT01. The sequence continues at coordinate 402,893 of CAVRGR010000002.1, read as the reverse complement.
GGCCGTCGGGCCGGTTGACCACGATCGCGTGGGTCGACTCGATGGTTCCAGTGTGGCCCCACGACCCATCGGCGAACAGCATCGTCCCCATCCCGTAGCTCCACCACACGGCGGGAGGCGGGATCTCGACGGGCACCGGGATCGACGTGCGCATCTCGTCGACGACTGCCGGATCGAGCAGTTGATGCCCGGGCGAGTCCGGGCGCAGGGCCGCGGCGATCTTGGCGACGTCGAGCGGAGTGGCCACCCACGCGCCGGCCGGACCGAGTGCTTCCATGTAGTTGCGACCGGTCCCGGAAGCATGCACGGCGTCACCCGGCTGGGTGTCGAAGGTCGGCGCCAGGTGCGCCTTGGCCCCAATGGGTTCCAACACCCGCTCCTGGATCGCCGCGTCGAACGTCTGCCCGGTGACCTTTTCGATCAGCAGACCGAGCAGGCAGAAGTTGGTGTTGCTGTACCGGAACGCTGTGCTCGGATCGAAGAGCAGCGTTTGGCCGAACGCCGCAGCAGCAGCCTGATGCCAGTCGTCGACGCCGTGGCCGAAGAAGATGTCGCGGGAGACGGGAAAGCCGGAGGTGTGCGACAGCAGTTGGCGCACGGTGACCGTGGCCACCCGTGGATCGTTGAACGGCCCGGCCACCCCGAGTTGCTCGACGAACGGCTGGTCGAGCGCGATCGAGCCCTCGTCGACCAGCTGCATGATCGTGATGGCGGTGAGCATCTTGGAGACGCTGGCGAGGCGGAACCTCGTATGCACGGTGGCCGGGCGCGACTCGAGCGGGTTCTCCATCCCGAATGCGGCAGTGTGCAGCACCTTGCCGTCACGAATGACGGCGACACCCGCCGACAGGTCGCCGAGATCCACTGTGGCCGCGGCAACGACAGCGTCGAAGGCCTGCTTGTTGAAGGTTGCCGGCTCGGGGGCGACCGTCGTGGTCGTGGTCGTGGTCGGTGCCGTCGTGGTCGGTGCCGTCGTGGTCGTGACGACAGGGGGAGTGGTGGTCGTCGTGGACGTGGTCGACGTCGGCGGCGCGCTCGTCGTCGTCGTTGTCGTTGGCGGTTCCACCGACGCGGCCGAGGTCGTGCTCGACGACGAAGATCCGGAGGTAGCGGCGGTCTCGTGCGGCAGGCTGGGAACAGAGGCGAGCAGCACCATTGCAATGCCGGCACCACCGATCAACCAGAAACGCCGCGCCATGGCTCCCATTCTCGCCGCTGTCACGGCAAGATCGGCGGCACTGCCGCTGAGTACAGTCCGGCTGCATGAGCGTGGTCACCGCAGCGCAGATCAACGAGTTCGTCACCGCCGGGTTCCCGGCCAGCACCACCCGCTGCGAGGAGGTGGGCAGTGGCTGGGCTGTTGCTTACCTCGGCATCCAACCATCGGCCCTGCGGCCCGGCGAGATCATCAGCGGAGCGACGGTGTTCGGACTGTGCGACGAAGCCCTCTACTACGCCTGCTTCACCGCCATCGGCATCGAGCCGATGACGCTGACCAGCGAGCTGTCGATCCGCTACCTGCGGCCGGCGAAAGGATTGGAGATCCGTGCTCGTGCCGATCTCCTCGATGTCGGTCGACGGTCGATCGTCGGCTCGATGGTGGCCTGGACCGAGAGCGTCGACAAGCCGGTAGCGGTCGCTCAGGGGACCTACGTGCGCCCGCGATCGCAGTAGGCGGCTATGGTCGGTTCATGGCCGACCGACCGACGATCACCATTCCCGACAGCGATCCACCCGCCGATCTGACGATCGAGGACGAGGTGGTGGGTGACGGTGACGAAGCCGTCGTCGGCAAGCGGGTCTCGGTGCACTACGCCGGGGTGGCCTGGAGCAGCGGGCATGAGTTCGACGCCAGCTGGAACCGCGGCGACGCCTTCGACTTCCGGCTCGGCGCCCGTGAAGTGATCGAGGGTTGGGACAGAGGTGTCGCCGGCATGCGAGTTGGCGGCCGCCGACGATTGACGATCCCACCCCAGCTCGGGTACGGCAGTCGAGGAGCCGGCGGCGTGATCAAGGGTGGCGAAACCCTGGTGTTCGTCGTCGATCTGATGAGGGTGCGCTAGTCAGCCTCCGTGGCGGCCCTCACCGGCAGCGAAGCGGGCGGCGCCGGCCTGGGTTTCACCGGAGCGGATGGTCTTCAGCCCGAGATCGGTCTCGTTGGCGAGGGCCTCGTCGTACGTCAGGCCCCACTGGTCGTAACTGCTGCGGCGATCCGAGCGAAGGCAAACCTGGGGGAGCGCAGCGATCTCGGCGGCCAGCTTCACCGCTGCATCGAGAGCGTTGCCGTGGGCGACCAGTCGGTTGGCCAGGCCCATGCGCAACGCCTCGTCACCCGATACACCGCGGCCGGTCAGGATCATGTCGAGCGCATGACTGTGACCGATGAGGCGGGGGAGGCGCAACGTGCCGCCGTCGACCAAGGGCACACCCCACCGTCGGCAGAACACTCCGAACACCGCGTCGCTCGCGGCCACCCGCAGATCGCACCACAACGCCAGCTCCAACCCTCCGGCGACTGCGTAACCCTCCACCGCGGCGATCACCGGCTTGTCGAGCAACATCCGCGTCGGGCCGAGCGGCCCGTCGAGCGACATGTCACGCTCGACTCGATTGCCGTTTCCCGACCCGATCTGCTTGAGATCGGCGCCTGCGCAGAACGTCCCCTCCAGGCCGTACAGCACGGCGACATGGAGGTCGGCGTCGTCGTCGAAGGCACGGAACTCCTCGGCCAAGGCGCGGGCGGTGGGACCGTCGACCGCGTTTCGCGCTTCGGGACGGTTGATGCCGATGGTCAAGACATGCTCGACAGGCTGGTCAACGACGATGCTCATCGACCCATTGTGGCGTGTCAGAAGAGGTGATCGACGACGATCACGGCGATGTCGTCGTCGGGCGTCGAATCGCCGACGAGCGCGTCGAGGATCGAGTCGATCAGGTCGTGGGCACCGAGACGGATGGGCAGTGAGGCGAGGTGGGCGACCGCAAGATCGACCCCTTCGAAGAAGGGGCGACCGCGCCGCTCGATCATCCCGTCGGTGTACACGACGAGTTGGGAACCGGGTGGAAAGGCGATGGTCTCGGCAATGCTGCGTGTCGCGACGATGCCCAGCATCGGCGCGTTGGCCGTGTCGAGCACCTGCACCGAGCCCTCGGGCGTCACGACCAAGGGCGGAGGATGGCCTGCGGTCGCAAACGTCAGCGTTGCGGCCGCCATGTCGATCACTGCGAGTGCAGCCGTCGCCAGCAGGTGACCCGACCTCTTGAGCAGCACCTCCGAAACCTGGGTGAACACGTCGGCGATCTCGACACCGGAGTACAGCAACGCCGAGACCATTCCGCGAATCAGCGCCATGTCGGCCGCGGCCGCGATCCCATGTCCGTTCACATCGCCGACGACGACGGCGATGCGGTCTTCTCCCAGGAGGATGCCCTCGTACCAGTCGCCACCGACGAATGCCGGCCGGCCTGCGGGCAAGTAGCGCGCCGCCAGATCAATGCGGGCGTGTTGGGGGAGGTCCTCGAGCATTCGGTTGTGCAAGTCGACCACCAGCTGGTGCTCGGCGTCATAGCGTTCTGCTCGCTCGACGATCTCGACGCACAGCTTGGCGACCGCCCGCAAGGCGTTCTCCATCCTCAAGTCGAACTTGGGCGGATCCGTCCATGCGAACCCGATCGCGCCGACCGCCGAGCCATCGGCCCGGTGCAGCGGCAACGACACCGCCGCCTGGATGCCGGTGGCCACCGTCTCGTCGAGCAGTTCGGGAAACATCTCCCCATACGACGTGCGGCTGCACAGAACAATGGCATCACCGGTGCGAACAGCCGCAGCGATCGGGTAGGGCGCCTCGATCGAGATCTCGGTGAGACCACGATCGCGATAGGCACCATGGAACAGTCGCAGTGAGGCCCCGTCCTGGTCGAGCAGAGCCACGTTGGAGAAATCGGCACCGACGCACGCGGCGGCACGCAGTGCAACGAACTGGGCGATCTCGGCTGCAGTCGCGGAGTGTGGGGGAGCATCCGGGAGGGGAGCCGGTACTTCGATACCAGCAACAACCGCAACATTCAGGTCGACCATCGAACAAGGCCTCGTCTCGCGCGCCAGCGACCTGAGGTCAGCTGACGACTTCGGAGATCTGCATCACCGGGGCGATGTTGGTGTAGTTGGTGACGTCTTCCATCACGTCAGGCATCTTCGGGTCGGCCAATGCCGCCTGCAGCGCATCCATCGACTCGAAGTAGAAGTGGACACCGGCGGCGTTCGGGCCGTCTATCCCCTTGTCGATCTCGGTCTTGGTGGGGCGGAAGGTGCTGTTGCACAGAGGAATGTGCGACGCCGCGTAGTACTTGTGGTCGAAGGTGGTGCCCTCGCCCTTCGGGTAGGTGACGCTTAGCTTGATCATGGAGCGAACGGTAGACCCTGACGCGAGTCGGATCGAACGCGGGGACGTGACCCCATCTACTCGGATTTGCTGCTCGGGGCCCGTCGTCGAGGCGAGGTTTCTTCCGATGGCGCCACCGGGTCGTCCCAGCGCTGGTTCTTGGCAAGGGTCATCGATTGGACGAATTCCCACTGGTCACCGTCCGGATCGATCCCAGTGTCGAGGCAGGCCCAGACAGCGTCGAGGAACTCGGCGATCCCGGGGGCTCGTACCTTCTTGGCGGGGGCCTCCTCGCGGAGCTCGATCACCTTCTCGGCGACGCGGCGGATGCGTTCCTTCTTCGTCTTGGTCAACGAACGCCCCTCGTGCTTGGCGTGGGCCAAGGCGATGGCGACGAGCTGATCGCTGGTTGGTGGGGTGAGATCGTGCACGATGCAACGCCGTTCGAAGGCCGGCGGAAGATCGCGTTCGTTGTTGGTCGTGATCACTACGAGCACGTTCGTGTCGCCGTTCAGCTCGACATCCGTGCCGGTCGCCTCGACGCGAAACCGGCCCGATCCCAACGCTCCGAGCAAACCGTTGGGCACGTCGGGGCCGGCCTTGTCGATGTCGTCGATCAGCACGACGGCGCCATCGTCGAGACGCTCGGAGTTGAGCTCGTGGGAGGGTTCTTCGGCCTCGTCGTTGCGGTAGGCGTCGATGACCCGGCGCCGAGGCTGACCCCGAAAGCGCGCTTGGTTGCGATCGAACGCCCACCACAACGGGCCAGGCTCGACGAACTCGTAGTTCTCGGTGGGCGCCGAGCCGTTGGACAACACCTTGGACGACTTGCGCGTGGAGTCGAACGTCCACAGGAGGTCGGTGCCATCGGTGCTCGGGGTGATGGTGTGCTCGTAGTACCGCCACTTCTCGTCCAACGCCACCTTGGCAGCCAGCGATGACTTGCCCGTGCCGGGGTCGCCGCGCAGGAGCAGAGGCCGGCCGGTGGTCTTGGCAATGCGAACGGCGAGCCAGAGCGGGTCGGTGCTGGGCAGCACGTAGACCTGGCCATCGCGAGAGTCGAGTCGTTTCATCGTCATTGGAGGGAGGTCCTTAACGTCGAGGGCGGTCGGTAGTTCACAGGTCGTCAACCTGCACATGTGCAGGGCCGCCGCGAAGCCCAAAATCAACCACCCAACGTCCCTGGGGCACCACTATACGAAACTGTCAAGGCAGATGAAAGGGGAGCGGGCGTTCTTAACCCGCCGGAAACAAGCCCGTGTTCCGCCGATCGACAGCGATCGAGTCGGGTGGACAATGGCCCTACGTGGGCGCCAGAACGGGCGTCCGCGGCCCAAATCGGCGCCTGCGTAGGCGGGTGGGCGTCACGCACCGTCGCAATGGCTCGGCGGAGCGCACGCCGCCCGTCTGCGTCGCTCTACTCTCGGGGTGTCGTCATCGCAGCAAGCAGGGCCTCGCCGACGCGGTCAACCCTCCCGAGATCGGCGTGGGCCGCCATCACCACGACACCCGCGTTCTGTTCTTGATTGACGCTCACCCATGAGCGGAACCCTCCCGTACCGCCACTGTGGTGCATCACGACGGCCGTCATCTTTTGGGATCGACCCGTCGACGGGCGCCGGGACACGCTCACGAAGCTCCCACGTCGAGAGCACGCGGTGCACCTACTGACTGAGGTGGAAACCGTTGTTCAGCACGCAGAGCGACGCAGATCTGGCCGAACTCCTTGAATCCGTTGCGTCTGTGAACTGGCGCCCCCATACGGTGCCCCAGCCGTCAAACGCTCGATCCAACCCGCCCCGATTTCGCTCTGGCGCGACAACGCAAGGACGATCGTGAACAGAAGGACGTGTTGCACGACGCCGCTCGATAGAGCAGAGTCAAGAGGAACGTCGATCGGCAGTTCGGCGCTTCCGAATTCACAATCGCACACCCTGGGGAGTTAGGCGAGTGCGCGAGAACGACGGCAGTTTCTGATCGATCCGCAACTCTTCCTCAGCTCACGACAGATGGTTGCCGATGCGCTCGATCTCGTCGAGGTTGCCGGGCACTGAGTCCCATGGCAGTCCTATGGCGTCCTTGCCGGGTTGGTTCTTGAACCGCGGGATGACGTGGAAGTGGAAGTGGAACACAGTTTGCCAAGCGTCCACGCCGCTACAGTTCAGAAGGTTGACACCATCCGCACCGAGCCGGTCCCTGGCCCGTCCCGCCACCTCTTGCGCGAGATGGACGCACGCTGCCAGGTCTTCGGCGGTGATGTCGAGCAGGTCGGTCGCGTGCGCACGAGAGACAACGAGGGCGTGGCCACGGGTCACGGGATGGACGTCCATGAAGGCTATTGCCCTTGCGCTCTGAGCGATCGTCGTTGATGAGATCGCGCCGGCGACGATCCCGCAGAAGATGCAGTCGTGTTCGGCAGTCACCGCGGGGACTGTACTTGGGTCTCCGCCAGCTCAGCTGCGCCGGTTTGGACACGTGGGGCACAGTCGCTCAGCGGCATACCGTCGCAGATCGAGACAGGCTCCTGTCCAAACTGACATAACGATGATTATGGGCGTTGCGAACCAGTCTCCCGGTCGCGGATCGGGCGGGCCGCTTCGAGCAACCAGCGCAACATCTCTGCTAGCTCCTTGGCTTGCGGGCCCTTGCCGGCGGCCTCGAGGTCGCGTTCCACGTCGTCGACGGCGCAGGCCACCACGTAGAGCTCGTCGTGAAGTTGATCCAACGCTGCTCTGGTCACGATCAACTCGTCCTCGTTGAGCTGCAGCTCCCGCGCTCGCTGGCGACCCACCCAATCCCATTGCCGGCATGCCTGGCTGCAGAACACCCTCGGCCGGCCCATCTTCTGCACTGGAAGCACTCGGCGGCACCACCGGCACCGCGACCGCTGCACCGATGAGTCACCGGCCACTTTCGTCATGACGAAACTCTACAACTTCGAGACCTGTCGACGGGTGGCTACGAGACCTTAACGATCGCTTCCACCTCGACGGAGATGTCGAATGGCAACTCGGCCATGCCGACCGCGCTCCTCGCACTACGCCCGGCTTCGCCGAACACTTGGATGAACAATTCCGAACAACCATCGATCACGGCGGGCGTGTTGTTGAACCCTGGCGCGCAGTTGACCATGCCGAGGAGCTTGACAACTTGCACCACCTTGTCGAGCGATCCCAGCTCGACGTGCAGGCTCGCCAGAAGCTGCAGCCCGACCAGTCGGGCGGCATCGCGCCCCGCTTCGAGACTGACCGCTCCCCCGACCTTGCCAGTGACGAAACTTCCGTCGGCTTGCCGGGGCCCGGCACCCGACAGGAAGACAAGGTCGTCGACGCGCACCGCCGAGCGGTACAAGCCCGCGGGAGCCATCGGCTCCGGAAGATCGATGCCGAGTTCTTTGAGTCGTGCTTGTGCTGACATGGGCCCAGTCTCGCGCACAGCATTCGGGCTGATATCCCCAGCGAATCCACAGGTAGTTGGCACTGACGATCCACAGGCGATGTGGTTCACAATCGAGCTATGGCGTTCAGCATGCGCGAACCGACAATGCGACCTCGGCGCCATGGCGTCTCCCTCGAGCCCGAGGATCGGCGCGAGCTCGAGCGTGCGGGTTGGCGGACGATGATGGACTACCGCGAGAACCACCTTCGCTCTCGCGACGGCCGCCTCATCGAGGTGACGGCCGTGTGGGTCGCCGAGGCCGAGCGGTTCGACGGGGCGATGGTGGTGGCCTCGGCAAAGGGAGCAACCGTCGAACAGGCATGGGCAGCGCTGCGCAACGACATCGAGTGCTCGCGCGTCAAGACGCTGTCACGGGTCCGTCTGCTCGAACGTTGACCAGATGACCGGGCGGGCGGCCCGGGTCGGTCGCAGCGGCGAGCGAACTCGGGCACACTTCGACCGGCGTCCCGCTTTACTCCCCCGGCACGCACGTTCAGTCTCCTCGCCACCCGCGATGTCCTGACCGAGAGCACGGTCATCGACGCGGCTGCTGCGTCTGCTGCGGGTACTCAGATAGCAGCGGTGCGAACTCGTAGCGCTTGCCACTGACCCAACCGGAATACTTACACCCTCGCAACTGTTGTGTGAGCAACAACCAAGGAGTCGTCAAATGCCGGTAACCACTGCCACCGTCAGCCGCCTCGTACGAGCGCAACGCGCCGTCGAAGGTGACGGGTTCGTCGTCCGCCGGCCGTTCCCCACCCAATCCCTTTCCTACATCGACCCATTCCTGCTGTTCGATCACTTCGGTCCGGTCGAGTTCGCTCCGGGTGAAGGCACCGGCACACCCTGGCACCCTCACCGAGGGTTCGAGACCGTGACCTATCTCCTCGAGGGTGATTCCGAGCATCGCGACTCGATGGGCAACCACGGCTTCCTGAACGCCGGCGACACGCAGTGGATGACGGCCGGATCCGGCGTGCTCCACAAGGAAGGTCCCTCGGCCGCCGCGCAACAACGCGGAGGACGCAGTCATGGGCTGCAGTTGTGGGTCAACCTGCCGTCGTCGCTGAAGATGACCACACCTGCCTACCAAGACCTGCTCGCCTCGGAGAACGCTCGCGACGAACGCGATGGAGCGACGGTACGGGTGATCGCCGGTGATCTGTTCGGTCTCACCGGACCCGGTCGCACGCACACGCCGATCTCGTACGCGCACGTGACACTCGACGGCGGAGCCTCGGTGTCGACCGCTCTGCCCGACGGCCACGTCGTGCTCGTGTATCCATTGACCGGCGCCGTACTCGTCGCCGATACAAAGGTCGACGAAGGCATCCTCGCCGTTGTCGACGGAAACCACCTCACCGTCTCGGGCGTTGCCCCGCTCTCGGAGATCATCGTGCTCACGGGCGAGCCGATCGGCGAACCCGTAGCCCGTTACGGCCCGTTCGTGATGAACACCGAGGATGAGATCCGGCAAGCGTTCGTCGATTTCGATCATGGCCGCTTCGGTAGCCCAACTGACTGACCTGCCAGACTGACGCCGTGCCGACGGCAGACGCGACCGAGTTTGGTTCACTTCGAGTAGGGCTGGTCGGCACGAGCTGGTGGGCCGATGCGATGTACCTGCCCGCGCTCGCCGATCACCCGATCGGCCGCATCACGGCAGTGTGCGGACGCGATCCCCAGCGCACCGAGGATGTGGCCGGCAAGTGGGGAATCCCCAAGCACTTCACCGACTGGGAGATCATGCTCGACAAGGGCGAGATCGACGCGGTGATCGTCGCCTCCCCCAACGAGTCGCACTACGAGATCACCATGGCAGCGCTCGATCGGCGGCTTCCGGTGCTCTGCGAGAAGCCACTCGGCATGACAGCGGGCGAGGCCGCGGAGATGGCCGACCTGGCGAGCCGTAACGGTGTGGTCACCATGGTCCCCTTCACCTACCGCTTCATGCCGACCAACCAGTTCGTGAAGAGCCTGATCACCAGCGGCTACGTGGGCCAGCCGTACCAGTTGAGCATGCGGTACTTCGCCGGCTACGCACGCCACACGTCGTACGCATGGAGGTTCGACGAAGCCAAGGCCGGGTCGGGGATCCTCGGCGATCTGGGCTCGCACTGGCTCGACATGGCGAGATGGTTTCTCGGCGAGGTCTCCGCGGTCAGCGCGAGCCGCAACTCGTTCGTGCCCAAGGGGCCGCGGCCCGACGGCACGAGCTACACGCGAGCCGAAGACAGCGCCGTCATCCTCGCTCGGTTCGAATCGGGGGCGACGGCCACGTTGCAGGTCAGTGCGGTGTGCTGGGAGGGCACCCCCTTCGGCCAGATCCATGAGCTCGACTTGCACGGAAGCAACGGGACGTTGCACGCCCTCAACGACTGGAGCGGCGTGCAAGAGGTTCGCGGGGTGCGTGCCGGCGACACGGGGCCGGCTCAGCCGTTGGTGATTCCCGACGAGTTCTGGAGCGGAGCGCCGCACTCCCCCGTTCACGACACCTATCGGCACATCTTCCGGCGCACCGAGGCAATGACCCGAGGCTGGGCAACCGCCGCTGCGGCGGGGCGACCGATCGACCCCGACTTCGCAACCGGCGCCCGGATTCAACAACTGGTCGCAGCGGCGTTGACCAGCGCGACCACCGACGGAAGCTGGCAGTCGGTCGCAGTGACCTGACTGCTACCGCTCGGTGAGGGCGTTGCTGGCCAGCCAGGCGGCCTCGGAGCGGTCGAGACGGTCGGTGGCCATGTGCCGCAGACGGATCGCTGCTGCGGCCACCAGTACGTTCATCAGAGCAAGCGTGCCGACGTGGCTGTCGAACGGCCCCGCACCAGCCGCCGTCACCACCAGCGTGCGCTCGGCACACGCAGCAACCGGCGACAGCACGCTGTCGGCGATGGAAACCGTCCACACGCCCGCACCTGCCGCGGCGCGGGCCGCGTCGACCAGCCACCGGTCGTAGCGGCGCAGGTCGACGGTCACCAGCACGTCGTCTCGCTCCATCAACGCCACAGTGCGTTGGACCGCCACATCGTTGCCGTCGACCAACATCACGCCAGGACGCAAGGCATCGAGATCGGCGACGAACTGGGTGGAGACGCCCTTCGAAGCATCACCCGACAGCACGTAGACCCGCCGCCTCGGATCGGCAAGATGATCGACCACATCGGCGACCGCCACCTGATCGAGCTGCCCCAGCGTGGTTTGCACGTTGCCCATCTCCAGTTGCAGATGGCGGCTCAGCGAATCGTGCACCGCTGGATCGCGAATTCGCTCGGCAGCGGGCCGAAGCTGGTTGGCCAGATCCTGTTGCACCGACGCCTGCAGCGCACTGAATCCTTCGTAGCCGAGTTTGGTCGCCAGTCGCACGACGGTCGCCGCGCCGGAGCCGGCGCTCTCGGCCAGGTCGGCAACTGTGCCGAATGCCACCAGTTGCGGGCTGGCCAAGATCACCTCGGCGACCCGACGTTCGGCGGTTGTCAGGCTCGTACTGGCTCGTCCGATGCGATCCGCGACTTCCACTGCGCGGCATGTTAGCTGCATGCGCTTCTGACTCGTTTGTTCCCGATATCCTGAACTATGGAATATTTATTCCATCAACTCCGTAGGACGGACGACATGAAGACCTTGACCCATCACCATCTGCCGATGATCGTCGAGTCTCCGGCATGGCCAGACATCGTCGCGCCGGCATTCACGTCGAGGCTCGAACCGTTCGTACGCTTCGCGGGCCATGCCGCCCGGCTGCTGCCGGATGTCGTTCATGATGCACTCGTCGATTTCGGCGACGAGCCGCACCGTTCGGGCGCACTGTTGCTGCGCGGATTGCCCGTCGGCGAACTGCCGCCGACACCGCTGACCCCGACCACCACGTCCGCCAAGGACACCGTCAGCGAGTTGACCCTGCTGACCGTTGCCCGCCGCCTCGGTCAACCGGTCGGCTACGAACCCGAACACGGCGGTGATCTCGTCCAGAACATCGTTCCCACCCGAGCCGCGGTCGATCGTCAGGTGTCGACCTCTTCGAGGGTGCACCTGATGTTCCACACCGAGGCGGCCTTCCATCCCCATCGCCCTCGTTACCTGTTGCTTCTGTGCCTCCGTGGTGATCCGGCCGCCGAGACCACGCTGTCGTCGATCTTCGAAGTGGTGCCGCAACTGCCACCGGGTGTCGTCGACACGCTCTTCCAGCCGCGCTTTCGCACCGCCGTCGACGAGAGCTACCTGCACGGGCGCGACAACCTGCTGAGTTCGCCCATGGCCGTGTTGTCCGGCGACCGATGCAGGCCGTCGATGGTCTTCGACGCCGATCTCATGGTCGGGATCGACGGCGAAGCCGACGACGCGCTGCGCATCCTGGGTGACGCCACCAAGGAGTTCCACACCTCGATCGCATTGCAGGCAGGAGAACTGCTCATCGTCGACAACAACGTTGCCGTGCACGGGCGCACGCCGTTCAAGCCACGCTTCGACGGCACCGATCGATGGGTGCAGCGTACGTTCGTGGTCGGTGATCTGGCCCCGAGCGCGGCCGACCGATGCGGACGAGTGATCACTACCCGCTTCGGCGTGTGACAGCGGGCCGACCACAATGGCGGAGGTGATTCCCGATCTCGTCCACCGCGTCGCAACCATGCCGCCGGCGCCGCTGCGTGCCTTTGCCAGCGACAATGCTGCCGGGGCGCACCCGGCGGTGATCGAGGCGATCGCCGCGGCGAACACCGGCCATGCGCTCGCCTACGGCAGCGACCCGTGGACCGCGGAAGCCGAAGCACGCTTCCGCGACCTGTTCGGACCCCGTAGTGAGGCGTTCCTCGTGTGGAACGGCACGGGCGCCAACGTCATGGCGCTGGCGACGATGGTGCAGCCGGCCGACTTCGTGCTCAGCACCGAGTGGGCCCACATCGCTGTCGACGAAACCGGCGCTCCCGAGCGCGCGCTCGGCGCCAAGATCGTCTCTCTTCCCGCGGCCGACGCCAAGCTCCATCCCGAGCAGATCGAGTCACTCGCCCGATTTCAGGGCGACATGCATCACGCTCAGCCCGGGGTGGTCTCCGTCACGCAGAGCACCGAGCTCGGAACGGTGTACACCGCCGACGAGGTCGCCGCGGTCTGCGATGCCGCTCATCGCCTCGGCATGGTCGTGCACATGGATGGGGCCCGTGTGGCCAACGCCACCGCGGCTCTCGGCGGCACCGTTGCCGCGTTGCGCGCCTTCACCATCGAAGCAGGAGTCGACGTGCTGAGCTTCGGCGGGACGAAGGCCGGAGCGATCGGCGCCGAGGCTGTGGTGTACCTCGACCCTGCGCTGGCCAAGCGAGCGAAGTACGTCCGCAAGCAGGTCAACCAGCTGCCGTCGAAGATGCGGTTCGTGGCGGCCCAGTTCAACGCGCTCCTCGACAACGATTTGTGGATCGACCTCGCCAAGCACTCCAACTCGATGGGCCACACGCTGTGGCGAGCGACGGCGGCGATAGGTGCCGTGAAACATGCCGGTCGACCGGCAGTCAACAGCGTCTTTCCCGTTCTGCCGCTCGAGGCAATCGCTCCGTTGCAGGATTGGTGCTTCTTCTGGGACTGGGATGTCTCCCGCGCTCAGGTTCGCTGGATGACCTCGTGGGACACGACGCTCGCCGATGTCGAGCAGTTCACGGCCGGCGTCAACCATCTCCTCGGATGAGGAGCGCCGTGGCAATTTTCCTTGCCATCTGCAATTGACTCGCTCACGGCACCGATTTAGTCTGCAGGTGCTGGACTACTTGGGGACGACCCAGTTGGGTCAGTGCAGCGCAATCGAAGTACCGGAACAGAGATTCGCACGAGGGGGTTCACATGGCCGCGGTGGAGATCTTCTTCCATCGAGTGCTCACTGACGACCGCTGGATGAACCAGGCGGCCTGCAAAGGGCTTACGCACTTGTTCTTCCCTCCTCCGGCTGAGCGGCCCCAAGCACGCGATCGGCGCGAGGCAGCAGCGAAGTCGGTGTGTGCCAGTTGCATCGTGCACAGCGCCTGTCAGGAGTACGCCAGAACGAACCACGAGTACGGGTTCTGGGGTGGCGAGAGTGAAGACGAACGTCACTCGGCCGGTTACCGCTTGATCGCCCCGATCGGCGTTCGAGCCCGCAACGTCGGCTGACTCCGCGCCTACGATCGCCGCATGAGCGGCGAGACCTCGCATCGTCAAGCCGTCGATGCCGCATGGGCCGACTACGGCGACGAACGCAGCATCCTCGCCGTCGACGACGCCAGCACCAACGTCTCCACCAACCGCGTCTACCGCCTGCATCTCGACGACGGTTCGACCGTCGTCAGCAAGGTGTCGTCGTACGGTTCGTACTTCCTCTTCGTCGAGGACCACGAGCAGCTCGATCGCTGCGCTCGCCTGCTTGGACCGACGAGGTTCAACGGCATGCTTGCCGAGATATGGGGTCGTGACGGACGAATCTTCACCTGGTACAACCAGCACATCTGGGCAGTGTTCTACGACGACGTGCCTCGACTCGACTCGTTGCCACGCGTACTGACTCACCGGCAGATCGCCAATCTCGCCACGGAGATGGCCGAGTTCCACCTTGCCTGCACGGAGATCGCCCCGGCGCTTCCCAGCGCGTCGAAGACGATCAAGAGCGACGCCATCCACCTGCTCGATCTCCTCGAGAGCCCCTTCGCGACTCGCAACTTCGAGCTTCCACCGGAGGCGATCGGAGTGCTCTGGAAGCACACCCACACCTTCCTCGAACGTCTCGTCGAGGTCGGTTACGACGAGTGGCCGAAGATCCCGATCCTCATCGATTGGAACCTCGGCAACTTCTCCGTCGAGACGGATCCCGATGGTCACTTCCGTCTGTACAGCCGCTGGGACTACGACTGGTTCCGCATAGAACCGCGCCTGCTCGACTTCTACTTCCTGTCGCGCGTATCGAGCAGCACCGGTGATCGAACCCGGTTCACGTATGGTCCCCACACACTCGTGGAACCGTCCTTCCTGGCGTTCCTCGACGCCTATCGAAGCGTGTTTCCGCTCAGCACCGACGAGCTCGCCTTCCTGCCAGAGGTGTTCCGCTTCTTCATCCTCAACTACGTCGTTCGTGAAGGCGCCCGCTTCTTCCGCCACGACCTGTGCACCCAGTTCCGGCAAGACGCGGTCCGCAGCTACCTGCCAGCCCTCGACACCCTCGACATCTCGCCCCTGCTGCGGAACTAGAGGCAGCGATCCTGCAGACTTGTGGAAACTGGGCGCCGAATGGCGGCTGGGCGATGGGAGGCAGCATGCCGGAAGCGTTCGAAGGAGATCTTGCGGGAGCCGTGTTCTGGGGCGCCGACCTCAGCGGCGCCCGTTTCCGCGACGTCAACCTCACCAAGGCGACGATCAGTCACGCCTGGCTCGTCGACGTCGACATCGACGCGCTGGTCGACAGGGTTGTGATCAACGGGGTCGACGTCACGGCATACGTGAACGAGCGCGATCCGTGGTACCCGCTGCGCGCCATGCTCCGTCCGACGAACCCGGAGGACATGCAGGCGACGTGGGCGGCGCTGGAAGGCGAATGGGCGAAGACGGTCACGCGGGCCGCAGCTCTTCCCGAAGACCTGTTGCATCAGTCAGTCAACGACGAGTGGTCGTTCGTGCAAACGCTGCGACATCTCATCTTCGCGATGGACAAGTGGTTCACCGCGCCGATCCTCGGCGAAGGCTTCCACCCGATGGGGTTGCCGAACAGCGGCTCGGTCGGCTTCCCGTGGCCAGGCCTCGACTACGGCCTGACGCCATCTGTTGCAGACGCCCTCGCCGTTCGCGCGGTTCGGGCCACCAGCTTTCGCGACTACCTCGGATCGGTTGCTACGACCGACTTCACGCACCCCGTCGACGTGCTCGAGAACGGCACGAACCCAGTCCAGGAGTGCATCTACACCGTCTTCGAGGAGGAGTTCTGGCACAATCGATACGCCATTCGCGACCTCGCTCAACTCGAACTGGTGAAATGAGATCGGTCGACGAGAGCTAGCAGAGCGATCACGGCAACAGCGATCGATACGAAAGCGCCCGCCACGTCGCGGCTGGTCTGGAACGCGACCTTCATCGCGAAGAGGTAGACCAGCGACACGAGCAGCAGCGTCATCCATGCCGTGCGACGTTTGCCAGTGGTCCACGCGTGTCCGATGAAGAGGACGTTCCACAGGACGTGACCGGAGAACGGCCAGTCAAGGCCCAATGCGACGGCACTCAAGACCGCAGTTGTCGCGAAGGCGACCTTCCATCGAAGTGCGAGTTGCGAACGGAACTGGACGAGGTAGCAGCCACCCAGACCGAAGAGCGGGAAGACGTACCAGAACAGTGCCGTGCGAGGTGAGATGACGAACGCGAACAGCACTGCGCACGCTGCCATGACCGCGACAAGAACGAGCCATCTTGGTTGGAGAGGCGTCGTTGTCACGATTGCTGCCGATCTAGATCGGGCACGAACGTGAGTGCAGCCCAAGCGTCGAGGGTGGTGCGACTCGTTCTCCGGAACGGCAGCAGTGCATCTTCGACGTGTTCGTGCCGATCGACGAGAACGCCGCTGAGAATGAGAGCCCCCGACGTCGCGACAAGTCGGCACAGATCGGCGGCCAACTCGATCAACGTCGGGGCGAGGATGTTGGCGACCACGATGTCGTAGTGCCCATCGACCTCTGCCAATGGCGTTGTCGACACGTCCACTCGACCGGCCACCCCATTGGCGGTTGCGTTGGCCAGCGTGACCGCAACCGACGCGGGAGAGATGTCGATCGCCGTTGCGTGGGACGCTCCAAGCAAACAGGCAGCGATCGCCAGAACTCCCGATCCACAGCCGACATCGAGCACCGTCGCTCCCTGCCTCGTCGCGAGGGCAGCCCGCAGCGCGCGCAACGACAGGATCGTCGTCGGATGGTCGCCGAGTCCGAACGTCGAACCCGGTTCGATGGTCACTGTCGTCACGCCGGGGGCATCGAACGGAACCCATGCCGGGCAGATCACCAGGTCGATGTCGATCCACACCGGCTGAACGTGGTTGCGCCAGGTGTCGGCAACCGATTCGTCGACCTCGACGAACCGCCAACTCCATGGAGTCATCAGCTCGGCCAACGCAGCGGTTGCCAACGGCACGTCGTCGCCGAGCGAGGTCCACAGTTCGACAACGCCGGCAGCGGCTCGCTCTTCGACGGCAACGACTCCGAGCGACCACAACACGTCGGAGGCCAACTCGACATCGGCCTCCGCAACCGACACCACGAGAGCGAGCATCAATGAATACGTCGCAACTGTGTGCGGAACTTCTCGGCCCGCTCCACGTACACGGCCACACCATGTTCGATCTGTTCGCGGCGAACACGGCCTTCCTTGATGACGGCGGGCGTGCCCACTGCCAACGCGCCCGATGGCACGATCGTGTCGTCGAGCACGACCGCGTTCGCCGCAACGATCGCCCAGCTGTGGATGATGGCCCTGTGCAACACGATAGAACCATTGCCGATGAGGCACCACGGCTCGATCGTGCATGCCTCGAGATGCACCATGTGACCGATCACGCAATCGTCACCTACCACCGTCGCTCGATCCGTTGTCGTGTGCAGCACGCAGTTGTCCTGCACGCTCGTGCGTTCGCCGATCGTGATCTCACCGTCGTCGCCGCGCAGCACGGCACCAGGCCATACCGAGCTCTGCGCGCCGATGGTCACCGCGCCGATCACGACAGCGTCGGGATGCACGTACGCGTCGCTGTGAATCGAGGGGACAAGATCGCCGAGGGCATAGATTGGCACGGCCTCCCACCGTACTGAGCGGGCGCGGCGTAGTGGCAACTGCGCCTCACGGTGGAGCGAAGTCGCTCGCACCAGATACCGTTGCTGGCCTATGCCCCGAAGGATCGAGATCGAGCTCACCAGCGCGCGTCCAGACGGGACGTGGACCTGGCGTGTGGCCGGCGCCCGTGAGCCACGGGGCGTGCTCGACGGTTCCCTGCTGCCTGCCGACGCGAAGACCGGGTCGGTGCTGAAGGCGGATGCCGAGGTCGAGCTCGAAGGCATCACGATCCTTTCCGTGGCATCGGCCAAGGAGAAGGCGGCAAAGGCCGGCTTGCTCGACATGATCGAGAGCGAGAAGCCGTTCGAAGCAGTGACACAACAGCTGGCCAAGCGGGATCGCAACGACCGCGGTGGTCGAGGCGACCGCGGTGACCGTCCACCGCGACGCGACGGCGGAGAAGGAGACCGACGGCCACGCCGCGACTCCGCTCGACCGCCGCGACGTGACGGCGAGACCGGACACGGCCCGCGGCCCGGCGGGGAGCGAACGGCCGCAGACCGCACGGGCGGCTCGACCCGTCCGGATCGTGGGCCGCGTCCGGAACGGCGTTCCCGCCCCAGCTTCACAGCGCCGCCAGAACTGCCCCAGCGCCCGAAACCGAAGCGCCTCAGGCCAGGTCGGGCGCATCGCACCGCCGTGCTCGCCGAACTTCCAGAAGAGCAACGGCCCGTTGCCGAACGCGCCCTGCAGGGAGGTATCCCCGCGGTTCGCCAAGCAGTCAACGAACAGAACGCTCGACTCAAGGCAGAAGGCAAGCCGGAGGTGCCTGCCGGTGGGCTCCTCTCGATGGCCGAGCAGCTCCTGCCGATGCTGCGCGTCGCCGAGTGGCTCGATCGTGCCGACGCGGCGAAGGCAGAGATCGAAGAGCTCGATCTGCGCGACCTGCGCAGCGTCGTCGCTGCCGGCGAAGACCCGATGGTGGCTCGCGACGAAACGACTCGGGCAGTGGCCGCCGAGCTGAAGGCCGCCCTGCTGACCAAGCAGGAACACGAGCTGGCTCTGTGGTTCGAAGACATCGACGCAGCCATCGGTGTCGGCAGGGTCATCCGCGCCCTCAAGTTGTCGTCGCAGCCGCCGAAGGCCGGGATCCGCTTTCCCGCTGAGCTCGCCGCCAAACTGGCCGCGGCTACCACGGGCAACCTCACTGCCGACGCGTTTGCCGACCGCTGGGTTGCGGTGCTCGAGGCCGCCGCCTTCTCGCCGGTGCGCGCCCAGGTGCAGCCAGCGACCAAACCGACCCAGGTCAACGACGAGCTGCTGGCGACCGTCAAGCGAGTTGGCCCGCTCCTACCCCAGATCGCCGCGCTGTTCGACATCGAGATCCGCGCGGGTGCTTCGGCGCCCAAACCGCTACGACCGACTCGGCCGGCGCCGACGAAGAAGCCCGCCAAGGCCGCTCCCCCGCGGCCTCCTAAGCCCCCTGCCACGGTGGCCGCCGCACCTCCGGCGGCGCCAGAGGAAGCGCCCGTTGCCGAGGCCGTCACAGAAGCCGCCGCTGTAAAGGCCGAGGAAGTGCCCGCTGCTGAACCGGCAGCCACCCCGGTCGAGGTCGCACCGGTCGAGGTCGCACCGGTCGAGGTCGCACCGGTCGAGGTCGCACCGGTCGAGGTCGCACCTATCGAACCAACGCCGGTCGCTGACGAACCGGCGGAAGCAGTCCCGGCCGAAGACACGCCGCCGGAGCCCTAACCGATCTGTCCCGGCCTGCCCGGAATAGCTGGTACCTCGGGGCTGCACGTACAGTCGGCGTCATGTCCGACATCGTTCTCTACGAAGCCCGCGGCCGCATCGGCCTGATCACGCTCAACCGGCCCGAAGCCCGCAACGCCGTCAACGGAGACGTGGCCGCCGGGCTCGAAGCGGCGATCGATCGGCTCGAGGACGACCCGGAGGTGTGGGTAGGCGTCCTCAGCGCCAACACCGATGGCCAAGAACGCCCGGTCTTCTGCGCCGGTGCCGACCTCAAGGCCATCAACTCAGGGCAGGCCGGGGCCCTCAACACCAAGCGTGGAGGTTTCGCCGGCTTCGTCTACCGCGATCGTCGCAAACCGGTGATCGTCGCCGTCGACGGTCTGGCCACCGCCGGCGGATGCGAGATCGTGCTCACCGCCGATCTGGTGGTTGCCACCACTCGCTCGTCGTTCGGGCTCGCCGAGGTGAAGCGCAACCTCGTCGCCGGTGCAGGCGGCTTGTTCCGTCTGCCACAGGCCATCGGCCGCGGTCCGGCCCTGGAGATGATTCTCACCGGCGAGCCCCTTCCGGCACAACGGGCCTACGACCTCGGTCTGGTGAACCGGCTCGTCGAGCCAGGGAATGCGGTCGACGCGGCGCTGTCGCTCGCCGAGCAGATTTGCGCAGCGGCTCCCCTGGCCGTGTGGGCCAGTCGCAAGGTGGTACTGGCGTCGGCGTACGAAGACGAAGAGACCTTGAAGAAGATGACCAACGACGCCTTCGGCGAGATCCTCGCGTCGGAGGACACCAAGGAAGGGCTCACCGCGTTCATCGAGAAGCGGCCCCCGAACTGGAAGGCCAGATGACGGCTAGAGCCGCGTCGACACGATGATCTTGCGAGCAGTGATACCGGCCCGCTCGAACAGGTTCTTCGTGTTGCGATCGCCAGGAAGGGCAAATCCCTCGAGCGCGATCGAACCGTGGCGTTGCGCCTCACGACGTGCTGCGTCGAGCAGGCCGTCTCCGAAGCCGAGCTCACGAGCCTCTGGCTGCACGTACACCTGACGCACCACGGCGATTTCGCCGCTGAGCGCCAGTTCGAGATAGCCGACCACGAAGTCATCGAGCACGGCCACACCGATCCACCGCGTGTGATCTTGGATCGCCAGGCCCCAATCGCCGACCGGAGGTTGCTCGGCGAGCAGCGCGGCTCCGCCGCGCTGCTCGATGAGCTGATGACGCGCCTCGGCTTCGAGTTGGTGGAGTTGGGCTGCGTCGGCCGGCTCGGCGCGACGCACGACCTCGTTCATCAGCGCTTGCTGAACAGCGGGCACTCGTCGTCGCCGACGGGGCAGATCGGCGCGCTGTTGCGCACCAGCAGGAAGCAACTCGGACAGAGTTGTTCGTCGGCTCGTTTCGGCTGGAGTCGGTCGCTCGACTCGCTGCGGTCTTCCGGCTCGTCTTCTTCGTCTTCGCCGCCCTCGTCGTCGGCGGCAACCAGCCGATCTTTCAGGATCGTGTCGAGATCGGCCTCGACATCGTCGGGAGCGATGATGTCGTCGTCATCGTCGTCCTCCTCGGCGGAGACCGACTTGCGCACCGGGCCCTCTTTTTCGGCCTCTTCGTCTTCTTCTTCGACATCTACGTCGGCATCGGCATCGAACGGGTCTTCGATCTCACCGAACTCGTCGTCTTCGACCAGCGCCTCTTCGTCGAGATCTTCGTCGGTGAGCTCGGCAGGCTCTTCGTCTTCGGACTCGTCTTCGAACTCGTCGGGCCCGCTCACCTCTTCTTCGTCGTCAGCCATCTGTCGTCCTTCGTCGTCGTGCGGTAACCCTGGGCGCGGGCGGGGATACTACGGCGGCCAGCGACTGACCCTGCTCCGACGATCTGTGACAACGGTCACAAATTGCTGTGCGGCCTCACGATCGACTGCGGCGCACCTCGGCGCGACGCTCGGCATCGAGCCGTTCCAGCTCGGAAGCCTCGATCGTCATGTGGGTCATCGCGTCGGCGATGGCCCGATGGCCGGCCTGCTCGCCGATGAGACGATGCATCTCGAGGGCGATGTGTCGATAGGCCGGATGACCCTGCGGTGAGGAACGCAACTCCAGCATGTGGATGGCCTCGCGGGCGTTGAACTGCATCGAGTAACGCAGTCGGTAAGCCATCGACACCGCGTAGCTCGCTTGTTGCGGGAACTCGTCTTTCAGCATGTCGTACAACGCCGCCGACCGCGCCATGGCGTCGTCGAAGATCTCGGTCATCCCGGCTTCGTCGATCAGCTCCGGTCGCACGTAGCCGTGGTTGGGCGTGAGGTGCTGCCACTCGATGGTGAGCAGGCGATGGCGCTGAAGATCGCGAAACGCGCCGTAGTCGCTGAGCACATCGAAGCGGTAGTCGACGCGCTCGAACGCTCGCCCCGGCTTGTGGCGCCGGTTCTCGCGCTCGCCGACATACGCGCGGATCAACGCCAGCCGCTCTGTCGGGCCGAGGCAGCGGATCCGTTCGATCAACTGGCTCTCGGGCAGGTTGGTGTGTGAGTAGCAGATCGCCGCGAGCAACTTGTCTTCGGCATCACGATCCCAGTCGACGAGTTGCACGGATGGAGCGATGTCGACGGGCGTGCCACCGAACAGCGTCTCGACGAGCTCTGCGGTGCGCTGGCGCGTGGTGACGAGGTAGTTGGTCCACCGACCGCCGCGGTCGGCGAGATCGACCCGGCGAAGGAAGCTGGGTATGACCTTGCGCAACTCGTGCAACATCAGGTCGGCATAGTGGCGAGCCTCGGGCAGCGGATGGGCACGCATGCGCAACAGGAGACCCTCGAACGCCTGACCGCTGCCGTAGATGCCGACGTTCGACAGTGACGCCGCCGGCAACACGCCGCGCACCGCGTCGAGCGCCTTGGCCCGAGTTGCCTGACGGAACACGAAGTCGCTGTCGGACGGGTTGCGATCGACCGTGACGCGCACATGCTCGGTGACCTTGTTGAGCAACAGCGAATAGGTGTCGAACAGACGGTCCATGTCGCCCACGTAGCGGGTGCCGAACCGGCTGGAGAGCACCGCAGGGTCGCGGTAGAAGCGGTATCGGCCTCCGATGCGCGAGTCGTAGGCGATGTAGCGGGTGCTCTGCTCGAGGTAGCTCATCAGCCGGCCCCACTCGAGCACCTTCGTGAGAATGTTGGATGCCTGCTCGCAGGCGAGATGCACGCCTCCGAGCTGGGCGACGGAGTCGTCGCCGTACTCGAAGAACACCTTCTCGTAGAGCTCCTCGGCCCGTTCCAGGCCGATCGTGGCATCGACGCTGTGGTCACCGCTGATGTCGAGATCGCCGACGAACTCGTCGAGGAACAGGCGGCGCAGGCTCTTCGGACTGCGGCTGTAGCGGGCGAAGAGGGCGCCCTTGACCACTTCCGGCAGGTTGACCAGGGCAAACACCGGCCCGTCGAGGTTGGTGAAGTATCGACGGAGCGTGTCGGCCTCGGCGGGCGTGTACTCCTCGGGCACGTAGACCGTCACGAACGCAAATCCTACGGGCTGGCGCCGTGCGGTCGCCGGATTGCGCGACGGCCTGACCTGCGCTTACAAGACCTCGACGGAGGTCGGCCGAGATGCGAACGCCGTGGTGGTCGCCTCCCGGAGCTCAGCCGACGTCCACAGGTCGACGATGGTCATCGCCATTGCCTTGGCACCATCGAGAACCGCTTTGTCACCGTCAGGCGACTTGGCCCACTCGGCGAATTCCAGGGTGTGGATGGCCACGCCATCGGCGGCGACCTTGATCATGGGATGGATCGAGGGCACCAGGTAGCTGATGTTGCCCATGTCGGTGCTGCCGACGACGCGGCGCCCGACCACAGCGGGATCGACAACGGTGCGACCGACTCGCGCCGCGTTGCCGACGTACGCCGCGACCATGGGGCCGTTGTTGACCATGTCGGCGTACGTGTGGTCGTGCCACTCGTGATCAACCATGCACCCGCATGCCGTGGCCGCGCTCTCCAGCGACGTGAGCACGCGCTGCTTGAGCGGTTGCAGCGATTCGATCGTCGCCGAGCGCACGATCCACTCCATCGCCGTCTCCGACGGAACGATGTTGGCCTTGTCGCCGCCCTTGGTGACGATGCCGTGGACGCGCTCGGTCGGTCTGATGTGCTGGCGCAGCGCAGCGACGTTCATGTAGCCGAGCACGGCGGCATCGAGTGCGTTGCGACCCTCCCACGGGGCTGCGGCAGCGTGGGCAGCCTTGCCGTGGAACTGCACGTGCAGCTCTTGCAGGGCGAGACAATCCATGGCGATCAGGTCGGCATCCGCCGGATGCACCATCATCGCTGCCCCGACCCTTTCGAAAGCGCCGCGCCTGGCCAGGTCGATCTTGCCGCCACCACCCTCTTCGGCCGGCGTTCCCAGGATCCGCAGGGTTCCGCCGGCTTGCGCGGCGACCGCCGCAGCGGCCAGGCCGGCACCGAGACCCGCCGTGGCGATCACGTTGTGCCCGCAGGCGTGACCGATCGCAGGCAATGCGTCGTACTCGCACAGGACGGCGACGTCGAAACCGCTGTCGCCGATCGACGCCTCGAACGCAGTGTCGATGCCGTAGGCGTGCGCCGTCGGCTCCAACCCTGCGGACTGCAGCTGCTCGACCAGGAGATCGTGAGCGAAGTGCTCCTCGAAGTTCAACTCCGGATGAGCGTGGATCTCGTGGCTGGCGTACAACAACTGATCGGCAAGGCGATCGACTTCGGCACACACCATTGTCTTGAGGCCTTCGACATCCATGTCAGTTCGCTTCCCGGGTGAGGACGATCTTGCCGAGCTGCTCGCCGTGCTCGAGGCGGGCGAGTGCATCTTGATAGTCGCCGAGCGGATAGGTGCGGTCGATGGTGATCGGCAACCCGCCATCGACCAGGGCCAAGACTTGATCGAACTCCTCATAGCTACCCATGGTCGAACCGAGGATCTCGAACTGCTTGAAGAACAATCGCGGCAAGGTGAGCTCGACCTTCGGGCCAGACGTGCTGCCGCACACCACCATCCGTGCGCCCGGTTTCAAGGCGCGCACTGATTGCTCCCACGTGGCCGGGCCGACGCTCTCGACCACGACATCGGCTTCGACCGGCCACTTCGGGGCAGCACTGTCGTGAGCCGCGGCGGCACCCATGTCGAGCGCCTGTGCACGTTTCTGCTCGCTCCTGCTGGTGACTTCCACCCGCGCCCCCATCATCGTGCCGAGTGCCAACGCAGCACACGACACGCCCGACCCGATGCCCACGACGAGCAGGGTGTCGCCTGATCGCAGCCGGGCACGGCGGAGCATGCGGAAGGCTGTGAGGTACGCCAGTGGAAACGCAGCACACTCCTCCCACGTGCGCGAAGCGGGGCGGGGGCGAACGTTGCGCTCGGGAGCGATGGCCGTCTCGGCATGTCCGCCCCAGCAGTGCTCGCCGTAGATCATGAAGCCCGGTCCCATCGGGCTGTCGTTGGCCCATGCCTCGATGTCAGCGACCGGGGAGACTCCGGGATTGATCACAACCTCGTCGCCGACACGTACCGAGGTGACCGCCGAGCCGATCGCCGCGACCACTCCGGCAACGTCACAACCGGGTACATGAGGCAGGGGCGGCTTCGGCGCACCCCGCGTGACCCAAAGGTCCATGTGGTTGAGCGCGCTGGCCACGACGCGGATCGCCACGTCGTCGTCGGCCAAGCGCGGTGTGTCGATCGACCCCCACCGGTAGGCGCCGGGTGACTCGTCGAGGATCCATGCCTGCATGGCGCTCGACCCTAGCCGTGAGTGTTGCGGCGGGCACCCCCGGCGCAGGCCGCTCCCGGCCGCGGCGCGATCCGGTCGCATGGGCGCGACTCCGGACGTGCGACTTCCGTTTCCACGCCCAAGCAGGCTCAATGGGCGCTGTCTCGGAACCAGCACTTCCACATTCGCGCCCAACAACACTGCCACGACATCCAGCGAAGTCCGACCAAAGCCGACGCGCCGGATCACACGTACATCGTCAAGGCGTCGGGTTCGTCAGTGACCCTGAGCCGAGTTGCCGTGCCGGCACGCACACCGTCGATCCAGATCACCAGCGGCCGGGTGAACTGAAGATCCACCTCGGTGACAGAACGAGACGAGAGCTGTGGATGCGGGAGATGAATACCGATTCGTGCCCGCCGCCGCGCTTGGAGCCTCCCTCGCCAGCCCATGGCCGGGTCAGCCCGCAACAGGTCGAGCCTGCCGTCGTTGGGATGGGAGCGCGGCGCCACGTCGTACTGGCCGAAGTACTGCGCGTTCATGACGAACACGACCTCGCCGCTGAACCATCCCCTTCGGGCAACGACGTGGGCGACGCCCCACGTGGGCTCTCCGTCATCGAGCGTCAGCCGCATCACGTCGACCGTCACCTTCGCTGCACTGGGATGAGCCGCACCGGTTCCTCCGCAGGTTCTGGCGAGATCACCCCCGGCCACTCCGATCTCAGGGATCGCCTCGCCACGTATGCGATGCCGGATCACCCACTCGCGTAAGTCGCGATCGGTCGGCACCACGCTCAAGGCGGGTGGGCACACCGCCGGCTCGCCCCACGGATCACCCTTGCGAATGGTCATCGTGCGGCTCGTCGGTCACTACAGCCACCGGCTCGTCCTCCATCGGTTCGACGGAGCTCGATGCGGCGACGACACCCCGGAACAACTGGTCGGCCGCCTGTTCGGCACAGTGCCGTGTGGAGCGCTTCGGGGCGACCAAGGCCAGTTGGCGGAGCACGTCGATGAGCTGCTTCATGGTGCGAACGAAGTCGCCGCCCGACAACTCCTCGGCCTCGACGACTTCGGCGAAACCCTCCCCTGCTGCCCAGGCGTGCGCCACAGCGACGAACGTGGCGTCGGGTGGCCGGTGCACCGAGAGCCCGGCCTCTTCCTCGATCTCTTCGAGCTCATAGCTGATCTCGGCGATGCGCTGCCAGCGTTTGCGAACGGTCGGCGACGGGAACCATGCCGTCGGCGCCGGCTCGGGGCTGCGATGTTCGTACACGAACACCGACACCAGCCCGGCCAGCACGGCCGGCTCGAGATCATCGAGCAGGCCCTGGCGCAGGCACTCGACGATCAGGAGATCGCATTCGTGGAAGGTGCGGGCGAGGATCTTCCCGGGCTCGGTGAGGCTCCACCCGTCGAGGTAGCCCCAGTTCTCGAGCACACGAAGCACACGGTCGAAATCGCGAGCCACCGACTGGCTGCGGGTGCGCACGCGTGTGCGCAGTTCGTCGACCTCGCGAGCGACGCGCTCGGCCTCCGCGGCGGCCTTCATCCGCTCGTCGAGATCCGGATCGTCCGCGACCGGGTGGGCCATCGCCGCCATCGCTGCGGTTCCGTGCCGAGCCTTTCTCGAATGCGGTGCGAGAGTGGCCAGCTCCAGCCGATGAACGACCTCCTTCTGGAAGTCGTGACGGTTCGGGGCGTAGTCCACCGGTAGCTGGATCTTGCCCAAGGCCCGCGGCGGCTCCTGGAAGTCGGCCGATGTGAGCATCACGAGATCGCGACGCGCGGTCAGCCCCGTCACTCGCATACCTCCCTTCCGGTGCGCACTGGCGAGCACGGCTACACGACCCGCGTACCGTGCCTTCTCGGCATAGATCACGTCACCGGGCCGCAACTTCATCAACGCCAACGACACCAGGTCATCGCGCCCGACCGCACCACCCGGAACAGATTTCGTTGTCCCCTTCATCTCCCTGCGGTACTCGTCGATGTCGCCGTACGGGCTCTGCGCTCGCTCCAACAGATCAGCAAGATGGGTTTGGCGCCGGCCGAGCCTGGCTTCGATGCGCACCACATCGCCGTCGGCCTGGTACTGCGCAAACGAAAGGTTCAAGAGGTGATGGGCGAGTTCGCTGGTGTACGAACGCACCAGGTTTGCAGCCATGTTGTAGGTCGGCCGGAATGCCGAGTTGAGATGGAACGTACGGCTGCTGGCGAGTGCGGCGACCTGGTCGAACGGCACGAAGGGACTCCACAGCACGACCGCGAAACCGAGGTCGTCCATCCCCCTGCGACCAGCCCGGCCGGTGAGTTGGGTGTACTCGCCCGGGGTCAGGAACGCGTGGTGATCGCCGGTGAACTTGCTCAGCTTCTCGATCACCACGGTCTTGGCCGGCATGTTGATGCCGACGGCCAATGTCTCCGTGGCGAACACCACCTTCACCAGACCCTCGACGAAGCACGCCTCGACGACTTCCTTGAACGGCGGCACCATTCCGGCATGATGAGCGGCGACCCCCGCTTCGAGCTGGGCGAGGAACGTGCTGTAACCGAGCACCGCCAGATCCGCGGGGTCGATCGCACCGAGTCTGGCGTCGACGATCTCGCGGACGCGATCGCGCTCTGCACCGGTGGTGAGTCGAGTGCCGGCGCCGAGCACGGCCTTGGCAGCCTCGTCGCATTGGTTGCGACTGAAGATGAAGTAGATCGCCGGCAACATTCGATGCTGCTCGAGCAGGTCGACGACCTCGAGGCGCGATGGAGTGAACAGGCGTCGCCGCGCCTGCGCCGCGCCACGACGTGCCCTGGCGCCCTTTGCACTGTGTGCCGCCTCCTCGTCGAGCCTGGCGGCGTCGTGGTTCATGCGCCCGTTGACCAGCGTCGGCAGCAGATGCATGCGGTCGTGGGTCTTGTCGCCGATGAGGTAGAGGTTGTCGAGCTTCACCGGCCGTCGCTCCTCCACGATCGCCGCGGTGGGCCCGCGCACCGTCGAGATCCACTCGGCAAGCTCGGCCGCGTTGCTCACCGTCGCCGACAGGCACACCAATCGCGCCCGCGTCGGCAGGTGGATGATGACCTCTTCCCACACCGGACCGCGATACGTGTCTTGCAGGAAGTGCACTTCGTCGAGCACGACGATGGCCAAGTGGTTCAGCGCCGGACTGCGCGCGTAGATCATGTTGCGCAGCACTTCGGTGGTCATCACGACGACCGGCGCATCGCCGTTGATCGTGTTGTCACCGGTGAGCAGGCCGACGTTGTGCGGGCCGAGTCGTGCAGCGAGGTCGTGATACTTCTGGTTCGAGAGAGCCTTGATCGGTGCGGTGTAGAACGCCCGATGCCCGTCGGCCACGGCGGCGTCGATGGCGTACTCGGCGACGACCGTCTTTCCGCTTCCCGTCGGAGCAGCGACGAGCACCGACTGTCCTTCATCGAGAGCGTCGAGGGCGCGTAGTTGAAAATCGTCCAGCGGGAAGTCGAAGTGGGCCGTCAACTCGGCCCGTCGAACGTTCACGAACCCAATCGTGTCAGTCGGCGGCCGCCGCGGCGCGCTTTCGTCGTTGGGCGATCCGGCCGATCACCACCGAGACCAGGTAGAAGACCATCATCGGGATCGCCAACGCCATCATCGAGTAGGGATCGCCGCTGGGAGTGATGACCGCGGCGAGAACGAAGATGATGACCGTCGCGTACCGCCATTGCTTGGTGAGCGTCTGCGGTGTGAGGACACCGACCAGCTGCAGGAACACGAGAAGCACGGGGAACTCGAACGTGAGACCGAAGGCGGCGATCATGAGGCCGACGAGACTGATGTACTTGCTGATCTGGAAGTTGGCCTTGACATCGGGCCCAGCCCAGCTGATCAGGAACTCGATGGCCTTGTCGAGCGTCCAGTAGGCAACGAACGCGCCGAGAAGGAACAGGAGCACCGAGGAGAGGACGAACGGGATCGCGTACTTCTTCTCCTTGGCGTGCAGCGCAGGGACGATGAACCGCCAGATCTGCCACATGATGACCGGTAGGGCGATGATGATCCCGCCGTACGTGGCAATCGACAACCGAGTCGTGAAGCCTTCCAATGGGCCGAGGTACTGCAGGTTGGCGACGCAGAAGTCGGGTCCCCGCCGCTTGCACAGCGAGACGTATGGCTTCGTGAGGAAGCGCAGCACCGGGCCGTACGCGGCGAGGATCACGATGATGCCTATCACGACGGCGAGCAGCGAACGGATGATGCGCGAGCGCAGTTCGGCGAGGTGCTCGACGAGCGTCATCCGATCATCTGGAGAGGCGAGCTTCGGGCGCTTGGCGTGCCTTCCGGGCAGCCTCATTCGGTCCCGGTCTCCTCGACCGCTTCGACGACCTTGGGCGGTAACTCGGAAACTGTCGGCGGTGGCTCGTTGGTCGCCTCAGGCACAGTGGTTGCGTCGGTCGCAGCCGGCTGGTCGACTGCGTCGATCGATGCCTCGGGCTCGTCGATGTTGAAGCCCAGACCGGCAGCGCTCTTGAATGCCTCGGCGGTCTCGCGCATCTCGCGCATCGGTTCGTCGAGCGCCGACTTCAGTTCGCTCTGGAAACCTGCCGACATCTTCTTCGCCTCGGCGTACACCTTGCCGAACTTGCGCACGGCCTCGGGCAGCTTCTCCGGGCCGAGCACGATCAGCGCAATGAGCAGCAGGAACACGATTTCGCTGCCACTGAGATTGAACATCGCCGGGGAGTCTACGAGGTGGACTCGCGATCAGAACTTCATCGTGGCATCATTCAGGTGTGCAGCAACGCCTCCCGTCGCTCCTCGACTACCCGATCGCATTCGGTCATCGCGGGGCTCGCGCCCACGCTCCCGAGAACACCTTGGCGGGCTTCGAACTGGCCCTCAAGCTGGGCGCCACGGGCCTGGAGAGCGACGTGTGGGTGACCGCCGATGGCATTGCCATCCTCGACCACGACGGCCTCGTGAAGAAGACGATCGGCAAGAACCGTCCGATCGGCGAACTGCAGCGGTCGGCTCTACCCGCACACATCCCATCGCTGGCCGAGCTGATCGAGCGATGCGGCTCCGACTACCACCTCTCGCTCGACCTCAAGGACTCCGCCAGCGGACCGGTGGTGCTCGACACCGTCGCCGAGACAGCCCCGAACATGCTCGAGCGTCTCTGGCTGTGCGCACCCAGCTGGGAGAGCCTCCTCCCGTTTCGTGATCGTGGCGCGAAGCTGGTCGATTCGACGCGCTTGTCGCGCATCAAAGAAGGGCCTGAGCGGCGCGCCGCCACGCTGCGCGAGCACGGAATCGATGCCGTCAACATGCACCACACCGACTGGACGGGCGGCACCGTGGCCTTGTTCCATCGTTTCGACCGCATCGCCTTCGGCTGGGACATGCAGGAACCGCACATCCTTCAGGCAGGGCTGCGCATGGGACTGGATGGCGTCTACAGCGACTGGGTCGACCGCATGGTCGAGGCCTACATGACCGAAGTCGGGTTGCCGCGCTGATCTAGATCGCCTTCGGCCAACCTCCACGCCGTCTGTTGGTGATCGTGCCGGCCAATGATCGGGCCCGGTCCGACGCCATGATGTCCTCGAGCAGCAGCGGCCGGCCGTGGCCATCGGTGAGCGGCACTCGCCAGTTGGGGTACTCGTCGATCGTGCCGGGTTGGTTGATCGTGCGGCGATCGCCGATGGCGTCGGCCACGGAGATCCCGACGAGACGTGCCGGGGTGAGCGTCAGCAAGCGGTGCAGCGCCTCGACCTGATCCTGCTGGGAACCGTCGTCGGCGAGCACGCCCAGATCGTGGCACTCGGTGAGCACCGCTTGGCGATCGGCATCGTCGACTCGTCGTTCCTCGTCGACCGGTCGGGTCAGCAACCCGAGTCGGTCGCGCAGGTCGATGTGCTCCCCGGCGAGATAGCCGGCCGTAGGCGGCAAGTCGTGGGTGGTCACAGTTGCGAGGCACATCTCCCGCCACTGCGCCGGCGGCAGTGGTTGACCGGCCGGGTCCTTCTCGAACCACAGGACCGACGTGCCGAGGATGCCGCGCTGGCGGAGGTAGTCGCGCGTCCACGGCTCGACGGTTCCGAGATCCTCACCGACAACCACAGCGCCGGCGCGATGCGCCTCGAGAACGAGGATCCCTACGAGCGCCTCGTGGTCATACCCGACGTAGGTGCCCTCGGAGGGCGAACAGCCCGGCGGCACCCACCACAACCGGAACAGGCCGATGACGTGGTCGATGCGCAGCCCTCCGGCATGACGCAAGATGGTGCGCATCATGACGCGGTACGGGGCGTAGCCGACCTCTGCAAGGCGATCGGGCCGCCACGGCGGCATCAGCCAGTCTTGCCCGAGTTGGTTGTACATGTCGGGCGGAGCACCGACCGAGACACCTCGCGCCAGCGTGCTCGACAGTGCCCACGAGTCGGCGCCGTCCGGGTGCACACCGACAGCCAGGTCGTGCACCATCCCTATCGCCATGCCTGCTTCAATTGCGGCGCGCTGGGCGGCGGCGAGCTGCTCGTCGAGGCACCACTGCAGCCACTCGTGAAAGCGCACTCGGTCAGCCAGCTCGTCGCGCAGCGCCTCGACCTTGCTCGAGGTCGGGTCGCGTACGTCGTCGGGCCACTGTGAAGCAGGCAACCCGAAACGCTCGGCGAGCGCGCACCACGTGGCGAAGTCGCGCAGGCCCTCCCCTCGCGTGCACGGAACGCTTCGAAGCTTCGTCGTCGCGATTCGTGCAGCGGCTGGCGGTGAACGAGCTCGAGGGCGGCGCGCTTGGCTGCCCAGACCCGGTCGCGATCGAGCGTGTCGGCGCCGAGGTTGAGTGATCGCATCGCCGCCGCGTGCGCCTCGACCGCGGCGCGGTCCGCCGCCGACAGGTAGGCGACCTCGGGCACGTCCTCGACTCGCAGGTAGATCGGGTTGGCGAACCGCCGCGACGCGGGCCTGTACGGCGACGGCTCCATCGGCGCCACCGGCTCGGCGGCATGCAGCGGGTTGACCAGCACAAAGTCGGCTTGGTGCTCAGCTGCGCTCCATGCCGCGAGATCACCGAGATCAGCGAGGTCGCCGAGTCCCCACGACTGCCGTGAACGCAACGCGTAGAGCTGGGTCATGAACCCCCAGCTCTGCCGGTCGCGCAACGTGGCGGGTAGTTCCAGGCTGGCTGGGGTGACCACCAGCAGGCACGTGCCTTCGCCGCCGGGGTGCTCGGCGCGCACGGTGTGGTAGCCAACGGGCAACTCTGCTGGGAGCCAGAACGTCGCCTCACCGATGAGATCACCGTCGACCAGCCGCGGCTCCACCCAGCGATCGACCTGGGCAAGCAACCAACGGTCGCCGCCTTCTTCGAGTTCCGCCCACACGGTCACCGGCTCGCCGTGGCGGACGTGCACCATCAGGTTCACACCTGTCCCGCTGGTCATCACCACGGTGGCCGGCAGCAGACGGCGCCACGGTCGCTCATCGACCTCGGCACGCGCCGACTGGATGGCCTCCGGCGTGCTGGCATCGACATCCAATGCGCCAAGCGCAGCGACGATCGTGCCCACCGGCACCGGACGGTGCTCACCGCGCCAGTCCCAGAAGTCGGTGGCGACCCGGTGGGCCTGCGCCAGCTCGATCAACTCGGGCGACGGTGTCACCAGGTCGTCGATCACATCACGTCGAGTGCCCTCGGCAGCCTGTGGCGGCACTAGAGCCAGCGCCAGTCTGACTTCGGCCAGATCACGACGACGGCGCGCCCGATCAGGTTGCCGAAGGCGATCTGCCCGACGGCCGGTGCGCGGCTGTCGAGTGACTCGGCCCGGTTGTCACCCATCACGAACACGTGACCTGGCTCCACCTCGACAGGAGATTGCGGGTCGCCGCAATGCCCCGCCGTGACGAGCTGCGGATCGAGGTACGGCTCGGCCACGACCGCGCCGTTGATGAGAAGCACGCAGTTGCGGTACTCGACGGTCTCGCCGGGTAGTGCGATCACACGCGCTTGATCAGGTCGCGCACATCGAGGCTGGCCTTGAGGTCCTCCAAGACGACGACGTCGCCATGGCGCGGATCGTGGGCTACGTAGCTCAGCTTGTTGACGATCACCCGGTCGCCCGAATGCAGCGTGCCGAGCATCGATCGCCCATCGACGGCGAACTGCTGCACCACGAAGACCCGCAGCAGCGTCGCACAACCGATCGCCAGGACGCCGATGATCAACCAGTCGAGGCCGGCCCGCCGGCGACGACGACGGCGGACCACCTTTACAGTCGGATCGGCCTCTTCATCGGCTGGGACGACCGTGAGCACGGGCATGACGGTTGTCTCCAGCCCGAACTGGTCAACCGCCTGATCCCACCACTCGTCATCGGTCATGTGCGACCCGGTGCCGCGCTACAGCCACTGCCAGTCGCCGAAAGGCCACATCACCACGAACGCGCGGCCGATCAAGTTGCTGTAGGCGACCTGGCCCACACTGCTGTCGCGGCTGTCGAGCGAACCACCTCGGTTGTCGCCCATCACGAACACATGCTTCGGTAGGACCTTGACAGCAGGTTGATCCGCCCCGCACCGGTTCGATGAAACGATCTGCGGATCGAGATACGGCTCGTTGATCAACGAGCCGTTGATGAACAACTGGCAGCTGCGGTACTCGATGGTTTCGCCGGGGAGGCCCACAACACGCTTGATGAGATCGCGCTCTTGGGCGTTTGATTCGATTCGCTTGAGCACGACGACGTCGCCACGCCGCGGGTCGTGCAATCGGTAGCTGAGCTTGTTGACGAGCACGCGATCGCTGGGATGCAAGGTGGTGAGCATCGAGGTGCCCTCGACGGCGAACTGCTGAAGGACGTACGCCCGCACCAGCAACGCGGAGCTGATGGCCACGACGACCACCACGATCCACTCGACGAGGCCAGACCGCCTGTGCTTGGAGTCGGCAACCGGATCGGACAAAGCGGGATCGGTGACGTCGTCGTACTCGTCGTCGACCGTCGGATCGGGGTCTGGATCGACAACAGTTGCCCATGTGTCCTCATCGGCCATCGAGCCAACGCTAGCGGGCGGTTCAGCCATTGAAGCGGCAGGTCATAAGGAGGCGATCAGCTTCTCGACCCGTTCGTCCCTGCTCTTGAACGGGTCTTTGCACAGCACGGTGCGCTGGGCCTGATCATTCAGCTTGAGGTGCACCCAGTCGACCGTGTAGTCGCGCTTTCTCTCCTTGGCCCGCTTGATGAACTCGCCGCGCAGCCTCGCCCGAGTGGTTTGCGGGGGTATGTCGACAGCAGCATCGATGTCGGCGTCGACACACATCCGCTCGATCATGCCGCGGTCCTGCAGCTTGTAGAACGGGCTGCGCTCACGGGAGATGTCGTGGTACTGCAGATCCAGCAACTGCACCCTGGCGTGGCCGAGCGGCAAGTCGTGGCGAGTGCGAAAGGCGTCGAGCAGCCGGTACTTGATGACCCAGTCGACCTCGCGATCGAGTTTCAACGGATCGTTCTCGATGGTGCTGATGCAGTGTTCCCACATCTCCAGCGCCCGCTGCTCGAGCGGAGGAAACCCCTTGGTATCGGAGTACCGCAGGGCTCGATCGAGGTACTCGCGCTGGATGTCGATGGCGCTCACCTCACGACCGTTGGCCAGCCGCACCTTGCGGCGGCAGGTCATGTCGTGGCTGATGTCACGAATCGCCCGGATCGGGTTCTCCAAAGTCATGTCGCGCAACACGACGGATTGATCCTCGAGCATTCGCAACATGCAAGCAGCGGAGCCGACCTTGACGAACGTCGTGTATTCGCTCATGTTCGAATCGCCGACGATCACGTGCAGCCGGCGGTAGCGCTCGGCGTCGGCGTGCGGCTCGTCGCGAGTGTTGATGATGGGGCGGCTGCGGGTGGTGGCCGAGCTGACACCTTCCCAGATGTGCTCGGCGCGCTGGGCCAGCGAATACATCGGGCCGCGAGCCGTCTGCAGGACCTTGCCACTGCCCGTGAAGATCTGCCTGCTGACGAGGAATGGGATGAGGACCTCTGCGTAGTGACCCAGATCGTCGGCGCGCCGCGTGAGGTAGTTCTCGTGGCAGCCGTAGCTGTTGCCGGCCGAATCGGTGTTGTTCTTGAACAGGTAGATGGTGCCGCGGATGCCTTCCTCGCGCAGCCGCTGTTCGGCCGACACCAGCAGGCTCTCGAGGATGCGCTCGCCCGCCTTGTCGTGCACCACCAGGTCGTACAGCGAGTCGCATTCCGGGGTTGCGTACTCCGGGTGAGAACCGACGTCGAGGTAGAGCCGAGCACCGTTCTGGAGGAAGACGTTGCTGCTGCGCCCCCAGGAAACGACGCGGCGGAACAGGTAGCGGGCGACCTCGTCGGGGCTGAGCCTGCGCTGGCCGCGCAACGTACAAGTGACGCCGTATTCGTTCTCGAGGCCGTAGATGCGGCGCTCCATGTGGGCAACGTAGCGCAGTGCGATGCGGATTGCTCTTCTATCCGGCGCTGTGTCGAAATCGCAACGTTGTCCCGGGGCGGGCCTGGGCGACCGACGGCAAGTGCGACGGGGCCACCACTGCGATCACCGGATATCCACCGGTGACCGGATAGTCGGCGAGCATCACGATCGGCTGCCCGTCGGGGGGCACCTGGATCGCCCCCTCGACGAGCCCCTCACTGGGCAGCTCGCGCGGCTGCCGGCGTTCCAGCGCGGGGCCGTTGAGCCTGGCCCCGACCCGGTTTCCGGTCGGGGTGACGACGTATCCGACGCTGGTGAGCGACACCCACGCCTCGTCGGTGAACCAGTCGCGACGCGGTCCCTCGAAGACGTCGATGTGAGTGGTCCACGGGTGAATGCTGACGAAGTCGGCGACCATGGGCGTGAGCGGATCTCCGCCGATTGTGATTCGATCCCCGCTGGCCAAACGCGGCCCGATGCCGGCCAGCGTGTCGAAGCTGCGCGAGCCCAATACGGGTTCCACCTCGAACCCGCCACGGACAGCGACGTAGTAGCGCACGCCGTCGTCGGGTGGGCGAACGATGATCTCCGACCCGGACGGCAGGTGGGCCACACCGTTCACGGCGATCGGCGGACCGTGGCGAACCTCGAGCGCTCCGCGAGCACCCGTGACAACGACCACGGCGTGGTCGAGCAAGCGAATGGACAACCCACCACAGGTCTCGATCGTGGCCGCGGACTCGGGGTTGCCGACGAGTCGGTTGGCCAGCATGTGCGAAGGGCGATCGGCGGCGCCGCTGCATCCAACACCGAGATGCTTGTAGCCCGGGCGACCGAGATCTTGGAACGAAGTCCCGATGCCCTGGTTGATGACCTCGATCATTCCGGTACGAATCGAACGCGGTCACCGGCGACGACCAGCGCGGGCTTGTGGCGCGACGCGTCGAACATCGTGGTCGTCGTGTGGCCGAGCAGGTTCCAGCCTCCCGGGCTGGTCGTCGGGTACACGCCGCTGAACTCGCTGGCGATGGCCACCGATCCTGCCGGCACCGCGGTGCGCGGTGTCAGGCGACGCGGCAGGTGCAGCGGCTGCGGTAGGCCGACGAGGTAGGCCCAACCGGGAGTGAAGCCGAGGAACGCTGCCGAGTAGACGACCGATGAGTGCATCTCGATGACCTGGTCGATCGGCATACCAGTTGCTGCGGCAACATCTCCGAGATCGACACCGTCGTACACGACTGGAATCTCGACGATCGGCCCGGTGGCCTGCGGAGCGGCGGTCGACGGCACCAGCAACCTCTCCAGCGCGGCGCGGTCGACCTTCTCGTGGTGCACCAGCACGGTGCGCGCCGCGGGCACGACATCGTCGACGCCTGGCAGGTCGGCGGCGCGCAGGGCGTCGCTGACTGCCATGACTTCCGCCAACGAGTCGTACTCTGCCAGGACTGCCCGCGGGCCGTAGGGCAGGAGTCTCATCGGGTGAAGGCCCGGAGCTCGAACCCTTCCGAGATCAGGCCGGCGGCCACCGCTGGAGCGAGGTCGGCTGCACCAGGCGTGTCACTGTGCAGGCAGATCGAGGCGATGCCGCGATTGGCGAGATCGATCGCCTGGTTGGCGGCCGACTCGCCGTCGGTCAACAGCGCCCCAGGCTGACCGCGCGGGATCAACGTGCCTTCTGCGGTGTAACCACGGTCGGCGAAACCCTCGAAGCAGAACTTGAGGCCATGCTCGGCGGCGGCGTGTTCGATGGCGCTGTTGGTACCCGGCAGGCCGAGCAACGGCAGCGTGGCGTCGAAGACACGGATGGCGCCGGCGACCGCGTGCGCCTGTGCTTCGTGACGAACGATGGTGTTGTACAACGCCCCGTGAGGCTTGACATAGGTGATGGCCGAGCCGGCGGTGCGGGCGCAACCGTCGAGCGCTCCGAGTTGATAGACGACCGCATCGGCCAGCTCGTCGGGCTTCATGTCGATGAAGCGGCGACCGAAGCCGGCGAGATCTGGATAGCTGACGTGAGCGCCGATCGCGACGTCGTTCTCGACGGCCATCTCACAGGTGCGACGGATGATCGACGGGTCGCCGGCGTGGAACCCGCAGGCGATGTTGGCCGACGTGATGATCGCCATCAACTCCCGGTCGGGGCCGCCGGCCCACGCCCCGAAGCCTTCGCCGACATCGCTGTTCAGATCGACGTAGCGTGCCATGCGAACTAGCCTGCCAGGATCTGACCGACTTCGGCGTCGGTCAACCGTCGAAAGCACCGCCGGCCATTCGACCGAGCGAGCGTGGCAACTTCGAGATCGTCTGCCTCGAGCGATCGATCTGCTCCGGCAAGCGCTGCCATCCCCGCAGCGACGGCGGCGGCAAGTGTGAGCTCTTCGCTGTAGGACTCGTCGAGGCGCCCGGCAATGGCCTCGGCATCGCCACCGAGCACACT
This sequence comes from Ilumatobacteraceae bacterium, assembly GCA_963720775.1. Classification (GTDB taxonomy): domain Bacteria; phylum Actinomycetota; class Acidimicrobiia; order Acidimicrobiales; family Ilumatobacteraceae; genus JAENVT01. Next base: position 364,946 of record CAVRGR010000002.1, on the reverse strand, counting down.
GAACCGTCGCTCGTCCATGACGGTGCCGTCGTACAGGATGTGGAACAGCTGATAGTCGTCGCTGCCGTAGCCGACTTCGGCGACGAGTATCTCGACCTCCATCGGCTTCATCTCGTGAGTGAACACCTGGCCGAGGATCTGCGCGTACTGATTGGCCAGACCGCGGGCATCGACGTCGTCGCGCGAGTACTGATAACCCTTGAGATCGGCAGCACGCACCCCGGCGACGCGCAGCTGATCGAACTCGTTGTACTTGCCGACACCGGCGAAGGCGATGCGGTCGTAGATCTCACTGATCTTGCGCAACGTGTTGGACGGGTTCTCGGCGACGAGAGCCACACCGTCGCCGTAGTGCACGGCGACCATTGCCCGACCTCGGGCGATGCCTTTGCGGGCGTAGTCGGCGCGGTCCTTCATGACCTGCTCCGGCGCCACGTAGTACGGCATCGTCATCGTGCTCTCACCTCCGAGGCAATCTCTTCGAACACGGTGGCCAGGTGATCGTCGTTGACCCGCGACCACCCCTGATCGGTGATGGTGGCCACGATCGGATAGATGCCGCGCAGCGCGTCGGGACCACCGGTGGCCGAATCGGCGTCGGCCGCTTCCCAGAGACCTTTGCACGCCAGCGCCACGGCCTCGTCGGTGCTCATCGATTCCTTGTAGCCGATCTTGATGACCGTGCCGGCGTGGAGGCTGCCCGACCCGGTGGCCACGTAGTCCTGCTCTTCGTACCGGCCACCGGTGACGTCGTAGGTGAACAGACGACCGGTGCGCCGTCGCACGTCGTACCCGGCGAAGATCGGAACGACGACCATCCCCTGCATGGCCGCCGGCAGGTTGCCGCGCACCATCATCGACAACTGGTTGGCCTTGCCTTCGAGGCTCAGGAACGAGCCTTCGACCTTCTCGTAGTGCTCGAGCTGCAACTGGAACAGCTTGATCATCTCCATTGCCGGACCTGCCGCGCCGGCGATGGCGACGCCGCTGAAGTAGTCGGCCTGCACCACCTTCTCCATGCCGCGATGGCTGATGAGGTTGCCGCTCGTGGCGCGGCGGTCGCCGGCCATCACCACACCGTCGACGAAGCGCATGGCCACGCACGTCGTGGCGTGCGGCACCAGCAGCTCGCCCACGTTGACGACATCGGATGTGAGCCCGGTTCGGCGCAGCAGTTCAGGGAAGTTCGAGCCGGGATCGTCTCCCGGCGTGAAGAACGGCATCGCCATGGTGGTTACTGGCCACCCTTTTGCACGTAGGACTTGACGAAGTCTTCCGCATTCGTTTCGAGCACGCCGTCGATCTCGTCGAGCAGGTCGTCGAGCTCGGCCTTCAACTTGTCACCGGACGCGCTGGTGGCAGGTGCTTCCTCGACCGTCTCCTCAGTGCGAGCCGGCACTGGTTTTTGTTTCTGGGTACGTTCAGCCATGGTGTCCTCCGCAGGAACCCTATGCCCCTAGTCGAGCGAGCAGCTCGGCAGGGGTGTTGCTCTCGTCGATCAACCTAGCGACATGTTCGGCCGTACCACGCAATGGTTCCATCATCGGCACCCGCCGAAGGGGATCCCGACCGATGTCGAACACGAGGCTGTCCCAGTTGGCGGCAACGATGTCGCCCGGCCACTTGGCCAGGCAGCGGCCTCGGAAGTACGCGCGAGTCGTGGTCGGCGGCTCGGTCTTGGCCGTGTCGACGTCGTCGTCGGGGATCATCGTCTGCAGCCCGACGCGGCGGGCCAGGCACTTGTCGGCCCGAAGGTCGTGGTACTGGAGATCGAGCGCCTTGAGCCGGGCGTCGGTGACGCTCAGGTCGTGCCGCTCGGCGTAACCCTGGATGAGGCGCATCTTGGCGACCCAGTCGACGACATCGGCCACCGTCGAGCGATCGGTTTCGAGACCTGCCAGCACCGCCTCCCAGCGGGTCAGCACGTCGGCGCCGACAGCTTCGCCGACTGCGGTGAGCCCATGCGAACGTTCGTACTTGCGGGACCGTTCGAGCATCCCCCACTGCACCTCGAGTGCTGTGGCGCGCCGCCCGTTGCGCAACAGGATGGTTCGTTGCAGCGACGGGTCGTGGCTGACCTGACGAATCGCCGCGACCGGATTGGCCAGCAACCAGTCGTCACCGAGTGCATCGTCTTCGATCATCGCCAGGACGATGGCGGTAGCACCGACCTTGAGGTACGTCGCCACCTCGCTCATGTTGGCATCGCCGACGATCACGTGAAGGCGGCGGTACTTGCTGGCGTCGCAGTGCGGTTCGTCACGCGTGTTGACGATCGGGCGCTTCAACGTGGTCTCCAGACCGACTTCCTCTTCGAAGAAATCGGCGCGCTGGCTGATCTGGAAGGGCACGTCGTCGGCCGACATGCCGGGCACCTCGCAGCCGACCTTTCCTGCGCCGATGACGATCTGGCGGGTGACGAAGTGCGGGGTGACTTGAGAGACGATTCGCCCGAACGGTACGGCACGGGCCAGTAGATAGTTCTCGTGGCAGCCGTAGCTGTTGCCCTTGCCGTCGGAGTTGTTCTTGTGGCAGAGGATCTCGGCACCCTCGGGTAGGTGGCCGGCCGCCGCGGCCATGCTCTCGCGGATGATCTCCTCGGCGGCGCGGTCGTAACGGACGACTTCTTGCGCTGTGAGGCACTCGGGCGTGCTGATCTCGGGGTGAGCGTGGTCGACGTAGTAGCGGGCCCCGTTGGTGAGCACCGAGTTGACGAGGTTCGTCTCGATGTCGGGCGCCAGGAGATCGTCGACGGCGAAACCGCGCGCGTCGTGACCGGGATGCTCGTCCTCGAAGTCCCAACCGACCTTGCGGTAGTTGACAGCGAGGTAGGCGTTGATCAGCAGTGATGACGCGGTGACAGGGTTGCTGTCGGCGCCGCGCACCATGATTCCGTACTCGGTCTCGATCCCGCAGACCTTTGGGATTGCCATGTCAGCACCCTAACGAACGATCGACTGGGTCACACGAAAATGAGCCGTCGTCGCCCAAGGTGAGCACCTGGGTGCCGACGATGCCGTCGTCCACCAGTCGGTAGCCATCGCCGAAGTGCTCGATTGCGTAGTACGTCGACGGTGCCCCGCAGAGCTCGAGCTCACCGTCGTGAAGTCGAAAGGCTTCGTGCAGGTGCCCGCTGACGATGGCGCGCACGTTCGGGCGTCGCCGCACCTCGACGAGCAGTTCGTCGGCACCGATCAAACGGAACCACGGATGGGTGCTCGTCGAACGTGGTGGGTGATGGAGCGCGATGACGGTCGGTCGATCGTCGACCGCATCGAGGCGCCGGATCAGATCCCCGACATCGACGGCACCGTGCTCGTGGCCGGGTATCACCGTTTCGACCGCGACCACTCGCCAGGCGCCGACCTCGGCCGCGGCGGGCGTACCGAACACGGCGTGCACGTTGTCGACGATGTCGTGGTTGCCGGCCACCGCGAGGATGGGTGCGGCGAACCCATCCACCACCTCCCGCAGGCGGCTCATCGCCTCGACCGAGCCGTCGTCGGTGAGATCACCGGTGAGCAGCACGAGATCCGGAGCGACACCCAGAACCGGCGCGAGCGATTGCTTCAACGACGAATCCGGATCCCGGTCGACCGGCGTGTGGGGTTCTGCTCGAAAGTGCGTATCGCTGATCTGCAGAACCGTCGCCATGACGACCTACAGGTATTGGCCCGTCGCGACTCGTTCGATGGCGCGACCACCCTCGCGTGCGGCTTCTGCCGGGCCCTTGACGAGCGTACGGATGAAGACGATTCGCTCGCCCTTCTTGCCACTGATCTTTGCCCAGTCGTCGGGGTTCGTCGTGTTGGGCAGGTCTTCGTGCTCTTTGTACTCCTGCTTGATCGAGTCGAGCAGGTCTTGAGTCGACACTCCACGCGCTCCGCCGGCGATGACTCGTTTGATCGCCAGCTTCTTGGCACGGCGGACGATGTTCTCGATCATGGCGCCGGAGGAGAAGTCCTTGTAGTAGAGGATCTCCTTGTCGCCGTTCTGGTAGGTGACCTCCAGGAACTGGTTGGCCTCGTCGTCGCGGTACATCTCCTCGACCGTGGCGACGATCATGTCGGGGACCTTCTCGGCGGGCGCGATCGGAATTTCGTCGGTGAGGTACCGGGCGAAGATCTGCCGGGCTGCGTCGGCGTTGGGTCGCTCGATCTTGATCTTCACGTCGAGGCGACCGGGGCGCAAGATGGCCGGGTCGATGAGGTCTTCACGGTTGGTGGCGCCGATCACGATCACGTTGCGGAGCCCTTCGACGCCGTCGATCTCGGCGAGCAGCTGAGGAACGATCGTCGACTCCATGTCGCTGCTGATGCCCGAGCCGCGGGTACGGAACATCGAGTCCATCTCGTCGAAGAAGACGATGACCGGCCAGCCTTCCTCGCTCTTCTCGCGCGCCCGCTGGAACACCAGGCGAATCTGCCGTTCGGTCTCGCCGACGTACTTGTTGAGCAGCTCCGGGCCCTTGATGTTGATGAAGTAGCTGCGGCCCTTCTCACCACCGGTCTTGTCGGCCACCTTCTTGGCGAGCGAGTTGGCAACGGCCTTGGCGATCAGGGTCTTGCCGCATCCAGGAGGGCCGTACAGCAGGATGCCCTTCGGCGCCGGGAGCTGGTGCTCGGCGAACAGGTCGTGGTACAGGAATGGCAGCTCGACGGCATCGGCGATCTGCTCGATCTGCGTGTCGAGACCACCGATGTCGGAATAGGAGATGTCGGGCACTTCCTCCAGGAGGAGATCTTCGACCTCCGGCCGCGGCAGCTTCTCGAGCAGCATGTTGGTGCGCGGGTCGAGCCGCATGGTGTCGCCACTGCGCAGGTGCACGCCGCGCAGCGAATCGGCGAGCTCGCAGACTCGCTCTTCATCGGCGCGGCCGACGACGAGAGCGCGCACGCCGTCGTCGAGCAGTTCCTTGATGGCGACCACCTCACCGGTGACCTCGGGGTGACGTGCCTGGACGACGTTGAAGCTCTCGTTGAGCACCACCTCGGATCCTCGGGGCAGCTCATCGTGATCGATGTCGGGATGAAGCCCGACGCGCATCTTGCGCCCGCTGGTGAGGACGTCGACGGTGCCGTCGTCGTTCTTGCCGACGATCACGCCGTACGCCGACGGCGGCTGTGTGAGCTTGTCGACTTCGTCACGCAACGACGAGATGTGTTCACGGGCTTCGCGCAACGTGTAGCTCAGCTTCTCGTTCTGCGAGACCGCCTGGGCGAGCTGGCCCTTGGTCTCGAGAAGGCGTTCCTCCAGCGCCCGCTGGCGCTTCGGGGCGTCGGCGAGGCGTCGACGCAACTGGTCGATCTCTTGTTCGAGCACGACGACCTGCGCCTGCAAGACAGCGTCGGAGCCCTCAGAATCCTGTGCCATGGTCGGAACCTACACGCGCGAGGTGTCGCCTGGCGTGCATTGAGTCGCGAATGGGCCGAAGGGACCAGAGGTGACACCCATCACCTGCGGCCGACAACCACTGATTGCAGGTGGCAGCCCTGTATGATCACCCCGTCTGAAGCTTCTACTGAGGAGACTGCAAGCATGAAGGTCTGGATCGACCAGGATCTGTGCACCGGCGACGGCCTGTGTGAAGAGATCGCGCCCGACGTCTTCACCCTGCTCGACGATGGCCTCGCTTACGTTCGCGAGGGCGACAAGATCTACGCAGCCGCCAAAGGCAACCCGCAAGGTGCCGAGGGCATGGCCAGCTTCCCCGACAGCAAGCTCGAAGCCGTCATCGAGAGCGCCGAGGAATGCCCCGGCGAGTGCATCTTCATCGAGCCGTAACCCGAGCTTCGGGTTCAGCCCAAGAAGCGCGCCGTGGTGAGAAATCCGGTGTGAGCCACCATGCGATGGTCGGGCCGCACAGCCTGCCCCTCGACGTACCAGCCGCGGTGCAGCACCTCCAGGCTTCGTGTGCCGTTCCACGCCTTCGACGCCAGTGCTTCTCGCAGTTGCGACACCTGCATGATGGAAGGGGTATAGGCAATGAGGATGCCTCCCGGTCGCAACGCTTCCATCGCGTGAGGCACCACCTGCCACGGCTCGGGTAGATCGAGCACCACCCGATCGATCCCTCGCTCGTCGATACCCGCGTAACAGTCGCGCAGCTCGACGTGATAGCGCTCCATCGCGGCTTCGCCGAGGAAGCTGCGAACGTTGGCCTTGGCACGGTTGGCGAAGTCTTCACGCAACTCGTAGCCGACGATCTCTGCTCCCCAGCGCAGCATGGTCATGCTCAGCGCGCCGGAGCCGACCCCGCTCTCCAACACTCGCACACCAGGGCCGATGTCGGCGAGCATGCAGATCGGTGCAAGATCCTTCGGGTAGATCACCTGGGCCCCGCGCGGCATCTCCACGACGAAATCCTCGAGCGTCGGCCGAAGCGCCGTGTATGGCGAGCCCTTGGTGCTCTTCACGACCACGCCCTCCAACTGGCCGACGAGGTCGGCATGCGGGAAGAACCCGTTGTGGCTGTGGAACTCGGCGCCGTCGGCCAAGGTGATGAGGTACCGGCGTTGCTTGAGGTCGAGCAGGAGCACTTTGTCGCCGATCGCGAAGGGTCTGTTCATCGGATCAACTAGCGGCCGCGTCGGGCAGCCCGGCGCTCATCGCGAGTCGGTGGCGCGATGACCTCGAGACGCAACGCCTGACCGGGCTTGAGCACCTCGGTGGCAACCACCTGCTCGTTCTTGCCGAACGCCTTCCTCGCGAGTCGGCCTCCCCAGACGAAGGCACCTACCGTCATCCAGCCCCGGCTTCCACCCAGTACGCCCTTGTACAGCGCGTTGCGACGCATCAGCGCGAAGGGTGAGAGCGCTCTGGGACGGCGGGCCACGGCTCAGACCCGACGGATCTCGACCAGGGTTGTCTTCTTCTTGCCGCGGCGGCTTCCGAGCAGGAAGACGACCAGCAGCAGGACGACACCGGCGACGATGCCCGCTGTCATCAACGTTTGCTTCTTGTCCTCGACCCTGCCTTGGACACTGTCTTGAAGTTGACGAAATCGCGTTTCGAGGTCGTCGCGGGTGATGCGTTGTTGCGACATCATCGGCTCTCTTTCTGCAAGGTCTTTTTCTTGGTGATGCGCCACGCGGCAATCGCCATGACGGCCAGGCTGATCACAAACGCGAACAGATAGGGCAGCAGGGCCATCCAAGGGCCGCGGAAGGTACGTCCGTACTCGTTCTGGATCATGCGCAGCGCACCGAGCACCAGGAACACACAGCCGGTTCCGATCAGAAGTGCACCCGCCACACCCCTGCCCAACCATCGGCCGGCGCCCTTGATGGGGCCCAGCGTCTCTTGCCGTACGTAGTCCTTGACGAGGTCGACGACCTGACCGATGTCTCCTGGGTCGCCTTTCGAAGCGGGCTTGTCCTTGTCGGGCACGGCCATATGTGTAGCACGCGGAGGCATGGTCGGGCTTCAGCCCAAACGGAACCGAAGCCCCGCTTCGACCTCGTCGAGCAGCCGCGCGATCAGATCCAGACGGGTTGCCGGATCCGGAGCGCACAGCACGGCGTACTGATCGGCGGGGCCGAAAGGGCTGACCGCCGCCAGCAAGAACGTGTCGACCGTCGGGTCACCGGAGAGCTCGAGCTCCGGCACACCGGAGCGATCACCCATCTCCACCGCGAGCCCGATGCATCGTTTCACGCGTACGACGGTCTCCTCGACACGTTCCGCCGACGGCTCGCCGAACTCGTCAGGCCAGTCTTCGATCTCGGCGCACGGGTAGGGGTCGTCGACCAGCCAGTGGACGACCCTGAAGCGATGGGTCCCCACGGCAACGACCGCGAAACGGTCATCCTCGATCGTCGCGACCTGCGCCATCCTGGCCACCACTCCGACCGCAAGACGAGAATCGCCACCTCCCACCTCGCTGCCTCGATCGATCAGCACCACGCCGAACTCGTGCGCGGGCGCGTCGAGGCAATCACGGACCAGTTGCTGGTACCTCGGCTCGAACACGTGCAATGGGAGCACACCGCCGGGCAGTAGCACGGTGCCGAGCGGGAACATGGGCATGACCGCCATCAGCGGGTCATCGCGGTGCGAGCGTTTCGGCAGTGGGCCCAGTCGGGTACGGGCCCAGCGCAGCAGCGAGCTGATCCCAGAGCGGTCGATAGTTCTTGGCGATGCAGTCGCCGTTCTGGAGCAGGACGAACTCGATCGCCCCTCCTCCGGCTTCAGGGACGTAGCCGCCGAGCGACTTGGCCCCGAGCTGGCCGGGATTGCAATTGGGGTTGAGCGAACCCGTCTTGCCGTGCAGCTTGCCGGCGAGCGGGGTGTCGGTGAAGACGTCGGCGAGCGTGCCTCCGGCCGCCCCGGCGACAGGCATGCCCTGACCGACCGCATCGGTGGCCGAGCCGTGCTCGAGGACGCCGAGGATTGCCGCGCACGTCAATCGATTGGCATCGGACAACCCGGATCCGTCGACGAGTTGAACTCCCGCGGTCGGCACGCCCCAGGCGGCGAGCTTCTCCATCACCACCTGCAGACCGGCGAGGCGCGTGCCCTGCCCCTTGGCTTGGTACCCGATCTCTTTCAGCATCATCTCCGACGTGTTGTTGTCGCTCGTGGTCAGCATCTCGGCGAGGATCGCCGGAAGCGGCTGTGACTGGATCTCGGCAACCGTCGCCCCACCGGAGGCTGTGCCGCTGGCCACGTCGCCGACCGGGATGCCCCGAGCGACCAACATGTCGCGCAGCACCGATGCGGCGCCGAGCGCCGGATCCTTCGCCGAGTCGGTCGGTGTCTGCCACGAGTCGTTGGCCAACAGCGCATCGATCGGCCCGGCCTCGCTGATGTGATCGGCGTTTGCCCACGTCGGAGCAAAGAACTCGTCGTCGTAGCGCGACCCGTCGCCGATCAACTTGCCGGTGATCTTGGTGACCCCATGCTGTTGAATCGCGTCGGCCAGCGACTCGAAGGAGGTCTCGTTGAAGGGCGGGTACTTCGACAGCCCGTTCCACCACTCGCTGGCCAGCACCGGGTCGCCTCCCCCGATGAGGTACAGGTCGCCGTCGACCACACCGTCGGCGCCGACCGTGCCGACCACTTTGGTCGTGTAGGTGAACCCCGGCCCCAGCACGTCGAGAGCTACCGCCGCCGTGAGGATCTTCAAGTTGCTGGCCGGCGACAACGGCAAGGTGTCGTTCTTGGCGGCCACCTGCTGTCCGTCGATGGCCAACGCGAAGCAGCGGTTGTCGTCGATCGACGCGAGCAGGGGCTGCAGGGCGGTCTGCAGTGCCGAGACGTTGACCTCGCGCGACAACACCTCGGGAGCGCGGCGCACGGAGAGCAAAGGTGTGGTCATCGGCCCGGGCAGCGTCGCCGGATCGGGCGCGACGGGCTGCACCACCGGCGGGGGTCTACGGGCGTCGGCGAACCTCCACAGCGCGCCCAGACCCAACGCGGGAACGGCCGCCAGCACCACGAGAACGGCAATCGGGTTGACCCGACGAGCGGCCATCAGTCGATACCTCTGCGCCGGCGAAACTCGGCGTAGCGGTACAGGTGCTCGAGCGCTGTGACTGCTCGATTGCCGCTCGCGTAGCACAGCCGCCCGGCAGCGCGCAGCGCGGCCGGACCGGGGTTGCCCGGATCGGCGATCGCCAGTTCCGTGGCAGCGAGGATGGGCTTGTCGTAACGACGCGACAGTTCGTCGACAGCTTCGGCAAACCGTTGGTCCTGCCGTTCGTGGTAGATGACGATCCTGTCGAGACCGTGTGCCGGGTGGAACCCTCCCTCGCGCATCAGCCGCGCCTGGTTGCTCTGGATGCCGAGGCCGAGATAGATCACCGAGTGCACGTCCGGGTGAGCAGTGATCATCTCCAGCACTTCCGGAATCGTGTCACGCGTTTCGCCTCCGGCGCAGTCGACCGGGTTGTTCCGGCTCCATCGCGACGGCAACTTGCCGTCGATCTCCGCCATCAGGTCGGCAGGAAGGGGCAACAAGGTGAGACCCTCGGCTCGACCGATCGCATCGGAGGTGACGACACCCCATCCTCCGGCAGTCGTCAGCACCACGACGTTCGGACCCCGCGGCAACGGCTGGGTGGCAAAGCTGGCGGCCGCCTCGAAGGCCTCTTCGACCGTGGCCGCCCTGGTGACGCCGGTCTGACGGCAGACACCGTTGAAGACCTTGTCGTCGGTCGCCAGGGCACCCGTATGGCTCGCGGCCGCCTTGGCGCCGCCCTCTGTCGCCCCGCCTTTGACCACCACCAGTGGCTTGCGACGGGCCACCGAGGCAAACGTCTCGAGCAGGTCGCGTCCGTCGACGATGCCCTCGACATACGCCAATGACACCGCCGTCTGTTCGTCGTCGGCGTACCAGTGGAGGTAGTCAGCCGGTGTCACCGCGGCGGCGTTACCCGCCGACACTGCTCGGCTGATGCCGACGCCGGTCTGGCGGGCGTAGTTCATGAAGCTGCTGACGAAGTTGCCGCTCTGGCTCGCCACAGCAATTCGGCCGCGCGGCGGATAAGGGGCCACGATCTGGGCACACAGGTTCGCCGGAGTGCTGACCAGGCCTTGCCCGTTGGGCCCGGCAAGCAACATTCCCAGCTCGTCGGCCACCGCAACCAGTTCAGCCTCGGCAGCGCGGCCGGCGTCGCCGGCTTCCCCGTAGCCGGCGCTGGTCACGAACGCCGCCGTGATGCCTTTGGCCGCGGATGCTCGCAACAGCCCCACGTTCGCGGCCGCCGGCGTGCAGACGAACACCAGATCGATGGCTTCGTCAGGGAGCTGACCGACGTCGGACACCGTGCGGATGCCGAGTACCTCTTCTCCTTCCAGGTTGGTGCCGTAGACCGCGCCGCGATAGCCGCCGGCGAGGATGTTGTGAAGGCTGACGAAGCCGAACTTGCCCGGATGGGTGCTGGCCCCCGCGACGAGCACCCCCTTGGGGTCGAACAGCGCTCGGAACCGGGTGTCCGTCGGTCGGCCGCGGCACGGCGGTGCCGTGATCGGCTCACCGAGCTCCACGAGCGCATCGACGGCGACCGGAGCGCCGTTCGCCGTGATGATCAGCGGGTTGACATCGACGGCAACCACGTCGGGACGGGCGGCGGCAAGATCGGACAGCCCGAGGAGCACCGAGGTGAGCATCCGACGATCAACGGCGGCGTCCCCCCGAAACGGCCCCAAGAGCTTCCGTGTGGCGAGGCCGTCGATCATGTCGGCAGCGTCGACCTCGCTGATCGGCACGGTTCGGAACTGCACATCGGCGATCGCCTCGGCAATGATGCCGCCGACGCCGAGCATGACGGTGGGCCCGAACTGCGGGTCGCGAACGATCCCGGCGATGAGCTCGCGGTTGCCCGCGATCATCGGTGCGACGAGCAGCGAGACGTCGCCATCGGCGGCTGTCGCGTTGCCGATCAGGTCGGCCGCGGCGGCGGCCACGGATGCGGCGTCGCCCAACCGCAGCCTCACCAGGCCTCGCTCGGTCTTGTGCGCTATCCCGCGACCGCACAGCTTGACTGCAACCGGGTAGCCGAGCTCGGCCGCGGCGTGGACTGCAGCGGCAGCATCGGCCACCTCGCGCTCGTCGGCGATCGGAACTCCGTGTTGGCGCAGCAGCGATTTGGAAGCCGCCTCCGAAAGGGTGCCCGATCCGCTCACCTGCGTCACGCTAGGCGAGAGGCCCGCGCCGGCGCCGGTTTCTGGGGCCTAGGGCACCAGTGCAGTGCGGAAGAACGACGTGATGTGGTCACGGCGGCGAACGAGCGCGTCGGGGGCCAGGGGATCCTGGTCGAGCAACCCGCCGAGGAACGGTGCGTCGGAGAAGTAGCTGAGCAGTGCCCCGTAACCGGTGAGCAGGAGTTGTTCCGGATCGTGCTCACGGAACACGCCGTCAGCCATCTCTTTGCGGAAGTAGTCGACACTTCGGTCCCACATCGGCCGCAGCACGGCAGCGAGATCGATGCCCAGGTGGGCACCGCCATCAAGGGCCTCGCGACGCATCAGCCGGACGTACTCGTGGTTGTCGGCGAAGAAGTCGAAACCGGCTCCGATGACGAGTTGCACCTTCGCCCAACCGAGCTCGGGCACGTCGACCGCTTCGGCCAGTCGCTCGAACCAGTCGCTCAACAGGCGCTCGAAGACCTCGTGGTAGAGGGCCTCTTTGGACGGAAAGTGGTGGAGCAGGCTCGGACGGCGAATGCCGACGGAGGCGGCGATGTCGTTGAGCGACGTCCCGTCGTACCCGGCCTCGGCAAAGCAGTGCAGCGCCTCACTGACGATCAGATCGCGGGTCGAGATCTGTTCGACCGCGTTGTCCGCCATCTCGGCAGTGTAAGCCATTTCTCGCTCCTTCGCCTACCGACCGGTAGGTAGGAGTGCTAAAATGGGTGGATGTTCCGGATCATCGCCCTGAGTCTGACGATCGGTTTCGGCGTGTCGTTCATCGCTTTCGTGGCGTCGACGGTGTTCCTCCACCGTGGGCTCGCTCACAAAGCCATCTCCTTCAAGCGCCCGGTCACGGAGGTGTTCCGCTTCATCGTGTGGATCACCACCGGCATTCGCCCGAGACAATGGGTCGCGGTTCACCGCAAGCACCACGCGTTCACCGATGTCGAGGGGGATCCGCACTCCCCCGTGCTCCTCGGGTGGTTCAAGGTGCAGAGGAGCAACGTGGCGCTGTATCGACGAGAGGCGCGCAACGTCGACACGCTGGCGCGATACTCCAAAGACCTGACTCCGACCAGAGCCGACCGCTGGTTCTACGACCACGCGCTCTTCGGGCTGGCCATCGGCATCGGCGTGCTGGTGCTGGCCTTCGGTCCGCTGATCGGCCTTCTGGCCGCGTTCGTCCACGTCAACATCTACCTCGGCGGCTCGGCCGCGGTCAACGCCATCGCTCATCACTTCGGTCGCCGGCCCTACCCCAATCGCGCCGGCAACCTGCAGTGGCTCGCATTGCTCACAGCCGGCGAGGGCTTGCACAACAACCATCACGCCGCGCCGACCTCGGCCCGGCTGTCGCATCGGTGGTTCGAGATCGATCCAGGCTGGTGGGTGATCCGCGCCCTGCTGCTGTTCCGGCTGGCCAAGGTCAGGCTCACCGAACTGCGGTTCGTCTCCGCCGAGCGGCTGCCCAGCCTGACTTCCTAGCCACCGCTGCCGTACGGCCGGGTCAGCACTTCGAGGTAGTGCCCGCTCGGGTCTTCGAAGTAGAACCCGCGCCCACCGTCGTTGTGGTTGATCTGCCCTTCGTTGCCGCGCCACGGGTTCGGCCAGAACGTGATCCCCCGCTCCTGCACGCGGCCAAAGACCTGATCGAACTCCTCCTCGCTGATCAAGAAGGCGTAGTGCTGGGCAACGACGTCTTCTTCACTGTCGGCGAAGTCGAGGGACACGTCGTTGCCGGTGGCCACGACCAGGAAGTGCCCGAACGGAACGGGCGCCGGCAGTCCGAGGATCTCTGACAGGAACCTGGCCGATTCGTGCTTGTCGCGAGCGGCGACGATGGTGTGGTTCAGTTGCGCAACCATGTTGGAACACTAGAGCGCGTGATGACGTGACAAAATGTCGCCTGTGAACACGGTGCGATCGGCCGACGGCACCCGGATTGCCTTCGACTGGTTCGGCGCCGGTTCGCCCGTGGTCGTCGTCGGCGGAGCCCTCTCCGATCGGTCGCATGCGGTGAGCCTCGCCCGCACGTTGGGAGAACACTTCGCGGTGTGCACCTACGATCGACGTGGGCGAGGCGACAGCGGCGACTGTGACCACACGCTTCCCAGCGCCGTCGAGCATGAGATCGAAGACCTCGCGGCGGTGTGCGACGAGGCCGGAGGACCGCCGTTCGTGTTCGGGCATTCGTCCGGCGCATGCCTCACCCTCGAGGCCGCGGCGAGTGGGCTCCCGATGCGCAAGCTGGCGGTCTACGAACCGCCGTACATCGTCGACGACACGCGCGTTCGTCCGGCCGGCATGCTCGATCGAGTCGCCGACCTCATCGCCGAGGGCCGTCGGGGCGACGCTGTGAAGCTCTTCCTGGCGGAGGGTCCGCAAGTCCCGCAGGAACTGATCGCTCTCATGCAACTCGGCCCGACGTGGCCATCGATGGAGGCGATCGCTCACACGCTGCTCTACGACCTGTCGATCGTTGGCGACATGGTGCTGCCGCGCACTCGCTTCGCCGAGATCGAGACCCCGGTCCTCGCGCTGTGCGGCGGCGAGAGCCCGGCCTGGGCTCGCAATGCGGTTGCCGCGGTGGCCGCGTTGCTCCCCAACGCCCGCCTCGTGTCGCTCGACGGGCAGACCCACGCCGCCGCCGACGATGTGCTGGTGCCGGCTCTCGCTCAGTTCTTCTAGGCGCGAGCTGTTCTCCGCCGGAAAGTCACGCCGGCGCTGATCCGCGAGGCCGTATGCCGATACTCTCGCCGCCATGCAAATCGTGTCTGCACTGTTCGTCGAGAACTTCGCCATGCGCCAAGCACCCGGCCCATCGACACGCATCGACCTCACGGGAGCGATGTTCTCGATGGCGGCGCCCGAGGCGGCGCCCGTCACGCTCTCGCCCCATCTCGTGGCGCTCATCTATTGCCCAGAAGCCGAGCCGGGCAGTGGCGTGTTCGAAGTGATCTTCCGCAAGGGCATGTCGGAGGACGACGAACAGATCGCACGTAACGTCAGCCCCTTCACCGTCGATCCCGGCAAGTTCACCTACCGGCTGGTAAAGGGGGAACTGGAGTTCTCCGACTACGGCCAGATCTTCGCTCACTGCCGAATCGACAAGGGACCGTGGCACTTGGTTCCGTTCACGCTTCTGCCCCCTGTGGCCTGACCGGGGGATACAGTCGAAGTCGTGCCGACGAACCTCTCCCACGAGCAAGAGCGCGACGCCATCTCTTTGATCCGTGGTTTCGCGATGGATGCCCCGCTGTACGCCAAGAGCGGGCATCAAGGCACCGCAATGGCGCTCGCCCCCCTCGCCCACGTGCTGTTCAGCAGGGTGATGCGCTTCGACCCGGCCAACCCTCATTGGCCCGATCGTGATCGCTTCATCCTCTCCAACGGACACGCCTCGATCCTGCAGTACTCCATGCTGTACCTCGCCGGTTACGGACTCGAGCTCGACGACATCAAAGCGTTCCGGCAGTGGGGTTCGCTCACCCCCGGTCACCCCGAGTCGCACGTCACCACCGGGATCGAGGTCACCACGGGCCCGCTGGGTCAGGGCTTCGCCAATGCGGTTGGCATGGCCATTGCCGAGCGCCGCTTGCGCACCCAGTTCGGCGACGACCTCATCAACCACCACACGTTCGTCATCGCCGGCGATGGGTGCTTCATGGAGGGCGTCAGTCACGAGGCGGGGTCGCTCGCCGGTCATCAACGTCTCGGCAACCTGATCTGCATCTACGACGACAACCACATCACCATCGATGGAAGCACGTCGCTGGCCTACAGCGACGACGCCGGCAAGCGGTTCGAGGCCTACGGATGGAACGTCCTTCGCCTCGGCGAGATCGCCGACGACTGCGACGCCCTCGAAGCAGCGCTCACCGCCGCCAAGTCAGTCACCGATCGTCCGTCGCTGCTGATACTTCGCAGCCACGTTGCCGACCCGAGCCCCGACTGGACCGATCGCCATGAAGCCCATGGCAACCCGTTCACGGCCGAGCAGGTCACCCGCACCAAGGACATCATGGGCATCCCCGACGAGCCGTACTGGGCGCCGGCCGATCTCGTCGCCGCCTATCGCAGCTTCTGTGCCGAGCGAGGCGCTGCGGAGTTCGAGCAATGGTCGAAGCGCAAGGCCGCCTCCTCCATCGACGAGAGCGTGTGGGATGCGTGTTGGGCCGCCACCGGTATCGCCGGCTGGGATTCAGCGCTGCCCACCTTCGAGCAGGGCGAGAAGATCGCCACGCGCGTCGCCATCGAGAAGGCGTTCAACGCATCGCTCGACGGCGTTCCCGGACTGTTCGCCGGTGCAGCCGACCTCACTGGCAACACCGGAACCAAGCTCAGTGGGCAGGAACCGCAATCGTTCGAGCATCCCAGCGGTAGGCAGATGTACTACGGCATTCGCGAGCACGCCATGGGCTCGGCGATGGTCGGTATGGCACAACACGGCGGTGTCATCCCCGCAGGTGGCACGTTCTTCGTCTTTCTCGACTACATGCGCCCAGCCGTGCGACTGGCCACGTTGAGCAGCGCGAAGGTGGTGTTCGTCTGGACGCACGACTCGGTCGGCGTCGGTGAAGACGGTCCCACGCACCAGCCCGTCGAGCAACTCGCCACGTTGCGGGCGATACCAGGTCTGCAGGTCATCCGCCCTGCCGACGCAAACGAAACCGTCGCCGCGTGGAAGGCAGCCGTGGCCCACGACGGGCCCACCGCCCTGGTGCTCAGCCGCCAGGCCGTGACGGTCTGCACCGATGGCTCCGCCGTCAACCCTGGTGCCGCCGTTGTGCGCACCGCCGAAGACCCCAAGGTCATCCTCGTCGGCACCGGGAGCGAGGTGTCGCTGTGCGTCGCTGCCGCCGAGGCGTTGGCCGCCGCCGGCATCGCCGCCAACGTGGTCAGCATGCCGTCGTGGGATCGTTTCGCCGCGCAGAGCGCCGACTATCAAGACGCCGTTCTTCCCGTCGGCCTGCCCGTGCTGTCGGTCGAGGCCGCCGTCACGTTCGGCTGGGAGCGCTACGCGGACGAGTCCATCGGCATCGACCGGTTCGGTGCCAGCGCGCCCGGCGACGTGGTCATGGACAAGCTCGGGATCAACGTCGCCAACGTCGTGGCAGCAGCCACAAGACTGGCTCAGTAAAGGGGTAATCATGGATCGTCTCGCCAACCTGTACCACGAGTTCGGGCAGAGCCCGTGGCTCGACAACCTCAAGCGCGGCTACATCACGTCAGGCCAGCTTCGCCGACTCGTCGACAAGGGGATTCGCGGGCTCACCAGCAACCCGACGATCTTCCAGAAAGCCATTCAGGGTTCCCCCGACTACGACGACCAGTTCCGAACGCTCGCCGCCGCCGATCGGCCGATCATCGAGGACTACTGGTCCATCGTGCTGGCCGACATCAACGGCGCCCTCGACGTGTTCGCCGAGCTGTATCACGACAGCCATGGCGCCGATGGTTTCGCCAGCGTCGAGGTCGACCCTGGCCTGGCTCACGACACGGTGGGCACCGAGGCAGCGGCCCGCCATCTCCACGAGCAGATCCATCGACCCAACCTGATGGTGAAGATCCCGGCCACGGAGGAAGGCGTCGGCGCCATCCAATCCATGATCGCCGAAGGACGAAACATCAACGTCACACTGATCTTCAGCCTCGACCGCTACCGCAATGTGATGGAGGCATACATCCGCGGCCTGGAGCTGTACGCGCAGAAGCCCGGTGCCAACCTCTCGTCGGTGGCCAGCGTGGCGAGCTTCTTCATCAGCAGGGTCGACACCGAGATCGATCACCGGCTCGACACGATCGGCTCGCCCGAGGCGCTCGACCTGCGCGGCAAGGGCGCTGTCGCCCAGGGCAAGCTCGCCTATCAGATGTTCCAGAAGACGTTCAGTGGTCACCGATGGGAGGCTCTGGCAGCCAGAGGTGCTGTCGTACAGCGACCACTCTGGGCCAGCACATCGACGAAGAACCCGGCATACAGCGACACGCTGTACGTCGACGAGTTGATCGGCCCCGACACGGTCAACACCTTGCCCGACGCCACCATCGAGGCGTTCGCCGACCATGGTCGGCTGGCGAGGCGCGTCGACGCCGATGTCGATGAGGCCCATGCCACGTGGACGGCCCTCACCAATGCGGGGATCGACCTCGACGACGTCGCCGACAAGCTCGAGCGCGAAGGAGTGTCCAGCTTCCAGAAGAGCTTCGACGAGCTCCTCGCGGCTCTCGACACGAAGGCCACGGAGCTGCGGGCCTGAGCTCCGCGCCGACATCCATTCCGAGCGTGCGACGATGACTGTGCCCCCGATCGACCAACTGCTCGACGGGATGGATCTCGGCCGCAACCGGCGCATGGCCGCGCAGCTGGTGCAGTCGGCCTTCGCCCTGCTCGCCGACGATCCCGACATCCTCGACCTGAAGATCGCAGGCGCGGCGCTCGAGGAGATGCGTGAGGCGTTCAAGATGTTCGCCCCGTTCCACGACGTCCCCAAGGTGACCATCTTCGGCTCGGCGCGCACGCAGATGGCCGACCCCCTCTACATGCAGGCCCGCGATGTCGCGGCGCGGCTGGCCGAAGCGGGCTGGATGGTCGTCACCGGTGCCGGCCCGGGAATCATGCAGGCAGGGATGGAAGGTGCAGGGCGCGAGAAGTCGATCGGCGTGTCGATCCGGCTGCCGTTCGAGCAGGGTGCCAACCCGGTGATCGCCGGTGACGTGAAGTACGTCAGCATGAAGTACTTCTTCACGCGCAAGCTGATGCTCGTCAAGGAGAGCAAGGGCTTCGTCTGCCTACCGGGAGGCTTCGGCACGCTCGACGAAACCTTCGAACTGCTGACGCTCACCCAGACCGGGAAAGGTCTCCCCGTGCCGATCGTGTTCCTCGACACGCCAGGTGACCCATATTGGGAGACTGTGCACGAGTTCGTCGTCCGCCAGCTCGTCGAACGCGGACTGGTGTCTTCTGCCGATACCGACCTGTACCTCGTCACCGACGATTGCAAGAAGGCCGCCGACGAGTTGATCGGCTTCTATCGCAACTACGACTCGATCCGCTTCGTCGGTCGCCTCACCGTCATGCGTCTGAAGCAGGGCCCGACCGACGAGCAACTGGCGGCGCTCAACGAGCGATTCGGACACCTGTGCACGAACGGCAAACTCGTGCGCGCCACGCCATTCGAGCCGGAGCGCAAGGAGAACGACAAGCTCGATCTGGCCAGGATCGCATTCACGTTCGCCAAGCAATCATACGGCGACATGCGCGACCTGATCGACACCGTCAACTCATTCGTCGCTGTCTGAGCTTCCCCGCAACAGGTGGATGGCTTTCTCGACGGCGCGCCGCGCCTGAGTGAGCCGCTTGTCGTCGGGAGGCCGCGGGCCGCGTTCGGCCGCTGCCTCGCGCAGCTGATCGAAGCTGATCTGGTCGAGGTCTTCGACGACGGCTTGGAGCCGGTCTGCGAGATCGTCGAACCGGCCGCTGCTCACAGAGCCTCGGCAACGAGATCCATGGGATGCTTCACGTGCACCCCGGCAGCAGCGAGATGGTAGGCACACCCTGGGTTGGCGCTGGCGACCACGTGGCTTCCGGCGCGGGCAATCGCCGCCAGCTTGCGCTCACGGATCTTGCCGGCCAGGTCGGGTTGCAGCGCCGAGTACGCGCCGCCGGCGCCGCAGCACAGCCCCTCGTCGTCGAGCTCGACGACATCGGCGACCGCGGCGAGCACGGTACGAACCGGCATGTGGGCGCGTTGCACGTGGCGGAGGTGGCATGGATCCTGCACGATCACAGGACCCAACCGCCGTCGAACCCGAAGCCGGTCGATCAGTGGAGCGACGAACTCGTTGGCATCGCCGACCCGAGCGCTGAACGCCTTGGCTTCACTGGTTCCCAGGAGATGACCGTAGTCCTTCAGTGCGGCGCCACAGCCTGCCGAATTGACCACGATCGGCGCGTCTCCGGGCATCGATGCCATCACGCGCCGCGCCAGGCGCTTCGCTTCGTCGGTCAGCCCTGCATGCACGTGCAACGCCCCGCAGCAATCCGCCCCGGCACCAGGCCGGCGACAGGTGACGTCGACCGCAGCGAGCACCTTGGCCGTGTTGCGATGCGTGTCGCGCTGCCACGCATCCATCACACAACCAGTGAAGAGCCACGTGTCGTCGCCTGTCGTCGGTGTAGGGGCTCCCCGGCGCAGCGGCAACTTCGGCAGGCCCATCCGCTTCGGCACCAGCCGCAGGCGTTGACCAGCGGCGAGCAAAGTCGACCCGGCGAGCAGCACGCGGTGGTGGCCGAGAACGCGATAGCCCAGGCGTTGCCACCACGGCGTCATACGCCCCTGGTGGGCCAACGTGTCGCGCGTGCCCTCCATGAGCTGGCCGAACGGGACTCCGCTGGGGCAGGCCGGTTCGCAACCGCGGCATTGAACGCAGGTCGCCATGAAGTTCACGAAGTCGTCGCTGACCTCGGCATCTTCGAAGTGCACCGCGCGCATCGCCGCAATTCGGCCTCGCGGCGACAGCGCTTCTTCACCCGTGACTCGAAACGTGGGGCAATGTGGCAGGCAAAGGCCGCAGCTCACACAGGAGCCCAAGGCGATGTCGTCGAGGTGAAGTTTCACGATGCTCCAAAGGTACCCGTAACGTCACGATCAGCATGCCCGAGGGTCACACCGTTCACCGAATCGCCATCGATCACTCCAAGGTGCTGCGCGGCAAGCACGTTGCCGTGTCGTCGCCTCAGGGCCGGTTCGCAGCCGACGCGGCGCTCGTCGACGGGGCTCGCCTCACCCGGATCGAGGCCTATGGCAAACACCTCTTCTACAGCTGGGGCAATGGGTTGGTAAGCCACGTGCACCTCGGCTTGTTCGGCAAGTTCCGCGTGCACCGCGGCCAGGTCCCCGACGATGCGCCAACCGTGCGCATGCGCCTGATGGTTCCGAAGGCAACCGTTGATCTCATGGGCCCTACCGACTGTGCAGTCGGCACGGCAGAAGATCGCGATCGGATCGTGCAACGACTTGGCCCCGACCCGCTGCGTGACGATGCGCAGCCGCACTTGGCGTACGAAGCAATCGTTCGACGCGTCGCCCCGATCGGGCAGCTGTTGCTCGAACAGAAGGTGATCAGCGGCATCGGCAACGTCTATCGAGCGGAGGCGCTGTTCGTCAACCACATCCACCCCGCCCGTCCTGGTAAGGAGATCAGCCCCGATGCATTCGACGCGTTGTGGTCGACGATCGTGGCGATGCTGCGCCGTGGGGTGACCGACGGGCGAATCGTCACGCTCGACCGCGACGAGTTCGAGCTGTCCGGCGGCACGGCACGGCGCGGCGACACCACGTATGTGTATCACCGTGATCTCTGCCTTCGTTGCGGTGTCCCCATCCTCACCCTCGAGCTCGGCGGCCGCCCCTGCTACTACTGCCCTGTCTGTCAACCTCCCTGACTACTGCGCGTTCCACTGCGGCGCATCCCGCTCGCCGCGCCAGAAGCGCAACCTCGAGCGGGCCTCAGAGGCTGCAGCCGCGTTGGTGCGCCCGGCGCGCACCCGCATGAGGGTTGCCGCGACGAGACGCAGCTCGGCAATCGCCTCGGCGAGCCGGTCGCCGCGGATCGAACTCCCGTATCCCTCGGCGAACCGCTCGTAGACCGCCGCCTCTCCGCCCCAACGGTCGGTCCAGGTCATCAGCGGGGCGTGATCCCAGGCAGCCGGGCCGCGACAGGCAAGATCCCAGTCGAGCAGCACCGGGCCCTGCTCCGACTGGATGACGTTGCCCGGATGCACGTCTCCGTGGCAGACGACCGTGTCGACGCCTCGCTGATCGTTCAACACTGGCAGGTTCCGTTCGATCGCCGACTCGATCGACGCACGCGACGACAGAGTCGAGTTCGCCGCCGACATCGCTCAGCAGCGCGGCGAAGTTCCACCACGGAAAGTCGCCGCAGTATGGAAGTGGATAGCCATCAGCGAGCTCATGGATGTCGATCAGATGGAGGCGGGCGACCATGGCACCGACAGCGGGCCAATCGACAGCCCCGCAGTCGACCTCTGCAGCAATCGCAAAGACCGCATGTTCCGGAGTGATGAACGGCTCGTCGTGCAGATACCTAGGAACGCGCAAGCCCCGCTCGGTGAGCACACCTGCGAGCCAGATGGCCTGCCAGGGTGGTGCCGTCGGCTTGCCGACGCGCAACAGCACGCCGTCGCCGGCGAGGAAGATCGCGTTCATCCCGATGCGCAGCAACTGGGGTGACGGGTACCGCCAGTGCTCCGCGGCGAACTGCGCCGACATGGTGACGGACTCGCTGGTGCCGGGCGGAGCGGCGACGAAGGGCAGCTCAGGCGACAACGACACCGGGATTGAGCCGTCCACCGGGGTCGAACTCGGCCTTGATCCGACCAGCGAGTCTCGTCACTGACGATTCGACCGGGCGCCCTTCCGCGAGAGGTTCGGCGTGGTGGACGATCCCCACGCCGACCTCGGCCACGAACTCACCCGTGATCGAACCGATCGCCGACGGCGACACCACCCTCCGGCTCGCCGCGGGCAGCTCCGGTGGGCCGGCTGTCGGTGTGAGCGAGCACGCCTCGGCCTGTGCGCTGACATCGGCTGGGTGACCCTCCAGCAGCACCCACATCCGCGAGCCGTTCCACAACACCGACGTCGGCCGGTACAACCTCGTGAAGATCGGGAAGGGGTCATCGGCTTCGGTGGTGAACCACTCGGAGTGCTCCGGCAGTGGTCGCGTGCGCAGGATCACATCGCCGATGAAACCCAACGTGCCCCTCGCCCCGACGAGCAGCCGGCACAGGTCGAAGCCGCTGACGTTCTTGACGGTCGGCCCACCGGCTTGAACGACCTGGCCACGATCGCCTACGTAGCACGCCTGGAGAAGAACGTCGCGCACCGGTCCGTAGCCGAGTCGACGGATGCCGCTCCGGCCGAGCGAGAGGGCGCCCCCTACCGTGCCGCCGGGCGGCAATGCCATGCACTGGCCGAGCTCGGCCAGTTCCGCATCGACCTCGTCGACCGGCGTGCCCGCGCCACAGCGCATCGTCATCTCGTCGGCCTGAACCCACTCGATGCCGGCAGGCGGTCGCACGCAACGCACGCCCGGAACCGGACCCCCACGTGTGCCGAGACCGGACACCGTCACCGGACCTGTTGCACCGACCTCCTCGGCGAACGCCGTCAGATCCACGCACCCTCCGGCACATGTTGCACGTCGCCGCACGACGCCGGCGACGGGAGCACCTTGTTCGGGTTGGCCAGCCCCGTGGTGTCGAAGGAGCGACGCAGGCGAGCCTGCGCATCGAGATCGTCTTCGTTGAACATCAGCGGCATGAAGTCGCGCTTCTCGAGCCCGATGCCGTGCTCACCAGACAGCACTCCCCCGGCAGCGACGGAGACCCTGACGATCTCCTCACCAGCCGCGTGAACCCGATCCATCACCCCCGGCTCGCGCTTGTCGAAGACGAGGAGCGGATGCAAGTTGCCGTCGCCCGCGTGGAACACGTTCATCACGAGGAGCTCGTGCCGTTCCACGATCTCGTAGACCCGTTTCAACACCTCGGGCAGACGCCGTCGCGGCACGACGGTGTCGTGCAAGTAGTAGTTCGGCTTGATTCGGGCGATTGCACCGAAGGCGTTCTTGCGACCCTTCCACAGCAACGCCCGCTCGGCCTCGTCCTTGGCGATCCGCACCGTTCCCGATCCGTGGGCCATGCCGATGTCGACGATTCGTTGCACGTCGGCTTCCAGACCGTTCGGCAGGCCGGCCACCTCGACGAGCAGGATTGCCGCGGCGTCGACCGGTAGACCGGCATGGATGTACTCCTCGACGGCCGTGGTGCAGAGCTGATCCATCATCTCCAGAGCCGCCGGCACCATGCCCGCAGCGATGATCGCGCTCACTGTCTGCGCACCGTCTTCGACGCTCGCGAAGTCCATCAACAACGTGCGCACCGCCGGCGGGTTCTGGGTGAGGCGAACACACACCTTTGTGGTGATGCCGCACATGCCTTCGCTGCCGACGAACGCGCCGCGCAGGTCGTAGCCCGAGGGCTCTGCAGTGTCGCAACCCAGTTGGACGATCTCTCCGTCGGGCAGGACCACTTCCATCCCGAGAACATGGGCCGTGGTCACCCCGTCGGCAAGGCAGTGTGGCCCGCCCGAGTTGTTGGCGACGTTGCCACCGATCGAACAGCTTTGCTGGCTGCTCGGATCCGGGGCGAAGTGCAGGCCGAGCGGCGAGACTGCCCGAGTGAGGTCGAGGTTGAGAACACCGGGCTCGACCCACGCCAGCCGGTTCACCGGATCGACCGAGAGCACCCGGTTCATCTTCGTGGTGACGATGAGCACGGCCTCGTCGAGTGGCGTCGCGCCACCCGCCAGACCGGTGCCCGCGCCGCGGGCCACGAACGGGCGATGGTGCTTCACTGCGACCCGCACGCACGCTTGGACCTCCGCAGCAGTCGTGGGAAAGCACACCACGCCCGCATGCCCCTCGAGGTTCGAGGCGTCGCGCCGGTACAGCGCCAGTTCTGTCGCGCCGACGCGAACACGGTCAGGCGATAGCGCCGCACCGAGGTCTTCGACCAGGGAGTCGATCATGCCCGGAAACGACGGCGATCCTGGTCGCGATCACGGATCTGCTTGAGCACGATGACCTGACCCGGTTCGACCGGTACTCCGTCGACGAGCACTTCGTCGCCCTCGTCGAGGTCGTCGGCCAAACTCATGACACGACCATCGGCTCGCGCCCGCAGCTCGGCCTCTTTGGCGCGCATCGCCACGCGACCCTCGGCAACCGCATCGCGCATCCGCGATGTGACGCCATGGGCGATGTTCCTCGGTGCGAGATGCGTTGCCGCCTGCTTCACCTTCCGCTTGGCAACGCCGGCACCGGCCACCCCGGCGACGGCACCACCCAGGAACCACGTCAATCGCCTGATCATGCGGATCTCCGTTCCTTGCGACGCAACCGGTTCACAGCGCGGGACGTTCCAGTGGCCAAGGCGGCCGTCTTGATGACTGGCGCGCTCAGCGCTGCCCGAGCAACCCGGCTGCCGCCGGCGACAGCGCCACTGATGGCCTCGGCGGAGCCGAGCACCCGATCGAAACGTTCGAGGTCTTGGCGAGCCTCCACCATGGCCGACTTTGCGTCGGCGGTCGAGACGCGGAGCTCGGAAAGCAGCGGCTGTGTTTCCTGTCGCAGCGCGGCGACCTCGTCGCGCAGCGATCGGGTTGCGTCGAGCACACGAAGCAGCACCACGACCAGGGCGGCGAAGCCGACGCTGCAGAGCACCGTGGCCAACAGCATGGCCAGGTCGCCGGCCGTCACTGACGTTGTTCCATTCGCTTTGCCACGTCTGCCTCTGCTCCGTGTTCACTCGGTTCGTAGTACAGCTTGCCGCGTTGTTCATCCGGCAGGTACTGCTGGTCGGTCCAACCACGCGGATCTGCATGAGGGTAGTCGTAGCCGACCCCATGTCCGAGTGATTCGGCGCCTTTGTAGTGCGCATCCCGCAGATGCGCCGGGACCTCGCCGATGGCACCGTCTTGCACGTCGGTGCGGGCCGTCCAGATGGCCGTTGCCGACCGGTTGCTCTTCGGCGCAGTCGCCAGGTGGATGGCCGCCTGGCTGAGGTTGAGCTGAGCTTCGGGGAGGCCGACGTGCTCGAGCGCGTGAGCGGCAGCGACCGCCACCAGCAGCGCCTGCGGATCGGCCATGCCGATGTCCTCACTGGCGAAGATGATCATCCGGCGGGCGATGAATCGGGGATCCTCCCCTGCCTCCAACATTCTCGCCAAGTAGTACACCGCGGCTTGCGGGTCGCTGCCACGCATGCTCTTGATGAAGGCGCTGATGACGTCGTAGTGGTCGTCGCGCCCGTAACGCAACGCGCTGGTGCCCAAGGCGGCCTCGACATGGGCGAGGTCGACGGGTTGCGGGCGGGCCAGGGCGCACGCCACCTCCAGAGCAGTCAACACCTGTCGACCGTCGCCGCCGGCGCGGTCGACGAGGAGATCGATCGCCTCCGGCGTTGCCGAAGTGCCTTCGGCTTCGAGGCCACGCCGCACGAGCGTGGCGATGGCCTCACAGTTCAACGGCTCCAGGCGGAACAGGGTGCTGCGACTGCGCAACGGTGGGTTGACCTCGAAGAACGGGTTCTCGGTCGTCGCCCCGATCATCGTCAACGTGCCGTCCTCGACCGCCGGAAGCAGACCGTCTTGCTGAGCCTTGTTGAACCGGTGGATCTCGTCGAGGAACAGGATCGTGCCGCGCCCTTGCTCGCCGAGCCGATGGCGGGCACGTTCGATCACCTCGCGCACGTCCTTGATGCCGGCGTTGACGGCACTCATCTGTTCGAAGACCCGTTTCGTGGTGCCCGCTACAGCGAGGGCCAGTGTGGTCTTGCCGGTGCCTGGCGGCCCCCAGAAGATGGCGCTGGTCAGGCGATCCTGTTCGACCAGGATCCGCAGCGGCTTGCCGGGGCCGACGAGATGGTCCTGGCCGACGACATCATCGAGAGTACGAGGTCTCAGGCGGGCGGCCAGCGGAGCCTGGGCGCGCAGGTGCTCCTCGGCCGCGGCGGTGAAGAGGTTGCTCACAGTGTTCCCAGTACCCGCCCGTAGGCCGAGCGACGCCACTCGACGACATGGGTGACCAGCCACTCGGGCTCGACCCATCGCCAGGCGACGAACTCGGTACCGTTTGGAGTCGGAGTGATCTCGCCGCTCAGGGCTTCGAACAGGAACCACTTCTGCACCTGACCGCGTCGTCTGCCGTCGCGGCTGCGTTCGCTGATGACGTCGTCGGGCCACTCGTAGGCCACCCAGTCGGGATACTCGGCCCGGGCCACCACGTCGGCCTCACCGAGGCCTGTCTCTTCTTCCAACTCCCGCCACGCCGCCGCGATCGGTTCTTCGCCCTGCTCGAGCCCGCCCTGCGGCAACTGCCAGTTCCCGCGGAGATCGGCACGTTCGAACGCCAGCACTCGCTTGGAGTGGGGCTCGCGGACGACGATCACGACTCCCGCTCGAAAGTGCTGCCCGCTCACCCCAGCCACCGTAGCCCCGCTTCACCCGGCGTTTGACGGCTGAGGCCCCGTATCGGGGCCCCAGTTCACAGACTCCGCGTCGGTCCGGCGAGAAATCGGCGGACAGTCGCGGCGATCTCCATATCGGTCATCCGCCAGGTGATCTCGATCGGCAGCCAGCCGTGGGCAACCAGGTCGTTCTGACGGCGCGCATCGCGGTCGAGATCGCTCGCCAACGAATGAAAGCCAAATCCGTTGCCTTCCAAGTACAACCGTCGATCGGGCCATGCGAAGTCGAGCCGGTACCTGGTTCCGCCGTAACGGACGCGGTACTGAGGTGTCGGACGCGGGAGGCCATGAGCGTCGATGACCCGGGCAATGCGTGCCTCGAGTGCACTCTCACCTGGGTCGAAACCCGGAAGTCGCAGGGCCACCACTTTGCGCAGCTTGGCGACCGATCGCCCGGGCGCGGCTCGTGTGCGACCTACACGGGCTCGAAGCTCGTCGAGTCGAAGCATCTTCCGACGCAGAAAGTCATCGACCACATCTCCCAATTGGGCAACGGAGAGCAGACCGCTCATGTCGATGACCGTCCGCAATGGCGACGTGCAGTTCATCCCGAAGCGCTTCACGATGTCGCCATCCTCGATCAATCCCGAACGGTGGCACACGACCCCCTCGAGATCGACTTGGCGGGTCAGGTCGCACGCGACGTGAATGAAATCGGAATCACCGTTCGTCGCATCACCCAGCAACCTCAGCGCCGTACCGTGCGACGCGGCAACATCAGCGCCGCACGAGAGCAAGACCGCGCGCACCGCTTGGCTCCACGACGGCGGTGCGCCGTTGACGACCGAGACGCCTCGTCGGACCTTTCGCAACCTACCCGCCTGCCGATCGCGCTCCAGCTGACGCTTCGTTCGCCCGGCGACGCGACTCGTCTCCGTGGTGATGAGGCCGTCGTGTCGTTCGGCCCAGCGAAATCGATCCATGATCGACCCCCTTACTGCGGCGTTTGACGGCTGACGCCCCGTATCGGGGCCTCAGTTCACAAACGCTCTCGATGGTGAGATGAGGGGGAAGCGCTGGCGACGACTGTACCGCCGCGAACGTCGCGGCGCAGGAGTCGTCAGGCCTTGGGTGGGAGTGTGCGGATGCCCAGTTCGTTGAGCTGCTTGGCGTCGACAGGGGTGGGCGCGTTGGTCATCGGGTCCATGCCCGACTGGGTCTTGGGGAAGGCGATGACCTCACGGATGTTCTCCTCACCACACAGGATCGCCACGAGACGATCGATGCCGAAGGCGAACCCGCCGTGGGGTGGGGCGCCGTAGCGGAAGGGGTTGAGGAAGAATCCGAAACGCCGGTCGGCCTCTTCGTCGGTGATGCCGAGCAGTCGGAAGATCCGCGACTGCATCTCGTGTTGGTGGATTCGGATGGAGCCTGACCCCAGCTCCCAGCCATTGAGCACGAGGTCGTAGGCCTGGCTGCGCACCTTCAGCGGATCGGACTCGAGGAGGTGCACGTCGTCGGGATGCGGTTGCGTGAACGGATGATGGCCGGGCTTTGGTCGCCCGGTGACCTCGTCGACACCGACGAACAGCGGGAAATCGACGACCCACAGGTATCGATACGGACCTTCGTGCACAGGTGGACGGCCGAGGTCGTTGCGGAGGGTTCCGAGCACTTCACACGACGTGGCCCACTCGTCGGCGACGATGAGCAACAGGTCGCCCGGCTTGGCATCGAGACGGGCCGCCAGCGCCGTCTGCTCGTCGGCACTCAGGAACTTGGCAACCGGTGAATCCATCGACCCGTCGTCTGCCACCTTCAGCCACACCAACCCCTTCGCGCCCATCGACTTCGCCTTGTCGGTGAGGGCGTCGAGCTTGTTGCGCCCGTAGTCGTGCGCCTTGCCGGAGGCGTTGATGCCCTTGATCGTCGAGGCGCCGGCGAACGCCTTGAACTCCGTCGCCGAGAACACATCGGTGAGCTCGACGAGCTCGATCGCGAAACGCAAGTCGGGCTTGTCGCTGCCGAAACGGTTCATCGCTTCGTGCCACTTCATCTTGACGATCTCACCCGGCTCCTGCCCCGCGGATCGGGCGGCGGCGATCACAGCCGCACCGATCGCCTGGTGAACGTCGTCCTGGGTGGCAAAGCTCATCTCGGCGTCGAGCTGCATGAACTCGTACTGCCGGTCGGCGCGGAGGTCTTCGTCGCGGAGACAACGGGCGAGCTGGTAGTACCGGTCGATCCCGGCGAGCATCAACAGTTGCTTGAACAGCTGTGGGCTCTGCGGCAGCGCGTAGAACGAACCGGGCTGCTGCCTGCTGGGCACGATGAACTCACGGGCACCCTCCGGCGTGCTGGGCACCAGCATCGGCGTCTCGACCTCGACGAAGCCCTGCTCCTCCATCGCCCGCCGAATTGCCGAGTTGGCGGCGGCGCGGATGCGCAGGTTGCGCTGCATTCGCTCGCGGCGGATGTCGAGGTAGCGATACTGCAGTCGGGTGGTCTCGGCCACCGTGTCGGCACGCTCGTTGATGGGAAACGGCGGAGCCTCGGCAACGTTGAGGATCTCGACGTGGCAATCCTGCAACTCGATGCCGCCCGTCGGGAGGCGATCGTTGGCACTGTCGGCGGGTCGTGCGGCTACCGTGCCGGTGACCCTGAGCACGTACTCGGGTCGGACATCGACCGAGTTGTCGACGACGCACTGCGTGACACCGGTGTGGTCACGGAGGTCGACGAAGGCGAGCTTGTCGCCGTGCTCACGGCGGGTCGCCACCCAGCCGCACAGGCTCACCGTCTTGCCGACATCTTCGACGCGAAGTTCGCCGCACTGGTGGGTACGCATGGATGTGGAGGTCATGAGCGAGCTTTCTTGAGGTGATCGATCAGCGTCGAACGGGCGATCAGTTGCTGCCCTTCGTCGGTGCGCAACGGACGCACGGTGACAGCATCTTCTGCCACTTCGTTGCTACCGACGATCACAGCGCACGCCGCGCCGCTGCGATCGGCAACTTTCATCTGGGCCTTCATGCTGCGTTGCTCGTACGCTCGATCGGCAGTGAGACCGGCGGCGCGAATCTCGGAAGTGAGGCGCAGCGCTTCGAGACCACCGGTGGTGTCGACGATGAAGGCGTCGAGACGAAGGGGCTCGACAGCAAACACTCCCTCGTCGTCGCACGCCAGCAGAGTTCGGTCGAGCCCGAGCGCGAAACCGATGCCATGCGTCGGTGGCCCGCCGAGAGATTCGACGAGACCGTCGTAGCGACCACCGCCCCCCAGCGCGTTCTGCGCCGAGTCGAGGGTGCCGCCTTGGAACTCGAAGGTGGTGTGGCGGTAGTAGTCGAGTCCGCGGACCAACCTCTCGTCGATGGTGAACGGGATGTTCAGCGCGACGAGACCGTCCTGCACGCTCTGGAAATGAGCGGCAGCATGTGGGCTGTAGAACTCGGCGATGCGCGGTGCCGCGGCAACGAGCGCGGCATCTGCCGGCCGCTTCGAATCGAGGACGCGCAACGGGTTCTTGTCGAGCGTGATCTGACTCTCGGATGTGAGGGCGTTGCGATTCGCCTCGAAGTACGCCTGCAGTGCGGCGACGTAACGAGCGCGGTCGTCGGGCTCGCCGAGCGAGTTGAGCAACAAGGTGACCTGCTGCAGGCCGAGTGCCCGGTAGAACTCCCAGGCAAGGACGATGACCTCGACGTCGAGGTGTGGGTCCTCGACGCCGAGCACCTCGATACCAACCTGATCGAACTGCCGGAAGCGCCCGCGCTGGGGCTTCTCGTAGCGGAACTGGGAGCCCGTGTACCACACCTTCCACGGCGTCAACGGACGATGCTGCACGAACGCTCGGCAGACCGAGGCGGTCAGTTCGGGTCGCAGGGCGATGTGCCGCCCGCCCTTGTCGACGAAGTCGTACATCTCCTTGGTGACCACGTCGGTGGCGTCACCGATCCGTTGGAACACCCCGAGGTCTTCGAGCAGCGGCGAGATCACCTGACCGTATCCGGCACCCTCGACCACGCCGGCAAACACCGACACGAACCTCCGCCAGCGCTCCGAATCCGGAGGCAGGATGTCGCGCATCCCGGGGCTCGTCTGGAATTCCGGCACAGTCGTCCAGGCTACCGGCCAGGCTCGCCTGGTCAGTGGCCTTTACCGGCGCCAGACAGCACGGTCATGTGACGTAGGTGCTCAGTTGGACTTGCCGGGCACGAGTCGATAGGCCTCGTACACAGCATCGATCTGCTTGATCGTGCGCAGCACGGATTCGAGGTGGCCGGGGTCGGCGAGCTCGAACTCGAAACGCATCTTGGCAACCCGGTCGCCGCCGGTGTGAGTGCTGCAGGAGACGATGTTGACGTGCTGCTCGCTGAGCGCATTGGCCACGTCGCGCAGCAGCCGCGACCGATCGAGGGCGACCACTTCGACACCGGCTCGGAAGATGGCCTTCGTGCGGTCACCGTCCCAGTCGACGTCGATCAATCGAGCGGCTTGCTCGCTCATGAGGCTCTCGGCGTTGGCGCAATCGGCACGATGCACCGACACACCGCGACCACGCGTGACGAAGCCAACGATGTCGTCGCCGGGCACAGGCGTGCAGCAACGCGACAGGCGGACCAGGATGTCTTCGAGGCCTTCGACGTGCACGCCGACCGCTGAGCGTGGACGGTTGGGCTTGTGCGGTCTTGCAGGTGAGACGAGAGAGAACTGCTCGCCATCGTCGCCCTGCGCGAAACCGCGAGCGATCCGTTGCGCGATCGAGCGCGCCGACAGATGATGCTCGCCGATCGCGGCCAGTACGGAGTCGAGGTCGGAATACGAGGTGTGGGCGATCTCTTCGGCCAACGCCGTGCTGTCCCAGATGCGTTGCAACGGAAGGCTCTCGCGGCGGAACTCCTTGGTGAGCTCCTCGCGGCCGGCTTCGATCATGTCGACACGCCGCTCGCGACTGAACCACTGACGGATCTTGTTGCGGGCTCGCGGCGAGGCAACGAATTGCAACCAGTCGCGCGACGGGCCGGCCGAAACGACCTTGGACGTGAAGATCTCGCACGTGTCGCCGCTGTGCAGCACGGTGCCGAGTGGCACGAGCCGACCGTTGACCTTGGCGCCGACGCACGCGTGACCGACATCCGTGTGAACGGCATAGGCGAAATCGACGCTGGTGGAGCCCACCGGCAGCGGGATGACCCGGCCCTTCGGCGTGAACACGAAGACCTCGTCCTGTTCGAGATCGGTCTTCAGGTTCTCCATGAACGCCGCCGGATCGGAGATGTCGGCCTGCCAGTCGATGATCCGGTTCAACCAGTCGATGTCGCTCGCCGCGCTATCGCCCTTGTACGACCAGTGAGCGGCAACACCCCATTCGGCGCGTTGATGCATCTCCTGCGACCTGATCTGCACCTCGACGACCTTGCCACCGGGGCCGATCACCGTGGTGTGCAGGCTCTGGTAGAGGTTGAACTTGGGCATGGCGATGTAGTCCTTGAACCGACCCACGACCGGCTTGTATCGACCATGGATGCAACCCAACGCGGCGTAGCAGTCCTTCACCGAATCGACGATGACGCGGATGGCGACCAGGTCGAAGATGTCGTCGAACTCGCGACCCTTCTGCATCATCTTTTCGTAGATGCTCCACAGGTGCTTGCCGCGCCCGGTGACCTCGGCTTGGATGTTGAGCTCCTGCAGTCGCCCACTGACTTCGGCGATCGCTTTGGCGAGATAGACCTCCCGCTCGGGGGTTCGCGTGCTGACGAGGTGGTCGAGCTCTGCGAAGCGCTTCGGATACAGCGAGGCGAAGGAGAGGTCTTCGAGCTGCTGCTTCAGCTCTTGCATGCCGAGCCGGTGGGCCAGCGGTGCATAGATGTCGAGCGTCTCTTGGGCGATGCGTCGTTGTTTCTCGCTCGACATTGCCGCGATGGTGCGCATGTTGTGCAGACGGTCGGCCAGCTTGATGATGAGCACGCGCAGGTCGCGAGCCATGGCCACGAGCATCTTGCGCATGGTGGCTGCCTGCTGCGCCTCCTTCGAGTCGAACTGCAACCGCTCGAGCTTGGTGACGCCGTCGACGATGGCAGCGACCTCTGCTCCGAATGCCTTCTCGACGTCGGCGACGGTGATCTCGGTGTCTTCGACAGCATCGTGAAGCAGGGCCGCAGCCAACGAGATCTCGTCGAGACCGATGTCGGCGACGATCCGCGCGACCGCCAACGGATGATTGATGTAGCTCTCGCCACTACCACGCGACTGGTGCCGGTGCGCTTCCTTCGCGGTCTCGTAGGCGCGGTTGATCATCGCCACCGGCGCCTTCGGATGGCGGCGACGGTAGGCGCTCAGCAACGGCGTCAACTCGTCGGCAGTGACGTTCTGATGCCGGCGCCACGGCAGGACACGGTCAACGGCAGGCATCGGCAGACCTCAGTACCTTGCGAGGCTTTCGACTCGGTGACCGTTGAGCCTGGAACGACCGCCGAGGTCTTCGAGTTCGATGAGCACACCGATCCCGACGACGACGCCGTTGAGCGCCTCGACGAGCCGAACAGTTGCCGCGGCGGTGCCACCCGTGGCCAGGACGTCGTCGATCACCAGGATCCGCTCGCCGGGCAGGATCGCGTCGCGATGCACCTCGAGCTTGTCGCTGCCGTACTCGAGCAGGTACTCCTCGCGGATGACCTGCCATGGGAGTTTCCCGGCCTTGCGGACCGGGATGAACCCGGCGCCCATGCGGTATGCGATGGGCGCGGCGATGATGAACCCGCGAGCTTCCATGCCCAACACCCGGTCGGCCGGAGCATCGTCGAACCGAGTGGCCAACTCGTCGATGGCCCGGCCGAAGCCTTCAGCATCGGCGAGGAGCGGCGTGATGTCGCGAAAGACGACACCCGCTGTCGGGAAATCGTCGATGTCGCGGACGTACTGGTGGAGCCAGTGGCCATCGGATGCCATATGACTGCAGGTTACCGCCCCTCAGCTGGCGCGACGCTTCTTCTTCCGTGGGCGTGGCGGGTGCGTGAGCAGCGAGTGGGGTGTGCTCTGGGTTACCGGGCCCACGTCGTCACCATCGCCTGCGTCGGCACCACGCCGGGCGGCTTCTCGCTTGGCGGCCGGCGAGCCACCGAGAACCAGATGCTCGAGCTCGACCTTGGTGGCATGCGGACCGCGCAGCAAGCGGTAGCGCGGCTCGCGCTCCTTGAACACCGCGAGAAGCGGGGAGGCGATGAAGATCGAGGAATACGAGCCCGTCAGCAGTCCGACGAGAAGCGCCAGGGCGAATTCGCGCAGCGTGACCGCACCGAGGATGCCGGCACCGAGGACCAGGAGCGACAGCACGGGGAGAACGGCAGCGACGCTCGTGTTGATCGAGCGCATGAGCACCTGGTTCATCGACACGTTGATCACGTCGGCATACGGCACGCGCGATGTCGAGTAGTGCTTGGTGTTGTCCTTGACCTTGTCGAACACGACGATCGTGTCGTAGAGGGAGAAGCCGAGGATGGTGAGGAAGGCGACCACCGTGGCCGGGGTGACCTCGAATCGGAACACCGAGTAGACGCCGACGCTGATCAACACGTCGTGAACCATGGCGATGAGCGCGGCCAGGGCCATGCGCCACTCGAGCCGCCAGGCGATGAACAACGCGACGAGGATCAGGAAGATGACGAGGGCGCGCACCGCCTTTTCCGTGATGGTGCGGCCCCATGTAGAACTGACGGAGTTGACGCTGACCGACTCGACATCGACCTTGGCGGCCCCGGCCAACGCCTCTTGAACCTGTTGGCGCTTCTCGACCGGTTGGTCACCGACCTGGATCTCGAGCACCGAGCCGGACGCCGACGTTCGTTCCTGGATCTTGGCGTTGGCGCCATCGAGTTGGTTGGCGTCGAGTACAGCCCGGGCCTGGTCGACGGTGAGGTTGGTGGCCGGGACCTCCCAAGCAACTCCGCCTTTGAAGTCGAGCCCGAGGTTGAGCCCGCTGACGAACAGCGACACAAGTGTGATGACGATCAACACCGCCGATACCCCGATGCCCCACCACCGCCGACCATAGAAGTCGATGGCCGTTTCGCCGTGGTACAACCGGCCGCTGCGCCCACGCCGAGCACGGACGGGCGACAGGAGGTCGGTGCTCATGAGGCACGTCCCGGCGCCGAAACCTCGATACCCATCACCTTGCGACGAGCCATCCAATCCGTTCTGGCCAGCAAGAGAACCGCCGGTCGAGTGAAGAAGTAGGCAACGAACAGATCGCAGAGCGTGGACAGACCGAGGAAGAATGCGAAGTTTCGCACGGAGCCCACGGTGAGATACCACAGCACTGCGGCACCGATCAGCGAGACAAGATCGGCCACGACGATCGTGTGCCACGCACCGGCGAAGCCACGCTGCGCGCTGTTGCGCATCGATCGCCCGGCACGTACCTCGTCTTTCAATCGTTCGAAGAAGACCACGTAGGAGTCGACCGTGACACCGACGGACACGATGATGCCGGCGATGCCCGACAGCGACAGCGCCAGGCCTTGGGTCTTCGACAGGAACGAGATGATCGTCCAGATGAGGGCGCCCGACACGCTCAAGCCGGCGGCGACGATGAACCCGAGCAGCCGGTAGTAGAGCGCCATGAACAGCAGCACCAGCCCAAGGCCGACGATGCCGGAGATGACGGCGGCGTGCAACGAGTCTTTGCCGAGCGTCGGCGACACGGTTTGCACTGCCTGCGTCTCCAGCTTGACCGGCAGTGAACCGCTGTTCAAGACGCGGGCGAGGTTGCGAGCCTCGGATTCGCTGAAGCTTCCCGTGATCTCCACGCTCCCGGTGAACGACGGCTGTTGCACGGTCGGCGCCGAGATGACCTCACCGTCGAGCACGATCGCCAGCTGCCGAGTGGGGCACGCGGCCGTGGCGTTGTAGCACTCGGAAGCAAGCACGTTCCACACGCCTTCGCCGCTGGAGCCACCGCGCAGGCTGACGGTAACGCCCCAGCCGGAGCCGGAGATGATGCGAGCCGTCGCGTCGTCTTGGAAGACCTCGCCCGTGCCACCCGCCGGACCAACCTTGCAGAAGGAACCGCCGCGCGCGCTGACGTAGCCCGTTGAGTCGGGCGGAACGTCGGGCAGGGTGTTCGTCGTGTTGCCGGCCACCGTTGTGGTGGTTGCTCCCGGCACGGTTGTGGTGGCAGCCGCCAGGACGGTCGTCTCGGTGGCCGATGTGGTCGATGACGCCGCTGTCGTCGTGCTCGTTCCTGCAACCGTTGTCGAGGTGTTCGCAGTGCTCGGACGACGCGAGGGGCCGCCCGCAGCAGTGGTGGTGGGCGCGTCGCTTGCCGAGACCGCAGCAGTGGTCGGAATCGTCGGCGAGCTGGCCACCACGATGTCACTGGTATCGGAGGTGGCGACCGAGCCGGTCGTGCGTGGTGGTGGTGGTGGTCGAGGTGTTCTTCGTCGGCTCGCTGGTGACGCACGGGAGGCCGAACTGATCGTCGGTGAGCACGGGCCGGAGGTAGACCTGG
Organism: Ilumatobacteraceae bacterium; assembly: GCA_963720775.1. Classification (GTDB taxonomy): domain Bacteria; phylum Actinomycetota; class Acidimicrobiia; order Acidimicrobiales; family Ilumatobacteraceae; genus JAENVT01. Next base: position 328,749 of record CAVRGR010000002.1, on the reverse strand, counting down.
CCGGTGACCTTGACGAGCGCCTCGGCCTGCTCCTGGTTCTTCACGCCCGGAAGGTTGACCACGATGGCGTCACCCTGGCGAAGGATCTCCGGCTCGGAGACACCGAGGCTGTCGACGCGCTCACGGATGCGGTCGACCGCCAGGTCGAGGCTGGCCGAGTTGTAAGGCCCCACCGGCTTCTGCGTGACCGAGATACCGCCCTGCAGGTCGAGCCCGAGCGAGGGTGTGTCGCCGTCGATGAGAGTCGCGATCAAACCTCCGAACGCCAGGATCAGGATTCCGACGAGCGAATAGATCAGCTTCTTGCGCATCTACTTCGTCGGCTCGTCGGCCGATGTTCCGTCGCTCGGCTCGATCTTCGAGCCGCGGCCGGAACCATCGTCGCTCGGCACCGCAGTTTCGCCGTTCGACGTGTCGACCTTGCGCTGCAGTGCCTGGCGGGCGATGCGGATCTGCACATCGTCGTCGATCTCCAACCAGGCGATGTCGCCCTCGAGAAGCGTGACGAAGCCGTAGACGCCGGAGGTGGTCATGACCTCGTCACCGACCTCGATCGACGACTGCAGCGCTGCCTGCGAGCGAATCTTGCGGCGCTGCGGGCGAATCATGAGGAAGTACATCGCCGCGCCGATGAGGATCATCGGAATGAAGAAGCTGAGTGAGCTGGAGTTCGACTTGGTCGAATCGGCGGCGAGGAGCGACAAGACGTGCATTTGTTGAGTGTCCAATTGTTGACGATAGGGAGAAAGAGACCCCTGATAACCGACGGGCAATGCTAGCCACCTGGATGACGGGATGGGCAGCTCACCCCCAAACAGCCACAACCTCGCGACGAAGGGCTTCGAAGGTTCCGGCCTCGATCGACGCCCGCATCCGCGCCATGAGCTGGAGCGTCCAACTGATGTTGTGCAGGCTGACCAGCCTCGCGGCGGTCGGTTCGCCGACCTGGAACAGGTGGCGGATGTAGCCGCGGCTGTGGCGTCCGCACACCTCGCACGCACATTCGCTGTCGAGCGGCTCGTCCGAGGAGGCGTGCTTCAGGTTCTTGATGTGCAGCTTGCCCTGAGCGGTCAACGCGGTGCCATGCCGTCCGATTCGAGTCTGCATCACACAATCGAACTGATCGACGCCGAGCGCCACCGCCTCGACCAAACTGGCCGGGTCGCCGACCCCCATCAGGTAGCGGGGGCGGTCGGCGGGCAGGCACTGCAGGGCGGCGGCCAGCGCAGGGACCATCTCAGCGCGGGTCTCCCCCACACTCAGTCCACCGATGCCATATCCGTCGAAATCCAACTCGACGGCGCGTCGGGCGCTCTCCATGCGCATCCCTTCGTTGATGCCACCTTGGACGATCCCGAACAACGCCTGATCGTCGCGCCGATGTTCAGACCTGGCCCGCGCTGCCCACGCCGCAGTGCGTTCGACGGCCAACCGCACGACCTCCGGCGGTGAAGGCAGCGGTGGGCAGACATCGAGCACCATCTGGATGTCTGCACCGAGCAGTTCCTGGGTGTGAACAGCGAGCTCGGGGGTGAGCCGATGCGTCGATCCGTCGTAGGTGCTGAGGAACGTGACGCCGTCGTCATCGACCTTCGGGTCGAGGGAGAAAACTTGAAAGCCGCCGGAATCCGTCAGGGTCAGCCCAGGCCAGCCGGAGAACCTTCCCAGACCGCCCAGGGCCGCAATCGTCTCCGCGCCCGGCCTCAGCATGAGGTGGTACGTGTTGCCCAGCACGATCTCGGCACCGAGGCGCTCGTAGTCGGCTGCGCTCAAGTACTTGATGGCGCCTCGCGTTCCCACCGGCATGAAGCACGGCGTGCGATAGCTGCCGCGGGCGGTGTGGGCCACGCCGGCGCGGGCAGCGCCGTCGGTGGCCGCCAGTTCGACGCCGACAGGATGCATCTACGACGCCCTTCGATCGAGGAGCATTGCATCGCCGAAGCTCAGGAATCGGTAGTGCTCGGCGAGCGCGGTTTCGTACAGCGTTCGCCAGCGTTCGCAGACGAACGCATCGATCATCATCAGGAGCGTGGTGCGAGGCATGTGGAAGTTCGTCATCATCAAGTCGACGACCTTCCAATCGAACGGTCGCGTGATGAACAACCGCGTGCGACCCTGCAATGCGCCCGACGCGGCCGCCGATTCGAGAGCGCGCACGCTGGTGGTGCCGACCGCGACGACCCGCCGCGCCTGCCGGCACTTCTCCATGACGTCGAACGGCACGCAATATCGCTCGCTGTGCATCACGTGCTCGGCCGGGTCGTCGACGACAACCGGCTTGAACGTGTCGAGACCGACGACGAGCTCGACCCGGGCGACTTCGACGCCGCGCGATTCGACGGCTGTGAGCAGCTGCGGCGTGAAGTGCAGTCCGGCCGTCGGCGCTGCCGCCGATGCGGGTTCGTTGGCGTAGACGGTCTGGTAGCGGTCGGGCTGGTCGAGGTGAGCGCAGATGTACGGAGGCAACGGCATCTCACCGTGGCGCTGCAGCAGCGTCAGCGGGTCACCCTCGGCGGCAATCGTGACCAGGCACGTGTCGCCCGAATCGGTGCGAGATCCGATCTCGATGAGCACGTCTCCCGACGCATCGACCAGTCGCTCACCGGGCCGCAACTTGCGACCAGGGCGCACCATGGCCTCCCAGGTGCGTCGGTCGTCGCTGACTGGTTCCAGCAACAGCACCTCGGCGGCCCCGCCGGTCTCGCGTCGCAAGCGAAGGCGCGCAGGAATGACCTTCGTGTCGTTGACCACCAGCAGATCCCCCTCGTCGAGCAGATCCGGCAGGTCGCTGACGTGCCGGTGATCGGCAGCGGCACTCCCCCGATCGACCAGCAGCCGCGCCGCGTCGCGTGGCTCGATGGGGACTTGGGCGATGCGCTCGGCCGGCAACTCGTAGTCGAAATCGGTGAGGCGCATGGGGCGACCAGGCTACGGCCACCTCGCTGACGGTGTGACACGATTGCCGGCATGACGACGTTACGAACCGATCAGGTGGTGTGTGGGTCCGACGGCGCGATGGATGTGCACATCTGGACTCCGGACACGCCGCCACGATCCGCGATCTTGCTGATCCAAGAGATCTTCGGCGTCGGCGCCTACATCCGTGACGTCGCCGAACGCCTTGCCGTCACCGGCTACCTCGTCGGCGCTCCCGATCTGTTCTGGCGCTTCGCTCCCAACTGGGAGGCCGATCACGACGAGGCGGGCCTCAAGGCTTCGATGGGGAAGGTGCAGCAGCTCGACTTCCCGCAGGCAGTGTCCGACTCTGCCGCCGCGCTCGCACACCTTCACGCACAATCGGGCATCACGTCGGCGCCGGCGGTGCTCGGGTTCTGCCTCGGTGGCACCATTGCCTGGGGCGTGGCGGCGATGGCCGAGCCGAGCTGCTGTGTGAGCTACTACGGATCCGGTGTTCCTTCGATGCTCGGGATGATCGACCAGGTGTCGTGTCCCACCCTGTTCCACTTCGGCAACAGCGACACGTACATCCCCAATGAAGGCATCGATGCGATCAGTGGGGCGATCGCCGGCAAGCCCGGCTTCCTCCTCAACGTCGAAACCGCGGGACACGCCTTCGACAACCACCAGAGCGAGATCTTCTACGACGAGGGCGCAGCGCAATCGGCGTGGAGCAAGACGATGGCCTTCCTGGCTTCTCATCTCCCCGCGTGAGAGCCCTCGTGCGACGGCCCGGGCCGCGCCTCGCCGAAGGCCTGCTCACCCACATCGTGCGGCAGCCGGTCGACGTGGAACTGGCCACGACTCAATGGGTCGCCTACGTCGACGCGTTGCAGCGAAGCGGTTGGGAGACCATCGAGGTGCCTCCGGCCGACGATTGTGCCGATGCGGTGTTCATCGAGGACACCATGGTCGCCTTCCGTGACCTGGTGGTGATCTCCCTTCCGGGCGCGCCGAGCAGACAACCGGAGACCGCGGCAGTGGCGCACGCGCTCACCGGGCTCGGCTACGAACCACTGCGGATCGAACCACCCGCGACGCTGGACGGCGGCGACGTCTTGAAGGTCGGTGACACCGTTTACGTGGGTCTGGGCGGGCGCACCAACGCGGCGGGCGTCGCCCAACTGGCCGCTCATCTCACAACGCGCGGCGCACGCGTGGTCAGCGTGCCGTGCACCAAGGTGCTTCATCTGAAGTCGGCGGTCACGGCGCTTCCCGACGGAACGATCGTCGGCTGGCCCGACGCCGTCGATGATCCCTCGATCTTCACCAAGTTCCTGGCAACACCCGAGGAATCGGGTGCCCACGTCGTGCTGCTGGGGGATGATCGCTTGCTGATGGCCGCCGATTGTCCTGCATCGGCCGACGTCTATCGCTCACTCGGCTACCACCCGGTCGAGGTCGACATCGGCGAGTTCCAGAAACTGGAAGGTTGCGTCACGTGCTTGAGCGTGCGTCTCCGCGACGGCGCGCCACGATCAGTCGAACAGTGACGCCCCCGGCGCGCTGCCTGGCGTAGGAGGTGTCAACCCGATGTGTTCGTAGGCGGCAGCCATCGCCACTCGACCACGCGGTGTTCTGGCGATCATGCCCTGCTGGATGAGGAACGGCTCGTACATGTCTTCCACCGTCTCGGGCTGCTCGCCGACGCTGATGGCCAGCGTGCTGAGGCCCACTGGGCCACCGTGGAACTGCTTGCAGATCGCCGAGAGGATCGCCCGGTCGACCTTGTCGAGGCCACGGCCGTCGACGCCGAACAGCTGCAGGCCGTCACGTGCGGTGGCCACCGAGATCGTGCCGTCGCCGCGCACCTCGGCGTAGTCGCGCACACGGCGGAGCAGGCGGTTGGCGATGCGCGGAGTGCCACGCGAACGACGGGCGATCTCCCACGCAGCCTCTGGTTTGATCGAGACCTTCAGAATTCCGGCGGCTCGGCGGACGATCGTTTCCAGCTCGTCGTCGGCGTAGTAGTCGAGGCGAGCGACGAGACCGAAGCGATCGCGCAGCGGACCGGTGATCATCCCCGTGCGTGTCGTCGCCCCGACGAGCGTGAACGCTGGCAGGCTGAGGCGGATCGACGACGCCGCAGGACCCTTGCCCACGACGATGTCGAGCTGGAAGTCCTCCATGGCCGGGTAGAGGATCTCTTCGACGACGCGCGACAGACGATGGATCTCGTCGATGAACAGCACGTCGCCGTCGCCGAGCTTGGTGAGGATCGCGGCGAGGTCGCCCGCCCGTTCGAGCGCCGGACCGGAGGTGATGTGCATGTGCACACCCATCTCGACGGCGACGATGCCGGCAAGGCTGGTCTTGCCGAGGCCGGGAGGGCCGGCGAGCAGCAGGTGGTCGGCCGGTTGGCCGCGCATCTTCGCCGCCTCGAGCACGATGCTGAGGTGCTCCTTCAGCTCGCCCTGGCCGACGAACTCGCTCAGCCGCCGCGGCCGCAGCCCCGCTTCGTCGGCCTCCTCGATGTCGTCGGCGGGCGATGGATCGAGGAACTCCTCACGCACGTCGAGCCCCCAGCAGCCGCAACGCATCGCGCAGCAGTGCTTGCCGCCGATTCGGTATCGGACAGCTCACGCATCGCCTCGCGAATCTCTTCGGGCGCGTAGCCCAGGCCGCTGAGCGCCTCGCGCACGTCGCCCACTGCGCTTCCACCCGCGGTGGACGAGCGGATCGAGCGTCGGCAGGTTGAGCCGATTGCGCAACTCGATGAGCAATCGCTCGGCGGTCTTCTTGCCGACACCGGGAACCAAGGTGAGCGCGCCGAGATCGTTGCCGGCCGACGATGTCGACGAGTGCCGTCGGCGAATGAGTGCCGAGGATGGCGACCGCCAATGCCGGCCCGATGCCGTGCGTGGCAATGAGGATGTCGAACGCTGACCGCTCGTCACGGCGCAGGAACCCGAACAACATCTGCGCGTCTTCACGGATGTGATGATGAACGTACAAGAAGACGGGGGACGTGGGCTCCAGTTCGGCCAACGTGCGCGGCGTGACGGTGACGAGGTAGCCCGACGCCACCCACTTCGATCAGCACGCTGCAATCGTCGAGCCGTTCGAGCACCGAGCCGCGCAGCGAGCCGATCATGCCCCCACCACCCTGGCGAGCGCGTCGACGTGGCGCTGCAGCGGAGCCGACGAGAGATGACACAGGGCCAGCGCCGCGGCGTCGGCAGCGTCGGCAGGACGCGGCGGAGTCGAGAACCCGAGCCGCGCCTGAACCATCTTCTGAACCTGCGCCTTGTCGGCACCACCCCATCCGGCAACGGAGTTCTTGACCTGGTTCGGGGTGTATTGCACGACCTGGCAACCAAACGCGGCCGCCTCGGCAAGGGCCAGGCCGCTCGCCTGGCCGACGCTCATGGCCGTGCGCACGTTGACCTGGAAGAAGACCTGCTCCACGGCCACCACGTCGGGCCGGAACTCGCCCAGCAGCGAGACGATCTCCGCTTGCAGCGCGGCCAGGCGCTGTGGCAACGGATCGGTGGGCGGCGTGCGCAGCACACCGAGCGACACCGCCTTCGGCGTGCCCTTGCTGGTGGTATCGAGGACGGCATACCCACATCGGGTGAGACCGGGGTCGATTCCGAGGACACGTTGCACAACGAACACAGGTTCGTACTGTAGTACGACGGGTCGGCCGGGCGAGTGATCACCTGCCCTGCGACGTGGAGTGCGCGGAGGCACCCGTGTGGACACGAAACACTCCACGCCGGCCTGTGGGGTGCGCGGAGGCACCCGGGTGGGCCTGAAACACTCCACTGGGGTTACTGCAGCGAGGCGAGCACCTCGATGAGCTCATCGACGGATCGATAGGTGAGGCCGGCGATCGCCCGGTGGGCGTACCGGATGATGCCCTGGCGGTCGATGATGAACACGCTGCGACGGGCGAAGCCGAGCGGGCCGAGCGTGCCGTACAGCCCGGCGACCACCTTGTCGGTGTCGGCCAGCAGCGGGAACTTCAGCCCGAGCTTGCGGGCGAAGGTCTCGTGGCTCTCGACGCTCTGCGCAGAGATCCCCAGAACCTGAGCGTCGAGCGCCTCGAATTGGTCGAGGCCGCGACTGTAGGAGTTGAGCTGCTTGGTACAGACGGCGGTGTCGTCGCCGGGATAGAAGACCAGCACGACGGGCTTTCCTTGGAAGTCGTCGAGCGAAACCGTCGCGCCACCGGTTGCGGGTAGTCGAAACGTCGGAGCGGCGTCGCCGATTCCGACGCTCATCCTCCGACCGCCTCCATGAGCTCGTCGCTGATGTCGAAGTTGCTGTAGACGTCTTGTACGTCGTCGTTGTCCTCGAGAGCGTCGACGATGCGGAGGATCTTGCGGGCGTCGTCGGCGTCGGTGACCTCGACCGACAGGCTCGCCACCATCGTGCTGTCGGCCGACTCGACCTCGATGCCCGCCGCCTGCAGCGCATCGCGAACCTCGTAGACCCCCGAGGGATCGCACGTGATGCGGAAGTCGTCGCCGTCGCTCGACACGTCGTCCGCACCGGCCTCGAGTGCAGCCATCATCACGGTGTCTTCGTCGCCTCCCGTAACCATGATGACCCCGCGCCTCGCGAACTGCCAACCGACCGCGCCGGGCTCGGCCATCGAACCACCGAGCTTGGAGAAGATGTTGCGGATGTCGGCGCCCGTGCGGTTGCGGTTGTCGGTGAGAACGTCGATCAGCAACGCAACTCCGCCCGGTGCATATCCCTCATAGGTGATCGCCTCGTACGTGCCGCCGTCGTCTTCGCCAGTGCCTCGCTTGATGGCTCGATCAATGGCGTCGTTGGTCATCTGCCCGGCCTTCGCTTTGAGCATCACCGTGCGCAGCGTGGCATTCGAGTTGGGATCACCGCCACCGTCGCGCGCCGCGACCTCCAACTGTCGGGCGATCTTGGCGAAGAGCTTGCCCCTGGCCTTGTCGACCGCACCCTTCTTGTGCTTGATCGTTGCCCACTTCGAATGGCCCGACATGGCCTATACCTCCTGAAGGAATCTGGCGTGCAGCCGAGCGTCGGCGGTGAGTTCCGGGTGAAACGATGCCACCATCACGTGACCCTGTCGAGCCACAACCGGCACCCCGTCGTGTTCGGCGAGCACTTCGACGTTGGGTCCGACAGCGACGACCTTAGGGGCGCGGATGAAAACCGCGTGGAACGGATGATCGAAATCGATGACGTCGATGTCGGCCTCGAAGCTGTCGATCTGACGGCCGTAGCCGTTCCGTCGAACCGAGACATCGATCGCCCCGAAGTTCCTCTGGTCGGGGCGGCCGTCCAAGACCTCCGACGCCAGCAGGATCATGCCGGCGCAGGTACCGAAGACGGGCAAGCCGTCACTGAGCAGCGGCTTGATCTCGTCGTACAGACCCGACGTGGTCAACAACCGCGACATCGCGGTGCTCTCGCCGCCCGGCATCACCAGGGCGTCGAGGCCTGCCAGATCCGCCGGGCGGCGAACCTGGCGAGTCGAAGCCCCAGCGGTCGCGAGGGCGCGCTGATGCGCTTCGAACGCTCCCTGCAGTGCCAGCACGCCGACGAGCCGAGGTGGCCCGCCCATCTTCGACATGGTTACCAGCCGCGCTCCGCGTATCGCTGATTGATCTCGTCCATGCCGATGCCGGTCATCGGGGCACCGAGGCCCCGGCTGACCTTGGCGAGGATGTCTGCGTCGCGGAAGTGTGTGGTGGCTTCGACGATCGCCTTGGCCCGCGGCGCCGGGTCGTCGCTCTTGAAGATCCCGGAGCCCACGAAGACGGCTTCCGCGCCGAGTTGCATCGCCAACGCGGCGTCGGCCGGTGTGGCGATCCCTCCGGCACAGAACAGCGGAACCGGCAGCCACCCGGTCTCGGCGATCTCTTGCACCAACGGCAGCGGTGCCTGCAGCTGCTTCGCCCATTGGAACAGCTCGGCCGAATCGGCCTGCCCAACCTTGCGGATGTCGCCGATGATGTTGCGCAGATGGCGGACTGCTTCGACGATGTTGCCGGTGCCGGCCTCGCCCTTGGAGCGAATCAGGCAAGCGCCTTCGCTGATGCGGCGCAGAGCCTCGCCCAGATTGGTCGCGCCGCACACGAACGGCACGGTGAACTTGTACTTGTCGATGTGATGGGTCTCGTCGGCAGGGGTGAGCACCTCGCTCTCGTCGACGTAGTCGACGCCGAGTGCCTCGAGGATCTGTGCCTCGACGAAGTGCCCGATACGAGCCTTGGCCATGACCGGGATCGTGACAGCGGCCTTGATGGCCTCGATCATCTCAGGGTCGCTCATGCGGGCGACACCTCCGTCGCGACGGATGTCGGCCGGCACACGCTCCAGCGCCATCACTGCACACGCCCCGGAATCTTCTGCAACTTTGGCCTGCGCGGCGGTGACGACATCCATGATGACGCCGCCTTTCAACATCTCGGCAAGGCCACGCTTGACCGGGTACGTGCCCGTGGCGCGCGGCGAAGAAGTGCTCGAAGTCATGCCTCTAGCGTATCGCCGCGGGCATACCGGACCCAAGGAGTATGTAGCCCGTTGCCTGGTGCTCCGGCCACCAGTTTCGGTCCGTACCGGTCAGGCTGGACTGGGCGTCGTCGAATCGACCCGGGCCAGTTCGACCCATGTGCGACCGGGGGTCAGCAACATCGGCTTTCCGTCGTCAGCGGTCAGCGTGAACGACTTCAAGCGATCGTCGCGGCTCCACGTGCCGTGCACGACCTTGTCGCCGGTGAACAGGTACACCTCACCGGTACCGAGGGTTTGGGCAATTGGGCTCGGCGCGTAGATCTTGCTCTGCACGTAGTCGACGACGAGTACGAGAACGTTCTTGGCATTCACCTGACCCAGCGCGGCGTCGTTGTGCGCTTTGCCGCTCTGGAAGCGCAGGTACGAGGACGACTTGGTGTCGAACGTCCATTTCACCTTCACCCCATCCATCGCCAGTTCCACGCCGGCGGACGGATCGCCGGCCGCTGTCTCGCCGTTCTTGAGGTACGAGAACTGTTGAGGGGGCGGGCCGGCACCGTCGGGAGCCATCGTGAACAGGCCGCTGCCCTGGGCGTAGAGGTTGTGCGGCACAGGCCGGTTGCTGCGGTACGACTTGCTGGCCTTGCGAGCATTGGTCTGCACGTTGGCGACGACGAAGTCGGAGCCGTTGATGACCGTGGTCACACCCGGGTTGCCGCCGCTCCACGCGAAGATCGGCTTGTTCAAGGAACCGAGCAGCTGCACGTCTTGCTCGCGTGCGCTGCGGATCGGGCCGACAGGGTCGGGGGTCTGGCTCTGGAAGACGGCGGCGAAGCGGGTGAGTTGCTCGACGTTCTCCTCGAAGACGATGTCGGCCTGATTCAGACCGCTCTGCGGTCGCGCCTCGGGATGGTTGTCGATCTTCACGACCAACGCCGGCCGGGCAGCCAACGCGGGATCTGCGATCGGCAGGCCGGTGAGAGGCATCACCGGATCGGCGGGAATGGTGGTCGACGTCGAGGATCCGACGTTCGCCGTCGTCGCCGTCTCGGTCGTGGCGGTGGTGCCACCGGGCGACGAGTCGGTGGTCGCAACGGTGGTCTCGGTGCCAACCGAGGTTGGCGCCGAACTGCCGGATCCGCCACACGCGGCTAGGGCGAGGGCGGCGACGAATATCGAGGTGATCTTGGTGTATTTCACGGTCTTCTCGCAGTGCAATACGCTCTTCGAGCGGGGGTGGGGTGGCGATCTTGGGGGCCAACGAGCCGAGTCAGCCGGGCTCTGCCGAACCCGAGACGGCCGCCTGGCCCGCGATGTGCGCTAACAGTTGTACCAGAGCGCGCCGCCGAACGGCCGTCACCGCTCAGGCAGGGAGCACTTCCAACTGGTCGGCGCCGGGGAAGCCGCCCTGACCCGTGTTGGCCAGTTCGATCCACGTAGAGCCTGGTGTGAGCAGGATCGGTGACCCTGAAGCGTCGATCAAGGAGATCGGCTTCAGCCGATCGTCGCGGCTCCATGTGCCCGTGGTCACCTTGCCACCGCTGAAAACCAGTGCCGTGCCGTTACCGATCGATCCGCCATCAGGCGAGCGGGCGTCGGCGAAGCTGTGCTCGTAGTTGATCCACATCACCACGACGTTGTCGGCTTGTACCTGCGTGCCATCGGCCAGCAGGTGGGGACCACCGTCTTGGGAGCGCTCGTACCGCTGAGTGGTGGCGTTGAAGCGCCACTGGGCATGAACGAGCTCGATGTGCAAGTTGAAGCCGGCCGAGGGATCGCCCGTCACTGCGTCGGTCACCTGGCGATAGTGGAACTGCTGCGCCGGCGCGGTGCTGCCCGGCGCGGCGTCGGTGCGCAGCGACGCCGAATCGTTGAAGGTCGCGTGCGGCCGCTTGCGATGCGGATCGAGCCGCCAACCGGGGCCCTGGCTCTCGGTGAACACCTGCAGATCCGAGTTGCGGATCGTCTTGACCACCGTCGGGTTCCCACCGGAGCAAGCGAACACGGGATGGTTGAACTCACCGACGAGATCGACGTCTTGTGTGCGGGCCGAACGGATCGGGCCGACGTTCGGCGCGTCCTGGCTCTGGAAGATGGTGGCGAACCGGGTCGGACCGGCCCCCCATGCCTCGAAGACGATGTCAGCCGAGTTGAGCCCCGACTGTGGACGCGCCCCGGGATCGTTGGAGACCTTGATGACGACCGCCGGTTGAGCGGCGACTGCCGGATCGACGATGGGCATGCCAGTGAGGGGCATGACCGGTGTGGGCGCAATCGTGGTGGTGGTCGACGATGACGTGGATGTCGACGTCGACGATGACGTCGAAGTGGACGTCGAAGACGACGACGAGGTCGTCGGTGCTGGTTGGGTGAGGGTCGGCGGGAGTACGGCGACCACGCTGGTGGCGGGCGCGGCCGAACCGCTGCTGCAACCGACGAGTCCGAGCGTGGCGATCAGCAGTGTTGATGTTCCGGCAAATCTCACAGTTCTCTCAGTAGTGCGATGCGCTCTTCGAGCGGAGGGTGGGTATCGAACATGCGGTTGATGGCTCCGAACCTGCCGGCGTCGCCCACGCCGGACATCGGTTGCTCGATCCACATGTGTGCGGTTGCTGTTGTAGCAGAGTGCACCACCGTGGTGTCGTCGCGCAGCTTCTCGAGCGCCGAGATCAGGCCGGGCGGATAGCGGGTGAGCTGGCACGCACTGACATCTGCCAATGTTTCGCGTTTTCGACTGACGGCCGCTTGCATCAGCTTGGCGATGAACGGAGAGAAGATCAGCAGCACCAGCCCAATCAGGGCGAGCGGGTTTCCACCGTTGCGATCGCCCTCGCGGCGGACTCGCCCGCCGTTCCACCACATCATCCGCAGTCCGATGTTGGTGAGCAGGGCAATCGAGCCGACCAGCGTGACCGCCAACGTCGACACCAAGATGTCGTAGTTGCGAACGTGCGACAGTTCATGAGCGACGACGCCCTCCAGCTCCACGCGATTCATCTTCTCGAGCAGCCCCGTGGTGACAGCAATCGCCGCGTGCTTGGGGTTGCGACCGGTGGCGAACGCGTTGGGTGCCGGGTCGTCGACGATGTAGACCTTCGGCTTCGGCAGACCGGCGGCAATGCACAGGCCTTCGACCAGGTTGTGGAGCCGTTGATACTGCTGCGGATCTGCAGGCTTGGCGCGGCTGACCGCCAGGGCGATCGAATCGGCCTTCCAGTAGGAGGCGAAGGCCATCGCCCCGGAGAAGACGAGAGCGATGATCGCGCCCACCGGGCCGGCCCCGAAGAGGAGCCCGAAGGCAGCGCCGACCAGTGACAGCAGCACGATGAAGCCGACGATGAGCAGCGTGCTGCGCCGCTTGTTGGCCTTGATCAGTTCGAACATGTGGACTCCAGGCTAGGGAGGGTCGATTCCGTGCCGGCGCTCTCGCGCCTCAGAACTCGACCTTCGGCACCTGGCGAGCTGCCTCGTCGGTCTCGAAGTACTCACGACGCTGGAACTTCATCGCCTTGGCGAAGAACACCGTGGGGAATGCCTGCAGCTTGTTGTTGTAGCCCAGAACCGAGTCGTTGTAGAACTGCCGGGCGTAGGCGACGCGCCCTTCCGTGGCGGTCAGCTCCTCCTGCAGGGCAAGGAAGTTCTGATTGGCCTTGAGGTCTGGGTAGGCCTCACTGAGGGCGAAGAGCTGCCGCAACGCGCCGGTCATCATGTTGTCGGCTTGCGCCTGACCGGCGGGCGTGGCCGGTGCGGCGATGGCTGCGTTCCGCGCCTTCACCACCGCGTCGAGGGTTTCCTTCTCGTGGGCCGCGTAGCCCTTGACCGTCTCGACGAGGTTGGGCACCAGGTCGATTCGTCGCTTGAGTTGCACGTCGATCTGCGACCAGGCATTTTCGATCTGGTTGCGGCGACGGATCAACCCGTTGTAGGCGACGATGCAGTAGATGACGATGACGGCGATGATCGCCAACACGATCCAAGTCATAAGTTCTCCAAGAATCTGTGGCCCGAAAGCGGGCTCTAGTCAGCCATCATACGGCGTCGCCAACCGGTCCAGAATGTCTCCCTCGACGACGGGCGGGCCCGCCTGGGCCGATTCGTCGACAAACGCACGTAGTGCTCGGCGTACCGCCCGGCCAGCGTCGTCATGGAGAAATCCTCGGCCCGGCACGATGCCGCCTTCCGCAACCGCTCGCTGAGGCCGGTCTCGTAGAGCACACGATGCAGCGCATCGGCGAGAGCGCCGATGTCGCCCGGCTCGACCATCAGGGCGTCGACATCGTCGGTTGCCACGTTGCGGTAGCCGTCGAGAGCGCTGGCGACGATGGCGGCATTCGCGGCCATCGCTTCGATCAACACCACTCCGAACGACTCGCCGTGCAGCGATGGCGCGCAGAACACGTCGGCACCTCGCAGCCGCTCCATCTTGTCGGCATCGGTGAGACGACCGAGCCACTCGATGCGCGTATCGTCGGAGAACTGGGCTCGAAGACGCGCCGTGTCGGGGCCACTGCTGCCGACCCACAGCCGAACCTCAGGACCGAGCTTTCCCATCGCCGCGAGGAGCACGTCAAGGCCCTTGCGCTCTTCGTGCCGACCGCAGAAGAAGATGGTCGGACCCGTGGTCGGGTGGGGCGGTGCCGCGCGGTACGCGTCGAGCTCTACACCGTTGTAGAGGATCTCGAAGCTGCCACCGAGGTACCGCCGCACGAGATCGGCAGCATCTTTCGACACTGCCACGGCATGAGCGATGTTGTCGGCCGCGGGCTTGATCATCGGTCGCAGGTACCGGTAGCTGGCACTGTCGCCGGCGGCGTGGAATGTCGCCAGCACCGGTGCCGGATGAAGCAGCATTGCTGTCTGTGTGGGGCCCGGTATGAAAGGCTCGTGGAGATGCAGCACGTCGAACTGCTCGTCGCCGAGCGCGCGCATGGTGCGCAACGAACAGGAGAGATCCGGTGCCAGTGGAGCCATCGAGCCATTGGCGGAGGTCGGCAAGCTGTTGCCGAGCGGCGTCACGAAGGTCGCCGGAGGTGGCCCGTCGCACGGGGCGAGCACGCGGACCTCGATGCCCATCTTGCGGAGCTCGCGCGACAGTCCCATGACCTGGGCCTGCACGCCGCCGGGCACGGAGAGGCTGTAGGGGCAGACCATGGCGACCCGCAGGAGCCTGCTGGCGTGGTGAGCCTCGTCTCCCCCGACTCCCCATTCGGCCACGGCCCCGAACGCTACCCGACCTGGTCTGATCCGACAGAATGACTTCCATGCCCGCAATGCCCGCTCTCTCGGTGGTCGGCACGCCGACCAAGCGCAACACGATCCTGCAGTTGGCCGCGGAAGCCGAGCGACGGAACTTCGCAGCCGTCGTCAGCCCCGGGATCCACGGCAACCTGGCGATGTGCGGCTCGTTGGCACACGTCACCCATGCGATCCCTTTCTGGACCAGCATCCAGCCGATCTATCACGGGCACCCGACCGAGGTTGCCGTGACGGCCGGACACCTGCACGAGGTCAGCGGCGGTCGGTTCCGGCTCGGCTTGGGCGTCAGTCACGCGCCGGCCATGAACCGGCTCGGCATCGACACCGGCAAACCCCTGCACGACATGACTGAGTACATCGCCGCCGTTCGCGCAGCTACGCGTGCCGCGGGAGAGCTGCCGCCCATCTACCTGGCAACGCTGCGCGACAAGATGCTCGATCTGGCCCTCACCGTTGCCGACGGCGCAATCTGGGCCAACGCCTCTCGCCGCTACATGCCGACGCAGGTTGCCAGGGTGCGTGCTGCGGATCGCGACGGCTTCATGCTGGCCAACATGGTGCCCACGGTGATCGATTCCGATCTCGACGCCGCTCGTGCCGTGCATCGCCGGACCCTGAGCGGCTACGTCAGCCTGCCCAACTATCGCAACTACTGGAAGCAGGCCGGGTACGTCGAAGAGATGACGGCCGTCGAATCTGCGATCGCGGCCGGCGACAGGGATCGCGTGCCGTCCTTGTTGACCGATGCCTGGGTCGACGACTGCACGATCAGCGGTTCGGCCGGTGCCGTTCGCGAACGCGTCGACGACTGGATGTCGCTCGGCGTGCTACCGATCGTCGTGATGTCATCGACCACCGGCGGGCAGGCCGTGGCCATCCAAGAGCTGTTCGCGGCTTACGCCGCCTAGCGGAAGCGTTGACCCACCCCAGGCTCACGACCGCTAGCGGCGAAGTGGTCGCCGGCGGACCAAATCGCGGCCAGCGTTGCGTGGAGTGCCCGGCTCAACAACGTGGAGTGCATGGCCGTAAGGTTCTGGGATGAGCGACCCGTGGCTGGGAGGAATGCGATGAGAGCGACCGTCGACGGCGGCAGGTGTCATGGTCACCAGATGTGCGCCATCGCCTCACCCGAGGTGTTCGGGAGCGACCTGTACGGCAATGCCGTTGTGTTGCTCGACCCGGTGCCTGACCACCTCGAGGCTTCGGTGCGGCGTGCCGAGGCAAACTGTCCCGAACGGGCGATCTCGCTCGAGGAAGGATCCTGATTCCGATGCATCCTGAGCAATCGACGTCGGACTGGATCAGCGACTACGACATCTTCGACGCCGGATTCGTGCGCGACCCGTACCCGGCCATGCGCGACATCCGCGAATCGACCTGCTCGATCGCCCACACCGAACGGTGGGGTGGTTCGTGGATGCCGACGCGCTACGACGACATCGTCGCCATTGCCCAGGAGCACGACATCTTCACGTCGCGCAACATCATCGTCGTCCCGCCTCCTCCCGGGGCGATGGAAGGACCATACGCTGGGGTTGCGGCTCCTCCGATCACGTCCGACCCTCCCGAGCACCACTGGCATCGACGCACGATCCTGCCGACGTTCGCGCCACAGGCAGTCGCCAAGTACGAAGACAGCACCACAGCACTGTGCAACCGGCTCATCGACGGCTTCATCGGCGACGGCAAGGCCGATGCCGCCGCAGACTACGCGCAGCAGATCCCCGTTCGGGTCATCGCCACCATGCTCGGCGTGCCGCTGGAGATGGCCGACGAGTTCACCTCGTGGGTACGCGGGGTACTCGAGATCGGCTTGACCGACGCCAAGGTGCGGCTCGAGAACAGGATGAAGATCCTCGGCTTCTTCCGAGGTCAGCTCGACGACCGCAAGGCCAACCCGCGTGAAGACGATCTGATCACTGATCTGCTCAACACCAGGGTCGACGGTGAGCTCGTCTCGGAGAACTACGTGATGGGCGTGTGCAACCTCATGCTCGTGGCCGGCATCGATACGACGTGGTCAGCGATCGGCTCGTCGTTGTGGCACCTCGCCCAGCACCCGGAACAACGCCGGCAACTACGCGAACAACCCGACATCTGGCCGATGGCCATCGAAGAGCTCCTGCGGGCCTACTCCCCGGTCACCATGGCCCGCATCGTCGATCGCGACACCGAGTTCCAGGGTTGCCCGATGCATGCCGGCGACCGCGTGCTGATGTCGTTCCCCGCCGCCAACCGCGATCCCCGCCAGTTCGACGACCCGGACAGCGTCATCCTCGACCGGGAGCACAACCGGCACGTCGCGTTCGGTGCCGGTATCCACCGCTGTGCCGGCTCCAACCTGGCGCGGCTCGAACTGCGTGTCGCCCTGCAGGCCTGGATGGAGCGGATCCCTGACTTCGAGCTGGTTGATCCGCAAGCCGTCACGTGGGCCGGCGGTCAGGTGCGCGGGCCCCGGCGCTGCCTGGTGCGATTCACGTAGCCGCCGTCGACGTCGGCGCGGTGATCACCAACTCGGCCACCATGCCCCGAGCCTCGTGATCTTCGACGTTGCAATACAACTCGTACGTGCCAGGTGCGAGTGTGCCGAGGTCGACCGTGGTCTCCAGGCCGGGTCGCATCTCGTTGCTCATCGGTCCCCCGCGCAGGCCGACGTCGTGTTGCGTCCCACCGTCGTTGACGGCATGTAGCCGAACCTCACCGGCCGGTGCAGTGAGGTTTCCGGTGATCGTGTAGTCGCCGAGGACCACCTCGATCGTCGAGCCTGCGAACGGTGCGTTCGCGTTACCGGTGTCGTTCTTCACCTGCATCACGATCAGGACGACGCCGGCAAGGAGCAGCACGCCGGAGACGCCGGCGATGATTCGGCGGCGCGCTCGCGCTCGGTGTTCTTGATATCGCTGGGCTCGACGAGACGGGTACGCGCTTGCTGGTGCAGGCGTAGCGGTCTTCTTCGATCCCATCCGCTGTCCTCTCACCGAAATGCCCGGAGGTGAAGTATCCGTGGCAGGGCGAACCCGCGTAAGGGACCTAAGTCACTGGAACGTGCAACCGCTGCCCCGTGGAGTGTTTGCCGCGCACTCCGGTGCCGCGAAACACTCCACACCGCGGTGGCTCCGGTTCATCGATCAGTCGCCGTATCCGGGGTCGCTCGGCCAGTTCGGTTGGAAGAGATGCCATTGCTCGGGGGCCCGGCGGATCAGGAACTCCAGTTCCCGGGCCAGCTCCTGGGTGACTCGGCCGACGTCGTCGCGCATCCCGCCCAGGCGCTGCGTCGACACCGGCGGTCGAACCAGACTGTGGTGGCCGTTGTACTTGGCTGTGAAGTAGCAGCCGACCGGCAGCAGCGGCGCCCCGGTACGGATCGCCAACGTTGCCGGGCCCGGCGGCAACGTCGTGCGTTCTCCGAAGAACTCGACCTCGACACCCGTATGGTCGAGGTCACGGTCGCACAGCAGGCACACCGTCTCGTTGGCACGCAGCGCCCTCAGCACGGCCGGCCCCGCTTGCGGGCCGGTCGGCACGACGGTCATCCCCAACTTCTGGCGCAGGTCGGCGAACCACTCGAACAGCTCAGGCGGTTCGAGCGCCTCGACGACGACCGTCATCTTGAAGCCCTGGTCGGTCATCCACCGACCGGCCCACTCCCATCCACCCAGATGGGGCAGAGCGAGGATCACACCATTGCCTCGGGCCAGACCATCGAGCACGTGTTGCCAGCCGTCGATGGTGAACGGTCGGGCGACCGCCGCCTTCGACATCGTCGGCAGGCGGAAGCTCTCGACGTAGTAGCGGGCGTAGTAGTCGAACGCCTGCTGCACGGCGACACGCAACGCGTTGCCGCGCATCTGCGGGTTCACCCGCCGCAGGTGACGTTCGACCATTCGCCGCTTGGCGGGATTGGCGAAGCTGGCACCGAGGCCGATCGACACCGCCGCGCCGGCCGTAAGAGGACCCGGAATCAGCCGCGCCGCAAGCGAGCCGATCCGATACGAGTTGAACGTTGCGGCGTCCGCCAAACGGCGTCGAACGTCGGCGAGCTCAGTGTCGGCCACGATTCAGGTCAAACCGGCGCGCTACGGACGACGGCCGGGGCGAGAGATGCGCGTGTGGCGCCGTTCGGTTCGCACGACGCGTCGCGTCTGTCGCCGACTGCGGCGCATCTCGATGCGCGCTGCCGTGACCGGTGCGACAGCTGCTTGCTTCCACACCTTGACGAAGCGCTGCACAGCGGTGACCGCCGTGAGGACGAGCATGATCCACAACATCGGGATCAGCAGGAACGGGATCAGCAGGCCGAGGCACAGAGCGATGATCCGCTCGGCGCGTTCCATGAGACCACCTTTGGCATCGAGACCCAACGATTCGGCCTTGGCCCGCTGGTAGGAGATCACCGAGCTGAGGGCCATCACGGCGAACGGCAGTACCGACATGTGCGGCGAATCGTGCGACCCCAGGTACCAGGCCACACCGCCGAAGATGGTCGCGTCGGTGACTCGATCGACGACGGAATCGAAGTATGCGCCACGTTGGCTCGACGAGTTGGATGCTTTGGCCAGCGCCCCGTCGAAGAGATCCGGAAGGGCCGCAAGAACAACCAGCAGGAGGCCGAGCCTGAGCTGACCAAAACCGATGGCGACCGCCGCGCCACCCGCTACCACGAGGCCGATGATGGTGAGGTGGTCCGGAGAGAGTCCCGTCTTGCGCAGCACGTTTCCGATCGGCTTGACAGCACGATCGATCGGAGCACGGAACTTTCCGTCGAACATTGGAGACAAGCCTACCGTGTCCGTCGACGGACACCGGGTGAGTCGACACCGCATCGACATCGGACCCCGATGGGTGCCACGATGTGACCATGAGCAGCTCGTCACCAAGGGATCTGGCCATTACGTTTCGCTCCATCTCGCGGCGCCTCCGTGAGGCGCGCGGCGACGCTCCGGATCACGTCACGGCGGGAGTCACGGCGGAGCTCGTTGATCAGATCGCCATCGCCGCGAAGCTGATGCGCTCGGCTGCCGAACCGGGCGCCATTGCCGATGCAATCGAAGACGTCCCTGCGGATGCCTGGGAGGAGTCGACGTTGGCCTCCCTGCGCAGTTGCGCTCTCGACATCGGCCGCCTCTTGAGGGCGATCGCTGCAGTCGCCGAGAGCGATCGCGACTAGAGGTCTTGCCAGTCGTCCTCCGGGTTGTCCTCCGTCAGGTGCTCGACCACGGTGCCATCGACCGCATCGACCAGCACCAGTGAGCGCTGCCGCGGAGGGCTCTCTGCCGAGTAGACCAGCACACGCCAGGTCGGTCTGCTGCGCAGTCCTCGCCAGACCTGTTGCGCCGAAGCGTGGCCCACGGGGAATCCCACCGCGCCCTGGGCGGCGACGAGTGCCTGCTTCTCGTCGACGGGCATCTTCCAGCCCGACGTCAGCGACAGCAGCCCGACCGCCCCGAGTAGCACGGCCGTCCACACCATGCCGCTGTCGACGAGTACGGGATGATGCGCTCGTCGCACCAGCCACACCAGCAGGCACGCTGAGGCGATCCCGAAGTAGAGATATGCCGGGCGACGACGACGGCTGTTGTCGGGAAACTGATAGGCCCCGACGAATTCGCTGGCATTGAGGTCGTCGGGCAGCGCGTCGCGCAGGTCTTCGGTGTCGCTCATGACGCGGTTCAGGCTAGCTGCGGCCATGCGGCGCGCACCTTTGCGGCCGTGTCGCCGAGAGCCTCCGGAAGGGTGCGGGCGTTGGCAATCGCCGTGATGAAGTTGCCATCACCGACCCACCGCGGCACGACATGGACGTGCAGGTGCTCGCTGATGCTGCCTCCGGCCGGACGACCGAGGTTGATGCCGACGTTGACCCCGCCAGGGTGGTACGCGGCTTTCACGGCGCGCACCGCATCGGCGACGGTCGCCCACAGCTCGGCAGATTCCTCGCCGGTGAGGTCCTCGAGCTCAGCGATCTCCCGATATGGCATCACCAAGGTGTGCCCTGTGCCGTACGGGAACGCGTTGAGCAGCGCGAACACGTGACGGCCACGATGCACGATGTAACACTCCTCGTCGCTCAGCCCCGATGCCAGGAGAGCGGTGAACACGCTGCCATCCCCGGGCGGCGGAATGGAACTGACGTAAGCGGACCGCCACCCGTTCCACAACCGCTCGTACGTGTCCACACGGTGAAATTAGTCGCAGTCGGGCGACGCGCCACTGCTACCGTCGACACTTGTTCGTTCGATGAGCGCCGCAGCGCGGAGAGGAGGAAGGTCATGGACACCGTCGCCTTCGTTCCCCGCGCCCCCTTCCACCGCTGAGGCACCGCACCCGACGGCGCCTCCGAGCACCGAGGAGCTCATCGTGTCACCACGAACACGTCGCCGCTTCGACGACGATGATTTCGAAGCGCCAGCACCACCCTGGCTGCAATCTCCGAACGCCGACGCCGACCCTTTCGACGACGGCATCACCTACTCCACCTATCCCGAGGCGGCACACGGCCCCGCGCCGGCACCCGATTGGGTGATCACTTCACCGGCGGCGACCGACGTCGATCTCGGTGTGTTCAAGACGGGCAAGGAAGCAGACGTTTCCTTGGTCAGGCGTACGTATGGCGACCGCAGCGTGCTGCTGGCCACCAAGCAGTACCGCGACGCCCATCACCGAATGTTCCACCGCGACGCCGGCTACCTCGAGGGACGGCGGATGCGCCGCAGCCGTGAGAACAGGGCGATGGAGACCCGCACCGACTTCGGACGCGAACTGATCGCCGGGCAGTGGTCCGCGGCCGAGTTCGACGTCTTGTCACGGCTGTGGTCGGCCGGAGCCGCTGTCCCCTACCCGGTGCAGTTTGCCGGGACACAGCTGATGATGGAGTTCATCGGCGACGACGACGGCGTTGCCGCGCCACGTCTCGCCCAACTCCGGCCACGGCCCGAGGAGGCGGCAGCGTTGTTCGGACAGATGCGCGACGTCCTCACCTGCCTGGCCGATGCCGGTTACACCCATGGCGATCTCTCGCCGTACAACGTGCTGGTGCACGAAGGCCGGCTGGTGCTGATCGACCTGCCGCAAGCCGTCGACCTCGTCGGCAACCCTCGAGGTTTCGACTTCCTACGCCGTGACTGCGAGAACATCTGCACATGGTTCCGTGCCCGTGGCCTGGCTGCCGAGACGGCGGCACTGTACGACGAGCTGGTGCTGTCGGTGCCTCGGGCCTAGGCGACGGCGAGTTGGGCGGCGATCTCGGCGTGCAGCCGGGCGACGAACTCGTCGACGGCGACACCACGTTCGACCTCGCCACCGCGCGGATTCACGCCAACTGTGTTTGCGGCCACATCGTCGTCGCCGACCACGAGCACGTACGGGATCTTCTCCAGCTTGGCGGCGCGTATGCGTTTGCCGAGTTGGTCATTGGCCTCGACGAGATCGGCGCGGAAACCCTCCTCAACCAGTCGTTCGGTGACCATCGCCGCGTGCGCCTGGTGCGCCTCGGCGACCGGTAGGACCCGAGCCTGAACCGGGGCGATCCACGTGGGAAACGCTCCTGCGTAGTGTTCGAGCAACACTCCGAAGAACCGCTCGATCGAACCGAACAGGGCGCGATGCAACATGATCGGTCGGTGCCGGGCGTTGTCGGCACCGACGTATTCGAGGTCGAACCGCACGGGGTGGTTGAAGTCGGCCTGGATCGTGCTGAGCTGCCACGTACGGCCAATCGCATCGCGCACGTCGATGTCGATCTTCGGACCGTAGAAGGCAGCGTCGCCCTCTTTGACCTCGTAGGGCAGCCCGTACTTGACCAGCGCGGCACGAAGCGCCTCGGTGGCCTTGTCCCAGATCGCGTCGTCGCCGACGTACTTGGCGGGATCCTTCGTCGAGAGGTTGGCGGTGAACTCCGTGAAGCCGAATGCACGGAGAACGCTCATGACGAAGTCGAGCAGTGACGCTATCTCGTCCTGCAACTGGTCCTCTGTGCAAAAGATGTGACTGTCGTCCTGTGTGAAACCACGGATTCGCAGCAGCCCGTGCAACGTGCCGGCGCGCTCGTAGCGGTACACCGTGCCGAGCTCGAACAACCGCATCGGGAGCTCGCGATAGCTGCGCTGCCGAGCGGCGAAGATCAAGCAGTGCATCGGGCAGTTCATCGGCTTCATGTAGTACGTGCCGTTGTCCATCTCCATCGGCGGGTACATGCCATCCTTGTAGAAGTCGAGATGGCCGGACTTGCTGAACAGGTTGCCATTCGACACGTGCGGGGTGAAGACGAACTGGTACCCGCCCTTGTCGTGACGCTCACGGCTGTAGTCCTCCATCAGCTTGCGCACGATCGCACCACGTGGGTGCCAGACAGCCAGGCCACCGCCGAGCTCGGATGGAAAGCTCAACAGGTCGAGCTCGGTGGCCAGCTTGCGATGATCACGCTTCTCGGCCTCTTCGAGGCGGTGCAGATGTTCGGCGAGCGCAGCCTTGTTCTCCCACGCCGTGCCGTAGATGCGCTGCAGCATCGGGCCCTTCTCGTTGCCGCGCCAGTACGCCCCGGCCACCTTCATCAGCTTGAACGGACCAAGCCTGCCAGTGGAAGGAACGTGGGGACCGCGGCACAGATCGACGAACTCGGGTGTGTTGCGGTAGACGCTGATGGTCTCGCCGCCACCGATCTCGCCAGCGTCCTCGCTGTCGGCCGCGCCGGTGGAGACGCGTTCGATGATCTCGCACTTGTAGGGCTGATCGGCGAACAGCTTCAGGGCTTCTGCCGGGGTCATCTCGCTGCGGACGAACGGTTGATCTGCTTTGACGATCTCGGCCATGCGCGCTTCGATCGACGCCAGGTCGTCGTCGCTGAACGTCTCGCCATCCGGTAGTTCGAAGTCGTAGTAGAAGCCGTTCTCGATGGCCGGACCGATCGAGAACTTTGAACCCGGGAACAACTGGGTGACAGCTTGCGCCATCACGTGCGCTGTGGAGTGGCGCAGCACGTGGCGACCCTCATCGGTGTCGCCGGTGATGATCGCGACGGTCGCTCCGTCGGGAAGCGCGCGGCCGAGATCCCATTCCTCGCCGTTGACCACGGCTGCCACAGCCGCCTTGGCGAGCCGCGAGCCGATCGACTCCGCGACGGTCGTCGCAGTGGCACCCTCGGCAAAGGAGCGTCGCGAACCGTCGGGAAGTGTGATCGTCATGTCGGCCATAGGCATTTGAGTCTACGAGTACGTCAGCAGCTCAGGCCTGCAATAACGCCGTCCAGAGCCTCGCCACCGGGTGTCTAGCAACCCGCAGCGGCCCCGACCAGATCAGAGTGATCGAGGTGCATCTGGGCGACCTTGGCAACCACGGTCGGCTCGGTCTCGGCAGTCTTGCCGGCGTAGCGGTCGCTGTACTGCTGCCCGGTGAGCCCGCGGATCTCGAACATCAACTCGTCAGTGATCTGGCGCAGGACCATGTGCGCGTCGCCACGACCCCGATACCGCTCGACGTTGATCGGCCGGCCGATCTTTATCGTGCAACTGCGGCGCAACTTCGGAAGCTTGGCGTCGGGTGGTTGGATCTCGCGAGTGCCGATCATCCCCACGGGGTATATCGGGCAACCCACCTTGAGCGCCAATCGTGCCGCGCCCGTGCGGCCTTTGTGGAGCACGCCGTCGCGACTGCGAGTGCCTTCCGGAAAGATGCCGAACAGTTCGCCTCGCCGCAGCACAGCCTCAGCCGTGTCGAGCGCCGCTTGGCTCTTGTCGCCACCGCCGCGGTCGATCGGGATCATCCCCATGAGCGGGAAGAGGTACTTGGTCTTCCACGAGTCCATGTACTCGGCCTTGCCGACGAAGCTGATGTTGCGCGGTGCGTGCACCATCAAGAACGCGCTGTCGAGGAAGCTGACGTGGTTGGAGCACAGGATCGCCGGACCGGTGGCGGGAAGACCCTCGAAACCCTCCAGCTCGAATTTCCACAGCTTCATCGAGATCGGCCGCATGATGCGCCGAGCGCGCTGCTGTGCCTTTCCGGCTCCGGCGGTGTTCACGCTCACATGCTACGACTCTGCTCGGACGCCGTGGTCTCGTGGCGGCGAACGCCCGGTGAACTACGTGTGTCGAGCCGGTCAGAGATCGACGCCGAGCAAGGCCGCGGCGACGCCAACGCCATGCCCCGCCTGGGCAGCCTCGTCGACGGCAGCGAGCGCACCGGGGGTGTCGAGATCGTCGTCGAGCGCCGCCCGTACGTCGTCGAGCGCCGCCTTGCCGTCGCCGGCGTCGCTCCAGCTCGCCAGCCGCTGGGCGTTGCGGGGCATCAAGCTGTCGTCCCACTCCCACTCGCGCCGGTAGTGATGCTCGATGATCGCCAGCCGGATGGCACGCGGGTCCCACTCCTTGCGCAAGGCGTCGACGAACACCAGATTGCCGAGGCTCTTCGACATCTTCGCGCCGTCCATGAACACCATGGCGACGTGCATCCAGTGGCGAACGAACGGTTCACCAGTGGCGGCCTCGCTCTGGGCACGCTCGCACTCGTGATGCGGAAAGATCAGATCGGTACCGCCGCCGTGGAGATCGATGGTGGTACCGAGCTCGCGCAACGCCAGTGCCGAGCATTCGATGTGCCATCCCGGCCGGCCCGGACCCCACATCGTGTCCCAGCTCGGTTCGTCGTGAGCCGACGGATGCCAGAGCACGAAATCGAGCGGGTGCCGCTTGTGCGGGTCGTCGACGTTGCCACCGCGTTCGCGGGCGAGCTCCAGCATCTCATCGGTCGAGTAGTGGCTGAGCGATCCGAACGACGTGAACTTGGTGACGTCGAAGTAGACGCTTCCACCTGCCTGGTACGCGTAGCCCTGGTCGAGCACCATGCCGATGAAGCCCCGAATGTCGGGGATGGCCGAGGAGGCCCGGGGGGTGGACGCGACCGGCAACGCGTTGAGGGCCTCCATGTCGCGTTCGAATCGGGCCTCCTCCCCGGCGGCCAGGTCGAGGTAGTGCACGCCCAGTTGTCGCGCCTTGGCGAACAACGGATCGTCGACATCGGTGACGTTGCGGACGCACTTCACGGTGTGTCCCATGTCGATCAACCTTCGCTGCAACACGTCGTAGGCAATGAAGGTGGCCGCATGGCCGAGGTGGGTGGCGTCGTACGGGGTGATGCCGCAGGTGTACATCGTCACCAGGTCGTCGGCTTCGAATGGTACGACGGCACCCCGCGCCGTGTCGTGGAGACGCATGGTCAAGCCAACGTCCTCGGGTCGCAACGGATTCCCGTCAGCTTGGGCGCGACGCGGGTTTTGTAGCGCACGTTGAGTTGCAGGAGGACCGCCGTGAAGGCCTCGATCGCCGTCGCGTTCGACAACTCCCCCGCGTCGAGCGGTCGGCAACCAGGGATCTTGGAGACGATCTCACTGATCGTTTCCACCGCGGCGGGATCGTCGCCGCAGATCAGCACGTCGGAGTCGATCGGCTGGCCGAGGTTGCCGAGCTCGGTGGCGGGCAGGTGGTGGAACGCGGCCACCACGCGGCAGCCTGGCACGGCCGCCTGCACGTGGGCAGCCACACTTCCGCGAGGAGGAACCAGCGGTTGGAACTCGTGACCGACGCGCACGAGGGCGTTGGCCATGCTGACGACGACCTTGCCGGCCAACGCCTCGGCATGTTCCTGCGCTGTCGTCGCCGCCGAATCCCACGGTGTGGCGATCACCACCACGTCACATGCCGCGGCGCTCGGGTTGTCGCCGTAGGCCAGCAGCGAGTCCAGGTCGGGCCACTTGGCGACCAGGCCGTCGCGGGTCTCCATCGCCCTGTACTTCGAGCGCGACCCGATGACCACGGAGAAGCCGATCGATGCCAGGCGCGCCGCCAGGGCCCTGCCTGCAGGCCCGGTACCGCCGAGGATCCCAATTCGCATCGTCGCAGCCTTGCACACCATCGCCTCCGTTCCCCAAGGTCGACGAACCGGCGTGACTACGATCACTGCCATGGGTCTGCTCGACGGCAAGAACATCGTGATCACCGGCGTCCTCACCGACGCCTCGCTGGCATTCGGTGTCGCCCAACTCGCGCAGCACGAAGGCGCCGAAATCGTCTTGACCGGCGCCGGCAGAGCGCTGAGCCTGACGGAGCGGGTAGCCCGCAAGCTGCCACGACCCGTCGATGTGTACGAGCTCGACGTCACGGTGCCCGAGCACCTCGTCGATGTGCGCGAAGCGCTGGCCACCAAGTGGGGCCGGGTCGACGGCGTGTTGCACGCCATCGGCTTCGCCCCCGAGGCCTGCTTGGGCGACGACTTCATGGCCCCCACCTGGTCCGACGTGTCGGTTGCCCTGCACATCAGCGCTTATTCGCTGAAGGCCCTGGCCGACGCGTTCGCCCCGTTGATGACCAGCGGCGGCTCGTTCGTCGCGCTCGATTTCGACAACACCGTGGCCTGGCCGGCCTACAACTGGATGGGTGTCTCGAAGTCGGCGCTGGAGAGCGTCAGTCGCTACCTGGCTGTCGCCCTCGGAGGTCGAGGAATCCGCTCCAACCTCGTTGCCGCCGGCCCGGTGAAGACGATGGCGGCCAGGAGCATCCCCGGCTTCAAGAAGTTCGAAGACATCTGGGACGATCGTGCGCCGCTCGGTTGGGACGTCACCGACTCTTCGGCAGTCGCCAAGGCATGCGTTGCCCTGCTCAGCGACTGGTTCCCGGCCACCACCGGCGAGATCGTGCACGTCGACGGTGGTTATCACGCCACAGGCGCCTGACCGCTTTCGACGGGCACCGATAGCGTCCAACCCCATGCCCTTCCTGGCGACGTTTGACGTTTGCGGCCCCGATACGGGGCCTCAGCTCACAAACGCTGCGTCTGACACGGCGCGCCGGTGAACCGGCTTGGCGGCGAGACGTCGCCCTACCTGCGCCAACACGCCGAGAATCCGGTCGATTGGTATCCGTGGGGCCCCGAGGCGTTCGCGGCTGCGACCGATCGGAACGTTCCGATCCTGCTCTCCGTCGGCTACTCGGCTTGCCACTGGTGCCACGTCATGGCCCACGAGTGCTTCGAGGACGACGAGGTTGCTGACGAGATGAACCGCCGTTTCGTCAACATCAAGGTCGACCGCGAGGAGCGCCCCGATGTCGACTCGATCTACATGGACGCGGTCCAGGCTCTGAGCGGTCGGGGCGGCTGGCCGATGACGGTGTTCCTGACGCCCGACGGTCACCCGTTCTACGGCGGCACGTACTTCCCGAAGCCGAACTTCCTGAGCCTGATCGAAGCAATCGACGACGTGTGGCTCAACCGCCCCGACGATGTTCGCCAGAACGTCGACGCGTTGGCGAACGCGATTGGCCGCACCGCACAGATCGCGCCGGCATCCGATCTGCCAGGCGTCGTCGAACTGAACCAGGCGTTGTCGCAACTGGCAGGCTCGTTCGACCCGACGTGGGGAGGATTCGGGGCGGCTCCGAAGTTTCCCTCGACGATGAGCCTCGATCTGACGTTGCGCGCCTACATGCGGCTTCCGCAGGACGACGCGCTGACGATCCTGACGACGTCGCTCGATGCCATGGCGAGTGGCGGGATCTACGACCACCTCGGCGGCGGTTTCTCGAGGTACTCGGTCGACGAGCAGTGGCTGGTACCGCACTTCGAGAAGATGCTCTACGACCAGGCATTGTTGATCCGCGTCTACCTGCACGCCTACCTCGTACTGGGCGAGCGGCGCTGGAAGCAGGTCGTCGAGGAGACGATCGAGTACGTGCTGCGTGAGCTGCGACACTCCTCGGGCGGGTTCTACTCGGCCGAGGATGCCGATTCGCCCGATGAGCACGGCCACGGTCATGAGGGTCTGTTCCACACCTGGACGATCGACGAGGTCAACGAGGTGCTCGGCGACGAGGCCGGCCCGGCGCTCGAGTGGTACGAGTTCACCTCGGACGGCAACTTCGAGGGGCGCACGATCCCGGCACGGTTGCACCACCGCGGTGAACTGCTGAGGCCTGCGGAGATCGAATCGGCGCGGCAGCGGTTGTTCGACGCCAGGGCCAAGCGCCGCCGACCGGGCCTCGACGACAAGGTCATCACCGAATGGAATGGTCTGATGCTGTCGTCGCTCGCCGAAGCTGCCGCGGCGCTCGACAGATCCGACTGGCTCGCCATCGCGGTCGCCAACGGCCGGTTCCTCGTCGAGAACCTTCGCGATGACGACGATCGTTGGCACCGTTCGTGGCATGCCGAGGGTCAGCCACCGGCGCGGCACGCCGCGCTCGCTGCCGACCACGCCACGCTCGTCGATGCGTTCACGCGGCTCGCGGAGGCAACCGGTAGTGGCGAGTGGATCGACCATGCGCGAAGCGTCACCGACACGATGCTCGACCACTTCTGGGACGTCGACAACGGTGGCCTGTTCTCCACGGCCGACGACGCCGAGCAACTCGTCGCCCGCCAGAAGGACCTCACCGACAACGCCATCCCGTCGGCCAACTCGACCGCCGCCGTTGCCTTGCTGCGACTCGGCGCGCTCACGGGCGAGGCGCGCTACTCGAACCACGCCGAGCAGATCCTGCGGCTGCTGGGGCGAGTCATCCCCCAGTCCCCATCGGCGTTCTCCAATGCCCTTGCCGCCGTCGACATGATCGGTAGCGGGATGACGGAGATCGCCATCGTCGGCGACCGGCCCGACCTCGTCGCCGCCGTGCGCGCTCGCTGGTTGCCGAACGCCGTCGTCGCGTGGGGCTCGCCGTACGAGTCGCCGCTGTGGGAGCAGCGCGCACCCGGCTTCGCCTACGTCTGCCAGCACTACGTCTGCCAGATCCCCACCGACTCCGTCGAGGGCCTCATCACCCAACTCACGAAGTGACCCGCCAACGATCTGGGCGCCACGCTGATCTCACAGATGCAGGGCGGCGAAAAAGTCTGGCGCCCAGATCTTCAGGCCGCTGCTTTCTCCAGGATGTGCACGCCGCACGCCGAACCGAGGCCGATCACGTGGGCAAGACCGACCTTGGCGCCTGGGATCTGACGGTCGCCGGCCTCGCCCCGTAGGTGATGGCAGATCTCCCAGATGTTGGCGATGCCAGTGGCGGCAATCGGGTGACCTTTGGATTGCAGACCGCCCGACACGTTGACCGGTGTCGACCCATCCCGCCACGGCGCGCCCGACTCGAAGAAATCGACTGCGCCACCTTGGGGGCAGAGCATCAGGTTGTCGTAGTGCACCAGCTCGGCTGTGGCAAAGCAGTCGTGCAGCTCGACGAGGTCGAGGTCTTCCGGGCCGATCCCGGCCTTCTCGTACGCCATCGTGGCTGCGTTGCGCGTGAGCGTGTTGACGTCGGGCAGAACCTGGCACGCCTCTTGCCAAGGATCGGTGGTGAGCACCGACGCCGACACCTTGATGGCCCGTCGCTGCTGCTCCAGCGACAGCGTCTTCAACTTGGCATCACTCACCACGACCGCGGCCGCAGCGCCGTCACAGTTGGCTGAACACATCGGTCGGGTGTTGGGGTAGGCGATCATCATGTCGTTCATGATCTCGTCGAGCGTGAACCGCTTCGAGTAGGCCGCCAGCGGGTTGAGCGTGGAGTGGGCGTGGTTCTTCTCGCTGATCCTGGCGAAGAGCTCGAAGCTCGTGCCGCCGTACGTGTGGCCGTACTCCATGCCCACTTGGGCGAAGACCCCGGGCATGGCGTCGGTGCCGATGCGCCCGTCGGTGGTGGCAACCGCTCCGTAGCGACCCGATGGTGTCCACGTGCTGGCGTCGTGCTTGGCCCGGCCACCGCCGCCGAGCAAACCAGCCCCGGCCAGCTTCTCGACGCCGACCGCCAGCCCCATGTCGCACTCGCCGGCCTTCACGGCCATGATCGCCGTCCGCAACGCGGTGGCACCGGTGGCGCAAGCGTTGGCCACGTTGTACACCGGGATGCCGGTCTGACCGATCTGCTTCTGCAGCTGCTGGCCGATCCCGGCGTTGGCCTGCATCAGGCAGCCGGCGGCGAGCACACCCATGTCTTTCATGGTCACTCCGCCATCGGCGAGCGCGGCGAGTGCGGCCTCCGACGCGAGGTCGACCGTGTCCTTGTCGGGATGCTTGCCGAACTTTGTCATCCTGATCCCGAGAATCCAGATGTCGTCGCTCATAGCTGCTCCATTCAGTCAGTCGGCCGGATCAGGCGGGTTCGAACCCGAAACCGATCGCTTCCGTGCCGTTGTCGTCGATGCCCAGCGAATACGTGGCCAGTCGAACCTTCATCCCCAAGCTGACGTGAGCCGGGCTGGGCTCGACGTTGATGAGGTTGCTGCGCACGCTCGTGCCGTCGCAGTCGACGATCGCCGACACGAACGGTACCGGCACACCCGGCGCGGCGAAGGTGACGATCGTGAACGACCGGACCTCGCCATCAGTGGCGATGTCGGCGTTGCCGAACGTGGTGGCTCCGCAGCTGGCGCAGGCGTTGCGGCGATCGAAGTAGCGAGCGCCGCACGTCGTGCACTCGTGCGCGACCAAGTGTGGTGCATCGCCCAGGACGAGGTAGTCGACCAGCGGAACCTGCGGTGTCATCGTGTGGACCATACTCACCAACGATTGTGGTGAACGACCTCTGTGGCCGGCCGCCGCGGACGTGTGGTGGCCGATCCACTCGGCCGGTCGGTGCCGGCGCGGTGACCGAGGGCGATGACGCCGACCGACAACATGGTGCTTGGTACGCCCAAGTCGGCGAACAGCACGTCGGCGTCGCGGAAGATGCCGAAGTACAGCGCGCCGAGTCGCTGGGCCTCGGCGAGCAGCAGCAGGTTCTGCACGGCCATCGCGGTGTCGGTGAGCCAGAACGGCACCGGCCAGTTGGCGGCATCATCGAGGCCGTGGGCGATCTTGTCGGCCTCGGCGTAGCGCGATGTGTACGCGTCGGGATCGGCCACCGGAAGGATGATCACCGGCGCGTGCAACACGCCCTCTTGCGTTGCCGCGAACCACGCCTCGGCGTCGGTGGTCTTCCAGAACTGGGCCACTGCATCGCCGGTGAGGACGATGAAGTGCACACCCTGGCTGTAGCCGGCCGAGGGTGCCCGTCGAGCCGTGTCGACCAGGTCGGCGACCACCTGGGGATCGAGTGGTTCTGTGCTGAAGTCGCGGGTCATCCGCCGGCGGCGGATGACGGTCTCGACGGCTGACAGGTCGTTGGTCAGCGTGCGCCCAGCTTGAGCAGATCCTCGGCCATCACCCAGCCGTGCACGACCAGCGAGCCGCCCTTCTTCGGGTTGACCGTGGAGAACAGCGCGGCAAGCTCGGGTTTGATCTTGTCGGCCTTCATCGTCTCGTGATCGAGGAAGCCGCTCTGACCGTTGGACTTGACCACGAACGACTGCTCGTCGTACGTCGAGTCGACCCCGAAACGCTTGGCGAGCCGGCGACCCCAGGCCCGCTCCTCGCCGACCGCGCGGTGGCCCGGGCGGGGGATCAGCTCGGCAACCTTGTTGAACGCCTCGAGCGCGTCAACGACTACGAAGCGTGAGCCAATGACGACATCCTCATCGGGGAAAGCCATCAACGCTCGGTGAAAGGCCTCTCCCATCAAGCCTTTCAGCACCTGATCGCGCTTGCCGGTGCGCTTCACGCTCATCAAACCGACGAGCACACACGGCGTTCCACCGATGCGCTCGAGCGTAGAGAACGTGCAGCCATGCAGCCTTTCGTCGACGCGTGCCGTGGTGCACAGCACCCAATCTTCTTTGGCCTTCGACAGGACACCGATGTCGAACGCTCCTCCCATTGAGGCCATTTCGTCGAGATCAGCGTCGGTGAGCGCTGCACAGTCCCTGGTTTCCACCTGGATTGGCATGCTGTAGAGCTCCCCATGTCGTCGTGCGAGGTCTCCATTGTGCCAGAAAATCGTCGATTTCGAAAAGGCGGACGATTATTAAAGCATCACGGCGTCGTGGCCGAGCAGCATCCGCAGCTCGCCGACGGCCCGATCGAGGTCGACGCAGAACTCGTCGGCCAGCCGCAGGATCTTGCCGTGGCCGATGTGGAGGAACACCGGGGAGGCGCCGGGGTGATCGCGCAGGATCTTGCGAATCTGGTGGATCTTCAACTCGTTGAGCGATGTCGAGGGCACCTTCAGGCGGAGGGACGCGGAATTCGTGTCGAGTCCTTCGACGATGTTGACGTCCATCGCCATGAAGCCGACCCGTGTCTCGTCGCGTTTGTCGATCCTGCCCTTGACCGTGACGATGGCGTCGTCGACGAGTTTGTGGCCGAGCTCCATCAGCGCCCGCGGGAACACGGTGACCTCGATGGCGCTGTCGAGATCTTCGAGGACGAACACGGCCATCTGGTCGCCCTTCTTGGTGAACTTGCGAGCCAGGTTGGTGATGACCCCGCCGAGCACGAGCACTGCCCCGTCGTCGCGCTCGGGCGCTTCGGCAAGGCCGCAATCGACCTTGCGGCGCAACGCCGCTTCGACGCCGAGCAACGGATGATCCGAGACGTAGAGCCCGAGCATCTCCTTCTCGAACCGCAGCCGATCGCTCTTGTCGAACTCGTTGGTGGGGATCGCGACGCGCTCGTCGAAGCCCTCCACACGTTCCCCACCGAGATCCCCGAACAAGCTCATCACACCCTGGTCGCGCTCCCTGCGGCGCACGAGCGTGGCGTCGATGATCTGCTCGAAGACCATCAGCAAGCCCCGGCGAGGATGACCCAGCGAGTCGAACGCGCCGGCCTTGATCAGCGACTCGACCGTTCGCTTGTTGAGCACCGGCTCTGGCACGCGCTCGGCAAAGTCGTGGAACGACTCGAACGCACCGTTGGCGATGCGTTCGTCGAGCAGCAGTTCGACCAACCCCTCACCCACGTTTCTAATTGCCGAGAGACCGAACGTGATCGCACCGGGTGACCCGGCAGGAAGACCGTCGGCTTGGCGAACCTCGTCGGCGGCAACCGCGGCGAAGTCCTTGACCGAACGGTTGACGTCGGGAGTCAAGACCTTGATGCCGGCACTGCGCGCGTCGGAGAGGTAGACCGCCGCTTTGTCGAGGTTGCTCTTGACGCTGCTCAACAAGCAGGCGAAGTACTCGACGGGATAGTGGGCCTTGAGGTAGGCGGTCTGATAGGCGACGAGGCCGTAACCGAACGCGTGGCTCTTGTTGAACGCGTAGTCGGCGAACGGCTCGATGATGTCGAACAGCTGGTTACCGAGATGCGAGCCGTACCCCGTGGCCTCGGATCCGGCGATGAACTTCTGGCGCTCCTTGGCGATGAGCTCACGGTCCTTCTTGCCGCACGCCTTGCGGAGGTTGTCGGCATCGGCCAGCGAGTATCCGGCGAACTTCTGGGCGACGCGCATCATGCTCTCCTGGTAGATCATGAGCGAGTAGGTGTCTTTCAACAGCTCGCTGACCTCGGGATGCAGCTCCTTGCGCGGCTTGCGCTCGTTCTTGTAGTCGGCGTAGTCGTTGTGCATGTTTGCCGCCAT
The DNA here is from genome assembly GCA_963720775.1 of Ilumatobacteraceae bacterium. Classification (GTDB taxonomy): domain Bacteria; phylum Actinomycetota; class Acidimicrobiia; order Acidimicrobiales; family Ilumatobacteraceae; genus JAENVT01. The sequence continues at coordinate 294,661 of CAVRGR010000002.1, read as the reverse complement.
CGGCCCTGGCCGATACAGCGCCACGAGTGCAGACACATCGTCGAACGAGGTAGGCAGCAACGAGCGGATCAACGCCCGCATCGGCGGCGACTCCAGTTGGAACACACCCATGGTGTCGCCTCGGCTGAGAAGCTCGAACACACGCGGATCGTCGAGGGGCGCGGCATCGATGTCGAAGGTGGGATCCTTCATGGCTCGGACCATCTCGACGGTGTCGGTGATGACGTCGAGGTTGCGCAGGCCGAGGAAGTCCATCTTCAACAGGCCAAGCTCTTCGACGCCGTGCATCTCGTATTGGGTGACGACCGGTGCATCTTCCGGCTTGCCACCCGCCTCGGGCTTACGCTGGATCGGCAGGTACGCGGTGAGCGGTTCTTTGGTGATGACGACGGCGGCCGCGTGGATCCCGTCGCTGCGCTTCAGCCCCTCGAGACCCCTGGCGACGTCGACCACGCGCTTGACGTCGGGATCGGCGTCGCACATGGCCCGCAGTTCGCTCGCCGCCTTGTAACCATCGGCGTACTTGGGGATCTGTTCGAAGCAATACTTCAGCGGCGTGTCGCGACCCATGACGAGAGGCGGCATCGCCTTGGCAATCTTGTCGCCGACGCCGTACGGGTAGCCGAGAACGCGCGCCGCATCGCGCACAGCGTTGCGGGCCTTGATCGTGCCGAATGTGATGATCTGGGCAACGTGGTCGCGGCCGTACTTCTCGGCCGCATACCGGATCATCTCGTCGCGGTAGCGCGAGTCGAAGTCCATGTCGATGTCGGGCATCGAGATGCGGCTCGGGTTCAAGAACCGCTCGAACAGCAGGTCGTAACGAATCGGGTCGAGATCGGTGATGCGCAGGCTGTACGCGACAGCGCAGCCCGCGGCCGAACCACGCCCGGGGCCGACTCGGATGCCGTTGTCCTTGGCGTGCTTGATGAGGTCCCACACGATCAAGAAGTACGAGGCGAAGCCCATGTTCTTGATGACCTGCAACTCGTAGGCGAGGCGTTCGACGACGGACGGCGACAGCTCCTCGCCCCAGCGCGCCTTGGCCCCTTGCCACGTGAGGTGGTCGAGGTAGGCGGCGGCGTCGGTGAAGCCCTCGGGGATCGGGAAGTCGGGAAGCTGCGGCTTGCCGAACTCGATGTTGACATCGGCGCGCTCGGCGACCCACAGCGTGTTGTCGCATGCTTCGGGTAGATCGCGGAACAGGTAGCGCATCTCGGCGGCGGTCTTGAGGTAGTGCTCCTGCCCCTCGAACTTGAACCGCTTCGGGTCGCTGAGCGTGGCCCCCGTTTGCACGCAGAGCAACGCGTCGTGGGCCTCGTGGTCTTCCCGGTGCACGTAGTGCGAGTCGTTGGTGGCGATCAACGGTGCACCGATCTTGCGGGCGATCTCGACCAGCTTCGGATTCGTGTCGCGCTGGGCTTGCAGGCCGTGGTCTTGCAACTCGACGAACAGGTTGTCCTTGCCGAAGATCTCTTGCAGGCGGCCGGCCTTGTCGAGCGCACCGGCCTCGTCACCCTGCAGGAGCGACTGCAGCACGTGCCCACCGAGGCAGCCCGTGGTAGCGATCAAACCTTCGTGGTAGCGGGCGAGGAGCTCCCAGTCCATGCGCGGCTTGTAGTAGTAGCCCTCCATGAACGCGAGGCTGGCGAGCTGGATGAGGTTGTGGTAGCCCCGATCGTTCTCGGCCAGCAGCGTGAGGTGGTAGTAGAGCTTCTTGCCACCCTCGGTGTCACCACCGGAGTCGTCGATGCGACCGCGGCGCGGCGGCCGTTCCTGGCGGCTCTCGTAGGCCATGTAGGCCTCGGTGCCGATCACCGGTTTCACACCCTGAGCGCGGCACTCCTTGAAGAACTCGAGCACCCCGTACATGTTGCCGTGATCGGTGATGCCCAGAGCAGGTTGCCCGTCGGCCACTGCCTTGGCAACGAGATCGTCGAGGCGCGCCGCGCCGTCGAGCATCGAGAACTCGGTGTGGACGTGGAGGTGGGTGAAGGAATCCCCCACTGGCGCGGTACCTCCTCTCGGCTCGATCGGCCGGCGACTTACACGGATGTGATTCGTTCGACCATACTCGGTTTTCTAGAGGTAGGTGCCAGGCCGATCCGTGACATCTATGGGGACACCGGAACCTTGCGGGCCGGGGGCTCCGCCTACCAGGCCGCCCGGCGGAAGCTGGCGCAGTTGGTCGAGTTGCTGGCGGGCGGCGATCTGCTGGGCGAACAGCGTCGCCTGGATGCCGTGGAACAAACCTTCCAGCCAGCCGACGAGCTGTGCCTTGGCCACCCGCAGCTCACCGTCTGAGGGAATCTCTCCGTCTTTGAACGGCAGGGCGAGGTTGTGCAGCTCGTCTTGCAGGTCGGGCGAAAGGGCCTCGGTCAGTTCGACGATCGATCGCTCGTAGATCTCGGCGAGGCGCTCGCGGCTCGCTTCGTCGAGCGGGCTCGAGCGCACTTCCTCCAGCAACTGCTTGACCATCGAGCCGATGCGCATCACCTTGGCGGGAGCGGTCACCGTTTCGACCTGCTCGACCGGTGCCTCGGCGGGTTTGTCGTGAGGTTCTTCAGTCGACATCAGGTGCTCCTCGATCCGATCAGTTCAATGCGTGCAGGCCAGCAATGGCACCAGCATCTCAGCAGATGTGAGCGACCCGTGTCGACACACCAGAGGGAAGGGGCCACTGTCGTCGGGATCGACGAAACTGATCGGGACCCTGGGGATCAGCGCCACATCGCCGAAACGGGCGGCCACCGGCGGACTGACGACGGGGCCGAACCAGCCATCGTCGATCATCTGCTGGCGCCCCATCACCCAGGCGATATCGCCGTGGGTCGCCGAGGCGACCTCGAGCAGTTCTTCGGCGACCCCTGGGCGTGCGTGGAGCCATCGGAACCGGCCCTCGCCCGACATGTACCGCGTCAGCCGGAGGACCTCGGCGCTGGGCGCCAACACGTTCGTTCCGATCTCGACCTGGCCGTGGTCGGCGGTGACCAGCAATGCCGAACCATCGGTGAGTTGGGCGCGGATCTGATCGACGAGATCGTCGGCGGCGCGCAGTTCTGCGTCGTAGTAGTCGCCGAAGCCGCGCTCGTGAGCGATCTTGTCGATGCCGTCGTAGTACGCGTAGATCAGCGGCTCGCCCCGCGAAGCAGCTCCCCGATCGAAACCGCCATGCTCGACGTGGCTCGCCAGCCGAAGAAGCGGCCGCCACGAAGATGTGCTTCGGTGAACCCACTGTGCTGGAAGTCGGCCTTGGTGACGATCGGTATCGACTCGCCCATGAAGGGAGCGAACGGCTGCACCCGATTCGGCTCGTGCTTGCGCCGTGCATCGCCGGAGGGTGTCGCCCAGCGAAGGACGTTCAGAACGTCGCCACCGAGATCGATGCGGTAGCCGACGAGGCCGTGTTCGCCAGGCGTGAGTCCTGTCGTGATCGATGTGAGCGCGGTCGCAGTCGTGGATGGCGCCACGGTGGTGGTCGGCCCGCCGTCGAACGACGCCAACGCCGGCATCAGTTCCCGGCGCTGGTCGAACTGCTCCCAGCCGAGCCCGTCGACCACGAGCATCACGACCTGACGGGCATCGCGCACGGGCCCCGGCATCCAGTCGCGACCGTTCCGCTGCTGTGGACCCAGCAGCGCGGGCACGATGGCGCGAACGTTTGCGGAGTAGTCAGGGAAGATCGGCTGGTCATTCACGGGGAACGTCAGTCCAGCACCTCCCGGCCTCACACGCCAACCGGAATGACCCGCCCAGCCGCACGAAGGCCGTACGATGAGTGCGTGCGAGTTTCCAGCAAAGGTGATTACGCCTGTAGGGCCCTCCTCTCACTGGCGCTGCACATGGACGGAACCGGCCCCACTTCGGTGCGCGACATCGCCGAGCGAACGGCCATCCCGCAGCCCTATCTCGAGCAGATCCTGCTCGCTTTGAAGGGCGCCGGGCTCGTGAAATCGAAGCGTGGAGTGGGGGGCGGCTACGTCCTCGCCCGTCATCCCGCCGAGATTCGCATCGGCGAGATCCTCTCTGCGGTCGACGGGCCGATCAGCCTCGGCGACTTCGGCGAACCACATCAGGATGGGGCGTGCGATCACGAGGGTCAGTGCGTGCTGCTGGCGATCTGGAAATCGGCCGGGGAGCAGATGAAACGCCTCCTCGAAGCGTTCACGTTGCAATCGGTGGCCGACGCGGCGCGTGGTGTGGGTCCGTGGCCGGAGGCGCGCCTCGAGGACGGCCTCGCTACGTTGTGAACTGAGTCTCGACGGCCACGAGATCGTCGGGCAACGGAGAGACGAACGACAGCGACTCACCGCTGCCTGGGTGAACGAACATGAGCTCGGCCGCATGCAGGAACGGGCGTGGGGTCACGACGGCATGACGCACACCCCCGTAGGTGCCGTCACCCAACACGGGGTGACCGATGGCCGCGAGATGCACGCGGATCTGATGGGTGCGACCGGACTCGAGCCTGCACTGCACCGCGCTCGCCTCGGCGGGCGTGCGATATGCCGTGAGCACGTGGTAGCGGGTACGTGCCGACTTCCCGTCGACGACCACGGCCATGCGCATCGCGTCGCGATGATCGCGACCGATCGGCGCGTCGATGACGCCGACGGGGTTCGCCAGGTGACCCCAGACCATCGTTCGGTACACGCGCGTGACGTCGCGCTGTGAGAGTGCGTAGACGAGCGAGTGGTAGGCACGCACCGAACGGGCCACGACCATCAGGCCGGACGTGCCGATGTCGAGGCGATGAACGATGCCGGGACGGTGTGGCTCGCCGATCGCGGCAAGCTCCGGATAGCGGGCGAGCAGGCCGTTCACGAGTGTTCCGTCGGCGTTGCCGGCACCCGGGTGTACGACGAGGCCGGCCGGCTTGTCGACCACGATCACATCCTCGTCGTCGTAGACCACGAGGAACTCGACGGTCGGATCGGGTGCCGGCAGCTCGGGAACCGGCAGCTTCGATTCGTCGACATCGATGACTTGGCCGAGCTGAAGTCGCACCTTGCCCGACACGGCGATCTCGCCGTCGACACGCACCCCACCGACAGCGACCAGCGCTGCGGCGTCGGAGCGGCTGGCGTCGGTGACCAACGCGACGATGCGATCGAGCCTCTCCCCCGCGAGCGCCGGCGGGATCTCCTCACGGATCACGCCGCACGAGCCGATCGGTGGGCAAGGATCGTCCAGAGCACGAACAACGCGCCGCCTACGTCGATCGCCATGTCGGCGATGTTGAAGATGGGGAACCACTGGAAGTCGATGAAGTCGATCACCGATCCGCGCAAGGGATGGCCGCCGCGGAACAACCGGTCGGCCAGGTTGCCGATTGCGCCACCGGCGATCAACCCGGCGGCAATGGTTGTGATGCGACCAGTGAGCTTGCGGCTCGACCATGCCAGCCACAGCACCACGAGCATGGCGACAACTCCGATCACGGGACCGATGCCCTGGGCCTTGGAGAAGGCCATGCCACTGTTGCGGGTGAGGTTCCACTGCAGCGTCCACACGACGTGACGCGGCTCGCGCCCGGTCAGCGCGGACAAGGCCCATCGCTTCGTCAACTGATCCGCGGCGACGACCACCACCGCCACGGCAGCGGTGAGCGCTGGTATCCGATGTGGCTGATGGGCGATCGGCGCCGATTCGGCCGAGGCGGTTGAAGTCGTCGACAGCGTTCCGGCCTCGGCGTCATCCGTCATCGGCGGCCGATCCCGCCGACCTTCTCCTCGACGAGCATCGTCGCCCACGGAATTGCCTGCAGGCGCTCCCGCGGGATGGGACGGCCGGATTCGGTGGAGTAGCCGTACGCACCCGTCGTGAGGCGGCTGAGGGCCAGCTCGATGTCGGCGATCGTTTGCCGAGCCTGCGCCGACAAGGTGAGATCGCGCTCACGCTCGACCACCATGGTGTCGCCCTCGCCACCCTCGTCGTCGAACTGCACATCGCCCATCTCCTGCTCCTCGATCAGCGAATTGGCCTCGTCCTCGAGGCGAACGGCTTGACCGAGCAGTGCGGCTTTCTCTTCGATCAGCAGGGCTCGTTGAGCGGTGAGGAACTTGACATCGAAGTCCTTCGTGTAGGCAACGCCTTCCTTGGTGACACCCTTCACCGCTGGAATCTCGATGGCTACAGGTGTCGACGATGCCTTCTTCGGCGGCGCAGCCTTCTTGGCCGGCGCGGCTGCCTTCTTCGCCGGAGCCGCGACCTTCTTCGCCGGAGCCGAGGCCCTCTTGACCGGAGCCGAGGCCTTCTTGACCGCTGGCGCGGCCTTCTTGACCGCTGGCGCGGCCTTCTTGGCCGGAGGCGCCTTCTTCACGGTCGGGGCGGCCTGCTTGGCCGAGGGGGTCTTCTTGGCAGGAGCCGAGGTCTTCTTGGCCGCAGGGGCCGCCTTCTTGGCGGGAGCAGCCTTCTTGACTGGAGCCGCGCTCTTCTTCGACGCAGAAGGCTTCGCACGAGCGGCCTTCTTCGAGGAAACAACGGCCCTCTTCGGCGCGCTCGACTTCGCGGGCACCGAAACCTTCTTAGCCGAAACCTTCTTAGCCGAAACCTTCTTCGCCGGTGCCTTCGTTGCGGGAGCCTTCTTGGCGTTTGCCATCTGTGTGAACCTCCGTCGACCCAGGTGAGGCTGCGATGCTATCGCCGTGGAGTCACAATGGCGCCGACCTCGCCCGGAGGCTCGCTCAGCGTCAGTGCGCCACCTTGGTGACGCCGATCGACACCGCTTGTCCGTCGAGGTCGGCGTTCGAGTCGCCCGTCACGTAGGTCAGTGAAACAGCCAGTGTCGGCTCCGTGATCAAAGAACTGAAGGGCTCGATCTGCTGCCGAACGGAGTCGGGCACGCCCAGACGGAGAGAGATCCGATCGCTGACGTGAAGACCGGCATCACGACGCGCCTGTTGAACGAGCCTTACGAGATCGCGGGCCACTCCTTCGGCCTCCAACTCGGGCGTGAGGTCGGTGTCGAGCACGACGACGCCGGTGTTGGCAGGGAGGGTCGTCGCCCGGGAAGGATCGGCGGCAACCAGACGGAGGCTGTACTCGCCATCGACGAGCTCGACGCCCCCGGCCGTGACGACGCCAGTGACCGGATCCCGAGTCCACTGTTGCTGCTTGACGGCGGCGATCACCTTCTGCACGTCCTTGCCGACCCGCGGGCCGAGCATGCTCGGAACCACGGTGAGCTCGAACTCCCCCACTGCGTCGAGATCGGTCGACAGGACCACCTCTTTGACGTTGATCTCGTCGGCGATGATCCCCCGAAACGGAGCCAGCGACTGGGCGTCGGCCGCGGCGATCGTCAACTTCGACAGCGGCTGACGTACGCGCCGCCCGGTCGCCTTGCGTACAGCGGACGATGCGCTGCAGACGTCGCGCACGCGATCCATCGCGGTCACCAGCGCGGCCGCCGCGTCGAACTCGTTGCCCGACGGCCAGTCGGTGAGGTGCACGCTGCTGTCGTCACCGACCAGTCCGCGGAACACGGCCTCCGTGGTCAGAGGCAACAGTGGCGCGGCAACCTGACAAAGCGTCGTGAGCACCGTCCACAGCACATCGAGTGCGTCAGGATCACCGGCCCAGAACCGCTCGCGTGAGCGGCGCACGTACCAGTTGGTCAAGGCGTCGAGGAACGTGCGCACGGTCGCGCAGGCGGCGAAGAGGTCGTAGCCGTCCATTGCCTCAGTGACGGTGTCGACAAGCGCGCGCGACTTGCCGAGGATGTACTGGTCGAGCGGATCGCTGGAGGTGACACGCCGTTGCGCGGTGTAGCCGGCCGCGTTCGCGTACATCGTGAAGAACGAGTAGGTGTTCCACATCGGCAGCACGACGTGGCGAACGCTCTCGCGTATGCCGTTCTCGGTCACGGAGAGATCGCCCCCGCGCAGGATCGTCGACGACAACAGGTTCCACCGCATCGCGTCGGCGCCATAGGTGTCGAAGACCATCATCGGATCGGGATAGTTGTCGAGGCTCTTCGACATCTTCTGGCCGTCGTCGCCGAGCACCACACCGTGGCTCACGCAGTTGCGGAACGCAGGTCGATCGAACAGAGCCGTCGCCAGAACGTGCAAGGTGTAGAACCAACCGCGCGTTTGGGCCATGTACTCGACGATGAAGTCGCCGGGGTAGTGACTCTCGAACCAGTCGGCGTTCTCGAACGGGTAGTGCACCTGGGCGAAGGGCATCGAGCCCGACTCGAACCAGCAATCGAGCACTTCGGTGACTCGCCGCATCGTCGACCGACCCGTCGGATCGTCGGGGTTCGGACGCGTGAGGACGTCGACGTATGGGCGGTGCAGATCGTCGATCTGCACACCGAAGTCGCGCTCCAGATCGGCGATCGAGCCATACACGTCGAGGCGCGGGTAGTTCGGATCGTCGCTCTTCCAGACCGGGATCGGCGACCCCCAGAAGCGGTTGCGACTGATGCTCCAATCGCGGGCGTTGGCCAGCCACTTGCCGAAGCTGCCGTCCTTGACGTGCTCGGGCACCCAGCGGATCTGCTGGTTCAACTCACCCATGCGCTCGCGAAAGGCGGTGACTTGCACGAACCAGCTGCTGATCGCTCGGTAGACGAGGGGTTCGGCGCATCGCCAGCAATGCGGGTACGAGTGCTGATAGGTGTCGTGGCGCACAACGACGCCGCGCTCCTTCAGCTCTCTGGCCACCTCGATGTTGGCGTCGAAGACGTGCATGCCGGCCCAGTTCGGGACGTCGGCCGTGAATCGGCCGTGCTCGTCCATCGGACAAATCGTCGGTATGCCGACCGCGTTGCACGCGTTCTGGTCGTCCTCGCCGAAGCCCGGCGCCATGTGCACGATGCCGGTGCCGTCCTCCGTCGTGACGAACGCCCCGGACAGCACTTGGAACGCGTTGGGTGTGTCGGAGAAGAACGGGAACAGCGGCGTGTAGCGCCGGCCGACGAGCTCGCTGCCCTTGAGCGTGGCGACCTGCACGGCGTTGGCGAACTCGCGCTCGTAGGCACCCAGACGGGCCTCGGCGATGATGTAGCGCACGCCCTCTTCTTCCAGTACCGCGTAGTCGATGTCGGGACCGACTGCGAGCGCGAGGTTGCTCGGCAACGTCCACGGCGTGGTCGTCCACGCAAGCATTCGTTCGCCGGTGTCGAGCTGGAACTGAACCGTGAGGGCGGGATCCTGCCGGTCGTGATACACGTCGTCCATCCGCGTCTCGGTGTTGCTGAGCGGGGTCTCACACCGCCAGCAATAGGCGAGCACTCGGAACCCCTCGTAGATCAGGCCCTTGTCCCACAAGGTCTTGAAGGCCCACATCACGCTCTCCATGTATGGCCGGTCGAGCGTCTTGTAGTCGTTGTCGAAATCGACCCACCGAGCCTGTCTGGTGACGTAACGCCGCCACTCGTCGGTGAACCTGAGCACGCTCGTGCGGCACGCGTCGTTGAACTTGTCGATGCCGAACTTGGTGATCGCCGGATGCCCGCTGATGCCGAGCTCCTTCTCGACGACGACCTCGGCTGGCAGCCCGTGGCAGTCCCACCCGAACCGACGCTCGACCCGACGACCACGCATCGTCTGGTAGCGCGGCACCGCGTCTTTGACGAAACCGGTGAGCAGATGGCCGTAGTGCGGCAGTCCGTTGGCGAACGGAGGGCCGTCGTAGAAGACGAACTCGTCGGCATCGGCGCGACGGCGAATCGATTCGGCAAACGTGTGACGCTGCGCCCACGACTTCAAGATGTCGGTCTCGATCGTGGGGAAATGGGGTTGCGGATCGACTTCGGGGTACATCTGCGGGCTCCTGCTGTGTGGTTTGCACAGGGACGAGTTGTCGGCTCGCGATCCCACCCTGTTTGCTGCCGCCCGCAGACGGCAACCCCTCGGTTTCGCCGGCTGTATCGGGCTGGACCCGTTCGGTTCTAATGAGCCTGGTGGCCGTTCTTCCGAAAGCTCAGAGGTGATTGCCTCGTCAACGCCGTTCCAATCCTACCTTGGCACGCTCCACCGAGAGCAGTGATTACTGCAGTTCGTCGCCGATGATCAGCGGGTCGTCGCCTGCGGCCGACCACTTCGAAGTGCTCGCCGGCTCGCGATCGAGCGTGAGATCGAGACGGAGCATGCTGGTCTCGTCGAGATCGGTCGATTGGGGGGCAGCCGTTTCCGGCGGAGTCCTGTCGGAGATCGGTGCCGTGTCGTCGAGCGTCGCCTCGTGAGAATCGCCGGAGACGACCTCGGCCGAGGACCACGCGTCGACCGCGGGGGTTGTCGATACCGGCTCCGCCGAGGCAGACAACAGCGGTCGGCGGAGTTCACCGAGGCCGCCCGGCACGCGTTCGACGAGCTCCTGCAGCGAGACCGCGGCGTCGCGGAGACGCTCGCGCTGTGCGTCGACGTGGTGCTCGAGTTGATCGACGTCGGCCAACAGGAAGTCGCGGCGAGCGAGCAGCGCCTGAACCTCGTTCTCGGCCTTGATGCGTTCGCCCTCCGCGGACCGGCGAGCTTCGAGGCGGGCCTCGTCGAGCAACTTGTCGGCCATCGCCCTGGCGTTGTCGATCACCGTGGTGGCGTCGACCCGGGCCTTGACCGTGATCGCTTCGGCCTCGCTGTTGGCGTGTGCGACGGTGGTGTCGGCGGTGCGCTGAGCAAGCAGCAACGTTCGACTGATGTTCTCCGAATCTTCGTCGTTGCCCGAACCAGACCCGCCAGCTTCACGTGATCCGCTGCTGACTTGCTGGGAAACCTCCTGCAGCTTGGCGACGGCGGCGCGAGCCCGTGCTTCCATGGCTGTGGCCTGGTTCTGCGCGGTCTCGATCGCGGCGGCGACCTTCTCTTTGAAGTCGTCAACCTCTGCCTGGTCGTATCCCTTCTTGACGGTCCTGAAACCGGCACTGCGAACGGTCTGCGGGCTGAAGTCCATGGTCAGATGTTACGCACCGCGGAGCCGCCGCAGTGAACACTCAACTGTCGTACTCGCCGCTGTCGTAGCCACCCTTGCGCGGCGGTACCGGCTTCAACAGGTACACACCGGTCGCAACCTTCTCCATCGTGCCGTTGAGGCCGTAGCACAGTCCGCTGGCGAAATCGATCAGTCGTCGCGACACTTCGCGGTCGCTGGCCTCGAGGTTCATGATGACGGGCTGGCCCTCTTTGAACTTGTCGGCGACCTCTTGCGCGGAGTCGAACCGCCGCGGCCGGACGGTGTATGGGTCGGCAGAGTTCACTGGTGCCTGCCTTTGGGCGTTGATGGGGCGCGGTTGCACGTTCGAGTCGTCGCTGGCAGGGGTGGGACGTCGACCAGTGAGGTCTGCGTCGCGGGTCGGGTAGCTGGGGCGCGCCGGCATGGTGCGCACGGTGCCATCCGATTCGTAGTCACCCTGGTAGCCGCGCTGGCCGCGAGGCGCCGGATCTTCGCGCTGGTGTCGGGGCGATCGAGAAGGACGCTCCGGCTCCTGGGCGGTGTCGTAGTCGTCGTACGCATCGTCGGGACCCAGTCCCAACCAATCCATTGCGTTTCTCCAGATCGGCATCCTTGGTCCTCCTCCGCCTGAGATTACCGTACTCGCGGGGTCGGAGCAGGACGCATGCCAAACAGCACGCTCCCGAGTCGCACGCGTGTCGCGCCTTCTTGCACCGCGACGATGAAATCGTCGCTCATCCCCATCGAGCACGTCGCCAGACCGAGCCGATCGCTCAGCCCGCGCACGATTCGAAAACCAGCCCTGCGCGGCTTCGGCGCCACCCTCTGTCGGGCCGACGGTCATCAAGCCCTCGACGGCAAGTCCCGCCGATGCAGCCTGGTTGACCAGCGACTCCGCATCGTCTGGCGAACAGCCACCCTTCATCGGCTCCCCCGTCGTGTTGACCTGCACGAGCACCCGCGCTCCTGGCACTCGCTTGGCCAGTTCGGCGATCAGCGACGGGCGGTCGAGCGTCTCGTACACGTCGACGAGGTCGACGAGGTGGCGAACCTTGTTGGTCTGCAGTTGCCCGATGAAGTGCACCGCGACACCGAGCGATCGACCAGCAAACTTGTCGACCAGCTCCTGGGCATAGTTCTCACCGACAGCAGTGAGACCGACCGCGGCGGCGCTTTCCACGACCTCCACGGGATGGCCCTTGGTGACGGCGAGAATCTCGACATCGCGGCCACCTGCGTCGAAGATCTGAGTGCGCACCCGCTGCAACCGCTCGGCGAGACCGCCGAACTGTGTCACTCGACCAGGGTCACTTCAGGAACGACGGCACATCGAAATCGTCGTCACCATCGTCGAGCGGGTCGGCGGGTTGATCGGCGAAGAGATCCTTGAGCGACGACGTCGGCTTGTCGGCGGCCTTGCCACCGGGCCGCGAAGTGGTGGCACCGCCGTCCCAGCGATCGAAGCCGGCAGCAATCACGGTGACCTTCACTTCGTCGCCCAGTTCGTCGTCGATGACTGTTCCGAAGATGATGTTGGCGTCTTGGTGGGCGACACCGTGGATGATCTCGGCAGCTTCGTTCATCTCGAACAGCGACATGCCCGACGGACCCGTGATGTTGAGCAGAATGCCCCGGGCGCCGTCGATCGCTGCCTCGAGCAACGGACTGGAGATCGCCGCCTTGGCGGCAGTGACGGCACGATTCTCGCCGCTGGCCTGGCCGATTCCCATGAGGGCAGAGCCGGCACTCGACAGGATCATCTTGACATCGGCGAAGTCGGTGTTGATGAGCCCCGGGGTGGTGATGAGGTTGGTGATGCCCGAGACGCCCTGGAGCAGCACCTCGTCGGCCATCTTGAACGCGTTGAGCACGCTGGTCTTCTCGTTGGCGACGGTCAGCAACCGGTCGTTGGGGATGACGATGAGCGTGTCGACCTTCTCCTTCAGGCGCTGCACTCCGGCGTCGGCCTGCACCGATCGACGACGGCCTTCGAAGCTGAACGGCCGGGTGACCACGCCAATGGCGAGCGCACCGATGGTGCGCGCCAGCTCGGCGACGATCGGAGCTGCGCCCGTGCCAGTTCCGCCGCCTTCGCCGGCGGTGATGAAGACCATGTCGGCGCCCTTCAAGACCTCTTCGATCTCCTCGCGATGCGACTCGGCTGCGTTACGGCCGACGTCGGGGTCACTGCCGGCACCAAGACCCCTGGTGAGGTCGCGGCCGATGTCGAGCTTCACGTCGGCGTCGCTCATGAGCAGCGCCTGGGCGTCGGTGTTGATCGCGACGAACTCGACGCCCTTGAGACCAGCATCGATCATCCGGTTCACGGCATTGACGCCACCGCCGCCGATCCCAATCACCTTGATGACCGCGAGATAATTTTGAGGTGCGCCTGCCATCAGGGAAGCCTCCGTAGTGCTGATTGGCGAATGGATTGAGGCATGTCAAAGCCCGTTTCGCCAAGTCTCGCACGTCCGAGCACACAAGCGGTGGACATAGATCATCAAGTACAGGCCGTGCGGGAGATCTCCGACGTCGAAACATCGAGCGCGCAGATCCCGTCGAGGCCGCTACGCACTTCGGACAGCAGCCGGACGAGCTTGGTCGACAGGTCGGCAGAGGTTCCTAGCTGCACTTCGAGCTTTCCGTGGAGCTGAAGGGTCAGGTCACCAGTGGTCGCATCGACACCGATCGACTCGGTCAGAGCCCTGATCTCGCTGGGCAGGGCGATCGCCAGCTGCGCCGCCGACGGGAAGGGCCGCCCGGCGAACTGGCCCTGATCGACGTCGGGACTTGCTCCGGTGACGAGCATGTAGTCGACCGGCATGCCGTCGACGACATCGAGCACGCGCCCCTCACGGTCGATCACTCGGTACTTCCCGTCGGAACCGGCGAAGGTGGCGATGGGCTTGCGCTCGCGGATGTCGATGAACACCCGGTGGGGGAACTGCGTCGATACGCGAGCGCTCTCGACCCATGGAATGCTCTCCAGCCGACGCTCGACCTGGCGCGTGTCGACCAGCAGGATCGCCTCACCGCGCAGATCGTCGACGATTGCCGACAACTGCGCCGGATCCGTGTAGACCGCACCTTGCACGTCGATCGTGCGCACGTCGAACAGCGACGACGCCAGCACGGCAACCGCACCGACCAGAACCAGCAGGATCGCAGCCGCAATCGCGACCCAGATGAGGCGCTTACGGCCTTTGGCACGGCGCACGGCGATTCGCCTGGCGCGAACCCGGGGATCCATCGACCCGGAAGATCGGGCGGGCAGGGCTTCGATGCTGCCCGTCTCGTCGAGGTCCTTGATGATGATCGTCGATCGCCCTTCGGAGGTCTCGCCGTCGAGGGCATGCACCTCGCGGAGCCGTGAGCCGGATTCCTCGTCGAGGTACAAGGCGTCGGGCCGGCCATCGTCGCCGATCACGATCAGCTTGCGGGACGCGTTTGGGGCAGTCGGCTCGGGTGCGGCCGGCTCGGGTGCGGCCGGCTCAGGTGCGGCCGGCTCAGGTGCGGCCGGCTCGGGTGCGGCCGGCTCGGGTGCCGGCGGTGTGGCCGGCACGATCCCCGCTCCCGTGACCTGGGTGACAGTGGTCTCGCCTTCTTCGTCGAGCCCCAGCATTCGATCGATCGCCGGATCGTCGAAGTCGATCGCGTCGCCTTCCTTCGCCGAGAACGCAGCCAGCAGTTCCTCGAGGACGACGTCGGGCACTGCTCCCGCGTCGGATGCCGCTTTGGGTTCCTCAGCCATGCGGGCCACCATCGGAACGCCCCGCTGCAATCTCGGCGAAGCCGACCAGGCGTACCTCGCTGCGCAGTTCGAAACCGGTCTCTCGGGCGACGCGTTCGCGCACCGCCTCGATCACTGCCTTCACATCGGCCGCCGTTGCCCCCTCGCCCGCCTGGATGAAGTTGGCGTGCTTCTCGGAGACGAACGCACCACCGATCCTGAAGCCGCGGAGGCCGACGCTGTCGATCAGCTCGCCGGCAGACAGCTCGCCCGGAATCGGGTTGACGAAGACGGAGCCCGCATTTTGACCGCCAGGCTGGTTCTCCCGTCGCCAGCGAACGATCTCCGCAATCTCGTGTTCCGAGCGATCGGTGTCGCCCGCTGCCAGTTGGAGATGCGCCGTCAACACGATCTCGTGATCCGCCAGATCCGAGCCGCGGAACCGCAGTCCGAGCGAGTCGGCGGGGCGCCAGCAACACTTCAGTGAAGCGAGGTCGAAGATCTCGGCCCGCAGCAGACTCGCGGCGATGTCCGATCCGTGGCCGCCGGCATTCATCCGCACTGCTCCACCGATCGAGCCGGGCACACCGACGGCCCATTCGAACCCGGTCAGGCCCGCCGCGGCGGTCTTGCGCGCCAAGACCGGCAGAGCAACAGCGGAGCCGGAGTAGACCTCGACTCCGGCGATCTCGATCCCGTCGGCCAAGGCAGCCAGACTGATCGCCACACCATCGTAACCACGGTCTGCCACCAGCAGGTTCGAGCCTCGACCGACCACCAGGACCGGCAATTCGTAGCGGGCGATCACCGCAGCTACCTCGTCGAGGTCGGCACGCGTCGCCGGCACGACGAAGATGGCCGCGCCGCCACCGACGCGGTACGTGGTGAGCGGACCGAGTGGTTCGTCGATTCGGGCGTGCGACCCCAGATCCGCGGTGGCGCGATGAAGGCGCTCGCTGAGACTCAACCGGACCCGACCCTGAGTTCGGCCCTGCGTTGCAAGACCTCGTCGGGAAGCGATGCGACATCGCCACAACCCATCGAGATGCACACGTCGCCGTCTCGCAGTTCGTTGGCGAGATAGTTGACGAGGTCGGTGCGGCGAGGCATCCATGCCAGCCGGGTCGCAGGATGCGCGTCGAGGACTGCGTTGACCACGAGCTTGCCGGTGACACCGGGAATGGGAGTCGTGCCCGAGGCGTAGATGTCGGTGATCACGACGAGATCGGCGTCGGCGAATGCGTCGCGATATGCCGGCGACATGACCGCCATGCGATTGAACCGGTTCGGCTGGAACACGGCGACCACCCGCCGCCAACCATCACCGCTGCAGCGCGCCGCGCCGAGCACGGCACTGATCTCAGTCGGCAAGTGCGCATAGTCGTCGACCAGGGTCGCGCCTTCGTCGATGCCGCGGATGTCGAAACGACGAGCAACCCCCCCGAAGTTCGACAAGGCGCGTGACGCCGTATCGAAGTCCACCCCGACCGTGCAGGCCATGGCCAGCGCGCCGAGTGCGTTGCGCACGTTGTGGATGCCGCGCAGCGGCAGGTCGACCGTACCGAGCGTCTGCCCGGCGTGCACGACCTTGAACGTGTACGAGCCGTTTGCTGCCTGCACCTCGACAGCCCGATAGTCGGCGACAGGTGATGTTCCGTAGGTGATGGTGCCATGACGAGCGGCTAGCTCGGCACACACCGGGTCGTCGACGCAGAGGACCTTCGGGCCGGAGATTCGCGACAGGTAGTGATCGAAGCCGGCGACGATTGCTTCCTCGGTGCCGTAGAAGTCGAGGTGATCGATCTCGACGTTGGTGAGGATCGTGCCGAACAACGGCAGCTCCAGGTGGGTGCCGTCGCTCTCGTCGGCCTCGACCACCAACCATTCCCCATTCGTCCATTGAGCTCCCGTGCCCATGTCGGTGACGTCGCCACCGATGACGAACGACGGGCGAAGGCCCGCGGCTGCGAGCACGAGCATGAGCATCGAAGTCGTCGATGTCTTGCCGTGCGTACCGGCCACTCCCAACGACTTGGCCTGCGCGCAGATCGACGAGAGCATCGCCGCCCGGGACAGTACGGCGATGCCGGTGCTCCTGGCCTCGTCGAGCTCGATGTTGCGTGCGGGGACCGCCGTGGATGCCGTGACCGCGATGCAGCCCTCTACGTTCCGACGATCGTGACCGACGTGCACCTCCACACCGGCGGCGCGCACCCGTTCGAGCACGGCCCGGTCGCGGATGTCGCTGCCGCTGACGTGATGCCCCATCTCGGCGAGCACGATGGCAATGGCGCTCATTCCGGGTCCTCCAACACCCACCACGTGCAGGCGGTGCGGCGTCGACAGATCGAGTGGGATCGGCCACTGATCGCTCATCGCGCAGCCACACGTTCGATGAGATCGACGAGCGCTCCACTGCGATGACGCTCACCGATGGCGGCGGCAGCTGCAGACATCGCGCCGAGCTTGTCACGGTCGGCGAGCAATGCGGTGATCTCGGCGACGAGTCGCTCGGCAGTGAGATCTGCCTCTCTGATCAACACCGCCGCGCCCTGGTCGCTGAGCTCGCGGGCGTTGTCGACCTGGTGGTCGTCGGCGGCACCCGGCCACGGCACGATCAAAGCCGGCATCCCGACAGTGGCAAGCTCGGCGATCGTCGAAGCTCCGGCCCTGGTCATCATCAGATCGGCGGCGGCATAGACGAGCGGCATTCGGTCCTCGTATCCAAGCACTCGATACATGATGCCTTCGCTGCCGTCGCGAGTGGGCGCGGCATCGGCCAGATTGCGGTCGCCGACGATGTGGTACACGGCGAGATCGCGGCGATCTTCCAACCGATTCACTGCCTCCGCCGTCACCGCGTTGAGTTGCTTGGCGCCGAGCGAGCCGCCGAACACGGCGAACAGGAAGCGGTCGTCGGGCACACCGAGTTGGGCGTGAGCATGGTGCCGGTCGGCCCGTCGGTCGATCGACAAGATCTCTTGTCGAACCGGCGCCCCGGTCACTTGAGCCCTCGGCAACGCAGAGCCTTCGTGGGCCACGGCGCAGGCGGCGGCCCGCCGCGCCATCAGTCTCGACACCAGGCCGGGTCGTCGGTCGTAGCTGACGACCACTACGGGGACCCGCCACAGCACGGCGGCCGCGGTCACCGGAAAGCTGGCGTAGCCGCCGACGTTCACCACCACTTGCGGTGACAGCCGTCGGACCAGCTTGATCGCTTGATAGGTGGAGCGCACCAACTTCGGAAGGAAGGCCACGTTGCGCAGCGACAGGCTCCTCTGCAACCCGACGACGTCGAGCAGCGTGTACTCGTAGCCCGCAGGCGGAAGCAGGCGGCGTTCGACTCCACGCGTCGTTCCGACGTAGTGGATCGTGCTGCGATCACGGCCGCGGGCGACCATGGCGTCGGCGACGGCGAGCGCGGCGAGCACGTGGCCCGACGTACCGCCGCCCGTCACCACGGCGAAAGCGGTGTTGGGGGAGCTCACGGAGCGGTCACCTCACGTTGCGAGCCACGTTGAGCAGCAGCCCCGCCGCGGTCATCGTGACGAACAGAGAACTACCTCCGGCCGAGAAGAACGGCAGGGTCAAACCGGTGACGGGCATCATCCCAGTGACCCCACCGACGTTGATGATCGTCTGCACGACGAACCAGCTCACGATCCCACCGGCGAGCAGGCTGGCAAAGCGATCTTGTGTGGCCAGGGCCACCTGAACGCCGGCAAAGGCAAGGATCAGAAAGCCACCGAGCACGGCGACGACGCCGATCATCCCGAGCTCCTCGGCAACGACGGCGAAGATGAAGTCGCTGTGGGCCAGCGGCAAGAAGTCGCCGAGCTTGTTCTTGCCCTGGCCGACTCCTTCTCCGGCGAGACCTCCCTGGGCGAGTGCGATCATCGCCTGGTACGTCTGGTAGCTGAGGTGGTCCTTGTGCGCGGCGATGTCGAGGAAGGCCGTGAACCGTGCCTGACGGCGAGGGCTGGACAACACGAAGGCGAGCGCGCCCGCGAGGCCGAGCGCTCCGGCAGTTGCCATCGGCCGCAGCGGTGCACCGGCGATGAACGCAACGACGAACACGATGGACGCGAGGACAATCGCGGATCCGAGGTCGCTCTGGACAAGGCACAGGCCGCTGCCAACGATGGCGACGATCATCACCGGCACCAGAGTCCGTGACGGGTTGCCCATCTCGTCCTTGCGCTTGGCGAGGAGGTTGGCGCAGTACAACAACACTGCCAGCTTCAAGAACTCCGACGGCTGCAGCGAGAACGGCCCGATCGCCACCCAAGCGTTGGCGTCGTTGACCCGGTCGCCGATGCCGGGGACGAACGGAAGCAGCATCATCCCGAACGACAGCAACAGAAGCGGGAGCACCAGACGCCGCCAGAAGTGGTACGGCACGCGCATGCCGACCCACAGGCCGACGAGGCCCAGGCCTGCCCACATCGCCTGCTTGTTGAAGATGCGATACGGCGACAGACCCTGGTGGAACTGGTTGATCGACGAGGCGGACAGCACCATCACCAGTCCGAGCATCACGAACACGGCGACAACTACGGCGATCGCGTAGAAGGCGACCGTGGGCGGGCCTGCGGGCTTCGACGACATGCGCCGCGTCGGATGCCTGCGCAACGCCGCGGCGCGTTCGAGGGCCTGCCGGCGGCGGTCCCCGATCACCGTGGTCGACGAACTCATCGTGTCCCGTCCCCGAAGTAGATTCGTACCAACCGTTTGAAGTCCTCACCGCGTGCTGGGTAGCCACCCTCGGGGTACCAATCGAAGCTGGCGCAAGCCGGCGACAACAGGACGGTGTCGCCGTCCGACGCGAACGCTGCTGCTGCAGCAACCGCTGCCTGCATCGACGTCACCTCGCTGACCGGGCACCAGTTGGCGAACACGTCGCGAATGACCGGTGCAGCTTCGCCGAGCGCGACGACGGCCTTCACGCGATCGTGTTCGGACGCCAGGCTGACCAGGTCAAGACCCTTGTTGCGGCCGCCCGCCAGGAGCACGACGTTGCTGAAGCCGCGGATCGCAGTGATCGAGGCGTGCGGGGTGGTTGCCTTCGAATCGTTGTACCAAGTTGCGCCGGCGAACTCACCGATTCGTTCGATCCGGTGCGGGGGGTACTCGAACGTGGTCAAAGCCTCCGCCACGTCGGCAGGTTGAACGAGACCCGACTCGATGGCTATGGCCGCCGCTGCCAATGCGTCACTGACGTCGTGGGGTAGATCGCGAGTCATCATCGCCCGCTCCGCAAGGGGTCCGCGCTGGACCAGTCAGCGTGGTTCCCACCAATCGGTAGTCGGCATCGTCGGTGCCGAAGGTGCGAGTCCTCCCGGTGGCCAATGCCAGATTGCGCATCACGATCGGATCGGCGGCGTTGCCGACGGCCACATCGCCGGGTCGGTTGTGGCTCCACAGGCGCGCCTTGGCCAGTTCGTAGGCGTGCATGGACACGTGCCAGTTCTGGTGGTCTTCGGCGAGGTTGAGCCAGACCGAAGCCTCACTTCGGAAGTGGTCGATCCAGTTCAGCCGGAAGCTGCTGCACTCGACGACGAAGGCATCGACATCGGTGTCGAGAGCGGCGATCAGGGGAACTTCGGTGTTGCCGACGGCTGCAACCTTGAGGCCCGCGCAACTCAGCATGGCCGTGGCCATCATCGTGGTCGTCGTCTTGCCGTCGGTACCTGTGACCGCCAGCATCGGCCGCGGCCCGCCGGCTCGCTGTTGCTCCCAGTCGTAGGCCAGGTCGATCTCGGTGCGAATGGGCTTGCCGCGACGGATGGCAGCGACGATCGCGGGGTGTGTCTCCGGCACGCCTGGCGCCGGGCAGATGATGTCGGCGGCGGCGACGAGCTTGTCGATTGCAGCGGCATCGGGTCGCCCGACCAGCTCGGCGCCGACTGCTGCTGCTGCGGCAACCTTGGCGTCGTTCGGCGCGTCGTCGGCGACCAGCACGCGAACACCGCGGTCGTGGAGCGCCCGCGCCACAGCTTCGCCACTGATCGCCACGCCATACACCAACGCGGTCGTCGTCATCGCCGCACCACTTCCAGCCGTGTGAAGTCGCCGATGAAGATGGCCAGCGCCGTCGCCACGCAGATGCCGGCGATCAGCCAGAAACGAATGATCACCGTGGTCTCCGGCCAGCCGAGCAGTTCGAAGTGATGATGGATCGGCGACATGCGAAACAAGCGGCGTTTGCGACCGGACGCCCTGAAGACGAGCATCTGGACGGCTACCGAACCGGCCTCGAGGACGTTGATGCCACAGATCAGGATCAGGAGGATCTGCGTGTCGGTCGTCAGGGCGAGCAACGCCAAGGCCGTGCCGATCGCCAGCGCCCCTACATCGCCCATGATGATGCGCGCAGGCGCAGCGTTGAACCACAGGAAGCCTCCGCAAGCCCCGGCGAAGGCCGCCGCCAGCGCGGCTAGGTCGAGCGGGTTGACCACGCCCCCGGCACCGACTCCGTAGATCTCGTTGTTACGGAACGCCCAGTAAGCGATGATCGTGAAGGCAAGGAAGGCCAAGAGGCCTGCGCCGGCGGCGAGACCGTCGAGACCATCGGTGACGTTGACGGCGTTCGAGGTGCTCCAGATGGTGACTCCGGCGAACACCACCCACAACGGCCACGGCACGTGCCAGCCGGGCCAGTTGTAACGGGTGAACGAGATCGTCTCACTGATACGCGTCGCGGCCACCAGCCACCAGGCGATGCCCATCGACAGCACCAGCGTGATGTAGCCCTTCTTCTTCCAGAAGATGCCACGATTGTGCGACTTGGTGATCTTGATGTAGTCGTCGAGGAAACCCATCACCGACAGCACCAGGATGCCGACCCAGGCGATCGCTGCCTGGTTGGAGAAGACCAGACCGTGACGGAAGTGGGCCACGACCCAGCCGAAGAAGGCGGAGAAGACGATGGCCAGCCCGCCCATGGTCGGCGTTCCCTGCTTGTGCATGTGGTGATCGGGCCCGCGGTCTTCCTTGCCCAGGATCGGCTGGCCCTTGCCGCGGTTGCTCATGAACGTGATGAGCGAGCGGGTGCCGACCAGGGAGACGAGCATGGCGCACGCACCGGCAACCATGACCGCGATCATCGAAGCCCTCGCAAGAGCTCTCGTGCCACGGCCCGATCGTCGAATTCGATCACTCGAGTCCCGATCGTCTGCGTCTGTTCGTGACCCTTGCCGGCGATGAGAACGACATCTCCGGATCCCGCCTGGCGCAGGGCGATCTCTATGGCCTGTCGGCGATCTGGTTCAATCACAACGCGGCCACGGTAGTCCGGAGGTACACCCTCGACCGTGGCATTGATGATTGCCAGCGGGTCCTCCGAACGCGGGTTGTCGGACGTGATCACCACGTGATCCGCCATCCGCGATGCCGTCGCTCCCATCAGGGGACGCTTCTCGCGGTCACGATCACCACCGCAACCGAACACGACATGAACCGCTCCTGACCCGGCTACTTGACGTGCGGCACGGATTGCCTTCTCCAGCCCGTCAGGAGTGTGCGCGTAGTCGACGATGACCGCGAACGGCTGGCCTTCGACAACCGCCTCGAAGCGCCCCGGTACCACTGGGGCTTCGTGCAAGCCGGCAGCGATCGTGGCCGAGTCGAGCCCGAGACGCGCACAAGCCGTGGCCGCAGCGAGGCTGTTCATCACGTTGAACTCGCCGCCAATGGGCACGTCGATCCGTTGACCGCGCCACACGTAACTGTGACTGGTCGCGGAGACGGCGATGTCGCCGGCATCGGCGATCCCGAACCCCTCGGTGGGGATCGCGCCGACATCCATCAGCAGCCGGCCGTGCGGATCGTCGATGTTGACGACCGCGCAATCGGCAAGCTCTGGCTGGAACAGCTTCGCCTTTGCCGCGAAGTAACGCTCCTCCGTACCGTGCAAGTCGAGGTGGTCCCGGCCGAGGTTCGTGAAGACAGCGATGTCGAAGTGACACCCGACGACGCGTTGCAGCTCGAGAGCATGCGAGCTGACCTCCATGACAACCGCGGAGACTCCCGCTTGCACGAATTCGGCGAGTTGTGCCTGCAGGTCCGGCGACTCCGGAGTCGTGTGCGCCCCTGTGAGCGTGCCGATCGAGCCGGTCGGCCGACCGGCGGCGGTCAGAATGGAGGCGATGAGGCCGGTCGTCGTGGTCTTGCCGTTCGTGCCCGTGACGCCGACGAGTGTGAGCGAGCGACTGGGGTGCCCGAAGAACGAGGCCGCCAACCGACCCATCGCCGTGCGGGTGTCGGGCACGACGAGCTGCGGGAGGTCGACGTCGAGTCGATGATCGACCAGCAACGCGGCGGCGCCGGCCGATCGAGCGGTGTCTGCGAAGGCGTGCCCGTCGGAGCGCACGCCGCGAACGCAGCAGAAGAGAGAGCCCACGCGGATTCGACGGGAGTCGAAATCGACTGCCTCTACGGCGACCGTGTCGTCGCCGACGACGACGATCTGACTCAATCCCGCCTGCTCGACGACCTCGCGAAGCATGCGAGACATTGGTGTCATCCCGCGCTGTTCTGGCAGCCGATGTCGTTCGTGGGGCTGATGCCGAGCTCGTGCATGGCCAAGGTGGCCAACGTCGAGAACAGTGGTCCAGCAGCCATGCCGCCGAAGCGATCCTGGTTGGCCGGGTCGGGGCGGTCGATCGACACGAGGATCGTGACCTGCGGGTGGTCGGCAGGGAAGTAGCCGACAAAGGTCGAGTAGTACTCCTTCGAACCGTCGGCGGCCTGGTAGTCGGTGTTCGCCGGCGGGTTGGTCTCCCCGGTCGTCTGCAGCAGCGGTGGGGCGGGAGCGTCGCCTGTTTGGTCGGCCGGCTTGGCGGTGGGCTTCAACAACGCCGTGCCGGTCTTGCCTGCCACGGTCATGCCGGGAACCTTGGCATACTTCGCCGTGCCATAGCACACGACATCTTTCATCATCGATGTCATTGCGGTGGCGGTCGCCGGAGTCACCACCTCGTGGGTGGGCGAGGCGGGGGCCGCATGTTGTTGGCCCGTCGCATCGATGGTCGAAAGCACGAGGCGTGGGGCGACGTACGTTCCGCCGTTGGCGATGGTGTTGACCCCGGAGATGAGCTGCAGAGACGTGGCCGCGTAGCCGTAGCCGTATCTCGGCGTCACCTTCTCCGTGGCCTGCCAGTCGGCGGCGGGCTTCATGATTCCTGCACTCTCGTCGGGCAGCCCGAGCCCGGTCGTCGATCCGAATCCGAACTCGTGAAGGTAGTTGCCGAACTTCAGGGTGCCCAGGCCCTCGGTCATCAACACGGTGCCGATGTTCGACGAGTGCACGATGATGTCGCGAAGGCTCATCAGCTCGTCGTTGTGTGGCTCCGCGTCGCGGATCTTGAACTTCCACTTCTCGTCGCTCTTGTTCATCGGCTTGTAGACGAGAAACCCGGGAACCATCATCGTGGTGTCGGGAGTTGCCAGACCCTCGTTGACCGCGGCGGCGATGCTGAACACCTTTGCGACCGATCCGGGCTCGTGGGGCTCGGTGGCGGCCAGATCGGCAGATGTCACCTTGGCGACGCCACCGTCGTCGCGACGCACGTTGGCGATCGAGTAGATGTCACCGCTGTTCACACCCATCACGATGGCCGTGCCGCCCAGTGCCGACAGCGCATTGACGCGTTGCATCAGCGCTTGTTCGACCTGGTACTGCAAGCCGCGGTCGAGGGTCGTAACGACGTCGGATCCCGGGATCGGCGCGACCGTCTCGTCGCCGCCGGCGATCGATCGGAACTCACGATCGTGCTCCTGTGACTGCTCGCCGTCGACACCGCGCAGGATGTCGTCGTACTCCTTCTCCAGTCCCGCGGTGCCCTGCTGGTCGGGATCGGTGCGACCGACGACGCTGCGGCCGACATCTCCTGCCGGTAGCAGGCGCAGGTCTTCGCTGATCGACGAGATGCCGGCCATCCGGAGGTTGACGACCGTTGCCGCGAGCTTCGGGTCGATCTGCCGATCGACGTACACGAACGAGTTCGTCTTCGCGGTGAAGGCATCGATCAACACCGTCTGCTTCGATACGGGGAGTTGCAGCAACGCGGTGAGGGTGCGAACGGTGCCTGCGGGATCGATCACCAACTTCGGATTGGCGATGATCGTGCGCGCCGGCACCGACAGCGCCAGGTCGGCGCCGTCGCGGTCGAAGATCGTGCCCCGGTGTGCTTTCAGCACCTGTTCGGACGTCCGCTGCGACTTGCCCGCCGAGCGCAACCCGTCGGCCTGGACGGTCTGCAGGATCGTGACCCGGGCCAGTACCGCCAGGAACAGCACGGCGGCGATCACGAACACGGCCACGAGCCGCCGCGACGATTGCCCGGCGCGGTACAGACGAGGTTGCCGCGACGACACCGCCCGCTTGCGGAAGGCGTGGACACTGCGTTGTCGCTTCAGTTCGGCGCGTCGCCGAGTGCGGACGGCTGGGCGTCGGTTTGGCCGCGCCGGCGCTCGCCGCTCGTGCCTGACAGCGGGCTGCGCCCGGGTCGGTCGAGGCGGGCGCGAGGGAGGGACGTGCCGACCGACCGGCGCTCGCCTGCCCGCCGACACCTCCTGCAGCGGACGTCGGCGTATTGCCTCGACGGACCGCGCCCCCGACTGAACTGAGCCCTGCCGATGCTTGTGGTGGCTGCGCGATCCAGCCGAATGGTTCACGTCCCTCATTGGTTGCGCCTATCCGCCAGCGATCGATTTGACGAGCTTGAACTGCTCGAACACCGGATCGCTGGCCTCGGTGCCAGGGTCGAACACTCCCCCGGCGCTCGCTTGAACTTCGGCGACCACGGCGGGATCGATGTCGATGAACTCCGTCTTCATCGCGGCGCGCATTCCGAGTGCGGCGCCACTGGTGGCCAACCGCTGAGGTGCGCGCAGCTCGGCGCGCTGCTCGCGTAGATCGTTGAAGTCGTTGCGAGCGCTTCGGATCTGGGTGTCGATGCGATCGAGCTCGACCTGGCGGCGAGCCAGCTGGGTTTGGAACGCTGCCGCGCCGAGCATGAGACATGAGATGAAGAAGGCCGACACTGTGACGATCCGAGCGGTACGGCGCCGGCGCGGCACCACCGTGAGCTGAGGACGCTCCGCCGGCCTGACCCCCACGGTCGAGCGGATCATGGGTCGAGCCATGACACCGCCGTCGGCATGGACGCGAGCGCGAAGGTTCGACTGACGCTCGGCGCGCAGGACCGTTTCCACTGATCAACCCACCGAACCGCGCCGAGGCGTATCGGCGATTCGTTCGACAACTCGCAGCCGTGCGCTTGCAGCCCGGCGGTTCTCGCTCTGTTCGGTCGAGCTCGGAGTGCGTGCCACACCGCGTACGATTCGCACCGTCTGGATCGCGTCGCACACGCACGGAAGTTCGGGCGGGCAGGCACAGCCTCCGGTCACCGCGAGCCGCATGCGTTCCTTGACGATTCGATCCTCGCCGGAGTGGTACGAGATGACTGCGACGCGACCTCCCTGAACGGTGTTGGCAATCGCCGCGTCGACGGCAGGCGCCAGCGCGTCGAGCTCTCCGTTGACTTCGATGCGGATCGCTTGGAACGTGCGCTTGGCCGGATGACCACCGGTTCGCCGCGCCGCTGCCGGAATGGCCGCGACCACAACGGCCGCGAGCTCAGTCGTGGTCTCGATCGGACGTGCCGCTTCGATCGCATTGGCGATGCGGCGGGCGAAGCGCTCGTCGCCGTACTGCTGGAGCACGCGAGCCAGCTGGTCGACCGGATAGCCGTTGACCACGTCGGCGGCAGACCAGGTCTGCGAGCGATCCATGCGCATGTCGAGATCGGCTTCGTGCCGATAGGAGAAACCGCGTTCTGCCTGGTCGAGTTGCGGCGAACTGACACCGAGATCGAACAGTGCCCCCGAGAGGCTGGGTACTGAGAAGGCTTCCATGGCATCTTTCAGGCGGTCGAATCGACAGTGATGGACCATCAGACGGTCTCCGAAGCGGCTCAAGCGCCGTCGAGCTGCCACCAGTGCGAGCTCGTCGCGATCCAGTCCGAGGATCCTCAGCCGTTCGTAGCGTTCGAGCAGCCGTTCGGCGTGGCCTCCACCACCAAGGGTCGCATCCAGCACCACACCTGGCGGCACTGGCTCGAAGGCCTTGGTGATCTCGTCGACCATCACCGGAAGGTGGTGGAACGGCTCGGTCATCGGACACCATCTCGATGTCGCTCGCTCATCTGCAGCCCCCCGGCGCCAATGTCGCCGGGATTTCTCCCCGGTCGGACGAGACGGAAGCGGGCGGAGTAGGGGCTGTCCATCCTGCGCGCCGGAAGGCTGCAGATGAGCGAGCGGATCGGATGATCCGTTTCGTCGGTCAATTCGTTGCCCTGCTCCTTTCGTTGAAGTTCGCTGATTCCTTGGTGATCGATGTGGTCATGGCGATTGGTCACGCCTGGTCTCCGGCGATGTTGTCGGTGCCCTCTGCTTCGACGCGGGCGTATCGGTCAGGTGACCACAGCTCCAGCTTCGTGAGGTTTCCGGCAACGATCACCTGGCTGTCGAGCGCCAGCCCGGCATAGGTCCGCAACTTCTCGTCGACATTGACCCGACCTTGTTTGTCGACAGCGGCCAGCACGGCACTGGCGGCGAGGGCGCGTTGGTGGTTGAGGGCGAGCTCGCCTCGTTCGACCTTGGCGATCAACTCGCGACCGAACTGTTCGAAGGCCTCGGATGGGATCACGTCAACGCACTTGTCGGTGCCTTTCACCAGGTAGCAGTGCTCGCCGAGATGAGCGCGATAGGTCGCAGGCAGGGCCACTCGGCCTTTGTCGTCGAGCTGGCGCTCATGTGCCCCAACGAACATCACTCGCGCCTCACCACCTTCCAGCTGGTCGACCTGCCTCGACGCGGAGATGGGAACAGTTCGCCCATGCTCCCCACGAAGCCCCATTATGTACGGGAAAGTGCCCCAATGTCAACCACTTTCCCCCACTTCCATCCACCACCCCCCAAGTGAATGCTTCGACGACACGTCGATTGGGTGTCCGCAGATCTGGGCGCCACCCTTCTCTCACCGCCCCAAGCAAGCGAAAAGATCCGGCGCCCGGATCATGAAACGACGGCTACAGGTGGTTCAGTGCCGCGATCAGGCCTGTCGTGATGTCGGCGGCGGGCGCCGGGCAGGTGGCCACCAGCGGCGCGAGAGCCTCCACCGTCGGACCATCGGCAACGAGGGCGGCCACCGCGTCGGGGCGCCAACGGAGGTGGACCAGCGTCTGGAACCTCGCCGCGTCGCGGGTGCGGCGTTGCGAGATGCCGACCAGTTTGGCGTCACCGACCATCAGCTCTCCGGGACCGACACCCGCGAAGCACACGTCCGACGACCACGGCGTTCGCAGCAATCGGCCTCGGTGAACCATGGCCAGCGGGGCGATCCCTGCGAGCGCGGCGAGCCACAGCTCGCCCACCCACCACATGGATCGTCCGACGTCGTCGATCCAGAGCGCGTCTGCTACCGGGACCTCGAGGTCGAGCCAGACTTGCTCGTCGGGCCACAGCAACACTCCCCCGCCGCCGGAACGACGACGAACGACCTTCACTCCCAATCGCCGCGCCGCCTCATCGTCGACCGATTCTTTGCGCTGCGATGAGCCGAGAACCAGGGTTGGCTCCTGCGCCCGAAAGAACGTTGCCGACCGGTCGACACCGAGCGGTCGTGAATGAAACGCGAGTACGTCGCCGGCGAGATGCTCGATTCGCCAGGACGGCATTCGTCAGCTGGCGAGCGCGAGATACGGCTTCCAGGCCTCGGGAACCCGGTTGACCGACACGCTGATCCAGGCCAGTTCCTTGGGCGCGCGTGCCGGGCGGGCGAGCCGCATACCGGCTTCATCGGGGGTGCGGTCGCGTTTGCGGAGATTGCACGGCCTGCAGGCCGCGGCGACGTTCTCCCAGATGTGCTCGCCGCCGCGGGACCGCGGCATGATGTGATCGATCGAGTCAGCGGTTTGGCCGCAGTACTGGCAACTGTGCTCGTCGCGTACGAACACGGCACGCCGCGACATCGCCGTACGACGGTGATACGGCACCTTG
The DNA here is from genome assembly GCA_963720775.1 of Ilumatobacteraceae bacterium. Classification (GTDB taxonomy): domain Bacteria; phylum Actinomycetota; class Acidimicrobiia; order Acidimicrobiales; family Ilumatobacteraceae; genus JAENVT01. Next base: position 265,965 of record CAVRGR010000002.1, on the reverse strand, counting down.
ACGACGTATCGCAGCCGGATCACCACCGGGTTGGGGATCTTGAGCGATGCGGCGTGAAGGTGAGTGCCGTCGTCTTCGATGATGTCGGCCTTGTCGGCGAGAACGAGGCACGCGGCACGGCGAGACGGCACGACGGAGAGCGGCTCGTACGTTGCGTTCAACACAAGCGCGCTCCTCATGACGTCAGACCCTACCGATGCCTGACGTCGGTCGCGAGCGATTTGCCGCTCGCGACAAGGGGTATCAAGTGGCCACTGCCCGGTGGAGCTTGCACCATGAGAGGTAGTTCAGCACATCGGCGGCTTCGATGCGATGGTTGGCGGACCCATATTGGGTGACGAGGCGAAAACGAACGTAGTCGCCGGGCGGAATCGGCAGATATGGACGACGGGTCCACCACCGCCGAGGCATCCCGGCCCGGTACTGACGCAACGCCGTCAGCCAAAGCGCCGGTCGAGTGGCCACCAGCGCCGCACAGCGCGCGACCGCCCATGGTTTCAACGAACCCCCGTTGCCTTCCGGTCGTCGGCGGCCTTCGGTTCCTTCGGCAAGCCGAGGACCATCTCACCGATGATGTTGCGTTGGATCTGCGACGAGCCGGCGTAGATCGTTCCCGCCCGAGCATTGAGGAACGTGCCCACCCAGCTCCACGAGCTGTTCGGTGCCCCGGCATCGTCGGTCTGGAACGCGGTCGACGGACGCCGCCCGCTAGGGGTCATGGCGTGTGCGCCGAGGATGTCGAGCGACAGCTCGGTGGCGATCTTGTGGTACTCGCTCCAGTACAGCTTGAAGATCGCTCCGTCGGCACCGGGGTGGTGACCGTGGAGGAACTTCGTGAGCGTGCGCATGCCGCTGTACCGCATGATCTGAACCTTGGAGTAGCACCAGGCCAGGCGTTGACGAATGGCGGGATCGTTGATGGCGCCCGTCTCCCTGGCCAGCAACATCAAGCGATCGAGCTCTGCTTGATAGCGGATGGGGACGGTCGCCGCTGACTCGCCGCGCTCGAAGCCGAGCAGCGTCATGGCCACCGCCCACCCGTTGTTGACACCGCCGACGACTTCGTCTCTCGGAGCGGTCGCGTCGGTGTAGAAGATCTCGTTGAACTCGCTCTCACCGGAGATCATCTTGATCGGGCGCACCTCGATGCCCGGTTGACGCATGTCGACGAGGACGAACGAGATGCCCTTGTGCCGCGGCGCATCGGGATCGGTGCGCACGAGCGTGAAGATGTGGTCGGCGAGGTGCCCGGCGGACGTCCAGATCTTCTGACCGTTGAGCACCCACTGATCGCCGTCGAGGACGCCGCGCAAGCCGATGTTGGACAGGTCGCTGCCGGCGTTGGGCTCGCTGTATCCCTGGCACCACGTGTCGGCGCCCGAGAGGATCCGCGGCAGGTAGTGGTTCTTCTGCTCATCCGTTCCCCAACGCAGCAGCGTGTTGCCGAGCATCTGGATGCCGAACACGTCGTTGGGCCCGCCCGTCGGTACGCCTGCCTTGGCGAACTCCTCGGCGATGATGACCTGCTCGAGCGCCGACAGGCCGGCGCCGCCGTACTCGACCGGCCAGCCCGGCGCCAGGTACCCGGCGCCGTACAGCGTCTTGCGCCACTCGGTGACGAAAGCGTTGAGCTCGTCACCCTCCAGCGAACCGATGCCGGCCCAGTTGACCGGCAGCTTCTCGGCCAGGAAGGCCTGGACCTTCTCGCGGTAGGCCTCTGCATCGGCGGAGTAAGTGGGGCGCATCGACCTAGGTTACCCGCCGGTAGGCCAGAGCCGGGAACCGGGCTGAATCGACCAGCGCGTGGCTCATTGGTGGGATTGCCTGGCCAATGCCGCTGCGCCGATGAGCGGTGCACGCGGACCGAGCGATGCCGGCATCACCTGAAACCCGCTGGTGAAGGGCAGCCGGGCCCGCTTGTCGAGCTCGTCCTGCGCGGCCCTGAAGAACGGCTCACCGAAACCCAGGGCCACCGAGCCGCCGATGACCGCCGTCTTCAGGTCGCAGACTGCGCCGACCGTCGCCAGGGCGCGCCCGACGAGCACGCCGGTTCGCTCGACGATGGCGGCCGGTGCACGTTGTGGCGGCCGGCCCGTCTCGGCCTCGATCGCCCGACCGCCGCAGTACGTCTCCAAGCATCCCTTGCCGCCACAGATGCATGCACGGCCATCCGGTTCGACGACCACGTGACCGATGTACCCGGCGTTGCCGACCCGCCCCTGGAGGAGCTTGCCGCCGCTGACCACACCCCCACCCACCCCCGTGCCCATGACCACGCCGATGAAGTCAAGGATCCCCACCGCTCCCCCACACCAGGCCTCGGCGAGCGCCAGGGCGCGGGCATCGGTGTCGACGAAGACGGGGAGCTGCAGCAACTCCTCGAGCTCCGCTGCCAGGGGGAATCGGTTCCAGCTGGGGACGTACAACGGTGACACGGTTCTCGCCGAGGGATCGATCGGCCCGCCGCAACCGACCCCGCAGGCGATCAGTTCTGCCGGCGCTGCGGCGACCACCCGCAGGATCAATCGCGACAGCGTGGGCCACACATCGCGAGGCGGGGTGAGGAGCCGATCACGCACGAGGATCTGCCCGGATTGGTCGACGACACCTGCCGCCAACTTCGTGCCACCGACATCAACGGCTAGGTAGCAAGGTGTCACGCGGCCAGACGGTAGCGCCCCGCCATTGCAATCTGCCGCAGGCCGTCTACCCTTCCACCCGTGACGGCGATCCAGACAGCACCGACCCGGACGTTCGCATCGCTCTTCGATGCCATCACGAGCAACATCGCTCGTGTCGTCCAGGGCAAGAAAGACGCAATCGATCTTGCGGTCTCCTGCCTGCTGGCCGAGGGACACCTGCTCATCGAAGACGTGCCAGGGGTCGGAAAGACGAGTCTTGCCAAGGCGATGGCTGCGTCGGTGCACTGCAGCTGGAAGCGTGTGCAGTTCACCCCGGATCTGCTGCCCGCCGACCTCGTCGGCGTCAGCATCTTTCAGCGATCGAGCGAATCGTTCGTCTTCCAACGCGGTCCGCTGTTCGCCAACATCGTGCTCGCCGACGAGATCAACCGAGCGTCCCCGAAGACGCAGTCCGCACTCCTGGAAGCGATGGAGGAACGCCAGGTCAGCGCCGATGGTGCGAGCCACATGCTGCCTGAACCGTTCATGGTCATCGCCACGCAGAACCCTGTCGAGCAGGAAGGCACCTACCGTCTGCCGGAAAGCCAGCTCGACCGGTTCCTGATGCGCTTGTCGCTTGGCTACCCGGATCGCGCCGCAGAACTGGCGATCGTGCAGACCCACGGAAACAACACGGCGATGAGCGAACTGCAGGCTGTCGTGACGACCGACGAGATCATGGCCCTGATCGACGCAGTGCGCACCGTTCACCTGGCACCGGCGCTTCAGGGTTACATGGTGGATCTCGCCGAGGCGAGCCGTCGTCATCCCGCCCTGCTGCTCGGGCTTTCACCGCGGGCCACTTTGCAGTTGTCCCGGGCCACACGAGCCCGGGCGGCGAGCCAGGGTCGCGAATACGGCACTCCCGACGACGTCAAGGCCGTCGCTGAACCCGTGCTCTCGCATCGCCTCATGTTGCGGCCCGACGCCTTGTCCCGCGGGGTCACTGGCATTTCGGTGATCCGCGAAGTCGTCGGCTCCGTCCCTGTACCCGCAGGTAGATAGTGATCACGAGGCACGGCTGGACGGCAATCGTCGCCGCCGTCGCCTGCTTCGCAATCGGCCGCGTCTTCGGCCTGATCGAGTTGTACGTGATCGGCACCGGCATCGTGATCGCCATCCTCGTCGCCGTCATCTCCGTACAGCGGCGGCTGCCGCCGCTCAACGTCAGGCGCATCGTCACCCCGGCAATGGTGCAGGTCGGCGAACCCGCCCGCGTCGACATCCAACTCGCCAACGTCGGACGCCAACCGTCGCCATACCTTCAACTCTGGGAACCGGTGGGCAACAACGGTGGCGCCCCGATGCAACTCGCCAGGCTCGGACCCGGCCAGGCAGCCAGCGCCGCCTACCGGGTGCCGACGGCTCGGCGCGGGCTGGTGCGCATTGGGCCGCTTCGTGCGTTGCGGCGCGACGTGCTCGGCCTCACGCAGCGCGCGACAACCTTGGCAGGCAACGAAGAAGTGCTCATCGTGCCGCACACGATCGGCCTGCCGTTCCCATCGGTCGGGTCGTCGGGCAGATTGGGTCAGCACCTGCGGATGAAGTCGTGGGGGCACACCGGTAGCGAGTTCCACTCGCTGCGCGAATACGTGATCGGCGACGACATCCGTCGCATCAACTGGAAGGCATCGGCGCGTGCCACTTCGTTGATCGTTCGCGAGACGGCGCTGGAAGGCATCCGTCGATGCACCGTGGTGCTCGACACCGACCAGTCCGAGTACGTGGCGGGCTCGTTCGAACAAGCGGTGATCGCTGCCGGAAGCATCATTGCCAGTTCCGCCCACGCCGGAGTCAACACGCGGTTCGCCACGTCGCAGATCGACCTGCGCGGACCCGATGTGGTCGCCAACACGCTCCGCTGGTTGGCCACCCTCGAGCCGAGCTTCGAGACGCCCGACGCGGCGCTCATCAGCGGCGGCATGTCGGACGGAATGGGATTGCTCGTGGTGGTCACCGGTTCGACGTCCAGCACCGCTGCTGCACAGGTTCGAGCCGCAGCCAGTCAAGACGAGACCGTCGTCGTGGTCTGCGCGACCGAGTACAACGCCAGCAGCCGGTTCGTCGTCGATGCGACATCGATCGAGTCGATGATCTCGTCGTGGACCACGTTGATCCTCGGCGCCGGTCAGGCGGTGCCGACATGACCGCTGTTGCCGCCACCAGCCGTACCGGTCGGCAGAGCGTCGCTCCTGCCGACGTGCATGCGCCGGCCACCGCGGCCCTCACGCTGCTCACCATCGTCACGGCCATCAGCATGTGTCGAGTGTTCCCCGACTGGGACTACCTGCGGCCGATGCTCGTCGTCTGCGTGGGCGTCCATGCCCTGATGTGCACGCTACGACTGCTGAAGGTACCCGCATGGCTGGCGATGCCCGCCGGGTTGGTAGCGATCGCCGTGCTGCTCGGGCTGATCTACTTCCGCGATTCGACGCGCTTCGGCATTCCCACCGGCGACACGATCGAACAGTTCCGAACCAGCATGCGACTCGTTTGGAAGCAGTTCCCGCACGCCGTCTCACCGGTGCCGAGCGAAGGCAGCTTCGCCATCGCGGCCACGACGGCGTTGGCACTGTGCTCGTGGCTCGCCGACTCGTTCGCGTTTCGGGCATTCGGCCGCGCCGAGGCCGTGGTTCCGGCAGGCGTCGTGTTCGTCTTCACGTCTGCCCTCGGAGTCGATCGCAACCGGGTTCTCGTAGCGGCGCTCTGGATCGGTGCGGCAATCCTCACGATTGCTGCGTTGCGCATGGCCCATTCCCGCGACGACTCGGCGTGGATGGGCAAACGGCGACAATCGCTGTGGTCGGCGTTGCCCGCGGCAATCACCTGCGCTCTGTTCGCCACGACAGGCGCCGCCGCCGTGGCCCCCAATCTGCCGGGGGCCGGCCAGAAGGCGTTGCTCGACACCCGCAACCGCGAGGGAGACGTCACCGAGATCGTCAGCCCGCTGGTCGACATCCGTTCGAGGATCGTCAATCGCGGCAACATCGAACTCTTCACCGTCAAGACCGACACTCCTCGATACCTGGCCCTCACCTCGCTCGCCAACTTCGACGGCACACGTTGGTCGACACTGGCCGAAGGCGTGCGCACCGCCGACGGCACTCTCACCGACGGGCCGATCGGCACCGAGACCGTCACGGATGAGATCACGATCAAGAAGCTCGGTGGCTCGCTGGCCCCGGCAGCCCGAAGTGCCACCGCTGCGGCCTGGCAGGGCGACCGCAACATGCTGTGGGCCGATGAGGCGGGCGCATTGTTCGTCGACGGTGGGCTGGAACCCGGGTACACCTACCAGGTCACGGCCGTCGACAACGATCCCTCGCCCGATCAACTGCGCACAGCTAGCGTCACCGGAGCCCCGAACCAGGTCTACTACGACCTGCCCGACGCGTTCCCGAATTCGGTGCGTGTGCTGGCGAGTGAAGTTGTCGCGGATGCAACGACTCCGTACGACAAGGCGCGCACGTTGCAGGACTGGTTCCGCACGACGTTCAAGTACTCGCTCACGGTGCAACGCGGTCACAGCGACGACGCCATCCTCAACTTCTTGAGGATCAAGGAGGGCTACTGCGAGCAGTTCTCGGCGACGTTCGCAGCCATGGCCCGCAGTCTCGGCTTGCCCACTCGCGTGATGGTCGGATTCACACCTGGTCAACTGCGGTCCGATGGGCTCTATCACGTCGCCGGTCGCCACGCCCATGCTTGGGACGAGGTCTGGTTCGACGGCTACGGCTGGGTGCTGTTCGACCCCACGCCGGGTCGTGGCGCACCGGGCGCCGAGGGCCACACGGGGGTGGCTGCAGCTCAGGAAGAGGGCAACGGCACTCGCGGTGGCACAACGTCCGACAACGTTCCCACGCCGTCGGTGTCGCTGCCCAGCGTCGAGCGTCCGCGCACCGAGAACGACGGAAAGACGGCACCCACCGCGCCGCGCAACCCCGTGCTGAAGACGACCAACGACGATGGCTCGAGCAGCGGCCTGATCGTCGCCATCATCGTGCTCGCCGTGCTCGCCTGGTTCTTCGCCATGCCACGGGTGATCAATCGGTGGTCGCGCCATCGGGCCAAGTCCGCTGCCGACAGGGTCACCGCGGCGTGGGCCGCGACCGTTCGCACCCTCACCATGGCCGGCGCGCCGCGTATGGCCGGCGCGACTCCACTCGAGTACGCGCGGTCGGTCGACTTCGGCAAGGCCGAAGCGATCGAGATCGCCCGACTGGTGACCCGAGCTGTGTATTCGCCGCGAGGTGTCGACGACGGTGCAGCCGAGCGCAGCGAACTACTCCGCGGCGAGGTCGACGCGGCCTGCCGAACGCGGATGAGTTGGATCACGAGACTGCTCGATCATCTCGATCCGCGATCGGCGCTCGATCGCATCACCGGCTGAACAGCCGGATCGGCGATTACTCGCCGCGGCTGCCGGTAGAACCACCGAGGCGACTGCGCACGCTGTCGCTGAGATGGTTCAAGCCTGCTTCGCCAATGGCGGCGACATGACGCTCGGCGATGACGAGAGCGACGACACCGGCCACGAACGTGACGAACGAGAGATACGGACTGACCGCGAGGAGCACGACGGTGAGGACCAGGCAAAGCGCCGTGGCCACCGACGAAACGATCACTGCCCTACGGGAGCCGACGTGGCGTGGCTTGATGTCGCGACCGAAGCTCGGGTCGCGTTGGAGCTGCTCTTCGATCTGGCGGAGAATCCGTTGTTCGTCCTCTGAGAGGGGCATGGCCAGCTCCTGATCGATTGCCTTTGGTCATCTTCCCACGATTCGCCGCCGGAGACAACGCAGGAGTGGTACCAATTAGCTGCCGGTGCCCTCATCTGGGCCCCATTGCTGGGCACCGCGGCGCACCAGACGCAGGCCACGGTCGCTCACGGCGCTGGCCGGACCGATGGCGGAGGCGCCGAAACGCTTGCGAATCGCGTCGATGGTTTCCTCGGCGAGCAGCCACTGATGCTCGTCGTCGACACGATCGTCGAGCAGATCGTCAAGGGTCAGCTGTTGGGATCGGGTGGTGAAGTTGCTGGCACTGACGCCGAGCAAACGAACGCCCGGCGACGGATCGATCGCGTCCAGCAGCGGCTCCACGGCTGCGACGATCCCATGAGACGTCGACACGCCACCGGCAACCGTCGCCGCCCTCGTGATGGTGTCGAAGCCGGCGAACCGCACCTTGAGCGTCAACGTGCGCGCCCCGCCACCGTGTGCACGCAGGCGTGCAGCAACCGCGTCGGACAGACGCACGAGTTCACGAAGCAGCTCGGCGTGAGTGTGGCGGTCGGTGGCGAAGGTCTCCTCGTGACCGATCGACTTCATCTCTCGATCGGCTTCCACCGGGCGATCGTCGAGGCCCCATGCCAACCTGAACAGATGGCGGCCATGTGCGGCGCCGACGCTACCGACGAGCGCGGCTTCGTCGAGATCGGCGAGATCACCGACGGTCTTCACGCCGAGTCGCTGAAGGCGTTGCAGCGTGGCCGGCCCTACGCCCCACAGGGCTTGCACCGGAAGCGGGTGCAGGAACGTCAACTCCTGGCCCGGCAGGACCTCGACGACGCCTGCACCGTCGCGAACCCCATCGGCCGTCGCCGTCGGCTTGGCCGCGACCGACGCCAGCTTGGCGAGGAACTTGTTCGGCGCCACACCGACCGAACAGCGCAGCTCCAACTCCTCCCACACGCGATCGCGAATTCGTCGGGCGATCGTCGTGCCCGGACCGTGCAGTCGCCGCCCGCCGGTCACGTCGAGGAACGCCTCGTCGAGCGAGAGCGGTTCGACGAGTGGCGTGAACGAGGTGAAGATGCGGTGCACATCGGCGCTGACCGTTGCGTAGAGTGCGTGGTCACCGGGAAGGAAGACCGCATCGGGGCACAGCCGCTTGGCTCTCGTGCTGGGCATCGCCGAGCGAACCCCGTAGCGACGAGCCTCGTACGACGCGGCGGCGATCACTCCCCGCGGGCCGGTACCACCGACCACGACGGGTCGGCCGGCCAGTTCGGGACGGCGGCGAAGTTCGACGCTGACGAAGAACGCGTCCATGTCGACGTGCAAGATGACCCGGTGGTCGTCGACAAGTTGATCACTCATGCGACGCGCTCGACGCGAGAGGTGGCCCGGTCGGTACCGATCACGCGGAAGTGGAACGAGCCGCTGCCGACGAGCGCACCCATCAGCCATTGCCCGACCGGGACGTGCACCCATTGCGGACTGCTGGCCAGCAACGAGATCGCTTCGGGCCCGGCGACTTGGCGAACCTCCTCGACGATTCCATCGGGATCGGCCACCACGACATCACCAACCACATCGGCGGTCTCCCACGCCTCCACTAGCAGTCGCCAACCCTGTGCTGGAGCCTCGACGATCACGGAGTACCGCAGATCCGCCCAGCCGGCCACGGTGAGCCCGGTCTCCTCGAACACTTCCCGGGCCAGTCCCTCGCGGATCGACTCGCCGCGATCGATCACGCCGCCGGGAGGCGTCCATTCGACGCTGCGGTCGCGCCGCCTGTTGCCAACCAGCACCAGGCCACCGAGGTCGATGCCGCCGACGCGAGGGATCAACGCCCCTCCGACGACCCAGTTCCTCATGGCGCCATCTTGCCAGCAACTCACGCTCGCGCGTAGCCGCTCGGGGTGCCTGATGACGGCGTCAGCCGCCTTCGCGTCGCCTCCGCCGGCGGCCGCCGAAGTCGGCCACCCACAACTTGACCACCAGAACCAGCGCCTCGCTGACGATCCCCCCCGACATCTTCGAGGCGCCTTCCGTGCGATCGCGGAAGGTGATCGGGAACTCGACCACCTTGCCCCCGATCCGCACCAATCGATAGGTCATCTCCACCTGGAACCCGTATCCCTCGGCAACCACCGTGTCGAACCGCATCCGTTCCAGCGCCTCGGATCGATAGGCGCGATAGCCCGCTGTTGCGTCGTTGATGGCCAGGCCCAAGATGCCGGCCGCGTATCGGTTTCCCCACCGCGACAGCCAGCGCCGCTTGCGCGGCCAGTTCTCGGTGAGGCCGCCGGGAACGTACCGGCTGCCGATGGCCAGGTCGGCTCCGTGCTCGGCGATCGAGATCAAGGCAGGCAACACCGCGGGATCGTGCGACAGATCGGCATCCATCTGCACGCAGATCTCAGCCCCGGCGTCGATCGCGGCACGCAAGCCGGCGCGGTAGGCAGCACCCAGGCCCAACTTCGCCGAGCGGTGGAGCACCTGGATCTCGCCGAGCTGTCGGCCGAGCTCTTCGGCGAGCGCGGCCGTGCCGTCCGGACTCGCGTCGTCGACGATCAGCAGGTGCGCCTCTGGCACGGCCAGGCGCACCTCGCGGCAGAGCCGTTCGATGTTGCCGGCTTCGTTGTAGGTCGGCACGACCACGGTGACACGCACGGCCGGTGACTCTACGGCTCGGTGGCCCGCCCACCTCGGCACATCAATCCCCCGACGACATGGGCGCGATTCCAGCAGTGCTGGTTCCAACTGCGCGCTCAAGTGACCTGAATGGGCGCGGCCGCTGAATTGCACCTTCCTATCTCGCGCCCAAGTGGAGGTGGAACGTACGATGGGGACCGTGGCCGAAACCGACGATCCGCTCTCGGCGCTACCGCCACCCAAGGCGCGCGCCGCCGCGTTCATTGCAATCCTGTTCGGCGGCCTGGCAGGCGGATTGATCGGATACACGCTCGTCAAGCTGCAGTGTCACGGAACCTGTTCGACCGAGCGAGGGCTCGGTGCCCTGTTCGGAGCGATCATCGCCGCGCTCGGGATGAGCGTGGTCGCCGTGTTGGTGCTGCGCGCTCTCGGCGAATGGAAAGAGATCGAGCGGCGCCAGGAGAACGACTCTTCCCGTGGCTGACCTTGCACAGCAGCTGTGCGATCTGGCTGCGCGTCTCGCTGTGGCTGCGGGCGACTTCGTGTTCGAGGGTCGCAAGAACGGCATCGAGTCGACGTCGAGCAAGTCGTCCGACACCGATGTCGTCACCGAGTTCGATCGCGCCTCCGAGCGCATGATCGTCGACGGCTTGCTGGCGGAGCGTCCCGACGATGCACTGATCGGCGAGGAAGGAACTGATTCCGCCGGTGCATCGGGGGTGCGCTGGCTGATCGACCCCATCGACGGCACGACCAACTTCTTGTACGACCTGCCCGGGTATGCGGTATCGGTCGCCGCCTTGATCGACGACGGGCCGCTGGTCGGTGCGGTCTACGTACCGGGTGCGCGCGAGTTGTTCACGGCGATCGCCGGTCGCGGCGCATTCCTCAACGGCTTGCCGATCCATTGCGGCACGACGGCCGATCTGGAGCACGCCCTGGTGGCGACGGGCTTCTCCTACCTCGTCGATCGGCGCCACGATCAGGGCCAGCGGTTCGCTCAACTCATCTCCAAGATCCGCGACATACGCAGGCTTGGCGCGGCTTCGACGGACCTGTGTCATCTCGCCGCGGGCAGGCTCGATGTGTACTACGAGAAGTGGCTGGGACCCTGGGATTGGGCAGCTGGTGAACTGATCGCCCGAGAAGCGGGGTGCCGAACCGGCCGTTTCGACGGCGGCCCGCTCGGCCACCACGAGGTGCTGGCGGCCAATCCCGTGCTGTTCGATCTGATGGTCGAACTGCTGGCGGTCACGGAACCGGGCGCTAACCCTGGCATCATGTGATCCGTGGGTACTCGCATCCTTTCCGTCGAAGACGACGAGCGCATCCGAACGGCGGTCAAGCTGGCCCTGGAAGACGAGGGCTGGACCGTCGATGAGGCTGGTAGTGGCGAAGAGGCCATCGGGCTGTTCCAACGCGCGTTACCCGACGTGGTGCTCATCGACATCATGCTGCCGGGCATGGACGGCTTCGAGCTGTGCCGAACACTACGTCGCAGCAGCGATGTACCGATCGTCATGGTGACGGCTCGCAACGACACCCACGACGTCGTCGCCGGCCTCGAGGCCGGCGCCGACGACTACCTCACCAAGCCGTTCGCCCCGAAGGAGCTCTCGGCCCGCATCCGGGCCCTGCTGCGCCGCGTCCGACCGATCAGTCCGTCGCATGCTCGCCTCGTGTTCGGTGATCTCGAGATCGTCCCCGACGAGGGCAAGGTGCTGCGTTCGGGCGTCGAACTGCATCTCACCAAGACCGAGTTCCGCCTGTTGTGCGAGCTGGCCCAGAACCCTGGCAGGGTGTTCAGCCGGGAGAGCCTGCTCGACAAGGTCTGGGGCTACGACTACTTCGGCGACGGACGGCTCGTCGATGTTCACGTTCGGCGTCTGCGCACCAAGGTCGAGGCAGATGCCGCCAATCCGCGTCACGTCGTGACGGTACGTGGCCTCGGGTATCGCCTACAGTCGTGACCGTCACCACCGACAGCGTCGCATCGCAGCCACGACGTGGCCTCGTCCGGAGCGCCGTTGGTGTTTTGGCGAATTGGCGCCCGGCACGCTTCGGGTTGCGAACTCGCATCATGTCGATGTTCATCATCGGCGCCCTGCTGCTGTCGACCTTCCTCGCCGCGATCGCCTATTCATTCACCCGCAGCAGCCTGGTCAACCAGCGGGAGCGCAACAGCACCCTGCAGGCGTACCGCGACGCCAGCATCGTTCAGCGCGAGATCAGCACGGGTAACACCAGCGCCAACACCATCATCGACCGCCTGCAGCAAGTCGGAGTCGGGCAGCTGGCCATCAACATCAATGGGGCGTGGGCATCTCCGTCGGCAAAGTTCACGTCCGACGTGATCCCGGAGTCGATGCAGACCCGGGTGATCAACGATCGAGTACCCGCCAAGATGATCATCCGCTTCAACAAGGTGCCCACCTTGGTGATCGGCATTCCGCTCGAGGCGTCCGATGCCTCGTACTTCGAGTTCGCTGATCTCGCCGACGCGAACACCACGCTGCGCAACGTCGGGCTGAGCTTGCTGTTCGGTGGGCTCATCACCACCCTGGCGGGTGCTGTCACCGGCATGCTCGCCGCCAAACGCGCCATCCGACCGCTGGGCGACGCGGCTCAGGCCGCCAAAGCCATCGCCGGCGGGCGGCTGGACACGCGGTTGGAGAACACCGACGATCATGATCTGCAGCTCCTCTCGACCGCGTTCAACGACATGGCCGAGGCGTTGCAGAACCGCGTGGAGCGCGACGCCCGGTTCGCCAGCGACGTGAGTCATGAGCTGCGCTCGCCGCTGATGACACTCGCGGCGAGCGTCGAAGTGATGCAGGCGCGCCGTGACGACATGCCCGATCGGGCGCAAGCGGCACTCGATCTGCTCGTCGGTGACGTCGCCAGGTTCCAAGGTCTCGTCGAAGATCTCCTGGAGATCTCACGTTTCGATGCGGGTGCGATCCGCCTCCACCTCGAGGATCTCCTCGTGGCCGAGTTCGTGCGGCAGGCCGTGGCCGTCAGCAGCCTGCCGACCACCAAGGTCACCGTCAGCGAACGCGCCGAGGGCTTGATCATCCGCGGTGATCGCCGCCGGTTGGCACGAGTCGTGGCCAACCTCATCGACAACGCGCGCGTGCACGGCGGCGGCGAGCCGGCGATCACCGTCAGTGAAGCAGAGGGTGAGGGAGAGCCACTCGCCCACGTGTGGATCTCCGTCGAGGACCGTGGTCCCGGCATCCCACCGGAGGAACGATCACTGGTGTTCGAGCGTTTCGCACGCGGCGCGGTAGCAGGCCGCCGATCCAGCAGTGACGGCGCGGGTCTCGGGTTGGCGCTGGTCGATGAGCACGTGCGCATGCACGGTGGCCGAGTGTGGGTCGAAGATCGAGCAGACGGCGAAACCGGCGCCCGGTTCGTGCTCGAGCTACCTGCCGAGGAAGTGGCGATCGGATGACTTCGCATCGACACCGATTGCCGGTGCTGATGATCGTCACCCTGCTCGCCGTCGCGCTCACCTCCTGCTCGATCGATCCAGAGGGCTCACCTCGCGACATCGCCGAACGTGAGCGGCTCGATCTCTCCAACAACTTCGACCAGACTGCCGGTGCGGCCACGGGCTCGGGAAGGATCTACCTGCTGTCCCCCGAGGTCCTCGGCCAGCCGCGCACCCTCCAGTCGGTGGCCAGAGACGTCAGCGACACACCGGCCGACGCCTTGCCGCGCTCTGCTGGAGGGACCCAACACCGAAGAGCTCCAGGCGATGCTGCGTTCGGCAATTCCTCCCGACACCCGCCTCCTCGGTGCCAGCCTCGACGGGGACGAGCTCGTCGTCAACGTGTCGAGCGAGCTGCAGCAACTCACCGGCGAAGCATTGATCGACGGCGTCGCCCAGATCGTGTTGACGGCGTCGGAGATCACCGGTGTATCGAGTGTGGAGATTGCGATCGACGGGGTACCCCAACAATGGCCGGCCGGAAGTGGCGAGCTGCAGAGCGAGCCGCTGACTCGGTACGACTTCCCCGGTTTGGTGCTGTCGTCGCAACCGGCATTCCCATCGGTTCCATCGCCCTCCGCTCCGGCGACGCCATAGGGCCGAGCCGCACGCCGTCAATACAGCAACAGCCTTCCGAGACGGCGCGAAGCGACTGTCATCGCCACGGCCGCAAGTGCGCACAGCACCGCTACATGGCCGATGCTCGACAGCGTGAACACACCCGCGTTTGCCTCGCGAACCAAGGCGACGCCGTGATAGAGCGGCGAGAGCTGGGCCAACCACGCCCATGATCCGTAGCTGCTCACGGGGAAGAACGTCGCCGAGAACAAGAACATCGGCATCGTCGCCGTCGGCACGAACTCGAAGTCGCTGAAGCCACGCATGAACGTGGTGACGGCGAAGCCCACCGAGGCGAACGCCAACCCGATGAGCGCACAGCACGGCAGGGCAAGAACCACCCATGGCGAGCCGACCAGTCCGAGACCCCACATCACGGCGAGAAATCCGACGGCGTAGATCTGGCCACGGATCAAGGCCCAGGAGATCTCACCGACGGCGACGTCGCCTGCCGACATCGGTGTGGCCAACGCGGCGTCGTAGATGTGTGCCCACTTCATCTTGAAGTAGACGTTCATCGTCGAGTCGTAGACAGCACCATTCATTGCCGATGCGGCCATCAACGCCGGGGCGACGAACTTGTCGTAGGGCACTGCGCGCCCACCGACCTCGACGGTGCCGATCAGATCACCGAGGCCGACGCGCATCGACAGCAGATAGAACAACGGCTCGAAGAAGCCGCTCAAGATGACCAGCCACTGCCGGCGATAGGCGACCGCGTTGCGACCGATCATCCGCTGCGGTCGGCGAACATCGCGAAGTGTCGGCGGCAGCATCCGCAGGACGAGGGTCATTCGTAGAGCCGCCGACGCATGTAACGGAACGACAGCACCGACCCACCAATGGTCCAGCACAGCAGCACGGCGACGTGCCCGAGCGATGCCGAGCGGGCGATGTCTCCGACGGTGAAAGCGCGGGCCAGTTCGACGCCGTGCCACAGCGGCAGGAACTTGACGATGACCTGCGTCCAAGTGGGCAGTTGCGAGATCGGGTAGAACGCTCCTCCGAACAAGAAGAGGGGGATGATGACGAACCGGTTCATGGCCGCGAAACCGCCATCGCTCTTGCGCAGGATCGAGAACGCCATCAACGGCATGGCGAACGCCGTCCCCGTGAGCGCGGCCACCGCAACGACGGGAATGAGGCCCCAATCACGGGCCTCCGGGAAGAACGCGAGTACGAGCGCGACACCGCTGGCCGCCACCACACAACGTGCCGCCATCCACAGCGCGTGCCCAACGACGATGTCGCTCGGGCCGAGTGGCGTCGCCGAGATCCCGTAGTAGGAGCGCCGCCAGATGAACCCGGCCATGATCGGCCACAGGCTCTCGGTGGATGCCAGAGCCATGGCCGTGGTGACCATCAACGCCGGGGAGATGTAGGCCACGTACGACACACCGCCGAGCACGTCCGTCGCCCTGGATGTGCGGTTGACGAGCGAACCGACCCCGACGCCCAGGCCGAGCAGGTAGAGCAGCGGCTGGATGATCGACGCGAGCACGTTGCCGACCCACAGCCGCTTGAACACGGTGGCGTGCCAGAAGGCCACACGGACGGGGCCCGGTGTTGTCATGGCCATCGTCAGTCCACCAGCGTTCGCCCGGTGAGGTGCAGGAACACGTCTTCGAGGCTGGATCTCCGCACCAACGAACTGATCGGCTGCACTCCGTGAGCATGGACCGCGGCGAGAGCCGCCTCGCCGTCGTCGGCGTACACGAGCGTTCGATCCGGAAGCACTTCGATCCGCTCGCCGATGCCGGCGAAGTCGTCGACGTCGTTGGTCTCGCCATCGAGCCGGAAACGAAGTTCGAGGACTTCCCTGCTCGAGTGTTCCTCGATGAGCGACCGCGGCGAACCCGAAGCGACGATCCGACCCCCGTCCATCACCACCAAGCGGTCGCACAGCTGCTCGGCCTCGTCCATGTAGTGCGTGGTGATGATCAACGTGACACCGTCGTGCTTGAGCCGATACAAGCGATCCCACACCACGTGTCGCGCCTGAGGATCGAGACCCGTCGTCGGCTCGTCGAGCAAGAGAAGATCCGGCTTGTTGATGAGTGAGCGCGTGATCGACAAGCGCCGCTTCATGCCGCCGCTGAGGTTGTCGACGACACTGTCGGCTCGGTCGCTCAGCTGAACGAACTCGAGGAGCTCTTTCGCTCTGCGACGGCACTCGGCACGGGGGATGTCGAAGTAGCGGCCGTACACCACCAAGTTCTCCATCACGCTCAGTTCGGTATCGAGCGTGTCGAGCTGAGGAACCACGCCGAGGCGAGCGCGGATCTGGCGACCTTGAGTCGCCGCGTCCATCCCGAACAACTGCAGAGTGCCCGCCGTTGGAGGCGAGACACAGCCGATCATCCTCATCGTCGTCGACTTGCCTGCACCGTTGGGGCCGAGGAAGCCGAAGGCCTCGCCGCGCTCGACATCGAAGTCGATGTCGTCGACAGCCGTGAAATCGTCGTACTGCTTGACGAGGCCTCGGGCCGAGACGAGAGGTTGACTCATCTTGCTCGACACTACCCACCCGACCGCCGTCGGCGGGCGATCTACCCGAAGAACACCTCGGCGACATCGTGGTAGAGGTGCAGATCGACGTAGCGCGTCTTGCCGACCGTCTCGGTGAGCGGAATCATCGTGACTTCGGTGCCGCGCAGCACGGCCATCTTCCCCCAGTCGCCGTTGTGCACTGCGTCGATGGCGGCGATTCCATATCTCGTGGAGAGCACTCTGTCGAAGGCCGAAGGCGTGCCGCCGCGCTGCACGTGTCCGAGCAGTACGACCCGTGTCTCCAAGCCCGTCCGGTCTTCGATGGCATACGCGATCGTGTCGGCGACACCACCCAGTCGGACGTGACCGAACCGGTCGTAGATCTTCTCGCGTGTCGGCATGGTGTCGGCCCGCGGCTCCGCTCCCTCGGCCACAACAACGATCGACGCGTAGCGACCACGCTCGTGGCGATGGTGCAGCAATCGACAGATCTCGTCGATGTCGAACGGCTCTTCTGGGATCAGGATCGCTGTGGCACCCCCGGCAATGCCGGCGTAGGTGGCGATCCATCCCGAGTTGCGACCCATCACCTCGACGATCATCACTCTGTCGTGGCTCTCGGCCGTCGTGTGCAACCGATCGATGGCGTCCGTGGCGATCTGCACTGCGGTGGTGAAGCCGAACGTCATGTCGGTGCCGACGATGTCGTTGTCGATGGTCTTCGGCACGCCGACGATCGGCAGCCCGAGATCGTGGTGGAGCTTGCAGGCAACGGTGAGCGATCCGTTGCCGCCGATCACCACGAGGCCATCGATCCTCATGTCGCGGAACGTCGCGGCCACTTGCTCGGGGCCGCCCGGGTCGTCGTAGGGGCTGCCACGACGGGTGCCCAGCAGGGTGCCGCCTCTCGGCAACATGCCGCGCAGGGATCGGACGTCGAGCGGCATGGTTCGACGCTCGCGGACACCGTCCCAGGCATCGAGGAAGCCGATGAGCTCATCGCCGAAGTTGATCTCACCCTTGCGAACGATCGCCCGGATGACCGCGTTGAGTCCTGGGCAGTCGCCGCCACCTGTCAAAATGCCCACGCGCACGTGTGCACACCCTAGGGCACGGCGATCGGCAAAAGGAGGAGCACACTGTGGCTTGGGACGCGAACCGGCCCATCCCGTGGCGGCGCATCGCCCGCGAGGCAACGATATTCCTGGTCGTCGGCGGTCTCGCTCTGACGTTGCTGGTCAAGCACCGCCAGGTCGGGACCTACGTCGGTCTCGTCGTCGGCATGGTCTTCTACGTGGCCTTTGTCGCCATCCTGTCGAAGTTCGGTTACCAGCGGCAATCGATCCGCGAGGCAAGAGAGCGCCGCCTGGCAGTGGCCAACCGGCCGACCAACGGTGCACAGCCGGTGCGCCAGCGGCCCGCGCCGACGAGACGTACCAGTACCGGGCCGTCACAACGGCCCAACCGTTCGACCAAGAAGCGACGCCGCTGACTACCGTGAGCGAGATGGAGAGGGACGCGGGCCGTTGCGTGATCGCCATCGACGCCGGCACCACAGGCGTTCGCAGTCGGGCAGTGTTCGTCGACGGGCGGTCCAGCGAGACGATCGCCTCGTACCGCGAGTTCGCCCAGATCTATCCTCAGCCCGGCTGGGTGGAACACGATGCCGAGGAGATCTGGTCCGTGGTCCGGGCGACGCTCGACGACGTCGTGACCAGCGTAGGCGTCGGCTCGGTCGCAGCAATCGGCATCGCCAACCAGCGCGAGACGGTCGTCGCCTGGAATCGCCGGACCGGAAAGCCGTACGGCACGGCGATCGTCTGGCAGGATCGTCGCACCGCAGACCGATGTGAAGGTCTGCGCGAAGAGGGGTACCTCCCGCAGGTTCGACACACGACCGGCCTCGTGCTCGACCCCTACTTCTCCGGCTCGAAGTTCGAGTGGCTGCTCTCCGAACGGGGCGTTCCCAACGACTCCGAGCTGGCGCTCGGAACGATCGACTCCTGGCTGATCTGGAACCTCACCGGTGGAGCGGTGCACGCCACCGACGCAACGAACGCGAGCAGGACGATGCTCTTCGACATCCACGGCCTGCACTGGTCGCCCGATCTGTGCGATCTGTTCGGCGTCCCGATGTCTGCACTGCCCGCAGTTCTACCGTCGAGCGGCCGCTTCGGCATCACCTCCGACGCCTGCGGTTGCCCGGCCGGCGTGCCGATCTCCGGGGTCGCCGGGGATCAGCAGGCGGCATTGTTCGGTCAAGCGTGCTTCGAGCCGGGCATGGCCAAGAACACCTACGGCACGGGCAGCTTCGTGCTGCTCAACATCGGGGCGTCGGGCCCCTCCCCCACCGAAGGCATGCTCACGACCGTTGCCTGGCAACTCTCCGACGGCACGGTCGCCTACGCGCTCGAAGGGGCGATCTTCGTCACTGGTGCGGCGATCCAGTGGCTCCGTGACGGTTTGGGGCTGATCGGGTCGGCTGCCGAGATCGGCCCGCTCGCCGAGACTGCGGCAGACAACGGCGGCGTCTACCTGGTGCCTGCGTTCGCAGGTCTAGGAAGCCCTTGGTGGGACCCGTATGCACGGGGCACGTTGGTCGGCATCACCCGCGGTACCACGAAGGCTCACCTGGCCCGCGCCGTGATCGAGGCAATGGCCTACCAAACCCGCGATGCAGTCGAAGCCATGACTTTGGCGAGTGGCACGCCCCTCGCCGCGCTGAGGGTCGACGGCGGAGCGTCGGTCATGGACACGTTGTTGCAGATGCAAGCAGACCAGCTCGGCGTCACGGTGCAGCGCCCGCGTGATCAGGAGACGACAGTGCTTGGAGCCGCGTACCTCGCCGGTCTGGCGGAGGGCGTCTGGCCGTCGTTGGCGACGATCGCCGAGCGCTGGGAGATCGACGCGACGTTCCAGCCCGGCAGCGACCGAACGCTGGCCGACCTGGGCCACGGCGAGTGGCTACGTGCCGTGGACCGCTCGCGCAGCTGGATCCGCTCACCGTGAAACGAGGCACCGCGATCGTCGCCGGCACAGTGGCCGCGCTGCTGGTGACGTCGGCAGCCTCAGGGCTCAATGGGATCAGCGGGGCGGATGCGACCGCTCCCGCAACACGGGGCACAGCGGTGCAAGTGACCCCAACGTTGCCACCACCCGTCCCGCGAGTGTTGTGGATCGGCGACTCGTCGCTCGAAGGATTGAAGTTCTACTCGCAATCCCAACGAGCAATCGGGGCGATGACGTACGTACTCGACGCCGAGTCGTGCCGGCGCCTGGTCAGACCTTCGTGCCACAGCCTCGCGGGCAACGTTCCGAACACCGCGCTCGAGGCGATCGAGGGCGCCGTCGGGCCGTTCGATGCGGTGGTGGTCGGCACGGGCTACAACGAGGGCAGCTCGGAGTTCTCGTCGGACTTCAATCTGATCGTCGCCGCCGCCCGGTCGAAAGGAGCCGTTCGCATCCTGTGGATGAACTACCGCCTTCGCGACGGGCTCACCCGGCGTGGCACCGACAACAACCCGTCGTACGTCGCCAACAACGCGACGCTCCTACAGAAGGTGGCCAGCGGTGCGTATCCCGACGTGGTCATCGCCGACTGGCGCGACTACACGGCGCCGGTGCGCGACTGGTTCGTGTCCGACGGCATCCACTACCAACCGACCGGTGCCCTCGGCGCCGCCGACTACATCTCCCGCTGGATCGCGAACCTGTTCTCGGAGCCGTGCCCGCAACCGATGACTGTCGGGGGTCCGATCACCGATCCGTGCACGGCACCCGACGCGAGTCCTCCACCGGATGTCCGTGTCATCTACGGCTGAGGAACTGGCGCCGTAGGGTGAAGACCACGACGAAAGGAGCCCGACATGGGTTTGCTCGACAAGGCCAAGGAGAAGGCAACGCATCTAGCCGGACAGGCCAAGGAGAAGATCGAAGATGTGAAGGAGAAGCGCAAGGCCGACGATCTGCTCGACGACCTCGGTCGGATCGTGTTCCGGCAGCGCACCGACCGCGGTGAGCCCGGCGACGAAGCCGAGATCGTCCGCCTGGTCGACGAGTTGCGCAGGCTGGAGGCAGACGGAACCGAAGTGGTCCCGCAGGCATCGGCGCCTGCCGAAGAGCCGCCGCCTCCACCACCCCCAGCGGCGCCGTAGCCGACAAGTCCGCCCGACTCAACCGAGCTTGGGCAAGCCTCGCTTCAGGTTGCGGATGCCTTGGGCAATTCGTCGCTCGTTCTCGATCAGGGCGAATCTGGCGAACCCCTCTCCCCCGGGCCCGAACCCGACACCGGGCGACAGCGCCACTTCGCACTCGCGCACGACATGCGAGCAGAACTCGACGGAGCTCATCTCCGAATACGGCTCCGGGATCGGCGCCCAGACGAACATCGAGCCCTTCGGCTTGGGGATCTCCCAGCCGATGCGGGCCAGCCCATCGATCAAAGCATCTCGGCGACCCTGGTAGATGGAGCACACTTCCTTCGGGTAGTCGGCGGCTTCGTTCATGGTGACGGTTGCGGCGATCTGCACCGGCTGGAACGTGCCGTAGTCGAGATAGCTCTTCAGCTTCACCAGAGCTTGGACGACCTCGCCGTTGCCGACGAGGAACGCGCAACGCCACCCCGCCATCGAGAAGCTCTTGGTCATGGAGTAGAGCTCGACAGCGCATTCCTTGGCGCCTTCGGCCTGCAGGATGCTCGGTGGCTTGTAGCCGTCGAAGCCGATGTCGGCGTAGGCGAAGTCGTGAACGACGATCATCTCCCGTTCGCGACAGAAATCGACAACACGTTGCATGAAGTCGAGGTCGACGACTGCTCCGGTGGGATTGTGCGGGAACGAGACCACGAGCACCCGCGGCTTGGGCCAACCGATGTCGTAGGCGGTCGTCAGGCTGTCGAAGAAGTCACCGGTGAAGTCGCCCTGCACTCGGGGATCGGCGAGATGTCGCATCGGCACCTGGCGCAGATCGGCACCCGCGAACAACGGACCATAGATGTGGATGGGGTAGCTCGGGCTCGGCACGATTGCCGCGTCGCCGCGATCGAGCAGCACCCACATGAGGTGGCTGAAGCCCTCCTTCGACCCGATCGTGTTGGTGACCTCCAGCTCAGGGTCGAGCTTCACACCCCAGTTGCGCTCGTACAACGCAGCAGCCGCCTCGCGCAGCTTGGGCAGGCCGCGGCTGACGGAATAGCGGTGGTTGCGGGCGATGTGGGCCGACTCGCTGAGCTTTTCCACGGCGATCTGCGGTGAAGGGATGTCGGGGTTGCCGAACCCGAGGTCGATCACGTCGACACCTGCTCGCCGTGCCTCGATCTTCAGGTTGTTGATGATCGTGAACACGTACGGGGGCAGGTTGGTGATGCGGCGGAACTCCATAGAGGATCTTCACGCTACTTCCTGCGAACTTTGCACCCACGGCGGATATGCGAGCATGGCCGCATGGCCCAGAGCCCGCTACCCGACGATTGCATCCACGTCGTGATCGAAATCCCCCGCGGCAGCCGCAACAAGTACGAGATCGATCACGAAACCGGGCGCGTGTTCCTCGACCGCCGATTGTTCACGGCAACCACCTATCCCGCTGACTACGGGTTCATCCCGGAAACGCTCGGCGGTGACGGCGACCCGCTCGACGCGCTGGTTCTGCTGGAGGATCCTGTCTACCCGGGAGTGTGGGTGCAGGCCCGGCCGGTCGGGGTGCTGTACATGCACGACGAGGCCGGGGAAGACGCCAAGCTCATCTGCGTGCCGCCGAAAGAGCCGCGCTGGAACGACGTGCATGACCTCGAGGATCTCACGCCGCAACTCGTCAACGAGATCCAACACTTCTTCGAGGTCTACAAGGCACTCGAGCCCGGCAAGACGTCATCGACCGCAGGCCTCGCCGGCCGCGAAGCAGCCTGGCAGGAGATCCGCGAGTCACGGTTGAGCTACCTAGCCCACCCGTAGCTCCAACACCTCGTCACGTTTGGGGCAGGCTCAATGCTTTACTAGGTCGTGACCTTCGAGGAGTTCGCGTCGACAGTCGGGAAGCGACTGCGCGCCGGCCTGATCGCCGCCTACGGACCCGATCTCGGACTGGACGTCACGGCCGAGGCGCTCGCGTACGGGTGGGAGCACTGGCCTCGGGTCAGCGCCATGGAGAACCCTGCCGGCTACCTGTACCGGGTCGCCCAGACCGCGGCGCGACGAGCACATCGACGACACGGTTTTCTTCCGCCTGCCTCGAGCCCCGACATTCAAGACTTCGAGCCGCGACTACTGCCGGCGCTCGAAGAACTGACCGAGACCCAACGCACATGTGTCGTCATGGTTCACGCGTACGGGTGGGGTCAGACGGAGGTGGCCGAGCTGCTGGAGATCAGCCCATCCAGTGTCCGCACTCACATCGCCCGCGCCCTCGATCGGCTCCAACGGGCATTGGAGGTCAGCAATCATGCCGAGTGACGTCGAAGAACAGATCGCTGCCTACTTCACCTGGATCGAGGTTCGGTCGGGTTTCCCTCTCCGCGCGCGTCGCCGGCCGAAGAGCTCGCCGAGAGCTCGGTGATCGAGCTCGACGAACCGAGCCATGGTCGGAACCCGCTACGCCGAGCACGTCTCGCTGTCATCGGCCTGCTCGTGGCGGCCATCGTCGTTGGCGTCATAGCAATCGCCAGTCGTCCGACGACCGAGCGGCCCGAACCTGCCAACAGCGTGCCGTCCACCGATTCGCCGCTCGTCCAGCAGGCAGAAGCTCAACGCCAGGAGGCCGCGCGCCGTTTGGCAGCACTGCGAGCGGCGCAACTCGCCGAAGAAGCCCGCAGGACCGCCGCGGCGGCACAAGCAGCCGCGGCCGCGTCGTCTTCTACGTCGCTGCCCGGCGGCGAGGCGCACTACCAACCCCCTGATGGACCCGTGCCTGTGTTGGCGGGTTCGGCGATTCAGGACGCGCGGATGACCGGCCCGTTGTCGGGGTGGGTTGTCACCAGCGACGTGCTCGCACACACGAATGACGGCGGCGCTACCTGGAAGAGCCGGCCGCTGCCGCCACCTTCGAACGAGCGCGGCTGGGGCAAGGCCTTCCTCCTCGACAGCGATCATGCGTGGGTGGTGCGCCCAAATAGCGGAAACGCCGTGGCCGTGACGAGATCCGACAACGGCGCCGAGACCTCGCTGACGACCACCATCAATCCCGTGTTCGCCGGCGGCATCCCCGCCGGGATCGTCTTCGTCGACGACTTGACCGGCTTCGTGTCGATCGTCGATCCGGCGGCGGACCCGACCACCTTCACACGAAGAGCTGCCCTGTACGCCACTGTGGATGGTGGCATGACCTTCCAACTCGTCAGCTCGGACTCACCGATCCCGCTCGCCTTCAGCGACGCGCTGACTGGATGGGCAGCGGGAGTGGGGCTGTTCGTCACCAACGACGGCGCCGCGACCTGGACGAGGGTGCAGCCGCCTCTGTGGGACGCCTCCGGACCCGACCCGAATGGACCCTCGTTCCAGATCATCACCACCTCGGCGGATCTCACCGTCGTGAAGGTGACCGCGCCGACCGGTCTGATGGCTGAAGTCGACTACGTCGCCACCGACGACCTCGGCAAGACCTGGCGTGAAGTCGCCCCACCCGACACGGACACTGTGAACAACACCGGGCCACAGTCGACGCTGATGGCGGTATCGGCCAGCGATTGGTTCGGCATCCAACAAAGCACGGGGCCGGACGCAGTGATGTGGACGACCACCGACGGAGGCAAGACCTACCTCGGCACCCACCTCCCATTCCCGGCCCTCACGATCACGATGGCAACGTCGACGATCGGATGGACCACGACCGCAACCGACGTACGGGCGACGATCGACGGCGGCCACACCTGGACGAAGGTGGCCGACGTGATGAGCTGACTTTCACCCACGACGACTACGTCAGGCGATTTCGTCGCAGCGCACGGGGCGTCCTTCGCGGTACGACTTCCAGGCGGCCAGGCCGATGACGAGCGGGGCGCGACCGTCTTCGGCAGATACCGGCGACGGGCCGCCATCGGCGATGTAACCGACGAACGCCTTCCATTCCTCGATGTAGCTCGGGATGTAGCGGTCGAGGAAGAAGTATGGGATCGTCTGGCTGATCGTGCCGGCGGCGGACCGGCGCATGCCGGTGTGGGTCAACGGGTTCTCCGACGCGGCCATTCCACCGGACCCGAAGGCTTCGACACGCTGGTCGTAGCCGTACACCGCCTGACGGCTGTTGTCGATGGTCGTGATGCATCCGTTCTCGTGACGAAGCATGACCACGGCAGTGTCGACGTCGCCCGCTTCGCCAATGGCCGGATCGACGCGCACGGCGGCCTGGGCGTAGACGTCGACCACCTCGCTCCCCGTGACGAATCGGGCCATGTCGAAGTCGTGGATCATCATGTCGAGGAACAGACCGCCCGACACCTTGATGTAGGCGATCGGTGGCGGTGCCGGATCGCGGCTGGTGATGCGCACGAGGTGCAGGTCACCCACCGATCCATCGACAACGGCGGCGCGCACGGATGCGTGAGCAGCGTCGAACCGGCGGTTGAACCCGATCTGGATCGGCACGGCGCCGGCCCGCACCGCCTCCAAGCCTTCGTCGACCTTGCCGAGGTCGAGCGAGACCGGCTTCTCGCAGAAGATGGCCTTGCCTGCGCCTGCGGCGGCGATCATCAACGGCACGTGTGTATCGGTGCTGCTGCAGATGGCCACGGCATCGACATCGCCGGACTGCAAGAGCTCGCCGATATCGGTGGTGTATGGCACGTCGAGATCGGCGGCGATCGCCGCGGCCGCCTGGGCGTTGACGTCTTGCACCATCGCCAGCGAGGCGCCAGGCACTTGCCGAGCCACGAGCTCGGCGTGCATCTTGCCGATGCGCCCAACGCCCAATACGCCGATTCTGAGTGTCATTGTGGAGTCTCCTGAAGCGAGGGCTTCGGCGCGTCGCCGGCACCATGAACGGATTGGTCGTAATCGACGACGTTGCCGGTGAGCATCCCTGACTCGTCGGACAGGTAGAAGGCGACGACCTTGGCAACCTCGGGCGGTTTGATCAGTCGACCCATCGGCTGCCCTGCTTCGGCCTTCTCGAGCCAGCCGTCGGCTGCGCCATGGAACTTGCGCTGCACGGCGTCCTCGGACTCGGTGTCCATCCACCCAGGGGCGATCTCGTTGACCCGGATCTTGTGTCGCATCAGCGAGAACGCGAGGTTCCTGGTCATGGTCTCGAGCGCACCCTTGGACACGCAGTAGCTGAGGATGAACGGCTGGCCGCCGTGACCGCTGGTGGAACCGATGTTGACGATCGAACCGGGCACGCCTTCGCGGCGCATGACCTCGGCAGCAGCTTGGATCATGAACATCGGGGCGCGGACGTTGACGGCGATCATCTCCTCGAACCCCTCGGGCGTTGCGGTCCACACGTTGTCGCGCCATGTTGCGGCGGCGACGTTGACCACACAATGCACCACGCCGAAGCGCTGATCGGCGGCGGCGATGACCGCCCCCGGCGCCGCTGGATCGGTCATGTCGACTTCGACGAACACGGTTGAGGTGCCGAGCCGAGTGAGCTCGACGGCGAGCGCCGCACCCCTGTCGGCGGAGCGCCCTGCGAGAACGAGACCGGCGGCTCCGTCGGCGACCACCTGCCGTGCGATCGCCTCACCGAGACCCTGCGTGCCGCCACTGATGACGACGACCTTCCCTGCAAGCTTGCCCACACCCTCTGTCATATCCCGATCCTCTGCTGTTGTTTCCCAATGACCATCGCTGCCTTGGCGGCCTGCACCTCGGAACGATTGCTGACCTCGGGCACGCCAACCTCCCAGAACGCACCACCACCGGTCCACGAGTACGCGTCGGTCTGCAGGGCGATGACCGTTGTGCGGTCGTTGTGCCGGGCACGCTTGAGGGCACCCTCGAGCTCGTGCACCGAAGCGACGCGCTCGCTGTCGCAACCCATCGCCGCGGCGTGGGCGGCGAAGTCGACATAGACCAACTCGTGATGGCGAGCGTTCTCGATCAAGTTGTTGAACGGCACGCCACCTTGGTTGATCTGCAGGCGGTTGATGACGGCGAAGCCACCGTTGTCGCAGACGATCACGATCAGCTTGTGGCCGGAGATCACCGAGCTGTACAGGTCGCTGTTCATCATCATGTACGACCCGTCGCCGACGAACGTGATGACCTCGTCGTCGGGGCGGGCCATCTTGGCGCCCCATGCACCGGAGATCTCGTAGCCCATGCACGAGAAGCCGTACTCGCAGTCGAAGTCGCCGGCTTCCTTGGCGCGCCAGCCGTTGATCAACTCTCCCGGGAGGCCACCCGCGGCGGCGAAGACGTAGTCGCGCGGTTGTTGAGCTCGATCGACGGCGCCGATCACCTGGGCATAGGTGGGCCGTCCGCTGGCGCCCACGGCCGACGGGTCGGCAAGGCCATCGATGTAGGCGTGGTAGTCGGCAGTGACGTTCTTGGCGCGCAGCGCCCAGTCGTCATCGGCGACCCAGCCGGACAACCGCTCGTCGAGCTCGCGAAGGCCCTCCCGGGCGTCGCCCACCACCGGAAGGGAGCGGTGCTTGACGGCATCGAAGACGGCGGCGTTGAGCCCGATCAGCTGCGCGTCGCGGGCAAAGGCGGTCCACGACCCTGTGGTGAAATCCTGCAGTCGCGTACCGACTGCCAGGATCACGTCTGCCGCGCCGGCCAGATCGTTGGCACTCGTACAGCCGGTCGAACCGACCGGCCCGGCGTTGAATGGGTGGACGGACGGCAACGACGTGCGTCCCGCCGTGGTCTCCACCACCGGCACTCCGTGGGCCTCGGCAAAGGCGGCGAGATCGTCGCAGGCCTGGGAGTAGTGCACTCCCCCACCGGAGATGATGAGCGGCCGCTTTGCCGACCTCAGCGATGCAACCGCTCGTTCGAGCTGACCGATGTCGGGCCGCGGCCGGGCGATGTGGTGGACGGTCGTGCTGAAGAACTCGTCGGGGAAGTCGAATGCCTCGGCCTGCACGTCTTGCGGAAGGGCGATCACCGCCGGACCGCATTCGGCGGAATCGAGCATGACCGCGACTGCGTGCGGCAGCGAGTGGATGATCTGCTCGGGCCGCATGATGCGGTCCCAGTATCGGCTGACCGACTTGAAGGCGTCGTTGACGGTGACGGTGGGGTCACCGAAGTGCTCGACCTGTTGCAGCACGGGATCGGGCAGGCGACTGGCGAACGTGTCGCCGACGAGGAAGAGCGCTGGAAGACGGTTGGCGTGGGCGACGCCGGCGGCGGTCACCATGTTGAGCGCCCCTGGCCCCACGGACGACGTGCACACCATGATCTGGCGACGTCGCGCTGCCTTCGCGTACCCGACCGCGGCCAACCCCATGCCTTGCTCGTTCTGACCTCGCCAGGTTGGCAACGAGTCGCCGGCCTCTTGGAGGGCCAGCCCGAGACTGGTGACGTTGCCATGGCCGAAGATGGCGAAGACACCGGGAAACAGCGGTGCCTCGACGTCGTCGATCACCGTCCGCTGGGCGACGAGGAAGCGCACGATGGCCGCCGCTGTTGTCAGACGTGTGGTGCTCATGTCATTCCTCTCTCAGGGAGACGACGTCTTCCCAGTGGCCGCTCTGCCAACTTCTCAGTACCGCGTCTTGCACGGAGACGTACCGCAGTGCGTCGGTGAAATCCGGCGTGTGCTGCCGGCCGGCCGCCAGGGATTGCAGGAACTCATGATCTTCGATGCAGATCAGGTCTTCGAAACCGATGCTGTTCCCGCTGCCCGGCACGAAGTTGCCGTGTGGTGGAAATCGGTCGCCGCCGAGTACGGTCGTGAACCCGGTGTACTTGTGCTCGGCAGCGATGTACACGCGCAGTTCGTTCATCCTTTCGAAGTTCCAGGCGACCGAGCCCTTGGTGCCGTACACCTCGAAGCTGTTCTGGCTTTCGGGGCCGACCATCGAGCGACAGGCCTCGAACGTGCCCCTGGCGCCATTCTCGAACACGCACATCATGCCGATGTAGTCCTCGTTGGTGACCTCGCCCGTCGGGTCACCGGGCTTGCCCCGGTCGTAGTGCGTGCCTCCGCCGGTGGGCAAGGGGCGCTGCTTGATGAAGGTCTCACCGGTACCGAGCACCTTGCTGATGCCGCCGACCAGGTAGTGGCCGAGATCGACCGAGTGGCTGAGGATGTCGGTGCTCACACCGTGACCGGCTTGGTCGACCAGGAACCGCCACGACAGAAGACCCAGCGGGTCGCTTCCGTACATCGAGAAGAAGCGGCCGTAGTAGTTGGTGATCTGCCCGAGCGTGCCGTCGTCGATGAGCTGCTTGGCATATTGCACGAGCGGCGCCCAGCGATAGTTGTAGCCGACACCGGTGATGACACCGGCGTGGCGCGCCGCCCGCTCGGCCACCACGGTCTGTTGCGGGGTGCCGCCGACCGGCTTCTCGCAGAACACGTTCTTGCCGGCCGCTGCAGCGGCCTCGACCATTTCGACGTGGAGCATGTTGGGGGCGGTGACGAAGACGACGTCGACGTCGTCGGCGTCGATGACCTCGTGCCAGTCGGCTACCGCTCGCTGATACCCGAACGAGCGCACCGCGTCGTCGCGTCGGGCCGCCACCGTGTCGCTGACGACCACCAACTCCGGTTCGTAGTCGCGGTCGAGGAAGTAGCTCGGCGCCCGGCGGCACCCCCGGCTGTGGGCTTGACCCATCCATCCGAAACCGATCACACCGATTCGTATCGTGGTCACTTCGTTCGACCTTCCTTCGTCGTCACCGGACACCGTGGGTCGGTGGCCATCCCTGCCCATGTGTCGCGGACCCAATGGTGGGTCGGATCGTCACAGAAGGCCATCGAGCGGCTTCCACCCGGACCGGCGAGGACGTTGAGGTAGTACATCGGGTAACCGGGCGCGGCGATGCAGGGCCCGTGGTAGCCACGCGGGACGCAGAAGACATCGCCATCGTGGATGACGACGTTGACGTCGATCGATCCGTCGGGCGTGTAGGTGCGATGCATGCCGAAACCATCTGTCGAGTAGTCGCTGGTGCCGGCCGTGCCGATGCGGAAGTAGTAGATCTCTTCGTTGTTGGCCGGGCACTCGGGTGAGTCGTCGTGGCGATGCGGCGGATAGCTCGACCAGTTGCCATCGGGGGTGATCACTTCGACGCACATCAGCTTGTCGGCGTGCGGCCATGCCTCGGGGCTGAGGAAGTTGTTGATCTGTCGAGTCGCCGGGCCGGCGCCTCGCAACTCGACCGCCACGTTGTCGGCCGAGCCGTAGCGGGCGCTGAGGCGCCGGTCACAGATCGAGGTGGCGATGGCCACGTCGCCACCGGCGGGTGCTGTGATGAGAACGTTTGCGCCACGTGGCGCGTAGACGAAATCGGTGACCCGATCGAAGACGGACACTCGTCCGTCGACCGTGAACAGCTCACCGTCGACGGTGACCGCAAGGTCGGTTGCCGACAGCGGCAGCACGACAGCCTCACTGTCGCCGAGATCGATAGAGCGCTCTACTCCAGGAGCGAGCAAAATGACCATGAAGCCCGTGTACGCCCAGCCGGCTTGTGACGGTGTGAGCGAAACGGGAAGGTCGCCCACGACCAACGAGCCAGCGGGTCGGTGAAGTGTTGAGGTCATTGCCTGTCCTTTGCAGCCTGCTGCACCAAGTCTGCAGCACGCCCGACGGTCGCGCCAACGTCGCCGTTGGCCGGGTACAACAACGAGCGCCCGATCACCAGACCGCGCACGGTGGGTTGATGGAGCGCTGCTTCCCACAGCGCGAACGTCGCCTCCGGATCCGGCCCGGGGGCGCCACCCAACAGCAGCAACGGTTGCGTCGTGACCTGGGCGACGGTGGCGATGTCGGCCGTTGCTTGGATCTTCAACCACGTGTAGGCGCTCGAGCCGCCGAGCGCGGCACTGATGCCCACGGCTTTCACCAGAGCCAGCGGATCGTTGTCCCACACCGCCTCGCCTTTGGCATCTTTCGTGTACGGGATCGGTTCGACCATTGCCATCATGTGCGCGTCGTTGAGCTCCTGCACGGCCTGCGCCGCGCCGGCCAGCGTAGGCACCGTGCCCGCATCGTGGTAGTCGATTCGCAGCAGCAGCTTTCCCGCATCGAGGTTGGCGGCACGCAGGTGAGCAGTGTCGAACGCGGTGAACCGGTCGTCGATCGTCCAAGACGCGCCGGCCAGGCCGCCGCGGTTCATCGTGCCGACGGCGACCTTGTCGTGAAGCTTGCCGAGCAGCGCCAGGTCGTCGATGATCTCGGCGCTGCCGAGCACACCGTCGACACGCGGGTGCTCGAGCACCGTGAGCAGGCGATCGAGCATCGAGCGGCGATTGGCCATGGCCAGCGGGTCGTCGTACAGCCCGACCATCCCCCGCGCCGTGTGGTCGGCGGCGACGATGAAGAGCATGCCGTCTTGGGTGAGCGTCGACCTGCGCCGACGTGCGGCGAGTGCTTCGCCGATCTTGTACGGCGAGCTGACCCGCGTTTCGGTGAGCGCCGCGTAGGTCTCGTCATCCAGCGACACGGCGTTCCTCCAGCGCTTCTTCGACCTCGTCGAGGGTGGGCATGGCGTCGGAGCACAGCAACCGACCCGCCACGATGGCACCGGCCACATTGCAGTACTCGAGGATGCGGACGGGTTCCCAGCCCGACAGCAGGCCGTGTGCGAGCATCCCGCCAAACGCATCGCCGGCACCGAGGCCGCAAACGACCTTCACGAAGTGAGGAGCCACCACCGTGGTGCCGGCCGCCGTGGCCACCATCACACCGTTGCCACCCATCTTGACGATCGCCAATTCGACGCCGCGGGCGAGCAAGCGGCGCGCTGCCTCTGGCGGATCCGACGAGCCGACTGCTACCTCGCACTCGACGCGGTTGCCGACGGCCACCGTGACATGGTCGAGCACCGGGCCGATGTCGGCGCTCGCCGCCTCGGGACTCGACCAGAAGTTGGCGCGGTAGTCGAGATCGAAGACCACGTGCGGCTTGCGCCGGCGAATGGACAGGAGCTCCCAACAGGTCTGGCGCGCCGGCTCCTTGGAGAACCAGGCTCCCGTGAGCCACAGGATCGGCACGTCGACCACGGTCTTGCGGTCGATCTCGGAGATCTCCAACGTCTGGTCGGGACCCATCGGGTACCGGTACATCAGCAGCTTGGGATCCTCAGGCGGGTCCATCGCGGCAAACGCAAGCGGCGTGGGCATCTCCGGATGGGTGAAGACATATCGAGTGTCGACGCCGAACAGGTCGAGCTTGTGCTTCACGTACTCGCCGAACGGGTCGTCGCCGACCTTGGTGAACACTGCCGCGTGGTGCCCGAGCCTGGCAGCGGCAATGGCTACGTTGGTAGCCGAACCACCGATCGACTTGGTGAACGTCTGCGGATCGATGAAGCCGGCACCCGCCTCATTGGCGTACAGATCGACGCATATGCGGCCAACGGTGAGGAGCTCGAGCGAGGTGCCGGAGGGTGCGGTCATCGAGTCTCAGCGGACACCGATCTCGTGCTCGAGTTGCTCGAGCTCGGCGCCGCCGGCCATCAGACGAGTCAGTTCGGTGTGCGAGATCTCGTCCTTGCCGAAGTCGCCGAGGCTGTGCCCTCGGTTGAGCAGCAAGAAGCGATCTCCCACGGGAAACGCGTGGTTGGGGTTGTGGGTGATGAAGATGACTCCGAGGCCCCGTTCAGCGGCGGCCCGCGTGTACTTGAGCACGACACCCGACTGCTTCACGCCGAGCGCCGACGTCGGTTCGTCGAGGATCAGCACCCTGGCGCCGAAGTACACGGCGCGGGCGATGGCGACCGACTGCCGCTCGCCACCCGACATCGTGCCTACCGGCTGGTCGACGTCGCGCACGTCGATGCCCATCTTGGCCATCTCTTCCTTGGCCGTCTTCTTCATGAAGGCGCTGCGCATGACCATGCCGAAGTGCATGGGTTCGACGCCGAGGAAGAAGTTGCGCCACACCGAGAGCAACGGTGCCAGAGCGAGATCCTGGAACACAGCCGCGATGCCTGCGTTGCGCGCATCACGCGGGGTCGTGAAATGCACCGGGCTGCCGTACATCGTGTACTCGCCCGAGCTTGGCTGATGCACACCGGAGAGGATCTTGATGAACGTCGACTTGCCCGCACCGTTGTCGCCGAGCACGCACGTGACCTTGCCCGCCTCGACTCTGGTGGTGATGTCTTCCAACGCGGTGACGTTGCCGAAGTACTTGGAGATGTGGCGTAGCTCGAGGAGAGCGTGCTCGCCGGTGGGAGGTTTCATCGTGCTTCCTGCGCCTTCTGGCGGGTGTAGTTGTTGACGAGGACGGCGAGCAGCAACACGCCACCGAGGAACGTGTAGCGACCGTCGGAGTTCCACCCGGTGCTCTGCACGCCGTTGGTGGAGATCGCCATGATGATCGCCCCGAGCGAGGCACCGATCACCGAGCCGTACCCGCCAGTCATCAGGCAACCTCCGACGACCGCAGCGATGATGTACTCGAACTCCAAACCGATTCCCTGGTTGGCCTGCACCGTGCCGTAGCGGAGCGCGATGAGCGTTCCGGCCAGGCAGCCGCACAGCGACACGACGACGAAGAGGCTGATCTTGACCGAGCCGGCCGGTACGCCGATGGCGCTGGCGGCGTCTCTGTTGCCGCCCACGGCGAAGATCCAGTTGCCCCACTTGGTCTTGGTGAGCACGAACGCACCGATGGCCGCCACGATCACCCACCAGACAACCGTCTCGCGCAGCACGTTCTGGCCGACGTTGCCACCAGCTGCCTTGACCGCCGCAGCGTGGGCCTTCGTGAAGTTGGTGAAGATCAGGCGGATGATCAGACCGATCGTCGCTATTCCGGCGCCGGCCAACTGCAGCTTCTTGCCGAGCGTGTCGGCGCGGTGATCGGCTTGGTGCCGTTTGAGCATCACGAACTCGAGCAGCGAGTTGGCCAGGATGATGACGGCACCGAGCATCATCGCCCCGAACATGCCGACCCGGAACCGGGTGGCCGCAGAGTCGGCACGGATGACGACCGCCAACACGATGACGGCGATCGACACCAGGGTTCCGACGATCAGCTGCAGGCTCCTGTTGGTGCGCCCTGCCCGGCCTCGAGCCGTGAGCATGAGCACGATCCCGCCGCCGCCGAGTAGCAGCATGGCAATCGTACGCATCGCCTGAACCGTGGTGAGCTGCAAGAACGCGAGGACTCCGGCCATCAGCACGAGGCCGCAGTACGCGCTCAACAGCACGACCTTGAACACGCCGGCGGCCTTCCAGTTGCCGTGCAGCGAAGGCAGGAGCGCCCGCACCGCGAGAGCGATGCCGGCGATGGCGGCGATCCAGGCAATGACCGGTCGCAGCGACGGGTCCGTCCACGAGAGCACGGGCAGGCGCTGATGACGGTCGAAGGGGATGTGTGTCACGCAGGCCAAGGCGATGCCGGCGATGCCCAAGCCGAGGCGCCAAACCACCGCCTGGGGAACCTCGGAGACGCTAGCGGCGACGCCCGCCCGCCCCTGCCAGCGGGTGAGAGCCAGACCGACGATGAAGGCGATCAGCCCGACGCCGCCGATCATCCCGAACAGGAAGTTCTTCCCGACGCCGTCGGTGTTGAGGAGCGCGGCGAAACCAACTGCGATCCCGATGGCACCGGCGAGGGTGATGACCACGCCTCGTGGGTTGAGGGACGTACGTCGGATGAACGACTGCTCGAGCAAACCGTAGAGGAAGGCGACACCGCCAACGATGACGAGGGTGATGAACAAGGTGTCGCGCCCGGAGAACTCTTTGAACTGCCACTCATGCGCGACCCAGGTCTTCCAGCCGGCGGCGCCACGCTGCTTCAGGATCGAGTCGACCTGCACCTTGCCGACGAGGCGCTGGGACAAGACGACGATCATGCCTCTGACCCCGAAGAACGAAGCCAGCGTGACGATGAAGCTCGGTAGTCCCGTCTTGTTGACCATGAAGCCGTTGAACCAGCCGACCGCCGCGGAGAGGAGGAACGCTGCGCCGATGGCCCAACCGATGTTGATGCCGGTACCCATGAACGTTCGCGACATCAAGCCGATCACGATCGCACTCGCCCCGGTCATGACGCCAGACGACAAGTCGAACTCGCCGCCGATCATGAGCAGAGCCACGGCCGTCGCCATGATGCCGGTGGGGGCCGCAACGTCGAGCCAGTTGAGCGTCGAGTTGGCTTGACCGAACGTGCGCGCATTCCCCCAGAAGAAGATCCACACGATGACGGCGCCGATGAGTGCACCGATCTCGGGTGAGATCAGCCAGCGCTGCATCGGGCCGCGATGCGAGAGCCGCTCGTCGGTGTGCACCACCGGTGAGGTAGGAACCGGCGGATCGGTCGTTGATACCTCTGTCGTCGCTGTCATGGACCCCCCTGTCCTGCGAAGTTGAGAATTTCAGGTTATGTGAAAACACGCCGACCGAAGAAGACGTACGTCAGCTTCGGTCGGCGTGAGAGTGGCGGGCGCCCGAAGACGCCCGCCACTGGGTAGTACTGCTTCTAGCTCAGCGTGTGCCCTTGGCCACGAGGTCCTTGACGGCGGCGGCGTTGTCCTTCGTGACGAAGCCGGGGCCGGTGTTGATGGGCAGGCCACCACCAAGGGTGTTCTTGTTGGTGATGTTGAGGTACAGGGCCAGCACCGACACGTAACCCTGCAGGTACTGCTGCTGGTCAATCGTGAACAACACGTCGCCGGCGGCGATGTCGTCGAGGATGTCGGACGACAGGTCGACAGCACCGATGGTGACGGTGCGACCGAGCTCCTTGGCAGCTGCCGAGGCGTCGTGGCCGACGACCGGGCCGGTACCGAACAGGCCATCGATCGTCGGATCGGCGTCGAGAGCTGCCTTGAGGTCGGCCTGCTGCTTGCCAGAGGCATCGCCCGAGGTGGTGATTGGTGTGAGGAACTTGCCCTTGAACGTGCTCTTGGCACCGTCGCAGCGTGCGTCGAGGCCCGTGTTGGTCTGCTCCTGCTTGGCGCACAACAGCACCTTCACGCCGGCGTCGTTGAACTTCTCACCAGCGCCCGCGCCGGCCGTGAACTCGTCCTGGCCGATGTGAGTGAACGCACCGAACTCCTTGTACAGGTCGGATCCGGAGTTGGTCGTGACAACCGGAAGACCAGCGGCTTCGGCGGCCATGACCGCAGCCTTCACGGCATCAGGATCGGCCAACGAAACGGCGAGGCCCTGAGCACCATCGGCGACGGCCTGGTTGATCATGTCGGACTGCTTGGTTCCGCTGTTGTTGGACTCCTGGTAGTTCACCGTGATGCCCAGGTCCTTGCCAGCCTGCAGAGCACCCTTCTTGAACACCGACCAGAACACGCCACCGTCGCCGTGGGTGACGACGGCAATCGTGACGTCCTCACCAGAAGTGACATCGACGGTGTCGGCCGACGAGGTGTCGGCAGGAGCCGCTGTGGTTGCAGCGCCGGACGTGTCGGCCGGAGCCGGTGTGGTAGCGGCAGCAGAGGTCGCGGCAGGCGCGACCGAAGCTGTAGTGCCATTCTTGTCGCTTCCGCAGGCAGTCGCCACCAAGGCGAGCGCTGCTAGAGATGCGAAGACGTAGCGGGTCTTCTTCATGTGTGCTCTTTCCCCCTCTAGGAGTGTTGATAGTGCGCCGACGAAGCCGGCTGTTTTCCACTGACCGGAGTTACCCAGCCAGCGACCTGAGGTACTCGATGCTCTTGCGAACACCGTGCACCGGGCCCTCACCGAGCGGTGGTTCACCGTCGGTCAAGGCGACATCTTGTTCCAATACGTACCATCCTGCGTAGCCGGAACGCTCCAGAATTCGCACCGTATCAGCGATCGGTGCGTCGCCTGCACCCGCGGAGGGGAACAGGCCGTGCTGTATGGCCCCCATCCAATCGAACTCGCCTGCCCGGAATCGCTGTGCGATCGAGCGGTCGACATCCTTGACGTGAACGAGGCCGACACGTTCGCCCTGCTGCTCGGCGATCGCAACGGGATCCGCGTCGCCGATGAAGAGATGACCGGTGTCGAGACAGAACGATGAAGCACTGTTGGCGAGGAACCGCTCGAACTCGTCGGCGGTCTCGATCAGCGTGTTGACGTGAGGATGCACGACCTGGGTGAGGCCGTATTCAGCAGCAATCTTCTCGGTCTCGGCCAACCCCTCGAACAACGCCGACCATTCTGCCGACGACAACGTCGGGCGATCCCACGACTCCATGCTGGCGATGACCGCGGCGACGAAGTACCGCCCACCGGCGCCGGCCAGTGTGCTCGCCGCGGCGTGCGCGGCCTCGACCGAGCCGGGGTGAGAAGTGCCGTGGTGAAGCACCAACGGAACGAAGCCACCGAGAACGCTGATGTCGAACTGGTCGAGCAAGGCGTGCAACTCATCGACATCGTCGGGTAACCAGCCGAGAGCGCCGAGCTCGGTTTGCGAGATCCCCAACGCAGCCATCTCACCCAGCACGCGGCTCGGCGCCATCTGCAGGCCCCAACCCGGAACCTCACAGATCCCCCACGAAATCGGCGCCGCGGCGATGCGGTCGATCATCTTTTCCCCTCGTCATCTCCGGTAGAGCGCTCTAACTGTAGACGGCCCAGCCACCGTGTCAAGTGCAGTAACTTGGCCGCGA
The DNA here is from genome assembly GCA_963720775.1 of Ilumatobacteraceae bacterium. Classification (GTDB taxonomy): domain Bacteria; phylum Actinomycetota; class Acidimicrobiia; order Acidimicrobiales; family Ilumatobacteraceae; genus JAENVT01. The sequence goes on along the minus strand of CAVRGR010000002.1, from coordinate 228,641 downwards.
TGTCGAACGGACGGCGGAGCAGCGCACCGACGTTGGAGGATGTCGCACAGGTGGCCGGCGTGTCGCGTGCGTTGGTTTCGTTGGTCATGCGCGATTCACCGCGAGTCAGCGCCGAGTCGCGCCGGCGAGTCAGCGATGCCGCCACCAAGCTCGGCTACCGGCCCAACCTCATGGCCAGGAACCTCGCATCACGCAAGACGCTCACGATCGGCGTGCTGTTGAACGACCTTCACAATCCGTGGTTCGCCGAGGTGACCGACGGCATCCACGACGCCGCCGATCGGCACGGCTATCAACTGATCCTGGCCAGTGGGCGGCGCAACGCCCGTCTCGAATCTCGCGGTGCTCGACACCTTCCTTGCTTCGCGCGTCGATGGCATCATCGTCGCCGGCTGTCGGTTGCCGGCGACCCGGCTCGACATCGTCGGCCGCGAAGTCGCCGTCGTGTCGGTCGGTCGAGCCTTGCCGAAGACCGTCCTCGGATCCGTGACCACCGACGATGCCTATGGGGCGTGCCTTGCGGTCGAGCATTTGCATGAGCTCGGTCATCGACGCATCGCTCACATCGACGGTGGAAAGGGTGCCGGCGCCGCGCCGCGCCGCAGCGGCTATCTGCAGACGATGCGCGTACTCGGTTTGACCGACGAGGCTCACGTGGTCGCTGGTGATTTCACCGAGGAAGCCGGGGCCCGCGGCGCGGAGCGCTTGTTCCATGGTGCCGACCGTCCGACCGCGATCTTCACCGCCAACGACCTCTCTGCCGTAGGGGCCATCGACGTGATCGAGCGGGCCGGTCTGGTAATCCCTGACGAGGTCTCGGTGGTCGGCTTCGACAACACCTCGCTCGCTGCGTTGAACCACATCGGGCTCACCACGATCCATCAACCGCGTCCGCGAGATGGGCGTGGTCGCGGCGACGATGCTGATCGACGCGATCAACGACCGCGGCGGGCTGACGGATGTGCTGATGTCGCCGAGCCTCGTGGTTCGCCGCACAACTGCTCGAGCACCGTCGCCAGGATCGTCACGGCCTCCTCTTCAACGCAATTCGGTCATGAGCGCAGCACCGACTGCCCCGGCGTGTTCGCCGAGGGAAGCGAAGACCAGCTGAGGGTGTGGTCGGAGATCGGGTGCGTACAGAAGTTCCGTGAACCACTTCTGGATCGGGCCGATGTACAGATCACCCGAAGCGGCCAGACCGCCGCCGAGCACGAACATCTGCGGATCGAGCACGTTGGTGAGGTTCACCAGACCCAGCGCTACCCACCTGCCGAACAGATCGATGACGTCGAGCGCGTCGGCATCACCTTCGCGTGCCGCTGCTTGCACGTTCTCGCCGCGAACGTTCTCCGGGTCGCCTCCGGCAAGTTGCACGACGCGACGTAGACGTTTGCCGATCGCGGCTTGGCGCGCTATCTGGGCGAGGCCGGAGCCGGATGCGTAGCGTTCCCAGCACCCGCGACGGCCGCACGGGCATGGCAATCCGACCGGGTCGACCACCATGTGACCGATCTCTCCCGTGAAGCCGTTGGCCCCGCGAATGAGCTGGCCGCCGGCCACCACCCCGCCGCCAATGCCCGTACCGAGCGTGACCATCACCATGTCGGTGGCTCCGCGAGCCGCACCCACTTGCCATTCGGCCGCCGCGGCACACGTGGCATCGTTACCGACCTCCACGAGGAACCCAAGGCGTTCGGACAACATCCGTCCGACCTCGAAGTCGGTGATGTCGATCAAGTTCGGTGACGCCTTGATCACACCCGATCGCGTCACCATGCCGGGCACACCGATGCCCAACGAGTCAGTGACTCCCAGCGCACCAGCGAGCTCGGCGAGTGTGTCGACGAACGCCTCAGGACCGGGCGGCGTCGGCCGCCGTTGTTCTTCGACAACAATGCCGCCGTGGTCGAGCACCACACCGAGACACTTCGTGCCCCCGACGTCGATGCCGAGCCGGCGCGAAGTCACGATTCGGCGCGGATCTTGAGCTCGCGGACGGTGTTGAGGATCCGCACCTCGGCGCGGCGCTTCACAAATCCGGGCAGCGGTACCACGAGATCGATGACCAGGTCGTAGCGAACTTCAGTGCCACCATCGGATGTCGGGCTGAAGTGATACGCACCATCGATGGTGCGCATGATGTCGCCGCGCAACATGCTCCAGGCGAGCACCGTCGGCGCGGCGCTGTAGTCGTAGCTCAGCGTGTAGTGCGTGCTGCGGCCCAGGGCCGACGCCCTGAACTCGACCTCGAGGGGCCGACCTTGGTCGTCGCGAACTCGCACCACGACGTCCTTCACGTCTCTGGCCCACTCGGGATAGTGCTCGAGGTCGGTGGCGATCTCCCACACGCGATCTGGTGGAGCAGCAATCGTCGTGGTCTGTGACGCCGTTTCAGCCATGGTGCTGTTCTAGTCGATCTCGTGATCTCTCGATGACACCGCTGTGCCCAACCGTGGTCCGTACGAGCCGTGCCGTGCGGCCCAGATTCCGTTCATCCCGATACCGAACATCGGAACGAGAACTCCGAACGCGAGTGCATTGAGGTCGCCCTCGTCGAGACCGACGACACCGATCCACGCACCGGCGATGGCCGCGACGATCTGAACGGCGAGCGCCGACGACATCGTCCGTTTGATGTCTTTCGGCGCGGTCTCGCCGGTGAGGAGATAGAGGTTGGCCACGCCGACCTCTTCGACTCGAGATCGATCGAGGGCGCGCGTGTATGCCCACAACGTCGTCGCCACCCCGATCGCAAAGAGCAGCATCGAGATTCCGCCGATGAGGAACTGTGCGAAGCGATGAGCTCGCAATGGGATGGCGACAGCCAACGCGGCGAGGAACAGTCCGGTGCCGACGAGATCGACGGCGATGACGCGTGCGCCGGGCCGGGTTTCGTGATGGCTGGTCATCGGCGCGCGATCATGGCAGGGCCTCGAACGAGGCTCCCAGTCGCTTGGCGAGGCCGTCATACGAGAACTCGTCGACAGCTCGCGCCCGACCGGCGCGACCCATGGCGAGTCGCAACTCGGGATCGTCGAGCAATCGCCCGATTGCCGTGGCCGCTTCGCGCGTCGTCGGTGTGCCTCACCATCAATCCGGTTTCACCATCGACCACCGCGTCTTCCGCCCCACCCGAGTCGCCGGCAACCTGAGGAACTCCGCACGCCGCGGCCTCGAGAAAGACGATCCCGAAGCCTTCCTGTTCGAGGCCGGCCCATCGGTTGCGGCACAGCATCGTGTACACGTCGGCGCAGCCGTACAGGAGGGGCAGATCCGAGTTGTCGACCCGGCCGAGGAATCGCACCGGAGCATCGAGATCCTTCGCCAGTCTTCGTAGCCGCTCCTCGTCGCGGCCGCCGCCGGATATCGCCAGAAGCAATTTGGGGCGCGACGATCGCAGTCGGGCCGCGGCCCGGATGGCTGTGTCGAAACCCTTCCGGGGCACGAGCCTGCTGATGCTGACGACTAGTTCGGCGTCGAGCGGAAGCCCGAACCGGGCTCGTGCAACTTCCCGTTCATCCTGGGTCAGCGGCCGGAAGCGGCCGGTGTCGACACCCGGCGGCACGACGGTGATCGGCAGGCTGCGACCTGCGGCACGCTCGGCTTCACGTGCCGGGTAGTTGCCGGCCGCGACGATGTGGCGTGCGCCGCGCAACACGTACGCGAGCGACTGCTTCGTGCCGGGCAATCGGCCTGGCACAGTGACCTCGGCGCCGTGCAACACGACGTCGTACGGCAGACGAAGCGACGGGCCCACGAGACCAAGTGGAATGGCGGGATCGAGCACGATCAGTTGGGCGGCGACGCGGTCGGCCATCTCGTTGATGCGCGACACCATCCACGGGTGCGGGAGCAGCACCGGCTCGCGGGTTCGCTCGATGTGGAACGGCTGCTCGGCATCGAACGCCTCGGCTCCCTGATATGGACTCGTCAACACGGCGAACGAGTCGGCAGGCAGCCGTCGCCACCACTCCCACAGCAACGACTGGATGCCGCCGATCTTCGGAGGGAAGTCGTTCGTGACCAGCAGGTGCTTCACAGCGCAGCCACCAGCTCTTCGGCCACCTGTGGATCGGGGTCGTGCTTCGGCAGCAACGAATCGAGGCCGAGTCGGCGTGCTGCCCACACTGCATGCCCGCGCAACATCGCGTCGTCGGCTGCCAGGTACTGGGCGAGGCAGCGGCGCACATCGAAGTTGTCGGCGCGTCCGACGTTGCCCAACGCCACCAGTGCGTTGCGACGCACCCACCGTGGATCGCGATCGCTGATGTACCAACGGCCCCACCGTCGGATGATCTCGTCGTCGGTCGCGCCGAGGAGATCGATGAGCGACACCCACGGCTCGATCTCGACCTGCGGCGCGCGGTGAGTGGACGCGAACCGAACGGTGGGAGGGCACACGGTCTGGCAGTCGTCGCAGCCGTAGATGCGATCTCCGATGGCGACACGCCACCGTCGGTCCATCACTCCCGGCTTCTGGATGATCCAGGCCAAGCAGCGCCCCGCGTCGATCACACCAGGAGCAATGATGGCGCCGGTCGGACAGGCATCGAGACACCGACGACACGAGCCGCAACCGTCGGCGGCCGGCGCCGCGCTCGGAGGCAGGGGCGCCGTGGTGATGACACAACCCAACACGAACCAGCTTCCGGCACCGGGCAGCAAGATGTTGGCGTTCTTGCCGAACCAACCGATGCCGGCGTTGAACGCGACCTCGCGATCGACGATCGAGTTGTCGTCGGCGAACGCCACTGCCTTCCACCCGTCGCGCCTCAAGCGGCGAGCGACTGCTCGCAGACCTTCGCGCAAGGGCACGTAGTGATCCGACCATGCGTACCGCGCTACACGGCCCTGTGGCCCTTCGGGTGCAGCAGGTTGATCGATGAAGTAGGAGCGAGCACCGACCAGCACCGACCGGGCGCCCACGACTGCGCGGCCCGGATCGGTGGATCGAACGGGGTTCTTGTACGTGAACGGCAACCCATCGTGCAGTCCGGCTTCCATCCGGCGAAGCAACTCGGCTCGGGCTCGCTCGAGCACCCCTGCATCGCAGACGCCGACGTGGGAAACGCCGTGGGCCTCGGCAAGTTCGGCCAGTTCCCGCACATAGGCGCCATCAGGAGAAGGCGTTGGCAGAGTCGGTCTCACTGTGTCGCAGCGTAGGCATCAATCCCGCACGAACGAGCAAACGCACAACCCGCACTTCCTCGTCGTCGAAACCAATGGTCTCGCGGGATGCCGGCGACAGCACATGGGTGACGACGCAGTCGGCGCAGGTCGCCGTGCCGCGCATGCAGCACGTGTCGCAAGAGATGATCAGTGATGTCGTGTTCCTGGCCATGAGGCTTCCTCGTTCGTTGGGATCTGCTCGGGCTCCACCCACGGCGATCATCGCAAAGGGGTGTTACGCGGCGCCGCGGCGCGCCACAGTTCGGCGATCGCCCTGCTCTACTGGAGTGGATGAACACCGGACACGCCAGCCGCACTGCCGTACTCGTGTGCCAAGGTCGGGCTGTCGCCCAGGGACACCTTGCTCCCGGGCGGTTCGACGATCCGACAGCCATGCGGATGCTCACCGACGAGGAACGTGCACCCGTCGAACGCGCCCGATCCGGCGAGCCACCGCGGCGTGCCGGCGATCGCATGGAATTCGAGATGCTGAGAGCCAACGCGGAGGTGATCGTCCCTCGAACGCTGGCGATCGACGACGCCGTTCGCTCACGACGGGCAACGCAGCTCGTGATCCTCGGAGCCGGGCTCGACGGGCGGGCCTGGCGCATGTCGGAGCTAGCTGCCGTCGACGTGTTCGAGGTCGACCATCCCAAGTCCCAGGAGGACAAGCGTTTGCGGACGAGCTCTCTCGAGCCGGTCGCTCGCACCCTGCACTTCGTGCCGGTCGACTTCGGTGAGGACGACCTCGACACCGCGTTGACGACCGCTGGGCACGTGGAGACCATCGCCACGACGTGGATCTGGGAAGGTGTCGTGCCGTACCTCGCGCCGGCCGCCGTCGAGGCAACGACGCGCATCGTCGGCCGTCGCTCTACCCGGGGAAGTCGCCTCGTCGTCAACTACCAGTCGCCATCCGTGGCCGCCGCAGCGGGTCGCCTGTTCGCCCGCGCCGTCACCGTTCTCAGCCGGCGACAGGATCCTCTTGCTCACGAACCGCGCCGATCCTCGTGGACCGCCCAGTCGATGGCCGCGCTCCTCACCGGTGAGCGCTTCGCCGTGGTGAGCGATGACGACCTGTTGACCATCGCCGAGCGCGAGCGGATCACCGTGCGCCACCCGCGCTCGCTCAGCGTCGGCCGAGTCGCCGTAGCCGACCGCTGACCGTGGAGTGTTTCACGGCCCCCGACCAAACCCGAAACACCCCACAGACCCGGTGTGGAGTGTTTCACGGCCCCCAGCCAACCCCGAAACACTCCACAGGGGTCAACGGCGGATGAGCGCGAGGAACGCATCGGAGGTCACACTGTTCGCGCCGGCGGCGACGACGTCAGTGATGATCGCCCGATCGTTGGTGACCACGACCACCGGCTGGTCGTGGCCCAAGGCAGCGACCTCACCGCGCAACACGTCGTCGGCCGACACACCGGCCGGCGAGTAGACGATGCGAACGCGCCGCCTCGCGGCAGTGTGGGCTCCCTCGACGGCAGCGCCGTCGAAGACGATCGTCATCGCCAGGTTCCAACGCTTGGCCAAGTTTTCGGCAGCGACGCTGATCTGTTCCCGTTGCTGATCGAGATCGAGCGACGGCCAGCCGAGCTTGGCGACGTTGTAGCCGTCGACCAACGTGTTGGCGCCGGCGGTGCGCACCAGGAACTCGGCGCTCTCCACCGACCCGGCCAACACCCCTCCCGGAAGGCGCACCGCTTTGCGCCGGCTGCGCTGTCGGCGTGGTGCCGGCACTGCTGGCTCGGCCCCGACCGAGTCGTCGTCCCGTTCGATCTCACGCAGGGCCTCGGTCAACAAGCGCACGGACTCGGTGGAGACAGACAGCGCGCCATCGACCAGTTTGCGCAGAGTCGTGGCGTCGAACGCCGGCACGACAGACGCGCCTGCCTGTTGCGGTACCTGCCGAGCCTCGTGCAGATCAAACTCGGTCTTGGCCAGGGTCTGGGCTGTGGCGTGCTCGGCTCGCTGCGCCTCACGCAATCGCTGACGAAGCTCGTCGACCTCGACACGCAACCGGTCGACGTCGGCCAACAAACCGGCTTTGGCACCTCGCTCCCGATCCAACTCGGCGCTCAGGCTGAGCAGTTCGGCCCGAGCGCGAGCAGCTGACTCTTGCGCGGCTCGGCGGCGGCGCTCTTCACGGCGCATCGCGGTCTCTCCGGCGACGGCCTGCTCGGGTACGAGCCCGGCGACCTCGTCCTCCCAGCCCTCTGGGCGCGTCAGCCACAGCATCCCTGCTCGATCGACCAGTTCAGTGGTGGCGACCGACGCCAAGCGGGACCTGAAGTCGTCGTCTGCCTCCACGGCCGCTCGCACCTGCGCCAGCGCGGCCGGCGGCAACTTGTGGAATCGGAGGAACCGCTTCAACTCCGCCGGGAAGACCACCGGTGGGCGGAGCTTGACACCGGCAGCAGCGATCCCGACGGCGAACTCGAGCGCCAATCGCAGCACCTGATCTGGTACGTCGGCCGCGTGTTCGCCACTCACCAGGCCAACTGTAGCGACCCCGGTTCACCACCAAATCGAACGCTTGTTCTTGACTCCGAACACCTGTTCGTGGTGGAATTTCCGGATGCGCATTGCAGCCGGCGGGCAGCGTTCTCTCGACGACCTCGGCGTGCCGCTGTCGGAGGTCACGTTCTGCGTGCTCGACATCGAGACCACCGGAAGCGACCGAACCACCGATCTCATCACCGAGATCGGCATGGTGAAGGTGCGCGGCGGCGAGTTCCTCGGCACGTTGCACAGCCTGGTGAACCCCGGCCGCGCCATCCCGCCGATGATCACCGTGCTCACCGGCATCACCGAATCGATGGTCGTGCGCGCTCCGCCCATCGAGGCGGTGCTTCCATCGATGATCGAGTTCCTGGACGAAGCGGTGGTCGTCGGCCACAACGTCGGCTTCGACCTCGCGTTCATCAACGCTGCTCTCTCCCGGCGTGGCGATCCGGAGATCGACAATCCCGTCGTCGACACCCTCCCGCTGGCTCGACGCCTCATACGCGACGAGGTTCCCGACTGCCGCCTCAGCACCTTGGCGTCGCGCTTCCGGCTCGATCATCGGCCATCGCACCGCGCCCTCGACGACGCGCTGGCCACGACCGATCTTCTCCACTTCCTGCTCGAGCGAGCCGCCGGCCTGGGTGTGTTGGGGCTCGACGACCTGATCGCACTCCCCCGGATCGGGGCCCACCCACAGGCGGCCAAGCTGCGCCTCACGGTTGCGTTCCCGCGCAGCCCGGGCGTGTACCTGTTTCGGGGGGCCAACGATCAGGTCATCTACGTCGGTAAGGCGACCAACCTCCGTCAACGGGTACGCAGCTACTTCGGCAGCGACGACCGTCGCAAGATCGGACAACTGCTACGCGAGGCGCAACGCATCACGTACGTCACCACGCCGAACGTGCTCGCGGCCGAGGTCCTCGAGCTCCGCTACCTCCAACAGCTCGCGCCGCGTTACAACAAGGTTGGTACGGCGCCGCAGAAGTACCGGTACGTTCGCCTCAACACCGATGAGGCATGGCCTCGCCTGTCGGTGGTGAACGAGGCGAAGAGCGGCGGCGTTCACATCGGGCCGTTGCCTTCCAAAGCCAGTGCCGATCTCGTGGTCGAAGCCGTTCAATCGGTCTACCCGCTGCGGAGATGCACCGCACGACTCGGTCGCTTGTTCCAGCCGCAGCTGGATGCTGCACTGTGCACTCCGGCACAGTTGGGGGTCGCGGTGTGCCCATGCGCCGGCGCCGCCGACGCCAAGCACTACGAGGATGTCGTCGAACGCGTCGTGCAGAGCATGACGACCTCGCCCGAGCTGATCATCGCCCCGCTGCAGGCCAGGCTCGCCACTCTCTCGGCGGAGCGACGCTACGAGGAAGCCGCACAGGTTCGCGATCGGGCCATGGCGTTCACCAACGCGATGCGCCGGCAGCGGCTCACCGACCGGCTCCGCGAAGCCGGCGATGTCGGTCTGCTCCTCGGCGACACGATGTTGCACCTGCGCCACGGCGTGCTGATCGGCACCGCCCACGAGGGTCAACTGGAGATCGGCCTGTCGCTCCCTGCACCCGACGTGCCTCCGGCGCCCCAGGTGCTCCCCCGTCTCGTGGTCGACGAGGTGCTCTGCCTGGCGCGCTCGATCGAACGATTTGCCCACCGTATGACAGTGCTGTGGTGCGATGGCCGTTGGCAATGGCCGATCGAGGCGGTGCCAGAGGTTGTCGGCCGCACTGCACGCCAGCCCGAACCGCAGGCCGCCTAGTCCGCTGCTTCGATCACGGCGCCGCCGTGGTCGATGCGCAGCACCTTGGTGTGTCCACCGGCGGGCATCTGCGCGGCGAGTTGGTCGGCCTCGTCCAGCGGACACATCGCCGCGACCGTCGGGCCCGACCCCGACAACCACGAGCACCACGCACCGGCACCGAGGGCCACCTCGATCGCCTCCCTCGACGGCTCGGCCGCGGTCAAACGCCGATCCTGGTGCAGCCGGTCTTGAGTTGCACTGCGCAGGGCATCGACATCACCCGCGGCGAGTGCGGCAACCAACAGCGCGGTTCTGCCGATGTTGAAGACGGCATCGGAGAGAAGCACCTCGCGCCCCAGCTTCGTGCGGGATTCGTCGGTCGATGTCGTCGACGACGGGATCCACACCACGATCGCTGGGTCGAACGCCAACGGGATCTGAACGGCTCGACCATCCGCAGTGGCGACAATGCCCCCGAGCAGCGATGCGGCGACGTTGTCGGCGTGACCTTCCAACTCGCTCGCCAGTGCCAAGATCGCCGGAGTTCGGCTCGCCATCTCTTCGGGATCACCTCCGTGCACCTGGGCGTGCGCGGCGACGATGCCGGCGATGCGCACGGCGCCGCTGAACCCCAGACCGCGCCCGACAGGGATGGGTGAGCACAACCACAGCTCACCTTCGCCTCCGGCGCGCCGAAAGGCGATCCCGGCAGGGTGGAACTGATCGATGTGTTGCGCCCTCGCGGGCGGCTCGCCATCGATCACGCCGGCATCGACGTAGAGCGACAACGCCATTCCGAGTGCGTCGAATCCGGGACCCAGATTTGCCGACGAAGCCGGCACGCGGACGATCACGATCGGTCAGCCCAGGTCTGCCGCGGCGGCTTGGGATTCGTGCACCCATCGATCGAGGGTCTGCGCGGCGTGCCCTTCGTCGATCGACGACGTGGCGAGGACGATGCCGTCTTCCAGTGAGTCGACCACGCCGGCGACGACGAGCCCGGCGGCGGCGTTGAGCAGCACGATGTTGCGGTGGGCGCCGTGCTCACCCTTGAGCACGCGGCGCACGACCTCCGCGTTCTGCGGCGGCGTGCCGCCGACCAACTCGTCGGGGATCGCCGGTGCGAGACCGAGGACCACAGGATCGACCGTGAACGTTCGCACGTTGTCGTCGTCGAGGGCGAGCACGGTGGAGGTGCCCGTGGTGGTGAGCTCGTCGATGCCCGAGCCATGCACCACCCAGGCGCGCTCGGAGCCGTGCAGGCGCAGCGAGGCGAGCATCCGCTCGGCAACCGCCGGATTGGCCACCCCGATCAGATGGCGACGAACTCGCCCAGGGTTCGCCATCGGGCCGAGGATGTTGAAGACCGTGGCGATTCCGATCTCGCGGCGGCTCGGCGCGGCGAATCGGAATGCCGGATGGAACTTCGGTGCGAAGCAGAAGCCGATGCCGGCTTGCTCGACGCAGCGCAGTACGCCGTTGGGCGAGAGCTCGATGGCGACGCCGAGCTCTTCGAGCACGTCGGCGGCACCACATTGCGACGAAGCAGCTCGAGCACCGTGCTTGCAGACCGGCACGCCGGCGCCGGCGACGACGATGGCGGCCATCGTGCTGACGTTGATCGAGTGGCTGCGGTCTCCCCCGGTACCCACCAGATCGACGGCGCGCGATCGCAGCTCCTCACCCAGGGGCACCAGGGAGGCGGCGTCGAGAACAGCATCGAGCAGACCGCTCAGCTCCTCCGGCGTCTCGCCCTTGGCCCGCAGGGCGACCACGAACCCGATCAGCTGCGCAGCGGTGGCATCTCCGGACAAGATAGTGGCCATTGCTGCCCGCGCATGCGACGCAGGCAGGTCGCGACCCTCGACCAGCTCGGTCAGGAGCGCGGGCCAACCGCCCAGGTCCTCGAGAGCATTCATCCAGTCAGGTTACGCGGTGCGCCGGCGCTGGCGGATCATCCGCCGTCGTTCGCGCTCGGTTGCGCCACCCCAGATCCCGGACTTCTCCCTCGCCTGCAGCGCGTGCTCGAGACATGCGATACGTACATCGCATCCAGCACATACTGTCTTGGCCTCCAACGCCAAATCGTCGTCGTCCGGGTAGAACATGGCCGCCTCTAGCCCCCGGCACGCCCCCAATTCACGCCATACGATCTCTTTGACCGACACGACTATGTTCTCCTGAGTTTGGCCCGCTGACGGTAGAGCACCGTTCCAGCGCGCGTGAATCTAGGTTCACCAGGGACGGCTTGACCAGACCCTTTTTCAGGAAATCCTCAAGACTTTGTAACAGTTCTGCGCGCTTCAACCGCCGCTGAGGTCGGCTGCGAGCTCGGAAACGGTGGCCGGCGGGTCGATGTCGGCGAGGATCAACGTGCAGCTTGGGAGGCCTGCCGTCGTGGTGATGTTCATCGTTTGGTCGGTTCCTCGGAGATGCCGTAGGCACGAGCCATCAGCTGCAACGGATGCTGTGGCCGGCGGCCCGTTTGTTCGGTGATCGCGGTGTTGGCGAGGTGACAATCGCCGGCAACGACTTCACCGCCGGCGCGGTTGATCTGATCGGCAAGCTTCTTGGCGATCGGCACGCTGATGCCGGTGTTCTCGGCACGAAGACCCCACGTTCCGTCGATGCCGCTGCACTGCTGTACGACCGTGACCCTGGCGCCCGTGAGCTTGATGAGATCACGACTCTTCAGGCCGATGTTCTGCGCTCGTAGGTGACAGGGAGTGTGATATGTGACCGTTACCGGCACGTCTCCTTGGAAGTCGGTGTCGAGCGTGGTGCCCTCTCCCTTGTGCACCTTCATGAGGTACTCGGATGCGTCGTAGGTGTGATCCGCCACGAGCTGCGCATCGGCGCCGCCGACGTAGTCGATGTAGTCCTTCTTCAACACGTAGCCGCACGTCGGTTGCGGGACGACGATGTCGTTGCCGCGACGTACCGTCGCGGCGAGTGCCTTGACGTTCTTCGTGGCGACCTTCGTGAACTGCTCGACATCACCGGCGTGCAACCATGGGGCGCCACAGCAGCCCGCGCCGTCGGTCAACGAGCACTCGATCCCGTTGCGTTCGTAGACCTTCACCAGATCGTGACCGATCGATGGTTGCTGGTACTCGACGAGGCACGTCGGGAACACGGCGACGCGACCTTGTCGTTTGGCGATGCGCACCCTCGGACGACGATTGAACCAGGTCGTGAAGCGTTGACGTGCATACGGTGGGAGCAGTCGGACGCTGGACACGCCCGTGGCCAGCTCCATCGCCTTGCGGACCACCGACCCGGGCTTGGCGGAGACGATCGCGTTGGCCGCCGGTGCAGTGAGGGTGGCGGCCTTGCCCAAGAGATCGGTGTGGCCCATGAACGCATCGGTGAGCCGGGAGCGCACGCTGACCTGGGCGTTGGCGTGCCGCATGGCGTCGGTGCGCAGCATCAGTCGGGGAAAGTCGATCGCCCACTCGTGCAGTTCGGGCGTGTAAGGGCAGTTGACGTAGCACAACTTGCACTGGAAGCACTCGTCGACGACTTGATCCTGCTGAGCCGGCGTCAGCCGCCCAGCGTCCTGATCGTCGTGGCTGTCGATCATCTCGAACAATGAGGGGAACGATGTGCAGAACTTGAAGCACAGCCGGCAGCCGTGACACACGTCGTAGACGCGGGTCAGCTCTGAGCGAACGTCGGCTTCGTCGAGGTATTTGGCGTTCTTGGGGTCGTAGGTGATGGTCATGAAGTCGCGTTGGCATCACGGGGGCGGGTGGGTGCCGAGGGCATGGTAGTGCCACTCAGTCGGCCACCTCGTCGAAGCCTTCGTCGCGGGCGGTGTTGGCGAACCCCGGGCAGATCTTCGTGTACTCGTAGGTTTCCCCGGCCACAGCCGACCTGAGGTTGTCGACAGAATCGCCGATGGGCTCGCTCCGCACTAGATGTGATTCGCATCCTTGTGCAAACAACGCCGCTGTCGACCGCGGGACGCGACCACGCAATTCCCTAGGATGACGCCAATGCCTCCGGCCACCCCCTTTCGACGTGCTGACATGCTCGAGCGGCTGGAGAGCGAATCGTTCGACGTCCTCGTGATCGGAGGCGGCATCACCGGTACAGGCGTGGCCCTCGATGCCGCTGCACGGGGCCTGCGCACGGCGCTCGTCGAGCGCTACGACTTCGCCTCGGGCACTTCGTCGAAGAGCTCCAAACTGGTGCACGGCGGCCTGCGCTACCTGCAGCAAGGCGAGATCCGCCTGGTCTACGACGCACTTCGCGAGCGGCAGCGGTTGCGCAAGAACGCACCACACCTGGTCAAGGTCTTGCCGTTCATGATCCCGGTGCTCACCAAAGACGGGGTCGTTTCGCGCAAGATCGCCAGGGCGCTCGGCACGGCCATGTGGATGTACGACCTCACCGGTGGATGGCGGATCGGCAAGTTCCATCGGCGCCTCAAGAAGGACGCCGCGTTCGCCCATCTTCCGACGATGCCGAAGGAACGCCTGGCTTCTGCGTATCTCTACTTCGACGCGACCGTCGACGACGCCCGCCTGTGCCTCACCGTTGCGCGCACCGCGGCACAGCACGGCGCGGTCGTCGTCAACCGGTGCCGCGTCGTCGAGCTCACCAAGACCGACTCGGGGCAGGCGTCGGGCGCGGTGATCGAGTCCGACGGGCAGCTCATCACCGTGCGCGCCAAGGTGATCGTCAACGCTGCCGGCGTGTGGTCCGACGAGGTGCGCACCCTCGATGAGGGTGCCGACCCCGACTCGATCCGTCCTGCCAAGGGCGTGCACATCACGGTGCCATGGGACAAGGTTCGCAACGACATCGCGGTCGTCATCCCGGTTCCGAAGGACAAGCGCAGCCTGTTCGTCGTGCCATGGGGACGCCGACCCGACGGAACGTTCGAACACACCTACGTCGGCACCACCGACACCGACTACAACGGTTCGCTCGATGATCCCCAGTGTTCGAAGGACGACATCGACTACGTGCTCAGAGCGCTGAACGCGTCGATCACCACCGGAGTCACCGAGGCCGACATCACCGGGGTCTGGGCCGGCCTGCGTCCCCTGGTGAAGAGCGCTTCGACGGGCCGTACCGCTGATCTGTCGCGGCGTCACAAGGTCAACCACAGCACCAGCAACGTGATCACCGTTACGGGCGGCAAGCTCACCACCTACCGAGAGATGGCCGAAGACACCGTCGACGCGGTCTGCGAAGTGCTCGGCAATCGCGTCAAGTCGACGACCAAGAACTTGCCGCTCCTCGGAGCCGATGGCTACCGGCAACCGGCCGATCGCCTCGGAATTCACCTCGTCGATCGATACGGCGCGGATGCCGGCGAAGTAGTCGCTCTGGGCACGACCGACCCGCGCCTGATGGAGCCGCTCGTGCCGGGTCTGCCGTACGTGAAGGCCGAGGCCGTGCACGCTGCCCGCGCCGAGATGTCGGTCACACTCGATGATGTGTTGTCGCGTCGCACCCGCGCTCGGCTGTTCGACCGGCCGGCCACGGTTGCGGCTGCGGCCGATGTCGCCCGATTGATCGCCCACGACATGGGCTGGAACGAGGCCGAGGTCGACCGGCAGGTGACCGAGTTCCGCAAGTCATGCGCTTCGGAACAGGCCGCGGGGCACACCAGCGAGGTCGATCTGCTGGGAGTCAATCGGTGACGAGCCCCACGGCGCCGATCGAGCTCACCGGTACTGCGTCACGGTTCACCAACACGACGCGGCAACCCGACGCCGATTTGATCGCCCGCCTCGAGGCGATCTGCGAGACGATCACCACCGATTCCGAGACCGCCGAGGCGAGCCGCGACTGGTGGCCGCTGGCGATGCACTGGTCGCTCGTGGGAAGCGTGCCGCAGCGAGCGGCCGCCATCTGCCGGCCGACGACCACCGAGCACGTCTCCGATGTCTTGTCGGAATGTTCCGCCGCTGCCGTGCCGGTCACCGCGGCAGGTGGCCGCAGTGGGGTGTCCGGAGCGTCGGTACCGGTGTTCGGAGGCGTCGTCCTCGATCTCACGGCAATGCACGGAATCATCGAGGTCGATGCCGTCGCCGGTGTCGTCGAGGTCTGGGCCGGTACGTTCGGACCCGACCTCGAGAGCGAGTTGCGCCGGCAGTGCGCGATGACCACCGGGCACTTTCCGCAGAGCTTCGACATTTCCACCGTTGGCGGCTGGGTTGCCTGCCGCGGCGCCGGGCAGTACAGCACGCGATACGGAAAGATCGACGAGATGGTTGTCGGCCTCGAGGTGGTGCTGGCCGACGGCACGGTGCTGCGTACAGGTCATGGCCCTGCCGCAGCGATGGGCCCCGACCTCAGCCGCTTGTTCCTCGGCAGCGAGGGCACGCTCGGTGTCGTCACCCGCGTGTGGTTGCGGGCTCATCCCGTTCCGACCCACGAGCGCCGTGCTGCGTACACCTTCGCCGACTTCGAGTCCGGCATCGAGGCCTGTCGTCTCATCCTGCGGCGCGGTGCGACTCCGGCCGTGCTGCGCCTCTACGACGCGGTGGAAACCCAACGAAATCACGGAGGAGATGGGACGAACTGCACCCTCCTTGTTCTCGATGAAGGCGACATCGGCCTCGTCGAAGCCGTGCTCGGTGTCGTCGAGGACGAATGCGCCGCGGCGTTGCCTGCATCCGATTCGCTCGTCGAACAGTGGCTGGTGCACCGCAACGACACGCAAGCGTTGCAGGAGCTGACACGCAAGGGGTTCGTCGTCGACACCATGGAGATCGCCGCACCGTGGTCACGACTCGGCACGATCTTCACCGAGGCGCGCGCCGCGCTCATGGCCGTGCCTCACGCTCGCGTCGCCAGCTGCCACTTGTCGCACAGCTACCTCGACGGAGCCTGCCTGTACTTCACGTTCGCTGCCACACCCCCACCCGATCAGATCGAGGCCACCTACGTAGCGATGTGGAATGCCGGGCAGCGCGCCGTGCTCGCCGCAGGTGGCAACTTGTCGCATCATCACGGGATCGGCCTCAATCGCGCCCGCTTCATGGACGAATCGATGGGTTCGTCGCTCGGTGTGCTGCAGTCACTGAAGAACGCACTCGATCCGCGCGGCATCCTCAATCCCGGCAAGCTCGGTCTCTCGTCGCCGTTCGGTTTGGCACCGTGGCCGTGACCAACCTCGACTGGAACGCTCTACGCGCAGGCGGAAGCGTGGCGCTGGTGTTCGCCATCCCGTTCCTGATCGCGGCGCGCATCGTGGCCGACGATCACAAGCACTCCGGGCTGGCGTCACTGCTCACGCTCGCCGCACTGCTGGGATTCGTGCTCGGTGCCGGTGTGGCCGCCTGGGTGCAACGGGCGCGGTTGCCGCTCAAGCACGGCATCGTCTGTGCCATCGGCACCTACGTCGCCGCGCAGGCCGTGTTCATCGTCATCCGCGCGATCCGCGGCAGCGAGATCCACTGGCTGGCCGACATGTTCAACCTCACGGCCGTCGCCGCGGCCGGCTTGATCGGCGGCGGCCTGGGCAGCGCGCTGCAGCGGCGCGGGTTTCTTCCTTCCACGAGCAGAGGTTCGTCATGAGCACCCTTGTCGTCGATGTCGGCACATCCGGGCTGCGCGCCGCAGTGGTCGACGGCGGTGGCGCGGTGCGCGGGCTCGAGTACCGCGCCTTCCCGCCGTCGACGCCATTTCCCGGGCTCGTCGAGTTCGATGGAGCGGCGATGGCCGAGGCCGTGCTCGATGTAGCGGCCAGATCCCTCGCCACGTCAGGGCCCGTTGAAGCGGTAGGCATCACCAACCAACGAGCTTCGACGTTGGTGTGGGATCGCAGCACCGGCGAGCCGATCGGGCCTGGGCTCGGCTGGCAAGACCTACGCACCGTGTTCGACTGCATCAACGCCAAGACCGAACACGGCTTGCCCCTTGCGCCCAATCAATCCGCTACGAAGGTCGCCTGGTTGTTGAACAACGTTGCCGGTGCCCGCGACCGCGACCTCTGCTTCGGAACCGTCGACTCGTGGGTCGCGTGGGTGTTGTCACGCGGCGCCGTCCATGTGACCGATCCTTCGAATGCCGCCGTCACCGGCCTGCTCTCGGCCGACTCGTTGTCTTGGTCGGACGAGGCCTGCTCGGCCCTCGATGTGCCGATGGGCATGCTTCCCACCGTCATCGACTCGACAGGAGTCTTCGGCGAAGCAACCGCGCTGCCGGGTGCGCCGCCACTCGCCGCGCTCATCGGTGACCAGCAAGCCAGCCTGGTCGGTCAAGGGTGCGTGCGTCCTGGGCTGGCGAAGATCACCTTCGGCACAGGCGGCATGCTCGATGTGTGCGTCGGTCCGACGGGCCCGGTATCGGCCCGCCGAAGTGAGAACGGCACGTTCCCGATCGTGGCCTGGAGCCGAGGCGGCGAGCGCACGTGGGGCGCGGAGGCGATCATGCTGTCGGCGGGCACCAACGTGGAATGGCTGCGCGACGATCTCGGGCTGATCGACTCCGCGGCTCACAGCCACGATGTCGCCGCGCAGTGCGATCACACCGATGGAGTCGTGTACGTGCCCGCGCTGATGGGCCTGGGCACACCGCACTGGGACTACGGGGCGCGAGGCACTCTGCTCGGCCTCACTCGCGGCAGTGGTCGTCCGCAACTGGTACGCGCCGTGCTGGAAGGCATCGCCCACCGCGGTGCCGACCTGTTGGAGGCAGCGGAGGCCGACTTCGGCGACTCGATCGCAGCGATCCGCATCGACGGCGGGATGAGCCAGAACCCGACGTTCGTCCAAGCCCTTGCAAACACCACCGGTAGGGCCATCGAGGTGTCGCGGGAGACAGAAGCAACCACAATCGGCGCCGCGTACCTCGCCGGTCTGGCCGTTGGCGTGTGGGGGTCGTTCGACGACATTGCTGCTGCCTGGCATCCGCGGCTCGTGGTCGAGCCGAGCGGGCGGCTCGATCGGCAACAGTGGGCCAGGGCAGTCGAGCGTGCCCGAGGATGGATACCAGACCTGTCGGCACTCGACTTCTAGAATTGCTCCGCTCACCCTCGGCAAGGAAGGCTGACGGGTGAGCAATCTCGAAAGGATTTCTTCGTGGACATCGATGTGATGGAGTCGGCACCGGACGACACGGCGTTCATCCGCCGTCGCCTCCTCGGAATCGGTCTGGGCGGGGCAGCGATTTCCCTCCTCCCATTCCTCAGTGGTCGGGCCAGTGCAACCACGCCATCGACCTCGACATCCGACACCACCCCGGCCACAACCACCACCGCTCCCCCGAAGCGACCGACCGACGCCGACGTCACGTTGCTGGGTTTCGCCCAAACGGTCGAGCTCGCGGCACGCCAGCTGTACGACGTGGCGTTGGGCACCGACGGGTTGTTCGATGATGCGCAACGTGCCGTCATCGCCACGATTCGCGAATCGCACGATGCGTACGCCGCTTCGTTGTCGGGAACGCTCGGTCGCCTGGCACCGCAAGTTGCCAACCCCATCGTCGACGAGCTGAAGGCCTCGTTCAGCGGCAAGCTGGCCGATGTGCTCGATGCCGCGTACGGGCTCGAATCAACAGCTGTGGCCACTCACACAGACATCATCGGCAAGCTCCAAGGAACCGACGGCGCGGCGCTGATCGCTTCGATCCTGATCGTCGAAGCACGTCATGGAACCGTGCTCGCCTACCTCAACGGATCGACCGACCTCGACGATCTGTTCGTGAACAAAGAGGCCGACGCCCTCGCGCCGGCGGAAGGGTGA
This sequence comes from Ilumatobacteraceae bacterium, assembly GCA_963720775.1. GTDB lineage: Bacteria > Actinomycetota > Acidimicrobiia > Acidimicrobiales > Ilumatobacteraceae > JAENVT01. The sequence goes on along the minus strand of CAVRGR010000002.1, from coordinate 209,519 downwards.
GGCCGTGAGCCGCCACGACAACAGCGCGCTAGGCCGGCGCGACATCCTGCGGCTCGGCGGCTTCACCGTCGCTGCCGCCGCGGTGATCAGTGCATGCGGCGAGCACGCGCGCGGCGAAGTAGGACGAGTCGGCGCGGTTCCCACCACGGTGGCGCTGCCCGATGCAGTGGTCACGAACGTCACGTTGCTGCGCACCGCATCGTCGATGCTGCATTCGATGATCGCCGTGTACGACCAGATCATCGGCAAGAGCGACCTGCTCGACCCGAAGTACGACGATCTCATCAAGCGCATCAGGGACGACCACGCCGACCATGCCAAGCTCTTCGAGAGGCTCACCACCGACGCTGGTGGCACGGCCTGGACATGCGGCAACCCGAAGTTCGACGACACGATCGTCAACCCGGTCGTTGCCCGCATCACCAAAGGTGTCGGCGCCACGGCCATCTCCAAAGCAGTCGCCGCCAGCGACGATCCGCGCCGCGACATGCTCAACTTCTCGCACGGCCTCGAGTTCTTGGCCGGGGCCACGTGCCAATCGTTCGTCGTGCAGTTCTCCGAGCCCGCGCTCCGCGAGCAGGCAATGACGGTCGCGGCTCGCTCGGCACGTCACGCCGCACTGCTGGCACTCACGATCAACACGAATCGACCAGGTGGCCTCGTCAACTTCAATGATGCAGTCAACGCCGAGCCGGCCTCGCCGCCCACGACCATACCGGCCACCACCACGACGCTGCAGAACATTGCCAGTCCTTCCGGCGGCGCTGCACCGGCAGCTCCGGTGCAGCAGACCGACATCCCGTCCGTCACCGCGATCCCCTCACAGTTCGGCGGGCTCGCTGCGCTTCAGATCGTTGTCGGCAAGGGCGACGAGAACGGCACGCGGCTGAAGCTCAACCTCGAAACCCCGAGCCTCAACTCGCTCGTCTACGAGTACATGAACCCGAGCTGCTGAGCTGCTCGTACACTGACCGGCGATGGTGAGTCGGCCGGGTGACCGCGGCATGGCGCTTCGGTGACCGTGTCGAGGAAAGTCGGGACTCCACAGGGCAGAGTGCTGGCGCGAGCCAGGTCGGGGCGACCTGACGGATAGTGCAACAGAGAGAGACCGCCGATGGACCAGTTCGCTGGTCACAGGTAAGGGTGCAACGGTGCGGTAAGAGCGCACCAGCGTGCAGGGCGACCTGCACGGCTGGCAAACCCCATTCGGAGCAAGGCCAAGCAGAGAGGATGGACTGCCCGTCCAGTCGGTTCGCCGGCTACCTCTCGGGTAGGCCGCCTAGAGGGATGGTCACCGACGCTCCGGCGTCACAGAATCCCGCTTACAGGCCGACTCACCATCACTCCCCTCTGACGAGGAGTTATTGTCACGAAATCTCGTGCCGCCGCACAGCAGCCACACCTCGCATCGACGGCGTGTGCGGGGATCGACGTAGTCGCCGGGGTTGAAGTCCCGATCCATATCGGCACTCGGCGCTACTCGCTGCAGCGTTTGTGAGCTGAGGCCCCGCATGGGGGCGCCCGTCATCAGACGCTTCGATTGCGAGCCATCGCTAGGCGCGCATGGCCAAGGCAATCTCAGTTCGTCTCGATGATGACGCCGAGCGGGCTCTTCGGATACTCCAGGCGTCGGGCCTGACACTTTCTGACGCGATCCGCTCCTCGTTGCTCGCCTCGGCGGAGCGATTGAATCGACGCCGTTCGCTCGTGGAAGGGGCCGCAACGCTCGAAGCCGACGAGCTGCTGTCGCGGTCGGTCGTGACCGTGGCACCCACATCAGGCAGCGCTCGACCAGCGTCGTTCCGACCCGAGATCGAGGTTGGAGGCGCTCTCACACGGGTTCTCATCGAGCAACTCGGAGCTGTCGACATCCAGCGCTTGGGCAAGCGAGTCGGCCACGTCACGGTCGAAGAGATCTGGGCCCTCGACGACGCACTCAGCACGGTTCTCGGCCTGAACTGAGCCGCGCACCGAACTGCCGCGATCGGAGTGATGGACACGACGTTCGGCGACACACGAAACCGCACCGCCCGCACGCGTCGACTTGCTGAGATCGCCACGTGGGCGCTGTGCCACTGTTCTGGCCGCACCGACGACGATGGTTCGCCGTGACGAGTCAGACGGAGGGCGGTGCAGTACGCAGGTGATGCCAGCTGGGTCAGCATCCGGCCCGAAACCTTCCTCAGTCGCAGACGGATGAACTGGCGTGTCGAAAGAACCGTCGCAGCTTGAAAGACGGCCGCGTTCTTGAGATGCATCCAGATCGGTGTCGGTCTCGGCGACGGATCGTCCACACCGTCCTCGACCGCCGACGTCACTGAATACCTCAGCGCCAGCTCCCTGTAGGCAGTGCCCATCACCCAGCCGTTCTCAGAGTGCTCCTCGATGTGCTCGGCCAGATCGTTGAGCCACTCGCTGATCCCGACCACGAGTCCGGCGATGGCCCGAGACTTGGGACAACGCGTCGGCTTGTTGGAGGCGCTCGGTCCGGGCGAGCGTTACGTGAGCGTAGAGATCACGATCCATAACGCAACCGATGGTGAGGTGGCTTGGGATCCGCTTCTGCTTCGAATCGAACTTTCTGACGGCAGCGAATTGGACTTTCGCACGTTCGATGGTGGGTTCGGCAATTTGCACCTGTCTCGCGACTGGCACGGGGGCGAGTCTCACACGGCGACGTTCTACGTCAAACTTCCCGCATCCGTGGATCACTACGTCATCGCCGTGGGACGACAAGGCACCCATCGAGCATCGGTCCAGCTCTGACCCCACCCGAACTCCTGGTTGATCCGCGCCATCACCGAAATACGCGAACCGAGCAGAACACGCGATCGTCAGCTAGTGGTGATCGCGTGTGCGGTCGACGTCCCTAGCCGTCGTTGATGCCTTGGTCGTTCCCCTCTTCGGGCAAGACGGGAGCTGAGCTGCTCACGGACAGGCCGGACCCGATCGCGGTCAGACCGAAGGCGAGGAGCAGTGCGGATGCAGCAAAGCTCATCCACACGCCGGCATGGCCAAACCCGAAATGCCTCAACAACCGGAAGTAGCACGCCAGGACATAACCGCCCGGCACCATCCAAAGAGTTGCGAACAGGGCAAGGCTGAGCGCGTAGTGCACCTTCGCCGTCCGGCGGGCCGAGCTCAACTCACTGAGCGCATCAGAAAATGTCACGATGCTCCGCCCGGGCGGTGCGACTGCGTACCACGCGTTCGACCGAACCAGGTCGGGATAACGAGCCTGCAAGACGCACTTGTACGCGTCCGAGGAAATGGACCATTGTGCCGAGGCGTAGAGCGACTGATTGAAGAAAGCGGAGATGAGCACTGGCGTGGCGATTAGCAGGAAGTCTGGTCCGTCAATCTTCAGTCCGAGAATCGAGAGTTCGTTTACCCGAGCTCGATCGAGAAGCTCAAACAAGATCGCCGTCCCGATCATCAGAAGGCTATTTCGCCGGATGGCCGCGTCAGAAGCGATGGTGTCCGTTCGCAGGTTCTGCAGAGTTGTGTCCGCAAAGTCCTTCATGGAGTCACCTGAGAAGTGTCTGACGAGGTTCGCTCCGATGCGGTGGTCGTCGTTTGCCATGAGCGGCAATATATGGGAATTGCCTCATGTGTCGGAACGGGCTGGCCCGTCATCCAACTCGCGATGGACGTCGATGCAGACTTCAGAGCAACCGACACATCGCCGCAGGCCAACATGTTCGTTGACGCCGTGATCACGCCCGACGGAATGCAGGTCAGGCCGGTCTGGTCAGAGTCGTGTTACCCGGGCACGAAGAACACCGTGCTCACCATCCGGCTCTTGGACGCGTGGCGCGGGTCGACGTTCAAGATCCAGACGGAGTCCAATTCCGTCGGTTACAACACGCATTCGTTCGTAGTGCCACCGCTCGACGAGTTCCAGCCGGCACCGTGGTGGTAGCAACTCGCCGTGGGTGTGGCTGGGTAGGTGCCGATAGCGAGACGCCGGTGGGGTCGATGCTCAGCGCGGGCCAATCGGAACATGTCACGCCGGCTGGAGTGTTCCCGACACTTTCAGAGCGAAGTCGCTCTTCTTGACGATCACGATGAGTTGGCCGTCGCCGATGTCGTTGTCGATGGTCTGCAAGGCTCCGTCGAGCCGGGCCCAATAAGCGTTGCCGTCTTCGGGGAGCACCTTGTAGGTTCCAGGTTGGATATCCGGCCCGACAAGGTACGTGCCTTGCGTGCAATTGGCGAGAGTGGGATCGAAGGATGGCACGGCGTCAACACTGATCGCTTGCCCAGTGATCTTGACGAAGGCGTCTGTTGGCTGCACAACCATGATTGTCGGGCAGCCTGACGTGATGTCGTTGTCGATGATCTCTTGGTTGGCGTCGAGCCGCGCCCAGTAGGAACCAACTCGATAGACGCCTGGTTGGATCTCGCTACCGACGATGTAGACGCCGTCGTCGATGAACGGCAGTTCCGTTGTCGTCGGGGCCGGCTCGGTAGTGGTCGTTGTCGTTGGCGGCACCGTTGTGGTTGGCGCCGCCGTTGTGGTGGGAGCAGGCGTGGTAGGCGGCAGGGCCGTTGTCGTTGGAGCGGCTGTCGTGCTGGTCGCTGCGGAATCGGTCGAGTCGGTCGCATCAGGTGCTCCGATCGTTGTTGCAACGGTCGCATCGCTGGCAGCGGAGTTCTTGTCTTTCTTGTCGGTCGCGGCACCGACCGCGCCCAAGCCGATGATCCCGACGACAATCCACGCCCACACTGGCAAAAGCCACGCCTTCCGCTTCCACCATCGCGGCTTTGCGGGCGGAGTCGGCATCATGGGCGGAAGCGGAGGACCAGGCGGCGGTGGCACTGGAGGAGGGAACTGATCCTCGCCGACCTGCCGTCGTCGTGGGCGAAGGTCCGCAAGGTGCTCAGCGAGCTACAGGCGAACGTCGGGTAAAAGGTCTAGGCCGACTACAGAGCACGAGGAGGACTGCACAGGTCGGTACGCGATCACCACGGCGGCATCAGTTCCATGCCAGCAAACGGCGAAGGTGCCACGTACCGGGGAGGTTCGGCGGCGGGCGCTACTGGAGCCGGCGCAGGGCTGTCGCAACCGGGAACATTGCCGATGATGAATTCGCCCGTGGTTATGTTCTGGATGGTGTAGGTATGCGTGGTCAAAGCAGGGAAGGCGACGGTGTTCGTGTTGCCATCAATCACGCCGTAGGGCGGCTGGTCATCGATGCCGAAGTGAACGTTCTCCCCCGGCTGGGCCGTGACACTGAGCGCGTCACACGTAGCGGTGTACGTGGTACCTTCAGCACTGGCGGGTGACGCTGTGAGTGTGACGAGCCCCAAAGCAAGGGCGGTTGCCAGGCTGAGCTTCATTCTTCTCCTTTGATGCCGTACGAGGTCTCGCCGATGGGCGTACGGCCGGGCGCAGAGTGCACGAACAGTCACTGTGTGTACCCGAGCTGGCCATTCACAAGGGCCGTTCGGCCCGGTTGGACGTCAGGTAAAGGAAGTCCCCTTGCCGGGGCGGGGGTTCCAACCGGGTGGAAGGTACCGAAACTAATAACAAGAGGCGTCGTCACCGATGTGACGAGTTCCCAGCCATCTTCGCCGAGCCGGATCATCGCGATCCGCTGCGAGCACGGCCGGATGATGCACCGCCTCCATCCGCGACCTCTCGGCATGGGCGGCTTCGCGGGCATCCTTGAACTTGGCGGGCGTGTCGTCTCCAGAAATAGCGACGGCGCGCGTTCTTGGTCCGGTGCCCAGTCCGATCAGCGGCGCGATCGGCTCGAGGCCGGCGGCGTCGGGTCATGCAGTTCCTCCTGCTCGACTTCCGCCTGCCCGTCGACTCTAACGTGCTCACGAAACTGCTCGAATCGAGGTCGAAGCGCCATGCATCCGATGAAAACCAAGGTCAGACACCACCCCGTCGTCATCGAGGAGGTCGAGAAGCGAGCAGCCGACTTCCAGCTTCGGCTCGCCGATCGCATCACTACGTTCGCGGGGTCGATGAAGTTCGTGTACATCCACGCCCTGGCCTTTGCGGTCTGGATGATCGTCTTCGAGAAGAACCCCTGGCCGAAGCTGACGCTGATCGTGTCGCTCGAGGCGATCTTCCTCTCGACGTTCGTGATGATCGGCCAGAACCGCCAAGCGGCATTCCAACAAGCGAAGGCAGATCACGACTACACCGATGTCAATCGGCTTCTCATCGAGAACACCGATTTGACCCGCGCCGTCCACGAGCTGACGCAAGCGGTGCACGGCCGCCTCTTCGGCGACGGGACGAACGACGCCACGGCGCCCGACTTGCCGGGCGGTTGACCGTCGCTTGCTGCGAGGTCAGCCGGGCTGAGCGCCCGCCCGAGTGAGCAAATCGCGGAGGGACGTGACCTGCTAAGCCTTGAAACGCACCTGAGGAAGGATGTCAACGATGAACTCGTTCTACCGCTACGCATTCGACAGACGACTGATCGTCTTCTGGGGTGTCTTTGGGCTACGCCCGACGAGGGACGGAGTCACGATCACCGACGATGGTCGGCTGCGGGCGACGTTCGGTCTACTCAAGCTGGAGACGCCACTCGCAAATGTCGGCGGCGCACACATCACACGGAACTATCGCTGGTGGACCGCGGCGGGTGCTCGAGCCTCGCTCAAGGACGATGGGCTCACGTTCGGAACGAACGCGAATGCTGGCGTGTGCGTGCACTTCCGCGAGAAGGTGCCGTCGCCGCTGCGCCGTAGTGGCCACTCGGCGCTGACGGTAACGGTCGAGGATCTTGAAGGTTTGACCGAAGCGCTCACCCACTGATCAGACGGGTACGAAGATACGACACCTCTACCGTGCCCAAACCCGGTCGGAACGCCAGCGGTCCAGTTCCGGAGCGCCCTCGACCATCGGCAACTGGGGGCGCATGGTGAGAGTTTGACGCTGTGAGGGCCCGGCCCCCCTTCGGCTGACGGTGCGATCAGATCCTCAAGGTTGTGGCCCGGCTCGCCGCTTGCGGGCTCGATCCATATCAGGGGCAATCGGCGCTGGTTCACGTGCTCCACAGGATTCGTGTGAGCACAAGAACGTGCAGTCGATTCATGTGCTCACAAGAGCCGCCGGTAGACGTTGCCGGCCCCGAACTGCCGTTCGGCACGCTGGACACGGCGTTCGCCATCAGGGCAATATGCGCGCGTGGCGAAAGCGGACACTACTCTTCGAACGGCGCCATGAGGTCTTGTGCGCACGGCGGATTGTGGTTTGGCCCCCTCGTTGTCTTCACATGCCTCGGTCCGCTCGTGGGATGTGGGGTCGCCGACGATCTCGCTTCTGGCGCCACGATCACCCCGGATTCGTTCGCTCCGATCACAGATGACGCGGCGTCCGTCGAAACCGAGGCACCACCGGCCACCGCCCAACCTGAACCCGAAATCGTTTCGCTGACCAGCGAGGAGATCACGCTCGCCGACACGGCTCCGCCCATCACCACGATCGCGAACGACACGATGACTTCCCCGCCGGTCATCACGCCGGCGCCGCCCGTCATCAGCGACGCATCCGTGCAAGCGTTGGCTGCCGTGCTGGGTGTCGAGGGGGAGCTCGAGCAACGCGACGGGGAACACGGCAGCGGCCAATGCGTCGGCCGCCTCGAGCCACGGGGCCTGTGCGTGAACGTACCGCTGTGGGGCGTGTGGCAGTACTGGGACCTCGCAGCACAAGACAGCCCTGGGGCGAGCAACGACCAAGCACGCGACGTCGCCGTCGACCTGTTCGCTCGTCTTGGCGTCGATCCCGGCACAGTGGTCTCGATCGAACCGAACGGTCCGCTCCCACAAGTCACACTCAGCAGCGGCACGCTCGTCATGGTTGCCGAAGACGGTCGCATCGCCTCGGTCATCTCGGGAACCAGCCTTCTCCCAGCCGCCTGAGGCCCGACCCCTACACCGAGCAGAACTGCCAGTGATCTCGCGCGCCCCCCACGTGTACTCGGCTATCAGATGCGGCACTTACGAAGTGAGAACTTCCATCCTGCACTCGTACGGATGAGCACGTCGTCATATCTTCCGAACATGAGCAGTTGCGGCGGATAGCCGTTCTCCCCCGGACGCAAATAGGTCCAGAACGACTTCGCAGTCGCCCGATCGCCGTCGACTTCGATCTCGACGTTGTCGAAGAGGTGGATCCCATCGGCGGGATCGCCTCCGTACGCGTTGCCGAGACGGTCGCGGATCTCGTTCGATCCGATTACCGTTCCGACCGAGTGGGCCGAATCGAACACCCCGTCTTCCGCAAACAGTTCCGAGTAGCCCTGCCAATCCTTGATGTCGGCCAGCTTGCCGTACTGAATGAACAGGTTGCGGATCGCTTCGATGTCCTCGAGGCGCCGCAGGCGTGTTCGCAGGCCGGCGATCGTCTCGGCGTCGGTTGTGTCTGCGACTACTGACATGACGGTACCTCCCTGAATGACCTTCCGAACCAGCACGTACTGTACCCATGACGTGTCGGGGGCCGCGATGCCGGGTTCACCCTGCGCGTAACCGGTCGTCACCGCCACGCTGGTCGATGACCAGACGCTCACCCGCGACAGGGCCCCGACGCCCTGGGATGAAGGGGGGAGGGCTATCGGGGCTCTGCTGATCCGGGGGATCGGTAGCGGCGACGTCAGCGTACGGTCCGGACCGAGCGGCACCTAAGCGATTCAGCCGTGGATATCGGCTGCGCCGCTTGGAACGGAGCCTAAACCCGCGAGAGCAGAGCGGGAAATAGGTCGATCGGCCCAAAGCCGCTCGTGCCACCGAAGACCGTCCGCTCCGAGCCGACGAACGGGACCGCTCCGAACTCGCGACTGGCCACATACGCGACGAAGGCCGGCGCTGGCCCCCCGACTGCTGCCGGCCTCCATCGATAGCACCCGGCCCTGTTCACGTCCGGAGTGCGAAGAACTAACACTAACACCGCCGGAACCACTCTTCGCACGGCGCAACAATCGCGCCCAAACCACATTCATCGAGACCTGATTTCGGGTATTGACCAGACGAACCCGACATGTCACCATTCGGCTATTCGGATGGCACGTGACGACGCGGGTTGAACGTCTCATCCGATCTCACCTGGAACGCTTCCCGCTCTGGTGAGGCTCATCGCGGGCGTCCGTCCCGCCCGCGATGAAGACAAGATCGACGCCGGCCGAGGCCTCGTGAGTGGGAGAAGGTGGTGCGTCAGCGCCTGGTCCGGACTGACTCACCGGGGGACTCTCGCCGGGGACGGGTCGGCAAGTTCCTCGCTTGGCCACTCTAGACGAGGGATCCGGCCATGTCACGCGACGGCGACGAGTCGTCACTAAACGTCAACGTTTGGCGCGATCCGCTTCCCACTCGGCACGGGTGATGGCGTACTCGACGTCGCCTTCCTCGTCGCCGGGTATCGGCACCGGCCACTCGGCATCGAACGTCCGCACATAACGAAGGCCGGCCTTTTCCATCACACGACGAGAGCCGACGTTGACGGCCATCGTCTCGGCGTTGACCCGCTCGACGCCGAACTCGCTGAAGCCCCTGTCGATCAAGGCCCGTGATCCCTCGGTGGCAAAGCCCTGGCCCCACGCATCGCGTCGCAGCCGGTAGCCGAGCTCCGGTTCGTGGAGGCCGGCTCCCTCGTGCGGCCGAAAGTGGAACCAGCCCAGGAAACGGCCCGTCGCCTTCTCGATTGCCGCCCAGAAGCCGTAGCCGTTGTCGCGTTCGTAGTATCCGAGCCACCACTCCAGGTTCTCGGTGACTTCGGAGAGGTCCACCGGTTGCCCGCCGTTGACATAGCGCATCACATCGGGATCACCGTCGAGCTCGACGACCAGGTCGAGGTCGTCGCGCTCGAACTGACGCAGCACCAGCCGCTCAGTCTCCAGGAACACCTTCACGGCCCGGTCAGCGCCGTGTCTCGTTGAACCCGACCAGCGCGGGCCCTTTGGGGCCGACGCTGATGCGGCACACCGACGCCGGGTCGAGATGACAACGCCATCCCACGGTGACGTCGACGCCCAGTGTCCACGTCAGGGCCGCCTTGATCGGCGAGACGTGCGAGGTGACCACGATGGTCTGGTGTGCCGCGTCGGTCATCAGTTCTTCGATGGCGGTGACGACACGTTCGTGCATCTCGGCGAGGCTTTCGCCTCCCCCGGCGTGGTACTGGGGATCGATGCGCCACCTGGCCCACACGTGGTCTCCAACTTCCGCCAACGACATGCCGTCGAGGATCCCGTAGTCGAGCTCGATCCATCGATCGTCGATCTCGTACGGCACGGCAAACGCTTCGGCGGTCTGGCGAGCGCGCAGCAACGGTGAGCTGATCACCCGATCGGGACGGCCGAGCCAGTCGGCGACGCCGGCCACCTGGGCGACGCCGACTTCGTCGAGCGGCAGATCCAGGCGGCCCTGCAACCTCTGGGAGGCATTGGCCCCGGTTCGACCGTGACGAACGAGCAGCAGCACCCGACCAGTGAATCAGATCACGACACACCGGTCAGGACCGGCGGGGGGAATGGGCACCTCGGGGTTCGAGCACGCCATGGCGGATCAGGTCGCGTCGCCGGTTCGGGTCCGACAAGTCACATCGCCGCCAGATCCACGCCAGGATCAGGGCGCCGACCAGTTCGAGCACGACGTTCCACCAGCCGCGTTGCAGCGAGGGCACCCGCACGTTGCCCCATGAACCGCTGAACGGCCACCAGAACACCTTCGTCGAAGCGAAGACGCCATCCCACACGAGGTGGAGGAGCATGCCGATGGGCGCGGCGAGGAGCAGCCGTCGAATCGGCTTTCGGCCCGCGGTGATCAGCATCGCCGCCACCAAGGTCGCGACCGCGACCGTGAGGCTGTGCGCCCAGCGTGCCTGACCGCTGGGAAGGTCGATCGCGTCGGGAAGCAGGGCGCCGAGCACCAGGACGCGGTAGTCGAAGCGGACGTCACCGAAGACGTACCAAACGGAGATGACGGCCGTGCCGATGAACCACAGGAACATGCGACGTCAGCGGACCAGCACACGCCCGCATTGCGGGCAGTCGACGAGCTCGCCAGGCGGAAGTCTCTTGAAGTTGTCGACCTCACCCTGCGACATGTCGAGATGGCAGCCGTCGCAGCGAAGGCCAACGAGCCGGGCGATCCCGATGCCACCGTGTCGGGCGCGTTGGTGGTCGTAGAGCTCGATCTCTTCCTCCGTCAACGCGGCTCTGGCCGCGTCGTACTTCGCAGAGAGCTCTGCCTCATCATCGGCGCCCACGCCCTTTGCGGCGGCCAGTTGCTCTGCGGCAGCGTGCCTCAGAGCCACCACCACATCTTCCTCCGTTGCCAACTGAGTCAGTCGTTGCTCGGCGAGCGACTGCTGCTCCATGGCCTCCAGTTCACGCTCGTCGAGCTCGTCGCGGTGACCATTGAGGACCTCGATCTCGTGGTTGAGTGCGTCTGCTTGACGCGTCTCGGTGACGATCTTCAGTTGCTGGCCCAGCCGATCGCGCTTCGAGGTGAGCACCGCGGCCTCGTGCTCGGTCGCCTCGATGGTCGCTTCCGCATCGCTCAACTGCTTCGCTGCGTCGGCGATCGCCTTGCGGTGCTCGCTCAGTCGCCGCTCGGCCTCGGCGAGCGCGGCCGCCTCGGGCAGCTTCGTGAGCCGGCGCTGCAACTGGTTGAGGGCGGTGTCGAGTTGTTGAAGATCCCACAGTGCGTCACCGTTCACGGGTTCTTCTTACCAGTGATGACGACTCCGGCGGGCGGTTTGTCGCAGGTGTAGACCACGGTGCCTGAGATCGGTACTGTCGGGAACGGCGCCTTCGGATCGAGAACGTCCGGCGGGATCGTCGTGTCGCTCGGTATTGCCTTGAGGACCGGCTTCGGCGCCGCGGTGACGGGAGGCGCCGTTCCGTCGGGCTCGGGCGGCAGTGTCGTAGTGGTCGTGGACGTCGTCGTCGGCGAGCCGGGTGGCGGCGGCAACTCACCACTGACGAGCTGGGCAAGGCACTCGTTGCCCGGCAGATAGAGCCGCACCGGCTTGCGCGCCGTCGCCGGTGCGTCCGGCCAATCCTCGAGCGGTAACGGTGTCACTGCCGGTTCCATGAACGCTCCCCAGATGCGCGCTGGGTACGTTCCGCCTTGCACCTCGCGTATGCCGTCGGCTTCGACGAACTCGGGGGTGTTGCAGGTGTTGACCCCGTTGATGCTGACTCCGCAGACCATCGGCGTGTAACCGTCGGGATCGCCCACCCACACTGCGGTCGTGAGTTGCGGCGTCGAGCCGACGAACCATGAGTTGGTGTTGTACGTCTGCGTTCCCGTCTTGCCGGCGGCGGGGAACGGGAACTGCGACAGCGCCTGGCGAGCGGTTCCCTTGGTCAACACTCCCTTGAGCACCGACACTTCGGTCAGGGCCACGCCGGGATCGAGGACCTGAACGCCGGGATCATCGTGGGTGTAGAGCCTCGTGCCGTCGGCTCGATCGATGTAGTCGACGTAGTAGGGCTCGTGGTGCAGACCTTGGTTGGCGATGGTCTGCATTCCGGAAGCCATGTCGAGCGGTGCCATGGGGTTGGACCCGGTGGCCAAGGAGGCCAACGGCTCGATCGGCGCTCGGCCTGCCATGCCGGGGGCGAGATATGCAGATCCGGCCATGCGGTACATGGTGTCGACCACGCGGTGCAGACCGATGATCTGCGACAGGCGTGCAAACGCGCAGTTGATCGATGACCAGGTCATGTTGGCCAGCGGGGCGACGGGCTTCGAGGTCGCGTCGGTGATGGGGAACGGCACCTTCGGGTCGTTGGGGTCGGGCAGCACGCATGGCGACGTGCCGTCGATCAGATCGTCCGGTTGCACTCCGGCCTGCAACGCTGCCGCGAGGATGAAGATCTTCACGCTCGACCCCGTCTGTCGCGGCACCAGAGCCATGTTGATCTCGTTGACACGCGGCTGAAAGCCGCTGCCGCCGACCATCGCTCGAATCCCCCCGGTCTTGGTGTCGAGCGTGACGATGGCGTCTTCGATGCCGGCCTGCGTCTTGGGCAACACGTCGTGCGCCTGCTCGGCGAGCGCCTGCAGATTGGGATCGAGCGTGGTGTGGATCCGCAGTCCACCGCGGTAGAGCAGGTTGGCGCGTTGTTGCTCGTCCCCCAAGAAGGTCGCTCTGTTCAGCAAGTAGTCCTTGACGGCATCGGTGTAGTACGTCGGCTTCGTGGTGTACGTCGGAATGGTCTGCACTCGCTCGGGCATCTTCCACGCCTCGCCGAGCAAGGCGCCCACGACCGGCGTCACCAGACCCACGTCGGCCAGTCGTTCGGTCACCTGTCGAAAGCGCGCCCGCGCCCGTTCCGAGTGGCGGATGGGGTCGAAGCCGGAGGGCGAGCGAACGAGACCGGCCAAGAACGCTCCCTCGATCATCGTGAGGTCACCGACGTTCTTGCCGAAGTACACCTCGGCCGCTGCCTGCAGGCCGTAGGCGTTGTTGCCGAAGAACACGGTGTTGAGGTACCGCTCGAGGATCTGGTCCTTGGTCATCTTCTTCTCGAGCATCGTGGCGTAATGCGCCTGGAGGCCTTTGTAGCGACCATCGCGAGGTAAGCCGGCGAGAAACTCGTTCTTGACCACTTGCTGGGTGATCGTGCTCGCGCCCTGGCGCGGCGCATCGCTCGAGAAGTTTGACATCAACGCGCGGGCGAAGCCGCGAAGATTGACGCCGTTGTGCAAGTAGAACTGCTCGTCCTCGACAGCGAGAAACGCACTCAGCACTGGCGGTGGAACCTGAGCAAGGGTGATCGGCTGGCTGTTCTCGCGTTCGAAGACTGCGATCACGTTGCCGGCCACGTCGTACACGTAGGAGCGCTGTGACAACGACTGGAACTCGGGGAGCGACACCGGCAACTGGTCGTGCGCGTTGACCACTCGCCACAGCCGGGGACCGACGCCAACCACCACCGCGGTGGTCAGCAGCGCTCCAGCGACGATGATCGCGCCCAGACGAAGAAGCCAAGCAAGAACACGCACGCGCTCCGCAGGCTAGTTGCGAGCCGATCGCGATCGTCGGCACCCGATAGGTTGACGGCGATGTCACCGCAGCGTGCCTTCCGATTCGGTGTGCAGGCGTCGAAGGCTGATGATGCGGCGGCGTGGGTGGCCCTTGCCCGCAAAGCCGAGTCGCTCGGCTACAGCACGCTGACCATGCCAGATCACTTCGACGACCAGTTCGCGCCGGTTCCGGCCCTCATGGCCGCTGCCGCTGCAACCGACACTCTGCGAGTCGGGGCCCTGGTGTGGGACAACGACTACCGGCATCCTGTCGTGCTCGCCAAAGAGCTCGCCACCATCGACGCGCTGTCGGGCGGGCGTCTCGAAATCGGAATCGGCGCCGGCTGGTTGGCCACCGACTACGCCAAGTCGGGTATCGCCTACGACTCGAGCAAGGTGCGCGTCGACCGTTTCGAGGAAGGTCTGGCGGTCATCAAGGGGGCGTTGTCGGGCGAGACGTTCTCCTTCGAAGGATCGCACTACACGGTCACCGATTTCGTCGGATTCCCGCTTCCAGTGCAGCGTCCGCATCCGCCGATCCTCATCGGCGCGGGCGGCAAGCGGATGTTGTCGATCGCAGCCCGGGAGGCCGACATCGTCGGTATCAACGGCACTCTGACGGCGGGTGTGGTCGGGCCCGAGGCAATCGCAACGATGACGGCTGCCGCCGTCGACGAAAAGGTCGAGATCGTCCGTGCGGTTGCGGGCACGCGCCTCGGTGAGCTCGAGTTCAACGTGCGTGCCTTCATCGTGAGGGTAACCACCGAACGAGCGGCGACCATCGAGCAGATCGCCGGATTCGTTCAGGCCGACCCGGCGCTCGTCGTGGAGTCGCCGTTCGCTTTGATCGGCACGCCCGAGCAACTCATCGACGATTTGCTACGCCGCCGTGAGCGTTGGGGGATCAGCTACGTGATCGTGGGTGGCGACGACGTCGAATCGTTCGCTCCGGTCGTGGCTGAGCTCGCCGGCCGCTGACGCTCGCGCAGACAGCGCAAGGTCGCGCTCGTCGATCGGTGCGACCATCTGCGTGTACTTGTCGATCGTCAGCTGCATGCCCCACGTTCGACGCAGGGCACGAGCCTGGATTGGTCAGACGACCGTGACTTTGAGAGCCTCGTCGCCCTTGCGACCCTGGCCCACTTCGAACTCCACCGTCTGGCCCTCTTCGAGGGAGCGGTAGCCATTGCCTTCGATGTTCGAGAAGTGCACGAACACGTCGGCACCGCCCTCTCGCGAAATGAAGCCGTAACCCTTTTGGGCGTTGAAGAACTTCACGGTGCCAGTAGCCATTGCCTTTACTCTCCAAATTGCTTTCTGGACCAACGACTTGTTGGACGCTGGGCCGTAACGCTAGCTGTTGTGACGGGCAATGACATTCACCAAGGCCCCGATCCGTATCGCGACCGCCGGCGACCCTCTGGAATTCCTCAAGCTCCACCACAATCGGGCCGATAGCTCAGTCACGTGTCGGTCGCTCGGCCGGACCCAAAGGAGTGTCTGATGGCTCAGTACAGGTTGGTTCACGTGGGCGCGGCTGCCTTGTTGGCCGCCGCGGTGATGACCACGGTCAGCGTCGCCCAGAACGTGTTCGCCGGAGCCAACTCGGCGTCGTCGTTCGTGCCGACCGTGCCATGCCGGCTCGTCGACACACGGTCGTCCTCGGCGGTCGGGGGTCGAACGACGCCGATCGGTGCCGGCGAGACGGTGACGTTCAGCGTGTCGGGAACGAACGGCGAGTGCACCATTCCGTCGTCGGCAACTGCGATCTCGACCAACGTCACGATCGACAATCCCACAGCTGCGAGCTTCCTGTCGGTGGTGCCGGGAGACAGCAACCTCAGCCACACCTCGAACCTCAACTGGCTGGCATCGAGCTCCCCCGTGGCCAATCACGTGACCGTCGGCCTCTCCTCCGCTGGCACGATCAAGGTCTTCAACAACGCGGGATCGGTCGATGTCGTCATCGACATCTCCGGCTACTACGAACCCACCGCCGTGGCCCAAGGCACGCAGGGCGCGCAGGGTGACAAGGGTGACAAGGGTGATAAAGGTGACAAGGGTGACAAGGGAGACACCGGCGACGCGATCCTCGCCACGCTCGACTGCACCGCTGGCCAGACCATCACGTGGAACGCCACGACCAGCGCGTGGGACTGCACCGACCCGGTCGTCAACACCGACACGCTCGCCGCGCTGAACTGCACCGCGAACCAGTCGGTACGTTGGGACGGCTCGGCATGGGTGTGCCGCAGCGAGCCGATCGTTGCCACGCTGTCCAAGACGGCCAACAGCGGCTTCTTCGGATGCTGCCAAGTGTCCGACATGTTCCAGGCCTACAGCCCGAACGTCGATCCCACCGGCTTTTGCTTCGACTTCGAATGCGAGATTCGCTTGGTCGATGTTCTGGATCACACGTCGTGCCAGGTGAGCTTCACGGGCAACTCGAACGCGGATGAACTCGACGTTCAAACCACTCAGGACGAGATCATCATCGAGCCGATGTTCGTTCTGAACTCGTCGGAGCCGTTCTACGTCAACATCTCCTGCACCACCTGACTACTCAGACGTGACCGTACGCGGCCCAGCCTCCATCGATCATGAACGTGGCACCGGTTACATAGCTGGCTTCGGCGGACGAGATCCAGGCGACTGCGGCGGCGACATCGTCGACGGTGCCCAACTGGCCGAGTGGAATGCGGCGCTCGAGCTGATCGACATCGAGGGTTCCTGACCCGATCAGGTCCTCCACCATGTCCGTTCGGATGTAGCCGGGGGCCACGCAGTTCACTCGAATCCCATGCGTAGCGAGATCGATGGCCATCACCTTGGTCATGTGGTGAACAGCCGCCTTCGAGGCCGCATATCCCATCCGACTGGGAAAGCCGTTGACGCCGGCGATCGATCCGATGTTGACGATCGATCCTTTGGTTGCCGACGCCACCATTCGCCGCGCCGCCGCCTGAGCGCAGATGAACACCCCGCGAAGGTTGATGTCGATCACGCGGTCGAACTGTTCGAGTGGCATCTCCAAGAACGGAACGACGCCGGAGATTCCGGCGTTGTTGACCATCGCCGAGATCGGCCCCAACTCGTCTTCGACCAGAGTCAGGCCGGCCTCGACCGAACCAGGATCCTCGACGCGAACCTCCAACCCCAGCGCTTCGACCCCGCATTCGGATTTGATCCGCTTCACGACGTCAGCAACGTTGGCTGCCGACGTAGCCGCGCACGCCACGGCCAATCCGTCCGCGGCAAGTCGTTGGGCAATCGCCGCGCCGATCCCCCGGCTGGCGCCCGTGATCACGGCGACGCCCTTCGTGTTCTCGTTCACTACCATCTCCTCGTCGCCGCACTCGGTTGATCATCGTCGCATCTGACAGCGGCGTTTGTTAACTCGGGCCCCTATGCGGGGCCTCAGCCGTCAAACGCTGCCGTCAGCGGATGCGACCAGGAGGATCCGGTACCGTCGCGGGTGTGATTCGCAACCTCGATCCGAGCTTCTATTGCGACCCGGCGGCGCACCAGATCGAACGCGAGCGCATCTTCTGGCGGGCGTGGCAGCTGCTCGGCCCGGCATCGCAGGTCGCAGGGCCTGGCGACTACGTCGCCACCGAGATCGCCGGGGCGAAGGTGGTGGCCATTCGTGGAGACGACGGCGTGGTGCGGGCATTTCGCAACGTGTGCGTTCATCGCGGCGCACGTTTGTTGGAAGAAGGCGCCGGGCACTGCAGTGCGATCCGTTGCCCGTACCACCACTGGATGTATGGGCTCGACGGATCGCTCAAGCGCACGCCATGGTTCGGCGACGATCCCGAATTCGACATGGCCGATTGGCCGCTGCAACAGATCAGCGTCGACGAGTGGCGGGGGCTGTTGTTCGTAGCGGTCGAGCCTGTCGAACCACTGCTCGCCAATCTGGGCGACACGGTGACCGTGCTTGCCGACGAACCGATCGACACCTTTCAGCTCTATCGCACGGAGCGGTTGGTGTTCGACGCCAACTGGAAGATCTACGTCGACAACTTCATCGAGGGTTACCACATCCCCGGTATCCATCCGAGCTTCTACGCAGCGATCGACTTCGAGAAGTTCGAAGCCGTCGTGATGGACAACCTGATCAAGATGACCGCTCCGCCGAAGGACGACCTGTTCTATCGAGGCACGTGGCTGACGACATGGCCCAACTGGACGCTGTCGCTGTTCGATGGCGGGATGAACACCTCGCGTGTCAACCCGATCGATGAGAAGCGAACGGAACTGCTGTACCACTACTACTTCGCCGACCTGTCCGAAGCGACCAGAGCAAGTCGCGACGCCAGCGTCGAAGGGAGCCTTGCCGTCGTGCGCGAGGACTTCGGGATCTGTGAGATCACACACCAGAACTACGCCAGTGGCGGCTATCGCCCAGGTCCGCTGAGCCCGCGTCACGAAGTTGGAGTCGCCTGGTTCCAAGAGCGGCTCGCGGCCATCCTCGACGCGCGTGACGTGGTTTGAGCCGCTGGCAGCTCCGCCTCGTTTCGACGACACGATGTAGCGTCGCCGTGTGAAGTTCTCGTTGTGGGCCTCGAACAGCCGAGCATGGTCCGAACTCGTCGATCTAGCCACGTACGTCGACTCGGCGGGTTGGCACGGGTTCTGGTTGCCCGACCACTTCATGTCGCAAACCGCTGATGACTCCTCCGGCCTCGAACCGGCGCTCGACTGTTGGACGGTCCTCGCGGCGGTGGCTGTCGCAGTACCCAACCTGCACCTGACGTCGATGGTCTCACCGGTCACCATCCATCATCCCGTGGTACTTGCCAAGCGAGTGGTGACCGTCGACCAGATCAGCAGCGGCCGAGCGACGCTGGGACTCGGGGCGGGATGGCAAGTCAACGAGCATCGCGGCTACGGGTTCGAACTGCGGCAGCCGGCAGAACGCGTCACCCATTTCATCGAGGCGATTCGCGTCATTCGCGAACTGCTCGACAACGAGCGCGCCAACTTTGCCGGGCACTGGTACACGCTCAACGACGCGACGTTCGAACCGAAGCCGGTGCAGTCGCCGCTCCCGATCCTCGTCGGCACGGCCGGCTCGCGCATGCTGCGAACCGTGGCGCGCTATGCCGACGCATGGAACACATGGGGAAACCCCTCGACCGTCGCAGGTGTGACCGAGCGGTTCACTGCGGCATGCGAGACCGAGGGCCGTGATCCGGCCTCCATTCGCCGCTCCGCGCAGGCCCTCGTGTTCATCACCGACAGCGACGCACAACGCGAGGCGCTGCTCCCGAAGATCCGCGCCGACCGTGCCATCGTCGGAAGCTCCGCGGAGATCGTCGACGTGATGGGTCAGTACGCCGACGCCGGGCTCGACGAGTTCGCGCTGCCCGATTTCAATCTCGGCGCGTCACCGACCCAACGGAGCGAGACCATCGAACGCTTTCACGAGGAAGTGGTCAGCCAGCTCACCTAGGTCCGACGACTTTGCGGTACGACCTCGGATTCCCGAACGCAACTGGCATCGCATCGATGGATGCTTCACGCACACGTTTCATTCCCCTCCGGGACACCTGGAGCTCCCGGCACCCCCGGCACTCCCGGACAAGACGGTGCCTCCGGGTGTCGCCGGTCCGGCGGGCAAAGCAGGTCCAGAAGGTCCGGCAGGTCCGCACGGACCCGCGGGAACCGGGTGCACGACGGTCTGCGTCCGCGACACCAACCACCAGCATCTACCCCGATCTGGAGCCAACTTCCAAGGGCAGTCCACATCGGTGCACCAGCCAACGCAAGACCCACGGGGATCACCGCGCGAGGCCGGGCTGTGTTCGGCCCGGGCGAACGTCGACACCGTTGCGAAAGAGGTTGATCTCCTATCGTGCACTAGCCGCCCGAGCAGAGATCGAAACCTGAAGGAGACGACGTGACCGCCCAGACACCGACGACACCGACCCGAACGCTCCAGGATGTCGTGGACTCCGTTCCCAACCTCGTCGACTACCTGTACAGCAACCGCAAGGGATCGGTCCTCAAGGACGCGGTGTTGCGCCAGCCCACCGAATTCGTCGCTCCGGAGTTCACGACGTGGCGTGATGAGCAACGGGCGTGGCGCGAGGGGATTGCATTTTACGACCAGTCGTTCCACATGACGACGACGTACTTGCGCGGCCCCGACGCGCAGAAGCTCCTCTCCAGTCTGGCCGTCAACAGCTTCGAGACCTTCGGCGTCGGGCGGTCCCGACACACCGTCATGTGCAGCCCCGACGGCTACCTCATCGGCGACGGGATCCTCTACAGCGTCGCACCAGAGGAGCTGGTCCTGGTGGGCCGCGCCGCTGGACACAACTGGGTGCGCTACACCGCCGAGACCGGCGATTGGGATGTGTCCATCGAGGCCGACGAGATCTTCTCTCACAACATTGCCGGCCGCCGCACCGTGTACCGCTATCAACTGGAGGGCCCCGACGCCCCGGCCCTCATCGAACAGCTCACCGGCGCTCCCCTGCCCAACGCACCGTGGTCGGAGATCTTCCCCGTCACCATCGCCGGCCATCACGCATGGGCTCAGCGGCACACGATGGCTGGCAACCCTGGATGCGAGTTCTTCGGGCCATGGGATGAGGGTCCCGCGGTCAAGGAGGCGATCCTGGCGGCCGGAGCCGCATTCAACCTGCGCCGCGTCGGGTCGCTCGCCTACTTCACGAACGCTCTGGAGCTGGGCTGGATACCACGGCCGGTGCCGGCCATCTTCACCGGCGATGAGCTCCGCGCGTTCCGCGAGTGGTTGCCGGCCACCAGTGAAGAGGTGACCTGGGCGATCGGTGGCAGCTTCAATGCACCCAAGATCGAGGACTACTACTTCAGGCCGCAAGAGCTCGGCTACGGCAACGTGATCAAGTTCGACCACGATTTCGTCGGGCGAGAAGCACTCGAACAGTTGCCGACAGACGACCTTCGCCGGAAGGTGACGCTCGTGTGGGATCCGGCCGACGTTGGTCGCGTCGTCGACTCGTACCTGCACCCTGGCGAGCTTCCGGCGCTGTACATGGAGTTCCCGCGGGCAACGTATTCGACCTGGCAGTACGACGCGGTTCACGACGACAAGGGACGAACGATCGGTGCCTCGACCTACACCGGCATCAGCTGGAACGAGCGAGCGATGCTCTCACTCGCCGTCGTCGAGCCCCAGTACGCCAAGCCCGGGACACGTGTGTCAGTGACGTGGGGCGAACCGGATGGTGGCGCCAAGAGCCCCTGGTTGGAACCCCACCGCCAGGTAGAGATAGGCGCCACGGTCGCTCCAGCTCCGATCGGGAAGAAGTAGCGGCGAACGCCAGCACCGTCGTCAGCCGCTCTCCGTCGGCAATTCGATGGTGAACCGAGCCCCGCCCTCAGGTCGGTTGGTGGCGGTGATCATCCCGCCATGTGCCTCCACGATCCCGGCGGCGATGGCGAGGCCGAGGCCTGTGCCTCCGGTCGAGCGGGTGCGCGACGTGTCGTGGCGCCAGAAGCGGTCGAAGACGTGGTCGAGGTCACCGGGATCGACGCCGGGACCGTCATCGTCGACGGTCAATTGTGCTGTCTGCGGACCGCCGCGTATCACCACATACGTACTGGTCCCCGGCGGGGTGTGGGTGCGCACGTTGCGCAGCAGGTTGTCGATGACTTGGCGGAGCCGTTGGGCGTCGCCGGACACGACAACGGGCGTGGGGGCGTCGAGCGTGAGCGGACGGTCGGGATCAACGGCGTGGGCGTCGGTGACGGCGTCCTGGGCAACCGCGCACAGCTCGACCGGTTGTCGGCTGAGTGGCTGGTGTTCGTCGAGGCGGGCGAGGAGCAGGAGGTCGTCGACGAGTGCCGCCATGCGGCGGCTCTCGGCCTCGATCCTGGCGAGCGCGGCGGACGCGCCGTCGGGCTCGAAGGCTCCTTTGCGCACGAGCTGGCTCCATCCGAGGACGGAGGTGATCGGCGTCTGCAGCTCGTGCGAGGCGTCGGCGATGAACTGGCGGAGTCGTGATTCGCTCGACTCCAGCATGGCGAGCGAGCTTCGCTGCTGTTCGAGCATGCCGTCGAGAGCGCGGGAGAGGTGACGAATCTCGGTGGGGCCGTCGTCGGTGGGGATGCGTTGTTGGCGTTCCCCGGCGGCCACGGCGTCAGCGACGGCGATCACGGCGTCGAGGGGTCTGAGTCCGCGACGAACGGCAACGACGGCAGCCGCCAAAGCGACCAGCAACGTCAGGACGCCGCCGACGAGGAGTCGCCTGGTGAGTGACGACAACGTGGCGTCGACACCGGCGAGCGGTGCGGCTTCCACCTCCATGCGGCCGTCGCTGTCGACGTGCCCGCGCACGAGGTAGCGCGGCGACCTGTCAACTGAACGGACGGTGATCTCCTGACCGGCGCGGAGCCTGGCGATGTCGTGCGTGACCAGCCCCGACCCGAACACGACGTGCACCTACGAGAACAAGACCGAACCCGACGGATGGGCCAACGTCGGTTTCGATGCATCCAGCTGGTCACCCGCAACCGTCTACACCGCGGCCCAAGTGAGTCCGAAAGAGGGCTACGACATCATCACGTGGTACCCGATTGCCAAGCTGATCTGGGCGACGGACCTCTTCGTGGACAACACCATCCTCTGGCGCTACACCGCACCACGCCCCGACTGATCCGCCCTGGGATCCGCGGAGACGACGAGACGGGTCCCACTCCGTCGAGGGCGCAACAGTCGTCGCCCTCACATGAGACCTCGGCTCGGACCGGCAAAGCCGCTTCCGGCCACACCAAGTAGTCTGGCGGTCGGACAACTTCGACTCGGTCAATAGCCCAATCTGCGGAAGTGACGAGCACGGCGAAACCGAGCCCACGGCGCCCGGTGTGAGCCAGTCACGGCAGTAGGTTCCAGACTCTCGGAGGTGTGCCTAGCATGTGCCACGAGGCGTGCTGAATGACCAGCAACTCCAGGGGAGGGTGACGTGAGTGAAAGTCAGGATTCCAGCCCGGCAGTGTGGCAACAGCCAAGTGCTCCGGTACAACAGCCCCACGTCCAACCACCGCCACCGCCCCCGGGACTTCCGTCACAACCGCAGATCACTGGGTTTCATCCAGTAACGGGAGTGCCGGTGAAGCTCTTCGCATTTGACGGTGGAGCTGGCACCTATCTCGGTACGGCGATCGCCGGGTTTCTCGTCACGGTCCTCACCCTCGGCATCTGCTTGCCGTGGGCGATCGTGATGAAGTATCGCTGGCAGACGAAGCACACGTACCTCAGCGGCCACCGGCTGCGCTTCACTGGCACCGCACCTCGGCTCTTCGGCAACTGGATCAAGTGGTGGTTCTTCAGCATCATTACCCTCGGCATCTACCTGTTCTGGGTCGTGCCACGGTTGACGAAGTGGGTCGTCGAACACCAGGAATTCGACCCGACATATGTCGGGACCTTCGCTCGTTAGCTCCTTGGGCTTGATTACCAACCTCAACGCACCCGGGGGTCCGACCTTGGATTTTCAACGCTCTGCGTCGCCCACCCGGGCCACCCACCAGATGACCTACACCATTGAGCTGGTCTCATGGTGGGCGCAGAGGGACTCGAACCCCCGACACCCGCCTTGTAAGGGCGGTGCTCTAACCAGCTGAGCTATGCGCCCGCCGAAGCGGAGTCGTCAGCCTAGAGGAAGTGCGAACTTTCGAAGCAGACAGCGCCTGTCGAAGCTACGCGGATCGGCGACGGGTGGCGAGCAACGCGGACAGCAGTTCCGGCGACGAGGCGGCAACCGGTGTTCGACGCGCCGCGTGGTCCATGTGCAGCATCGGTCGCTCGAAGGCATCGACGACGTCGATGCCGGCCTCGCGGCAGATCAGCCATGCACCGAGGTAGTCCCAAAGACCGTGCTGTTCGGATCCGAAGTCGACGTACGCGTCGACTGCTCCGTCAGCGAGCGCGCACAGGTCGAGCGCGCACGCACCCAGGGCGCGAAACTGCGCCCAGCCGACGTCGGCGGGTGGCACGGCGGATACCACGACGATCGCCGCAGACAAGTCGATGCAACCCGACGGTCGCAACTGGCGCTCGCCGCACCATGCTCCTCCCCCTCGCAGCGCCGAGTAGCGAACTCCGCTGGCCTGGTTGACGACGAGCGCTGCCGCTGGACCTTCCTCGTCGACGAGGCACAACGACGTCGCAAACCACGGGATGCCGCGACTGGCGTTGGTCGATCCGTCGATGGGATCGATCACGACGATGTCGCTCGTCGTGCCCGGTTTCACGCCGCTCTCCTCCGACAGCACGCCCACTCCCGCGCGGCGCAGCACGGCCAGCGCCGCTTCATCGGTGGTCACGTCGAGCGCGTACTGACCGTCACGTCCGCCGCTCGGCCCCCAGTCGGTAACCGTCTGCATCGCGGCCGCGACAGCGTCACCGACCTCGTGCAACAACCCCAGCCCGTCGACGATCATCACTCCTCACGGTAGTGTCGGGGTGCATGGCAGTCATCGATGTGGCCGGATTCGTCGCCGAATTGAAGAGCCACGCCGTTGACCACGGGTTCCACGTGCACGACGAACGTCACTTCGTCGAGACGTACTCGCTGCGCCAACTGTGGGAGGTCGACCT
The DNA here is from genome assembly GCA_963720775.1 of Ilumatobacteraceae bacterium. Taxonomy (GTDB): domain Bacteria; phylum Actinomycetota; class Acidimicrobiia; order Acidimicrobiales; family Ilumatobacteraceae; genus JAENVT01. Next base: position 184,924 of record CAVRGR010000002.1, on the reverse strand, counting down.
CCACCCCGAAGAGGCCTGCAACGGTCCGATCGACCTGCATCTCTCGCTCGAGGTCGATCCCAGAGCGTTGCTCGGCTTCGAAGACGAGGTCATCAAGCAGGACGATCCCGATGCCGATCCACCTCGCGGCTTCACCTTCCCGCTGCTGTTCACGTGGACGCTGCCACCGCTTCCCGAGCCGCCCGATCTTCTCGTGCTCGCTACAGAGATCGCCGGCGTCGGCGGGCTCGAACTGCCCGTCGAGGTGTCGGCTACCGACTCGTTCGCCAGCGTCACCGATGCTCCCGAGCGAAGCCTGGCGATGGTGGCACGCATCCCCGTCGACCTCGCCGATGTCTTGCTCGGCGAGGAGGCGCCGTTCTGTGACACCCTCGATCGTTGCAAGGAAGTCAGCCTGTTCCTCCTCGAACATGCTCCCGGTTGGTTGGCCGAATCCTGAACTAGGGTGCGTTCATCCGCGTCGACGAACTCATCGAGATCTTGAAGGATCAACCACCTGACGCCGAGGTCGAGCTGGCAATCGTCGCGCCTGTGGTCGACGAGCACGACGACATCACCGTCGACCGCTACAGCGTCGAGGGCATGCTGCCGTGGCAGGACGACGAGCCCGATCAGGACAACGAAGACGGCGTAGTGATCTGGTTGGTGGGCGGCGAGGACGACGACGTCGACGCCTTCCTCGACGCCATCGAGCACCCAGACGACTGATGACACCGGAGGAGCGCTATCGCTTCGACCTGCAGGGCTTCCTCGTTCGTCGTCAAGTCTTGGCGCGAGGAGACGTCGAGGCACTGAACGTGGCGATCGATGTGCTCGGTCCACCGGAACCTGGCGACGACTTGATGAGCCAGCGGTTCACCAATCACCTCACTGCGGCGCGCCGGTTCCGCGACCTGATGGACCACGCCGGAATCTTCGACATCGTTCTCGAGCTGTGCGGGCGAGGTGTTCGCCTCGATCACAGCTACGGGATCATCATGCGCCCAGGCACGAGCGGCCTCGGATTGCACGGCGGTGGAACTCCGTTCGATCCGGCCCAGTACTACTCGGTGCACGGGCAGGAGATCCGCACCGGGCTCGTCGCCGTGCAATGGGTACTGGTCGACCACCTTGCCGGTCGCGGCGGTTTCATCTGCGTGCCCGGGAGTCACAAGGCCAACTTCGCGCCACCGGCTCGCTTCGACGACGACCTCGTCGTCGAGGTGGCGATGCAAGCCGGCGACGTAGTCATCTTCAGTGAGGCGCTCAGGCACGGCACAGCGACATGGCGAGGCAACACGCAACGTCGGACGTTGCTGTACAAGTACTCCCCGGGCAACTCCGCGTGGTCGCACGAGCGATGGCCTGCCGAGCTGGTCGAGGCGTGCACACCGCGGCAACTGCTGCTGTTGCAACCACCGTCGGTCGGCAACCACCGACCCGTCCAATGACGATCGACCACCTCTTCGTGTACGGCACGTTGCGGCCGGGCCAGCAACGATGGGAGCACCTCGCCCCGTTCGTCGTCGACGACGGTCACGCCGACTCGGCCAACGGAGTGCTCTACGACACCGGTCACGGCTACCCCGCGGCGCGCTTTGGTCGCTCCGGTTCGATCCATGGCATGGTCTATGCCCTCGGGACCGAACGGCTCGACGAATGCCTCCAGTTGCTCGACGAGGTCGAGGGCGCGGTGATCGACCTGTTCCACCGTGTGTCCATCACCACCTCGTCCGGCTTGGCCGCTTGGGCGTACGAGTACGGCGGAGAGGATGGGTTCGCCGAGATCGGTAACGGCGACTGGGTGAGCCGCGTCGATTCACCCGCTTCGCCGGGTTAGGTCAAGTCGCATTCGGGTATCACCGCGCGGTGCCCGATGTGTCGTCACACGCGACCCGTGCCGGGATCTACACCCGGCAACACGTCCGCAACGCGTGGGCTGTGCATGCCCTGACGGCGAGCGGCGTGATCGTGGGGTATCTCGGCCTCAACTCAGTGATCGGCGGTCACGCCCGAGCGGCCATCCTGTGGCTGATCGGTGCCTTGCTGCTCGATGGTGTCGACGGGCCGATTGCCCGCAAGCTCGACGTGCGCTCGCGGATCCCCACACTGAACGGCAACTCACTCGATCTCATCATCGACTACTTCACGTGCACCATCGTGCCCGTCGCATTTCTGTACCGGTTCAGCATCCTCCCCGACGACACCGTCGTGCCGATCGGCTTGGCGATTCTCTTCGTCAGCGCACTCTGGATGGCGCGCACGGATCAGGAGACGCCCGACGGGTGGTTCAACGGGTTTCCCGCCGAGTGGAACATGATCATCCCGACGCTCTTCCTCATCCGTGCCAACCTCTGGGTGAACCTGGCGATCTGTGTGATCTTCATCGGCCTCACGCTGTCGCGCGTGCAGTTCGCCCATCCCGTCTCGGTCCGTGAGCATCGACCGATCTCGCTCGCGTTCATGATCGCCTGGCTCGGATCGATGACGTGGCTCGCCATTGCTCAATCGGACGTCAGGGCCGTTCGAATCGCGCTGATCCTCGCCCCGATGTGGACGATCGTGCAGGTGGTCATGCGCCTCGCCAACCCATCGACGCAGACTTCGGTCGCCATCGCAGGCGGCGACATGGGCGCCGACGGACGCATCCGCCGCCAGCGGTAATACCTCAACCCGATGTGGAGTGTCTCCAGGCACGGGCATGGGCGTGAAGCACTCCACAGAGTCTTTGGTGGGGCGGGCGGGGATCGAACCCGCGACCCAGGGGTTATGAGTCGACGATGACCCGTCCATGTGGTGTTGAATAGTGCCATCTAGCTGGTGTTTGTCCGTTTGCCAGTCCGGGTGGTGATGCCCTGTGTTGCCCCGTATCGACAGGTTTGTTGGATGAAATGTTGGATCTTCTCCTCGGAACGCCACGGAGTGATCCGCGGATTGCTCAGAACGCGGCTCAGGGCTCTGCGAATCCTGCCGCGATGAGGACTGCTTGGCAGTCGTCGACTGCTTGCATTGTCGTGGCCTCGTCGGGACCGGAGAACGGGAGGCCACCATCCGCGCCCGGCGTGCCGAGCGTGATGCCGTGCTCGATCATGCATGCCGTCCAGACCGCGTTGGCTCCCCTGCTCCTCGGTCTCACCTGCGAGAGTCTGCGGCGGTGCCGGCGTGTTGGCCGGAGTGACCGTGTGATCCGGCCGAAGTGCGACAAATCCCAAACCGGCCACGACCACGATCGAAGCGGCCGCAGCGACCACGAGTCGCCACCGCGGGGACCCTGCCTGCGCCGGGCGCAAAGGAATCAGGGTTACGTCATCGAAATCGGTCTCGGACAGAACAAGCCGATCAGCGACACTCGCATAGTGCGAGCGGAGACGATCTTCCAGGGTCGAACTGGTCATTGCTCTAACTCCTTGTGTAGCGCGATCAGGGCGCGGCGGATGAGGGAACGAACAGTGGACGGACGTGCGCCGATCACTCGGGCGATCTCAGCATCAGGCAGATCGCAGTAGTAGCGAAGCGCGAGCACCACACGCTGACGATCACCCAACTTGGCGAGAGCGTCACCTAGCTCATCGGGGATCTGGAAGGTCGAGTCGGCCACGCGAGGAGCATGCCGCTGCTCGATGGCTCGACGACGATGAAACGAGTAGCAGCCATTGACGACGGCTGTCCGGAGATACCCAATCGGGTTGTCAAGCCTGGGCCAGCTCGCGTGGACCTTCAAGAACGCGTCCTGCACGATCTCCTCGGCGATCGCCGCGTCGCTCGTCAGCACGTACGCCATCCGAATCATCGGCACGCGGTACAGCCGGAACAGTTCGGCCACATCGCCAGGATGGCCCTGCACGGGATTCTCGGTAGAAGACGTGGCCATACAGTCTCATTGACGATCACGCCACCCGAAATGTTGCGCGCAGCCCGAACAAGTCTGCGAAAACCCAACGGGGCGCACTGAGACTTTGGCAAGCTATGCGCTACAGGGCTCCGAGCGCGGAGGCGAGAATCCTCGCCACGTCCCTTGGCCGCGAGACGTGAGGACAATGACCACCGGGCACGATGCTCGGCTCGATGCCAAGGCGTTCTCTCGATGCAGCAATCATCCACTCCGTCCGCAACGTGCGATCGCTGTCCGGCACAACGCTCACGGCCGGAATGGCCGGTGCGAGCATCACTTGCTCGGAGTACACCGATGCAGGAACAAACGTCCGCAACGTGGTGACAGCCCAATCAGCCACCTCAGGACTGCAGTCGTGGAAGAGAAAGTGCCGAGCCGCGTCGTGATCGCTGGTGGGGTCGAGGCCGATCCAGTCCGCATTGAAGATGGCAGCGGCATCGTCTTTCAGCTCCTCCATCAGACTGCGAGAGCCATCGGCGACGAACGCTGCAAGGTACGCCTGCATCTTGGCTTCCGTCGCCGATGCGATCGCTGGCAAGAGCAACCCGGCGGCTGAGTGTCCGACGACGACGTCCACCCTCGGTCCCGACTGCTCCGCCGCCACAGCGTCCCCAAACTCAGTTGCAGACGCACGTTCACCGAACCGAGCGAGGTCGGTCGTCGCGGCAGTATGGCCGATCGCGTCCAGTTCCTCGATGAGCAGTCGCCATCCATCGGGCGTCTGGGTGGTGCCGTGGACCAGTAGGAAACGCACGCATTCATGCTCCCACGGCATGAGGCCCTACCCTCGCCAACAGATGGGGGCCTTGGACGAGACAAACCAACCCGCCGCAGCTGGCCTGACCTACGGGCCAGGCGCCGAGCACTCAGTGATCGTCGGATCAGACGCTAACGGGTGGCAATCAGCAGGGTTGGCAATCTGAATCGGAGAGTTCGGATTCTGCGGTTCATCGACGGCGGGGTCGTACATACGTACATCCATCTCAGCAACGTGTGCCGCGACAACCTGCTTTGTCTGGGCGACGCAGTCAGTCCAGATTCCGAGCTCGTCGATGCCAGCGGCGAAGGTCGCGACATTGATCGACTCCCAGAGTCGCGCCCGGACTGTGTAAGGCAGTCATGCATCGTCGTCGACGTCAACTGTGTCAGTTCCTCACTCTGCGACCTGTCGATGTCAGCACGAACCTGGGTGATCCCGCCGGCTTCGTTCTGTGCGTCTTGGGGAATGCCGCTGCCGGCACGGCCGAGCACAGTTCCGTCGACGGCGTAGGCAGTGGCGACCTCGCTACGTCCTTTGACATCAGGAAACGCGGAAAAGCCCGCTATCGGTCGCTGCCACATGTGGGTGTCGCCGTCGACATACTCCACGAATGTGGTGCCTTGCGGGAGCACGTTCCACATCCAGATGTCTTCGTCCGCAACTCGGTTGTCGACCGAGGAGCTCACCGAGATATCGGGCTGCTTACCCCACGTGTAGTCGGGCGCGCACCCGGCACCACCTGCAAAGTCTTCGCAAAGCTGCTCTTCTGCAGTCGCACCAAAGAAGTACTGAATCGTTCGGACGATCGTTAGCACCGGCTGACCAGGAATCTGGATCGCCCACGACAGCCCATCCACCGTGATGTAGTGACTCGATGTCGCCGGGCCCAGATCGCCGAGTGGATACTCGACCCCCGCTGGCTGCCAGGCCGCCACTGGTGAATCATCATCTGGGCGCGTCACTACGTAGCCGGTCGCCACAACGGCCACGACGACTGCGGCCACCGCCGACATCATCAGAATCGGCCGTCGGCGCGACCGGGGACCGACGGTGACGCCGACCGTCGGCCCACGCCATGCTTCGTCAGGCATTGGGGCCCGAGCCGCGTCAGTGTCGAACACCTGTCGAATTCGATCTTCCAGCGTTTCTGTCATGGCTCGACCTCCTGTCGAAGAGTGGAAAGTGCCCGCCTGACCAGCGAGCGGACCGTCGGTGGTCGCACGCCCAGTGCTGCGGCGATGTCGGCTTCGGGCATGTCGGCCCAGAAGCGCATCACGAGTGCGGCGCGCTGCGAATACGGCAGCTTGGCGATGGCATCAGCGAACTCGCCGGTCGACGCGTCGGAAGTGGACGTCTCAGCGCCCACGCTCACCAACCGAAGGCGTCGCTCCTCACGTCCGTCGCGACGATGAATCTCACGCACTCGATTGACGACAGCGATGCGAAGGTAAGCGGCTGGGTTCTCCAACGACTCGAAGCGATGGAAGACCGCTGAGAATGCATCCTGCACCACGTCCTCACAGACGGACTGGTCGTGGGTCAGCAACCATGCGAGGCGCACAGCAGGCGCCCGCTCGGCTCGGTAGAAATCATCGAACGCCGCCTGCCCCGGTTCGCTCGGCACCGATTCGACGATCCGCATACAGACAACGATGCCGCCAACGGGGTTCGCGTTGCACAGGCAGGTGAACTTTATGCAGATGCGTCCAGCAAGGCCGCGTACGGCGCCTCGACCCTCATCCCAGTCACCCACAGCGCCCTCCGACCACGCCCGTTCAGAGGGCGCAACCTAAGCGGGCGCAGGCGGTCTCGAGACAGCTCGAGCTAGCGGCCGAGCTCTGGTACAGATCTCTCGATACGTCGTGGCGCGACCGGTCGAATGAATGGATCTGCGATCTCGATCGCGCTGGCACGACTCTGGCAGTAGGCACTGTCGTCGAGGTAGCCCGGCTGACGGCCGAACCCGTCGTCGATGTCGAATGCGGCTTGGTGTTGGGCGAGGCGGCCTGCGGCAATTTCCCAGTCCCGCGAGGCCGGGCCGGGAGGCGGGCGTTGCCGAGGGCTCCGATGATGGCACTTCGGCTGTTCGAGGCGAGCGATACGAGAACGGACGCGCGAGTCGTTGGACAGACGGTCGTCGATCGCAGCCACGGTCGACGCAAGTGAAGGACGTCGCTTCAACAACTCCGCAGCTTGGGTCGAGGACAGGCGGATCTGCTCTATTCGCTGCGCCGCGCTGTTCGCTTCGTTGCGGGCGTCCTCGATGAGACCGGGCAGGCGCCGGACATCCCGCGTGGCGTCGGCTATGTCGACTTCGTGCTTGCGGCGGTGGAGCGGTCGGTCGTACCGAGCGATCACATCTCTCGGCACGGCGATAGGCGGTCGTACGTTCATGGATCGTCTTCTCCGCTGCCGTCTGGGCCGCTTCTGCATCGCGTAGGTCTCGTGGCAGGCGTTTCAGGTCGTACTCGGCCTTCTCGATGGAAGCGGTGATCTCGTATCGCTGTTCGAGGAGCGTGCGAAGTTGGCTTCCGTCGAGCAGTCCTGGGCGGTGTGGTTTGGTGTCGTTCAGTTCGGCCTGGCGGGCGGATGGCCGGTTGGTCGATCCAGTCGGTCGCGAGGCTCTGGATGAAGACGTCGAGCGCCGTCTGTTCGCCTGTGGTCACGAGGAAGGCTTCGTTGGTCTCGGTACCGCGTGTCATCGGCACGTAGATGTTGCGGACATCAGTCGGCCGCTCGGCGAATAACAGACCGCCTTTCACGTTGCGACCCTGGCCACCGATGCCGGTGCGGGCGTAGGCAAGGTCGACGTGCTCGGCGACGTAGACCGCCGGGAGCCGAACGGTCCCGGCGCGACCGGTTGCCGTGAGCGACCCGTCGGTGTTGATGCTGTCGACGGTCCACACGGCCCTGTTCTTGACGGTCGCGCCTCGGTCGGTGGTGACCCGGCGTTCGTTGTGGCGGGTCGCGATCTCGTCGCCGACATAGACCTCGTAAGCGCCGGCGGTGACGTGTCGGCTGTCTCGGGTCGATCTCGCCGGCCTTCGATTCGGGTCCGTTGACAACGCTCGTTGAGTCGTTCGGCGGCTTCGTTGGTCGGCGTCATCAGCAACGTCTTCTTGCCAGCGGCTCGGAGTTCCCACCAGCGGTCGACGCTGGCACGTTCCATCTGCGTGACCGTTCCGCCGTGGAGCCGACCGTGGACCTCATAGATCTCGGCCACCGAGACATCACCACGGCGCAGGCGGAGGCTGGCCTCTCGTTCCCATTCCTCGTCGAACCTGTGGGGATGGTCGAGTTCGATCGCGCCGAAGGTGTCGACGAGCAGACCGAACATTCCACCGCGTCCGACCGCGGAGAACTGCAATGGGTCGCCGACGAGCGCGAGCCGCCAGCCCTTCAGGTCCGCGAGGGCAGCCAGCTCGGCGAGCTTGGCAGTTGCCATCATCCCGGCCTCGTCGACGATCACCGTCGCCCCGACCGGCAGGTCGTAGCGGTGATCGGGCGGCCGGGCGAGACGATGCTCGATGAGCAACTTGTCGAGCGTGTCCGACACGACCCCGGTCTCCTCCTGGAGGACCTCGGCAGCGGTGGCCGACGGAGCGACACCGAACACCACCCGACCGTCGGCTCGCAGCTGCGCCACTGCCGGCGAGAGTGCGGTGGTCTTGCCCGTACCGGCTGGGCCGACAACCAGAACGAGATCCGCGTGTCCCGCGACCGAACAGGCGGCCTCGGTCTGGGCGACGTTCAACTCGATCGTGCTCCGCGCCGCCGCGGCGGGTTCGTCCGGGCCGTCGTGGACGAAGCGACGGTCGGCCCACTCGATCAGTTCACGTTCCTGGTCGAGGATCGCCTGTGTGGTCAACGCCCGGTCGACGACCGACTCGGTCACCGGTCGACCGTCACGGCGCAGCAACGCATCGGACGGAATCGGTCGAGAGACATCGACGCACCGAGTAGTGACGATCTCGTCGACGACACCATCGAGCCAACTCGCAAGCTGCGCGGCTGTCGCCGCGGTCGCTGTCGGTACGACGGCTGCGAGCTCTCGGTGCAGCTCCGTGGGCCGCCACGTCGACTGCTTCTCCCCCATCGCCTCGATCGTCTGATCGATCATCATCGAACGCGTTGCCGGGTCGATTCCTCGGCGTTCTGCGACCTGCTCGATCGCATTCGACACGACCGCAACGGGGTCATGTCCGAGCTGGCGCGTCTGCTCCGCCCACGCCGCGTGCAGCGCAGCCGCCTCGACGGAGTGCGCTTTCGCCGGGCGGCTGTCGATCGCTGCTTCTCGTTCAAGCTTCCAGCGCTCTCGAGGTGTCGGCTCCCGTCCCATCGTGTCGACGAACCGGTCGAGCTTGTCGTCGATCCGCCGACGAACATCTGCGGTGCGGGCGGAGAACTCGACGATGACGTCCTCGGGGACATCACGGATCTCGGCGATCCCGTGCTCCGGGTCATGCCAGCGGACGCCGAGCCGGCGGGTCAGCTCCGACCGCAGGCATGCGTGATAGATCGCCGAGAGCGACTGCTGATCGTGCTTGATCAACCGAGCGTCCAGAGCAAGCCAACGCCCATCCGGGGACTTCACACGGTTGGCGATCACCAGATGTGTGTGCAGTTGCGGGTCGAGCGCTCGACTGGTGTGCTGTCGAAAGGCGGCGGCGACGATCCCTTCGGCGTCGACCACGGCGACCTCGCCGCCGATCCGGTACCGGGTGTGCGCGTGACGTTCGATCCACGCCGCCAACGCGCCGACCGCATCGTCGTGCGCGGCGAGAACCTGGCTGTCGGGTTTCGAGGTCGCCGAGTGCGAACAACACGGACACGGACTTTGGCGCCGATGCTGTCACGTCGAACCCGCGGACCGACTTGTCGTCGTATCGACGGCCGAGATGGCGATCGGGTCGAGTTGGGTCCATGCCGGCCATCAGCGCGATGAAGGCCTCGTCGTCGACATCGCCGATCAGCGCGAGCGTCGGTCGCGCCATCGCCGAACCAGATGCCGCGGGGCTCGCCCGACTGGAGGTAGTAGTTCGGCAGCTGCTTCACGTAGTAGTCGCCGGCATCCGCTCCCTTCAACGTGGTCACGCGCACGGTCACTACCCGACTCCGTTCAGTCGCGTGTCTGTGCACTCGTCTATTCGTAAAAGGCCGTGAGGTGGGGGTCGGTGGAACTCGGTCATGGCGCCTACACGGAGAACGGGATCGAGGTCTGTTGGGACGTCGACGCGGTACGTCGATCGGGACGCGATCGGCGCGTTGTGGACGCGATCGATACGACGGGTGACGCGGCTGGTGACCGATTGTTGGCGATCGGCCAGGTGATCGGGCCACCCATCCAACGCTCGAGTAGAGCGCGCGGAACACGCAACTGCTTGCCCAGACGGATGACGGGCATCCCGCTCGCTCCATCGGTCGCGAGGTACTCACGCGCAAGCTCGTATGCCTTGCTCCTCCCGATCCGAAGAACGGCAGCCGCCTCCTCCACGGTGAGAAAGTCGGGCGCCCTGTCGTCTCGATATTCGCGATTAGCCCTCACACTTGCCACATGCCTCTCGAAACGCGATTTCGTGACACTTCCCTGGTCAAGCGCTACGAGATTTCTGGATCGGGGTAGCGGTGTCGAGCGAGTCATCACCCGAATACAGAGCCCAAGAATCCCCAGGCGCAGCAACATTTCCAGGACGACATTCCTGGCAGCCGACGACCTGTCGGTTGGTGTCAACTGGTGCCGGCTGGTGTTGCGCCGTGCGGCCACAAGATCGTCAATACATGTTGACGATCGCCTCTCTCGCCCTATCGTGTGAAAGTCATGTCGAAGACCACACACGACGAGAAGGCCGCAGCGCTCGAGCGATGGGCCGACAATGTTGAGCCAGGTGACCTGTCGCTGTCGACATGTCAGCACTGCGAGAGCTCGCCAAACTCGCCGATCAGCGTGAAGCGCTTGACGGACGCTATCACCGAAGCGGTTCACGCTGCCCGCCAAGCCAACCGATCGTGGTCAGAGATCGGAGCCATGCTCGGCGTGTCCAAGCAAGCGGCACAACGCAAGTACGGCCGCCAGTGGGTTCGGCCTAGGGAGCCAACTCGAATGCGTCAACGTGCGCTGTTCAGGCCGGTTCATCGAGACGACGTCGAGCTGCGTCCGCGCGTAGCTCGTGAATCTCACGGCTGGCCCAGGAAGGATCACCGGAGTCTCCGGAACCGAAGAACTGGTCCAGTGTTCCCGCCGCCGGCTCCTGCTTGGACGGAAGGCCGGCAGCAAGTTCGGTGACAAGCTGGTCGACAGTGATTCCGCGACGCGTCGCCTCGGCCTCCAAGCGGGCCTGTGCCTCGGCTGGGAGTTCAAGCGTCACAGTCATCGCTTCAGCGTATTCCGCCGGAGCAATGCCGGCGAGGTGACCAGGGGGTTGGAGAGAGCTCGAAAGTGTCGCAGTGGGCGGGGCGAACGATGCTGAAGTGAGCGCGGTCCAAGGTGGCGATCCGTGTCGCGCCGAGGCGTTCAGCGACCGCGATCAAGCTGGCGTCGGTTCCGCCGAGGGGCAGGTTCTGGTAGCGGTCGACGAGCTCTCTGATGCGTTGCCAGTCGGCTGTGGTGTGAGGGGCTCGACGATGAGGGTGCCGTTGATGATCGCGCGGCCGCGCCGTGGGCCGGTATCAACGATCAGCACTGGTCAGTCGCGACCGAACCCGTCGGCGAGCAGTTCGTCGACTTGGTGGCTGATGCCGTGCTTGCTCGCTCCGATCCCGGCAAAGCTGAGCTGCCGGCGACGTGGCGCAGCTCCGACGTCGGGCACGTGATCGGTGAGGACTTCGGCGGCGAGTTCCTCGACGGTGACCCCGCGCGCAGCTGCGGCCGCTTCCAAGCGGCGAGCGACGTCGTCGGGAACGTTCACGGTCATCGACATGGCCCAAGACTATGTGTTCCGCGGGGGAAATGGGAACGGTCGCAAGCGTGGCTTAGCTGTCGGATGGCCGAACAATTCGGCTCTGTAGAGCGCTGTCGGCAGCGAAAGAAGAAGCCGTGGATGGTTGCTCATCGGTGCCAGTCTCGCAGCCTGCTGTGTGCTGGGCTGAACATTCGGGGGGTCAGGGGGTGGGGACGAGTTCGAAGGCGTCGCAGTGGGCGGGTCTGACGACTCGGAAGTCTCTGGGGTTGATCGTTGCCAACGTGGTCACGTTGAGTCGTTCGGCGGTCGCGATGACGGCGGCGTCGACGGTGCCGAGGTCCAGGTCCGCATACTGCTCGACCAGATCGGCGACGCGTTGCCAGTCGTTCGCGGTGAGATCGACGACGCTGAGATCGCCGGCCGCGACCGAGGCGATGAAGGCTGCTTCGGTGGCCGGACCGAGCACGGCTGCAATCATCCAGCCGGTCTCGGGGATCACGGGGGCGGGCAGGATCAGTTCACTCGACGGGTAGCTGTCGAGCAACGATTTGCTCGCAGTGTGCCAGCGGTCGTCGCCGTCGGCGACCGCAAGCAGCACACCGGTGTCGACGACGATCATTCGCTGCGGTTGCGCTTTTCGCTGATCAATTCGTCACGGATCTGCTTGTGGTTTTCGCTGAGATCGCCCCGTCCGGAGTGCCCCATCCCAGCGAACGCGAACCGATCGGCGGGTCCGGAACGGTCCGGGAACTGAGCAGCGACGATGTCCAACAGTTCCTCGGGTGTGACGTGGCGTCGCGCTGCTTCGGCGTTGAGCCGTGAGACAAGTTCTTCAACGCTGATCGCCATCACGGCAGTTTACGTTCTCCGCGGCGTTGCTGTTCGAATTCGAGGGGGCGCCGTTCGGCAAGCTGTCGGGTGACCGAAGTAGCGACGCGACGACCTTCGCCAAGGCTCGATCGGTCTCGCCTACTCGACCGCTGTACTACTTCGCCGCGACCGTTGGATCGTGGCCGGCGCGCATCGCGACCTATGCGACGGAATAGCCCATCTCCCGGCCGTAGGTCTCCATGAGCTTGCGGAGTTAGTGAAAGTCGAGATGCTCCAGACCGGCCCGGCCCCGCAGCCGCGAGAAGTATCTCGATACCGCGTCGGGCTTCCATGGCTCCGAACCATCGGCGGCATCGGTGAAGACCTTCCGGATGGGGTCCCTAGGTCAAGATGACGGATTCGGGGTTCGGTGAGCGTCGATAGTGGTGTGAGGTCATTGATGGTGCGAGAAGGGGGTGGCGACGGAGTGGAGGAGGCGGCACTGCGCGAGTTCTGCGAACGCACCGTGGATGACGTCTATCGATATGCCCGCCGACTGACTGGCGGCGACCAGGCGCTGACGGCTGACCTCGTGCAGGACACCTACCTGTCGTTGATGCGGCATCTACGCAATTCACCGGACGATTCAGTTGGTCTCCCATGGTTGATCACCGCTTGTCGCCATCGGTTCATTGACGAACTGCGGCGCGCCGGCAGACGAGAACGCCTGCACTCTCTGACTTGGTCCCCGACCTCGAGTTCCGAGTCGCCACCTCTTGGCGTGGTCGAGACGCTCGGTCAGTTGCCAGCCATTCAGAGGGCGGCCATCGTGATGAGCCACGTCGATCAGATGACGGTGACCGAGATCGCTGTGACGCTCGGCCGCAGCGTCCACGCCACAGAGTCAATCCTTCGCCGAGGACGAGCAGCATTTCGACAGATCTACCTCAGCGACCGAGCAAAGGAGGCCGAGCATGGAACGTGACGAATTGCTCGACTCGATCATCGGCACAGGAGACGAGACCGCACCGACAGACCTGCGCGATGCTGTCCGCGACATCGCGAGCCGGTCGCTTGGGGGCGCCCGTCGTCTCCAGCCGGCGAACTGTCCCGGGACAGCGTCGTCTGGTGGTGGCTCGTACGGCTGCCGCCGTCGTCGTGATTGTCGCCGTTGTGGCGGTCGCAATCAACCGCGCGGACAAGAGCACATCGTTCCCGGGACTCCGATTCCGTGCCGAATTCCGTGGAGCCGGACACGGCGCCCATTTCGACACCCTCGACGGCACCGGAAGGCGCTACTGGCCAACTGTCACGGATCGAGCTGACCGCAACCAGCCCGGTCCTGACACCCACAAGGTCCCTGTTTGACCTCACAGGATTCGAAAACGGCGCCCTGGCGATGTCCCCTGATGGTCGGCTCATTGCCGGCAAGATCGACGGTGAACAACAGCGCCTCTTCGAACTCCGTCAAGGCGACCGGTCCGCTGGATCTCGGCATTGATCTCCAGGTCGGTGCATCACTCGCATTCGGTCCGCACGGCGACCTCTTCACCGTCGAACACTCCCTTGACGGAACCTCCAAGGTCAGCGAGTACCACCCGACACCAACCTCGGCATGGACCTGGATCGCCAGCGCACAAGCCGGTGTCACGGGAGAGTGCGGCATCACGATCACACCATCCGCCGCTGGTTGCCCAACCGGGCCAACGCTTCGATTCGAGCCGCCCGTCGGCTACGACCGGGTCGAGATCGACCCAGCGCTCACCACCGTCACTCGCACGGGTGGCGAGGTCGAGCGAAAGTGGTCGATCTCGCTCCAACTGCTGTTCGACATCAATTGCGAAGACCACACATGCGCCCGCATGACAGCGCCAGGGCCCGATAACTCAGCCGTGTGGTTCCCATACCTCTACGGTCAACAGCAGTCGCAGGCCGTGTTCGTGCTCGATGACCGCGACCTCGCTGGTGCCGCTTGGCTCGACCCGAGGATCAACAGCGTGATCGGCGTGCACGACACCGATCTCATCGCAGTCCAGCACGTCGACGGCAAGCTCGAAGTCGTCGCGATCGACCTCACTCCGATCCTGGCCTAGCCCCTCAGCCGTTGAACGAGAGCCGGTTGAGGAATTGGCCTGGTAACACGCTCTGCAGGACGGACGATCTCCAAGCGGCTGTCACGCGCTTGGGAGGTGCGTAGGGTCCAATAGCAGTGGCCATGAAGAACTCGACGGGCAGCGAATCTCTCGATGAGCAGCTGTGGCGCATTCACGCGGCGGAGCTCGTGCGATACGCGTCATTGCTGGTCGGCCCTCACGATGCCCAAGACGTCGTGTCGTCGGTGTTTCTAAAGGCTTCGCGAGCGATACGCGGCGAAGCGGTCGAGCATCCCCGTGCATACCTGTTCCGGGCCGTGACAAACCAAGCACACAATCATCGACGCTCACAAACGAATCGTTGGAAGCGTGATCTTCGGGAGGTCGCGGCGACATCTTTGGCCGCGAAGGACAGCCAGATCGACGTCCGTCGAGCTGTCGCCGAACTCAGCATTCGGCAACGCGCCGTCATCTACTTGGCGTATTGGGAGGACATGACGGAACAGGACATTGCCCACTTCTTGTGTCTGTCACCTGGCTCGGTGCGTCGCCATCTCTTCCGCGCTCGAGCTCATCTACGAAAGGCTCTCCGTGACTGATCTTCTTGAACAATCGATCCGCGATGCGATCGGCACGTTTCTCGACGCCGCGCCCGCTGTGGCCGCCGAGCCCTCTGCGCATCCGACGGCGCTCCCGTCTGTCAGGGAGGGAACGGATCCATCGCACTGGAATGAGAACCGCAAGCCGCATGCCACAGCTAGAACACTCCCGAGGTTCCTTGTGGTTGCTGTCGGTATTGTCGCGGTCATCGCTGCGGTGTCGGCCCTGACCTTCGTCGTGACCCACAATCTTGTAAACAGTCCCGCCTCGGACGGGTCGACGGTATCCAGCGCGAGTCCAGCTGTTGTCGGCGCGACGAACACCAATCGATCCGACAACACATCCCCCGTCGGCGGAGAGCCTCTGTTGGTATACGGCGATCCAGCCGTACCTTCCGGAAGGGTTCAGTTACGCAGCGCTCACCTTCGCCGGCGAATCGTCGATGCGATACCTCGCGATCGACCCCGTTACAGCAAAGGCGATCGATATCGAGATTTGGGCACCCGAACCTGACGCGGGCAGCATCGTTCCAGGAACTTCGGTTGAAAAGCCATTCGCGATTCATCTTGTCGGCCCATCCGGCATACGGGTCAGAGTGACGTGCGGGATCGGTGCGGGCCGGATCGGCGACGACAAAATCAAGGACACGGACTATTGCAATCTTCCCGAAGCGGGAGCTGGCGTTGTTGCCAGAGAGACGCTTCAAAGGATGGCAGAAGAGATCTCCAACTCGTTCCCGGTCGATCAGATTGGAAGAGCGCTCGGAGAACCCTCAACTGCGTCCATCGATATCGACAAGCTAAATGTGATCGCCGAGCCGGTGCTCGGGCCGTACATGCCGTCGACGATCTCCACCGCAATCTCAGCGGACATCTTTCTTGACTACGGCAACATCCCGTCGACATCAACGCCTGGTACCTACGCCAATCATGACGACGCCACCATCCGGATCGTGCAGGGTGTCTATCCCCAACCAACCGAAACCGTCGGTTCGGCAATAGCTCTGTACGACAACCTCGCCGCCGGGTGGGTTATCAACTCGGCCGGCACGGCCGTTCGACTAACGATTTCGTCGGATCCAGCGACAGTGACCGCAGCCCTGCCACTCCTCCACCAGTTCGCGGTGATTGGACCCACAACCGTGACGGCGGCTGACCCTCCGGGGCCGGTCGAATCAGCGACGACGACTGCACAACCGGAAAGCTCTCTATCCGCCAGCACACCGCAGGTCGGTGGCTAGCTTCACGACAACGGCTGGGGCCTCAGTGAACTAGGTGTCTGCCGGCTTCAGCAGCGATGCAACGGCTTTCGCCAAGGCTCGATCGGTTTCGGCCACCCTGCCGCTGTAGTGCTTCGCCGCCACGGTCGGATCGTGGCCGGCGCGCATCGCCACCTGAGAGACCGAGTAGCCCATCTCCTGGCCGTAGGTCTCCATGAACTTGCGGAGGTAGTGGAAGTCGAGATGCTCCAGCCCGATCCGCGCTCGCAACCGAGCGAAGTACCTCGAGACCGCATCGGGCTTCCACGGCTCCGAACCATCGGCGGCGTCGGTGAACACATACGGATCTGCGACCAATTCGACGCCGGCAGCGCGCGCCCGCTCCTCGACCATCTGGATCTGCGCTCGCAGGACCGACGCCGTGAGGTCATCGACGGCGAGCATCCGTACCCGCCGGTTCTTCGTCGGGATCTCTCCGAGCGGGCGCCCGGGCAGCAAGACAACCGACGTCGACACTCGCATCAGGCCGCGCTCCAAGTCCAAGTCACGCCAGCGCCGCAACCCACACAACTCCGCCCGCCGCAGTCCGGTCGTCGCAGCCACAAGAATCGCCCGCGCATACTCCGGTCGCCTCGACTGCTCGGCGGCATCGATCAATGCGCGCACTTCCTCGGGAGTGGGCACCACCGGCGTGATGTTCGGGATCGACGGTGGCTCGGCCCACTGCGCCGGGTTCGAGTCGCGCCATCCCCACCGACACGCCTGCGTGAACATCGACGACAGACAGCCGTGAATGTGATGCACGCTGCGCGCCGACAGTCCGCGCCGCTGGTGCTCGCCGTACAGATCGGTCAGCGTCTTGGTCGTCACCTTGGTCACCGCCATGCGACCGAGCGTCGGCTTGATGTTGTGGTTGTAGATCTTCTCGTAGCCGTGAACGGTGTTCGGCGACCGACCCTTGCGCTGCAGCTCGACGATCCAATCGTCGAACAGGTCGTTCATCGTCGCCTTCGTACCGGTGTGCCGTCCCTTGCTCACCTCGGTGATCAGCGCCGCCCGCGCCTTCTTCGCTTCGGTCAAGGTGCCGTTGAAGATGCGGCTCGCCTGCCGGCGCTTGCCGGTGACCGGGTCGCGCCCGGCCTCGACGATCAGCTCCCACGCGCCGGGTGATCGCTCTCGCATTCCTGGCGCTGTTCGCAGGCCGGCCACGCCGAAATCGTAGTGCGCGTGTTGGATAAAAGTTGGATCTATGTTGGATGGAGGCTCATCGAGGCGCCCCGACCGACCTGTGAATAACACCATAATACCTGCTAGATCCTGGTGGGGCGGGCGGGGATCGAACCCGCGACCCAGGGGTTATGAGCCCCCTGCTCTAACCACTGAGCTACCACCCCGATTGTGAGACCCAACGCTGAAAAGGGCAACGACCCGCACGAGGGCGGGCCGTCTTGCTTTTTGGCTCCGAGAGCAGGGCTCGAACCTGCGACCCGCTGATTAACAGTCAGCTGCTCTGCCAACTGAGCTATCTCGGAAGGCGTTGACGAGGATAGCAAAGCCTTCCGATCACTCCTCTTCCAAAAACTCCTTCAAGCGCTGGCTGCGCATCGGGTGACGCAACTTCGCCAGAGTCTTTGCCTCGATCTGGCGTATGCGCTCGCGGGTGACACCGAACTCCTTGCCGACATCTTCAAGCGTGCGCGCCTGACCGTCGTCGAGGCCGAAGCGCATGCGCACGATCTCCTGCTCGCGCTCGGTGAGCTCGCCCAGCGCTTCCTCGACTGCCTGCGCCAGCATGCGTTTGGTGGCGATGTCGGCCGGCGCATCGACCGTGAGATCTTCGATGAAATCGGTGAGGTTGGAATCGTCCTCTTCTCCCACCGGCGAGTCGAGCGACAACGGGTCGAGCGATATGCGCAAGATCTCGCGAATCCTGTCGGGAGGCAGGGCGCAACGCTCGGCCAACTCGTCGAGCGTCGGCTCACGTTCGAGCTCTTGATGCATCTGGCGTTGCATGCGCAACACCCGGTTCATGCTCTCGACCATGTGCACCGGGATGCGGATGGTACGCGCCTGGTCGGCGATCGAGCGAGTGATGGCCTGGCGGATCCACCACGTCGCGTAGGTCGAGAACTTGAAGCCCTTCGTGTGATCGAACTTGTCGACGGCGCGCATGAGACCGAGGTTGCCCTCTTGGATGAGATCGAGGAAGAGCATGCCGCGACCGCTGTACCGTTTGGCGATGCTGACCACGAGTCGAAGGTTGGCCTGGATCAGTTCGCTCTTGGCCCGCTGCCCGGTCTGCACGATCCGCACGTACTTGCGATGCTCGGCCGGATCCATCGGTCGGTCGAGCTCGGCCGCTGCATGGTTGCCTTCGTCGATCGCCTGCGCCAACCGGCGCTCGTCGTCGGGTGTGAGCAGGTCGACCCGGCCGATCTCGCGCAAGTACATGCGCACCGTGTCGGCAGTGCTCCCAGTGTCGACACCGCTGGCATTCATCCGCTCGCTGCGTCGCCGGCGACGACGCGCCATCAAGCCATCGGCGTCTTCGACTGGTGGTGCCTCGGGGAGCTCGACGCCCGTCGTAGGAGTGTCGTCGACCAACTCGTCGAGGGTCTCGTCGATCCGGATGTTGCGTGCCGCGACAGCCCGCTGCACACCTTCCAGCACGTCTCCGGTGAGCTCCACGGTGCGCAGGACGTGGGTGATGTCCTCGGCGTCGAGGACGCCCGTAGCTTCCCCGCGCACCATCAAGTCGTGCCACTCGATCGGATCGACACCGGGGAACGGTGCCGACTCTGTCGGTGCGTCAGACTGCCCGAAACTCAATCACGCTCCTCATTGCGCCGTTGAAGCCACCCTAGCAACAGCTCGGCTGCATCGTTCCCCGCCGAGGGGTCGTCAAATCGCTCGAGCGCCACCCGCACATCGCGATTGGCGAGGATCTCGGTGGGGGCGATCTCGTCGACCCGCCGGCCCAGTTCGCGGCGCACGGCGGCTCTGATGAGGTTGCGTCCCTCGGCGGCCGGATCGGCGTCGATGTCGGCGACGGCAGCCTTCTCGATCAGCTCACGGGCTTCGGGGTCGGCGAGCTCCAGCGAGCGTTCGACCGACCCATCTCCCTCGGCAACCGCGAGGAACGCGCGGCGGGCCACATCGTCGACGAACAGCACTTCGTCGAGCCAGCCGGCCATCTCGTGCCAGCGTTGCAACAGCAGGGCGATCGCCACGAACTCTGCGTTCTCGGCGCTGCCGACTCGGCGGCTACCGCTGACCCGCACGGTGGGGTGCGCCATACGTCGCGAAGCGATCGCCACCATGTCGTTGATCGGAAGGCCGGTGTGGCTGGCCACCTGCCCGGCGTACAGCTTGCGCACGTTGGTGTCGGGGTGTTCGTTGACGACGGCCATGGCCTGCTCCGCCAGCCGAACACGATCCTCCGGCGTGCGCATTGCGTGACCGGCCATCACGCGCTGCAGCCGGAACCCAAGGAACGGCAACGCCGTGTCGACCGCCGCCGCCAACGCCTTCGGGTCGGTGAGGCTGAGCTCGCCCGGGTCCTGGCCCTTGGGGAACGACGCCACGCTGACCTGCACCTGGTACTTCTGCTCCCATTCGTAGAACTTCTCGGCCGCGCCCTGCCCGGCCGCGTCGGCATCGAACGCCAGCACCACACGACTGGCGAAGCGCTTCAGCATGCGCACGTGCTCCTCCGTGAGCGCGGTGCCGCACGTGGCCACGGCCCGCTTCACGCCGGCTCGGTGGAACCCGATCACATCGGTGTAGCCCTCGCACACGATCACCTGGTCTGCGGCCACGATGTCGCCCTTGGCCCAATTGAGCCCGTACAGCGTCTTCGACTTCGCGTAGATGTAGGTCTCCGCCGAGTTCTTGTACTTGGCCGGATCGCTGGAGCCCGGCAGGATGCGGCCGCCGAAGGCGACGGGGTCGCCGTTCTCCGACATGATCGGAAACATCACTCGCGCCCGGAACGAATCCTGCAGCCGCTGCGCCTTGTTGGTGAACGCGAGACCGACGTCGCGCAGCACGTCGGGCGGCAGGCGAAGCTCACGGCTCATCGCATCCCAATCGTCGGGCGCCCACCCCAACTTGAACTGCCGAGCGATGTCGCCGGCAAGGCCGCGCTTGCGCAGGTATTCACGCGCCTCGCGGGCATCGTCGCCGGTCAACAGTCGTTGGTGGTACCACTCGACAGCCTTGCCCGTCGCCTCGATGAGGCGCTTCCGCCGCTGCCGGTCCTTGCTCTCACCGCCTGACGTGTAACGAAGTTGGATGCCGGCCTTGGCAGCGAGCTGCTCGACGGCGTTGACGAAGTCGACGTGCTCGATCTCTTGCACGAACTTGAACACATCTCCGGCCGCGCCGCAGCCGAAGCACTTGTACCGGCCCGTCTCTTCGCGGACGTTGAACGACCCGGTGCGCTCGGCGTGGAACGGGCACAGGCCCACCCAGTTGCGCCCGACGCGACGCAACGCCACCCATTGCTGAACCACATCCGAAATCGAGATGGTGGCTCGGAGTCGTTCCAGATCCTCGTCGACGATCGCCACGGCCGCGAGGTTACCCGAGGGGTGTCATCGCTCGTCGGGAGGTGGAGGCTGCTCCACCAACTCGATCGAGTCGAGTCGACGAGTGCGCCGCAGCGAGAACGACACCGAGGCCGCGAGCACGATCACGATCACCAGAAGCGAGACCGGAGTAGCGATGTGGTACCAGCGGCTGATGATCATCTTGACGCCGACGAACGCCAGGATGATCGCCAAACCCTGCTGCAGATAGCTGAACCGCGCGTGCATGTCGGCGAGCATGAAGTACAGCGATCGCAGGCCCATGATCGCGAACGCGTTCGACGTGAACACGATGAACTGCTCCTTGCTCACGGCGAGCACTGCGGGAACCGAATCCACGGCGAACAGCACGTCGGTCGCTTCGACGAGCAGCAGGACGGCGAACAGCGGCGTCGCCCAACGTCGCCCGTCCACGCGCACGAACATGTGCTGCCCGTGGAGATCGGTCGTGGTCGGCACGAAGCGGTGTACGAGCGCCAGGAACCGGCTGTCCGACGGATCGACGGCGTCGTCGTGGGAGAACAACAATCGGACCGAGGTGTACAGCAGGAACGCACCGAAGACGAACAGCATCCATTCGAACCGAGCGATCAGCGCAACACCGGCGAATATGAATCCGGCGCGAAGCACCAACGCGCCGAAGACGCCCCAGAACAGCACCCGTCGCTGGTACGCCGGAGGGACCTGGAAGTAGGCCAGGATCAATGCCCACACGAAGACGTTGTCGATCGACAGGCTGTATTCGATGAGGTACCCGGAGAACCACTCGCCACCGGCGGGGCCGCCGAACGAGACGATCACGACTACTCCGAACGTGACACCCACGCTGACCCAGGCGATGGTCTCGGCGACTGCGCGTCGCAGTGTGGGCGCATGTGAGGTCCTGTTGAGGATCAAGATGTCGATCAGCAACAGGGCGACGATCACGGCGATCGTCGCGGGCCATGCCCAACCGGGCACGTCGAGATCGACGAATTCCGTGCGGCTGGTGCCGCTGGCTAGTACTGCCAGCGACATCTAGTCACGACCGAGAAGACCGCCAAATGCTCCACCGAGTGATGATCCACTCGAGTTCCCGGTGCCTACGAAGCTCTGGATCCAACCCATCAACTCGTTGGGATTGCGTGTTTGCGTCCACACCCGCCCAGGGCCGCTGAAGTCGAACACGTACCCTTCGCCACTCTTGAAGCTCTGCACCAATCCGCCGCCGCTGGCCTTGCGCATCTGCATCTGCACGGTGTCTTCATAGGCCACCATGTGCCCGGTGTCGATGGTGATCACCTGGCCGGCCTGCAGCGTCCACACCTCGAGCGCGCCGTAGCACGCGAACACCGTGGTGCCCTGCCCCTCGGCACGAATGATGAACCCGCCCTCGCCGCCGAAGAGGTTCTTGAAACCGCCCCATTGGGTATCGATCTTGACGTTGACCTCGTTGGCCAGCCACGAGCCCTTCTGGATGAACAGCGCTTGGCCCGGAGCAACGTCGTGAACGGTGATGTCACCCGGCAACCGCGCCGCGATGTCGACGAAGCCGCCAGAAGGAGGCGCCGTGTACGTGCTGACGAAGAAGCTCTCGCCACCCAGCGCAGCGCGCTTCAGCGACTTCATGATTCCGCCCTCGGCCTTCGACTGCAGCACGACGCCGGCGGACATCGCCATCATCGCCCCGCTCTCCACACGCACCGGCTCGTTCGGACCCAACGTGAGCCGGGCAACCCCGAAGGCAGGACCTTGACGAGTCTGTACTTCCATGAAGAACCCTCCGCCTATTTCGTTTCCGACTTACCTCGTCCACCCTGGCGGGCGATGATGGCCTGCGCCGCGGCGAGGCGGGCGATCGGAACGCGGAACGGGCTGCAGCTGACGTAGTCGAGCCCTGCGTCGTAGAACAGGTCGATGCTCTCCGGGTCGCCGCCGTGTTCGCCGCAGACACCAATCTTGAGATGCTTCTTCACGCTGCGACCACGCTCGACACCGATTCGCACGAGTTCGCCGACGCCGCTCTTGTCGATGGTCTCGAACGGGTTGCGCTTCAGCAGACCCTGCTCGAGATACGCCGGCATCATCCGGCTCTCGACGTCGTCGCGGCTGAACCCGAACGTCATCTGCGTCAAGTCGTTGGTGCCGAAGCTGAAGAAGTCGGCCTCCTCGGCAATCTCGTCGGCGCACAGCGCGGCGCGAGGAGTTTCGATCATGGTACCGATGGTGATGTCGGGCTTGTTCCGCATCCCCTTCAACGCTTCGTCGATCTCTGCCTGCACCCAACTGCGGGCCAGAGCGAGCTCTTCGCGCGTGACGGTGAGCGGGATCATCACTTCGACGATCGGGTTCTTGCCCTTCGTGCGCAGCACAGCGGCCGCGGCCAACAAGGCCTTCACCTGCATGGCATACAGCCCCGGCTTGACGACGCCGAGGCGCACGCCACGGGTACCGATCATCGGGTTGTGCTCCGCCCAGTCCTCAGCGGCGTGCAGCTCTTGATCCTCACGTGCCGACAGTCCTTCCCGGGCCTGCTTGACGCGGAGCTCCTCGACCGACGGCAGGAACTCGTGCAGCGGCGGGTCGAGAAGTCGCACCGTGACCGGCAGGCCGTCCATCGCTTCGAGGATCTCTTCGAAGTCGATCTGCTGGACGCGACCCAACTCGGCGAGTGCGGCGGTTTCTTCGGCGGGATCTTCGGCGAGGATCATCTCGCGCACCACGGGAAGCCGATCGGGTGCGAGGAACATGTGCTCGGTTCGGCACAGACCGATGCCCTCGGCACCGAGCTTGCGGGCGTTGGCTGCGTCCTCGCCCGTGTCGGCGTTGGCGCGGACGCCCATCTTGCCCTTGCGGACCTGATCGGCCCATTCGAGGATCGTTGTGAACTCGGCGGGCGGCTCGCTGGCTTCGAGCTTCATCTCGCCGAGGATCACCTCACCGGTGGTGCCGTCGAGCGAGATGATGTCGCCCTCTTTGACCACGATCGAGCCGACAGTGAACTGCTTGCCTTCGATCTTGACCGCTTCGGCGCCGACGATGGCAGGGGTTCCCCAGCCTCGAGCCACGACAGCCGCGTGGCTGACCAGCCCGCCCCGGGCGGTGAGGATGCCCTGACTGACCATCATCCCGTGCACATCTTCGGGGCTGGTCTCGTTGCGCACCAGGATGACGTGCTCGCCGCGCTCGTCGGCATCGGCCGCATCGTCGGCGGTGAAGTACACCTTGCCGACAGCCGCCCCCGGTGAGGCAGCCAGACCCTTGGCGAGCACCTTGCCCTGGCCGGCGAACTGCGGGTGGAGCACTTGATCGAGGTGATCGGCGGCGACGCGCATGAGCGCCTCGTTCTTGGTGATCTTCCAGCGCAAGTTGCCCTTGCCGGTGCCCCCGACCATGTCGACGGCCATCTTCAACGCCGCCGCGCCCGTGCGTTTGCCGACGCGGGTCTGCAGCATCCACAACTTGCCCTGCTCGATGGTGAACTCGGTGTCGCACATGTCGGTGTAGTGGCGCTCGAGGCGATCGAAGATCTCCAACAGCTCGGCGTGGCACTTCGGGAAGCGCCCCTTCATGTGATCGAGATCCTCGGTGTTGCGGATGCCAGCGACCACGTCTTCGCCTTGGGCGTTGACGAGGAAATCGCCGTAGGGCTTGTTGTCACCTGTGGCCGCGTTACGGGTGAAGCCGACGCCGGTGCCACTGTTCTGGTCGCGGTTGCCGAAAACCATCGTCTGCACGTTCACGGCCGTGCCCAGGTCGTGGCTGATTCGCTCACGCACTCGGTAGGCAATGGCGCGAGCACCGTTCCAGCTGGCGAAGACGGCCTCCACTGCGCCACGCAACTGCTTGGCGGGATCCTGCGGGAAGGGCTTGCCCGTGTCGGCCTTGACCACCTGCTTGTAGTGCTCGCTCAACTGCTGGAGCGCCTTGGCCGACAACTCCGCATCGGTCTTCACCTTCGCTGCAACCTTGGCTTCTTCCAGCGGCTTGTCGAAGTGCTCACCGTCGATTCCGAGCACGATGCGCCCGTACATGGCGATGAACCGGCGATAGCTGTCGTAGGCGAAGCGTTGGTTGCCGGTGACGGCGGCGAGGCCCTTCACGCTGCGATCGTTGAGACCGAGGTTGAGCACCGTGTCCATCATCCCCGGCATCGAGAACTTGGCGCCAGACCGCACACTGACCAGCAACGGGTCGGTGGCATCGCCGAGGGTGCGGCCCATCGCCTTCTCGAGCCGCTTCACGTGGGCAGCGATCTCGTCGGTGAGCCCGGCCGGCCAGCCGCCCTTCATGTACGCCCTGCATGCATCGGTCGAGATCGTGAACCCGGGGGGTACGGGAAGCTTCAAGACGCTCGTCATCTCAGCCAGGTTTGCGCCCTTGCCGCCCAGGAGATCCTTGTACTCCATCGGCGAACGGCGGTGTTTGTGATCGAACGAGTAGACGTATGGCACGAGAAACGAGTGTACGCAGTCTTCTCGGTGGGAGGGACTTTCGCGGTGCGTAGGCTCTGTCAATGAGTTCGCAACCGGCGTTTCGGCTGTTCGGGTTCCCCGTCCACGTCCGCTCCGGTTTCTACCTGTTCATGGTCGTCGTGGTCATCGTCAACGGGGCCCCACTGGGCGTCTGGCTGGCCGGGTTCATCGCCGTCCTCACGCTGCTCCACGAGCTCGGCCATGCCGTAGCCGCCCGGGCCACCGGTGCCCGCGCCGAGATCTCGCTCGACTTCCTGGCCGGCTACGCGTCGTTCGTGCCCTCCCGCCCGTTGAAGCGGTGGGAGCGAGCAGGCATCAGCTTCGCCGGGCCCGGCATCCAGATCGCGGTCAGCGTCGTCGCTCTGTTGGCGATGGGCGTCCACCCGCTGCATCCGGGCGTCGGAGCCTCCGATGCCGCTCGTGCCCTGTGGTGGGCCGGCCCGGTCATCGGCCTGTTCAACCTGCTGCCGATCCTCCCGTTCGACGGAGGGAACATCGTTCTCGCCGGTCTCGAGGTGTTCTTTCCCAAGAACTCGCGAATCGTCATGCTCTACGCCAGCCTGGCCATCACCATCGGCGGTGGTCTGTGGCTGCTCAGCCAGCCGCGCTGGGGTTCCATTGCCATCTATGTCGTCATCTTCCCGCTCATGGCGCAGATACAGATGCTGCGGGCTCATCGTGAGCCCGAGAGCGGAATGGAAGCCGCCGCGCTCGGCGAGACTGCTGCATGGCGTGAGAGCGATCTGTCGCGCATGATTCCTCACCAGGTGCCGTCGCCGTGGTTCCGTGCCTACCAGTACCTTCACCACGGCGATCCGGATTCCGCCCGGGCCACTCTGCTTGCCGACTTCGCCGACACGAGCCCGCCGCGATGGCTGCCACCGGACGCCGCCGATGAACGCACCCTCGAGGCACTGGTCGCGCTGCTCCCCCGGCCGTTCCCGATCGGCAATCCGTACTCCGAGCATGCGCTCGCCGACATACTCCTGCGCCTGGGTGAATACGACGCCGCGGCCCATTACGCCGCCGACTCGTATCGCCGCGCCGCCTCACCCATCTCCGCGTTCGCCGTCGCTCGCAGCGCGGCAGCGCTTCACGATCGCAACACCGCCATCGGCTGGTTGCGGGCCGCCGAAACCCTTGCCAATCCGGCGTGGATCAGCCAAGCGCTGCGCAGGGCCCCCGAGCTCGTCCAGTTCGCCGGTGGACCCCCGGCCGCCGGCGACATCGGTTCGCGCTAGCCCTACGCCACCTGCGCACCAAGCTTCTTCGGAGCGATCAAGCAGTACGACGTGTGGATCAGCTCCTCGACTTCTGCCCAGTCAGGTGGGGCCGTCTTGAGGTCCATCACCACCCAACCGCCGCGGGCGAGGTATGGCGCCGGCCGGAACCGGGAATCGGCCAGCAACGCCGGCAACTCCTCACGGTCGGCCTTCACCGTCACGCTGCCGCCCTGGCCCGGGAACGCGAAGATCTTCTTGCGCACGCGGAAGTTGATGTCGGTGCCCCACGTGATCTCCTCGGTCGCCTCCGGCAACGCGAGTGCGATGGTGCGCATCCGCTGGAGGTTCTTGGCCAAGGTCTTCGCAGCAACCATCAATCTCGCTCCGGGCCGTCGATTCCGCGTTTGACGTAGGCGAGCACTTGCACGGCTCCGACCGACGTGATCCGGCCGATCTCGGCCCCTTCACGAAGAACAGCGGCGCCCGGCGTGTCATCGGGCCGCCGCGGCAGCACCGCGAGGTGGCGCGGCGCCGTGGACCCACGACTGTCCATGCGCTCGACCAGTTCCTGCCCCGGATAGCAACCCTTGGTGTAGCTCACGGCGAGATTGGCGAGACCCGTCTCGGCGGGGATGGTCTCACCGGGAACGATTTCGGCACCCATCGAGGGCCAGCCGGCGGCGATTCGATCATCTTCATCGACCGGGATCGAGCCTTCGCTGTCGACGGCTGCAACGCTGGCCTTGACCCGGATCTTGAACCGGTTCAGGCGAGCCTCGAGGATCGGACCGGAGCCTCGATCGGTGTCGAGTCGAAAGGTCTCGTCGTCGACCATGGTCACTCGGGCGAGCACGTCGACCCGACCGGTCGGTTGCAGCAGGAACGTCCACCGCGACTCGCCGGCAGCCATGCCCCGCAGGTCTTGAGAAGCCTGCGACTGCAGGTACGTTGCCGCGTCGGGCCCGTCGACCACCACGACGTCTCGCTGATCGCCGAGCCAACTCGTGTCCATGGATCCAGTGTCGCATGTTCGTGACTCGATGCCACGCTGGAGGCACGGCAACCTTTGTCACGGGCTTGTGGATCTTCGATGGCAGCCGGCCGACGTGGGTGGTGAACGGCGGCCTGACCGACTAGCCCGCATGGGCGCGGCAGCGGAAGTGTGGCTGCTGGAATCGTGCCCATTGAGTTGGTTTGGGCGCCACCGTGGACGCCCGCCACCCAAGATCGCGCCCATGCGGGCGAGCGGTCGGAGAGGCAGCGGGGCAGGTCAGGCGGGGGTGCCGACGGCGTTGCGTTGAGCAGTCATCCGTCGCGCTGCCGGCACGGCGGCGAGCAGCGCCGCGGCCTTGTTGCGGCACTCCAGGTCTTCGTCGTCGGGAACGGAGTCGGCAACGATGCCCGCGCCGGCTTGGAAGGAAGCACCGTGGGCACCGACGAACATCGTGCGGATGGCGATCGCCGTGTCGAGGTTGCCGCTGAAGTCGACGTAGCCGACCACGCCGGCGTACGGCCCCCGCTTCACGGGCTCGAGGGCGTCGATGATCTCCATCGCCCGCACCTTGGGAGCACCGCTCACCGTGCCCGCAGGCAGCGTGGCGCGGAGAACGTCGATCGGGGTCTTGCCGTCGACGAGCTCGCCGCTGACCTGCGAGGTGAGATGCATCACGTGGCTGTAGCGCTCGAGCGTCATGAGCTCATCGACATGAACCGAGCCGAACTTGGCGATGCGACCGACGTCGTTGCGAGCCAGGTCGACGAGCATGATGTGCTCGGCGACCTCCTTCGGGTTCTCCTTGAGCTCGCCGGCCATCCGGCGGTCGTCGTCGTCGTCGCGGCCCCGCCTGCGGGTGCCCGCGATCGGCCTGCTGATCACCTTGCGGCCGAGTACCTGCACCATTGGCTCGGGCGAGCTGCCGACGATGGTGATGTCGGGATGCTTGAGGAAGTACATGTACGGACTCGGGTTGACCTGCCGCAGAACGCGGTAGAAGTCGAAGGGGTCGGCGCCGAGATCGACGTCGTAGCGCTGCGAGAGAACCACCTGGAAGATGTCGCCGGCAACGATCAGCTCCTTGGCGACTTCCACCGCCTGCTGGAACATCCCGTTGGGCATCGAGCTGCGAACGTCGGGCAGCTGATCTCCGGCTTCCGGGGGCGCGACCGGCACGTAGGCCAACGGCTGGGCGAGGTCGGCAACGGCGCGCTCGACACGGCAGATCGCGGCGTCGTAGGCCTGATCGAGATCCTCATCGTTCATGCCGAGCACGGGCACGCTCTCGATGAGGTAGACGCGCTGACGCCAGTGATCGAACGCCGCCATGGAGCCGATCACGCTCATTGCCGCGTCGGGCAACCGGCGGTCGTCGGCAGGGACGTTCGGAAGACGCTCGACCTCGCGCACGATGTCGTAGCCGAGGTAGCCCATCACCCCACTCTGCAGCGGCGGGAGATCCGGAATGATCGGAGCTCTGTAGATGCGCAGCAGTTCGTCGAGCGCGGCGAGCATTCCGCGATCCAGCGGAATCGACGCGGGCACGTTCCCGAACGTCGTGATGCGCCCGTCGCGCAACTCCAGCGTCGCCGTAGGGTCGCGACCGACGAAGCTGTACCGACTCCAGCGCTCGCCGTGCTCGACGGATTCGAGCAGAAAGCCGGAGCCGGCTCCGACCAGCTTGGCGTAAGCGGCGACAGGTGTTTCCAGATCGGCGAGCACCTCCGTCCACACCGGCACCACCGTGTGCTCGGCAGCCAACGCGCGGAACTCGTCGCGGCTGGGCCGCATGCGCAGTTCGCTCATCCGCCGAACCTGCGGAAGAAGCAGGAGAAGGCGCCCGTGTGGCACGCCCCGTTGCCCTCCTGCTCGACCATGAACAGCAGCGCGTCGGCGTCGCAGTCGTAGTAGGCCTCGCGCACGTACTGGCGATCACCACTGGTATCGCCCTTGCGCCACGTCTCTTGACGGCTGCGGCTCCAGTAGACCATTCGTCCCTCTTCCAGGGTCACCTTCAACGTGTCGGCGTTCATCCAGGCCACCATCAAAACGGCCTTGGTGTCGATGTCCTGGGCGATCGCGAGAACCAGACCGTTGGCGTCGTACCTGACCGCGGCAAGCTCTTCTGGTGTGGCGTTTATAGGGGTGCCCGTCGGCATGGGCGACATGCTACGGCGCAAGGCGCGCCACGAACCCTAGAGATACAGCCCGGTGCTGGCCTCGATGCGACTGGCGGCGACGGCATGGATGTCGCGTTCGCGCAACATGATGTAGTCGTTGCCGCCGACTTCGACTTCGTAACGATCTTCGGGGCTGAACAGCACCCGGTCGCCCACCTCGGCCGAGCGAACGTTCTGGCCCAAGGCCACGACCTCGGCCCAAACCAATCGTTTGGAGATCTGTGCCGTGGCGGGAATCAAGATGCCGCCGGATGTGCGGCGTTCTCCGTCTTTCTCGGGGATGCGCACCAACAGGCGGTCGTTGAGCATCTTGATCGGCAGCTTCTCGTCGAGCAGGGCCACAGGCGGCAGGGTACTGCCCGATCAGATCGTTATGCGACCGCTGCGTCGATCCTGGCCAAGAGCTCGGGGGTGAGCCGTGGCAGCACGTCGATCGCGCCGAAGTTCTCGACAACCTGGCTCGGCCTGCTGGCGCCGGTGATGACGCTCGAGACGTTCGGGTTGCTGGCGCACCACGCCAACGACAGCTGGGCCAGCGAACAGTCGAGCTCGGCAGCGATCGGTCGAAGACGCTCGACCTTGTCGAGAGCAGCGCGATCAGAAAGCTGTTCGTCGAGCCACTCGTAGCCGCTCAACGCGCCGCGGGAGTCGGCAGGAATTCCGTTCTGGTACTTGCCGGTGAGCAATCCCGAGGCCAGTGGACTGAACGTGGTGGTTCCCAGACCGATGTCGGTGTACAGCCTGGCGTACTCGTGCTCGACGCGGTCGCGCTTGAGGAGGTTGTACTCGGGCTGCTCCATCACGGGCTTGTGGAGGTGGTGGCGCTCGGCGATGTCCCAAGCGGCACGGATCTCGTCGGCCGCCCACTCGCTGGTACCCCAGTACAGGGCCTTGCCGGAAGCGACGATGTCGTGCATGGCCCACACCGTCTCTTCGATCGGCGTGTTCGGATCGGCGCGGTGGCAGTAGACGAGGTCGAGGAAGTCGAGCCCGAATCGCTCGAGCGAGCGATCAATGGCCTGCATGAGGTACTTGCGATTGAGCGTGTATCTCATGTTGGGCAGCTTGTCGATGCCCCAGAAGAACTTCGAGCTGAGCACGAACGAGTTGCGCCGCCAGCCCAGCTCGCGAATGGAGCGACCCATGATGGCCTCGCTCTCTCCGCCGGCGTACGCCTCGGCGTTGTCGAAGAAGTTGCACCCGGCATCGAACGCCGTCTGCATGCACTCCATGGCCAGGTCGTCTTTCATCTGCTTGTCGAACGACACCCAGCTGCCGAACGACAGGACCGAGACCTGCAGGCCGCTGCGCCCGAGGCGCCGGTAGACCATCTTGCTGTTCTTGGTGTTCGTCATGTCGATTCTCCATTCAAACGGGTGGGCAAGTCTTCTTCGAAGACCGGAGCAACTGGGCGGACGTTGATCCCTGCCGCTGCCATCGCTGCTTTGGCATCGGCGATGACATGCTCTCCGAAGTGGAAGATGCTTGCGGCGAGCACGCCGGTTGCGCCGCCCTCGAGGACACCTTCGACCAGATGCTGCAGCGTACCGACGCCACCACTGGCTATGACCGGCACGCCGACGTTGTCGGCCACCGACGCGGTGAGGTCGAGGTCGTACCCGTCGCGCGTGCCGTCACGATCCATCGACGTCAGCAGGATCTCACCCGCGCCGAGCCTGGCGGCCTGCACTGCCCAATCAACGGCATCGATGCCCGTCGGCGTTCGGCCGCCGTGCAGGTAGACCTCGAAGCCGAGCCCACCGGGGCGGCGCTTGGCGTCGATCGCACAGACGCAGCATTGCGAACCGAACTCGGCGGCGATCTCACTGATCAGCTCCGGCCGCTGGACGGCGGCGGTGTTGACGCTCACCTTGTCGGCTCCGGCGCGCAGCATGCGCCTCGCGTCGTCGACCGTGCGAATGCCACCGCCGACCGTCATGGGTATGAAGACCTGTTCAGCCGTGCGATAGACGACGTCGACCATCGTGTCGCGCTTGTCCGACGAGGCGGTGATATCGAGGAACACGAGCTCGTCGGCGCCCTCCGCGTCGTAGCGGGCGGCCAGCTCGACCGGGTCGCCGGCGTCGCGCAGCTCGACGAAGTTGATTCCCTTGACGACCCGGCCGTTGGTGACGTCGAGACACGGGATGACCCGAGCAACCCTCATCGCCGCAGCACTCCCAATGCCTCCGCCACCGTGAAGCGCCCCTCGTACAGTGCCTTGCCGGTGATGATCCCGAAAATTCCTGCGATCTTGGCGAGGGCCTCGATGTCGGCGAGCGACGACACTCCGCCGCTGGCGACGACGGGCGCGCTGCAACGGGCCGCAACCGCAGCGAGTCCGTCGACATCGGGGCCGTCGAGCATTCCGTCGCGACCGATGTCGGTGATGACGAAGGCGCTTGCCGCCGGGAACCAGCCCAACGCCTCGTCGAGCGATACGCCGGCGCCGGCGGTCCAGCCGTGCACCGCCACCTCTCCGTCGCGGTGGTCGAGCCCAACCGCCACTGCGATCACCTTCGCCGCTTGATCGACGAGCTCGGGATGTTGAATCGCCGCCGAACCCATCACGACTCGATCGACGCCGGCATCGGCAAGCTGCCGCGCGTCGTCGACCGTGCGCACGCCTCCGCCTGTCTGCACCTTTGCTCTGCCCGCAACCGCCGCGGCGATGGCTGCAACCACGGGACGATTCTGCGGCGTCCCCGAACGGGCCGCGTCGAGGTCGACCACGTGGATCCATGCTGCGCCGGCTTCGGCGAACGAGCGAGCAACCGCGACCGGATCACTGCCGTACACGGTCACGCTGTCGTAGTCGCCCTGCGTCAGCCGGACGACCTGACCGTCGCACAAGTCGATCGCCGGATAGAGATCGACCATCAGCCGGCCGTGCTCCTTGCCACTTGGCGAACGAAGTTGCCGAGGAGTGCGAGACCCCAGGCCCCGGACTTCTCCGGGTGGAACTGCGTCGCGAACACGTTGCCGCGACGGAACGCGGCGTTGACGACGCCGCCGTAGTTGCACGTCGCCGCGACGACCTCCGAGTCTTCGGGCACTGCGTGCAGCGAGTGCACGAAGTACACCCACGGCTGCGACGACATCCCGGCGAACATCGGGTCGTCGGGCAGCGTGAGGTCGAGCATGTTCCATTGCATCTGCGGTCGCGGCAGCTCCAAGCTGAGCCATCGGATCGACCCCGGGATGATCCCCAGCCCGACCGCCGAGTAGTCCTCGGCGCTGGAATCGAACAGCATCTGCATCCCGACACAGATTCCGAGGAAGGGCCGGCCGGATTCGACCGCTGCTTCGACCGCCGATTCGAGGCCGGCGCCGCGCAGCGCAGCCATGCATGCCCCGAACGCCCCGACACCGGGCAGGACCACACCATCGGCATCGGCGATCAGCCCGTGATCGACGGTGAGCCGGGCATCAGCGCCGCACCGCTGCAGGGCCTTCTGGGCGGACCGCAGGTTGCCGATGCCGTAGTCGAGGACGGCGATGA
Source organism: Ilumatobacteraceae bacterium (assembly GCA_963720775.1). Lineage (GTDB taxonomy): Bacteria > Actinomycetota > Acidimicrobiia > Acidimicrobiales > Ilumatobacteraceae > JAENVT01. The sequence goes on along the minus strand of CAVRGR010000002.1, from coordinate 151,730 downwards.
GCGGTTGCTCGCTCATCGGTCTACAGCACGCCCTTCGTCGACGGCACCTGGGTGCTCTCGACGCGCACCGTGTCGCGGAGGCAACGTGCCAGACCCTTGAAGACGGCCTCGATGATGTGGTGCACGTTGCGCCCGCGTCGCAACGTGACGTGAAGCGTGATGTTGGCCGCGGTGGCGAACGAAGCAACGGCGTGTTCGGCCAGCTGTGGGTCGAAGGCCGGACTGCCCAACGGCAGGCATTCGGGGAGCTCGACGTCCCACACCACGAAGGGCCTGCCGGAAAGATCGAGCGCGATGTCGACGAGTGCTTCGTCGAGTGGGAACGATCCGCTGGCGAAGCGTCGCACACCGCGCTTGTCGCCGAGCGCCTCCGCGAATGCCTGCCCGAGACTGATGGCCACGTCTTCGACAGTGTGGTGGGTGTCGATGTGCAGATCGCCTTTGGCCACTACGCGCAGGTCGAAGCCGCCGTGCTTGCCGACCTGTTCGAGCATGTGGTCGTAGAACGGGATGCCGGTGGAGATGTCGGTCGTGCCGGCACCGTCGAGATCGATCTCGAGATCGATCGAGGTCTCCTTCGTCGTCCTGTGGACGGAGGCGCTGCGACTCATCGAACGATCTCCGTGATCGCCGCGAGGAACTCGTCGTTCTCGCTACGAGTGCCGACCGTGACGCGCAGACAGTCGGTGAGTCGTGGCCAACCCGAGCAGTCACGTATCAAGATGCTGCGGTCGAGCAGCGCCTGCCACACCTCCCGTCCAGGCTTGTGGCGCGGGCGGAAGAGGATGAAGTTGGCGCCGCTCGGGAACACGTCGAGATCGAGTCGGGCCAGCGCAGCCCAGATGCGTTCACGTTCGTCGATGATCGTTTCGACGCGGGCGTCCATCTCGTCGGTGTACTGCAGCGCCAATCGGCCTGCGATCTGCTTGGCAGCGTCGAGGTGATACGGAAGCACCACCTTGTCGAGCTCGGCAACGAGCCACGAGGGGCCGACCAGGTACCCAAGACGGCTTGCCGCCATCGACCACGTCTTGGAAAACGTTCGTATGACGACGAGCGGCGTCGACTCGTCGATCATCGTCAACGCCGACCAGTCGGCGAACTGACCATATGCCTCGTCGACGACCAAGAGACCCGGCCGCGCCTCGAGAACAGCTCGGACCTTGTGCGGCGGCTCGACAAGGCCTGTGGGATTGTTGGGAGAGCAGAGGAAGGTGACCGCAGGCCGGTGCTCGCGGATCAGTTCGACCGCCCGATCGACGTCGAGCTCGAACCGCGGTCCGCGCTCGCCCTCTGCGACGGTGGCGCCGGTGAGGCGGGCGATGTGGCCGTGAAGTTGATAGGTCGGCTCGAAGGTGAGCACCGCACGGCCAGGGCCGCCATAGGCGAGCAGCAGTGTCTGCAGCACCTCGTTCGATCCGTTCGCCGCGAACACTTGGTCGGGCCGCACATGGTGTGATTCGGCGATGGCGCCGCGCAGCGCAGTCGCGCTGCGATCGGGGTAGCGGTGCCATTCGACTCGCGAGAGCTCGGCAGCAAACGCGTCGCGCCACGCGGTGGGCGGTGGTGACGGCGCCTCGTTGGTGTTGAGTCGAACGCGAACGTCGACCTGCGGAGAGTGATAGCCCTCGAGAGCTCGCAAATCGTCGCGTACGGTCACCGAGTGCACAGTCGGCCACGATATCGACAGAGCGCCCGAGCAGGGAATCTCGATTTCGTCGCAGCGCACGCCAGACTGAAGGGATGAACGACTCGTTGGCCGCGACCTTGACGGTTATTGCCGAACACGTAGAGCGATATCGGCAGCAGCTCGCCGAGGCCGGCCCGCTCCACGTTCCGCCGAGTCGCGAAGACGTCCAGGCCGCGGTTCGCGAAGCGGAACAAGCGTTGCGCAACGCCGAGCGACTGCTTCGCCGAGCCCTCAAGGTGATCGGCTAAGAGCCTAAAACATTGGGCAAAATCGGCGACGGCCCCGATGAACGGGGCCGTCACTCTGCAATGCCGGGCGGCGGATCCCGGCATCGCCCGCAAACCAGGTGGCGGGAACCTGGTTGGTGAAGGTCACTATACACCGAATACCACAGCGCGCAAGGGTCACGCTCCGTGGTATTTTCAAGCTATTTTCGTGACCGTGCGCGCGGTAGTCGCGACGCCGGACAGATGTCCTCGAGCACGCATTCACCGCACCGCGGGTTCTTCGCATCACACACCCGTCGCCCGTGAAGAATGGTGCGCAAGCTGAAGTCGCCCCACTCGGCCGGTGGGAGGAACGCGTTGAGTTCGTGCTCGACCTTCACGGGGTCGTCCTCGACGGTGAGACCCAACCGTTTCGACAACCGGCCGACATGCGTGTCGACCGGCAGACCGGGAAGACCGAACGCCACGCTGCGCACGACGTTGCCGGTCTTGCGACCCACGCCGGCAAGAGTGACCAGATCGTCGAGCGAGGTCGGTACCTCACCTTCGAACCGCTCGAGCAGTGCGTTGGCCATACCGATCAGGTTGCGCGTCTTGTTCTGGTAGAACCCCGTCGAGCGAATCAGTTCCTCGACCTCGGTGGGGTTTGCCGCGGCGAGCCGAGTCGCGTTCGGATACCGACGGAACAGCGCAGGCGTGACCATGTTGACCCGGGCATCAGTGGTCTGCGCCGACAGGATCGTCGCGACCAGCAACTCGAACGCGTTGGTGTGATCGAGCTCGCATATCGCCTCCGGGTACTCCTCTGCCAGCCGGCGGGCGACCTCGCGTGTTCGACCCTTAGGCGTGCGCGGCTTGGCCATGTGCCGACACTATTCAAGGGTGCAAGAGGTGGCGTTAGCCTGAAGGATCATGTGGCGCATCGAGACCAGGCGATACCTCGACGACAAGGAGTTCTACGCAGTCGCCGGCTTGATCGACGATGCAGCCGAGCACGACGGCTTCCGATCCCTGTCGGATCAACTGTGGCTCCAGCTCGTCAACCGCGACCAGGTGCCGTTCGCAGCAGTGTTGGCCTTCGACGAGCTCGATCGAATGGTCGCCTACGCACAGCTCGCCGAAGGCAATCAGTCGACCGGGATCGAGTTGGTCGTGTCGCCCGACCTCCGAAGCGAGACAACAGTCCTCGCCCCACTCTTGTTGCACGCCGCCTTCGATGAGATCGCGGCCGTCGGAGGGGGCACCGTGTACTGGTGGGTGCACCGGCCCGACGACACGGCCGATTCGATAGCAGGCGATGTCGGCCTGACGCTCGGTCGCCGGCTGCTGCAACTGCGTCGAGCCCTGCCGATGGACGAAACGACCGACGTCGAGACTCGCGCCTTCGTCGTGGGGCGCGACGAAACCGAATGGCTACGCGTCAACAACGCCGCGTTCCACGACCATCCGGAACAAGGTGGATGGACGATCGACACGTTGCGACAGCGCGAAGTGGAGCCGTGGTTCGACCCGCAGGGTTTTCGCCTGCACGAGCGCGACGGGAGACTGGCGGCGTTTTGCTGGACGAAGGTGCACGACGGCGTCACGCCGCCCCTGGGCGAGATCTACGTGATCGCCGTGGATCCAGCGTTCCAGGGACTCGGACTGGGTCGAGCGATGACCCTTGCCGGCCTCGACCACCTGGCATCGCAGGGCTTGACCGTCGGCATGCTGCACGTCGACGGGGCCAACAAGGCCGCGTTGTCGCTCTACGAGCGACTCGGGTTCTCCCCCCATCACGCCGACCATGCGTACGTCGGCGAGATCCCCGCAAGGCTTTGAACGGAGCACACATGAGCGACGACACCGAGGCACTCCCGCGTTGGAGCGTGACTGATCTGCACGAATCATTCGAGTCGCGATCGTTCGTCGACGCCATGGAACACGTCGGAGCCGACGCCACTCGCCTCGCCGCCCTGTTCGACCACTACGACGTGCGCAGGTGCGAGCCGCGAGTGGTGACCGACGACGACGGTCGTGCCGCCGACGAAGTGATTCGCGCCGTCAACGAAACCGGCTTGCGCAGCGACCTGATGGGTGCGTACGTCTATGCGACCGTCTCCACCAACAGCTTCGACGAGATAGCACAGGGCTTGGCCAGCGAGTTGGATGTCACCGACTCCCAGCGACATCCGCTGCTCGCCCGCCTCGCCGACTGGGTGAGCTCACTGGGCGTCGAGGCACTCGCCGGGGTCAGCGGCGAGGTTGCCGAGCACCGCGGGCCTCTCACGTTCCTCGCTGCCAGAGCAGCACACCAGATGAGCGAGTCGGAGGAAGGTTTGTATGCCGAGCTGAGCAACACGGGATCCACGGCGTGGCAACGGCTGCATTCCGACGTCACGTCGCAATTGACCGAGGATGTCGAGCTCCCCGACGGAGTCGAACGTTTACCGATGGCGGCCATCCGCGGTCTGGCGACCAATCCCGACCAACGAGTTCGACGGGCGGCATACGAAGCCGAGATGAGCGCCTGGCCAACGGTCGCGGTCCCTTGTGCTGCGGCGATGAACGCCGTGAAGGGTGAAGCCAACACCGTCAACCGCCGACGCGGATGGGAACGCCCGATCGACGCATCCTTGTTCGCCAACAACGTCAGCCGGGCCACGTTCGACGCGATGCAAGCCGCGCTGGATGCAGCGCTTCCGGATCTCCGACAGTGGATGCGAACCAAGGCGGCGCTTCTCGGACATCCAGGAGGGCTGCCGTGGTACGACCTCACCGCTCCCCTGCCGTTCGCTGCCGGTGCCATCTCTTGGAACGACGGCCTGGGCATCGTGCGCGGCGCTTTCACCTCGTACAGCCCCCGCCTCGGCAGCCTCGTCGACCGGGCGATCGACGAGGAGTGGATCGATGCGGGGCCGCGCGCCGGGAAGCGCGGCGGGGCGTTCTGCATGCCCTTCGTCGACGACCGATCACTGGTGTTCCTCAACTGGAGCAGCAGCGTCGACTCGGCACAGACCACCGCCCACGAGCTCGGCCATGCCTACCACAACACCCAGCTCGCCCATCGCACCACGTTGCAACGACGCCTGCCGATGGCCCTGGCGGAGACAGCAAGCATCTTCTGTGAGACGTTGGTGGTCGAAGAAGGCTTGCAACATCTTCAGGGCCGCGACCGGCTGGCACTGCTCGACGTCAACCTCCTCGGCGCGGTCCAGGTGATCATCGACATCCGCAGCAGGTTCCTGTTCGAAACCGAGGTCTTCGCCCGCCGCCAACGCCGCACGCTCGGCGTGTCGGAGCTGAACGACATGATGCTGTCGGCACAGGCGGACGCCTACGGCGACGGACTCGATCAGTCGATCGCCCATCCCTACATGTGGGCAGTCAAGCCGCACTACTACGGCGCGCACTTCTACAACTGGCCGTACACGTACGGGTTCCTGTTCGGCCTGGGTCTGTTCGCCAAGTACCGGGAAGATCCGCAGCGCTTCCAACTGTCATACGACGATGTTCTGTCGCGGGCAGGAATGAACACCGCCGAGGAGCTCGGTGCGGTGTTCGGGTTCGACGTGTCGGAGGAGCCGTTCTGGACGGCGAGTCTCGACGTGCTGCGCGGCCACATCGAGCAGTACACCACGCTGGCCAAGGTCGAGGGCTAGAAGTCCGATGGCGTCGTTGTACGAGCCGAGCCGTGCGGATCTGGCGGTGCTACTGGCCGGCGAACCGCGCTATCGGCTCGATCAGATCTGGCAGGGCCTGTACCAGCAGTTCTCCACGCCCGCCGAGATGACCAGCCTCCCCAAAGCGTTGCGAGCCACGCTCCAGGATCGACTCACGCCCGCGCTGCGAGTCGTGGTGCGGCGGGTGAGCGACGGCGGCGACACCGTGAAGTACCTCTGGGAGTTGCACGACGGTAGACGCATCGAAACCGTGCTGATGTTGTATCCGGACCGTGTGACGGTGTGCGTCAGCAGCCAGGTCGGATGCGCGATGGGTTGCGGCTTTTGCGCCACCGGCCAGGCCGGCTTTGGCCGGCATCTGACCGTCGGCGAGATCGTCGAGCAGGTTGTGGCAGCTGCGCGCGAGGCACGAACGATGGATCGACGTCTCGGCAACGTCGTGTTCATGGGGATGGGAGAACCGCTGGCCAACGAGACCGCCGTGTGGGCATCCATCGAGCGCATGCACGGCGACATCGGTCTGTCCGCGCGCAAGCTCACCATCTCGACCGTCGGACTGGTGCCGGGCATTCGCCGGCTGACCGAGCGACCGCTGCCCGTCAACCTCGCGGTCTCGCTGCACGCCGCCAACGATCGGCTACGCGACGAGCTCGTCCCGATCAACAAGCGCTACCCCATCGACGACCTGATGGCCGCCTGCGCCGACTACCTGGCCGTGAAGGGCCGGCGATTGAGCTTCGAATGGGCGATGATCGACGGCGTCAACGACCGAACCACCGACGCTTCAGAGCTGGCCAAGCTGTGCCGCCGGTTCCGGCTTCCGGCGCACGTCAACTTGATCCCGCTGAATCCGACGCCGGGCTATCCCACGGTGGGCTCGTCGTTGAAGCGCGTCCACGACTTCCGCGACACCTTGGAGACGCTGGGGGTCAACGCCACCGTTCGCCACAACCGCGGCACCGACATCGATGCCGCCTGCGGTCAGCTCGCCGCCGGCCAGCCGGTCACTCTCGGTCCGTCACGGTGACGTCAGGTACTTGGGGTTGGCGACCGCCAACTTGTCGCGAACGGACTCCCACACGAGCGCTCTCACCTCGTCGAGGCGATCGTCGAGATCACCCGAGCGGATGGCGGCGGCCAGGGCAAGATCATCGGCGACACCAAGGGTTCGCAGTCGTCCGTCGTGGGCCGCATGCTGCGCGCTGCCCAGCTCCAACTCGCGTTCGACCATCGCCAACACGTTGATCGCCACCCGGGCGTCGTACGACAGTCGCCCGTCGGCGGTGGCTAGCACGTCGTTCTGCAGCCACTCGCGTACCGACTCGACGAGTTGCGCGGCGCTGGGGACGTCGTGAGGTTTCACCATCGGCCATCCAACGCGAGGAACAGGTCGTGCTCGTTCTCGCACACACGGCGACCGATGGCGGCCAGCTCGTGACTTCGGGTGCCACCACTGAGATGTGCGTTGGCTTGAGCGATGCAGATGATGCCCCACTTCATCGTGCCGAGAACCTCCCACCAGCGTACGGCGGCGGGGTCGACCGCTCGGCCACCGGCAGCCTGGTAGGCCTCGAAGAAGGGCTCGTACTCGGCCACTCCCGCCACCGGCTTCGGCGAGCCGAAACGCCACGATTTCACGCTCATCCAGCCAAGATCCTCCATCGGGTCTCCGATGTGGGCGAGCTCCCAATCGAGCACCGCTCGAAGTCCGTCGTCGCCAACGATGAAGTTGCCCAACCGGAAGTCGCCGTGAACCACCCTCTGTCCCGTGCTCGGCGGTCGATGGGCATCGAGCCAACGAAGCACGAGTTCGAAGGTTGGATGAGGTTGACCGAGCTCGTCGAGAGCGGCAGCGTAGTGCTCGACCTGATCGGTGGCGACGAGGCCTGGAACCGTTGCCGGGTCCAACGCGTGGATCTTGACCAACGCCTCGGCCAGCTGCACGGGTAGCACCTGGCGCGGCGTGTCGATACTGCTCGTCACGCAGGATCTTGCGCGGTGTGGTCTCGCCGGCGACCCTGCGTACGATCGTGTACGGCGCGCCGAGATCCGCGGCGTCGACCGACGCGGCCACGATCTCCACAGAGGGGACGCCTGCGGTTGCCGCGGCGCGAACTGCTGCAACTTCGACCGAGACGTCGCGCCCATCGCCCGGTCGGCGCAGTTGCAGGATCAGAGGTTGTCCATCGGCCTCGAATCGCCAGGTGTCGCGCGATGCGCCGCCGGAGAGCCTGGCCGGCCCAGTTACCTCGGCAGCGCCGAGAACCGCCGCCAACCGGTCGACGAGGTCATCGGAGATCAGCCGATCGATGGGCAATGGGCCGCGACCGTGGGATATGGATTGACGGCAGGACCCTCCCCGGGGTGGACCTCGAAATGCAGGTGAGGAATGCTGAACTGAGCGTTGCCGGTCTGACCGAGAATGCCGATCGGTGTGCCGGCCTTCACCGCGCCGAGCTGTAGGTACCCGTCGAGGTGGGCGTAGTAGTAGCCGTTGCCGTCGGCTCCCGTCAACCAGATCGTCGTACCGCCGAGCACGTTCGTGTGCGGTTCGGCCACGCCGTCGACGACGGCCAACACCGGTATGCCCCGCGTGCCGATCAGGTCGACGCCCTGATGCCGCCGGCCGCCACTTCGCGGTGCACCCCACGTATCGGCGAACGGGGCCACCGCAGCGCCGGTCGGACACACCCAATCCGGACCTCCGTAGTCGTTTGCACCGCCACCGAAGAAGCTGCCGTTGCCACCTCCACCTGTTTGCCCACCACCGGCGTCGGGCAGTTGGGGACGGGTCGCGGCACCACCCGAAGCCCCGTCACCTGAGTCGCCCCCGTTGTCAACAGCGTCGTCACTGGGGCCTGCCGTTGCATCGGTCGGCGCGGCGACTGCCGGCGTGGGGGCGTCGAGCAGCTTCTTTCGGTCCTTGTCGCGCTGGCGCCGTGCAAACTCCGCGACCAGGGCGGCTTGCACGCCTTCTTGCTGCAGGCGATCCTTCTCCACATCCTTCAACCGCTGGACCTCTGCCGACGCCTGGTCCTTCAACACGGCGAGGTTGGCTCGTTCTTTCTCGGCCTGAGCTTTCTTGTCGGCGAGCTTCTGGCGCTTGTCTGCCAAGTCGGCGTTGAGGGCATCGAACCGATCGAAGTCGTTGGCCGACGAGTCGTAGATCACCTCGAGAAGGGCGTCGATCTTGACCTGGTCTTCCGGTGATTTGAAGCCCGTCAGCAGCGGCACGCCCGTGCTGCCCGAGCGCGTGTAGCGACCAATGGCGACGTTCTCGACGGACAATTGCAGAGCCTTCACGTCGCCTTCCAACGAGGTGATCTCGGACTGCAGTTGGTTCTCCTCCAAGGTGAGCACATCGATGCGCGATTCCGACGCGAAGTAGGCGTCGGCAGCGGCGTTGGCCCGCTCACGCGCATCGGCGATCTCCTTCGCAGCCTTCTGCGCCTCCGTGTCGTCGGCGCGCCCGACCGAGGTCGACAAGAGCGGCGCGACGAAACACACCGCCAGGAGAATTGAGATTACCCGACGCATCCCAGCAGGCAATGTACCAGTGGATTCGCCGTTACTACCGGCATCGTCGCCACTCTTCGCGCTATCGTCGCCTCTCCATGTCAGAAATTCTGCGGCTGGTCGACGTCAGCTACGTCCGTGGCGACCGCACGATCCTGGCCCCGCTGACCTGGAAGGTGAACGCCGGCGAGCGTTGGTTGATGCTGGGCGCCAACGGCTCGGGCAAGACCACCCTGCTGCGCATCGCCGCCATGTACGACCATCCGACCACCGGTGAGGTACGAGTGCTGGGCGAGCGCCTCGGCCGCACCGACGTGCGGGTGTTGCGGAGGCGCATCGGGTACATGTCACCGTCGCTCGCTGCGCAGTTGCGTCCCGAGTTGCGCTGCCTCGACATCGTCATGACGGCGAAGTTCGCCGCGCTCGAGCCATGGTGGCACCGCTACACCGAGGCCGATGAGGCTCGGGCGGGCGAATGCCTCGAACGAATGGGGGTGGCCTCACTCGCCGGGCGGCCGATGGCGACCACGTCGTCGGGCGAGCAACAGCGCGTGTTGCTGGCCCGAACCCTGATGAACGAACCGGCGCTGCTCCTGCTCGACGAGCCCAGCGCCCGGCTCGACCTCGGTGGCCGTGAACAACTCGTGCAAGCACTGGCCGAGCTCACCACGGATCCCAGCGCACCGCCGCTGATCCTGGTCACTCATCACCTCGACGAAGTTCCGCCCGGAATGACCCATGTGCTGATGCTGCACGATGGCAACGTCGTGGCATCAGGTCCGATCGGTCGAGCGCTGACTTCTGCCAACCTCAGCAAGTGCTTCGGGATCGAGCTCACGCTCGAGCGCCGTGACGACGGCCGCTTCAACGCCTGGTCGCCACCAACTCCAGCAGTCGCTCGCGACCAGAGATGATCTGATCGGCCAGCACGCGTTCGAGCACGCCACCCGTCCACAGCGAGCCGCCGTAGTGCAAGTGCATCGTCAACGTGCTCAGCCCGTCGTGCTCGACGATCGCCGCACCGAGAACCCACGGAGCGTGGCTCCGACCGTCGGCCTGGTCTCGTTCGAATCTCACCGTGAACGTTTCGGGGTCGCGCAGGCTACGAACCATGCGCAATCGCTTGCTGCGCGCCAGGGGCCCGAGCCGGGCCCGCAGCTGAACGTCCCAAGCTTGATCGTTTCCCGGCTCGCTGACCGCACTGTGAACGAGACCGTTCCACTGCGGATAGGTCGACAGGTCGTCGACGAATTCGAACAGCAGCGAGGCCGAGCACCGTGCCTCGAGCGACGCTGTCACATCCATCACCCCAAGTATCGCTGTTTCTTGATCGACCGCTCACAGATCCCTCATATGTGCGGCTCATCATCCACCTCATGAACATCACCAAGAAGATCCTCATCTCGGTCTCCGGAGCAGCCTTTGCGGGCGTCCTGGCCATCGGCGCCACGGCTTCGGCTGCAGATCCGGTCGGAAGTACCGACACCGTTCGGCAGGGCCGTGCCGAGTACGTCTGCAGCCATCAGACCGAGATCGGCGAACGTCTTGCCAACATCGAGACGCGCATCGACGAGCGCATCACAACGCTCACCGATCGACGGACACAAGCGGAACAGGCCGGTCACACGCGAATCGTGACTCGCATCGACAAGCGCATCGACCGGCTCCACAAGTTGCTCGATCGGGCGACCACGCGGGCGACGCAACTACCGGTGTGGGTCGCCGCCCACTGCGACGCGCCTGTGACTGCGCCTAGCTGACGGGTCGCCGTCGGCTTCCGCCGAACGCTCGAGCCAGCAATGGACCACGGGCTTCGAGCAGACCGTCGAGGTCGTCGGTCTGATCGAAGGCCGGCTTCCACGGCAAGACATCGGCCTCGACCAGTTCGAAGGTCGAGTCGTCGGTGGCAGCACCATCCGCTCCCTCCATCGCTACGTCGACACCGAGCTCCAGTTGCTCGGTGTCGTCGCGATGGTGAGCGGATGCACGTCGGTGACGAGCGACCACCACGGTCGGTTGAGCCGGAGCCTTGAAGAGCCTCGGCACCGGGTCGCGGCGATCGTCGAGCATCCATCCGAGCGGCACCACCATGGCATCGGCGTGGCGGCGGCACAGCACCCCGGCCATGCCGGTGGCGACGCGATCGTACGAGTCGATCCAGACCATCAGGTGCTCGGCGTCGAAGCCGTACGTCATCTCGGCAACCTGCGAACATCCAGGGCGTTCACACAGGCGCGTCATACCCCCATAACGTAACCCAGGAACACCCTGCGTTCCGGACTCATCACCGGGTCTTGAGAGGAAAGTTGGCGACCAACGCGGCGGCGATGAACTGCACCCTCGCGGCTGCTCCGGCCGCCGTCGGATGGATGCCGTCCGAGGTGAACCATTCCGGCACGACGAACCCCGACCACCGGGCAATGCGCAGGTTCGGATACGACGGACCTGTCGCCGCCAACACGGCGTTCCATGCCTCCATGTTCGCCGACGCCCAGGAGCCGGAGTCGGTCACGGTGGCGGCGTCGATCCACAGCACGGGGTCGGCTCCGATCACCCCCATCAACGAGGCGATCCGTTGCGCCGCCTGGCGAGCACCGCCTGCGGCGATGTTCGCTGCATCGTTGGTGCCGATGGCCACGACCCAGCAGCCGGAGAACCCGTCGGTGCGCAGTCGGATTGCGACATCGACTGCGTTTTCCTGACCGCTGAGCGTCTCGACGATCGATCGGCCGCCCGAGATCTCGCTGCGGAGATCGAACACGCCGATCTCGGCCATGCGCGCGTCGAGTCGGGCCGATGCGGTCGGGAGCGTTTCCGCGGAGATCATCCCCAGCGACACCGAATCGCCGATGTAGGCAAGGTGACCGCACGAGGTCTTCGTCGGATCCAGTCGAAGGGTCGTCGACGTATTCGTCGATCCGGGCGTCGTTGGTGCCGCGATGGCCGGTTCGGCAGTCGCTGTCGGGGCGGGAAGCATCGGGGCGGGACGCGTCGGGGCGGGACGTGCGATCGGTTCGACCGAAGAAGTCACGGCGGCCGTCGGTTTCGGCGGCCGCGTCGGCAACGGGCCGAGCTCGACTGGATTCGACACCGAAGCGCTCGACCCGCCACTGCTCCCAGCCGCAATGCCGCCGCAGGCAGCCATGCCGGTGGTCACGGCGACCATCCAGCACCAGCGCCGACACGACATCCGCACCAGGATATGGGCGGAACCGGCAAGCATCGGCCCGCCACAACCTTGGCCACACCCCATTTACCTTTTGCAAGATCTCCTCAAGTTCGGCGCCGTCGGTGCCGAAACCTCTCTCGACGCAACACCGGTTGCGGATGCGTCATCGACTGAGGAGTGAGACGGAAGCCGACCTTTCGGGAGTTGAAAGCGACGCCTGAGTAGTGATCCTGGAGAGCGTTCCGGGCGACGCCAATGGGCGACGACCGGGATGTCGGAAGGGGTTGTTCGCTCGTTGGTGGCCGCCGGAGACGAGCGACTGGAACGCGGAGGTGGAGCAACGAGGAAGGTGACGCTCCCGGAGCCGGTGCTGCTCACAAACATGACGGAGAAGAAGGCAAGATGGTTGGAAGGCGACGGTTCCTGCTGCTTGGCATTGGTGGCACCGCCGCGGCCTTGGTCGGCGCGGGCGCGTTGCCGGCTTCGGCGGCGTCACCGACCATGGTGCCCGTTTGGCGTCTGTCGGCCGACTGGGGCTACCCCGTCCCGCCGAAGAACCGAACGAGGTGCCGTTGCACTGCGTGCCGCAATCACGCGGCGAGCAAGGTCTTCGCCACCAAGGCTCTCGCATTGGCCAACCGCATCCACCCCTGCTGCGTGTGCCAGCCGTACAGCATCGACATCCTGGCCACCGACTCAAACGCGTTGTTTGCCTCCAATCCGAGCGGCAGCATCGATCTCCGCCACAACGACTCGAGAGCCCTGTTCGAAGCGGCGGTCGTGCGATCGCTGGCTCCCGTTCCGGATCCCCCGGCGCCTACGGCCCTTACACCTGCCTCACCTCCCCACGCAAGCACTCCCGTGGCGACACCGGCCTCCGCACCCACGATCGGACCTGCGGGTGACCCCGGGCAAGCGTTGGCAGCGGAGTCGACGCGATCGGCGAGGTCGTTGCCCGTCACCGGCTCCGACACCGACACGCTCCTCGCAGCAGCAGGTGTGCTCGTGCTGGCCGGCGTCGCCGCCGTGGTCGCCGCCGACAACCCAGCCCCGTGAAGTCTGGTTGCTGGGCTAACCGAACGCCGCGGCACGCATCCGCCGGCGATGACCGCGTAGGAGAACAACTGCCACCGTGACGGTCCCGATTCCAGCGGCAAGCCATCGAACGCCGGGGCTGCCGGCCCACGCAACCAAGGTGCCGACGAAGGCGACGCGGGTGACGACCCGTCCGACGATCGCGGTCGGTTGGAGCGTGAACGTCTCGCTCGTGGTGTTGGCGTCGCCTCGAGTTGTCAGCGTCAGAACTCCGTCGCCGACGTTCACAGCTCGAACCCGGTGCGTCAACGAATCGACCACCTCACTCGGGTCGCTGATGGTGGTGACGTCGCCGACCGCCAACTGATCGGCCTTCACGTCCTCGACGAGCACGACGTCGCCGACGCCCAGCGCGGGCTCCATGGAGCCGCTGCGAACGATCAGCGGTCGGTAACCGACGATGGCGAGAAACAGCACGGCGACGGCAGTCAACGAGACCATCGTGATCGTGGCGACGATAGCCCGACCCAGCCACTTGGCCGTGCCTCGCCTGCCTTCCACTGCAGCAGTGTGAACGTCGGTCTGCCAGCGAACCGCGTGGCTCGACGATGCCGCAACCGACCGTGAGAGTTGAGCTACCCAGCGGCGCTCGTCGACCGGTGCGACACGCAGGGAGACACCGGCGACGCTCCTTCCTGCTCGTCTCCGGCGAGCCTCGATCGTGCCGCGCGCCGAGAGAACCGACGCGTCGTCGAGCGCTATTTCGACGGCGACATCCTTGCCCACCGAAACCCCTTCGAACGACCCTTCCACAGCCAAGCCGGTCGGCGACAGGTCGAGCGTCGACGCCAGCTGACCATCGATGCACGCCGCGAGTGGGGCCCGCACCCGATACGTGGTGCGCGCCCAGTTCCGTTGAAAGATCGCCCGCATCGTCAGAAGCCACAACAGAGCAAGTTCGGTGAGAGCGAGGCCAACCGCTGCGCTTCGCTCCGCCGTTGTTCCCGTGGTGAACAGCGGTATCGCGGTGACTGCCGCGAACGCGACACCGGCCAACACCAACGGCTGTCCTGGTAATCGCAGGTGTGTCGCACGCACGCGCCGCGTGAACGCAGTCGGAACCGCCAGCACGGAACCGGGCGCGTCGAAGGCCAGGGCCAGCATGTCCTCCAGCGGATGCACCGACACGCGATGCGCGTATCGGGCCCCGACCCACCGAAGCAACGCCGGCACGCCGACCATGGCGACCACAGTCCACGTCGGACAACGAAAGGCCGATTCGTGGCCGCGGGTGAGCAGCCACGGCGACAACAACCAGATCGTCAGCAGGCAGCCGTCCAGCTCGCGAAGGAGGAGCCCGAACGCCAACCACCTCGCCCGCCCTCTGCTGGTCGTGGCCGCGTCGGCCAGATCGGCCACCACACGGCGCCGCCGCACGACCGACGCAGGCCAGTACGAACTCGCGTCAACGGGCTGCGCTGTCATTGCCAGCGTCATGTCGTACTCGACTCCGCTCGCCCCACCAGCTCGAAGCGAGCGCAGCACGGCGCCCCAGGGGCGGCCTGGAACGAAGGGTTCTCGGCGCACCAACGCCGTGCTCACCATCGTCGCGTTCGGCTCCCACAACTGCACGCCGCCACGCCTCGCCGACCGACGCATGCGCATTCCGAGGCGTGCTCGCACCAGCGGGCTGAAGCCGTCGTTGTTGAACGTGCGGCACCGGCCGATGATCCAACCGGCACCTTCGCGGATGAGCCCCGCGGCAACCTCGGCTGCACCAACTTCGACGAAGGTGCTTGCCGATAGAACAAGGAGCGCATCGGTGTCGACTGTCGCCGCCGCCCGGTTGAGGGCAGACTCGAGCGTTTCGTCCACGAAGATCGGGCACGGCAGCGGACCGAGACGGCTCAGCGCACCAGGGTCGGTTGCCACGACGACCGTTGGGGCTGCGGCCATGGCGGCGGCGACGCCGACCCGGCTGATCTCGACCGGCTGACGACCGACGTGAATGGCGATCGTGAACGAACCGTGGGCGGAGCCAGCGGGCTCAGGAGGTGTCAGATCACCGAGAAAGGCATCGATGGCCTGAGGGGTTGCACCCCATGCCATCGCCAGGATCACGACCGCGGCGATCCACCACAGGGACGGCCGAGCGAGGGCGATCGCCGTCGCCACGGCGCCCACCGAACAGATGGCCACCGCACGACCGACGATGCGGTGCAGCCGCATCATCCGCGCCAGACCCAGTCAGCTGCTAGCCCGACGAACGCGTGCACGGGCGACAACCGTGAGCGTCAGTCCGATGGCCATCAGGACCATTCCGAGGGCGATGAGTGGAACCGATGGTGCTCCGGTTCGGGGCAGGGCAACTTCGTTTGCGCCACCGAGGAACAGCGAGGTCGAAGTGACCACCGGGGCCTCCTGACCGACCGAGGTCGTCGTGGCCGCCGGAGGTTGTGTCGTCGACGGCGCAGTGGTCGTGACGGCCAGGGTGGTGGTCGTGGTCGACGGAGCGGTCGTCGATGTTGTGCTCGACGTCGAAGTGGTGGTCGGCGGCACGGTCGTCGTGGTCGGCGGCACAGTTGTCGATGTCGTCGACGTCGTCGTGGTCGGCGGCAGAGTTGTCGACGTCGTGGTCGTCGACGTCGTCGTGGTCGTCGACGTCGTCGTGGTCAGTCGGCACGGTCGTCGTAGTCGTCGTGGTCGTCGACGTCGTCGTGGTCGGCGGCACAGTTGTCGACGTCGTGGTCGTCGACGTCGTCGTGGTCGGCGGCACAGTTGTCGACGTCGTCGTCGTGGTCGTCGGCAGTGTCGTAGTTGTCGTGGTGGAAGTGGTCGTGGTCGGCGGCTTCGTCGTCGTCGTGGTCGGCGGTGGCTCGATGGGGCAGAACTGGATGTTCGAGATGCTGGGCAAGTTGCCGGCGCCGACGAGCGGGAAGCCGGCATTGGAGAAGTGCAGGTTCGTCTGCGCAGGCGAGTAGGTCACGAGTAGGGAGTCAGGACCGGCCTTGACGATCGTCGCAACGATAGGTACAGACGAGTGCGCATCGCCGCCTGTCGCGGAACCATTGGAGATCGTGACGACGCCCTGGTACTCATCGGGCTTCTCGAAGACGTACCTGCCGCTGCTGAAGTTGAACTTGGCGATCAACTCGGTGTTGTCGGGGCACGATGAGGTGACGTGCGAGGAAGTCGTCTGCAGCAGACCCGTTACGACGAGCGTCGCGCCCAAGCCGATCAGTGTCAGCCCGCCGAACCACGGATGGAACCGTCTCGGTCGATCATTCCCGCTTGTCATCGTCGATCCCTTCAGACCCTGCTCGGGTCGCACCTCCGTGAACCAACCCCTACCAGGGGCAGGCGCTTTGTCTCACACTTCATCCAATGCCACGGGTGTGGGCACCACCCGGGACCTTCGACCCGCGAAACAGCCCGACCTGCTCTCCGTCGTGGTCAATCGACCTACCGGTCAAGATCGTGACTCGCCCGGCATGGGAGCGTGTCGCGATTGGACGAGGATCTGGGTCTCGAGCGCTCTCGCCGGCAGAGGTCTGGAGAGCAGGAAACCCTGCGCCTCGTTGACGTTCTCGCGCCGCAGATGATCCATCTCGCCAGTGGTCTCGACTCCCTCGGCGAGCGTCTTCAGGCCGAGGTCCTTGCCGAGTTGCACCAGTGTTCGAATCAACGCTTTCGACTCGGAGGAGGTCGTGATGGCGTGGGTGAAGCTGCGATCGATCTTGAGACAATCGACCGGGAACCGCTGGAGATAGGCGAGCGACGAATAGCCCGTGCCGAAGTCGTCGATGGCGATCTTCACACCGAGCTTCTTGATGGCCATCAGGCGGGCGGCGGTGGCCGCTGCATTGCGCATCAGCGACGTCTCGGTCACCTCGATGATGAGCGACGTAGGGTCCAGCCCGCTCGAGTCGAGCGCTTCACGAATGTGGTCGACGACGTCATCGTGGTCGAGTTGGCGGCCGGACACGTTTACGGAGATCTCGAGGTGGTCGCCGGCAGCGTGCCACGCGGCCATCTGCATGCAGGCTTGCACCAGCACCCAACGCCCGACCGCTTGGATCTGGCCGCTCTGCTCCAGGATGGGGATGAACTCCGTAGGTTCGATGAGTCCGCGAGTCGGGTTGTGCCAGCGCAGCAAGGCCTCTACACCCACTAACGACAGGTCTTCGAGGCAGTAGATGGGCTGGTAGTAGAGCTCGAACTGGTTTGCATCGAGCGCCGAGCGGAGCTCGAACTCGAGATCGATGCGGCGACTGATCTGCGTCTGCATCTCCGGGTAGAAGATCTCGTAGCGGTTCTTCCCCGCTGCCTTCGCCTGGTACAACGCAACGTCGGCGTCGCGCAGAAGGTCGCCGCCGGTTGGTCGATCACCTAGCGCTATCCCGATGCTGACGTTCACCGACATCGGCATCATTGCGCCTTCCAGCTCGAAGGGTTGGTGCATCACCGTGAGCAGCCGTTGGGCGACGAACTCGGGTGCAATGCCGAGCGTGGCCCCATCGATCAACACGACGAATTCGTCGCCTCCCATTCGACCGATCGTGTCGGCATCACGCAGGGCGCTGATCAACCGCGCGGTCACGGCGACCAGCAACCGGTCACCGGCCTGGTGTCCGAGTGTGTCGTTGACGTTCTTGAAGTCGTCGATATCGATGTACAGCGCTGCGCCGGTCGTACCGTTTCGGCGATTTCGAACCAACAGCTGATCGATGCGGTCCATGATCAAGACCCGATTCGGAAGGTTGGTCAGAGAGTCGTGGAGCGCTTGATGACGTAACTCGTCGGTCCGCTCGTCCACCAGGCGCCGGGCGACTGCCCGCCCCAAGCCCAGTACCAGGACCAGTGCCACGAGGACGAGGCTCACCGCCAGGCCTCCCGACAGTGCCAAGACGGCACTGCTGTCAGTGAAGATCCCGGAATCGGCGACGGTGGCCAAAGTTTCCACCGTCCATCCGTTCTGCAGATCGACCGTTACGCCCTTGGCGCCATCGGGCGCCTCACCGCTGGTGAACGCCGCGGTGGACGAACCGTCGTGGAATCGAAGCGTGACTGCGGTGCCGGGGCGATCGCGCAATGCGCTGCGGAGCACCGTGTCGGGATCGAATCCGAGACCGACCCAACCGGCGAAGGCCTCGCGGCGCGCCGCGACCGTCGTCGGAGTTGCGCCGCCGCGGTAGATCGGCACCTGCACGCCGAGTGTCTTGATGCCGTTTCCGGTGTCGATCACCTCGTAGCCACTGCGGCCGGTGTCGCGCGCCGCCAGGGTCTGCGTTCCACTGGCGCCGGCGCAGTAGTCGAACCCTGGAGGAGCCCCGGTGGCCGGGTTGCGGCTTTGGCCGACCACGAACAAGCAGTAGAAGTCGCGTTCTCCGGGAGGAATCAGTTGGAATTCTCCAGTCACCACACCTGATGGGTCCGCCGTCACTGCGGCCACGTACGCGTCGAGCTGTGCCGCCGGAACCATGACGACTTCTCCCCAACCGAGCAGCTCCGGATAACGATCCATCGCCTGGAGCGCATTCGCCCAGGCAACGAACTCGGCGTTCGACGGGAGCGGTGAGTCGAGGAAGAAACCGGCGGCGCTGACCGCCAGATCCTGTTCGCGCTGAATGGCCAATCGCAGCGTCGACGCGACCTCGACGGTCGACAGGGAAAAGGCGTTGCGTGATTTGTCGGCGTCGCGACGCGCAACCGAACTCGCCGTTGCCACTGAACCGGCCACGCCCATGGCAAAGAGCAGTCCGGCCAGCAGGACGGCCATCCACACCTGCCGGCGACGTCCCGACTCGGTTTGAAGTCGGCTGGACTTTCCCACGCCTCTCACCCAATCGACCGCTTGACGTAGCCACCAGGGTCGAAGTGCCCGACCCCTTGATCCAGATGCCTCACCAGCGACAACGCCGGAGTCGTTCATTCGACTCGAATGCCCAGCCGGTACCGGGCGTCGCCGAAGCGACGGGTGGTAGCTTTCCGGCGTTTGTCGTCACCGATCAGCGAGGGAGGCAACCGATGTTGCTGGCAGCGCTTCGCGATCTGCAGTGGCGTCGTAAACGGTTCGCCATCACCGTGATCGGCACTGCACTGGTGTTCTCGATGGGATTGCTCATGTCGGGCCTCTCCAACGCGTTCACCGTCGAGGTCGATCGCACCTTGCAGCAGTCCGGCGGCGATCGTTGGGTTGCCCCCACCGGGGCGGCCGGTCCGTTCAGCGCCGGCATCAGCATTCCGCTCGATGGGTTCGACGCTGCCGCCGGCGCCGCTGGTGTCGAGCGGGCGGATCCGGTGCTCTTCACCCGTACTGTTGCCGATGTCGCCGGAAAAGGCATCGACATCAACCTCTTCGGAGTCGTCCCCGGTGGCCTCGGCTCGTCCTCGGCGACGCACAGTCTCTCGTCGCCAATGGGCAGAACGTCGCGACGATGATCGTCACCAAAGGAGTGCCCAGGTCGCTGCCCGTCGGCCTCACCGCGTTCGACCGCAACCAGACCAAGGCAGACCTCGCTCGTCCACTGAAGAACGCAACGCAGTCGATCGATTTCATCCGCGTTCTGCTGTGGATGGTGGCGGCGCTCATCGTTGCCTCCGTGATCTACCTCTCGGCGCTCGAACGAACCCGAGACTTCGCGGTCTTCAAAGCCACCGGAGTTCCGACCGCGGCGATCGCAGCAGGTTTGGCGCTACAGGCGGTCGTGATTGCTCTCGCGGCGTCGATCGTTGGCGCTGGGCTGGCGCTGCTCATCGCGCCGAGGTTCCCGATGGACGTCGTCATCTCGTCCGCCTCGCTGCTGTTCATGCCGGTGCTGGCTGTGATCGTAGGCCTCGTGTCGAGCCTGGTCGGGTTGCGCAGAATCGCCCAGGTTCAACCAGCGGTCGCGTTCGGGGGCCCCTGAGATGTACGGCGTCCGGGTCGACGGGGTCACCGTCGAGTTCATCCGCGGCGGTCAAGCCGTTCGGCCGCTCGACCAGTTCAATCTCGACGCTCCCGCTGGTTCCCTCACACTGTTGCTCGGGCCGTCAGGTTGCGGCAAGACGACCCTGCTCTCTTGCCTCGCCGGCATTCTCACCCCGAAGAGTGGCCGCATCGCGGTGCACGGTACGACCGTCACCGAGCTGAACGGCCACGAGCTCACCGACTACCGCAGGTCCGCGGTCGGCATCGTGTTCCAGGCGTTCAACCTGGTACCGAGCCTCGATGCCACCGAGAACGTGATGGTTCCCCTACGCGCGGCCAAAGTCAGCCGGCGCGACGCAACAGCGCGAGCGGTGGAACTGCTCACCAGGGTGGGGCTTGCCGACCGACTGAGAAACAAGCCGGCGCAACTCTCCGGTGGTCAGCAACAACGTGTCGGCATCGCTCGAGCGCTCGCCCTCAACCCACCTCTCCTACTCGCCGACGAGCCGACGGCGTCACTGGACCACGTGCAGGTGGAGACCGTCCTGCGCATTCTTCGCGGTCTCACCGATGAGGGTCGCACCGTGATCGTCTCGACGCACGACCCGCGCATGCTCGGTCTGGCCGACCACGTCATCGAGATGGTGCCCTTGCAGGCGTCGACAACTCGTGGTCCGGAGGACCGTCACCTCGAAGCAGGCGAAGTTTTGTTCACCGAGGGCTCCCGCGGCGACCGCATCTACCGCATCATCGAAGGCGAAGTCGAGCTCATGAGCGTCTCCCCCGACGGTTCGGAGACCCTGATCACGGTCTTGGAGCCCGGGGACGAGTTCGGCGAGATGGGAGCCGTGTTCGATCTCCAACGGGCGGCGACTGCGCGGGCCCGAACGCCGGCACATGTCGTCGGCTACACCGTTGCCGACTTCAAAGCGCAGTTCGGCGTACCCCACCTGATGGCTCTCATCGCCCGCTTCGCGCCGGATCCCGGCTGACGACTCTCAGTCGCCGCGATGGCTGCCGGTGGTGCCCAACCGAACGGCAACGGTTTGCAGCACCCTGTACAGCACCGACCCGATCAACTCCTTGCTGTCGGGTGGCAACTCCACGCTCACGGCCGCGACACCGGGCTCGTCGGGCACCACCACCGCGCCGTAGGCACGCAGCGAAGCGAGCAGCATTTCGTTCTCCCACTTCACGCTGGCGGTGAAGGTGGTGATGCCATGTGTGCGGGCTTCGTCGACGAGCGAAGTCAGCAGGATCCGGCCGATACCACGATTGCAGTAGGCATCGAGCACAGTCACGGCGGCTTCAGCGGTGGACGGATCGTCATGATCGCGAGCGAAGCGGGCGACACCCACGCCGGGCTGGCCGGGCTCGTCGATCATCCGCGCCCCGAGGGCGAATCGGTTGACACCGTCGACGTCGATCAGATAGTCGAGCAGTCGACCCGACAGGTGATCGGGCGCGTTGAAGAAGCGCAACCGTCGCGACTCCGTCGACAGCTCCTCGTACCGCGTGGCCAGCTCCTCCCGATCGTCGGCACGCAACCGACGAACGAGAAGGCGTCCGCCGTCGCGAAGCGTGTGCACGGTCTCCGGAGCGTCGCCGGACTCGTCTCGTGGTGAATCAACAGTCGGTTCGTGCACTGCATCACCTCGCGTAGATGCGGTCGATCTCGGCGGCGTAGACCTTTTCCACGATCGCCCGGCGAACCTTGAGCGTTGCGGTCAGCTCACCCGACTCGATCGTCAGGTCGCGGGGAAGGATCACGAAGGAGCGGATGGATTCGGCGCGAGAAACCGAGTCGTTGGCTTGGTCGACGGCCTGTTGGATCGCGGCCTTCAGCTCCATGGAGTCGAGCACGTCGGAGGCTTCGTCCTTGCAGTGCGCCGCCGACCAATCCGGGAGGGCAGTGGCGTCGATCGTGATCAGCGCCGCGATGAAGGGACGTGCATCGCCGACCACCACGGCCTGGCTGATCAGCTCGTGGGCACGCAAGTGATCCTCTAGCGGCGCAGGTGCAACGTTCTTGCCGGCGGCGGTCACGATCAGTTCTTTCTTGCGACCGGTGATCCGCAGATATCCCTCGTCGTCGAGCTCCCCGATGTCGCCAGTGCGGAACCAGCCCTCCCCGTCGAACACCTCCGCGGTGGCCGCGTCGTTGTGCCAATAGCCCGTGAACACCTGTGGACCCTTGGCCAGGATCTCGCCGTCACCGGCGATCTTGATCGACGTGCCGGCGAGGGGCCTGCCTACCGTGCCGGGCTTCCAAGCGCCGGGCCTCGCCAGCGTGAGTGTAGGACTCGTCTCCGTGAGGCCGTAGCCCTCGTAGATCTGCACGCCGACACCGGCGAAGAAATGCGTCAATCGCTCGCCGAGCGGGCCACCACCGCTGAAGCAGAGGCGCAGCCTGCCGCCGAACGCTTGACGGATCTTGCCATAGACGAGGCGGTCGAACAGAAGGTGCTCGGCCGCGGTCCACGGCCAAACGTGGCCTGCCGTTCGTTCGCGCGACCAGCGGATGGCAACGGCGGCGGCTCGGTCGAAGATCGGTCCCTTGTGGTCCCGCCTCGCCTTGTTCTTCGCCGAGTTGTACACCTTCTCGAAGATTCTCGGTACGGCAGCCATCGTCGACGGACGACAGAGCTGCAGCTCCTCGGGCAGGTGGGCGACGTCGGAAGCGAAGCCGATCGATATCCGGGCTTCGGTGTCGAACAAGGCGTTGCTCTTCGTCAGCGTGTGGGCGAGCGGCAGGAACAACAGCCCGGTGTCGCCGGGGCGCACCTCGGGACCAAGTGCGTGCAGGACCTGAGCAGTGTTGCTGCAGAGGTTGCCGTGCGTGAGAACGCACCCCTTTGGCCGACCCGTGGTTCCCGAGGTGTAGATGATGGTCGCAATGGTGTCGAGGTTCAGGGCGGCGATCCGCTCGTCGACGATCGAATCGCCGACCGTGGCACCCCTGCGCTCGAGCTCATCCAGTGCTCCCCCGTCGATGACCAGTACCTCCGGGCACCCAGGCAGGTCGGATCGAACCTGTTCGACGTCGTCGAGCATCTGCGGGGTCTCGACGACGAGCATCACGGCCTCGCTGTCGGCGACGATCCAGCGGATCTGATCGCACGAAGAGGTGTCGTAGATCGGCACGGTCACTCCGCCGGCGGCGAGGATCGCGTAGTCGAGGATCATCCACTCCAGCCGGGTGTGCGACATCAGAGCAACCCGATCGCCCGGCGAAACCCCGGACGCGACAAAGCCTTTGGCCACGCGCCAGATCGCTTCGACGACATCTTTGACGGTCACGTCCGTGAATTGCGGCCCTTCGCGGCGTGAGGCCAGCACGCTGCCCGGCTCGTGCTCGAACCGATCGAGCAACGGCCGAAGCAGGTTGGCGTCGTGCGCGAGTGGGACGAGGGGCGGTCCAGCTACAGCCTTCATGACACAGTACCTCCGGTGAGTTCCAGCGTGGCGCGCTCGGCGTTGACTGGCTAGGGCCGAACGTCACGGCCCTCGCCGCACAGGGTCAGCTGATCGTCACCGAGTTGCTCGTGGTCGGCGCCAGGCCCGACGAGGTCGCCACCAGGGTGTAGCCACTGCCGGACTTGCTGATCTTGCACCCCGCGAACGCAGCGATGCCCGAGGCGGCAGCCTTCGGGTTGGCCGTGCAGGTCAGAACTGCTCCGGAGGTGCCCGTGCCCGGTGTGATCGACAGCGTGATCGATGCGGCGCTCGTCGTCACGGTGTTACCGAACGCGTCGAGGACGGTGACCTTCGGCTGAGTGGCCCACGCAGCGTTTGCTGCTCCGCCACTCGGCTGAGTGGTGACGGTGAGCTGCGCGGCCGGGCCGGCGGTGACGTTGAAGACACTGCTCACCACCGTGAGCGCGGACGACGAGGCGGTCAGCTTGTACCCGTTGCCGGTCTTGTTGATCGAGAGGTCGGCGAACGTGGCCACGCCGTCGACGACCGATGCCGACGCGGTTCCCGACAGCGTTCCACCGCCGGGGTTCGTACTGATCGCGACGGTGACCGTCGCGTTGCTCGTTGTGACGATGTGGTTGAGCGCGTCCTCGGTGGCAACAGTGAGCGCCGGCGACACGCTCGATCCCGCGACGACAGAGCTGGGTTGTTGCACGAAGACGAGCTTGGTCACCGGTCCGAACGGGTTGTCGAAGGTCGAGCTGACGGCGTCGGTCAGGCCGACTGCCGACGCGGTGAGCGTGTAACCCCCGCCGAGCGTGTCGATCTTGCATCCGGCGAAGGTGGCGAGTCCCGATGCGGCGGCCTTGGGGTTGGCAGTGCACGTCAAGGCCGAGCCCGACGTACCGGTCCCGGCGGTGATCGCGAGTGTGACCGAGGCGATGCTCGAGGTGACCGTGTTGCCGTACGTATCGACAACGGCCACCTTCGGCTGCGAGGTCCACGCGGCACCGACGGTTGCGCCACTGGGTTGGACGGTGAACTCCAGTCGGGACGCAGCTCCGATGGTGGCGTTGAACGCGGTGCTCACGATCGATGTCAGGCCTGTCGAGCTCGCGGTCAGCTTGTAGCTGTTGCCCACCTTGTTGATCGAGAGTCCCGGGAACGTGGCAACGCCGCTCACGGCGTTGGAGACAGCACTGCCGTCGAGGATGCCGGCCGTGCTCGGCGTGAGGGTGATCGACGCGTTGCTCGCCGTCACCGTTCTACCGGTGGCGTCTTGCACCGTGACGGTCACGTCCGGGCCCATGGGCGAGTTGGCGATCGAACTGGTGGGCTGCACGGAAAAGGCCAGCTTCGTCGCCGGACCCGAGACGCTGAAGGCCCCTAGGGTCACCGCTGTCACTCCGGATGCCGACGCTCGGAGTTGATAGCCCGAACCCGCCAAGTTGATCTTGCAACCGGCGAACGTGGCGACGCCGGCAACGGCAGCAACCGGATTCGACGTACACGTGAGCACGGCGCCGGCCGTTCCGGTGCCGGCGACGATGCTCAAAGTCACCGATGCGGTGCTCGTCGTCGCCGCATTGCCAAACGCATCGCTCAGCAGCATGACGGGCTGTGTCGGAAACGCGGTCGCAGTGATTCCGGCCGATGGTTGCTGTGCGACGGCGAACTGACTGGCCACCGCGGCATCGACCGTGAATGCCGCACTGACGCTACTGAGCAGCCCCGACGAGCTCGCAGTGAAGACATAGCCCGCTCCGCTCTTGTCGACGGACAGGTCGCCGAACGTGGCGACGCCACCGACGGGCACGACCGTCGTGGTGCCCGACAACGTTGCGCCACCGGGGTTGGAGCTCAAGGAGATCGTGACCGGTGCCGAGCTGCTCGGAACGACGTTTCCGGAAGCATCGTGCACCGCCACCGTGATCGGCGCGAGAACGGCCCCAGCGGTGACCGACGCTGCGGAGGGCGAGAGCGACAGCGCCGTCGCCACGGGCACGGTCGTCGAGGTGCTCGAGGAGGTCGTGGGCGGGATTGTCGTGGGCGTGGTGGTCGTCGGCGTGGTGGTCGTCGGCGTGCTGGTCGTCGGCGTGCTGGTCGTGGGCGTGCTGGTCGTCGTGGGCGTGCCGGCGGGCGACGACGAGCCCGTCGCCATTTCACCCCCGGCGCAGCTGTTGGTAGCAACCACGGCATAGCCATCGGTGGTGATGGTCACGTCGTGCAGGGCCGATGGTGAGTGCAGGTACCCTGCATCGACCAGTTGGGTCTCGGTGGCGTAACCGGTGTTCTCGGTCTCGAACAGCTGCTCGGCTTTGTCGATGACCTTCACATCGGCAACGCAACTTGTCCGCTGAGCGCTGCTCGTCGCCCCGTTGACGGCGGCGACGACGATCGTCGCCAAGATGCCCAACACCACGATGACCACCAGAAGTTCGATCATCGAGAACCCATCGTCCGCGCGTCGTGCGCTTGCCGCCATGGTGTACTCATCGGCAGGGCTGGAACCCACCTCAAGCAACGATCACTTTCGTCTGGGAAGTGCCAGGGGAGATCAATCGAGTTGCCACCGGTGGGCGTCGACGACGAGCTGGTTGATGGCGTCCGCCGGCATCGGCCGAGCGAGGTAGAAACCCTGTGCCAGCTGGCAATGGAGTCTCTTGAGGTTGACGAGCTGCTCTCTGGTTTCGACGCCTTCTGCTGTCACCTCGAGCCCCAGAGCCGCTGCCATTGCGATGATCGCGGCGACGAGCGCTGTGTCGTGAGCACTGCCGCCGAGGCCCTCGACAAACGCTCGATCGACCTTCACGGCGTCGACTGGGAACTGCTTGAGGTAGCTGAGCGACGAGTAGCCCGTTCCGAAGTCGTCGATGGAGAGCTTGATGCCAACCGCCTTGAGACCCGCCAGCGTCGCGCCGAAATAGTCGACGTCTTCCATGAACACGCTCTCCGTCAACTCGAGGCAAAGACTTTCGGGGGGAGCCCCGGTGCGCTTCAGGACATCCTCGACGAGACCGGCAACATTCGGGACCAGCATCTGCCGCACCGAGAGATTGACCGCCACTGTCATAGACGGTTGGATGCGCTGCCATTGGACCAGCTGCCGACAGGCCTCCTCGAGCGCAAAGGCTCCGATGGGCACGATGAGGCCGATCTCCTCCGCGAACGGAATGAACTCGGCCGGGTACACAAGGCCCCGCTCCGGGTGCTGCCAACGGACCAACGCTTCAGCACTCACCATCGCACCCGTGGAGAGGTCCACCACAGGCTGGTAGTGGACGATGAACTGGTCGCTCTCGAGCGCGTCACGCAACGCCGCCGCGGTGGCGAACCGTCGCTCGGCTTTGAATCGTAGAGCGTCGTCGAACAGCTCTATCCGAGCACGACCGCGCTCTTTGGCTCGAAGCATGGCGGCGTCGGAGTCACGGAGCAGGCTCTCCGGCGTTGCACTGCGATCGGCAAGGGCGATACCGAGGCTGGCGTTCACTCTCAGCTTTTGGTCTCCGATCAGGCAGGGCTGGCTGAGCACTTGGAGGATCCGCTCGGCTATCCGCTCGGCCTCCCTCACCGAGACGCTGTCGCAGACGATGACGAACTCATCGCCGCCGATCCGAGCGATGGTGTCGCCCGGCCGGATCGCTGCGGCGATTCGCTCGGCTGCGTGGCGAAGCACCTCATCACCGAGTGCATGACCCAAGGTTTCGTTGATCTGTTTGAAATGGTCGACGTTGAGGCAGATGACGCCGAGATGCACACCTTTCCGCGGGACCCGGCTCAGGTTCTGGAGCAGGCGATCGGTGAGCAGAGCCCGGTTGGGGAGGCCGGTGAGTGAATCGTGCAACGTCTGGTGCAGCAGGTCCTCCTCCATTCGCTTGCGCTCCGTGATGTCTTGGAGCTGGGAGTAGAAGTAGTCGGGCTTGCCCCGCTCGTCGCGGACAAGGGTGACGTTGATCGACGCCCACACCACCGTCCCATCCGGCCTCAGGTAGCGTCGTTCGTCCTCGTACGTGTCATGACCCGCCGCCAGCCGAGCCAGGACGATCTGGCCGAGCGGGATCTCATCGGGATGGGTGTATTCAGTCCAGGCATGACCGACGAGCTCATCCTCGGTTCGTCCGAGCAGCGCCTCCACCGCCGCATTCACACGAATCGGAACTCCCGCCAGATCAGCGATGAGCGCACCGATCCCTGCCTGCTGGAAGCCGATCTCGAAGCGCGCCTCTTGCCGAGTGGCGAACCCGATCGGCTTCGATCCGCTCGGTCTCGTCGAGCAGCGTGCCGATCACCTTGACAACGGTGCCGTCGTCGTCCCGCTCAGGAACTACCCGGAAACGGATCCAGCGTTGCTCGGAGTCCGGGCGCACGAGGCGACAGGCGATGTCGAAAGGAACACCTCGTTCAACGGCACCCGCCCACGCCAGGGCCGCCGCCGGCCGGTCGTCAGGATGAATCATCGCGATGATCTGATCGCTGCTCTGCTGGTCACCAGGGTCGAGGCCGAGTATCCGGTCGTATTCGTCGGACCGGTGGATCTCGCCTGTCACGAGGTTGGCTTCAACACTCCCGAACCGAGCGACGCGTTGCGCCTCGGACAGCTGGTGCAAGCTGGTCTCCAAGCGGCGCAGCGTCGCGTCGGTGGCGATGATGGCTTGTCCGCTGGCACTGAGAAGGTCCGACTGCAGACGGAGCGCCCGTTGAGCCTGCTTTCGTTCCGTGACATCAACCACGATGACTCCGACCCCGATGATCTCATCGTCGATCGATACCGGGTAGTAGGTCGTCATCCAATGATGGGCCAATAGCGGGTCAGCAGCCGTCAGGCCGCTGACCTCGTGGTCCACGACCGCCTCACCACTCTCGAGGGCCTGGCGGTACAGCGGCTCGAGTTGAGGCCAGATATCGGGAACAACTTCGGCGACGGTACGGCCCAGCTGAGCTTCTGCGGCCGATCCGTGCAGCGCAGCCAATCTCTCGTTGAGACGTACGATTCGGAAGTCCCGATCCACGAATCCGATTCCGACAGGAGCGTTGGAGAGCAACGCTTCCAGCAATGCCCGTGCCTCACGCATCGTCGGCATTGACGAGTGCGCCCGGGCCGATGCCGGCCACCACCCGCTCGGCGACCAGAACACAGTCGCGACCGAGAGACTTGCCACGCAGCATGGCGGCGTCGGCCTTGGCGATCACGTCGAGTAGTTCGTCACCGACGACGGCGGCGGCAAGGCCGATCGTGACTGTGAATGAGGGAACCGTGGCCTGTGCGAGCCGGTTCGACAGTTCGGATCGGATGCGATTGGCGACGACGGAAGCGTCCGCGAGCGAGCAATCTGGCAGGACAGCCACGAATTCTTCGCCGCCGTAGCGAGCAAGAAGGTCGCGGGGGCGGATGCTGTCGCGGAGCACCCGAGCGAAAAGCCGCAGGGCGCGATCCCCCATGGCGTGGCCGTGGACGTCGTTGATCAACTTGAAGTGGTCGAGATCGGCGAAGGCGACCACGTACGGTCCTTCGAGCACGCGGAACTCGTGGAGTTGAGTCTCCAGGGTGCGACGATTGGGAAGTCCGGTGAGGGGATCGATTTGCGCTTGCGCCTCGGTGCGGGCAAGGACGCGTATCGCGCCGATCCGATCGCCCGCCTTCCTTGCCACCAGCTCCAGTCCCGCGGCAACGTTCGGCGGCGGCTCACGATCCAATGACCGCTGCGCGCGGACCACGCCTGTGGCGCGACCGGCGATGCTCACCGGAACGCAGATCGCCCACACCGGAGCATCCCCGTCACGCAAGAACCGACAGGTATCGAGGTCAGTACTGTCCGCGAAGAACTGCACCTGGCCGGTGCGCGCAGCGGGGCAATCGCGAGGAGAGCCCACCCCACACGCCTCATCTGCTTCGGCGTCGGTGGACAGAACCTGACGGAAGTGCGCCCGACTCGAGTCGGCAAGAAGCAGTTCCACCGGCACATCGGGGGCGACCAGCGACAGGGCTTGCCCGACCACGTCGACAGCGAGATCTTCGGTCGCGGCCATCTCCAGTCCGCGCTGCAGCGAGCCTTCGAAGTCTGCTGTGTGGCCGGCGAATCGCAGAGCAGCGGTCTCGGCGGCAAACTGCCGCTGGTCGCGCCGGGCTCCGACCAGCAGCATCACCCCGGCAATGCCGAACACCACGGCCAGAATCGCAAACGACAGCAACACTGCCGTACGAGCCGTACTGATTCCTGCGTGAATCGCCGCTGCGTCGACGGTCACCGCAGGTCCGTAGATGGTCGACTGAAGGTTGGCCAGGACGGTCAGCTGAGTTGCGCTCTCACGACGCTCGTCAACGAGTGTCGCGGCGCGAGCTGGATCGCCGGGAGCCAACGACAAGAGGACTGCACTGAGTTGTACGGCCTTCGTCTTCGATGTGTCGTACGACAGTTGCAACGTCCGTTCGCCGGGCGCGTTCGATGCCAAGCTCATGTAGGTGCTCCATGAGGCATCCTTCCTAGCCCCCGCCTCCTGCGCCGCGGCGATCGCCACCGCACGCGCCGCCGAATCCTCGGCATCGACAGCCGCGAGGAGATTCTCCTGCCCCTGCGACGTCGCAACTGCGGTTTGCCACAGCGCGATCTGTGCAGGCAAGGCCCGCGAACTCAAGTCAGCGGAGTTGTACAACGGGGCGCGAAGTCCGACGACGGCAGTGATGGCCATCGCCAGGCCAGACAGCACCCCGATGACGCAGAGGATCGCCGTCCGACCGGTCGGGCCAAGCCGATGGCTGCGCATCTCTTCTGCGGCGCGTGCTGTCGCACCATTCACCTGGCCAAAGGGAGCACGTCGAGAAACGGTCCCGCCGCCAGTTCCGCCTCTGTTCGGCCTGTCATTCACGTTGACGCGTGATGCCTCGCCATCTGTCGTGATCTCCAGAATGGTTTGGCAGCATTGCCGATCACCAGTGCCGAAGGTCCCAAACGTCCGGAGGTCGTCAGTCGACCGAGAGATCGTCGCGGTGCGCAGTCAGGAAGGGTGCCTCGAGCGCCTCGACCGGGGTGAAATCGCGGTGATGTTGGTGGTCGGGCCTGGTCAACGTGGTCTGGCGGTTGCGGACCGGGTTGAGGATCAGCGAGAAGATGCGCCGATCCCAGGGTGACATGTTGGGTGGCGAGCCGTGCACCATGGTGTCGCCGAAGATCAACACCGTGCCGGGTGGACCCTTCGGCGAGTACAGGCCGCGGCGCGCTGCGAGAGGCCCGACCACCGACGGAGGCACTGTCCACAACGGGTAGCTCGTCGTGGTGGTGTCGAGCGAAGTCGGTGCCGGCCCATCTCGGTGCGACTCAGGGATGAAGATCAGCGGTCCGTTGAACTCGGTGACCTCGTCGAGAAATATGTGCACGTTGAGCGCCAGCGGCTCTGGCACACCGTCTTCCCGGTGGTGGGTGGCGAAATCGTAGTGCCACTGCCATTGCTCACCGGTGAAGGCCTCTTTGGCGTTCACCTTGACCTGCATCACGTAGAGGTCTTCATCGCCCAGGATCTGCTTTGCGGGCGTGACAAGCCGCGGATCGTGGACCAACCGAGCGAAGAGGGGGTCGCGGAGATGCAGTCCCATCGCCGTGCGGACCACGTCGCTGGATCGTTCACGGAAGTTCTCAGGGCAACGTTCGGCGAACAATCGCGGCAGACGGTCCGTGATGGCGTCGACCTCGTCTTTTGAGAACAGACCTGGGAGGGCGATCACGCCGGCCGTGTGAAAGGCAGCAAGTTGTTCAGCGCTGAGCATCACGAGGCGAGACTAATGCCGCTGCAGCCGGGACGGCCATGCCCCAGCGGGCGATGCCCTGCTCGACTCGTCGGATCGCGGTCTCCACAACCTGCACCCGAGCGAGGCGTTTGTTCTCGCCGGAGATGATGTCCCACGGAGCGAGTTCATGGTCGGTGCGCTCGAACATCTCCTCGGCGGCCAGCTGGTACTCGCTTGCCTTGGTGCGGTTGCGCCAATCCTCGTCGGTGATCTTCCAACGCCGCAGCGGATCGTTCTGCCGATCTTCGAAACGCTTCAGCTGTTCGTCCGCACTGATCTGCAACCAGCACTTCACGATGATCACACCCTCCAGTGCGTTGGCCCGCTCGAACTGGACGATCTCTTCGTACGCACGGCTCCACTGCTCGTAGGTCGCGAAGCCTTCGATGCGCTCGACGAGCACACGGCCGTACCAACTGCGATCGAAGACAGACATCCCGCCGAGCCCAGGGACGAACGGGTAGAAGCGCCACAGGAACGGGTGGCGCTTCTCGTCGAACGTCGGTTTGGCGAACGACGACACCCGGTAGTGCCGCGGGTCGAGCGGCTCGACCAGGCGCTTGATCGCGCCGCCCTTCCCGGCGGCGTCGCTCCCCTCGAAAACCAGTAGGAGCCCCGGGCCGAGCTCGCCCGACCCGAATTGTCCACCGACGTACAAGCGCAGCTGCAACCACCGCCGCTGCGCCGCGGAGAGGCGATCGTCGTACTCCTTGCGGGTGATGCGCTCCGTGAGGTCGAGCGAGTCGAGGCGGCCCATAGCCGACGAGACTATGCAGCCGGACCGGCCATCGCGAGCATGCCGCCTACTACGTGGGGTCTCAGCCGCGGCAACCACCCGGCGGAAGGGGTGGACGAGAAGGTCGATGGTCGAGGTGACGCGCGAGACCGGGACTTTGGACCATGTAACGGCACGGTCGGTTGGCGGATAATCATCGCATGGCCATGAAGATCGTTGTCGGTGTCGACGGATCGACGCCGTCGTTCGTAGCGTTGCGATGGGCGGTGCACGAGGCTCGCCGCCGCGATGCCGAAGTCAGGGTGATCTCGTGCTACGAGGTCCCGGCTTACGGTGGTCCAAACGGAGCCAGCTATCCGATCTCGATCGACATGGAGCTACTGGAAGGCGCGGCGGCAGCCGTCGTCGGCCGGGCGATCGAAGTTGCGGGTGAAATCGACCCTGATGTCGTCGTCGATGGGGCCACACCGCAATCACCCCCTGTGTCCGGCATCACGGAATCGGCGGGCAACGACGACGAGATCGTGGTTGGAGCGACAGGGCACTCCGGACTCATCGCTGGTCTGCTGGGATCGGTCGCGACCGGAGTTGCTCATCGCGCCCACGTGCCGGTCGTCGTCGTCCCGGCAGCATCGCCGTCGGAGTTCGGTACCGCCATGAACAAGATCGTCGTCGGCGTCGATGGGTCTCCCGAGTCAGTCGCCGCCCTCGACTGGGCCTACGGCGAAGCGCTGCTCAGTGGCGCCGAGCTCACCGTCGTGCACGCTTGGAAATACCCATACTCCCTGACGCGATCGTCGTCACGCGAAGTGCTCGAGCCGATGGAGTTCGACGCTGCGAAGGAGTTGCAAGACAGCGTCGAGTCGCTGGGTCAGCGATCGGCCGGGGGGCCAGTCGTCGTCCATTCCAAACTCTGCGAGGAGTGGGCGGTCGCTGCATTGCTGGACGTAGGGCACGATGCCGATCTGGTCGTCGTCGGCTCCCGAGGCCGAGGCGGGTTCCGTTCGCGGTTGCTCGGTTCGGTCAGCCGGACGCTGGCGGAGCACGCGACCGGCCCGGTCGCCCTGATTCGGCGCGCCGCAGTCTGAGATCTGGAGGACCACACCACACCAAACCAAGGAGTAGAAGATGAGCACCACGATTGTGCGCCGGCCCGACCTGTTCGGCCGCCTCGCCGAATGGCTCGAACTGCCGGAGATCGCCCGATTCAACGAGGGGCCGCGCTTCGCCGAGCTGATCAAGGTCGAGCAGAAGGTCGAAGACGGCAAGATGGAGATCCGCGCCGAGATGCCGGGCATCGACCCCGACAAGGATGTCGATGTATCGATCGTCGACGACATGTTGACGATCAGGGCCGAGCGCCACGAGGAAGAGAAGGGCGAGCGTGAGGGTGCCCGGTTCAGCGAGTTCCGCTATGGCTCGTTCATGCGTGCACTCGCCGTGCCGAAGGGAACGTCGGTGAAAGACGTCAAGGCGTCGTACAAGGACGGCATCTTGACGGTTACCGTGCCGACTCCACCGCAAGAGAAGGCAGAGCCGACCAAGATTCCGGTCAGCCACCAGTAGCCCGTCAGCGCTCTCCGAGCAATGCCGTGACAACTTTGGTGGGATCGCGCTCTTCCAGCCGACGCGCCAAACACAGCAACGGCCGTAGCGGCGGCGACGGCTTGGTGATCAAGTAGGCGAGCACCGACACGGCGTGATCGAGTTCGACATCGTAGTCATCGCGGCCACTTTTGGACAGCGGGTACATCCTCGTGGCCGCCTGCCAGGCCTGAGCGCGTGCTGTACGGAGCGAGAAGTTGAAAGCGTCGCCACCGCCGAGCCTGGCGGCGGCGTTCGCCCACCGCGACACTCGACCGAGATCCTTGACGACGTCGACGTACGTGGCGGCCAAGACGGTGTTGACCATGTCGAAGTCGGGCCGGATCGAGTTGAGATCGCCGCGCTCGTCGGCGGCCGCCACGACGGCGCGCGGCAGGTCGTAGTTCACGTGCGCGTTGATGCCGAGCAGCAGGTGCTGCACGATCAGCATCCGAGGGTCGGCAGCCACGTTCCACGACGCCTGCCAGCATCCCGCACGGCTCGACGCATCGCGAGAAGCGTCGACGTAGAGCGACGCGAACTGGGTAGCGAATCGGTCGAGCTTGGGTCCGTCGGCGAACGTGCCGGCCGCGATCGACGCACCGATTCGCGCGGTGACGCGGGAGTAGAGAGCGGCGAAGTAGCCCGACGCGTCGGTGGCAGCGAGGGCGATTGCCCGGAGGTCCTTGGCGGTATCGGCGATCATGACGGAGCCTGCGCGTCGACCTCAGTCGCTAGCAGCAGTCGGCTCCCGCTCGCCGAGGTAGCCGGACAGGATCAACCGGTGGTCGGCGCGCAGCGTCTCGGCCGCTTCATGGATGACGAGCTCGCCGTGAGACAGCACGTAGCCGCGGTCGGCAACCGCGAGCGCGATTTGGATGTGCTGTTCCACAAGAAGCACGGCGCACCCGCTTTCCTTGGCGTACGTGGCGACGATAGGTAGGAGTCGCTGGACGATGACTGGTGCCAGCCCCAGCGACATCTCATCGAGCAGCAGGAGGCGCGGCCGGCGGGCCAACGCCCGGCCGACCGTGAGCATCTGTTGCTCGCCACCCGATAGCAGGCCGGCGCGGCGCTCGGAAATCACCGCGAGCGTAGGGAAGTAGTTGTAGGCGACGTCGGCGTCGATGTGCTCGCCGCGATATCCGAGACGGAAGTGCTCGGCGACGGTGAGGCCGAAGAACACTCCCCGACCCTCCGGCACGTGGGCGATGCCGAGACGAGCCCGGGCGGTCGGCGATTGTCGACCGATGTCGTTCCCATCGACGCGGATCACACCCGCCAACGGGCGCACCAGGCCCGAGATCGCTCGCAGGGTCGTCGTCTTGCCGGCACCGTTGGGGCCGAGCAGGGCGACCACCTCTCCCGCACCGACGTGTAGGTCCAGCTCGCGCACGACGGCCGCAGCGTCGTACCCCGCCGAGAGCCCGTCGAGCTGGAGGACCGGGTCAGCGCCCATCATTCGGCTCTCTCACGTCGTCAACGCCGGCGGGCGTCGGTGATTCCGCGGCCGCCGCGGCAACCAGTTCGGTCGCGGCCGAGCCCAAGTAGGCCGTGACGACGCTCGGGTCCTCGCGCACCGCGCTGGGCGTGCCATTGGCGATCACCTGGCCGAACTCGAGCACCACCACGCGGTCGCTGATTCCGAGCACAAGACCCATGTCGTGGTCGACGAGCAGGATCGGCGTGCCGCGATCGACGATCTCGCGCAGGTGATGGCCGAACTCGACTGACTCGTGAGCGTCGAGGCCGGCCGCCGGTTCGTCGAGGCACAGGAGCTTGGGGCGGGCAGCCAGCGCTCGGGCGACGGCGACCAGCTTGCGTTGTCCCTGTGTGAGCTCGGTTGGGGTTGCCTCGGCCAGGGGGCCGAGCGCGAACAGATCGAGCGCCTCGTCGACGGCGCGAGAATGAGCCAACGGCCGAGCAAGCAGTTCCTTCACCGTCGTCAGCAGCGACGGATGATGGGCCGCGACGGTGAGGTTCTCGCGCACCGACAAGTCGTCGAACAGCTCGATCGACTGCCACGTCCTGGCCAGACCGCGGCGGGCTCGGGCATGCGGTGGCAGGTCGCTGACGTCGTCGCCGGCCAGTTCGACCGTGCCGTGGTGACGTACGAATCCGGTGACGGCGTCGATGAACGTGGTCTTGCCGGCCCCGTTCGGGCCGATCAGGCCGACGAGCTGGCCGGGCTCGACGTCGAGATCCACGTCGACGACGGCGTGCACCCCGCCGAAGGAGACCGTGATGCCGCGCGCCGACAGAACTGCGCTCATGGCTCGGTGACCATCGCCGTCGGACCGCTGGCGGTGAGCGCAGTCCCCTTCGCCGCGCGCCTGCCGCTTGCGGCGGCCGCCGCACGCTTCGCGGCCTGCCGCTTTCGGTAGGTGGTGCCAGCCACACCCTCCGGGTTCTGAATCAGAGTGACGATCAGGATCAGACCTCCGACGAGCAGCGTCCAGTTGCCGGAGATTCCAAGGATCGTCTGGAAGAAGTGGGGTATGAGGCCCTCAGTTGCCACCAATCCACCGATCACGGCGCCGGACACCATCGTGATCCCACCGATGTAGGCGAAGGCGACGAACCCCAATGCGATCAGGATCCCGAACCGAGCAGCGCTCACGGAACCGAAGTTGTACGCGTACATCCACCCCGCGGTGCCGGCGATGAACGAGGAGATCGCGTAGGCCGCGATCTTGACCCTGGCAACGTTGATGCCCGCAGCGGCGGCTGCCCGCTCGTTGGCGCGCACCGCCAGCATCTGCTGACCGAGCACGGAACGGCGAAGCTTGGCGACGAGCAGACAGAGCGCGATCACGGCGACCAGGTACACGAAGCCGAGCACGGGGCTCGGGAGCTTGCCGTCGGCCCCGCGGAACGACGCGTTTGCGCCGATGTTCGACCCGAACAGCTTGGGTTGTCCGACCGGGGAGCCGTTGGGGCCGGCACCCCACCGAGAGTTGGCGAACCCGAACTGCTCGATGGCGATCACGCCGGCCAGCGTCACCACGGCGAGGCTGGCACCGCGAACCCGCAGGGCCGACACGCCGACGATCAGGCCGACCACCACACCTGCGACAGATCCAGCGAGCGGCCCCCACGGGAAGCCGATGTGAGCGTGGACGAACAGGTGCGAGACCACGAACCCGGAGACTCCCGCCAGCGTGACCTGGGCGAGCGACACCTGGCCCACGAACCCCGTGATCACGACGAGCGACAGGCACATGACCACTCCGACGAGGGAGAGCATCAGCGATTGTCGATAACCGAAGGGCAGGACCACCAGCAAGACGACCCCGACCACAGCCAGCACCACGGCCGGGCGGGCCAGGTGTTGCGGACGTGGAGCTGCGGGCAGACGCTTCTCCACGAGCTCGCCGCGCGACGGCATCTTCGCGCCGCGTAGCGACAGCGCGATGACGAGCAGCACGAAGGTGAGCAGCGCCTGGACTCCCGGCAGCGGCTGCCCCTTGTCGGTCGGGAACCACGACAGCGTCGAGGCGTAGTACATCAGCGACTGGCCGATCCCGATGCCGAAGCCGGCGAGGCAGGCGATCGGGAGCGATGTGAACGCGGCGAACAACGCGGCGGCCAGCGCCGGCACGATGAAGAGCACGAGGGTCTTCGAATCGGCTTGCGCGAGCGGAGCGGCAATGATGCCCATGGCCCCGGCGAACGCCGACGCCACCACCGTGTTGGCCATCGAGAGCTGGCTCGGCGACAGCCCGGCGAGCATGCCGTACACCTCGTTCTCCGCCGCCGCCCGCGTCGCCAGACCGAACCGGGTCCAACGGTACAACGCGGTGAGCGCGAGCGCGATCAGCACCACGATCGCCGCCATCCAGAACCTGTTCGCCGGGATTGACGTGCCGAAGATCTTGATGAAGTTGGTGGGGAAGATGCTGGGGATCTGCTTCGACGCCGAACCGAACCACAGCAGGATCGTCGCCTGCAGGGTCAACAGGATCCCGAGCGAGGCAACCAGCTTGGCAAGCGGCGACGACGTTCGCAGTGGGCGAAAGACGAGCAGTTCGCTCACCACGCCCACCACCATCGACACCAGGATGGTGACGACGATTGCCGGAGGGGTCGCCAGCGTGAAATGGAAGTAGTCGGACTTCAGCGCCCAGAACGTGTACGCGGCCACCATCGAGACGGCGCCGGTGGCCAGATTGATGATCCCCGAGCCGCTGTAGGTGACGACGACGGCCATGGCGATCCCGGCGATCACAGCGCCCGCCCCGAGGCCGAGCAGAACGAAGAGAACAATGTCCTTCATCGTCCGCTCAGCCTCGGGCGTTTGATCGGAGGGGCTGGAGGGCTGCTATCCGACCCATCCTTCGGGCGGGCCCACGAACCCGCCGGCCAGCTTCCACCCGTCCGGGCCGTTGTACTTGTAGAACTGCGTGTAGTCGTTGCAGACGCCGGGCGCCTTCGGGTACTTGCCGCACTGGAGCACGGGCGAGCCGAGGATCAACGGCCCTTTGAACGCCTTCATCTGGGCCAGGACCGCGTCGGTCGTGATGCTGTCCGGACCGATGGCGTTGAGCCACTTCGCCAGCGTCATCATCTGGCCGAAAC
Organism: Ilumatobacteraceae bacterium; assembly: GCA_963720775.1. Lineage (GTDB taxonomy): Bacteria > Actinomycetota > Acidimicrobiia > Acidimicrobiales > Ilumatobacteraceae > JAENVT01. Next base: position 113,426 of record CAVRGR010000002.1, on the reverse strand, counting down.
CGACCAGCACCCACGGATCACCGATGCTCTTCTCCAGGCCCTGCGCCTTGAGAATGTCGGTGTAGGGCGGCACCGACGGGTCGGTCGGGTCGATGCTCAGCGACGAGGCGACGGCGTACAGCCACTGCGGGAGGTCACCGAGCGCCTTGGCCACATCCGCGTTGATGCAGATCGGGCTGGCCAGCACCTTCTCGTCGGGGATGCCGAGCTGCTGCGTCGCCTGCTCGAACTTCACGCAGTCGTTGGGATTGATGACCGGCATCACCAGGTCGACGTTCTGGGCCCCGGCGGCCAGCAGCGGCACCGTGAGGTCGGGTGTGTCGGCCGCGTACGGCACCACCTTGACCGGGATGCCGGCAGCCTCGAAGGCGGATGCCTGGCCGGCAGCGCCTTCATCCTCGCCAGAGCCTTCGGGATAGATGAGTGCGGCCGACTTCACGTGCAACGTGTCGCGAGCGAACGTCGCGTACGGCGCCAGGATGTACTTGGCGCCTCCGAACAGCACGGCAGCGTTGGCCTGCACCGTGTCGGCCGCACTGACCGACACGCCTGCAACGACGGGCTTGGAGCCCGCTATCGCGGCATAGAACGACTCGGTACCGATGAACGTCGGGCCGGTCTCGATGGCGACGATGTCCTTGTCATTGGCGAACTGCTGGCCGCACTGCTGGCCTTCTTCCTCCGTGTTGGCGATGTAGCAGGTCGTCACCTCGAGCGGGTGACCGCCAATGCCGCCGGCCTGCTCGTTGACGAACTTGACAGCGGCCTGGATGCCGGTGATGTTCGTGTCGCTGACGACGACAGCTCCACCCTGCTGGTTGAAGTACCCGATCTTGATCGGTGTCATGCTCGCGTCAGCTGCACCCGATCCGCCGATGTACCCGGCGAAGTCGGTGACCTTGTCGGCGCTGGCCGGTGGTGTCGTGACAGCAGCGGGTGGTGTCGTGTCGGCAGCGGGTGGTGTCGTGACAGCAGCCGGTGGTGTCGTGACAGCAGCTGGTGGTGTCGTATCAGCAGCCGGTGGTGTCGTCGCAGTCGATGCTTTCTTGTCGCTGCCGCAACTGGCGGCGACGAGCGCCGCTGCCAGAAGTACAGCACTCAGCTTTCGCCGTGAGTACCAGGTCGTCGGCATATCGCACTGACGCATGCTCCCCCCTTTTCGCATTGGGCCTATCCCCCCCGGGACCGGCCAGTAAGGGAAACATTACACGCAGTGATGTTGCGAATGTCACTGCAAACGTTCGCCCTAGTCGAACGCTCGCTCTTCATTCACAGCCTGCCAGTGGATCGAATCCTGGAGTCCGGAGTCGGTGCTGCGAGTCTCGTCGCCTTGGCTCTGTTGGGACGGGCGGTCGACGATCGCACCCTGTTTCACGAGTTGGGTCTGTAGCGCGCGTATGTCGATGTCGCGCAGCTCGATGCCGCTGTCGACCGCGAGCGTGGCCGCAACGCCCGCCGCTTCGCCCATCGCCCAGCACTCCGGGATCTCGCGTAGGGCGGCGTGTGACGTGGTGTCGGCCGAGAGGTTACGGCCAGCGGCGAGCAGGCCGTTCGTGCTGATGGGTACCAGGCTGCCGTACGGGATCTGGAGCGTCGGAAGAGCCGGGGTCATTCCGGGACACAGGCCGATGCTGTCGAAGTACCCCCCGTCATCACGCCAATGCTCGATCGTGATTCGCTCCGCACCCACCAGCCGCCGGGCGTGCCGTGTGCCCACCTGCGATGCCGTGTCGAGGATCCAGGCACGTGCAAACCCGGGCACGTTCTCGCGGAAGAACGCCAGGCCTCGGCGAGCGACATCGCGGGAGACGAACTCCACTTCGGTGAGATCGGCGACATTGAGTGGCGAGTAGCCCGCCATCTTCGGTGTGAGGAACAGTGCAACCGAGTCGTACGGCGTCGGGTGCGCCAGGAGCGAGATGCCTTCGCCTGAAGCGCGCTGCATGATCTGGGTGAACTCGGATTGATGCAGCATCCGGAAATCCAGGTAGCGGCGCATGTCGACGTTGCCGAAGCGAAAGCTCGTGGTGAGGCGGGCGTGTGCGCTCTCGCCATCGAAGTCGTCGTCGAACCCGGCACCCGCCTGTGCGAACACATCCCCGTCACCGGTGCAGTCGATGACGACCGACGCCGTGAGGGCAAACCGACCTTGCTTGCTCTCGAAGATCACGCCCTCGACGGTGCCCTGACGAACAACCGTCGCCACCACCCAACAGTGCAGCAGCGTGTGCACGTTCGACTCGCGGACGATGTCGTTGGAGACGAGCTTGAGAACTTCGGGATCCACGGTCGGCGACCAGTGCACCGTGTCGCGCAGCGCTGCCGTACGGACACGCCAATATGCGGCTTCGACGGGGTTCTTCGAACCCCAGATCTCGGGGCTCGGCCCGAGCGTTGCATCCGGACCGCAGCGCTCGACGAGCTCCGCGCCGACCCCGGCGACGATGAGGTTCCCGTCCCAGTCGGTCATCCGGTCGATCCACGACACGAGACCTCCGGTCGACAGCCCGCCCAAGTGGTTGTATCGCTCTACGAGCACCGTGTCGGCCCCAAGACGGCCGGCCGCGACGGCAGCTGCCGTTCCGGCCGGCCCGCCGCCGATCACCAGCACGTCGCAGCTTCCGTAGACCGGCGTCGATCGGGCCGGCTCCTCGACAGACGCTCCTCGGTGTGGCTTCACGATCCGCTCCTAGTCGGTGGTGATCGCGCGTCGCAGATCTCCGGCCGCCTTGCCGAACATCGTGGCGTCATTGGAGACCATGACGAACCGAAAGCCTCGATCGGCTGCCGCACGCGCTGCCGTCGCATCGCCAACTGCGGTCCCGCATGGCAGCCCTCGGGCACGACACGCGGCGAGCGTTTGGGTGATCAGTGCGTCGTTGTCGGGATGCGATGCCGGGAGCCCACTCGACAGCGAGAGGTCGCCCGTGCCGATGAACAGTGCACTCAGCCCATCGACAGCCAAGATCTCGTCGATGATTCGGAGGCCACCTTGATCCTCCACCTGGACTCCGCGAACGATGCCGGTGCGGCCGTGCTCGAGGTAGTCCGCCCTGGTGTCGAGACCCCACCGTCCGGCACGCGATGTGCTGCCGAGTCCGCGGACTCCAGTAGGACTGAAGCGCATTGCATCCACCGAGGCGCGGCATGTGGCGGCATCGGTGACACGCGGCACGAGGATCCCGTCGGCGCCTGAGTCGAGCAGGCGCTGCAGATGGCTGTCGGATCGATCCGGCACGCGCACCAGCGCACCCATTCCCATCCCCTGGGCCGTGACGATCGCTCGATACGCGCTCTCGAGCGTGAGCGGGGCGTGCTCCATGTCGACCACGATGAAGTCGAAGCCGGCGTGGCCGAGCAGTTCGACGGTTTCGAGGGTGGGGAGTTTCACCCAGGTGCCGAAGACAGTCGGTCCACCACTGGCCAATCGCCTGGCGAAGGTTCCGTGCTCGTACATCGCCGTCACCATAATCCGGCACCATGATCGGGGTGCCCCACCGCTTCAGCGGGTCCGCTGAACGAACGGGGTGGCGAACGTGAAACGATAGGAGCCATGCCATACGACAAGAACGATCCCCGATCGCAACTGTCCACTGCAGGGAGCGCGCCTTCCGGCATTCCGCGCCCGGCGCAATACCGCGAACTGCACGCGACAGGCCCTGACGAGAAGCATGCGAATGGGAGTGCAACCTGGTGGACGCGCAGCCAGGCGATGGTCATCGGCTCGACGGATGCGCAGCCAGGAGATGAGCTCTCGACGAACGACGTCGGAGGCGAGCATGCCGTGCTGGTGCTCGACGGAGCTGCGCTCCAGGTGGCCCACGATGGGCAGATCGTGCCGGTCGACGAGCCGGCTGTCGTGATCGTGCCGCCGGGGTCATCGACGCTGCAGATCACCTCGCCGGGCACCGTGATCCGAGTGATCGCCGCCGACACTGCCCCTGAGCTGGCCGGCCGCTGCGCGAACGCGCCCGAGTACCAAGAGCGTGACGCCAACGTCGCTGCGTTCGCACCGTGGCCCGACCCGCCCGACGGTCACCGCGTCCGCGTGTACCCGCTGGCCGACCACCCGATCGCCGAGGGGCGCCTCGGGCGCATCTTCCGCTGCTCCACCGTGATGGTCAACGTGCTGCCGGAATCCGACGATCCGCGAGATCCGTCGAAGCTGTCGCCTCATCACCACGACGACTTCGAGCAGGTCTCGCTACAGGTCGCGGGCGACTACGTCCATCACATGCGGGTGGCCTGGACGCCCGACTCCACCACTTGGCGCGAGGATGAACACGGCGCCTGCCAGGCTCCTGCTGTCGTCGTCATACCGCCGCCGCTCATCCACACCAGCCAGGCGGTCGGGGCGATGCGCCATTGGCTGATCGACGTGTTTGCGCCGCCGCGGCGCGACTTCTCCGAGCGACCGGGTTGGGTGCTGAACGCCGCCGACTACCCGATGCCGTGACCTAGCGACTCATGTCGACGGCGTTGACGCGCACTGGCTCGATGGTCACGACAACACGCCGCTGCCCAGGCTGGTCCATGTTGCGCAGGTCGACGCCGCCGTACTTGGCGCCGACCTTGTCGGCGAACTCGTAGTCGTCGTCCGGGGCGAGCGTGGCGTCGCCTCGGAGCTCGAGGTATCGAGCCGGGTTGGCCGTGTCGAGAATGAACAATGTCGCCGCATGATTCTTGGAGAGGTTCTTCGCCTTCTGCCGTGCCGTGTTCAACGACAGACGAACCGTGTCGCCGTCGGCGAGGAACCATACCTCCGACAGCTGCGGGCGGCCGTCAGCGCCGACTGTGGCGAGCGTTGCCACCGGTGAATCGAGGAGATCTCGGTGCGAGTCAGGAACCGTTGTCATGTGTTGCCCTTCCATTCGGTCTTGTTGGCCGGATGTGGACCGTGCCTGGGCAGATTAGATCAGTTGTGTCAACCCTGATCAGTGTCGGGCATGGTGATGCCCATCGCTGTGGTCGAACTGTGCGTAGTGCTGGCTGAGGAGATCGGCGCCGTAGTCGCCGCCATTCGGGGTGCGCACCACCGTGTGAACGTGATGTCGACTGGGCACCTCGTTGTCGAAGACGACGCCGGGATGGTGGTCGAACTCGATGAGGATCACCGGACTGTGCACGCGATAGTAGAAGGGCGCCTCGTCTTCGAAGCCGCCGTACCACGAGAACCATGTCTCGTCGAGGTGGGCGGCGACCTCTTCCCGCTTCACCTCCGCATGCCCGTCGCCCTCCCAGTTGACGTAGGTCTCCATCAGCGCGAGCAAGACGAGCCGCTGGGCGTCGGTGAGTTCGGTGCCCGGAACACCTTGATACGCCGCGACGAGGTTGTCGTGGAACGCGCCGGCCTGCATCCGGCCGTCGAACAGGTTCTGCAGGCTCGGCGAGATCTCGTCGGGATGCAGTGATGGGTGGATGATCGCTCGATCGCGCTGGGGCGAGGCGAGTGACCGGATGAGATCGAGCCCGAGCTGCTCCTCGGGGTCGAACAACGACAGGCCGGCGAGGGAGCCGAGCCTGACCCGCCGCGGTTCGGCGCCCATGAAGGTGGGCGTCATGACGATGCGTCCGTCGAACACGATCGTGTTGACACAGAGGTGGTGACCGTCGATCTGCCAACCCCACGGGTCGCCGGAGTCCGGAGATCCGAAGACCGACACGAAGTACGGCCACTCGCCGAACGCGTCATAGTCGCCCGACAACTCGGCGACCAGTTGGTTGACGCTCATGATCGACCGAGCCTGGTAGTAGCCGCGAGCCGACATGGTGGCTCGAACCATCCCGAGCGCGAGATCGCGCACCGGTGCTGCCAGGTCTTCGAGCATCACCCCGTGGCGGAAGTGGTTCATGTGCACGTTGATCCACATCCGCCACTCCGTGGCATCCATGGGAAAGGTCGCCTGCGTACGTTGATCATGAGTGAGCGCTTGAAGGAACGTGTTGACCGCGTCGGCAATCGGTCTGGTGTCGACCTTGCGACCACCGAGTGAGCGCAGACCAGTGCGAACGACTCCGTCAATGGTCACGCCGAGGAACGGTCGTTCGAGTTGCGCAGCGCGTTCGTCGACGATGGCCAGAATGGGCGATGGTGCCTCCTCGATCCGTTGGCGAGCCGACATCGACGCCATCCGACGGATGCCGAACTCGCGCCAACCGTCGACTGCCTGCTCCGCAGGTGTGCCGATCGGGGTGCTCACGGTCTTGGCCAGCTTGGCACGATCCGGCGCCGGCGGCCGGACGTCGGCAAGCCTCGCCAGCACTCCCTCGATCAGCGCCGCGTTCGCAAACACTCCGGTAGAGGTGTCGAGCCGCTCGCCGCCCCAGGCGTCACGGAACACGCCGCCGGATTCGCGCACGATCAGGCTCGTCGCGGCAAAGTCCCAGATGCCGCCGAGCACGATGATCGATGCATCGAGCCGGCCTTCGGCGACCATCGCCGCGTCGAGGGCGAAGCACTGGCTGCGCGGTGACTCGGGCAGCCGGAACAAGCGCGGCACGGAGTTGCGCCAGCCGAGCAGCACGCCCTCCCACGGGATCACGATCGTTGTTGCTTCGGCGAGCGACGATTCGCTGCCGCATTGCAACTGCTCTGCCGAAGCGGCATCGAACGAACCATCCTCGGCATACGCGGCGCTGCAGGCGCCACCGCCACGCATCGCCCACCAACGGCGACCCCACAGCGGCGCCGAGACCATCCCCAGCTCGACCGTGCCGTCGATCTCGAGGGCGATGATGGTGCCCCAACCAGGGCGCCCGTCGGCGTAGTTGTGGGTACCGTCGATGCCGTCGAGGATCCATCGGCGGTTGGTGGTGCCGGCATTCGCCCCCACCTCCTCGCCGAGCACTCCGTCACTGCCTCTGGACCGGATGAGGGTGAGCATCGCCCGTTCAACGGCAAGGTCGACTTCCGACACGGGTGTGCCATCGACCTTCGTGGTCGTTCGCAGTGCCTCCGAGCGGAAGTGCTCGCGCGACACGGCGTCGGCAGCGTCAGCCAGCCTGTGAAGAAAGACCACGTCATCGCTATCGAACATCGGCACAGCTTTGCAGACGCCACGACATCACGGTCGACGGAGCGAAGCTACGGTCGCGTCATGAAGCTCGGGCTGTACTCCATGAACTTCGGGACCTGCGCGGATCCCGATACCGCCGTGGCCGTTGCACAATACGCCGAAGCTGCCGGGTTCGAATCCGTGTGGGTCGGCGAGCACGTGGCGTTGCCGCGGCACCCACCCGAGTGGTTCACGATGCCATGCACGCTGCCATTCCTCGATGCGATCGCCGGGCTGACGCTTCTTGCTGCGCACACCTCGAAGGTGAAGATCGGCAGCGGCGTACTCGAACTTCCGCTGCACCACCCGGTTCGGTTGGCCAAGCAGCTCGCCAGCATCGACCGCATCTCCCACGGCCGTTTGATCGTCGGAGTCGGGGCCGGATACCTCGAACCCGAGTTCAAAGCGATGGGTGTCGACCTGTCGGATCGTGCCGGATGCATGGACGAGTTCGTCGACGCGATGCGTGCCCTGTGGTCGATGACTGAACCCGAGTTTCACGGACGTCACGTCGACTTCGGCGACGTCGACGCCTACCCGCGTCCGGTCGCCGCATCAGGTCCACCGATCCTCATCGGTGGCCTCAGCGGCCTGGCCAGGCGCCGCGCCATCCGCACGGCCAACGGCTGGTTTGCGTACAACGCCACCGTCGAGTGGACCCGTGGCATCCTCGACATCATCGCCACCGAGACGAAACAGATCGAACGTCCAGCCGAGCTCGGGCCACTCGAGTTGACGATCATCCCGGCCGGCCCGTTCGACCAGGCGATAGCGGATCAGTACACGGAGCTCGGAGTCGACCGCGTCATCGTCCTGCCTCGTCCCGATGCCCCCACCGACACGCCACACGTGCCCGTCCCGTTCGACGAGATCCGCCACACGATCGACACCGTCGCCGCGCAGCTCGACCTCTGAGCCCCGACCCGCCGGGGCAAGATGCCGAGCGGGACGAATGGTAGGTTCGCGACCGTTCGAGGACGATGGGGAGGTCGCACGCCATGAGGCGAAGCACGGACAGAATTCTCACGACCCACGTGGGCGCGTTGCCCGCTCCCCACGATGTGTGGGCCCGGCGTGATGTGTCCGCGGAACGGCTCCAAGAAGCGGTGGCCGAGGTGTGCGACGCACAGCGCCGCGCCGGTGTCGACTTCATCAACGAGGGCGAGCTCACCAAAGGCGGGCACTGGACCGAATATCTCGCAGCGCGCCTCGGCGGGTACGAGCCGGCGGGACACCCGGGCGCGCTGGGCGAGTTGCTGCTCGGGAGCACCGATTGGGTCGAGTTCCGCGACTTCTACCTCGCGGTGCTGCAGAACGGCACGCTGTTCGAGCAGTCCGGCGCTGCGCAGCACGTGCCAGAGGGCGCCGAGGATACGACCCAGTCGGTCGAGGACTGGGTGTGTGCTGCCCCCGTCCACTACCGCGGCCAGGCAGCGCTCGAGCGCGAGATCGCCGTCATGAAGGCCTCGCTGGGCGATACCCCGGTGTCGGATGCCTTCTTGACGACGACCGCCCCGCTCAGTGTCGAGCCCGGTCGCGACAAAGGCATCTACAAGACCGACGAGGAGCACATCTACGCAATCGCCGAGGCGATGCGCACTGAATACGAGGCAATCGCCGCGGCTGGCTTTCAGGTCCAGGTCGACGATGCGTGGCTCGGCGCGTTGTGGGACCGCATCGGCATCCCGATGGGGCTCGACGGCTATCGCAAGTTCTGCCAGATGCGATGCGAAGCGCTGAACCACGCGCTGCGCAACATTCCCGAGGAGCAGATCCGCTACCACCTCTGCTGGGGAAGTTGGCACGGCCCGCACTCGGCCGACCTGCCCCTGCCCGACATCGTCGACATCATGCTGTCGGTCAAGGCGCAGACCTATTCGATCGAAGCGGCCAACGTGCGCCACGAGCACGAGGTGGCGCTGTGGGAAGACGTCAAGTTGCCCGACGGCAAGATCCTCGCTCCAGGTGTGGTCACCCACTCCACGCCGCTCATCGAGCACCCACAGCTCGTCGCCAACAGAATCGAGCGATTCGCCAAGTTGGTCGGTCGCGAGAACGTCATTGCCTCCACCGACTGCGGGCTCGGACTGCGGCTGCACCCGTCGCTTGCCTGGGCGAAGTTGAACGTTCTCACCGAGGGCGCCGAGCTGGCCAGCGCCGCCTTGTGGTGACTGGCCGGGAGTGGGCGTTGGGGGCCTCGATCCCCCGACCTCCACGGTGTGAACGTGAATGCTTCCGGCAAGAAATGTAGTTACGCACTTCGAGTCCGTCGCGGATGGTCAGCGTTGGCAGTTCGTGGCAACCGCTGCTGGTATGCCAGTGCGGTCGTATCGCGCATCCTTCGTGCGCAAACATTGTCAGCACCATCGCCGGATCTGCGAGCGCTACGCGGCTCGGCCGTGATCGTTCTCGAAGGCCTTGACTGAACATTCTGCGCACAAGGACCCCACGATCGCGTTGGTATGAACGCAGCCTTGTCCGACGCGCCCCGCGAGGGGTGCGAGAGAAATGCGAAATCACAAGGCGGCCATCCGTCGGGTGACGACAGGCTGTCAAAAGGGTGTATCAAGTAGACGTCGGTCGCGGCTCTTTACGCGACGACTCATACTCGGGGGTGAGAGTGATGACGGACTATGCGGCAACTCGCGAGATTCGATTCGGTGTCGTCCTGTACGGCGGCGTGTCGCTCGCGATCTACATCAATGGTGTCGTTCAAGAACTGTTTCGGATGGTCAAAGCCACGGCGCCGATGCCTGGCAGCGAGGGTGCCCTGCGATGGCACGACGATGACCTCCGCGGGTCCGAGTTGGTATACCGGGAGCTGGGTCGGCGACTAGCGGACGGCGAAATGACCGGTAACACTGATCAAGGGATTCGGACGCGGTTCGTCGTCGATCTTCTCTCTGGCACTTCGGCGGGCGGTATCAACGGGGTGTTCCTCGCCAAGGCCTTGGTCTCTGATGCCGACTTGGGTCCGCTGCAGCGACTGTGGGTCGACAAGGGCGACATCGGGAAGTTGCTCAACGACAGACTTGCCAACGCAGACCTGCGAGGCGCCGGTATCAAGAACAGCCGTTGCACATCGTTCTTGAACAGCACCTGGATGTACCTCCAGTTGCTGAAGGCGCTTCGATCGATGGATTCGGCGTCCGACGCGCCTTCGCCCTACGCGGATGCGTTGGACTTGTGGGTGACGACGACCGATCTCGAGGGTCGTATCGACGTGGTCGCCACGTCAGACGCTCCGGCGGGCTCGGTGCTCGAATCGTCCAATCGAACGCTGATCCACTTCATGTATGCGCCGACGTCAGATGGTGACGAGCCCGAGCGAAATGACTTCCGATGTGAAGATGACGCGATGTTGGCGTTTCCGGCCGCGCCACATCGTCGTTTCCGGCGGCCTTTGAACCGGTTCGGTCGGCGACATTGATCAGGTTGTCCGCGCTCTGCAAGCGAACGGTGGGATGCGAATCGGCGAGGCGCTCGACGAGGCTTCTTTCCTCTGTCACGCGAAGGGCGACGTCGTCCCGGCATTCGTTTGCAGATGGCGGGTATCTCGATAACAAGCCGTTTGAGCAGATCCTGAGGACGCTTCCGTTGCGCCGCTCGACGTGCTCGGTGCAGCGCAAGATCCTGTACGTCGAGCCAGACCCGGGTAAGCCACCGCTGTCGATGGAGACGAACACTCGGAACGCCCGGACCTGATCGCCAATCTGCTCAAGGTGGCGACAACGCCGCGGAACGAACGATCTCGAGGACGTGCTTCGATCAGTCAGTTCGGCGCCGAGAGCAACGCGAAATACCTCGCCTACCGGCACTAACGGCAGCACTCGACGCACGGCTCAACGACATCGTTGCGGCAGAGCCTTCGACAGGCTGTGGTGGCCGCTGCCGCAGCACGTGCGCTCCCGGAGCCTACAGTCAACGACCTGGATGCGGTCGGCGAGCTCGTCGCAAGCTGGTCGCCTACGCGGCCGCCTACCGCAGCGTTCGTGACTCGACCACAGCACTCGGCATCGCGACCTCCTCGGCCCGTGGCTACCGAGACGTCCACAAGCAGAGGGCAGCACCTTCCATCGCGCGATGACCAAACTCATTCAACACGTTCGGCCACTCAGCCGCTCCTCGCCGGTGAAACCATCCGCCAACACTTCGATGTCGACTTCCACATGCGTCGGATCAACTTCATCCAACGACGCGCCATCGACGCTGTCTGTGAACAACCTGTCGACATGGGCCTCGCAGCCCGCGTTGGACGCCGATCGTGACCACGCCGTGGCATCCGCGCCAGCTGGACACCGTCTTCAACACGCTGCCGCGCCAACGCGAGGCGAGGCGCCAAGCCTCGGTCATCCGAAGCCAACCCATGCACAGCACAAGTCCAGTGGGCTGGACAAGTTCGAGCGACCGCGGCGTGGACATCGAGGGCGAATTCCTGGAGGCCTCGGGGCAATGGCCGTACAAGGCCAGCCGAGCAGCGTCGTCGCCGCCTGACGAGCCGACGATCGCTACGGACGGCATTCACGGAGTTGCTCGACAGCAAGCAGTGAACTCGACCTGGGAAGAATCGCGCTGGGAGAGTGGTCGGTGATCACCGACCAGTCTGTACCGCTAGACCTCCGCCGTGAGCTGCAACGACGCTGGATCCTATTCAGGTTCTATGACGAAGTCGGGCAGGCCTTCGACCACTTGCCCGGAGAGCGAAGCGACATCACGATCCATCGGATCCAGCCCGCTCGATGCGACCACGCTCGTGCCCGACTCAACGACTAGCGCTATGACAAGCTCGCCGGCTCGGCGATCAATCACTTCGGCGGCTTCTTCGATGAGTCCTCGAGGTCGCACGACATCCTCTGGGGAAGGCTTGACGGCGCAGAACGAATCATCGATGCATTGATTCCCGAAGGCAACGATGTGCCGAGCGTGACCGGCTGATCCGGCTCCGCGCAGTACGAGATCCTTCGCGAGGCCTGGTCGACGATGCTCACGCGTCACCAGGTGCTCGCCCCGATCGCCGGCATCGGAGAGGACGCTGCCGATCTGCCTGCCAGTCTCGATCCTCGAGACCCGACGCGACTAACGGCCTAGCAACGCAGCCGAGAACCCCAGAGAAGCCAACAACACGCGAGTGGATGATGTTGTGCTCTCCGAGACTCACGTCACCAACTCGGTCACCACTCTGAGCTTTCCCGTGGGCGCGCTGGACAGGCGCCCGCTCACCGTTCTCATCGCTAGGGTCGCCAAGTTCGCAGCAAACGCACTCGAGTTCGTGATCGGCGAGCGACTCAAGACAACCGTTCTCAAGAACACGCTGGTGCTGCTCGCGCTGATCGGACTCGCCATCGGTTTGATCGGCACCATCACGCGCACCACACCATTGAGTCGACGGGCTGGACACTGCTCGCCATCTGCGTCATTGTTCGAATCGTTGCCGACACAATCGCAGACCCGATAGGCGGGCGCTCTGGCGTCGCTCGTTCGATCTCACCGTCGTGACTCTGTTGGTGACACTCGCTGCAGCCAGCGGTGGAGTCGTCGTCCTGCATCACTACAGCCCGGCGTGGCAGCCGCTGATCTACGCAGCGATCCCCTCGGCTGTGGTGATTCTGGTGATCGCCGTCGCCAATTGGCGGCCACCGTGGAAACCTCGTTGCTCACGCTCGGCGCTGTGGCCATGTTGTAGGCCTCTACGGCATTCTACACCTCAACGAGCTGTTGGACCTGTTACGCCGAAGGGCGAACTGACCGGCCACGATTGACTCGCCGATCCGAGTTGTGACCCGAGCGTAGAGTGCGGCGAAGTAGGCCGACGCATCGCTGGCAGCGAGCGCAATTCCCCGGAGATCCTTGGCTGTGTCGGCGATCATCGACAGATAGTAGTTCTCGGCGTGGTGGGCGTTGGGGGGCGATCCCCAGGTGTAGCCGCGTTTCATCTCACAGCCATCTCAGGGGCTTGACGATGTTACGAACGACGACGTCTACGACCCCTCCAAGACCTGACCTTTCACGCCGGCGCGGCCGAGCTCATTTCCCTCGTCGGGGTCCGCCGACACGAAGGCATCCGCATCTGCGCGGCGGCGGCCGCCTCCAGACGCCGCACCACCGTCTCGAGCGGCGACAGCGAGAGCAGCCCGGCGAGCGTTCGCTCGCCGCCCTCGGAATCGGGGATGGTCACCTCGCCGATCTCTCGAAGCACCGCTTGCTCCTCGCGAGCGGAGGCCCCCTTGAGCTCGGGGGGCAGAAGTGCAAGGCGCCGCCGGGCAGCAGCCGTCGGCCGATTGGCAGGGTCCCCACCTCCACGACGTCGTCGTGCACGAGCACCCGGTAGCCGCTCGGCTCCAGCGCGGCGTCGGTAGAGACGTGAATCCCGGGGATTGTCGCAGCTATCACCAGCCTCATCTCTGGGAAGTGGCGCAGGAACAGCTCGTGCTGCTCGGTGGGCGTCCTGACCGCTGCGAACCACGAGGGTGGTAGCTGCGTCGAGAGAGCGCACTGCTCCGAGCACACGCGGCATCGGCGGCGAGCGGTTCGGGATCGAGCCGATTCCCCACGAGCCGGGCGAACAACCCGAGACTGGGGTCGTCGGCTAGAGAGCGCACCGCAGAGACCACCTTCGGGTCCACACCGTCCGGTGACGCCGCACGCAGCAGGTCGTCGGTGCTCATCGGCGCCTCCTCGAGGAGTTCTCTCACAAGCCGCATCGCGTCGGCGGAGCGGTCGGCCACCGCGGCAGCTACGGCGGCCTCGGCCCGCTGCGCTCGCCGCCGTTCTACCAGCCACTCGCCGGAGAGGCCCGGTCGGAACCCCCCCGAGCGCGGCGTCCAACCTGCCGATCCCGGCTTCCACGGCTTGTAGGTCGTCCCCGGCCACCGCGACGATGGTCCGGCCGACGTCCTTGGCCGCGGCGACCGAGGTGTCGTCGGCACCGTCGCTGTCGGCGAGGTCGAGCTCGGCCAAAGGATCGCGGCGTGCGACCGATCGCGTTCGCAGTTCGTCCAACTCCCGTTGCGCCTCAGAGAGGTCCGGGAGTGGATCGCCACGGTCGGCGAGCACAAGGGCTAGCACGTCAAGGTCGATGTGCTCCCAGCACGCCACGTCGTCCTGCGAGGTGAAGCTCCGGACGTAAGATGCAAACAGCGATGCCGCGTCCAGGTGGCGGCCCTGGACCGTGCGGACGACGGCGAGCTCGAAGTCGGAGTTGTGCTCGCCGCTCGCTCGGAGATCTGTGGTGAGGGCCTCCACACGCTCGTCGTTGCCCAGGATGAGGCTCTCGCGAGCAGCGACCGACCGGATCTCGGTCTCGCTCAGTCGGGCGCGCAGCGAAGCGTCGAGATCCTTGGCTGCCGCCACCGCCTCGGCCCTTCGGTCCACGAGCAGAAGAGAGGTCACGTGGCTGAGCCGCGCCCACTGCGAGTCCGGCTCGGGTCGGTGGGCGTCGAAGACCGCGGCAGCCGTTCTGGCCTGCCCGAGGCGAACGCGCACGTGGGCCTGCATGTTCCACTCGAACGGGTTGGTGGGATCGCCGAGCACGTCGAGCGCACGCTCGAACTCGCCGAGGTTTGCCAGCGCCCGTACGTGCTGCGCTATTTTGTCCCGCGAGGGATCGAGGCGTGTCGCCTTACCAGCTGCCAGCTCGGCCATCGACAACAGATCCAGCTCGAAGGCGGCGTCCGCCAGCCCAGTCCACATCGAGCCGTTCGTGGGCACCACCGCCACGGTCCTCAGGGCAGCGAGCAGCGCCCGCCACCGGTGATCCGCCCGAGGCTCGCCGTCGAACGCTGCCAGGCGGCGGCGGGCGGAGCCTTCGTTCCAGAGGGCCCAGGCCCGCAGCCAGTCGCGGTCGGTGAGCTGGAGGGCCTGCGCCTCAACAATCGCCGCCACGGGCTCGTTGACCTCTAATGCTCGCCGCAGCTGCGGAAGTGCGATCTCCTTCGGAGTAGCCCAGGAGAGCAGGATGAGGCTGCTGGCCACCCGGCAGCGGGCCTCCGCGTGCTGCGGGTCGAGGACCACCAACGCCGCGGCGCTGGCGAGCGCCCGGTCGGCGCGCTCGGCACGATCCCAGGCGATCGCCGCGGCCAACCGTTCGGTGCGCTCCTGCTCGCCGTCGCCAGCGTGCTGCGCCAGGGCAGCCAGCTGATCGTGCGCTTCGCCTCGGACCGCCTCGTTGAGCGCCGTGGTAGTGGCGTGCTCCAGAGACCGCTTGGCGAGGTCGGGCTCGTCTGTGGCGAGCGCGCGCTCCGCCAGGGCAAGATAGATCTCAGCCGGCACCGGGTCCAGCAGTCGGGCGACCTGCTCGTCGGCCTCGTCGAGTGATTCCGCGGCGGCGATGGCGGTCCTTGCGGCGGTCATCCCGGTGTCGACCCGGAGGTCGGACGAGCCCGACACCCCGGCGGTGATGTTCACGACGCGTGCCAGTTCGAGAAGGGCGTCGGGCGATCCTGCACCGATCGCCATGAGGTCGCACGCGCAGGCCCCCCACGGGAGTCCAGCCACTTCAACCGTTCGGCCAGCGCATCGAGGATGGGCTGGCCTCCGGCAGAAGCAGCCTCGGCGAGGGCTCGGCGGGCGTCGTCGGTCGCCCGACCATCTAGCGAAGCGAACGAGGAGCACCCACAGATCCAGACGGGCGTGGCTGTCCGGCACGGTCTGCCATCCGACCTCCACCCCTCGTGCCCCTGCTTCCAGGAACGGTGCGGCCACGTCCCAGGTCCGGCCGGCGAGGGCTGCGGAGGTGGTCGAGGCATCGCGCACGAGCACGTCCGTGCCGGGCGTAACGACGGCGCCATCGACACGAGCCGTCCAGAGCGTCAAGCCGGACTGAGGCCATGGCCGTGAACCAGTCGTCAAGCCAGTCGCTAGGCCCTGCACGGCGTCGACCCCGCACTCCGCGACCAGCTCATCGCGTCGGCCGGCCAGCCGAGCTCGGTGAACCGCACCACATGTTCGAGTCGCCGAGCCGCTGAATGGTTGTCGACACGTCGGCGATCACAGGACTGGAGGTCGGCCGCCCGCTTCACCAGTAACATGCGAGCCTCTCCCAGCCCTCGCTGTGGCGTGAGGTATCGCGATCTCGTCGGCGAAACCAGCCAGCCCGAGTCGATGTGGTGCTCGGCGCGCAGGCGCTCGTCGAGTCCCGCGACTACTCGCTTCAGGCGCGGGGAGGCCGACCATCAAGCCCGCTCCCGGCCTGAGCCACCAGCCGGCCCGCTTTGGCCCTGCTGGCGGGAGCGGCTCGGACTGTCGAAGTAGCACGCTCGCGTGCTGTTTCCAGTTGTCGCCATGAACCAACCGAAGCCAGCGAAGTCGATGGGGCTGTCGGTTAGGAGCGCCTGCCGAGCCAACTGTACCGCCTGCTCCACGGTCTGGCCGGCCGCCAGCCGGGTGTAGAGCACCTGTTGAAGCGTCGCACTGGATCGGATGCAGAGGCCGGTGCACACCATGGCATCGACCTCGAGGTGGCGGCGGCACCGAGCAGCGACGGCCCGATGGCTCGCTGCCTTTCCCCATCTTCTCATACGGCTGGTCGAGCGACGGCGTGCCGAACTGCGAAGACTACAGACTGAGCCGAGGTCACCGATCGCCTTCAGGACGTCCTTCGCCTTGTGATACCGGAGTCGCCAACACCTCCCGACCCCGCCGAGCAGGCGAGCATCGAGCGTCGAGACCGGAACAGCTACCAGCATCCGTCAGCTCCTGTAGCCGAAACCCACGTAGTGCACGATGTCAACGTGCCACGCTGCGCATGCGTAATGAGCTGCGACAGCGTTGGTTGCTCAGCGTCTCATGAGCAAACACTCCTGCGCCATCGACGGTCTTCGGCCCGCCGATGTTGACGCAGTCGGCAGCGATGTCGTCGACACACAGCCACCAGGATAGCATACGCGGGTGTCGATGACGGAGAGCCGACCCGTGGTGTTGTCGGCTGCACGACGATGGTGAGCACCCGCACCTGCTCGCCCTGGGCCGCACCTCCAGCCGGCGGCACCCCACATCCGCGTCCGGTTCACACGCACGAAGGCGTAGCCGTCGTGGCAGCCAAACGATCGGGTCGGCCGGATCGTGGTGAACTCCCAGGCAGGTCAGCAAGGAGTACCGCCGGTCCACGTGCAGACGGATGAGCACCGGGTCACTGTCACGTCAGCCGGCGTGGCAGCCGCTCGGCGACCGGGGCGGGAGATGGCGGCCGAGAGCAACCGCCCGAGCAAGCGCACTTCGGACTCGTCACAGCGACCGGAGCTCCGGCCCAACGCACAAGCACCTCGCTCATGTCGTCTCCAAGTCCCTGACGTCCGCTCGGGACCGGCGTCGTCGGTCCCACGCCGATGCGCCAGCAGCTACGTTACCGCTCAGTAGATGTCCACCTGCTCGTTCGCGTCCCACACGAGCCCGAGCCCCTCCCAGCGGGGCGCTCCAGGATTTCCCGCCACCGCCGGCAGCGCCGCTGGTTCGGCGGCGAGGCGGCGGAGCTGAGGGAAGGCGTCGACGGCCCGCTCGATGGGAGCGCCCCACCACCGAGTCGTCGTCCTCATCTTCGGTATAAACGTCACAGCGACGACGGCGCCGTCGTCGCGCTGAGCACCAGCCCACCCGAGAAGCCCGCTTGATCTGCACGTCGGTGAGGCGCAGCAGTTGGGGCCGCTGGTCTGGATGTCGTCCCGCGACAGCCCTCGGCGTCGGCGACCTCGAGCCCCGCCTTGAGTCGGTGTACAAGTCCTCTTGTGGATACCCCGCAAAAAGGTACCCTCACGTCGAGGATCTGTGGAGCACTACCGCTGGCGTCGAAAGTACGCGGCGACCTGAACTAGAGCGATGTCGAGCTGGTCGACGGCCGACAGCGCAAGACCGCGCCCAACCGAGGGTACTGCCGTACGCTGCACGAGTACTTAGCGAGTTCGGCCCTCCTCGTGCTCGCCGACGACGTGGCGTTGGTGACGACGAGCGTCTCGCTGACGAAGAAGCCGGCGCCAGCGGTAGAGATCCATCGGCCTGGTGATTCGCGCCGTGCAGTCCTTGAGCAGTCCCCCAGTCCCTTCAGCACCCACTCGGGAAGCGCCACGTCGTGTCCTACGCTCAGCCGTGGCAGCCGAGGTCCGGGACGACGCTCTCCGGCGCCGAGCCCCTCGTTCGACCTCAGCGTCAGCAGTTGCTTCTTGTCACCGCGTCCAACGTTCGAGTCGATCTTCAGGTCTGCGTGGAGTCGAACTCACCTTGCCGTCCGCACCAGCCTCGATGATCCAAAAGCGCACCTTGCCGTGGCGCCCCCTCACAGCCCACCTCCACCTGGAACTCCAGTCGACGGCGCCGACTTTGAACTGCACGAGCTGGCCGGCAGCGTCGCGCATCGCCATGTAGAGCTCCGATCGCAACGAGGCAATGGCCTCGGCCACGCCGAGACGGCCTTCCATCAGGACCTCCTCTTCGCCGCCAAACATAGCAGCCCGCCGCCTCACGCTGGGCGCCCACCGAAGTTAGCTTCTGCCCACGCAGCGAATGGTGTGGCCCTGGACTGGCAACACCGCCTACCCATCATGCCAGCGCTGGCCTCGACGCCGCAGCGACTTGCTCGTGCTGGCTTCCAGCATGTTCCCAGCGGCGACTACCACCTGTTCTTTGAGCGAGCGATCTTCGCTTCGGATGACTAGGCATTCCATGGGAGCCAACATTGTACACCACCAACACAACAAACATATCTAACCACTCACCACATTTCCTCAACACTTGCACTCTTCACTCTATTCCTCACTCTCTATACCCAATCTAAACCTCTCACAACATCTCTCTCTTCTACTCACACCCCCAATCATTTACCTTTCTTACATATCCTCATCTTCCAATCCCTTTCACTATCTTCTCCACACAACATAAACCATTTCCTCTCTTTCCCATGTGGGCGTTGGGGGCCTCGATCCCCCGACCTCCACGGTGTGAACGTGGCGCTCTTCCAACTGAGCTAAACGCCCTGACGGTTCGACCAGAGTAGCAGTGAAGGCCGGCCCATCCACGGGGTTCAAACATCGAAGCGGATGCACACCATGCCGAGCCCTTGCTGGTCGCGGTACGGGCGCATCGGCGGCGTGCACTCGACACCGGGCCCGATGAGACTTTCCACGACGCCATCGTGGTCGGCGTCGCAGTTGACCTCGGCGGCGGAGAGGGTGTCGTCGATCACCACGCAAGATCCTGGCTCCAACACGTTGTCGGGCGGCCCCTGTTTCGATGGCGTGTAGGTGAACACTCCGAGCAGGACGATGGCGATGCCGACAACCGCGAGGCCGAGCAGGAACCGCCACGGGAAGTTCGATGGAGGCAGCGGCGCAACGGTGACGGGTGTGCCCGGCGCCCAGTCGGCGGCACTGCCGGCGGAAGGTTCGGCATCGAGCGAACGGTCGTAGGCGCGGCGCAGTTGCGGGTCGCCCAACACACGCCACGCCTCATTGATCGGTGCCAGCGCGTCGGCGGAGCCGGTCGCACTGGTGTCGGGATGGTGTGCCCGCGCCAGGCGGCGGAACGCAGACCGTAGTTGCGCCGGAGTCGCAGTTCTGGTGACGCCGAGCACCTCGTAGTGGTTCACCGATCGACCGTACCGCCGGCACGCCAGTACTGGCCATCGGCCCGATCGAGAAAGCCCTGATCGACCAGATAGCGACGGAGGGCAGCCGTGTCGGCGTATCGCTTGCCGAGCATGAGGTTGACCATCTTCTCGGTGTACTTCTGCCCCGGTTCGAACTCTTGAGCGAGCCAGTCGAGCACGACCAGACGCTTGGCCGGGGCGACGGGCACGGACTGCAACCGGCCGTTGACGACGAATGCACGCAGCACCTTGCGGGCGTCGTCGGGAACATCGTCGAACTCGGTCGACGGCACCTTGGCGTTGGCCCGCCGAGCCGCTTGCTGAAACACATCTGTCGCGAGGCTCAAACCCTCCGACACTTGCACCACCAACCCGGTTTCGACGAGCTTGCCCAGTGCCTTCGCAACCTGCGCAGGTGTGAGCCCAGTGGCGACCACGACGTCGTCGACGTGACGAGCGCCGAGTTCGACGGCCGCCACTACGCGACGTCGATTGCTGTCGGCGAGCAGTCCGACCAACGCAGTAGCGTCGAGGTCGGCCAAGGTTCAATACCCGAGGTCGGGATAGACGACGCCGTGGAGCGGCTGACCCTGGGCGAAGAGTCGGATGTTGGTCGTGATCCGCCCCGACAGCAGTGGTTCTTCCATCTCCAAGGTGGCGCCGATGTGAGGCGTGATGATGCAGTTCGGCAACGACCACAGCGGATGACCGTCGGGCAACGGTTCGGGATGAGTGACGTCAAGTCCCGCCCCGCCGATGACCCCGTTCTGCAATGCCCACACCAGGTCGTCGGTGACGATGTGCTTGCCGCGCGAGACGTTGATCAGCCAAGCATGGGTCTCCATCATCTCCAACTCGGTGAGCGAGATCATCTCCTCGGTTTCAGCGGTGAGTGGCAGGGCCAGCACCACGAGATCGGCGCCGGCAAGGGCATCGACGTAGCGCTCGGCCGCCAACACCTCGTCGACGCCTTCCATCTCTTCGATGCGGTTGCGGACGACGGTGATGTGGCAGTCGAACGGCTTGAGCATGCGCACCAACGCGCAGGCGATGCCGCCGCCGCCGAGGATGGTGACCTTGCCGCCGATCAGGTTACGCCCCGCTTCACCCAGCCATGTCGTCGACCTCACATAGGTGCCGAGGCTGCGCAGGCCGGCAAGCGCGAGTGTGAGGGCGAGCTCGGCAACGGGCTCAGCGAAGATGCCCTTGCCGCACGTCCACGTACGGTCGTCCTGCACCAGATGCACGAACGGCTCGATCCCGGCATACGGCAGCTGCACCCAGGTGATGCGCCGATTGTCCTCCAGCATGACTTCGAGCTTGTCGGCGTGCCGGGGCTGCGTCCAGATCAGTGCGTCAGCTTCGGATACGGGAACGATGTGACCGCCGCCGGCGACGATGGCTCCGTTCAACCAGTGTTGCCCACCCTCGGGATCGGGACCGATTGCGATTCGAGGAGCAGCGCCACGAGTGGTCTTCGACGGAGCCTTCGTACTTGGGGGCATGCACCGTGAGGCTAGCTCGCCGCACGAATTACGTGGGCGAGTCTTTCGTCAGCTTCGGCATGACGTGGACGCTCGACCAAGCGTTTGACGGCTGGGGCCCCGTCGAGGGGCCCCGGACCACAAACGCACGGGTTGAACCGCTCCCCCCTGTCCGGATCTCGACTCCTGTCGAGCTCAGCCGCCGGCGAGCGTGGACGCGATCTTCGACGACGAGTCGCCCGACTTTCTCAGCACCGAGTAGACGAACCCCAACGCCATCAACGTGACGCCGAACAGCACCACGGCGGCGGCGCCGACGAACGGCTTCGTCGTGCTCTTCGCAGTACCGATCACGTACACCGGGAAGGTCGACGAGCCGGCGGTCGACACCGAGTTGGCAATGATGGTGTTGTCGAGGCACAGCGTGAACGACAGCAACCCACCGGCGATCAGTGCTGCGCTGATCAACGGCAGAGTGATCTGTCGGAATGCCCGCGCCGGCGGAGCACCGAGATCGGCGGCGGCCTCTTCGAGCGACTCGTCGAGACCGGCGAGGCGCGCCCTGACGATCAGGGTGACTACCGCCGACGTGTACAACGACTGACCCACCCATAGGCGCAGGATGCCGTTGTTGATCGGGCCGACCGAGTTGTTGAACGGGAATGGGTGGTGCCCTGCCAACTGGAAGTCACCGATTCGAACGAACCAGCCCAAGAGCGCGATGGCGTCCATGATCTCGGGCGTCACCAGGATGAGGAAGAGCACAAGCATGAGGGGCTTGACCCACGCACCCGTGCGTCGCGCCAAACCAACACCCGCGAGCCCTCCCAGGACCACGGCGATGGCGGTCCCGCCGATGGCTGCAGTGAACGAGTTGCGCAACGCAGAGCCGAGGCCGGTCTCGTTGAAGAGGGCTGTGTACCATTCGGTGCGCAGCCCATTGACGATGATCCCGATGAGTATCCCGAGGGGCAGTGCCCAGCGGCGCACGAGCTTGACTCGTGTGATGCGAGCGATCAGCCACACCGCCGCGACGATGACAACGAAGACGAGGATTGCATTCCACGTCTTGTGGACGTTGAACAGCAATCCCCACCACTTCGTGGAGTAATGGTGAGCCCAAACGATCAACGAGCCACCGCGATTGAACGAGTGGCGGATCACCAGCAGAATCGGGATGAACAGGAACGTCAACACGAGCGTCGACCAGACGGCCATGATGATCTTCGCCCCGTCGCGCGGCGTGCGGTTCGTCTTCGGCATGCCCAGGGGCGCGACGGCGGTCATGCCGGAACCGCAATGTCGATGTGGCGGCGTCGGCGCAGGAACCACTGCGCGCCGAAGACGACGACCAGGCCGATCAACAGCACCAGCAACACTGCGCCGATCATCATCACTGCCATGGCCGAGCCGAGGGGCCAGTTCTGGGCGACGTGGAACTCGCCATCGATCATCGCCCCGATCATGTTGCCGGACGTGCCACCGAGGAGGGTCGCCGTCACGAAGTCGCCGCACATCGGAATGAACGTGAGCAACACACCCGCGGCGATGCCGGGACCCGCCAACGGCATGGTCACCTGCAGGAACGTGCGAACTCGATTGGCCCCCAGGTCTTTGCTGGCCTCACGCATGTGGTGATCGATGCGATCCAGGGCCACGAACAGCGGAAGGATCATGAAACCGAGGTAGTTGTAGACGATGGCGATCTGCACGGCCGTCTTCGTATCGAGCACGTTGATCGGCCCGCTGATCAGTCCACGGTGCTGCAGCCAGACCGACAACTCACCGTTGGCCGCCAGCGGGATGCGCCACGCCAAGGTGCGGATGAGGAAGCTCGTGAAGCTCGGGATGACGATCAGCGCCAACATGATCGCCTTCCACCTCTCAGTGACCTTGAAGACGAGGAAGTACGCCACCGGGAAGCCGAAGATGAAGCACAGAGCTGTGGCGAGGATCGACACCTTGAGGGTCGACTTGAACACCGTGAAGAACGTCGGGCTGAAGGCGTCGCGATAGTTCTGCAACGTCTTGTGGGTCATGTCGACCGGGACGCCGGTTCCCGACGCCGTGTTCTTGACGCCGAACGAGTACCAGACGATGAGAACGATCGGCAAGATGAAGAAAGCGGCGTACCAGAGGATCGACGGAAGAGCGAGCGAGAACGACGGCGCCCGCAGCCTCCACCTTCGCGGCGGAGGCTGCGGCGCGGTCATCATGTCGAACGCCATCGGCGGCCGATTGCCTCCTACGGACATGTCACGCTCTCGCCGATCGCGACTCGACAGACATCAGGCGCCTGCCGCGGCCTTGATCTTGTTGTAGATGTCGACCAAGCGATCCTGGGCGGAGGTGATCTTCTGCGTCCTCATCGTCTTCACCTGCTCATCGGTGAAGAAGATTATGTCGCCGTACTCCAGGTCTGGCTTGAGATCCTTCAGCAGTTGATCCATGTTCTTCATTCCGGAGTTGTAGCCGTGGAAGTCGAGGTCCTTGATCGACACCTCCGGAATCAGGATCCAGTCGATCCAGGCGTGAGCAGCGTCGGGGTTCGGGGCGCCCGCGGGGATGCAATAGTTGTCCATCCACAGTTCGGTGTTGGGTGCGCCCAGGCCCCACACCCAGTTCTCGACCGTGCCGCCCGCATCCTTGATCTTCGGATACGCGGCGCGTGCGTCTCCGTTCCACATCATCGAAATGGTGTACGCGCCCTCGGCGATCTTGTCAGACGGGTAGCTGTCGAAAGCCTTGATGTGCGTAGCGAACTGGTCGACCAGAAACATCTCGGCGGCGTCGAGGTCTTCTTTCTTTTCGGTGTTCCAGTCGATGCCGTTGGCCCAGAAGTACATTCCTGTGAGGTTGCCCGGCGTGTCGAGGACGGAGCACTTCTTGCTCTGCTCACCCATGCAGACGTCGATGAAGTCGGTCCACGTCTTGACTTCCTTCGACACCTGCGTCTTGTCATAGAACCAACCTGTTGAGCCCCAGTCCTTGCAGACGCTGTAGTCGTTGGTCGGGTCCCATGCCTGGGCGAGGTAGTTGGGGTCGACGTTGACCATGTTGGGCAGCTTCGACTTGTCGAACTTCTCCAGCAGACCGTTCTGGATCATCTGCGGAATGTAGGGACCGGTCGGCACGACGATGTCGTAGCCGCTCGTTCCCTTCGACGCTTGCAGCTTGGTGACGAGGTCTTCGTTGCTCGTGTAGTAGTCGACCTTCATCTTGACGCTGAGGTCTTTCTCGGCCAACGCCCCGACGATGTCGGGGTCGTTGTAGGCACCCCAGGTGTACATGTTCAAGTTGCCCGACGACTTGTTGGTGACCCGGCTGTAGTCGCCGGGCGCCACGCCGAGGCCGGTTCCACTGTCGCCCACGCCGCCACCACCGCCCGCGGGTGCCGACGTAACGCCCGTCGTTGCCCCGGTCGTGGCGTCGCTCGCCTTCTTGTCGTCGCCACAGGCGGCGGCGATGATCGCCAGGCCCGCTGCCGCACCACCCATGCTGAAGAGTGCTCGCCGCGAAAGCTTCTCGCGGAAGCTGTGGGGGGCGAGGATGTTGATGGGTTCTTGTTCGGATGACATGCGGGCTCCTTGGGACGGGTCGTTGATCTAGATTGCTGCTTCTGATGCGGGCTCGGCGAGCACGAGGCTCTCCTGGGCCGCCGAGAACTGGTAGACGTCGCTGGCGGACCACTGGCACCACACTTGATCGCCGGGTTGCAGGTTCGGTGCCTTTTGGCGGGGCAGCAACACGATCACGTCGCGCAGCGGCGTGCGCACGACGTATTGCAGGGTGTCGCCGAAATGGGACACCCCGGCGACCTCACCGGCCAGGACGTTGACGATCGAACCGGGGTCGGTTGGCGACAGCGTGAAGCTCTCCGGGCGGACGGCCGACAGGGCGCGCTGGCCGTCGGCCACCCGCTCCTCCGGGCGATCGCAGACGAAGAGGGTTCCGTCGTCGGCTCTCATGCCATCGGTGCTCGCCGTTCCCCGCCAGAAGTTGTTGCGGCCGATGAACCCGGCGACGAAGGCCGAGACAGGGTGTTCGTACACCGTCTCGGGATCGCCGAGTTGCTCGATGTGGCCTTCGAGCATGATGGCGATGCGATCGCTCATGCTCATGGCCTCTTCCTGATCGTGGGTGACGAAGATGAACGTGATCCCGAGCTGGCTCTGTAGCAGCTTCAACTCGATCTGCATCTCTTCGCGGAGCTTGCGATCGAGCGCGCCCAGCGGCTCGTCGAGCAGCAGCACGCTCGGGCGGTTCACGAGCGCCCGTGCCAGCGCGACGCGCTGCTGCTGACCACCCGACATCTGCCGCGGGTGGCGCTCGGCAAGCTTGGTCATCTTCACCATGCCGAGCGCTTCGTTGACGCGGCTGGCCACCTCGGCCTTCGGCGTGCGCTTCTGGCGCAACCCATAGGCGACGTTCTCGGCAACGGTCATGTGCGGGAACAGCGCATAGGCCTGGAACACCGTGTTGACATCGCGCTTGTACGGCGGGATGCCCTGCACGTACTCACCGCTGATGCGGATGAAACCCTCGTCGGGCTGCTCGAAACCGGCGAGCATGCGCAGCGTCGTGGTCTTGCCGCAGCCAGACGGCCCGAGCAACGAGAGGAACTCGCCCGGGCGAACCGAGAGGTTCAGCTGGTCGACTGCGACCATGGTGCCGAATCGCTTGGTGACGTCGGTGAGCTCGACTGCGCCGCGTTCTGACGTGCCACCCGATGGTGACACGGACATCTCAGTCACAAAGGATCCCCCATACTCTTCGGCCCCCAACCTTATTCCCCTCGGAGGCACAGCGCGAACACCGACGAGGCGAGCCGCGATGTGCCGACCTCGTTAGGCGCTGCCACGTGCACACCGTTGCACGTCGGACCCTCGAAAATCAAGGAAAGCGCATGTTTCCAACTGGTGCGCCACGGATTGCCTTGCATGGACCGACCGTAGACGCCAGTATCCGTAGCGATGGACCGATCCGGTACCCAGCTCGACGACACCGATCGGGCGATCATCGAATGCCTCCAGGCCGACGGTCGAATCCCGTACACACGCCTCGGCGCCGCGGTCGGTCTGTCGGAAGCCGCGGCCCGTCAAAGGGTCCAGCGAATGACCGACGCCGGCGTCATGCAAGTCGTCGCGGTGACCAACCCGATGTCGCTCGGTCTTCGACGCATGGCGATGATCGGGGTCCGTAGCGCCGGACCCACCGACGACCTGGCCAAGTCGCTCCAGGCCATGACCGACATCGACTACCTCGTCGTGACGGCCGGATCATTCGACTTCATGTGCGAGGTGGTCGTCGAGGACGACGGAATGCTGCTCGACCTCACCAACCGTATCCGCTCGGTGCCGGGAGTGGTCTCCACCGAGACCTTCATCTACCTCGACCTCGTCAAGCAAACGTTCGCCTGGGGCGCGCACTAGGACCCTGTGGAGTCCTTCGAGGCACCGAGGTGGGCGCGAAACACTCCACAGGCACGGTGTGGAGTCGTTCGAGGCACCGAGGTGAGCGCGAAACACTCCACAGCGTCATGAGTCGAGGTTGGCCATGACGTGCTTGATGCGGGTGTAATCGTCGAGCGCGTACGCCGACAGGTCTTTGCCGTAGCCCGACTTCTTGAACCCACCGTGAGGCATCTCGGCGACGAGCGGGATGTGGGTGTTGATCCACACGCACCCGAAGTCGAGCCGCTTGGCCATGCGCATTGCCCGACCGAAGTCCTTCGTCCACACGCTGGACGCCAGGCCGTACTCGACTCCGTTGGCCCAACGAACCGCCTCGTCCTCGTCAGAGAACTGCTGCACGGTGATGACCGGCCCGAAGATCTCACGTTGGATCATCTCGTCGTCCTGGTGGAGCCCACTGATGACGGTTGGTTCGAAGAAGAAGCCCTGTCCACCTACGGGGTGCCCCCCGGCCGAAACGGTGGCATGGTTCGGTGCCCGGCTGACCATGCCGGAGACGTGAGCGAGTTGGTTGGGATTGTTCACCGGGCCGAAGAGCACGTCTTCGTTGTCGGGCATGCCGGTCTGCGTCCCGTTGGCCTGCTCGGCGAGGGCGGCGACGAAGTCGTCGTACACCCCCGGGCCGGCAATCACGCGGGTCGCCGCTGTGCAGTCCTGGCCGGCGTTGAAGTAGCCGGCGATCGCAATTCCTTCAGCGGCAGCGGCAACATCGGCATCGTCGAACACGACGACCGGCGCCTTCCCACCGAGTTCGAGGTGGCATCGCTTCAGGCTTTGCGCTGCGGCGGCGGCAACCTCCTGCCCGGCGCGCACCGAGCCGGTGACACTGACCATCGCCGGGATGTCGTGCACCACCATCGCCCGGCCCGTATCGCGGTCACCGCACACCACGTTGAACACCCCGGCCGGGAAGAACTCAGCGGCGATCTCGGCAAGAAGCGTGGTGCTGGCGGGCGTCGTGTCGCTGGGCTTCAGCACCACCGTGTTGCCGGCCGCGAGCGCGGGAGCGAACTTCCACACCGCCATCATCATCGGGTAGTTCCAGGGTGCCACCTGGGCGCACACCCCGATCGATTCACGTCGGATGAAAGAGGTCATGTTGCGCATGTACTCGCCGGCGCTCTTGCCTTCGAGATGGCGCGCCGCTGTGGCGAAGAAGCGGATCTGGTCGACCATCGGCGGGATCTCTTCACTTCGCGTCAGGTGGATCGGCTTGCCGCAGTTCTCGACCTCGAGAGCAATCAGTTCCTCGGCACGGCTCTCGACGGCATCCGCCAGGCGGAACAGCGCCAGCGAGCGCTCGCTGGGCGTGGTGTCACGCCACGTCTCGTGCGCGGCAGCCGCCGCTCTCATCGCGTTGTCGATGTCGGCCTCACCCGACAGCGGCGCGGTTGCGTATTGCTCGCCCGTGGCGGGATTCACCACAGCGGTCGTGCGACCATCGGCCGCGTCGACATGTTGACCATTGATGAAGTTGCGGAACGCCTTCATTGGTTTCCCCTTTGGCTCGCTCCGATGCGAACGGGTGCCGATCTTGACCTATCCGATTACGGGACGCAACACGAACTTGCTCTCTGTGCGAGCGACGCCGGCTTCCGCTTTCAACCAACGGATGAAGGCATCCAAACCCTCCGCGCCGACGCAGTCGACGATCACCGTGTAGTCGGCAGGACCCGTGACGTAGAGCGCCAGTTCCACCTCGTCGCGTTCGGAGAGCCGCGCCTCGAACACCGCCGGGTCGGCACCTGCCGGAAGGCTGACATCGATCACGGCCCGCACGTTGCGCCCGAGCGAGGCCGGATCGATGTTGGCGTGGTAGCCGCGGATGGCACCTGCCGCCTCCAACCGGCGAACGCGATCGGCGACGGAGCTCGGTGCCATGTGCACGGCCTCGGCCAGCTCCCGCCAGCTGATTCGACCGGATTGCTGCAGGATTCCGATGATTCGACGGTCCAGAAGATCTATGGCCATGCGTTCGTCGGACATCCCCTCATCTTGGCGTGTCTTTGCCTGTTGATCAACGGTTGTGCCCGGCGCAAGATGCGCTGCATGACTTCACCCGTGATTCGAACCGTCGGCGTACCGAAGGAGATCAAGAACAACGAGTACCGCGTGGCGATGACGCCCGATGGTGTGCGTGAGTTCGAACGGTTGGGGATCAACGTGTTCGTCGAGACGGGCGCAGGCGTCGGAGCCAGCTTCAGTGATGCCGACTACAAGGCAGCTGGCGCCGAGATCGTGCCCACTGCTGCCGACGCCTGGTCGCAGCAGCTCGTCGTCAAGGTCAAGGAACCGAAGGAGGAGGAGTTCTCGTTCCTTCGCCCCGACCTCACCTTGTTCACGTACCTCCACCTCGCCGCCTATCCCTCGGTCGCCAAGGCGTTGATCGATTCGCGGTGCACCGCGCTTGCGTACGAAACCGTGCAACTCGACAGCGGTGCACTCCCCCTGCTGGCCCCGATGAGTGAGGTCGCCGGTCGGCTCGCGCCCCAGATGGGCGCGCACTACCTCGAGCGTCACAACGGAGGACGTGGGGTGTTGATGGGCGGCGCTCCGGGTGTGCAGCCGGCAAAGGTGGTCGTGCTCGGTGCCGGCAACGTCGGGTGGAACGCAGCATGGATCGCCGCTGGCATGGAGGCCGAGGTCGTGTTGTTCGACAAGAACCTCGATCGTCTTCGATGGGTGGATCAGATCAACAAGGGCCGCATCGTGACGCTTGCTTCCAACCGTGGCTCCCTCGAACGCAACATCGCAGATGCCGACCTCGTGATCGGCGCCGTGCTCGTCGCCGGTGGTCGGGCGCCGGTCGTGGTCACCGAAGACATGGTTCGATCGATGAAGCTCGGCGCGGTGATCGTCGACGTGGCCATCGATCAAGGCGGCTGCATCGAGACCATACACGAGACCACCCACAACGATCCCGTATACGAACTTCACGGCGTGCTGCACTACGCCGTCGGCAACATGCCGGGCGCGGTGCCGCACACCAGCACCTACGCGCTCACCAATGCAACACTGCCGTACCAGCTCGAAGTGGCCATCCACGGCGCTGCGGGCGGGTGCCGCCGCGACGACTCGCTGTCGCACGGGTTGAACACGTTTGCCGGCTCGATCACCAACGCCCCGGTCGCCGAGTTCCTCGGTACGCCCTTCATCGAGCCGCTCGCTGCGCTGAACTGAGCCACACCGACCTAGCGTCTGGCCCATGGCAACGCTTGCTTTTGAACTCGACCTGCCGCAGATCACGCCGGCCGACGGCAACTACGACCAGCGGCGCGCAATGCTCTTATCGCTGTCGGCCGACCAGTGGCTCGTCCGCAACATGTTCGGATACGCCGTGCTGCGGTACGACGACGCGGTTGCAGTGCTGCGCGATCGGAGGTGGCACAGCGCGACCAGCAAGATCCCCGAGTTGATGGGCATCACCAACCCAGCGTTTCTCGAGCGTCAGCAGGTCAGCATCTTGTCGGCGGAAGGCGACGTGCACACCAGGTTGCGCCGTCTCGTGGCTCAAGCGTTCACACCACGTGCGGCCGACCGCCTGCGCCCGTTCATGCGCGAGGTCATCAACGGGCTCGTCGACAAGGTCGCCGACGCCGGCCGTGCCGACTTCACGACCGATATCTGCGAGCCCTACCCAATTCCGATCATCTGTGAGCTGCTCGGGGCTCCCAAGCAGGATTGGAAGCTGTTCAGCCGCTGGGCCGCCGACATCCTCCAGATCTTCTCCATCGACGTGGTCGACAAGCTCGACCTCATCATGCGCACTCAGGACGAGCTCGGCGAGTACACCCGCGGCCTGATCGCCGAGCGGCGCAGCAAGCCTTCCGAAGACCTGTTGACCGACCTCATCGCCGCTGAGGAGGGCGGCGACAAGCTGAGCACCGACGAGTTGGTGATGATGGTCAACGCCGTCATCGTCGGAGGCACCGACACGACGCGCAACCAGCTGGGTTGTTCTGTTGCCCTGTTCGCCGATCATCCGGATCAATGGAAGTTGCTTGCAGATCAACCCGAACTGGCTCCTCGCGCCGTCGAGGAGTGCATGCGCTACTTCGGCGCAGTACGTGGCACGGTCCGCTTCGCCAGTTGCGACATCGAATACCGCGATGTCGTCTTTCCAGCGGGCACGTTCATCTCCATCGGGCTGGCGGAAGGCAACCGCGACTCGAGCGTGTTCCCCGAGCCGGAGGTGTTCGACATCACCTCGGCCGCGCCCGGCCAACCGCAGCTGACGTTTGGTTCGGGCATCCACTACTGCCTGGGCGCTGCATTGGCCCGTGCCGAGCTGCAGGAAGCGTTGCCACTACTCGCACGGCGCATGCCGAAGCTGACCGTCGACGGCGACATCACGTGGAAGCCGGAAGGCGTCGGGATCTTCGGCCCGGAGCACATGCCGATCACGTTCACGGCGGGGCACTGAGCACGAGGGCGACGTCAGCCGCCGAGCATGCCGTAGGCGTGAGTGGGCCTCAGACGTACGACGACCCGCCTGTCGGCAACCATCGCCCTGCGGTAGTCATCCCAATCAGGATGCTCGCCGGCGATTGCCCGGTACACCTCCACCAGCTCGTCGACGCCAGCATCCGTTGTCTTCGAGGCCACCTGCGACAACTCGGCATCGCCGTCGATCACGACGTACCCCCAGAAGTCTTCGCGGGTGACGTACAGCGAGGCATGCGGGTTACGAAGGAGGTTGTTGTACTTGGCCCGTTCGGCAGTGATCGAGATCTTCACGACACCGTCGATGACGACGTGGGAGATGTTGGAAAGTTGCGGGCGGCCATCGCGCTTCTGCGTGACGAGTACTCCGTTGTGGCGGGCCGCGGCGAACTCCAAGGCTTCTGAGATGTCCATGGCGATCAAGCTACGAGGAGCGCCGCGATTCTTTCGAGCCCGGCGACCCGGCTGCCTTTGACGAGCACGGCATCACCGTCGGCAATCGAGCCCAGCGTCGCGGCAGCGTCGACTGACGGGGCGATGCCATAGAGGTCGGTGTCGACGGTGATGAGCTCCACCCCACGATCCGCCGCGTACCGGGCAATCGCCCGATGCTCTGCCTCGGCGTCGCTGATCTCGGCCATGACCCCCACGATCGCAACACGGCGAGTGGCAGGGAGATCGAGGAGCGCATCGATAGCGGCGCGCATCGACGTCGGATTGGCGTTGTAGGAATCGTTCAGGATGAGTGCACCGGAGGCCGATCGCTCGACCTGCATTCGCATGGCTGTGAGGCCCACTTCACCGAGCGCCTCGGCGCCTGCAGCGAGGTCTCCACCGACCGCGCCGACGCAGGCCAGCGCGGCCGCCGCGTTGATGGCCATGTGCCGACCACTGACGGCAAGCCGAACCTCGACCGTGCCCCAGGGACTCTCCACGACGAACGATGCGCGCGCCAGGTGGTCGAGCTCCACGCGGCGCACGCGCACGTCGGCATCGTCGGCCTCACCGAACAGCAGGCAGCTCGCCGAGGTCAACCGGCTCATCCTTCTCACCCGGTGATCGTCGGCGTTGAGGATGGCGACGCCGTCGCCGGGCAGCGCTGCGATCAACTCGCCCTTTGCCTTGGCCACACCTTCGATTCCGTCGACCCGATCGCTGTGGGCCTCGGCAACGCGCGTGACGACGCCGACGTGAGGCGCTGCGATTCGGCACAACTGCTCGATCTCGCCGAACCCGCGCATGCCCATCTCCAACACCATCACCTCGACGTCGTGGGGCCGGTTCAGGATCGTCGTCGGCAGTCCTTGTTCGTTGTTGAAGCTGCGCTCGTTGGCTGCAGTTGGCCGGCTGGCCGCCAGCGCCTTCCAGGCCATGTCCTTCGTGCTCGTCTTGCCGACAGAGCCGGTGATGCCGATCACCGTGCCGGTGAACGCCCGCCGATGATGGGCGCCGAGGTCCATCAATGCCCGCAACGTGTCGACGACCTCGATGGCGGTTCCTCGCACGGGTTCGCGTGAGGTGAGGTACGCAGCTGCGCCCGCGGCCAATGCCTGATCGATGAACTCGTGGCCGTCGCGTTCGGCGATCAGCGGCACGAACAGTTGACCCGACCTCAGGGTTCGCGTATCGAAACCGGCACCGTCGATGTCGATGTCGGGACCGACCAGACGCCCGCCTGTTGCTGCCGCGACCTCGCTTGCCCTGAATCGCATCGCCTCACACGGTACCGTCGGGGCGGCATGGGACAACGTGATCGGATCAGGCTGGTGGTGCTGTTCGGCGGCCAGTCTGCCGAGCACGACGTCAGTTGCACTACCGCGGCGCATGTGCTGCGCGCTGCCGACCCTGCGCGATACGACATCGTTCCCGTAGGCATCGCCCGCGACGGAACGTGGGCCATCGCCGAAGGGGCTCGTGCCGCGCTGGCGGCGGGATCGACCGAGCTACCCAGCCGGCTGGATCCGAGCCGGCTCGACGATCGTCCCCGCCGACGTCATCGCCGACACCACACGAACCGTGGTTGTGCCTCTGCTGCACGGTCCGATGGGAGAGGACGGGACCGTGCAGGGCTTGCTCGAACTGGCCAACGTTCCGTACGTTGGCTCCGGCGTGCTCGGCTCGGCGCTCGCCATGGACAAAGCGATGGCCAAGCAGGTTCTCGGCGCGAACGGCATCGCTCAGGGCGACTACAGAGCCTTCCGAGCTCACGAGATCAACCCCGGGCTTCCGGCAACTCTGGCCGAGCAGCTCGGTCTGCCGCTGTTCGTCAAGCCCGCCAACATGGGCTCGTCGGTCGGCGTGTCGAAGGCGAAGACGGTCGAAGCCGTGCGCGACGCGATCGACACCGCCCTGACTTACGACGAGTGGGTGGTGGTCGAGGAAGCCATCGTCGGGCGGGAGATCGAGGTAGGTGTCCTCGGCAACCTCGAGCCCCGGGCCAGCCTGCCGGGCGAGATCGTGCCGGGCGCCGAGTTCTACGACTACGCCGACAAGTACCTCGACGACGGTTCGCAGGCGATCGTTCCTGCGGCGCTCACGGCCGCGCAGACCGACGCCGTGCGAGCGATGGCTGTGCAGATCTTCGAGGTGCTTCGCTGTGAAGGCCTGGCGCGGGTCGACTTCTTCCTGGAGCAGGACGGTCGCGGGTTTCTGTGCAACGAGGTCAACACGATGCCCGGTTTCACACCGATCTCGATGTACCCGAAGCTGTGGATCGCCAGCGGTGTCTCCTACTCCGAGCTCATCGACGAGTTGGTGCGTCTGGCCATCGAACGTCACGGCCGGCAGCGACGCAACACCGCCCACTGAAACGTGCGGCCGGTCTTCTCGAGTGGTTCACGGTGCCAGAGCGGCGCGGAGGAAGGCGAGGAGCTCGTTCCGCAGTTGCCGCAGGCCGGCGGCCGACGGCTGCCAGCCGACCACTCGCAATGCCTCCGGCTCGGTGGCGATGCCGGTGACAGTCGCGTAGCACAACGATGCCACGAGGCGCGGGTCGGCGCGGCGCAGCCTTCCTTCGTCCATTTCGTGCTGGAGGAACGCAACCGCGCGATCGACCAATGGGTTCAGGTCCGCAACCAAGCGATCCGCAGTCG
Source organism: Ilumatobacteraceae bacterium (assembly GCA_963720775.1). GTDB lineage: Bacteria > Actinomycetota > Acidimicrobiia > Acidimicrobiales > Ilumatobacteraceae > JAENVT01. The sequence continues at coordinate 79,307 of CAVRGR010000002.1, read as the reverse complement.
CTGCCGGTAGACGGCTGACTTCGCGGACGAGCCCCAAGAGTGCCGGCCGGCGTACGGCGGGCCGGAACACGGCGCGGATCACGGCCTCGATGCGATCGAGTGGATCGTCGTTGGCGGCGCGGACCGCGGCGTCGATCATCACTGACAACTCGTGGGCGGCAGCGACGAGTACGGCCTGCACGAGATCGTCCTTGCTCGGGAACCAGTAGAGCAACGTCTGCTTGGCGACACCGACCTCGGCGGCAATCACGTCGAGCGACACGGCATCGACACCGCGAGTGCCGAACAGATCGGTGGCTGCCTCGAGGATTCGGTCACGGGTGGGCGTCTTCATAGGTTTCTCTACCAAATGGTAGACGAATGTGCTAGACCTTTGCCTGAATGATCCGCCAGAACCTTGCCAACAAGCGCATCGCGATCACCGGAAGCACCGGCTTCGTCGGTACTGCGCTCGTGGAACGGCTGCTCAGAGCCATTCCAGAGTGCGAGCTGGTGTTGCTGGTACGGCCGAGCAAGCGCCACAGCGTCGCCGAGCGAGTTCGCCGCGAGATCTTCAAGAACGACGCCTTCGACCGCCTGCGCGGCGAGTTGGCCGGCACCGACGAAGCGTTCGAGGCGATGGTCGCTCGTCGGGTCGTGACGATCAGCGGCGACGTGACGAGCGATGGTCTCGGTCTCGACGCCGCCGACAAGGCGATCTTCGCCGATTGCGACATCGTAATCCACTCGGCCGCCGCCGTCGCCTTCGACTCGCCGCTCGATTCCGCAGTGGAGATCAACCTGCTGGGCCCGACGCGAATCGTCGGAACGTTGAACGAGCTCGGCGTGACGCCCCATCTCGTCGCCGTCAGCACGTGCTACGTCGCCGGCAACCGCCGCGGCAGCGCGCCGGAAGAGCTCGTCAGCGAGGGCCCGTTCGATCTCGGTCTCGACTGGCGCAAGGAAGTCAGCGCGGCGCGGCGGCTGCGCAGTGACACCGAGGCCATCAGCCGCCAGCCCGACAAGCTCGTCCACTTCCGCAGTGAGGCCCACAAGGAGCTCGGCGCGGCCGGTGCGCCGGCCCTCGCCGCCAAGACCGAGAGCGTTCGAGAGGATTGGGTCAAGGACCAACTGATCGAGGCAGGCCGGGCGCGGGCAGCGAGTGTGGGCTGGCCCGATGCGTACGCCTATACCAAGGCTCTCGGCGAACAGGCCCTGACCGAGGTCAAGGGCAACGTGCCGGTGTCGATCGTGCGGCCGTCGATCATCGAGTCGGCGCTGGCCGAGCCGTTCCCTGGGTGGATCCGCGGTTTCCGCATGGCCGAGCCCGTGATCCTCAGCTACGCACGCGGCCTGCTGAAAGAGTTCCCCGGTGTTCCGGAAGGCACGGTCGACGTCATCCCCGTCGACATCGTCGTCGCCGCGATCATCGCCGTCGCCGCGCTCGGGCCGGACGCCGCGCCGCGCATCACGCAGGTCGCCAGCGGCGGCATCAACCCGTTGCGATACAAGACACTGGTCGACAACGTGCGGGCCTGGTTCACCGAGCATCCGTTGTACGACGCCGAAGGCCAACCGATCGTCGTCCCGGAATGGCAGTTCCCGGCGCGGGGCCGGGTGAAGAAGCAGCTGCAGCGGGCAAAGATGGTGGCCGAGAAGACCGAGCGAGTTCTGCAATCGCTTCCGCTGCGCGGCAAGCAGGCAACCTGGGCCGCCAAGCTCGAGGAGACCAAGACCGAGATCGACCGGGCCTACCAATACGTGCAGCTCTACGGCCTCTACACCGAGTGCGAGGCGATCTATCAAGTCGACCAGCTCATGGGCATTCACGCCGTTCTCGACGCCACCGACCGAGCCGAGTTCAACATCGACCCGCGCAGTGTCGATTGGCCGACGTACGTCAGCACGATCCACCTGCCATCGATCGTGCACCACTCGCGCGCCAAGACGAAGCCGGGAAAGAGCCGCAACGATCGCAGCGACCGCCTCCGCCGCAGCGTGCTCTCCCCCGAGCGCCACGTCGCCGCGTTCGATCTGGAGAACACCCTCATCGCCAGCAACGTCGTCGAGAGCTACACCTGGCTGGCCACCCGACGGCTCAACGCCCCGGAGCGGATCCGCTACGTGCTGCGCACCCTCGCCGAGGCCCCCAGCTTGAGCGCGATGGACCGCCGGGACCGCGGCGACTTCCTGCGGTTCTTCTACCGACGCTACGAAGACGCACCGGTCAGCCAGATCGACGAGGACAGCAATGAACTGCTGACCAACCTGATCCTCACCAAGAGCTTCCCGCGCGGGATCCGCCGGGTGCGCGAGCACAAAGCGCTCGGCCACCGCACGGTCCTCATCACCGGTGCGCTCGAGTTCGCTGTTCGCGGATTGCATCCCCTGTTCGACGAGATCATCGCCGCCGAGATGACCATCAAGTCCGACGGCACCTACAGCGGTCACCTCTCACAGGTGCCCCCCACCGGTGAGACCCGTGCCCAGATCCTGGCCGAGTACTGCGCTGCCGAGAACCTCCGACTCGAGGATTCGGTGGCCTACGCCGATTCGACCAGTGACCTGCCGATGCTCGAAGCCGTGGGCTTTCCCGTGGCGGTCAACCCGGAGACCCGTCTGGCGGCGATCGCCCGCAAGCGCGGCTGGCTGGTCGAGCATTGGTCGAAAGCTGCCGGCGGGCCTCGGCCGTTGCTGCCCATCGGGCCACTGCTCAACGAGCGCGAGCGCGGGCGGAGGTTCGCATGAGCCGGCTGGTGTTCGAGCGCAAACCGGTGAAGTTCGCCGCCGCCCGGTTGGCAGGGGCGCTCGCGCCGGGGCGCGGCGCGGCAGTCGGTCCGCTGAGGCTCGAAGCAGACGAGCGGCTGTCGGTGCCCGGGACGGATTGGGTGCGGCTCCAACCGCAACTTTCGGGGATCTGCGGATCGGATCTGGCGATGATCGACGGAACAGCCTCGGCCTACTTCGATCCATTGGTCAGCTATCCGTTCACCCCTGGCCATGAAGTGGTGGCGACCACCGACGACGGCCGACGGGTCGTGCTGATCCCTGTGTTGCACTGTGCCATCCGCGGCGTCACGCCGCTCTGCGACATGTGCGCGGCAGGGCGAATCAACCTGTGCGAGCGGGTCGCGTTCGGACACATCGAGTCGGGCCTGCAGAGCGGCTTCTGCACCGACACCGGTGGAGGCTGGAGCAACGGGATGATCGCCCATCCGAGCCAGCTGGTCGAGGTGCCCGACGATCTGAGCGATGAAGCCGCCGTGATGATCGAACCGACCGCCTGTGCTGTTCATGCGGCTACTCGCTACGAAGGGCACGAGACGGTGATCATCGGTGCGGGAACCCTCGGCTTGTTGACGCTGGCAGCCATCACGGCAACCCGCGATCACGACCGTGCCGGGCCATTGATCGTCGCCGCCCGCTATGTCGAGCAGAGACGATTGGCCAAAGATCTCGGCGCCGACATCGTCTGCACACCGGATGAGATGCCGCGCTGGGTGCGTTCGATCTCGAAGTCGATGGTCACGGGTGACCAGCTCAGCTCGGGGTTCCGTCATGTCGTCGACTGCGTCGGGTCGTCGAGCTCGCTGCAACAGGCACTGCAGGTCGTAGCGCCCGGCGGCGAGGTGCAACTCGTCGGCATGCCCGGCAACGTGTCGTTGGAGCTCACCTCGCTCTGGCATCGCGAGGTCGCCATCAGGGGCTGCTACGCCTACACCCGCGATGATTTCGTCGCCGCGATCGATGTGGTCCGCCGTTTCGATCTCGGCCGGCTGGTGTCGGCCACCTACCCGCTCGACGAGTACAAGGACGCGATCGCCCACGCCGCCTCGGCCGGTCGCCGTGGTGCCGTCAAGATCGCCTTCGACATGAGAGAAAGCTGAACCCATGCCTCGCCCAGGATTCGTCCTCGAAGTGGATCGCTCGACTCCCCCGATCATGTTCTGGCGAGGCGAGAACTTCAGCCTCGAGAAGCTCCCCGCAGGTCGGAGCCGGGTGATCTATCCGCCAGAGCCTCTCGACCCGATCGACGACATCGACGGGGCCATCCGTCACGCGCTTCTCAACCCGCACGATCAGGATCCGTTGCCGGCGCAGCTGTTCCCCGGAATGAAGCTGACGATCGCCTTCGACGATGTCAGCCTGCCGCTACCGAAGATGCGCACCCCCGACACCCGCCAGCGGGTGATCGAAGCGGTGCTCGACCTCGCTGCTGCGGCCGGCGTCGACGACGTGCACATCATCGCCGCGCTCGGCCTGCATCGTCGGATGCACGAGTACGAACTGCGCCACGCGCTCGGCGACCGGATCTACGACGCGTTCCAGCCGCGAGGAACGCTGTATCAACACGATGCCGAAGACCTCGACAACCTGGCGGTCATCGGCACCACTCCAGAGGGTGAGGTGCTGGAGATCAGCGAACGGGCCGCCGACAGCGACCTCATCGTGTACGTCAACATCAACTCGGTGGCGATGGACGGCGGGTGGAAGAGCATCACGACCGGCTTGGCCAGTTACCGCAGCCTGAGCTTCCACCACAACCCGGAGACGTTGGAGAACACGCGCAGTCTGATGGACCGCCACAAGAGCGCTCTGCACAAGAGCGTGTGGCGGCTCGGCAAGGTGATGCGCGACAACGGACCGAAGGTGTTCCAGATCGAGACCACGCTGAACACCGACATGTTCCCGTCGCCGTTCGACTTCCTCTCCAAGCGCGAGTGGGAGTGGAAGGCGAAGGACCGGGCCACGTTCTTGGCGACGACGAAATCGCTCAGTCGCACACCGACACGCCTGGCCCGGCGGATCTTCCACACGATCGAAGGCCCACATCAGATGACCAGTGTGCAGGCGGGCGAAACCGAGGCCGTGCACGGCATCACGCTCGACTGGATACACAAGCAGCAACTCGTCGAGGTGCACGGCCAGACCGACATCCTCACGCTCGGGATCCCCTACGTCTGCCCGTACAACCCCGACGGGATCATGAACCCGGTCCTCGTGATGTGCATGGGACTCGGCTACCTGTTCAACATGTACCGCAACAAGCCCCTGGTTCGCGAGGGCGGTGTGATCATCATGACCCACCCGACGTACCGCGAGTTCCACCCCGTGCACCATCCGAGCTACATCGACTTCTTCGAGCAGGTGCTCGCCGACACGACCGACCCCACCACGATGTCGCGCAAGTGGGAGAAGCAGTACGCAGAGGACGAGTGGTATCGCCACCTGTACCGAACCGGTAACGCCTATCACGGCGTGCACCCGTTCTATGCGTGGTATTGGGGCGCACACGGCCTGCAGCACGCCGGCAAGGTGATCATCGTCGGGGGCGATCCGCCGACCGTGCGCCGGCTCGGCTTCACACCCGCATCGACCATGGACGACGCATTCGAAATCGCCAGCGATGTCGTCGGTCGTCATCCGACGATCAGCCACCTTCACGTGCCAGCCCTGTTGGTGGCCGACGTCCAATGAGCAAGCGAACGGTGCCCTACTCGCTGGCCGGGTTGCGTCGCGCCAGCCGACTGGGCGACGTTGCCGGCTCGACCCTGCAGCGGGTTCTCCGACCGGCGCGCAACGTCGGGTTCCCGTACCGCAAGCCGAGCGTTCCGAAGGGGGTCGTCGTACCTCCCGACCCATCGAAGCTCGGCGCCAACTTCGAGACTGCATGGGCGCGACGAGGCCCGGCACGTGCGGCGCGCAAGGTGATCACTCGCGGTCCGTTGCGCATGATCGTGCTCGGCCTCACCCGCCCCGAGATCTACGGCGTCGATCGCCTCGAAGACCTTCGCGTGCGTGATGAACCACCGCCCCTCATCTTCGCGCCGACTCACCACAGCCACCTCGATACACCGCTTTCGATCATTGCCATTCCCGAGCCGTGGCGGTCGAAGCTGGTGGTCGCAGCGGCAGCCGACTACTTCTTCGATGCCCACTGGAAGGGCGTCATCGCTGCACTCTCACTGAACGCGATCCCTATCGATCGCGAGGTCACCGGCCGCAAGACCAGCGATCAGCTCAAGCGGCTGATCGAAGACGGTTGGAGCCTGGTGATCTACCCCGAGGGTGGCCGTTCGCCCGACGGCTGGGGGCAGGAGTTCAAGGGTGGCGCCGCGTACCTCTCGTCGCGCACGGGTGCGGCAGTCGTCCCGATGTTCATCGACGGATCCGGAGCCATCTTCGGCAAGGGAATGAAGCACCCGAAACCCGGCAAGACGAAGGTGATGTTCGGCTCCCCGTTGCCACCTGTAGAGGGCGAATCGACGCGTCGCTTCAACGCACGCATCGAGGCTGCCGTCACGACGCTCGGTGACGAGGCGCTGACGGACTTCTGGACATCGCGGCAGCGTCGTGCCGCAGGCACCAACCCGAAGCTGACAGGCCCCGATTACAACGGTTGGCGCCGGCAGTGGGCGCTCGCCGAACACCGCAAGCTGGGCAAAGCCGGTGTTCGACGTCGCCAGAAGCGACGTTGGCCCGACCTCGGTTGACCGATCCGCCGTAGGCGGTCGTTCAACGCCCATCCAAGGCGACCCCGCGGCGCCGCAACGCCACCCCGACCAGCGCATGCCGCCGGTTCCAGCGGCTGTTCTCGTCAGACCGCCGAGCGACTCAATGGGCGCGAATTCGGAATCTTGGGTTCCGCTTTCACCCCCATGCAGCCCTGATGGGCGGGATCTCGGAACCGCGACTTCCGCTTCCGCGCCCATTGCATTCGGGAGGTAGCGTGACGAGCGAGTTCCAGCGAGAGGGGCCGACGATGCCCGAGTGCCGAATATGCGGCAATGAGATTCGCGACGGAGAAAGTGTGATCGAGGTCGGCAAGGGCTACATCCACCACGATTGCGCCGACGCTCCGGAAGGCCCCGCGGGTCGCAAGATAGAGACGTGGTCGGAGCTTGGTGCCATCAACCAGCTCGCCATGGGTGAAGTGCAACGCCACCGCCAAGACTGACGACCACGCGTGTCGTGCCTTACAACGTACGCATCGCGTCGGCGACGCGGGCAGAGTCGCCGCCCACCGCCTCCAAACCGGCGGCCGCTCCGGTGATGTCGGCCTCGGGCTTGTTCTGGCTCAACTTCCGCTTCGCCTGGATCGACGAGATGCGCACCTCGACTCCGACGATTGCTTTGAGCATCGCCTCGACGTAGTCCGGTGGCGCATCGGCAACCGCCCACGGCACAGCGAACTGCGACTCATGCCGCTCGGTCAATCGGGTGACGAGCGCCCGCGTCCATTCACGATCGTCGTGGACGACGAACTCGCCGCGAACGTGGACCGTCTCGTAGTTCCACGTCGGTACGACCTTGCCGTGCTCCCGCTTCGAGGGAAACCAGTTCGGCGACACATAGGCGTTCCGACCGGTGAAGATGGCCAGCGCTTCGATCGTGCTCATCGTCTCCGCCCACTGCTTGTTGGCACGGGCGACGTGACCGACGAGGGAACCCATGCCGCCCATCGAGGGTTCGTAGAGCATCGGCAGCGGGGTGGCCACGAGGCCCTCGGGTGTCATCGTGACCAACTGGGCCATTGGGTGGTTCGCCAGAAAGGCGGCCACCACTTCGGGCCGAGTCTCCGCGAATGCCGCCGGAAGGTACATCGCCTACAGCAGATCCGCGAGCGAGGCTTCCAGCTTGGCGACACGCTCTTCCAACTGAGCGACTCGATCGGCCATGCTTCCGGCGACGGCTGCCGGCGTCACGGTGGCCGCGCCCACGACGGGTTCGACCTCTTCGGCGATCAACTGCTGCCAACGCTGTTCTTTCTGGCCGGTCTGACGTTCGAGCAGTCGTACCAGGCCGTGGTCGACGAGGTTGTGCAGGCAACGCTCGACGTCGTGCACCGAGTCGAAGGGATGGAGGCGTTCCGTTCGCGATCGCAACTCGGCCGCCGTTTGCGGTCCACGGACCAAGAGGACGGCGATCACGGCCGCGGGATCGTCATCGAGGCCGAACTTCTCGTCGGCGACCTGGCGATATCGGGTGACGCTGCGACCATGTGACGGGTGGACGATGCGCACCAATCCTTGCGACTTCATGGACGTGATCGACGCCTCGACTTCGTGTTCGTCGAGCGCCATGATCGGGTCACGCGACGACGATTGATTGCACGCCAGGACCAGCGCGTTCATCGACAGCGGGTACTGATCGGGCACGGTGCGTTCTTTCTCCATCAGGCAGCCGAGCACCCGGCCCTCGATCACGGTGAGCATGTGGTGGAACCTACCGCCGCCAACGCGGTCACACGTACGATGAGCGTCATGCTCCGCCTGCGTCAGGTCGTGGTCGCCGCCCGTGACCTCGATGACACCGTTCGACAACTCTGCCAAACCCTCGGGCTCACGGTGTGCTTCAACGATCCGGGTGTCGCCGAGTTCGGACTGCACAACGCCTTGCTCAACGTCGGCGATCAGTTCGTCGAGGTCGTTGCCCCGATCACCGACGGCACCGCGGCGGGTCGTCTGCTCGATCGTCGCCGGGCGGCAGTCACCGCCTACATGGTGATGTTCGAGGTCGACGATCTCGACGCACGAATGGCGATGCTCACCGAGCGCGGCGTGCGCACGGTGTGGAGCGGCGACTTCGACATGATCCGCGGTCGCCACCTGCATCCGGCCGACATCGGCGGAGCGATCGTCAGCCTCGACGAGACGCACCCCGCAGGCTCGTGGCTCTGGGCAGGGCCCAACTGGAAGGCGCACGTCGACAACTCCCTCGTCACTTCGATCGCCGGCTACACCATCGCCGTCGACGATCCCGCTGCGGTCACCGCACGGTGGTCGCAGCTCGGATTGAACCACGCGATGCGGTTCGTCGGTGGGACGCAATCGGAGATCGAGCTGACCGCAACCGACCGCAACGGGGTTCGGAGATCGGTTGCCCTCGACCAGGTGACGCTGCGCTTCGTGTAGTTCGCTGCCCCCCGGTGTCTCGGCGCCACGCCGTGGAACTACAATGGACAGCGTCGCGTTCGCCGCGACAGCGCCCTTCCCCAGACCCCGGTAGGCACATCGACTCACTGGAGGCGTGTGTACATGACAACCGGGCGCGGACCGCAGTGATGAGCGACGACGAGTTCGCCGACTTCGAGCTCCGAGTGGCGTTCGATGGGACTCGTGTACGGGTGGCGGTGCGCGGCGACGTCGACCGACTCAGCGCTCCGGCCCTTGCCGGCGTGCTCAACTCGTCAGTTGACGCTGGTTGCCGCCACCTGGTGGTCGATCTCGCCGAGTGTCGATTCATGGACGCCTCGGGTCTGGGCGTGCTCGTCGGCGTGGCGATGCGCATGAGCGGCCTGCACGGGACGGTCACTGTTGGATCAGCCAGCACGATGGTCGGTCGGCTTCTCGAGCTCACCGGCGTCAGCGAGGTGATTCCGTACGCGGCGTCCGACTCAACTGGCGCATCCCTTGCACCCGAGGTCGACAGCGACCTCGACGACGGTGATGACGCTTCATCAGTCGTACCCGCGCCAACATCGACAGCCTTGGTGAGATCAAGCAGCGATGTGATCGACGCAGCCCTGCGCCTCGTCACCGAGCTCGCCGATGCAACCATCGACCACGCCGACGGTGTGAGCGTCACGCTCGAGCGTTACGGACGGCTGATGACGGTGGCGGCGAGCAACGACAAGGTGTTTACGATGGACCGACACCAATACGAAACGGGAGAAGGACCGTGCCTCGCCGCGAAGGCCGATGGTCGGTCGTACTACATCGAGTCACTCGACGATGAAACCCGGTGGCCGACGTTCGTGCCGCTCGCCCTCGAACAAGGGATCCACAGCATCTTGTCGTCACCACTGATGACCGACAAACGACCGCAGGGCGCCCTCAACATCTACTCGTCGCGAGAACAGGCATTCGGTACTCACGAACAAGAGCTCGCCGGGCTGTTCGCCAACCAGGCCTCGGAGATCTTGACCTCCGCGGGCTCGGACCTCACCGACGAAGAGGCAAACCAACGGTTCGTCACTGCATTGACCGCGCGTCGAACGATCCATCAGGCGCAGGGTGTCGTCATGGCTCGCGACGGCCTCACCGCCGACGACGCGATGGGATCGCTGCTTCGAGCAGCACGCGCCGCAGGAGTCACCGTCTTGATCCACGCGACCGACCTCGTCGCTTCTTTGCCCGACGAACGCCTCCGAGAATGAAGCCCGTGGAAGACGCGACCGATCCGCTCGAGCAGGCACGACGGGGACTGCACATGTCGGTGTCCGACCTGTGGTGGCGGTACTTCTCGATCGGTGGGATGAGCTCCGAACTGGAGGTCGAAGCGGTGCTGTACGGGGCGCTCGTACCCAGTGTCAGTGATCGGGACTTCCTTGCTGTTGCTCTGAACGAACGGTTCCACGAGCTCGGCGGCGACCACCCGATCCCCTACTCCGACGACGCGACGCCTGCGCATTGAAGGGTGGGGTGGCCTAGCAGTTTGCCTTCGGTGGGGTCTTGATCTTCAGGCCGGGGTAGAAGCTGCTGTAGCCAGGGGTGCTGGCGTTGGCCGCATCGAGGGCATCCACGGTGGTGTCGAGCTTCTTGGCAACCTTCAAGCGAGTCGTGTCTTCGGCCAGGATCGTGTACTCACCTGGAGCGCAGGTCGAACCTCCGCCGGCGAGGGTCGTGGTGGTGTTGGTCGGCGGCGAGCTGCCGCTGCCGCCCGTCGTGTCGGTCGCGGTACCGGGCTCGGTCCAGTTGGGCGGGATCCTGATCGTGGTGCCGGGGGTCGGGAACTCCGGAACCTGCTGACCGACCAGCGTCCAGCCGTTGATGGCCAGCAGGTCGGCGAAGACAACCTTGAACTTCTTGGCAATCGTCGACGGGTAGTCGCCCGCGGCGACGACGTATGAACCCTCCTCGGGGTGCACCAGACCAGGGTTCGACAAACCTGCCACCGTTGTGGTGGTCACGGTGGTGGGTGTTTGCGTAACGGTGACGTAGTTGGTGGCTGTGAGACCCAGCGCTGTCGGGTCGGATGACGAGCCGCTGTTGCTGCACGACGCCAAAACCGCGACAAAGAGCGCCACGACCAACACGTTCGACTTCATGGGATTCAGCCTATGCGCTGGCGCCGTCGGAGTGGTGGCGCTCCGCCCGTCACACCAGTGGTCGGGTGGTCGGCGCGATGGGCGTGGGCAGCTGCGTTTCACCCATCAGCCAGGCGTCTGCCCCTGCCGCGCAGGAGCGACCCTCGGCGATCGCCCACACGATCAGGCTCTGGCCACGACCCATGTCGCCGGCAACGAAGACGCCCGGAACACTGCTCATGTAGCGCGCATCGCGGGCCACGTTGCCGCGCTCGTCGAACGACACGCCGAGCAGATCGAGCCAGCTGCCCTTGTCGGGCCCGAGGAACCCCATCGCCAGGAAGACGAAGTCGGCTGGCAACTCCCGGTCGGTCCCCTCGATCTTGCCGAAGCGACCATCGATCATCTCCACCTCGTGAAGCACGAGGGCGCGAACGCGACCACTGCCATCGTCGACGAAACGCTCGGTGTTGACGCTGTACAGCCGCTCGCCGCCTTCCTCGTGCGCCGAGGAGACGCGGTAGATCAGGCTCCACTGCGGCCATGGATTGTTCGCCGCGCGCGAATCTGGCGGGCGAGCCATGATCTCGAGCTGGGTGACGCTCGCCGCTCCCTGGCGGTGCGCCGTGCCGAGGCAGTCGGCGCCGGTGTCACCGCCGCCGATGATGACCACATGCTTGCCCCTCACGTCGATGGGCGAGACGTCGATATCGGCCTGTTGCACACGATTCGCCAATGGCAGGTACTCCATTGCTTGATGGATGCCACCGAGCTCACGACCGGGTATCGGCAGATCGCGAGCAGCCGTTGCGCCGCAGGCCAGAACGACGGCGTCGTACGAGGCCAGAAGCACCTCGATGTCGATGCCCTCGCCGACCACGGCGTTCGTGCGGAACTCGGTGCCTTCGGCCTCCATCTGAGCGATCCGCCGATCGAGGTGACGCTTCTCCATCTTGAACTCGGGAATGCCGTAGCGCAACAGCCCGCCGATCCGGTCTGCTCGCTCGAGCACGACGACGTCGTGGCCGGCCCTGGTCAGCTGTTGCGCCGCAGCAAGGCCTGCCGGGCCCGAGCCGATCACGACGACGCGCTTGCCGGTCTTCACGCCCGGCAGCTGCGGCTCGACCCAGCCCTCGTCCCAGGCGCGGTCGATGATCTCCACCTCGACCTGCTTGATCGTCACGGGGTCGGCGTTGATGCCAAGCACGCAAGCCGCTTCGCAGGGTGCCGGGCACAGGCGCCCAGTGAACTCCGGAAAGTTGTTCGTGGCGTGCAGCCGATCGATCGCGTCGTGCCAGTGGTCGCGATACACGAGATCGTTCCAGTCGGGGATCAGGTTGCCGAGCGGACAACCGTTGTTGCAGAACGGGATGCCGCAGTCCATGCATCGACCAGCCTGCGTCTGCACCGTGTCGAGCGGGAAGTCGTTGTAGACCTCCTTCCAGTCGCGCAGCCGCACCGATACCTCGCGGCGTGTCGGCTGCTCGCGCTGCCACTTGAGAAACCCGGTCACCTCACCCACGTGCCGCCTCCATCACTCTGACCATCGTCTCTTGTTCGTCGAGACCATCGGCCTCGGCTTGCCTCATCACGCCGAGCACTCGGCTGTAGTCGATCGGCATCACCTTCTTGAAGTTGGCCGACTCCCGCTCCCAGCTGTCGAGAACCATCGCGGCAACAGTGGACTCGGTGTGGTCAAGATGGGCCTGCACGGTGTCGCGCACGAAGAGACGATCGGCGTCGTCGAGTTGTTGCAACTGCACCATCTCCGTGTTGAGCTTCGCCGCGAACACATCGCGAGGGTCGTAGACGAAGGCGATCCCACCACTCATGCCCGCGCCGAAGTTCCTGCCCGTCTGGCCGAGGACCACCACCCGGCCTCCCGTCATGTACTCGCAACCGTGATCCCCGACGCCCTCGACGACAGCCGTGGCGCCCGAGTTGCGCACGCAGAAGCGCTCGCCCACCAGGCCGCGGAGGAAGATCTCGCCTCCGGTTGCGCCGTAGCCGATCACGTTGCCGGCGATTGTGTGCTCTTCTGCGGCGAACTGAGCACGGCGATCGGGGCGTACGACGACGCGGCCTCCGGACAAACCCTTGGCGACGTAGTCGTTGGCGTCGCCCTCGAGGCGCAGTGTGATGCCGGAGGGCACGAAGGCTCCGAAGCTCTGACCCGCCGAGCCGCGGAAGTGGATGTCGATCGTGCCGTCGGGCAACCCGGCACCGCCGTAACGCCGGGTGACGGCGTTGCCGAGCATCGTTCCGACGGTTCGGTTGACGTTGCGGATCGCCAACTCCAGCCGAACGGGCTCACCACGCTCGATCGCCGGCTCGCACGCCGCGAGCAGTTGTTGGTCGAGCGCTTCATGCAGACCGTGCTCCTGGGAAACCGACTGGTGCATCGTCTGCTCGTACGGGTTCTGCGGTGCCGCGAGGATGGGGCCGATGTCGAGGCCCTTGGCCTTCCAGTGGGTGATGGCCTTCCTCGTGTCGAGCATCTCGACGTGACCGATCATCTCCTCGACGGTGCGGAAGCCAAGGGCGGCCATGTGCTCGCGAACCTCCTCGGCGATGTACTCCATGAAGTTGACGACGAACTCCGGTTTGCCACTGAACTTGGCGCGTAGCTCGGGATTCTGCGTGGCGACGCCGACGGGACAAGTGTCGAGATGGCAAACGCGGATCATCACGCATCCGCTGACCACCAACGGCGCGGTGGCGAACCCGAACTCCTCAGCGCCGAGCAATGCCGCGATCACCACGTCACGACCGGTCTTCAACTGCCCGTCGGCCTGCACCACGATCCGGTCGCGTAGACCGTTGAGCAGGAGGGTCTGCTGCGTCTCGGCAAGGCCGAGCTCCCACGGGGCACCGGCGTGCTTCAACGAAGTGAGGGGGCTGGCACCGGTACCGCCATCGTGACCGCTGATCAACACCACATCGGCTTTGGCCTTGCTGACACCGGCAGCGACCGTGCCCACCCCGACCTCGGCGACCAACTTGACGTTGATCCGTGCCGCAGGGTTCGAGTTCTTCAGGTCATGGATCAACTGCTTGAGATCCTCGATCGAGTAGATGTCGTGGTGCGGTGGCGGGCTGATCAACCCGACACCGGGCGTCGAGTGCCGCGTGGCAGCGATCCACGGGTACACCTTGTGGCCAGGAAGCTGGCCACCCTCCCCTGGCTTGGCACCCTGAGCCATCTTGATCTGCAGGTCGGTTGCGTTGACGAGGTACTCGCTGGTGACGCCGAAGCGGCCGCTGGCAACCTGCTTCATGGCGCTGCGCCGCTGCGGATCGTAGAGACGGTCGCTGTCTTCGCCTCCTTCGCCGGTGTTGCTCTTGCCGCCGATCGAGTTCATGGCGATCGCCAGCGTCTCGTGAGCCTCTGCCGAGATCGAGCCGTAGCTCATCGCCCCCGTCGAGAACCGCTTGACGATCTCGGCAACCGGCTCGACCTCGTCGATCGGCACCGGCCGGCGATCGCCGGCCACGAACTCGAACAAACCGCGGAGCGTTGCCAGCTTCTTGGATTGCTCGTCGACCAGGGCGGTGTACTGCTTGAAGATGTCGTAGCGGCGCGCCCGTGTCGCGTGCTGCAGCTTGAAGACGGTCTCCGGGTTGAAGAGATGCACCTCGCCTTCGCGCCGCCACTGGTACTCGCCACCAAGTTCGAGCTTGCGATACGCACGTTCCGCAGGGCGCGCCGGATGGGCAACTCTGTGACGCGCCGCCACCTCCGCGGCAACCTCGTCGAGGCCGATGCCACCCAGGCGGCTCACGGTGCCGGTGAAGTACTCGCCGACGAGCTCGTGGCCGAGGCCGATCGCTTCGAAGATCTGCGCACCGGTGTAGCTGGCGACGGTGCTCACGCCCATCTTGCTCATCACCTTCAGCACGCCCTTGCCGGCGGCTTTGATGTAGTCCTTCACCGCCTTGTGAGGGTCGACGCCGCCGAGGCCGTGAAGGTCTTCGCGAACCATGTCCTCGATCGACTCGAAGGCCAGGTACGGGTTGATGGCGCCGGCGCCGTAACCGATCAGCAGGGCCATGTGATGCACCTCGCGAGCGTCGCCACACTCGACGATCAGGCCGACCTTCGTGCGCTGCTTCTCGCGGATCAAGTGGTGATGCACCGCAGCGGTGAGGAGCAGCGAAGGGATCGGGGCGTACACGTTGTCACTGTTGCGGTCGCTGAGCACGATGATGCGCGCCCCGTCGGCGATCGCCTTGCTGATCTCAGTTCGAATTGCATCGAGCCCGCGCTTCAACGCCAGTCCGCCGCCCGCCACTCGGTAGAGCCCGGAGATCACGACGGCGGCGAGCTCCGGATACGTTGCGTCATCGTCGATGTGGATGATCTTGGCGATCTCGTCGTTGTCGATGATCGGAAATGGAAGGGTCAGCTGCCGACAGCTCTCCGGGCCGGGTTGCAACAGGTTCGCTTCCGGCCCCACTGAACCACCCACCGAGGTGACCACCTCTTCGCGAATGGCATCGAGTGGAGGGTTGGTGACCTGGGCGAAGAGCTGCTGGAAGTAGTCGAACAGCAGCCGGGGCCGTTCGCTGAGAACGGCAATCGGAGTGTCGGTGCCCATCGACCCGATCGGCTCCCCACCCTGCTTGGCCATCGGCGCGACGATGATCTTGAGCTCTTCGTGCGTATAACCGAACACCTGCTGGCGACGGAGGACGCTCTGGTGGCTGAACACGACGTGCTCGCGCTCGGGCAGCTCGTCGAGCTCGACCACACCCTCTTCCAGCCATTGCGCGTACGGCTCCGCGCCGGCCAGCGTTCGCTTGATCTCTTCGTCTTCGACGATCTTTCCCTGCGCGGTGTCGATCAGGAACATGCGCCCCGGCTGCAGCCGTCCTTTGCGAACGATCTTCGCCGGGTCGATGTCGAGCACACCGACCTCACTGGCCGCCACGACGAGGTCGTCGTCGGTGACCCAGTAGCGGCTGGGCCGCAACCCGTTGCGGTCGAGCACTGCGCCGATGAGCGTGCCATCGGTGAAGGCGACACTCGCCGGGCCGTCCCAAGGTTCCATCAGCGACGAATGGAAGCGGTAGAACGCTCGCTTGCTGGCGTCCATCGTGTCGTGGTTCTCCCACGCTTCGGGGATCATCATCAGCATCGCGTGGGGCAGGCTGCGACCGGCGAGGTGCAGCAGCTCCAGGACCTCGTCGAATGTTGCCGAGTCACTCGCGTCGGGCGTGCAGATCGGATAGGCCCGCTCCAGTCCCGGTAGCAGATCGCTGGCCAGCAGCGACTCGCGGGTACGCATCCAGTTGCGGTTGCCTTGCACGGTGTTGATCTCGCCGTTGTGGGCGATGAAGCGGTACGGATGGGCGAGTGGCCACGACGGGAACGTGTTGGTGCTGAACCGGCTGTGCACCAACGCCAATGCGCTCTCCAACCGCTCGTCTCCGAGATCGGGGAAGAACACTGCCAGTTGCGCAGTCGTGAGCATGCCCTTGTAGATCAGCGTGCGGCTGCTCAGCGACGGGAAGTAGGTCTGCTGCTCGGCGGGTAGCTCGTGCTCGACTCGCTTGCGGGCGATGAACACCTTGCGATCGAGATCGATGCCGGTGGCCCCGGCCGGGTCGCAGACGAAGAGCTGCTTGAAGACCGGCATCACCTTGCGCGCACTGGCGCCGAGGCACTCCGGATTGACGGGCACGGCGCGCCAGCCGAGCACCCTGAGACCCTCGTCGGCGAGAATCGACGCAATCGCCTCCTGCGCCTTCTCGGCGTCGGTCGGGTCCGCCGGGAGAAACGCCAGACCCACTGCGTAGGCACCCGCCGCCGGGAGGTCGAATCCGGCTACCTCGCGCAGCATTCGATCGGGAACCTGGATCAAGATGCCCGCGCCGTCGCCGGTGTCGGCTTCTGCGCCCGTTGCGCCACGGTGGGCCATGTTGCACAGCGCACCGAGGCCCATGGCCACGATCGACCGGCTGACCTCGCCTTTCAGGCTGGCGACGAACGACACTCCACAGGCGTCGTGCTCGAATCGAGGATCGTAAAGATCTTGCCGCGCGGGAGCGCTGGGCTGGGTCTGGTTGCGCATCGGTTTGGCTCCACGGAGTCGGTGTACGGCTAGGTGGCGCACGGGACGACGCTGGCCCGAACGGTTCTCAAATGGTACCCGCCGGCGACGATCCGCGCCAACAACGTTTCTCGGCGGTTAGCCTCAGTCCCGGTCGCGGGTGGAGTCCCAACCGAAGGAGACTCCCCATGTGCGAACAATGCATCGCTGAAGATGCGCTGCCGCGCCGTCGCTTCCTCCGGCTTGCGGCTGCGGGCGTCATCTCCGTCGCCGGCGCCGCAGCCTTCGACTCCGGCGTCGCCGAGGCCAAGCCGAAACCCGTCGCGGCCAAGTTCCGGAAGATCGCTGCGCCGACGATCGTCACCCGCGCCCAGTGGGGGGCGGACGAGTCGATTCGTGACTCGCACGTGATCGGATGGGCTCCGTTTCGCAAGATCGTCGTGCACCACACGGCAAGCCCGAACGGCGTCAAGGACCCGGCGGCAGCCGTGCGCTTCGGCTACGAGCTGCACGTGGTCGGGCGCGGCTACACCGACATCGGGTACAACTTCCTGATCGGGCCCGATGGCGAGATCTTCGAAGGACGGCGGGCGCGCAGCTACAACAAGGGAGAGTTGCACACGGGTGAGGACGGTGCCGGCAACGCCATCATCGGCGGGCACACCAAAGGTCGCAACGCCGGGACCTGTGGGATTGCTCTGATCGGGAACTTCATGAAGACCGCACCGTCGAACTCAGCGATCGAGAGCCTCATCCACCTCACCTCATGGGAGGCGCAGCGCCACCGGATCGACCCGCTCGGCAGCGACGAGTTCATCGCCACCGATTCGACGAAACTGGTGTTCCCCAACATCGTCGGTCATCGGGGCATCGGCGCGACGCTGTGCCCGGGCAACCGGATGGTTGCGTCACTGCCATGGCTGCGCAAACAGGTGGCCGATCGAATCGGCAGCTTCCCGACACGCAAGTCAGACATGCGCAGGTTGGCCTGGCTGCTGAAGTAGCACTCAATCGCCGAGCTCTCCCTGACGGTAGTGCAGTCGGCACAACAACTCGTACCGCACCACGTCACCGAACAACGGTTGGTCGTCGGACGTTCCGGTATCGCCGACGACCACCGTCTCGCCCTCGTAGACCACTTCCCCGTTTACGACACGGGCGTTGTGCGTCGCCCGGGCTCCGCACCAGCAACGCGCTTCGACCTGCATCGGGAGCCGCTCATCGGCGATCTCCAGCATGCGCTTCGTCCCGTCGAACAGCTCACCGCGAAAGTCGGTGATCAGCCCGAAGGCGAACACGTCGACGCCGAGATCATCGACTGCCCGACCGAGTTGGTCACACTGGGCGACGGTGTAGAACTGCACCTCGTCACAAACGAGGTAGTGGATCGGCCAATGGTCGACGGCCAACTTGTACAGGTCGAGGTCGGGCACGACCTCGATGGCGTGGGCGGCCACCCCCAGCCGACTGGTCACCTGCGCGCCTTCGCGGTCGAGCTTGGTGAGCAACAACCCGTACAACTGCCGACTTGCCAGGTTGTGATGGATCTGCAACGCCATCGTGCTCTTGCCCGAGCCCATCGTCCCGAAGTTGAAGCGCAAGGTGGCCATGGCGCCGCGACGTTACCCGCAGCGACTCACCCGAGCATCCCCTGGACCCGTTCGATCGTGTCGGCCTGCAACGCCTGCCTGTCGGGCCGGTACCGACGCACCCGGGCGAATCGCAGGGCCACCCCGCCCGGGTAGCGAGTGGATCGTTGCACGCCGTCGAGGGCTACTTCGACGACGAGCTGCGGACGTACGTGAACGGTGTGACCCTCGGTGGCGATGGCAATCCGTTGCAGCTCTTCCGTTTGCCACCTCAGCAGGTCGTCGGTCATTCCCTTGAAGGTCTTGCCGACCATCACGAAGCCATCCTCACCCCGTGCACCGAGATGCAGGTTGCTGAGCCAGCCGGTTCGCCGGCCATGTCCCCATTCGGCCGCCAACACGACCAGATCGAGGGTGTGCACCGGCTTCACCTTGCGCCAGCCGGCCCCTCGGCGACCGGCCTCGTAGGTCGAGTCGATCGCCTTGACCATCACGCCTTCATGCCCGGAGGCAACAGCGTCTGCGGCGAACGCCTCGGCTTCGTCAGCGTCGGCGGTGAGTATCGAAGGCAGCATCGACGTGGCCGGAAGGAGACCGGCGAGGATGGCTCGGCGCGCCGCCAATGGTTCGTCGATCAGCGAGGTGTCGTCGAGGTGCAGCACGTCGAAGAAGTACGCCCTGGTGGTGGACAACCCGCTCATGGTCTCCTGGAAGATGCGTGGCTGTCCATCCTCCGAGACACCGAGTGCTTCGCCGTCGAGCACCACCGATTCGGAAGGGAGCCTGTGCATCACCTCTACGACTCCGGGTAGACCAGCCGTGATGTCGTTGAGACCGCGGCTGAAGAGACGCACTTCGTCACCTCGTTTGTGCGCCTGCACACGAATGCCGTCGAGCTTCCACTCCACACTCGCCCGACCGATCTCGGCAAGGGCGTCGGTGACGCTGGCAGATGTGCCGGCGAGCATCGGCTGCACAGCAGTGAGCGGCGAGAGGCCGACGTCGAGCGACCTGCCGGTGAGTGCGAGCAATGCCGCCCTGCCGAGCTCGCCGAGCAGCATCGCGGCGCGGCGGACGGCGGCGATCGGCTGGCCGCTGGACTTGGCGACCGCATCTGCCACGACGCCCTCGTTGGCCCCTTGGCGGAGCTCGCCGGTCAACACTCGATGCAGGTGGTGCTGCTCGTCGGTGGTCGACGCCGACCACAACGCACGCATCGCCCGGATCCGTTCGCCCTGGGAGCCGCTCCCTCCTATCGCAGCCACCTCAGTGAGCGCGTCGTCGACGTCGTGAATCGTCAGCGACGATTCGATTGCGGGCGTGACCTGCAGATTCGACACGGTGGCCCAGCCAACCCCCAGCCGGCCCTGCCGTGGTTCGCCGATCAGCAGCCCGATGGCCGCTTCGACCTCGTCCGGCGGCGTGGCCCGCAGCAGCCCTGCCAATGTGGCGACCTTTTCCGAACGCTTCGAGGTGGCAGCCACTTGCTGCGATGCGTGGACGAGGTCGCCGTACAGCACTGTGGCCTCACGCGAAGTTGAAGAGGTTACGAGCTCTCAACAACTCGACGAACGACTGCTCGTAGGCGTCGCCGGGGCGCTCGCGCACGAGCTCATCGAGCGCCACTGCATCGTCGCCGACCAGGATTCGCCACTCGTTGGCACGAACTCCGTCGAGGATCGCCGTTGCCGCTTGGGCGGCCGATGTCGGCGCGTTGTCACGGAACATCTCGCCACGTAGCTGCATGCCGAGGCGGAGGTCTTCATCGCTCGCTCCGCCGACGTCGAGACCTGCGCGCTCCAGTCGCGTTCGCAGGTCGGCGATCTGTTCGGTCGTCAACTCCTTGGGCTCACGGCCCAGCACCTTGCCGGAGTTGATGACGATCGAAGTGCCTATGTGACCCGGCATCACCACCGAGGCGCGCAGATGCGGGGCGTTGAGTCGGAAGTCGGTGATCAGCGCCTCGGTGAAGCCCTTCACCGCGAACTTCGCTGCGCTGTACGCGGTGTGCGGGATACCGAGGCCGAGCGAGGCCCAGAACCCGTTGATGCTGCTGGTGTTGACGACATGGCCTTCGTCGCTCGCCAGCAGCATCGGCAGGAACGCTCTGGTGCACAGATACACGCCGCCCCAGCAGATGTTGAACGTGGTTTCCCAGTCGGACCGCTGGTCGAGCACGAAGCTGCCTCCACCACCGATCCCGGCATTGTTGAAGAGCAGGTTGATGTGATCCGTGCGGTGTTCTGCGGCCACCGCAGCCGCGAACGCGAGGGTCGCGGATTCGTCGGCCACGTCGGCCACGAACGTCGTGATCCGCGTGCCGGCCGGCGCATCCGGATCGCACAGCGCCAGTGTCTCCACGAGGCTTTCGGCCGATACATCGCACGTCGCCACGTGGCAGCCCTCGCTGCTCAATTGGCGGACGAGCTCGCGTCCCATGCCTGAACCGCCTCCGGTGACCACCGCGATTCGTCCTTCGAACTGTTCCATCGCACCAGGTTGCCACGTCCGCGCACTCGTGCCACGACCGCTCTCAGCGGCGACGACGCACGAGATAGTGACTTCCGGCCCTGCCCACGGAGGTCATCCATGCCGATACTGATCGAGCAGGTCCGTTGGCTTGCGCGGGAGGAGTACCTCGAAGCGATGCGCGCCAAAGGCGGGAGCGGTAGTGATTTGACGGTCGATTCTCGGACCTCGGCCTGGTCACGTCGTTATCTGGCGGCCGGGGTGGTCTTGACGATCGCCTACTTCCTGCTGCCTGCAGAGAGTGCCAAGCTCGCCATCTGGCCGATCGTCGGCTGCTCCGCGGTGATCGCGATCATCGCCGGCGTACGGTTGAACCACCCGAGAGCTCGGTTGGCCTGGTACTTGCTGGCCGCCGGAGCCGCGAGTCTCAACATCGGCGACGATCTCGACAGCATCCGAACCTACGTCCGGCCTACCGACGCCGCCTTCCCGTTCGTCGACATCGCCTACGTACTGATGTATGTGCTGCTGATCGGCGGACTAGCGATCCTCGTGCACCGCCGGTCACGCGGCCACGACCGCAAGACATTGATCGATACCGGAATCATCACCGTCGGCATGGGACTGGTGTGGTGGGTTCTGCTCCTCGCCCCGTACTTCCGCGGCGGTGACCTCGGCCTGCTCGATCGGCTGACGTCCGTCGCCTATCCGGTGGGCGACTTCATCATTCTGGCCACCGCCGTGCGACTGGCCGTCGGCGGAGGTCGGCGTCCGATCTCCTTCTGGCTGCTCATGGGCGGACTGTTCACACTGCTGAGCGCCGACGGGTTGTTCGGTTATCTCAGCCTCTCGGATCAGTTCTCGGAGCACACGTTCATAGACATCGGGTGGATCGCGTTCTACGTCGGGCTCGGCGCGGCCGCGCTGCACCCGTCGATGGGCGACCTGTCGACGGCCACCACCCCGGCGCACCCGACAAGCGCGGTTCGGCTGGTCGTGATCGCCAGTGCGGTGGTCTTGGCTCCGGCAATGCTGTTCACGCAGGACGCTTTGGGCACCGTCTCCGATGCGACCCCCATCGCCATCAGCGGCGCCTTTCTCATTGCCCTGGTGCTGGTGCGCATCGTCGGGCTCGTACGCGACGCCGCCGAGTTCAGGAGTGAGGCGCGCTTCCGTGCCCTGGTCGACAAGTCATCCGATGCCATCGTGGTGGTCGATGGTGACGCTCGTATCCAGTACCACACTCCATCGACCGAGCCTCTTCTCGGACGTCGCTCTGCTGAGCTGGATGGAATGAAGCTGACCGACCTGCTCGCCCCGGCGGACGAGCAGCGCCTGCGGGTGATCTTGTCGGAGGGCTCGACCACCTCCAACGTCGAATGGCACATCCGCCACTCCGACGGTGGATGGCGCGATTTCGAAGTGATCGCAGTCGACCTCCGAGGCACGGCAGACATCGACGGAATCGTCCTCACGATGCGCGACATCACCAAGCGCAAGCAACTCGACGTGGAGCTTCGCCATCAGGCACTGCACGATTCCCTGACCGGCCTGCCGAACCGACTGCTGTTCGCCGACCGGGTCGATCAGGCACTCAAGCGAGCGAGTCGTGAGAACTCGTCAGTCGCTGTGCTGTTCCTGGATATCGACGACTTCAAGATGGTCAACGACAGCCTGGGTCATGCCGCAGGTGACGAAGTTCTCGTGGCCGTCGCGGCGCGACTCCTCACGGCGACCCGCGCAGGAGACAGCGCTGCCCGCCTCGGCGGAGACGAGTTCGGTTTCCTGCTCGAGGTCGGTAACGTCGACGACGGCGCCAGGCTGACCGCGCTTCGAATCCAAGAGGCGCTGCGCGCCCCATTCGTGGTCGGTGACACGGAGATGCAGCTCCAGGCCAGCATCGGCATCGCCGTCGGGACGCCGCTGACGCACACCTTCGATGACCTGCTGCGCGACGCAGACCTGGCGATGTACGTCGCCAAACGTCGAGGCAAGGGTCGTTTCGAGCTCTTCCATCCGACGATGCACCAGGATGCGGCACATCGCCTGCAGGTCGCCGGCGAGCTGCTGGGTGGAATGGACCGTGGTGAGTTCGTCGTCTACTACCAACCGATCGTCGACATTCACAGCACGCGCATCGTCGGCGCGGAGGCACTCGTGCGATGGCAGCACCCAACGAGGGGCTTGCTCATGCCAGACCAGTTCATCCCAGTCGCCGAGGAGACGGGGCTGATCAGCGCGCTCGATCGGTGGGTGCTCAACGAGGCATGCCGCCAAGCCAAGGCATGGCACGACGCCGACCTCGTGGACCCGTCCTTCTACATGAGCGTCAACATCTCTGCCCGCCACCTGCAACAAGCGAACGTCGCCGACGACATCAGGGTGGGCCTCGCAGCTACCGGGTTGACGCCTTCGGGACTGGTGTTGGAAATCACCGAGACGGCACTGATCGACGATGTCGATTCGGCAACTGCGATACTCGGCGATCTGAAGCGTGTTGGCGCGCGAATCGCTGTCGACGACTTCGGTACCGGCTACTCATCGCTCACCCACCTCATCAGGTTTCCGCTCGACATCATCAAGATCGACAAGTCATTCGTGGATCGAGTCGTCAGTGGCGGTGGCGGCGATGTGATGGTGCGCGCTGTGGTCGACCTCGCCCACACCCTCGGACTGACCGCGATCGCCGAGGGTGTCGAGCATCCGGAACAGGCCCATGCGCTTCAAGATCTCGGGTGCCGACTCGCCCAGGGATACCTGTTCTCGGCGCCGGTCCCCGCAAGCACGATGAGCACGCTTCTGCAGGTCGACCAGTTGGTCGAACAGGTCTGACCGACAGTCGACGCTCAGCAGGCCCAGGTGCCGGTGACGTGCACCGAGGTACCGGCGAAGCCTCCGCTTCCGCCGACGTACGGGATCTCGAGATCGACATTGCCCGAGCCGTCGGCATTGAACGTCAACGACCCTGCTCCGACACCTGTGATCGCGGTCGCTCTGAACTCGGCGCCACCGAGTCCGTCGGGCAGGAAGTCGGCGCTGGCAACGTGACTCGACGGGAATTGGACGGCACCTACCTCGTCGGACACGATCAGGATCGAGCCGCGGTGCCCACCGAAGTCGCCGCGGATCGCAATGCTCTGTGGCCCTGTCATACCGCAGGTGGGACCGCTCGGATCGGGAACGAGGGCGGCGTTGATGTCTCCGGTGAGCGTGAGGGCCGCGCTGCCGGTGGCCGCGACCGGAGGCGCCGTGGTTGTCGCTGCGGCCGAAGTCGGCGCCGCCGAAGTCGAAGCCACCGTTGGCGACGAAGATGGTTCCGACGACGCAATCGTCTGCACGGGCGCAGCGTTGGTCGGCGACGTCGCTGCTGCCGCGGTCGTAGTCGCGTTCGTCGTCGAACCGCTCGACGATCCACAGGACACGATCATCAGGGTCACGCACGCTGCCGTGCCCCAGCTTCGGACCGCCACCATCTTCATTTCACGCCCCCCTGACCTCTGCGTTCGCACGGTAGCAGAGCAATATCCTCCGCCGTTTTCACGTCATTCCACTCTTGACGGCATCCACTGCGCGGTGGGACCATCGTGCCGGAAGGGGACGGATCCCATGAGGGCGGTTCTTTCGGGTTCACAGCGCACGCGTCGGTGGCGCACGATAGCGATCTGCCTCGCGACAGCCGCCGGCCTGGTCGGCTGGTCGTCAACCGCATCCGTCGTCGCGAGCGGCGGCGCGCCCGAAGCGCGGCCGGGAACCAGCAGCGCCACGACTGGGTTGCCGTCGTACTTCGACGGCTGCGCATTGCTCACCGCCGATCAGGTGACGCAAGCCGCGGGTGCCCCGTTCGTGCTGGCCCAAATGCTCGGCCCCGAGGGTTCTGAGGCGGCGACGTGCGCCTACCAGTCGAGTGGGGCGAGCGCAACGAGCAGCCTGCAACTTCTCGTGTACACCGCCGCCTCCACATCGGGCGCCGGCGTCGATTTCTCCGTCGATGCCAGCTTCCTCGGCGACCAAGGGCTCGACACGAGCCAGGCGGTCGACGTGCCCGGTCTCGGAGACTCGGCCCGATACGGTCCGCCGCCCGGCGGCGGCCAGTTCGGTGTACTCGTCGCCAAGTCAGGCGATGTGCGGATCGTGCTCACGGTCGCCGGTGACGGCGGTCAAGAACTGGCCACCGCTGTTGCCACGCGTCTGTTCCAACTGCTGGCGTCGTCGCCGCCGCCACCCGACCCATCACCGGCGCCCAACTCGCTCTCCGTACCGACATCGACGTACGCGTTCGGCGACGGTCGATCGCTGCCCATCACCGACATCTCTTCGAACCCGACCGCGGTGCTCACCGAACTCAGCGGCGACACTGTCACCGGCCGCAACGTGTACTTCAACGGCTACGTGCCACCGGAGATGGACCTTCGCGACTTCGCCGTGAGCAACGTGGGCGAGGATCGGATGGCGGTCCTGCAGTTCGCCGCTCCGCTCGCCATGCGTACTACTTGGAACGGTTCCCCCGTCCAGCATCGCATCGACGTGATCCTGCGCCAGCCGGTCGGTGATGGCGCGTACGCGATCGAGATCGGTCCCAACGGCGAGGGCTCGATCATCATCGACCCCGATGGCAGTCGTGCGGTTTCGGGACCGGCGTCCGTACTGCTCACCGGCAACTGGGCAGCGCTTGTCATACCCAAGTCACTCGGCATCGGTGGCGACTGGACTGCTCAGGCGTTCGTGCGCATCGAACTGACCACTCCTCCGGCCGACAGCAGCGTCACCGGCTGGGAGCTGGCGACGTCTCCGGTGACCGTCGGATCGCTCACGGGTGAACAGGCAGCGCAGATCTCGATGCCCGATCCGGTCGTGATCGGTGGCTTCACTCGGGGAACAGGGGCGGCGGTCGGCGACGTGTACAGTCCGGCCGACGCGAACTTTCCGAGGGTCGTCTCCGTGACGCTCGACGCGACGGGCGGACACCGCGAGATCACCGTCACCTTCGACCGGCCTCTGTCATTGGATGGCCTCGGCGACGTTGGCACACAAGGCAGCTATCAACTCGAACTGCGATTGGCCCCGCCGGGTGCGCTCGGCGCGGGTCCACCGATCTATGTTCGGTGGGGCATCACTCGCAACGATGCGGGTCAGACCAGCCCGTCGCCGACGGCGACCATCGGCGATCAAACCGGCGGGTACGGCGGTACGGTGCCCGTCACGTTCGATGGCGCGACGATGCACCTCGATCTCGCTTTGGCAGCAGTCGCCGAGCCGACGCCGTCACCTACCACCACGTTGCCTGTCGACACGGTCGCCCCGAGCCGGCCCAACGTCGAGCTGGGCGGCGCCACGCGCCGCTTCCGTCTCAACGTCGACCTGACCCCAGACCAATGCCTGTGCAGCGGCGGAACTCCGCCCGACTTCGATCCGAGCAACATCAGCCACGAGTCGGTCGAGGTCGTTGTGTCCGGTACGGCGATCGCCTTGACCCGCCAGTCGACGGGAACGACCGCAGTGGGAGCACTCGATCCACTGACGGGAGAGTTCGAGGCGTCGAACAGCACAGAGTTCTGGTCGGGTCGACTCGACGGGGGGCTCGACGGTTCGTACGCCAAGCTCGTCAGTCCGGCGTCGTCGATGCGCGGCCTGACGGCGAAATCCACCCGCGCTGAGGGTGGCGGCTGGACTGGATTCCTCGACGACATCGCCAAGGAGGCGGGGCGCGGGCAGGGCGGGAACCCTGCACCCGCGCAGCCCGACCAGCCGTGCGGGCCGATGGAGACCTACCAGATCTATGCCGGTGACGGCGTGTACATCACCACCAAGAGACCCCCACCATTCGCCCTGCCCGACCCCAACCTGGGCTTCGACCAGAACAACTACCAGAACAACTACGACTTCGGCCGCTCCCTGTCCGGGCGTTGGCCGCCACCGGGCTGCAATGGCGCCTCCGGGCTCCGACGAGACGCGTTGCAGTCGCATCGGGCCGACGAGTCGCCTGTCTCCGATCAGCCGGTGACGCTTGCCGACTTCGCCGGTGGATGGCTCGTCGGTGTCAGCACTCGGCTCGACATCGCCAAGAACAGCGCTCTGGTCACCGCCGTGCAGTTCTCCCCCGACGTCCGCGCCGACCAGCTCACGACGTTCTCACCGCTGGAGTCGTCGGCACCCGCGACCGCTGTTACCACCGTGCCAGGTCAATCGACGCCCCCGGTCACCCTCGAGCCGAGTGCTGCGCCTACTGGGTCAGCGACGGTTGTCGGCGCGCCGTCACAGAGCTCGAGCTCCTCGACAGGCGTGATCATCGTGATCGTCATCGTGTTGCTTGCCGCCGTCGCGGTCGCCACAATCGTGATCACCCGTCGCAAGAGGCCAGCTGCTTAGGCTTCTGCGACGTTCCGTAAGGCGTGGAGCAAGCCGCCGCGTCGCCCAACTCGGCTCGCGTCAGTCGTCGTTGTCGAACTTGTCGAGAACCTTGTGGGCAGCCTCGGCGATCGTCCCCTTCAGGCCCCCCTCTTCAGCGATCTCCTCGAGGCGGGCGTCGAGCAGGCCGAGCCGAGCCCGCTCTGCCTCGATCACCGAGATCTTCCCATCGCCATCGAGGTCGAACGTCTCGAGGTTCAGTTCCTCTGGTGTTGGATCGTCATCAGTCGCTTCAGTGGGGGTCTCGACTTCATCATTCATGGGCTCAGTATGCCGCACGCGCTTCGGCGCGAACCCCAACAGCAGAACTCTCGCCTGCTGCCGGGCTACCAGGTCCTGGCGTACGATCCGCGATGATGGCCGATTCCGGACCCGTGAACGGAGACAACGACATGGAAGACATGGCGGCGTGGCCCGACCTCACCTTGTCGCAGTGGGAGGACACCCGCGACACGTTGCACCTGTGGACTCAGATCGTCGGGAAGGTACGGCTCGGTCTGATGCCGATGATCAACCACTGGTGGCAGGTGCCCCTCTACGTCTCAGCCCGTGGTCTCACGACCTCGCTGATACCCGCCGGCGATCGGGGCCTCGAGATCGAATTCGACTTCGTCGATCACCTCCTCGAACTCCGTACGACCGACGGCGGACGGCGCCACATCGCACTCCAACCGCAAACTGTGGCGAGTTTCTATGCAGCCACGACCTCGGCGCTCGATCAGCTCGGAATCAGTGTGCGATTGTTCCCACGGCCGTCCGAGGTGATCGAGGCCATTGCCTTCGACCACGACGAGGTGCACCACTCCTACGACGCCGATGCCGCCCACCGATTCTGGCTGGCATTGGTCCAGGCCCACCGCGTGATGTTGCAGTTCCGGGCGCGGTTCGTCGGCAAGGTGAGCCCGGTCCACTTCTTCTGGGGAGCGGCCGACCTCTGCACCACCCGATTCTCCGGTCGGCCGGCACCGAAGCACCGTGGCGGAGTTCCGAACTGCCCCGACTGGGTGCAACAGATGGCCTACAGCCACGAGGTCTCGAGCTGCGGTTTCTGGCCAGGCGGCGCAGACGAGGGTTGCTTCTACGCATACGCGTATCCGCAGCCGGACGGATTCGCAGAATGGCCGGTCGAGCAACCCGCTCACTACGACGAGAGCCTGGGCGAGTTCCTGCTGCCATACGCGGCAGTGCGCACCGCGCCGCATCCCGACGAGATGTTGCTGTCGTTCTTCCAGAGCACCTACGAGGCCGCTGCCGAGCTCGCCGGTTGGGATCGGGTCGCGCTCGAGCTCGCCCGATGATGCACGAGTGGCCGTGACTCGAATCGAAACCGACGACCCGACAGAAGGCCTCGCTCTTCGCTCCAAGAACGGACGAGTGGCCCTCATCGCAACGGTCGCGGCGAGCGCCATGGCCAGCCTCGACGCAACCGTCGTGAACGTCGCGCTGCCCGACATCGGCAAGCAGTTCGACGCTTCCGTGAGCACGTTGCAATGGGTGCTCACCGGCTATCTCATAGCCCTCGCCTCGTTGATCCTGCTCGGCGGCGCGCTCGGTGATCGCTTCGGGCGACGCAAGGTGTTCATCGTTGGAACCACGTGGTTCGCGCTGGCCTCGCTGCTTTGCGGGCTGGCTCCCGGAATCGAGTTCCTCATTGCGGCCCGCGTGCTACAAGGCGTCGGCGGAGCCCTGCTGACGCCGGGGAGCCTGGCGATCTTGCAGGCGAGTTACCGAGAGACCGACCGTGCCGCCGCCGTGGGAGCCTGGTCGGGACTCGGCGGTGTGGCCGGCGCCATCGGCCCATTCGTCGGAGGCGGGCTCGTCGACGGTCCGGGATGGCGATGGGCGTTCCTCGTCAACGTGCCCGTGGCGGCCCTAGCGATCGCGTGCGCTCGGTCGGCGGTTCCGGAATCGCGCGACTCCCATGCACATCGCCGACTGGATCTTTTCGGCGCAGTGCTCGCTGTGATCGGGTTGGCTTCCGCAACGTGGGCGTTCACCGCAGCCGGCGATCGTGGATGGTCAGATCTCGCCGTTGTCGTTGGGCTCGTGATCGCGCTCGGCGCAATGTTCGGATTCGTCACACGCATGGTTCGCGCCCGAGATCCGCTGGTGCCACCGGCGCTGTTCAACAACCGAACCTTCACCGTGTTGAACATGGCCACCGTGCTCTTGTACGGACCCCTTGGGGCTGCGTTCTTCCTCATCGCCTACGAGCTGCAGGTCGGGTCGGGATGGTCGGCACTCCAGGCCGGCCTCGCCTTGTTGCCGGCAACGATCCTGATGTTGGCGCTGTCAGCGCAGTCGGGGTCGCTGGCGCAGAAGATCGGACCGCGACTCCAGCTGACGGTCGGGCCGTTGGTAGCCGCGGTCGGACTGATGCTCCTCACCCGGATCGGATCGAGCACCTCGTGGGTGAGCGACGTTCTACCGGGTGCCGTTGTGTTCGGACTCGGCCTCGTAACCTTCGTCGCTCCCCTCACCGCGACGATCATGGCCGCCGCCGATCCAGATCACGTGAGCATCGCTTCTGCGGTGAACAACGCGATCGCTCGTGCCGCGGCGCTTGCCGCTCTCGCCCTGGTGCCGGTCGTGTCCGGGCTCTCGGTTGCATCGGGGGCAACGGAGGTGACCCACGCGTTCCGCGTGGCGATCGTCATCGTCGCTTGCATCGCGGCGGCCGCCGGGCCGCTCGTGCTCATCGGTCTCAGCCCGGTGGCACGCGCCCAGCGCACGTCGCGGCGCACGTACTGCGCTGTCGACGGTCCGCCGCTGCAAACCGACCCCCGTCGATGCCCCATCGACGCCGTCATTGAAGGATCTGGGCGCCGAACATTTCGATGAACCAGGGACCTGTGAAGGACGTGTGGCGCCCAGATTCTCTGGCGCGGGCGTGCCCTGGCAGCGGGTAGTGACCATCTGTCAGCACCGTCGGTCAGATCTGGGCGGCCTCGTGCTGCGCTTTGCGCAGGGCCTCGATGTCGAAGCCTGGCTGCTGTGAGGCGGAGATGACCACGCGCTCGCGACGGCCGATCAACGCTGCGGCCTTCTTGACCTCGCCGCACACGGCGTGAGGTACGACCACCGCACCATGTTGGTCGGCGTGAATCACGTCGCCGTCGGAGACCCGCATCCCGGCCACCGTCACCGGGCGAGCAAAGTCGACCACATGCACGAAGGCGTGCGATGGGCCGACTCGGTCAGCCAGCATTTGGAACCCGTCGGCGATGTCGGGCAGGTCGCGCACACTGCCATTGGTGATCACCGCATCGCATCCGAGGCCTTTGTGGATGTTGCTGTTCACCTCACCCCAGAACGAGCCATAGCCCCGTTCCTCATCGAGGTCCTGGATCACGACGATGCTCGGTTTGGGACCCGCGTCGATGTACGCGTAGTAGGAATCGCGCAGCGACGCTTGGTCGGCGTGAGGGTCGCTGGGATGGGCAGCTCGGATCGTCGCCGTCCGGGCAATGCCCACGACGGGCCCGAGCTCCGGCCGCATGCACACGAGTGGCCGAGTGGTGAACCCGTAACCGCGCCGTTCGGGCACCAAGAGCTCGAGCGCATTGCAAACCGTCGGCGTGTCGACTGACTTCAGCTCGGCGATCAGTTCACGGGTCAGTTCGAACATTCCCGGAATCCTAGGACTGCTCCCTGCTCTGCCCACCGACTCGGGACGGTCACCGATTCGACGAGCGGACGACCGACTGAGGATCTGGGCGCCACCGATTTCGACGACGTCGACCTGTGAACAACGCCTGGCGCCCAGATCGCTTGGGGGTGCGGCCGCGCCGTTGGATGGCGATGGCCGACTACTGCCAGCCCTGGACATCGACGACGATGTCGGTGGTCCAGTTCGCGGTGATGCAAACGGCGCCGCCGGTACCGATCGGGACGAAAGCCTGGGTGGCCACGATCCGGTCCGGCGACGTGTTGTTGTTCGACACCTCGGGCGCGGGTTGACCGCACGGGAAGACCTTGACCCAGGCCGGCCCGGTGGCGTTGACTGCGGTGACGTTGAGGCTCACCGTGGTGGCTGTCGCCGGGACGCCATGGAGGCCTGTTATCGGAACGGTCAATTCGGTCGGCGGTTTGACGGCCTGTCCGGAATCGCGGGTGTCTACGGCGCGAACCGGTGCGAACGCGTGGTACGACGCTCCGGCCGGGTACCAACCCTCGAGGTCGACGACGAGGTCTGTGTCGATGTTCGATACGAAGCAGACCTTGCCGCCAGTGCCGATCGCTGTGACGGCGGAGTTGGCGATGGCGTGACCTGCCCAGGCGTTGAGGTTCGACGCCAGTGGCGCGGCCGTGCCGCACGGGTAGGAGGTGATGTACCCGGCCGCGTCGGCGACGGCTGTGAGGTTCATCGCCACAGCGCTCGCCGTGGGAGCGACACCGTTGACGCCGGCGACTGTGAGCTCGACCGGCGCAAACGGCGCAAGGTGGGTAGCGATGCCAGCGCCCGTACGGGTGTCGGCGATGCGCGTCGGTTGGATGGCGTGGTAGTCGGATCCGGCCGGGTACCAGCCTTGGAGATCGACGACGAGGTCGGTCGCTGTCAACGTCTGAAAGCAGACCGAGCCCGAGCTGTCGAGCGGGACGATCGCCAGGTTGGCGACGATCCGGCCGTCCACCGGATTGAGGTTGGACGTGAGATCAGTAGGCGTCGTGCCGCACGGGTAGGCACGGATCCAGCCGTCGGAGGTGACTCCCACGGACGTCAGGTTCAATGCCACGGCCGAGGCGTCGGCCGCGATCCCGTACTTGCCGGCGAGGTTCACCTGCACCGTGCCGCCTGATGCGAGCTCGGTCCGCTGGGTGAGGCTTTCGCGGGTGTCGAGCAATCGCTTCGCTGGGTTGGCGGCCTGCAGGCCGCACGACGTGATTGCCGGTGTTGGCGCGGGCGTCGTCGTCGTCGTGCCCGACACGGTCACGGGGAAGGCGATCTTCGTTCCGCTCGGACACGCGACCGCCGTGAGAGTCTGGGCGCCACTCGGGACCCCACCGGGAACCGTCAGGTCGACGGTGGCCGCGCCGTTGGCCACCGGCACGCTGCCCACCTCGACACCGCCGATCGAGACTGCGAGCGAAGTGTTGGCCGGCGACCCGAGGCTCGTCAGGTCGAGCGAACCGACACCGAACTGCACGCTGGCGGCCAGCGCCACCGTCGTGGGAAGGTTGGTGACCTTTGCGCTCTGTCGGGCGAAGTCAGGCGAGGACGGCGAGTGTGCTGTGAGGTAGGAGATCCATCCGTCGCGATCGACGAGGCCGGAGTCCTTCGTGTTCGTGCCCGAGGTGAAGATGCGGAAGTTGTCACCGCCGGTAGCGAGGAACGAGAACGTGCCGATCCGGTAAGTGGCCGACGGGTCGTACGGGACGCCGTTGATCGTGATCGAGGTGATCCGTGAGCCCTCGGGCAAGGCGTCGTCGTAGGTGTAGGTGACGTTGTCGCTGAGACCGAGTTGGAGGTAGGGCCTGCTGGGAACGTTGTTCAGGGCATCGCGCTGCCACTGCTGCTCGAGCAGGATCTTGAACTGTGCCCCGGTCAACGTCGTCGTCCAGAGGTTGTTGACGAACGGGAGGATGTTGTTGGCCTCGGCGTAGGTGATGACCCCATCGCCTTCCGAGCCGGTCTGCTTGTAGAACAGCTCAGCACGCAGGCCGCCGGGGTTGGTGACACCGATCTGTGCGCCACCGAGCGTCGCCGGCGCCAGCGTGTCGCGCAGCGCGTTGGCGACGAGATCGCCCACCGTCGACTCCTTCGAGCGGTCGTCACGACCGGTGGTAGTTCCCGGACTGCTGAGAACGTAGGTGCCACCGGGGCCCGAGTACGTTCCACCGGTGAAGGCTGTGGTGATGTCCGCTGTCTGCTGCCCGATCGGTTTCAGGCCGATCGTATCGGCGAAAGCTTTCGCCGAATCGACGATCGTCTTCACCTTGGCGACACGCGGCAACGTGTAGTCCGGCGTCGCGGCTGGAGTGAGATTGCCCAGTGTGTGGGCCGTGACGTCACCTGTGACATCGTCGACGGTCAGCGTCACTTTGCCGACGTGATCGGCGTAGTTGCCGGTCTGGATCACCGGTCGCGTCGCCAACGATCCACCGGTGACGGGTGCGTCGTATGCGTAGAGCTGGTGGGTGTGGCCGGTGAAGATCACGTCGACCTGCGGGCTGGTGTTGTTGACGATGTCGGCGAACACCGGCGAGGCGAGAAGGTTCTGATCGAGCGTCGCCGTCAGCTCGCCGCTGGGGGCGCCCTCGTGGTACTCCGCGACGAGCACCTGGGCCTCGCCGTTGGCGGGGTTGCCATCGCTCAGCTGGGCAGCGACGCGGTTGACCGCGGCCACGGGATCGCCGATGTCGATCTGGGTGATGCCACCGGGCGAGACGAGCGCCGGGGTCTCGGAGGTGACGGCGCCGATCACGCCGATCGTGATTCCCTTGACCGTGAAGATCGTGTACTCGGGCAACGCCGGGGTCAGCGTGCCCTTCAGGTAGACGTTGGCGCCGAGGTACGCCCAGCGCGCATTGCTGCCTCCCGGTTGGGAACCGCTCCCGAACGTCGGGCACGCATCCGGAGCCAAGCCGGCCGGGCCGCCGACAACGCGGTCGGTGAGATCGGTGTAGCCCTTGTCGAACTCGTGGTTGCCGACCGAGGACGCGTTCATGCACAGCTCGTTCATCACGTCGATCGTCGGCTGGTCGTTCTGCACGGCGGAATTGAACAGCGATGCGCCGATCAAGTCGCCGGCGCCGAGGAGCAGCGTGCCGGTCGGGTCGAGCGCACGTTGCTGTTCGATCGTGGTCGCCCACTTCGTGGTGAGGTCGCCGGCCGGGTCGATCCGGCCGTGGAAGTCGTTGACGTTGAGCAGCGTGATCGTCTGGCTCGCGGCGTGGACCGAGCTGACCGGGCTGGCCACCACCACCCCACCCGCCAACCCGAGCGATGTCAACCCGATCGCCAACTTGCGTCGCAACGATGTTCTCATGGTGATTCGCTCCTCGATCTGGGGTCAGTTCCGGTACAGGTCGTTGACGAGCCGTTCCGCTCACTGCGTTTCGCTGCGAATCTAGTCGTTGCAGCTGCAACGCAAAATCCAGCCGTCGCGATTCGGCATTCGGCGGACGTGTGAGAGAGTGGTGTGATGAACGTGCTGCTGCTCGCCGACACCCATCTGGGTGAAGGACAGGCAGCGCGGCTCGTCGACAGGCTGTGCGGTCACCTCGAAACTGCCGACGTCATCATTCATGCCGGAGACATCACCGACGCGTCGATCCTCGAGGCGTTGCAGGAATTCGGACCGGTTCACGCGGTGCTCGGGAACAACGACCGCGACATGAGCCTTCCCGCGCGGCTCGTGGTCGAACTCGACGGATGCGAAGTCGCGGTCGTCCACGACAGTGGTCCGGCCGGAGGGCGAGGCGCCCGTCTCCGCCGCTGGTTTCCCTGCGCCGACGTCATCGTCTTCGGCCATTCCCACATCCCCTGGCACGCGATCGACCTCGACGCCGTTGATGGTCATGTGCAGCACCACGTGAACCCGGGATCACCGATGCAACGCCGAAGCGCGCCGTACCACACCGCCGCCGTTCTGCAGCTGCACGATGGTGTCGTCGGCGACGTCACCCACGTCGTGCTGGCGTAGGTGTCCACGTACATCGCGTCACTGTTCAGTCGCGGTGGAGCAACGCCGACAGATGGTGTTGCAACGGCTGGCCCACCGCGGCCATCCTCACCTCGTAGCGCAGCTCATCACCGTCGACGATGAAGTCGCGCTCGACCTCGACGACTTCCTTCGCTGTAGAAGTGCGGGAGATCACCCTCGAGTGCAGGCGGATGGAACGAGAACTTCCCGTGGCGTCGAACGTACCCTCCTGGACCTCGACGATGCCCGTCGGGTGCGCCAGCACCACCTCCACGATTCCGGCCTGCGGAATTCGCCAGTAGCCCGATTCGGCGTGCAATGGACGTCCATCGTCCACCGCGGCCGTGCGTTGGTTGTAAGCGAGGAATGGCTTACCGACATGACCGAAGGTGATCGTCTCGTCGTACTCGAACGATTCGATCGTCGGATACACGCCGACGCCGCGACCCGTCCAGGTGCCGAGCAGGAACCCGAGCAGCTCGACGCCCGGGTGCAGTGGTGGCGTCGTCACAGGTCGACCTGCCCGGCAACTCGTGGCCGCCGAGGTCGACGGCGAATGGCCGAGCACTCCCCCATCGTCAGCCGCCGGAGATTGCGGGAATGATCGAGACGTCGGAACCGTCGGCGACCGCCGTCTCGACACCGTCGAGATCGCGGATGTTGTCGGCGTCGACGAACAGGTTGACGTGCACTCTCGTACGGCCGGTCTCGTCGCGGACCCGCCGCTCCAACGCCGGGTGCGTCGCGGCCAACGAATCGAGCACCGAACTGACGGTCACCGGCGTCGCGTCGACAACGACGACCACAGAGCTGGCGCCGGCGGCAAGGCTCCGCAGCTGATTCGGGAGCCGAACTCGAACATCCATCGTGGTCAGCGAACGGGCGCTGCCCGCACGGACATGATCGGCGGCAGGTGCGACGCGAGCTCACGCCAGCTATCGCCGTCGTCGGTCGACGCGAAGAACTCACCCGTGCGCGTGCCGAAGTACAGCCCACACTGCCCGAGGCCGTCGGTCGTGAAGCCATCACGCAGAATCGTGAGATGCGCGTCGCGTTGCGGCAGACCGTTGGTCAGCGCGCGCCACGTCTCGCCGCGGTCTTCGGTCTTCCAAACGATGCAATGCCCTCCCGGGGTGCACCGGTACTCGTCGCTCTCCAACGGCAGCAGATACGCGGTGCCTGACCGCGTCGGATGCGAGACAACCGGAAATCCGAAGTCCATCCCGCCGATTCCTGTCATCGGCTCCCACGAGTCGCCGCCGTTGTCGCTGCTGTAGATGCCTCCGTGATGTTGGAGGTAGAGGCGGTTTGGATCATCGGCATCGCGGGCGACCTTGTGCACGCACTGACCGAACTCCGGCGCCGGTGCGTCGGGCATGAAGGGCACCACGATGCCGCGGTTGCTTGCCGACCAGGTTTTGCCGCCATCATCGCTGCGGTACACGCCCGCCGCCGAGACGGCAATGAGGAGCCGTTCCGGATCCGTCGGGTGGACGAGGATCGTGTGCAAGCACATGCCACCTCCGCCCGGAACCCATTGCGACCGATGAGGATGATCCCAGAGGCCTCGCACCAGCGAAAACGTGCGGGCGCCGTCGTCGCTGCGGAACAACGCCGCGGGCTCCACACCGGCGTAGAAGACCTCCGGCTGGTCGACGGGGCCCGGCGTCAACTGCCAGATCCGAGCCAACGACGCACCGGCGTCGTCGGGGAACGCCAGCGCGGCGTGATCTTCCTCTCGCCAAGTGGCTCCGAGATCATCCGAGCGCCGTAGCACAGGCCCCCAGTGATTGCTCATCGAGCCCACGAACACGCGGGTCTGCGCCCCGCGATTGTCGATGCACGTCGAGTAGACCTCCTCGCCGGGAAAGGTCGGGCCGCTGAGCGCGAACGAATCTCGCTCCGGCCCGGCGCGCAGCGTGAACAGGCCCTTGGTGGTCCCGATGAGGACCAGGGTGTCGAGGGCCTGGCCAGCCGTCAGGCGGTCTTCCATGGTTGGCATGATGTCTCCTCCGACTGATTGGGCGCGGGCAGCGAGCGCGACTCGCTCGCTCCCTCGATTCGTCCGGTGACCGTCGCTACAGCGTGCGAGGCACTGTAGTTCCAGCGGATCGTCGGGGTGCAGTCCGCCGCGCGAGCACAGGTGATGTTCGCCGTCACCGCTCCCGACAAGCGGCTCGCCACATCGCCCAGCTCACTGATTTTCGCATGGGCGCGACTCCAGAAACGTGGTTTCGGTCTTCTCACCCATTCAGCACCGTCGGGCGCGCCATCGGCAATCCTGGACCTGTTGCCGCGCCCAAGACGAAAGGGCTCGACCAGCGATGGAACCTCATCGGGAACGAAACCCCAGCGACGATCCGCGGTCGCTCACATCAGCTGCAGCCGCTGGTGGAGCCGCAGCTCGGGCAGGCGTGACACGAGCCGGCGCGAATCATCTGCACGCCACATTGCATGCACATCGGCGCGTCGCTGTGGCGGATCTTCGGCGTCGTTGTCGCCGGGCGAACGATGCCACCGGGATTGGTGATGTCGTTGTTCGGCGCCGTTGGGGCGATACCCAGATCCAGTTGCGCCAACAGCTCGCCGGCTGACGGAACGCTCTTCGGATCGGCAGCGATCTCGGTGCCGGTGCGCGTCTCGATGGCACTTTCTTCCACACCGGGCAGCGTGGGTTGCAGTCGCTCGTCGATCGAGAAGATCCCCAGCTCGGCGCGCTCGTCGTAGGTCAAGTACTCGAGCGCCAGACGGCGGAACAGGTAGTCCATGATCGACGAGGCGAAACGAATGTCGGGGTCGTCGGTCATGCCGGCGGGCTCGAAGCGCATGTTGGTGAAGGCCTCGACGAAGGCGCGCATCGGAACGCCGTACTGCAGGCCGTAGCTGATGCTCTTGGCGAACGCATCCATGATGCCGCTGAGCGTCGAACCCTGCTTGGAGACGGTGAGGAAGATCTCGCCCGGACGGCCGTCGGCGTACTCGCCGATGTTGGCGAAGCCCTTGCAGTCGGCTACACGGAACTCGAACGTGCGCGCCCGGCGGGTGCGTGGCAGCTTCTGGCGGATCGGCTGATGGACCAACCGCTCGACGATCCGCTCGACGGTTTGCGCAGTGGACGAAGCCATCGACGTCGGCGTATCGACGCCCTCACCGTCTTTCTTCCCAGTCGACAGCGGCTGGCCCACCTTGCAGTTGTCGCGGTAGACGGCAACCGCCTTCAGGCCGAGCTCCCACGACAGCTGGTGGAGCGCTTCGATGTCTTCGATCGATGCTTCCTCGGGCATGTTGACGGTCTTGGAGATGGCGCCCGACAGGAACGGCTGCGTGGCGCCCATCATGCGCACGTGGCCCTCGTAGTGGATGGTGTTGTCACCCATCGAGCAGGCGAACACCGGCACGTGCTCGGCGGCGAGGTGCGGTGCGCCGAGGATGGTCTTCTCGCGATCGATGTAGGCGACGATCTCGTCGACCTGCAGGGCCGAGTAACCCAACTTGCGAAGCGCCCGCGGCACGGTCTGGTTGACGATCTGCATGTTGCCGCCGCCGACGAGCTTCTTGAACTTGACCAAACCGAGATCGGGTTCGATGCCGGTGGTGTCGCAGTCCATCATCAACCCGATGGTGCCGGTCGGTGCCAGCACCGACGCTTGACTGTTGCGCACGCCGTGCTCTTCGCCGTCGCGCACGGCCACTTCCCATGCCTGCTGACTGGCCGACATGACATCGGTGGGCACGACATCGGAGCCGGCGATCTGGTAACTGGCGTCCCGGTGCATGCGCAACACGTTGAGCATGTAGCGCTCGTTCTCGACGAAGCCGGCGAACGGGCCCATGCGACTGGCGATTCGTGCGCTGGTCGCATACGCGTGACCGGTCATCAGCGAAGTGAGTGCCGCAGCCCAGGCCCTACCTTCGACGGAGTCGTAGGGTAGACCGAGCGCCATCAACAACGCACCGAGGTTGGCATAACCGATGCCGAGCTGACGGAACTGACGGCTGGTCTCGGCGATCGACGGCGTCGGGTAGTCGGCCCGGCCGACCAGGATCTCTTGCGCGGTGAAGATGACCTCGACGGTGTGCATGTACCCATCGACGTCGAAGTTGCCTTCCTCGTCGAGGTAGTGCAGCAGGTTGATCGAGGCCAAGTTGCAGGCCGAGTTGTCGAGGTGCATGTACTCGCTGCACGGGTTGGACCCGTTGATGCGGCCAGTTGCGTGCGCCGTGTGCCACTTGTTGATGGTGGTGTCGAACTGCACGCCCGGATCGGCGCACTCCCACGATGCCGTGGCGATCTCGCGCCACAGGTCGCGCGCCCGAATCGTGCGGACGATGGACCCATCGGTGACTGCTCGCAGGTGCCATTCGCTGTCGTCGATGACGGCCTGCATGAACTCGTCGCTGACGCGCACCGAGTTGTTGGCGTTCTGGTACTGCACGCTGAAGCTGTCGGAACCGTCGAGGTCCATGTCGAAGCCGGCTTCGCTGAGCACTCGCGCCTTGCGCTCTTCTTTCGCCTTGCACCACACGAACTCTTCGATGTCGGGATGGTCGACGTTGAGGATGACCATCTTGGCGGCGCGGCGGGTCTTGCCGCCGCTCTTGATGGTGCCGGCCGACGCGTCGGCGCCGCGCATGAAGCTGACCGGCCCGCTGGCGGTGCCTCCGCCGTTGAGCAGTTCGTAGCTCGAGCGGATGTTCGACAGATTGATGCCCGAGCCCGAGCCACCCTTGAAGATCACACCTTCCTCGCGGTACCAGTTGAGGATGCCGTCCATGGTGTCTTCGACGGAGAGGATGAAGCAGGCGCTGGCCTGTTGTGGGACGCCCTTGACGCCGATGTTGAACCACACCGGGCTGTTGAAGGCGGCCCGCTGTGTGACGAGGATGTACTTCAGCTCCTCGTTGAAGGCCTCGACCTCGTGTGGGTTGACGAAGTAGCCGCCATCGACACCCCATCGACTGATGGTGTCTGCCACGCGGTCGATGACCTGACGAAGCGACGACTCGCGCTCGGGTGTGCCGAGCGTGCCTCGGAAGTACTTCTGGGCGACGATGTTGGTGGCATTGAGCGACCACGACACCGGGAACTCGACATCGAGCTGTTCGAAGGCGATCGTGCCGTCTTTCCAGTTGTTGATGCGCGCGTCGCGGCGTTCCCACTGCACCTGCCCGTACGGTTGGGCGCCCGGCGACGTGAAATGACGGGTGATCCCAATGGCGAGACGGTCAGGCGCCAGTGACATGTGGAGCTCCTTTGGGAGACGAAGAGACGGTATCGATTTTGGTTGGATGACCACAAGATGTGGTAGCAAGAGCAGCCCCTTGCCGGCACCCACCACAAGCAGTTGTAAGATTACAGCACTGTAGTTACACCCGTGTCAATGCTATCGACGAGATTGCTCGAGAATCTCGTCGAATCGTCCGGCACGGACGGCCAGCGGCGGTGCGAGGTCGCAGGTTTAGAGTCTCCCTACCCCGCAATGATGCCCGCTTGCGTTGGTCATCACTGCCCATCCGCGCCTCACACCGCTGCTAGCTACGGGCGTGAACCCTAAAGCCTTCGCCCTGTGGGGAGGAAGGGGTAAAACCACTGAATATGAGCTGAATTGTCTGGGGACAGAAGGTGAATAGGCAGGGTTTGTGCACAGATGTCCACAGGCTGGGTGCTCCCGTCCACCGTCTGGCGCTGGATCCGATCGTCGCGATGGTCACTCGGTCTAGTGTCACCGCGCGGAGGCAGCGCAGATGGCGAACCCCGGCCTGATCGACGACGACGACGAGTTTCGGCCCGATATCGAGGGCTTGCGGGCCGTGGCCGTCGTCGCCGTCATCCTGTTTCACGCCCGGATCGCGCGGTTCTCTGGCGGCTTCGTCGGCGTCGACGTGTTCTTCGTGCTCTCCGGCTTCTTGATCACCAGGTTGCTCCTTCGCGAGATCACCGCCACCCGTGCCATCTCGCTGTCGCGTTTTTGGGCCAGGCGAGCGCGCCGACTGCTGCCGGCTTCGTGCGTCGTGGTGGTAGTAACGGTCGTCGCGTCGCAGGTGCTGTTGCCGCCGATCGCGCAGCGTCCTCTGGGAACGGATGCGCTGGCTGCCGGTGGCTTCGTCATCAACATCGTCTTCGCCGCCCGGCTCGGCGACTACTTCGCTTCGCAGCTCGGACGCACACCGTCTCCGCTGCTGCACTTCTGGTCGCTCGCGGTCGAGGAGCAGTTCTACCTGTTCTGGCCGTTGACGTTGCTCGCCTTGCATCGGCGGCCGCGCCACTATCGCCGGTTGGTCACGGTGATGATGATCACCGTTGCGTTGACGTCGTTCGCCACGTGTTTGTGGATGACACGCACGCACCCGACCGGCGCTTTCTACCTCTTGCCGGCACGAATGTGGGAGCTTGCCATCGGCGGCCTCCTCGCTGTGGCCGGCCCGGCCTGGCGGCTGGTGTCGCCGACGGCCCGCGCAGTCGCCGGGTGGGTGGGCGTTGCCGGCGTGGTCACGGCCGTTGTCACCTTCGACGACTCGGTCGCGTTTCCCGGCTCTGCGGCGCTGCTGCCGGTGCTGGGCACGGCGCTGATCGTCGTTGCCGGGGGGAGCGACGCCGCTCCGTTCGCACCGGTTGCTGCGCTGCGCCACGAGTCGTTGCAGTGGATCGGCCGCCGCTCTTACGCGATCTATCTGTGGCACTGGCCGGCACTCGTTCTGGCCGAGGCGAAATGGGGCCCGCTCTCGCTGGGCCAGCGGTTGATGGCGGTCGCGGTCGCGGTTGGCCTTGCGGCAGCCTCGTTGCGGCTCGTGGAGGATCCCATTCGCCGCTCCCCGTGGATTGCGTCGCGGCCGAGCAGAGGTCTCGCACTCGGCGGTGCGCTGTGCGCCACCATCGTCGGCATTGGGGCGATCTCGCTGGCGATTCCGCGCCATTTCGATTCCGGCGAAGTTGCTGCGGCGCCGGTGCTGGCGCTCACGGCGCCGACCACCACCGCAGCAGCGGGCGGAGCTGCGCTCGGCACCGTCGACCCGGCGACGGCGACGGCGGCACCGCTCGTTGGTAGCGACCTGGGCAATCTGTTGGCCGCCAACCTGGTCGTGCTCCAGCAGGGCCTCGCGACAGTGGCCGTTCCCAGCAACATGCGGCCATCGCTGGCCAAGCTGTTCGACGACCGACCGGCTGTGTATCCCGATGGGTGCGTGGCGATCGGAGTCGACGATCATCTCAACCCGTGCCGCTACGGCAAGGTTCCATCATCGATCAAGGTCGTGCTCTTCGGCGACTCGCATGCCGCCCAGTGGTTCCCGCCGTTGCAGACGGTCGCCGAGCGCAACGGACTCGAGCTGATCGTGCTCGCCAAGGGAGGATGCCCGGCGGCCGCGGTGTCGATCCCGACCGCGACGCTCGCTCGAACGTGCCCGATCTGGCGTGACAAGGCGGTGCAGTTCATCGCCTCCGAACACCCCGACCTGGTGATCGTCACCGGGTCACGGCACTACCCGAACACTGACGCCGAGTGGCGTGCCGGCTTCGACACCACCCTCGGCCGACTGGCGGGACTGACCCCGCGCCTCCTGGTGCTCGGCGACAATCCTGATTCGCGCACCGACCCGGCAACCTGCCTCTCGGCGCACCTCACCGATGTCGGCGCTTGCGTCAACACCAGGAGCAAGGCGATCGAGTCGGGCAAGCTCGACGCCGAGCGCACCGTCTCCCAAGAGCACGGGGCCCGCTTCGTCGACACTTCCGACTGGCTGTGCACCGATTCGCGATGCCCAGTGATCATCGGCAACATCTTGATGTTCCGCGACATCAACCATCTCACGACAGTCGCCGCCGACTGGTTCACGCCGATGATCGAGGCCGTGGTGATGCCCTACCTCCGCGGCAGCTGATCGCCAGGAAAGGGTTCCGCGACCAGAAACGACGCTGCCGCCGTATCATCGCAGCGATGCGCCGGCTGTTCGACCACCCGACGGATCACGTCACCGTGCGCGAGGCATACGACGTCGAACGACGCCGCCCGAAGAACCGCCCGTGGGTCGGCGTGTGCATGGTGGCCAGCATCGATGGCTCCACGGTGGTCGACAGCAACTCCCGCGGCTTGTCGAGCAAGATCGACCAAGAGGTCTTGTTGACGCTGCGTTCTCTCGCCGACGTGTTGATCGTGGGCGCGGCAACGGTGCGCGTCGAGGGCTACGGCCCGCCGCGCAAGCGCGGACAGCGCGTCGGCGTGGTCAGCCGCCGCGGCGACGTCGATGCGACGAGTGCGCTCTTCACGAGCGGTGCCGGCTTCCTGATCCTTCCGGACGACGCGCCACCCACCTCGGTCGATGCCGTGCGCGCGGGACGCGGCAGCGTCGACCTGCCCGCCGCGCTCTCGCAGATCGACGCCGACTTCGTGCAGGCCGAGGGCGGGGCCTTGCTCAATGGCGCACTCGCCGAGGCCGACCTGATCGACGAGCTGAACCTCACGATCTCGCCGCTGCTGGCCGGCGGTGAGGGCCCCCGCGTGACGGGTGGAGTGGCCCAGCTCGCTCGCCGCATGCAACTGTCGCACGTGCTCGAGGACGACAGCTTCTTGTTCACCCGCTACCTGCGAGCCTCGTGATCGTCAGGTGCTCTGCAACTTCTTCAACAGCACGAGCTCGCGCTGGAAGTCGGCCGCGGCGTCGAAGTTCTTGTAGACGCTGGCGAAACGCATGTAGGCAACGACGTCGAGCGAACGCAGCCGCTCGAGCACCTCGAGGCCCAATTCGGCCGTCGTGATCTCGTTGCCCTGCAACCGTGAATGGTCTTCCAGCTCGATGCTCAACTGTTCGATCTGCTCGGCGGTCACCGGCCGACCCTTCGAGGCCGCGGCGATGCCGGCAACGATCTTGGAGCGATCGAACGGTTCTCGCGAGCCATGACTCTTGACCACGACGAGTTGCACTTCCTCGAGTCGCTCATAGGTGGTGAAGCGATGTTGACAGCTGGCGCACAACCGCCGCCGACGAATCGACGTACCCTCTTCGGCCTCGCGCGAATCGATCACCTTCGTGTCGTCGGTTCGGCATCTCGGGCAGCGCATGAGCGGCCGAGATTACCGGATCGTTCAAGGAAGCGCGAGCGCCTGCGATATCTGGAGCTTGGTACCGCCGTTGGCCGACACCAAGGCATCGACGTAGTCGGCGAGCGGCGCATCGCCGTGGAATCGCTGGCCAATCGACCACA
The DNA here is from genome assembly GCA_963720775.1 of Ilumatobacteraceae bacterium. Lineage (GTDB taxonomy): Bacteria > Actinomycetota > Acidimicrobiia > Acidimicrobiales > Ilumatobacteraceae > JAENVT01. The sequence goes on along the minus strand of CAVRGR010000002.1, from coordinate 34,938 downwards.
ACGTGTCGCCCGGCTGGACGACGTAGACGTTGGTGGTCACCGGCGCGACCGGCACCACCGCTGCGGATACGGGGCGAATCGCGGAGGCGGAGGCAGGAGCACCCCCACGATTCGCCACGACGTGGCCGGCGCCGACGAGCAGCACCAGCACGATCGCGGCCACGACGAGCGTGACCATCAGCCGGCGTCGGGCGTAGAGCTGTGCGGCCGGTCGATGCTCGCCGAATCGGCCGGGAATGACGACTGCGATGGCCATGGCTGCCCCTTTGTGATCGGCGATGGGATGAGGTGGACGCTCGAGTCGAACACGTGTTGCTCGAACGACTGTTCGTAGCATGCCACGAACAACTGTTCGTCGTCAACACCCCAGTCGAACATTTGTTTCACGAACGAATGTTTGACCTGGGTCACGAACGCGCGTACGCTGTGTGCATGTCCGAACAACTCACCGCTCGTCAACGAGGCATCCTCGACATGATCGAAACCAGCATGCGCGAACGCGGTTACCCGCCCAGCGTGCGCGAAATCGGCGAGGCGGTGGGTCTCACTTCCCCTTCCACGGTTCACAGCCACCTGGCCTCGCTGCAACGTATGGGCTTCTTGATCCGTAACCCCACCAAGCCGCGGGCCATCGAGGTGCGCTTCGACCCCTCGTCGGGCGCGGCCATCGAGCGTCGCCCGGTTCGTCACGTGCCGCTCGTCGGCGATGTCGCCGCCGGCACCGACGTGCTCGCTCAAGAAAACGTCGAAGAGCTGTTCCCGCTACCCGAAGACTTCACGGGCACCGGCGATCTGTTCATGCTCCGGGTACGTGGCGACTCGATGATCGACATCGGCATCATGGACGGCGACTTCGTCGTCGCCCGCGCTCAAGACACTGCCGTCAATGGTGAGATCGTCATCGCCGGCATCCCCGGAGAAGAGGCCACGGTGAAGACCTTCCAGCGCAAGGGGTCGACCATCTCCCTGATCCCTGCCAACTCACGCCTCGAACCGCTGGTGTTCGATGCTGACCAGGTGCAGATCTTCGGTCGAGTCGTCACCGTCATGCGCCGTCTCTAGGTCTTGTCGTCGTTCTCCGGCACCGTCCAACCGGAATTCGACGGTGGTGGAGGAGGTGCGGGTGGTGCCGGCGGCGCCAGCGATGGCGGCGCGAATCCAGTACCCGGCGGCTGGTCGGCGACCCGGATCGGGGGCTGACCCGGCACCGATTCGGTGCGGTATCCCGGGTGTTGGGGCGCCGATGGCGGGCCTGTCGGCGCATACGGGCTCGGCGTCCACGCCGGCATCGGCGCGGCCGGAAAGGCACCCGTCGGCGCAGCGGCCGTGTGCCGTCGCCGCAGACCCAACAGCAAGAAGATCAACCCGAGCACTACTCCCCCCAAGGCCACCGCACCACCGATGGTCTTCAGCGGCTCGCTGTCGGCTTTGGGGTTCTTGCCGATCGACACCGCGAAGTCCGAGTCGTCGGATTCGACGTTCAGGCGGTAGTTGCCGGCCTCTTCGATCTTCACGGTGCGATACCCCGTGCCGACGTAACCGGCAGCGTCGTACGAGGCCGTCGTGCCGCGTACGAGTTCGAGCTCGTCGCCACTGCTGCTGGCGACCAGGGTCAGCGACACCTTCGGCAGCTTGCTGCCGGTGTGTTCGTAGCTCGAGCCGTTGGCCTCGCAATCGCCCCCGAGATCGCCGAGCTTGCCTTTCGTCTCCAGGTAGATCGTGAACGTTGCCGGCTTGTCGAACACCAGCGTCGTGGTGCAACCAACTGGGGCACGAGCCAACGCCTTCACGGCAGCCTCGTAGTTGGACGTGCTCTTGAGGACGATCGCCCCACCACCGAAGAATCCGCCGATCATGAGGATCAATCCGAGGACGATCAGGCCCTTGCGTCGCTTGCCCTTTGAGGGTGCGACAGCAGTGGGCGGCGGTGGCGGCGGCTGTTGGTACATCGGTGGGACTTGAGGTTGAAATGACATCACAACACCCCCAGTCGCCTGGCGACCAGCTCGATTCGGTCATCTGGTTGTACCACGGCAGCGCGCACGTTCTGTGCACCACCGGCACCATAGAAATCTCCGGGGCTCACCAACGCCCCTCCTTCGCGGGCCAAACGTTCGGCGAACGCCCAGCCGTCGCCGGCGTCGAACCACAGATAGAAGCCTCCGGCGGGCATCGCTATCTCGACGCCAGACCAGGCCGAGAACACCTTGCCGAGCCGTTCGAGCCGACCTTTGTAGCGCTCGCGTTGCACGTCAACGTGGGCGTCATCGCCGAGCGCGACGGCGGCAGCGGCTTGCGCGGGGCCCGGCACGAGCATGCCGACGTGCTTGCGAACTTCCTTCAAGTATCCGACGATGTCGGCGTCGCCTGCGTAGAAGCCGACACGCAGGCCGGCGAGGTTGGAGCGCTTCGACAGGGAGTGGACGGCGACGACACCATCGAACCCGTGATGCAGGATCGTGCTCGCCGCTGCATCCCACGTGAACTCGACGTAGCACTCATCGCTGAACACCGGTACAGCATGGCGGCGACCCCATGCTGCGGCTTCACCCAGATCGGTGAGCGCCGCCGGTGGGATTGGACGGGCTGTTGACCCACAACATGAGAGCCCGTGCTGCATCGGCGTCGCTGATGGCCGAGATGTCGAGGGCGCCGTCGGCACGACACGGAACAGGCACACCACGGCAACCGCCGAGCGTCGCCCCCATCTCATACGTCGGGTAGGCCACCGCCGGGTACAACACGGTGTCTTTCGACGGCGTTCGCAGGCGCAGGTATTGAGGCGTCGTGGCGACGAGTTCCTTGCTGCCCACGCATGCGGCGACCTGAGCAAGCGGGACATCGAGGTCGAATCTCCGCCCCAGCCAGGCGCAGATCGCCCGTCGCAGCACCTCGGTGCCGATGCTGGGTGGATACCCGCGCTCGGCGTTCGACGTCGACAGCGCGGCGATGACGCTGTCGATCGGGGGATCGCACGGCGTCCCGATCGACAGATCGACCACCCCACCGTCCAGCGACTCAGCCACGAGCGCGAGCCGATCGAGACGATCGTACGGATATGGAGGGGGCACGAAGCCGGCAGGATCAGCCATCAGGTCAACATCCTGCCCGATCTGCGCCGACCGCCACCAGTGAGGCGTCAGGCGTGGGCGACGACGAACTCGGCCAGACGCCCGGCCGAGGCGTCGGCCAGCCGTGCTCGCACCCGCACGGCGTTGTCTTCATGGCATGTCGAGAGAACCTCACCCTCACGATGGACCGCCGCCAACAGGTCGCCGCGATCGTAAGGAATCAACAACTCGACCACCTTGCTGAGCGTGCGCAGGCGATCGCTGAGGGTATGGAGGAACAGGTCGATCCCCTGGCCGGTACGGGCGCTCAGCGACACCGAGCCCTCGTGGCGCTGCACCAGTTCTGCAGCAACCTCGGGCGCTGCGTCGCTCTTGTTGAACACCAGGAGCTCCGGTAGGTGCGCGGCTCCGATCTCGGCCAACACCTCGCGCACCGCGCCGATCTGACCCTCGGGATCCGGCGACGTGCAGTCGACGACATGCACGAGATAGTCGCCGCGGCCGGCCACCTCGAGTGTGCTCTTGAACGCCTCGACGAGCCCGTGCGGCAGGTTGCGGACGAAGCCGACGGTGTCGGTGATCAGTACCGGTTCGCCGCCGGGTAGCGACAGCCGGCGCGTGGTTGGATCGAGCGTGGCGAACAGGCGGTCTTCGACCAACACACCTGCTCTGGTGAGGTAGTTGAGGAGGGTCGACTTGCCGGCGTTGGTGTAACCGACGATGGTGACGGCGGCCAGCCCACTTCGGGATCTGCTCTTGCGTTGCAGTTCGCGCGTCGCCGAGAGATCTTTGAGGTCGGCCACCAGTTTGGTGATGCGGCGCATGATGCGCCGGCGATCGACTTCCAGCTTGGTTTCGCCGGCCCCGAATCGGGAACCGACACCACCACGCTGCTGCGACAACTTGGCGGCCGCGCCGCGACGCAACCGCGGCAGGCGGTACCGCAGCAGGGCCAGTTCGACCTGTGCCTTGCCTTCGAGCGTGTGCGCGTTCTGGGCGAAGATGTCGAGGATGACGGCCGTGCGATCGATGGCCGTACGCCCGAGCACCTTCTCCAAGTTGAACTGCTGCGCCGGGGTGAGCTCGTTCTCGAAGACAACCGTGTCGGCGTCGACGGCCAGGCAGATGTCTCTCAACTCATCGACCTTGCCCTTGCCGATGAACCACGTGTGATCGGGTGTGTCGCGGCGCTGCACCATTCTGGCCGCTTCGTCGGCGCCGGCAGTGTCGATCAGCAACGACAGCTCGTCGAGGCCGGCATCAGTTTCCGCGTCGGTGTGCCCGGGCAGGGTGACACCGACCAGCACGATCTGTTCCCGTTTGCTGCGCTCGATCAGCGTTGCGCCGAGGGCTTCGTTGTATGGCGTCGACATGGCTCCCTTGCTGCACCCGCCTTTACACGTGAACCCGGATCGAGCCGATGAACACGGCCGGACCTACCAGGGTGACGTGCCCGCTTTCGGGTTGGTGCAACCGTACCTTGGCATCTCCGCCGTCCATGTGCACGATGATTTCTTCGATCCCTTCGGTGACGAACCCCCACGACGACGCTGCCCAGGCGCTGGCGCAGGCGCCGGTGCCGCAGGCCTCGGTGATGCCGGCGCCACGCTCGTGCACACGCATCGTGATGGCGTGCGGCTCGGGCCCGGACTCGACCAGCTCGAGGTTGATGTCGGGAACCTTCTCGCCGAGAGCGAGAAGATCGACCACCAACACGTCGTCGACGGCGACGACCGCGTGCGGATTACCGACGCTGAGGTGGGCGACCGGCCGCATCGGGTCGATTCCCACACGGTGCCAACTGTCGGGTTCGTCGATCGCGCTCGACAAATCCCATGTCGACGGCGGCCTCGATCACGTCGGGATCATCGGTGGCGTACAGCGTGACAAGGCGTTCACCGGCATCGGTGAGTATTCGCAGTGGGGCCAAGTCGCCGCGGCGCGCCGCCAATGCCTGGGCAAAGCAGCGGATGCCGTTTCCGCTCATCTCGGCGCGCGATCCGTCGGCGTTGTACAACACCATGCGGGCTGCGTAACCATCGTCGCTCTCACCGACCAACAGGCCATCCGCACCGATACCGCGCCGACGATCGCACAGGCCCCTGGCAAGTTGGCCGAGATCATCGACGTGCGGGTGGAACACGACGAGGAAGTCGTTGCCCAAGCCGTGATGTTTCGTCAGTTCGAGGTCTGCCATGCACGTTCCAAGACCGGCAACGCCGTGGTCACCGGATCGTCTTCGATCGTGATCCAGCGTATTCGCGGGTCGCGACGGAACCACCGTTCCTGGCGTACTGCGAACTGCCGCGTGCGGGTGATGATGGTCTCGATGGCCGCATCGAGCGAGCACGAGCCGGCAAAGTGGTCGAGCAGCTCCTTGTAGCCCAACGCCTGACGAGCAGTACGGGAAACCGGCTGGGCGGCCAACGACTCGACCTCGGTCACGAGGCCGGCATCGAGCATGCGATGCACACGCTCGATGATTCGTGTGGCCAGGATGGGGCGCGGCCATTGCAGGCCGAACTGGATGAACGGTACTGGTGGATAGGTGTCGATCCCAGGTCCGTAGGAACTGAACGGGCGGCCACCGCCCAGGGTCACCTCGAGTGCTCGTACGACGCGTCGCACGTTGTTCGGCTCCATCTTCCCGGCCGCTTGGGGGTCGAGCTCGCCGAGTTGCCGGTGCAGAGCCTCGACGCCCTCGGCCTCGACCCGGGCGTCGAGCTCGGCACGTAGCTGGGGCCATCGTCCGGGTACTTCCATGTGGTCGGTGATGCTGCGCAGGTACAACCCCGTGCCGGCGACGAGCACCGCTCGATGCTCGCGCCCGTCGATCTCGGCGAGCGCCTGGCGTGCCGCTTCGGCGTAGTCGGCGAGGGCGAACTCGTCGCCCGCGGCGACAAGGTCGAGGCAGTGATGCGGTACCCGGGCGCGGTCGTCGGCAGACGGCTTTGCCGTACCGATGTCCATTCCCTTGTACACCTGCATCGCATCGACAGCGACGATCTCCGCCTCGACGTGCGCACCCGCAAGGGCCATGGCAACGTCGCTCTTGCCCGAAGCCGTCGGCCCGAGGATCACCAGCTTTGGTGCGGCTGTCACCCGGCGAGCACGGCAATGCGCCGCTTGTGCTGTGGCTCGGCCAACAACTCGACGAACTGGCCGACGAGGTGATGGGGTGCGGCGCGGGTGATCTCGACCAGGGCATAGGCACCAGCGCGCAACGGCTGCGGCGGCGTGAAGTGCACCAGCTTGTTCTGCCGGGTACGACCCGACAGGATCGAAGCGTCCTTCTTGCTCGGGCCCTCGACCAGTACTTCCTCGATGCGGCCGACTCTCGCTTCGTGCTTGGCCAGCGCGCTGCGCTCGACGACCACTCGCAATCGCTGGAAGCGCTCGGCGGCGATTGCCGGGTCGATGAACTGGTCGGTCAGTTCCGCAGCCTCGGTGCCCGGTCGTGGTGAGAAGACGAACGTGTAGGCGAAGTCGTACTGCGCTTCGGCGACCACCTCGAGGGTCGCCGCAAAGTCGTCGTCGGTCTCACCGGGGAAGCCGACGATCACGTCGGTCGACACGGCGAGGTCGGCAACCGCGGCCCTGCCGGCAGCAAGACGTTCGAGGTAACGCTGAGCGGTGTACCCGCGATGCATGGCGGCCAACACGCGGTCGCTGCCCGATTGCAACGGATAGTGGAGGTGCTCGCATACCGCGGCGGTGGTGGCCATTGCTGCGAACGTGTCGGCGCGCATGTCTTTGGGGTGCGGGCTGGTGAAGCGGACGCGACGGATGCCTTCGACTGCGCCGACCGCGGTGAGCAACTCGGCGAACATCGGCCGCAACCGGGCGGACGTGTCGCCGGCCTGGCGCGCAGCCGTCTGCAGGTCGCGCCCGTAGCTGTTGACGTTCTGCCCGAGCAGTGTGACCTCGCTGACGCCGTCGGCCGCCAGCCGACCGACCTCGGCGACGACATCGTCGAACGGGCGGCTGATCTCGACGCCGCGCACCGCCGGCACGATGCAGAAGGCACACGAGTTGTCGCAGCCGATCTGGATCGTGACCCAGGCGTTGTAGGTGGTCTCGCGACGTGCCGGGAGGGCGCTGGGGAACATGGCGTGATCTTCCAGCACAGCCTCGTCGAGGATCTCGGTGATCGGGCCGTGGTGACGAGCGTGATCGATGAGATCGGCCGTGCGATGAACGTTGTGCGTGCCGAGGACGACGTCGACGTAGGGCGCTTTGCGCCGCACCAACTCGCGATCCTTCTGGGCCAAGCAGCCGGCAACCACGATCTGACGCCCCTCGCGCTGCTCCTTCCAAGGCTTCAGCCAGCCGAGGGTGCCGTACAGCTTGTTGTCGGCGTTCTCGCGGATGCAGCACGTGTTGAGCACCACGACATCGGCTTGTGCCTCGTCGGTGACCGCCACGTAGCCATCGTCTTCCAGAAGCCCGGCAATTCGCTCGGAGTCGTGCTCGTTCATCTGGCACCCGAAGGTGTGGACGATGTAGCCGCGGGTCACGGCCGAAAGGCTATCGGTGCGGGATCACGTCACGAAGGGAGTTGCATCGAGCCGTCGGCCGAGAGCACGAAGCCTGGGTTGTGGGCGAGCTCCCACAGATGGCCGTCGGGATCGGCGACGTACCCGGAGTACCCGCCCCAAAAGGCACGATGCGGTTGCTTGACGATCGTGCCGCCGCAGGAGACCCATTCCGCGGCGACCCGATCGACCTCGACCTCGGACTCGAGGTTGATGGCCAGCGAGATTCCCGAGAAGCCCTCGCCCGATGCCGAGACGGTGGCGTCGTCGGCCAACGCCTGACGTCCGAACACCGACAGCGCTAGGCCACCGAGTTGGAAGAACGAGACATCGTCGTTCGAGGCGCTGGATCGTCGCCAACCCAGTGCCTCGTAGAACGCCCTGGCCCGCGCAACGTCGGCGACACCAAGTGTGACCAACGTAAGACGAGCCGGAACCGTCACGTCACTCGATCGTGATCGGTTCTTCGTCGGCCGGTGTGAACGCAGCCGCATCGGGTGCGTCTTGACCGATGCCGGCCTGCACACGCACCTTCTCGGAGACCTCGACCATGATCTCGGGGTTTTCTGCCAAGAAGCTCTTGGCGTTCTCGCGACCCTGACCGAGCTGCTCACCCTCGTAGGTGAACCAGGCACCCGACTTCTTGATGATGGCCATGTCGACGGCAATGTCGAGCAACGTGCCCTCGCGGCTGATGCCCTTGCCGTACATGATGTCGAACTCGGCCTGGCGGAACGGCGGGGCGACCTTGTTCTTGACAACCTTGACCCGCGTACGGTTGCCGACGATCTCGGCACCATCTTTGATGCTCTCGATACGACGGATGTCGAGGCGCACCGACGAGTAGAACTTCAACGCCCGACCGCCAGGGGTCGTTTCTGGAGAGTTGTGGACCATCACGCCATCGACGAAGTAGTTGTGTGTACCACCGACTTCGATGTCGAAGCGGTGCATGCTGCGCGTCGGCGGCTTGACGGTGATACTGAGAATGGGCATCGGCGCCAGCATCTGACGAACCGGTGCGAACACCGGCTCGACAGCGAATCGACCCTGGAACCGCTCGAGCAGCTTGTACTGCATCGTCGGATGCACAAAGGGGGCAATCAGCGCGTGCAGCTTGGCGGTCTCATCCTTGGCAAACACGAGCACAGCCTTCCGCCTCGTCCCGCGCTGCTTGAGTGAGGCATTGATGCCCCACGTGTCGGCGAGATGGTCACGCAGTCGCACCTGCGTGTCGGATGACATCGCTTCGACGCAAATCTCCACACGACCGCTTCCTTCAGCGGTGCGAGCTTGGAGACCCTTGGAACGATTCTGAAAGCCGGCGTCGTCCATGTACCAGACAGCAAGTGACAGCGGGGTGAGCTGCTTCAAGTAGTCGTGACTGAGCACCTTCTTCCCGGCGACATACACCGCCTCGCGCAACTCGGCAAGCTCTGGCAGCGGCTGACAATCGAAGAAGACTGCGCCCTTGGCGTTCTCGCTGCGAGAGACAGTGATGTTGGCGAACAGCGACGCCTTCCAGTTGCCATACCCGGCCTGCTTGGCACCGTGGCCCCAACGGAACCGGGCGCCGTTACCGCTACGAGTAGGCGACAAGGCCCCATCACCCATCAACCCGCCGAGCAACACCTGCCACTGCATATCGCTGAGGTAGTGCGGCACCGACTGCATCACCCGATCGCCGGCGACCAGTTCGCCTGCGGCTCGCCAACCACCCGGTGTCGAAATCATGTGGTTCTCGGTGGCAGCGAACTGCGCGGCACCGTTGCCACCGCCGCGCGCGATCTTGAACTGCAAGAACCGCTCTGCTACGCCGTTGTCGAACCAGTTGGTGATCGGCATCGGCACGATGCGGTCGAGTTCGGGGCTGTACGACAACACCTCGACCGGCATGCGACTGTTGACGATCTTGCCGATCTTCTCCTGCGTGCCATCGGCCAATGTGACCCGTGTGGAGTAGTTGAAGCAGCCGAACATGACTCCAATCTTTTCGCGGAGCTGATTGATGAAGATGGCGACCGTGTTGGTGCGGCTGAGGTTGGCGGTGAGCTTGCGCAACGCCTGGCTCATCAACCGGGCCTGCAACCCGACGTGGGTATCACCCATCTCGCCTTCGATCTCGGCGCGGGGTGTGAGTGCCGCCACCGAGTCGATCACCACCACGTCGACGGCGCCCGAACGCACCAACATGTCGACGATCTCGAGTGCTTGCTCGCCGGTGTCGGGTTGGCTGATCAACAACTGGTCGATGTCGACACCGATCGCCGCGGCGTACACCGGATCCATCGCATGCTCGGCGTCGATGTAGGCACAGATGCCCCCGTTGCGTTGCGCCTCGGCCACCACGTGCATGGCCAGGGTGGACTTGCCCGACGACTCGGGACCGAAGATCTCGACGACGCGCCCACGCGGCAGGCCGCCGACGCCGAGGGCGAGGTCGAGCGAGAGTGCCCCGGTTTGGATGGCTTCGATCGCCATCGACCCCTTCTCCCCCATCCGCATGATCGAGCCCTTGCCGAACTGCTTGTCGATGGCTGCCAACGCCACATCGAGTGCCTTTTCACGATCGCTGCTCACTGTCGTTCTCCGTTTCCTGCCTGATGCATGTGGGATCTTCTGAGATGTGGAGGCCGAGTCGCACGACCTCGATTGCGGTGATGGGCACCATACGGAAAGGGTGTGACACGGTTCCCCGAGCCGACCCTCACGTTCGAACGACAGCAGTGTAACTACGAACAGTCGTTCGATCAAGCATTTCCGAGCATCGAAGCCCGCGGCGCCTGCAGGTCGACCGCAGCGGCGGCTTCGGCGAGCTCCGCGGCCTCGGGACGATGCACCGCGAGATCGAACGCCAGCCAGATCGTGAACGTGAACGGGTAGATGACGATCGGCATCACCACCGCAATGCCGAGCAGCGTGAGCACCATTGGAGCGACCGGGATGTCGGGGGCCGTAACGACGAAACCGATCGTCATTCCGATGGTCAACGCGAGGAAGGTGAGGACCGTGTTGATGGCGACCGCTCCGAGCTCGAATCCTTCTTCTCGACGCCAACGAATGCCGCACGTTCGACAGCGCGGGTGCTTGCCGAGCCACTTGCGAATGAAGGTGCGACGCTTCCCACACCACGGGCAACGGAGCACGAGCGCGCGTCGCAGCATGCGACCGAAGCGCGGATCTCGCAGAGCCATCGCCATCACCCTAGAGACAACCGCGCTGACATCGGCCAGACTAGCGACGTGCGTCGAACACTGGCTGGTCTGATCTTTGGTCTCGCATATGTGTGCGCCAGCCTGGCCATCAGCGGGTGGCTGCTGCAACGCAGCGCATTCGACCCCGATCACACCAGCGATCTGTCCCGCGTGGTGCTGCAGGACAATCGCATCAAGACCCAGATCGCCGACACCATCGCCGATGCTGTTGCTTCGCAGCGCGGGTTGGATCGGGACGCGGTGCGCCAGACCGTGCTCGCCGTCGCCAGCACCCGACAGGGCGCAGACCTGTTGGGCAAGGTTCTGCACGACGCCCACGCGCGATTGATCGGCCAGTTGAACGGCCCCGTGCGGATCACCGGCGCGCAGATGGTGCTCGTCGTGCGCAACCAAGCCGTGGGCGACATGCCATCGATCACACTTCCGGTCCCGAGGGTGACGGCGCTCGACCGGATGCGCGTCTTGCTGCGGTGGATGGTTCCGTTCTGTGCCCTCTTCGCCGTCGGGTTCTTCGTGATCGGATTCATGCTCCACCCCAACAGATCCGCGCTCGTGCACAGCCTCGGTTATGGGATGGTGCTGCTGGCGCTGCTGGTCGCCGTCCTCGGCTACATCGTGCCGCGCTTCGTGGTTCCCGCGCTGAGCGACAGCATATGGGCCGACGTACCAGCGCGGCTGGCCAACGATTCGCTGCCGCTTCTCGTTGGCCTGGCGATCCTGTTCGGCGGGGGTGGCCTGATGCTTCTGGTGGGCACCGGTCTCCTTCGACGCCGACGGCGATGGAACGCGCCGGTCAGCACCTACCGCTACCGCGAAGAGCGTCGCTGGGGCTGAACCCTGTCGCTGCGGAGTTGTCGAGCAAACGTCGCAGCGACAAAGTTCGACGAGAGCGGTCAGCTCACCAGTTCGGCAACGAACTCGGCGAACACGTCGGCGTAGTGCATCGCGTCGGCTTCGCTGTGCATCACCGAGATCAGCCACTGCTCGTCGAGGCCGGGGGGCAACAGCACGCCGCGGTTGATGCCGTGCATCCACTGCGCGAAGGCAAGATCGAAGTCGGTGGCCTTGTAGTCGCGGTAGTTCTGGATGGGCTTCGGTGCCCACGTGATGCAACCCTTCGCGCCGAACTGCACGGTGTGTGCCGGCAGGTCGGCGGCGTCGATCGTTTGCTGACAGGCATCGAGCACTCGGCGATTGAGCTCGATCGTGGCTTGCGTGGCCTCGGGCGTGCACACCTCACTCAACACTGCCTTCGCTGCGGCCATGCACAACGGGTTGCCGTTGTAGGTGCCGAGGTGCAGAACCCTGCCACTCGTGATCTGATCCATCGTCTCTTCCGACCCACCGAAGGCGCCCAACGGAAGGCCGCCCCCGATGCTCTTGGCCAGTGCAACCAGATCCGGCTTCACGCCGATGGCTCTCGTGGCTCCGCCATACCCGGCCGTGATACCCGTCTTGACCTCGTCGAAGATCAACATGGTGCCGTACTTGCGCGTGATCTCCCGAACTGCTTGCAGGTAGCCCGGCTGCGGCAGGCAGATGCCGATGTTCTCCATGACCGGCTCGACGATGAAGCACGCCACGTCGCGGCCGGCCAACGCCTTCTCCAACAGCTCCGGACGGTTGTAGGGAATGACCTTGGTGTCGCCGAGCACGGCGCGGGTGATGCCGGCCGTGGCCGGGATGGCTCGAGGCTCATCGACCGGGCCGGCCTCGCTGATCGGCGGCTTCATCGAGATCATCACCTCGTCGTGGTGACCGTGATACCCGCCCTCGACCTTGACGATCTTGTCGCGGCCGGTGAGCCCACGGGCGACGCGGATGGCGTCCATCGTCGCTTCGGTGCCGCTGTTGGTGAACCGCCACATTGGAAGGTCGTACCGAGCGGCGAGCATCTCGGCGACGTCGGAGTTCAGCTCGCACGGCGTCACGAACAACGTGCCGTTGTCGAGCTGACGGTCGATCGCACGGCGCACGAGCGGGTTGCAGTGGCCGGAGAAGAGAGCGCCGAAGCCGAGGTCGAAGTCGATGTAGCGATTGCCGTCGACGTCTTCCATCCACGAGCCGTTCGCCTTGCGAACCACGATCGGGTGTGGGTCGTACGACTGGAAGCTCGACGGCACGCCGAGTGGCATCACCTTGCGGGCTCGTTCGGTGGCCTTCATCGAACCAGCCGTCCGCTTGATGTACTCGCCGAGCTCGCGTTGGGTGATCTGGCGAGCGCGGGCTGCCAGTTGGCGGGTGTCGATGGATTCCATGGCACTCATTCGATTCTCCAGATGGATTTCGTTCCAACAAGCCTAGCTCACCACGAAATCCATCGTGAACGGACGAGCGACCAGCCTGTCTGCGAATCGAACTGTGGAACACGCTTGACCATGTGGCACACTGGGAGACCTACATGGTGACCGTAGTTCAGCTGGTAGAGCGCCAGTTTGTGGTACTGGATGTCGCGGGTTCGAGCCCCGTCGGTCACCCCAATCGAGCAGTCGGGGGTGCCTCGGTGCCCCTACACTGCTCGGGTCCCGGCCTTCGAGCCTGGGCGATGCGCCTCTAGCTCAACGGCAGAGCAACGGACTCTTAATCCGCAGGTTCTGGGCGAACCCCAGCCCGCCAGTGTCGACCCAACCAGCACCCATCGCCAGCTGTTCGGCGACCTGCACCTTTCGCCACGCCTTCAGCGCGGCCAACGTGGTCGGGTCCACCGCGATCGTGCGGGCACCGCTGGCCGTCTTGGGTGGCCCTTGAACGACCGACCCACCAGCGACGGCGCGCTGTTGGGTGATCGTCACCGTTCCGGCTGACAGGTCGACGTATTGCCAGCGCAACCCAAGCACTTCGCCGCGGCGCATACCGGTCGTCGCCAACAGTCGCCACATGGGGAACCACCGGTCGCCTTCCACATGGGCGAGAAACCGGCGCAGATCGTCGGCAGACCACGCCCGCGGCTTTTGCTGCGACAGCTTCGGCCAACAGGGCGCGGGTCGCCGCGTTGCGGGACACCATTCGCAGCCGCAGGGCGTCGGCAAGTGCTTTCGACAACACGGCGTGAACGTTGCGCACCGACTTCGCCGACAGACCCGACAGCGGCCGACCGCGGCGACCCATCGTTCGACCATCGGTTGGTCAGACCCCTTGCAGTTCTGCGCCACCGATCTTGGGTGCAATGTGCTTGGCGACAAGTCGTTGATAGGTGTCGAACGTCGTGGGTCGAACCCGGTTGGCGATCGACGGCAGCCATGTGTCGGCAAGGTACTGACCAAGTGTCAGCCGCGATCGGCGCGACCATCGTTCCGCCCGACACCACGGCCATTGCGTCGCGCATCGCCTGTTCGGCTTCGCCTTTGGTCTTGAACCCACGACGATGCACCTGCCGACGCTTACCGTTGACGCGTGGCGGGTCGAAGATGAACGACCAACCCGTAGCCCTGGAACCTTTGACGCTGCCGTTCATGTTGGCCCAACACCTTTCAGTAGACCGGCTTTGCGTGCGGCCATGATCCGTTTTGCCGCGCCGCTTGCCGAAAGTCGAAACGCTGTTTTCACCGCTTTGTTGACCGATTCGTTATCGGCCCACGCCTGCCGGTAGATCGCCGCGACCTGTTCAAGATCTTCGGTCGTCGCCGATCGTCCGCGCTGCGGGCCACCGCCAACCCATGTGGCGCGGGTGCGTGCTGCGGCTGTCGGTTGCCCGGCGTGCTGTTCTTGGAACGCGGCGATCACTTCAGCTTGCCAATCCTTCGCTTTGCGACTCTCTGCGACCATGTCGCCGATCGGTAGTTGGCGAACCTGGTTGGCAGCGACGCCAAGCCCGTCAACACGTTCCATACACAGTGCGACCGGTTCAGCCCTGCCGGCGATCGCCACCCGGAATCTCGCCGTCACCATGTATTTGTCGTGCCACGTATCAACGGTGAGATCGACGAACCGCCCGTTTTCGTCGTAGTCCATTCCGTCCGCGAACCTTCGCCCGGTACTTCAGCTTTCGTGGTGCCATGTTCCCAACAGTACCACAGGTCGGAACATATGACGTCTATCCATTCCCTTCGGTACATGCCATAGTGCCAATGTCCAACCGATTTGGAAGGTGTCCGATGGCCGCAATCAGCCTTGACCCGAACGTCAAGCGAACCCTTAGCGTCGAAGAATTCTGCGAAGTCGCCGAAGTTTGCCGGTCGACCGGTTACGCGGGCGTGAAAGACGGATCGGTGCCAAGTATCCGCATCGGTGGTCGAATCCGCATACCCACCGCAGCTGTTCGTCGCATGTTGCAGCTTGACGACGTCGCCAGCGACGCGGCGTGAATCGCGCTGCCAATCGGCAGGTAACAACATGACCGCCACAGACCTGTCGGACGAATGGACGAAGGGCTATCTACGCGGGCTTGCCGAAACCGCCAACGGAACCAAACCGATCCACCTTCGCACCGTAGGTCGATACCGAAACGTCGCCACCGAAACAGCGCAATCATCGTGGGCACCGATCGACCTGACCGATGCCCTGGCAGGGCACGACGTCGAACGGCCGGCGATGCTGTGCCGAACCGACGGCGTCGCGTTGCTGTACGCGGCACGCACCCACCAGTTCGCAGGTGAAAGCGAAAGCTGCAAAACCTGGTGTGCGCTACTGGTCGCCGCGCAAACACTGAACACCGCGACCGGGCGGGTGCTGTGGATCGACTTCGAAGATGACCAACACGGCATCGTCGCCCGGTTGCGATCGCTTGGCGTCGACCCGGAAGCGATCCGAACCCGGTTCGTGTACCTGCGACCCGAAGAACCATTGGTCGCCCGCGACGGTCGCGCCACAGCTGGCGGCGTCGACTTCGGGCAGGTACTCACCGAGCCGTTCGACCTGGCGATCATCGACGGTGTCACCGAATCAATGGGCAACGAAGGACTAGACCTGATGTCGAACGCCGACGTCGCCACATGGTCACGACGCCTACCCAAGCGCATCGCCACCGCCACCGGCGCAGCCACAGCGTCGATCGACCACGTCGTCAAGAACGCCGAAAGCCGCGGCAGATTCGCCATCGGTGGGCAACACAAACTGGCAGGGCTGACCGGTGCCGCCTACCGCTTCGACGTCGTCAAACGACTTGCCCGCGCCACCGACGAACCGGTCGAAGGTGTCGTCACCATCTCCGTGATGAAAGACCGACCCGGACATGTCCGCGCCCACGCCGTCGAAGATCGCGTCGGAACCCTGGAATTGACCGCATGGCCCGACGGCGGCGTCACCGCCCGGATCGTGCCACCCGGCGACAGCGTCACCACGCCGAACCTGTTGCTAGTCAAACGCATCGTCGACTACCTGAACCAGTACGACGGCGCGGCGAAAGGTGTCATCGAACGCGACGTCGAAGGCAACACCGAAGCGATCCGCGACGCCCTGCGATGGCTTGCCGACACCCAACGCGGGTGGGTCCAAATCAGGCACATCGGCAGCGCGCACCGACACCATTTGACCGACGCCGGAAGGGCCGAATTCCAGTGACCTCGCCCATCGCCGAAACCAAGGTTGTAGTTACCGACCTCGCCCATGTGGACAACGGGCAACACACCAGGTCAAGCCGACACCTCGCCCACCTCGCCCATACCTCGCCCACACCTCGCCCGGCAGCGCATTTGTCATTACCTCGCCCACCTCGCCCATACATCTATTGGTATGGGCGAGGGCCAGATGAACAAACGACGACGTCGACCACCAAGAAATGAAAGCAACACCCATGACCATTTTCGCTGTCGTCGACCTGGTCGCCATCCAAGTCGAAACGTGGCTGACCGACCCGACCGGATCGCACGTCAACGTCCACCGGATACTCGCCGTCGACATACCCGCCTGGGACGACGACGACGGCTACCGGGCGACCCATTTCGTCGATGGCCGCGGCCGGCGAACAGCCGACGAATTCGACGACGACTGTCGGGCCATCACCATCGCCACCGTTCCCACAGCCCAAGTGTTCGCCACTCTGATCGCCAACGCCCACCAAATTCGCGACTGTTCGCTGGCCGGCGTCGACCCGTGGCTGACACCCGAACAACGCGTCGCCCTACAGGCGACCATCGACCTGCACCTGACCGACACGCCAGTCGAACACCAGCCCGACTTGACAGACACAGCGGCGAACGAACCGCCCGCGTTCGAATGAGACACACCGCACCGCCGAACTGCCCGCTGACCAGGGCAAGGGTGGCAGGGAGATCCCCCGCCGGTCATCACCCCTCACTGTTGGGCCTACGCCGACCAGTCGCAGCACGCACCCGACGACCGCTTTGCCCTTCGCGTCATGTCCAGATTTGGACATGACCGCCCTACCGACAGGCACCACATGACGACGTCAGCACCGAAGGCACCGACCGAACTGTCGACCCGGTCGAAAGCCCTGTGGCGGCAGGTGTTGGCGACGTTCCAGCTCGAGCCCGCCGACTGTGAACTGTTGCGCTGCGCGCTGGTCGCCTTGGATCGCGCCGATGAAGCTGCGAAGTCGATCGCCAAGCTTGGTGTCGTTGTCGATGACCGCTACGGCACGCCGAAATCGAACCCGGCTGTCGACATCGAATTGCGGAACCGTGCCCTGGTCGCCCGGATCTTCGGTCAGCTTGGGATCAAGTCGCAGGCTGAAGAACGATGGAACCCGACGCGGGCGAAAGCGCGACGCGCCGCGAACGCAAGGTGGCATCACTGATGGCCGCGCCACGCCGACGCCCACCGGTCAGCCGCGGACCCGCCGTGTACACGGGCTTGGGATCGTTACTGGCACGACGACGCCCGACGTCGCCTTGCCGACCTGCCCGCCGTCGCGCCGACACCGGAACACTTGGCAGGGCTGACACCCGACGAAGCCGCGTTCGTCGTCGCCTTGGCCGCGGGTCGAATCATGGGCAGCGTGGTCGGCGCGATCGAAGCCCGCTTCGGCAGGATCGACACTGCCGACCCGGAACCGGTGCCGCTGTTGGGTGATCTGCCCACCGTGATCGACCTGGCGGCTGGCCGGCGCAAGCGTGGCCCGCAATGAACCGACCTGCACACCATCGAAAGGAACACCCGACATGGGCGTCATAGATCCGTACCGAAATCGCGCCGGTTGCACCTGTAACAACCTGATCGCCGCGGCCCGATCGGCGTTGGAAGGTCGCGACATGGTGCTGTGCCCGGTTCACCAAGCCGACGAAATCGCGCAGCGCGCCCGCGACGAACGTGACGCCGTACGCGAAGCCGACATGACCCGGCTGTCGTTGGTGATCGCCGAACTGAAACGGCCACCAGCTGACCCGCAATGCGCGTGCGGCAGTGTCCGCGATCAGGCTGCGCCGGCTGTTGGCTGGCGAACAGGTCGTGTGCCCGGTTCACCCGGCGACAACGACAGCCGACAGCCATGCACCGTTGAACACGTCAGCGGTGCCCGATCGACTGGCCGCACTACTCGGCGTCAACCCATCGAACGACGATCTGCCACCGGCAGCGTGAAAGGAAACAGAACATGATTCAGGAACTGATCCGACTTGGCGTCAAGGTGCCGCAACCGATGGTCGATGCCGACGCCGTACGCCAAGCGTTGCAAGCCGCCAGCATCTACAACGACAACAGCGATATCGGCGATCTGACCGACCGGCTGCGCGCCAGAACGATCAGCGCGGCCGACGCCGTCGCCGCGTTGAACACTGCCGGCGACAACCTGTTGCGACGAAAGATGTTGGGCGAAGTGTTGGGCGATGTCGCCACGTCGCTTGACGTCGCCGATCGAAACGTGTTGGCTGACAGCGCACCGGAACTGATCGACGCCGTGCGGCCGTTGGTCGAAACAGCCGGTCAGGTGTTGGCTGATTGTGTCGCCAACATCGGCGCGACACCCGACGCCCACATGATCGCCAAACTTGGTGCTGGTGCCGCGGCCAGCTTCGCCAAGTTCAACGAAGCGAACGGCGTGCTGAACCGGGTCCGGGTGATCGTCGGCGACGCCCATCGGGCGATGCACGCGACGATCGCCAACACGTCGTGGGTCAAGCTTGACGATCTGGACAGCGCCGTGCTGGTCCGACTTGGCAAGTGCGGCAACTTCGCCGACATCGTCGCAGCCGGGTTCACCCTGTCAACGAACCGACCCGATCAGGTCGCCGCGGCAGTGTCGAAGATCGACGCCAAAGCGCGCCGGGTGACGTCGAACGCCTGACCGAAAGTCCCAATAGTGGGAGTTTCGAAGTCGCAGCGTCGCTGGCGCGGTTCGGTCATGGCCCGCTGCCGGGCGGTGCGAACGTCGACTGGCGCGGTCGTGTCCTGCGACGGTCGACAACCGCGGCACGTCGGGTGCGTGGTGTCCCGGCGTGCCGCGGTCCCTAATAATTAGCGGTCAAGGTGTGCGCTGTGCGCAACATCGCACCAGGTCACAGCCTATTTTCGTGTTGACCGGCGGCGATGGTTGATAAATGATTTATCGCATGACCGACGACCAAGAACCGCTAACCCTTGCGGACTTTCGTGCCAGCGTGGCTGAAGTTCGCGCCCGCAAAGGCTTGGACGGCCTATCGAAACTGCCCGATGCCGTGCCCAAGGGCAAATGGTTGTTTCACAACAACGTTCGCCCGGCGCGACGACTTGGCAGCACGCGGGTTCCGGGCGTGGCTGGTCGACCCTGACCGGAAACGCTACGAAGTGTGCCCGTGCGGGTGGGCACCCGAACTTGGTCGGCACTACAGGGTCAAGCTTCGCGATCGACCACTACCAAGCCGATCGGCTGACGACGTCGCCCGGCTGGTCGAACTGGTCGCCGAAGAACGTGCCCTGCGACCCGACGACCGCGACCGTGGCCGAAGTTCAGCGCGGCTGGCGAAAGGCTGTCACGCGGCACATGGCTGAGATCATTCGCCGCGACGGCGGGTTCGACGATCTGACCGACGACGAACTGTTCGCTGAAGCCCGGCGACGCCTGCGGCTGCAAGCCGACGACGATGGGTGACGTCGGGCTATGTGTAGCGCCGCGGACGTCTCCCCGTCGTCGGGTTATGTGTAGTGCGGCGCACGCCGTCCGGGCACCACAGGGCGTGCTATGCACTACACATAACCGGGAAGCGCACTGCGCCGGTCGCACTACACATAGCCCGTCGTGAGCCGCGGACATGGTGCCCTGCAAGCGTTCCTGTTGACGCAACTTCCCGACGTACCCGAACCCGGTCGCTGGATCGGTCGCTGCCCGTCAGCGCGGCACACTCGCCAACCGGTTCTATCGGGTCGCTCAACGCCACGAACGCCCAACAGAACGGCGATTCGGCGCGCCCTGATCCGCCTGGAATCCGAAGGTCTGGTCGTGCGCCACGAACCGAAGTACCCGTGGTCAGCGCGGCCGCTGTTGTGGGCGAAGGTGGGCCAACCCGACGCACCGACATAGCCACGCCGGTCGTCAAGCGTTCGACGATCGCCCACCGTGTAACACCCCTGCGGCAGAATTATCGCAATGAGTGTTCGCGTTGATCTGGCCTACGACTTCGCGGTCCGCGCCCTGGACGAACAGCGGGCGACGATCGACAGCACGTGTACCGCGCCGGGCTGTTGCTTGGGCTGTCGTCGATCGTCAACGTCGAACTTGGGCGATCGGCGTTCGCCAGCGGCGAGACACCCGACCTGATGTTCGGGATCGGTGGCGGCGTGCTGGCCGCGGTGGCCGTGTACCTGTTCGGATCAATGTGCTTGGGCCAGAAAATCAGGCTGTACCCACCGCCGATGTCGCTGGTCAAGTCAGGCACGGTCTACGACACCATCGACGAATCGAAGATCAAAGGCACCCTGGTCGCGGCGATGGAACGCAACCGGATCGCCAACGACGAAACGCTGCAAGACCTTGAAGATCGACTGAAAGCGGCAATGGGCGCGTTGGGTGCTCAGCGTGCGTGCTGGCTGATCGCGATTGCGACAAGGGGGTGAATATGAATCCTGACCCGACTCCCCCCGTCGTCGAACAACCGGCAACGCCGGAACCGTTCTACGAACCGGCGGCTGTTGACGAAATCGCCGAATCGTTCGTCACCGCCTACCGCGGCCGCAACACCGACGACATCGAACACAAGTAGCCACCGGGATCGTCGCTGTCGCCTACCGGGCAGGGCGTTTCGCAGCCCGCGAACGTCGAAGATGACCCAACATGCCACCGGTGCCGCTTGCCGTACCGGAAACGTGGCCTACCGTGCCAATCGTGAACATCGTCGACCTGTTGGCGTGGCTGGAATCGCCGACAGCGTTGCGGGTCGTCGAACGCGGCCCGATCGTGTTCGACGACAGCCCGGAACCGGCGACCTTCGCACAGCTACTTGACCGACCCGAATGGCACCGCGACGCTGCCTGCCACGAACACCCGCTGGTCGACTTCTTCCCTGACCGCGGCCACCCGTCGCCAGCTGTCGCGGCGATCTGCCGGCGATGTCTGGTGAACACCGAATGTGCCGAAGCCGGAAGCCACGAACAGTTCGGGATATGGGCAGGGCGATCGGCGCGGGAACGTGCCCGGCTGCGTGCTGCCGAACACCAGCGCGCAGCGTGACCGTCAGTTCTTGCAACCCGCCAACACGCCACCGAAGCAATCGCCATTGTCGATCATCGCTTGGACGTGAACGAACTTGGCGTCGCAGCCAGTTCGCCACGCGGCGACAAGCGTGGGCGAGTACTTGTCGTTGACTAGGAAGTCGTGCGCTGAGAAATCGTTGATCGAATTGTCGGGCAGTTCGCAGGTGTGCCGAATTGAGTCGAGAGCGTCAGCCCTGTCGGCATCGGTTTTCCACAGCCCCGACGACGCAATGCCGTTCTTGGCGGCAGTCTCATTGAAGCCAGATCCGCTGGAACTACCGCAGGCGACCGTCACTGCCCCTAACGCGACGATGGCGAACAGGCTGCGAATGGTGGTCATGGTTCCGGTGTACCAGCCGGTGTGACGCGAAACCAGGGTACAACGACACCCAAGCGGGTCACGGGGCGGGCGGCGTGAACCGACGTCGTGGTCACCGATTGGTCACCAAAAGTTCACCACAGGACGGTATTAGGCGTCACGAAGCCTGTTCGTCAAAGTGCAAAAGTGCCATCTGACCTGGACTTGGTCACATTCGGCGCAACCAGCCCGCACGACGTTTTCTAGTTCGAAACCCAGGGGGCGCACCAAGAAGTACCAGCTCAGAGCGCCCGAAGTGACTCGGATCCACATCCCATCTAACGGTCTAGACTTTTCGTCGCGCAAGGCTCGTATGAGTCCCGCGGCGTGGTGGGTTTTGGGAAGGTCCACCGTTGGGTGAGCCATCGGCGTGATTCTTGGTGTGTTCCGCAAGAACCCACTGAAGGAGAACACACCGATGGCTCTAGATGAGTCTGCCCTGCCCGAACTTCTCGACGCGCTCCGTGCCGGCGACGGGATCGATCTGATCAGAGACGCTGTGCGTCTGGTGATGCAAGAGTTGATCGAGCTCGAAGCCACCGAAGCGATCGGCGCCGGCCGATACGAGCGCACCGGGGCGCGTACGAATGAACGAAACGGTCACCGCAGCCGTCTGTTGTCGACCCAGGCCGGTGACATCGAGTTGAAGATCCCGAAGCTGTCGCATGGCAGTTTCTTCCCGTCATTGCTGGCACGAGGGACGCGGCGCTTGAGAGTCGTCGACGCCGGCGTCATCGTCGAACTCGTCGCAAACGACCTCGACCCCGATCGTCTCGGCGACGAAGAACTCGCCGTTCCCCACCTCATCGACAGCGAGGTGACCAACGTCCTTCGGCGCCTCGTCGTCCAGAACGTCCTGACCGACGAGCAAGGCACCTCCGCCCTGGACGGTTTCATTGACCTGGCCCTCACCCGGTTCCCCGCCGACTGGCTCCGACCGAGAATATGGGCGCTGCGGCACGATCTCAGCGCCTACGACGCCACCTACGTCGCCCTCGCCGAGATGACCGGCGCAACAGCCCTGCTCACGACCGACACCCGACTCGCCAACGCACCAGGCCTCAACTGCCCGATCGAACTGCTCTGATCAACAGGCCGCAGCTCGGGTCGACCTGACTCTCGGCCATCCAGCGAACTCCGCCTCTACACCTTCAACGACACGAGGGTTCGGGAAGGGTGGGGTGGTCGGTGGGGTAGAGGCCTGCGACGAACGCGTAGGTGGTGTCGCCACTGCGTGGCAGAGCGCTGAACGTGCGGGTGAGTTCGAAGACCTGATCCCAGAATTGTTTGGCGTGTTCGCGAGGAATACGTGCGTGACGGTGTACGGCACGGAGATCGTCGGCTTGATGAGCGGGGCGGGATTCGGTGGCTGCCTCGACAAGTAGGTTCGGGATCGCGCTGAGCTGCTCAGGCTGGATCTGTCCGACGTGGAAGATCCGCGCGGTACGCCCGTAGAACCGTTCATCGATCGCCCGCCGCTTGCGCGTTCGCACCACCTTCAAGAGTCCGGCGTCGACGAGCACGTTGACGTGATGCGCAACACTGCTGGGTGGCCGGTCGACTGCGATGGCGAGTTCGTTGACCGTGGCGGCCCGTTCGAGCACGAGACCCAGCAACGTGCCGCGCAGGGGATGGAACATCGCTTTCAGTTCCGGGGTCGCTGTCACGATCCGGAGATCCTCGAGCTCGTAGTCGGGAGACGAATCACTGCTCGACATTTCTCGATCATAACGACTAGGGTGAATGATCGAACTTTATCGATCATTGAAGGAGGAGCCGCCATGGCTGAGGTGCTGCTGTTCCATCACGTCCGGGGGTTCACCCCTGGTATCATCGCGTTCGCCGACCGGCTCCGGGAGGCGGGGCACACGGTGCACACTCCTGACCAGTTTGACGGGCGAACGTTCACCACGATTGATGACGGTGTGGCATACGCCAACGAGATCGGGTTCGCCACGATCATCGAGCAAGGCGTCGCCGAAGCCGACTTTCATCCTGCGAAGCTGGTGTATGCCGGGTTCTCGATGGGCGTACTCCCGGCTCAGAAACTTGCTGAGACCCGCCCTGGGGCTCAGGGTGCATTGCTGTTCGAGTCGTGCGTACCCGTCTCGGAGTTCGCCGACGGATGGCCAGCCGGGGTGCCGGTCCAGATCCACGGCATGGACGCCGACCCGTACTTCGTCGGTGAGGGCGACATCGACGCCGCCCGATCACTGGTCGAGGCAGCCTCGGCGACGACTCGAGCTGAGCTGTTCACGTACCCGGGCGACGCCCACCTGTTTGCCGACGACTCGTTGCCGTCCTACGACGCCGAGGCGACCGCATTGCTGACCGAACGAGTCCTCGCCTTCCTGGACGATCTGGCATGACCTCGCGATATTCGATCAAGCCACTCGACGCCTCCACGTGGGATGCGTTCGCAGCGCTCGTCGAGGCGAACAACGGCATCTTCGGAGGCTGCTGGTGCATGGGCTTCCACCCCGACGATGACACCGCGGCGACGCCGACACGATCGAAGCGTGAACGCAAGTACGAACGAGTCATTGCCGGGACTGCCCACGCGGCGCTCGTCTTCGACGGCGACGAGTGCGTCGGCTGGTGCCAGTTCGGTCCTCCCGATGAGGTTCCTCGGATCAAGAACCGGCGCGCCTACGAAAGGGAGCTCACCGACCCACCGGACTGGCGAATCGCCTGTTGCTACGTCGGCAAAGGCCACCGCCGCCAAGGCGTCGCCACTGCCGCGCTTGCAGGTGCCCTCGAACTCATCGCCGACCTTGGTGGCGGCATCGTCGAGGGATATCCCGAGCCCGCCGACTCGGTGCCTGCTGGATTCCTCTACCACGGAGCGCTCTCCACCTACCAACGAGCCGGATTCAGCGAAGACCGCCAGATCGGCAAACACCGCTGGGTCGTCACCAAACACGTGCCGATTCACCCCTAACACCCGACGCGCCCACCACCGTCACGATGCTGCGTGACACCCTTGACCAACCCACGGGCCTTCGGGATTCCACCGGAAATCGCAAGGCGACTCGTCAACGAGGCTCGCGGCTGCCGTTGCCGTAGATTCGCGGCCGTGACAACGGCGCCGGACCTGGACGCCCCCCGCTTGCGGCACTCCGGTGCCGCCGTGGCAGCGCTGTTCTTCGTCAACGGTGCGACGTTCTCGAATTGGTTGCCACGCATCCCCGAGATCCGCGACCAACTCGGCCTCGGCAACGCCGGCCTCGGAGCGACCCTGCTCGGCGGTGGTCTCGGCGGCATCGTCGGCGCGCTGGTCGTGGGAAAGGTGTTCGACCGCTTGGGCAGCCGTCGCCTCCTGAGTCTTGCCGCCACTGCGCTGTCGATCGGGATGCCCCTGATCGCCTTTGCTCCCAATGCGGTGGTGCTGCTCTTGTTGCTGACCACCCTTGGCGTGCTCGACGTCTGCAACGACGTGGCGATGAACGCTCAAGGTGTGATCGTGCAACAGCGTCTCGGACGTTCGATCATGAACCGGCTGCACGCGATGTGGAGCTTGGGCTTCACCGGCGGCGCTGTCGTTGGATCGGCCGCGTCGGCTGCCGGCGCAAGCGTGCGCGCCCAACTGGTCACAGTAGGTGTCATCCTGCTCATCACCGTCGTGGTGGTACGGCGCTGGCTGATTGCTGTGGACCCGCCGCCGAACGCCGACGCTCCCGCCGACGCGGCCGGCGCTACGCCGAGCAAGAGGTTGTCGCCTGTGACGGTCATGATGGGCTTGGCAGCACTCGGCGCCGTAGCGTTGGAAGTGACGCCCAACGACTAGTCAGCAGTGTTGATGCGTGACGTGTTCGATTTCGGCAAAGCCGCCGGCTTCGGCACGATGGCCTGCGCCGGCGCAATGCTTGTCGGCCGTCTCGGCGGCGACCATGTGCTGGACCGCATCGGCGAGCGACGATTGTTCACATGGGCGATGATCCTGGTGGGCATCGGCGCAGTCATCACGGTGACCGCACCGGTGGGCGCCGTGGCACTGCTGGGCCTCATCGTGTGGGGCCTCGGCCTGTCCGTCGTCTTCCCGCAGTTGTACGCAAGCGCCGCCCGGTTACCCGGCGTGTCGGCCGGTGCAGGTCTTGGCTCGATGTTGCTCGGCCAACGCCTCGGCGGCATGCTCACCGCCGTTGGCGTGGGCGCCCTGGCCGAGTGGCAAAACCTCCGCGTGGCCTTCGGTGTGGTGGGCGGGATCGCGTTCGCGATCCTGTTGGTCACCTCGCGACGCATGAGGGTCACCAGCGCCGAGGCCGCGGCCGGGTCGGTCACACCGAATCGGCCGCCCGTAGCTGTAGTGCGCGGTCGAGGGCGCTCGCGGACGCGAATGTGATGGTGTGCATTCCGAGGCCGCGGGCGGTGAGTGTGTTATCGGCGCGGTCGTCGATGAACAACACCTCGCCCGGTTGCGCGCCGAGGTCGTGCAGCACGATCTGGGTGCGCAGGGTGAGTGAGTCGAGCCGGAGCCAGCCGTGGACGTCGATGGTCGTCAGCCGGTTGACGACGGGAGGTGAACCGGCCAGGTCGCGGGCCAGGACCTCGGACCAGTAATCGGTCGGTGATTGACCGAGGTCGTACGCGAGTCGGTGGTGCCAGTAGCGGTCGAGGAAGGTGTCGCGTGGTTGGTCGGCGAGGGCGGCCAGCTCGGTGATCGTGTTCTCGCTCAGCGGCGTGCTGATGACCTCGCCATAGTCCACGAGCAGATGCCGGATCATTCTGCTGCGTCTTGCTGGTCGTCGACAGAGAGTTGGCGATCGCTCAGCGCACGGGAGGTGCGCGTGCCGACGACGATGAATGCGGTGAGCAGCGGCAGCAGGCCTAGCGCAACGGGAAGCGACGTCCATGCGGACAGACGGCCGATGAGCGGTGGGCCGCAAACGAACCCGCCCCACCCACAGGCTGACACGGTGGCCACGGCGGTGCCCGGATGCAGGCCGGGTATACGTCCCGCGGCGCTGAACACCGCCGGAACCACGGAGGCCAATCCGATGCCGAGGCAACCGAAGCCGAGGAGGCGGCGCGAGCCGCTCTTCGAACGCTGTCTGGCCTGCGGATCGCATGTCGGCGTAGCGAGACAGGTTCACCGACACGGCGATGCAAGACGTCGATCCATCGCTCGGAAAGACATAGGCAAGTTCGTCGTCGCCGAGGGAGAACTCGGGTCCATCCGGGTCGCCTTCGGGTCCAGCCATCGCGGTGGCGTAGCGGAAATACATCGCCCGCGATCCACGGTGATCTTCCTGGATCGCTGCCCCAACCAGCTCGGCAAGGCGCGACGCCCGCCCGCGCCGACGACGAGGCGAGCCCGCACTCGTTGTGCTCCTGCGTCGTCGGCAATCTCAACTCCGGTGACCCTGCCATCAGCGACGAGCAACCCGCCAAGCGCTGTCCCCTCGAGGACATCGACCGTCGATTCGCGTCTCGCCCGCCGAACGAGAATCTCGTCCAAGGTCTCGCGTCGCACCGACAGGCAAAGCCCGACATCGCCAGGGTCTTGCGGCGGGTCGATCGTATGAGAACCCGTGAGAGCGTCCGCGTTGTACTCGCGGACGAGCGGAGGCGAACCACATGCAAGGACCTCGTCGAGCACACCAAGACGGCCCAGCACGCCGGCGCATCCCGCACCGCGGAAGAAGTGCGTGGACAGCGTCGGACTCGGGAACCGGGCTCGGTCGACGACCAGGGTTCTCCAGCCCGCAGCACCCAATAGACACGCCAATGTGGACCCCGCGACCCGCGCGCCCACGATCACGACATCAACCTCTCGAGTCGAGGCCACGCCTGAAGACTATTCGCGGCAGGCCTCGACACGATCGATGATCCCAGCGCACCACGCCCGAGCAGTCCGAGCGAACACACGCCAGATGCGCCTTCGGTGCAGGGTGCGCGATGATCGCTCGGCGTAGTTCTCGGTCGAGTCATTGTCTTCCAGCAGGGTGCTATTGGGGCACGTCGAGTCCCCGGCGGTCCGCAGTATGTTGGATGTCGTGGTCGTCGAACGTCTGCACGAGGCTCGCAACGTTTGGCTGGCGACGGTGCGCTCCGACGGCCGTCCCCATGTCGCTCCTGTATGGTTCGTATATGTCGAAGACCGCATCTGGATCGGCACCGGACTGACCTCGGTACGAGTTCGCAACCTCCGCAACAATCCCGCCGCGTCTGCGTGTCTCGAGCAAGGTGACGAGCCGGTCGTCGCGGAGGGGACGGTATCGATCCACGAGGCTGCACGACCGGCAACCGTCGTGCAGGCCTTCCGAACGAAGTACGACTGGGACATCACGATCGAGAACGACGATGACGTCGGCCAGGTCACACTGCTCGAGTTCAGGCCTCACCGTTGGATGTTCGGACTCACGCTGCCCACGGTCGACGAAGATCGCTGAGCCAACCTTCCTTCGGCTGAGGCCCCGACATTCGGGCTTCGGCTGATGATTGACAAGGTGTCAGTTGGTTTCGAGAAGCTGGGCCCCCCTGTACTTGCACCAACAGATCTGGGCGCCGGTGCGCGCTCACCGTTGCAGCGCGTTGAGATCCCTGGCGCCCAGATCCTCGATCGCCGCCGCGAGCTGCTCACGACAGTTGCGACGGGAAGCGCCCAAATTCCCCTGACGAGGATCCCCTGCTCGTTCGCTGACACCACGTTCGACCGGCGGGTACGCTGTGCGGCCGTGGCGTCGTGGGGGGCGATCGAGCAGGCCGAACCGGAGTTTGCCGGGCGTGTGCGGCGGCTGTTCGACGCCGGTCGCCACAAGACGATCGCGACACTGCGCGCCGACGGCTCGCCACGCATCTCGGGCATCGAGTGCGAGTTCACAACCGGCGACTTGCGCTTCGGTTCGATGACGGACGCCCGCAAGGGGGCGGACCTCAGGCGAGATCCACGCTTCGCCTTGCACGGCCCGACCTTTCATCCTGTGGAGGGCAAGGAGAGCGACTGGCCGGGCGAGGCGAAGATCGCAGGACGAGCCATCGCTGCCGGCCAGGTGGCCGCTGACCAAGCGAACGAGCAACCGGACGGGGAGATGTTCGTCGCCGACATCATCGAAGTCGTCATCACCGCTCTCAACGCCGAGGCCACCAAACTCGTGGTCGAGTCATGGACACCCGGGCGAGGATTGCAGAGGGTCGAGCGGGACTAGCTCCCGGAATCGCCCAACGCGAGCCAGGAATTGGGCGCTCGTTCATCCCGTGTTCATGTTCAGCTCCATAGTGTCAGGTGTGGTGCAACCGATCGACGACAAGAGGGCGCTCGCCCACCTCGAGTCGGAGGTACGCGCCCTGCGCGATGCGATGTTGGCCGCTGAGGGGGCGAGGTCGGCCGAGATCGGCGCGGCCCATACGGCGCATCGCCGCTCGGCAGCCAACCTCGTTCACTACCTCGAGCTCCGACGTCACGATGTCCGCAAGCTGCAAACTCGTCTTGGCGACCTCGGACTCTCGTCGCTCGGCCGATCCGAACCGCACGTGCTGGCGACGGTAGAGGCCGTCCTGTCGGTGCTGACTCGACTGACCGGTCACCCATCCGATGAGCCGACGGCGGATGTGGCACTCGGCGAAGGATACAAAATGCTCTCGGCCAACGCCGACCGTCTCCTCGGCACGTCGCCGGCGAAACGAGCCGCACGAATCATGGTCACGCTGCCGAGCGAGGCTGCCGACAACCCAAGGCTCGTCGAGCAGATGGTTGCTCACGGTATGGACATCGCTCGGGTGAACTGCGCTCACGACGACGCTGCGGTGTGGCAGCAGATGATCTCCACTGTGCGATCGACGGCGGCGGCCGACGGGCGACAGTGCCTGGTCGCAATGGATCTCGCAGGCCCGAAACTGCGAACCGGGCCATTGCAACGCGGCCCTCGTGCCGTGCGGATCGCTCCTCGGCGCGACAAGGTCGGTCACGTCGTAGAACCTGCGCAGGTTTGGCTGACTGCCACCGACCAGCACCCTGCCGTCGCAGCCCGCCACAGGATCGTCGTCATACCCCTCGACGATGCGGCTTGGGTGAAGCGCCGCCACCCCGGTGACCGACTCGAACTACACGATGGTCGTGGCGCCAAGCGCACGTGGGAGATCCGCGAAGCCGGTCCTGGCGGCTGCCTCGCGTCCACCGAACAAACCACCTACGTGACGACTGGCATCAAGCTCACCTGCAACGGAGGGTTCGACGAAGACACCGTCGCAGTTGGTGAGCTTCCCGAAGCCGAACAAGCCCACCGAGTCGAGGCTGGCGATCGAGTCGTGCTGACTCGCTCACTCGACCCGGCCACCCCAACGATTGCCGGTAGCACTCACAGGATCGGCTGCACACTTCCGGCGGTGTTCCTGCACGCCAGACCGAGCGAGCGGATCTGGCTCGACGACGGCAAGATCGGCGGTGTCATCGACAACGTCACCGCCGACGAGATCGAACTGACCGTCACCGACATCCGCCCGGGTGGAGCGAACCTGAGAGAGGGCAAGGGGATCAACCTCCCTGACACCGATCTGCACCTCGGCGCGCTCACCGCGAAGGACCACGACGACCTGAGCTTCGTCGCCCGCCACGCCGACCTCATCAACATGTCGTTCGTCCGCCGACCACAAGACATCGAACAGCTCCAATCGGAACTCGAGCAACTCGACGCCGACGACGTCGGAGTTGTCTTGAAGATCGAGAACGTCGCCGCGTTCGAGCACCTCCCTGAACTGCTCCTCACCGCTATGCGACTCAAAAAGGTCGGTGTGATGATCGCCCGTGGGGACCTGGCTGTCGAGGTCGGCTTCGAGCGACTCGCCGAGGTCCAAGAAGAGATCATGTGGGCCTGCGAAGCAGCTCACGTACCGGTGATCTGGGCGACTCAGGTACTCGACACCCTCGCCCGAACCGGCCAGCCTTCGCGCGCCGAGGTCACCGACGCAGCGATGTCCGAACGCGCTGAATGCGTCATGCTCAACAAGGGACCGCACATCATCGAGGCCATCACGGCGCTCAATTCGATCCTCAATCGCATGCAACAACATCAACACAAGAAACGAAGCCTGCTTCGGCGCCTGCGCGCCTGGGATCACGACCCGCAGTAACTCACCGCGCTGTCACGGACCGCCACCACCGCCACCGGCCGCATCACCGCCCGCGACACCGCCGCCAGGGTCTCCAGCCTTACCAGCCTCGCCGGCCGCAGCCCCGCCACCGCCGCCGCCAGCTGCACCGGCACCGGCTGCGCCGCCGGCAGCTCCACCCGCGGCTGCTCCGGCGGCCGCAGCACCTGCGTTTCCGGCCGACTGCGTCGACGTGGTGCCGAAGTAGAACGCCGCGACCGCGACCACCAAGGTGCTCACCGTTGTCACCAACTGCTTCGCCAAGTCGCGGCTCTCTTGGTTCTTGTCCTGACCGAAGAGCACCACGTTGAAGCGCTGCGCGTCACCCTGACCGACCGGCTCGAGTGATTGGATGCTGTCCGTCGGAATCGCCGCCAGCCGAGTTGCGTCGATGCCCTTCAAAGAACGGCTGTCTCCCCTTCGCCCAACGTCCGCGTAGAGAAAGATCGCGCTGACGAAGAACAGCAGGATGAGGAGCAACGCGATGATCGCACGCACACTGCCTTCCGGAAGCCCCAGTGC
The DNA here is from genome assembly GCA_963720775.1 of Ilumatobacteraceae bacterium. Taxonomy (GTDB): domain Bacteria; phylum Actinomycetota; class Acidimicrobiia; order Acidimicrobiales; family Ilumatobacteraceae; genus JAENVT01. Next base: position 3,590 of record CAVRGR010000002.1, on the reverse strand, counting down.
TTGCTTGTAGGTCGTCAGGCCGAGGCGAGCGAAGATCGTCGTGACGACGGCCAACGTCACCAGCAGGGCAACCGTGCCGATGAGGAGCATGATCGGCAAGCTGTTCTCCGGGATGAACTCGCCGTCTTTGCGGAACCGATTGAACGTGTAGGTGACAGTGACGAGCAGGAAGGCCACCAGCACCGTGAGCACGACGAGCGGTGTGAGCACCTGCTTGGTCATGAAGAGGTTGAATCGACTCCCCCGACCGCCGCTGGCCGAGCCCTTGGCACCCTCTGGCGAATTGGTCTTCGATGGCATGGCGGTCCCCTTGGCCCAGCTCGAACAGACAGGCCGGATTGAACCACCCGGGTACCAGCACGTCAAGGACGGCGATCGGTGCAAGGCTCATGCGGCCGGCCGCAACAGCCCAACCCCGACGTCACGCCGCCGACCCCCGGCAGTACCATCCGAAGGTGCGCGTCGTTGACGATGACCGGATCGAAGCGCCCGCCAGCGCCGACGACCAGCACCCGCCACGCACAGCGCGGCCGAAGCTCCCCTGGCTTGCGTGGCTTGGGATCGTTCTCGCTGTGGCGCTCGGCATCGTCGCCGTCATGCGCGCGGATGACCACCCATCCACTCTCACGCCGGAGCAGATCTCCAGCACCATCACCTCCGAGGTCGACAAGAGCCTTGCGGACGCCCAGAACGTGCCACCTCCGGGCGAGACGGCCTTTCGCGCGATCCAGCCTTCGATGGTCTACATCCGCGCCAAACGAACGGGAACCGCGACCGAAGACACGACTTCAGGCGCGGGGGTGATCGTCAACGCCACCGGCGAGATCCTCACCGCCAGACACGTCGTGCATGGTGCCGAGTCGATCGAGGTGAGCTTTGCCGACGGCAGCCAGTCGACGGCAACCATCTCGTCGGAGGACGCCAACACCGACATTGCCGTGCTCGCGCCCGACACGCCGCCGAGCGTCATCGTGCCGGCGGTGCTGGGCAGCGGCGTGCACATCGGCGACGAGGTCTATGCGGCAGGGCACCCACTCGACCTCGTCGACTCCCTCAGCGCCGGTGTCGTGTCAGGATTGAATCGCACGGTGCCGATCGCCGGCCAGCAAACGCTCAGCGGCCTCATCCAGTTCGATGCCGCCGTCAACCCGGGCAGCTCGGGCGGGCCTCTGCTCAACCGTGCCGGACAGGTGGTCGGCATCGTCACCGCCCTGGCCAACCCGACCGACCAGACCTTCTTCGTCGGCATCGGCTTCGCGATCCCGATTGCCACCGCCGGCGGCGCGGCAGGAGCACCCGAGCAGTGACCGACTCCCCCACACCGATCGAAACGGAGCACACGTGAACATGCCGTCCACCAGGAATGCGCCGATGGAGCACGTGGTGTTCCAGGTGAAGAAGCTGCTCGTCGGCCAGGACATGCTGCTGGAGCGGCTGATCGTGGCCCTGCTGGCGCGCGGTCATGTGCTCGTCGAAGGAGTCCCCGGCCTCGCCAAGACGATGGCCATCAAGACGATCGCGCAGACGATCGGCGGCGACTTCCAACGCATCCAGTTCACCCCCGATCTGGTGCCGGCCGATCTGATCGGCACGCGGATCTACAACCAACGCCTCGGCGAGTTCCAGACATCCCTCGGGCCCGTGCACACCAACCTGTTGCTCGCCGATGAGATCAACCGGGCGCCGGCAAAAGTGCAGAGCGCACTCCTGGAAGTGATGCAGGAACGGCAGGTCACGATCGGTCGCGAGACGCACCGCGTCGGCGATCCGTTCCTCGTGATGGCCACCCAGAACCCGATCGAGTCCGAGGGTACCTACCCGCTTCCGGAAGCGCAGCTCGACCGGTTCATGCTAAAGGTGCTCGTCGACTACCCAACTCCGGTCGAGGAGTTCGTCATCGTCGAGCGCATGACCACCAGGATCGATCCGCCGCAACAGGTAATGACCTCTGCAGAACTGTTGCAGATGCAACTAGCAGCGGACGCCGTCTACGTGGACCCCGCATTGATGGACTACGCCGTGCGAGTCGTCACTGCAACCCGCAAACCGGCGTCGGTCGGCCTCCGCGACCTCGCCGGTTACCTGGCATTCGGCGCCAGCCCGCGTGGCTCGATCAACATGATCCTCTCGGCCAAGGCGCTGGCGTTCCTGCGGGGCCGCGACTACGCGCTTCCCCAAGACGTCACCGACCTCGCTCTCGACGTCCTCCGCCACCGAGTGGTGCTGTCGTACGAGGCGCTCGCCGACAACGTCAGTGCCGACAGCATCCTCACCAAAGTGATCGCGGCGATCCCCGTTCCCGACGTGCCACTGCGCGAGTTTCGAGCCTCCTACGATGACGCCCTCTACCGTCCAGACGCCTGAGCGACTGCTGCGCCGGCTGGAGTGGCGAGTGATCCGCCGCCTCGACGGCCGCCTCCAAGGCGACTATCGCACGATGTTCCGCGGCGCCGGTGTCGACGTTGCCGACCTGCGCGAGTACGAGCTGGGTGACGACGTGCGCCACATCGACTGGAACGTGACGGCGCGCACCGACGTAGCCCACGTGCGCACGTTCCTCGAGGATCGTGAGCTCACCGCGTGGCTCCTGCTCGACCGTTCGCCGTCAATGGGCTTCGGACCCGCGGCGCGACCGAAGGAGACCGTGCTCGTCGAGATCGCGATCGCCTTGGCGTGGGTGCTCACTCGTGGAGGCAACCGCGTGGGTGCAATCCTCTACAACAACGCCGTCGAGCAGACGCTCCCGCCGCGCAACGGACGCATGCACGTGCTGCGGCTCGCCCACGAACTGCTACGACCCGCCACCGAGTCGCACGGAACCACCGATCTTCAGCGGTTGATCGAGGCCGGTGCCGCGATCGCGCGGCGGCGCTCGCTCGTGTTCGTGATCTCCGACTTCATCAGCGAGCCGGGTTGGGAGCGAGCGATGGCCCGGTTGACAGAACGACACGAAGTGATCGCCATTCGCTTGACCGATCCCGGCGAACTGGCGCTCCCCGACGCCGGATGGATCGTCGTCGAAGACGTCGAGACCGGCGAGTTGCTCTCGGTCGACAGCAGCGATCCCGAGTTTCGGCGGCGCTTCGCCGACGCCGCCGCAGCACGTGAGGCCGGAGTTCGCGAATTGGCGAAGCAGGCAGGCACCCCGCTGTACGAGGTTTCCACCGAGGACGATCTCGTCCGCGCCATGGTGCACATGGTCGAGAGCCGTAAGAGGCAGAGGCGCTGATGTCGTTCGCCTCGCCGAGCATGCTCGTTCTCCTCGTAGTGGTACCGCTCGCCGTCGCCGCGTACGTCCGCGCGGCCCGGCGGCGCGGCGAGCGTTCTGCGGCACTCGCCGCGCAGGGCTTCGCGCCAACAGCCGCGGCGAGCCGGCTGCGTCGAGTCCGCCACGTTCCCGCCGTCTTGTTCCTGACGGCGCTCGCGGTGATGGTGGTGGCGTTTGCCAGACCGCAGATGAGTGTCGGCTTGCCGCATCGCGAAGGCGTCGTCATCCTGGCCTTCGACGTGTCGAACAGCATGCTGGCCACCGACCTCAAGCCGACGCGGATGGACGCGGCGAAGGCAGCGGCCAAGGCGTTCGTCGACAA
>CAVRGR010000001.1:0-480464 GCA_963720775.1 Ilumatobacteraceae bacterium | reverse complement strand
GGTCGTCGCATTGAACCCAGAACTGTCGGAACTGGTACGGCGATGTACGCGCCGGATCCAGCCACACTGCGCCGCCGACGGACTTGCCGAACTTCGAGCCGTCGACCTTCGTCATCAGTGGATGGGTCATGGCAAATGCCTGGCTGCCCAGCTTGCGTCGGATGAGCTCGACGCCGGCGACGATGTTGCCCCATTGGTCGGACGCTCCGGCCTGCAGTTCGACATCGTGGTGTTCGTAGAGATGGCGGAAATCGTTGGCCTGCAAGAGCATGTAGCTGAACTCGGTGTAGGAGATTCCGTACTCGCTGTCGATACGCGATCGAACGGACTCCTTGGCCATCATCTGATTGACCGTGAAGTGCTTGCCGACGTCACGGAGGAACTCGAGCATCGTGATCGGGTGGGTCCAGTCGGCGTTGTTGACCAGGGTCGCTTGGAACGGACCGGGTTCGAAGTCGAGCAACTTGGTCAGCTGCAGCTTGATGCGTTCGACGTTGTGGCGCAACGTGTCGTTGTCGAGGAGGTTACGCTCCTCGCTACGACCACCCGGATCGCCGACCATTCCGGTCGCGCCACCTGCCAAGGGGAAGGGCCGATGCCCGGCGAGTTGAAAGCGGCGCATGAACAGCTGACCGACCAGATGGCCGGCGTGCAGCGAATCCGCGGTCGGATCGAAGCCGATGTACAGGCCGATGTTTCCCTGGTCGAGGCGCGCCGCGAGCAGGTCGCGGTCCGTGGTGTCGTGAACGAGCCCGCGGGCATCGAGTTCGGCGAGGAGGTCTACACGGCGATCCATACGTCACCCATGTTGCCAGCTCACCCAGGCGAAACCGCACGCTTTCAGGGAACCACCCATCGACGCAACATGTCGACCGCCCTCGTGATGCCGATCCTCTTGGTGAGCAGGGGGGCGGGCGGCGGCGGAGTTCCGTCGTCGAAGATCACCGCCGGGGCGCCGTTCATCGACAGATCGATGCCGAGATGTCTGCACAGCTTGGCCGGGCCATTCGTCACCCTCGGATCAACGCCGTCACACGTGACGGCGCGAAGCAACACAGCCTGACCATCGCCCTCGCGACCGGTCACGATGTTCACGCAGTAGTGCATTCCGTAGACGAAGTACACGTAGAGACGTCCGGGAGGACCGAACATGACCTCGTTGCGTTTGGTGCGTCCTCGGTAGCAGTGACTCGCTGGATCGTCTTGTGTGTACGCCTCGACCTCGGTGATGCGCGCCGCGACCTCTCCTACGACGAGGAGCTTGTTGAGCAGCTCGGGCGCAACCTCCACGGAGTCCCGCTCGAAGAACCGCCGGGCGAGCTTCTTCACACCAGGGCGGCTCGGAGCCGGGTGAGATGGTTTGCAAACCGATCGATCTGGTCGGCCACCGGCACGGGGCCGGCCCCGCCAGCTGTGACTCGACGCGTGACCGACACGCCGGGGGCGACGAGCGCCGCGGCATCGGCGCCGAGTTCTGGGTGGGCGGAAACGAGTGAGCCGAGCGATCCCTCTCCGGCGAGTGCCCGGCGGACCAAGGTGCCGACCACGGCGTGGGCCTCGCGGAACGGCATGCCCCGTTGGACCAGCCACTCGGCGAGGTCGGTGGCCGAGGATGCCTCGGCATCGGCGGCAGCTTGCATGCGCTCAGGTACCCACGTCGCCGTCGCGACCATTCCTGTGACCGCGGCGAGACCGAGGCTGATCTGATCGACCGAGTCGAACAGGGGCTCCTTGTCCTCTTGGTAGTCGCGGTTGTAGCTGAGCGGCAGACCTTTCATCGTTGCCATGAAGCCGGTGACGTTACCGATCAGGCGCCCGGCCTTGCCGCGGGCCAGTTCGGCAATGTCGGGGTTCTTCTTCTGCGGCAGCATCGACGAACCGGTTGCGTAGGCGTCGTCCAGGCGGGCGAACCCGAACTCCTCGCTCGTCCACAGCACGAACTCCTCGCCGATGCGCGAGAGGTTGATCCCGATGAGGGCCAGGACGAAAAGCGCCTCGGCGACGTGATCACGCGAACCGACTGCGTCGAGCGAGTTCTCGAAACGGGCCGCGAATCCGAGCTCGCCGGCAGTGAAGTCAGGATCGAGTGGGAGCGACGAGCCTGCCAATGCACCCGCGCCCAACGGCGACACGTCGATCCGCTCCATCGCGTCGAGAACGCGCTCGACATCCCTACCCAGAGCCCACCCGTGAGCCAACAGATGGTGGGCCAGCAACACCGGCTGTGCCCGCTGCAGGTGCGTGTATCCCGGCAGATAGATGCCATGAGCCGAGCGCGCCCGGTCGAGCAGGACGGTCTGGAGGTCGACGATCCGAACTGCGATGCCGAGCAGCTCGCGCTTCATCCAACGGCGCACGCTGGTTGCCGATTGATCATTGCGACTGCGACCTGTGTGCAGCTTCGCCCCGGTCGGACCGGCGAGCTCCGTGACCCGCCGCTCGATCGCCGTGTGGATGTCTTCGTCACCTTCGACGAACACGAACGTGCCGGCGCTCAACTCGTCACCGGCGCGATGCAGTGCGGCGACGATCGATTCGGCCTCGGAGCGGGAGATGATCTGCGAATGAGCCAGACCGTTGACGTGGGCGACAGATCCGGCGATCTCATCGGGCCACAGGCGCCGATCGAACGAGAGACTCTCGGTGAAGGCCATGAGCTCGGCGGCCGGGCCGCCCTCGAACCTGCCGTGCCACAACAAGTGCCCGATCGGGGCGCCGTCGTGCTCGCTCATGACAGGCCGGCCAGGTCGCGCAGTTGGCCGGCCAAGGCCTTGCCTCCGAGGTTCTCGTCGGCAACACACATCAACGTGTCGTCACCGGCGACGGTTCCGATCAACCCGGTCATGCCGGAACGATCGATCGCCGAGGCGACCACGTGCGCACAGCCCGGTGGAGTGCGCAGCACGACGAGGTTGGCCGACACCTTGACCTCGGCCACCCACTCGCCGAGCACGCGCCGCAGCTGATCCTCCGGGGCGATCCGCGCCGGCTCGTACTCGGGGATCGCATACACGGTCTCACCGCCTGGCACGCGAACCTTCACAGCGCCGAGGTCTTCGAGGTCGCGCGACACGGTTGCCTGTGTCGCCGCGATCCCCTCGTCGGCCAGGAGCTCGACCAACTGCGGCTGGTTGGTGACTGCGTGGCTGCCGATCAGCTTGCTGATGACCTGCTGCCGTTGGACCTTGCTGGCCATCAGCGCACACCCATCAGGAACGCCAGCGCACCGCGGGCAGCGTGAAGTCGGTTGTGGGCCTGGCGAAAGACGTGACTGCTCGGTCCATCGATGACGTCAGCGGCAACTTCGAAGCCCCGGTAGGCCGGGAGGCAGTGGTAGAAGCCGGCGCCCGTGGCGGCCGTTGCCATCATCTCCGTGGTGACGGTGAAGCCCTCGAAAGCCTGCTTGCGCAACTCCTTCTCGGCCTCTTGGCCCATCGAGGTCCACGTGTCGGTGTGCACCGCGATCGCGCCCACGACCGCATCGGCAGCGCGATGCACCTGACGCACGCGACCGCGACCGAGCAGGTTCAGTCGCTCCATCTCCTCGCTAGAGGCTTCGTAGCCCATGGGGCATCCGAGCGAGACGTTTGCGCCGAGCAGGACGCAGGCCTCGGCGAGCGATCTGGCCACGTTGTTGTAGTCGCCGACGTAGGCGACCGTGTGACCGGCCAGCTGACCGTGGATCTGCTGCATGGTCAGCACATCAGCGAGAGCCTGCAACGGATGGGAGTGGTCGCTGAGCATGTTGACGATCGGTACGGCGTCCACTGTGGCCATTCGTTCCACCACCCCGTGATCGAACACCCGCGCCGCCAGCAAACCGTGATAGCCGGCCATCACACGCGTGACGTCCTCGACCGATTCGCGAACGTCGAAACCGACTTCCTCGCCGCGCGTGTAGACCGGATGACCACCGAGTTGAACGACGGCGATCTCCATCGATTGACGAGTGCGATTGGATGGCTTCTCGAAGATCAGGGCCACGCCGAGCCCGCTGAGCGCCGGTCGCACGCCGCTTCGCTGGGCCAGATCGAGCACTTCGACGAGTTCGTCGGCGGCCAGATCAGTGACGTCGAGGAGGTGCCTCATCGCAGCACTTCGGCGATGATGTCGACGGCCTCGTCGATCTCTGCTTCGCTGACGGTCAGCGGCGGAGCGAAACGCAACGAGGTCGCCGTGACGGCGTTGGTGACCAGCCCTGCGGCCAGCAGATCGGAGTAGATGGCGCGCGCGTCGCGACCGTCGGTCAGCTCGGCCGCGAGCAGCAATCCGCGCCCGCGCACGTCGGCGATGCCGGGCAACGCGCTGAGGCGGGCGCTGAGATGCTCACCGCGCTTGGCGGCGAGAGCTGGCGCGTCGATGATGCGCATCTCATCGATCACCGCGCTGACCACTGCGGTGGCGAGTGCGGTGCCGCTGTACGTGCTGCCATGATCGCCCGGTTGGAACACGGCGGCTACATCGCGCTTGGCCCACGTCGCTCCGATGGGAAAGCCGTTGCCCATGGCCTTGGCCATCGTGACGACGTCGGGGACGACTCCAGAGTGCTGGAAGCCGAACCATTCGCCGGTACGCCCGAACCCGGTCTGGATCTCGTCGATCATGAGCAGCAGTCCGCGTTCGTCACACAGCGTGCGGACGTCGCGCAGGTACTGATCATCGGCCGGCAACACTCCGCCCTCACCCTGCACAGGTTCGAGCAGGACAGCCGCCACAGTTGGATCGACAGCTGCCTCGAGCGCAGCGATGTCGTTGAAGACGACATGCCGAAAACCATCGGGCATGGGGAAGAACGGCTCGTGCTTGGCCGGCTGTCCAGTGGCAGCCAGCGCAGCCAGGGTGCGTCCGTGAAAGCTACCGAACGCGCTGATGACAGCGTGCCGGCCACGCCCACCGAACTTGCGGGCCAACTTCAGCGCGGTCTCGTTGGCCTCGGCACCGCTGTTGCAGAAGAAGACCTGACCGATCTCGCCCGTAGTCTCGGCCAGCAGCGCGTCGAGCTTGATGGCTGCCTCGGTTGCCTTGTCGTTGGCGAACAGGTTGCTGACGTGCATGAGGGTTGCTGCTTGCTGGGCGATCACCGCCGTGATCCGCGGGTGCGAGTGACCGAGCCCGATCACCGCGAGGCCGCCGAGGAAGTCGAGGTAACGCTTGCCGCTGCTGTCCCACAGCTCGGTGCCGCTGCCGCGGACGAACATCACCTGCGGCGCGCCGAACACCGGCATGAACGGACAGACAGTCGGCGCCGCAGCCGTGTCGAAGGCGTGTGTGGTCATTGGATCATCGTCCCTATCCCCTCGTCGGTGAAGATCTCGAGCAGCAACACGTGGGCGATCCGCCCGTCGAGGATGTGGGCGCGTCGCACTCCGCTGCGTACTGCGTGAGTGCAGCTCTCGACCTTGGGAATCATTCCGCCGGCGATGGTGCCGTCGGCCATCAGTCCGTCGAGCTCGTCGGGCGTCGTCTGGCGCATCAACGACAGCGGGTCGTCGACGACGCGACGCAAACCCTCGATGTCGGTGAGGTACACCAACTTCTCGGCTGCCAGCGCCTCGGCAATCGCCCCGGCGACCGTGTCGGCGTTGATGTTGAATGCTTGCCCGTCGGCGTCGGTGCCGATCGTGGCGACGACCGGCACGAAACCGTCGCCCAACAATGCGTTGAGGATCGTCGGGTTGATCGACTCGACATCGCCGACGAAGCCGAGATCAGCATCACGGGCAACTGCGCGGATGAGTCCGGCGTCCTCGCCCGACACTCCCACGGCCAAGGGGCCGTGGACGTTGATGGCTGCAACCAGTTGAGGGTTGACCTGGCCGATCAGCACCATTCGAACGATGTCGATCGTGTCGCCGTCGGTGACCCGCAGCCCGTTGCGGAACTCCGAGGTCTTACCGAGACGTGCCAGGAGATCACTGATCTGCGGACCGCCTCCATGCACCACGACAGGACGCATGCCGACCTGGTGCATCAGCACGATGTCTTTGGCGAACAGCGCAAGCGCGTCGCCATCGGACGCACCCGCCAGCGCATTGCCGCCGTACTTGACGACGACTACTTGGCCGGCGAACCGGCGGATGTACGGAAGCGCCTCGACCAGGGTTGCAGCACGCTCTGCCGCAGCAGCACCGCTCATGATCCGGGTCTCACGGATACATCCCGACTGTCGTGAGACCGGCCGTCTCGGGCAACCCGAGGGCGACGTTGGCGGCCTGCACTGCGCCTCCGGAAGCACCCTTGGCCAGGTTGTCGATCGCGCAGATGGCGATGACCGTGTTGGTGCGTTCGTCGAAGCGCGCGGTGATGTGGGCGGCGTTGCTGCCCATCGTTGCCTTGGTCGATGGCGAGGTCGTACCGACGACCACGAACGGCTCGTTGCTGTATCGCCCGGCGATCGTCGACAGCAACGACTCCGTGGTGACGGTACCGCTCGGCCGGGCGTAGCACGTGGCCAACAGGCCGCGGCTGAGTGGCGCAAGGTGCGGAGTGAACAGCACCTGAGCGCCGGTTTCCTGTTCGATCTCGGGCGTGTGCCGATGGTCGAGCAATCCGTACGCGTTGAGGTCGTCTGACACGGTGCAGAACAGCGACGTGTGCTTCAGTGACCGTCCGGCGCCACTGACACCAGTGATCGAGTCGACGATGACTCCAGTCGGCTCGACCAGTCCGGCCTCGACGAGCGGAGCCAATGCCAGCGTCGCGGCCGTGACATGACATCCGGGCGTGGCCACGAGCGTGGCCTCCTTCAAATCTTGGCGATGCAGTTCCGGAAGACCGAACACGGCCGTGGCGAGCAGTTGCGGCTGGTCGTGAACGAACCCGTACCACGTGGGGTACAGCGACGCATCCTTGAGTCGGAAAGCAGCCGAGAGATCGACCAAGCATCCCACCTTGCCGTGGAGTTGCGGCGCCAGCGCGAGCGAGGCCTCGTGCGGCAAACCCAGGAAGACGACGTCGAGGTCTTCGGCGATCGCCGGATCGAACTCGGCGAAGACCAGATCGGGATAACGCGCCGCGAGGCTCGGGTACAGCGCGCCGGCCGACGTGCCCGCCTTGGTGTCGCCGGTGGCGTAGACGATCTCGAACTCGGGGTGCTGGGCGCACAGCCGGAGCAACTCCGCGCCGGTGTAGCCGGAGGCGCCGATGATGCCGACTCTTTTCACAACGTATGATTATACATCTAGACGCATGGTCATGCAACGAATTGCGGGCCAGAATGGGGGGCGTGAACTTCATGTACTCGACGACGAGGGGGATGCTGCTCGTGGCGACGCCGCCACTCGACGACCCCAACTTCGATCGGTCGGTCATCTACATCATGGAGCACAGCGCGGAGGGCGCTGTAGGTCTGGTGCTCAACCGCCCGACGCGGGAGGCGGCGATCGACGGGCTCGACCGCTGGATGGACCTGGCGACGTCACCGGCAGTCGTGTTCGACGGTGGACCGGTCCAGCCAGATGCGTTGATCGCGATCGCCGAGCTGCAGGGCCCGCGGGACGACGCGTGGAGCGCGGTCCTCGACGATCTCGGCAGCGTTGATCTGGCCCGCGACCCCGTCGATGTGGCCGACCAGGTTGGGCGGGTGCGCGTGTTTCGCGGTTACGCCGGGTGGGCTTCCGGCCAGCTCGACGGGGAGCTCGCGGCCGGCGCATGGATGGTGTTCAGCGCGAACCGCGACGACGTGTTCAACGAATCACCGCAAGATCTCTGGCGTGATGTGCTGCGCCGACAGCGTGGCCGGGTGGCGTGGCTGGCCAACGCGCCCGATGATCTGTCGCTGAACTGACCGCCAGCACTCCGCTCGAGGATGCTGTGCGTGGCATGACCAGTTGTGTAGCTTCGTACGTAGCGGGCTATCCACGGGCGAAGTACCCCGGAGGTTCCGTTGAAGAAGGTTGCACTGCTCTCCGCCGTCATTGCCCTTGCCGCGCTGGTCAGTGGCATCGCCAGTACCACCGCCGCGAGAACGTCCGTCGCGGCCGCCATTCGCTGGCAACCGGGTAGCCACGAGCCGTGGCAGTGGATGATCAGCGGTGCGTTCGACCCGAACAACCAGAACCATCTGAAGGGCGGCTCGACCGATCAGCCGACCGTCTACGACATCGACGGATACCTCAACACCGCTGCCACGGTCAGAACGCTGCACGATCGCGGCTACCACGTCATCTGCTACATCGAGGCCGGAAGCTGGACCGACTACCGACCCGATGCCGGCGAGTTCCCGTCGTCGATCATCGGCGCGAAGATCGACGGCTTCTCGGACAAGTGGACAGACATCCGGTCGCCGTTGCTGCGTCCGATCGTGGAAGCCCGAATTCAGATGTGCGCCCAAAAGGGCTTCGACGCGGTCGAGCCCGATCTCGAGGACGGGTACTCCAACAACTCTGGCTTCCCGCTGACTGCCAACGATCAGATCGTCTTCAACACCTGGGTTGCGCAGACCGTGCACAACTACGGCATGAGCGTGCTGTTGAAGGGCGACCCGGAGCAAGCCAAGCATCTCGCTCCGACCGTCGACTTCTTCTTGAACGAAGAGTGCAACAGCTTCAACGAGTGCACGCTGTATCCCCTCCTCGCGGCCAGCGGCAAGACCGTGTTGAACGCCGAATACAGCGGCAAGTGCCCGACAACGGCATCCCCGCTCACCAACCTCGACACGACACTGTTCAAGGTCAGTCTCGACGGAAAGCGCACTCCCTGCGCCAACTCGAGGGGGGAGGCAGCGTTGCACCTCAGCCGCTACCGACGACCACGACGACCAACGCGGTGACATCGACATCAACCACCACGACGACGTCAAGCACCACGACGACGTCGACCACCACGACGACGACGACAGTCCCCTCGAACACCACAACGACGGCCCCATCGACACAAATGGGCTCGTCACGGCAAGGACAACACCATCGCAGCGGCGGTCGTGGCGGCCACAGATAGGTTCGCCGGCAAGCCGCCCTGCTAGCCGCGCAGTGTTGCGCCGAGCTTGGCGGCGCCGGCAATGACCTTGTTGCGCAGCTCCGTCAGATCCACATCCGCAAGCGTTCGATCGAGAGCCTGCAAACGCAGGCGATAGGCCAGACTGCGACTGTCGTCGGGCACCCCCGGGCCGCGGTACACGTCGAAGAGGCTGAGCTCGACCAACAACGCACCGGCCGCTTGCTTGATGGCTTTCTCGACCTTCTCGGCAATGACGGAGTCGGGAGTGACGAACGCCAGATCGAGATCACTGGACGGAAACCGGCTGGTCGGCTTCCACACAGCCACCTTCTCGTCGATCGACAGCAGCATCGACAGATTCAACTCCAGCACGGCGACTCGCTCGTCGACGCCATACGCATCGAGCACATCGGGATGCACCTCACCGACCGCACCGATGGTGTCGCGGCCCAGAGAAAGTGTCGCCGAACGCGTGGGGTGCAATCCCGGTGGAGGTTTCGACTGGTCGACGCGCGCCCCGAAGCCCATCGAGGCGGCGATCTCTCGCCACACTTCCACTGCGGCCATGGCTTCGCGGTCTGCCAGTACTACGGCAAGCTCCTCGTACTCGTTCGGCAGCTCTCCGGCGCCCGGCGGATAGGCGTGCCCGATCTCGAACAGGCTGACGCAGGGCCGGCGATGCGACTCGTTGAAAGCGATCGCCTTCAACAAGCCGGGCCGCAACGTGGTGCGCAGAACACTCTCCTCCGCAACGAGAGAGTTGACGATGCGCACGGCGGGCCCATCGAGCCCGGCACGGACGAGATCGTCGTCGGCAAGGAAGGGATTGGGCATGGCCTCACTGATCCCGAGGCCGAGCAGCACTTCGCGCAACCGTCGCCGCCGCGCCTGTTGAACCGACAACCGGCCATGCATCGCCGATTTCGGAACGGTCTTGCCGACTTTGCCGTATCCATATTGACGAGCTACCTCTTCGATGATGTCGACTTCGGCCGTGCAATCGGGTCGCCACGACGGAACGGCCACAGACAGGGTCGAGTCACCCGTGGCTTCGAATCCGAGTCCGCTGATCAAGCTGACGATCTCGGCACTCGCCAGCGAGGTGCCCAGAAGACCGTTCACCTTGGCGACGCGTACATCGATCACCGACGCCTTCGGCAAATCCGCCGACGTGGCATCGACCATGCCGTCGTGGACGACGAGGTCGGGGCAGGTGAGCCGGAGCAACTCGACGAACCTGGCAATGGCGACTGGCATGCCCTGAGGGTCGACCCCACGATCGAAACGCAACGAGGCTTCGCTGCGCAGGCCGAGGCGACCGGCCGACTTGGCGATGCCGATCGGTTCGAACCAGGCGATCTCCAGGGCAATGGTCGTGGTGTCGTCACTGATCTCACTGTGCAGACCGCCCATGATCCCACCGAGGCCGATCGGCACATCGTTGGCGTCGCAGATCAACAGGTCGTCAACGGTAAAGGTTCGCTCGACCCCGTCGAGCGTGGTCAACATCTCCCCGTCGCGGGCGCAACGCACGCGAAACCCGGCGCCTCCCAGGGCATCGAGGTCGTAGGCGTGGTTGGGCTGGTTGAGCTCGAGCATGACGTAGTTGCTGACGTCGACAACGTTGTTGATCGCCCGCATCCCGGCCGCCGTGAGACGGCGAACGATCCAATCGGGCGACGCGGTGACGCGCACCCCGCTGATGACAGTGCTGGTGAACCGCGCGCAGCGATCTCCGTCGATCAACTCGACGGTGGCCTGTTGCGTCGGCGCGCCGGCAGTGGTCGAGATCGCCGCGTTCGGAACCGTGACGGGAATTCCGAGCCGTGCTGCCACCTGGCGCGCGACACCGACGTAGCCGAAGCAGTCGGGCAGGTTTCTGGTGACATCGACGTCGTAGACCGTCTCGGTCTGAAGTCCCAGGGCCTCGCCGTACGGCACGCCGAGCGGAGTGTCGTTGGGCAGGATGACGATGCCGGCGTGGTCGTCGCCGAGGCCCAGCTCGCGGGCCGAACAGAGCATGCCGTCGCTTTGGATCCCGAGGATCGGTTTCGGCTCGATCACCCGGCCATCGGGCATCGCGGTTCCGGGCGTGGCCAGCGGCACGATGTCGCCCGTCTGCATGTTGAACGCTCCGCACCAAACGTGGCGCTCGCGTCCGTCACCGGCGTCGATGTAGACACGATGGACCTTGGCCGCATCGGGATGCCGCTCGGTTCGCACCACACGCGCGGTGATCACACCGGCGACCGTGGCGCCCACGTGAGCGATGTCCTCGACCGCCAAACCCAAGTCGGTCATGACCGCGGCGAGGGCGCCGACATCGTCGCCGACTGGCGCCAGCTCGTTGAGCCATGAGTGAACGATCTTCATCAGAACTGCTCCAGGAAGCGAAGATCGTTGATGTACATCTCACGGACGTCACCGATCGCGTGTCGCTCCTTGGCCATGCGATCGATGCCGAAGCCGAACGCGAACCCGCTCCACTCATCGGGATCCAGTCCACCGGCGCGCAGCACGTTGGGGTGCACCATCCCGCAGCCTCCGAGCTCCAACCACTCGCCAGAGGGTGTCTGGATGTCGAACTCTGCCGAGGGTTCCGTGAACGGGAAGTAGCTTGGCCGCAGACGCGACCCGAAATCGGAACCGAAGAACGCCTTGGTGAAGGACTCGATCGTGCCGGCGAGGTCGGCCAGCGTGATGCCGCGGTCGATGACGAGGCCCTCCAACTGATGAAACACCGCCAGGTGCGTGGCGTCGGTCGTCTCGTTGCGGAACACACGACCGGGCATGATCATGTAGATGGGCGGGGGCACGGTTTGCATGACACGGATCTGCACCGGTGAGGTGTGGGTGCGCAGCACGGTGGAACCGGGCTCGCCGTGCTCGACATAGAAGGTGTCGTGCATGCTGCGCGCCGGGTGATCGGGCGGGAGATTGAGGGCTTCGAAGTTGTACCAGTCGGTCTCGACATCGGGTCCTTCGGCGACCTGGAAGCCAAGCCCGACGAAGACATCCTCGAGGCGTTCCCACGCTTGGGTGACCACATGGGCATGGCCGCGTCGCGGGCGGGTGAGCACCTCCGTGAGGTCGACTCGCTCGGCGGCAAGCTGCAGCAATCGCTCGGCCGCGGCAAGCTCGCGTCGTCGCCGATCGAGCCCGTCTGCAACAGCTGCGGTCGCCTCGTTGAGCACCTGCCCGGCGGCGCGCTTCTCGTCGACCGTGTCCAAGGCGCCAAGACCTGACTTGAACGTGGCGAACGGCCCGCGCTTGCCGAGCAACTCGGCCTCGAGCGTCCGAACCTCATCGGCGGTCGAGGCCTTGGCGACACGTTCCAACGCGTCTTCGCTTGCCCGCTTCACTTCCTCGATCATCTCCACACTCTCCTCAGCGCGTCGCACAACATGGGCACGAACCCCCAGGCGGTGAGGTGGCGAGACGTCAGCGAGTCAGCGCGCAACCCCGAGCAACGCCCGGGGGCACCGAAATCGCCGATCGACCATCTCGTCATCCTAGACAGTGCTCCTCTGCCGAGCCACTTCAAATGCAACGACGGTGGCCGCCATCGCGACGTTCAGGCTTTCGGCGGGGCCGGCATGCGGGATCGTGATCCACTGGTCGATGGCAGCGTCGTCGTCGAGACCGTGTGCCTCGTTTCCGACGACGATCGCGCAGCGACCGTGATAGACCGGGTCGGTGTAGAGGTCGCCGCGATGCGACGAGGTGCCGAGTCGACGAAAGCCCGACAACGACCCGAGGGTTGCCTCGACGACGGGGAGGCGGAAGAGCGAGCCGGCCGACGCCCTGACGACTTTCGGGTTGAACGGATCGACCGAGCCGGGTGTGAGCACGACGGCATCGGCGCCGGCGGCCTCTGCGGAACGGATGATGGTGCCTGCGTTGCCCGGATCCGCGACGCGGTCGGCAACCAAGATGAAGGTGGCATCGGGCGGCAGGACGATGGACCGCATCGCCACGATCGCCAGCACGGGTTGCGGCGACTCGGTGGAGGCGACGCGTGGCATGACGTTGGGGGCCAGCTCTT
This sequence comes from Ilumatobacteraceae bacterium, assembly GCA_963720775.1. Classification (GTDB taxonomy): domain Bacteria; phylum Actinomycetota; class Acidimicrobiia; order Acidimicrobiales; family Ilumatobacteraceae; genus JAENVT01. Next base: position 467,482 of record CAVRGR010000001.1, on the reverse strand, counting down.
CGACCGCCACCTCGAGATCGACGCCTACCGAGGTTCCGGGAGCGACGAAACATGCTTCGATCGACCAGCCGGCGTCTATCGCCTGGCGCAACAGCCCGAGCCCTTCGATGACGAAGACGTCCTCCTCATAACGAGAACTGCGGCGCCCCAGGAGGCGCCGCAGTCGTTGAACCCGGGGGTTCGAGTAGGTGAGCGGTGTGCTCAGAGAGCAGCCTTGGCGGCGTCGGTGAGCGCGGTGAACGCGCCTGCATCGGTGACGGCCAGATCGGCCAGCACCTTGCGGTCGACCTCGATGCCGGCAGCGCTCAAGCCGGCGATGAACCGGCTGTAGCTGATGTCGTTGAGGCGGCATGCGGCGTTGATCCGCTGGATCCACAGGCGACGGAACTCGCCCTTCTTGGCGCGGCGGTCGCGAAACGTGTACTGCCCGCTCTTCATCACCTGTTCGTTGGCCGCCCGCACCGAGCGGCTCTTGTTGCCGTAGTAGCCCTTGGCCCGTTCGAGCACCTGCTTGCGGTGCTTCTTGGAACCAACGGCGCGCTTTACACGAGCCATTTCATCGTCTCCTCATCGGTGTTTCGGGTCGTCCTTGGATCAGCGCTCGCCGAGCAGGCGCTTGATCTTCTTCTCGTCGCCAGAGTGCACTGCGACCATGCCGTCCAAGCGGCGCGTTCTGGTCGACGGCTTCTTTTCGAAAAGATGCTGGCGGTTCTGCTGCAGGCGCCGGAGCTTGCCGGTTCCTGTCTTCCTGAACCGCTTGGCCGCGGTCTTACTGGTCTTCATCTTGGGCATGGTCAATTCCTTCTCAGTGCAAACCGAGTTGTTTCGGAGATTTCGGAGATTTCGGAGATTTCGGAGATCAGGCCGGTTCGGCCGGATCGGGACGTTCTGAGATTTCTGAGGTTTCTGAGGTTTCGGGGACTTCGGCGACTGCGGGCTCCGCGGCTGCCTGTTCTGATGCCTTCGGGCTGCTGGCTGGCGAATCGTCGCCAACTCTGCCGTTGCTTGCAGCTGCCGTGGTCTTTGGTTCGTGAGGCTTCTTGGGGACTGCTTTCTTTTCTGGAGCCAGCACCATGGTCATGTTGCGACCTTCCAGCCGGGCCATGGTCTCCACCTTGCCGTGCGAACCCACCTGTTCGATGACGGCGTCGAGGATCCGCGAGCCGAGTTCTGGATGGGCCATCTCTCGGCCCCGGAACTGCAGCGTGACCTTGACCTTGTGCCCGTCTGCCAGGAAGTCCTGCATGTGGCGCACTTTGGTGTCGAAATCGCCCTTGCCGATCTTCGGACGGAACTTGACTTCCTTGATCGAGACCTGAAGGGTCTTCTTGCGCGATTCCTTGGCCTTCTGGCTTTCCTCGTAGCGAAACTTTCCGTAGTCCATGATCCGGCACACCGGTGGGTTCGCCATCGGCGCCACCTCGACGAGATCGAGGTCTAGCTGTCGGGCGAGAGCGAGGGCATCTGGCAGGTTCTTGATACCGAGTTGGCTGCCGTCGGCGCCGATGAGACGAACCTCACGGGCGCGGATGCGATCGTTGTACCGGTGCTCCGGTTGCTGTGGCGGTGCTATGGCTGATCAATCCTGTGCAAGGGCGGGTCCTTCCGATGTGTTTGGCTGCGAAGCCACCAACACATCGAAGAGACCGCCACGAGGACGGCCATTCGAGTGGTCGTGACCCGGACGCACGGTAGCTGACGCAGGTGTGGCCGGGTGGGAGCAGACTGCGAGCAGCTACCCCACTTCGCGATGAGTTGTCGGTCGGTACGATACCTCAGGTGAGCAGCGATGACACCGATTCGGTCGTGGAAGACGCGGAGAAGGCTCTGAACGAGGCAAGAGCGCGGCTCGGCGAGATCCCCGCCCAGACCGTGGTGATCAACCACGTGATGGGACTGTACGAGTTGGCGGCCATCCACCTCGGCGCAATCCCACCACGGCTCGGTGAGGCCAGCTTGGCCATCGATGCCGTCGGCTGCCTGGTCGAGGGTCTCGGCGAACGGCTCGGTCCTGAAGCTCCCACGCTGACCGCGGCGCTGGCCAACATTCGCCTGGCCTTCGTGCAGATCAAGGCCGCGGCGATCGCCGACGACTAGGCGCGGCTCAGGCGAAACGGCCGAAGCGAGCCCTGCGGACGCGACCCTCGGAGACCTTCACGCCCTCCGATCGCAACTGAGCCGACTGCTCGCGCTCGTGGCCGGGCACCAGCCGGCCGACGGAGTTGACGACCCGCCACCATGGCAGGTCTTCATCAGTCGTTGCCAGGATGTGCCCGACGAGTCGCGAACGCTTCGCGTAGCCGGCGTCTTCGGCGATGTCGCCGTACGTGACGACCTCTCCCTCGCGCAGCGAGCGAATGACGTCGATGATGCGCTGGTCGCGCTCGTTCATGCGACGACGACGTGCGTGGCTTCGTAGCGGCCGAGCTTGGGCAGCAGATCGAAGTCGACACCACTGCCGACCGGGATGTCGCGACTTCCATCGGCGATCACGATGCAGTGGAACGGAACGAGGCGACCATCATCGGCGATGATCTCACCGAGGCCGACCCGCTTGTCGAACAGCGTCACCGTTCCGTGCATTTCAGGCCACGATCTTGCTGATGGGCAGTTCCAAGATGTCGGACGCACCGGCATCTTTCAAACCTGGGATGAGCGTGTTGATCGTGCGCTTCTCGACGACCGATTCGACGGCAAACCCGCCGCTGGCCAACTCGCTGACGGTTGGGGATTTCGCCGACGGCAGCACCGCGAGCACCGCCTGAAAGTGATCGGCGTCGACGTTGAGCTTGACGAGAACCTTGCTGCGGGCGTCGAGGGTTCCGAGCAGCAGAGTCATCAACTGGTGCATGGCGTGACGCTTGGCGGGATCCTCGTAGGCGGTCTTGTTGGCGACCATCTCGGTGTAGCTGACGAGCACGGTGTCGATCACGCGCAGGCCGGCGGCGCGCAGCGCTCGGCCTGTTTCCGTGATCTCGACCACGCAGTCGGCGATATCGGGGATCTTGGCCTCGGTTGCTCCGTACGACAAGCGCACATCAGCAGCGATCCCCTTGGAGGCGAAGTACCGTTCGGTGAGCTTCGGGTACTCGCTGGTGACGCGCACGCCCTGCGGTAGGTCCGCGACTCGTTGGACCGGCGACTCGGCGGCCACAGCAGCGACTACGAGCACTGGGTTCGACGTCGCCTTGCTGTAGCGCAGTTCGCCGAGACTGACCACATCGCTCGCTGTCTCTTCCACCCAGTCGCGGCCGGTGAGGCCGAGATCGAAGAGACCTTCGGCCACGTACATCGGAATCTCCTGCGGGCGCAGGATGCGGACGTCGGCGATGCGCGGATCGTCGATGGTTGCCCGGTAATCGACGGACGACGACCTGACGACAGGGAGGTCGGCGGCAGCGAACAGTTCGAGGGTCGCCTTCTCCAGCGAGCCCTTCGGTAGCACCAGCTTCAGCACGCGCGGCAGGCTATCCGGCGCTGGTCAGTGAGCTGTCGGCGTTTCATCGAGGAGCCGGACGGCGTGAGGCACGATGTCGAGGATGGCCGCCAGCTGCTCGACGCACCCCTTCGGCGAGCCGGGGGTGTTGCAGATGATCGCTCGGCCGCATACGCCCGCGATCCCCCGCGACAATCGACCCAGTGGGTTGACCAACCGCATCGCCTCGGCCAGCCCGGGAGCCTCTCGTTCGATCACCAGCCGGGTGCCCTCCGGGGTCTGGTCGCGTGGAGCGAATCCGGTGCCTCCGGTCGACACGACGAGTCCGGCGAATCCTCCACACATCTCCCGCAGCGTGCCGGCGACGTTGTCGATCCCGTCGGCAGTGACTCGATGTTCGACGACTGTCCAACCGGCCGCGGTGAGTTGCTCGACGAGCGCCGCGCCACTTGCGTCTTCACGAGTGCCGTGCACGACCCCGTCGCTGACCGTGAGGACCTTGGCGTGTAGTGGCTGTTCGCTCATGGGTTGCGACGGTATCGAATGAGCACCATTCCGTCGGTGTCATGGTCGTGCGGCAACACCCTCCAACCGTGGCCGTAAGGGTGCCATTGTTCCCCCGGTGATACCGGGCTCGGCTCGAAGCCCGGAGGCGTCGGGTGGTCGATCGACTCCTCGGCAGTCAGGGTGCACACGCTGTACGTCAACGAACCTCCTGTTCGAACGAGCGGCGCAGTGGCCGAGAGGATCTCGCGCTGCAGCTCCGCCAGATCCGAAACATCGGCCTCGGTGATCCTCCATCGGGCGTCGGCCCGGCGCCGCAGCGCCCCCAGCCCGCTGCACGGAGCGTCTATGAGGACCTTGTCGAAGCTCGCCGGACGAAACGGTGGCGAGACCGCGTCGGCCACGAGCACGGGAACGCCGTGGATCAGCCGGGCACGATGAAGCTGCAGGTCGGCGGCGATCACATCGGCACCACTCGACGCCATCGCCGACGACTTGCCACCGGGTGCTGCGCACACGTCGAGGACCATCTCACCCGGCGCCGCCTCGACCGCGGCGGCGACCCACTGGGAGGCGAGATCCTGGCGGTACCCGTCGTCACGAATCGACACGGGTGCCGGCTCGTTCATCCGCGTCAGCGTCGCGTCGGCTTCGTCGCCGAGCTCCGCACGCAGCCGGGCAACGATCCAATCCGGATAGCTGAGCCGCACGGCATCGTTCGCCCACTCCATCGGGGTGTCCGCGACTCGGCGAAGGATTGCGTTGACGAACCCGCGTGCAGGCTTGGGGGCGAGCTCGACCGTCTCGCCCACGGCAGCGTGCGCGGCAACGCCGGCGAAGTGCACCTGGTAGGCACCCAGCCTCAACAGCGTGCGCAGTGACGGTTGCGGCTCCTTGATCAGGAAGCGGTCGATCAGCGCATCGCACGCCCGGCGCATGCGCGTGGTTCCGTAGACGAGTTCGGTGACGAAACCGCGATCGCGCTCGCTCAACTTCGAACGGCCGAGCTCCCCCTGCAGCAGCAGGTTCGCATACGCACCCTCGTGATCGATGCGCTGCAGGCACCGATAGGCGACCTGGCGGGCGTTCGGCGTCACTCCGCTCGACCCAGGTGCTCGACGCCGGCGAGCCGGGCGCCACGGGCGAACGCCTCGAACAGCATCGGCGGCTTCCCCTCCGGTTGAACCGTCAGCAGGCGTAGTCCACCGACACGATCACGCATCAAGTCAACGCAGGGTGGACTCGTCACGTCGACCAACTCTGCGGAGATGATCTTCAGTCGTTTGCCATGCAGCGTCGTCCAGGCCCCGCCGATCCGAATCAACCGGTCGATCTCCACCGGTGATCGCATCCAATCGATCTTCAGCTCCTCGGGACGGATCTTCGCGGCATACGTGGGCTCGCCCACTTGCGGATCGGGTACGCCGAGACCTGAGTGCAACTCGTCGACCAGCAGGCGTGAGCCAACCTCGACCAACTCGACGCGCAAGTCATCAGCTGTGACCGACGGGCCGATCGGCACCATCGCGCGGCGATAGACCGGGCCTGTATCGAGACCGGCTTCGAGCCGCATGAGGCACACCCCGGTTTGTTCATCACCGGCCAACAGTGCTCGCTCGACGGGTGCCGCACCGCGCCAACGCGGGAGCAACGAGAAGTGGACGTTGACCATCGGCAGTGCCTCGAGCACGTGGGGTTTGATCAACTGTCCGAAGGCCACGACCACGCCCAAATCGGCATCGACCGCAAGCACGTCGTCGACCGAGTGGGACACGGGAAGGCCGAGCTCGACGGCTGCAGCCTTCACAGGGCTGGACATCACTTGCGAACCGCGGCCACGGCGCTTGTCGGTTCGTGTCACGACGAGCACTACCTCGAAGCCCGCAACGAGCAGCGCCCGCAACGGACGCACCGCCGTTTCAGGAGTACCGAGATACGCCAGCCGGCGCGGCGGCGCGGCGCGGATCACTGCAATCGCAGGCGACGCTTCGGAACTTCTGCCTCGGGCTGCTCCTGGATCCGGCGGTACTCCCGCATGGCTTCCTTGCGCTGGTCGGGCGCCATCCGGTCGAACATGAGCACGCCGTGGAGATGGTCGATCTCGTGCTGGAACAAACGCCCCATCAGCTCGCTGGCCTCGATCTCGATCTCGTCTCCGTCGACGGTGAACCCGCGGATCAAAACGTGGTTCGGGCGCAGCATCTCGACGTACAGGCCGGGAATGCTGAGACAGCCTTCGTCGTACACCCATTCGCCGCTCGACTCGACGATCTGCGGGTTGATGATGGCCATCTGTTCGTCATCGACGTCCCACACGAAGATCTGCTTCTGCACACCGATCTGCGGAGCCGCGAGGGCGATGCCGGAATCGCTGTCGTACAACGTGTCGTACATGTCGTCGACGAGGCTGGCGATCTTGCCGTTGATGTCGGCGACTTCCGCCGCCTTGGTCTTCAACACCGGGTCGCCGTACGTGCGGATGTGGTACGCCATAGCTGCAAGGCTACCGATCGAGATGGGCCACTACTTCGACGAGCAACCCGGTGCGCCTTCTGATCCTCGCGACGTCGAGCTGCGCCTGCCCGACATGACGGTGACGCTCGCCACGGACCGCGGGGTGTTCGGATATGCGCAGATCGATGCCGGCAGCAAGCTGTTGTTGCTCAAGGCGCCGGCTCCTCCGCAGCTCGGCAACCTCCTCGACCTCGGCTGCGGAGCCGGCACGCTGGCCGTCCCGATGGCCCGTCGGGCACCGAACGCCACGGTCTGGGCAGTCGACGTCAACGGCCGAGCCCGGGATCTCTGCGCGGCCAACGCAACGGCCAACGGTGTCACCAACGCGCGCGTCGTTGCTCCCGACGATGTTCCCGGCGACGTCAGCTTCGACTGCATCTGGAGCAACCCTCCCATCCGAATCGGTAAGCCCGCACTCCACGAGCTGTTGTTGACCTGGTTGGGCCGCCTGTCCCCGTCCGGAGCGGCAACGATCGTGGTGCACAAGCACCTGGGAGCCGATTCGTTGCAGCGCTGGCTGGTCGAGCGGGGGTACCTCACAGCACGGATCGCCTCATCAAGTGGCTACAGAATTCTGCACATACCCAGCAGTAGCTGATGCATGGATGCTGCGTCGGCCGAACTCGTTGACGGCAAGCGTCATCTCGACGGATCGACCTCGATCCGCAACCGTGAGCCCTTTGGCCGCGGCGTTGCCGAGATCGCCGCGCCGAGTTGATCCCACGTGGGCGCTCGGAGCAGCACGACGTCTCCCGTCGACGATGCCTCGAGACCGGTCGCCGCGGCAAACACGTCTGCTCCGTTGCCCGACACTTCGGCGAGGGCGGCGAAGGGCGGCAGACCGAGCAGCCTGCGGCGATCGAGCTCGATCTTCGCGGCGCGTGACGGGTCGGCAAACAGCACGGCTTGCAGAACCTCATGGCGCGGCAGGAGCGTCTGCACCAGCAGCCGTCCACCGCCTGCGCGGCCCGCCGACCAATCGGGCGGCGCGGGCCAAGAGTGCCATGGCCTGCTCTCCTGCTCGATACCGGGGAGCCAGCAGTTCAGCATCGAGGTCGAGGAAGGCAACGACATCGGCGTGCTTGGCCCTGTGCAGCACGGCTTCCGTGCCGACCAGCACATCGCAATCCGGCAACGACGCGCTCTGGCCCGTGACCATGCCCACCGGCCGACCGGCAGCTGCCTCGAGCTCCTCACGAATCCGGCTGACTCCGGGCCGCAGCAACGCCAGCGCTCCGGAACCACAGTTCTGACAGACGACGGGGCGAACGGTGCCGCAACGTCGACACACCAACGAACCACTGTCGTCCTGCACGACCGATGCCTGGCAGTGCTCGCAGCGTTGCAAGGATCTGCACGTGCGACAGGCCAGCAGTCGAGCCCGTCCCTTGGTGTTGTGCACACAGATCACTCGTTGATCGCGGCGGCGAAGGTGCTGGATGAGCGGTGACGTCAAGAGCGATCGCTTCCACGGCTCCTCGTTGGTACGGTCGACCAGCTCGAGGATCGGCCAGCCTTCACGCTCCTCGGCGACCGATGGGCGCCGCAACGAGGATCCCGCCCAATGCAGTGCTGTCGCCGAGGGGCAGGGTGAAACCAGCACGCACGACGCCCCGGCACGCTCCGCTCGTTCGATGGCAACATCCCTGGCGTTCCAGGTCGGCGAGCGTTCCTCCTGCAGCGCCTCGTCGTGTTCGTCGAGCACCACGATCGCCCTCAGGCCGGCACACGGCGACCAGATCGCGCTGCGGCCGCCGATGACGACGTCGACACCACCAGCGGCACGCGCCCACTGATCGGGGTGGACGGCGGTGGTGTATCCGGAGCGGCGCAACCTTGCAGCCAGCCGATGAGCCTCGTCGATGGAGGGATGCACGACCAGAACGGTGCCGCACCCCAGAGCCTCGACGACGACGTCCAGTTGATCGGATGCCGGGGGTAGGCGAATCACACGCGGCAGCGAACCATCGCCGGAGAAGTCCTGGAGTCGGGCGATCGACGGCGGAAGCGAGGCCACCATCGCCGGAGGGCTTGCGGCGACCATAAACGGTCGCAGGCGGCCGGCCGCCCACCGCTGCGCCGCCCACCGGGCGAGCTCGATGATGTCGGCCGGCGGACCGATTCCCGACCACTTGGCGAGGGGCACCAGACGGTCGAGTGAAACCGTTCCGTCCGGCGGTCCGAGCGCAACGATCCAACCCCCGACTCGGCGGCCGTGCAGCGGCACTCGAACCATCGAGCCGACGGCGACGAGAGCCCGCATCTGATCGGGCACGACGTAGTCGAACTGTTTGTCGAGCCCGGTGACGTCTGGCACGACACGGGCAACCAGCAGCGACGACGGGTCCACGCCCGGCGACGCTAGAGGATCACAACCCGACGGCACTCCTGAAGTCGTCGAGCCTGCTGACCACTTCCCAGGTGAACCCGGGAAGTGAACGGCCGAAGTGACCGTAGGCCGCAGTCTGGCGGTAGATCGGGCGCTTCAGATCGAGATCACGCACGATCGCTGCCGGGCGAAGGTCGAAGACCTCACGGACCGCGGCGACGATCGCGTTGGGATCGACGGTGTTCGTGCCGAACGTGTCGACGAGGATGCTCATCGGCTGTGCCATACCGATGGCATAGGCCACCTGCACCTCACACCGAGATGCCGCACCGGACGCAACGACGTGCTTGGCAACCCAGCGGGCCGCGTATGCGGCAGAGCGATCGACCTTCGACGGATCCTTGCCGCTGAACGCGCCGCCGCCGTGGCGGCCCATGCCGCCGTAGGTGTCGACGATGATCTTGCGACCGGTGAGCCCCGTGTCGCCGTGTGGGCCGCCGATCACGAACTTGCCGGTGGGGTTGACGTACACGTTGTAGTCGTCGTCGGCGTACTGCGCTGGTACCACCGGGCGAATGACCTGTTCGATGAGATCAGGGCGGATGACCGTGTCGCGGTCGACGCCGTCCTGGTGTTGGGTCGAGATCAACGTTCCGATCAGGCGGATCGGGCGACCGGTGCTGTCGTATTCGAACGTGACCTGGGTCTTGCCGTCGGGACGCAGATACGGGATAGCTCCGGCCTTGCGAACCTCGGTGAGCTTCTCCGCCATGCGATGGGCCAGCCAGATCGGAAGCGGCAAGAGGTCGGCGTTGTCGTCGCAGGCGTATCCGAACATCATTCCCTGGTCGCCGGCGCCCTGCGCGTTGATGATGTCTTCGCCGCTTCGTCCGCCGCGGAGCTCCTCGCTCTTGTCGACGCCCTGGGCGATGTCGCCACTCTGCTCGTCGATCGACACGATCACACCGCACGTGTTGCCGTCGAACCCGTACAGCGCGTTGTCGTAACCGATGCCGTTGATGACTTCGCGGGCCAGCTTGGGGATGTCGACGTAGGCGTTGGTGGTGATCTCACCGGCCACCACGCAGAGACCGGTCGTGAGCAACGTCTCGCAGGCCACGCGCCCGTTGGGGTCCTCGGTGAGGATCGCGTCGAGGACCGCATCGCTGACCTGATCGGCCATCTTGTCGGGATGGCCTTCGGTCACGCTTTCCGAGGTGAACGTGTAATTGCTCACTGAGCTGCTCCTGAATCGGTTGAGGTTGAGTCGCTACTACATACACCAGATCGCAGCTCGACAACACATTGCAGTATCGCCCTGGCGACCGAACGCTTGTCCGCAAGGGCGACAGTGCCCAATACGCCGGCCTGGCCCAAGATGGTGACCGCATTTGTTTCGTGTTGGAAGCCGACGTGTGGAGCGCCGACATCGTTGGCAACGATGAGGTCGAGGTTCTTGCGGCGCAGTTTGGCTTCGGCGTTGAGGACGACATCGCTGGTCTCGGCAGCGAAGCCGACAAGGATCTGGCCGCTCTGCTTGTGCTCGCCGAGCCCCGCAAGGATGTCGGGAGTTGGCTCCAGCAGGAGCTCGGGAACGCCGCCGTCCTTCTTGATCTTGCCGGCCTCGGCGAGCTTGGGGCGGAAGTCGGCGACTGCTGCAGCCATGATCACGATGTCGGCCCCGACGGCCAGTTGGTCGACCTCGGTCTGCATCTGAGCCGCGGTCTCGACCACTCGAAGCGTCGCGCCGGGCGGTACCGGCAGGTCTACCGTGGAGACCAGGGTGACGCGAGCGCCGAGCGCCAGAGCCTCGGTGGCCAACGCGTAACCCTGCTTGCCGCTGCTGCGATTGGCAATTACCCGCACGGCATCGATCGGCTCCCGAGTACCACCAGCAGTGACCACGACGTGCAGTCCACCGAGTGAACCGCCGCCGAGCACGCGCTCGACTTCGGCGACGATCCGCTCCGGACTGGCCAGCCTGCCCTTACCCGAGTCGCCACCGGCCAGGCGGCCCTCGTCGGGCTCGACCACGGAGACGCCGCGCCTGCGCAACGTGGCGATGTTGTCGGCCACGGCGGGGTGCTCCCACATCTCGGTGTGCATCGCCGGACAAACGATCACCGGAGCGCGTGTGGCCAGCAAGACGTTGGTCAACAAGTCGGTGGACAGTCCGGCCGCGTACGCACCGATCAGGCGAGCGGTGGCGGGGGCGACCAGGACAAGGTCGACGGATTGGCCGAGCGCGGTGTGCGGTATCGGTGACGCCTCGTCCCACAGACTGGTTTGCACCCGTTCACTGGCCAACGCCGACAGCGTGGTCGTGCCCAGGAAGTGCTGCGCTCCCGACGTCATCACCGGGATCACGTGGACACCTGCATCGACCAGGCGCCTGCAGATCTCTACAGCTTTGTAGGCAGCGATTCCCCCGGTTACACCGAGAACGATGCGCTTGCCGGCGAGCATGGCAGTCGTGACGCCGGAACGGTCAGGCGACTGTCTCGTCGCCGGAACTCTCGGCGGACGTCTCGTCTTCCGCCTCGGGCAACTCGACCCGGACGATCTTGTGAGCGGCGATCTCCTCGAACCCGATGCTCAACGGCTTGCGGGCGATGGAGCTGACCTGCGGCGGCACCATGTGGCCGAGACCATCGCCGAGCTGGTTGAAGTACGAGTTGATCTGGCGGGCACGGCGAGCCGCCAGGGTGACCAAGCTGAACTTGGAGTCCACGGTGTCGAGAAGATCCTCGATCGGCGGGTTCATCATCGTGTCGTGGGCGCGAGCCATAGTTCTGCCTCCTGAGCGGTTGGCCAGTGTACAGCGGCAGCGGCCCAACCTGGCGTTCAAACCGGCTGACGATGCCCGCTGATGATGTTCAACAGCTCCTCCACGGTGCGATCGAGGTTGTCGTTGACCACGACATGGTCGGCCAGCGCCAGCCCGACCGGCTCCTCGTCGAGGGCCTTGCGAAGCCGTTCGTCGACCATCTCCTCGGGGTCGCCGCGGCCACGCAGCCTGCGTTGCTGCTCGGCGCGCGAAGGCGGCAGGACGAAGATCAGGATCGCCTCGCGTTGTAGTCGTTTGACCTGCTGTGCGCCATCGACTTCGATCTCCAGCACTACGTCACGACCGTCGACGCCGTCGGGCGTCGGTGTGCCGTAGTAGTTGTCGAGGAATCGGGTCCACTCCAGAAATCCGCCCTGGTCGATCCGTCGCTCGAAGCTCGCCTCGTCGGTGAAGATGTACGCCGTATCGGGTTCAGTGGGACGCTGTTTGCGTGTGGTCCACGATCTACTCAGCCACAACCTCGGGTCGCGCTCTACGAGGGCGTTGACGATCGTCCCCTTGCCTACGCCCCCTGGGCCGGAAATGACGATGACGAGTGGGGCGGCGGTGCCGTCGCTGGCCGCCATGGCCTCACTTGCCGAGTTGATCGAGCAATGACTGCTTCTGTACCTGGCCGAGACCCTGTACGCGGCGATTGTCGGCGATGCCGATGTCTTCCATGATCTTGCGCGCCTTGACCTTGCCGACGCCCGGCAGCGACTCGAGCAGCGACACGACTTTGAGCTTGCCCACCGTGACACTGGTCGAGGCGAGGGCCTCGCGGATCGAGACAGAACCGTTCTTCAGTTGGTTCTTCAGTTCAGCGCGAGCGGCGCGGGCCTCGGCGGCCTTGGCCAGAGCGGCCGTGCGTTGTTCGGGCGTCAGTTGAGGAGGTGTTGCCATATCGAAAACCCTAGTCCTGGGCTCGCAGGCTTTCGCGGCATTCGTTCAATGAGCCTCCCCGACGACCTCACCGAGCGTGGTGACCCCATGTCGGGCGCACCACTCCTCCACCCCGCCGAGGACCCGGACCGGGGTCCGTGGGTCGACGAAGTTGGCCGTGCCGACCTGCACGGCGCTCGCTCCGGCGAGGATCAGCTCGATGGCGTCCCACCCGTTGGCCACACCCCCTACACCAACAATGGGCAGGTCAGGCAGGGCGGCGTGAACGTCGAACACGGTCCGTACAGCGACCGGATGGATGGGATGACCGCTGTAGCCGCCGCCCCCGGCACCCAGCACCGGACGCCGCGAAGTCGGGTCGATGACCAGTCCGAGCAGGGTGTTGATCAGCGTCACCGCCTCGGCACCAGCGTGCTGGACAGCCGCCGCAACCTCGACGACGCGGTCGGTGTTGGCGCTCAGCTTGGCCCACAGCGGCAGCCCGCACGCCGCCGCGGCGCTGATCACCTCACCGGACAGCTCCGGGTCATGGGCGAAGATTCCCGTGCGGCCCTCGAGATTCGGGCACGACAGGTTGACCTCGACGGCCACGACATCGGCCCCGGCCTGCCCTACCATCTCCGCGGCACGTCGATAGTCGTCGACCGAGCGACCCCAGATGCTCACCACGATCCTCGCTCCCGTCGCCGTCAACGCCGGAAGGTCGGCGGCGAGCCATGCCGATAGGCCAGGTCCCTGCAGGCCGACGGCGTTGATCATGCCGACTCCCGCAGGATGAACCCGTGGCGAAGGATTGCCCTGCCATTCGAAGGCGGCCAGCGACTTGACGACGTGGGCACCGAGATCGGCGAGATCGAAGAACGACTGGAACTCGGCGCCGTGACCAGCGGTACCCGACGCCGTCATCACCGGATTCGGCAGCTGCACCGACCCGACACGAGTGCGCAAGTCGACCATGGTCACCATCTGACGGCAGCGTTTGACGGCTGCGGCCCCGTATGGGGGCCCCAGCTCACGAACGCCGCACGACGGGGCCGCAAGTTCACGCGTGATACTCCTGGAGGGACCGCACGGAGAGCTCGTGGCCGACATGCTCGGCCATGCCTTGCACGGCGGCCAGCGCGGCCTCGACGGTGGTGACGGAGCTCACCCGGTGAGTCGTGGCTGCCTTGCGGATCTGTTCGCCGTCACTGCGGGCACCGCCACCTTGACCCTGCGGTGTGTTGATGACGAAGGCGATGTCACCGCCCGCTATGAGATTGACCGCGTTGATCCCGTGACCGTCGGAGATCTTGCCGACGACGGCGTCGACATCGACGCCAAAGCTGGCCAAGTAGTCGGCGGTACCGGTCGTCGCGGCAATGCCGAACCCGAGTTGACGGAGCTTGCGGGCGACGACGATCCCCGCAGGCTTGTCGCCATCCGCCAATGACAAGAACACGGTTCCTTCGATGGGCAGAACAGTTCCGGCAGCGAGCTCTGCCTTGTAGAACGCCAAGCCGAACGTCGTGTCGATCCCCATGACCTCGCCCGTGGAGCGCATCTCGGGTCCGAGCGCCGGATCGACCTCGGGAAAGCGATTGAACGGCAGGACGGCCTCTTTGATCGACACGTGCCCGTTGTCGCACGGCATGCTCAGCAGACCTTCGGTTCGCAGCTCTGCCAAGGTGGCGCCGAGCATCACCCGACTGGCGACCTTCGCCAATGGCACGCCAGTCGCCTTGGCAACGAAGGGCACCGTGCGGCTGGCTCGTGGGTTGGCTTCGATCACGAACACGGTCGTACCGAGCACAGCGTACTGGACGTTGATCAATCCACGGACATCGAGGGCCTTGGCGATCGAGGCGGTGTACGACTCGATGACTTCGACAACCCAGCTCGGCAGTGTTTGCGGTGGGATCGCGCATGCCGAGTCACCGCTGTGCACGCCGGCTTCTTCGACGTGTTCCATGACGCCGCCGATGAGGACCTCACCCGTGTGATCCCGTATTGCATCGACGTCGACCTCAGTGGCATCTTCGAGGAACCGGTCGATCAACACGGGACGCTCGGCCGACAATCCTCCCTCGCGACCGAGCGACCCGAACCCGGCCAGCTCGGCCATCGCCCGAGCGAGATGGTTGGTGTCATGGACGATCTGCATGGCCCGACCACCGAGCACGTAGCTGGGCCGAACCAGAACCGGGAAGCCGATCCGATCGACGATGCCCAGTGCCTGGGCGAGATCAGCGGCGGTGCCGCCCGGCGGCTGCGGGATGCGCAGCTCGTGGCACAGGTTGCTCCACTTCTCGCGATCCTCGGCCAAGTCGATCGAGCGTGGCGAGGTACCGGCCACGAGCTCCTGCGGCAGCACCCCCGAGAGCTTCAACGGGGTCTGGCCACCGAGCGACACGATCACCTTGGGCGCAGTGCCACCACTGGCGAGCGTTTCCGCGGCAATCACGTTGAGCACGTCTTCGCGGGTGAGTGGTTCGAAGTACAGGCGATCGCTGGTGTCGTAGTCGGTGCTGACCGTCTCCGGGTTGCAGTTGATCATCACGGTCTCGTATCCGGCCTCGCGGCAGGGCAAACGAGGCGTGCACGCAGCAGTAGTCGAACTCGATGCCTTGGCCGATCCGGTTGGGACCACTTCCCAGGATGACGACGCGCGGGCGACTCGACGGCCGTACTTCGTTCTCGTCTTCATAGGTCGAGTAGTGATACGGCGTCTCGGCGGCGAACTCTGCTGCGCACGTGTCGACGGTCTTGTAGGTCGGCATGACGCCGGCTTCTTCCCTGAGCGCGCGGACCGCCAGTTCGTCCTGTCGCCACAGGTGACCCAGCTGGGCGTCGCTGAAACCGAGTTGCTTGGCGCGCCGCCAGCCACGCGTCGAGAGCTCGTGCGGCTCGACCTCCGCCAATGCCTCACGCTCCTCGACGATCCGCAACATCTGATCGAGGAACCAGGCATCTATCCGGCAGGCTTCGTGGATGACGTCGATCGGAACCGCCCGGCGCAACAGCTCGCCGACCTGGAAGATGCGGTCGGGTGTGGGCACGGCGATCATGTCGAGCAGGGCCTTGTCGTCGAATGACGCGAGCTCGGCCTCGGCGGGATCGCAACCGAGCCCGAAGCGGCCTTGTTCCAGCGAACGCAGGCCCTTCTGCAGGCTCTCGGGGAATGTTCGACCGATCGACATCACTTCGCCCACCGACTGCATCTGCGTACCCAGCACTCCAGACGTACCCGGCAGCTTCTCGAACGCCCACCTCGGGATCTTGGTGACGACGTAGTCGATGCTCGGCTCGAAGCTCGCCGGCGTGGAGCCTCGCGGCGTTGCGGTGATGTCGTTGCGGATCTCGTCGAGGGTGTAGCCGACGGCCAACTTCGCGGCGATCTTGGCAATTGGGAAGCCGGTTGCCTTGGATGCGAGAGCCGACGAACGCGAAACGCGCGGGTTCATCTCGATCACGACCTGTTCGCCCGTCGCCGGGTTGACGGCGAACTGCACGTTGCTGCCACCTGTTTCGACGCCGACGCGGCGGATGCACGCGAACGCTGCGTCGCGCATCTGCTGGTACTCGACGTCGCTCAGGGTCTGGGCGGGGGCGACGGTGATCGAGTCACCCGTGTGCACGCCCATCGGGTCGACGTTCTCGATCGAGCAGATGATGACGCAGTTGTCGGCACGGTCGCGCATCACCTCGAGCTCGTACTCCTTCCAACCGGCGATGCTCTTCTCGATGAGGATCTCGTTGATCGGGCTGGCCGCGAGCCCGTCGGCGGCGCGCACCTCGAACTCCGCCATCGTCGAGGCGATGCCCGTGCCGCGGCCGCCGAGGATGTACGCCGGCCGGATGATCACCGGAAGACCGATTCGTTCGACGACCTCCATGGCTTCTTCGAGACCGTGTGCAACCCCGCTCGAGGGAACCGACAGCCCGATCTCGATCATTGCCAGCTTGAACTTCTCGCGGTCCTCGGCAGTGGCGATCGCCTCGGCGTTGGCGCCGATCATCTCCGGTTTGCCGGGCACGCCGATGAGCCCGCGCCCGAACAAGGCCATCGCCGTGTTGAGCCCGGTCTGGCCGCCGAGTGTGGGCAGCACCGCGTCGGGCTTCTCTCGTTCGATGATCTTGGCGACGACATCGGGGGTGATCGGCTCGATGTAGGTCGCGTCGGCGAAATCGGGATCGGTCATGATCGTCGCCGGGTTGGAGTTCACGAGGATGACTCGGTAGCCCTCTTCTTTCAGCACGCGGCAGGCCTGCGTGCCCGAGTAGTCGAACTCGCAGGCCTGGCCGATGACGATCGGACCGGAGCCGATGATCAGGATCGAGTGCAGGTCCGTCCGCTTAGGCACGCTGCCGACCCCCGGCGAGGTCGAGCCTGGCGCCGCCGTCCATCAGCTCTGCGAACATCTCGAACAGGTATCTGGAATCGTGCGGGCCGGGGCCTGCCTCGGGGTGGTACTGCACGCTGAAGGCCGGCACTTGCAGCACCCTCATGCCCTCGTTGGTGAGATCGTTGAGGTTCAGATGGGTGACCTCGACCTTGCCTTCCAGGCTCGCCGGGTCGACGCAGAAGTTGTGGTTCTGGCTGGTGATCTCGATCTGGCCCGACGACTCGTGGCGCACCGGATGGTTGCCTCCGTGATGTCCGAACGGCAGCTTGAAGGTGTCGCCACCCAGGGCACGGCTGAGGAGTTGATGGCCGAGGCAGATTCCGAAGATCGGCACCTCACCGAGCAGACCGGCGATGGTGTGGATTGCATATCCGACCATCGCCGGATCACCGGGACCGTTCGACAAGAAGACGCCATCGGGTTGGCTCGCCAGCACGTCGTCGGCGGTGGTGCCGGCGGGTACGACCTCGACGGTTCCGAGGCCGGCAAGGTGACGGAGCATCGTTCGCTTGATGCCGAAGTCGAAGGCGATGATCCGCCGCGGGCGAGCCCAGGGCGCAGCCTCGACGGTGTACGGCGAGGGGCAGGTGACATCGGCAACGAGGTCGATTCCGTCGGTGCCGGTTTCGGCAGCGGCGGCCCTGCGCAGGGTTGCCTCGTCGGCCGTTCCGAAAGCGCCGGGCATCGCCCCGGTGTCGCGCAGGATCCTCGTGAGACGCCGCGTGTCGATCCCGCCGATTCCGCTCACACCGTGCTGGAGCAGCATCGCGTCGAGCGAGTGCTCGGCTCGGTGGTTGCTGAACCGTCGTGCCATGTCGCGCACGATCACCCCTCGGCAGAACGGTCGCGCCGATTCGAGGTCGGCGTCGTTGGACCCGTAGTTGCCGATGTGCGGATAGGTGAAGGTGATGATCTGCCCGGCATACGACGGGTCGGTGATCACCTCCTGGTATCCGGTCATCACGGTGTTGAAGACGACCTCCCCGGCAGCCACTCCGTTCGGTGGCTCGGCACCGAGCAACTCGCCTTCGAAGGTGCTGCCGTCGGCCAGCACCAAGACTGCTTCCCGGATCATGGGCGGGCCTGCTGCATAACAATGCAGACTAGTGCATAATCATCGGGTCGAGCGCGCCGCCCAGGACCCAGATCGACAACCAACACGATGTGCTCCTCCCGTATGGGCCTCACGGGACCCATTTCACGGTCGCTCGGACTGTAGCAGGACGGCCGCCGGTGATGGCTCCTCACGCGGTGGTACCTTTCCGCGAATGCCAGAGCTGCACGGCACGGTCGTGCTCGCCACCTACAACAGTGGCGCTTCCGTCGGCCCAGTGCTTGCCGAGCTCGAGGAGGCCGCGTCGGTGTTGCGCCGCTCTGGAGTCGAGCTCGACGTGCTGCTCGTCGACGACTCCAGCCCCGACGACACGGCCGGCATCGCCTTGGACGAGGCGGCTCGGCTCGGCCTCAAGCTCGAGGTGCTGACGGGCTCACATCTCGGAGTCGGCGGTTCACAACTTGCCGGTTTCGAGCACCTGCTGCGACTCGGTGGGCGCGACTTCTTCGTCACGCTCGATCCAGATGGGCACCACGACGCCCGACAGATCACCGACGTCGTGCGCGCTTTCGTCGCCCGCCGTAGCGGTGTCACGATCGGCTCGCGTTGGGTCCGCGGTGGTTCATCGCCCGGCACGTCGGCTCTGCGCACTCTGGTCAGTCGAACGGCGAACATGCTGGCGCGACGAATCATTCGGCTGCGCGGCGTGCACGACGCCACGACATCGTTCCGCATCATCCGTCCGGATGTCGCCCAACTGTGGATCGACCGCAACATCCCCGCCGACGGTTACGGGTACTTCACGACGTCGGTGGCGGTTGCGCAGGCCGCCGGGTTCTCGGTGACCGAGAGCCCGATCACCTTCCGGCCGCGCTACGCAGGCGTCCGATCGCTGTCGTTCTCCGACATCGTTGCGTTCTGGCGCAGCCTGCACGCGACACGAGTGCTCGTCGCCCGGGTGCGCCACGAAGCTCGACTCGACCAGGCCACATGGGCTGCCCGCTCGGCGCGCATGCAGGCACAAGAGGCAACCTCCAGCTCGCAGTTCGGCGCTGCCGAAGAGCTCGAGAACCTAGCGCAGGCCGACACGTTCTTCGGGTGGATCGCCGACGAGCTGGGTCCCCACCTCGGGCAGCGGATCCTCGAAGTAGGCGCAGGCATCGGCACGATCGCCGCCAAGATGGCAGAGCGAAAGAACATGAGCGAGATCACGGCGATCGAGCCGGCCGAGAACTTGTTCGAACAACTGCGAGCGAAGGTAGCGCGCCTACCCAACGTCACTGCGCTGCAACTCACTTCGCAAGAGCTGGCTGCAACGCACCCGCAGCAGTTCGATTCGATCGTGTACGTCAACGTTCTCGAACACATACTCGACGACGCTGCCGAGATGCGCACGGCATTCGACCTCGTCGACCCTGGGGGCACGCTCGGCGTGTTCGTGCCGGCGATGTCGCGGCTGTACGGAAGCCTCGATTACAAGTCGGGTCATCACCGCCGATACGACAAGACGCGACTTCGCGACGTGATCACCGGCGCCGGCTTCGAGATCGTCGAACTGCGCTACTTCGAGGTGGCCGGGGTCGTCCCGTACTGGTTGATGTACCGCGTGCTGAACCGCCAGTCGCTGAGCCCGATGTCGTCAGGCATCTTCGACCATGCGGTGGTACCAGTCAGCAAACTCGTACAGCGGCTGATCCCGAACCCGCCGATCGGCAAGAACCTGTTGGCGATCGCCCGCCGCCGCTAGCTAGCGGCCGGGCTTGCGCTTGGCCACCAGCACGTCGTCCTTGTTGAACAGCACCTCGTACGGTCCATCCGGGGCGATGAAGCTGGCGACCAGAGCCTTCTGTGCGTCGCCGACCTGTTGTTGATCGAGCACGATGTACTGGATGCTCGAGGGATCCGGGAGGCGGTAGCCGTCGTCATTTCCCCAATACGAGGGCACCCACGGGTTGGGCCAGTCGTAGATCTGGGCGCGGTGCGAGAGGTGTGGCAGCAGCGTGTACGTCGCCGAAACGGAGGCGTTGCCGGGAACCAGCTTCAGGGCTTCGCGCATCGACGCATGCCTCGGCTGCGGCTGCGCCCACACGTTGTAGGAATCTCCGATCGGCGACGGGGACCAGGCGACGTTGGTCATGTAGGCACAACCGACCAACCAGATCGGCAGGAGGGCGCGCATCACCTTGAAGCGGAACAGAACTCGCGCCCCCTCGATCGACGAGATCATCAACGGCGCGATCATCATGGCCGTGTACTGGTAGTGGATGGTGCGCGGCATAGGGGCTGAGGCCGATGACACTCGCCAACATCTGCGGTGCGGCCATCAACAAGGTGAGCGGTGCGACCAGTGGCAGGCCACCCAACGGCAACGCCAGATCGCGATAGAAGCGAATGCGGTCGGGTTGTGTTGCGTCGCCGATCACACGATTGGGATGCCGCAATATCGTCGAGATGATCTGCGGCATGTCCTTGCCGTAGTTGCTGTAGAAGTACTCGATGTAGAACGGTTGCCTGCCCTGGTTGAAGTGAGGGATCACGATCCTGGTGGCGATCGCGTACCACACCACGCCGAGACCGAACGTGGTCAGCGCCATCACCCGGTCACGATGGTCGCCCTTGCCGGGCCGGTACATCAGCAACAGGATCAGTCCCATCACGATCACGACCAGAGCCGCGTCCTCACGGACCGATAGGGCGATCAACAGGGCGATGAACATCCCCCGCCACCGCTTGTGCGTGGCGAACCACCACGCATAGAGCAGCGGCGCGATCACCAGCGCCTCGGGGTGGAAGTTGGCCCAGCTGATCCATTGGATCGGTGCATACATCAGGTACACGACGGCGAAAAGCAAGCCCATCCACGGCTTGGCGAAGCGATCGCGGGCGATCAGGTAGATCGGCAACGCCGCCGCGCCGAGGCCCACGGCTTGGGCGACGTAGAGGAACGACGGACCGGCACCGAGCCAGTAGAACGGCACGAACGCCACCACGATCAAGTTGACGTGCTGACCCCAGAACTCCAAGCCGCGCACGGTCATGAAGCTCTGACCACCTCGCGACACGAGCCAGAACCCTTGGTCGTAGATGCCCATGTCGTACGACCAGGTGCCGAAGTTGTCTTGATGTTGCACGCCGAGCTTGCCGAAGATCAACGCGAACAACAGAGCACCCGCGGCCGTCAACCACGCCGCCGGATGAATCGTGCGCACCTGCTCGCCCCATCGCTCGAGCCGGCCAACGGTGATCTCCCCAGTTGGCTCGTCGGCGGACTCAGCCACTTCCTCGGCGATCACGTCGCGATGATAGGTGTACTACCTGGTCAAAACACGCCGGGCGAGCAGGCTTGCTACTTGCATCCGGCGTTCTCATAGGCGATCGAAATTGGGAGCTGCTTGCCGACGTTGGCCCCCACATCGGTGCCCATGTAGGCGGCGAGATCAGCCTGTGCCGTCGAATCGCCGCCGAGCCCGCGCTCGACGATGTCGTTTGCTCCCGACATGTACGAGAGCGCCGATGCCGCGTCGGCGTCGCTGCCCAGCGCCGCTGTGAGTGCGGCCAGCTGATCGCCGAACTTCGGAACGCTTCCGATCGGGATCTGCGACCACTCGGAGGTCGGCGAGTTGGTCATGCCGATGACCACCTGCCAGTTGATGACGATGTCGGCAAGGTTGGTCTGCAGCGCGGCACAGTCGACGTTTCCGCCGACCGCCGGCGGCTGGGTTGCATCGCTGCCCGAGGAACTGGAGGAACCCGACGTATCGGACGATCCCTGAGCAATGCTCGGAGTGGTTGCGGTCGCCACCGGCTTGTCGTTGCTGCAGGCGCCGAGTGCGCAGCAGATGATGACCAGAGCAGCGATGGAACGTCGGGGCAGGCGCATGTCCGCCACCTTACGGCACTGCTCCGTCACGCACGGGGAACCTCGGTCGAATCACGCGGCCATGCAATGATGACCGAATGACGGACCCTTCCACGCCCACTCCCATCGTGTTGGTTCACGGCGCATGGCACGGTGCCTGGTGCTTTGCCGCGCTTCAGGCCGAACTCGACAAGCGCGGCGTGCCCTCGTATGCAGTCGACTTGCCCGGTCATGGCATCTCGGATCGACCGCTGGGCGATCTGCGCGGTGACGCTGCCTGCGTGGCAGATGTCGTCGAGCGTCTCGCCACCGACGTTGTGCTGGTCGGCCACAGCTACGGAGGGGCCGTGATCACAGAGGCCGCAATGCACACCGAACGCGTGCGACACTTGGTGTACCTGACCGCGTTCGTGCTCGACGAGGGAGAATCGCTGTCGTCGATACCGATCTTGGAGTCGGCGCCGGCCCAGCAGATCATCGGGCTCGGCAAGGCGCGGCGCACACTCGAGGACGGCACGATCGCGCTCGACCCGGTGGCCGCGATTCCAGCGCTGTACGGCTGCTGCGAAGCAGCGGTGCAGCAAGCAGCGGTCGCTCGGCTCTCGCCCCAGCCGAAGGCGAGCTTCGCGCAGTCGGTCACCGGAGCGCCATGGAAGCGGCTGCCCAGCACCTACGTGCGCTGCACCGAAGACCAGGCGATCTCTCTCTCCCACCAAAGTGCGATGGCGCAGCGATGCGGCACGGTGCTGACTCTGGAGACCGACCACTCGCCGTTCGCGTCGATGCCGGGCGAGACTGCCGACATCCTCGCCCGGCTTGCTCACGACCCCACACGATAGTGCCGCGTCAGCCAGCCCAGATCGGTTGGAGCAGGCAGTTCGGCTGGGCGGGTGTGAGCCGCGCCCGGTTCGATTCAGGTTTTCGGCCGCAGGACGGGCACCAACGCAGCGAGCACTCCGTTGACGAACCGACCGGAATCGTCGGTAGAGAACCGCTTGGCCAGTTCCACTGCCTCGTTGAGCACGACAGCAACGGGAACCTCGGGGCGGCCGAGCAGCTCGAATCCGGCGATGCGTAGAACCGTACGGTCGATCGTCGGCATGCGCGCCAGGGTCCAACCCTTGGCATGGGCAGTGATGACCTCGTCGAGTCGCGCCAGGTTGTGCTCGACGCCTTCCACCAGCAACGTGGCGAGGTCGTCGGCCGGCGAGATCTGCGCGGCGAGCACCTCGCTGGCCGGCACGCTCTTGGAGTCGGCCTCGTACAACAGCATCATCGCCCGCTCCCGCGAGTCGGAGCGCTCGTCGTCAACAGCGCGTGGCGGGCGACGTGCCACCCTCAGACTCTGGTGATGTAGTCGCCGCTGCGCGTATCGACCTTGACTCGATCACCGGGGTTGATGAACAACGGCACCTGTAACACGAGACCGGTTTCGAGTGTGGCCGGCTTGCGCGCGCCGCTGACGCGATCGCCCTGCATTCCAGGCTCGGTGTCGGCGATGGTCAACTCGACCGAAGCGGGGATCTCGACCGACACGATCTCGCCTTGATAGAAAGCGATGATGGCCACTGCTTGCTCGACGAGGTAGTTGGCGGCGTCGCCGAGGGCGACCGGAGCAACGAGGATCTGGTCGTAGTTGTCGGTGTCCATGAAGACGTACTGATCGCCGTCGCGGTACAGGAACTGCATGTCCTTCTTCTCGAGGAGCGCCTGTTCGACGCGAATACCGGCGTTGAACGTACGGTCGAAGACGTTGCCGGTCTTGACGTTGCGCAGCTTGGTGCGAACGAACGCGCCACCCTTGCCCGGCTTGACGTGCTGGAACTCGACCACTTGGAACAGCCCGTTGTCGAGCTCCAGGGTGATTCCGTTCTTCAGTTCGTTGGTGGTGATGGCGGGCACGGTGAATCCTTCGGCGATGCGGTGAGTACTCGGCACCCATTGTCGGTCACGACCACCAGGTCTTCGACTCGGATACCTCCGAACCCTTCACGATAGACCCCCGGTTCGACCGTCACTACGTCTCCGACCTGCAATTTCAGGTCGCCAGTCCGGTTGATGAACGGGTCTTCGTGGATCAGCAGGCCGACCCCGTGGCCAGTTCCGTGGCTGAACCACTCGCCGTAGCCGGCCGCGGTGATGGCGTCACGACACACCGAATCGAGCTCGGCCGAGCTGATGCCGGCCTCGACCGCGGCGACTCCCGCTCGTTGGGCGGAGAGCACGACTTCGTACAGCTCCAACTGTTCCGCGGTGGGATCGCCCACGAAGAAGGTGCGGGTCATGTCGCTGTGGTATCCGTCGTACAGCGCGCCGACATCGATGACGACGGTGTGACCGCGCTCGATCACGGTGTCGGTGGGACGGTGGTGGGGACGAGCCGCGTTGACAGGGCCGGTCGCAACGATCGTCTCGTAGCTCGGCCCGCTGGCTCCGAGCTCACGCATGCGGATCTCCAGCTGGTTGCGCACTTCGGCCTCGGTTCGCCCCTTGAGCGTTTCGGCCGAGACGACGTCCGAGAGCGCTACATCGGCGATCCTGCATGCCTCCGCCATGCGGGCAATCTCGCCTGGGTCTTTGTGTCGCCGCTCGGCTTCGATGACCCCACGAACGGGTACGAGGGAAGCCTTGAACAGAGTCTCGAAGCGCTGGAACTGCTCGTAGGTCACATGCGCCGACTCGAAACCCACCGTCGCGAGCGGGGCAACCTCGGCGGCGAGTGCATCGAGGATCTCGCCGGACGACAGGCCGACCACGACCCGACCCTCCACCCCCGCCGCGGCCAGTTGGGCGCGAGCCTGATCGCCGTAACGCCCGTCGGTGAAGAGCACGATCTGGCGCTGTGTCATCAACACCCACCCGTTGGAACCCGTGAACCCGGTCAGCCAGCGGATGTTGTCGAGGTCGCCGACCAACAAGGCTTCGGCTTGATCGAATCGGCGACGAACACGATCGCAGCGAGAGGCGATCTCCAGCGGGGGCATCACGGCGAGCCCAACTTGGCCGCTATCGCTTCGACAGCAAGTCGATAGCCGATCATGCCGAAGCCCATGATCGAACCGGTCGACACTGGCGCGATCACACTGGTGTGCCGCCACGGTTCACGGGCGTTGGGGTTGGAGATGTGCACCTCGACGATCGGTCCGGAGAACGCAGCGAGGGCATCGTGGATGCTCCATGCGTAGTGGGTGAAGGCGCCCGGGTTGATGATGATCGCCGCCGCACCCCCTCGCGCGGCATGAATGGCGTCGACGAGCTCGCCCTCGTGGTTGCTCTGGAACGATTCGATCTCGTGACCG
This sequence comes from Ilumatobacteraceae bacterium, assembly GCA_963720775.1. Taxonomy (GTDB): domain Bacteria; phylum Actinomycetota; class Acidimicrobiia; order Acidimicrobiales; family Ilumatobacteraceae; genus JAENVT01. The sequence goes on along the minus strand of CAVRGR010000001.1, from coordinate 442,372 downwards.
AACTCGTGCGCTGCAGCAATGGTGAAAGCGACGTAGTCGTCGAGGCTCGCGGTGCCGTAGATGTGCGGCTCGCGTTGGCCGAGCAGGTTCAGGTTGGGTCCGTGCAACAAGGAGATCAGGGCCACTCCTCTATCGTGCCACGCGCTCGGCGAACTGGCGACGACCGATTCGGTAGAGCACATGACGGCGCTCGGCCCAGTCGGGCAGGAGCGGGTGGTCGAAATCCGCGTCGACGTCGTGCACCATGCCGAGCTTCTCCATCACGCGCCGGGAGTTGACGTTGTCCACGGTGGTGAAGCTGACGACCTGATCGCCGGGCAGATCGACGCTCGCAAAGCCCCATTCCAGTGCGGCGATCGCCGCTTCCGGGGCGAAGCCGTGGCCCCAATGTTGCTTGCCAAGCCTCCAGCCGACCTCGACACAGGGCGTGAACGCGGCCTGCCACGACGGCGCGGCGAGACCGACGAACCCGATGAACTCCGTCGTGTCGGTTCGCTCGACCGCCCACAGTCCGAAGCCGCGTTCGACCCACGATGCAGCCATCCGCTCGATCATCTCGGCACTCTGCTCCGGAGTGAGCACCGAGGGGAAGTGACGCATCACGTCCGGGTCGGCGTTCAGCTCGGCGTACGGCTCCCAGTCGCTGGCGCGCCACTCACGCATCACCAACCTGGCAGTGGTGAGCCGAGGTGTGGTCACCGCGACATCATGACGTCGAGCGCCTCGGCGGCCGCGTCCGCAGGCACGCCCGTCACCAGTTCGACGCCCGCCGGGCCATCCAGGACAAAAGTCAGGCCGCTGCCGAGTGCTTTCTTGTCGCGTGCCATCAACTCGAGCAACTCCACGTGATCGACTGCAGCGGGAAGCCCCGTTTCGAGCTCGTACAGGCCACCGACGACTTCGTAGTGCTGCTCGACTCGACTCCGGTCGATCCGACCGAGTTGGTGGGCGAGCGTGGCTGCATAGATCAGCCCGATGGCGACCGCTTCACCGTGAGCGAGCGAGTAGTCGGTCGCGGTTTCCAAGGCGTGCGCCAGCGTGTGGCCGTAGTTCAACAATGCTCGCCTGCCTGACTCGCGCTCGTCGTTCGACACGACGTCGGCCTTGATCTCCACACACCTGGCAATCCGCTCGGTCTCGTCCATGGCCAACAGGTCGTCGCCGGTGAGGAAGTGGTACTTGGCCATTTCGCCGCGACCACAGCGCAGTTCCCGCGGCGGGAGCGTGGCGAGTGCATCGAGGTCGCACACCACACCAACCGGCTGCCAATAGGCGCCGATCAAGTTCTTTCCGCCGATGCCATCGACGGTGGTGAGGTTGACGCCGGTCTTGCCGCCGATGGCGGCATCGACCATTCCGACCAATGTGGTGGCGACGTGCACCACCGCGACGCCGCGGTGCCACGACGCGGCGGCGAACCCGGCGACATCTGTGACCATTCCGCCGCCCACACCGATGACCACATCGTTGCGGGTGAGGCCGAATCGGGCGAACCCGCGGCTCAGATCTTCGATGGTGCCGAGCGACTTGCAACTCTCGCCCTCACCGATCGTGAAGACCTCCGCAGGTATGCCCGGGTAGATGTCGAGAGGAACACCTGCTTGCGTCACAATCGCTGCCCGATTGGCAGTTGCAGGCAACAAACCGGCCAACTCGTGCCGCGCCCCGTGCCCGACCAACACGTCGTAGCTGCGATCACCCAGTGATACCGGGACGGTGATCATCGCATGACCGCCTCGACGACGTCACTGACACTGCGATGATCCACCAGGACGATGGCATCGGCGACCTCGCGGTACAGCGCCTCGCGCGTGTCGTGCATTTGCTGCAGTGTGCCGGAGGGATCGTTGTCGAGCAGCGGACGATGTGCGCCCGAGCCGACACGCTCGACAAGCACCGGCGGAGTTGCGCACAGCCACACGACCTTGGCCTCGGAGTGCTTCAACGCAACGCGGTTCTCCTCGCGCAGTACCACCCCACCCGCCGCGGCAATCACTGCCGGGATGGGATCGGCGAGCGCCCGTCGGAGAGCAGCCGATTCCAGCGAACGGAACGCGTCTTCACCGTCGTCGACGAAGATCTGGCGAACCGTTCGGCCGGTTGAGCTCTCGATCTCGGCATCGGTGTCGATGACCGTCCGGCCCAGCCGGTCGGCGACGACGCGTGCCACCGTGGTCTTGCCCGATCCCATCAAGCCGACGAGGACGAGGTGCTGGTTCGCTGCGATCCCCACGACGGCTAACCGAGCGAGCTGCGGAACGACTCGGCGTTGCGCACGAACTCCGTCAGCGAGTCGCCGCCGAACTTGCGCTGCGCCTCTGCGGCGACGACGAGCGCAACCATCGTCTCGGCAACCACACCCATGGCGGGCACTGCAGTGACATCGGTGCGCTCCTTGAAGCTGACGGTCGATTCCTTGGTGACGACGTCGACGGTCTTCAGCGTGGGCTGGTTCAGCGTTGCGAGTGGCTTCATGGCCGCCCTCACCACGAGCAGCTCGCCGGTGGTCATGCCACCTTCTGTGCCGCCGGCAAGTGTGGATTCACGGCGATACTCGCCCGTCTGCTCGTCCCACGCGATCGCGTCGTGAGCCGCGCTTCCGCGCCGCCCGGCCACCTCGAAACCGTCGCCGATCTCGACGCCTTTCACTGCCTGGATGCTCATGATCGCCTGTGCAAGCGCCCCGTCGATCTTGCGATCCCAGTGCACGTGGCTACCGAGTCCGATCGGCATGCCGTACCCGAGCACCTCGACGACACCGCCCAGCGAATCGCCGTCTTTCGCTGCCGCTTTGACCTCTTCGATCATTGCCGCCTCGGCTGCGCTGTCGAAGCAGCGGACCGGCGATTCGTCGACGCGTTGCAGGTCGGCGATTGTGGGCCGTTCGACCGCCTTGGACCGAACTGCACCCATCTGGATGACGTGCGACAAGATCGAGACACCGAGCTCTGCCAACATCTTCTTGACCACCGCGCCGGCGGCCACCCTGGCAGCGGTCTCGCGGGCGCTGGCCCGTTCGAGCACATCGCGAGCGTCGGTGAAGCCGTACTTCTGCATGCCGACCAGATCGGCGTGACCCGGCCGCACCTGTGTGAGTGGCTGTGCGGTGACCCCAGGTGCGGGCGACATCTCCGCGTGCCACTTGTCGCTGCGGAACCACTCGCTGTTCTTGATCTCGATGGCAACGGGCGAACCCAGCGTGCGGCCGTGGCGGACACCGCCGAGCAGTGTGAGATCGTCCTGCTCGAACTTCTGGCGCGGTCCACGGCCGTAGCCGAGGCGCCGACGGGCCATCTCGGCTTGGATCTCCTCGACCGTGATCGGCAGCCCGGCAGGCAGGCCCTCGATGATCACGACGAGCGCCTGGCCGTGCGATTCGCCAGCGGTGAGGTAACGCAACATCAACGCAAGGCTACTGGCCCCGCGATGTCAGTTCCCGCTCTGCCGCAGCCCACATCAGCGAGGCATCGGGGATGATCCCCGTCCACAGCTGCTGCTGCAGCACGGCCTGATGCACCAACATGCCGAGGCCCTCGACCGTCCGCGCACCGGCGCGTTCGGCCGCCTGCAGGAGCGCGGTACGGCGCGGGTGATAGACGATGTCGGCAACGACTTGCCCGGCGTGCAACAAGGCCACATCGCATGGCAGGTCCATCGTGCCCATGCCGACCGAAGTGGCATTGACGACCACGGCGCAGTCGGCGACATCGCCAGGCGTCCCAACGGCCCCGATCGAACCCGCAAGGGCGGCCGCGTCGCGAGCCCGGTCCGATGAACGGTTCACAACGATCACCTCAGCGACACCGCGGCGAGAGATGGCGTCGACGATCGCTCGCGCCGCCGCTCCGCCACCGAGCACGCAAACGCGCTTGCCGGTGAGCTCCACTCCGACGGCCGAGAGCCACGACACGAAACCCGCACCGTCGGTACTGAATCCCTTGAGGCGCCCATCACCGAGAGGCACGACCGTATTGACGCTGCGGAGAGCGTTCGCCGCCGGATCGAGCTCATCGACCAGTGCTACGACAGCTTCCTTGTGAGGCATCGTCACCGACAGGCCACCGAACCCGAGAACGCGCATCGCGTCGAGCGCCGCGCCGGCATGACCAGGCGCGACCTCGAACGCCGCATACACCCAGTCGACGCCGGTCGCCGAGAATCCGGCGTTGTGCAAAGCCGGCGACAGGCTGTGACGCACGGGGCTGCCGATGACCGCGGCAAGCCGTGTTGTGGCCGAGATCACCCCAGCAACCCAAGGTCGCGGGCATGCTGCACGTTGATCTCGTGCTGCTCGGCGGTCGCCGCGAACGCATGGCGGCCGTCCTCGTCGGCCACCACGTAGAAGAGGTAGTGGCAGTCCTTGGGATCCGGCAGGGAAACACAGAGCGGATCGCCCTGCGAGGGATCCGGAGCGGGATTGACAGCCGCTTGGATCGAGGCGCGCCCGGGGTTGGCGATCGGCGTCGGTGGCAGGCCCGTGTGCATGTACGTGTTGTACGGCGTGTCGACCAGACTCAGCGCTGTCGGCGAGGCGCCCGCCGGCTGCCCGTACAGCAGCGTGGCATCGATCTGCAGCGGCATGCCCAGCGCCAACCGATTGAGGATGACCCTGGCGATCTTCGGCCGGTCCTCGTCGACCTTGGCCTCTCTTTCGATGATCGATGCGACGATCAGCACTTGATACGCGCTGAGACCTTCGGCATACCCCTTGGCAACGACATCCTCTTGGCGCAGCACGAGGTCCATGAGATCGAGCATGCGTTGAGCCACGTGGGTGGGAGTCTCGTCGGCCGACACTCGGTAGGTGTCGGGGAACAGCAAACCCTCCAACGTGGTGACGTTGTCGGGTTCGATGACGGAGCGGAGCGATCCGTCGGTGACCGCGGTCATGAATGCTTGCGGATCGAGTCGAGGGAGCTTGGCGGACAGCCGCTGGCTCATCTTCTCCAGCGTGAAGCCCTCAGGGAACGTGACGTCGGTGTAGGTCAGCGATGGTGGTGTGCGAAGCACGCGCATGACGTTGCCGAGGTGATCGCGTGGGCGCAGCTCGTAGTCGCCCGGAGTGAGCGTCAACCCGCCATTGTGATCGACGTAGAAGCGGAACACACGGGCATTGTTGATCAGGCCTCTGTCTTGCAGGCGCTCGGACACGGTCTCGATCGAATCGGTCGGCAAGACCTTGAACACCTCGACCGGGCCGGGGTCGCCGGAAGGATTCACCTGGCGGAGGTACCACAGCCCGACTCCCCCACCGACCAGGAGACCTGCGATGACCACGAGCCCGGCGAAGTACACGAGGTACTTCACCGAACGGTGCGAGCGGCGGGTGCGCTCGATCACAAGGGCGTCTGTGACATCTGGGTCGTCCCACGGGTCGTGCTGCCAGTCGGGCTCGTCGAGCGCAGCGTTCGGCCGAACGGCGCCGGGGCGACTCATCGCGGCCCGCCCGCATCGAGCCAGTTCTGCAGCATCACGGCTGCGGCGATCTTGTCGACGATTCGGCGGCGAGCCTGGGCGCGCATGTTGGCTTCGATCATCGCCTGATCCGCGGTCACCGTCGTTCGTCGTTCGTCGAAGGTCACCACCGGCACGCTCACAACGGTAGCCAGCGCCGCAGCTTCGTCGATGGCAGCCCGTGCCGCTGGACCCGACGACCCGTTCATGTTCAGCGGCAGGCCGACGACGACGATCTCGGCTTCTTCCTCGATCACCAGGCCTGCAATCGCCAGGTGATCGCGCCTCACACTGCCACTGCGGTGCAGGACGTGAAGGGGAGACGCGATGGTGCCGGTTCGGTCGGCGACCGCGACTCCGATCCGTTTCGACCCGAGGTCGAGACCCAGAGCGCGGCCGGCCGCGCCACTCACCGGTTGGCCGCCTCCGCAGCGATCCGCAGGGCCTCGTCGAGACCTTCGGGGTTCTTTCCGCCGGCCGTGGCGATGTCGCCCTTTCCGCCGCCTCCGCCGCCGACTGCCTTGGCGGCACCCTTGATGAGGTCGCCCGCCACCTTGCCGGACTCGGTGGTGACCGCTGCCACCAGTGACACACCGCCCGTGTCGGTGACGCCGCCGAGCACGACCGTGTGCACACCCGCCTGCTGGCGAACGGCGATGGCCAGGTCGCGCAGGTCGCCGGGGCTGATGTCATCGACTCTGGTCACTACGACACCATCCGCCGCGGCGCCGGCCAACGCTTCGGCGCGCCCGCCGGCCAGTTGGCCGCGAAGCACCTTGATCTCGTCGTGCAGCGACTTGATCTCGTCGAGGCGGCGGCGCAGCCCGCTGAGAAGATCGTCGGCAGTAGACCCCACCAGCCTCGCCGCGTCGGACACGAGCTTCTCGTCGCGCTGGAGGAGGCGCACGGAGTTGGCACCGGTGACCGCTTCGATGCGGCGCAGGTTGGAACCGATCGACGATTCGCTGACGATCTTGATGAGGCCGATGTCGCCGGCGGCGCGCACGTGCGTACCCCCGCACAGCTCGATGGAGTTGCCGACCTCGAGCACCCTCACGATGTCGCCGTACTTGTCGCCGAAGAAGGCGATCGCACCGAGTGCGGACGCTTCGTCCTTGGTGGTTTCGAATGCCCTCGCCGGCGCGTTGGCCAACGTCTCTTCGTTGGCGATTCGTTCGATCTCGGCGATCTCGGCGTCGGTCACCGCGTCGTAGTGGCTGAAGTCGAAGCGCAGCCTGTCGGGCGCCACCAGCGAGCCGGCCTGCTTGACGTGCTCGCCCAACACCTTGCGCAGCGCATAGTGGAGCACGTGCGTGCCCGTGTGGTTGCGGCGGATGGCGGCACGCCGGGCGACGTCGATCGCGGCAGTCACCGGTATGCCGGCCTGCAACGTCCCGGAGGTGATCTTGGCTGTGTGGCGGCGCAGACCGGGCAGGGCGAAGGTGGTGTCGAGGACCTGTGCCTCACCTGTGTCGGCGCGCACCGTGCCGGTGTCGCCGACCTGCCCGCCGCTCTCGGCGTAGAACGGCGTGCGGTCGAGGAACAACTCGACCGTGCCGTCGACGTTCGGGGACGACCGCGAGCAGCCGCGACTCGGTGGTGTCGTCGGTGTAGCCGAGGAACTCGGTGACTCCGAACTGCTCGACGATCTCGCGATACGCGTCGAGACGATCGTCGTCGGTGGCCGTGCCCTTGCGCGCCGCCTTGGCCCGTTGACGCTGGGCGCGCATCTCGGTTTCGAAGCCGGCAACGTCGACGGCAACGTTTCGTTCGCCGGCGATCTCCTCCGTCAACTCCAGTGGAAACCCGTAGGTGTCGTGGAGGAGGAACGCTGTGGAACCCGGCAACTCGTCACGGTTGCCGCCCAACTCGTCTCCGAGGATCGACAAGCCGTGCTTCAACGTCTGGCGGAACCGCTCTTCCTCGCGGGTGAGCACGCCCACGATGAAGTCGCGGTTCTTGGCAACGTCGGGGTATGCACTGCCCATGACGTCGACGGCGGTTTCGACGAGTGAGGGCATCACCAGCTTCTCGGTGCCGAGCAGGTAGGCGTAGCGGACGGCGCGCCGGATGATGCGCCGCAACACGTAGCCGCGCCCTTCGTTGGACGGAAACACACCGTCGCTGACGAGCATCGTGCTGCTACGCGCATGTTCGGCAAGCACACGCATGGCGAACGCATCGCGATCGTCGTAGTCGCCGGCCGTGTATGTCTTGCCGGTGAGGCTGCACGCTTGGTCGATCAATGGCAGCAGCAGGTCGGTCTCCCAGACGGCATCGACACCCTGCAACAGGCACAGCATGCGCTCGAGCCCCGAGCCCGTGTCGATCGAAGGCTTCGGCAACAGCGTGCGGCTGCCGTCGTTGGCCTGGTTGTACTGCATGAACACGAGGTTCCAGAACTCCATGTAGCGATCGCCCTGCGGATCGCCGAGCGGGCCGCCCTCTGGCCCGAACGACGGGTCCGCGATCGATGTGGATCTCGCTGCACGGGCCGCACGGTCCGGTGTCGCCCATCTGCCAGAAGTTGTCCTTGTCGCCCAACCGTTGGATGCGCTCCATCGGCACGCCGACCAGCTCGTGCCAGATGGCCTCGGCCTCGTCGTCGCTGTCGTGCACCGTGATCCACAAGCGGTCGCCGTCGAGCCCGAACGTCTCGGTCGTCAGCTCCCAGCTCCACGGAATGATCTCGCTCTTGAAGTAGTCGCCGAAGCTGAAGTTGCCGAGCATCTCGAAGAACACGAGGTGACGCTTGGTTCGGCCGACGTCGTCGAGGTCGTTGTGCTTGCCTCCGGCACGGGCGCACTTCTGCGCTGCTGACGGCGCGCTTGTAAGGCGGTACCTCGTCGCCGACGAAGTACGGCTTGAAGGGAACCATGCCGGCCACCGTGAACAACACGGTCGGATCGTGTGGGATCAGGCTTGCCGACGGCACCACCGTGTGAGCTCGTGCCGCGAAGAAATCCAATGAAGGCGTCGCGGAGCTGGTCGGCGGTCTGTGGTGGTGTAGCCATGGAGTTGACGAGCCTACCGAGGTAGTTTCGAGCCGGCCGTGCCCGAGCATTCCGACGCGCCCCTGGACCTTCACGAGTGGATCAGCTTCGAAGACCGCCACGATCGGCGCACGTGGGTCTTCGACGCCACGTTCCTGCGGTCCAACTGGAGCTGCATCTACGGCGCCGGATGCAAGGGCGTGCTCGATGTCGATGCCACCGACCTCGCCCAGGGATGCTGCAGCTACGGCGCGCACTTCGTCGACGACGACGACGTCCAGACCGTGTTGAACGCCCTGACCCGCCTCGAGCCGCGGCACTGGCAGAACTACAAGAAGGGTCACAAGAAGGGCGTGCTGGAGACGGAAGACGGAGCCACAAAGACACGCCTTGTCAACGACGCGTGCATCTTCCACAACGAGCCTGACTTCCCCGGAGGTGCGGGTTGCGCCCTGCACATCGCCGCGGTCGAAGCCGGCGAGCGCTACATCGACTGGAAACCCGACGTCTGCTGGCAGCTGCCGCTGCGGCTCGAGCACCACACCGACGACAACGGCTACCTCACGTCGACCTTGCGCGAGTGGAAGCGGCGTGACTGGGGCGACGGCGGTGCCGACTTCCACTGGTGGTGCACCGAGACCAGCGACGCCTTCATCGGCGGCGTGCCCGCGTACAAGTACCTCCACGACGAGATCATCGAGATGGTCGGCCAAGAGGCCTACGACCAGATGGTGGAACTGCTCGAGCGCCCCAAGTGGACCCCGCTCCCCCACCCCGCCATCAAGAAGCGATGAGACTGCTGCGCGACGGAACAGCGCTCGGCGGCGTCTGAGGCCGACATCGACCAGTAGTTCACAGAGTGGGGCTTCAGACTGGGCTCTGCGGCCGATCGACACGTCTCACGATGCTCCCACCGGTACCGCACCCCAGACGAACCGCGTAGCCGCGCAACGCTACGTAGCGTTCCGCGGCTGCACAGTTGCGCCGGCCAACGCTTCCCGGATCGAGTCGAGCATCACCGCTGACTCCCCGGCGACGTCGCTGTAGGTGAACTGAAGCGGATGGGATCCGTCGAGGATCATGCGGTTCATCCGCTCGGCATCATTCTGCATCTCCATCATGCTTCGATGAAATCGGTAGCCCAGGAGCTCAACGACGACGTTCGTGCCCGGGAACAGGCAGTCGACTCGGATGAGTCGCTGGTTCCGTTTGCCCACAACTTGCTGTGTTCGGGGGCGAGGAAATCCTGCTTCCGACAACAGCTTCAAGAAGCGACGTTCCAGCCACGAGTGCCCGCCACGAGTGACCTCGTTGCCCTCGAGCACCGAGACCAGCTTGGCCAGGCCGACTCGACCTCGACACCGCAACTCGACGATTCGTCGGTGGAGGAAGTCCTCATTGGTCAGCCGATCGCGCAACGCAGAGTCAACCGCAGTCGCCAGCCGCTCCGGGGTCTCGGTGGCCGCCAGGTCGATGATCGTTCGTGTCGCCGAGATCGCCGGAACGCCATCGACCTCGGTGGTGTCGAGTCTGCCGATGCCACGATACCGATGCACCACGTGGCCGATTCGATTCACCGATCGGTCATGCCGGACCGCGATGTGAAACGGCGGCTCGAGCGCAAAGCCGTCAAACCCCTGTAGGGCTGCCGCGGTCGGTCCGCATGCCCAGCATGGTGCTTCGATCGAGGCGATCAGCTCCCACAGAGTCAGCAAGTTGCGAGTGTACGTAAGGGGGCTGTCGCCCCGACTGCGGATGCCGCTCAGGTCTCGGCTTCGAAGCGACACGTCGTGTCGCTGACCATCTGCGGTCGCCGATGTGCGACGTGATCCGGTCACGCGCCGGATTCAATCGACGTGACATCGCAAGCACAACTCCGTGCGAACCGTGCAGCCGCGGAACGGAACGTGGCGTTCCGCGGCTGCGCAGAACGCCCAAGTGAGGCGGTACATACGGAAACACTCCACGCAGGTGAGGATCTGGAGGACTAGGCGCTGACCTTCTTGTTGGCCTTGCGGCGCTCTTCCAGTGCGAGGTGGCGCTTGCGGATGCGAATCGCCTTGGGAGTCACCTCGACGAGCTCGTCCTCGACGATCCACTCGATCGCCGTCTCCAGGGTGTGGATGCGCGGCGACGGCAGCTTCACGGCGTCGTCGTGACTGTGCGTTCGGATGTTGTTCTTCTCCTTGGCACGCACGGCGTTGATGACCATCTCGTCGTCGCGAGCACACTCCCCCACCACCATGCCCTCGTAGACCTGCTCGCCGGGGTTGACGAAGAACTGCCCACTGAGCTGAAGCTTGTCGAGCGCATAGCCGGTGGTCTGGCCGACGCGGTCGGAGACCATCGCTCCGCCACGAGTTTCGGGCATGTCGCCGGCCCAAGGCATCCACCCCATGTGGTGTTGATGCAGGAGGGCCGTGCCGCGGGTAGCGGTCATCAGCAACGAGCGGAACCCGATGAGCCCGCGACTGGGGCACTCGAACGTGATGATGGTGCGACCGGCGTCGCCGGTGCGCAGATCCGTGATGCGACCTTTGCGCGGCGCCAGCTCCTGGGTGACTGTGCCCACGTGCTCGTCGGGTACATCGCAGACGCCACGCTCCTGCGGCTCGTACCGCTTCCCGTTGACCTCCTTGGTGATGACCTCTGGTCGGCTGACCTGTAGTTCGTAACCCTCGCGACGCATCGATTCGATCAGGACCGCGAGTTGCAACTCACCTCGGCCGGCAACCTCGATCACGTCGGGGGAACCGGTGTCGAACAACTTGATCGAGACGTTGCCGAGCAGTTCCTTGTTCAACCTCTCGACCAGGTGACGGCTGGTGACGTACTTGCCGTCTCTGCCGGCGAATGGCGACGTGTTGACCCCGAAGGTCATGCGCAGCACGGGCTCGTCGACGGTCAAGCGGGTGAGAGCGATCGGCTCCTCCGCGGATGCGATCGTGTCGCCGATCTCCACTTCGGGGAAGCCGGCGACGACGAACAGGTCTCCGGCAGACAACTCTTCCACCTCGTTGCGGCTGACGCCTTCGAAGGCCATCAGCTGGGTGAGCCTGCGCTTCAACGGCGCCTCGCCCTCGTGGAACTCGGCGGTCAGCAGCGCCACGGTCTCGCCGCGGCGCATGACGCCGTTGACGACGCGACCGATGGCCAGGCGGCCGAGATACTCGCTTGCATCGAGCGTGGTGACCATGGCCTGAAGCGGTGCGTGCGCATCCCCCGCCGGCGCGGGAATCGCCTCGAGGATCGTGTCGAGCAACGGCGCCAGGTCGGCGTCGTCACCGGGCATGCCGACGCCTCGCATCGCCCTGCCCTCGCGGGCTACGGCCGAGATGATCTCGAAATCGATGTGGTGGTCGCCGGCATCGAGATCGATGAACAGCTGGTAGATCTCGTCGAGCACCTCGTCGGCGCGAGCGTCACCGCGATCGACCTTGTTGATGATGACGATCGCCGGGAGATCGAGCGCCAACGCCTTCTGCAGCACGTAGCGTGTCTGCGGCAGTGGGCCTTCTGCGGCGTCGACGAGCAACAGCACGCCGTCGACCATCGTGAGCGCCCGTTCCACCTCGCCGCCGAAGTCGGCGTGTCCGGGGGTGTCGACCAGGTTGATCTTGACGCCCTTCCACATGACGGAGGCGGCCTTGGCGAGGATGGTGATGCCTCGCTCTCGCTCCTGGTCGTTGGAGTCCATGACCCGATCGACCACCGCCTGGTGGGCAGCAAAGGTTCCGGTGGCGCGCAGGAGCGCATCGACGAGTGTGGTCTTGCCATGGTCGACATGGGCAACCAGGGCAACGTTACGAAGAGGAGTTGACATGACCTATCAGGGGGGTGTTGAGGCGGGCAATGCCAGCTCCTGAGGTTCAGTCGTCGGGCTCGTCTTCTTCATCGTCATCGAACGTGACGCCGTACTTCTCCGCAAGCGCGGCGTACTCGTCGTCTTGAGTTGGCTGATGATGATCATTGCTGCCGAATCCCAGATCGAATGCGCTGGGACCGGCCTGTTTGAGCTTTCGCGCTTCTTCGAAGCGGCGATGACGACCCTTCTTCACGGTAGGGCTCCCGAACCTAGAGAGTTGACATTGGGTGCCACTCTACCCTGTTGGCACCCCAACATGCGGCATCCTCGCAGGTAGCGGGTGTCACGTGGCGTGGTTGTTGTGGCACGATGGCCCCGATGGGTCGAATTGCAGCACTCTTGAACCAAAAAGGCGGCGTGGGCAAGACAACCGTCACGCTCGGCCTGGCCTCTGCCGCCGCTCGCGCCGGCCACCGAGTGCTGGTGGTCGACCTCGACCCCCAGGGATCGAGTACCTGGGTGCTCGGGCACGACCCGTCTGCCGAGTCCGCGAACGGGAGCGAAAAGTTCGCCTCGGTGAGCATCGTCGCGTCGCACTGGGGCCCCGAAGTCGACCTCGTCGCCTCATCGCCGAGGCTCCACGACGATCGAGGTGTCGCTCCCGATCACCTGCGGCGCTCCCTCCACCGGATGGCGGGCGACTACGACGCCGTGTTGATCGACTGCCCGCCCTCGCTCGGCCACCTGACGACCAGTGGTTTGACGGCAGCAGACCTGGCTCTGATCGTGGTCGATCCTGCAGCGCTCGGTCTGCGCGGCATCGGCGCCGTGGCCGACGCCATCGACGACGTGTGGGGCAACCACAACCCCGATCTGGAACTCGCCGGTGTGATCGTCAACCGGGTGCCGGCGATCAGCTCCGAAGCCGATCGGCGTTACGACGAACTGGCGCGAATCGTGGGCAAGAAGGCGATCTGGCAGCCATCCGTGCCCCAACGAGTCATCGTCAACCAGGCGATCGGTGAGCGTCGTGCGATCCACTCCTTCGGCGCCAGAGCCACCGAGGTCAGCGAGGCCTTCGACAAGTTGTGGGCAAGGTTGCGCAAAGCGGCGCGGCGCTGAGCGTAGGAGGTTCAGGCGTAGGAGGTTCAGGCGTCGCCGGCTACGTCGATCAGGCGGAGCCCACCTCGGCCATCGAAGGTCAGGCCTGCCTTTCCTTGCACCAGCCGCTGGATGTCGTCGCCCACCAACTCGGCACGCCAACCTTGCAGCAGTCGGGCGTTGACGTCGCCGCGCAGCAGGGCCACCAGGTCGGCGCGCGTCGCCAACAGGCTGGTGTCGACCCTCTGCTTGCGGGCGAGATCGGCCATCCATGCGGACACCAGCGCCACCGCGGGCCGCATGGCGCGGTCGAGGTCTTCACCGTCGGGCGCGGGCAGGTCGATGTCGTTTCGTTGCCCATCGGCCACCGCGTTGAGGATCTCCTTGCCGAGGTTGCCCTTGCTGTGCCGCTCCTCGACCCCCCGTGCCTGCACGAGATCGTGCGTGGTCTTGGGCTGTCGTTGGGCGATCCCCAGAACTGCCAGGTCGGGCAAGATCTGGCGAACGGGCACATCGACCGACATCGCCCGTCGTTCGCGCCATTCGGAGACTGCTCTGGCCACCCCGCGGGCGCGTGGCTTCAACATGCGGACGTCCTTGATCCGCAGCCAAGCCTGGCTCGGGTCGGTGCCCGACACGGGTCGTTGGCGAAGTTCCTCGCAAGCCTCGGCAACCCATTCCGATCGTCCGAGCTCGGCGATCTGTTGATCGAGCTGGTCTTGCAACGCCAGCAGATAGTCGACGTCGGCGGCTGCGTAGGCCAGTTGATCGGCCGAGAGCGGGCGGCGCAGCCAGTCGGTGAGTCGGTCGCCTTTGGCCGCTGTCACCCTGAGCTCGGCCATCAGCAACGAGACCAGCGACGGGGTGCTGTAACCGAGGAATCCGGAGGCAAGTTGGGTGTCGTACAGCCGTGCGGGCACCGCGCCGCAGGAGTGCGTCAGGACGTCGAGATCCTGTTGCGCAGCGTGCAGCACGGCGACCGCGTTGCTGGCGAAGAGGCGGCGGAGGGAACGAAGGTCCACGGCCAGCGGGTCGACCAATGCGGTCTGATCGCCCTCGCCCTCGCCCGCGGTCGCGAACTGCATGAGGGCGAGCTTGGGGAAGTACGTGCGCTCTCGGTGGAACTCGGTGTCGAGTGCGTAGCGGGGTTCGACGGACAGGCGATCGATGAGCGCCTCGAACTCAGCTTGCGTGTCGATCCAGCGATGGCTCACGCAGGCTGATCTCCGAGGACAAGGTCACGACCACTGTTGATCCACGCCAGCGTCCCGCCGGCGACGTTGACGACGTCGAAACCTTGGTCGATCAGGAACTCGCACGCCCGATGGCTTCTGGCCCCGCTCCGGCAGATCACATAGGTGCGCTGGTCGACGGGAAACAGTTCGAGCGCCGCAGGAACCGACGCCAGTGGTACCAGGACCGCCTTCGACACGTGGCCGGATTCATACTCATTGGGCTCGCGGACGTCGATCAGAGGAGCACCGGACTGCAGCGCTACTTCCAACTCGTCGACCGTCACCTCCAACACAGACATGCAGGCCCAGGTTAGAGGGTCCGCAGGTCGGCGGGCGTGTTGATGTTGAGGAGATCGCCGCCCGGCACCGTCACCCAGGCGACATCGATCTCATCGATCGCCCGGTGCATCGATCGTTCTCCGGCTGTGAACTGGGTCCGCAACAACTCGACCGATGAGGCCGACCACACGGCGCACAACGGTTCGGCACGGTCAGTGAAGGCAATCGCCGCGTCGTGCGAACCCAGGGCGTCGATCAACGACGCGACCGTCGGCGGCCGGATGTTGGCCAGGTCGCAGGCCAGTACGACAGCCGGCGCACCATGTGACAGTGCGGTCAGGACCCCACCGAGAGGACCTTCACCGGGAAACTCGTCGGCGACGTCGTCGAGCCCGAGGCGTCGCAGCTCGGCCGAGTCGCCCCCAACGGCGATCACCGGCGCGCACCCCGAGGCGCGCAGCACGTCTGCAACTCGTCGGGCCATGGCCACGCCGTGCACCTCCAGCGTTGCCTTGTCGACGCCCATGCGTCTGCTGGCGCCGCCGCAGAGCACCGCGCCGAGCGGAGCGGCCATCACTCGCCGGCAGGAACGCCGCTGGGATCGAGTTGGTGCATGAAGCCGGCAATTCGCTCCGCTTCGTCGACTTCGCCGATCGCGGCAGCCATCTGCTGCAGGCCGTGCAGGCAACGAAGGAACCCTCGATTGGTCTGGTCGACCCACCGGACGTAGCCCGAGCCCCGCCAACCGTTGGCCCGCAGCGCATCGAGACCGCGGTGGTAACCGACCCGGTACGCGGCATAACGCTCGATGTCGTCGCGCCCGAGGCTCCCGAGAGCGGCCCAAGCATTCAATGACCGCGGGTTGCCGGCAACAACCTCGGCCACTCTGGCGCGCCTGTCGTCGAGCGGTGCGGCGAAGGCCCGACGAAGCAGATCGTCGACCACGGGGCTCTCGGCCGGGAGCACGGTTCGCGGCGGACCCGATGGATGCATCGAAATCGAATGCTCACTCACAGGACCACACTACGCATAGGGTGCGTTCATGTTCTCTATGACGGTGGATTCAGCCAAGGACATCGGGATCGCCATCGCAGTCTTCCTGGTCGTGATCATGGTCCTGATGTTCATGCTGATCAAGAGCGTCACCACCAAGCTGATCAGCGTGGTCATCGTCGGCGGATTGGCACTCGGGGTGTGGACTCAGCGGTCGTCGCTCGAGGACTGCGCCGCCAAGGTGAAGGACCGTGCCGCGCTCGGCGACACCAGCAATGTCACCTGCACGTTCCTTGGGTCCGACATAAAGGTCTCCGTACCCGGCGCACCGTAACGTCAATCAGGTCGACCAGGGCGGCCCGACGCGTCGCAACAGCGGGTCGATCACCTCGGATCTGAACAACGCAGGGTGGCTCAGCGGCGCATCGTGGCGACAATGCGCCAACTCCACCACCGGACAACCCAGCACCTCTGCGGCGTGCTTCATCCCTCGTTTGTGATGGTCTGCGCCGAGGCTTCCGAACGCGACCACAACGGGCGCCTCGATGTTGGCAGCCTTCCATGGTGGGCGGCGACGCAGATCGGCCAGCTCCTCGACCATCGCTACACCCTCAGCTCGTCGACGGTGCTTGGTGCGCTCGGGCAGAGCATCCCAGCGAAGATCACCGAGCATGCGACGAAGGAACCGTTCGCCTGCGTCCTGCGGGTTGCCCGACTCGGCAACGGCGATCGAACCCGCCGTGGTGCCAGGCCACCACGGCTCCCACGACAAGGGCGTCTCGTAGACGGCCACGCCGGCAACCAGTTCGGGATGGTGGTCGGCTGTCGCGAAGGCGACGTTGCCGCCGTAGCTGTGCCCGACGAGCACTGCCTTGCGACCGCCGAGCAGGCCGACGAGATCGTCGACCTGAGCACCCATCGCGAACGGTCCCGGATGAGGAAAGGATCTGCCATAGCCACGACGGTCGTATCTCAGCACATGGAACTCTTCATCGAGTTGACGGCTGAGCTTCAACATCCCCGCAGAGCGATCCATCGACCCATGGATGACGGCGACGAGCGGATGTGCCACGTCGCCTGCCTCCTCGGCCCACAGACCAGTCACGCGACGCGGACGATTCTCAGCACGTCGGTCGCTGCGCCGCTCGGTCGGTCGGGCGCACCGGCGAGGACGAGCACGACTTGACCGGCTGCGATCAGATCGTTCTGCAGAGCAGTCTCCACGGCGAACCACACCAGCTCGTCCGTCGTCGAATACATCCCGATCTTCAATGGACTGATCCCCCACGACAACGCGAGTGCGCGGACCGTTGCCGGGTCTGGCGACAAGCCGATCAACCGAGCCGTCGGACGAAACCTGGCCATCGCCAGCGCCGTTCGTCCGGACCGAGTGCAACACAGGATGGCCTCAGCACCCGCGTCGGCAGCTGCCAGACCAGCGGCGTGCGTGATGGCAGTCGTGATTCGGTCTGGCGCTGTTCGGTCAGCGATCGGGTGCGGTTGCACGACCTGAGCGGCCCACTGCGAGTAGTTGGCCTCCAGTTCGGCGCGCTCGGCAACCCGGGCCATCATCTTCACCACGTTCACCGGATCGATGCCGATGGCCGTCTCGCCGGACAACATGAGCGCATCGGTTCCGTCGAAGACCGCATTGGCGACGTCACTGACCTCGGCACGGGTCGGCGACGGTGCCGTGATCATGCTCTCCATCATCTGAGTCGCCGTGATCACCGGCACACCGGCATCAACACAGGCTCGTACGATTCGCTTCTGCATGTGCGGAACGTCTTCGAGCGGACATTCGATACCGAGGTCGCCTCGGGCCACCATCACTGCATCGGACGCGGCGATGATCTCGTCGAGGTGTTGAATCGCCGAGAGCGTCTCGATCTTGGCCACCAACCGGGTCGAGTGCGGAGCGATCGCCTGACGAACCGCGACGAGATCGCCGCTCTCACGCACGAACGAGACCGCCAGGAAATCGGCGCCCTCTTCCGCCATCTCCGCCGCCAGCACGAGATCCTCGTCCGTTGGCGAAGCGATGCGCAGCCGCTCGGAAGGTAGATAGACCCCCGGCCGACCCTGGGCGTGACCACCGCTGCGAACCCGGCAAGCGGCACCTCGGGTCGTGACCTCTTCCACCTCGAGCGTGATCGCTCCGTCGCCGATCACGATCCGATCACCCTGGTGCAGATCGTGCAGCAAGGTCTCGTACTCCACACCGATCACTGCCGCGGAACTGTGCTCGACGTCGCTGACCACGGTGACCATCGACCCAGCCGCCAGATCTACCCCGCTGCCGGCAAACGGGGCGGCGCGAATCTTCGGCCCGGGCAGGTCGGCGAGCACCGCGACGACCACACCGGTGCGTTCGGCCGCATCGCGGACCGCATGAAGCCGACCGACATGATCGGAAAGTGGGCCGTGACTGAGGTTGAGTCGCACGACGTCGACGCCCGCGATCAGGATCTCGTCGAGCACATGTGGCCGGTCGGTGGACGGACCCAGCGTGGCCACGATCTTCGTTCGGGCGCTCATACCTGATTATCTAGTGACCCATGGAGCTGTTGTTGGTCCGCCACGCGCTGCCTCTTCGCCGTGAGATGGTGGAGGGTCCGGCCGACCCGGATCTCTCGCCCGACGGCCGTGCCCAAGCCGAGCACCTGGCAACGTACTTGTCGTCGGAGCATCTCGACGCAATCTACGCCAGTCCACTACGACGTGCGTACCAGACCGCCGAGATCATCGCGGCCACCCGCTCGATCCCTGTGCAAGTGTACGACGACATCGCCGAGTACGACCGGTTGTCGGGCAACTACGTCCCAGTGGAGGAGTTGAAGGCAGAGAACGACTCGCGCTACCACACCGTGATCAACGGTCAGTGGGACACGGAGGAGGAGACGTCTGCCGAGTTCCGTGTCCGTGTGGTGAGTGCGATCGAAGGATTGATCGATGCTCACTCGGGTGAGCGCATTGCCGTGGTGTGTCACGGTGGTGTGATCAACAGCTACTTGTGTCACGTACTCGGCCTCAGCCAGTCCCGCGGCTTCTTCTATCCCAACTACACGAGCATCAACCGCGTCGCCGCGGCACGTGGTGGCATCCGCTCGATCGTCACGATCAACGAGACCTCTCACTTCCGCGGAACAGGCCTGCCGATGGGCTTGTTCCAGGGAACGAACTGATGGAGCTCGACGATCTGATCGCCTTCCTCGAAGGTTCACCCTCGCCTTGGCACGTCGTCGCAACGGCTGCCCAGCGCCTCACCGCGTCGGGGTTCGACGCGGTCGACCTCGCCCAGCCCTGGACACATGCGCCGGATCAGGGATACGTCATCCGCGGTGCGGCCTTGGTTGCGTGGCGATGCGGCTCGGCAGCCGATCGCACGTCGCCTCTACGACTCGTTGGCGCACACACCGACTCGCCCGGGCTGCGGATCAAGCCCCGTCCCGACACTGGTGGAGTTGGTTGGAAGCAGCTCGGAGTCGAGGTGTACGGCGGCGCGCTGATCAACTCGTGGCTCGACCGCGATCTCGGGGTCGCCGGTCGGCTGGAGCTGAACGACGGCACGGCAATCGACGTCCGGGTCGACGAGGCGATCTGTCGAGTTCCGCAGTTGGCGATCCACCTCGATCGCGACGTCAACGAGCGAGGTCTGGTCCTCGACAGGCAGTTGCACATGACTCCCGTGTGGGGTTCTGGATCACCTCGTGTCGGGGAGTTCGCGCAGTGGCTGGGCGACCGTGTGGGGGTTGCTACCGAGGCGATCGCCGCGTGGGACCTGTGCCTGTTCGACCGCACACCTCCGGAGGTTCTCGGAGCCGACCGATCGCTGCTCGCCGCGGGTCGGCTCGACAACCAGGTTTCGTGTTGGGCGGCCGTCGAGGCAATCGTGGCGAACACCCAGCCAAAGGGCTCGACGGCGGTCATCGCCCTCTTCGATCACGAGGAGGTCGGGTCGGAGAGCGCAACAGGTGCGGCCGGTCCCCTGCTCGAACATGTCCTCGAACGGCTCTCCCAGGGCTGTGGCGCGTCACGTTCCGAATTCCTCGCTCAGTTGGCAACGAGCACGTGCGTGTCGGCCGACAACGCGCACGCGGTTCATCCCAACTACCGCGAACGCCACGAACCCGAGCACCAGCCGATGGTCAACCGTGGACCGGCGATCAAGCTCAACAGCAACCAGCGCTACGCCACGTCGGGGCGTTCCGCGGCGATGCTGCAGCGTGTGTTCGATGAGGCGAGCGTGCCGTCGCAGGTCTTCGTCAGTCGCAACAACATGCCGTGTGGCACGACCATCGGCCCGATAACTGCTACACGGATGGGCATCGAAACGGTCGATGTCGGTGTGCCGCAACTGTCGATGCACTCAGCGCGCGAACTGTGCGGCGTCGAAGACCCGATCTGGCTGGCCAAGGGCCTCCAGCAGTTCTTCGAACGGTAGGGTCGTCGGCAGGCCGACTCAGCCGACGCGGGCTTCGGCGATGTCGAACAGGCGCTGCAACTCGGCGTGCAACTCGATGGTCACCTGGCGTGCGGCGTCGCGTTGCGCCTTCGGGCTTCCGGTGATGCTCGTCGTGGGCAATGGCTTGCCGATCGCCACGTGAACCTTGCGCGGCCTGATGAACTTTGCACCCTTGGGCATCGCCCGTTCGGAACCACCAATTCCCACCGGCACGATCGGTACGCCGGCCTTGACCGCGACGAAGGCGGCCCCGTCGAACAAGGGCTGCACGATCGGCCCGCTCTTGCGCTCGCCCTCCGGAAAGAGAACAAGAGGTTCGCCTTGTTCGAGCACGGCGATGCATCGCTTCAACGCCTCACGATCGGCCGTTCCGCGGGTGACCGGAAAGCCGCCGAGGGCCGTCAGCAGGCGGCCGAACGCGTTGTTCTTCCAGTACTTGTCGGCCCCCATGAACCGCATGCGTCGTCGGGTGACGCCCGAGGCAATGGGCGTGTCGAGGATGCTGCGATGGCTCGGAGCGAGCAGGAAGGCCCCGGTGGCGGGCACGTTCTCACGTCCTTCGACAGTCATTCGGCACCAGGTGCGGCAGAACGTGGTGACGATGGATCGCACGATCTTGTAGGCGACGCGGTCGAGGATCCTGTTGCCGGTGAGCTTGGTCGAGATCTTGGTCATGGCCGCTCCAGCAGTCGTTCGATTCGCTCGAGCACCTGGTCGATGCTGAGCCCGGTGGTATCTACGACGACTGAGCCATCAGCCTCGATCAGTGGACCGTGCGACCGAGAGATGTCGTGCCGGTCGCGCCGGGCGATCGCCGCCTCGATCTCGTCGACATTGCCGCCAGTCTCGGCCGAGCGTCGTTCGGCACGAATGCGCGGCGACGCGGTGAGATGCAGCTTCAGCTCCGCGTCGGGGAACACGACCGACCCGATGTCACGGCCCTCGAGCACGCCTCCACCGCGTTCGATCGCCCAGCTCCGTTGGCGCTTGACCAACTCAGTGCGAACGCGACCGTTCGCGGCAACCGCGCTGACCGCCGAGGTCACCTCGGGGCTGCGGATGTCGGTCGTGGCTTCGAAGCCATCGACGAAGACACCGCGGTCACCAACTTCGAGCGTGACCTCCTCGGCGAGCTCGGCGACTCGGTCGACATCTGCTGGGTCGATGCCGCGCCTCATGGCCGCCAGCGTGACAGCCCGATACATGGCCCCGGTATCGAGGTACTCCAAGCCCAGACGGGCAGCCAATGCCCGCGCCACAGTGCTCTTGCCGGCACCCGCCGGACCATCGATCGCAATGACCCGCACCTACCAGCTCGTCCCCTGCGGCAAGCCCTCGCTGTAGCCGGCGGCACTCTGCACGCCGACGACCGCGCGACGATGGAACTCGCCGATCGTCGCTGCGCCTGCGTAGGTGCACGCCGAACGGACTCCGGCGACGATCTCGTCGATGATGTCTTCGACCCCCGGTCGATCGGGATCGAGGTACATCCGCGAGGTGCTGATGCCCTCCTCGAAGAGCTCCTTGCGGGCCCGTTCGAACGCGGTTTCCGTGCGATTGCGGCTCTTGACCGCACGGTTGCTGGCCATGCCGAAGCTTTCCTTGTAGAGCCGCCCGTCGGGGTCGCGCAAGGTATCGGCGGCCGATTCGTAGGTGCCGGCGAGCCACGACCCGAACATCACGTTCGCCGCTCCGGCCGCCAGGGCAAGGGCCACATCGCGGGGATAGCGCACTCCGCCGTCGGCCCAGATGTGCTTCCCGCTCTCCGCCGCTTCGGCGGCGCATTCCATGACGGCGCTGAACTGTGGGCGACCGACTCCGGTCATCATCCGCGTGGTGCACATGGCGCCCGGTCCGACCCCAACCTTCACCACGTCGGCGCCGGCGTTGATGAGGTCGCGCGTGCCTTCGGCGGTGACCACGTTGCCGGCGACGATCGCCGCATCCGGTGCGATGGCGCGCACCTCCTCGATCGCTCGCAGGGTTCGCGTTTGATGGCCGTGGGCCGTGTCGATCACCAACACGTCGGCGCCCATGGCGATCAGGGACTTGGCCTTGGTGGCCGGATCGCCGTTGATGCCCACCGCGACGGCGATCCTGAGTCGGCCATCGACATCGACCGCCGGCTGGTAGATCGTCGAGCGCAACGCGCCCTTTCGAGTGATGCAACCGATCAGACGCCCGAGCTCGTCGACCACGGGTGCCACCGAAAGCCGCTGACCGGACAGGCGGTCGTAGATCTCGTCGGGTGACGTGCCGTCCTCGATCACCAGCAGGTCGCTGCTCATCACGTTCTTCAGTTGGCTGAAGCGGTCGAAGCCCACGGCGTCGTGCTCGGTGAAGATGCCGGCGGGTGTGCCGTCGTCGCCAACTACCACGAGCGCTCCGTGCGCTCGCTTGTGGATGAGGCCGAGGGCGTCGCCGACCGTGTGCGTGGGGCTGAGCGTGATCGGGGTGTCGTACACGATGTGGCGGGACTTGACGTACCCGATGACACCTTCGACGACATCGAGTGGAATGTCTTGCGGGAGGACCGTGAGGCCGCCTCGTCGGGCCACGGTCTCGGCCATGCGTCGACCGGCGACGGCGGTCATGTTGCTGACAACCACGGGAATCGTCGTACCGAGGCCATCGGGTGTTTTGAGGTCGACCGTGAAGCGCGACGGCACGGACGACAGGCTGGGCACCATGAAAACGTCGCTGTAGGTCAGGTCGTACGGCGGGCTTTCGTTCAGCAGACGCATGGCTACTCCAGGT
Organism: Ilumatobacteraceae bacterium; assembly: GCA_963720775.1. GTDB lineage: Bacteria > Actinomycetota > Acidimicrobiia > Acidimicrobiales > Ilumatobacteraceae > JAENVT01. The sequence goes on along the minus strand of CAVRGR010000001.1, from coordinate 419,290 downwards.
TGACAGATGGCCACGACGGACCGCCCAAGGCTACGGCTTCTGGGGGCCGTCTGCGACGACCGGAGCCCGATACGGTTTGCGGCGTGTCGCCGCCGGTCGTCCTCGTTCATGGTTGGGGTGGGTCGTTCGCCGCGACCTGGCAGGACAACGGTTTCGCAGAACTGCTTCACGATGCGGGGCGAGAGGTCATCGGGGTGGATCTGCTCGGCCACGGCGCAGCCCCCAAGCCGCACGAACCCGAGGCGTACGACGACCTGACCGCCCGAGTGGCCGATGTGTGGCCTGACGAGCCTGCTGACGCCATCGGCTTCTCACTCGGCGCCATCACGCTGCTCCACCTGGCGATGCAGCAACCGCATCGCTTCAACCGCCTCGTGCTGGCAGGCATTGGCGAGTCGTTGTTCGATTCCGACGATTCACGGCGCCAGCGGATCGTCGCCGCTCTGGAGGGCCGCGGCGACCCCGACGACAACCTGGCGCGAATGTTCGTGCAGTACGCGAGGCAACCCGGCAACGACAGCGCCGCTCTCACGGCGGTGATGAGGCGCAGGAGCACGCCGGTGCGGCCCGGCATGCTTTCCGTCGTGACTTGCCCGACCCTGGTCGTGATCGGCGATCGCGACTTCGCCGGACCGGGCGAGCCGCTCGCCGACGCTCTGCCGAACGCCACTCTGCGCACCCTGCGCAACGTCGACCACTTCGCCACTCCCGAGGCGTTCGGCTTCATCGATGCCACCCTCGACTTCCTCGACGCAGTCCCTGCGTGAACGACATCGACCGAGCGCTCGAAGTGCTGCGAGCTGGAGGGCTGGTCGCCATTCCGACAGAGACCGTCTACGGGCTTGCAGCCGATGCCTCGAACCCCGACGCCGTGCAACGCATCTTCGCCGTCAAGGGCCGCCCGTTCGCCCACCCCCTGATCGTGCATCTGGCCGCCGCCGCGCAGTTGGGTGACTGGGCGGCGACCGTTCCTGCAACCGCCGCGGTGCTGGCGGAATCGTGCTGGCCGGGCCCACTCACGCTGCTGGTTCCTCGGGCAGCGCATGTGCTCGACGTTGTCACAGGAGGAAGGGTTTCAGTAGGCCTTCGTGTGCCCGCCCATCCGCTCACGCTGGAGTTGCTGGCTCGCTTCGGCGGAGGGCTGGCAGCGCCTTCCGCCAACAGGTTCGGCCGGGTGAGTCCGACGACTGCCGACCATGTGCGCGCCGATCTCGGCAGCGACGTCGACTTCGTCCTCGACGGTGGGCCGTGTCCGATCGGAATCGAATCGACGATCGTCGACTGCATGGTCGACCCGCCCCAGGTGCTGAGACCAGGCGGGATACCGACGGAGCACATCGCCGCAATCCTCGACGAGGCACTTGCAGAGGCGGGCGGACCCAGTCGGGCCCCGGGCATGCTCGCATCGCATTACGCACCGCAGTGCCAGGTGATGCTGGTGTCGAGCGTCACGGATGCCGAGCGCCTGGCGGGCGGCCGAACCGGCGTCGAGATCCTCGCCGACGACGACCTCGCCCACTTCGCGCACACGCTGTACAGCCGGCTGCGAGGTGCCGACGATCGCAACGTCGACATAGTGATCGCCGTGATGCCTCCGGCCGCCGGCCTCGGCCACGCCATCCGCGATCGTCTCACCAAAGCCGCGGCGCGCCCCCGCTGACCCCCGACCTACTGACCTGTGGAGTTGTTCGAGGTGTCCGGGTGTGCGCCAACAACTCCACAGGGCAGGTCAGCGTCCTGACCTCGCTCACAGCCGGTTGAGGTTGGCGACCCAGGCATCCCGGACATCCTCGACATCGGGCGCGGGTTCGCTGCCCACGGAGGCGACGGTGAGGGTCACCGTGCTGCCACCGGCATCGGGGACGAGGTCGAGACGGCACCAGCACGGGCCGGGCTCGGTGAGGTGCACTTCGAGAACGTACGGAGGGTCGTCGACGAGCACTTCACCCATCCAGGAGGTGACGACCAACAACGCCTCGAAGGCCTCCGCCGGCAGGCAGTCGATCGTGAACGACGGGGCGTCGTGCTGCACTCCGCGCAACCGCGGTTGCGGCGCCGGACGATGCGCCAGCCGGGCTACCGCCAGATCGAAGGCGGCGTTGATCTCCCCCATCCGGACAGCGTCGCCACCGTGGTCGGGGTGGAATTCCGCCGCCAACCGACGGCGAGCCGAGCGCACCTGCTCGAGGGTGGCGTCGGGAGTGACGCCGAGAACCGCGAACGGATCGGTGCTCATGCCGTCGAGGGATACGTTGCCGATCGCAACGCGGCGTAACGAGCGCGCACCCCCGCTGTATCGCCCCCGGGCGCCGGAAGTGGAGTACCGACCCCAAGTCCCCAGCGCTCGGCCACCTCGTCGTGGCTGACCCCGAGCGCGACCGCGGCCGCCTGCACGCACGCACCCGTGGCGACTGCCTCATCGGCGTCGGCGAGCATCACGGGCAGGTCGCACAGTTCTGACACGACCTGGCGGTAGGCCGCGCTGCGAGCGCCGCCACCGACGAGCCGAACAGCGCTGACGTGAGTCATGGCAGCGAGCGCATCGAGCGCATCGAGCAAGCCACACACCACTCCTTCGACAGCAGCTCGAGCGAGCTGTTCGCGCGACACATCGCTGCGAATTCCGGCGAGGAGGCCGGTGGACTTCGGCAGATTGGGGGTTCGCTCGCCGTCGAAGTACGGCAACAGGGTGGCGCCGCCCGCACCCGCGGCAGCGGCGAGGGCCAACTGGTCGAGTTCGGAGTGTCCCACACCGAGGAGCCGAGCGATGGCGTCGGTCACCTTGGTCGCGTTGAGGGTGCAGGCCAAGGGCAGAAACCTGCCCGTGGCGTCGGCGAAGCCCGCGACTGCCCCGGTGACATCCGCGGTCGCATGGTCGCAGACGGCATAAGCCGTGCCCGACGTACCGAGCGACAGCACGGCAACGCCCGGCCGCAATCCGAGGCCGAGCGCTGCGGCCATGTTGTCGCCGGTGCCACACGCGACTCTGGCGCCGTTCCAGTTTCCGACCACCTCCGACGGCCCCGCCACCCGCGGCACCACCGTCGACCAGTCGAGGTCCTTGTCGATGATCGACAGGACGTCCCAGCTGTACTCCTCCGATGACGGCGACCAGTAGCCGGTGCCTGACGCATCGCCGCGGTCCGTCGTGATCTCGCCGGTCAGCCGAAAGGTCATCCAGTCGTGCGGCAGGAGGACATGAGCGACCTTGCTCCAGTTTTCGGGCTCGGTTCGATGCAGCCAGCTCAGCTTGGTGACGGTGAAGGCCGCGACCGGCACGCTGCCGACGGCTGCAACCCAATCGGCCGGACCGGCCGGCAACTGCTTCAGCAACCAACCGGCGTCGGGTGCAGTCTCGGTGTCGTTCCACAACTTCGCCGGTCGGATGACCTCGCGGGACTCGTCCAACACCACCATTCCGTGCTGCTGGCCGGCGACGCTGATTGCTTCGACCTGTGGCGAACCGACGACCGACCAGGCAGTTTCGAAAGCAGACCACCAGCTGTGCGGGGCCTGCTCGGACCGTGGCGGCGTGGTGGGAGGATGGGGTGCCGCACCGCGAGCGACAACGTCGCCGGTGTCGAGATCGCGCACCTCGACCTTGGTGCTCTGGGTCGAGGAATCGACACCGGCAACGAGCCGCGCGCTCATCGGTGAGACACGACGGAGACAGCGGGCGCAACGTCAGACATGCACGAACCGTAGCTGGCCTGCCATGATCGCTCTGATGCAGAGCAACTTGCCGTACATCGACGCCGCCGAGCTGTTTCGAGTCGTATCTCTCACCGACGCACTCGATGCATTGCGCGACTGCTTTGCTGCCAAGCCCACCCATGTGGACCGTGTGCACGCAACTGCGGGAGGGGGTGAGCTGCTGGTGATGCCGGCGGCCGCGGGCGACGTGGCCGGCGTGAAGCTGGTCGGCATCCAGCCCGCAAACCCGGCACGAGGTCTGCCGATCATCCAGGGCGTGTACGTGCTGTTCGACATGCGCGTCGGTCAACCCGTTGCGTTGTTGGACGGGGCTGCGCTCACCACGTTGCGCACCCCGATGATCTCCGCCCTCGCCACTGATGTCCTCGCCCGGCACGACGCCCACTCGCTCGGCATCATCGGCACAGGGCCTCAGGCGGTTGCCCACGTGCGAGCAATGCGCATCGTCCGGCCGGCCATCGATCGAATCGTCGTGGCCGGACGCACCGAAGCTCACGTTGCGCGAGTGGTCAACGAACTGGTCGCGGAAGGCGAGTCGGCGGAAGCGGGTACGTATGCCGATGCAGCGGCTTGCGACATCGTCTGCGCCGCAACGCGCGCCGACGCTCCTCTGTTCGGGCTCGCCGACGTGGTCAGCGGCGCGCACATCAACCTGGTGGGCTCGTATCGCCTCGACCTGCGCGAGGTCTCCGCAGACGTCGTCGCCGGGTCGACGGTCGTCGTCGACGATCTCGATGCCGCCAAGGCCGAGGCAGGCGATCTGCATCTGGCGGTCGAGGAAGGTGTGTGGTCGTGGGATCAGGTCGCCGGCGACCTCTGCGACCTGGCCAGCGGGCGAGTCACGCGCACCTCGTACGCCGAGACGACGTTGTTCAAGAGCGTCGGGCTCGCCGTACAGGATCTGGTGATCGCCAGGCGTGCAGCTGTTGCAAGCGGAATCCTGGAGGGACCGTGAGCAAGTCGGTGGTGATCGTCGGCGGCGGGCTCGTCGGCTTGTCGTCGGCTCTCTTCCTCACGGAGGCCGGCGCAGAAGTCACCGTCATCGACAGCGGCGCGCTCGGTAGCGGTGCAGCTCGCGGCAACGCCGGGTTCATGTGCACAGCGATCGTCGAGCCGCTCCCAGCGCCCGGCGCAATCGGCAACGCGCTCAGGTCACTGCGCGATCCCACGCGAGCGTTGCGCATCCTCCCCAAGGCCGTTCCGAAGATGGCGCCATGGCTGTTGGCGTTCGCCCGCAACTGCACCGCGTCGAGGTACGAGTCGGGTCGGGCGGCGTTGGCACGATTCAACCACAACAGCGCCGAGGTGATCGAACGGCTCTCGGTTCAGGGAGCGGCGGTGACGATGAGCCGTGAGTTGCTCGTGCCCTACCACGACGTCGCCAAGGCCGAGCACCACTTCAAGGCACTGCAGCCGATGGTCGAGTTCGGCGCCCGCGTCCCCGACCGCGTCGTCGACGGCGATGAGATCCGCCGGTTGGCCCCGGCAGTCACGGAACACGTGCGTGCAGGTTTGATCATGCCTGGTGACCGGGCGATCGATCCACGTCGCTACGTCGACTCGGTCATCGACATCCTCAAGACTCGAAACGTGCGAATCGTGGAGCACACACCGATCACGAGGGTCATGTCGGCGGGCGATCGAGTTCGATCCCTTGTGGTGCCCGGAGGAGCAAGTGTCGAGGCCGACGAGTTCGTGCTGACCGCCGGCGCAGGTTCGCGCCAGCTGGCCAAGCAGTTCGATCTGCGCCTCGCGGTCATCCCCGGCCAGGGCTACAACGTGGGCCTGCCGACATCGCCCGGTCTGCAGCAACCGGTCATCTTCGAAGAGGTCCATGCGGTCGCCACGCCATTCGGTGACCGCATTCGAGTCGGCGGCACGATGGAGTTCGGCGGCGACAACCCTCCGTTCGACGGGCGCCGTGTCGACGCGATAGTGGAATCGATGCGGGCATTCCTCGACCTCGACTGGGACAACCGGTTCGACACATGGGCCGGCTCGCGACCGATGAGCGCAGATGGACTCCCGTTCATGGGCAGGCCGAAGCGCTGGACAAACGTGGTGGTTGGTGCCGGGCACGGCATGTTCGGCCTCACGCTCGCTCCACCCAGCGGCGTGGCGATCGCCGAACTGATCATGACCGGGCGAACAACCAGCGACATCAGCGCTTTCGACCCGGATCGCGGCGCCCTGCGCCGTTAGGCGCGGCCCACCTCGTCGCCCCAGACGTCGCTGAGCACGTAGCCGAGTGGATAGGGATCCGTGGGATCGACGGAGCTCGTTCGTGTTCCGACCACCCATCCCCTGCCGGATATTCGTGGCAGCACCGCCGGCCGGCCGCCAACCGTGGTCTCGCCGATCATCTCGACGATGAACTCGCTGTCGATCAACGAACGGGCCACGAAGCGGCTCCCCACCCCGGCGACGCCTCGCGCCGCCATGATCGCCAGTCGCGCGGAATTGCCCGTGCCGCACGGCGAACGGTCGACACGTCCGCTCAACACGGTTGCTCCGCGGAGCGAACCGTTGCTCGGATCGTCGTCACCGATCAACATCACGTAGGAGATGAAATCGATCTCGGGGATCTCCGGGTGCTGCACGGTGATCGACTGGCGCGCCGCCACTGAGATCGCCGTGCCGGCCTCGACGACCTGCCGGGCGCTGCCGCGGTCGAGTTTGACGCCGAACTGCGCGGGGTCGACCATGACGTAGTAGCAGCCGCCGTAAGCCACGTCGACGACGATGTTGCCGAGTCCCGGCACGTAGAGCGGAACGTCGAGAGCCTCGACGAACGATGGCACTCCGTCGAAGGTGACTCGCTCGCATCTGCCGTCGCGGCAGTGGGCCGTGACGTGGATGAGCCCGGCGGCCGTCTCGAGGACGACCGACGTCTCCGGTTCGACCATCGGAACCGTGCCGGTCTCCAGCAACGCTGTGACCACGCAGATCGTGTTCGAACCGCTCATCGCATGGGCGCGATCCGCCTGGCAGATGATGAACCCGGCGTCGGCGCGAGGATCGACCGATGGGAAGACGAGGTTGGCGCTGGTCTGTGGGCGCCCACGGGGCTCGAAGCACAGGAACTTGCGGATCGAGTCGTCGACCTCGTTGATGTAGCGCAACTTGTCGCGCATCGACGCACCCGGCACCTCGAACACGGAGCCGAGGTAGCAGGTGCCCTGCTCACCCTCGGCGTGGACCTCGACCGCGGTGTACGACCTCGTCGAGCGCATCGCTGCTCAGCTCTTGGCGTATGGCGCGGCGAGGGCCTGGTCGAGCACACTGAGGAGCTCGGCGGCGACGTCGTCGGTGAGGCCGAGCAACGGCGCTCGCACCGGGCCACAGTCGATGCCGAGATGGGCCAGACCGAGCTTGGCCTTCGCGTTGTACGAGCCGCTCTCCATGTTCTGGATCCACGGAAGGATGGCGGCGAACTGCTCGATGGCCTCGGCGTGATTTCCCGCGTTGGCAGTGTTCATGATGACGACATGGTGGCGAGGTAGCACGTTGGCCGTTCCCGCCAGCCAGCTACGCACGCCCCACGAGAAGTAGTCGGCGGCCTGGTCGTCGCTGCCACACATGATGTCGAGACGACCCGCGTAGCGTCGTTGCAGCTGCAAGAACCTGGAGAAGTCACCACTTGATTCCTTGATGGCGACGATGTTGGGATGATCGGCGACGGCGTCGAGGCAGTCGAAGCCGATCTCCACACCGGCTCGCGCCGGGTAGTTGTAGAGCACCACTGGTTGGTCGACGGCGTCGGCAATCGCCCTGTAGTGCGCGGCCAACTCGCGCTGCGTCGGCAACGACGTGGGTGGCGCGGCGAGCATGATGGCGTCGTAGCCCATACCGACTGCTGCCTCGGCAAGATGGATGGCTTCACGCGTCGACCCGGCGTTGCACCCGGCAACCAGATGGGCACGGCCACCGACGACATCGCGGGTGTGAGCCATCACTCGTTGCCGCTCGTCGGACGACATCGCGTAGTACTCGCCGGTGGTGCCGCACGAGACCACACCGCGGACACCGGCGTCGAGGCAGTAGTCGATCACCTTCGTCAGCGTGGAGAGATCGAGACCTTCATCGGCGTCGAACGGAGTGACCACGGGTACGTAGACACCTTCGAGTTTCAAGTCGCTCATGCGCTCACGGTACCACCGGCCCGCCGGCTAGCCCAGTGCCATCAACGCGACGCCGACGCCGCTCGCGGCGACGCCGATGGCCTGCCATGGCTTGAGTCTCTCCTTGTTGAACAGCACCGACAAGAGCACCCCCACAGCGGCGAACTGCGAGGCCGCAACCGAGACCGGTCCGGCTGCACCCTTGATGTAGCCGAGCTTCAACGCGCCGAGAGCGACGCCACCCGCCAACCCGGAGCCGATCCCCCAGCGACGTGCCGGAGCACGCAGCGCCAGGAACGGTGCTTTGTCGACACGTTGCAACATCACGAGGAACAGCAACCCGGAGATTCGCTGGATCATCACTGGCGAAAGCCCGGCTGCGTCGGACGTCTGCGACGTGAGCGTGAACGCGACACCGAACAGAACGCCGGCTCCGAAGCCGAGCAGCAGACCGACCTTCGTGCTCCCCAGGCCGCCTCGTTCGTACGTCGTGAAGACGAGCGCCAGAAGCCCCAGGACCATGCCGCACGCGGCGACGGTGCTCGGAGTGTGTCCTTTGACGAGGTCGTACAACACGGGCACCGCGGCGAGCAGCACCGACGCCACAGGAGCGACGATCCCCATCCGCGCCACCGAATAGCCGCGATACAGCAGCACCAATCCGCCCGACAAGACGATGCCCGACAGGACCGAAAGCACGAAGTCGCGCAGCGTCCACTCGACCGGCTTGACCACTAGGAGCAACGGGGCGATCAGCCCGGAGACGGCGAGATTGGTGCGGCTCACCGACGCCGAGCTGATCGTGCGCGACGCGCGACTTGCCGTGAAGTCGCTGACGCCCAGCAAAATGCCCGCGACAACGCCCAGCAGCACTCCCATGTCGCCTGCTCAGTCAGTCCGTGACCGGGACGCGTTCTGTCAGCGGAGGCGGCGGGTCCGCTGGTGGGCCATATCCATGGCGCAGCCCGGTCGCCCCGCCGTAAGGCACCCGCTCGGCCGGCTTCCATCCGCTCAGCGTTGCTGGATCAGGTTCGAAGACCTGCACGCGCAACGGGTTGCAGTTCGGTTCGGCGTCGGAGCCCTCTCCCCACAGCGGCACGGCAAGATCGCCACCGGGGCACAGCGAGATTGCCGCCAACAGATCGATCTCGGCAAGCAGTTCGACATAATCACCGGGACGTGCCGGGCAGCTCTTCATGAAGTACCGCTTGTCGTCGGGCATCAGTCCGGTCACCTGGAACAGGTTGATCACGTCGTGTACGTCGAACTCTGTGAGACCGAACTGTGCCACCGCGCGGGTGAGGTTGGAATGACAATGGAAGTCGTATGCCGCGCCGCTGAGCATCTGGTTCACATAGGGGTCACAGCGCGTTCCGAGCAGATCGTGGCAGCCTGCGTCGTCGTCGTCACGGCCGTAGCCGACGGTGTCGGCGATGAACGTGACCATCGGTCGTAGGAACGGCAGGTTGCTCCACAGTCGATGCCCGGTGGTTACATGCGTTCCGTAGAACTGGCGTGTGCGGCTGGCCCAGAATCGTTCTCTCGGGTCGAGCCGCGACCACAGGTTGAGATCGACCACTTGTGGACCGTTGACTGTCGAGAACCGCACGATCTGGCCGGCACGAACCTCGAAGGCATGACCTGACCTCACCGGCACGACGATGTCACTCAGCGTCTGCCGATTCTGGTGTTCCGATGCCAGGCGGCGGATCAGTTGCGGATCGGGGTTGAGGGGGCTGTCGACGGAAGCGACGTAGGAGGCTTGCGGCACATCGGCAGCATGTCATATGGCGTCGCCGCGCCAAGTAGAACAGCGTGATGAGATTCAGCCTGGCCATCAACTTGGAGCGAATGGACCCGACCGACGACATGGGCGCGGTCGCCGAGCATGTCCTGGAGATGGTGCAGCTGGCCGACTCAGCCGGCTTCGACACCGCGTGGGCGGCGGAGCATCACGCCATCGAGATGACGATTGCTCCTGCGCCTTTCCAACTGCTTGCCTGGTGGGCCGCCCACACCGAACGCATCCGGCTCGGCACGGCGGTTGCAGTGGCCGCGTACTGGAACCCGATCCGACTCGCCGGCGAGGCGGCGCTGCTCGATCTGCTCAGTGGCGGTCGGCTGGAGCTCGGTATCGGCCGCGGCGCGTACCAGCGCGAGTTCGACCGCATGGTGCCCGGTCTCGATTCTGCCGGCGCCGGCGCCGCACTGCGCGAGCTTGTCCCGGCGGTGAAGGGTCTGTGGGCCGGCGACTACGCACACGACGGCGATCGCTGGACCTTCCCGACCTCGACCTCGTGCCCGAAGCCGTTGCAGCAGCCCCACCCACCCGTATGGGTGGCGGCCCGCGACCCAGACACGTACGACTGGGCGGTGGCCAACGGGTGCAACATCATGTGCTGGCCCTTGATGCGGCCCTTCGCCGAGTTGCAGGCGTACGCCGGAAGGATGGAGGACGCACTTGCCAAGGCGCCGGGAGTGCCGAGGCCCAAGATGACGGCGATGCGCTACTCGGCGGTGTGGGCCGACGAGAGCGATGCCGATCGCTACATCGGCGCGGTGCAGCGACAGGCGGGTCAGTTCGAGAACCTGTTCAAGCAACTCGGCGAGGTCGACAACGGCTTCGCTGAACGGATCGACCTGCAACAACTGGCCCATCGTGACGAGTACCGACCCGAGACGCTGCGCGAGCACTTGATGTTCGGCACCCCCGATGAGGTGATCGAGAAGCTTCGTGCATACGAGGCGCTGGGCGTCGACTTCCTCTACTGCGCCAGTTACGGGGCGGCGATCGAGGATCAGAAACGTTCGCTGCAGCTGTTCATCGACGAGGTGATGCCGGCGTTCGCCCAATCGTGATGGCGAGGCCAGCAACGGTGCCGGTCGTGTTGGTCCACGGCGTCGGGCTCGATCACACGATGTGGTTGCCGGTGATGGCAGCGCTCCCCGACCGCCGAACGGTTGCCTACGACATGGTCGGCCACGGCAATGCCCGCACGCCACCCGGCCCCTACACCCTCGACACGTTCGTCGACCAGCTCGACGCCATCGTCGAGGTGCTGGACAGCGACATCGATCTCGTCGGGTTCTCCATGGGTGCACTGGTCGCCCTGGGGTTGGCGAACTCGCGCACCGCCGGTCGGATTCGCAAGATGGTGCTCTTGAACGCAGTCAACGATCGAACCGACGCCGAGCGACAGGCGATCATCCAGCGCGTTGCCGAAGTACGCGCCGGGCTGTTCGCGACGACCGTAGAGCCTGCTCTGCAGCGGTGGTTCACTCCGGCGTTCGTCGCCGCCCACCCGAACGCGGTAGCCGCGGTGCGGCGCCGTCTGCTCGGCAACGACGAGCGAGCGTACGCTGACGCCTACGAAGTGTTCGCCACGGCCGACGCCGATCTGGCGCGACAAGTCGCCGAGATCACCGTGCCGACGCTCGTGGCGACGGGCAGTGACGATCAGCGGTCGACGCCGGCCATGGCCGTCTCCCTTGCAACGGCCTTGCGACGCGGCCGGTCGACGATCCTTCCCGGCTTGCGCCACCTCACCCCGATCGAAGCGCCGGAGCTGGTGGCCGAGCTGATCGATCAGTTCATCACGCGTTGATTTTCGGCGGCACGGTGAGACCTAGCCGTTGCGTTTGTGAACTGGCGCCCCGATGCGGGGCCGCATCCGTCAAACGCCGGCATGAACGACCCGCGCCGAGAGGTACGGTGCGAGACCATGCGCATCACCTCGATCGAGGCCTTCACCTACGAGCTCGGCTACCGGTACGGCACCTATGTGATGTCGGGCGGCCGCGTCGTTCGCACACTCACCAGCACCGTTCTGCGAATCAACACGGATGAGGGAATCGACGGGTGGGCCGAGAGCTGTCCACTCGGTTCGACCTACCTTCCCGCCCACGCCCGCGGCGCGGTGCCGGCGTTGCACGAGTTGGCCCCGGCGCTCATAGGCGCCGATCCGACCAACCTGGCCGACGTCAACCGCCGAATGGCCGAAGCGTTGATGGGCCACAACTACGCCAAGAGCCCCCTCGACGTTGCCTGCTGGGACATCTACGGAAAGGCGGTCCGCCGTCCCGTCGTGGATCTCATCGGCGGGCGACTCGCCGACGACATGCCCCTCTACAAGGCGGTGCCGCTCGGTGACGCGGAATCGATGGTGGCCTTCACGCTCGAGCAACGCAGCCATGGCATTCATCACTTCCAGCTGAAGGTCGGCAACGACCCGCGGGCAGATGCTCGCGCCAGTTTGGCGGTGGTCGAAGCCACCAACGACGACGACTTGATCCTGGCCGACGCCAACGGAGGTTGGCGACGACAGGACGCGGTGGTGGCGGCACGGATCATGAACGGAGCAGAGCGGCTGTACCTCGAACAGCCGTGCCCCACGCTCGCCGAGTGCCTGCTGGTACGTCGCAACACGACGCTGCCCTTCGTGCTCGACGAAGTGATCACCGATGTCGGCGCTCTCGTCGATGCCGCGCAGGCCGGGGGCATGGAGGCGATCAACCTCAAGCTCAATCGCGTCGGCGGTCTCACCAGGGCGAAGTTGGTTCGTGACGTGGCCGTCGAGCTAGGCATCAGGTTGACCATCGAAGACAGCTGGGGCGGCGACCTCACCTCGGCCGCGGTCAGTCATCTCGGAGCCAGCACTCCCCCGCATGCCTTGTTCGCGGTGTCGTTCATGAACGACTGGACCGACAATCACGTCGCCGGGTACGAGCCCCGTTCGCACGACGGCCGAGGCCGTGCTCCGGTCACCCCGGGCCTCGGTGTGACGGTCGATCCGGACGTGCTCGGCGCACCAGTGGCCTCCTGGCCCTGATCACATGGGCGCGAAAGGTGAAGCAGCAGTTCCGCAAGCGCGCTCATCAAGCCTGCTCGGGAGCAAAACCGGAAGTGGTGGTTCAGAAATCGCGCCCATGGCGACGGGGCGGCGCGGGCATCGCGTCAGACGATGTTGCGCTCGGGTCGCGTTTCGCCCGCAAAGCGTTCGACATCGAAGCCGCTGACGTCGACCGGTGGGGCATGACCGAGCACCAGGTCGCGCAGCACCTCACCGACGGCCGGACCGAGCAGGAAGCCATGCCCGGAGAAGCCGGTCGCGTAGATGAACCGCGACACGCTCGCAGCCTCACCGATCAAGGCGTTGTGGTCGGGCGTCGTCTCGTAGTACCCATGCCATCCTCCGGCGATCCCGACCTCGAGAAGAGACGGTGCTCGATGAGCTACGACGTCGCCGACCACCTCCAGCCAGTCGGGGCGCATGGGAGCATCGAATCCCGGTGGCTGGTTCGTGTCGGCCATCCCGAACAACAGCCCGGGACCCTCGGAATGGAAGTAGAACCCCGTCGCGAAGTCGATCGTCATCGGCACGTTCTCCGGCCTGTTCGGCATCGGCTCGGTGAACCAGATCGGTCTGGCAACGGGTTGCACCGGCAGATCCACCCCCACCATTGCGGCAATGCCCGGCGACCATGCCCCGGCAACGCAGATGACGGTTGAGGTCGACACCGTGCCGCGAGCCGTTTGCACGCCCGTGATCTCGCCGCCGTCGGCATCGATCCCGATCACCGGGCACCGATTGACGATGTCGACGCCCATCGCCCGCGCCGCGGCCGCGTAGCCGAGCACCACAGCGTCGGGTGTTGCATGCCCATCACGCATGCAGATCGAGGCGGCGAGAACGTCCTCGACGTTGGCCAGCGTGGACAACCTTCCAGCTTCCGCTGCCGTCAGCATGCGGCTGGGAACGCCCATCGAGTTCTGCAACGCTGTGTTCTGTTCGAACAGGAGAACGTCGTCCGGATCGGTGAGGAGGAACAGGTAACCCACCTGCCTCAGACCGATGTCGGCACCAGGCCGCTCGCCGAATCGTTCGAACGCATCCATCGAGCGCAACGCCAGGGCGATGTTGATCTCATCGGAGAACTGCAGCCGCACACCACCCGCAGACTTCGATGTCGATCCACACGACAACTGGTCTGCTTCGAGCAACAACACATCGGTCACCCCGGCCTCCGCGAGATGGAACGCAGCACTGGCACCCATCACACCGCCGCCGATGATCACCACCTCGGCGCGATCGGGAAGGGATCGGTCCAACGCCATACAGTCTCTGAGTGTGACCGATCCGCCCGCTCCGATCCAACCCGTTGCCGCCACAATCATGCCGCGCTACGCGGGGTCGGCGACCTTCGTGCGCCTTCCGGAACTGGCCGACGTCGATCGTTGCGACGTCGCCATCCTCGGCGCGCCCTTCGACGGAGGAGTGAGCTTCCGCCCGGGAGCCCGTTTCGGCCCCATGGCCGTTCGACAGGCATCACGAGCGATCCGCCCGCAGTACCACCCGCAGTTCGACGTTCAACCCTTCGCCAACCTGCAGTTCGCCGATGCCGGCGACGTGGCCTGCAACCCGTATTCGATCGCCGAGTCGCTCGCCGCCATCGAAGCACGAGCGGGAGATCTGCTCGGCCCGGCGGACGGCCCGAACCCAGTTGGTGGGCTGATCACGATCGGCGGCGACCACACCATTGCGTACGCCCTCCTGAAGGCCGTGCATCGTCGCTTCGGCAAGGTTGCCCTCGTCCACTTCGACGCCCACCTCGACACTTGGGACGTGTACTTCGGCGAGCGGTTCACGCATGGCACCCCGTTTCGCCGCGCCGCCGAGGAAGGACTGTTCGACACCGATGGTTCGATGCACGTGGGCATCCGTGGACCGATCTACTCGCCATCCGACTACTCCGACGACGCCGCGTTGGGTTTCTCGATGATCACTTGCGACGAGATCGAACGACTTGGTGTCGATGAGGTCGCACAGCGGATTCGAACTCGCGTGGGCGACCGCCCGCTGTATCTGTCGATCGACATCGACGTGCTCGATCCGGCGCACGCGCCCGGCACCGGCACGCCCGAGATCGCCGGCATGACCAGTCGCGAACTGGTGATGATCCTGCGCGGCCTGGCGGGCATGAACCTGGTGTCGGGCGACGTCGTCGAGGTGGCACCCGCGTACGACCACGCCGAGATCACCTCATTGGCAGCAGCTACCACCGTCTACGAATTGGCCTGCCTGATGGCGGTCAAGGGCAACTGAGCGCTGATCAATCCTCGCCGAGGTAGGCCTTGCGCACCTCGTCGTTGTGCGCGAGTTCCGTGGCCGGCCCCTCGAGCGTGATGAGGCCCGTCTCCAACACGTACGCGTGGTCGGCGATGTTCAATGCTACCAGGGCGTTCTGTTCGACCAGCAGAACAGTCGTGCCTTGCTTGTTGACCTTCGTGATCGTGTCGAAGACCTGTTCCACCAGCACCGGCGCCAACCCCATCGAGGGTTCGTCGAGCAGCAGCAGGCGGGGCTCTGCCATGAGAGCCCGACCCATTGCGAGCATCTGCTGCTCGCCGCCGGAGAGCGTGCCGGACTTCTGTGTGAGCCGTTCCTTCAAGCGCGGGAACAACTCGAAAACGCGCTCCATGTCGGCAGCGATCGCGGCCTTGTCGCTGCGCAGGAACGCACCGAGCTCGAGGTTCTCTGTAACGGTCATGCGCGGGAAGATCCGTCGACCCTCGGGACTCTGAGCGATGCCCCGCTGGGCAACCTCGTGACCCTTCAAACCGGAGATCCGGTGACCCTCGAAGTGGACTTCGCCGCGCTTGGGCTTCAACAACCCTGAGATGGTGCGCATCGTGGTCGACTTGCCGGCGCCGTTGCCTCCGATCAGCGTGACGATCTCCCCGGGATACACCGTGAGGGAGATGCCTTTCACGGCGGCGATGTTGCCGTAGTAGACGTGGATGTCGGTGACGGTGAGCATGGGGTCGCGCCCCGCTGCACGCGTCGATGGATGAGTCACCTCGGCAAACGTCATGCCGCTCCCTCCGTCGCTGCTTTGCCGAGGTACGCCTCGATCACCCGGTGATCGGCACGGATCTCGGCAGGCGTTCCCTCGGCGATCTTGGCCCCGTACTCCAGCACGGTGATGCGCTCGGCCGTGCCCATGACCACCTTCATGTCGTGCTCGATGAGCAAGATGGTGATTCCTCGTTCGTCGCGAACTCGATGGACGAACGACGTGAAGGCGGCGGACTCCTGCGGGTTCATGCCGGCGGTGGGCTCGTCGAGCAGCAGCAGCTTGGGCTGCAATCCCAACGCACGGGCGACCTCGAGACGGCGCTGGTCGCCGTACGGGAGGTTCTTGGCGAACTCCTCGTCGGTACCGCCAATGCCCACGAACTCGAGCAGCTCCTTGGCCGTCTCGCGAGCGTCGCGTTCCTCGTGGCGTTGCTTCGGCAGCCGCAGGATGGTAGAGGCAACCCCACTCTTCAGATGAGGATGCATGGCCACCATCACGTTCTCGGCCGCGGTCATGGCCCCGAACAGGCGGATGTTCTGGAAGGTGCGGGCCATGCCCCTGGCGGCGATCGTGTGCGGCGGGACCCCGAGCACCGAACGGCCGTCGAACTCGACAAAGCCCTGCGTCGGCACGTACAGACCGGTGAGAACGTTGAAGAAGGTCGTCTTGCCGGCACCGTTGGGGCCGATGAGGGCGACGATCGACCCGAGCGGGATGTTGAAGGTGACGTCGTTGACAGCCGTGAGGCCACCGAACTGCACCCGCACCTCGCGGGCATCGAGCAGAAGCTCTGTCATTCTCCGACCTCCAGATCCAGGTTGGCCAACGTCTGCAGCTCCGCCTTCTTGACCTGCTTGGTTCGGGCAGCGGGGATGAAACCCTCGGGGCGGAAGAGCATCATCAGCACCAGGACGAGACCGAACAATCCGAACTGCAGGTTGACGAACTTGAAGTGGGTGCCCGCGGCATTGTTGATCTTGTCGCCGATCCAGGTCAGCCCGGTGTAGTTGAACCAGGTGATCACGACGGCGCCGAGAATCGCGCCCCACACGTTGCCCATTCCGCCCAGGATGACCGCGCACAGAACGATGATCGAGAAGGCGAAGGTGAACGTATCGACGTTGACCGTGCCGACGATGGTCGCGTAGAACGCACCTCCGACGCCACCTGCCACGGCACCGACCGCGTACGACCACAGCTTCGTACGCATCAACGGCACACCCATGAGACTGGCAGCCAGCTCGTCTTCGCGGATTGCCATCCATGCCCGCCCGAGACGACCGTCGCGAAGTTTGATCGACACCCACACGAACAACCCGCAGAACACGAGGATGACGTAGTACTTGGTGCGATAGTCGCTCGACACGATGGTCTTGGGGATCCCCGGGATCCAGTGGAGGAAGCCCATGCCGACACGATCGACCGGGCCGATGCCCACGGTGCCATTGGTGAGGTTGAGGTGTCCCGGTGGCACGTCGTCGCCGTTGCGGAAGACCTCCGGCAGGATCTCACCGAAGCCGAGCGTCACCAGGGCGAGGTAGTCGCTCTTCAACCGCAAAGTCGGGGCGCCGATCACCACACCGGCGAACGCGGCGACGACGCCGGCGATGACGATCACGATCCAGAACGAGAGATGGATGCCAGGGATCTTGGCGCTGGCGGCGTCGAGGAAGTGGAAGTTCAGGGATCGCGTGCTGCTGGAGATGTTGACCGCGAAGTCGGACATGAACCAGGCTCCGACGTACGCTCCCACGAGGAAGAAGGCGACGTATCCCAGGTCGAGCAACCCGGCGAAGCCAACGACGATGTTGAGGCCTAGGGCGAACAGGGCGTAGACGGCGCACAGGACGATCGTGAACAGCGGAAGGTAGCCGTCGGTCTCCCTGGTGAACCACAGGTGCGGCAGGACGAACGCGAGTGCCATCGCAGCCCCGCCGAGGGCCGCTCGAGGTGGAGACAACTTGCGACCGTAGAACAGGCCTGCGGCGCCGGCCAGCAGGATGACCAGGGTGGTGATCCCGACCATGGCTAAACCTTCTCCTGCTGATGCGAACCGAACAGCCCGCCAGGGCGGAAGATGATCATCATGATCAAGATGCCGAACAGCACGGTTTGCGTCCACTTCTGACCGGGGAAGAAGCCGAGACCGCTGTCGTTCAGCGACTGGATGACACCGATCAGCACGCCGCCGACGACTGCGCCGAGCAAGTTGCCGACTCCGCCGAGAACGGCAGCGGTGAAGGCGATCAGGCCGAGGCGGAAGCCGGCGTCGTATCGCGTCTGCCCGTTCACCTGGACGAACATCGTGCCTGCGGCACCCGCCAGGGCACCACCGAGGGCGAACACGTAGGAGATGATCTTGTCGACGTTGATGCCCATCAGCAACGACGCATCTCGGTCCTGGGCCGTGGCACGCATGGCCTTGCCCACCTTGGTCTTCTGCACGATCCACGTCATCAGCAGCAGCAGCGGCAGCGTGACGCCGATGACGATCAGGTACTTGATGCGGATCTCGATGGCACCGAGCTTCAACGAAGACTGCGGCAGAACGCTGGCACGCGAGTGCGGCGCCGATCCGTTCAACAAGATGCCGAAGTTCTGGAGGATGAAGCTGACGCCGACGGCCGTGATGAGAGGCGCCAACTTGGGGGCGTTACGGAGCCGCCGGTAGGCCAACTTCTCGATGGTCACGTTGATGAGCGCGCACAACGCCATGACGGCGACCAGGACGACAGCGAGCAGCAACCACGCCTTTGGAGACGACTTCGTCTGGTTCAGACGTTCCTCCAGGAAGATCGCCGCGAAAACGGAACCCATCATGAACAGGTCGCCGTGGGCGAAGTTGATCAGTTCGATGATGCCGTACACCATCGTGTACCCGAGAGCGATCAGTGCATAGAGCGCTCCGTTCGACAACCCGATCACCAGCACCTGCGCAAAGGTTCGCGGGCCGTCGATGAACGCAAGCACGACCACTGCTGCCGCGACCGCGAGCACGATGTAGCTCAAGATCTGGAGAGGCGTTACCTGTGGGCGCCTCGTCAGGACTACGGGGACTGTAGACAAGTTTTCTCCCGTGTACGAACTGGGGCGGCCCCCGCAAGGGCCACCCCAGTTACCAGTGAATTGGAACTAACTCAGCGCTCGATCAGTCGAGTGGCCAAGCCTTCAGGAAGGTCTCGACGTTGTCCTTCATCAGCTGGATCGACATGTCGCGGACGGTGACGTCGCCGCTGTCCTTGTCGATGCTGAAGGCCTTGCCGATGACTGACTGATCGGCAGGGATCGTGATCGTGCCGGAGAAGGCAGCGTCGCGCACACCCTTGCGGGTGCCGTCGGAAGCGGCAATGGCAGCCATGATGTACTGCGTTGCGGCAGCACCGTAGATGGCGTACGCCGAGGCCGGATCATGACCGTACTTGGCCTTGAAGTCGGTGACGAACTTCGCACCGGCGCCGCCGGCCTTGATCAGCTCTGAAGCGGGCAGACCAGCGAACGAGATGTACATCCCCTGCGCCTCGGCCAGCTTCTGCACGCTCGGGTAGCCAGTGAACCCGTCAGGAGCAACCAGCTTCACGGCGCCGTCGTTCGGCCCGAGCACCGCAACCTTGTCGCGGATCAACTGCTCACCGTTGTTGTCGTTGATGCCGCCGAGGAACACGCAGTCGGGGTTCTTGTCCTTGAAGCCCTCGAACAACGCGGTGTAGTTCGGCTGCTTCGAATCCCACGCCTCGTCGGCGACGACGGTGATGCCCTGCTTCGCAGCCTCGGCCTTGAAGGCGTTGGCAACGCCAACACCGTAGGTCTGGGCGTCGTTGAGGACCACGCACTTCGTGACCTTGAGGTCCTGCGCCGCGAACTGAGCGTCGGCCGCTCCCTGGAAATCGTCGGTGGCGATGATGCGGCCGTAGTTGCGGACGCCCGTCGGGTAGTACTTGTCGGGCTCGCCCGGGTCCCAGGCCTTCGTGATGCCAGGGTTGGTGTTGGCATGAGAGATCATCAGCATCGGCCCGGTCGGATCCTGGTTCAGCACCGGGACTTCGATCTTGGCGCAACCCGAGTTGTAGGTGCCCATCACGGCAACCTCATTCTTGTTTGCCACGTGATCGCTGGCGTTCTTCGCACAGGTTGCGTCGTCCCAGCCGCCCTTGGCGGCGGTGGAGTCGTCGTACGGCTTCAGCTGGACCGTGTACGCGCCAGCCTTGCCGCCCGCCTGATCGATGAAGAGCTGGATCGCATTGTTCGTATCGGCGGATGCGTTGGCTGATGCGCCCTGCAGCGGAAGGTCTGACGAGATGATCAACGTGGCGCCGGCCGCTGGAGCGGTGGTGGCGCCCGGAGCAGTGGTGGCCCCGGGTGAAGTGCTTGCCGACTTGGTGTCGCTGCCGCAGGCAACGCCTACAACTGCCAGCGCGATGAAGAGCGCTGACGCTTTCTTGAACCTCATGGTCCTGCCTTTCGTTGGCATAATGGTTTCTCCCCCGGCGGCGCAACAATGAACAGGCCAGCTAGCTCGCCCCCAATGCGACCGACAGTACGGCCCGAGTACGGACCGCGTCGGCACCCTAACAGTCCGCCCCGCGACAGGCAAGGAACGTCAGGAGCCGTACGGGCGCGCACCGAGGTCGATGACCTGATCGGCCACGGCGATCAGTTCCTCGTCGTGGCTGGCACACACGACGCAGGCACCGGCGTCGGCGCAGGCACGAATGACGTCGGCCACGAGGCGAGCGGTGGCGCGGTCGAGTTGCGACGTCGGTTCGTCGAGAACGACCAGGTCAGCGTCGGCCGAGAGTGCTCGGCCCACCGCTACCCGTTGTCGCTCCCCTCCCGACAATGCGCCGGCGGGGCGTCCTTCGAGACCGGCGAGCCCCAGCGACGCGAGCAGGCCGGTCGTCGCTTCCACGGGAGACTTCGAACGGAGTGCGCGCACCAGATCGACATTCGCCGTAACACTCTGCTGATCCGCAAAGGCCGGCGTCTGCGGTGCGCAACCGAACGACTCGACGTGGTGCTCCACGGCACCGCGGGTCGGTTGGCTGACACCGAGAACGACCGCCAGAACGCTGGTCTTGCCCGACCCGGAGCGCCCGGTGATGACGGTGACCTGCCCGCGTCGGAGCTCCATCGACACCGGCCCGATGGTGACAGCGTCGACATCGATCTCGGCGTCGAGCAGGGTGACCGCCACCGCGCCGACTCGCGGCGATGGGCCGGCCGCAGCCTCGTCCGTGTGCCCGATCACTTGGGAACCGATCAAGGTGATGTGCCCGTCAACGGCGGCCGCGACAGCGCGACTGACCACGCCCGCTTCGGCGCGCAAGACATCGGGAAGCCGCACCCAACCGCGCCCGTCGACCACCAGCGCGTTGCGACCGTCGAACATCTCCTGACTGAGGCGGCCGTCGTGAATGGTGACGACGCGGGTGGCGATGCGCTCGGCGCGTTCGTCGTGGGTGACGACGAGCAGCGCCGCGCCGGTGCGCTCGGCGTGCTCGCGAAGGAAATCGTACACCTGGTCGGCACTCACGGCATCGAGCTCACCGGTCGGCTCGTCGGCGATGACAAGCCCGGGCCCGTGCGCCAGCGCGGCGGCCAACGCCACACGCTGCCGCTCACCGCCGGAGAGCGAGTTCGGCCGTCGGGGCGCGAGATGGTCGAGGCCCAGTCGAGCCAGCGTGCTGGCTGCGTCGCGCCGTCCATCGTCACGACTCGAGCGGGCCAGTCGCGCCTGGAGGGCGACATTGTCGAGGCAGTCGAGGTCGTCGATCAGATCGAGGCCCGACCGCTGGCTGACGACGCCCACGTGCGCCGTGCGCAGCCTGACTGCGGCGGCGTGATCGAGTTGCGCCATGTCGTGGCCGAACAAGCGAACCCGCCCGGCACTCGCCTTCACCTGCGCGGTGACAGCCGCGACCAGCGTGGATTTCCCGGATCCGCTCGGGCCGCGAACAACGATCCGCTCCCCCGCATCGACACGAAGGCTGAGGCCGCGCAGAGCTGCCACATCGCGGACACGGCCGCGATGCAACACGAACGCGTCGTCGATGTCGATCACGGCCTCACCCACAGGTAGCGGTGCCATCACGTGGTGCCTCGCATGAGATCTTCGGTTGGTACGCGGTGAGCAGACATCGCTCCGGCCAAGGCCCCGCCGGTGAGGAACACCAGCAACGTGAAGGAGAGTGGTACCACGATCGCCCAGGGCACCGACAGCCGCAACGCCGGATTCGGTCGCCCGGAGGTCGCCGAAACCGCCACGAGCCGGGTGGCGATGCCCAGCAGCCACCTTCCCGCCGCGAGGCCGAGTGGAATCGCCAGGAGGATCACTGCCAGCGTCTTGCCCGCGATCATCGCGACCAGACGTCGCCCTTCGACCCGTTCCAGGGCCAGCATTCGCAGCAGCGGGCGATCGTCGGTGGCGTCTGCGGCCGCTCCGAACAGCACGGCGCACGCTCCGAGCAAGACTGCAACGATCGCGGATGCCGTGAGGATCAGCAACGTGACGACTGACAGCGGATCGGTGGCGAGTGCCTGCTGCCTGACCGAACGACGATCGACATCGATCTGGGAGAAGCCGGACCTGTCGAGCGCCGCGGCCAACGATTGCTCGTGCGCCGCCGAGTCGCTGGCGAGCCACAACTCGTTGGAAGTTCCCGCGCCGGGCGACAACAGGTCGAGGGCCGGCTGCAGGGTGTCGACGTCGGCGATCGCGAATCTGCCGCCTACTCCTGGGAACCGTTTGACGACTGCGACCGGGCGGAGGCGAACGATGCCGCTGCTGGTCTCCACCACGACGATGCCATCGTGTGCCGTCTTGGCAGTGTCGGGGTCGACGATGGCGTTGACCGGCTCGTCCTGGCCGGGCCCGGTCGGAGTGACGAGGATCGCCACGCCGAGCAACGAGCCGGTGATCTTCACCGCCGAATCGGTCTGCACCTCGACCGTCGCGTTGGCGGCGTGCCACTTATCGGTCGACAGCGCTATTGCCGCGGACCGCCCGTCCGCACTCAGGGTCTGGACATGTTGCAGCACGATCTCGACCGGTCGTGCCTCTGCCGAGGTGTTGCCTTCACCGACGTGATGCTCGATGCGTGCCGACACGTCAGCGGGTTGCGCCAGGCGAAGGCCGATCAGTTGCCCACCAGCGTCGCCAGGGGTCAACTTGGTGCGCACTCCACCGTCGAACTCTTCGTCGAGCGTCAACTCGTGCCACGTTCCATCGACGCGTGCGATCACGGCGGATGTGTGCAACCCCTCGAAGCCGGTGCCCCCGAACTCCAACGAGACTGCGTCGGCGGGAATGATCGTGCCGAGGGGGCCGGGCGCGGGCTGGTCGATCTTCTTGGCGAGTGTCCGAGGCGCGGCTCCGAAGCTCGACCGCCAGCCGTGAAGGTTCGTCAACGTCTTCGGGTTCAGACCGAGCAGTTCGACCGTCTGGGTGGTCGTCGCAGTGGTTCGCACCGACACGCCGCGGCGAAGCACGTCGGTCGAAGTGGTCCCCGGCGCGAGAGTCGACCAGCCACCGCTGGGGACCAAGGTCTGTGGTCGGACCAGGGAGGCGCCGAGCTGCAGCCGAAAGTCGTACGGAACAGCGAACGCGGCCTGGTCGCGGGATCCGAGACGAAGGGTCGAGGCGTAGCCGAACGTCAACAACGAGAACATCACGGTCACTGCAATGAGCGAAGCAGTGGCGATCGACCGAAGTGGCTGGGCCGTAGCCTCGGCGAGTGTCAACTTGGTCAACGGCCATCGTCGCGGGCTCGCCTTCGAACCAGCACGCAGTACGACGGGTACGAGTCGGATGACCAGTGCGGCTAGAGCGATCGCCGCCAGCACCGGCATGGCAACGAGCGACGGATCGACCACGCGATCGAGCGACGAAGTCGACACGGCGCCGCGGCCAACCAGCACCAGCAGCACAACAAGTGCTGCAACTCCGGCGAGATCGCTGGGGAGCACACGCCGACCGCGTACATCGAGCCGCACCTCGTTGATGCTGAGGACCGCGACGATCATGAGGAACGCCACGGCCGCAACCCCGACTACACGTGGCACCACCGAACCGTCGAGCGATCGATGAAGGATGCTCGTGCCACCCAGTCCGGCGCGATGTCCGAGCCAACCTCCTAGCGGAACCGCGACAGCGAACCCCACGACCAATCCGACGATGACGGGCAGGATCGCCTCCAGCGACCGGAAGCACATGATCGCGGCGCGGTCTGCACCTCTGCGACGCAGCACCGAGACCGCACGCTGATGATCGGTACGT
Source organism: Ilumatobacteraceae bacterium (assembly GCA_963720775.1). Lineage (GTDB taxonomy): Bacteria > Actinomycetota > Acidimicrobiia > Acidimicrobiales > Ilumatobacteraceae > JAENVT01. The sequence goes on along the minus strand of CAVRGR010000001.1, from coordinate 395,326 downwards.
CCACCGAGTCCTGCGAGTACGGCAACCCCGAAGAACAGCACGAGCAGCGCTCCCACGGGAACGGCGAGGCGATTGCCGGTGATGCGAGTTCGACTCGTGATCGACCGCAGCTGATCCTCGGGGCCGGAGACGTGCAGCCCGGGGAGGGACGGATCGTTGGTGAGCGACCGCATGCCGTCGAGAAGCGGGTTGATGTCGATGCTGCGCAGGCGGCCGGAATCAACTGGTGTCTGCCACGCGTACGTTCGACGGAACAGCTCCAACGTCGGCAGCGCCGCCGACGCCTGCGCAACTCCGTCGGCGAGAACGATCTGCTCGGTGTCGTCCGGCCGGAGCTCACCACTCAAGACGAGATCGCTCGTCGTCATTGCCGTGCCGACGATGGTGAGGCCGAGCGCAGAATTGGCGGGTAGCGGCGCGACGGGTGGGGAAGCCACATCGGGAACGATGGCAACCACCTCGCACCGCTCGGCGTCGCATCGCGTTGGCCACGACCCGTCGATCAACTTGGTCACCTGCTGGAGGCCGTCGAGACCGGCGAAGCGGATGACGCGACCGTCGCCCGCGGCGAGGGCACGGTACTCGACCGTTCGCAGTGTGGGCCCCAGACCGGGCTCCTGCAGGCTGTCGGCGATCTTGCTGTCGATTGCCGACAACTCTGCTGCGGTCGGCGGTGTGTCGGGAGCAGACGTGATGGTGAACGCTCGATCCTGCGGGTCGAGACCCTCCACACCACGTTGCAGGGCGCGGTCGCCGGCGACCGTGCTCGCCACTGATACCAGCAGAAGTCCGGCGACACCCACGGCGATGGCGGCGACCATCGTCAACAATCGCCCTCGGCGAGTGCGAGTCCTGCGCAGTGCACACTCCACCGCGACCACCACACCACTCATGACGAACCCGCGGGAACGACCTGGCGCTGGTGGTACCGACGCATCTTGTGGCGCACACCGCAGACACTCATCGAACACCAACGGCGAGCGTGAGCGCGTGAGGTGTCGAGGAACAACCAGCCACACCCATCACATGCGCCGATCCGAGCAACATCAGGTGAGCGGAGCAGCTGTACCGACGAGTCGGCCAGTCGATCGCACAGGGTTTCGATCGAATCGCGTGGCCACGTCGGGACATAGCCGGATTCGCGGCGATGCCACTCGGCTCGGCAAATGGCGTCGGCCGCTCGACGGGTCACAGCGGCAAGCGCGTCCGATGCGGGCTCATCTCCGCGGGCCAGAGGACCGAACACCCGATACAGGAGCTCACGAAGGTCGACAGCCGAATCGAAACCGTCCGCGATCGGCGCACTTCGCGCAGCTCGCTTGAACCCACCGAGGCCCGCTGCTCTCGCCCACTCGACAACGTCTTCGGCACGAGTCAAGTCGTCGCGGGTGAACGACGGACGAGCGTTGACCGTGTTGATGAAATCGAGCACGATGTGATTGCCGATGAACTCGAACGGTCTGCGAGGTGCGCTGCCGACCATGCGGGCGATGGTACCGGTTCGGCACTGTTCACCGGTAACTGGGCGTTGCCGCTCGACCGCACCTTGGAGCATCGTTGAACAGTTCCGCCAGAGTCGGTAGCATTTCCAGCGGGCGGAGACCCGTTCGAACCCCGGTTCGTTGTAATGGAGGTTCCCCATGATGACCAGCGCGCTCGCACAGCTGAAGGCCGTGAGCCGCGTCGTCTTGTACCTCGTCGTCGCCTTTCTTGTTGTCCGCCTCTGGCAAGACCCGTCCGGTGCCGCCGCCTCAACCGCTCACTTCTTCGGATCAATCGGCTCGTTCTTCTCGTCGGCCATCAACAAGCTCTCGCAGTTCTTCCGCGGGCTCGGCCACACCAGCGACTGAACCGGTGCTCGACGTCGCACACCACAGCCACACAGAACAAGCCCACAGCGTGGTCGCCAGGGCCACGTGAACACCTACCAGCGGGGCGGGCACCCCGTTGGCGTATTGCAGGTAGCCAACCAGGCCTTGGGCAACCGCTACGCACATCCACGCCGTGATCGGCGCGTCGAGGAGCTGCCGGTCGGATGCGTGATTGCGCAGATGCCACAGCAAGCTCACCGCCAGCAGGATGGCGACCCACACGAGCGCGCTGTGGATGCGCGCGGTCCAGGTGATCGACAGGAACGTGAAGCGGCGGGCCTTCTCGTCTCCTGCGTGCGGACCGGTGCCCGTCACGACGGTACCGGCAACGATCGCCATGGCCGTCCACACCACCATCAGCCTGACTCCACGGGTGGTTCGCGGCCCCACCGTCGCGACGCGGCCGCTGTTGTCGGGTTCACCAGAGCGCAGCAGCAGAACCACGGCGAGGGCGACCAAAACCATCGAGAGCACGAAGTGTGCCTGCACCGCGACCGGGTTCAAGTGCGTCCATACGACGATCGCTCCGAGAATGCCCTGAGCCGGAATGCCGGCGACCAGAGCTGCCGACAGCACGAGCAGATCTCGTCGACGTGGGCGGCGCACCCACGCCCCGAGTGCTGCGAGGACGACGGCCAGGCCGACCACGAACGTGAACATCCGGTTGATCTGCTCGATCGCCGAGTGTTGCGTGGAGACGTCGACCAGGTTCGAGTCGTTGCAGTTCGGCCAGTCGTTGCATCCGAGACCCGATCCCGAAAGCCGGACCGCAGCTCCGGTGACCACGATCACGCCGACGAGCACCAGGGCTGCTCCACAGATCCTGCGGAACTCTTCCGAGGTGAACCCCTCCGAGCGGACCCGCTTGATCGTCTGCTGCAGCCGAAGCACGTCGTCAGGCTACGTGTGGCTACGGTGCCTTGCTGTGCTGAGTGGCTACGACGACTACCCGATTCACCAGGCATCGGTACCGGTGTCGGAAACCTCGACCAGCGACATCAACTTCTACGACCGCTACTTCTTCAACGGCTATCACCACGACGGCTCTGGGTACTTCGCGCTTGCCATGGGCCTGTACCCGAACCGCCACGTCGTTGACGCCGGGTTCAGTCTCGTGAAGGACGGCCAACAGATCAGCGTGTTCGCGTCCCAGCGGGCGCCGGCCGATCGTCGCGACGCAACCAAGGTCGGCCCGATCAGCATCGACGTCGTCGAGCCGATGAACACCCTGCGCATATCGGTCGACGCTCCCGGGCAGGGCATCCGCGCCGAGCTCACCTTCGTCGCCCGCTCCGCCGCCGTCGAGGAGCCTCACTACTGGTGGCGGGTGGGTGTGCGCACGATCTTCGACTACACCAGATTCACCCAGTTCGGGACGTGGAGCGGCTGGATCGACGTCGACGGCCAGCGACGCGAGCTCTCGTTGCAGGATTCGTGGGGATCCCGAGACCGCTCGTGGGGTGTGCGGCCGACCGGCGAGTCGGCGACCACGGGCGCTCCGGTTGCCGCCCCACAGTTCTTCTGGTTGTGGGCCCCTGTCAACTTTCCATCGTTGTCGACGCACTTCGATTCCAACGAGTACGGCAACGGCCGACGGTGGCACGAAGTCGGCGCGATCGTGCGGCCCGGTGGTACGGCAGCCGAGTCGATGCACGCCGTGGAGTACCGCATCGCATGGCGACCGGGCACCCGGTGGGCACAGTCGTTCGAGTACGACCTCGTCGACTGGGACGACCGAATCCACACCATCAAGCTCCTGCCGCGCTACGAGTTCCAGATGAGCGGCCTCGGATACGGTCATCCAGAGTTCGGCCACGGGATGTGGAACGGCGAGTCGATCGTCGCGTCAGAACGCATTGCCCTGCCCGTGTCGATGCCATGCACGCGCCAGCACCTCCACGTGCAAGCGGTGTGCGACGCAACGTACGTGTCGCCCGATGGAGCGACCGAGCGCGGAGTGGGCATCCTCGAGCAACTCGCCATTGGCGAACACGCGACTGGACTGACAGGTCTGTTCGACGCCTACCGACCAACGGGTGCTCCACCCTCTGCACCATCACAGCGGTAGCGTTTCGCGAAGTGAAGAAGCCAACGGTCGCGGAGCGGCGTAACGAGATTCTCGAGACGACTTGCGAGGTTGTCATCGAGCGTGGGTTCGCCGGCACTCGCATCGCCGACGTCGCCAAACGCCTCGGCGTCTCGAGCAGCCTGATCCACTACCACTTCGATTCCAAGGAACAGCTCCTCGCCGAGGCTTTCGAGCACTACGCCAACAAAGACGTCGCCGACCGAGAGGAAGAGATCGAGAACGCCCCCAGTGCGCTCGGCAAGCTCGAACGTGTGATCCAGAACTACGTGCCGGAGGGCAGCGACGACGTCGAGTGGATGCTGTGGATCGACGGTTGGGGCGAAGCACTTCGAAACCCGATGATGCGCAAGATCAGTCAGCAGCTCGATGATCAGTCGATCGAGTTGCTGGCCCGCATCATTCGCAGTGGTGTCGACTCCGGCGAGTTCACCTGCCCCGATCCAAACGCGTCGGCGATGCGATTGACCGCCCTCGTCGACGGGCTGGCGGTGCAGTTCGCAGCTCACGACGGAATGATGAACCGCGACCAGTTGATCGACCATGTGCGCTTCGCCGCTGCGTCTGAGATCGGAGTCGAGATGGCCGACCTCACAGGTGCCAGCCGGGCACCGGTCGGCGCCGCGCCCTCCCCAGCCACCGACGCTGCGCTGCGGCATCTCGTCAGCAGTTCATGCGACCACGTCAATCGCGGTGACGCCGCTGCACTCGCCAAGGCCTGGGTGGACGACGCAACGTGGAACCCCGCGGGTGAAGCGATCATCGGTCGCGCCGACATCGCCGCCGCATACGAGCGGATGCTGGCGGGCGTCGAATGGGTCATCCAATCTGCACCACTGATGGTCTTCGAGGTCGATGAGGTTCAGGGCACCGCAACAGGCCGGGTGACGGTGCAAGAGCGTTTCAAGAAGCGCAGCAACGCCAAGGCGAATTCGACGCTCGCGACCTACCACGACCAATACGCCCGCCGCGGTGGCACGTGGTTGTTCTCCGCTCGGCGTGTCGAGGTCATCGAACGAACCTGACGCCTGGCTACGGGCGCACCTCGTAGAACGCGTTGACACTGTGCTCGATGTCCAGCTTGCGGAAGCGAGTGAACCCGGCGCGCTCAGCCATCGCTTTCGCCTTGTTCGCGGAGAGCCCGAGCGTGCCGAGGCCGGCGCCATCGGGTTGACTGAGCGCCGACGACATGCAACTCAACACGCTGATGCCGTACATCAGCGCCGCCATCGGGTTCTTGCGCATGTTCTGCTCGAACGTATCGAGCGCCTTGACGTCGACGAGCAACCAGGTGCCATCGTCGGCCAGGGCGGCCCGGATCGAGTCCATCATCTGCTGCGGGTGCGTCATGTCGTGGATGCAGTCGAACGTTGTCACGAGAGTCACCGAATGATCGCTGGGCATCGAAGACTCACGCGGGTCGAGGAATCGCGCATTTGCCAATCCCGCCTCGGAAAGCTTCTCGTCAGCACGATCGAGCGCGTGACGGGAGATGTCGTAGCCGACGAAGTTCGAACGAGGAAACGCTGCAGCCATCATCAACACGGCTCCGCCGGCGCCGCAACCGACATCGACGACATGGGCTCCCTCGGTCAGTCGGTCGACGACGCCATCGAGCGCCGGCAGGACGACCGGCAACAGGTAGGTGTTGTTCCACGGCTCGAAGCTGCGTTCGATGCCGATCGCCCCACCGGGTCCGTGACTGTCGTAGTCGCGACCAACACCGGTGACGAAGCTCTCCCGGGCGTCGACCAACGCGCCCATCGTCTCCGGCAGACGGTGGAACATCCCCATGCCGAACGCGGGATGGTCGGGACTGGCGAGCACTGCTTCCGCTTCCGGAGAGAGCGAGAACCGCTGGTCGTCGTCGACATCGATCAGCTTCGCGGCGGCCTGGTTGTAGGCCCACTCCCGCACCCACCGCTCGTGCAGGCCCGCCTCGTTCGCCAACTCGGTCGTGGTCAGCGGTGCTCCTGCTCGCTTCATTGCCCGGTACAGGCCCAGTTGGTCACCGAGGTGGACCATTCCGGCCGTGACGGCCCCGTCGAGCTTGGAGAACAGCTGGAACGCGTACAACTTCAGCTTGTCGGCGTCGGCGACTGACTCGCCGCTCATGACGGATCGGTGAAGTGGCTCGGACGCTTCTCGAAGTTGGCCATGACCGCTTCGACCTGATTCGGCTGACCGATCACCGACCCGATCACCTCACGCTCGGCAGCGAACTGCTCCGCCGCACCGTGATTGAACAACCGGTTGAGCAACGTCTTCGACCCGCGTATCGCCTCGGGACTGCGATCGGCGATCTGTCGCGCCATGGTCATCGCTTCAGCGAGCGGGGCGTCGGACAAGCTGGTGGCGAGGCCGATGGCGCCGGCCTCGCGACCATCGAAGACGCGGGCCGTGAACACCAGTTCCTTGGCCACGTCTGCTCGCACCAACGAGCTGAGCATCAGGGTGCCGGTCATGTCGGGAACCAACCCCCAATGCACCTCACGAACGCTCATCTGCGTGTCGGGATGCACGATGCGAATGTCGGTACCGAGTGCGATCTGCAGGCCCCCGCCGAGAGCGTGTCCATGTACCGCAGCGATCACGGGCACGGGGATCTCTTGCCAAACCCAACACACCTGCTGGCCGAGATGTGTGATTCGCCCCGCCTTCATGGCTCCCGGACTGGTCTGATCATCTGCGGGTGGCAGATCGCCGCCGGCCATCACCTGGAAGGACGAGAAGTCGAGACCGGCGCAGAACGACGAGCCCTCGCCGCTCAACACCACGCACCGCACACCCCGCTCGGTCTTCAAGCGCTCCCCGACCTCGGCGAGCGCTTGGAACATGGCGCCATCAAGTGCGTTGCGCTTCTCTGGACGATTCATTCGGACGTCGGCGATTCCTTCGGAGATCGCGACGGTGACGCGTTCGGACATGCTCCTGAGTGTTGCACGTCGAGTGGTGGGTTCAACTGGCTCAATCGACGAGGCGAAGCCCGCTCGGCGTCGTCGACGGCTCGGCGAGCGGGAGGTCGACCACGAACTCCGTGCGATGGCCGGGGAAGATGTGCTCGCTCAGCAGTATCGGTTCGCCTGCAGTGCTGGTGGTGAGCCGCTCGCATCGTAGGACCGGACTACCGACCGGCACTTCCAACAACGCGGCATCTTCGGCGGTGGCCGAGGCCGCCCCGATGGTTTGCGTCGCGCCGCGCAACGCGATCCCCAGCAACTCGTAGAACGGACTGCGCTCGACCTCACGGCGGCTCAAGTGCTGCCCGAGCTCGGCCGGGCACCACACCGTGACAACGGCGAACGGAGCTCCGTCGGCGCGGTTGACCCGCTTGACCCGCAGCACCTGGTCGCATCGCAGTTGATCGGCGACGTGCAACGGCGCGGCGACGAACGCGAACTCGATGATCTGTCGCTCGGGGTGGATGCCACGCTCTTCGAGTTGCCGTTCGATCGTGTCGAGTTGGGTGAGGCGCTGCTGCAGGGGTGGAGCCGAGGCAAACCAGCCAAAGCCTTGACGCGACTCGACGAGGCGCTCCTCCCTCAGCGTCTCCAACGCCCGCCGTACCGTGACCCGGCTGACCCCGAACTCGGCCGAGAGATCGCTCTCGCTGGGCAGCACGTGGCCGGCCCCGACAGCGGCGATGCGCCCGCGCAAGACCTCGGCGATCTGCTGGTAGCGGATCGTGCGCACGTCAATCGTGTGCTTTCGCAAGTCGATTCACTTGTATTATGCTTGTCTACATCAGCTCGAATTGCAAGGAGATCCCATGGCCGTCACCGCAGGAACACCGTTGGCTCTGGTTCAAGGCGTGTACGGCACTCTGAACCATCGCTGCGCAGCGGCTCGGGCCAGTCTCGGACGGCCGTTGACGCTCACCGAGAAGATCCTCTTCAACCACCTGTACGACCCCGCGGCGACGATCGAACGAGGTGCCACCTACAACGACTTCCACCCGGATCGCGTCGCCATGCAAGACGCCACCGCGCAGATGGCACTCCTGCAGTTCATGACCGCCGGCCTGCCCACCACGGCAGTGCCGAGCACGGTTCACTGCGACCATCTGATCGCCGCCAAGGTCGGGGCGCGCATCGACCTCGGCGTCGCCATCGACACCAACAAAGAGGTGTACGACTTCCTTCGAACGGTCAGTGCGAAGTTCGGGATCGGGTTCTGGGGCCCCGGTAGCGGGATCATCCACCAGGTCGTGTTGGAGAACTACGCCTTCCCGGGCGGCATGATGATCGGCACCGACAGCCACACACCGAACGCGGGCGGCCTCGGCATGGTGGCCATCGGCGTCGGCGGCGCCGATGCCGTCGACGTGATGACCGGCTTTCCCTTCAACGTCCGCTGGCCGAAGGTGATCGGTGTCAGGCTGACAGGCAGGCTGAGTGGCTGGTCGGCGCCCAAGGATGTCATCCTCGAAGTCGCTCGCGTGCTGACGGTTGAAGGCGGCACGGGCGCGATCGTCGAATACTTCGGCCCAGGTGCCGACACGATCTCCGCTACCGGCAAGGCCACGATCTGCAACATGGGTGCCGAGATCGGCGCCACTTGCAGCCTTTTCGGCTACGACCACAACATGGCGATGTACCTCAAGTCGACAGGCCGTGAGGCCATTGCCGATGCGGCCGACGCCGTCACCGCTGATCTCCGACCCGATGACGGTGCCCTGTACGACCAGTTGATCGAGATCGATCTCGACGAGTTGAAGCCCCTCATCAACGGCCCTCACTCCCCCGACCGGGCGAATCGCGTCGGCGCCGCCGTCGGCGCCGAGGCCCGCGCCAACAACTGGCCGATCGAGATCTCGGCAGCGCTGATCGGCAGTTGCACGAACAGCTCGTACGAAGACATCACTCGCGCCGCTTCCATTGCCCGCCAGGCGGCAGCGAGGGGCCTGAAGGTCAAGACCGACCTGTTGATCACTCCTGGCTCCGAGCAGACGAGGGCGACCATCGCTCGCGATGGCCTGCTGGCCGATCTGGAGGCGGTAGGAGCCACGGTTCTGGCCAACGCCTGTGGACCGTGCATCGGTCAGTGGGATCGTCCGCCGTCGGCCAACGGGGTGCCCAACACGATCGTCAACTCCTTCAATCGCAACTTTCCGAAGCGCAACGACGGCTCGGCCAACACGCTCAGCTTCGTCACGTCTCCAGACACCGTCATGGCACTGGCACTGGCCGGGCGTCTCGACTTCGACCCGACCACGGAAACGATCACCGCTCCCGACGGCAGCGAAGTTCTCCTGGATGCTCCAGTGGGTGAGGTGTTGCCCGAAAAGGGGTACGACGTCGGAGAGAACACGTTCACCCCACCGCCCGCCGACGGATCCAATGTGGTCGTCGAGGTGTCGCCGACCAGCGAGCGCTTGCAGCTCCTGCAGGCGTTCCCGGCGTGGGACGGCAACGACTACTTCGACCTGCCGATCCTGATGAAGGCGAAGGGGAAGTGCACGACCGACCACATCTCCGCAGCAGGCAAGTGGCTGGCCTACCGCGGCCATCTCGAGAACATCAGCGGCAACCTGTTCATCGGCGTCGTCAGCGCGTTCGATCGTCCGGTGGGAGAGGGTGTCGACTTCCGCGACGGCAGCCCCGACACCTTGCCGAACCTCGCACGGAAGTACGGCGAGGCCGGCATCCGCTGGGTGGCGATCGGTGACCGCAACTACGGCGAGGGTTCGTCGAGGGAGCATGCCGCGATGGAGCCTCGGTTCCGGGGCGGGGTCGTGATCCTGGCTCGCAGCTTCGCCAGGATCCACGAGACGAACCTCAAGAAGCAAGGCCTGCTGCCGTTGACCTTTGCCGATCCCGACACCTACGACCTGATCGAGGAGAGCGACCGCATCAACGTGCTGGGCCTGCCGCCCGAGCCCGGCCACACCGTGCGCTGCGAGATCGTCAAGCCGGATGGCAGCGTCATCCCGTTCGAGGGTGTGCACACGTTCAGCAACGAGCAGGTCGAATGGTTCAGGGCCGGCTCTGCGCTCAACGTGGTACGGCGCAAGGTCGCCGAGAGCCGGGCCTGAATTGGACCTCTCCCAGGCGCTGCGAACCACGGGTTCCGCACGCACGTTCACCGACGAGGTCGTCGACGACGCGATCATCGCGGCTGTGCTCGACGACGCCCGCTTCGCTCCGAGCGGCGGGAATCGCCAGCCCTGGCGCGTCGCAGTCGTCAAGGACGTCGCAATTCGCCGCCACTTGGCCGATCTGATGACCGCTGTCTGGCAGGAGTACCTCGGCGAGGGCAGGGATCCTTCACACACGCCGTTCGCGTTCGGCCGCTCCTTCGGCGCGGAGCCGCTGCCCGAGCCGAATCCTTTGCTCGACGACATCGAACGGGTGCCTGTCGTCTTGTCGATCGCCGCTGACCTCAACAAGATCGCTCTGATGGACGGCAATGCCGGCCGGCCGCCGATCACCGGCGGCGCATCGATCTATCCGTTCTGTTGGAGCATCCTTCTGGCGGCGCATGGCCGAGGTCTCGGTGGTGTGCTGACGACGTTCCTGTCGCGGGCCGAGTCCGAGGCAGCGCCGGTGCTCGGTCTGCCCTCCGATCACGCAATCGTTGCCACGATCTTCCTCGGGCACCCGGTGCATCTCAAGACGAAGCTGCAGCGCGGCCCGGTCGCCAACTTCGCCACGATCGACCGCTTCGACGGTGAACCGCTGAGATGACCGACTTGGCTGGCGATCCCGAACTGCACCCGGCCGGCGACGAAGCCACGCTTCTGCATTCGTTTCTCGACTACTACCGAACGGTCCTGATCCGCAAGGCGGAAGGCATCACCGACGAGCAAGCGCGAACACGGATCGAGCCGAGTGATCTGACGCTGCTCGGTCTGGTTCGACACATGGCCGAGGTGGAGCGCAGTTGGTTCCGCCGACGATTTGCTGCGTTGGATGCGCCCCCTCTGTTCTACGACGACATCGATCGCGACGGCGACTTCCACCCCAATGAGGCCGACACGCTCGACCAGGCCATGGTGGCGCTCCGGTCGGAGATCGAGTTCGCCCACACGTCGACCACAGGAGTTCCCCTCGACACCCTTGCCGCGGCGGTGCCATCCACCCAGCGAATTACGGGCTGGCAACCCAACTTGCGTTGGATCCTGATTCACATGATCGAGGAGTACGCCCGCCACTGCGGGCATGCCGACCTGCTCCGAGAACACATCGACGGCGTCGTCGGGGATTGACGATCAGCCGGGTGACGAAGAGGGCCGCATCGACCGAGTGGCGGTGATCTCGGCCTTACGATCGGCGAGCGTCACCCTGGCGCGCTCGGCGGCTTCGCGGGCGCGCTCTGCCAATCGCCTTGCGGCGGTTCCGATTCGTTGGATCTGACGGATCAGCGCTTCTCGCGCCTGCTCAGCTTCTGCGGTGAGCCCCTGCAACGACTCGACCTTCCACCACTTCATGACGACTGGCTCGAGGATCTGCTCGTGATGCTGCAACAGGTTGTACAACCCTGCGTTGGCGATGGCCTGGGCGTGACGCTTGAAGCCGGGAATGCCGGTACCGGGCATCTCGAACTCGCGCACCTGACGCTCGATTGCCGGCACGACCAATGACGGCGCAATCTCGAGCGCAGCCGAGGTGAGGTCGCGGTAGAAGAGGAAGTGGAAGTTCTCGTCGGCAGCGACCCTGCTGATGAGCTCGTAGCCCGCTTCACCGGCGGGATGACCCGACAGCTCCTCACGCAATGCTCGGCCGGTGTTGCGATGGGCGATGCGGGTGGCCAGCTCTTGCAAGGCGACGTAGACGAAACCGTCGACAGGCGAGCTCGGCTCGGGCACCTGCCCGCCCGACATCTGCGACATCCGTCCGTCTTCCAACGTGCGCGGGTCGAGCATGCGGGTGACTGTCATGAAATCGCGCAGGGCGATCGAATGGCGAGCCTCTTCGGCCGTCCAGCGATGCGACCATTCACGCCACACACCGTCGTGCCCGAACATGCGGTCGATGGTCTGGAAGTAGTACGGCAGGTTGTCTTCGGTGAGCAGGTTGACGAACAGCGCGCTGCGCAACGACTCCGGGAGTTGAACTTCGTCGGCATCCCACGGAGCACCCGGCTCGAAGTCGCGGCCCATGCTCCACGGAACGAACTCGTGCGGATACCACGGCTTGCAGGTGTCGTAATGACGGGCGGTCAGACGCTCGGCGACCTCGGTGAGCTCGTTGAGCAGTGCCGTTTCATTCATCGAACCAAGCATACCTCCCCTACCGACCGGTAGGTAGACCGCATCCCGCAGAGGTCGTCGGGTCAGTCGACGCCAGGACGGCGGTGGGCCTCGTGATCGGGCTCGCCGCGGTAGCCCTTCGGCGAGGCGGCAGCCAACTCCTCGTCGCTCGGCTCGTGACGCACCCGGCTCTCCGGCGGCAACAGATCCATGAGCGCTTTCATGATTCGATTCGTGTCGGCATCGGGGCTGCGATGCTTGAGAAGCACAGGAGGCCCGACCCGGATCGTCACGACCGGGGGATCGACGATGTTGAGGACGTTGGGGAAGCGAGCGGAGCGCGGCCACACCTTCTCGGTGCCCCACAGCCCGATCGGTATCACCGGAGCGCTCGTCATTGCCGCCAGTCGGGCCGCGCCCCAGCGGCCCTTGAGCTTCGGCTCGAAGAATGCCTTGCCGCGAGGGATCGTCCCTTGCGGCATGAGAGCAACCATGTCGCCATGGGCGAGCGCCTCGGCGGCGGCTTGAAGTGGTTCGTCGCTGCCTGTGCCGCGGTCGACCCGGATCCCACCCATCAACCCGGCGATCTGGCCGATGATCGGGGCGTCGAACACCTCTTTCTTGCCGAGGAACCGCACTGTTCGCTCCGTGCGCGCGATGGTGACGGCCATCGCCATGGGATCGAAGTAGCTGCGATGGTTGCCGACGATGATCGCCGGACCCTCTTCCGGGATGTTCTCGACGCCGTCGATGTCGAACTTGGCAAACGGAAAGAAGAGCGGATGGGTGAAGCTCAGCGCCAACCGCTGGATCTCCATGTTGACGACCGGGATCACCGGTAGACGCTTGCCCGCCGCCGAGAGGTCGATGATCGGCCAGCGACGCGCCGCCGCCATCACCGCGAGGCGGGGATCGGGATTGACCACGAACGGGTGCCCGACCGCGGCCAGCAGAGGGGTGTCGTAGACGCTGTCGCTGTACGCGTAGCTGGCCGCCAGGTCGATGCCGTGCTCGTCGGCCCAGTGACGGACCGCGGCCAGCTTGCCGGCGCTCCACACGAACGGCCCGCTCAGCGTTCCGTCGTAGGTTCCGTCGTCGCGGACGCCGTAGTGGGTGGCCACCACGTCGTCGAGGCCCAACAGGTCGGCCAACGGCTTCACCATGTCGTACGGAGTGGTAGTCGCCATCACCAGCAGCCGACCTGCGGCGCGATGCTCCTCGAACAACGGCGCGGCGAGGGGCTGCACCAACTCCACCAAGCGCTCGGCTGCTGTCGCCGCGGCCTCTTGCACGGCGAAGCGGGACTTGCCCTTGGCCAACAAGACGGCCTGGCGGGCCAGAGCCATCGACGGCAGGGTCTCGCCGACCGTGTTGAACAACCGGAACAGGAACGCCTCGCCGGGGATCGCCCTCCCGCCGAGACCGGCCGAGCGCATCGTCGCCGAGAACACCTCTCCCGATGCCCCGGCCAGCAGGGTGCGGTCCAGATCGAAGAACGCCGCACCCGAACTGGTGGTCATGGCCGCGACTGTAGGCCAAAACGGGAGAAACCCCGCTTGGGGGAAGCGGGGTTTCTCAACCAGAACCCTGTGATTGGGGGAACCACATTGGGGGGTTCTTTCGAACGGGACCTTTGGGGGAAACGTCCCGCGCGACTACATGTGAAAGTATGCACGTGAATGAGTGATCTTTCAAGGCGTATCCAGAGATAGCGGATATCATTTTTCCAGATGGATCTCCGCCAGCTCACCACGCTCGTGGCGATCGCCGACCACGGCTCGTTCTCGGCGGCGGCGCGCGCCCTGTACACCGTGCAGTCGAACGTCAGCGGCCACGTCGCTCGTCTGGAACGCGAACTGGGCGTCACGCTGGTCGATCGTCGAGCGCGGCGGACTCACCGACGAAGGCGTGATCGTCGTCGACCGAGCCCGTCGGGTGCTGCACGAGCTCGAAGATCTGGCGGCAGAGATGGCTTCTCGTGGCAACGAGGTGACCGGCGATTCACGACTCGGTGTCATCGGCACGACCGCTCGCTGGCTGCTCCCCCAGCTGCTCGGCCAGGTTTCGTTGACCCACCCGAGGGTTCACGTGACCATCCACGAGGGCAACACCAGCAGTCTGCTGCCTCGTCTGCAGGCCTCGCAGATCGATGCGGCGATCCTGCACCTGCCCATCGACGAACCTGAACTTCAAGTCGATGCACTGTTCGCCGAAGACCTGATGCTGCTCGCGCATCGGCGGTTCGGTGTCTCGGAATGCGATTCCGTCTCGTTGAAGGAGCTTGCCAAGACGCCGTTGTTGCTGCCCCCCTGCGGGACCGCGCTTCGGCGGATCATCGATCGGGCGGCGGCCGCGGCGGGCGTCGAGCTCCAGGCGCAGGCGGAGATCGACGGTGTCCGCCTGCTCGCTTCGCTGGCGTTCGAGGGGTATGGCCCGGCGATCGTCCCGGCAACGTCTGTACCGCGCTGGTTGAAAGGTGACTTCCAACGGGTGCCCGTGCCCGAACTGCCCCGCCGGGTGGTCGGCTGGGTGCAACGGCGCCGGCCGGCTCCGGGCATTCCCACCCGCGTGCTCCTCGCCGTGCTCCGCGACGTGATCGCCATGCAGGGCCCCAAGCAACCGGGTGTGCACGTCGGCACAGAGGCCTTTCCGCTGGGCCGGGCTGTCTAGTCTCAGGGCTCATGCGGCCCGTCGAGCTTCGCAATCGTGTGGTCGGTGCGGTCACCTCCGACGTTCGCGAGTTCGACGGGAGGCTCGTGGTGTGGGTCGACGTCGACGCAGGTTCTCGGGTCGGTGCGCTCACGTACGATTCGTCCAGCAAGATGGAGCACGCCTCGACGACCGCGCGGGCCAAGGGCTTTCCGCTCATCGTCATCATGCGGTCGAGCGGCGCCGACATCGTCGAAGGCTTCGCCGCGTTGCATGGCTGGGGTCTGGCCGCACGGGCCCTCACTGATTGCTCGGGGGTCGTACCGATCATCATGGTCGTGGAGGGTCCGGCCGTATCGGGTCCCGCGCTCTTGTTGGGGATGGCCGACTTCGTGGTGATGACCGTCGATTCGTACGCCTTCGTCACGGGACCGACGATGGTCGCCGAGTTCACCGGTGTGATGATCGACAACGACGAGTTGGGCGGCGCGGCGTCGCATGCGAGGTACACCGGGGCAGCGAGCCTCGTGGCCCCCGATCTCGACACCGCGATCGAGATGGTCCGTCAGCTGCTCGCCTACCTCCCGCAGCACAACGACGAGGAGCCACGCCTGTGGCCGACCGACGATCCGCCCGATCGGCTGACACCCGAGGCTGGGGCCCTGATGCCGCAGACATCGACCGGGAGCTACGACGTTCGCGACGTGATCCGGGCGATCTGCGACGACGGAGACATGCTCGAATTGCGCGGTCGATGGGCACCGAACGTCGTCACCGCGTTCGCCGCAATGGGTGGTATCTCGATCGGCATCGTCGCCAATCAGCCCCTCGCGCTCGCCGGCACACTCGATATCCCGGCATCACAGAAGGCGGCGCGATTCGTGGCGTTCTGCGATGCGTTCAACATCCCCATCCTCACCCTCGTCGACACCCCTGGCTTCTATCCAGGCAAGGACCTCGAATGGCGAGGGATGATCCGCCACGGGGCCCAGCTCGTGTTCGCCTACGGCCGGGCAACGGTTCCGCGAATCTGCGTGATCCTGCGCAAGAGCTACGGCGGCGCCTACATCGTGATGGACTCCAAGACGATGGGCAACGACCTGTGTCTTGCGTGGCCATGGGCGGAGTTGGCAGTGATGGGTGCAGGCCAAGCGGCCGCAATCCTGCAACGACGGGCAACACCGGAGGAACGCGCCGAGTTCGAGGCCGACTACGCCGAGCGCCTCCTCAATCCATACATCGCTGCCGAGCGCGGCCTCATCGACGACGTCATCGACCCGGCCGACACGCGAGAAGTGATCTGCGCGGCGCTTGTCACGCTGCTCGACAAGCGCGAGGCCCTCGTGTCGAGACCCCACGACAACACTCCCCTGTAACTGGCGACCCGTTCGCCGGCCCCGCGCGCCGTAGATCTGGGTGCCAGGCATTCTCGTCACCTGCACTTGAGCGCACAATGGCGCCCAGATTTGTTGGTGCAGGTACCCCGCACGCCGCGGGGGCCAACGTTGCCTGGCGAGGAACCGGTGCTCGGCCGGACACCGACACATCGACTGATCATCGTCGCTCAGTGTCTCTTGACGCCCCCGTACTTCATGCGGGTGTCGCTCATCGATGCGACCCGAGCTTCGTCATTTCGGATGCCGGCGTCGACCACTTCGCCGACGAAGAGGGTGTGGGTGCCCAGATCGTGACTCTGTCGGACCTCGCAGTCGACATAGGCGATGGCTTCGTCGAACACCGGAGCACCCGTGACGCCCGCCCTGATCGACCGTTCGTTCAGAGCCATCTCGGCGAACATCGCCGGCTTGGAGAACTTCACGAACACGCGAGTGTCGTCCGCCGACCAGAGGTTGACGCTGAACGATCCACCCGCACTGATGAGCCGGTGGGTGACTGCAGCGTTGTCGACGCTGACACCGATGAGCACCGGGTCCATCGACAGCTGCGAGATCCAACTCGTCGTCATGGCATTCCACTCGTCGCCCGACCGCGACCCAACGAGTGCGAGCGCGTTCGGAATCTTCCACGTGACCTTGTTGACCAGTTCGTCGTCGAGTGCCATGAGCCGAGGCTAGGGCGTCCGCCGCATGACATCGACGGACGATGATCGTGCGCACCAGGTGACGGGGCTTCAACCGGCTGACGCCGAGGAGATGGCCGACGTGAACAGATCGCCGGAGAGGTACTTCATTCCGGAGTCGGGTTGCACGGTCACCACTCGGTGCCCGCTGCCCAGCTCGCGAGCAAGCCGTAGCGCTGTGAGGATGTTCGCACCGCCGGAGGGTCCCGTCCAGACTCCCTCCACGGACGCCGCTCGGCGCGCCGAGGCGAACGCGTCGGCAGTGGAGACGGCCTCGGTGCGGTCGTACGTGTCGGGCGTGATGTTCGGCGGGACGAACCCAACGCCGCCGCCCTCGATTCGGTGGGTGCCAGGCGGACCGCCGGCGATCACCGCCGACTCTGCCGGTTCGACGATCACACGTGTCATCTCCGGCCAGCGCACTCGCAACGCCTCGGTCACTCCGACAAAGCAGCCGCCGACCCCGACGTAGAGGCACGCCGCGTCGATTCGACCGGGGAGCTGCCGGAGGATCTCCTTGCCGATGACTCGATAGCCGTCGAGCGCGTCGCGGTTGTTGAACTGGTCGGTCGGGAACGCGCCTTCCTCCTCGACGATCTCGCGTGCTCGGACCTGCATCGCTGGAATCAACCCGGGATGGATCCCGTTCGGACTGTCGATCACGTCAAGGGTCGCGCCGAACGCCGCCATCGTTCGCAGCTTCTCTGCGGCGAACGCGTTCGACGTGACGATCCGCAGCGGGTAGCCCTTCAGTGCACAGACGAACGCCAGCGAGCTGCCGGTCGACCCACCGGTGTACTCGACGACGGCCTGGCCGGGCCGCAGCGTGCCGCGACGCTCCGCAGCCTCGATCATCGCCAAGGCCATGCGGTCCTTGTACGACCCCGTCGGGTTGGCCGCTTCCATCTTCACCCAAACTTCGGCGTCACCCGCCTCCGGCAGCGTCGACAACCTGATCAACGGGGTGTTTCCGATCGCGGCCAGCGCACCAGGGCGCTCGCCAGTCCCGTCACTCGTAGCGGCCCGCTCGAGGCCGTACATGTTCAAGGATCGCTCCTCGACAACCTGTTCGGTCGACCCATCGTCGTAGGCGGGTGACGTCAACGCTGCCGCGTGCTCGACCTTGATGAGCACGACTGCCTCGATTCGGTCGCGTTCCAGGCCGCTGCGTTCGTCGAAGAAGCGAGAGCCCGCCTCGTAGACCTGTCCGGCTCGGTGAACGGTCGCCGTTCCCTTGAACCGATATCCCTTGCGCACGATCGGATCGACGACGTTCACCTCGACGACGGGGCGCCCCGCTTCGATGTTGGCAACCGTTTGCTGCGAGTGGATGTGGGCGAACACGAGGTGGTCGTCATCCCACACAGCCGTGGTGCCCTTCGGCGACAGGTTGGGCGTGCCGTCGGGGCACACCGACGCAACGAAGCCGAGGCGTTGTTCACGGACGATTCGCTTCATGTCTTCGCTGAGCATGACCGGAATACTCGTCGCCGGCGTCTCGCCGTTCAACTTCATTCGGCGATCTACGCTGCTTCTGGAGGCGTACGCTTCAACATTTGGGGAGGGTGATGGCATGAGATGGATCTGGCGCGTTGGGCTCGTGGGTCTGGCGATCCTCGCAACGGGGGCGTCGCCTGCTGCGGCTGCGGACGAGTTCTCGAGTGAGCCGGTTTCGGTGCCCGACACCAACGTCGCTCCGGCGGGGCTGCCCCAGCTCGTGTCGGTCGAGGTCGGCCACCATGCCACGTTCGATCGGGTCGTATTCAACTTCTCCTCTCACGTTCCGGGCTACAACGTCAGCTACGTCCCTGCGGTGACGACGGATCCGTCGGATCAGCCCGTGCTGCTCCAGGGAGGCGCGTTCCTGTCCGTAGCGATGCACTCGGTCGCCAGCGCCCAGGTCGGGGCACCCGCCGCGCCACAAGACCGTCAGACCCCCCTCTTCGCGGAGCTTCGCGAGATCGCCGGTGCCGGCGACTTCGAAGGCACCGTCTCGTTCGGCCTGGGATTGACGGTACAGTCGGGCTTTCGAGTCTTCACACTGACGAATCCCGATCGGCTGGTCGTCGACGTGCAAATACCCTCGCTCGTCGCCACCGGATCGAGCGCTCGTGGACTGACGACCACCGCCGCGGCACTCCTTGCTGCCGGCACCACCGCCATCTACGTCGCCCGCCGGCGCCGGGTCTCCGCGGCACAGCACCGCTGAGACCTATTCCATCGACCACCGCTAGTGTCACGGCCAGGGGAGAAAGCCCCTACCACATCATCCGTGTCATCTAGGGGAACAACATGCCCGACACCATCACAATCATCGACGATCGCACCGGGAAGCAGGTCACGGTGCCGATCACCGACAACGTCTTCCCTGCCACTGCGGTGCGCGAGCTCGACCCGTCGTTGTTCGTCTACGACCCCTCCTTCATGCAGACCGCTGCATGCCAGAGCGCGATCACCTACCTCGACGGAGAAGCAGGCATCCTCCGATACCGGGGTTACCCGATCGAGCAGCTGGCCGAACACAGCACATACCTCGAGGTCGCCTACCTGCTGTTGAACGGCGAGTTGCCCAACGCCACGCAGCTCACGCAGTGGAAGAACGACGTGACCAGTCACACGTTCATCCACGAGAACATGCGCAAGCGCTTCGTCGACGGATTCCACTACGACGCCCACCCGATGGGCATGTTGGTCAGTGCGATCGCCGCGCTGGGCACGTTCTACAACGACGCCAAGCTGATCGACGACAAGAGCAGCCGCGACAAGCAGATCCTGCGGTTGATCGCCAAGATGCCCACGCTCGCAGCGATGTGCTACAGATTCTCGGTCGGCCTGCCGTTCGTGTACCCCGACAACAACCTCAGCTTCCCCGCCAACTTCTTGAACATGATGTGGAAGATCGGTTCGTACGAGCTCGATCCGCGACTGGAGCGGGCCATGGACGTCCTCTTCATCCTGCACGCCGACCATGAGCAGAACTGCGGCACCACGGCGATGCGAGTCGTCGGCTCCAGCCAGGCCGACCCGTACTCGGCAGCCGCCTCGGCGGCGTCGGCACTGTACGGTCCGCTCCACGGTGGCGCCAACGAAGCCGTGGTGCGCATGCTCACAGAGATCGGCTCGATGGACGAAGTACCCGCGTTTCTCAACGACGTCAAGTCCGGTAAGGGCCATCGCCTGATGGGCTTCGGGCACCGCGTCTACAAGAACTACGACCCACGGGCCACGATCATCAAGCGGACTGCAGACGAGGTGTTCCAGGTCACCGGCAAGAACCCGTTGCTCGACATCGCCCTCAAGCTGGAGGAGGTCGCGCTGAGCGACGACTACTTCACCAGTCGCAAGCTGTACCCCAACGTCGACTTCTACTCGGGCCTGATCTACCAGGCACTCGGGTTCCCGGTGGCGATGTTCACGGTGCTGTTCGCCATCCCCCGAACCGCCGGGTGGCTCGCCCACTGGCAAGAACTTCTTGCCGACAAGGATCAGAAGATCAGCCGGCCACGGCAGTGGTACACGGGCGCAGGGGTCCGCGACTACCTGCCCATCGGCAAGCGCTGACGAGGCGCCACCACAGGCGGCCCGAGTACTGAGAGAATTGGTTCATCACAACCATCGCGTCTCCGAGATGACCGAGTCGGCACCACCCCCATCACCGACGCCCCGCATGTACGGGGCGCTCGCCGGCGTGGTCGCTGGTGCGGTTGCCGTGACCGTCGGCATGTTCATCGCGGGTGTGATGAGCGTCGTCTCCCCCATCGACGCCGTCGGCAGCGAGTTCATCGACCGCGTCCCGCCGTGGCTCAAGGACCTGGCGATCCAGTGGTTCGGCACGAACGACAAGCTGGCGCTTCGCACCGGGATCATCATCACGCTGGCGATCGCTGCGGTGATCGTCGGAGTGCTGGCGACGCGGTGGCTGATCGCCGGAGTGATCGGGATCAGCGCGTTCGGGGTGATCGGCGCGCTCGCTGCATGGCACCGCCCCGGCGAATCGGTTTCGGCCGCGATCCCACCACTCGTCGGCACGGCCCTTGGCATCCCGCTGCTCGTCCTGCTGCTGCGGCCCACCACCCCCGGCGTCGTGCAGACGCCCGGCCCGTCGCGTGTCCCCCTCGGCTGGGATCGTCGTCGCTTCCTCGTCTCGACCGGGTCTGCGGCCGCGGCCGCAGTGGTCGCGGGAGGAGTCGCCCAGATCATCGAACGGCGCCGAGTCGAAACGATCCGCAGAGCCATCCCCGACTCGCTGCCCGGGACGTTCGCGCCCGGTGGTGCAGGCCAGCCCGTACCTGCCGATGCAACGGTCGACCCGGTCACGCCGTTCATCACACCGAACGGCGAGTTCTACCGGATCGACACCGCACTCTCGTTTCCGCGCATCTACTTGCCGACTTGGAAGGTCGGCATCAACGGCATGGTCGACCAGCCGATCACGCTGAGCTACGACGACCTACTGGCCCGACCACAGGTCGAGCGGATCGTCACGTTGTGCTGCGTGTCGAACGAAGTCGGCGGCGAGTACATCTCCAACGCATCGTTCCAAGGGGTGTTGCTGGCCGATCTGCTGAAGGAAGCGGGAGTACAGAAGGGAGCCGAGCAGGTCTTCAGCACCAGCCTCGACGGATGGACGTCGGGATTCCCGGTGTCGGTCGCCCTCGATGGCCGCGATGCCATGATCGCGCTGGGGATGAACGGCGAGGCGTTGCCGCTCGAGCATGGCTTCCCCGCCCGTCTCGTCGTACCCGGCCTGTACGGATATGTCAGTGCCACGAAGTGGCTGCAGAACATCAAGCTGACGACCTGGGATGCCGAAGAGGGCTTCTGGGTGCCGCGAGGTTGGGCACGCGATGGGCCCATCAAGACGCAGTCACGAATCGACGTGCCACGCGACGGCGAGCAGGTCGCCGCCGGCGCGACCAAGATTGCCGGAGTCGCGTGGGCACAACATCGCGGCGTTGCCAAGGTCGAAGTGCGGCTGGACGATGGAGATTGGCAGGAGGCCCGGCTGGGCAATGACGTCACAAACGACGCATGGCGGCAGTGGGTGCTCGATTGGGACGCCAAGCCCGGCAAGTACAAGATCCAGGTCCGCGCCACCGACAAGGACGGCAGCACCCAGACCGCCGACGTCGCCCCACCAGACCCCGACGGCGCCACCGGCTACCACACCCGCACCGTCAAGGTCGCCTAGCAAGGACGGGGTCAGCTGATGTCGACCATGATCTTGCCGGCGTTGGCGTTGGCGGCCATGTGGCGGTGGGCGTCGGCGATCCGGTCGAACGGGTAGCGGCTGTCGATCACCGGCTTGAGGGCACCGGAGTCGAACAGCGGCAGCATCTCCGCGGCGAAGCGGCGAGCCAGCGCCGCCTTCTCTTCAAGCGGACGTACTCGCAACGTGGTGCCGATCCAGGTGGCACGGCGACCCATGAGGAGACCGACGTTCACGGCAACGTTGCCGCCGCCCATCAGGCCGACCTGAACGATGTGACCTTTCAGGGCCACCGACTGCAGGTTCCGATCGATCTCCTCGCCTCCCACGACGTCGAGGATGGTGTCGAACCCATCGGGCACCGCGGCCTTCGCCTCGGCAAGCCAGTTCGACGGCGATCGCTCCAACACCAGGTCGGCGCCGAGCGATCGGCACAGCTCCATCTTCCCGGGCGAGCACGTGACGGCAATTCGAGCACCGATGGACTTAGCGATCTGGATGCCGGCAGTGCCGACACCCGAGGCACCCGCGTGCACGAGGGCCCAACGGCCGGACGTCAGGCCACCCTGCAGCACCAGCGCATCCCACGCTGTGAGGAACACCTCGGGAATCGCTGCCGCATCGGCCACGCCCACGATGGCCGGCACCCTCATCAGCTGGCGCTCGTGGGTGGCGATCTTCTCGGCGTAGGCACCACCCGACTCGATCCCCATCACCTCGTCACCCGGCTTCCACATCGTGACTCGTTCGCCGACCGCTTCCACGGTTCCGGCGAACTCCAGGCCGGGGATCTCGATCGCAGCGGGCCGCGGGTTCGGGTACATGCCCATCACCTGCAACAGGTCCGCTCGATTGAGCGCTGTAGCTCGCACCCGAACGATCACGTTTTCCGGCCCGCCGACCGGATCGGCGACATCCTCGATCGTCAGCGAATCGGGACCACCATGGGAGCGAAGTACGACGGCACGCATGGCCGCATTCTCCCATGCGATCGTCGCGCCCTACGGTTCGGCGACGATGCGTACAACGCGAGTCACGACATCGCTGTTTGGAGCCGCCTGTCGAGGCCGTCGAGGAACTCTTCCGTCGTGAGGTATGGCGCGTCCTTGGAGATCAAGATCGCCAGGTCCTTGGTCATCTCCCCAGCCTCCACGGCCTCGACGCAGACGCGCTCCAACGTTTGCGCGAAGTCGACGACCGCCGGAGTGCCATCCATCTTGCCTCGATAGGTGAGGGCCTGCGTCCAGGCGTAGATCGACGCGATCGGGTTGGTCGACGTCTTGTTGCCCTTCTGGTGCTCGCGGTAGTGACGCGTGACGGTGCCGTGGGCAGCCTCTGCCTCGACCGTCTTGCCGTCGGAGGTCATCAGCACCGAGGTCATCAGGCCCAGTGAACCGAAGCCCTGCGCGACCGTGTCGCTCTGAACGTCGCCGTCGTAGTTCTTGCACGCCCACACGTAGCCACCCTCCCACTTCATCGCGCACGCCACCATGTCGTCGATGAGACGGTGCTCATAGGTGAGCCCCGCTGCATCCATCTCGGCCTTGAACTCGCTCTGGTACACCTCCTCGAAGAGGTCTTTGAACGTGCCGTCGTACGCCTTGAGGATGGTGTTCTTGGTGCTGAGGTACACCGGGTAGTGGCGGATGAGGCCGTAGCGCAGCGACGCCCTGGCGAAATCGCGGATCGAGTCGTTGTAGTTGAACATCCCCATCGTCACGCCACCGTCGGCGCCGAAGTCGGCGATCTTCATCTCCACCGGCTCGCTGCCGTCGGCGGGGATGTACGTCATCATGACCGTGCCCGCGCCGGGCACCTTGTAGTCGGTTGCCTTGTACTGGTCACCGTGTGCATGACGGCCGATCACGATCGGCTTCGTCCAGCCGGGAACCAGTCGCGGGATGTTCGAGATGACGATCGGTTCGCGGAAGATGACGCCGCCGAGGATGTTGCGGATCGTGCCGTTGGGGCTCTTCCACATCTTCTTCAGGCCGAACTCCTCGACGCGGGCCTCGTCGGGCGTGATCGTGGCGCACTTCACGGCGACTCCGTGACGCTTCGTGGCGTTTGCCGAATCGATCGTGACCTGGTCGTCGGTGGCATCGCGGTTCTCGATGCCGAGGTCGAAGTAGTCGAGCTCGATGTCGAGGTACGGCAGGATCAGCTTGTCCTTGATGAACTGCCAGATGATCCTCGTCATCTCGTCGCCGTCCATCTCGACGATCGGATTGTCGACCTTGATCTTCGCCACAGCACTCATCCTTGCTCGCCCGAAGCGCGCTCACTTGTATGGGACTTGTACAGGCTAGCCGGATGGGGCGGGCGATTCCTTCACCTAGCATCGATGCCGATGGACTTCACCTGGACGCCCGAGCAGGTCGAGTTGCGCGAGCGAGCACGACAGGTGGCCCACGAAGCAGTCGCCAGGTACGGGCGGCAGAACGATTCCTGGATCAACGGCTTCTCCAAAGACTTCGCCAGGGAGATGGCCGCACAGGGTTGGATCGGCATGACGTGGCCAAAGGAGCACGGCGGTGGAGGGCGGCCGCCGATCGAGCGGTTGATCGTCGGCGAGGAGATGATCAAGGCAGGCGCGCCGATCGCGGCGATGTGGTTCGCCGACCGGCAGATGGGCCCATCACTGATCACGTACGGCCGGGCCGATCAGCAGGCCGAGTTCCTGCCCAAGATCCTCTCCGGTGACACCACGTGGTGCATCGGCATGAGCGAGCCCGACGCCGGCTCCGACCTCGCCGCATTGAAGACGTCAGCCGTGCGCGACGGCGACTCATGGGTGATCAACGGTCAGAAGATCTGGACCAGCTTCGGCGAGGTCGCCGACTACTGCTACTTGATCTGTCGCACGTCGACAGAGGGACCTCCGCACGCCGGCATCAGCGAGATCATCGTCCCGATGGACACCGCGGGCATCGAGATCCGCCCGATCAAGGACATGACGACCAACCGCCACTTCTGCGAGGTCTTCTACACCGACGTTCGCGTACCCGTCGACAACCTCGTCGGGATGGAGGGGGCCGCGTTCAAGCAGACGATGAAGCAGCTCGAACACGAGCGCGGCGGTATCGACCGGCTCGTCTCCAACTACGCCCACTACCAGTTGGCGCTGGACCAAGCCGACCGAAGCGACCCCGTCGTCCGCCAGGAGATCGCTGCACTGGAGATCGGCTACCGCATCGGGCGACTGCTCGTGATCCGCGAAGTGCTGCGCCAAGCGCCCGTCGGCTTCAGCGCGGCGACCAAGTGCTTCGGAACCGAGCACGAGGTTCGAGTCGCCGAGTTCGTGTCGCGCACACTCGGGCCGCAGGCCACCCTGTGGGATTCGATCACCCAGGGTCTCGTCTATGCGCCCGGCTACACGATCATGGGCGGAACGTCGAACGTGATGCGCAACATCATCGGTGAGAGGGTGCTCGGCCTCCCCCGCGCCTAGCGACTGAGTACGGTGGACGCATGGCCGACCTGCTGGAAATCTCCTCCCGGATCATCGACTCCGGCGTGGTCGACCAACCGATCAACAGGGTCACCAACGAGCTGAGTGAGCTCGCCGACGACCTGGCGATCGTCGAGAGCTTCAGTCATTGCGTCGCCCTCGACACAGGCGACGGGTTGGTCTGCTTCGACGCCTCCGGGGTGCACACCGGGCAGGCAGTGCGCGACGCGTTGAGGAACTGGCGATCGGAACGAGTCGGCCACCTGGTGTACACGCACGGTCACGCCGACCACGTTGGAGGCAGCACCTTCTTCGCCGGCGACGAGCCCACCGTCGTCGGCCATCAGAACGTGGCCACGCGGCTGGATCGGTACGACTACACCAACAACTGGAACCTCATCATCAACGCGCGACAGTTCGGTGGGATACCGGGCGAGCTGAAGCTGTCGATCGGTGAGGCCGAAGGAGGCGCCCGCGTCGACATCGCCGACGCCAGACGCTTCCTGCCGTCCACCACGTTGCGTCCTTCCGAGACGTTCGAAGATCGGCGCAGCATGATGGTCGGTGACACGGCGATCGAACTTCATCATCCGCGCGGCGAGACCGACGACCATCTCTGGGCGTGGCTGCCTGACCGGAAGTGGATCATGGCGGGAGACTTCGTGATCTGGAACTTCCCCAATGCCGGCAATCCGCAAAAGGTGCAGCGCTATCCGCTGGAATGGGCGGCTGCCCTGCGGTCGATGATCGCTGCCGGTCCGGAGCTGCTCGTGCCTGCCCACGGGCTACCGATCGAGGGAACGGCGCGGATTGCGGTCGTTCTCGGCGACATCGCCGCCGCGCTTGAAGCTCTGGTTGCCGACGTGGTTGCGCTGATGAACCAGGGAGCAACACTCGACACCATCGTCCACACCGTGTCCGTTCCCGGCGAGACCCTGGCCAAGCCGTACCTCCGTCCCCTCTACGACGAGCCGGAGTTCGTGATCCGCAACATCTGGCGCCAGTTCGGCGGATGGTGGGACGGCGCTGCATCGCGCCTGAAGCCGTCGCCCGACGCTCACGTGGCAAGGGTCATCGCCGAGTTGTGCGGAGGGCCGGCGGCGCTCGTGCGACGCGCCGAGCAAGCCGCCGTCGCCAACGACCTGAGGCTGGCCTGCCACCTCGCTGACCTCGCCGGCTGGTCAGCCCCCGATGATCCATCGATCCATGCGGCTCGAAGCGAGATCTACCTTGCTCGTCGCAACGCAGAACCGAGTCTGATGAGCAAGGGCATCTTCATGGCCGCAGCACGAGAGTCGCAGCAGATCGCGACGCCGTCAACTTCCGAGTGACACGAGCGCGAGCGCGGTGGCCGCGCAGGCGAGGCCGGCCGCCTGGGTCTTGCTGACCCGCTCGTGATCCAATCCGAAGGCCAGGCACACCGTGCTGACGGGATACATCGACGAGATCACCGCAACGATGCTCAACAATCCGCGGTGACTGGCTTCCAGATAGAAGAGGTTCGCGGCCATGTCGAGCACGCCCGAGGCAACGACGATCAACACAACTCTCCGAAATGCGCCTCGCCCGGGGCGGGTCGCCACGACCACGGTGGCGATCACGGGTAGCGAAGCAGCTCTGGCCGCAACGAGTGGCCACATCCCGCTGTCGTTCGCAGTACGTGCAAACGCGATGAAGATGAAACCGAAGCCGATGCCCGCCAGAGCGGCGAGCACGATCGTCGCCACGCGTGTGTGTTCGTGTCGCGTGCCGATCGCTCCGCTGACCAAGCCGACAGCCAAGCAGGCAATCACGATGCCGACGAGTGCTGTGCTGCTCGGCCGCTCACCCTGGCAGAGACCGACGATGACTGGGAACACAGCACTGACGATCGCCGTCGTCGGGGCGACCACGCTCATCGCTCCGCGAGACAGCGCCGTGTAGAACGCGATCAGCGCGATGCCACCAGCTGCTCCGCCGACGGCTCCCCACCAGAGATCGTGCGCGGAGGGGACCGGCGTACCGAGAGCGAGCACACCGCCGACGACCAGCAGGAGACTCGTGAACTGGCCGATCAGCGTGACGATCGTGCTGGCAACCGATCGCGAGGCGCGTCCACCGCAGTAGTCGGCGACGCCGTAGGTCGCCGCGCACAGAGCAGCCAGCAGGATCGCCACGTCTCCTTGCTAGCAGAGCACGTCGCTGCCAGGCCGACCTTTGTAGGGTCGCCCCATGCAGCACGTTCGATTCGGCCGCACAGGCCTCAAGGTGTCACGGTTGTGCTTGGGCACGATGACGTTCGGCTACCAATGCGATGCCGAGACATCGGTTGCCATCCTGGATGGTGCCGCGGAACGTGGAATCACGTTCCTCGATACGGCCGATGTGTATCCGCTCGGCGGGCCACCGGAGCTGGTCGGCAGAACCGAGGAGATCATCGGGCAGTGGTTGGCGCCGCGCCGCGACCAGTTCATCCTCGCCACCAAGTGCCACTACCCCACCGGTCCCATGCCATGGGATTCCGGCAATTCGCGTCAGAACATCATGCGCGCCCTCGAAGCGTCGTTGCGCCGGCTGCGCACCGATCACATCGATCTCTATCAACTGCATTCCTGGGATGCGAACACACCCATCGACGAAACACTCCAGGCACTCGACGACGTGGTGCGCAGCGG
This sequence comes from Ilumatobacteraceae bacterium, assembly GCA_963720775.1. Classification (GTDB taxonomy): domain Bacteria; phylum Actinomycetota; class Acidimicrobiia; order Acidimicrobiales; family Ilumatobacteraceae; genus JAENVT01. The sequence continues at coordinate 367,135 of CAVRGR010000001.1, read as the reverse complement.
CAAGGTTCGGTACGTGGGCTGCAGCAACTTCCTCGCCTACCAGTTGGCGCGCAGCATCGGTCGCGCCGAGGTGCTCGGCACCGCCAGCTTCATCAGCGTGCAGCCGCGCTACAACTTGTTGTATCGAGAGTTCGAGCGCGATCTGTTTCCCCTGTGCGCCGAAGAGGGCATCGCGGTCATCCCCTACAACCCGCTCGCCGGCGGGTTCCTGAGCGGGAAGCACCAGCCCGGCTCACCAACCGAAGGCGGTCGGTTCACGCTCGGTGCTGCCGCGGGCCGGTACCAGGAGCGCTACTGGCACGACCGGATGTTCTCGGTGGTCGACGACATCCGCCCGATTGCGGATCAGGCAGGGGTATCGATGGCAACTCTGGCCATGCAATGGGTGCTGGCCAACCCCGTGATCACGAGTCCGATCGTCGGTGCCAGCCGCCCGGAGCAGCTGGTCGATTCGGTCGCCGCAGTTGAGGCGGTCTTGGACGCCGATGTGAAGGCCAAGCTCGATCAGATGACGAACGAATTCAGGTTTGGCGACAGCTCGCGCTGAGCGCGATGTTGCTGTTGTACAGAGCCGGCGGCGGCCTCGAGTCGTTCGGGACGGCGACGTCCATCTCGTGGATCATGTCATCATCACCACGCACACGGCCTCCCGATCCACCCTCTCGTGGTCATTGCCCATCGCGTACACCCCACGACCCCTCGAGCGTGGCATCGACTGCGGTGCGGTAGGTCGCCTCGTCGCGCCGATGTGCGAAGGTCGCCAGCGCCGAGCCGTCGTGGTTGATCCGCACGGTGTGGACGAGCCCCGGCGGCACGGGAAGTGGCCCGACCTCCTGCCCTGCGCCGGCGAGTGAGGCAGCGGTGTGCTCCCACCGCCTCCCAATTGCGGACGGGCCGACCGGCGGGAACACGAAGAACGTTTTCGCCAGGTGGCCACGGGACACGACGTGTTCGAGCTCCCAGCCCAGCCCATCGGTCTCGCCGATCGCGACCGCGATGATTCCAGCCTCGTCCATGCGGCTGGCCACCTGTTCCCGCCATGTCGCGTCGGAGAGGTGCTCCCGGGCCGCTCCGAGGGTGGCCAGTGAGCGGCCGGGGCGGCCGACAGCCACGACTGGGCCGTAGCTGTTCAGCTCCCAGGCGACCGCTTCCTCGAACGGGTCGGTGCCACGCAGCGAGAACAGCTCCAGGAGTGGCCGTCGTGCCGAGGCGATCGTGGGCAGCGGCAGGCCGTCGTCGTCGAACGACCGAAGGTAGAGAGCGGCCTTGCGATGATCGACCGCAAGCACACGCTTGGTGCCCGAACGGCTGAGCCCTCGCGCAATGCGGAACAGCCCGCCACCGAGCACCGCGACGACGAAGCCGCCGATACCGAACACGATCCCGACCGTGCGCGGCGCCATGCCGAGGAGATCGGACCACTTCAACTGTGCCAGCGTGGGTTGAAGCACGAGATACCGCAAGCCCTTCACGACAAATCCCCCACCGGCACCGAGCAGGGCGAGCGCGAGCAGGCCGGCCAACGCGCCCGCCGGCCGCGGGAGAATGAACTGGCGGGGCGGTGCCGATGCCCCGAGCAGGTTGAGCTCGCGCCGCTGCCACCAGTGAGTGAGCAGCAGGCCGGCAACGAGCGCGAGAACCGCAACTGCGACACCCGTCCAACCGAAGTCACCGGCGAGCGCGACGATGCACACGTTGACCGACGCAAACTGCCCGCCGGTGACCACCGCTCCGTGGTGCCGCAACGTCGTTGCATCGTGGTCGAGTGAGATCGCCGTGCCCATGGAGGCGCTCGCAGTGACGGGAACGGGCGGCGGGAGAGCCCCGCCCTCCCAGCTGCGGCGGACGCGACGGGCGCGCAGTCGGGCGATCGCCATCGAGCCGCCGGCAGCTGCGGTGACCAACGCGGCGCTCAACGCCAGTCCGAACAGCTTCGACCGCGTGCTCGGGAACTTGTAGGCGCCGGTCCCGCCCGAAGGGAGCCCCGACGCTGTGAGCCGAGTGAGATCCGCGGCGAGCGCTGCCGCCCGCTCGGCCGGAACCCCGTCGCCGTGGCTGACGAGCACCAGTACCGATACATCGCCGCGAACGGAACGAGGTGCCGATCTGGTTGGCGGCCTCGCCCCGGCCGGTGTAGGCCACGACGTCGGGCACGTCACGGAGCGCGTCGGTCGATGTGACATCGGCATTCGTCGGGTGTGCCGCGGCGTTGAGCGACGCTGCGGCAAAGATGTCGTAGGGATACCGCGTCACGCTCACCGCACCGATGAGCTGTCCGCTGTCGTCGCTCCAGACGCGTGCAGCAGTAGCCGAGTGCTGGTTGAGGAAGTCGACGACTTCCTGCTCGACGTCGGTGGTGCCACGCAACTCGTCCAGGCCGCTCACGGTCGCCGACGTCGTGAGGCCGTACCCGGCCGGAGCTTCGGACGGAAGCAACGCCACGACGGCTTTGTCGGCACCGGCCTGCTCACTTCCCGGTGTCTTCGAGGCTGCGGGGGGTCCGCCGGCCGCAGCGATCTGCCGGCCGGCCAGTTCGAGCACGAACGGCACAGGGTCGAGGTTGCTCGCACTGTCGGTCGTCAGGGTGAAGATGAAGATGTGCTCACGAGCGGCGAAGATCAGAGAGGCGAAGCCGTCGCCCAACGTCATGCCAGTCGGGACGATCCATGCAGCGAGCTCCAGCGAAGGTTCGGCGGAAACCTTGAAGTCGGGGTTGTCCGCAGAGAACACCTGGAACAGCGAGCGCACACCCGGGGGGTCGGTGACGGGAAAGGCTTCGAGGTCGAGCCGGGCGTGGTCGTTGGCGAACGAGCGCGTCAGCGAGTCGAGGTTGCCGGGCTTCTCCCCCACGACCGCGAAGCCTGAACCCACATCCGACAAGAGCACGTCACTCGCCGGAGGGACAGCAAACACGGAGCCGCCCCCGGCGATGACGCTCGCCACGAGGACCGCGCCGCACAACCTTGCGGCCAAACGCGCAGCACTCACAGCGCGAACCCTACGCCTCCGAGCGCGTCTCCTCGTGCCATTCGCCGCACTCAGTTGATCTCGTGCCAGTGCTCCTTGGTCTGTAGGAGCCAGAACGCAGCGAAGAGCGTGATCTCGGCTCCCTCGAGGAAGAGCTGCATGTGATGCCAGCCCGAGCCGGCGGCAACCAGCACGACGGCAGCCGCTGCCATGAGCACCACGATTGTGAGGTACGGCCAGAAGTACACGCGCCTCGTGCCAGCCCGATGCTCCCAAGCGTTCCCACCGACGGCTCCCGCCAAGAACACGAACATTGCGATGGCCGCGACGAAGTGAGAATCGGTGTCGAAGTGGTTCCACGTGTTGAAGGCGATCACACCCACCACCAACAGCAGCATCGCGCCGACCAGGGCGAGGCGGGTGCCCGGGGCGCCGGCAGTTGCCACGGCCGTTGCCTTGCGGGTGACGACAGCTGCAACCGCTGCGGCGATCATCAAGCCGGCGATGCCGGCGACGAGGAGCGATTTCATGTTGTTGTCGACGTTGCTCACCACCCAGCCGGCAAGCGACCCGTCTCCCCTGACGGGGAGCGGGTTCGGTTCCACTGACCAGCAGTTGCCGGCGTCCGACGTCGGCACCAACGCGACGACAGGCGCGAGCATGCCGGCGATGTTGAGACAAGTGTCTTCCCAGGCGGTGCTGCCCTTGATCACGATCAAGCACAGTCCGAGGGCCAGCAGACCGCCGACGAAGATCGACCGCACCGGCGTGTAGTAGTAGGCGCTGATCGAGGTCTGCCAGCAGTTGACCTTTGCTCGTTCGAACCCGATCGAGGCGCTGAGCAGGCCGACGACTCCGACAATTCCTATTCGGAGATATCGGTACGACTTGATCGCCGCCTCTTCGCCCACCCCGTCCCCCTGCCGTCAGCTGGTGCTCACCAACCTACCCAGTCGACAAACCGCGTTGACGGTCCGGGGTCTGCGGCGTCATGATCTCCTTATGACTGCGCCTCCAGGGCTGATCGAGCGAGAGCACGCCCTCGCTATCCTCAGTCGGGCGCAAGACCAAGCGCGCACGGCCGGTAGCGCCATGCTCGTTGCGGGTGAGGCGGGGGTCGGCAAGACCGCGCTGGTCGACGTGGTCGCGGAACGTTCGACCGATCGAGTGTTGCGAGGTGCGTGCGAGCCCCTGTTCACCGCGCGACCGCTGGGGCCGTTCATCGACATCGCCAGATCTCTGCCCGAGCCGCTGGCCACGACGATCACCGGCGGGGGCCGTGTTCACGCCGCGCTGCCCGATCTGCTCGACGAGCTCACGACTCGACCCTCGATGGTGATCGTCGAAGACGTTCACTGGGCCGACAAAGCGTCGTTGGATCTCATCGCTCTCCTCGGGCGGCGGATGGCGCAAACGGCCAGCCTGCTGGTCGTGACATTCCGAGACGACGAGTTGGCTGTCGATCATCCACTACGACACGTGCTCGGGTCATTGGTCGGTCAAGCTGCCGTCGAGAGGATCCGGTTGCAGCCACTGTCGCTCGACGGTGTGGCGCTCCTCCTGGGCAGGGACCGCCTCGAAGCTCAGCAGATGTACCAGCGCACCGGCGGAAACCCCTTCTTCATCACCGAGGTGATGGCCGAGCCCGGCGCGAGCCTGCCGGCATCGGTGGCGGATGCCGTACTTGGCCGGGTTGCTCGCCTGGAGCAACCGGCTCGCCGGCTGCTGGAGGCGCTGTCGATCATCCCCGGCCTCGTCCGCCCCGCGCTGGTGAGCACTCTCGGCGGATCGAACGTCGATCAGCTCGACCGGCTGTTCGAGAGCGGAATGGTCGTGCGATTTGCCGGCGACATCGCCTTTCGACACGAGATCACCCGCGAGACCGTCGCGGCCACGATCGACCCCGTTCGAGCCGTCGAGTTGCATCGCACGGCGATGACCGCCTTGATCTCTGGTGGGGCGGACCCTGCCGTCATCGCCCATCACGCCGAGCGGGCCGGCGACACCGACGCGGTGCGGCGCTTTGCACGCGAGGCTGCCGATGCGGCCGTTCGCATGGGCGCTCATCGCGAGGCGGCTGCGCAATATGGTCGGGCGATCAGAGTGGGCAACCCCGACCCGCTCCTCGAAGCTGAGCTGCTCGAGCTCGGAGGGCACCAGGCCATGCTCAGCGACCGCTTCGACACGGCGCTCGCATGGTTGCAGCGAGCTGTGTTGCTGCGTCGCGATCTCGACGACGCACGTTCGCTGTCGGCTGCCCTGGTAGCACTGGGGCGGGTGCAGAGTTGCTACGGCAGGCCCGACGACGCCACCGAGAGCTGGACGGAAGCCTTCGACATCATCCGTCCTGACCCGGATTGCGTGGAGTACGCCCGCGCCCTGTCAGGACAGGTTGCCGTTCAGTGGATCGAAGGCCGCCTCGACGATGCCCTCCGAAGCGCTCGCGACGCCCTCGATCGGGCGAGCCGGCACGGCGATCAGACACTGGTGATCACCAGCTTGAATCAGGTCGGGTGTCTCGAGCTGTGCTTCGACGACGAGACGGGCTGGGAAAAGCTCCTGCAGTCGGCAGCGATCGCCCGGAGCGAGAACGACGCCGAGAATGTCGGCTCGGCCTACCTGAGCCTCCTCGAGCTGGCCGCGGCGCGCCGGCGTGCCGACATCGTCGACGAATACACCGCGAGCGCCATCGACTACTGCACCGACCATGGACTCGACCTCTGGACGCGCTGACCTCGAAGCGGCACTGGCACGGTCGCTCATGGACCGTGGTCAGTGGGACGAAGCAACGGCCGCCTTGCCCCTGAATGTCGAGTCGTCGTCGTCTCCGCTGCCGCGGGTGGCCGCCGGCATCGTGCTCGGCTTGATGCGAGCGCGCCGGGGCGATGCAGGCGCCCGAGCAGTTCTGTTGGAGGCTTCCGAGCTGGCAACCGGAGCCGAGCCCGAACTTCGTGTGTCCCTCCTGGCGGCAACTCTCGAAGCGCGCTGGCTCGGTGTAGAGATCGAATTGCCGACGCAGGTTGCGATGGACGAACTGCTCAGCATGGGCGACCGGCAGCGTGCTCGATGGGAGGTGGGCGCCAGCGCTTGGTGGGCGAAGTGCTTGGGGTTCGCCGTGCCGGGGGTTATGCGCGGCCAATCACCGTGGTGGCTGATGATCGACGGCCAGTTCGAGGAAGCGGCTGCGGCGTGGCAGGACATGGGTTGCCCCTACGAGGAAGCATTGGCGCTGTGCTTCAGCTCCGACGCCACCGACCTGGACGCCGGCATCGGCCTCCTCGACAAGCTCGGCGCCACGTCGGCGCGGGCCGTGGCTACGCGTGATCTGCGGCTGGCCGGTCGTCGCAACATTCCCCGCGGCGTGCGATCCACGACGCGATCGAACCCGGCCGGCCTGACGACCCGCGAGCTCGAGGTGGCCGCGTTGCTCGCCCAAGGTCTGAGGAACGTCGAAATCGCCGAGCGATTGATCGTGGCCCCCAAGACCGTCGACCATCACGTCTCGGCCGTCCTCACCAAACTTGCGGTGCCGAATCGTTCGGCCGTGGCCGGGGCGCTCGATCGACACACGACGGAGAGCCCCTGACATCGGTCGTACGCATGAGCCGGAGCATCTGCACGTCCGCCGATCGGTCCAGAGGTACGAAGTCGATCGTCAACAACCCCCGGCGCCATTTACCGAGGTAGCTCGATAAATCACCCGGGCAACGAGTTCGAAGGCTGCTACGTCTACCCAGTTGGGTGGCTGAGTGGTTCGAACGTTGCGGTGAAGTGGCGAAGCGGGCGCGGTTCGCTCACGATTCGGTAGCCGGGCAGTTGGCCGGCCTTGTCGGCAACCATTTCGCAGACCTCGATCACGTAGTCGATGTGGCTCTGCGTGTAGGTGCGTCGAGGGATGGCCAGGCGCACGAGCTCCATCGCCGCGGGTGTCTCGGTTCCATCAGGGTGAAGGCCGAACATGACGCTGCCGATCTCGCAGCCGCGGATTCCTCCGGTCTCGTACAGCGCCACGGCCAGTGCCTGCCCGGGGTACTCGTGTGCGGGGATGTGCGGCAGAAGCGCTCGGGCATCGAGGTAGACCGCGTGACCACCGATTGGTTGAACGACCGGCACACCAGCGGCGAGCAGAGCCTCGCCGAGGTACGCGGTCGAGCGGATCCGGTAGCGCAAGTAGTCGTGCTGCACAACTTCTCGTAGACCTTGGGCAATCGCCTCCAGATCGCGGCCGGCGAGACCGCCGTACGTCGGGAACCCTTCCGTGAGGATCAGCAACGTCCGGCACTGATCGGCGAGGTCTCCGTCGTTCATCGCCAGCCACCCTCCGATGTTCGCGAATGCGTCCTTCTTCGCGCTCATCGTCATGCCATCGGCGAGTCCCGCCATCTCACGCACGATCTCGCGTACCTCTCGGCCCTGCTGGCCCGGCTCGCGCTCTCGAATGAACCAGGCGTTCTCGGCGAAACGGCATGCGTCCAAGAACAGCGGCACGCCATGGTGGTCGCAGATCTCGCGGACACCGCGCAGGTTCTCCAACGAGACCGGTTGGCCTCCGCCGGAGTTGTTCGTGATCGTGACGAAAACCACCGGCACGTGCTCGGCGCCGCGGTTGGTGATGAATGCGTCCAGTGCGTCGAGGTCCATGTTCCCCTTGAACGGATGAAGCGACGAGGGGTCCCGCCCTTCGCTGATGACCAGATCGACAGCCTCGGCACCCGTGAATTCAACATTCGCCCGTGTGGTGTCGAAGTGGGTGTTGTTCGGAACCGCAAGACCAGGTCTGCCGATTGCGCCGAACAGGATTCTCTCCGCGGCGCGACCCTGATGAGTCGGGATCACGTGCTTGAAAGGAAACAGGTCCTGCACGCTGTCGCGGAACCGGAACCACGACGGCGAACCGGCATAACTCTCGTCACCGCTCTGGATGCCCGCCCACTGATCACGTGACATCGCCCCGGTACCGGAGTCGGTGAGTAGGTCAACCAGGACCGTGTCGGAATGCAGAGCGAACAGGTTGTAGCCGACCTCTCGAATCGAGCGCCGCCGCTCGTCCTCCGTCGTCATCACCAACGGCTCCACGGAGTGAATTCGGAACGGCTCGAAGATGGTGCGAAATCCCATTACCCCATCATGGCCAAATCCGGTTGCTGGGTCGATGCATCGATGCGCATCACCCGGCAGCTACCCACTCGGGCGAAATGCAATTACAACGATTGGAACTTCCGGGTCAGTGTCCCGTGATGTGGACGACCCGAGACCTCAGGTACGTGTACTTGGCACGTCGGGGTCGATGTTGTCGGCGCGGACATTGAGATCCGCGGCAACTTCACGTTTGACGGCCGCGGCGCTTCTTTGTTGTTCGGCGAGCACCAGGTCATCGTTGGCCTTCGCAGCCAGGTCGTTCGCCTGGGTCTCTTGCCGCGTGGCAGCGATCTGACTGGCCTTGGCCTCTTCACGATGTTCTTGAGCCTGGTTGCGCAGCTCTACAGCCATCTGGTTCGCTCGGCGCTTCATCAGCAAGGCAGCGATGGCCAGGACAACGACAACAATGACGACAATTACGAAAATCTCCATGCCGTACCGATACCCAATCCCACCCAGCCGAAACCCTTCGGACTGAAATCGACCAAGTTCTTTTCAGCCGTCGGGGCCACGGCCACCGGTGAACAACCAGAGCTCCGGCCTGGATCGACATTGGTGGTCGTCCTTCACCGCCTTTCCTGGGTGGGGAGGATCTCGAATTGAGACGATGGAGTCGAGGTCCTCTGACGCCGGAGCCGTCGAACTGCTGACCGTCTGATCATTCACGATCGCGTCTCGTTCGCGAGACCGCCAGATGCGAGGGTTGCAGCCTGGTAGTACAGTTTGCCAATAACCCTCCGGCGTGATTGCAAGGAGGTGAGGTGCACTCCATCTCGGCATCGACAGCTCAGTGGCTTGACTCAGCCCCTGATGGCGTCGTGCTTGTTGACACTTCAGGCCTGATTCGTTTGGCCAATCGCAACGCCGAGACGATGTTCGGCTATGCACCGTACGAACTCGTCGGCCAATCGACGGAGGTCTTGATCCCCGAGGGTTTGGGTCCGGAAGATCTGCATCATCGCAGTGCCTACGACCGATCGCGCACGACGCGAAAGATCGGCGAAAACCTCAAACTCGTGGCCAGGCGCAAGGATGGTACTGAGTTTCCCGTTGACGTTTCGCTTTCCCTGTTCGAGACTTCCGCTGGGCAATTGGTGTCCGCGGCTGTGCGAGATATCTCGCAACTCCGAGACGCCGAGACCAGGCTCCAAGCCTTCGAAGATGCGGGTCGACTCGCCTCCATTGTTGAGTCGTCGCAGGATGCGATCATCGGTAAGACAATCGCGGGTGTTATCACTAGTTGGAACGGTGGCGCAGAGCAGATGTACGGCTACGTCGCCGCCGAGATGATCGGCCGGGACATCGCCGAAATCTTTCCGACCGATCGTGGCGCCGAACTCGCCTCCATCCTTGAGCGTGTCGCACGGGGCGAGTCCGTGCAGCCCTTTCATACTCAACGTGTCGCCAAGAACGGCGAGGTCCTCGAGATATCCGTCGCGATTTCACCCATTCGAGACGCACAAGGAGCGGTGACCGGCGCGTCAACCGTTGCCCGTGACATCACCGAGATCACGCGGGCGACGGTGTACCAGCGTGCGCTCGAGGCGCAACTTCATGCAGCTCAGCGACTGGAAAGCCTGGGTCAGCTTGCTGGCGGCGTGGCCCACGACTTCAACAACCTCCTCGCGGCCATCATGAACTATTCCGGGCTCGTTGCTGCCGCCCTGCAGGACGAGTTGAGCCGCCTTGGTCTGGCACACGACGAGTCAATGGTGGCGATCCTGGGCGATGTCGAACAGATCACCGCGGTAGCCCAGCGAGCTGCGGCTTTGACACGGCAGTTGTTGATCTTCGGCCGCCGCGAGGTCGTCGAGCCCCAGGTGCAGGATTTGAACATGGTCGTCCGCGGAATGGAAGGCCTGATCCGAGGCATGGTCGCTCAGAACGTTGATCACCTGAGAACCGTGTTGGCCGAGACGTTGCCGTACATCACGATCGATCGCGGACAGCTCGAACAGGTGATCATCAACCTGGCAGTAAACGCGCGTGACGCGATGCCCCACGGTGGCGAACTGGAGATTCGAACCTCGGTCTTCGACATCGACGAGGACCACGGCCGGCCAAGACAGCTCAAACCGGGGACGTACGTGCGGTTGACAGTGTCCGATACCGGGACAGGCATGAGCCGGGAAGTTGTTCAACGCGCATTCGAGCCCTTCTTCACGACGAAACCTCCGGGCGAGGGCACAGGACTCGGCCTTGCAACGGTCTACGGGATTGTGACGCAGGCCGACGGAGACGTGGCAATCTATTCGGAGATCGGGCTGGGGACGACGGTTCGGATCCATCTTCCGGCAGCACTGAAATCGCCACGAGAGAATCGCCCGGAATCACCTTCCGCGCAGCCGCTCGCGAAGGGCGAGACCATACTCCTCGTCGAAGACGACGTGATGGTGCGCGAGTCGGCTCGACGAATACTGACGAGAGTCGGATATGCGGTGTTGGAGACCATTAACGCTGAAGCCGCTCTGCAGATCGTGCACCGCAAGTCGGGCACGATCGATTTACTGCTGGCTGACGTGGTGATGCCCGGGCTGTCCGGCAAGCAGCTGTCCGACCAGATTCTGGCCCTCAGCCCAGCCACGAAGGTGCTTTTCATGAGCGGCTACAGCCAGAACGTGATCGTTCACAACGCTGCGTTCGACGAGGGCGTCAATCTCATTGAGAAGCCGTTCTCCGCCAACGATCTCGTTTGCAAAGTCCGTGCCGTTCTGGATGGTGTCACGTAGGTGACAACGGCTGAAAGTGTCCACGAAGCGTCCAAGCTTCTCATTGTCGATGACGACGATGACTTTCGCCGAAGCACGGCGCGAGTCCTTTCGCAGCATGGATACCTGTGCGTCGAGGCGACCAGCGGCGCCGCGGCCCGACTCATACTCGACACCGACGCAGATGTCGCCGTGGTGCTCTGCGACATCATGATGCCCGGTTCCTCCGGCATGGAGCTTTTAGCCGAATTGCCCTCTCGATTCCCCGACCTGGCCGTTGTGATGACCACGGCTGTAGACGATCCGTTGGTGGCTGAGGAGGCTTTCCACCTGGGCGCTGTCGGCTACATGACCAAGCCGTTCGAGGCGAATGAGCTCCTCATCAACCTGGCGTGCGCGTTGCGACGGCGTGACCTCGATCATGAGCATCGCTTGCAGTTGCAGACGTTACAAGCCGCCCTCTCCGGAAACGTCGTAGAGACCCGCAGCGCGGCAGACGTAACGGCAGAGCACATTCGCATTCTTGTCGTCGATGATCACTCGATCTTCACCCAAAGTCTCGTCCGACTGTTGGGAAGCAAGCGGGAGCTGAAGGTGGTCGGAACCGCAGGAACAGTTTCATCGGCAATCGCCACCGCGGTCGCGCTCAGGCCCGACGTCGTCCTGATGGACTTCGAGCTTCCAGATGGCGATGGCCCTCAGGCAACCGCGCAGATCAAGACGCTGATGCCGTCCGTCCAGGTGGTCATGCTCACTGTTCGCGCCGACGATCAAGCTTTGGTTCGTGCTATCGCGGCAGGGTGCTCGGGTTTCGTCAACAAGGCCGACACAGTCGACTGTTTGGTTCACGCAATTGTCGCCGCGCACGAAGGTGAACCGATCACTCCGTCGCACGAGCTGTCGCCGCTGCTTCTTCAACTTCCGCCGACGAAACGGGGCCTCGGCGCTGACCTGACGATTCGCGAAGTCGAGGTCCTCCACCTGATGGCCGACGGACTGATCAACAAGCAGGTGGCCAAACGCCTCGGTCTGCGGCTCAACACCGTGCGGAACCACTCGCAGAACATCCTGTACAAATTGCGCGCTCATTCGCGACTGGAAGCCGTCGCCACTGCCGTGCGCGATGGCATCATCGCCTATCCGGTTCAACCGTGACCAACTGACTTTCGACAGCGCGCTTGTTTGACCACGTTGACAGATCGGGAGGTGTAAGCGGCCCACAGAGGAGGAGTCCTTGCACGCAGTCGACATAGCGCGATCGCGTCAGTGCAGGTTGGACACTCTTCCGTGCACACTGCGAGTGGTGGAACCGGCACAGTGAGCGGTTCGGGTGACGACGGTGTCGTCACATCGCGGTGAATCTCCTCGATCGTAACAGAAGGGTTGGTGGCGATGACGATGATCGCAACGTTGTCAATAGGGCTGATGAGGGATCGAACACGGACCCGTGTGCGCAGAGGTGGCGGTCGCCGGCACATGCGTTTCGCGGCAGTTGTCACGGTCGCCGCTACGTTTGTCGCGTTGGCGATCGCGCCAGTTGGTGCGCCCACCTCGGTGTTCGCAGCCGCGCCGATCGCGACGGTTCCGCTCGGATCAGCGGCAACGTTTGCGGTGCTCACCATCGCCACGGTCGGCAACACCGCGACTGGACCCGCGACGACGCTGCGCGGGGATCTCGGCGCCGGCAGCGGAACTACGGGGTTTCCCCCCGGTCTCTACACCGGCGCCCTCTACACCGGTTTGGCGGTCAACCCAGCTCTCGCCGACCTCACAATCGCCTACGACAACGCTAAAGGCCGACCAGCAGGTCTTCCTCTTGCCGGTGACCTGTTAGACGTCACCGTGGGGCCGGGAGTTCACACCAGCATCGGTGCAGTCGCCAACACCGGCACCTTCACAATCGACGCCGGCGGCGTTCCGAATGCTGTGTTCATATTCCAGATCGGTGGAGCGCTGTCGATGGCAGCCGGCAGCCACGTCGTCCTAGCAGGTCAGGCCAAAGCCTCGAACGTGTTCTGGGTGGTGACCGGAGCCGGTGCCGTCGGCGCCGACGCCTTGTTCGCTGGAACTTTGATGGCTTCGGCGGCGATCGGCGTCGGCGCGAACACGATCTTCAACGGACGCGCCCTCGCCCAGACGGGGGCGATCACGGTGAACAGCAATGAGTTCTATTCGTCGTCGCCGACCGTGTCGATCAGCCCGGACACGACTGCGTACACGACCGATACGAGCCCGACGATCACCGGGATCACGTCAGTCAGGTCTCCGTCCACGGTGACCGTCACCGTCCACGGCGAAACCCTCTCCGCAACCCCGGCCGCTGACGGAAGCTGGTCGGCGACCCCAGCGGGTCTGCTCGCCAACGCGATCTACACAGTCACGGCGTCCGTCGTCGACGGTGCCGGCAACACCGGCGCCTTCTCTCAGGAATTGACGGTCGACACGATTCCGCCGGTCGTCACCATTGATGGAGGCGCGAGCATTGTCACAAACAACACGGCCACGACGCTCACTGGCACCACCGACGTGGCAGCCGGGCAGACCGTGACGGTCACGATGACCCGAACCACGCCCGCGCTGACCCTGTCTCGCACCACGCTCGTGCAAACCGACGGAACATGGAACATCACCCCGAACGGGTTCACCGCAGGGCAATGGACGACGACCGCGATGGTCACCGATCCGGCCGGAAATCAGAGCTCTGCTACCCAAGCCGTGACCATCGACATGACTGCGCCGGTGGCGACCATCACGGGGGGTGCCTCCGCTCTCACCAACGATTCGACCCCGACGATCATTGGAACCAGCGAGGCGGGTGCGGTGGTGACCGTCAGCGTCGACGGCGGAGCCTTGACCGGTGTCTCGTCAGTCGGTGTCGACTGGTCCGTCACCTACACGGGGATCCCGCTCGGTCTTGGCGCCCACAACGTGGCGATGACTGCCCGCGATCCTGCGGGCAATATCACCTCGCACACTCAAACGTTGACCGTCGACGCACCCCCGTCGGGGTCCTCGTCGTCCGGGTTCACGTCGATCGGACCGAAACGTGTCTTTGACACTCGGGCTGGGCAGAGCGCGAACGCGTTGCGGGCAGTCGCTAAGGCCCAGGTCGCCGGTAGCTACGAGCTGCAGGTTCAGATGACAGCCCTTGCCGGATACGTCCCAGCGTCCGGTGTCGGCGCGGTGTCCTTGAACGTCACGTCGACCGGTTCCGCCGTCGACGGCTTCATCACGGTCTACGCCTGCGGCAGCCGTGAGCTCGTGTCCAGCGTCAACTTTGTGGCCGGCAAGACGGTCGCCAACGCCGTTGTGACCCCACTTTCGGGATCCGGGACAGTGTGCTTCTTCTCGAACACACCGACCGACATCATCGTTGACATCAACGGCTGGTTCGCGACGGGTGCGACGTTCACGTCAGTCGGGCCCAAGCGAGTCTTTGACACTCGCCCTGGGAACAGCCCAGACGCATTGCGGACCGCCCCCGACATTGTGATCGCCGCCAACGGGATGCTCGAGGTGGTTGTGACCCCTCTCACCGGGTACGTACCGGCGATTGGTGTCGGCTCGGTCTCGTTGAACGTCACCGTCACCAACCCGCAAGCCGTTGGGTTCATCACCGTCTACTCCTGCGGTACGAGGGCGCTCGTGTCGAGCGTCAACTTCGTAGCGGGTCAAACCGTCGCCAACGCGGTGATCGCCGCAGTGTCGCCCGCAGGAACGGTCTGTTTCTACTCCTCGGCGGCAACCGACCTCGTTGTCGACATCAACGGGTGGTTTCAGACCGGGTCTGGATTCAACGCGATCGATCCGGCACGCGTCCTCGACACCCGCCCGGGGAACAGCCCGGATGCGCTGCGTGATGTCAGCAAGGCCAAGATCGGTGGGGCCCGCGTCCTCGAGGTCCAAGTCACGGATATGGCTGGACGAATCCCTGCAGACGGTGTGACTGCGGTGTCATTGAACGTCACGGTCACCAACCCGGACGGCGACGGCTTCGTCACTGTCTATGCCTGTAATGTCCTCGACGAAGTGTCGAGCCTGAACTACGCAGCCGGTCGAACAGTCGCCAACGCGGTGCTTGCACGGGTGTCGGCCTCGGGGACGATCTGCCTGTACAGCAACGTCACAACCGACGTGATCGTTGACATCAACGGTTGGACCGCCGCGTCCTAGACGCCTTTGCGTTCCTTGTCGCCTCTCGAGGTGCTGTCCGTGGATCCCGGTAGTGGATGCCTCCCCAGATGCGGGCGTGGCTGACGTCGAACTCGAGATCCCTCATTCCACTAAGTGCATCAGGCGCACGAGGAAGCTGTGGTACTCCGCAGTTCCCGCGATGGCCTGTGACGGCGATGAGTCGACGCCGGACTCGAACAGCGCGAGGCATGCCCGGTTCATGCACGCCTTCTTGTACAGGTTGAAGGCTTCCCAATACTGCCATTGTTGTGTGCTGAGGCGGACGCCGGCCTCGCGTTCGAACAGGCCGACCCACAGCTGCCGAGATGACATCGGCACTCTGCGCGTCGCCAGGTAGTACGCCCAGTCCTCGGCCGGATCACCGGCGTGGGCCGTGTCCCAGTCGCTCATCGACACCGCTTGTCCGTCGGAGACCACGATGTTGCCGGGTCGGGCCGCGCCGTGCACAAGCGCAACCTGATTGCCGACGGGCACGTTCTGGTGCAGCCATATCTCCACGGTGTCGATGAACGGCACACGGGGACCACCGACAGACTTGCCGACTGTTCGCCATCGCTCGATCTGGATGTGTGTCGCCTGCGCAGAGTCGACCGCTGGCAGATGCGCTGAGACGTCGAGTCGGTGCAGTCGCGCCAACGTGGTCACGAACGCGGCGGCGGCGGTTTCGTCGACCGCTTGCTGGTCCACCGAACGAACCTTGGGGTGATCGCAGACCACGAACGGTCCGCCGAGGAAGTCGCCCGTCGGCTCGACCCACCGAGCGTTCGCGACGGGGAAGCCGACGTCCTGCAGTGATTTCATCAACTGGAACTCGTCGGCGCTCGACATGCAGGGTGCGTCGCCGTGTTCGAGCCTGACGATGAAACGCCCGGCGCTGGTGTCGACCGCATAGCTGACCCGCGAATAGCTCGAAGCGAACCGGCTCGAGCTGTGCACTTCAACCGGTGCACCGATGTGCGAGGTCAGGAACTGCCCAAGCCGCAGTTCATCCACCAGACACCTGCCCGCGGCGTACCTCGAGCATCTTGGCTTCCACCTCGAGGTCTTCCTCGAGGTGGCGCAGGAGGATCTCACGCAACGGTTGATGCGCACTGTGCTTTGAATCGGCGAGGACTACAAAGCACGAACGCATCACATCTTGGCCTGCGGATCCACCCAGCACCGCGGCCAACTCTTCGCGTCGCTCGTTGCCGAGATCCGGACCACGGCGACTGGCGTAGTTGGCCAGCGCGATCAGTTGAAGGGCACTGGAGCGCGCCTGCGGATCGCTGACGTGGGGCAACACGGCGGTGAGCAGCGTGTTGGCCACGGATGCCCAGATTGCTTCGTCGGTCGGCCGGTCGGTCATGGGCACGAGTAGAGCACATCCGCGAGGGGCACGGGTAACGTTCGGAAGTGGCCGTGCTGACCGTTCAGTCGGGTGGCCACTTTTAGGTTTCGGGGTACACCGTGCTGAACCAGATGCCGCTGGAGGTTCGGACACGATGCTCCGGCGTTGATGCCGACAGGGTCGCGTACCCGACACAGTGGGTCCTGATGTGGAGACGACCGAACGTCTCGATGATGAATGGCTGGATGATCGGCCGCTAGCAGCAGTCGTCGCACCGCTCACCCCGCCATGCTTCCAGCCCCTCCTTGGCGGCGAGCACGGCTATGCCAATCGCGGCGATGGGGTCAGCCCACCACCAGCCAGAGACTGCGTTCAGGATGAGACCGGCGAGCAGGATCGCCGACAGGTAGGCGCACAGTTTGGTCTGGTTGCTGTCGGCGATGACCGTCGCGCTTCCCATCTTGTGGCCGGTGCGACGTTTCGCCGCGGCGAGAGCGGGCATCACGATCAACGATGCAATTGCCAGGCCGATGCCAACCGGCGACGACTCCGGCTCAGTCTGTCCGAACAGATCCAACACCGACCTGACAGCGACATACGCGGCCAACGCGTAGAAGCTGAGCGCGATCAGTCTCAGAGCGAGTCGTTCACGTTCCTCGGCGACTCCACGGAGTTGCCAGACGATCGCGAACGCGGACAACACCTCCACCGTGGAATCGAGACCAAAGCCGACGAGAGCGACCGAGTTGGCCACCGCCCCGGCCACGATGGCCACAACAGCTTCGATCACGTTCCAACCGATTGTCGCCCACGCCAACCGGCGCGCCCGGTGCGATAACCGCTCAGTCTCGGGCGCAATCACCAAGACGCCATTTGACCACGATTCCTACGACAAAGCCGACCGGCACCCTCTGCTCCGACCAACTGGTTGCTCGTCGCTTCACCGATGTCACCCTGATCGACGTGTCCGACCATTCGCTCGTCGAGGTGCGCCAACGACTGGGTGCCCACGCAGAAATTCCACGTCCTCACCGAGCAAACCGATCGCGGCCGCGATGAGCGCGAAGTCGGTTGCCTTGCGTCGGTCGCGCTTGAGACGGCGTGTCGGGCGCAAGGTCCGGACCCACGACACATGATCAGACCGGCCCCGGTCACAAGGTGGGTCCGTCTTCGTCGGAAAGCCTAGTCACCCCGCAACAGGGGGTGCGCCTAGTCCCGGAAGGTTTGGGTGTGCCACGTCACACATCACCGAGACATTGGTGATGTGTGAGGAGATGACCTGGTACGACGTGGGCGTGACGGGACTCGAACCCGGGACCTCTACCGTGTCATGGTAGCGCTCTAACCAACTGAGCTACACGCCCTCGCAGAGGCCCGAGGCTAGCAGTCAGTGGAGGCGGAGGGACACCTCATTGGCCAGTAGCCGACCATGGCGCGTCAGCCTCACACGGTGTCCGTCGGTCACGACCAGATCGTCGAGGCCATTCGGATCCAGGGCCTCGACTGGGACTCCATCGGTCATCCTCAGCGCCAGTTGCAAGCCCTCGATGCGACGCGTTTCTTCGTCGAGCGTCTCGCCGGCCGCCTCGGTCGACTCGCCGGACGCAACGGCCGCGACATACCGCTCGGGCGTGCGCACGTTCCACCAGCGATGGCCGTCTTGGTGGCGAGTGCGCCGCGGAGCCGAAACCGCGGTAGTTGCCCTGCTGCCAGTACAGGACGTTGTGCCGGCACTCGTGCCCTGGCACGGCCCAGTTGCTGACCTCGTAGTTGGGCAGACCTTCAGCGGTCAGCAGGTCGTCGGCGAGTTCGTACTTGTCGGCGAGGTCGTCGTCGTCGGGATGACGCGACGGGTCCTCGGCCAATGGAGTGCCGGCCTCGACGGTGAGGGCGTACGCCGACACGTGCGGAGGTTCGAGATCAAGCACGCCTTCGAGCGTCGCCCGCCAGTCGTCGAGGGTCTCGCCGGAGCCGCCGTAGATGATGTCGAGGTTGAACGTCGGGATGCCGGCCGCGCGGATCGCCTCGACCGCACGCTCGACGTTGGTCGGCACATGGGTGCGCCCGAGCGCGGCGAGCACCGACGGCACCATCGATTGCACGCCGAGGCTGATTCGGTTGACGCCCGTCGCGGCATAGACGCGCATCATCTCGGCCGTCACGTCGTCGGGGTTGCACTCCACGGTCACCTCGGCGCCAGTAACCACAGGCACTGCCGCCAGCACTGCAGCCAGGTCGACGGCTGGGACCCGTGTGGGCGTACCTCCGCCGATGAAGACGCTCGTGACCGGAGCGAGCGAGGCGCGCTCGATGTCGACGCGCAGCGCGTCGAGATAGTCACCGATCAGATGGTCACGGTCGGTCCACGTGGCAAACGCGCAGTAATCACAGCGGTGCCTGCAGAACGGTATGTGGATGTAGACGCCGAAAAGCCCAGATAGCGGCAGATTCACTACAACGGACGGTACAGCAGGTCGAGCGCATCGAGACGCTGACCCACCTGGTCGACCGGCACGTCGAGCATCGCCGAGATCGCCCGAGTGTCGTCGCCACGAACCGTGATGACCTTGCCATTGAAGTCTTGACGCTGGACCTGGATCATCTTCAAGAAGCGCGTGAGCATCTCGAATGGCTGCCCGCGTAACTGGCTCAACTTGAGCAGATCGACGGCCAACTTCTTCGCCGCGGCATCACCCTCGGCCGGAGCCGTGATGTCTTCGCGGGGCAGGAGCTGATCGACCGGCACGCTGTAGAACTTGGCCAACCGCTCGAGACGGGGCACCGAGATGGCCCGCTCGCCACGCTCGTACGCACCCAGCACCGACGCCTTGAACTCTTCACTCGAGGTCGCTTCGACCTCCTGCAACGACAAACGCTTCTGCCGGCGTATCACCCGCAGACGTTCGCCCACCTTCCGACTGTATGGAGATGCTGATGCATCATCTTCATCAAACTCGCGCATTGGCCCCGCTCTCCTCCGCTAATTTGCCCGCCTTCGCCACCATTGCATCGGCAACTGTGCCAGGTTTGTTGAGAAAATACAACTCTCCGTGAGCAATCACCGCGATTCGTGGCGGAGCGACAGCAAGATCCCCCCGACCAGGGCAGCGGTTTCGACACGCAGAACGTTCGTCGACAACGGCACGTGCCGGGCGACGAGGTCGAGCTCGGCAGCGGTGAAGCCACCCTCCGGACCGATCAGGAGCGTGTCGATATCGCCACTGATCTCGCCGGTTCCCGCTGGGTCGGCCAACGCGCAACCAGGCCGCGTGGCAACAGCAGCGATCGGCACCACGCCGAGCACTTGCGGCAACCACACACGTCGCGATTGCATCGCCGCCTCTCGAGCAACACGACAAAGCCTTTCGCCCTGACGGCGGGCGCGGTCGTCATCCCAGTGCACGACGGATCGATCGCACTCGATGAAGCCGATCGACGTTGCACCGATCTCGGTCAACTTCTGGACGATCCATTCCGAACGATCCCCTTTCGGTAGCGCGCTGAAGATCGCCGCCGGCCGAGGCGCCGGCTCGGCGCACGCGTCGGAGGAAACGTGCAGCCCATCGGCGAGCAGACTTGCGGTCGCCCAGCTGCCGTTGCCATCACCGATCGTGATCACATCCGTGTCGCGGATGCGCAGCACGCGGCGGAGATGATGATCGTCCTCGTGGGTGAGTTGCGGCGCTGCAATCGACTCGACGAAAACGTGTGCCGCCGAACCGCGCAGGACCGGGTTCACGAGAAAGCGGATTTGATGCGCGAGAACAGGCCGTGCTCGGCGCTTCCCACGGCCTCGCCTCGCGATTCCGCGTACTTCGTGAGCAGTTCCGTTTCGAACTCGGTGAGCTTGGTGGGAACCTGCACGACGATCTGCACTCGCATGTCGCCGCGCCCCCGGCCGTGCAGCCGATGCGCGCCCCGCTGGCGGTACACGAACTCCTTGCCGGGCTGCGTGCCCGGGGGGACTGATATCTCTTCCTCACCGTCGAGCGTCGGCAACATGATCTTGGTACCGAGCGACGCCTGGGCGATCGAGATCGGCAACTGGGCGACCAGATCGTCGCCGTCGCGCGGTGAACGTCTCGTGAGCAGCGACACGAATGTGCACGTAGAGATCGCCCGCTCCCCCGCCGCGGGGCCCGACCGCGCCGCGGCCGGTGAGCCGCAACGTGGAACCGGTATCGACACCCGCCGGCACATCGACCTGGTAGGTCTTCTCGGTGATGACGCGGCCGTCGCCCTTGCACGTTGGGCAGGGTGTGACGATGACCTGACCGAGCCCGCCGCAGCGCGGGCACGCACTGGCCGTGACCATCTGGCCGAGCAGGCTCTGGCGCACGCGCTGCACCTGCCCGCGGCCGTTGCACTCGGAGCACGTGACCGGCTGGGTACCCGAGCCCGCTCCGGATCCATCGCAGTCGTCGCAACGCAGTGCAGTACGCACCTCGACCGGCAGGGTCGCGCCGAACACCGCCTGTGCGAACGTGATGTCGGCGACTACTTCGAGGTCTTGGCCACGCGGCGGACCAGCGGGGCCACCGCGGCCACCACCACCGAACGGATTGCTCCCCCCGCCGAAGAACGCGTCGAACAGATCGCCGAAGCCTCCGCCGTTGAACATGTCGCCGATGTTCGGGCCACCTCCGGCCGAGCCGACGCCGGCCTCGCCGTAGCGATCGTAACGAGCACGGGAATCGGCATCGCTGAGCACCTCGTAGGCCTGGGCGACCTGCTTGAAGCGCTCCTCGGCAGCCTGGTCGCCCGGCTTGGCGTCGGGGTGAAGCTCGCGCGCCTGACGCCGATAGGCCTTCTTGATCTCGTCGGCCGTGGCGTTACGCGACACCCCCAGCAGCTCGTAGTAGTCGGCCACTATGCCGCGCCCTCCCCAAGTCGTCTGGCCAACCGATCGCTGACGACTTCCACCGTTGCCAACGCTTGCGGGTAGTCCATGCGTGTAGGCCCGAGAATACCGATCGTGCCGACCTGGTCGCCATCCACCATGACGGGAGCGACGACGACCGAGCAGACGGCGAGCGGCTCGACCCCGTGCTCCGCACCGATCGCGACGGTCAGCCCGCGGTCGAGGATGTCGCGGACGAGCGAGACCACCACGTACTGCTGCTCCAGAGTGCGCAACACGTCGCGTACGGTATCGACGGCGTCGAACGCGCGAGCCATCGACGATGCTCCGCCGACGAACACCGACTCGTCGCTGCTGCCCTTGCGCAGCGCCTCGAAGGCCACCCGGCACAACGCGTCGACGACGGGATCGCCCGACGAACGCGTCAGGTCGGTGAGGTCGAGGGAGTGACCGAGCATCGTTGATTGAAGATGGGCGGAGGCCGCGGAGAGTCGTACCTCCGACGTATCGCCGTCGAGCTCGATCGTCTGGTTGTCGATGGTGCCGTTGCTGAACACGGCGACCACGAGGGCCACGCGAGCGGACAGACCCACGATCTGCACCGACCGCACAGTGGCCAGCTCGGCCCGCGGGCCGACGACGACCGCTGCCTGCTGGGTGACCTGGGCGAGCAGGTTGGTGGTCTGATGGAGCAGCTCCTCGAGCCGCCCATGAGCCGTATCGAAGAACGTGCCGACCCGCTGCGTGGCGAGGGAATCGAGCCTGCCAGGAGTCGCCATGTGGTCGACGAAGAATCGGTAGCCCTTGTCGGTGGGTACCCGTCCCGCCGACGTGTGCGGCTGAGCAAGATAACCCTCCTGCTCGAGCACCGCCATCTCGTTGCGAACTGTCGCTGAGCTCACCCGCACGCCCGGCGCGTCGGCGATGTGCGTCGACCCCACCGGCTGCGCCGTGGCGATGTACTCCTGCACGATGGCTCGGAGAATGGAGGTCTTGCGTTCGTCGAGCATCTGGCACTCCAGGCTAGCGAGTGCCAGCCGCAACAAGTCTGTATCGAAGCAACGCTTCGCTCCCCGTCGGCTCGCCTACGGTGTGGGCTCGTGCCCGATTCCGTTGTTGCCGGCCCGACGCTGATCCTGCTGGTGCGCCACGGGGCGACCGAGTGGTCGGAGAATGGCCGGCACACGGGTCGTACCGACGTGCCGCTGATCGACAAAGGACGTCATCAGGCCGACCGCCTTCCGCCGTTGCTGGCCACACTGTCGGAAGGCGCGCTCCCCCTGGTGTTCTCCAGCCCGCTCGAGCGGGCGAGGGAGACAGCGCGTCGGGCGGTACCCGGTGTCGAGGCGACCATCGTCGAGGCGCTCGCCGAGTACGACTACGGCATCTACGAGGGGCTCACCACGGCCCAGATCGACGAGAAGCATCCTGGCTGGGATCTGTTCGCCGATGGATGTCCGGGTGGCGAGAGCCTCCGCCAGGTCACTGCCCGTTGCGACGCGTTCATCGCCAAGCTCGAACGCACCGCCGCGCACGGCACTGCCATCGTGTTCACGCACGGCCACCTCAGCCGCATCCTGACGGCCCGCCTAGTCGGGCTGCACCCCGAAGCCGGAGCCGTCCTGCAGAACGACACCGCTTCCGTAGGAATCATCGCCGACAAGCGCGGCCACTACGTGATCACCGGGTGGAACGTCCGCGCCGATTGAACGGAGGCGCACGAGGGCACCGAGCCCGGCACAGACGAGGGTGATCACGCTGCCGTAACCGAGGCTCCACTCGGCACCGACGTGGTCGGCGATCCAACCGGTGATCGGTGCGCCGATCGGCGTCGTGCCGAGGAACGCAACGGCGCCGAGGGCAAGCAGGCGGCCGCGCATGTCGGGTGGGCTGTCCTGCTGGGTGATGGCGTTCAAGGCTGAGATGAACGCCGCCCCGCCGGCACCGAGTGGCACGCTGACGAGGTAGGCGACCCAGATCGACGGAGCCCAGGCGACACCGAATCCGCTGATACCCAGCACGACAGCGGCTCCGAAGAACCAGATCGAGTTGACCCGCGGTCGTGCTGCGGTGAGCAACGAGCCGATCAAGCTGCCGACGCTCGTCGATGCCAGCAACCAGCCGAACAGATCCTTGTGACCGAAGCGTTGATCGGCCAGCTTCAAGAGCGACACGCCGTAGTTGAACGCGAACGTACCGATGACGGTGAACACCGTGAAGATCACCAGCAGGCGACGGTTGCGACCTACGAACCGCAACGCCTCGCGCACTGGTTGGCCGCCGCGCATCGCCGGTGGTGAGGGGTAGAGCTGAGTCGTGTCGATCCGCCAGATCGGCCACAGGATCGCGGCGAACGACACCCCGTTGACGATGAACAGCCAGCCCGGTTCCATCCACCGCAGCAGCAACGCAGCCAGCGCCGGACCGAAGATCCGCGAACCGGTCATGACCGCTGTGTTGAGCGAGACGACGTTGGATATGTAGTGCGGCTCGACGAGCTCGATCACGAACCCACGCCGCGCCGGATTGTCGATGGCCGCGACCACACCGAGTGCCACCGACACCAGGTAGATCACCGGCAGCGTCGCCCACCCGGCGAGCGCCAGGAACCCCAGCGCGAAAGCGAGCACCGCCTGGCCCGCCTGAGTGAGCAACGTCATCTTGCGCTTGTCGACCCGATCGGCGATCGCACCTGCCCAGACGCCGAGCACGAGCATCGGCAGGAACTGGCACAGCAACGTGACGCCGACATCGGTGGCCTTGCCGGTGCGCTGGTAGACGAGCAACGACACAGCAGTCATCTGGATCCAGCTGCCGATGTTGCTCACGCTGAGGCCCAGGAAGAAGAGTCGCGCATTGCGATGTTCCAGAGAACGAAACATCTGCGATCGCACCATTGCGTCATTTCTAGCGTCGCGAACGGCGACTCGGACAAGTCAGCCGGATCAGCGTGGAGGTGGGTGGTACTGTTCGCTGCGTGCTCGTTGCCGTGCGCGGCCGAAGTGTTGTGCTCGCTGCGATCGTCCTGGTCCTGGCGGCGTGTTCGCCATCCTCACATGCCACATCCGCGGCGCGCGCCAGTGCGGTCTACGACACGGTGGTGCGCTGGTTCGCCGCGAGCAGTGCGAGCGACCCGGAACCACTTCCGGTGTTCATCGAGCCCCGCGGCGAGGGTGCCTCCATTCAACTCGACGTGCAGGCGGAGCTGGTGAAGTCCACCCACGACGTCGCCACCGTGCGGTTCATCGACTCGCGCGACGAGGCACTGGTGACCAACGACGACGGCACCGTCGTGGTCGCCGACGGCGGGATCCTGCTACGCCTCGCGCCGGTGGTCGAAAGCGGGGACAAGATCCAACTCGACGTCGACGTTCACGATCACGACGAAGTGTTCCGCACGTTGCAGTTCGCCCTGAACCTCGTCAACGAGCAATGGGTGATCGAGAACCCTCCGACGGAGCTCCCTGCGGGCTAGCCACGGCCGGTCGTCGATCCGCCGATGTTGAACGCTCGCTCGGCGATCAAGGCCGCCGCGGCGTTGATGATGTTCGTCGAGTCCTCCGGTGAAGGCGGGCGAGTGCCGGCAATCACCGCTTCGACAACTTCGGCCAGCGACGCCCAGGTCGCGTCGGCGCTCGAATCGGGGGACGCTACGGTGCGCGCGACGAGCGCACGCACCGCACTCGCGGCGACGACGACCGACACATCGTGATCACCTTGCTCGGCAAATCGAATCGCCTCCGCGAGCAGCGCCAGGGGCAGGGCGCGGTTGGCGGCACGTGGCCGCTGACCGAGCAGCCAACGTCCGGCCTCTTTGCGCAACGACAGCCGAAGCTCCGACGCCAAGGCGATGCCGCCCAGCATCAACACCGCCGCAACGGCCGCAAAGCCGACCCTCGGTCCCGGATACACGAGCACGGCAACCGCGGCTCCGGTGACGTTGGCCAGCTGGAAGACCAACTCGTTCCGGGCGATCACCCGACCGCGCATCAAATGCGGCACTTCGCCGTACAGGGAGTCCATCGCCCGGGCCGCCACACTTCCGCCCAGCCCGATCGTCAGAGCGATCGCGACGATGCTGAAGCTGCCGATCGTGAGCACCCCGAACGCCGACATCGCTCCCGGAACCAGCAGCGTGAGCAACAGGATGCCGTCTGCCGAGAAGCTGCGGTGCAACCGCGGAGTGACCATCGTGCCGAGAAAGGTTCCGATGCCCGCGGCGACCAGTGCGGCGACGAAGATCCACTTGTCGCCCCCGCCGCGCTTGATCGACAACGCGAGCAGGAACGTGAGTGCGCCCTCCGCGGCCCTGATGGTGGCAACGGCCGGGGCCGCTCGCCGCACGTCGATCGGGGTCTCGACGCGGATCACGATGCTCTCCGCGAGGGTCTCGACGACACCGCCGGTGATTCGTGCTGCCAAGAACGCGGCACCGACGAACACGACGGCGGCGGCCACCGGCAACCACTTCACGCCGACCCAGGCGATCATGACGCCACCGACGGAGGCGCCGATCCCGCCGGCGATCGTGCCCGTGCGGGCGAGATGACCGCTGGCGGCAGCGAGCTCTGTGCGCTCCGGCGCGAGCTGGGCGACCAGCGCCGTCTTGGCCAGCGTGTAGGCCTTGCGCGACAACAGGATGCCGAACACCAAGGGGTAGAACGCGAGCGACAACAGTGAACTGGCCAGCAGCAATGCGAAGATCGCGCGTGCCAGGTGCGAGCTGATGACCACGAAACGCGAGCCGGCACGGATGCGATCGAGGGCGGGGCCGACGACTTGAGCGACGATCGCCAGGGGTGCTGCGGTCAGCAACAGATAGAGCAGGATGCGGGTGCGCGATGCCTCGAGCGAAACGCTGAAGAACAGCGATCCGATGAGGGAAAGAGTGATCAGCGAATCGGCGAAGTTGTCGACCGCGTGCGTGAGCGTCAGTCGTCGGATCGCACGGGGCCCGGCGACGGCACCTGCCAACCGCGACCACACGGACGGACGCGCCAAGTGCCCGTCAGCCAATGCTCGTGCCACTTCTCCGAGTATCGCAGACCGGCGCGAGACGCAGGTCGTTGCGCAATCAATCGTCGAGCTTGAGGGCGGAGATGAAGACGTCGCCCGGCACTTCGACGCGCCCGATCGACTTCATCTTCTTCTTGCCTTCCTTCTGCTTCTCGAGCAGCTTGCGCTTACGCGTGATGTCGCCGCCGTAGCACTTGGCCAGCACGTCTTTGCGCTTGGCCTTGACCGTTTCACGGGCGATGATCTTGCCACCGATCGCTGCCTGGATCGGCACGTCGAACATCTGGCGGGGAATCAACTCCTTCAGCTTCTCGCACATCCGATTGCCATAGGCGAACGCCTTGTCGCGGTGCACGATGGTGGAGAACGCGTCGGCAGGTTGTCCGTTCAACAACAGGTCGACTCGCACCAACTGGCTGCGCTGGTAACCGCTCAACTCGTAGTCGAGGCTGGCGTAACCCTGGGTCCGGCTCTTCATCTGATCGAAGAAGTCGACGACGACCTCGGCGAGCGGGATCTGATAGTGGAGCTCGACGCGTTCGGGCGACAAGTACTCGAGCTTGGACAGCTCGCCGCGCCGCGACTGGCAGAGCTCCATCAACGTGCCGGTGTAGTCCTTCGGCGAGATGATGCTGACCCTGAAGAACGGCTCCTCGATGTACTCGATGTTCTGAGTAGGCGGCAGGTCGGCGGGGTTGTCGACCAGTTCGACATCGCCGTTGGTCTTGCGTACGCGGTACTCGACGCTGGGCGCTGTGGCGATGAGTGCGAGGTTGAACTCGCGCTCCAACCGCTCCTTGACGATCTCCATGTGCAGCAACCCGAGGAAGCCGCACCGGAACCCGAATCCGAGCGCGCCCGATGATTCCGGCGAATACGAAATCGAAGCGTCGTTGAGTCGCAGCTTCTCGAGGCTCTCCCGAAGCGTCTCGAAGTCGTCGCCGTCGATCGGGAACAGGCCGCAGAAGACCATCGGCTTCGGATCGCGGTACCCGTGCAAGGCGACCGTCGAGCCATGCGCGAACGTGGTGACCGTCTCGCCGCTGCGGGCATGCCCCACTTCTTTGATGCCGGCGATGAGATAGCCGACCTCCCCGGGCCCGAGCTCGGGTACCGGCGTGGGAACGGGGCGGCGCACACCGATCTCGATCGCCTCTTGCGGCGTGCCGGCCTGCATGAACAGCAGCTTCGATCCAGTGGTCAGGCGACCGTTCATCACCCGCACCGAACTGACGACGCCGCGGTACTGATCGTACTGGCTGTCGAAGATGAGCGCCTGCAGCGGCGCATCCGGATCGCCCTTCGGTGCGGGAATCCGCTCGCAGACGGCATCGAGCAACTTGTCGACACCCTCCCCGGTCTTCGCCGAGATACGCAGGATGTCTTCTGCCGGAATTCCGAGCACGGTCTCGATCTCCATCGCGTACCGGTCGGGGTCGGCGGCAGGCAGGTCGATCTTGTTGAGTGCGGCGACGATCTCGAGATCGTGCTCCATGGCCTGGTAGCAGTTGGCCAACGTCTGGGCCTCGATGCCCTGGGCGGCGTCGACCACCAGCACCACGCCCTCGCAGGCCGCGAGGCTGCGGCTGACCTCGTAGCCGAAGTCGACGTGGCCGGGCGTGTCGATGAGATGCAGGGTGAATCCGCGCCAGTCGACCCGGACGTTCTGGGCTTTGATGGTGATCCCGCGCTCGCGCTCGAGG
Source organism: Ilumatobacteraceae bacterium (assembly GCA_963720775.1). Classification (GTDB taxonomy): domain Bacteria; phylum Actinomycetota; class Acidimicrobiia; order Acidimicrobiales; family Ilumatobacteraceae; genus JAENVT01. Next base: position 339,217 of record CAVRGR010000001.1, on the reverse strand, counting down.
TCCATGGAGTCGAGGTACTGCGATCGCATGTCGCGGGCATCGACGGCGTTGGTGAGCTCCAGAATGCGGTCGCTGAGTGTGCTCTTGCCGTGGTCGATGTGGGCGATGATCGAGAAGTTGCGAATGCGGGAGAGGTCCATGGCCGGTCGCTAGATGCTACCGGCGTCTCCCCTGGCCTGGTTGGAGCGCCGTAGCGGTGCTGTTAGCCTTGCCGGGCTCATCCAAGCGAAAGAACGTGTCTGCAACGTGGCGAACATCAAGAGTCAGAAGAAGCGAATCCTCACCAACGCCAAGGCGGCCGAACGCAACAAAGCCGTCAAGAGCGAGCTGAAGACGCGCAGCAAGAACGCCGTCAGCGCAATCGGCACCGATGCGGGTGAGGAGTCGTTGCGACTCGCCGTCAAGCGCCTCGACATGGCCGCCGCCAAGGGAGTCATTCACAAGAACCAGGCTGCGCGGCGCAAGAGCCGGTTGATGAAGAAGATCAACGCCGGCTGAGGCGACTCAACCTCGCCACCAGCACCTCCATGATCAGTTCGTCGGGCCATTCCTTGGCGCCGCGCAGATCGAGATCGGCCTGGGCGAGCAGACCAATGGCGCGCACCACGCCGCCGTTGCCCAGCTTGCGGTACTGATCGAGGGCCTTCTTCGCCGGAAAGCCAGGCTTGATCCCCAGCACCGCCGCCGCCGACGACTCGTCGTTGGCAGCTGCCCCGTCGAGTGTCAACAGCTTCGTGTACTGGCTGTGCAGGATGGCCATGACCTGTAGAGGATGGCGCTCGCCGGCGCGCATCATCCGGTGGAGCAGCAGCAGCGCCTTGGTGGTGTCACCGCGATCGATGGCATCGGTGAGGTCCCACGGAGGCACGCCCCCTGCCTCTCCCAGGAATGGCTCCACGTCGACGACCTTCAACGTCCGCGAGTCGCCGTAGGCCGACGCCAGCGTCTCGAGGATGCCCTGCACGCGACCCGCGTCTTCGCCCAGCCACGACGCAAGCAAGGCCAATGCGGGCTGATCGAGCTTCAGGCCGGCGGCAGTGACCTGGTCTTCGAACCAGCCGCCGCGCTCACGGGCACGCGCCGGCGGCGCGGTGTCGGTGACCAAGCCACCCGATTTCTTGACCCCATCGGTGAGTGCCTTCGCCAACCGTCCGCCTCCGGCGACCAAGACGAGCTCGGTACTGGGCAACGGGTCGCCGAGATAGGTCACCAGCGGTGCAACTTCGTCGGCGCTGAAACGACCGACGCCACGGGCGACGACGATCCGCATCTCGGTGAGGAACGGCGGTGTCTGCGCGGCATCGACCACTGCGCCGACCTCGTAGTCGTCGTCGTCGAACTCGTCGACCATCAACGAGCGGTCACCGCCACCAACGAGACGATGAACGAGGTCGGACACGGCGACGAGCAACAGCGACTCGTCGTCGCCGGTGATGAGGTGAACAGCCATGCAGGATCAGATTGGCACATCTTCGGGCGGGCGACGCCAGTGATGACGGGCCACCAGCGCGCCGATGGCCGTCACCACGGCCACCCACCCAGCGGCCGACCAGCCCGGCGATGGTTCCAGTGCCGCGGCCAGGTACGCAACGGTGGCCACCCAACGGGTGCCGGCAGTGCACGGTGCCATCACGACTGGCGCAAGCCACGGGACGATCGTGGCCAGCAACCCGGCGGGAATCCCGAACAGCATGACGAAACCCGCCACTGGGACCGCTACGAGGTTGGCCGGCAACGACACCAGCGGGAGGCGGTGGAAGACCAGCCAGCTCGGTATGGCCACCCCGAGCTGGGCGCCGAGCGTGACCGACAACGGGATGCGCAGCCACGATGGACCAGGGAGCCGCTCGGCGAGCAAGGGCGCGGCAAGACAGACCCCTGCCGTGGCACCGGTCGACAGCCAGAAGCCGACCGACCACACCAACATCGGGTCGATGAGCACCAACAAGGCAACGGTGACACCCAGCAGGCGAGCCACTGAGGTCTGCCGCCCGAGAACGTACGACGAGCATGCCAGCATCGCCATCACCCCGGCGCGTAGCACTGACGGCTCGAAGCGGGTGAGCGCCATGAACCAGCCGATCAAGGCGAGGGTCGCGGCCCATCTCCACCACGGCCGCAACCGGCGCAGCAGCGGTGACGCGGCGGCGACGACGAACGCGACGTTCTCGCCGGAAACCGCCGTGAGGTGCGACAACCCTGATGCTCGAAAGGCGTCGATCATGCCGGCTGGTTGGCGGGTGTCGTCGCCGATCACCAAGCCCGTGAACAGGCTTGCATCAGCTTCGCCCATTGCTGCTCCGGCAGACCGGCGCAAGGCGACGCGCACCCGCGACGACGTACGGGACAGCGGCGAACCCTCTTGCCAGTCGCCGACGACCTGCAGCTCGAAGCGGCCGACTACGTGTCGGAGCTGAGCTCTGCGCACGTTGGACGTTTGCGCACTACGAACTCCCTCGACAGAGACGAACTCACCTGCCTGACGTTCGAGCAGTCGCCTCCGAGACGAGCCATAGGCCCAGGCATCGAACCGTTCGCCTTCGATCTGCACGGTGACTCGGAGCCCATTGCCGAACGGAGCCGGATCGCCCACGACGGGAACCCAACCGGAGTAGGGACCGAGGTGGTGGGGGGCCGCTTCGTCCCAGCTGACGTGAGAGCGCCAAATCCCGGCGAGGCCGACGACGAGGCAGATCAGCAGAAGCGCTCGTCGCCGGCGGGTGAGCGACGCTATCGCGGCGACGGCGCTCAACCAGGCCGGCGACTGCGTCCACACCCCCATCACGGCAGCAAGGGCGACCAGGGCGACGTCGAGGTCATGGAACGGGTGCCGCCGGTGCACGAGTCGAGCGTCGTACGCTCGCATCATCGACCCCGAGCGGCAATTTCACGAACCTGTGCCGTTGGGGCCCCGCGCCTATCGCTCGAAGCTGCGGGGTTCCGGCCCGATCGTTGCCCTCGTGCCACCGGGTGTGCTTGGTGTGCTCTCCTTGCTGTTGCTGAGCGGGCACACCTCGCTGGCTCGCGGCCTGGCTGGTTTCCTGACCGCAGTGTTGGCCGCGCCGGGACTGCTGGTGGTAGGAGCACCGTTGCGATTTGGGCGTGCGGTGTACGCGTGCGCCGTCGCAGGGAGCGCCGCGTTCTGGATGGTCCTGGGAGCTGTCTCTGCCAGGCGGGCAACGCGGCTGCCGGCGGCTTCGTGGCGCGACTACTGGCGCGAGTACCTGTGGCTCGCGGTGGGCGTGTGGTGTGGCGTGGTGGTGGCCCTGATCGCCGTGAACCTGGTGTTCGGCCGGGCGTTGTTCTGATCACACCGTCACCAGGCCGCGCAGAGCGTCGAGCTTGGCCGGCCCGATCCCACGGACGTCACCGAGTTGCTCGACGGTCTGGAACGGACCGTGTTGCACTCGATGAGCGACGATCGCGGCAGCGGTAGCCGGACCAACGCCGGGCAGTACATCGAGCTGATCGGCCGTGGCCGAGTTGATGTTGACGGGCCCGACCGGCAGAGTTCCGGCATCGGGTGCAGCATCTATCGCTGGTGGTACCGCTTCACCCACCGCCGGCACGTAGACCCGCTCGCCGTCGTGCACCGCCGCTGCCAGGTTGACCACACCAAGATCCGCGTTCGCGCCGACACCACCGGCCGCGAGCACCGCGTCGTTGACACGCGCCGGCGCATCGAGCGTGTAGATGCCCGGCATTGCGACCGATCCTGCGACGTACACGACGATCGACGAGGCGATGGTGGTCGATGGAACGGTCGCCGCTGGGATGGTCGTCGGCGGATGGGTCGCGAACGGAAGAGCATCCTCGGCGCGACTTGGCGACCCCTTGAGCAGCCACGTTCCGCCGACCACGACGGCGACCACCGCGAGCGCTGTCGCCACCAGTCGCCCGGGGCCGAACCACACGACCCAGTCGCGTGCGCGATCGACCGGAGACCGCGGCGCAGCGGGTCGAGGCAGACTCGGATCCATGACGACCTCCGCTGGGGCTGGGCGCGTGCAGCGCCTGCTGGCTACCGGGGGAAGTCAGGGCCGGACGTTATCGACGGCCCTCGGGTTTCACTACGAGGCGATGCGCTCGGGTAGCTCGTCGCGTACTGCAGTCGTGAGCGAGCGACGCGCAACCCAGTCGGCTTCGATCTCCAGCGGGATCCGCATGTAGGCACTGCGATGGTCTTTGCCGCGAAGCCGCCACAGCAGATACGGACCGACGTAACGGGCCGCGAACCCGGCGACACCGAAGCGCTTCCACTGGCGGACGTGCACCAGCTCGTGCCGCAACAGGTACGGCGAGGCCTTGCCGCGCCTCACGATCACGAGCGAGCCCAGCGTGATGCCATCGGCACCCCTGGGAACGGGGCCACCCTCCCACAACTGGTAGCCCTCTCGATGTTCGATCGGCATGGGAGGACTGTAGCCGCTAATCAGTACAGGCGTGCGGTGAGCTGCTTGCGATAGGCCGAGGTTCGTGGATCGTCGGGGCCCATGAGCTCGAGGATGTCGACGATCTGCTGGCGAACCTCGTCGTCACCCTTCACCTGGTCGAGCAGCTCGGGGAGCCGAGTGTCGTAGTCGTCGGTGATCAGGCTCGGCTGGGTGCTGACCCGGGCTGCGGCGGCGATGTGGCGGGTTCGATCGTTCTCGGGGATGCGCGCCAGGAACGACAACGCCTGCTCTGCCTCCCCGCGAGCTACCAGCAACTCGGCCACGCCGACGATCGCATCTTCGTTGGCCGGTTCGAGCTCCAACGCGGCGCGGTACGCGCCTTCGGTGGCTTCGGCGAGCAGCGACGCAAGCGTGCGCTCGGCCTCGGACGGCAGGAGGTTGGCGACGAACTCCTCGATGACGTGCTCGGGGTGGGCGCCGACGAAGCCGTCGACGACCTCGCCGTTCTTCAGCGCGTAGACCGCCGGGATGGACTGCACCTGGAAGGCCTGGGAGACCGCCTGGGTTCTCGTCGACGTTGACCTTGGTGAGGATGACCTCGCCGTTCGTCGCATCGGTGACCTTCTCCAGGATAGGGCCGAGCGTGCGACACGGCCCACACCACGGCGCCCACAGGTCGACCACGACGGCGGCGGTCTTGGATCGGTCGACGACCTCGGTCTGGAATGTTGCGTCGGTGACATCGATGGCCATGTTCGGCACGATACCGGGATACCGTACCGGCAGCATGAACGACGTGCCGGGCATCAACACGACGCTGGTCAGCCAGTGGCTCGAGGCCAACGTCGCCGGAGCCTGCGGGCCGTTCGGCTTCGAGGTGATCGCCGGTGGTCATTCGAACTTGACGTTTCGAGTCGTCGACTCGAACGCCAGTGCGCTCGTGTTGCGCCGCCCGCCCTTGGGGCACCGGCTGGCCAGCGCCCACGACATGAGCCGCGAGCACCGAATCATCACCGCGCTCCAAGACACAGCCGTCCCCGTGCCTCCCTCACTCGGTCTGTGCGCCGACGAATCGGTGAACGACGCTCCCTTCTACGTGATGGGCTTCGTCGATGGGCACGTCGTGCGCGATCGTGTCGTCGCCGAGCTCGCCCTCACACCCGCCGCGCGCCGACATGCCGGCGAATCGATCGTCGACACGATGGCCGCGATTCATGCCGTCGACCTCGATGCCTGCGGCTTGGCCGACCTCGGACGGCACGAGGGCTACATCGCTCGCCAACTGAAACGTTGGTATGGGCAATGGAACGACCAGAAGACCCGCGAGGTCGTCGAGATCGATCACGTGCACGACGCGTTGGTTCAATGCATACCCGACCAAGGTCCGGCGTCGTTGGTGCACGGCGACTATCGCCTCGACAACTGCATCGTCGGCGATGATGGTGGTGTGCGGGCCGTGCTCGATTGGGAGATCTGCACACTTGGCGACCCACTGGCAGACGTCGGTTTGCTGCAGGTGTATTGGACAGGCCCTGGCGACGAGGCGTCGGCGTGGGGAGGGTCTGCCACCACCGCCGACGGGTTCTTCGATCGGGCCGACCTCACCGCTCGCTACGCAGCGGTCAGCGGGCGCGACCTGTCGCAGCTGCCGTTCTACGTGTCGTTCGCCTACTGGAAGCTGGCGTGCATCCTGCAGGGCGTGTACTACCGCTACCTCGGTGGAGCGCTCGGCTCGCGAGACCCGGCAGAGCTCGAACCCTTTGTCGCCCAGATCGACGGTGCGGCCGCACGCGCGTCGGAATGCTTGGAGGCCCTCGCGTGAGCGAGCCGTACACATTGCACGAGCCGAGGCCCTCGCTCGTGGATCCGGTGATCGTGGTCATGCTCACCGGATGGATCGACGCCAGCGGCGCCGCGGCGGCGGCCATGACGACGCTGCAGGAGAAATCAGCGGTGCGACCACTGGCCACTTTCGACAGCGACGCGTTCATCGACTACCGGGCGCGCCGGCCGACGATGGAGCTGCGTGACGGTGTCAACGTTCGCCTCGTGTGGTCCGACATCGAGATGAGCGTCGGCCGCGACAAGGAGGGACGAGACGTGCTCACCCTCAGCGGCCCGGAACCCGATTCGCAGTGGCGCCGCTTTGCCGATGTGGTGTCGACGCTCGCAGTCGAGCTCGGCGTTACGAAGATGGTGGCCCTCGGTGCCTACCCGTTTGCTGCTCCTCACACGCGTGATCCGCGACTGTCGACCAGTTCACCCTCGGCAGAGGTGGTCGCCGGAGTCCCGTACCTCAAGAACTCGATCGATGTACCAGCCGGAATGGGCGCCGTTCTCGAGCACGCGTTCGTCGACAAGGGCGTGCCCGCACTTGGCATCTGGGCGCAGGTTCCCCACTACGTCAGCGCCATGAGCTACCCGGCGGCGACGTTGGCGTTGCTCAATGGTCTGCAGGAGGTCGCCGGCGTGCACATCGACGTCTCGGCCGTCCGCCAGGAGACGGTCATTCAACGCGAGCGTCTCGATCAGTTGGTCGCCGGAAACGACGAGCACCTCGCCATGGTCAACCAACTCGAAGAGCTCTTCGACAACCAGCAGCAATCAGGCCTGCTCGGCGCCGCAGGAATGCCGACAGGCGACGAACTGGCCGCAGAGTTCGAGCAGTTCCTTCGCGACCAAGACACCTGAACGTCGCAGTTCGCCGTGATCGACGAGCTACGGTCGGCGCATGAAGGTCGACGGTGGAGTCAGCAACGAGCTTGCCCATGCCGCGGCGAGCGCCAAAGAGACCGAGGCCGCCGGTTACGACGGGGCTTGGACCGCGGAAACGGCCCATGACCCGTTCTTCCCGCTCCTGCTGGCAGCGGAGCACACGGAGCGATTGGAGCTGGGCACGTCGATCGCGGTGGCGTTCGCCCGCAACCCGATGACGCTGGCGCACATCGGCTGGGATCTGCAGTCCTTCTCCAAAGGCCGGTTCATCCTCGGCCTCGGTAGCCAGATCAAACCGCACATCACCAAGCGGTTCAGCATGGAGTGGAGCCATCCTGCACCGAGGATGCGTGAACTGATCATGGCGATCAGGGCCATCTGGGACACCTGGCAGCACGGAACGCCGCTCGCATTCCGCGGCGAGTTCTACACGCACACGCTGATGACCCCGTTCTTCACGCCTGCTGCCGCCGACCTCGGCGATTTCGGTGTGCCGAGGATCTTCCTCGCGGGTGTCGGCGAGATGATGACCGAGGTCGCCGGCGAGGTGTGCGACGGATTCATCTGTCACGGCTTCACGACCGAGCGCTACCTGCGCGAGGTGACGCTGCCGGCTCTTGCACTCGGTCGCTCCAAGTCCGGAAAGACGATGCAAGGTTTCGAGATCGTCGGCCCGTCGTTCGTCGTAACCGGCAACAACGAAGCCGAGATGTCGGCCGCCGAAACGGGCACGCGCCAGCAGATCGCCTTCTACGGTTCGACGCCTGCGTACAAGGGTGTGCTCGAACTGCACGGGTGGAACGGCCTGCACGAAGAGCTCAACGCGCTGTCGAAGAAGGGTGCCTGGGTGGAGATGGGCAACCTCATAACCGACGAGATCCTCAACACCTTTGCGGTGGTCGGTGAGCCCGAGCAGATCGCTCCCGAGCTGCTGCGTCGTTACGGCGACGTGGTGCAACGGGTCAGCTTCTATGCCCCCTACAAGAGCGATCCGGATCGTTGGCGACAAGTTCTCGCCGATCTGCAGGCTTCGTAGCTCGGTACGCTCACCCGGGAGATCGAGCGAGTGACCGACGGGCAACGTGCGCCCCGCGGCGTGCGGTTCAAGTTCTTGTGAGCACATGAATCGACTGCACGTTCTTGCGCTCACAGGAAGCCCTGCGCTGCGCCGCGCCGCTGGAGGCGAGATGGGCGCCGGTGGACCGAATCGCCGCCAGCGTTGGCAGATCCGAATTGACTGAAGCGGCAATTACTACACGAGTTCGAGGGACTCGAGCAGGTACAGCTCGCGGCACTTGGCACGTTGCAACTTGCCCGACGAGGTCTTCGGCAACGTTCCGGGCCTGACCAGCATCACATCACGAGGCGGCAATCCGCAGACCTCGAGCGTCCGGTGGTGCAGCGCCTCGCGTACCGAAGCGGTGTCGTCGGTTCGCACCTCGGCAACGACCACCACGCTCTCTTTGCCCTTGTACCCCTCGACGCCGAAAGCGATCACGTTGCCGGCGCGCACACCCTCGAGGGTGCCGCAGGCCCGCTCGATGTCCTCTGGAAAGACATTTCTGCCACCCACGATGATGACATCCTTTATTCGCCCGCAGAGCACCAGTTCGCCGTCGACGGTGTAGGCGAGATCGCCCGTGCACAGCCAGTCGTCGTGGAAGGCCGCGGCAGTTGCGTCGGGTCGCTTGTAGTAGCCAGGTGTCACCGAGGTGCCGCGCAGCAACAGCTCGCCGACGTGCCTGTCGGGCAACTCGGCGTGTGTGGTCGACTCGACGATCTTCATCTCCAACCCCGGCACCGGCTTGCCGAGGAGAGGGATGCGCCGGACATCGAGCTCTTCTTCGGCGTCGACGAGGTCGAGCGGTTTGGCGATCCTGTCGCGCTCCAGGACCACTCGGTCGACGGAGTCGCAGATCATGCCGCGGCCGCGTGGCGGGAACACTCCCCCGATTGCCAGCTCGGCCATGCCGAAAGCGGGAAACACGCTCCCCGATCCGAATCCGAATGGTTCGGCGGCGGCGACGAACGCCTCCACGGCTTGGGGGTCGATCGGCTCGGCACCACTGAGTGCCAGCGTCAACTGCGAGAGATCCAGATCGTGCATGCGCCCGAGCGCGCGCGTGGCCAGCACCCACGAGAAGTTCGGGCCGGCGGTTGCCGTGCCGCCCCAATCACTGATCCACTGCATCCAGTTGCCGGGTTTGGCGAGGAAGTCCTGTGGCGCTGCCTGGACGAGCTGACAGCCGTTGGTCATGGGGATCGACAGGAAACCGACGAGACCCATGTCGTGGTAGAGAGGCAGCCACGAAACCATCACTTCGCTCTCGCCAAGGTCCGCCGCGCTGCACGAGGCGTCGATGTTGGCGGCGAGCACCCGATCGGGGATCATCACACCCTTCGGCTCGCTGGTGGATCCGCTCGTGTACTGCAGGATCACCAGGCGCTCCGGGTCGTGACCGGGAATCTCCAACCGCTCGCCACTCGGGGCACTCGGCGAGCCCGGCAACACGTCGGCCATCAGCTCGATCGGCGGATCCACGACGGTGCGTTCGTAGAACGCAGCGAGCAGTTCATCGATCAGCACCAGCTTTGCGTCGCCGTGGCGGATCCGGGCCCTGGTCGACTCGATGAACGCATCGAGCGAACCCATCCGCATCGGTAGCGGGAGCACCATGCTGGCCAGGCCCGCCAGCCAGCAGCCTTGGATGACGGTGATCAGCTGACGCGAAGTGGGACCGAGGATGGCCACGTGGTCGCCGGGAACCAGACCGCGAGCCTGCAGCGCGGCGCCTACGACTCTGGCCTCGTCGTGGATCTCGCGCCACGGCACGAAGGTGTCGGGCACGTTCGCGGCCACGGATGGCCCGACGAAACGTACGCCGGTTGGCCGATCAGCGGCGGCGATGATGCGGTCGACGATGCCCACGTAGGACGATCCGTTGCTCGCAGACATGATTTGCAACCGTAGTAGCGGTGCACCGCATCGTAGAATCTCTGGGTAATGACTTCGGCCTCCACGACACCAGACGACGCACCCAAGTTCCGCTACACGGGTGCGTTTGCCCAGGAGATCGAACTTCGCTGGCAGGATCGATGGGAGCTCGACGGCGTCTTCGAGACTCCGAACCCGGCAGGTCCGCTGGCAGACCCTGCCAAGCTCGCCGGCCGGCCCAAGAAGCTCTTCGTGCTCGACATGTTCCCGTATCCGTCCGGCACGGGCCTGCACGTGGGGCATCCGCTCGGCTTCATCGGCACCGACATCTACACCCGGTTCAAGCGGATGACCGGTCACAACGTGATGTACACGATGGGCTTCGATGCCTTCGGGCTGCCCGCCGAACAACACGCCGTCGAGACCGGTGAGCATCCGGCGATCAAGACCGATGCCAACGTCGCCAACTATCGACGCCAGTTGCGCCGGCTCGGCCTCAGCCACGACCCCCGGCGCAGTGTCAGCACCACCGATCCCGGCTACTACCGGTGGACACAATGGATCTTCCTGCAGATCTTCAACTCGTGGTACGACACCGAAGCCGACCGGGCGCGGCCGATCGACGACTTGATCGAGGACTACGAATCCGGCAGGCGGGCCACTCCTGATGGCCGCATGTGGTCCGAACTGGCGGCCCAAGAGCGCACGACGATCATCGACGGTCATCGCCTGGCGTACGTCAGCGATGCTCCGGTCAACTGGTGCCCGGGCCTCGGCACAGTCGTTGCCAACGAGGAGGTCACCAGCGACGGCCGTAGCGACCGAGGCAACTTCCCAGTTTTCAAGCGCAGCATGCGCCAGTGGATGATGCGCATCACCGCCTACGCCGACCGGCTGATCGCCGATCTCGACCTGCTCGAGTGGACCGACGCGATCAAGGCCATGCAGCGCAACTGGATCGGGCGCAGCGAGGGTGCCAACGTTCACTTTCAGTCATCCGCGGGAACCATCACCGTCTTCACCACCCGACCCGACACGCTGTTCGGGGCCACCTTCATGGTGCTCGCTCCCGAACATCCGCTCGTCGATCGTCTGACGACGCCCGACCGCCGCGACGCTGTCGCCGAGTATCGCCAGCAGACCGCGGCGAAGCGCGACATCGACCGCCAGGACGACACCCGTCAGAAGACCGGCGTCGACACCGGGGGCACTGCCATCAACCCGGTGACCGGCGAGTCGATCCCCGTGTGGATCGCCGATTACGTGCTGATGGGTTACGGCACAGGCGCGATCATGGCCGTGCCGTGCGGCGATCAGCGCGACTTCGAGTTCGCCCGCTCGTACGACCTGCGCATCCCCGCCATCCAGCAACCGCCCGACCGAAGCCCCGACACAGCGACGTGGGACAGCGCGTTCATCGGCGATGCGCCGTACGTCAACAGCTCCAACGATTCGCTCGATCTGAACGGGATCAGCGCTGTTGCCGAGGGCAAGGAGTTGACCAACCGTTGGCTCGCCGCGCACGGTCACGGTGAAGCAGCAATCACCTACAAGCTGCGCGACTGGCTGTTCAGCCGTCAGCGCTACTGGGGAGAGCCGTTCCCGGTCGTGTACGACGTAGACGGCAACCCACACGGTCTCCCCGACGGCGAACTGCCGCTCGTCCTGCCCGAAACCGACAGCTTCTCGCCGCGCACCTTCGATCCCGACGACGAATTTTCCAATCCGGAGAGCCCACTCGACCGTTTGGAGTGGTGGACCGACGTCGAACTCGATCTGGGCGACGGTCCGAAGCACTACCACCGTGACACCAACGTGATGCCGCAATGGGCCGGCAGTTGCTGGTACGAGCTGCGCTACCTCGACCCTACGAACGAGCAGCACTTTGTCGATCCCGAAGTCGAGCGCTACTGGATGGGGCCTCAACCCGTGGGCCACGACGGGCACCCGCACCCCGGCGGCGTCGATTTGTACGTCGGCGGCGTCGAACACGCCGTGCTCCACCTGTTGTACGCCCGGTTCTGGCACAAGGTGCTGTTCGATCTCGGCTATCTGTCGTCGAAGGAGCCCTACTACCGCCTGTTCAACCAGGGCTACATCCTCGCCGCGGCGTTCAAGGATGAGCGCGAGATCTACGTCGAGGCCACCGAGGTCGTCGAGCGCGACGGTGCCTACTTCTACGAGGGCCAACCCGTCACCCGCGAGTGGGGCAAGATGGGCAAGAGCCTCAAGAACGCTGTCTCGCCCGACGACATCTGCCAGAGCTACGGGGCCGACACGCTGCGGCTCTACGAGATGGCGATGGGACCACTCGATGCGTCGCGGCCGTGGGAGACGCGCGACGTGGTCGGCATGTATCGCTTCCTGCAACGCCTGTGGCGCAACATGGTCGATGAGGAGACGGGCGACCTGGCGCTGCTCGATGCTGCCGCCGACCTCGACACTCAACGGCTGTTGCACCGCACCATCGCGGGCGTACGCGACGACATGGAGGCATTGCGGTTCAACACCGCCATCGCCAAGCTGATCGAGCTCAACAACCATCTGACGAAGCTCGGCGGCTGTCCTGTCGACGTCGCCGAACCCATGATCCTGATGGTTTCTCCGCTGGCTGCCCACTTGGCCGAAGAGTTGTGGGCCAAGCTCGGCCACAGCGAGTCTCTTGCCTTTCAATCGTTCCCCACGGCCGACCCTCGAATGCTGGTCACCGACACCATCCAGTATCCGGTTCAAGTCAACGGAAAGGTGCGCGGACACATCACCGTCGCTGCCGCGCTCGAAGCCTCCGGCGTCGAGGCCGCCGCGCTGGCCGACCCAAAGGTCGCTACCTTCCTCGGAGGCGCGACACCGAAGAAGCTCATCGTCGTGCCCGGACGGATGGTCAACATCGTCGTTTGACCGAAGCACGCCGACAAGATCGGGCCGGGCGGCAATACTTGCCCGATGCCAGACCTCCCGTACCTGTCGGCCTACGAGACGCTCGACCTCTTCCGGCGCGGCGAGTTGTCACCGTTGGAGCACCTCGAGGCGCTGATCGACCAGATCGAGGCGCACGATCCGGTTCTCAACGCAGTGGTCGATCGACGCTACGACGAGGCGCGGGCAGAAGCTGAATCCGCCGCGCAACGCTATCTCGGCAAGGGCGACACGCCGCGACCACTCGAGGGTTTGTGCATCGCGGCCAAGGAAGAGCAGCCGATGGTGGGGCGTCCGTGGCAGCAGGGCTCGATCGCGTTCCGGGAAGAGATCGCCAAGTACGACCATCCGATCATCGAGCGGATCCAGGACGCCGGCGGCGTCATCCACATCCGCACCTCGACGCCGGAGTTCAGTTGCGCCGGCTTCTGCCACACCAAACTGTGGGGTGTAACTCGCAATCCATGGAACACCGCGTTCACACCAGGAGGATCGTCCGGTGGATCGGGTGCAGCGCTCGCTGCCGGATTCGCGCCACTGGCCACGGGCAGCGACATCGGCGGATCGATCCGCATTCCCGCCTCGTTCTCAGGAGTGGTGGGTTTCAAACCACCGTTCGGTCGCGTGCCCGGTCTGGCGCCATACCACCTCGACCAGTACTGCCACGACGGGCCACTCGCCCGAACCGTCGCCGATTGCGGACTGCTGGAGAACGTGATCGCCGGGCCCCACTGGAGCGACGTCGTGTCGCTCCGCAATCCTCCGCAGATCCCCCGCGATGCAATGGAGGTGCGGGGGCTACGAGTGACCCTTTGCATGGCGCTCGGCGACTGGCCGGTGCACCCTGATGTGGTCGCCAACACCGCTCGGGTTGCGGCAGCGTTGAGCGAGGCGGGCGCCCACGTCGACGAGGTGGCTCTGCCGTGGACCATGGACCGGTTCTGGCAGGCGGCGCGGGCTCACTTCGGGGCGATCTTCGGGCCTGGCATCGGTGCGATCGAGGCCGAGTGCGGCGAGGTGCTGAACGACTACACGAGAGCGTTCGTCGCCTCGATGGGAACCGAATTGTCGTTCTACGAAGGCCTTGTCGAAGAGACGGCGTTGTGGGAACCACTTGGCCGCTTGTTCGAGACCACCGATGTGCTGCTGTGCCCGACCATCGCGGCGATCGGACTGCACGCAGGAAACTCGTACGTCGACGAACACGTGGTCATCGACGGAAGCGTTTTCGCGCATCACATCATGGCGATGATGACCCTGCCCTTCAACCTGTTCAGCCGCTGCCCGGTGCTGTCCGTACCGTCGGGATTGGCCGGCAACGGTGTCCCGACCGGCGTACAGGTCGTCGGCAGGACCTACGACGATGTGACGGCGTTCCAAGTTGCGGCAGCGATCGAGGCCGCGGGGTTCGGGTTCGGATCGAGCACTTGGCGGCCACCGTTGGTGGCCTGACGAACGGCATCACGCCCTGTTCTAGCGGTTTGTCGGTAGCATCTCCTGCGGCGGTTGACGAGCTTCGTTTCCCGCGGTCGAGTGCAGCGCTTCGAGCGCACAGTGATTCCAGCAAGTTGTTGGTCTTTGCATCCACGGCCAACAACCCATAAAGGAATCCCCCACAATGACCATCTCCACTCCGAGCCCCCGAGGCGCGCGCCGACGCAACAACGGCCGGCACCAGGGCGCGGCGCGCCAGGTGCGCCCGTTCGAGCAGCCGATCCAGAACCGCATCACTCCGGTCGCGCCCACCGAGGCGACCGCGCCGATCGACTATCCCACCGACTTCCTCGAACTCGGTGTACCCGAAGATCTCATCAAGGTTCTCGCCGCACGCGGCGTCACCACAGCGTTCCCGATCCAGGCGGCAACGCTCCCCGACTCGCTGAAGGGCCACGATGTGCTCGGCCGCGGCAAGACAGGCAGTGGCAAGACCATCGCCTTCGCCCTGCCCCTCGTTGTTCGTCTCGCAGCGAGCGGCCTGCGTCGCCAGGCCGGCCACCCGAGAGGCTTGATTCTCGTGCCCACTCGCGAGCTCGCCAACCAGGTCATGACATCGCTCCAGCCACTGGCATCTGCACTGTCGTTGCGCGTCGTGACGATCTACGGTGGCGTGGGTCAGGGTCCGCAAGTTTCGGCACTGCGCCAAGGAGTCGACATCGTGGTCGCCTGTCCGGGCCGACTCGAAGACTTGATGGGGCAACGCCACTGCCGTCTCGACGCTGTCGAGATCACCGTGCTCGACGAAGCCGACCACATGGCCGACCTCGGCTTCCTGCCCGGCGTGAAGCGCATCTTGGATGCCACTCCGGCCGGCGGACAACGAATGCTGTTCTCCGCCACGCTCGACAAGGCCATCGACGGTCTCGTGCGCACGTACTTGGTCAATCCCGTGGTCCACTCCGTGGATCCGGAGGTCTCCTCGATCAACACGATGACGCACCACGTTCTCGCCGTCACCGTGGCCGACAAGCCGTCGATCGTCAGCGCGCTGGCCTCTGGTCTCGATCGCACGCTGCTGTTCACGCGTACCAAGCACGGAGCCAAGAAGATCGCCAAGCAGTTGTGTTCGGCCGGCATCCCCGCCGTCGAACTGCACGGCAACTTGTCGCAGGGTGCCCGCGAGCGCAACCTCGCCGACTTCAGCACCGGTCGCGTCAGGGTCTTGGTGGCCACTGACATCGCCGCCAGGGGAATACACGTCGACGACATCGCCCTGGTCGTGCATGTCGATCCCCCCGCCGAACACAAGGCGTTCCTCCATCGCTCCGGCCGCACGGCCAGGGCCGGGGCCGACGGCATCGTGGTGACGGTGATGACTCCTGACCAGACCGGAGACGTTCGTTCGCTCGCCCGCGCCGCGGGGATCACGCCGACTGTCACGACCGTCAACTCGGCCCATCCCCTGCTCGGTGAGCTGAGCGGGCCGCTTGCACCGAAGGTCGCGGCTCGCCCGCAGACCACAGATGATTCCATCAACGCTCCACGCCAACGCCCCTCACAACCGGGTCGGCGCCGAACGCAAGCAGGCGGGCGATCCGGATCATCGGCGGGCCAGCAACGCCGCACCGGGCGAGGCTCCGGCGGTCGCCGCTCGGCCACCACAGGTCGCTGAAACCCGGGCAACTTACGACTCCAAGTATCTGTAGCGCCATTCGCGCTCTCTGTGCTTACATAACCGCACAGGTGATCGGGGGATTCGTATGTCCGACGTCGAGAGAGCACCCAAGGCCCCAACGTCCAGGAGGTTCGGCCGCCTGAAGTCCATGGTTCGTGGCGTCAAGGCTCGCCTCGACGCTTTCGGCTCTGGCTCCAGTTGGAACTGGGGACTGTGGCTCGTATCGCTCGTGTCGTTGTTCCTGTTGCCGGTTGCATGGTTGTGGCTCGTGTTTCGCCGGGTGCAGAACTGTCCCAACATCGAAACGGCAAGTGCGTTCTCCAGCGATCCGATCCGGTTCGTCGACTACGTCACCAGTCACGGCAAGCCAGGAACGCTCGGCTGCCAGCTCACGAGTCTAGGAGATCTGCACCGCAACCTCGCCTTCGGGTATGTCATCGCCGTCGCGAACCTGCTGGTGTTCGCGGTGTTGTGGGCGATGTGGTGGAAGCGCGCCTGGCTGACCACACGGTCGGTTGCAACCCGTCGTTTGGTGTGGGCCGCCGTGATCGGGGCGTTCGCCGATGTCGTCGAGAACATCGTTCAGCACGCTTCGATCGGGCTTCCGGGAGCGGCTGGAACACCGCGGACTCCGAACATCGGCTGGTTCGCGACGCGGGTGCTACCGATCGTGGCGTGGGTGAAGGTGCTGTCGTTCGCCGCGGTGTGGTTGCTGCTCCTCTTCACGTTGATCGCCGCCTTTTCCCGCCGTCGCCTTCATGGACGACTGGCCGATGGGGTGGAGCGCGCCACTGCCGACCCGGCAGGTCTCGGCATCTGCTGTTCGGGCGGCGGCATCCGGGCCGCCAGTGTGAGCTTGGGTGCGTTGGGCGTACTCGAGCGGACCCGCGAGGACGGCTCGGCGGTTGCCTCCTGCACCGGTTCGGACGGGATACTCGACCAAGCCAAGTACTTGGCGTCGGTCTCGGGCGGTGGCTACACGGCCGGCGCGTGGCGAATCGCTCGCGGCACGGCCAAGAAGGTCCCCACGCCTACGGAGTTCGCTGCGCTGTGGCCATCCGGTGTGATCGGTGCACCCGACGACTACGAGGACGTGCCGCCCGTCGCCTTCGACGATCCGTCGTCGGAGATCGGCACGCCATCGTTGTTCCGTCACCTTCAGCAACGCCGGGAGTTTCTGCGGACCGGTCGCGGTGGGTTCTCGGCGTCACTCTTCACTGCAGTCGGGCTGCTGGCGATCCATCTGTGCCTGCTGCTCGGACTGCTGCTCGCCATCGCCTGGCCCATCGGCAGGTTGTCGAGCACGTCGTACGTGTACGGCGGCATCGGCTGCAGGGTCAACGCGGTCATCGCTGCCAACGGCGACACGGTGCGTGCACCGGATCACACGATCCTCGACCTGTCGAAGCACGGCGACCTTCCGGCGAGCTTGTGCACGAAGAGCGTGGCGATCACCAAGGGCGACGAGTTGATGCGCCATTCACCCACCCGCGCCCGTGTGTTCGTCACCGAACCCGGTCGCCAGTTCCCCATCACGTGGCGCCTCTACGGACCCGCAGCGGTCTTCGGCGGCTTGGCGGCTCTCCTCTACGCGTTCAGCCTCGGCCAGTGGAACAGCAAGCGGCGCGCCCGCGTTCGGGCGACAGCGACAGGCCTGGCCGCAGTGGGAGTGCTCACTGGTGGGTTGCTCGTCGTGATCCCGGTGTTGCTCGACGTCGTGCATCCGTGGTTGGTGAGTCATGCAACGGTCGGCAAGCTCCTCGCGCTGGTCTCCGGCGGAGGCGCCGTTGCGGGCACCGTCGGCATGGTCAGAAAGGTGTTGGGTCCCCGGCTGGCGATGCTCGGCGGGGTGTTGCTGGCATTCGGCGCGGCCCTTCTGGGCACGGAGATCGCGGCCGAGGCGGCCATGGGTCGCAACGTGTTCGTCGTCGGCCGACTCGGACACGACTGGTTGGGGTGGGGCCTGCTCGTCGGGCTGCTGTGCATCGGCTACCTGCTGCTGTGCCCGCGCTGGTGGTCGTTGCACACCCTGTACCGCAACCGACTACGAGGCGCCTTTGCGACCACCCGGCGCCGGGAGTGGGCTCCAAAGCGTTTGCGTGGGCCGAGGCGCACTCGTTCACAGAACCAGGCCGAGACGCAGCCGTTGTGGCCGATCAAGCAGCGGCGTGAGCCACTGCTCGACGAGTACGTCGGAGCACCTGGGCCGGTCCATCTCATCTGCTGCTCGGCGGCCAGGCAGAGCCGCGCCGGCACCGGCGTGAAGGCACTCAGCTTCGTCATGAGTCCCACGGAAGTGGTTCTGTACGACGTCGCTCCGACGTCGAGCGGTCGGGCGGACCAGCGCCGCAAGCTCGGTCAGCAGGTGCCCGTACGGTCGTACAGCGCCGCGACGCACACGTGGCTGCAGGCCCTCGGATCGCGACATGCCATTCGAGCCGAAGGAACGGTGTCGGCCGGCGTGAGCGTGTCGGGTGCGGCAATCGCTCCGGCGATGGGTCGTATGGACAAGGGCAGCACGATGGCATTGCTCGCCGCCCTCAACCTCCGACTCGGTACGTGGTATCCCAACCCGCGCTACTTGTCGGCCGCCGAGAAGGGACGCGTTCGCTACCCCTGGGTGCGGTTGAGCTACATGTTGAAAGAACTGCTCGGGATGTATGACCTGAAGGATCATCACCTGTACGTGACCGACGGCGGACACCGCGAGAACCTCGGGCTCGTCGAACTCTTGCGGCGCCGGTGCCAAACGATCATCTGTGTCGATGCATCTGGAGACTCGCCGGGTAGCTACGGCACGTTGCGTCAAGCCGCCGACCTCGCCCGTGTCGAAGTCGGGGCATCGATCGACCTCGCTCCGCTGCGCGCCTGGCAGACGAGCTTCGTCGAGCGCGACCAATGCGACGGGCAAGTTGTCGACCTGGCAGAACGCAACCACGACGGGCTCCGTCCACGTGGCTTCGCCACGAATGACCGCGCCCGGCACCGAACGCCCACCATCGGCGCACACCGTGCTCGACGTGACGTACAAGTCGCCGGCAGGTGACGTGGAAGGTCACGGCAAGATCATCCACATCGCCGCGGTTCTGTACGACTGTGATGACTTCCCCGACGATCTCGTCGCGTTCAGTCTGCAAGACCCGGAGTTCCCGCACTACTCGACCGGTGATCAGTTCCTGAACGAAATGCAGTTCCGATGCCTCGTGCAATTCGGCGAGGCAGCAACGACCCACGCCCTCCTCGATCCTGCGGTGATCGGTGCGATCGACGCCACACTTCGCCCACCGCAGCCGTCGCCGAAGAAGAAGGGCCGCAAGCCATCGGCCGCCGAGAATGCTCCGGCATCGGAAGGCATCGACGGAGCCGCAATGAGCGCCGAATCGTTGGTTGCGTCAGGACCATCGACCTCGTAAAGCCGCCAAGTTGTATTTGCAACACGTGGCTCTGGGCCCTAGCGCTACGGGACGCTCGCCCCTTGCTGGCTCCCCCGCGATCGGTGAACTCTGAAGGCTCCAAAGGGCGAGGAGACTCAGAGTGACCATCAACGTGCTGCCTGTTGTGCGGAGGTGGCGGTTCATGGCCGCCGTCGTCGGAGTGGGAACGTTGATCGGAGGCGGCGTACTGATCGCCGCGCCGTCAGACCTCAGTTCCGCGCAGGCTTTCCATGACGTCACGACGGTCCGCGTGCTCGACACACGGGAAGGAATCGGTAAGGCGTTGGGGCGAGGAGAGACGCTCGACGTCGTCATCCCGGGTCTCCCCTACGATGCAACCGCTGTAGCGGTGAACCTCACCGTCGTTGACGGAACCGAAGGTTCGTTCCTGACGATGTATCCGACCGGCGAGGCGCGCCCGACCGCGTCCTCGATCAACTGGGAGTCGTCCGCCGCAGTAGCCAACGGCGCCACTGTCCAAGTGGGAGCGCTTCACTCGGTCCGGATCTACAACCTCAAGGGAACGGTCAACGTGGTGATGGACCTGCTCGGCTACTACGCGCCAACCCCGGCCGGCGGCGCGACAGGCGCAACCGGCGCAACTGGTCCAATCGGCCTCCAGGGTCTGACCGGCCCGCACGGCGCCGACGGAGCTCAGGGCCCACAAGGTGTTGCCTCTCCAGTTCCCCAACCCCTGTACTTCTACGCCTCGAACGCCGTCGCGGAGACGGTTCCCAACGGATTCCCCGTCTCTTTCGGAACCATCGGCCCATCAGGTCCCTCAGCGCCAGACGGGGTAACGGTGGACGCCTTGAAAACCGCGTTTTCCGTTCCGACCGGCGGTGTCTTCACGGTGAGGTTCTCGGTGCTTGGCGATGAGGACAACCAGTTCTCGATTCAAGTCAACAACGTGGCTCCACTGAGTGGCCCGCTCGTGTTCGGTGCCCTGGCGAAGCGGCAAAACGTCCAAACCGCACTGCTCGAACTGTCTGCCGGCGACTCGCTCTCGATCGTGAATCTCAGCTCGGGCGCTGGAACCACGACCGTGCACTTGGATCCCACAGTGGGCGGGACCTCATCGTCGATCGATGCGTGGATCATGATCGAGAGGTTGAGCTAGGGAGCCGCCTCAGCCAACGTTTGCGCTGTCTTCGACCGGCGCCTCGGGTGACACCTTCGGATACAGCTCGCCGGATCGGTGATCGCTTCCCGGTCGCCGCGTGATCGACTCGCATGGGCGCGAATTTGGATGTGCGACTTCTGTTCTCTCGCCCAAGCAGGTCCGATGGGCGCGGAATCGGAAGGCGGGCTTCCACATTCGCGCCCAAGACCGCGGGAACGACGCTGCTCAGAACGACGCGTCAGCCGGCTGCTGGGCATGTCCCGGCAGTGGGCTCGGGACCGATTCACGGGCGGCACGCTCGAGAGGGCGATGAGAGCGACGACGCCAGCGCAATTGCGTGGTGAGCAGCAATCGGATCTAGTCGCCGAAGCTGATGCCGACGTCACGTGCGGCGATCATGGTGTCGCAGTCAAGGGGTACGCCACGCATCCTACCGATCGCGTCGGAGAGAGGCACGAACTCCATGCGCAGTTCGTGTACGGCGATCATCACGCCGTTCAGGCCCTGCCCCAGAGCACGAGCCGCCGCCGCGCCGAAGCGCGTGCCCAACAGGCGGTCCTGTGCCGTCGGCACGCCGCCGCGCAACAGGTGACCGAGAACCACGGTTCGAGCCTCTTTGCCCGTCAGCTCAGTCAGCCCTTTGGCCACATGTTCGCCGACGCCGCCCAGCCGCTCGGCTTGATCACTCGGCTGGTCGATCACCGAACGCTCGCCCCCTACGGCGATCGCACCTTCGGCCACGACCACAATCGCAAAGTTGGAGCCGCGCTCCCCACGGGCCATGATCATCTCGGCGACAGGCTCGAGCCGATATGGGATCTCGGGGATCAAGATCGCATGAGCTCCGGCGGCGACACCGGAGTTGAGGGCAATCCACCCCGCGTAACGTCCCATCACTTCGATCACGAACACCCTGCTGTGTGATGTTGCAGTCGTGAAGACGCGGTCGATCGATTCCGTAGCGATCAGCACAGCGGTGTCGAAACCGAACGTGACCTCGGTGCGGTCGAGATCGTTGTCGATCGTCTTGGGCACGCCGATCACGCGCAGACCCGCCTTGCGCAACCGGTCACCGATGGTCAACGAGCCGTCGCCACCGATCGTGATCAACGCGTCGATGCCCGCCTGCCGAAACAACGAGACGAGGTACTCAGTTCGGTCCTCGTAGACGGTGCTTCCGTCGGGTTGTTGCACCGGGAAGTGGCAGGGATTGCCACGGTTGGTGCTGCCCAGCACGGTGCCACCGAGGTACCCGATGCCGTGCACCGAGCTGGCGTCGAACTTGACGATCCCACCGTCTCGGTAGAGCTCTGGGAACATCAGTCCGTTGAAGCCATCGCGGATCCCCACGACCTCCCAGCCGAGCCGCGTCGCGCCGAGCGTCGCGGCACGGATCACGGCGTTGATCCCCGGGGCATCGCCCCCACCGGTGCTGAGGGCCACTCGCATGGCAACTTGTCTACCACGCAAACCCGGCAAACAGCCACGAAGCCTCTATGACGAGACGGTCACTTCGGCGTGGTCGCGTCCCCGGTTGTCTCTCCGGGCGCCGAGTTGCCTGGTGCGCTCGAGTCGTCGCGATCGTCGTGCAGTGCTGCCAGTACCTTCGAATCCTGCTCTGTAGCGTTCGGGCCGAAACCGAAGATCGTCGTGCCACGAGCACCGCAGGTCGGACAGGTGAGCGCCACCACCGCGATCATGTCGGCCGGGTCGGACGCGCCCTCCAGGCGACGCAGAGAACTCATCGAGAAACGGCCTGCGGCAGTCACATGCCCGCACTCGAGACATTCGAGCTCGCACTCGTCAGTGACGATGAACGACGATGTGAATCCGCCTTGGGCGTAGCCCGCCAGCACTTCGGTGATCGTCGATTCGCCACCCGTCGGGTCTTGACCTGTCTGCTCGATGAGGTTGTCCAGGTTCTGTTCGCGGGTCATGGGGGGAGTTGTACCCAACGCCGGCAGGCACGAACCACGTACGATCTCAGCGTGGCTTCCGCAACACCGTCCTCGACACCCAATCCCGACGCAATGAAGTTCACGCTCGACACCAAGCTCGAGGCCATGTTCAACGCCTCGAAGTCAGACGAAGCGCCCAACCCGTTCGCAGCCGAGGTCTTGGCGATCGATGGCGTTGCGTCGGTCTTCGGAGTCAACGACTTCGTCACCGTCACGAGACGCCCAGGAGCGGACTGGGAGCCCATCATCGCAGCCGTGCACGCTGCCGCTGCATCCAGCCTCTGACGGCGCGGACCTCTCTCAGTTCACGATCGCCGAAAGAAAAGTCGCGGCCGGGTCTTTGGGCTCTGTTGCTCCACGACCGTAGCAGCCACCATGAACCCCATGAAGACCCTTGCATCGCGGGGCTCGGACCGCAACAAGGGAGTGACCGGTCCGGCTGCAGCCAGATCACTCGCGCACTTCGCTTCCCGCATGAACGCTTCCGATGCCCTGCTGTGGACCATCGAAAGAGACCCGTGCCTGCGAAGCACGATCGTCGCCATCTCGATGCTCGACCGCAGCCCCGACTGGAAACGCCTAACCGAGCGGATCGCCGAAACGTGCGAACTCATTCCGCGTCTTCGACAACGTGTGGTGGTTTCACCATTGCGACTCGGTCCACCACGCTGGGAGCTCGACGACTACTTCGACCTCGACTACCACCTGCGACGCACGCTTGCTCCGGAACCAGGCGACTACCGTTCGGTGCTGGACATCGGTGGTCAGATGGCCACCAGTGCGTTCGACAAGGATCGTCCGCTCTGGGAGTTCCTGCTCGTCGAAGGGATGAAGGACGGCCGCGCCGCCTTCATCCAGAAGGTGCACCACTCGATCACCGACGGTGTGGGCGGCGTGAAACTCGCCAAGCTGATGTTCGACGAAGCGCGCAACCCGCGTAAACAGCCTCCGCACGCCAAGAATGCGCCTCCGTCGCGCGTCAGCGGGTTGACGTCGGCCGCCGAATGGTTCGCGGGCGATCTGCGCAAAGTTGCCAGGGTTTCGATGCGCGGCGCCCAGGCTTTCCCAGGCGTCGCCGCTCGAATGGCCACGACCCCCGGCGAGCCGGTCATCACCATCGCCCGCAACCTTCGGTCGATCGGCAAGCTGTTGGCGCCGGTGACGCAGCCGCTCTCGCCGATCATGATCAAGCGTGGCTTGTCGCGCCGGCTCGACACCTTCGACGTCTCCGTCGACGAGTTGCTGGCAGCGGCGCACCGCGCCGACAGTTCACTGAACGATGCCTTCCTCGCAGCAGTGGCCGGGGGCATGCGACGCTACCACGAGCGACATGACGCACCAGTTGAGTCGCTGCGGGTGACGATGCCGATCAACCTTCGCCGCGAGGACGACCCATCCGGCAGCAACCGCTTCACACCGGCCCGATTCACGCTGCCGGTGGCAACGGTCGACGCCGCCAAGCGGATGCATCAGTTGGGCGAGCTGGCCAGGAACTGGCGAGCAGAGCCTTCATTGCCCCTCACCGACGTGATCGCCGGCACGCTCAACTCGCTGCCGGCAGCGGCGACGACAACGATCTTCGGCTCGATGCTGAAGGCGATCGACTTCGTGGCCACGAACGTGCCGGGTCTGAAGCATCGGGCCTATCTGGCCGGTGCGGAAGTGGTTCGCGAGTATGCGTTTGCCCCGCCGTCGGGGTCGGCGTTCAGCGTGGCTCTCATGTCGCACGTCGGTCAGTGCTGCATCGGGATCAACTCCGACGCGTCGGCAGTACCCGACCCAGAGGTGTTGACGACGTGCCTGCGCGAAGGTTTCGACGAAGTCCTGTCGGTGGGAGGCAAGTCATGACAGAGCCAATGGGTCCGCTCGATGCTCTCTTCCTTCACGTGGAAGACGGCATCAGCCACATGCACATCGGTTCGTGCTCGATCTTCAACGGCCCGTCGCCGTCGCTGGAGGAGCTCACCACTTCGATCGAGAGCAGGCTGCCGTTGCTGAACAGGTACCGCCAGAAGGTGCGGTTCGTGCCGGGCGGCTTGGGACATCCGGTGTGGGTCGATGACCCGCACTTCCACCTCGACTACCACGTCAGACATTCGGCACTCCCGCCGCCCGGAACCGCTCAGGATCTCGAGAACCTGATGGGTCGATTGATGTCGCAAGAGCTCGACCGAACTCGTCCCCTCTGGGAAGTGTGGATGATCGAGGGCCTGCCCGACGACCGCTGGGCGTTGATCACCAAGGTTCACCACTGCATGGTCGACGGCATCTCCGGCACTGATCTGATGGCCGTGTTGCTCGACGCCGATCCCCTCGCACCTCCACGTGAGAACGAGCCGTGGACGCCCGCGCCCGAGCCATCAGACGTGCAGCTCACCCTGCAGGCGCTCGGCCGCCTGGGGTCTCACCAGGCTCGCGAGCTCCTGACGGGTCCGTTCCCCCGCCTTCATCCACGACAGGTGTGGCGCCAGTTGAAGGCTGTCTCCGACGGTCTCAAGTCGTTCGGCGCGCGGATCATCCCACCGGCGAAGTCTGCGTCGGTCGAAGGCGACATCGGGCCAAATCGTCGCTGGGCCGCTGGTCGCTGCACGTTGAGCGATGTCAAGGCCATTCGCCAAGCCTTCGGCGGATCGGTCAACGATGTTGTCCTTGCCGCGATCACCGGTGCCTTCCGTGCCGTGTTGATCGAGCGTGGTGATCCCGTCGACGACGTGGTCTTGCGGTCTCTTGTTCCGGTGTCGATCCGTCATGCGGACGACCACGCCTGGAACAACCAGGTTTCGCTGATCATCGCCGATCTGCCCGTCGGAATTGCCGATCCAGTGGATCGGCTTGCCGCTATCCATCGGCAGATGGAGGAGCTGAAGGCGTCCCATCAAGTGACAGCAGGTGAAGCCGTGATCGCGACCGCTCAGTTCGTGCCTCCGGTTCTCCTGTCGCTCGGCGCACGCGCTGCGGCGACCATGCTTCGCAGCCTGCCGCAGCGAACCATCAACACCGTAACCACGAACGTTCCCGGACCACAGTTCCCGCTCTATGCGTTGGGTCGGGAGATGCTCGAGTACCTCCCGTTCGTTCCTTTGAGCCAAGGGGTTCGAATCGGCGTGGCAATCTTGTCGTACAACGGCCAACTCTCGTTCGGCGTCACCGGTGATTACGACACCGCACCCGACGTCCACTTCATGGCCGAACAGATCGAAGCAGAAATGACCGGACTTCGAGCACGAGCCGGTTCCCGTCAGACGACCAAGGCTGGTCGCCGTTTGGAGGAAGTAGCGAAATGATCGAATTCTGGAACAAGACTGGCCGGCTCCTCAGTCGACGAACTCTGGCCACACTCCTCGTCGTCGTTCTGGTGACCATCGGTCTCGGCTTCGGGCTGAAGAAGCTCGACTTCGCCACGGGTCAGGACAGCTACATCGATCCCTCGTCGCAGGTCGCCAAGGACAACGAGCGGTATCAGAACCTGTTCGGCGGCGAGAGCATGGTCGTGTTGTTCACGGTCGACCAGGGCAAGTCGATCGTCGACCTCTTCACCCCGGCCAACATCGTCCAGTTCCAGGACGTCGAGAAGCAGATGCTGGCGAACAAGGCCGTGCAATCGGTCGTCTCGCCGCTGACGCTGCTGCAGTGGACGCAAGATCTCATCCTGAAGGGCGTCGCCAGCGACATCATCGCTCGCACGATCACCCGCGAACCCGACCCGGCGTTCGCGGCCACACGCCAGCAAGATGCCGTCATCACCACACTGCGACTCGGCGCGGCAGGTGAGCAGAGCATGAACAACCCGGCGTGGGTGAAGTTCCTCGAGTTCGGCAACGACGGGTTCACACTCGACGCGCAGAAGAAGTTGGTGACCCCTGACGACAGCAAGCTGCTCGTGCGCCACGCGCTGCGGGCGTTCATCCCCGATGCTCGCCACGCCGTACTTGCCGGTGTACTCGTCGGCAATGCCCCGCTGGACCAACTTGCCGCGGGTTCCAAAGCCGTTCAAGACGTCATGAGCACCCACAAGTTCGACAACGCCACGGTCACGATCACCGGCACCCCGACGTTCCTCACCGACATCAACGACTACCTGCAAGGCGGCATGTTGATCCTCGGTTCGATCGCCGTCCTGGTGATGATGGTGATCCTGCTCGTTGCGTTCAAGGTCCGCTGGCGCCTCCTGCCGCTGCTGGGGATGGTCGTCGGGATCGCTTGGGGATTCGGCGTCTTCGGATTCACCGGCACGAAGCTCTCGCTGGTGACGATCGCCGGCCTGCCGATCCTGATCGGCCTCGGAATCGAGTTCGCCATCCAAGTGCAGAATCGCATCGAGGAGGAGCGCGCCGTCGGCGAGACCGGCACGCCGTTCGAGGCAACGCTGCGGCACATGGGCCCACCGCTCGTCGCCGCGACCGTCGCGGCAGTCATTGCCTTCCTCACGGTCAAGATCTCGAAGGTACCGATGGTGCAGGACTTCGGTGTGCTCCTGTCGATCGGCATCGTCGCCCTCCTGATCGCCGGCATCGTGATACCGACCACCATCATCGGCTCACGCGAGCGCCGGTCACCGACGACGACCGATCCGACCACGAGCTGGGTCGAAAAGACGGTCGACCGCCTCGGCAGCCTGCCCCGTCACGCGGTGCTCCCCCTCGTGGCCATCGCCGTGCTGATGCCCGTCCTCGGATTGATACTGGAAGGTGGTTCCAAGATCGAGAGCGACCCGATCAACTGGGCCAACCAGTCGAGCACCTCGATCAAGAACGCCCGCACGCTCGAGAGGGAGACCGGCTTCGCAACGACGCTCGGGATCTTCGTCGAGACGACCAGCGCGCCGGCTAACGGAACCTTCACCGATCAGATGGGCGCATTCGTGTTCGACCTCGTCGGGCAAGCCTCGGCAGACAACAAGGAACTTGCCGGCGCATCGAGCTTGGCAACGACAGTTGGATGGCTCGCCGAGGTTCCGGGAACCACGCCCCTTCCGCCGACCGGTCTCGACATGCTGGAGGCCTACAAGGTCGCTCCACCCGCGTTGCAATCGCTGCTCGTCGCCGACAACGGCAACGCCACACAGGTCCTGTTCCAGGTTGGACCCTCGTCGCTCGAAGAGCGTTCAGTCGTCCTCGACAAGGTGCACGCGACAATCGCCGATCCAGCCGGCGGGGTGCTACCCGCATCGGCCTCCGCAACGACCGGCGGACTCGCCGTCGTGGGTGTCGGGCTGCTCGACAACATCACCGCCAACCGTGCCCAGCTCACCATCGTGGCACTGCTCTTGGTAGCCGCGTTCATCGTCTTCCGCTACCGCGACCTCACTCGCGGGCTCTTGACCATGGTTCCCGTGCTCGTTGCCACCGGCACCGCTGCCGTGCTGGTCAGAGTGCTCAACATCACCCTCAGCCCGTTGTCGACGGTCGGTGGTCCGCTTGTGGTGGCGACGTGCGGCGAGTTCTCGGTGCTGCTGATCGCCCGCTATGCCGAGGAACGCAGTCGTGGCCTTGATCCAACGGAGAGCACGCACATGGCGGCCAAGCACACCGGCCGCGCCTTCTTCACATCGGCGCTGACGACCCTTGGGGGTTTCGCCGTGCTGATGTTCTCGACGCTTCCGCTGCTCTCCGACTTCGGCATGGTGGTAACCATCAACATCGCCGTGGCGCTGCTGTCGGCTTTGGTGGTCGTGCCTCCGCTGGTGAAGGAGGCCGATCGCCGCGGTTGGCTGGCGATCGGGCCCGATGTCGAGCACAAGCGGTCGCGAACGACCGTCGGCTGGGCAGCAGGTGCGATCCTCGCCATCGTCGGCATCGTCGTCATCGCCGTCTCGGTGAGGGGCACGAAGACCGAAGCGGCGACGCCGAAGTCGGAATCTGCCATCGAGGCACCGGCCACCATCCCAGCCCCGACAACGACCGTGCCGCGGCCCACCACGACGACACTGCCTCCCGGCGAGACGCTGCCTCCTGGCGAGACGGTCCCGCCACCCGAGACCCTTCCCCCCGGCCCGCCAGAGCGGCCGACCGGCCTGATCGCCGGAGTGTTCTACGACACCCTCACCGGCGTCGGCGTCGATCCCGGCATCGCCCGATGCTCGGCCGACAACCTCGTCGCCACCACGTCGGAACCAGATCTGCTCGCCATGGGGATCGCCTCGGTCCCCCGACCAGCCGAGGTGAACGCCTTGCTCGACGCCGCCGCCAAGCAGTGTGGCGTCACTCAAGATCAGCTCGACGCTGCTGCTGCCGCAGGATGACCGGGAAGTAGTCATGAAGGAGCTCATCTACTCCAGGCACTTCCTGCCTGCCCTGGAGCGGTGGCCCGATCGGGTGGCCTTCCACGACGGCTCCTATCGAGCTACCTTCCAGCAGCACGGCGATCGGGTGTTGCGTCTGGTGCACAGCATGCGCACTCAGCTCGGGTTGCGATCCGATGATCGCTTCGCCGTGATGTCGTGCAACAGCCACCAGTATCTCGAGTTGTTCCACGCCGGGTTTCTCGGGGCCGGGATCATCAACCCGCTCAACTTGCGGCTGGCAGGCAAGGAGTTGCAGCACATCCTTCGCGATTCGGGATGCACAGTGGCCTTCGTCGATCAGTTCTTCGCCGAGCACTTCGCTCGAAACATCGCCGAGATCCGATCAGAGCTGCCACTTCGTCATGTGGTGTTGATCGGCGAGGGCGATCTTCCGCACGACGTCGGGTACGAGGACCTGATCAACGCCGGCGAACCCGTCGTCCCGGAGGAGCCGGAGGAGTCGGATCCTGTCGTCGTGATGTACACGGGCGGAACCACAGGGCTGGCCAAGGGAGTTCTCCTCGACCAACGTGCCGAGGTGCTGAACTTCTACCACATCGGGCTCGCCGTCGACTTCGGCGAGGAACGCGTCTACCTCCACCAGACACCGATGTTCCATGCCGCGTCGATGGGCGGGATACTCGGGATCCCTGCGACCGGCGGTTCGTCGGTGTTCGTCCCCTTGTTCGAACCCGAACAGGTGATGCTGGCCATCGAGCAACATCGAGTCGACTGGACCGTGATGGTGCCGACGATGATCGCTCTCGTGATGAACCATCCCGAGTTTCGGCCCGAGCGCCTGGCCTCGCTGCGCGACCTCGTCTACGGAGCCTCACCGATGCCGGCAGCTGTGCTCGATCGATTGATGCAGGCGCTTCCTGAGTTGAACCTTTCACAAGGTTACGGCATGACAGAGTGCTCGTCGGTGCTCACGTTCCTCACTGCGGCCGACCACCGGCGTGGTGGTCCGATCCTGCGGTCCGCCGGCCGGCCGATGATCGGTGTCAACATCAGTGTTCGCCGCAAGGACGACACGCCCGCGGCCCCCGGCGAGAACGGCGAGGTCTGTGCGCGCGGCGGCAACTTCATGCGCGAGTACTGGAAGCAACCCGCGTTGACGGAGACCGCATTCAAAGGCGGGTGGTATCGCACGGGCGACGCCGGCCACCTCGACGCCGAGGGCTATCTCTACCTGGTCGATCGTGTCAAGGACATGATCGTCACCGGTGGTGAGAACGTCTACTCGATCGAGGTCGAGAACGCCATCTCCACTCATCCCTCCGTCGAGCAGGTTGCAGTGATCGGCATTCCACATCCCGTGTGGGGCGAGCAGGTGCACGGCATCGTCGTGCTTCGACCCGGATGCACTGCCACGGAGGACGAGATCAAGGAGCACGCGCGCTCGACCATTGCCGGCTACAAGGTTCCCAAGTCGATCGAGTTCCGAGCAGAGCCGCTTCCGCTGTCCGGTGCGCTCAAGCCGCTGAAGCTCGAGCTGCGCAAGCCCTACTGGGAAGGTCACGACAGCGGCGTGAACTGACCTGCGACTCGCTGCGGCGAAGCCGACGGTTTAGCATCGCCTGTGTGGCCCGGCGGGTTCAGCGATCTGGTCGTTGGGGCAGCGGCGGATGGGTAGCGGTTGGGGCCATCGTCGCACTGGGCTCGGCTTGCCTCGCCGGCTCCCCGCTCTACCTGTCGTCGGTCGCCACGGCGGCGTTGCAGAACGAGCTCTCCCGCACCTGCCTTGCCGATGTCGCGCTGCACATCCCCATCGCTGCGAGCCAGCCGGACGCGTCCGACAAGCTGGCCGCCCTCGCTGCGCCGCTCGCCGCGCACACCCAACCAGGAGTGCTCACTCGCGTCGCCTACAACGCAATCCTCGACATCGGTCGGGGACACCTTCCAGTCCGCGCCAACCTTGTGTACAGAGAGGGTCAGGAGAACAACCTGGGACGCCAGGTCACACCTCCCGCCGACGGCGAAGTGCTCGCTCCTGATTGGCTGGGCGCCCCGGAAGGCACGCACGCCGGGGACGTGTTCACCCTGTCGGCCAAGAACAACAAGGGAGTGGTGATCTGGACCCACACGGTGAACGTGGTCGACACCTACCCGTTGGTGCCGACGCGTCCCGAGCCGGCGTACTGGTGCGGGCTCCGCAACCTGTTCCGATCGCAGACCGGCGACCCCGCAGATCTCCCACTGGCGGCTCTGTTGACCACGTCCAACGAGGTTCGCAACGTCGGTATTCAGAACTTCGCCGAGTGGGAGCTGCGACCGAACCCGAAAGGTTTGAGCCGTCACGACGCGGTGGTGCTGGCCGCACAGTTCGACGATCTCGCCGACAAGGCCCGCGGAGTCATCATCCCCACCCAAGTAGTGCGAACGCCGGTGCCCGTTGGGGGCGACGCGCTGCGGGTCGTCGTGGGGCACGCCGAAGCCGCCACCGCCGTGGTCGCCGGCACGATGGCACCGGTGCGCCTGGTCGGCCTGCTCGCCTCGCTCGCCCTGCTCGTCGCGGCAACTGCCCTGCTCGCTCGTGAACAACAGCGCGAACTGCGGCTGCGCCTCTTGAAGGGCCAGTCCCCTGCTTCACTGGGTCTCAGAGTCGCCGGGACTGCATCGAGCGCTGTCGTCATCGGAACCATCGTCGGCGGCGCGATCGCCTTCACGGCCGTGCACTTCCTCGGCCCGTCGGCAGAGCTCGAGACTGCCGCCCTGCGTGAGGCGATCGAGTTCTCCCTCGTCGGCGCGATCGCTGCGTTCGTGATCGTCGCTTGCGCCGCCGCCGCTCGCTCCCGAACTTTCGTCGATGCACCGGTTCGACGTCGATCACGAGCACGACTGGTGCCGTGGGAGCTGATCCCCGTCGCCGCAGTGATCGTCACCTTCGCCCGTCTCGATCGAATCGGAGGCATCCGCCAGGTCGGCACCAAGGTGGCCCATGCCGACTTCCTGGCCCAATGCTTCCCGCTCGTGGCCATCATCGCCCCACTCGCCGTCCTCGCCCGGCCGACGCTCTTCGTGCTGCGCAGGCTGCGGCTCGCCGGTGGGCGACTGTCTCCGGCAGTCATGACCGGATTGCGACGTTCGCTCGCCGAACCCACCGTCACCGGGGCCGTGTTGTTGGCCACCGCCCTGGCCGCCGGTTCGTTCACCCTGGCCCGGCTACTGACTGACAGCACCGCTGTGCTGCTGCGCGACAAGGCGTCGACCTTCCTCGGCAGCGATCTGGTCATCACGAGTGAGAACGTTCTCGTCCTGCCGGCCCCGTTCGAGACATCCGGCACCGTCGTGGCCCGCGCTCAGGGTCACAGTGGCACGCAGACGATCGATCTGCTCGGTGTCGACCGGGTCACCTTCGCCGGAGCCGTCCACTGGCGCAGCGATGCGTCCGACAAGTACACACTCGACGAGCTGCTCGAGGGCTTGGCGCCAGGCGCCGGCACCGGCCTCGATCCAGAGCATCCGTTGCCCGCAATCGTGGTCGGTGGAACGTTGCCCGACACCCATCTCGAGAGCCTCATCAACCGACCGCTGGAGGTGGCGCCGGTGGCGACTGCGCGATGGTTTCCCGGCTTCCGGAACGGCGCGGTCCTCGTCGTGGTCGACAAGGTGGCCCTTCGCGCTCTCATAGCAACGGGCACCGAGATCTGGCTGCGCGACCCGCCGCCCGACGCGGTCGCGCAGTTGTCGGCGCAGGGTGTCGTGGCCCGTAGCCCGCGCGACCTGTCGCAGGTGTTCGACGTGACCAGCTTCCTCACCGTTCGCTGGGCGTACGCAACGCTGTCGATGCTCGGGGCGCTCGTCGGCGTGGTGGTGCTCCTCACCCAGCTGCTCGTTCTCGATGCCCGACGACAGATGCGACAGGCCGCTCACGTGCTGACGACGCGCATGGGATTGACGTTCCGCGATGAGGCCGTCGGGCTCCTTGCCGAGTTGGCCCCTGCCCTTCTGAGCGGCGCGGCGCTGGGCATCGTGATCGGATGGATCGTCAGTCGACTCGCCGTGCCTCGACTCGACTCGCTGCGGCAGTTGAAGCCACCGGCGCGCCTCGTCGCCGAGCCCTCGGCAGCTCTTCCCCTCATCGGTGGCGTCGTCGGGTGCTTGGTGCTCCTGCTCGTCGTCGGACTCGTGATGGTCAAGCGCACACGCGTCATGGAGGTGATGCGTGGAACCGCCTGAACCGCGACTCGCGGCCGAGATCCACGGACTGGTGCGACGATTTCCCGTCGTCGGCGATGTGGTCACCGCCCTTGACTCCGTCGACCTGGCGGTTCCGGTCGGGCAGATGACCGTGGTCGCCGGGCCATCGGGTTCGGGCAAGTCGACGCTTCTGGCACTGCTGGCCTGCATGCAGCGACCCGACGAGGGCACGATCACCGTGGGCAGCACCGACATCGTCGCGCTCGGGCGTCGTGCCCGCCGGCAATTACGCCGCGACCGTCTCGGAATCGTGCTTCCGCAACCGAGCGAGAACCTTCTCGATCACCTCGACACAAGCGCCAACGTGCAGTGGGCTGCCCGTCAGCGTCGCGGCGGATCCCGTGCACGCGTCGACATCGACTCATTGCTCGGAGCCGTCGGGCTCGGCGCCGCAAGCGAGCGGCGCGTACGCGAGTTGTCCGGGGGCGAACAACAACGTCTCGCCGTCGCCTGCGCACTCGCCGGCGAGCCCGAGCTCGTCATCCTCGACGAACCGACTGCCTCGCTCGATCGTGCCGGCGCGGCTGCGCTGGTAGAAGTGCTCGCCGGTGTCGCCGCGCACGGGTCAACCATGGTGATCGCGTCTCATGACCACATGGTGATCGATGCCGGAGACCTGGTCGTCGAGCTGAACCACGGACGGCGGGTGCGATGAGGAGAGGTTCACTTCCGCTCGCCGAGGCGACCGATCTTGCCAAGCGCTGGTCCGACAACGTCGGCTTGAAGCCGATCTCGTTCAACCTCTCGTCGCACGAGATCGTCGTGGTTCGCGGTCGGTCGGGCAGCGGCAAGTCGACGCTGCTCGCCGTACTCGCCGGGTGGGTGGAACCAGACAGCG
This sequence comes from Ilumatobacteraceae bacterium, assembly GCA_963720775.1. Classification (GTDB taxonomy): domain Bacteria; phylum Actinomycetota; class Acidimicrobiia; order Acidimicrobiales; family Ilumatobacteraceae; genus JAENVT01. Next base: position 305,306 of record CAVRGR010000001.1, on the reverse strand, counting down.
GACGGCTGGAGCGCCTTGGGGAATGGGGTGCTGACGGCGTCGATCGAACCTGGCGCGGCACGGCGATCCTGCCCCAGGTTCTCGCCCCGATCGCCGAGCTCACGATGACCGAGAACGTCGCGATGCCATTGCGGCTCAGCGGCTCGTCATGGCCGGTTGCCCGCCAGCGGGCCCGGGCGATCCTCGATGAGCTCGACCTCACCGACGAGGCCGAGCGAGCGGCCATCGACTCGTCGCTCGGTCAGCAGCAGCGGATGGCACTGGCGCGCGCCGCCGTGATCGCCCCGATCGTTCTGCTCGCCGACGAGCCGACCAGTCATCAGGACTCGGGTCACATCTCCACGGTTCTCGCACTGCTGAGATCCGTCGCCGCCGAAGGCACCTGTGCGGTCGTCGCCAGCCACGACCCATCGGTCGCCGCTATCGCCGACCGTGTTCTCGACCTCGACCGCTGAGCGCCGACCCGCTGCTCGAACACACGCACGTACCCGTCCACCATCTGTCCGACCGAGAACCGCCGCTGCACGTGCTCGCGGCAGGTTCCACGATCGATCCGGTCGAGCGATTGGAGACCCGCCACCAGCTCGTCGTCGGTGTCGCCGAGGTAGCCGGTGACTCCGTGCTCGACGATCTCGGGAGCAGCACCCTGCGGACAACCCACGACGGGTGTGCCACACGCCAGCGACTCGAGCATGGCCATGCCGAAGGGTTCACGCCAGCTGATGGGGTTGAGCAGCGCGGCCGCCGATGCGAGCAGCTCGCGTTTGCCTTCTGCGTCGACCTCCCCGAGATAGATCACATCGTCGCCCAAGTACGGCTCGACGAATTCTTCGAAGTAGGCAACCTCGTGCGGCTCGCGCATCTTCGCCGCGATCTTCAGGCGCATGCCGGCGGCGCGGGCAACGGTGATTGCTCGGTGTACACCCTTGTTCGGAGCCATGCGGCTCAACAGTGCGACATAGCCCCCGTCACCGCGTCCCATCGGGAAGTCATCGACGTCGATCCCGTGATACACGACAGCGTCGACCGGTACGTGCGTGGACGCCGCATGAGACTTGGAGATGGCCACCAACCCGACCCGGGGCACGACGGCGGCGTACAGCGCGTTGTAGGTGCGAGTGAATGCGTTGTGGTTCGTGGTGACCACGGGCAGGTCGGGGTACCACGCCGAGTAGACCGGTCCGGCCAGCGTGTGGTCGTGGACCACGTCGCAGTGCTTCACCAGCTCGTAGGCACCGATGGCGTGCTCGAGCTCGATGCTGGCTCGACCCATGCGCACCGTGTCTTCCTCGGGAACGACCGACACCTTCGGTACTGGACATTTCGACTCCGGGTGGCAGACCATCAGCACGTCATGACCGGCGCCTTGCAGACCGCGCGCCAGTTGGTCGATGACCACCTCAGTGCCGCCGTAGGCGGGTGCAGGCACCGGCAGCCACGGTGGGGCGATGATCGCGATGTGCAAGATGACTCCTCAGGTGTTGACTCGGACGTGTCGGAAGCTACGACGGGATCGTTCCGACGAGCTCGCCGCCGAGATCCCTTCCCTGGGCGAGATCAGCGGGCTGAGGCCGCAGCACGAAACCCTCGGCGTGGATCGCCGAACTCGAACGTAGCCGGTTGAGGAACGTTCGCGCCCAACGATGCACGTCGTTGTAGCGCACTGCAGCACGCATCGAACGCAGACGCGCGGCGCGCTCGACGGGCGGCATCTCGATCGCAGTCATCAATGCGCTCTTGATGTCTTCGATGTCGTACGGATTGACGATGATGGCGCCATCGAGATCTTGCGCAGCACCGGCAAACTCGCTGAGGATCATCGTGCCGTTCAGGTCCGCACGCGCGGCGACGAACTCCTTGGCAACGAGGTTCATCCCGTCGGCGAGGGAGGTGACCACCAGAGCATCGGCGGCACGGAACCACGATGCCAACGCCACCTCGTCGAGCGAGTAGTCGATGTAGTGCACCGGCGTGGAACCGTTCGGCCGGCGATGCTTGGCGTTGATCCTCTCGATCAGCTGCTCGACCTCGTCGCGCTCGTCCTCGTACGCCGCAACCTCAGACCGGCTCGGCACGGCCACCTGCACGAACGTGCACCTCTCGCTGACCAACTGGCCGCTGTCGAGCAGCTCACCGAAGGCCCGCAGGCGTTGGGAGATGCCCTTGGTGTAGTCGAGCCGGTCGATGCCGAGCAGCACCGATTCGACGCCGAGATCCTGGCGATTCTTCATCGCCGCGGCTGACGCTTGCTCTCCGAGCGAATCCCAGGCGGCGAAGTCGACGGAGATCGGGAACGCGTCGACATCGACCGAACGCGACCCCTGATAGATCGCTCGACCCAGAATTCGCGGGTCGATCAACCGCTTCGCCGCAGCCATGAAGTTGGCGACATCCTCGGGAATCTGGAAGCCGACCACGTCAGCTCCCAGCATCCCCTCGATGACCTCCTCGCGCCACGGCAACATCGCGAACAACTGGGCGTTGGGGAACGGGATGTGCAAGAACAACCCGATCCGCAGGTCGGGGCGCTTCTCGCGCAGCATCGCCGGCACCAGCAGGAGGTGGTAGTCGTGAACCCACACGGTGCCGCCCAGCGGAGCGATGTGGGCAATGGTGTTGGCGAACCGGCGATTGACCACGCGATAGGCGTTCCACCAGGCGCGGTTCAGCTCCACGCGCCGCAACCTTCCGTGGAACAGCGGCCACAGGATCGCGTTGGAGAACCCTCGGTAGTACCGGTCGACGTCATCGACCGACAGTGTCACGGGATGAAGCCGCAGGTCACCGTGGTCGAAGGGCTTCGGTCGCACAGCATCCGGCCCCGCCCAGCCAACCCATTGCGTTCCCGCAGCAGTCACCGAGGAGAGTGCCGATGACAGACCCCCTGGGCTGGGATTGAGCTGCCCATCAGCAGTGATTTCGATCGGCAGCCGGTTGGCTGCAACGACGAGTCCCTTCATCGGTCAACAGGCCTTTCAATGCTTCGATCGACCCGTCCGCTGTACCCGATCATAAGCGAGTCGAAACACTTTCGGTTCCGAAGGTGCCGGCAGCTTCTGCACGACGGTAGGAATGAGTGTGCAGAAAATGGTGATAGCGATCGATGTCGACGGAACGCTGTACGACGGCTCAGGGGTGGCCGACGAGGCGGTCGAGGAGCTCACCCGGGCTCATGTTGACGGTCACACGCTGGTCATCGTCACCGGCAGGCGATGGGAGGGGCTCGATCTCGTCGTACCCGCCATCGTGGCCATTGCCGACCGAGTCGTGTGCGAGGAGGGCGGGGTCATGGTCGATGCCAGCACCGGCCGGCTTGCACTGCTGGCCGAGCCCGTCGAGCCCGAACTGGTGGCCGGCTTGCTCAACGCAGGCGTCACTTCGCTGGACATCGGCCACGTCGTCGTCGGTGCACCGACCACGTCGCTCGAGGTTGTCACCGAGGTGCGCGATCGCCTCGGAAGCACCAGACGCATCGTGACCAACAAGGCGTCGATCGCCTTGGCCCCCTGGGGATGCGACAAGGGAACGGGGCTGTCGGCCGCGATCGCCGAACTGCGGTTGGAGCAGGTGCCGATCCTGGCGATCGGAGATGCCGAGAACGACCTGCCGATGTTCGCGGTGGCGACGATCGCCGTGGGTGTCGCTAATGCCGACGACGCTGTCCGAGCAGCTGGCGTGCCACTGACAACGGCCAGCGTCGGCCTTGGTGTAGCAGAGGCTGTTCGGCAGTTCGTTCCGCGACCATCGGCGGGATGACCGGCATCTCTCTCGTGTCGTGAGGTCCGCTCGGTCGCTCGACGAGCTCGCGCACGGTGACGATGCCATCATCGATTCGCAGGTTGAACCTCCGGTCGACCAGGCGCACACCCGCCAACAACAGGTCGTCTTCGATCGCACCCGGTATCGGCACCACCTTCAATCCTGCGACGGCATCGGGTTCGAGTCCGAGCATGAGGCGCAACAGCAGGAAGGGCGTCGCCGCCGACCACGCCTGTGGCGAGCACGACGTGGGGAACGGGACGGGGGTCTCGACGTCGGCCCGATCGAGCCCGGAGAACAGCTCCGGTAGGCGACCGTTCCACGCCTCTGATGCCGCGAACAGCCCTCTAGCCACGGTCAAGGCGTCGCCGTCGAAACCGTAGGCCTTCAACCCGGCTGCGCACAGTGCGCCGTCGTGGGGCCACACCGTGCCGCAGTGGTAGCTCATCGGGTCGTAGGCCACTTCGTCGTTGGCCAGCGTCCTGATGCCCCAGCCGTTCCACATCTGCCGCGACATCAGCTTCGCGGCGACCAACTCGGCGCGCTCGACGGGAACGATCCCGCTCCACAAGCAGTGGCCCATGTTCGACGTCAGCGAATCCACGGGCTTCTTGTCGGGACCCAGTGCGACGGCATACCAACCGAGCTCTTCGAGCCAGAAGTCGCGGTTGAACCTCTCCTTCAACTGTGAGGCGAGCAGCTGGTGACGGAGTGCGACGTCGTGTTCCCCGAGCCGCCGCGCGATGGCCACCCTGGCGCAGTGAGCTGCGTAGGCGTAGCCCTGAACTTCGCACAACGCGAGCGGAGCCTCCGCCAGCCGTCCGTCGTGATACCGAATCCCATCGGCCGAATCCTTCCAGCCCTGATTCGACAACCCGCGATCCGAGGTCTTCTCGTATTCGATGTACCCGTCGCCATCGCGATCGCCGTACTTCTCCATCCATTCCAGGGCCCGATCGGCATGCGGAAGCAGGGCGTGCAACGTCTCGTCGCCGAGACCCCAACGGCTGAGCTCGCCGAGCAACACGACGTACAAGGGTGTCGCGTCGGCGGAGCCGTAATAGGTGCTGCCTCCCGTCAACGTCGGAGCATCGACGCCGAGGTACCGGGTCTCGTGCATGATGCGACCCGGCTCTTCCTCGGTGATCGGATCCACGCGCTGCCCTTGCAGTTCACCGAGCGCTTCGAGCACCCCGATCGCCAGGGTCGGGTCGACGGGCAGCGCCATGTACGCGCTGATCAAAGCGTCGCGCCCGAACAGGGTCATGTACCACGGAGCGCCCGCTGCGATCACCGGCTTGCGGCGCCCCGTAGGGTCGTGCAGGCGCAGGGCGCCGATGTCCTCGATGGACCTGTCGTACGCCGCGCTGAGGATGCGGTCGGCGCTGCGCAGCTTCGGCACCGACGCCAACCAGCCTTCGTTGCGGTTCTCGGCGTTGGGCAAGTTGGGATGGTGGTGACGATGTTCGATCCACGAGTTGCCGAGGGCCACGGTGAGATCGAGCTGCAGCAGGCAGATGCCATGCGGCTCGAGGGTCACACTCCACACGAAGCCGTGGGTCGACACGTGAACGGGTGGCCCATCCACGCTCAGCTCTGCCTGGCGATGCACGTCGCCGAGGCGCCATCCGAACAGGAGGCTGTGCTCGCGGACCTCCAGCGAGTGTTCGCCTTGACTGCTCGGCCGGCCCTCCTTGATCGCGAAGACATCGGCGAAGTCGGCGGCAACCTCCAACTCGACAACCGTCGTCACAGGAATCGCCCCGGTGTTGCGCAACTCGACCTGCTCGTGCCACACGGATCCGAGCTGTCGGCGTCGGACGACGAGCACTCGGGGTTCGGTCGTGCTCGCTGGGATCGACCGACCGACGAACGTCGCGCCGCTCGCATCGGTGAGGCTGACCGCCAGCGACTCCACGGTCACCCCGCCGACGAGCAACCGGGCTTGACTCAACACCCGCATGTCGGCGAAGAACACACCGTGGGTGGGATTGGTGCTGAAGTCACCCGACCGGCCACTGAGGCAGAACGTCTGGCCGTCGACAAGAGTGACCAGTCCACTCGGGTCGCCGAGGCTCGTCGGCTCGCTGGCCAGAACCCACGGGCTCGGCTGGACCTGGCTGGAACTCATCTGTCTACGTTATGCCCATGATCGAGCGAGTTAACCCCATGATCTTCGTCGACTTCCCCTGCCCCGACCCGGAGGCGATGTCGAACTTCTACTCGACCTTGTTCGGCTGGACCTTCAACCGGCGGCCGGCAGGCGAGTTCCACGAGATCCTCCCCGGTGTCAAACCGAACCTCGGCATCCACCGCAGCGAGGTTGCCATGACGGGCCCGGTGCCGAGGGTCTACGTGATGGTCGACGATCCTCCCGCCTACCTCACCTGCGCCGTCGAGATGGGCGCCACGGTGCTGTGGGAGGAGCGTTCTTGGGAGGAGTTCAACGCCCGGTTCGCCGCGTTCCGTGATCCTTGGGGTGCCGAGATCTGCTTGTGGCGCGACAAGGGAACCTACCAGCCGGGTGCCAAGTCGTGATGACGAGGTGAATGCGTCAGGCCGTGAACTCGTCGACAGCCAGTGGCGCGGCGACGTCGGCTCGAACAAGTTTCATGATGTGCGAGGCGCGGCCCTCCCACGTGGTGGGCGGGCCGACGCGGAAGAACGGCGAACGCAGGTTGCGCATCAGCTCCGTAACCATCGTCGTGTCCTCCCGGTTCGTCAGTTCCAGATTGGTGAGATCGGCTTCCTGCTCGTCGATGGTTCGAGCGCGGCCGTAGATCCGCGAGAACAGCCGAGTGCGATCGGGTGCGATCGGGTCGGCGCGAACGAGGATCAGGACGGTGCCGTACGGCAGCGGCGTGAGGTTGGGATAGATGAAGTCGGCGTAGTGCCCACGGAGAGCCTCGTCGTCGAGATCGACACGCCCGCCCGACGGATCCGATGAGTCGGCGTGCGGCTTGTACCCGCTGCACGTGCGCCCCTCGAACCGCACGATCGTCTCCAAGGAGCGACGTTGGTCATTGAGCCGGCGATGCACGAAGCGCACGTGGTAGTCGTCGTTCGAGTTCTCGACGAAGGCCTTCCAGTTGATCGGGTACTCCTGGTCGAGCTCGCGGTAGTAGCGGGTGAAGTCCTGGAACCCGTACCGGTCGTAGCGAGAAGCCAACGGAGCGATCCACTCGCGAAACGACGGAGCGCGATGCGACAAACACCCGAACACCAGCTTCTCCCATGCCACCTCGATCCGTATCGGAACGAGCCCGTAGTCGGCGGTGTCGATGCCGTCGGGGTACATGCGGACGCGGTCGGGGATGCCGACCAGGCGGCCGTTCAGGTCGTACGTCCAGTTGTGGTACGGACAGGTCATGGACGAGCCGCAGTTGCCGGCGGGCTCGAACAACACCCCTGACGCGCGATGCCGGCAGTTGTTGAGGAAGCCGCGAATCTCCCCGTCGGCTGTTCGCACGACGAGCACCGGCTGAGCACCGATCTGGCCGGTGATGAAGTCGCCGGGCTTCTGCAGATCCTCCGTGTCGCCCAGCCACACCCACGATCGGGCGAACACACGCACCATCTCCAGGTCGAACAGGTCGCGGTCGTAGACCTCCCACGGCTGCAACATCGGGGTGACGGTGCTCGGTACCAGGCCGTCGGTCTCTCTCGCTGACTGATCCATCAACACATCCATCAACACTAGGTTGTCGACACGTCCCGCGATCGAAAGGAAGAGAGTTGACGAACAGCGTTGTGGTACCGGGAGGTAGGGCTCGCGCCGTCCACGTGTCGGCCGGGGAGACAGTGCGGGTGGTCAACACCCATGGCACGCAGGTCGTCGACTTCTGGGCGATACGCGCCGACCGACCCGAGATCGCCTTGTCGATGCAGCACTCGCGCATCCGCTGGCGGAACCTGCGCCCGAAGCCCGGCGACGAGATGCTCGACGAAGAGCGGGCAACGATGCTGACCATGGTCGAAGACACCAGCCCTGGAGTGCACGACACGGTGATCGCCGCCTGTGATCCGTTCCGGTATGCCCAACTCGGTGCACCGCCGGATCACCGCTCGTGTTGCACCAACTTTGCCGAGGCGCTGGCCGAGTTGTCGATCGCCCGCGCCACTCCGGTGCCGGCGCCGTTGAACCTGTTCATGAACATCCCGTGGGACACGGAAGGCAACATCACGTTCGAGCCGACGGTGTCGGCAGCGGGAGACAGCGTGCTGTTCCGCGCCGAGGTCGACGTCGTCGTGATCGCGTCGGCCTGCCCGATGGACATCGTGCCGATCAACGGACCAGGCGGTGGGGCTCCCGTAGACGTCGAACTGGTCCTGTCCTGAGCTCGGCATCGACGTGACGTGAGCTCGTTGGTCCTGTGGAGTTCTTGGCGCACACCCCGGTACCTCCAAAGACTCCACCTGAGCAGGCGCGCTAGTTGTCCGAGACGTAGCCCTCGAGGTCGATCACCGCATCGGTTTCCACGGAACTGAACAGGCAGAACCGGCTCGTACCGGCGGTCGACACCAGGGCCCGATTGGCAACGATCACCCCCGCCGTGACGTTCACGTTCGATGCGGTCGGAACCGCGGATCCGCACGGATACAGCGTCAAGAAGCCGCTGCCCGACGGATCGACCGCAGTGAGGTTGACGATCGCGGCCTCGCGAGCCGTGCCGAGATCAACGACCAGCGACTCGCCGGGCCCGATGCGTTGCGTGTCGCGGGTGTCGAGGATGCGCAGTGGATCGACGGCCGCCGACGCGCCTCCGGCCGTGCCGTGCAGGGCTTGGAGATCGACGATGATGTCGGTGGTGGTGCTGGCGTACACGCACAGCTCTCCATCACCGAGCGCCACGGTCGCCGCCGCAGCAACGTCGCGTCCGGAGGTGACGTTGAGGTTCGACGTCGCCGGCGGGACGACCACGTTCGCACACGGACCGGGCACGACGCTGACGAAGCCGCTGCCCTGTGGCGCCGCCGCAGTGACGTTCACGGTTGCCGCCGCGGCGATGGTCGCACCTGGCAGCGACCCGATGTCGACGGTCACCAAACCCCCGGCAGCGAGTGGACGCTGCGCGACCGGCAACACCTCTCGCTCGCCCGGCCGTGTGTCGACCAACCGCGTCGGTGATCCGGGCACCGTACGAAGACCGCTGGTTGCAATCCAACCGCTGACGTCGATCACGACATCGGTGGCTTGTAGCGAGAACACGCACAGTGCCCCGGCTCCGAGGCGGACGACTGCGGAGTTGGCCACGATCGACAGCGCGACGGCGTTGACCATCGACGCGACCGGTGGAGCACCCCCGCACGGATAGACGGTGAGGAAGGTGTCGGCACACGGCTCGACAGCGGTGACGGAGACCACCGCTGCTGTGGCATTGGGCGGCACGCCGTTCGCTCCGGCGATGGGCACGGTGAGAACCCGGCCGGCGCCCAGCTTGTCCGCCATGACGCGAGTATCGACGACACGAGTGGGAGTCGACAGGAGCTGCAGTCCGCCGATCACCGGCGCACCGACGTCCGCAGATCCGCTGGGAGCCGGCGACCCGGACCACGTCTCGGAGATGCATCGCTTCGGAACCAGCTGATCGAGCGTGTCACCGATCAGATCGGCCATGGCCGCCGCCGCCTGCGCGCCGAGGTGAATGCCGTCGCCCGAGAACCAGCCGGCCGGCAGACTCGCACTCCGCGTGGCCCAGTCGGCGATCACGAGCTCCGGATCGGTACGACTGCGCAGAACTGCGTTGCTGCGGCGGTATTGGCCGACGTTCCCGGCCTCGCGATACGTCAACCAGATCACGTGGTGAATGCCTTGCCGACGGGCCTCGGCGATCATGGCGTCGATCGCAGCACCGATGCCGAACGGTCCGTCCGATGCATCGTTGTAGCCGGCGGCAACGACCAGGGCACGGTCGTACTGACCCGCCCTGGCGCGGAGCACTGTGATGGCGTTGGTGGGCGCAGCCGCGGGCGGGATGCGACAACTGGCGGCGATGAGCCTCCGGCAGCCAGCGGTGTCGAGGACGAACGAGTGGCGCGCCGCCAACGCTTGTCGTCCGGCTGTGCTGTAGCCCTGCGCCAATCCGTTGAGCACCGAATCACCGATCAGTAGCGCCTCTACCGGCGCCGGCGCGGCTCGAACCGTGATCGGCGTTGTCGTGTGGGCGAGCGCAGCGAACATGATCGTTACGAGGGCGCCAGCCACCCTCGGCCTGCCGCGTGGTGAACCTTCGCGCATCTCTCGCACCATAGGCGCTGGATGCGTATGGTTGCAGCCGATGAGCGAGGCCGAAGCCGCAACTTCCGAAGCGCGGCAGTCGCCCTGGGCGCCGCTTCGTCACACCGTGTTTCGAGCGCTCTTCATCGCCCAGCTGGCGTCCAACATCGGCACGCTCATGCAGAGCGTCGGGTCCGCGTGGCTCATGGGCGACCTCGGTGCTTCGTCGTTCCTGATCGCGCTCGTTCCCACCGCGAGCATGCTGCCGGTGCTGCTCGTAGGCATTCCCGGGGGCGCGCTCGCCGACATCTTCGATCGGCGCCGCTTGCTGATCGCGGGTCAGGTGTGGATGATGGCGTGCGCCACCGCACTCGCTCTGATGTCGTTTGCCGACGTGGTCACCCCCACCAGCCTGCTCGCTCTCACGTTCGGTTTGGGTACAGGCTCGGCACTGACCTTTCCCGCGTTTCAGGCGATCCAGCCGGATCTCGTTCCGCAACACGAGTTCCGTCAAGCATTCGCACTCGGCTCGCTGACGTTCAACGTTGGACGCGCCATCGGTCCTGCCATCGGCGGTCTCGTCGTGGCGATCGGTGGTCCTGGGTGGGTGTTCTTGATCAACGCCGTGTCGTTCCTCGCGATCGTCGGCGTCCTCGTGTGGTGGCGCCGTCCCAAGACCGAGACCCAGGTGCCGGCAGAGACGTTCAGCGGGGCGATGCGTGCCGGTCTCCGTTACGCAGCACACTCCCCCAACCTTCGTGGCGTGTTGGCCCGTACCGCTCTGTTCTGTTTGCCTGCGGCGGCACTCCAGGCGTTGTTGCCGATCGTGGCTCGCGGCCGTCTCGGATTGAGCAGCGGCGGTTACGGTTTGCTGCTCGGATGCTTCGGTGTCGGAGCCGCCATGGCGGCCGTCGTCAGGCCGCGCTTGGACCACCGTTTCAACCACGATCAGCTCGTGTATCAGTCATCCTTGGCCCTTGCGGCCACGCTCGTCGTGGAGGGAACGAGCAGGCTCCCGTGGGCCACGGGGCTCGCCATGCTCCTCGGCGGTCTGGCGTGGGCGACGGCGTTGACGAGCACCGGTGTCGCCTCGTTCGCCGTCCTGCCGGAATGGGTGCGCGCCCGAGGGATGGGTCTGTACATGCTCGTGCTGTCGGGCGCCGTCGCTCTCGGCAGCGCGGCGTGGGGTGTCTTGGCCAACATGAACCTCACGGCAGCGCACCTCGTCGCAGCTTCGGCGATGGTCCTCAGCATCGCCTCGGGGTTGCATTGGCGACTCGGAGCGGCGCACGGTCTCGACCTTCGACTGGTGCCCACCGACGATCCAACCGTCACCATCGTTCCTCACCCCACCGACGGTCCGGTGCTTGTCACCGTGATGTACGAAGTCCCGGGCGACGACGTCGACGCCTTCACCCAGGCGATGCGTCTCGTCGAGCACCATCGACGGCGAACCGGTGCGTTTCGGTGGGGTCTGTATCGCGACCTTGCCTCACCGCATCGCTTCATCGAGACGTTCACCGTCGAGTCGTGGGGCGAGCATCTGCGTCAACACCGTCGCACCACGGTGAACGCCGAAGACCGCTTTCTCGATCCGGTACGTCGCTACCTCGGCTCCACCGTGGTCGTCGCCCACTACCTGTCGGTATACGGACCTCGTGGAAATGCACAGACGGGACACGCCACGGCCGAGGCCCTCCGAGCCGGGTCGGTCATTCCCAAACCGGTCATTCGTTGACCTGTTTGGAGCGCATGATGGACTCGTTGGCGAACGTCGCCGGCAAGGAGGTCGACCGAAATGCCTGGCAATGTCCCCGCCGTCGAAGGAGAGCGCGCCAACCTGCTCGCCTACGTATCACAGCAGCGATGTGCGGTACGGCTCACGGCCTTTGGGCTGACCGACGATCAAGCAAGATCCGTGCCGACCAAGAGCAGCCTCAGTGTCGGCGGGCTGGTCAAGCACGTGACGGCGATGGAGCGCAACTGGATGGACATCATCCTGCAGCGACGCTCATCCGATGCGCCGCAGGTCGACAAGTATCGCGACGACTTCACGATGACCGCCGATCAGACGCTGCAGGACATCCTCGACGACAGCGAGCGGTGCGGAGCGGAGACGGACGAGATCATCGCCGCGATCGAAGATCTTGGCCAACCGGTGCCTGTCCCGAAGGGTGTGCCGTGGTTTCCCGACGATGTCGATGCCTGGTCCGTGCGATGGGTGCTGCTCCACCTGATCGAAGAGCTCGCTCGTCATGCCGGCCACACGGACATCGTCCGCGAGCACATCGACGGTGGCACGATGTACCCGATCATGGCCGCGGCCGAGAACTGGCCCGACTCACCGTGGCTCGATCGCTGGAAGCCGACCGGCGATTCAACGCATCGCCCGACCGGAGAGCCCTAGGTCCCTGGACAGGCAGCATCGGATAGGGAAAGCTTGAACCGTGGCCAACGGTCTCGTCCTCGCCCCGGCCGAACGCGGCGTTGACGAACTGATCGCAGCACTCGGACGTCGCGGCTACACCGTGATCGGACCGCGGGTGCGTGACGGGGCGATCGTGCTCGACGAGCTCCGCAACTCACGAAGCCTTCCCGTCGGGTGGACCGACGAGCAAGAGGCTGCTACGTACCGCCTGCACCGGCACGACGATCGGTCGCTCTTCGCTTACGCGGTCGGACCCCAATCGCCACGCCGCTACCTGTCGCCGCCGACGAAGACCCTTTGGTCCGCGGTGCGCGTCGATGACAGCTTTCAGTTCGACGACGACGTCACTGAACCTCCTGCGTACGCGTTCGTCGGCGTGAAGGCATGCGAGCTTGCCGCCATCGCGGTGCAGGATCGGGTGCTGCGCGATGGGCCCTATCCCGACCCATCGTACGTTCGGGCGCGCGAGCGTGCCTTCTTCATCGGAGTGAACTGCGCCAGCCCGGCCGCCACGTGCTTCTGCACATCTATGGGCACCGGACCAGCGGTCGACGTTGGCCACGACCTCGCGGCCACCGAGCTGCTCTCACAGGACGCGCACGAGTTGCTCGTCGAGGTCGGCAGCGAGCGCGGCGCGGAGGTGCTCGCCGAAGTCCAGTCAGTGGTCTCGTGGCGCCCTGCAACCGAGGCCGACTTCGTTGCAAAGGACCACATCCTGTCCGAGACTGCCGTGAAGATGACACGACGCCTCGAACCGACGGTCGCTCGCGATGTGCTGATCGCCAACCTCGAGCATCCGCGCTGGGACGACGTCGCCGAGCGCTGCCTGTCGTGTACGAACTGCACGCTCGTGTGCCCGACATGTTTTTGCTCCGCGGTTGAAGACGTCAACTCCCTTGATGGCGACAGGGCCGAGCGCGTGCAGCGATGGGACTCGTGCTTCACGCTCGGCCATTCGATGCTGCACGGCTCCGGCAGCGTTCGTGGCGACACTCGCTCGCGGTACCGGCAGTGGCTGACCCACAAGCTGTCGACATGGTGGGACCAATTCGGTGAGTCGGGCTGTGTCGGCTGCGGCCGTTGCATCTCCTGGTGCCCGGCGGGCATCGACCTGACCGAAGAGGTCGCCGCGATAGCGCGAGAGAAGGAACAATGAACATCACATCGATCCGCGACCTCCTCGCCGCGCAACCCGTGCTGCTCGATCTCGAGCCCGCCGATATCGACCTGATGGCTGGGTGTGCACGCAATCAGGTGTTCGAGGCCGGCACGTTCCTCGCCCATGAAGACGAGCCGGCCAATCACTTCTTCGTCCTTCGCGAGGGAAGGGTGGCGCTCGAACTTCACTCACCGACCGGGCCCTTGCTGATCGAGACGATCGGCTCCGGTGATCTGCTCGGGTGGTCGTGGTTGTTTCCGCCCAATCGTTGGGCGTTCGATGTCGAAGCGCTCGTGACGACGAAGGCGATCGTGATCGACGCTTCATGCCTTCGCGACAAGTGCGACATCGATACTGCATTTGGGTATCGCGTGATGAAACGATTCGCCCAGGTGGTCGTCGACCGGCTGCAGATGACGCTGATCCGGCTGCTCGATCTCTACGGAGCGGGCAATGCCCCCTGACCTTGTCACCGCTGTCGCCGCTCGCCCCGCGGGGCCAATGGTGCCGTTGCGCTACAAGGTCGCGGATCGCCGCCAAGACACGGCCGACTCGGTCACGCTGTCTCTCATGCCGATGGACGAGCCCATCGTCGACCCCGAGCCCGGCCAGTTCACGATGCTTTACGCATTCGGCGTTGGTGAGGTGCCCATTTCAGTGAGTGGCTGCCCGCGCGATGAGGGTGTCTTGATGCACACCGTTCGGGCCGTCGGCGCAACGTCGCGGGCCCTGTGCCGGCTCGAGCCCGGGTCCGCGCTTGGTGTGCGCGGCCCGTTCGGCGTGGGTTGGGATGTGCCCTCCGCCGCGGGCTCGGACGTGCTGATCGTCGGTGGGGGTATCGGTCTCGCTCCGCTGCGACCCGTCATCCGTGAGGTGCTCGCCGGCCGCGAGCGGTTCGGGCAGGTCGCGATACTCATCGGGGCGCGGGCGCCCGACGAGTTGCTGTACGCCGACGAGATCGAGCGGTGGCGTGCGCTGCCCGACGTCCACGTCGAGATCACGGTCGATGCAGCCACACGTGGTTGGACGGGCAACGTCGGTCTCGTCACCACGTTGCTCGAGCAGCTTCCGGTCACACCGAGTCTGACGACGGCGTTCCTGTGCGGACCCGAGGTCATGATCCGCGTCGTCGCTCGCAACCTCGTGGATTCCGGCGCTGACGCCGGGAAGGTGCGGGTATCGCTGGAGCGGAACATGCACTGCGCCGTGCGCCAATGCGGGCATTGCCAGCTCGGGCCACTGTTCATCTGTGCCGACGGCCCGGTTGTCGACTGGGCCAGCGCTGCAGGATTGTTGGCGGTGCGACGATGGTGACGTCCACGATCAAGCCAACCATCGCAGTGTGGAAGTTCGCGTCGTGCGACGGATGCCAGTTGACGCTCCTCGACTGCGAGGACGAACTGCTCGCGGTCACCGACCGTGTGCAGATCGCCTACTTCCTCGAAGCGACTCGGGCGACGATCGCCGGGCCATACGACCTGTCGATCGTCGAGGGCTCGGTCACCACCGAGCACGACATCGAACGGATCCGAACGATCCGCGACTCGTCTCGGTTCCTCGTCACGATCGGCGCCTGCGCCACGTCGGGCGGCATCCAGGCGTTGCGGAACTACTCCGACATCGACGAGTACCTGGGCATCGTCTACGCGACGCCGTCATTCATCTCCACGTTGGCCACATCGACTCCGATCAGCGATCACGTCCACGTCGACTTCGAGTTGCGTGGCTGCCCGATCGACAAGCATCAACTGCTCGAGGTGCTCACCGCCTTCATCGGCGAGCGCCGACCCAACGTCCCAGGGCACAGCGTCTGTGTGGAATGCAAGTTGCGCGGCAATGTCTGCGTGATGGTGTCCAAGGGCACGGCGTGCCTCGGCCCGATCACCCATGCCGGTTGTGGGGCACTGTGCCCGTCGTACGCAAGGGGTTGCTATGGCTGCTTCGGACCTGCGGAGGACACGAACCCCGCATCGCTCACCGAGCAACTCGAACGGCTTGGTGTCGGTCGTCTCGACCTCGTCCGGATGCTGCGAACCTTCAACACCAATGCCGAGCCGTTCCAGGCCGAGGGCGAACGCCTCGTCGCGCAACGAGGCTCGACATGACGCGACGGCCCGACTCCGACCGGACCTTCACGGTCGATGCGCTCGCCAGAGTCGAGGGCGAAGGGGCGATGCACGTCGTGATTCGCGATGGACAGGTGCAGCTCGTGCAACTGCGCATCTACGAGCCGCCCAGGTTCTTCGAGGCGTTGCTGCGCGGTCGGGCGTACACGGAGCCGGTTGACATCACCGCCCGCATCTGTGGCATCTGCCCGGTCGCCTACCAGATGAGCGCGTGCAACGCGATCGAAGCGGCGTGCGGAATCACCGTCGAAGGGGCGCTCGGTGATCTGCGGCGGCTGCTGTACTGCGGCGAGTGGATCGAGAGCCACACCCTGCACATCTACTTGCTGCACGCCCCCGACTTCCTCGGCTTCGACGGCGCGATCGAACTCGCCAACGCCCACCGCGCTCTCGTTCAACGCGGTCTCGAACTGAAGAAGATCGGCAATCAGCTGGTGGACCTGATCGGCGGCAGGGCAATCCATCCGGTCAACGTGCGAGTCGGCGGCTTCTACCGGGTTCCGACGGAGGCCGAGCTGAAGGCTTTCAGACCGCGACTGGAACGCGCCCGCGACCTCGCCCTCGAAACGGTCCGATGGGTGGCCGGGTTCGATTTCCCCGATCATGAATGGCGTGGCGAGCTGGTTGCCCTGCGCCACCCTGGCGAGTACCCGATCACCCGTGGCCGGCTCGTGTCCACCATGGGTCTCGACATCGGTCCCCAGGAGTTCGACCAGCATGTGGTGGAAGAACACGTCGAGCACTCGACGGCGCTGCACGCTCGCATCCTCGAGCGCGGGGAATATCTCCTTGGGCCACTCGCCCGCTTCGCCCTGAACTACGACGAGCTCACCCCCCTGGCCCGTGACGCCGCGGCTGCAGCAGGGCTATCGTCGGGCGAACGCAACCCGTTCCGATCGATCGTGGTCCGTGCCGTCGAGGTCCTGCACGCCTGCGATGAGGGCCTGGCAATCATCGACCGCTACCGAGAGCCCGATCACCCCGCCGTCGACGTACCGCCGCGGGCAGGAGTAGGCCACGGCTGGACCGAGGCGCCGCGGGGGATGCTGTGGCATCGCTACGAGCTCGACGACGAGGGCGCGATCCTCACGGCGCGGATCGTCCCACCGACATCGCAGAACCAGGCAGGCATCGAACGCGACCTGTTCCGCTTCGTCGAAGAGAACCTCGATCTCGTCGACGACGAGCTCGGTCACCGTGCCGAGCAGGTCATCCGTAGCTACGACCCGTGCATCTCTTGCGCGACTCATTTCCTCGACCTGACCGTCGATCGGTCTTGAGCTCGCGCATCGTTCTCATCGGCGTCGGCAACTCATGGCGCGGCGATGACGGAGTCGGCCCAGCCGTCGTAGATCTCGCGGCCGGCAGGCTCGACCCCGACGTCGAGGTTGTCGAAACAGACGGAGAGCCCAGTCGCTTGATCGACGCGTGGACCGATGTCGACCTTGCCGTGGTAGTCGACGCGGTACGCAGTGGCGCCGCCCCGGGAACGGTTCACGTATGGCGTGACAAGGGCGAGCTCACACCTGCCGCACCGCTGGCCGGCAGCCATGCGCTCGGCGTGGCCGATGGCATCGCTCTCGGCGGAGCGCTGCACCGCTTGCCGACGACGCTGGTGGTGGTCGGAGTCGAGGTCGGGGAGACCTCGGCCGGACACGGCCTGTCAGCTGCGGTCGCGGCCAAGCTCGACGACGCCGCCGGCACGGTTTGCCGGACCGTCGATGATTGGCTGGCTGCGGAGTCGATCGCTCAGGCAGGTTCCAAGGCGACGTCGTCGCCCGGGCTCAACGAGTAGTCGACGTCACCTCCAGTCGCTCGTGCCCCGCGAAGCTTGAGCGCGCGCCGCGCTCCGCTGTCGATCAGCAAGGCGATGCCCAGCAGCGCGATCGCTACGATCCCGTCGAGCCACCAGTGATTACCGGTGGCCGAAACGGCGAGCACGGTGAGGATCACGTGAAGCATCGCCAGCCAACGCCAACGACTGGTGCCGGCGCACACCACACCGAACGACACGACCGCCGCCCAGCCGACATGGATCGACGGCATGGCGGCGAACTGGTCAGACACGCCGGTGCCCACAGGACCGTAGGCCGACAGTCCGAAGCGGGACGCCAGGTCGATGTACCCGAGGTCGGTGAGAAACCGCGGAGGGGCGACGCGGATGAAGCGGATGATCACGCAGAACGCAGTCAGGATGGCCAGCCCATTTCGCCAGTGGGAGTAGCGGTCCCGATGGCGCACGAAGAGCCAGACCATGAACGTGATCAGGGCCGGGACGTGAAGTATGGCGTAGTAGTAGTTCATGAACCGCCCGAGCCACTCATGAGCCAGCACGAAGTGCTGCAGCGACAGTTCGCTGGGAATACGAAGGTCGTGCTGCAGCCGATTGATCTGGCGCGCCCGCTCGATGGCTCCCTGCTGGCGATCGAGCGGCAGCACCCTGGCCAGGCGCCAAATGGAGTAGAGCACTGACATCAGCGTCAGCTCCAAGGCAAGGGGCATCATGATCGAACGCACCCGTGTCGGGCGTGAGCGCCGTAGGAACACAAATGTGAGACCGCAGACGGCTGCCGTAACCGCAGCCTGGTCCCACGTCGGCCAATTCATGTCGGGAAAGCCTGCCGGACCACGCCCGGCGACGCAAGGCGACCGCTGGCCGGATCGACCTCTGCCCTACGTTCGCAGCGGCGGGAAGCGTGACGGGAGGCCCTTCGCCCCCAGCTGATACAGCGCCATCGCCTCCGGCAGGCCACGCAGCTTGTACGAGCCGAGCGACTTGAAGCGCACCCCGTCGGGAGCCGACGCCTTGACGCCTTCACGGGTGTTGGCCGACACCACGACCTGCCCACCATGACCGACTGCAGTGATGCGCGATGCGGTGTGCACATCCATCCCGACGTAGTTGTCAGGCGTCGACGTTGGGTACCCGCTGTGGATGCCGATGCGCACGCGGACGTCGAGGTCGTCGGACCACGAGCGGCCGAGCAACTCGCGTTGCATCGCGATGGCCGCATCGACGGCACACCTCGGTGCTTCGAACACGGCGAAGAACTCGTCGGCACGAGCCTCGACCTCATGGCCCCCGACGCCTTCCACCGAGCGGCGCAGGATCGCCCAGACCTCGTCGATCAGTTCGCGATAGCGCCCGCCGAGGTGTTGCACCAGAGCCGTCGATCCCTCGATGTCGGTCATCAGCATCGTCACGAAGCCAGACGGAAGCTGTACCACCGGCTCCTCGCGCTGGCCCAGCTTTCGCTCGGTCTGCAGCTGCCCGGCAATGAAGCCGACCGGAACGATCTTGAACCTCTTTGCGGCGTTGAGCAGCCGCAAGCGTGCCTGTTCGCGGGCACTTTCGGTTTCGAACCCGACCTGGCCGAAGCGGACCAGTGCGTTGCGGACGTGGGCGGCATCGTGGATCGGCAACCGCCGCCGGCCGCCAGAATCGATGTAGGCAAACGCGCGGTCGGGCAGTGCCGCACGTTCGCTCGGGTCGAGGCGAGGCATGCGGCGACCCTACCAAGCGGGTGTTGCACAGTTCCGTGGGTGGTCAGGTGACGACGATGGTGATCTTGCCGAAGACGACGTCCTTCACGCGATCGGACGCGTACCAGAGCTCGTAGTTGCCGGCGGTGTCGGGCGCCGTCAGGGTGACCGGACTGCCGTTGACCGTGTAGGCATACGAGGCCCACGTGCCCGACGGCGACCCGGCGGGCACGATGGTGATGCAATCAGATGGACCGTTCGGCCCGGTCCACTTCACGGTGAACGTCGCACTGTGCTGACCCGACGACGAGCGAGCTGAGATCAAACCCGCGAACACGACGGTGCCCGCGGCACCGAGCTTGCGCCAGTGGTTCACCCTTACGCTCCTCGCCGGGTCGAACCCGATCGTGTTGCGTCGCTGGGCAACGGTACTACGGTTCTCTCCCACTGGGTGAGGGGGTCAGAGATGATGGAACCACGACGGGGTCCCAGCTTCGTGATCGGCACCGCCTTGGTCGCGTCGCTGCTGGTGTTCGCGATCGGGTACGTCTGGTTGCAGGGCATCAGCCAGACGCTGAACGCGGCAGCGCCTGCGGGATGTGAGAGCGGCAGCCCGGTGAGAATTCAGGGTGGGCCGGGATCGGCGACCGCCGACGAAGTGTCGACGCTCGTCATCGGGTGGCACGCGTACACCCGTCAGAACAACGGCAGCCTCACGCTGACGCCGGCTGATGGCTGCCACTCGGTCAAGACACCGGTCGACGAAACGGCGAGGACGCGTGCGCGCTCCGGCAAGTCGGTCGCTGTCTCATGGATACAACTCGACCAACGATGGTTCACGCCCGCCTACGCACTGCTCCTCACGATGATCCTCGTCTACGTCGCCTACAACGCAGCGATCGAGGAGGACGAGAAGAACGTCTTCTTGAGAGGGATACAACGCATCGTTCGCCTGAGGCGCAAGCGCGACGGCAGGGCACGACTGCCGTGGCTGTGGATCCTCCTGATCATTGCCGGCGCTGTAATGGACGAACTCGAGAACAACCGGATGCACCGATCACTCGACGCGTGGTGGAAGACGCTCGACGACACGGGTGCTTTGAAGCTGACAAGAGCCGACCTGCACCCGATCCACGTCTTCAGCTGGTGGAAGCTGGGCTTCCTGTTGCTACCAGCTCTGCTCGCCGCACTCAGCGCCGTCTACCTGGTCGTTGTTGCGGCCGGAGCGTTGTGGAGATCACTGCGCAAGCTGTGGGTGCAGTTGACCGCGGCGATCTTGTTCGTCGTGCTCGCCCACATCGCCCAGGGAACCGACGCGATCCGCAGGCTTTCCCGCCCGCAGTGGTTGGTGACGGTGCCGATCATCCTCCTCTTCGGTGTCGTGCTGGTGCTCACTGGCAGCGGCTTGCTCAAGCCATCGAAACGAGGCGAACCCACTCAGCCCGACAAGGTCGGGTTCGGCGGAGCAGTGCTGCCGGCGTCGATCGTCTGCATCGTCGCCGGATTCGTCATAGCCGCAGGGCAGGTTCTCGATCGCAAGGGACTTGCTCTGCTCGGCTATCTGTTGTCGGTCGTCGGCGTGTGCTCGCTGCTGCTCGACATCAACTCGTATCTGACTACCAACCACGAACATTCCAAGAGCGGCACCGACGGGCCACCCTCCGTCTTGAAACCAGTCCCCAGGACAGCCGTGGAACTGCCATTGCCGCATCCGAAAGAGGACGAGTTGGCCAAGGTTGCCTCGATTCTGATCGGCATCCTCCTTGCCGGATTCGGCCTGGCGACCATCGCCGCGACGGCCGGCGACCTGGCCGTGCTCGTGCGGCCGGCGCAACCCCTGTGGTGGCGCATGGGAATCGGCATCGGGTTGGTGATCCTCGCGGTCCCTGCCGTGCTCGTCATGCGCATCGTCGCCAGACCACAGCGGTGGACGTCCGACAAACCGAAGATCTCGGTACTCGCGATCCTCTCGATCGTCGTGGTCGTGCTCGGAGCGGTGCTTCACGACTCCGGCGCGTCGCTGTCGTTCGCGCCGAGCCTCGGCACGCTCAACGTGGTGGCGATCTTCTTGGCCACGTTCTGCCTCATCGGCTCGGTCGCCGACCATCTGTCCAGTGCACTCGCAGGCTTCCTCCAGAACGGCGACCGCCTCGCCGTGCCGTCCTTCCTCAGGGTGATCGGGTTCAAGGGTGATCACTCACCGATCGTCGGAGTGCTCGTGCTCTGGACGTTGCTGGCGACCACAGTCGACTACAGCCACCGGTACGATGTCCGGCAGTTGTCGAACGACACCACTGTGCGGCCGCAGCAGTTGTCGATCGATGCCGCAGTGACCGACTGGAAGAAGCATCAAGCAGCCGGCGAGCAGCGGCCAGTTCTGTTCATTGCCGCCGCCGGCGGCGGGATCCGCGCTGCCTACTGGACTGCTGCGGTGGTCACCTGCATCGTCGAGATGGAGCCTGACGCCGACGGTCCCTGCGGTACACCGCTGAAGGACCACGATGTGCTCGAGGCACGGCGCCGGGCGCTCTTCGCCTTGTCCGGTGCGTCGGGCGGAAGTGTCGGCCTGCTGTCGTACGTCGCCGCCGTCGGTTCACAATGGAACGACGACACCGCCGCGCAGGCGCTGCCGTTGCAGTGGGTCGACGATCGACTCGGTGACGACTTCCTGGCTGCGCCACTCGCGGCGTATGTGTTCAACGATGCGCTGGATTCCCTGCTTCGCCCTCAGCACGGAGTCGATCGGGCGGCCGTACTCGAGCGCGCCTGGGAGCGTCAGTGGGGCAAGGACAGATATCTGTCCAAGCCCTTCTACGCCAACCAGGCGTCGGGCAACCAGCCGTACTTGTTCATGAACGGCACCAACGTCACCAACGGCTGCAGGGTGCTCGTATCACCGATCAGAACACAGGTCGAGCAAGACGCGCACTTCTGCGACCGCACCGGGCAGCTTCAAAAAGACGCCGCCAACCCTGACGGCACCGCTGCCGACAACGCAGGATCGACGATCGATTTCGTCAACCAGCTCTGTGCGAAGTGCGACATCCGCTTCTCCACAGCGGCCCTCCTGTCGGCTCGCTTCCCGCTGATCAGCCCAGCCGGTCGCGCCGACAGCGCCGCCGAGGGCACGTCGGTCGACGTCGTCGACGGCGGCTACCGCGACAACTCAGGCGCCTCGACGCTCGTCGACATCTGGCCGGCGGTCGCCGGGGCCTTCACACCTGATTCCGGCTCGGGATGCATCACGCCGATCTTTCTGCAGATCGACAATGGTTACTCCAGCGACGCCGCGGGTTCTCGCGTTCCGGCAACGCTCAACCAGTTGCTGGTGCCGGCGCAGGCCGAGCTCAAGATCTCCAACGGTTTGGAGAAGGCGGCCAGGCAAGAGTCGCAACGCCTCTTCCGCAGCGCCGGGTTTGCCGACCAATGGTTCAGGGCGGCAACCGTCGCCCACCCTGGCTCGAGTGCACCCCTTGGTTGGGTGCTCTCGTCCGACGCGCGCGACGATCTCAAGGCTCAGCTCAAGCTCAACGAGCCGACCATCAATGCGGTCCGCTCACTGCTCGATGCGAAGGTCGCGTGCACGGCTGAGCCCTGACCACGAGCTGCGTGTACGTCCCCGCCAGTTGCATCGCCGCGCTGGAGCGGGCACGATGCTCCCATGTCGCTTGCGCTGAAGGCGATGCTCGCTCTTGCCGTCTTCTGGCTCGTGGTGGGCCTGCTGGTACGGATCGTTCCCGTAGTTCGGCGGGGTCGGGTTGTGGTTCTCGACCGTCCGAAGCCTTGCTCGATGCGTGAGGCCCAGCGCGCACTCGATCGGCTCATACGTGCCGGTTTCGAGGCTGAGATCGTCGAGCACGATGACAATGGAATCAACATGTGGGCCAACGTGACAGCAGCGGGCGAAGTGAAGCCCGACGAGCGCTACGTCATCCAGGTCCCACGAAAGCAGGCCAAGGCAGCGGGTCAGGTTTGAGTAGCGTCGTCGGCCGTGGTAGCTCTTCGACCCATCGACGACTCGAATCGCCGCGAGATCGAGGCGCTGCGCACATCGCCGGGGCAGGAGAAGTTCGTGAGCAGCGTCGTCGACTCGTTGCTCGAGGCGGCCCAGGAGCCAGGGCGAGGGAAGCCCGATCGGTTTCTACGAGCGCTATGGGTTCGAGCAGACCGGCGACATCGTCTTCGACAACGAGGTCCTGCTCAGGTTGAGCCTGTCGGGGCGCCAGGCGACGTGACGGGATCACGTATCTGCGGCGAGGATCCCGTTCTCGATCGCGAACAGGGCTGCCGCACCGCGCGTCGACACGCCGATCTTCGTGTAGATGTGCTGCACGTGATGGTCTGCAGTCTTCGCGGAGATCACGAGCCGATCGGCGACCTGCCGGGTGGTGAGGCCAAGGGCCAGGAGCCGACACACTTCGGCCTCGCGAGCCGTCAGACCGGCCGGCAGCGGCGGGCGTGCCGCACGCCGGTGTCCTGCAGCGGCCAGGACGCGCTCGACGGCCTCTCCGTCGAGGCGGCCGGCGGCGCTCATGGAACGCAGTTCGGTCGCCGCGTCGGCGGCGGAATGCGCGCTGCGGTGGGGGCGATCCGAGGTCATCGCCTGATAGCAGTCCGCGGCGGCGATCACGCGCTGGGCTTCGTCGAGTTGGGCACCGTTGGCCCGGCGGTGGTAACCCGACCCGTCGATGCGCTCGTGCGCCGCACAGGCCGCCGCGGCCAGCGCTGCGGTGTACGGCACGCGCCGAAGGAGCTGATCAGTCACGAGAGCGTGGGTCTCGGCGCGATCGCGCTCATCGCGTGTGAGGGGCCCGGGTTTGTCCCAGATCGTGTTGGGCACTGCGACGCAACCGAGGTCGTGCACGAGAGCAGCAGCCTCTGCGAAGGTGCCGCACGCATCGAGGGCAAGCGCCGCAACAGCGCGCGAATGGCCGCTCGTCCACGGTGACTTGAGGTCGGCGAAGTCGGCGAGTACGAGCAACGACTCGTGCGCGGCAGCTTCGTCGAGCGGCGCGACGGGCGGAGCGGCAGCGAGCGCCACATCCCAGGAGTCGGCCGATTCGACGACGTCCCACCAGTCCGTACCCTCGGTGAGGACGAGATCGGCGAGCTCCGGATCGTAGGCCTTGCCGCGCCGAGCTTTGATGATCTCCAGCGCAGCAGCGATGCCTTCTGCCCGGGCGAGCACCTCCAGTTCTTGGCTGAGTTGGGCAATCCGCATCGGTCGGGGAATCGCCGTGCCCTTCAATCCGGCAGGTAGACCGCGGCCGTTCCATCGCTCGAAGGTCGAGGCAAGCGCGGCGCGAACAGGCTCGTCGAGGCCGAGCCGAATCGCAAAGGCGTCGGCGACCTCGCACGCCATGCGGAAGTTGAGCTCTGCGGTCTTGCGGCCGCCGGCGAGGACCGACACCACCGAGCGGGCCCGCCGCACACCCGACTGACCCGGTCCCGCGTGGTCGACCATCAGTCGAATCACGTGCACGGGGTTGGCGAGGTCGGCCTGCATGGAGTCGGCCCGGAACTCGATCTCGTCACCGAACACCTCGGCTGTCTCGAAGGCGTGGCCGGTACAGCCGAGGAATCGCAAGGCCGAAGTCCACCACGTGGCCGCCAGCTCGGATCGATCGATGCCCGCGGCCCTGGCCAGGTGTTGGCCGAGCACTGTTGCTCGCAGTTGCGACCCTGGGGGCTGACCGAACGCATGGTCCTGCGCCACGGCGAGCAATGCGGCGATCTCCGCCCGGGTTACTGCGGCCTGCACAGCGCAATCGTAGATGGGGTGTTTTCCCGATGCGTGAAAACGCGTGTTGCGTTCATCATCTGAGTCATGACCACCACCACCACCACCAACAGTTCCGACTCCAACAGAGAAGCCGTTCAGCGCTTGTACGCAGCGTACGGCCGTGGCGACGTCGACGGCGTTCTGGCAGAGCTCGCCGACGACGTCGACTGGGCGGCCGAGGCCGCCAGCACGTCGGTGCCGTGGTACGGCACCTACCGCGGCAAGGACGAGGTTCCCCGGTTCTTCAAGGAGATCGGGTCGAACGTCGAGATCACCGAGTTCACGCCCCTTTCCTTCACCTCGAACGAGACCGACGTGGTTGCAACCGTCCGCTGGGCATACACGGTCAACTCCACCGGCAAACGAGCGGCCATGTACATGCAGCACTGGTTCCGCCTCGCTGACGGCAAGATCGTCTTCTTCCGAGGCTCGGAGGACTCGGAGCAGTCGGCCGCGGCATTTTCCTAGACATTTCTAGGTCGATCGACTCATTGACGCGGAGTGGCCGTCCTGTCACAGTGATTGGCCGGGTGACGGGTTTCCAGGAGGAAAAGATGTCAGTTCTTGATGTTGGTTTGCAGATCAGTGGGTTTCGTCTTGACGACGTGACCGTGATCGTCGTACGAGGTGCTCTTGACACGGAAGTTGCGCCATCGCTGCGTGCGGCATTCGAAGCACTGGGTCCCAACGACCATGTGTACGTCGACTGCGCTGATGTCGAGTACATCGACAGTGCCGGTCTGGCTGTCTTGACCGAGGCGGCACGAAGGAACGTCATCGCCGGCGGTCCGCTGCATGTTCACACCTCGGAAGCGCTGCGGCGCGTCGTCGAGGCCGTCGGCGTCGACCACCTCTTCGCGCTCGACTGACGACGCCGAGGAAGGCGGGCGGCAATAGTCTGCCCGAATGAAGTCCGAGTACGAGACCAGCGGGTTTGTTTTCTGCCCGGCGCTTCTCGACGTTTCCGAGATCGACGTCCTGATCGCCGAGCTCGATCGCGTTCTCGTCGAGGAGCCTCGCGACGACCGGTTCATTCTCGAACGTGACGGCGTCACGGTGCGAACGATTGCCAACCTGCATCATCGCTCGGTGGTCTACGACCATCTGGTTCATCACCCGGTGCTGCTCGAGGCGGCACGGACCTTGCTCGACGACGACGTCTACGTCTTCCAACTCGGCGTGAACTGCAAGGCAGCATTCACGGGTGACGCATGGTTCTGGCACCAGGACTACCCGGGCTATCGCGAGGACGACCACATTTCCGAGCCGCGGATGGTCAACACACTGATCTTCCTCGACGAGGTCTTGACCACGAACGGCCCGTTGATGCTGGTACCTGGTTCACATCGCCACGTCGCCCCCACCCCCGAAGTCTCCGACGGCGGAACGTCGTACTCGTTTCGTTACGCCGACACCGACACGATCAAGCAACAGGTGAGCGAAGGCGGGGTCGTCGCTCCGACAGGGCCGGCGGGCTCGGTCATCTTCATGAACGTCAACACCCTGCACGGGTCGACGGCCAACATGTCGCCGTGGCCGCGGCGCATGATCACGGTCACGTTCAACGCGTTGTCGAACAAGGCGACCAGTCCGAGCGTTCGGCCACGACACATCGTCGACGACGACCGCGACGCCACCGCGCTCGTTCCCATGGCTGCGTCATGCCTCATCGAGTTCGCCGGATGACGAGCACACTGGCGCAGGCGGTGGGCCACGAAGCAGCGCGACCGGTCTGGGCGGAGATCGATCTCGACGCGATCACCCACAACGTGGCCCTGATTCGGACGAACGCTGGGCGAAGGGTGAAGTTGCTGATGCCCGTCAAGGCCAACGCGTACGGACATGGGGTGGTCGAGGTCAGCCGCCACCTGGAACGGCTCGGCGTCGATGGTCTGGCAACCGCGAACGTCGATGACGCCGTGGCCGCGCGCGCCGCAGGCGTCACGCTGCCGATCCTGCTCTACGGCGCTCAACTCCCCGCCGGCAACTCGTTTCTGATCGAGCACTGGCTCACGCCGACGATCTACGACCATCTCGGGGTGCTGGCCGTGGCCGCGGCAGCGCGACCAGGCAAACCGATCAAAGTCCACGTGAAAGTCGACGCGGGCATGGGCCGGCTCGGCGTGCGGATCGACGAGTGCGCCGCGTTCGTACGGGATGTCCTGGCGACGCCCGGCCTTCACCTCGAGGGGATGTACACCCACATCCCGTTCTCCAATGACGCCGGCGAGGCGTGGTCTCGCAGGCGGCTCCAGGCATTCGCCGAAGTCGTTCGCATGGTCGAGATCGAGCATGGCATCACGATCGAATTTGCCCAGGCTGCAGCGAGTTCGGTGTTCTCGCGCAGTGTTCCGGACGGACTCAACACGATCTCGCCCGGCCATCTCACGTTCGGGCTGCATCCGATCAGCGGCGCCCGTGCTGAGGCGCTCGGCTTCCGCAAGGCGCTTCGTTCACTTCGGGCTCAGCTCATCCACATCGGACGGCGGCGCGTGGGTGACGATCTTCCCGGCGCCGGTCCGAGCGGGCTGGATCACGATGCAACGGTCGGCGTGATCCTGTTCGGCATGGACAACGGGTACCGCCAGGGTCCGGGGTCCGGTGAGGCGTTCATGCTGTGCCATGGTCGTCGCTGCGCAGTGTTGGGAGTCTC
The DNA here is from genome assembly GCA_963720775.1 of Ilumatobacteraceae bacterium. GTDB lineage: Bacteria > Actinomycetota > Acidimicrobiia > Acidimicrobiales > Ilumatobacteraceae > JAENVT01. The sequence continues at coordinate 277,699 of CAVRGR010000001.1, read as the reverse complement.
CGCCGAGTACACCGTCATCGACCTCACGGGGATCGGCGACGCGTCGGTGGGCGACTTGGTCACTGTCATCGGCTGCGATGGTGACGAGCAGATCGCGGTCGAAGACGTAGCCGCTCAGGTCGGTGCACCGAGCGCCGCCTATTGGATGGTCGGGCTGAAGAACGTCCCCTACCGATACCGCCGGGCCTGAGCTCGCCGACAGGTGGTGGGACGGTCAGAACCGGCAGGACATCGCTGCTGCCTCGGCAGCTGGTGGACCGACGACGCCCTGACGCGAGCCGGGGATCGACCCAACGGCCGATCCCCGACATCTACGCGCTGACGAAGTCAGCCTGCTGCTAGGCGTCGTACTGACCGCCGAGTGCGGCCGGCTGGGGCTTGCCCTTGTGCCCGGCCTCGTGCAGGATCGCCGGGACCTCGGGGTCGGAGACGAAGGCCTGCCAGCCCTCGGCATTCCAGTCGAAGAGCACCCAGACGCGGTCCGCTTCCGTGGGATCGCGAAAGACGGTCGCTCCCTTGGAACCGTGCTGCCTGCGCTTCTCGGCCCCCGTGGTCGAGAAGATCTTCAAGAACTGGTCGAAATCCTCGACCTGGGTAGTTGCCAGCATCATGTCTGTCTCCTTGGTGTTCGTGGCGCTCCTGCGCCGCCGCGACCCAGCGTCACGGTGGGATCGACAGTACGGATGCACTGCGCATCGCACCATCGGGAGATCTCCTCATTTCTGGTGGGGCCCGAAGTCGGCCAGTCGGCGCTAGCGAGGCTCTGCCACCGCCTGAGCAGCGAGCGAGTTAGCCTCCTCGAGCGATGAGTCAGCACGATCACGCCGGGCACGGCCACGACCACGACCGCGGACTGCGTGGCTTCGTGCGTTACATGAAGATGCTCCCGAAGATGTGGCGCTCGCCGGTGAGCCGAGCGGTCGTTCGGGCCGTCGCACCACAGCCGGGTGAGCTCGTCGTGGATGTGGGTGCCGGCATGGGCCCAGCCGCCGTGCTTGCCGCGAAGACTGGAGCTTCGGTGCTGGCGGTCGACCCGACGCCGTACATGCGACACATCCTCGAAGTGCGCCGGCTCGGTCAGCGCGGCCGCGCCGCGATCCGCGTAGTCGATGGTTCCGCCGAGTCGATCCCCGCCGAGGATCAAAGCATCGACGCGTTGTGGACGGTCAACACCATGCACCACTGGACCGATCTCGATGCGGCAATCCGTGAACTGGCACGGGTGCTCCGACCCGGTGGGCGGCTGCTGCTGGTCGACGAAGACTTCGACGCTCCGACGCACCCCTCCTTCGCTCACATGCAACGACGAGGTGCCGACCGGGCCCGACACTTCGCCCAGATCGACCCCGCCGTCGTGGCAGCGAAGCTCTTGGCAGCAGGCTTCGCCGGTGCCGAGGGTTCCACGGACTCGATGGGCGACCGCCCCGCGAAGGTGGTTCGCGCCGACCGGTGAACGAATTGTCGATGCGTCGATAGGGTCACGACCCGGATGAGCGATACAGATCTGACCGTGGCCGTCACCGGTCCGACAGGCACCTTCGGCTTCGGACTGATGCCTTTGCTGCAAGCAGACGATCGAGTGTCGCGAGTCGTCGGCATCGCCCGCCGTCCCTTCGACGCCGCCGCCCAAGGCTGGTCGAAGATGGAGTATCGGTGCGGCGACGTGCGCAATCCCGACGCGCTCACGTCGGCATTCAGCGACGTCGACGTCGTCGTGCATCTGGCGTTCCTCATCGTCGGAAGAAGAAGCGAGACCACACGGGCCATCAACATCGACGGCACGGTCAACGCCTTCCGCGCCGCAGCCGCGGCAGGCGCGCGACGATTCGTGTATGCATCGTCCGTGGCGGCCTACGGCTTCCACCGCGACAACCCGGTCGGAATGCGCGAAGACTGGCCCACCCGACCGGCCGACCGGCTCCACTACGCCCAGGAAAAGGCGGAGCTGGAGGAGTTTCTTCGCGGCGAGGCAGCGGCGCATCCCGACATCGCGCTCTACGTGCTCCGGCCGTGCATCGTGCTCGGCCCGCACACCATGGGTGCCAAGGACCTCGCACCTGGTCCCCTGGCTGGGCTCGCCCGACGACTATCGGGCCGGCTCGGCCGATTGCCGGTCCCGATCCCAGCGCTCGTACCTGACGTTGCGATGCAGTTCGTTCACGCCGACGACGTCGGCAGGGCGCTTCTGCAATGCGTCGTAGGCGCGGGTCCTCCGGGCGCTTACAACATCGCTGGTGAAGGGGTGCTCAGCGCTCTGGATGTGGCCCGCGAGCTCGGCTTCATCCCGATAGCGGTTCCGGCGCGGCCGACGTATGCAACGGCACGCGCTCTGGCACGGCTGCCATTCCTCCCGGCGACAGCGGAATGGGTCGAGGCACTCAGTCATCCAGCGATCATGGACACGACGCTGGCCCGCACTGAGCTCGGCTGGACACCCCGCTTCTCGGGCCTGGAGGCGCTGCGGGACACGCTGCGGACGCAGCCCGCTCGGTAGACCTGAGGCCGCGTAGAGCGAGGGCGTGAACCTGTTCTGATCGCTAGGCGAAGTAGCCGACCACGTCGACGACGACGTGCGTCGAGGCGAGGGAGAAGATGTCGACAGTGCCAGTCGGGCCGAGACCGACGATCACAGCATTCGGGATCGTTTGGCCTTTGACGTAGTTCAGGTTCGACGAAAGCGGGCGAGCCGCACCGCCGGGGTACACCGTCAAGAAACCTGCGGCGTCCGGTGCGGTGGCCGTGACGTTCAGCACGACAGACCTCGCGTTGGGCGGCACGACCGAGCCGACGACCGGCAAGTGGATCGTGCCTCCGGCGGCCAACTTGGGGCCGGTATCCGCGGGCAAACGGGTGTCGAGCAAACGGGTGGACGGGACCTCGACGTACTCCGCCTGACCGGCCGCGCCGAACCAGCCCATCACGTCGACGACGACGTGAGTCTGCTGGTTGGCGAAGATCTTGATCTTGCCGTCCGGACCGAGAGGCGCGATCACGCTGTTCGGTCGCGGAACACCAGCTTCGAAGTTCACGCTCGAGACCAGTGGCAGGTCACGATCCGACGGGAACACCGTGAGGTAGCCAGGCCCGACCGCTCCCACGGCTGTGACGTTGAGCACCGCAGCGGACGCTCCTGTCGGCACCCGCTCAGTTCCAGCGATCTGGACATCGATCGTCTGCAGAGAACCCCACCGGTGTGCCGCTGTCGCGCGTGTCGAGCACTCGGTTCGGCACGACGGTGAAGAGCCGGGCGTTGCCACCCGGGCCGAACCAGCCGAAGACGTCGACGATCACGTTGACACTGACATTGGCGAAGATGCGGATACGACCACCGGCGCCGACCTTCGCCATCACGCTGTTCGGCGACGCCGCACCCGGTGAGAAGTTCACACTCGACGTGCCGGGTTGCTGCCCACCGTCCGGAAAGATCGTGAGGAAGCCGGCTCCCGCGCCATCAACCGCGGTGACGTTCAGCGCCACAGCGAGCGCTGTCTCGGGTACCTCGCCGCCGGTCACCTTGAGGCTGATCGAGGTGCCCCCCGGCACGATCGACTGCGTGTGGGCGCTGGTGGTCGCAACCTGCAGGCGGGTGTCGAGCAGGCGGTTCGGCGTGATCGGCTGCAACGGCCCGATCGGGTTCGACGAGACACCGTTGGCCTGGAGGAACACTCCGGAGTCGAGGATGCCGTCGCTCGCGTCGGCAATGACCAAGCGCAACGTGTTCGGCACACCGGGGTTGACCGCCACGCGACATGTCAGCACCACGGTGAACCCGTCGAACTGGGTGTCGTAGGTGCCGTCAAGGTTCGGGACGTAGAAGAGCGAGTTGCTGTGCTGATTGACGGTGTTGATCGTGATCGGGTTGTTGGTGCCCGGCGTGAGCGCGCAGTTGACCCCGTTCACGAAGAACCCGAAGACGTCGTTGAACTCGGTGTCGACGTACTCCTCGTACTCCTCCGATGCAAACACGTAGTTGATGGCGAGCTGGGGGTTCGTGGGTGTGAAGTTGACGGTCAGGCTGGCGGCGTCCTGGGTTGTCTGTCCGCTCAGCGTGTCGAGAGCGGGGTCGCCAGGCGTGCCGAGGCTAACGCCGCTGTTGCCGACCGTGTTGGGCCCGATCACATCACTGGCGTGTCCACTCGAGAGGACGATGCCCGAGGCCAAGCCAACCGACGCCGCGGGATCGTTGAACAGTCCGGCCGCGCTGGTGTCGCCGGTGAACGCGGCGCTGTTGACCGTGATCCCGGGACCGACCAGCGTCGACGCCAGTTGGGCCGGCGTGGTCCCACTCGACAGCGCGCTGATCGTCCATGGCGCGGCCGACACTCCCGTCGGTGCTGCCACCACGCCGACCGCGCTCAGCACGACGGCAGAACCATCCCCAGACGAACGCGGATTCGAGACACCCTGTGTGCGGTCATGCCGTCCCTCCCTCAGCACGCCCAAGCGCGCATCGAGCACCATCATAGGTTTTCTGGCAAGGCCGAACATCCGCGCGATCAGGCGTTGGCCTCTCGGCGTGGGAGCTTCCAGTTGGGACGGACGAAGTGACAGGTGTAACCCGCGGGATAGCGCTCGAGGTAGTCCTGGTGCTCTGGCTCCGCTTCCCAGAACGGGCCCGCCGGGACGACCTCGGTGACCACCTTGCCGGGCCACAGCCCCGAGGCCTCGACATCGGCAATGGTGTCTTCGGCGACCGCCCGCTGCTCGTCGTCGGTGTAGAAGATGGCGGACCGGTAGCTGGCACCGAGGTCGTTGCCTTGACGGTTCTTCGTCGTCGGATCGTGGATCTGGAAGAAGAACTCGAGAAGGCCGCGGAACGATTCCTGCTCAGGGTCGAAGATGATCTCGATCGCTTCGGCATGCGAACCGTGGTGGCGGTAGGTCGCGTTTGCAACGTCACCGCCGGTGTAGCCCACTCGTGTCGAGATCACGCCCGGCCGCTTGCGGATCAGATCTTGCATTCCCCAGAAGCAACCTCCGGCGAGGACAGCCCGTTCGTTCGTCTCAGTCATGCTCGTCTCCTTTCGTCTGGATCGATTCAACCATCATCGCATCGAATCGCGGCAAGCAGAGCGTCGCCATCGATGCCGGTCGCCTGAACTCACCACGATTTCCACTGCTACGCCAACAGAGCAATGGAGGGTCCTTCTTCGCCGACCCCGTCGATTTCGTGGTGATCGGCGCGGATCACCAGAATGCGGATGACAGCGCCTTCTTGACCGGCGCGCGGCACGCCTCACGAGTTGTCCGCCCCGTGTCGACGGACGTCGGGGAGCAGGTCGAAGTAGACCAGCACGAGTCTGGTGTCGGCGGTGATGACCTCGCCGACTCCGGTCCAGTATGCGAGGTGGCTGGCTCGGAAGTCGTCCGCGTCGAGATCCCCTTCCGCCTCGGCCAGCGGGAACTCGTCGGGAACATCGGCGAAGCGGGACATCTCGATTCTGGTCACGCGCACGGTGGCGATGTGATTGAGGGCTTCGTCGACGATTGCCAGCAACTCGCCGATGTGCTCGAGCGGTTCACCCTCATCGACGTACTCGGACAACAGCCCAGCCGTGGCGCGCTTGTTGCCGTTGACGACGCAGTCGATGAGTTGTCGCCGGCTCTCACCCGGGCTACCGAACTCGATCGCGCGGAGCCCATCCACGACGGGAAAGCTCATTCGAGGATGCTACTGAGGTCTCGCTGACAGGGTTGCGATCGAGGCGGTTGAGCGGAAGTTGCACGTACGATGAAAGCAGTGCGTGGCCCGGCTTCGGAGCATCGAGGAGGTCGTGCATCTGAGGAGGAAACTATGCAGATCGGCATTCTGACCGGAGGCGGCGACGTTCCCGGCCTCAACCCGTGCATCAAGGCCGTCGTCAACCAGGCGGAGGCGAACGACTGGACGGTGCTCGGCATCCGCAAGGGGTGGGCCGGTCTGCTCCACTTCAACCCGGCCGACAGCCGGTCTCAGTCCCAATGGGTAGAGCCGCTGACGGGTCTCGGCGTGCGCACGATCGACCGCTACGGCGGCACCCACCTGCACACCTCGAGGACGAACCCGCAGAAGGTGCGGGAGGCTGATCTCCCTGCGTTCCTCGTCGACGACTACCCATTCGACGGCAACGAGCGTGTGGATTGCACCAAACACGTGCTCGAGGTCCTCGAGCACCTCGGCATCGACGCCCTCATCGCCATCGGCGGTGACGACACGTTGTCGTTCGCGGTACGCCTCCACGAGGAGGGTGTGCGCGTCGTTGGAATACCGAAGACAATGGACAACGACGTGTTCGGCACCGACTACTGCATCGGGTTCTCCACCGCCGTGACGCGCAGCGTGGAATGCATCCACTCGCTACGCACACCGGCCGGCAGTCACGAACGGATCGCAATCGTCGAGCTGTTCGGACGTAACAGCGGCGAGACGGCCCTGGTGTCGGCCTATCTGTCCGATGTCGACCGGGCACTGATCAGCGAGGTTCCGTTCGACATCGAACGGCTTGCCGGCATGCTCGTCGACGACCGCGCCAAGAACCCGAGCAACTACGCGATCGTGGTGGTGTCGGAGGGAGCGACCATGATCGGCGGCCAGGTTGTCGAATACGGGCAGGAGGACGCTTACGGTCACCGCAAGCTGGGTGGCATCGGCACGATCCTCGGCGAGGCAATCCAGCGGATCACCGGCGTCGATGTCGTCAACCAGCAACTCGCGTACCTGATGCGCTCTGGTTCTCCCGACTCACTCGACCGAATGGTCGCGCTGTCGTACGGCAATCTCGCCGTCCAGCAACTTGCCCGCGGCCATACCGGTGTGATGGTCGCGCTGCAAAACGGCATGTACACCACCGTGCCGGTCAAGACGTGCGTCTCCGGCCTCAAACGGGTCGACGTCGATGAGCTGTACGACAAAGAGCAGTACCGAGCCCGCGTGAATCACCTGCTCGGCAAGCCGATGTTCTTGAGCTGAGGCGTGGGTAGGCGAGCGGTCAGGTGGTAGAGGCGGCGAAGATGCTGGCGATCGACCGGTCGAGCGCCGTGTCGAACTCCTCGTCGCTCTGTTGGGCGGTCAGACCCTCGGTGAGCGCCCGAGAAAAGCTGGCGATCATGCCGTGATTGCGCGCCAGACGGGCGTCGGCCTCTTCGCGCGAGTAGCCACCCGAGAGAGCGGCGACACGCAACACGCGTGGGTGCTTGATGAGCTCGGCGTAGAAGTCGTCGACCTCGGGCAATGTGAGCTTGAGCATCACCGACTGATCGTCCGGCAACTGATCGAGCTCGGCGAGGATCGCGGCTTTCAGCAGTGATTCTGCCTCTGCCTTCTGCGGGCTCTTGATGTCGATCTCCGGCTCGATGATCGGCACCAGACTTGCGCCGAGGATCTGCTTGCCGACCTCGAACTGTTGGGCGACGATGGCAGCGACACCGGATTCGTTGGCCAGCTTGATCACCGAGCGCATCTTCGTGCCGAAGATGCCCTTGTCCCGTGCGCGGACGAGCAGCGCATCGAGACCCGGCATCGGCTTCATGAGCTGCACGCCGTCGGCCTCCTCGACGAGGCCCTTGTCGACCTTCAGGATCGGCACCACGTGCTTGACGTTCCACAAGTAGTCGGCCGTTTCACGTCCCTCGATCTGGCGATCCATCGTGTTCTCGAAGAGGATCGCGGCAAGGATCCGGTCGCCGCCGAAGCTCCGGCTCGTGATGATGCGCGCTCGCATCGCGTGCATCATGGCGAACATCTCCTCGTCCCCGTCGTACTCGGATTCCTCGATCCCATACAATCGCAGTGCCTTCGGGGTGCTGCCGCCACTCTGATCGAGTGCGGCAATGAAGCCTCTACCGGTCTGCAGCTTTTCGAACTGGGTCGCGTTCATAGCAAGGGTCCACCTTTCGTGAGGGTGTCTTGTGTGTCGGTCATCGAGGTCGATCAACTTCCCGGCGCGTTGGCCGCGAAGGACCCGCGAATTCGCCTGGGCTGTTGAGGACCCGCCGCCGGCTCAGCATTCGACCCGTCACGGCAATCGGCTCGATGCACATCCATCGGCCCGGCCGTCCGGGTGCCCAGCTGCGGACGGTCAACTCGTCCCACGCCGCGGCAGCCAGCGTGTCGGTGACGTCCCAGAGCGAGCCTCGAACCAGCACGCTCCATCCGGACTCATCGCTCGGATCGATCTCGTCGGATTCGAAGGCAACCATCGCGCCGCGACCTGCCGAGGCGATGAGCGAACCGTCGATGGCCCGGAAGATCACCTTCTTGTCCTTCGCCGCCGCGTTCACCGGCAACACGTGTAGTTCGTCGTCGTGGAAGAAGGCGAGCCGGCCGAAGCCTGCTCGAGCGAACAGCCGCCAACAGGTTGCGTCGTCGAGAACTTCCAGGTTCACCTCGTAGAGGTCTGTGGTCATCCCAGGCTCCAAACGTTTTTCGTGCCGCACTCTCATGTCAGCATGCGCTCGGCAGTCGAGTTGTTCCAGGGACTTATGTCATTCAGCGCTCATCCGGTTGCAGGTCGATCGCCACCCGGGGTTGCGGCGAACCAGAATCTAGGGGAATTGAAACCCCTGGCCCCTTCCATGCCATGGCCAAGCCCCAACGTGAGGAAATGTAGTTGCACCAAAGTTGGGGTGATAGCGCAGCGCCGAGGGACGTTCTGTTTCACACCCGGGCCGAGGCGCGCCAAGCGTGAGCAATCGCCGCGACGTGGCGCTGGTCGGTGCCGCAGCAGCCACCGATCACCTGGAGGCTGGGCAACGCCGAGCGAAGACTAACGTACCTGGCTGCCAAGTCGTCAGGATCGCCCTCGTCGAGCTCCACCATCTCGTCGAGCTCGGCATGGCTCAGCTGCGACGCGTTTGCTCGCAGGCCTCCAATGCGGGCTGCCCATGACGAGGTGCCGTCGAGCACGTGGTCAAAGTGCACCGGGTGGGCACAGTTGATCATGTAGTGCACGGGGTACCCGGCGGTCGCAGCGTCGGTGCGGTCGATCGCCTCGCGCAACGACATGCCCGACGGGAGCGTGCCATCGGCTTCCAACGTGAACGACACCACAACGGGCAGCCCGGCCGCTCGAGCGGCCCGGGCGATGCCGACGGCCTCGTCGGTGTAACCCATGGTCAGCGCGGTCACGATGTCGACGCCGGCCGCCGCCATGCAATCGATCTGGAACGAGTGGTACTCGATGGCAGTGTCGGCATCCATCATCGAGTCGGTTCGATATCCATCACCACGCGGACCGACGGTGCCCCCGATCAGGCACGGCTTGTCCCCCGTCCAGCTGCCGCGCACCTCGTCCACCAAATGGACGGAGGCCCAGATGAATTCCTTCAGTGCGGTCCGATCGTGGCCGAGTGTGGCGGCCCAGTCGGGGTTGGCGCGCCACGTCGGAGCCTCGAGCGCTACGGCCGCATCGATGGACCGGGCGATCTCGGCGTAGTACCCGTAGTACTCGATGAGCAATGCGCGACCTTCGTCCGTTGCCACCAGCGGATACGCGGCGAAAGCCGGCAGATCGACGCCATGGTGGAAGACGAGCCACGTCTCCAGTCCGCCGTCGGTGACGACGACGGTATCTGTGGCCGGCCAGGGTGTGGGCTGACGATGAGTGTTCATGTTGCCCACGAGACCACGTACGTCCGGTAGCCGCTCGTGGATTACCTGAGGATCGTCTGAGGATCAGGTCCGATGCCGGTCGATGAGATCGGCGGCCATCTGGACGGCTTGAGGTAGGCCGAGCAACCGACCTTCGTTGGTCCATTCGCTGAAACGACTTGCTCCGACGCGCTGTTCGATGTCGGCGACCACGCTTGACAACCGCTCCACTTCGGGGCCGTAGCTCGGCCGCAGCTGTTCGCTCGACGTTGCCGCAGCGAGCAAGGCGGCGGCGCGGTCATCGCCCAAGGCAACCAACACTTCTACGAGATTGCGGAGGGTCGTGACGGCGTGCACGAAGTTGCCGTGTCGGACGTACTCGTGGAGGCATGTGGAATAGACATCGACAGCCTGCTGGAGCTGCCCGGCACGGGCATGCTCTGCAGCCAATGACATACGTGCCACAGATGCCACAAACGGATTCCCGATCGTGCGCGCCAGTTCGATGGCCGCGACGAAGGTCGTCGCTGCGTCAGGGCCCGCCGCCGCGCTCAGCGCCTCGCCGCGTGCATACATCATCCATGCGCGATCTGACAGCGACAACCCGCCCAGATCCACGCTGTCGAGGCGCACCAGCGCCAGGGGCGCTTCGCCACCGTACGCCAGCGCCAGAGCGGCGTCGACCCCAGCTATCGCCACAGCGTGCGAATCACCAAGCTCCTCACCGAGCGACCGGAGCTGCTCGGCAACCGACGCCGCCTCCGCAAGGTGCCCCGCGTATACCGCCACGTCGGCAAGGATCTCCAACGCGGTCAAGCGCACAGTTGGGTCCTGCGCAGACGCCGCCGCGGTAGCGGCAGCGCGCGCGTCGTCGAGATCACCGCGATTCGTCGCTTCGGCCGCCACGACAAGACGCGCCCCAAAGAGAGCGTCGCCGGCTGCATCGGGGTATTGCGCCAACAGCGAGCGACTCCACGCTGCTGGTTCGCTCCAGAAGGTCGAGTACGCCGCAAGATGCAACGCTCCACTCATTCTCGAGGCCAGCTTCGGTTCGTGTCGCTGCGCCCACCTGTGCGCGGCCCGCACCTCCGCCACGATCGAGTCCAACCGCCGTCGACCCTCGGCCTCGCCGGGTGTGCGGATCTGACGATCGACCAGCCGGATCGCGTCGGCGAAGTGCTCGGCGTGGCGTCGCCGCACGTCGTCAGATGCACGCGACTCATCCAGCCAACGTCCGGCAACGGCCCGCACCGTCGCGAGCATTCGGTACCGCGTAGAGAGCCCGTCGACGTCGGCGACGAGTAGCGACCGCTCTGCGAGCGAGGCGAGATCGAAGATCACCGTCGCAGGGTCTTGCGCTAGCACAGCCGCGGCGTCCGCGGGAGTGACTGCGCCGGCGAAGACCGAGAACTCGATCAGTGTGCGTCGCAGTGGCGCGTCGAGCATGTCCGCCGACCAGGTCACCAGAGAGTCGAGCGAGCGGTGCCGACGCGCTGGCGATCGGTGACTCACGGGTATCGAAATCCCCTCGCCGATGGCTGATTCGAGTTCGTCGAACGTCATCGAACCGAGCCGTGCGGCAGCCATTTCAATGGTGAGCGGCAGCTGATCGAGCCCGGCCAGGAGCGTGGCCACTCGACTTGGTCCGGCGTGCTCGAGGTCCCACCTCGGACTCACTGCGAGCGCGCGAACCGTGAACAGTTCGACCGCATGCGAGGAGGTGAGGGGATGCACGTTGAGCAGCTGTTCGACGCTCAGACCGAGGCGAACCTGACTGGTTGCGAGCACGCGTACCCGCCCGCCGCCGACCGCCATCACTCGATCCAGCAGCGCCGCGACATCGTCGACCACGTGCTCACAATTGTCGAGCACTAACAAGACATCGACCTCGGCAATCGCTCGAACCGCGCTGTCAGGCCCACCGCCCACGAGGACGATGTCAAGGGCGCGGGCCACGGCAGGCAGGACCTGGTCGCCGCTGGCGAGCGTGGCCAGCTCCACAAGGCGAACACCATCGGCATAGGACTTTGTGGACAGGTCGGCCGCGGCACGGGCAAGCGTCGACTTGCCGACGCCGCCGGGCCCGGTCAACGTGACGACCGGCGAATTGGCGAGAGCGGCAGTCAAGGCAGCCAACTCATCGTCGCGCCCGATCAATCGGCGAGGTGTCCCAACGACGGCAGGTGGACTCGCCAGTGCCAGCTCCGCCACGAAGCGATAACCGCGTCCGCGAACATTCCTGATCGTGTGCTGCCGTGCACCGTCGTCGCCGACGGCACGACGGATCTCTTTGATACGCGTTGTCAAATTCGCCTCGGAGACGAAACGATGTCCCCAGACTCCGTCGAGCAGCTCGATCTTCGACAACACCCGGTCGCGGTTTTCCAAGAGAGCGATCAGAAGGTCAAACGCCTGTGGCTCCAGGTGAACTGTCGTCCCGGCACGACGCAGCTCGCGACGAGGCACGTCAACCTCGATGTCGCCAAACAGGACCACGACAGAATTCTGCCAGTTCCGGCCAGTTCGGCTCCCCGTCTCGCTGGGCCATGGAGGGTGTCTGGCCAAATCTAGAACGATTCCGCTATGCGATCCCGACTACACATCCGCAGCTGGCGGGCCCACTGCCCGCCAGCTGCGTCTGTTGCCGATCATCGATCAGCCGCCGTAGACCCCGCCCTGGCCTTCGACGTCGATGGGGACTCCGTCGGCGACCTTGTAGGTCTGACCGGCCGGGTCGTACTCGGCCATGACGCCGTATTCGGCGATGTAAGCATCGGTCACGCCGTCGACATGGCCAATACCCCCGATGGCAATCGGGCCAGTGAGGTTGAACGACCAGAACGCGTTCATCAGGTTCGCCCGGGTCAGTCCCCCGTCCATCTTCGCGGCCCTGGTGAGGGCATCGACCGTGAAGAACGCCGCGTTGTAACCGGTGAACACGTTGCCGACGTTCGCTTCGACGCCGGGACCGTACGTGCCCACGTCGGCGATGTACTGCTTGACTGCCGGATCGTCCGCGTACGCCGGGTCAGACGGGTCTTTGGCCACGACCAGCGTGTACACGTTCGCCGCTGCGTCGCCGGCGGGCACCATGTACTGCTGGATCGACTGACACGTGTACGAGTTGATGATCGGGCCCGTGAACCCACCCTGGCGGGCAAGGGTGATCAAGTTGGTGCAGAAGGTCGCCGTCGTTCCGCCGATGATCACGTCAGGTCCGCCGGCGAGCAGTTGGGTGACCTCGTTGGACAGATCCGACGTACCCTCGTGGGCAACGTCGGCGACGATCTGATATCCGGCAGCCGGTAGCTCAGTGTCGAGCGTCGTCTTGTAGGTCTTGCCGAAGTCGTTGTTGAACGACAGGATCGCGACCTTCTTCGCGTCCGGGAACTTCTGCTTGATGAACTGCACCCACACCTTCGCCTCGACCGTGTACGAGGGGATCCCTCCAGTGGTCCACGGGAAGTGCGCGGGGTCACCCCAGGCTGGGTAGCCCGAGCCGACGAGCGCCTGCGGAACACATGCGTCGGCGTACAGCTGACGCGTGCCGGCCACATTCGGTGTGCCGATCTGGAAGACGGAGGCGAAGATCTTGTCGCCCTGGAGCGCCTCCTGGACGGCAGGTGCTGACTTCGCCGGGTCGTATGCATCGTCCTTCATGACGACCTCGATCTGGTGACCGTCGACTCCGCCCTGTTCCTTGTTGATCTTGTCGAAGTACACCTTCATGCCCTGACCGATGACGCCGAACCCGGCCAACTGCCCCGTTTGCGGCCCGATGAATCCGATCTTGATCGGTGCACCGTCGGCCAGTGGCTGGGTGGCGTCAGCCGGGCAGTTGTCTGTGGGCACCTTGAACACGGCGGCAGCCGGCTCAGTCGTGGGTGCCGAGGTCTCGGCGGTGGTCTCGGCTGTGGTCTCCGCCGGTGCGGGAGCGGTGGTGGCCGGTAGCGCTGCGGTTGTCGTCGGTGCAGCGGCGGTGGTCGCTGAGCTCTTGCTGTCGCTACCACAGGCAGTGGCAATGAGTGACAGACAAGCTGCCACCACCAGCCCAAGTTGAGTTGTGGTTGCACGTGGTCTCATTGGTACCTCTCTCTTGTTGGTTGTTGGACGTTTGCGAGTGCAGCATCGGGCCGAGCGTCTGACTCGGCGGTGGCCCCTGCTACGGCGGACGGCGCGGTGAGGACATCCTGCGGTTCTGGCAAGCGGGGAACGAACACCAAGAACCTCGACCGCAGCTGGCGAAACCCGTGAATGATGCCCCCCGGCAGGAAGAAGATGATGACGACGAGAATGACTCCGTACAGCACCCCGGCTTGCGGGCCCTGGAGCTTGCCGAGGAGCGGCCAGTTGACCTCGAACGCCCAATACGGAAGCCATTCGACGAGCAAACCGCCGATCGCGGGACCCAGGATGGTTGCCACACCACCGATCACGAGTCCGGCGATGAACTCGATCGAACGCTGCAGACCGAACGTGTCGGGCCCGATCGTCGTCGATGCCAGCGCGAAGCAGCCGCCGCCGATCGAGGTGACGAGCGCGCTCGTAGCGAAGGCGAGAATCTTGTAACGCGCGGGATACACGCCAGACACAGCGGCGCCGGTCTCGTTGTCGCGCATGGCGATCAACCCACGACCGACGGAGCTTCGGATCAGGTTGGAAGACAACAGGAAGAGAACGATCGCGATCACGAAGACCGTCGTGAACACCCAGTCGTTGGTCGTCCAGCCACTCGGTGCCCAGGATGGTGGATTCCAATGAAAGCCGCGGGTCGTCGTCACGTCGCCGCCGCTGATGACCTTTCCACTGCTGCCTCCGGTGATTTTGGCGAAGTCGATGCCGAAGAAGTTGTCTGACTTGACGATCGAGGGAAAGGCGAGCGCGAGCCCGAGCGTGATCAACGACAGGTACAGGCCCCGTATGCGCAACGCCGGAATGCCGATCACCGCTCCGACGAGAAAGCCGAGCGCTCCGGCAACAGGCAGGGTCGCAAGGAATGGCCAGCCGTGGTCGGCGATCAAGATCATGGTCGTGTACGCGCCGATTCCAAAAAAGGCCGAGTGGCCGATCGATATCTGGCCCGAGTAGCCGGTGACGATGTTCAACCCGAGGATGGCGACCGCCAGCGTGACTGCTACTGCCCAGCGGATGGCGCTGAAGTTCTGGACGACATTGACCACGTAGAAGTAGAACGCGATCGCAATGACTACGGCCAAGAGCTGCAAGGCGCGATGGGTCGGCGACTTCCGCTCGATGACGACGGGCAGCGACTTCATACTCGTTCCACGCGCTTGGTTCCGTACAAACCCTGCGGTCGGAAGTACAAGACGATGAGGATCACCAACAAGACCATCACGAGCGACAGCTCGCTTCCGACGAAGGTGAACAGCGCCGGGGTGAAGGTCTCGACAACGCCAACGATCAGACCTCCGACAACTGCGCCTTTGATGGAGTCGAACCCGCCGACGGAAGCGGCTGCGAAGCCGTACAAGAGAACAGATCCCATGAAGTTGAAATCGAGAACGTTGCGATACTGGGCGATGATGGCTCCGGCAATCGCGCCGATCCCTGCGGCCAGTGCCCAGCCCAGCATCAGCATCCGCTTGACGGGGATGCCGACGATCAGAGACGACTCGGCATTCGCGGCGACCGCTCGGTATGCCAGCCCGAGTTTGGTGCGCTTCAGCATCAGGTTCAGCAGGAACACCAGCACCGCGACCGTGGCCCACACCCCGATCGCCTTGTAGGTGATGAAGAAGTGCGGCAGGCGATTCGTGATGATGTCGAACTTGTCGTTCAGGTGGCCCGGAAACGGCGCCGGGATCGGCGTCTTCGGCTGCGTCCCCCAGATGGTCGCCGCGCCCCCGTTGAGGATGAAGAACAGACCGAGGGTGAGAATCACGGGAGCGAGGACGCTGCGGCGCTCGAGCGGTTGGATCAAGACACGTTCCAACGCCGCGCCCGCCACCATCGAGGCGATCACGACGAGGATGATCGCCAGCCATACGTTGAGGCCGTGCTCGATCGCCAGGGCGTACACGATGAAGGTCGAAAACATCGCCATCTCACCTTGAGCGAAGTTGAGATGACCGGTGGTCTTGTAGATCATGACCACGGTCAAGGCCATGAGCGAGTACACCGCACCGTTTGCCAATGCGTTGGTCAGGTTCTGCAGGATCAGGGTGAGTGTGAAGAAGTTGCGCTCAATCCCTGGGATAGCGAGTACGACGCTCATCCGATGTCCTCAGAAACCCAAGTACGCGCGCCGCACGGCGTCGTTTGCACGTAGCTCCGCGGCGCTACCGGACAGGACGATGCGACCGGCCTCGAGCACGTAGGCGCGGTCGGCGATATCGAGGGCAAGGTTCGCGTTCTGTTCGACGATGAACATCGTCACACCGTCCTCCTTGTTCAGCTCGTTGAACCTGGCGAACAGGCCCTGAATGATCAGTGGTGCCAGGCCGAGCGACGGTTCGTCCAACAAGAGCAGGCGAGGCCGGCTCATCAGCGCACGAGCGACTGCGAGCATCTGTTGCTCGCCGCCGCTCAGATTGCCTGCCGCTTGCGTGCGGCGCTCGCCCAGACGCGGGAACAACGCGTAGTTCCGATCGATGTCGTCGCGGATCTGGGCGCGATCCTTACGCACGTACGCGCCCACTTGGAGGTTCTCCTCCACGGTCAGCTCGGGAAAGGTCCCGCGACCCTGCGGGACGTGCGCAATCCCGAGTCCAGCCATCCTCTCGGGGCGCATGCCGACCAGTTCAGCACCGCACATGTTGACACTGCCCTTGTTGTCCACCATCTGACAGATGGCCCGGATCGTCGTGGTCTTGCCCGCTCCGTTGGCACCGAGCAGCACGACAACCTCGGATTCGTCGACCTGCAGGTCGACGCCTCGGAGCACTTGGATCGGCCCGTACGAGGCATCGAGCCCGGTGACCTGCAGCATCGTCGTCATCGGTTCACGCTGACCGCGAGGTACTTCCGAGGTAGGCCTCGATGACACCCTGATCGTTCTGAACCTGGGCGGGCGTGCCCTCCGCGATCTTGCGCCCGAAATCGAGCACGACCACCTTGTCGGAAATGCTCATCACCAACTGCATGTGGTGCTCGACGAGCAGCACGGTCAGACCAAACTGATCGCGGAGGCCGCGAATCGTCTGCCCGAGCTCGTCAACCTCTGCATGCGTCAGTCCCGACGCCGGTTCGTCGAGAAGGAGCAAGCGTGGTTTGACCGCCATCGCTCGAGCGAGCTCGATCCTCTTGAGCGTGCCGAACGGCAGACCCGCCGCCGGCCGCAGGGCCACCTCCGCGAGACCGAGAACGCCGAGGATGTTCATTGCATCCTGTGTCAGGCGCTTCTCCTCGCGGCTCACGCCGATTCGAAATGGCGCCGATGCGAAGTTGACCTTGCAGCGGCTGTGGGCGCCGACCATGACGTTCTCGAGCACGGTCAGCCGGGGAAACAAGGCCAGGTTTTGGAAGGTCCGCGCCACGCCGAGTTCGGCGATCTCGTGAGCGTTGAAGTTCAGAAGATCCTTGCCATCGAACAGGACGCGACCTGTGTTCGGTTCGTAGATCCGCGAGACGACGTTGAACAGCGTCGTCTTCCCCGCGCCGTTGGGCCCGATCAGCCCGCAGATCTCGTTCTCATCGACGGAGAACGACAGATCGTCGAGCGCGACGACACCACCGAATCGCACGAACACTTCTTGAACATTGAGTAGAGATGGACGCCCCAAGTCGAACCTCCCCCTGGGCAGAGCCTACATCGGACGCCGACCAGTGGTCTGCACCCAATCCGGAAACAGCCTCAGCCCGGCTGGCGTGCGCCCGAGACCGCCCATCACCGGTCGTTTCGTGCCGGCGACCCCCGTACCAGTCGTGCGCCGCCGACGTGTAAGAACCAGGACCTCTTGCCCTGTCGTCGTGGTGAATTCGGCGCGACCGTGGACAGATGAGTGAATCAGAACTTGGGGTGATCCTCGACGTGACACCAGGTGACAACGAGGGGTTCGAACGGCACCTGCTCGAAGGGATGGGTCATCCCGTCGAGGTCTGCCATGGACCCGGCGGGCATGGCTGCCCGCTCGTCGACGAAGGCACCTGTCAACTGGTCGAACGCGCGCACGGTGTGGTCTTCAAGCTCGATCTCGACCGTCCGTACCACCGGGACATCCTCGTGCGGTACCGATCGGTCGTCGGGTCGGACACGCCGATCGCCGTGGCGGTGCAGCCGGGCCAAGAGGAGGAGTACGCCGGATTGCTCGAGGGCATGTACCTCTGGAACCACCAACCCACCGCCGCCGAGTTGGATGGTTTCGCGGCGCGGGTGGAAGCCGCAGAACGGCTCCGCTGACGCACATCAGCTGACGTCTCGATGACCCGATGTGGGTTGAGTCGGGCACCTACGATCGTCGCCCCCGCGTCAGGTTCGGAATCTGTTCACCGCCTCGTGAACAACGTGATCGTGTCATCACGCGCTCAAGTCGGCTCGATGGCCGAACCGTTGGAGATCACCACGGCCGCCGAGATGGGCAAGATCGGATCGCCCGATTCCTCCCGGTTAGTCAGTTGCCGACAACGTGGTGGCGATGGCGACCTGAGTACCAGAGACCGGTGGTACGTGAGCGGCGGAAGGTGCCGAGCCAGCCGACGGGACGCACGACCACGTCGACCTCCCAAGAGCGTCCGGTCTCGTGGTCAGGGAGAGCTGCCGCATCGTCGACAAGCGCGCCATACCAACCGGTCATCGAGTCGGTGACGAGGGTGGCAGTTCTCCTCCGTGACGGATGAAGGGTGAGGTGGCTGCGGCCCCGGACACGACGTTGCATGGGTCCGCCGATGTGCGCCGTGAGGTGAAGGGGGTCGGACCCACCACCGTACGGAGATGGCGTTCGGGACTCGCTGATCTGATGTTCGACGCCTTCGAGCCAGCCTGGGTCGACTTTGATCCGGTCGTCGTCGGTGGAGCCAATCGATCGACAGAGGTAGCTGCAAGCCCCGGTGGTCCACAGCCATGCCGCAAACCAGTCGAGTTGCCCGTCTGCGCCCCATACCTCGCTGAGGAGAGCCAATTTCGGGTCATCGATGGGCTTGCCAGCGTTGTACCACCATCGCAGCCCGCGACCCGGGTGTGACCAGCCGAAGCCGTAGACGAGCAGGTGGAGCAGCGAACTCCAGTAGGCGAGTGCTCCGGGCAAGAAGTCGTCTCCTGGTTCTGGTGCTCGCAGCATTGGCCGGTGTGAACGGGGAGAGGCGAGAGCCTGACACATCCACGGAATCGCCAAGCCCCACTCAGCCTGTTCCCCGAAGATGTTCTGCACGTCGGTCGCTTCGAGACCGACGGGCCATCGAGGCACGGGAACACGCTCCACGAGGAACACCGAGTCACAGTTCAGTCGGACAGCACCTCGAACGGATCGGATACGAGGGCTGGGAGTCACTGGTCTCACCGGGCGCATGCCACCAGCTGTACGGCCAGCGCACGCGCCGAGTAGGCGTCCTGCAGCCACGTCACTCACTGTTCACTCGGGCATGCTCGATTTCATAGAATTAGGCCCACAGATCAGCCTAAAGCCGTTACTCGTGATCCGGTCAGTGAGGTGACCGGCGCCGCAGGGACGTTGGACCCTGGAAGCGGGCTGGCAGCTGAGCGAAGGTCGTGATGTGGTCGACATCGTCCAACGATGGGTGACGCCGATCGTGCGCGAGTGGCACGAGCACGGCAGCGCCTACGAGATCGTCCGGATGCTCACGGCCCCAGCTCGGCGCGGTCTGGTACGTCTCGACGTGGAGCACCCCGAGAACCTGCCAACGGAGGGACCGGCGATCGTGGTGGCCAACCACCTTTCGTTCTTCGACTCTGTGCTGTTGATGTTCGCCTTGCCGCGGCCGGTGTCGGTGCTCGGCAAGGCCGAGTACACGGATCGGTGGATCACGAAGTGGCTGTTCTGCGGGGCGGGGATGATCCCGATCCGGCGTGAGAATCCCGGCGATCTCGTGCACGCGTTCGCGCAAGTTGATGACGTCCTCGATCGTGGTGGGGTGGTCGG
Organism: Ilumatobacteraceae bacterium; assembly: GCA_963720775.1. Classification (GTDB taxonomy): domain Bacteria; phylum Actinomycetota; class Acidimicrobiia; order Acidimicrobiales; family Ilumatobacteraceae; genus JAENVT01. The sequence continues at coordinate 258,076 of CAVRGR010000001.1, read as the reverse complement.
GCTGTTCCCCGAGGGAACCCGATCACGAGATGGGTTGTTGCACCGTGGGCACTCCGGTGCCGCCCACCTTGCGCTCACCACGGGTGTCCCGATCGTGCCGGTCGGCATCATCGGCACCGACCGGATCCTGCCTACCGGCGCCCGGTTGGTGCGCCCGTTCCGGCACGCCACGATCAGCCTCGGTGAGCCGATCCTCACTGCCGACGCTGGGTTCACGACGAGCACGAACCGCGCTCGACGCGAAATCACCGACCGGTTCATGAGTGAGATCCGGCGACTCTGTCGCCAGGACTACGTCGACCAGTACGCACCGCTGCCATCCGCTGACTCAGACTGACTCAGTCAGGGGGGAGTTGTCGGCCGGGCTCGACGAGTCGCACGGCGTGTGGGCGGGGTTCTCGTCGCGCCCTCGGCGCCGGCTGCGCTTGATGGCGGCCTGACGACAAAGGAAGTCCTCCTGCCAAGCGAGATTCTTTCCCAAGGACTGGGAGAAACTCAGCGACAGGAGAACTTCGAAGGTCACGGTACGCCGATCGGCGGCGGGTGGAGACTGACGGCCCGATCTGGCGGGGACCACAACGGGGCCATCACGCGACAGAACCCCGACGACCTACCGGGGGGTACCAGGGCTATCGGGGCTCATGTCGTTGTGTAGGGCAAGCGTGGTCAGTCACCGTTGCCCATATACCAGCGGTGTCGCTCAGCTAGCCGCACCGAACGACACCTAAGCGCGACCGGCCCCCGTCCACCTATGACCCGCCGCACCTCAGACGATCGTAAAGCACGACCCCGCGGGGCGCTATAGGCCGTACAGCCCTAATGCTGCTGTGCCGCCGTGTAGGAATCACCCGGCCGGTCGACACCCGCGAAGACCCAGGCTGTTGACACCCCCTGTTGCGGGCTGGTTAGTGTCTCCGCCCAGCCGACTCGGGCCGATGGCCACGGCACAGTGGGTCAGGGGTGCTCCTCGGTCCAGACCGCGCGCCAGAGCACCCCGCACGTGCTTGGCTGTTGTAACGCGGCGCCGCCGGCGCACGGTCCGGACCGAGCGACGCCCAAGCGCGGCTCGAACCCAGTCCCGATTGGCCCGCCCGCCTGCATGAGACCGTAAGGCACGACCGTCGCGGGCGCCATTGGTCGTACGGCCAAAAGCGCGAAAGAGCCCCGACCGTCCCGGCGGGAGGGACTATCAGGGCTCCGTCGGTGGTGAGGCTAGGTGGATCGGGGCTTGAACTCCAAGACCTTCGCTAGCGGCCGATCCGGGTGCAGCTTGGCCCTGAGCACTTCTTGCTCCCGTACGCCCTGTCGAAGCATGTCGAGGCGGTCCAGTCGGGCCTGATCGTCCGCGGTCATGCGTCTTTCGTCCTCGGCACGACGATGTCGCCCCGCTTGATCGCCTCGCGCAACTCGGCAAGCTCCGCCTCGACCTGCTCACTCACCTCGTGCGCTGTCTGCTCAGTGCCGAGCACCACGTCATTGCTGGTCAGTGATGAGTACACGTCGGGGAGCGTCAGCGCAGCCTCGAACCACGTCCGCACCCCGGCGCACGTCGTCGTCGATGGTCGCCGCGAACTCGACGCTGTCGAGGGTCTCGGCGATGGTCGTCAGCTGACACGCGAACTGCCGGAACGGTCGGGTCAACTCGAGAGGATCGCAGATGTCGAGCTGTCGCAACGCTTCCAGCGCGGCGAGCGCCTCAGCGATCAACTCCTCATAGGTGCGGCCTTGACGGTGGTCGATGGTGGTCATGACGCCTTCCTTGGGGTTGGCGTGGCCGACCGACTCAACGTCTTGGCGCTGATGTTCAACTCCAGCACTTCGAGGCAGATCGTCTGCAGTAGCTGACGCAACTCGCTTGGCTCGAGGGCGGGGCACCACCGTCGATGCCGATCTTCTCGATCACTTCCTGACTAGTCGCCCTGGTGGGCATGGGCCGGCGTTCGATGGTGGTCATGTTGGTCCTTTCGGTTGGCTACAACTCACCAACTGACTCACCATGACTCGGAAGGCCACCGTCGAGAGGCAGATTGTGCCTCTGACCTGGTGGAGCTGAGGGGAATTGAACCCCTGACCCCTTCCATGCCATGGACGGGCCCCAATGCGAAGAAATGTAGTTACACAGTCGGCCCGGCCTCGCGGATACGCCGTTTCGCCGCGGTCCAAGATCAAAGGGTCATTGGTTCGAAACACCTGGCGGTGTGTAATCGCCGGTGGGCGTGAGGATGGTTCCGGCGGTGCCCGCCATGATGGCGACCGCATCTTCGAGGCGGCCGATGCCGGCCATTCCACCGGTGACCTCGACAAACCGACAGGCGGCCTCGACTTTGGGCCCCATCGATCCGGCGGGGAACTCGTCATCGCGCATGGCGTCGGGCGTCGAGCGAGCAATCGCTTCCTGCTGCGGCGTCCCGAAATCGCGAAAGACATTGGCAACGTCGGTGAGGATCAGCAGGGCATCGGCGTCGAGAGCCTCGGCAAGGACGAGAGCGGTGCGGTCCTTGTCGACAACGGCCTCGACACCCTCGAGGCGACCAAGCTTGTTGCGCACCACCGGCACCCCGCCTCCACCGGCGCAGACGACTACCGCACCATTGGCGAGCATCAAGCGGATCAAGCGGGTTTCGACGACCCGTCGCGGCTCGGGCGAGGCAACGACTCGTCGCCAGTGCGGGCCGTCGGGCTTGACCGTCCAGCCGCGCTCCTCGGCGAGCGCGTGTGCGCGGGCCTCGTCGTAGATCTCGCCGATGAACTTGGTCGGGTCGGCAAAAGCCGGATCGTTGGCCGAGACCAGGGTCTGGTTGATGATCGCCGCGATCTGGTGGCCGGGGAGCTCGTTCTGCAACGCCTGCAACAGCCAGTAGCCGATCATCCCCTGGGTCTGCGCTCCGAGCACATCGAAGGGGTACGACCTGGTCAGGTTGGGATCCAGCGCACTCTCCAGGGCAAGCACACCGACCTGCGGACCGTTGCCGTGGGTGACCACGAGCTCGTGGTCGTGAGCGAGCGGGGCGAGCGCCCTCACCGACAACGCGACATTGGCCTCCTGGACATCGTTGTCAGGCTTCTGGCCCCGCCGGAGCAAAGCATTGCCACCCAGTGCGACGACGACTCGCATCACGAACCAACGGTGGTGAGATCCACGAACGCGCGAGGAAAGCGAGCGAGCATGGCAATGGCGTGCTGCAACTCGCGGGCGTCCACGCATTCACCGATGCGATGGGTGTTCTGCTCGATGCCGGCACCGATGCCGAACATCGGCGGGTGCTTGACCGGACCGGATACAACCCACGCCTTGTCGGGGCCGACGTCGATGGTGGGGTCGTCCACGGGGATCGGGAAGCCGACGCCGTCGGTCGAGAAGATCCATTTGTCGACACGCGGTTCGGCGCGCAGCGCGCCACCTGTTGCTCCGCCGGTGGGCTCTACGACGTGGGGCGTGACGACACGACGGTAGGCATCGACGGCTGCCCGTATCGAGGGGTGTTCGGCGGGGGTGACCCAACCCGGGTAGATCTGGGCGTTATCGACTGGATATGAGCGCCATGTCGGTTGGTTGTAACGCGGCACGTCGATGGTGACGGTCAAGCCGGCGGCCCGTGCGGCCGCGACTGCGTCGAGTGACTCGACGTCGGCAAGCGACTGCTCGGGGGTCTCTCCCAGCGTGAGACGTCGATCGAACCGGAACGTGAAGCGATCGGGGACGGCGCAGTCGCTGGGGGTGTCGAGCAGTGACCACGACGCCGTGCGGGTACCCCGCCCGAGAAACGGATCGACGGCGAAGCCGTCACCGGCGGCGTGGCGTTGGGCTGCTTCGGTGAGGATCGCGCCGCCGTGCTCGAGTGGGTTGAGCCCTTCGAACGGCATCGAGCCGTGGCATGAACGACCGATCACCGAGACCTCGATCTGCATTCGGCCGCGCTGACCGCGGTAGATGCCCAACGCTCCCTTGATGGCGTCGCCGGTGCCCTCGGTGAGCACGACCACGTCGGGGATCAGGTCGGCACCGGCACCCGGCAGCACGTCGGCAGTGATGTGGCGCGGGCCGCCGCCATCGTTGTCCTCTTCCGCGGCTGTCGCATACGAGCGCACCATGGCCCCGTGCAACGCTCCCACGTCGACCAACTCCAGCATGATCTTGGTCGCGACGATCTGGGACACGACACCGGCGAGTTGGTCGGCCGAACCGCGACCGAACACGAGGTTGTCCCACTCATCCTCCGGCGGGACGTAGCCGAGCTGTTCGCGCAACGCGTCGGGTGCCAGAACCACCCCGTCGATCAGCCCGTCGTAGGGGTCGATCGCTCCGGCGAGCTTGTCGTGCCACTGGGCGCGCAGGGCTTGCACCGTGTCGGAATGACCGTCGAAGTAGATGATCCGCTGGTGCTCGGGTGGCACACCGTCGAACGGATCGCGCGCCACCCACACCAGGTTGCCGTAGTCGTCGAACCACACGTCGTCGGCGTGGCGAACAGCACCGATGTCGATGATCGTGTCACGCAGGAAACGAAGTCGGCTGCCTTCGTGATTCGAGAGCCCGGAGCGCGGGTCCCCACCGTCGTCGATCGGCCGGTCGACCTCGTCGGCCGGGATGCGGACTGCCTCTTTCAGGATCTGAATAGCGAGCGGGCGATACCGCTCGGCCAATTCGGCGACCCTGTGATCGAGATTCGACAGCTCGTGTTCTTCTGACACATCGGACATCTCAGACACCTCCGTTGAGTACCGCGGCGAGATCGGGAACCTTTGCCGCGACGAGCATCGCCATGATCACGTAAACCTTCTTGTTCGCTTCGCGAGCCACAGCCACGCGGAATTGTTCCATCACACCTGGGCTGACCTCTGCACCGATGTCGGCCGGCAGGCAATGCAGGTAGAGCGCATCGTCGGTGAGGTCCATCCGCCGCTCGTCGCAGATCCACGAGCGGTGCTCTGCGTTGTGTGCCAGCGCCCGGTGCTCGATTTCGCGCATGGCGTCGATGTCGTGGGCCCGGTTGGCAGCCACCCGCTCGCGCATCAACACTTGCGGTCCCCACGACTTGGGGTACACCGCGTGCGCGCCAGCAAACGCGTCGTCCATGTCGGTCGTCACCCTGAAGGAGCCTCCCGACGCTGCAGCGCCCTCGTCCGCCCAGGCCATCGGTTCGGCAAGCAGCTCGTAGCCGGGCGGGTGGGCCAGCGTGACATGTGCACCGAATCGGGCGAGCAGCGACATGACGCCTTGCGGCACCGACAGCGGCTTGGCATAGCTCGGCGAATAGGCCCAGGACACGGTGATCCGCCGGCCGGCGACCGAGCCGCCGAAGTGCTCGCGCAACCACAGCAGGTCGGCCAGCGACTGGGTCGGATGATCGATGTCGCATTGCAGGTTGACAATCGGCACAACCCGCGCATCATGGGTGGCCGCGAGATAGCCGTCGATGCCCCGCCGCACATCGCGCATGAACGCGTTGCCCTCGCCGAGGATCAGGTCGTGACGCACACCGAGTGCATGAGCGTTCATCCCGAGCATGGCGCCGGTCTCCTCCGCCGTCTCCCCGTGCGACACCTGGGTAGAGGAACCGTCGACGATCACCGGGTGCATCCCGAGACGTGCTGCGGCTCCCGCCCACGCCGACTTTGTCCGAGTCGAATTGTCGAAGAACATCGCGTAGGCGAGTTCACCGCGCAACACATCGACGCGGATGTCGGCACGATCGAGTGCTTCGAGTCGAGCCGCCACCGCGAGGAGCGTGTCGAGATCGTCCGCCGACCAGTCGTGCGTCGTCAGCAGGCTGCGACCGTACAAGGCGTGCAAACGCTCGCTGTCAGGCTCCAACTTCTTGATCATCCTGTCTCCGATCCGTTTCGGTTTCACCGGCCATCAGCAGGCCGAGCCGTTCAGCTGTGCAGTCACTGCGCTCGAGCATCGCCACGAGGCGGCCCTCGAACATCACGCCGATGCGATCGCTCATCCCGAGGACCTCTTCGAGCTCGCCGGAGATCAACAAGATCCCCACCCCGGCGGCACGGGCGTCGACGAGCCGGGCGTGGATGTACTCGGCCGCGCCGATGTCGACGCCGCGCGTGGGCTGCGAGACCACCAGTACGGCGGCGGCCGCTGACATCTCGCGAGCCAGGATCATCTTCTGGATGTTGCCGCCCGACAACGACCGCACGGGGGTGTCGAGGCTGGGGGTCTTGACCACATATGACGACACCAGCTTCTGGGCGCGTTCGCGGATGGATCGCATCTGTAGGAAGCCGCGCGACGCACTCGATGAACCGGCGTGGTTCAACAAGATGAGGTTCTCCCACACGCTGAAGTCAGGGATCGCGCCTTCACGCATCCGCTCCTCGGGCACATAGGCCAGACCTGCGGCACGCGAGTCGCGCGGCGAGTTGTTCGTCGTATCGACTCCGTTGATCCGCACGGCGCCCGACACCACCGGCCGCAATCCGGCGATCGCATCCGCGAGCTCGCGCTGACCATTCCCCGACACTCCGGCGATCCCCACGATCTCGCCGGCATGCACCTCTAGGGTCATCGCGTCGACGGCCACACGACGTCGGTCGCCCGCCACGGTGAGGTCGGAAACGGTGAGCACCACCGGGCCGGGGACACTCGGCGCCTTGTCGGGGATCAGCTTCACCGGGCGCCCGACCATGAGCTGAGCCAGTTGATCGAGGCTCGTCTCGGCCGGGAGGACCTCACCGGTCACCGCACCGTCTCGCATCACGGTGATTCGATCGGCGAAATCAATGGCCTCGCGCAGTTTGTGACTGATGAAGATCAGCCCACAGCCGTCGTCGGCAATACGGCGCAGCGTGCGGAGCAAGTCGTCAACTTCCCCGGGGGTCAGCACTGCTGTCGGCTCGTCGAGCACCAGCAGGCGGGCCTCCCGGTACAGAACTTTCAGGATCTCGACGCGTTGTCGCTCACCGACCGCGAGTTGCCAGCACTTGGCTTCAGGGTCAATGCCGAGGTGATAGGTGTTGCTCAACTCGGTGATGCGGCGGGCGATGTCCGGCAGGTCGACTCCGGCCAACGGGTTGCGACCCAAGCCGAGGGCGACGTTCTCGGTGACTGTGAGCGTCGGCACGAGCATGAAGTGCTGGTGGATCATGCCCACGCCAGCTTCGATCGCGTCGTGGGGCGAGCGCAGCCGTAGCGGTTTGCCGTGGAAAAGCACCTCACCCCGGTCCGGCTGATACAAACCAAACAGGATCTTCATCAGGGTGCTCTTGCCGGCGCCGTTTTCGCCGAGAAGGGCATGAACCTCGCCGGCCCTGACGTCGAAGTCGACGTTGTCGTTGGCGATGACACCGGGAAATCGCTTGTCGATCCCGCGCATCTGCAACATCGGTATGGTCCCGTCAGTTGCGACCCTCGATGTCATCGCCATGCCTTCCTTCTCAGTCTCCGACTGTCTGGTCAATCGGTCCGGGTCAGCTCCCGGCAACGCCGGTCTTGATCGAGCCGTCGGTGATCCCGGCGATCGCCTTGTCGCCGGCTGCCTTGACGTCGGCAGGCAGCTTGTAGGCGTCGTTGAACTCGATCACTTCGCCACCATTGGCGAGGTTGATCTGGTACGTCTCGCCGCCGTACGAACCAGAGTTGACCTTGGCGAACAGCTGCTTCAGCACGACGTCCCACTTGTAGACCTGACTGGCCACCACCACATCGGGGGCGAGCTGGGTCTGGTTGGAGTTGGTCGCGAACCAAGCGACTCCGCTGTTCTTGGCCACCCCGACGGCGCCGACAGTCATCTGCGACGATCCGGTCAGCACCTTCGCTCCGCCCGTGACGAACGACGTGGCCGCCTCGGCAGCAAGCGCCGTGTCACTGAACGACTCGGTGTAGTTCACACCGACCTTCACGTTGGGATCCTGGGCCTTTGCGCCGGCCGCGAATCCGTCGTTGTACAGCTTGGCATCACCGACCTCGATCGGCCCGATGACACCCATCGATGCGCCTTTGGCGAGGATCGCACCCATGACGCCCATCACGTAGCCACCCTGATCGGACGCAGCGGTGTAACCGGTGACGTTCGGCAGGCCGAACGTATCGGCCGCAGTTCCCCAGGCGAAGGCCACCTTCGGGAAGTCTGGAGCGATCTGCTGCAGCGAACCGCCGTACTGCGAGCCGTGGGCGATGACGACGTCGAACCCCTCTTGGGCGTAGCTCCTGATCGCTGCGGCGGCGTCGTCGACGACGAACATGTTCTCGCTCACCTTGAGCTCGGAGATGAGTCCGGCAGCCTTCATGCGGTTTAGGGCATCAGCCATGCTCTGGCTGAACGACAGGTCGTTCGCTGCGCTGGGAAGAATCACGGCGACCTTCAGCGCAGCGCCGGTGCTCGGTGTTGATCCAGCCGGTTGTGTCGCGGTGGCAGCGGTCGACTCAGTCGCCGCGGGGGCAGACGTGGCCGACGGAGCCACCGTGCTGACAGACGGTGCCGGCGTGGCGGCGGACGGCGTCGAGGTCTTGTCGGAGCCGCAGGATGCGGCGAGCACACCGATCGCGGCGAGCGTGATGATGGAGCGCCGGAGCGCCCGATTCTTGGATGTCTTCATGATGACTCCTTCTTCTGTGAGAGTTGATGGGCGATCGTTGACGCTCATCGCGCCCTTTCGAACGGCAGGGCGAGCGCGGCGGGCTGGGCCGAACCGCGGCGGGCGATGATGACGAGAGCGATCACGGTAAGGACTGCAGGTGCCATCGTCGTGAGGCTCGCGGCGGCACCGGTGACGACGCCGAGTGTCTTCAACTGGTTGACGGTGGCCGTCACCATCCCGTAAAGCAGTGAGCCGAGCAGCACACCTGTCGGGCGCCAGGCGCCGAAGTACACAAGCGCCACGGCGATGAACCCGATGCCGTTGGTGAGGTTCTGCTGGAAGGTGCCGAGCTCGAGCGCCAAGGCGGCGCCGCCGAGGCCGGCGAGTGTGCTGCCGATGAGGATCGTCACGGTTCGGGTGCGGGCGACACTTACACCGAGGCTGTCCGCGGCCTCGGGGGTCTCGCCCACGGCGCGTACGTCGAGACCGAACCGGGTGTGGTCGATGAGAAACGCCATCGCCGGTACCAGCAACAGAGCCAGGTAGACCATGAGACTGTGCTGGAAGAGCATCTTGCCGACGTACTTGATGTCGCCGAGCACGGGGATCTTCACCTTGGTAAAGCCTTTGATCGGCCTTGGCGTGCCGACCTCCTGACGGTAGATCAACTCCGAGAAGCCGAGCCCGAACAGGTAGATGCCGATCCCACTGATCCCCTGTTCGGTCTTGAAGACCAGCGTCACGACGGCGTAGACGACTCCCATCACGATGCCCGCCAAACCGCCGGCGATCACGCCTTTCAGCAGGCTTCCGGTCTCGAGGACGGTCCAGTAGGCGAAGAACGCACCGAGAAGCATCACGCCGTCGACGCCCAGGTTGAGCACGCCACTGCGCTGACCGAGCGTCTCACCGAGTGCAGCGAGCAGGTACGGCGTTGACAGGCGAAGGCCGGCAGCGACGGTGGCGACGAGCACTGATGCGGTGAAGAACTCGCTCACTGGGCGACCTCCACCTCGGGTTGGGGAGCCGCGATGCGGACACCCTCGACGCGGGCGGTGACACGCTTGCGCAGGCTGACGCTCGCCGCAACGAACACCACGACCAGCCCGTTCACCGCGATCACCAGCGATGCGGGGATCTGGATGGCCCTCTGCATCGCGTTCGCCCCGACCAGCAAACCTCCGAACAACAGCGACGCCGGAATCGTCAACAACGGGTGCAGCCCGCCGAACAAGGCCGCAACGATGCCGTTGAATCCCGCCGAGCCAGTGAAGCCGGTGGCCGAGCCGTCGGTTACGAATCGATGACTCTCGCTACCGAACACCAGCACGGCACCGGCGAGGCCGCACATCGCGCCGCTGGCAGTGAGGGCCAATGTCGTCATCCGTTTGACGGCGATGCCGGCGTATCGGGCCGCATCCGGGTTGGCTCCTGCGGCGCGCAGTCGGTAACCGGTGGTGGTTCGCCACAGGAACACCCACGCCGCAATCGCGGCCACTAAGGCAACGACAACACCGAGATGCAACCTGGTGCCGTGGAGCAGCACTGGAAGGTCGGCGTTGGATGACAGGCGCTTCGTCTGCGGAATGCGCGTGCCACGGGCGATCTCCGCTGGGTCGAGCAACGGGCCGCGCAGCAGGTAGTTCATCATCTGGACGGCAACGATGTTGAGCATGATCGTCGACAGGATCTCGTTGACGCCGAGGTACGCTTTCAAGGCGCCGGGGATCGCCCCCCACGCGCCGCCGCCCACGATTCCGGCCAGAAGCACGAGTGGCACGAGCACCACCGACGGCAGGCCGGGCACTGCAAGGGCCGTGACGGTGGCAAGCAGGGCACCGGCCACGATCTGCCCTTCTCCGCCGATGTTGATAACTCGGGCCCGGAACGAGATGCAGATGCCGGTGCCCACGAGTAGCAAAGGCATCGCCTTCACCGCTGTGTCGGCGAGATCTTGCCTGCTGCCGAACGCCCCCGTGAACAGCGCCTTGTATCCAGTGAACGGATTGGCTCCGAGGGCGACCATCATGATCGCGCCAATCGCGAGTGCGGCCGCGACTGCGGCCACCGCGATCGCTGCCCTGTGGAGGGTCGCTGAGCTAATCGCGCGCGAACGCATCTCAGCACCGTTCAGTTTCTACCGAGTGCCACCGGCACCGACAAGCGGGGTGGCCGCCCCGATCGTCATGAGCCCTTGAAAAGGGCTCCCTTGCAGGGATCGACACGGGCGCGCGATCCACTATTCTCGCTGGTGTCCCCATCAGCCGGATGGTCGGATACATCCAGTCGAACGTACGCAGCTTGGTTGAAATGTCGCTACGGCCAGAGGTCCCGATCAGGTTGTTCTGGGTTTCGCCCGCAGGATTACGCTACCCGGGCAGACGTATCTGGTTTGGGTGTTGGAGCCTGCAAATCCTTACGTCGTAAGGGTTCTGTGGAGCTGAGGGGAATTGAACCCCTGACCCCTTCCATGCCATGGAAGTGCTCTGCCAACTGAGCTACAGCCCCGATTTGGGACGCCTGAGACTACCAACCGCACGTTCGGCTTCCCAACGCGTTCCGGGTCGGGAAGTGTTGCCGGACGGAACGTTGCTGGTGCCGTGGGGCAACACTTCGAGGTCTGCGACGGCCGCAACCGATCAGACCGGGTCGCGCTGCCAATCCAGCTTCGGCACGTCGCGGTAGAGACGTTCGATCTCGTAGTAGGCGCGGATCTCGTCGCTGAACACGTGGATCACGGCGTCGCCGTAGTCGATCAGCACCCACTGCTGTTCGGCGACACCTTCGACCCGAAGGGGCGAGCGGCCGTGCGCTTCCCTCACGGCGGCCTCGATCTCTTCGACAACCATCCTCACGAGACGCCGGTTCGACGCGCTGGTGATGACGAAGTAGTCGGTGATCGACAGCACGTCGCCCACGAACAGCACCAGCGTTCGGTCGGCCTTCTTGTCGTCGGCGGTTCGCGCCGCAGTCACGGCTACGTCCGCCGCGGTCGCTTGCTTCATCCGGTGGTCTCCGTCGGCTCGACCGACGTCGAGGTCGCGTCGGGGGCCGAGGTGTCGACCTTCTTCAGGTAGTCGGTGCCCAGCAAGATCGTCTCGTCGATGCCGGCCAAGCGCACGGCGGGTGTCTGGATCTTGATCGTGCCGAACACGGTGTTTTCAGTGGGTTCGACCGCGGCCAGGTCGGCGTCGTAGATCAGGAACGAGGTATCCGACTTCTCCTTGGCGCTGAGATCGACCGACACGACGTTGCCACCCGCCGCCAGCAGGATCGCAATCGTCTTGCGCACCTGTGCGTCGTAGCCGGGCGGGGCCTCGATCCGGAAGGTCAGGCCATCCCCGGGCCGGGCCATCTCCGACGGCGCAATGCTGGCGAAGACGAGCACGGTGTCGGGTCTGTCGAGCGCCTCGACATCGAGCCCTTTGGGGTTGCGGGCGATGTCGAGTGCCCGAGCAACCAAGCCCCGTGACGCTACCGGGCCTGCCATCAGCCTGGCCGCCGCTTCTGCAAACGTGGCCGGCTTGGCAGCGCTCAAGGTCTGCCCCTGGCGACCGGTGCCGACGGCAGTGGCGATGCCTGTCCACAACGCCTCGATGTTCGGGCTGCGCAAACGCTCTCGCTGCGTCGGGGACTTGGTGGTGAGGATCTCGGCGACCTGGGCGATGGTCAGTTCAGTCGAACCCTTCGGATACAAGACGGCATCGTCGGGCCCGAGCACGTCAGTTGGCAGAACAATCGTCATCGACGGCAGCCCACTGAGGAAGCTGGCGAACTCGTCGCGTTTCATCACGGCGGTGAAATCGATGTCGAGGTTGATCGCCGATTCGAGACCGGTTCGAAGCCCTTCCTCGCCGCCCAGCGCGTACGCGTCGTGCAAGGACTGCACTTGATCACCGGATTCGGTGTAGGCGTTGATCGGCACCGACACGATGCTGCCGCCGCGCTGGTCGTAGCCGCCGGCAGTGACATCCGCATCGGGTGCGAGCACGAGCACCGTCAGGCTGGTGAGCTCGTTGGTGTCGCTGACCGTGGCCAGCATCGCGGTGGGGGTCTCGGGGAAGGCTTGTTCGGGAACTACGTGAGCGAGCGCGTTGATGCCGGCCTTCGAGTTGCTGATCGCCTTGGCGCCCACGTACACCAGCGTCGGCGCGACGACTGCCGTGACAAGGCCGGCTGCCAGAGCCATGAGGGTGTGCCGGCGCCGGCGCGACGGGAGTGACGTCATGTGGCGTACCGATAGAGCTGGCGGGCAGCGATGATGCCGAGGACCGGCTCGGTCACGAGGTAGTCGAGCGGACGTCCGTCTCGCACCCGCTCTCGCAGATCGGTGCTCGAGACCTCCAACCGGGGTACCTCGACGCGCAGCCAGTCGAAGCCAACGGGCGGCATCACCGGGGACCCCGGCCGGTCGACCACCACGAGTTGCGAGAGCTTGGCCACCTCTTCATGGCGTTCCCAGGAGGTCAAACCCGCGGCCGCGTCATCGCCCACGATCGTGAACAAGGCCGCTTCGGGATACCTGTCTGCCAGGGTTTGTAATGTGTCGGCGGTGAAGCTCGGTCCGCCACGGCGGATCTCGTCGTTCCCCGCGAGCAGGCGATCCACGTCGGCGACGGCAGCTTCAACCATGGCGAAACGGTCCTCGGCAGAGGTGATCGACCTGGTCCCCCACTTCTGCCAGGGCGAGTTCGCCACCATCAGTACAACGGCGTCGAGGGACAGCGCGTGACGCACGTTCACCGCTGTGACCAGGTGGCCGACATGGGGCGGATCGAACGTGCCACCGAACAGTCCGATTCGCAGAGGCACGGGTTACGAGTCTAGGGCGGGTATGCAGCGGACCGCAGGCAGCGTTTGACCTGCACATTTCTTGACGAGAATCGCCGTATTGACATGACAAGAACGCGCCGATGTAGTACTGTTGTTCGTTCCCCCCGAAATGACCCCCCCGACCTACCGACAATTCGAGCGAACCGTCCGCTACGCGAACCGCTCCACTCCCTCCGGGACGATCCACGTTGTGCCGATCACCCGGCGTGCCACCTGCACGTGTCAACCGGCACAGTATGCCCTGGAATATGCAAACACACGTAGAAGTTGAGAACAACTGCCATGAATGACTCTATCGGTCTTTACCTGAATGACATCGGAAAGGTGTCGCTGCTGAACGCTGAAGAAGAGCGTCAGCTTTCTCGCGTCATCGAGGCGGGCCGTGAAGCGGCCGAACGTCTGGCCAACGGAGAGAAGGGCGCAGCCCTGAAGGCTGCAGTGGCAGCCGCCGCCGACGCCAAGGATCGGTTCATCCGATCCAACCTCCGTCTGGTCGTTTCCATCGCCCGCCGTTACCCCCTTCCGCAGGGCATGGACCTCCTCGACCTCATCCAGGAGGGAAATCTCGGCCTCGAGCACGCCGTCGACAAGTTCGACTGGCGCCGCGGCTTCAAGTTCTCAACGTACGCCACCTTCTGGATCCGCCAGGCGATCGGTCGTGCCCTCGACCAGAAGGCCAGCCTCATCCGCATCCCGGGCGATCGGTCCGCAAGTCTGCGCGCCGCATTGCGTCAGGCATCGGGCGACGGTGAGACCCTCGACGTCGGCAATGCCGAGTTGCACCGGCTCACCACGCCCGTGTCGCTCGACAAGACCATCGGCGACGATGGCGACGCCACGCTCGGCGACCTCATGGCCAACGGCGACGGCACTCCTGAAGACGCCGTCATGGCCATGGTCGACACCGACCTGCTCGACGAACTGCTCGGCACGCTCGACAAGCGCGCTCGTTACGCCATCGAGGCTCGCTTCGGCCTTCTCGACGGCGAGCGCAAGAGCTTTCGCGAAGTGGGCGAGAACCTGGGCGTCACCGCCGAGGCCGCACGTCGTCTCGTCAGCCGGGCAGTGGCCGGCCTCCGCGAAGACGCAGTCCGCATCCTCGCCGCCTAGTCGATTGCCTCGCACGCCATCTTTGCTTCGCTTTGATGGCTCGGCAGTGCAACGTTCCTGGCCAGTGAATGGCTCGTCATTACGCCGGTGATCGGCCTAATTGGCAGCGGCACCGCGTCGGCGCGCAGTTAGCATTGCCAGCGTGGCAAAGGCGTGGACTCCGTCGTCGTGGCAGGTCTTTCCTGCGGAGCAGCAGCCCGACTGGCCCGATCAGGGCGACCTCGATCGGGCACTGAAGCAGATCGCCTCCTATCCCCCGTTGGTTTTTGCCGGCGAGGCCAGATCGCTGCAGACCACACTCGGCCACGTCGCCGCAGGCAACGCCTTCATGTTGCAGGCCGGCGACTGTGCCGAGAGCTTCGAGGAGTTCTCCGCGGTCAACATCCGCGAGAAGTTGCGCGTCATCCTGCAGATGGCGGTCGTGCTCACCTATTCGCTCGGTGTGCCCGTGGTCAAGGTCGGCCGCATCGCCGGCCAGTTCGCCAAGCCGAGATCCGCTCCATTCGAACGGGTCGGCGACGTCGATCTTCCAACGTTCCGCGGACACATGGTCAACGACCCGAACCCCACCGAGGCAGCGCGGGTCGCATCCGCCGAGCGCCTCGTGCAGGCGTACCACCAATCCGCATCCACGCTCAACCTGTTGCGTGCGTTCACCAAGGGCGGGTTCGCCGACCTCGCCCGGGTGCACGCCTGGACCCAGGAGTTCGTCGCTACCAGCCCGGAGGGGCGGGCTTACGAGCAGGTGGCCGCCGAGATCGACCGGGCGCTGCGGTTCATGCGTGCCTGCGGCGTTGACACGGAGAACAACCACAACCTCCACGAGGTCGACTTCTACACCAGCCACGAAGCCCTGCTGCTCGGCTATGAAGAAGCGCTCACCCGGCAGGATTCGCTGAGCGGCGGATGGTACGACTGCTCCGCGCACATGTTGTGGGTCGGCGAGCGCACGCGCCAACTCGGCGGCGCACACATGGAGTTCCTCCGCGGCGTCGGTAACCCGGTGGGCTGCAAGATCGGCCCGACCACCACCCCCGACTTCGTGCTCGAGCTGTGTGACAAGCTCAATCCGGCGCGGATCCCCGGACGCCTCACGCTGATCAGCCGCATGGGCGCGGAGCACGTCGAAGACAATCTCCGGCCGTTGCTTCGAGCCGTACGCGAGACCGGCCACCCTGTGGTGTGGGCCTGCGACCCGATGCACGCCAACACCTTCACGTCGGTATCGGGACGAAAGACACGCGACTTCGACCACATCTGCGCAGAGATTGACGGCTTCGTCCGGGCCCACACAGCCGAGGGCACCTGGCCAGGTGGTATCCACGTCGAGCTCACCGGCGACAACGTCACCGAGTGCGTCGGCGGAGCCGACAAGATCCTCGACAGCCAGCTCGACGACCGCTACCAAACGGTCTGCGATCCGCGGCTGAACGCACGCCAGAGCCTCGACCTGGCGTTTCACGTCGCTGAGGTACTGAGCTCCACCGGTCTCGCCTGAACCCGGCCCGGTAGGAAAAGTGCAGGCGCTGCGGCTGACCGATTCGTGGCCGGTCGACAACGTCGCCGTTGCCGTCGTTCGGGCCAACGGGTCGACCGACACGAGCGGCGATCAGGACCGGCACTTCCGCATTGCCTCCGTCGCCAAGACGATCACCGCGTGGGCGTGCCTCATCGCCGTCGAGGAGGGGATCGTTTCGCTCGATCAGCCCGTCGGTCAACCGGGCTGCACGTTGCGGCACCTGCTGTGCCACGCGGGTGGCTACGGCTTCGATGGCACTGAGCCGATCGCCAAACCGGAACGGACGAGGATCTACTCCAACACGGGCATCGAGATGGCGGCGGCCGCCGTGGCCGACGCAGCGGGAATGCCGTTCGAGAGGTACCTCGACGAAGCCGTGCTGCAACCGCTCGGGATGTCGATGACCACGTTGAACGGATCGCCCGCGCATCGCATGTGGAGCACGGCCGCCGACATGAGCCGCTTCATCCTCGAGGTTCGTCAGCCGCAACTGATCTCCGTGACGACCGCGACGCAAGCACGGACACCCCAATTTTTGGCGCTCAACGGCACCATCCCCGGAGTCGGACGGTTCTCGCCGTGCCCGTGGGGTCTGGGTTTCGAGGTCCGCGGCACGAAAAGCCCTCATTGGACCGGCACAACGAACTCGCCAGAGACGTTTGGACACTTCGGCGGCGCCGGTACCTTCATGTGGGTGGATCCTGCCGTGGGGGTGGCTTGCCTCGCTCTGACCGATAGAGCGTTCGACGAGTGGGCCGCCGAGGCGTTGCGCGCCTGGCCCGCGTTCAGCGACGCGGTACTTGCCGAGGCGTCGGCATGATGTATCGGCCAGGCGATCGAGTCCGGTTCGAGACGACCGGAGACGACGGCTGGCCGCTGATTCGATACGGCTTCGTCGGTGGCGTGTCGGGCAATGGCGGGCCGATCGTGGTCATGCTCGACGGCGAGCTCACCGGCGATGTCGTCAACCGATCCGAACTGCAACCGGTATCGATCACCAGCGTCGAGCTGTGCCTGCACGGTGTCGACCTGATCGACGATCCCGAGTTGCGCAAGGGTCTCGTTGCGCTGTGGCACGCAGAGGCCGATTCGGCCGGCCTCGACGTCGATGAGTTGCATCCGATCGGCGACGGTCAACGGGAGTCGGAGGCCTGCTGGGCACTGGCCGAGCTGACGACTGCCGATCAGTACTACGTCGTGCGGGCCATCCAACTGCCCCACGAGCCCGAGATCATTCGGGTTCGCGCCGAGAGTCGCTGACGATCTAGCTGAGCCGCTCGACGATCATGGCCATTCCCTGGCCACCGCCGACGCACATGGTCTCCAGACCGTAGGTCTTGTCCTCGAACTGCAGCCCGTTGATGAGCGTCGTCATGATGCGGGCGCCGGTCATGCCGAACGGATGACCGAGAGCGATCGCCCCTCCGTGGATGTTGAGCTTCTCCATCGGAATCCCCAGACGCTTGGCCGATGGGATGACCTGGGCGGCGAAGGCCTCGTTGATCTCGACGAGATCGATCTGATCGATGGTCATGCCGGCGCGAGCGAGGGCTTGCTTGCAGGCTTCGATGGGTCCGAGTCCCATGATCTCCGGGTTGATGCCCGACACGCCCGAAGCAACGATGCGCGCCAACGGGGTGAGACCCAGTTGCTTGGCCTTGGCGTCGCTCATCACCAGCACCGCGGCAGCGCCGTCGTTCAACGGGCAGGCGTTACCGGCGGTGACAGTGCCGTCGGGACGGAAGACCGGCTTCAACTGACTGACGGTTTCGTAGTTGGTGCCCGGCCGGGGGCCGTCGTCACGGCTCACCATGGTGCCATCGGCGAGCGTCAGCGGCGTGATCTCCCGCTCGAAGAAACCGTTGTCGATGTGCTCGCAGGCCAAGTTCTGCGAACGCACGCCGAAGCGGTCCATCTCTTCGCGTGTCACGCCTTCTGCCTCGACGACGTTCTCGGCTGTTTGACCCATGGCGATGTACATATCGGCAAGGCCTTCGGGTGGCGTCCACTGCCCCTGCCCGCCCTGTGCACGCTGCTTGGTGCGCTCGCCGGACGGCTTGAACACATCGTTCGGCGCGGTGTCGCTGGCACCCGAGGCATAGCGGCTGACCGTCTCGACGCCGGCGGCGATGAAGCAATCTCCCTCACCCGCCTTGATGGCGTGGAACGCCATGCGGATCGTTTGCAGGCTCGACGAGCAGTAGCGGTTGACGGTGACCCCGGGGACGTCGTCGAGACCGGAGAGCACGGCGACGACACGGGCCACGTTGAACCCACCCTCGCCGGCGGGCTGACCGATGCCCATCATCAGATCATCGACATCGCCGGCTTGCACCTGCGGCGCCTTGGCCATGAGCGCCTTGACGATCTGCGCCGACATGTCGTCGGGTCGCATCGAGATGAGCGAACCCTTGTTGGCGCGGCCGATCGGGCTACGAGCGGTGGCGACTATGACAGCTTCAGCCATTGGTGGTTCTCCTTGTTGCCGGTCTTTGGGGGTCCAAGTCTTGTTACCCGATGGTAGCTAACGGGTGTCGACGACGCGAAAAGTCTCGGCGGCGGCGCCATCGGGCAGACCGAGCTGCTTGGCAACGCTCGTCATCCACTCCCGCACCATCGTTGCCGTGCGCTGCGGATCGGTGTGCTGGCTGACGTGGCACATCAAGGCCGCGATCTTTCGATCGACAGCCGCGGTCACGTCGACCGGGTGAGGGCCGTTGAGGCCGCCGGTGACCCACACCTCGTCGACCGCCCACGGCTCGAGGTCTTCGTCGAAGAGCTCTGGAAAGGCGAACGGGTTGCGCGCGTCAGGATACACCGCGCACAACGTGGCCTCGGCGGCGGCGAGATGATCGGGATGGCTGGCATAGATCCGGTCGAGGTTGCGCTCGGGCGACTGGCTGATGACGACTCGTGGGCGCACGCGACGGATGACCGCGCTGATGTCGGCACGCAGCTGCAGCGTCGGCTGCACACGTCCGTCACCGTGGCCGAGGAAGACGAGGTCGGTGACACCCACCTTTGCGGCCGCCGCTGTTTGCTCGCGTCGACGCAGCATGGCCATGTCGTGTCGGGGCATCGACCTGTCGCTGCCACCCGCATCGCCGTCGGTCACCAGGCAGTACGTGACCTGCACGCCTGCATCGGTGAGCATGGCGACGGTTCCTGCGGCGCCGAAATCGACGTCATCAGGGTGGGCCATCACCACGAGCACTCGCTCGATCTCAGCAAACGTCAGCACACCACGAGCTTACGATCAGTTCACGCCATCGCTACGCTCGCACGATGGCAGGAGATGTCGCAGTCGGCACGTTCGACCTTTCCGATCCGGAGTTCTGGTTGGCACCTCGCGACATGCGCGACGCAGCCTTCCGCTCGCTGCGTGCCGCGAACGAGTTGGTCTTCTTCGAGGAGTGGGAATACGAGAACAGTCCGCTCCCGAAGGGCCCGGGTTACTGGGCCGTCACGCGCCACGACGACGTGTGGGCCATCAGTCGCAACCCACAGCTGTTCATCAGCGGTAGAGGCGTCAACATCGGCGACATCCCTCAAGAGATGAACGAGTTCATCGGCTCCATGATCGCCATGGACGATCCTCGCCACTTCCGCCTCCGCAACATCGTGGCCAAGGGATTCACGCCGAAGCAGATCGCCCAGGTCGAGGGCTACGTTCGAACCAAGGCGACGGCCATCATCGATCGGCTGCTCGAGCAGTTCCCCGACGGCGAATGCGACTTCGTCGAGCAAGTCGCCGCACCACTCCCCCTGCAGATCATCTGCGAGATGATGGGCATACCACCCGACGACGAAGCGCAGATCTTCCAGTGGACGAACGTCATCCTCGGCGTCGGCGACCCGGAGTACGTCGGCTCGTTCGAGCAGCTGTTGGGCGTGCTCATGCAGATGTTCGCCTATGCCCAGAAGCTGGGTGAAGAGCGCCGAGCCGATCCCGGCGACGACATCGCCTCAGTTCTCATGCATGCCGCGGTCGATGGCGAACGGCTGACGTCACAGGAGTTCGGCTCGTTCTTCATCCTGCTCGTGGTGGCAGGCAACGAGACCACCCGCAATGCGATCGCCCATGGGATGAAGCTGCTCACCGACTTTCCCGACCAGCGGCGCCTGTGGTTCGACGACTTCGATGCACACACCAAGACGGCCGTCGACGAGATCGTCCGCTACGCCAGCCCCGTGATCCACTTCCGGAGAACAGCGGTCGAAGACACCGTGATCCGCAACACCAAGATCGTCGCGGGGCAGAAGGTGGTGCTCTGGTACTACTCGGCCAATCGGGACGACGCCGTGTTCGCCAACGGCGACGTCTTCGACGTCACCCGACCGCTGCAACCGCAACAGGTCGGGTTCGGAGCGGGCGGCCCGCATTTCTGCCTCGGGGCCAACCTGGCCCGACGAGAGATCACCGTGATCTTCGACGAGATCCGCAAACGACTGCCGGCGCTGATGATCACGTCAGAGCCCGACTACCTGCAGAGTGCGTTCATCAACGGCATCAAGCGAATGCGTTGCGCGTGGCGTTGAGTCACCGGAGAACTGGGTGCGCGACAGTACCGGTCCAAATCAACTCGCATGGGCGCGAACTTGGAAGTGCACATTCCGGTGTCGCGCCCAAGCAGGTCCAATGGGCCCGAATTTGGAAGTGCCCCTTCTGGTCGCGCGCCCAAGATCGCTGGAGGGGACGCTTCACGCCGCCAACGACGCCGGGCGTGGTCGAACGTTGGCTGTCGGGGAACTAGCCGGTTCGGTCCTCGGGATCGAGATGTTCGACGTCGCTCAGCTTGACGAGGCTGAACGTGTGCCCATCACCCATCTTCATGGTGACCAACCGAGTGATCGACGCGTGCGCAGTGACGAACCGATCCCACTCCCACGGAACCGGATCGAGCCCGAGCAAGTGGCACAGCATCACTCCATTGGTGCCGGCATGAGCGAACACGGCAATCCGGCGTTCTGATTCGTCCATGTGCCACACCGGCAATGTCTGCTCGCTGCGGTAGACCCCACGCTCAGCGAGGAAGTCGGTCGCGCCGGCGCGCACTCGCTCGACGAAGTCGCGCGACGGCTCGCCTCCGACCACACCCTCCCATCGGGCCGACGCGGGCCGTGATCTCTCTTCCTCGTAGGCCTTGCGGGCGAGCTCGGCCGGCGTCCCGTGCCAGTTGGGTTCGCGGATCTCTTCCAACCATCGCTCGATCACCTCGTCGGCACCGCGCTCGGCAAGCGTTGGCGCAGCCGTGAGACGCGGCCTGAGCAACGGGGAGATCACGATCTCGTCGAACACCTCGCCGGTAAGGGCAACCGCCACCCGCTCGGCCTGGCGGATGCCGCGTTCGGTGAGCGGTGGGTCGACGACGTTCAACCCCTCGCGCACCCACTCTGGTTCACCGTGTCGAATGAGAACGATCTCCATGGCGGTGTCAGATCCTAGGACCCCGCCCGACGGTCGCGACCCTGCGATCGGCCGGTAGGTAGGCTGACGAGGCGTGGGAAGCCGTACCACTCCGGCGGGCTGGTATGCCGATCCTCAGGGTCGATACGAGTTCCGGTACTTCAACGGTGTGCAATGGACGTCGGATGTCGCCGTGGATGGCCGGCGCTACGTCGACTCGATGGCCACCCAACCGCCGCCGCAGTCTCATCAACCGCGCCGATCCCGCGGTGTGGCCATTGCTTCGATGGTCACGGGAATCGCCGGCGCGGCGCTGGGCTGGGTGCCGTTCGTGTTCGTCCTGGCAGCTTGCTCGGCGGTGGTCGCGATCGTGTTCGGCGTGCTCGGCCTCAAGGCGGCACGCGACAACGATGGCTATGGCCGCGAATTCGCCATCGCCGGATTGATACTCGCACCGATCGCGCTGGCCGCATGCGTCGGAGGCTTCTTCTTCACCAGAGCCGTCCTTCACGAGTTCCGCGACTTCGTCGAGCCCGGCCCCCACGAGCTGTTCGTCGACCTGCCATGCAAGATCGCCGGCGGTCGCGCCACGTTGACCGGACGGATCCACAACCTCGACGATCGCGAACGCGACTACCGAATCGTCGTCAAGTTCGCCGGCACCGACGACGAGCGCGTCGTCGACTGCCTTCGTCGACAACGTCGCCGCCGGCAAGACGGCTTCCTGGTCGGCTTCGGCCGACATCTCCGGAAGCTCGATCAGCTGCAGCGTCACCGACGTGTCGGGCCCGATGCCCTTCGACATCGACGAGCAGAGCTGATCACTGCGTCGAGGCTGTCGCCGACATCCAGGCTTCGTACATCCGCGAATAGGGCCCGCCAGCAGCCAACAACACGGCGTGGGGGCCGTCCTCGACGAGCCTGCCGTGCTCGAGCACCAACACCCGGTCGGCGCGAGCCGCGGTCGACAGACGGTGGGCGATCGCGATCGTCGTGCGACCCGCGGCCAGCTTGTCGAGAGCCCGGCCGATACGAACCTCGGTGAGGGCATCGACGGACGACGTCGCCTCGTCGAGCACCAGGACGGCGGGATCCACCAGCGACGCCCGTACGAGGGCCACCAGCTGCCGCTCGCCGGCCGAGAGCTGCGACCCGCGGGCGCCGACCTCCGTGGCCAGGCCGTCGGGGAGGGTCTCCAGCCAATCGCTCAGGTCGAGGTCGACGATGGCCCGTTCGAGGTCTGCCAGACTCAGCATCGGTCGGGCGAAGCTGAGGTTGGCGGCGATCGTGCCGTCGAAGAGGAACGGCTCCTGGGGCACGACCACAAGCCGAGTGCGCAACTCGTCGTTGGCCACCGCGGTGAGGGGTACGCCGCCGATGCGCACGCTGCCGATGGTGGGATCGGCGAAGCGCGAGATCAGTCGCCCCAGCGTGGTCTTGCCCGAACCGGTTTCGCCGACCACAGCGACGTGTTGGCCTGCAGGGATCTGGGCGGTGACGTCGACGAGCACGGGTTGTTCATCGTCGTCATCGCCACGACTCCGATAGCCGAACGTGACGTTCTCGATGCCGACGCTCAGCTCGCCGGCCGGGAGTGTGACGGGGTGGGTGGGTTCGGGCGGCCCGATCGGGTTCTCCAGAACACCGAGCACGCGGCGCAGACCTGCTACTGCCGTTTGGGTTTGGTCGAGCACCTCGGTGAACTCGGCAATCGGCTCGAGAAACCGATACGTGAGGAAGATGAAACCGACGAGCGCGCCCGAGGTGAGCCCAGCGCCGGCGCCACGGATGACACCGACACTGACCACGGCGGCAACCGTGAGCACGCTGAACACCTCACCGGAGGGAAACAGGAAGGCACCGATCGTTCCCGCACGGATGAACGCGTTGGAGCGTTCGTGGCTGGTGCGCTTCGTCACTTCCGAGTAGTGCCTGCCGGCGCCGTAGGCGCGCAGGGTCTCCGACCCGGAAACCACCTCGCTGACAGCGGTGAGCACCTCGGCATTGCGTGTTCTGGCCTCGTCGTACGCGGCCACGAGATGGCTCTGAACACTGCGCAACACGAGCGCCAAGGGTGCGGCCGTGGCAAAGGCGACGAGCGCGAGCACCCAGTCGTAGGCCAGCATGACGCCGGCGACCATCAGCATCAACGTGCCATCGAGCAGCCATGCGAGGGCGCCCCACGAGAAGAACTGCGACAGGGTCTCGACGTCGCTGGTGACCCGAGCGACCAGGGCACCACGCTGCTCCTCACCGTGGTCGGCGATGCTGAGCCGGTGGATGTGCTCGAAGAGTCGGACGCGCAGCCCGTAGAGAGCCTCTTCGCTTCGTCGACCGAGTCGGGCGACCGCCATGCGCTGAGCGAACGTGGCGATGATGACGACGCCCAAGCCGATCACGCCGAGGATCGTGACCGCGCCAACGTCTACATCGCCCTTGCGGAACCCGTGGTCGATGGCCTGCTGCACCAGAATGGGCACGACGACGCGCCCCGAAGCGCCGACCATGGCCAACCCGAACGTGGCCCCGATGCCGCGGCGCAGCGCAGGCGCGGCCTCGACGCCTTTGCCGATCATCTGCACCGCCGACCACCTGCTGAGCGGTTCCATCACGGAACCACCTCCTCGAGGTGCTCGGCGCGGTCTTCTTCGAAGGCCTCCATCAGCCGCTTGTAGTCGGGCACAGCGACGAGGAGCTCGTCATGCTTCCCATGAGCGACGACCCGCCCATCTGCGAGGTACAAGACGTCATCGGCCAGCGCGATCGTCGACGGACGCGACGCCACCGCGACGACGGTGGCGTCACGAAGCGTGACGCGAAGGTTGGCCAGTACCTTGGCCTCGGTCGCCGGATCGAGCGACGACGTGGTGTCGTCGAGGAGCAGCGCCGCGGGGTTCCCGGCCAACGCACGAGCGAGAGCGATGCGCTGGCGCTGGCCACCACTGAGCCCGACTCCACGCTCGCCAACGATCGTCGAGAGGCCTTCCGAGAAGTCCTCGACGAAGCCTGCCTCGGCAGCAAGCAGCGCCGTGCGGATCTCGCTGTCGCTGATCGCCCGACCGAGCGCCACGTTGTCGCGCACCGACCCGGCCAGCAGAAAGGGCTCCTGGAACACGAGCACGCACCCTTTCTCGGGCACGGTGATCGACCCGTGATCGACCGCGATCAATCCGGCGATGAGGTGCAGCAGGGTGGTCTTGCCGGCTCCGGTAGAGCCAACGACCGCGACGGTTCGTCCACCGGGGATCAAGGCGTCGACACCGTTGAGCACGTCACGGCTCCCGTCGTGGTTGTACGTCACGCCGCGCAGCTCGATTCCATTTCCGGCGTGTCGCCGCAAGGTGAGCGCGGGGTCGGCGACCACCGGCTCGTCGAGCAGTTCGCGGATGCGATTCCAGCCGGCGATCGAATACGGCAGTTCCGACAGAGCGAACCCGATCAAACGCAGCGGGAACACCAAGAGGGTGAACAGGTAGATGAAGCTGGTCAGCTCGCCGATCGTCATCGCGCCACTGCGAACGCGATACGCGCCGCCGACCAGCAAGAAGATGTTGACGACGTTGGGAACACCGTCGAGCAACGCCTCGAACGTGCTGCGCAAGCGGATCGCACCGAAGCGAGCGTTGCGCAGTCTCGAGGCAATGACGGCGAGACGATCCGTCTCGCGGCTCTCCGCCCCGAACGACTTCACCACGGTGACTCCATCGAAGCTCTCGTGCACAGCTTCGCTGAGCTTGCCGAGCTCGCTCTGCGCTGTGTCGTAGAACGTGTCGACACGTCGTTGATACGTGAGGTTCAAACCGATCAGCACCGGGAACACGGCGACCGCGGCGAGGCCCAGCCACAAGTCCGTGATCAACAACCACACCGCGGAGAGCACCAGCATCAGCACCACGCTGGAGGCGAAGGGCAGCGGATTGAGAACGTGGGTGGCGGCCTCGGCATCGACGCCGGCGCGAGTGATGATGTCGCCCGTACGATGCATGCGCTGCCACGGCACCGGCTGGACCACGACTCGATCGACGACCTCGGCTGTCAACGACTCGGTGACTCGCCACGCAGTGCGGCTGGCGAACACCCGCCGACCCACGACTCCAACAGCTCGGACCACTCCGACCACGATCAACAGACCGAGGATCGCCACAACTCGTTTCGTGCCGACACTTCCTTCTTCGAACCGAGGCACGATCACGTCGTCGGTGATGAGACGTACGACGACCGAGGAGAACACCGTGCACGCGGCGAAGACCGCGGCGCAGCCCACGGCTGTGAAGAAGAGGCGCTTGTGGTGGCGCAGCAGCCCCCGGATCAGCCGGAAGGCCTGGGTCGGCCTGCCGGCATCGGCGGGAACGATCGTGCCACGAACTTCGTTGGCCCGTTCTTCGACGGGTCGTTTCCGGGCATTCACGTGTATTGGTTCTAGCAGGGTGTCGTGTGACTTCAGTGGGAATATGCCGTCACGCCGGGTGAGCCGTAGCCTGAGACCTCGTGAATCAGTTCGACGCCGGCATGCTGATCTTGCGCGCGGTGTTCGGGTTGTTCCTCGCCTATCACGGTTACAACAAGTTCTTCGGCAAGGGCGGCTTGACGGGCACCGCCAAGTGGTTCGACGGCATCGGCATGCGCTGGCCCCGCACGCAAGCCCTGCTCGCCGCCACCACCGAGGTGGGTAGCGGAGTGCTGATGGCACTCGGCCTGCTGACGGCGCTCGCTGCGGCGGGAATGATCGGTGTCATGACGGTTGCGATCGTCGTGGAGCACTGGAAAGTGGGCTTCTTCATCTTCCGACCGAATCAGGGGTGGGAGTACTGCGCCTCGATCGCCGTGACGGCCCTGGTGATCGCCACGCTGGGCCCCGGCCGATGGTCGCTCGACCGCGCCATCGGCATCGTCTGGCACGGATGGACCGGAACCACCGTCGCCGCGGCAGCAGGTTTGGGCGGCGCCGCGTTGCAGCTGGCCATCTGCTATCGGCCGAAGCACGCATGAGCGATCCAGCGGAGGTCACGGATCCGCCGAAGACGCGGCGGTGGGTTCGGGCAATCCTGATCGTGATCTGCGCGCTCATCGCGGCGATGTGGGTCTATGCCTTCGGGTTTGCCACCAAGACCGGTGTGTACTTCGTGACGGAGAAGGGGTGGCGCACATCGGCCGAGCAGATCTGCGTGCAGGCAACGCAGCGTCGTCTTGCGCTGGCCGACACCTCGCAGGGCTACATCTCCAAGCCGACGCACGCGCAGATGATCCAGCGCGCCGACATCGTCGA
Organism: Ilumatobacteraceae bacterium; assembly: GCA_963720775.1. Lineage (GTDB taxonomy): Bacteria > Actinomycetota > Acidimicrobiia > Acidimicrobiales > Ilumatobacteraceae > JAENVT01. Next base: position 231,406 of record CAVRGR010000001.1, on the reverse strand, counting down.
CCGGGCCACCGACACCCTCGATCAGATGGTCGACGACCTCGACTCCTTGCCCCTCACCAGCAGCGACAACCAAGAACGGGTCGCCGTTTTCGTCAAGTACTACCGCGTGATCATCGGCGACCGGCGGGCCTACACGGCTCGGTTGCGAGCCTTCGACCTCGAGCCATACCGTGAGACGCTCGTCAGGGGCAGCCCGGTGACGAACACGGTCATCGACTTCACGACCGGCAACGACATCCCCCATTGCATGCCACCCGGTGAGCTGGGTGGCGATACGTGAGCTACGGCTCGTTCACCCAGCCCTCGCCGTCGACGTAACGGCGAATCACCCTGGCCGGCGCACCGACCGCGACGCAGTAGTCGGGCAGCTCGCCGGCCACCACCGAGTTGGCGCCAACCGTGACGTGACGACCGATGTGGGCACCAGGGAGCACGACGCTGCCGTAGCCGAGCCACGAGCCGTCACCGATCACTACCGGTTCCTCCGGCATGGTCTGCTCGGAGATGCGGCGGGTGAGATCTTCGTAGCCGTGGTTCTGGTCGGTGATGTACACGTGAGGTCCGGTCCACACGTCGTTGCCGATGTCGATGCAAAGGTGCCCGACGATCCCGCTGCCCCTGCCGATCAAGCACCGATCACCGATGCGCACCACCGGGTCGGTGACGCACTGTTGTCCAGGCATCATCCCGGCGGACAACGTCACATGGGCGCCGATCATGGTTCCCTCGCCGATGTGGATGTACCGCTCGTTGAAGATCGTCTCGAACGGGAAGCAGATGATGCTGTTCTGTCCGAACCTGCCGAAGCGTTTGCCCGCTCTGCTCCGCGGACCGATCGCTCCCCAGCGTGTGGCAAGCGCCCATGCGGCCCGCACGATGGCACCGCCGAACTCGTAGGTGGCGCCGCGCAGGCGGTCCCGCATGGCTCGGACCCTACCTGGCTCGGCACTCGGAGAAACCGGATAGCATGTCGCGTCAGCGGGTGGCGTCCGTATGACAGTCATTCGCTCCGAGGAGTGCTTGCAAATGTCAAACCTAGGCGCAGCAGCTGCCGCAATCCGTCACCCCATCGCCAAGGGCTGGTTCGTGCATGGCGTCACCGCCAGCGGTGCGATTTGCGGAATGCTCGGCATCATTGCCGTGTCCGACAAGCAGCCCCGCGAGGCAGTTCTCTGGCTGGCAGTCGCCATGGTGCTAGACGGCGTCGACGGCCCCGCAGCACGGGTTTGGTGCGTGCGCGACCACGTGCCGCGCATCGACGGCTACACGCTCGATCTCATCGTCGATTTCGTCACCTGCATCGTCGTCCCGGTGATCTTCCTGCATCAGTTCCACATGCTCCCGAACGGCGCCTCGCTGTACATCGGCGCGTTCGTGCTGTTCATGTCGGCGCTGTGGATGTCGCGAACCGACCAGATGACCCCGGATCACTGGTTCAACGGCTTCCCCTGCGAGTGGAACATGATCGTGCCTACTCTGTACCTCCTCCGAGTCGGGCCGTGGTTCACCACTGCCGCCTGTGTCGCGTTGGCGCTCACGCAGCTCACCAACTGGAAGTTCGTCCACCCCATGCAAGTTCGTCGCTTCCGCCCGTTGACCGTTTCGGTCACCGTGATGTGGCTCGTCTCGGTGCTGTGGATGACTGCGGAGTCGCCAGGCAACAAACCGCCCGTCGGCACGGTGTCGGCTGTCGGCACGGCCCTGCTGATCGCCTGCCCGCTGTACATCGTCGGGATCGGCGTGTGGCGAACGATCGGGCGCGGCGCTCTCGAGGCTGCTGCCGCCGAGACCCAGCTGACGACCGCCTAGAACGGATGGGCCTCGGCCACATCACCGACGTGCCCGGAATACTCGTCGGGCACCATCAGCGGCGCGGTCGCGGCTGGCGAACCGGAACCACGGTCGTGCGCGTCGACGGCGGCGCCATCGCTTCGTGCGACGTCCGCGGCGGTGGCCCCGGCACCCGCGAAACCGACCTCCTCGATCCCACGGCAATGATCGACCGTGTGCAAGCCATCTGTCTGTCGGGAGGCAGCGCTTACGGACTCGCCGCGGCTCATGGGGTGATGCACTGGCACGAAGAGCGCCACGCCGGGTTTCCGGTGGGCCCGCTGCCGAATCAGGTGGTGCCGATCGTGCCCGCCGCGGTGATCTTCGACCTCGGGCGTGGCGGCGAGTTCATCAACCGGCCCGACGAGACCTTCGGGTATCGAGCCTGTGCGGCCGCGAAGCGTGGCGCCGTGCCGATGGGCGCAGTAGGTGCCGGAACGGGGGCCGTCGCCGCCGGCCTGCAAGGCGGTGTCGGTACCGCCGGCACGACGCTCGCCGACGGCATCGTGGTGGCCGCTCTCGCCGTCGTCAACGCTGCCGGCCACGTCATCTCCCCTACGACCGGGCTGCCGCGGTTTCACGAAGGCATCGAACTGCGCCGACCGCGGCTCTCGGAGCGACGAGCCGTTGCCGACGCGATGCGGTCCCCTGCGACATCGTTGAACACCACCATCGGCGTCGTCGCGACCTCGGCTTCACTGACCAAACCGGAGTGCAAGAAGATGGCCGAGGTCGCCCACGACGGCCTGGCCAGGGCGATTCGCCCCGTTCATTCGATGTTCGACGGTGACACGATCTTCTGCTTGTCGACTGGCCAGCACGTCCTCGCGGCGAACGCAATCGCCGGTCTGCGCAGGCCCGACACTCGCCCCGGTGCCTTGAACGCTGTGCTCAGCGCCGCCGCCGACTGCTTCGCTCTTGCCTGCACGCGGGCCATTCTCGATGCCCGATCCAGTGGTGGGGCCCCCAGCTACGTCGATCTGTGTCCCAGTGCATTTCCTCGCTGAGCCTGGGGTTGTGGGACGCTTTGTGCTCACAGCTTTCGGAACCGCCGCCAGGGTCGGTAGCTTGACAGTGGCGTCGGGGACAACACCCCGGTTCAGGGAGGCAGCAGCTTCATGACCAACGAGACGCAGCAACGACCCAAGGTCACTGTTCCCGAACTGGCGCGGATGAAAGCCCTTGGCGAGAAGATCGCCATGATCACCGCGTATGACGTGACGTTCGCCCGCCTCGTCGACCTCGCCGGGGTCGACATGATCCTGGTCGGCGATTCGGTCGGGATGGTGGTGCAGGGGGAGGCCAACACGATCCCGGTGGCGCTCGACGACATGGTGTACCACGTCCGTCTGGTGTCGCGGGCAAAGCCCCGCGCCCTGATCGTGGGCGACCTGCCCTTCGGCTCGTACCAGGTCAGTCCGCAGCAGGCGGTCGAGAGCTCCATCCGGCTGATGAAGGAAGGCGCCGAATGCGTGAAGCTCGAGGGCGGTGTCGTGATGGCCGAGACCATCCAAGCCCTCACTCGAGTCGACATCCCCGTCGTCGGTCACATCGGACTCACACCGCAGAGCTTTCACCGCATGGGCGGGCACAAGGTGCAGGGTCGCTCCAGTGGGTTCGAGGCCGGCGGCCGCGAACGATTGCTGGAGGATGCCCACGCCGTCGAACAAGCCGGTGCCTGCGCTGTGGTGGTCGAGGGCGTCCCGCTCGATCTGGCCGCCGACATCACCAAGAAGCTGTCGATCCCCACCATCGGCATCGGTGCGGGACCGCATTGCGACGGCCAAGTGCTGGTTCTGCACGACGTGCTCGGTCTCAGCGATCTCACTTTGAAGTTCACGAAGCAGTACGCCAACCTGCGCAGCCAGGCGATCGACGCGACGGCTGCCTTCATCAGCGAGGTTCGCGACGGCACGTGGCCGGACGACGCCCACAGCTTCCACTGAGCCGACCCACATGTTGATGTGTCGCGATCCGCGATCGATGCAAGGGTGGAGCCGCGCTCGACACGCGGCCGGTCAATCGATCGCCTGCGTTCCGACGATGGGCGCGCTCCATTCCGGCCATCTGGCGTTGATCGCCGAGGCGCGCCAACGCGGCGACGTAGTGGTCGTTTCGATCTTCGTCAACCCGTTGCAGTTCAACCGTGGCGACGACTTCGACATGTACCCACGACCTCTCGACGACGACCTCGACACCTGCCGCGCTGCTCAGGTCGACGCTGTCTACGCTCCCGATGCCGCGGCAATGTACCCGAACGAGTTCCAGACTCACGTCGAGCCCGGAGATCTGGCCGAAACCCTGGAGGGTGCCGGCAGGCCGGGACACTTTCGCGGGGTCGCCACCGTGGTGGCAAAGCTGTTCGGAGCCATGCAGCCAGACGTCGCCGTCTTCGGTCAGAAGGACTTCCAACAGCTCGCCGTGATCCGACGAATGGTCGCCGACCTCGACATGGGTGTCGAGATCGTCGGGATTCCGACCGTTCGCGAGCCGGACGGCCTGGCACTATCGAGCCGCAACCAACTGCTGTCCTCAGACGACCGGCACGCCGCTGTTTGCATCGTGGAGGCGCTGCAGCTCGCAGCGCAGATGCTCGCCGACGGTGAGCACAACGCCGAGGTGCTGATCGGCGCAGCCGCCAAGCACGTCGCAGCCGAGCCCCGTGCCCGACTCGAATACCTGGACATCGTCGACCCGGTCAGCCTTGACCCCATCGACCAGGTTCGTCAGGAAGCCATCATGCTTGCCGCCGTGTGGCTCGGCGACGTTCGCTTGATCGACAACCTCTACCTCTCCCCCTGACGCCAGCGTCCTTGGGCGCGACAGCGGAAGTGGCGATTCCGAGAACGCGCCCACTCAGGGTTGATGGCGGAGAGGTCAACTCCGGTGGAGCCAGCCTGACAACGCGAGGGTCATGGCGACGCCGTTCAAGATGGCGTGGGCGATCATCGTGGGGGCGATTCGGCGGACCAGGAACGCCGCGCCACCGAGCACGCAACCGACGGCGCCCAACACCAGGATCAGCCCGATGTTGCCGGTACCACGAATCGGGTCGAAGTGGGCGAGCCCGAACAACGCACCCTGCACACCTACTGCGACCACTGCTCCATTCCGCGACAGCAGGCCACGCAACACCACCCCACGAAAGACGATCTCCTCGGCGATCGGTGCGGCAACCACGGCGAGGACGAGCAAGGAGACGACGTATCCCCGGTCGGTGTGAACGTTGGACACATCTTTGATGTTGCTCGTGAAGGGAATCCTCAACTCGACCACGAGCAGCCCGACAACGACCTGGGTGAGGAGGCATGCCAGCCACGTGACCGGGCCCCAGCCGGCATCGACCCACCGCGCGGTCAAGCCGACATCGGCGCGGAAGTGGCCGGTCCCCCAGCGGCGGCTCGCATACCAACACCACGTCAGGGCCGGTACGTAGCCGATGATCGCCAGGATCGCCACGTACACGACGATCGGCCAGCGGAAACCATCGATGGCCCTCAGCAGATACCTGCTCGAGACGAGCGAGATCAGCAACGTGCTGACCGCACCCCAGGCCGCCCCGATCGGGAGTGTCGAGTGCGGTTGCGGTTGCGGCGACGGCATTGCTGCGTGAGCAGTCCACGCCCGGCCGTCCCAGAACCTGACCCCGGATTGGTTCCACGGATCGGGAAACCAGCCGGTGGGAGTCGGCAACATCGGAGTCAGCGTAGGGGTACGCCGAGCTATTGCGTAGTGTTCGCTGCCGATGACCGACCCACGCGCAGTTTCGTTCTGGCTCGATTCGCTTCCCGCCGATCACAACCTGTCGGTTCGCCCTTCGCTGCCGGGCGACGTCGCTGTCGACGTGGTGATCGTCGGCGCCGGGTACACCGGTTTGTGGACTGCCTACTACCTGAACCGGCTCGACCCATCGCTGCGAGTCGCGATCGTCGAAGCCGAGTTCGCCGGCTTCGGTGCAAGTGGCCGCAACGGCGGTTGGCTGTCGGCCCTGTTGCCGATGAGCTTCGAGGAGATGGCGGCGCATCACGGTCGCGACCGGGCCATCGCCATGCAGCGGACCATGCACGACGCCGTCGATGAGGTAGCCCGCGTGACCACAGACGAGGGGATCGACTGCCACCTCGCGAAGGGCGGCTACCTCAACCTCACCCGCACGCAACCGCAGGTGAAGCGGGTGCACGAGCAGCTCGATCACTACCGCAAGTGGGGGTTCGGTGAGGAGGACTACCGCTGGCTCGATGCCGACGAGGCTTCGGCACGGCTCAAGGCCACCAAGGTGCTGGGCGCCGGTTACACGCCACACTGCGCGGCGATCCACCCGGCGCGGCTGGTGCGCGGTCTTGCCGAAACCGTCGAGCGATCGGGCGTCACGATCTACGAGCAATCCCGCGTCGTCGAACTCGGCCCACGCAGCGTGCGCTGCGAAGGCGGCACGGTCACGGCGGATGTCGTCGTGCGCGCCACCGAGGGCTTCACGGCCCGCCTCCCCGGCCATCGACGCACGGTCGCCCCGATCTACTCATTGATGATCGCCACCGAGCCGCTCCCCACGTCGTTCTTCGATGAGGTCGGCTGGGCACAGCGGGAGACCTTCAACGACGACCGGCGTCTGATCATCTACGGTCAGCGAACTGCCGACAACCGAATCGCATTCGGAGGGCGAGGCGCGCCGTACCACTTCGCGTCGGCGATCAAGCCCGAGTTCGATCGCCACGCAGCAGTTCAGGATTCGTTGCGTGCACTGCTCGGGGAGTTGTTTCCTTCTCTCGGCGACGCCACGGTGACCCATCGCTGGGGTGGTCCGATCGGCGCGCCGCGCGACTGGTTCTGCTCGGTCGGCTTCGACCGGGCCGCAGGTCAGGCATGGGCGGGTGGTTACGTCGGCGACGGCGTGACGACGACCAACCTGGCCGGGCGCACGCTGGCCGATCTCATCCTGCGCCGCGAGACCGACCTCGTTTCGTTGCCATGGGTCAACCACCAGTCGCGGAAGTGGGAGCCGGAACCGTTCCGCTGGTTGGGCATCAACGCCATGTTGCGCCTGCCGATCGGCGCTGATCGGTACGAGGAGCGCACCGGCGAGACCGAGAAGTGGCGCAGCGGCATCCTGGCTCGGTTCGTTCCCGGCCACTAGACCGGGAACGATGTCGGCACGATGTCGGCATACAACCACGTCGCGAAGAACTGCGTCAGATCCCGGCCGGCGACCTCACTGGCCAAGGCCACGAAGTCCTGGGTCGTCCGTGAAGTGCCGCTGTTGTCGGCCACCCAGCGCCTGAGCAAGGTGAAGAACAGGTCGTCGCCGATGGTCTTGCGCAAGGCGTGCAAGATCACGGCTCCGCCGTCGTAACTGTTGAACCCGAACATCTGGTCGACAGACGGCGACGCCGTCGAACCCGGCCCACGAGCCGCCAGTCCCGCATCCGCGGATTCCTCGATCGAGCGCAGCCCGACATGGTCGAGCCACATCCATTCCCCATACGTGGCGAAGCTCTCGTTGAGCCACACGTCGGTCCACCGCGCCGGCGAGACCGCATCGCCGAACCACTGATGAGTCAGCTCGTGCGACAGCAGGAGCTCCTGTGGTAGATCCAGTCGCCCCGATGCGAAGTCGAGGCGGCTGAACATCGAGCGCTCCATCGTCTCCATCGCAATTCCGGGCGCGCTGTCGGCAATGGCGATGCCGTAACGGTCGAGCGGGAACGGGCCGAAGTAGTCCTCGAAGAAGTCGATCTGGTCGTCGATCGAGTCGAGGAACGGCTGCATCGTCGCCCGATCCTGATGCAAGACCGCGCTGAGCAGTGGCAGCCCGTTCGGCCCGACGCCATCCACGAGTTCGTAGTCGCCGGTGAGCACCTGGATGAGATACGTCGCCATCGGGCGGTCCTCCTGCCAGACCCAGGTGTCGGTCGAGGCCGTCGACGTGTGATCGACGAGTGCCCCATTGGCGACGGCGGTCAACCCCGTCGGCACCGTGATCTCGAATCGGAACGTGGCCTGATCACTGGGATGATCGTCGCTCGGCAACCACGTCCGCCCGCCCTCTGGTTCGTTGAGCACGTACGACCCGCCGGGGGTCGGAAACCAGCCGACCCGGTCGCCGGCAGCCGACGAAATCGACTCGGGCGACACCGTGTAGGTGATGTCGACACCGATGTGTTCTCCGGTCGTCAAGGCAGCAGCGGGCGTGATCAACAACTCCGGTGTTGCAGCGACGAACGTGGCGGCTGCACCGTCGATCGACACCGCGGACACCACTGGCCCATCTGAATCGAGCGAGAAGGCGTCGCGGTCCTGCGTCATCACCAGATCGATGTGTTCTGTCGCAGAGAGCTTTCGTCGCTTCGGGTCGTAGTCGAGCACCAAGGTGTAGTGCTCGACGTCGATCCCAGGATTGCCGAGCGCTGGGAACAAGGCATCGCCTATTCCGTTCGGATCGGAGCCCAGTGGTTCGCTCGTCGGCGTGACCGGCGCTGTCGACGGCGGGGTGCTCGAGTCCGTGGTCGGCACCGAGTCGGGCACGTCCACCGTTGTCACCGATGTGTCGTGGATCGCTCTGGCCTCGGTCGATGTCACCTCCGGGCTCGTGGCGCAGGCGACGAGGGCCACGCCGAGCAGCAACCATCCACCCGACCGTCGATGCACGGCCAGCGACCTTACCGTCACCGGTGTAGCGAGTGGTCGCGCACCTCGGCACGCAGTCGGATCGTGTGCACCGAGTCGCCGGACAGCACACCGCTGCGAGCGAACAGGCGGCCGGCCTGCCAGTTCGACAGTCCGAGCTCCGGCTGATCCAGCGCGAACTGCCCGTCCACCCAGCGGGTGAAGCCGTTTCCGACGAACGGTGAATCGATCGCCTCGTAGAACCAGTCGTGCTCATCCGGGTCGTCGCTGATCAGCGAGGCAACCAGTCGAGGGCTGTGTTCGTTGAACAACGTCACCGCCTCGGCAACCGAGTCGATCTCGACCAACCAGTACTCGGGGGTGTTCTCCCACTCCCATTCCCTGCCGAGGTGCTCGTGCTCGTCGCGGCCGGCGGAGTGCATCACCGCGGTTGCGCCCCGCTTCGCAGCGGCACGCTGCGCGGCTTCGGTGACCACCTTGGCGAACTCGTCGGAGCGGGTGCGAGGGATGCAGCAAACGTTCATGGTGTTGCACACCTTGCGATCCAGGGAATGCTCGATCGCCTCGGCGAGCACGGTCGGGTCGGCCCGTTCGGAGGCGACGATCCACGCTCCCCCGGTGCCGTGGAGACTCACCGGCACTCCGTGCTGGCGAGCCACCGCGCCGAGTTGGGTGACTGCGTGACCGGAGCCGCGGGCGACGGCGAGTGAGAGTCGGGCGTCGGCGAAGAGCGCCCACCCGGCTGCGTGAGCGGCGGAGTCGACGAGTTGTACCGAACCCGCAGGCAACCCCGAGGCCGCGAGAGCCGGCGATACGCACCTCCGCATGATCTCTCGGGCAGTGCCCAGCGCATCGCTGCCGATCCTGAACACAGCGGTGTTGCCCGTACGGAGCACCCCCGTGGCATCGGCAAAGACGTTCGGCCGGCCCTCGAAGACGAAACCGACCACGCCGAGCGGGTCACGCCACGACGACACCGACCACAGTTGATGATCGATGGTCGAGATCAACTGTCGGCGGCGCGTCGCCGACGTCGCCCAGCCGCGCAGTCCTGAAGCCATGTCGGCGCGCATCACCGGCGTGAGTGTCAACCGTGTCGTCGACCGGCCCTTCGCCAAGGCGGCCTCGACGTCGGCGCGATTGGCATCGATCACCGGCCCGAAAGTGGACTCGTCGTCGATGAACGCCGCGAAGTGCTCGAAGAAGGCAGAGATCTGCTCGTCGCTGCACGCCGCGAGCCCACCGAACGCGGCGACGGCACCATCGACGGCCTTGGCCACGAGGAGGTGCTCGGCGCGAGGAATGCGCAACAGGTCACCACTGGCCTGCACGATCACCAGACGGTCGCCCTCGGTGAAGGCGCTGGCCAGCTCCGCTGGAACCACGGCGACCCGATCGCCCCCGTAGACGAGGTGCTGACCCTCGGTGAGCTGGGTGAGCCGGGTCATCGGTCGCTCTGTCGCGGCGATCTCATCGCTGGCTAGCGTACGACGGATGGAAGAGAACCCCGACGATCGGCTGTACTTCCGCCAACTCCTCTCGGGTCGCGACTTCGCGATCGACGATCCTGTCGCCCAGCAGATGGTCAACTTCGTCTACGCGGTCGGTGATCGAGCGACGGGAGAATGCCTCCTCGTCGATCCGGCCTACGCAGTCGACGAGGTGATCGCTGCTGTGACCGCCGACGGCATGACCGTGCGCGGCGTGCTGGCGACGCACTATCACCCTGATCACGTCGGCGGATCGATGATGGGCTACGCCATCGAGGGCATCGCCACGTTGCTCGAACGCGTCGATTGCCCCATTCACGTGCAACGAGACGAGGTGCCGTGGGTGAAACGCACGACGGGAGTTGGCGACGACCACCTCGCCATCCACGATCCCGGCGACGTCGTGCGGGTCGGCTCGATCGACGTCACCCTGATCCACACGCCAGGGCACACCCCCGGCAGTCAATGCTTCCAGGTGTGCGGGCGTCTGGTCAGCGGCGACACCTTGTTCCTCGACGGGTGTGGTCGCACGGATCTTCCGGGGAGCAATTCGGAAGACATGTACTACAGCCTGCAGAAGCTCGCCGGGTTGCCGGCCGAGACGGTCGTGTATCCCGGGCATCGGTACTCGCCACCGCCCAGCGCGACACTGGAGTCGATCCGCGACAACAACTACGTGTTCAGGCCGAAGTCGGCCGCGCAGTGGCTGCAGATGTTCGCCTAGATGGCCAGGCTGAGGGCGAGCGACACGATCGCGACGTGGTACGTCACCATGATGGCCAGGTGCATCCATGGTCGCTCGGCGACGAACTCACCCCAGCCGAGTATCGAGTCGCTGATGATGAACGCTGTCGCGCCGATCATGACCAACCAGTTGCCGGTCGCCCAGCCGACGACACACATCGACGAGATCACGACCAGGTAGGCGCGCACGGGCACACCAAAGCCCTTTGCTGTGGCGCCACGCACGATCGGCACGGCGGCGGTACCGAGCAACAACGCGCACCCGGCGATTGCCACGCCGGCCAGCCGCCACCGTTCGAGGCCGAGAAGAACGAACATCACGATGAACCCGATGTGCCCGAGCAGAAACGCGGCGAGGCCCACCACGAATCGATCGACCACTGGCAGTAGAGCCACGTCGCCCACCAGACACAGCGCAAGGGCGATCACCGCGACGATCGTCGCCGAGTGGTCGCCGCCGGCCAGCGCGGCCACGGCGATCGCGCCGACCGTGGTCAGCGGCTTGGAGATCAGTTCGACGCGGTCAGCGTGCGTCCAACGCGAGTACCAGTTGGCCACCGCCGCTGCGGCGGTCGCGATGAGAGCGAAGATCACTGGGAGCTCCATGTCAGACCAGGGCATTGACGATCGCGCTGATCGCCGCCCCCGTCATCAGGACCAGCACGAGGTAGCGGAACCGCTCACCGTGGATGTGCTTGCGGAGCGGAAATCCCAACACCTGACCGAGGATCATCGCCGGGATGGTGATGGCCGCGGCGGCGAGGCCATCGCGGGTGATCCTCCCCGAGGCCACGAACAGGCTGAGGCCGAGGATGTTGCTCAAGGCGAACACCATCGTGATCGTGGCCCGAAAGGTCTCGGCAGAGATCTGCCGCGCCTGGAGTGCGAAGGCCAGCGGCGGCCCATTGGTCGACAGCGAGGTGTTCAGCACGCCGGACACGAATCCTGCTGCATAGTCGAATCTCGGTCCGGCGTGGTGCATGTTGATGCGCAGAGCGAGCAACACCACGGCAAGCAGAACGGCGACTCCGAGCAAGAGTCGCAACGCGGCGTCGTTGACCTCGATGAACACGAGGAGCCCGAACGGCATTCCGGCGTACGCAGCCGTCGTCAGTCGTCGCACCAGTATTCGGTCGGCATCGGCCCGGCTGCGAATCGCCTGCCAACTGGTGACGAAGATTCCCGTGAGAGCGCTGACCACCACCGCGGTCTTCGGATCGATCGCCAGTGTCATCACCGGCATCGCGAGCAAAGCGAAACCGAACCCGGCGACGATCTGTATCAACGCAGCGATGAACACTGCCGATCCCACGACGATCAGCTGGGCCGTGGTCACGAGCATCGATTCTGACACGGGAGGCGGCCTACGCTGCAGAACATGCTGCCGATCGTCGACATGACCTCGCGAGCAGCGGCAGCCGAGATCGACCGGGCATGCCGCGAATTCGGCTTCTTCGCGCTTCGCAACCACGCTGTCAGCGACGAGTTGCGTGACGCGGTCGTTCGCGTTTCGATCGACTTCTTCAGTCGTGACACCGAGCAGAAAGAGCGGGTTGCCCTGGCCCGCGGCGGGTCGGCGTGGCGTGGGTGGTTCCCGCTCGGCGGCGAGTTGACATCGGGTGTGGCCGACCTGAAGGAGGGCTACTACTTCGGTCGGGACCTGCCCGCTGATCCCCGGCCGATGCACGGCCCGAACATCTGGCCCGACTCGCCTGCAGCCATGCGGCCGCTGGTCAGCGAGTGGATGGCCGCCATGGAGCCCGTCGCCCAGCAAGTCCTGTCGCTGATGGCCGCAGGGCTCGGACTGGTTCCGGAGTTCTTCCGCAACGACCTCACCGCCGACCCCACGCCGTTGTTTCGAATCTTTCGCTATCCACCGCATCCGCCCGACAGCGCCGATCGGTGGGGAGTTGCCGAGCACAGCGACTACGGGTTGCTGACCTTGCTGGCCCACGACGGCAAAGGCGGCCTGCAAGTGAAGGTCGGTGATGTGTGGATCGACGCGCCACACGACGCCGATCTGATCATCTGCAACCTCGGCGACATGCTCGACCGGCTTACCGCCGGGCGGTACCGGTCGACGCCGCATCGAGCGCGCAACCAAGCCGCAACAGATCGGTACTCCTTGCCCTTCTTCCTCGATCCTGGCTGGGACGCCGTCATCGAGGCAATCGATCTTGACGATGGTTGGGTTGCGCCAATAGATGCCGACCGGCGCTGGGACCGGACGAACTTGCGCGAGCTCAGCGGCACCTACGGAGACTGGCTGACTACCAAGGTCAGCAAGGTCTTCCCCGATCTGGCCGGCGCGCTCACCGTGCCCACTCCTAACGGCTGAGTGTGTAGGCACGACTGGCGCGATCGACATCGGTCGCCTGCCAGCCGTCGGCGAACAGCGGCACCAAGGCATCGCGCAGCACGACTCGGGCGTTCAAGGCCGACTGCGAGGCCGCGGCGATGTCGTCGGCCGACACGGGGGGAACTGCCACCTCCATGGACTCCGCCCCGCGAGACGGCTCGTCGATGAGGTTCCACTCGACCACGAGTCGGTCGCTCGGCAACCTGCCGTTGATCCCACCCATCGGACCGTAGAAGTCGACGTGGTACTGCACGGCGATCGCCCGAAGCGAGCGCAGGTTGAGGTGGGCGTTGCCGAGCTGCAGAGGATCGAACGTCCAACGCATGGCTGTGCGCCCGTTGGCCAGGCACCACTCGCGCTGGCGACGCTTCAACTCCACGGCGAGCCCGCGGGCCCGATACTCGGGATCGACCGCCAAGTAGTGGGAGTGGAGAACGTTGGGTTGGTGAGTGGCGAAGCCGTACACCGAACCGACCAGTCGATCGCCGTCGAACGCGCCGATCGCCATTCCGCCCTCGGTGATCGTCGCGACCAGCATGTTGACCGCGACGAGCTCACCAGGATTTCCCCAGACGCGCTCTTCGAGCAGCGGCATGGGAGCGAGATCGGCAGCGGTCCGCAGCTCGCGGAACACGAACGTCACCGGCGCAGGACCTCGACCGACTCGGTCACCGACTCGAGGAACGAGCGATCGAGGCTGACGCCGATCCCTGGGCCGGAGGGCACCGGCATGATCCCGTCGGTGGCCTCCAGCGCCTGTTCGGTGATGTCGCGGAGGTACGTGCGGCTGGCGGACGCCGTGTCGCCGGGATATACGAAGCCCGGCATCGTGGCGACGTGGATGTTGTGAGCACGACCGATCCCGGTTTCGAGCATTCCCCCACACCACATCGGCACGCTGCGGGCGACGCAGATGTCGTGGATCCGTTTGGTGGCCGCCAGACCACCGACCCGGCCAACCTTCACGTTCACGACAGCGCATGCTCCGAGATCGAGCGCTGCCTTGACGCGCGCCGGCGACGTGAGCGTCTCGTCGAGGCACAGCGGCGTCTGCAGCTGTGGGGCGAGGATGGCGTGGTCGGTGAGATCGTCCCAGTGGAGCGGCTGCTCGATGTAGTGCAGGCCGTACTGGTCGATCTTGCGGAGCAGGTCGAGGTCGTCGAGCGTGTAGGCGGAGTTGGCATCGACCGTGAGCTCGATCCGCGGAAATTCGGCGCGTACCGCCGACAGGAGCTCGACGTCCCAACCCGGCTCGATCTTCAGCTTGATCCGCCGGTAGCCCTGCTCGACGTGGCGCGCCACCGAGGCGATGGTCTCTGGAATCGGGTTCATTCCCAGGCTGGCGCCCACTGGAATCTCGGTACGCTCACCGCCGAGCAACGTTCGCAACGGAACCCCGAGCAGGCGGGCATGGCAGTCCCACACGGCGAGCTCCAACGTCGTCTTGGCCATGGGGTTGCCGCGCCATCTGGCCCACGAGTCGCAGAGCGTCATCGGGTCGTTGCATCCTTCGCGCAGGAGCATCGGCACGAGAGCCTCACGAAGGAGGTGCAGGGCACCGACGATCGACTCCTCGCGGTAGGCAGGAAGCGGATCCATCACTCCTTCGCCGTATCCCTCGATTCCATCGGCGCGAATGGTCGCGATCACGGCGACCTTCTCGGACTCGGCGGCAAACGAAGTCTTGAACACCGACCGATACGGAAGGCGGACGACTCGCAGTTCGACTTCGTCAACATCCATCTCGTGCTCCTACCAGGTGTCGATGTTCGGGCGCTTCTTCGTGACGCGTGCCGGAGCCGGCGGTGCCGACTTGAGGATGGTCACGATCCACTTTCGGGTTTCCGCCGGGTCGATGACGTCGTCGATCTCGAAGTGAGACGCCGTGTTCAGCGCCTTGCCATGTTGGTACATGCGCGCCACCATCTTCTGGAACTCGGCGTCGCGTGCCTGCGGGTCGTCGATCGCCTCCAGCTCGCGCCGAAATCCGAGCCGAACCGCGCCCTCCAGTCCCATCGGCCCGAACTCCCCCGTCGGCCATGCCACGCAGGCAGCCGGGGCCTTGGTGCTACCACCCACCATCGCCTGGGCGCCGAGGCCGTAGCACTTGCGCAGCACCACGCTGACGAGGGGCACGGTGACGTTGGCGCCGACCACGAACAAGCGCGAGCAGTGGCGCACCAACGCCGTCTGCTCGACCGCTGGGCCGACCATCATTCCGGGAGTGTCGACCAGCATGATGAGCGGGATGTCGAAGGCATCGCACAGTTGCATGAACCTCGCGGCCTTGTCGGCGCCATCGCTGTCGATCGCTCCGGCGAGGTACCCGGGATTGTTGGCGATCACGCCAACGGGTCGGCCTTCGACGCGAGCCAGGGCAGTGACCATCCCCAGGCCGAAGTGGCGACGAAGTTCCAGCACGCTGCCGTCGTCGAAGAGCGTGTCGATCACGGTGTGCACGTCGTAGCTCCGCATGCGGTCTTCCGGGATCGCACCACGTAGATCCTGCTGATCGGAACATGTCCACTCGGCAACAGGTCCCTGGAAGTACGACAGGTACTGCTTGGCGACGCGCACTCCCTCGGCTTCGTCCGCGACTGTGACGTCGATGACACCGTTGGCTTGCTGCACCGGCGTCGGACCGATCTCGGTTGGATGCACGACTCCGAGACCGCCGCCCTCGATCATCGCCGGGCCACCCATGCCGATGTTCGAGTCCTCGGTTGCGATGATCACGTCGCAGATGCCGAGCATCGACGCGTTGCCCGCGAAGCAGTAGCCGGCGTTGATCCCTACCAGCGGAACCAAGCCGCTGAGACGAGAGAAGAACAGGAACGCCCAGCCGTCGAGAAGGCTGACGCCCGTGGCGTCGGTGTCGCCCGGCCTCCCACCTCCGCCCTCGGTGAAGAACACGACTGGCAGACGCATCGACTCGGCCAGCGCGAACAGACGGTCCTTCTTGCGATGGTTCTGCAAGCCCTGCGTGCCCGCCAGGACCGTGTAGTCGTAGGAGACGGCAACCACCTGTGCCGCGTGCCCGTCGAAGAGATCGCCGTTGACGGTGCCGATCCCACCGATCATTCCGTCGGCAGGCGTTCGGTCGATGAGCTCCTCGACCGAACGACGCCGGCGTTGCGCGGCGATCACCAGCGGTCCGTACTCGACAAACGATCCCTCGTCGACGAGATCGGCGACGTTCTCGCGTGCAGTGCGCCGACCCACGGCCCGGCGCCGCTCGACTGCCTGCGGACGAGCAGCGTCGAGACCGATCGTGTGTCGCGCTTGCACCTCTTCGAGATCGGGGCGAATCGCCGACGGATCGACCGCCGCGGCGCGTGTCCCTTCGTCGAGGACGACCCCTCCCGGGGTGACCACGACCAATGTGGTGCCCGGGGTGACTGTGGCTCCTGCGATCACCAACACAGAGGCGACTGTTCCCTCGTCGGGCGACTCGATGGAATGGTGCATCTTCATCGACTCGATCAACATCAGTTGCTGGCCGGCGCGAACTGACTGACCCGGCGAGACATCGACGGTGACGATGGTGCCTTGCATCGGTGCGTCGACGCGGATGTCCCCCATGCGCCCGACGGTAGCTGGCGCGACCGAATACGGTTGCTGTTGTGAGCGACCCAGTCGAGATCTCGGTGGCGGGCCACACGGTCACCATCACCAACCCCGACAAGGTGTTCTTCTCGACTCGGGGCGATACCAAGCTCGACCTCGTCAACTACTACCTCGCGATGGCCAAGGCCGTGATGCGCCAGATGCACGATCGACCCGTGCTGCTGCAGCGCTTTCCCAACGGCGCGCACGGCTCGAACTTCTTTCAAAAGCGCATCCCCGACGGCGCTCCCGAGTGGCTGCACACCACGATCGTGCAAACACCGAACGGCACAGAGTCGCGTGCATTGGTCGTGGCCGACATCGCTCACCTGTTGTGGGCCGTCAACCTCGGCTGCCTCGGCTTCCACTCCTGGCCAGTACGCGCTTCCGATCTCGAGCACTGCGATGAGCTCCGCATCGATCTCGACCCTGGTCCTGGCACCACGTACCCGATGGCGCAAGAGGCCGCAGCGGCCACCAAGCAACTGCTCGACGACATCGGCATCACCGGGTTCATCAAGACGTCCGGCAACCGCGGCCTGCATGTCTACGTCCGGCTGCTGCCCACCCACGACAGCGTGGCCGTGCGCAGCGCGGCGGTTGCTGTGGCGCGCGAGCTCGAGCGACGACACCCTGCCTTGATCACTGCGGCCTGGTGGAAAGAGGAGCGGGGCGAGCGAATCTTCATCGACTTCAACCAGAACGCCCCGCACAAGACGGTGTTCGCCCCGTGGTCGGTGCGTGCATTGGACCACGCGCCTGTGTCGTTTCCCTTCCCGTGGGACTTGCTGCCGACGCTGCGGCCGCACGACATGACCATTGCCACCGTGCCGACGTGGGTGGCCGCGCATGGCGATGCGTGGGCGACGATGAACGATTCGCCGCAATCGATCGAGCCGTTCCTCGAATTGGTGCGCCGGGACCAGGCCGCCGGGTTGGTCGATGCGCCATGGCCGCCCGTCTACCCGAAGATGGAGGGTGAGCCGATGCGCGTCGCGCCGAGCCGAGCGAAGAAGGCAACGTCCGACACCCGCAAGTCGAAATCGAAAGGAGGGCCGAGCCGATGACGAGCTTTCCGATCGCCGATCACTGGTTCGAGCGGCGCCGGATCGACGATTCGATCACGTTGCTCTGGGAGCCGCACGTGATCGAGTTGATGCGCTGCAACATCTGGCACGTGCGTGGTCGCGATCGCGACCTGATCATCGACACCGGCATGGGTCTGATGAGCCTCTCCGACGAGCTCGCCGGCCTCGTCGCCAAGACCGTCACGGCGGTGGCCACCCATGGCCACGACGATCACATCGGCGGGCACCACGAGTTCGACGATGTGGTGGTGCATCCTCTCGAGGCCGCGTTGTTGCTCGATCCGCCGATCTCATCGCTCGCTCCCCGCGAAGCCTGGGGCGACGATGCCGTCGACGCGCTGGAAGCAGCCGGGTACCCGATGCACGAGCCCTACTTCGTCACGGCGCTGCCCGCTGGAATGACCGTCGACTCGTTTCACCAGGAAGCAGTTGCCCGGGTTCGGCACATCGCTGAGGGAGACGAGATCGACCTGGGCGACCGTTGCTTCGAGGTGCTCCACCTTCCCGGCCACTCACCCGGTTCGATCGGCCTGTGGGATGAACGCACCGGCACGTTGTTCTCGGGCGATGCGATCTACGACGGACCGCTGCTCGACGAGCTGGCCGAGTCGTCGATCCCTGACTACTGCATCACCATGGAACGCCTGCTCGGCCTTCCCGTCGAGGTCGTGCACGCAGGCCACGATCCGAGCTTCGGACGCGACCGGCTGAAGGAGCTCGCGCAGGCCTACCTCGACCGTCGCCGCCCTGCTCGGAACTGACTTGCCAACAGAAACAGCGAATGTTTGAATTGTCGGTACCAGAGAGAGGAGGTGGTCCACACGATGACAGGTCAAGTTCTTGGGACTCTGGAGGTGGTTGGCCGCTAACGGCCTTCGGACTGGACCGTCTGGCGAATCCCCGCCAACCTCCGCTGAACATCTCGCCGAAGCTGGTCCCGTCGGTGCAATTCAGGAGATGTTCGGTCTGAAAAGTTCATAGGGAGAGGGAGGTGCTGCAGAAGCACCTCCCTCTTCGCGTTCCGTCCACCACCCCGGCACGTTTGTGAACTGGGGCCCCGCATAGGGGCCGGAGCCGTCAAACGCCGAGTTCGGCGGCTCTCGCCAGCACGGCCTCACGCTCGGCTCCGATGGTTGTGCTGTCGCCGTGGCCGGTGTGAACGATCGTTTCGTTGGGCAGCGTCAGCAACAGGTCACGGATCGAGCGCACGATGGTGGGCTCGTCGCTGTAGCTTCGGCCGGTGGCACCTGGACCGCCGCAGAAGAGCGTGTCGCCACTGAACACCACGCCCGACGCAACATCGTGGAAGCAACAGCACCCTGGCGAGTGACCAGGCGTGTACAAAACCGCCAGCTCGTGACCGGCGACTGTGAGGGCCTCGCCCGGCACGATCGGGCGGTCGGGTTCGGCGTCGGGCCAGACGACATCCCACAACATTCGATCGGCGTCGTGCAGCATCACAGGCGCGTCGACGGCATCGCGCAACGGCACGGCGGCGTTGATGTGATCGTTGTGCCCGTGGGTGAGCACGATCGCTTTGACCCGTCGACCGTTGACGGCGGCGATGATCGCCGTGGCGTCGTGAGCAGCGTCGAACACCATCACGTCGCGATCGTCGCCGACCAGCCAGATGTTGTTGGTGACCTGCCACTCGCCGCCGTCGAGGGCGAAGATTCCCTCGGTGGTGACGAGCTCGATCGTCACGCCCGCCTCACAGCACGACGACGCTGCGCAGCACTTCGCCGCGCTCCATCTTGTGGAATGCCTCTTCGACGGCGTCGAGGGAGATGGTCTCGCTGACGAACTTGTCGAGCGGCAACCGGCCTTGCTGATGCAACGTGACCAGCATCGGAAAGTCGCGCGACGGGAGGCAGTCGCCGTACCACGACGACTTGAGCGCGCCGCCGCGGCCGAAGACCTCGATGAACGGGAGCTCCAACTTCATGTCGGGTCGCGGCACCCCGACCAGAACCACCGTGCCTGCCAGGTCACGCGCTTCGAAGGCCTGCCGGTACACGTCGGGATTTCCGATGGCCTCGATGCACACATCGGCACCGTTGCCGCCCGTGACCGACTTGATGTATTCAACCGGGTCGGTTGTTCGCGAGTTGCACGTGTGAGTGGCACCGAACTCCTTCGCCCATGCCAACTTCCGGTCGTCTATGTCGACGGCGACGATGGTGTGTGCGCCCGCCAGCCGGGCCCCGGCAATGGCCGCGTCGCCCACTCCCCCGCAGCCGAACACCGCCACAGAGTCGCCGCGGCCGACATTGCCCGTGTTGATCGCCGCACCGATGCCGGCCATCACGCCACATCCGAGCAGACCTGCCGTGGTAGCCGGCACACCGGGATCGACCTTGGTGCACTGGCCGGCGGCGACGAGTGTCTTGTCGACGAACGCACCGATGCCCAGAGCCGGCGAGAGCACGGTTCCATCGGTCAATGTCATCTTCTGTGTGGCGTTGAACGTGCTGAAGCACAGCCAAGGTCGACCACGGAGGCAACTGCGACAGGTGCCGCACACGGCTCGCCAGTTGAGGATGACGAAGTCGCCGGGCTTCACGTTGGTCACGCCGTCGCCGACCGACTCCACCAAACCCGCGGCCTCGTGGCCGAGGAGGAACGGAAAGTCGTCGTTGATCCCACCCTCGCGGTAGTGGAGATCGGTGTGGCACACACCGCAGGCCTGCACCTTGACCACCGCCTCACCAGGACCGGGATCGGGCACGACGATCGTCTCGATCGACACCGGCGCACCTGTCGAGCGCGCCACGACTCCGCGAACCTGCTGTGCCATTCCGACCTCCGTATCAAGCGGCCCACAGGCCGACGTCTCGAAGCGGCCCCCGGCCGACTCCGCGTCGAGGTTACTCGCCGCGCCGACCACGCCTTCGTTCGCGCTCAGGAGCGGCTGTCGTCGAGACGGCGTTGACGAGCGGGCCGACGGCTTCGATGATGTCATCGACCGTGGGCGGGGCGATCAGCTCGTCGAGCGAACGACGCATCGCCGCCAGGTGCACCGGTGACGTTCCACAGCAACCGCCGACGATGCGGGCGCCGGCCTTGACGGCCAACTGCGCGTACCTGCCCATCAGCTCCGGAGTACCCGTGTACACGGCCTCGGTGCCGGCGAAGTACGGGACGCCGCAGTTGCCCTTCGAGATCAGGAAGGTGTGCACGTCGCGTTCGCTCATGGCCAGCAGCGAGACCAGGGTGTCGCTGGCGCCGACACCACAGTTGGCGCCGATCGCCACCGGCGGCTCGCCCAGCCCGTCGAACACGTGTGACAGCTCGCCCGGGCGGAGGCCCATCATCGTTCGCCCGGCAGTGTCGAACGAGCATGTCGCGGTGTATGGGAGTCCGGCTTGTACCGCGGCCGTGGCCGCGGCGCGGATCTCTTCGGCTGCCGACATCGTCTCGATCCAGGCGACGTCTGCGCCGCCGTCTCTGAGACCGGCGGCAAGCTCCGCGAACGACTCGATGGCAGCGCTCTCGGTGAGGGCTCCGAGCGGTTCGAACAGCTCGCCCGTCGGACCCATGGATCCGGCGACGACGACTGGTCTCGGCGCGGCGTCGGCCACCTCGCAGGCCAGTTCGGCAGCTCGCCTGGCCAGCTCGTAGACGCGTCCATCGGCGCCGTGGAGCGTGAGCCGATGACGATTGCAGCCGAACGTGTTGGTGAGGATGATGTCGGCCCCGGCGTCGACGAACTGCTGGTGAAGGGTGAGCACCTTCTCGGGATGGTCGGCGTTCCAGAACTCGGGCGGGTCGCCCGCACCGAGCCCACGCTCGAAGTAGTTCGTACCGGTGGCTCCGTCGGCGAGCAACGTGCGCCCGGCGGACAGCAGCTCGACGAGTGATGCACGCATGGTGGTAGACAACTCTACCGCCAGGCCTACAGTCCGTACATGGCCCCCCAGCTCGGCATGGAGCACTCCGATCTGTCCGATGCCCAGCTCGCCGGGATGGTCTCCGAGTCTGATCTCCCGTCACTACTGGCAGCGCTGGCCCACGTGTGCTCCGCGCCAGACCTCCCCGGGTCGGAGCTCTACCTCGATCGCGCCAAGCACCACGAACCACAGGGCGGTTGGACCCTCGACCAACAGTCGCACGCGCAATCGATCGCCCTCGAGGCACTGATCCGCCTCCGCGACGCCGGTTGGCCGGCAGCACCGAAGCCGACCGCCGACACCGTCCGGCCGATCATGACGTGGATGATGGCGACCGAGGGTTCCGACGACTACATCGAGCTTCTCTTGGAAGAGCTCGGCGACCCACGTGCGGATCTGCGTGCACCGACCTGGAGCGCGGCCGAGATCGCTCCAGGTCGCGACTTCCGCGTCGCCGTGATCGGTGCCGGAATGTCGGGCCTGTTGGCCGCACATCGTCTCCGGCAGGTCGGTATCGATGCAGTGGTGTTCGAGAAGAACGCCGACGTCGGCGGAACGTGGTTGCAGAACACCTATCCAGGCTGCCGGGTCGACGTCGCCAGCCACCTGTACTGCTACTCGTTCGCCCAGCGCGACGACTGGCCACAGCACTTCTCGACACAGCCCGAGCTGCTCGACTACTTCCGGGCGTTCGCTGCTGACCACGACGTCCGCCCGATGATCCGATTCTCGACGACGGTCGATGCCGTCGTGTTCCACGACGAGTCGGCGTCGTGGAGCGTGCACACCGTCGACTCCGATGGTGCGTCAGAAGCGCAACAGTTCGACGCCATCATCAACGCCACCGGCCAACTGAATCGCCCGAACTTCCCCGACATCGAAGGACGCGCCTCGTTCGCCGGGCCGGCCTTCCACTCTGCCGAGTGGGACGACGACGTCGACCTCGCCGGCAAGCGGGTAGCCGTGATCGGCACCGGTGCCAGTGCCGCGCAGTTCATTCCGGTGATCGCCGAGCAAGCCGAAACGGTGTTGGTCATGCAACGGACGCCGAACTGGTTGGCGCCGACTTTCGACTACCACGCCGACTTTCCCGCCGGCCAGCGTTGGCTGCTGAACCATTTGCCCTACTACAGCCAGTGGTACCGCTTCTGGCTGTTCTGGCGATACGCGGAGGGAATCCTTCCGTCCGTGAAGGTCGACCCTCAGTGGGACGACCACGGCCTCTCGGTGAGTGCGGCCAACGACGTGCTGCGCCGGCAGCTGGCCATGTTCTTGGATTTCTGCTTCGGCGACCGGCCGGATCTGCTGGCCAAGGTGATGCCCAACTACCCGCCGGCTGCGAAACGAATCGTCCGCGACAACGGCATCTGGTCAACGACGCTGAAGCGCGGAAACGTGCAGCTGATCAACGATCCAATAGCCGCCATCGAACCAGCGGGTCTACGGATGAGCGACGGCACCGAGCATCACGTCGACGTCATCATCTACGGAACAGGCTTCCAGGCATCGAAGTTCCTCACACCGATGACGGTCGTGGGCCGACGTGGCATCGAGCTCCACCACCGGTGGGATGGCAACGCCCGCGCCTATCTCGGCATCGTCGTACCCAACTTTCCAAACCTCTTCATGCTCTACGGCCCCAACACCAACATCGTCGTCAACGGCAGCATCATCTACTTCTCCGAGTGCGAGATGCATTACGTCATGCAATGCCTTCGCCATGTGTTGACCGCGAACGTGCGGGCGATCGATTGCCTGCCGGCCGTTCACGACGCGTACAACACGCGCATCGACCAGGGCAACCGACTGATGGCGTGGGGAGCATCGAACGTCAACAGCTGGTACAAGAGCGAGTCGGGTCGTGTTGCTCAGAACTGGCCGTTCAGCCTGCTCGAGTTCTGGCAGCAGACGCGCCAGATCAATTGCGCCGACTACGAACCACTCTGACCGCTCAATCGATCGGTGTGAGCGGTGGCGCACCGCTGAGCACGGCGACGGTGTTGCGCGCCGCCAAGGTGGCCATGGCTGCTCGCGTTTCGATCGTGGCCGATCCGAGGTGCGGGATCAGCACGGCGTTGTCGAGATCGGCGAGTCCGGCTGCGAGATTCGGCTCGTGCTCGTACACATCGAGGCCTGCACCTGCGATGGCGCCGGTGCGCAGAGCCTGCACCAGCGCTACCTCGTCGACAATCGGACCGCGGGCGGTGTTGACGAGGAACGCCGAGTCGCGCATGAGCTCGAACTGCTCGGCACCGATGAGGTGATGGGTCTCCGACGAGTATGGGCAATTGATCGTGACCACATCGGAGGTGGCGAGAAGCTCGTCGAGATCGAGCCGCTCGGCGTCCAGCTCGGCTTCGACCTCGGGGGTGACGGCGCGACGATTGGTGTACGACACGGTCATGCCGAAGGCCTTCGCGCGTCGGGCGAGGGCTTGACCGATCGCCCCCATGCCGACGACGCCCAGACGGCGACCCTGCAGACCGGACCCGAGGAGCATGAACATTCCCCACTGCCACGGCCGCTTCGAACGGACGATGCGCTCGCCTTCACCCAGTCGACGAGTCACCATCAAGATCAGGGCCATGGCGATGTCTGCCGTGGCATCGGTGAGCACGCCGGGAGTGTTGGTGGCGATGACACCGCGGCGCCGGCACTCGGCGACGTCGATGTTGTTGTATCCGACCGCCACGTTGGAAACGACCTTCAGCTGGGTCCCGGCCGCATCGAGAAACGAATGGTCGACCTTGGTGGTCAACAGCGTGAGCACGGCATCGGCGCCGTTGATGCGCTCGTACAGTTCGTCGATCTCGATGGGCTCGTCGTGCTTCCATCCCCACACGTTGCCGTGAGGTCGGAGCACGTCGAGCCCGGCATCGGGAATGCGCCCGGCCACGATGATCCGCGGCAGCATCAGGCAGCCTCGATCCACTGCCGAAGTTTGCCGAGCCCCAGCTGGATGTCGTCGACAGAGATGCCCGAGTAGGCGAAGCGCACGTAGTGCTCGGTCTCACCCGGCAGCGGTCGGCCGAAGTGACGGCGCGTACAGAACGACACGCCTGTGGCTCGAAGTGCCGCGTCGGCGAACTCGGCGACATCGGTGAACTCCATGGCCGCCATCGCCTTGGTGACGTTGGGAAACAGGTAGAAGGTGCTTTCGGGTTTCGCTACCACCACACCTGGGATGGTCTGGAGTTCAGCCACCGCCGCGTCACGGCGGCGCTCGAGCTCGTCGAGGATCGCGCCCGCCCCGGCCTGCTCACCCTGCAGCGCCTCGACACCCGCAGCCTGCACGAAGTGGGTCGTGCAGCTCTCGTCGTTGGTGTTGATCTTGGTGATCTGGGCGATCAGCTCGTCGGGCCCCACGGCCGCGCCGAGCCTCCAGCCGGTCATGGCGAACTTCTTGGAGAACGTGTAGAGGATGACCGTGCGCGCCTGCATTTGCGGCAATGACGCGATCGACGTGCTCGTGCCCGAGTAGCGCATCTCGAAGTAGGCCTCGTCGCTGAGCACCCACAGGTCGTGCTGACGCGCCACCTGGGCGAGTTCGGCCATCTCGTCGAGCGAGCTCTCGCAACCGAGCGGGTTCTGCAGGTTGTTGTACACCAGAACCTTGGTTGCTGGTGTGATCTGGCTTCGCAGATGACCGATGTCGATCGCAAACCCTGTCGACGTCTGGGTGTATCGGTACGGTTGGCCCACTCCCCCGAAGTAGTCGACCTGGCTCTCGTAGATCGGATACCCCGGAGTTGGGTACAGCACCCCGTCGCCCGGATTCATCACGACTTGCAGAAACTTGCCGATCACCGGCTTGCCACCCGGTTGCACAGCGACGTTGTCGGGGCCGTACGTAAGCCCGCGTCGCATCGAGACATCATCGGCCAACGCCTGCCGCAGCGGGGCGATGCCGGCGGCAGGGCAGTAGCCGGTCTTGCCGTCGGCAATCGCCCGGTTCATGGCACCGACCACGTTCGCCGGGGTCGGCAGGTTGATGTCGCCGAGATGGAACGGGAAGATCTTGTTCCCTTTCGCGGCCCATTCCGCGGCGGCAAGCGAGACGGCGAAGGCAGTCTCGGTACCAAGCTTGTTCAATCGGTCAGCGAGCACGGCTCTCCCCACACATCGTCGTCGCCGGATTGTACAAACCGTAAACCTGCCACCACGACTCGCCCACGACTCCGAAGTCGTGGCGTTTGACGGCTGGGGCCCCTATGCGGGGCGCCGGCTCACAAACGCTGCGAGCGCGGCACACAGGTAAGGTGCGAGGCCGTGTCGGGTGCGATGAGCCAACGTGGCGCGGCAACCTCGGAGAACTGGATCGATGCGCCGCACAATCGTTGGAGCTTCCTGCACGTTCGGGAGCTGACCCGAACGGCAAGGATCCCCGGCTCGCCCAACCGAGTCGAACCGCTACCGCGTCGGCTCGACGACTTCGAGAACTTCACCTTCGAATACGGCGAACGCCGCTGGACGCTCCCAGAGATGCTCGAGGCAACGTTCACCGATGGGCTGATCGTGGTCAAAGACGGCCAGGTTCTCCACGAGTGCTACGGCGGTTTGATGCGGCCGACCGATACTCATCTGCTGATGTCAGTCTCCAAATCCCTGACCTCGACGCTCGCAGGCGTCCTCGTCGGGCGGGGCATCATCGACGTGCGTGCCTGCGTGCCCGACTACATCCGCAGCCTCCAGGGCACGTCGTGGGAAGGCTGCACCGTGCAACACCTCCTCGACATGCGCGCCGGCACGCGGTTCGACGAGGAGAACTACGACGATCCCGACAGTGACGGCCGCCTGATCGAACAGGTCTCCGGTTACACCACACGGGTCCGCACCGACATTCCGACGGATACCTACCGATGGATCGGCCAACTGCCCAACGCCGAGCCTCATGGCGGGCCGTTCAAGTACCGATCGATCCTGCCCGACGTGCTGGCCTGGCTGATGTGCGAGGCCGCCGGGGAGACCTTCGCAGATCTCTTCTCGCGGCACATCTGGTCGCAGCTCGCCGCCGACGACGCCGACATCATCGTCGACTCGGCGGGCTTCCCGGTGGTGGAGGGAGGGATCTGTACGACTCTGGAGGACCTCGCCCGCTTCGGGTTGATGTGCCTGCGGCGCGGGCAGGTCGGCGACCGACAGATCGTGCCGGCCGAGTGGATGAACAGGCCGACAACTCGCTCACAGGAACTGATCGACGCGTTCGCGTTGGCTCGCAGTTCCGCCCGCCAGGGCCCGAACGCCTGCTATCACGACTACTGGTGGGTCTACGACAGCGTGGCAGGGATCTACTGCGGGCTCGGCATCAACGGCCAGATGCTGATGATCCACCATCCGAGCAACACCGTAATCGCCAAGTTCTCGACTTGGCCCGACCGGATGAACTACGAGCTCGCCGATCTCACCGACGCCGGTCTGCTGGCGCTCTGCGCGGCGTTCTAGTACCTCATCTCGGCGAGTGATGGCCGGTCGTGGAGCTGTTGCAGCGAGAACCCGGCCATCTTCCTGTAGCCGTCGGTGACCGCGAGGATCTCCTCCGCGGAGATCACGTCGGAGAGCTGCTCGAAGCCGTCGGGCGCACGTTCCTCGACGAGCTGCATGGGCAACTCTGGGCCGAGACCGCGGTTGGCCAGCACGATCGCCGAGGTTGCCTGCCGGCGCGCCTCGTCGTACCGTCGCAACGCGCCTTCGACATCGTCGGCATGGCACAGCAGGCAGCCCGTGAGAGTTCGCGCGTCGAGGATGGCCTGTGATGCACCATTGGAACCGATGGGATACATCGGGTGGGCAGCATCACCGAGCAACGTCGTGCGGCCGAACGACCATCGCTCGACAGGATCGCGATCGACCATCGGGAAGAGGAACGTGCCCGGGGCCGAGGCGATCAGGGCCGGAACATCGAGCCACGGAAACACCCAGTCGGCGAACTGCGGCAGGAAGTCGGCAAGGTCGCCGGCACGGTTCCAGTCTTCACGCTCGGCGAGCTCGGTCGAGTCGGTGCGCAGTTCGGCGATGAAGTTGAGCTGCTGGCGACCTGCCGGCAGATCGAGCACCGGGTACAGCACGAACTTCTGGCGCGGGTGACCCGCCCACACCATGGTTCGGCCATCGAACACCGGTGAACCGTCGGCGAGTCCGCGCCAGAGCAGCGACCCGTTCCACTTGGGCATCCCTTCGTCGGGGTAGAAGTGCTTGCGAACCACGCTGTGGATGCCGTCGCAGGCGACCAGCAGCGATCCCCGCGGCGTGGCCACCACGCCCCCGCTGCGCCGGTCGACGAAGGTCGCTTCGATGCCCGCCACGGTCTCGATGAAGCGATCGAGATGGCAGCCGGTGCGGATGCGGTCGGCACCGATCTCTGCCTGGGCAGCCGTGTGGAGGATGGTGTGCAGAACGCCGCGATGAATGGAGATCTGCGGCCACCGGTACCCGGCTGCCACGCCTCGCGGCTCGTCCCAGATCGGCTCGCCGCGCTTGGTGAAGTAGGCGAGCGTCGATGGAGTGACGCCGTTTGCGGCGAGCTCGCCGGCAAGGCCGAGCGCATCGAGCTCGCGAACGGCGTGCGGAAGCAGGTTGATGCCCACTCCGAGTGCCTGGATCCGGTCGACGCTCTCGAACACCCTGACGGGGAACCCGGCACGGTGAAGGCTCAGCGCGGCGGTGAGTCCGCCTATGCCCCCACCGGCGATGATGATGTCGTCCACGGAGCGTCAGCCTACGAGAGCGTCGATCTCCGGCTTCGCGGCGATGATGGCGGCGAGGTGCTCGGCATGCGACAGGCCGGGTTGGGCGAGCCGGTTGAAGCCGATGCTGCAATCGTGGAAGCCGAGCACGATCGCTTGTTCCATCACCGCCTGCCAGCCCGGACCGAGGTAGACGCGCCCGTGGATCGGGAACGTCACCGGATCGCGGCCTGCCTCCTCGGCAAATCGGCGCAGCTTGGCGACGGCGCTACCGATGTCCGTGGAGTCGAGCCCTGGGATCAACAGCGGCATCCAGCCATCCGCTTTGCGCACCACTCTTCGAAGCACCGCATCGGATGCTCCACTTCCGATCGTGATCGGCAAGGGATGTGTCGGAAGGGGGTTGAGACCGACCCCGCGGAGGTGATGAAAGCGTCCTTCGTAGTCGACCAGAGGTTGCGACCAGAGCAGTCGCAGGACGTCGATCTGCTCTTCGAGCAATGCGGTGCGATCGGCGAAGTCGACACCCAGACCTTCGTACTCCGCAGCGTTCCAGCCGACTCCGACGGCCGGCCTGATACGTCCGCCGCTGAGCAGGTCGATCGACGCGATCTGCTTGGCAACCAGAGCGATCTGTCGTTGCGGCAGCACCAGCACGCTTGTGACGAACTGCAGACGCGTGGTGACCGCGGCGAGGTGGCTGAAGAGCACGAGGACCTCGTGAAAGGTGTGCTCGGTGGTGTACGGAGCGTTCGGGAAGCTGCCGAACGGACCGGGGCCGAGACGTTCTGGCGACGCACCGAGGATGTGGTCGTAGGCCAGGAGATGCTCGAATCCGGCGGCCTCCGCGTCGATGGCCCATTGCCTGATCGCGGCCGGATCGGTGCCGCTATCCGCCTGCGAGAAGACGGCACCAATTCTCATCGGTTCTCCATTCGATCGTTCTGGATCTGTCTCATGTGCGCGATCGCTCATCATACGCACGGCAGTTCGTCGCCCATGAGGCTCGCAGTCTGGCTAGCGTGCCGCCCGTGGGTCGGCCTCTGCTCGTCGGAATCCAGTTGCCCGAAGTCGAGTGGGAGGTTCCGTTCCCGGAGCTCATCCGCATGGCCCAAACAGCCGAGGAAGTCGGCTTCGACTCGGTGTGGCTCGGCGATCACCTGCTCTACGACCTCGAGGTCGGCCCACGCGGGCCGTGGGAGGTTTGGACGTCGCTCGCCGCGCTCGCGGCAACGACGGAGCGAGTGCTGCTCGGACCGCTCGTGGCGTCAGTGGGTTTCCACGAGCCGGCGATGCTCGCCAAGCAAGCGGCGACGGTCGACGCCGTGTCCGGCGGTCGCCTCGTGCTGGGCCTCGGGGCCGGGTGGAACGAGCGTGAATACCGCGCCTTCGGCTTTCCATTCGATCATCGCGTCAGCAGGTTCGAGGAGGCGTTCACGATCATCCGCACCCTGCTGACCGACGGCGGGATCGACTTCGCCGGCCACTACTACCGCGCCGAACGATGCGTCTTGCACCCTCTACCGACGAGACCGGGTGGCCCGCCGCTGATGGTCGGTTCCGTGCGACCGCGCATGATGTCGATCACGTTTCCCTATGTCGCCGCCTGGAACGTCTGGTGGAGCGACTACGGAAACTCGGCTGCGGGATTCGCTGAGATGAGAACGAGAGTCGAAGCGCGGGCTGCGCAGTTCGGGCGGGCGCCAGGAAGTCTGTCGGCGACGTGCGCTGTGCTCATCCAACTTCCGGGCGGGGAAGGGCGCCAGATGGGTGACTACGGCGGTGCCGTGCAGCCATTGAGAGGCAGCCCGGCTGATGTCGCTGAGGAACTGAGAGTGTTTGCCGATGCCGGCGCGGCTCATGTGCAGTTGGTCGTGGATCCCATCACCCGGGATTCGATCGAATGGTTCCAAGCGATGTTCGCCGTGCTCGACGGCGAGCACCGCTAGGCGTCGAGGAGCTGATCGAAGAACCGCAGCAGCCGCGCCTCGGCATCGTCGAACGAGGCCGCGGCGAACAGCACGTCTTGGAACGTGGAGATCTCGTAGTCGTCGAAACGGCCCATCGCTTCGGGATCGAATGCACGTACCTCCGCATTGCGGAAGTGTGTGATCTCACCGAACGAGCTGAGCAGCCCGGCGCCGTACGTTCGCAGCGCACCGCCTTCGGTGGCGACACCGAACTCGAGCGTGAACCAGAAGACCCGGCCGAGCCACTCGGCCAGCCGAGGATCGGTCAAGCGACCGGCAACCTGCCCGGCTCGCTCGTAGAGTCCGGCGATGCGTGGCGACGCCAAAGAGTTGGCATGCCCGATCAGCTCATGGATGACGTCGGGCTCTGGCGTGTAAAAGGGCACCGAAGCGTGACGCACGTACTGCGACGACGGAAAGCAGCGATCAGCCAGTGCCGCGAAGAAGTCCGCCGTCGACACCAAGCCGGGCACCGCGCACAGCCGCCAGCCACTGAGCTCGGTGAGTCGATCGGACACGACGGCGAGCTGCGGCACGCTGTCGGTCGGCAAGTCGAGACGAGCCGCGGCTCGGCAGTACTCGCTGACGGCGTACTCGCCGTGCAACGCAGCAAGCGCCGAATGGACGCTGGACCACACGGCGTTCTCGGTCGGCGTGTACTCGACAACCGGGGGACGGGATCCGAACAAGACGTCCGTGGAGAGCTCGGCGATGTGATTGCGGCGCGTGATGTACTCCGGATCGGAGAAGCCGGGATGATCGGTGGGAAGCTCGAGAACAGCGCCATTCATACGGTTAATGATGTCGCATTGACGTTGAACTGTCGAGGCAACGCGCCTAGTCTCGCCGAAATGACCGACCATTCCACTGCTGGCCGTCGATCTGTCGATCCGACGATGTCAGCCGAGGCCCCCGCCCGTCAAATCGACGGCGTCGATCGGGCCATGATCGCCTCACTCCGCGCCGACGGCAGGATGTCGCTCACCGAGCTGGCCACTGCGGTCAGCGTCTCCCGGTCGACGGCTCACGCACGGCTGCAGCGGTTGCTCGACGACAAGGTGATCACGGGCTTCAGCGCTTCGGTCGATCCACGGGCGATCGGCTTGGGTGTGGCCGCCATCGTGTTCGTCGACATCGAGCAACACGACTGGCGCAGCCTGCGAGCCGAGGTGGCAGCAGTTCCGGGCGTGGAGTACCTGGCGATGTGCGCAGGACGGTTCGATCTGATGTTGATTGCTCGCGCCGAGAACATCCCGGCGCTGCGCGACGTCCTCTTGGAACGAATCCAACGCATCGAGGGTGTTCGCTCGACCGAAACGGTCGTCATCCTCGACGAGATCGGATGGGTGCACGCGAGTCTCTGAGCAGCCGATCAGCCACGAAGTGATCCGCTCAGGGGCCGAGCGCCTCCGGCGTTCGGCCCGGGATCGAGTGGCCGAGAAAGGCTGCCGCTGAGGCGGCATCCACTGCTTCGGTGAACCAGAAGCCCTGAGCATTGCGGCAGCCCATCTGCCGAAGGAGCTCGTACTGGGCTGCGGTCTCGACACCCTCGGCCACGACCTCGACAGCAAGAGCCTGGCCCATGGCGACGATGATCTGGACGAGCTTGGTCGTGCGAGGGTCGGCACCGAGGTCGTGGATGAGCGAGCGGTCGATCTTCAACGCCCGAACCGGCAATCGGTGCAGAGCATGCAGCGACGACGTTCCCGTTCCGAAGTCGTCGATCTGAACACCGATCCCGGCTGCATGCAGTTCCTCGATGATGGCGCGAGCCACATCCGGCTTGCGCATGATCAGACCTTCGGGGATCTCCAACGTGAGGTTGGCAGGCGTGAGCCCGTAGCGACTCAGGCAGTCGAGGATGTGCGGCAAGAGGCCCGAATCGGAAAACTCCCCGTGCGACAAGTTGACGCTCACCTTCACGGTCGCACCGTACGACTGCTGCCAGCGGGCAATCTGACGGCACACCTCCCCGACGATCCATCGCCCGAGCGTCACCGTCAGACCAGCCTGCTCGACATCGGGCAGGAAGTCCATCGGCTGCACCAGCCCGAGTACCGGATGGCGCCACCGGACGAGCGCCTCGAAGTGATCCGTGCCATCCGCATCGAGCCGCACGATCGGCTGGTAGTAGATCTCGAGTTGATTGCGGTCGATCGCTTGGCGCACCTCGGATTGCAACCCCAGTCGAGCGACCGCGGTTGCGTGCATGCTGACGTCGAACACCACGAAGGAGCCGCGTTTGTGCGATTTGGCGAAGTACATGGCGATGTCGGCATCGCGCAAGACATCCTCGGCGTTGGCGTACGCCTCGTCGCTCGTCGTGATGCCGATGCTCGCCATCACGACGACCTCCTGACCATCGAGCTCCATCGGTGCGGCGAGACTCGCCCGCATCCGCTCGACGATCACCTGGGTCGCATCGATGTCGACGTCGAGGAGCAGGACGGCGAATTCGTCGCCGCCGAATCGGGCCGCAAGGTCGGCAGGACGCAGCCCGCTGCGTATCCGCTCGCCCACCTGGACCAGGAGGCGATCGCCGGCCAGATGGCCGAGCGAGTCGTTCACGAGTTTGAAGCCGTCGAGATCGAGGAACACCACGGCGTACCGCGTCTGCGGCGTCAGGGCCCGGTCGGCGATGGCTGAGCTCAGACGCTCGAGGAACAGCTTTCGGTTGGGGAGACCGGTGACCTCGTCGTAGAACGCGCCCTGTCGCAACTGTTCCTCGAGCTGCTTGCGGGGTTCGATGTCGTGTATCGAGCCGACCAATCGCGCAACTGCTCGGCCCGGAAGCCCGACCGGCAAGGCGCGGCAGGCGAGGCGATGGTAACTGCCATCGGCGGTGCGAACCCGGTGCTCGAAGAACACCGCTTCGGCATCGGTGACCGCCCGGTCCAACACCTGGCGAACACGTTCCAACTCGTCGGGATGCACCGCGTCGAACCACACCGACGGGCCGGCGGTGGCCGCCTCGTAGGGCTGACCCAGCAACTCCATGCTCCGCCCAGACAGGTAGATCGTGTCGGTGGCGAGATCCCAGTCCCACAGGCCATCGTTCGTCGCTTCGGCGAACAGGCTGTACCGCTCTTCACTCGCCCGAACGCTCTCGACGAGGTCCTGCTGCTCCAGAGCAGCGGTCAGAGACGCCGCCCATTGATTGTGAGCCTCGCGCCCATTGGCGGACAGCGCGTCGACTTCGCCGGCGACCGCAAGGAAGCCGTAGTCCAACCCGCGCGCCTTCACCGGCACGACGATGGTGACCTCGTTGGCTCCCGGGTCGGCCAGTTCGAGGAGACTCGTCGGCGGAAACTGCTCGAGTGGACACACCGTGCCCACCAGATCCGGAAGCCGATCATCGGGGTCGTGCCTTCCCACGATCCGCAGGACGCCCGCCGACCGGTCGCCATCCCAGAGCGCGAGGTAGGCGCCGCGGACGTCGGTGACGCCCAGCCAGGCGAGGCGCTTTGGATCCATGCGGGCGTGGTCGATCAGTTGCATGCCGATGTCGTACTGTTCGCGCATCGAGCTCTCGCGGCGAACGCTGAGGGCAAATCGCATCTTCGCCTCGTCACGCCAGAATCGGAGCCGTCGGTCGGTGACGAGCATCCCTTCCTCGGCGGGGCAACCACAAGACTCGCGCGGCAAGAACTTCGAAGGCGACGAGTACGCACCGGCCTCGACGTGTTCGCCGCGAAGCTGTCGCAGCACGAGTCGAGCCGCAGCGGCACCGATCTCGTCGTACGGCTGGACGACGGTCGAAAGCGTCGGCTCGGTGTAGATCCCTGCATCGAGGCCGTCGAACCCAATGACGGCGAGGTCGTGGGGTGCTGTCAGTCCGAATTCGGCGAGCTGCTCGATGCAACCAATGGCATTTCGATCGGTCGCGAGCAAGAGCGCCGTCACCGGCATTCCCTCGGCGACGAGTTGCCGAGCCACATCGCGACCGCCGAGCTCACCGTTGTCGTAGGCGGCGAAGAACCACTTCGGATCAGCGTCGATCCCGTGGGCCGCCATCGCCACGCGGTACGCGTCGTGGCGCGCTTTCATGTCGGTCTGGACCAGGTTGGCGGCGTACCCGATGCGCGTGTGGCCGTGTTCGACGAGATGGTGGACGGAATCGGCTACGCCTGAGGCATTGTCGGGCGTCGCCGAAGGGGCATCGAATCCGGCGAGCTCGGCGCTGGCCAGCGACACGGCCTTGCCGGCGGCCTGAAGGCGCTCGAGATAGGGACGCTGGGTCGCGCTGGCGATCGAGATGACACCATCCAGGTGATCCCAGGCCGTCGGAGTCGCGAAATCGGGCGCCGCGGCGACCTCGTCGCTGCTCAGACCGGCATCGAGCGTCTGGATCAGCACCACTCGCCCGCCGACGGCCGCTACCTCGCGGGCTATACCGGCGACGATCATGCCATAGTAAAGGCCACCGGTTACCGGTGAGAGCACCCCGATCGTGATCGGCTTCGACACCCAGGCAGGTTACACCGGCGGTTCGGGGCATGGTTCGGAGGGCTCATGCGGGTGACTCGTTGAACGCTGCCGCGAGAGCGGGCCGGACCCGATCGAATTCTGCCTCCAAGCGGCGGAAGAGGTCGACCGCTCCGGCCAACTCGTCATGAGACGCGGCATCCTCGAGCTCGGAGCACAGATGGGCCAGGTTCTGGGCCCCCAGGTTGGCACTGCTCCCTCGCAGGCTGTGACAGATCCGAGCTACAGAAGCGCCATCCGCGGCGACGATGCCGCGGTTGAGCGCCTCGAGACGAGCGAAGCTGTCGTTGATGAACGTCTCGACGAGCCGGGCCATCCCCAAACCATCGTCATGGCGACTCAGGTCGATCAGGTCGTTGACCACGACCGAATCGAGCACACCCGTGGCCACGACCTGAGCGCTGTCGGCGGCGCGGATGTCGGTTCGACGACGATCGCCGCCGGGCGGGCCTCCGCTGGTCCACCGGGTCAGGACGGCCAGAAGCTCCGGCAGTCGCAGTGGCTTGGCGATGTAGTCATCCATCCCGGCCGCGAAGCACCGATCGCGATCGCCGACCATTGCGCCGGCCGTCATCGCAATGATCGGCGTGTGCCGGTCGGCGCCCTCCACGGCTCGAATGAGCCGCGTTGCCTCGTAGCCATCCATCACAGGCATCTGGCAATCCATGAAGACAGCCGCATAGGAGTGGGCAGCCATTGCCTCGATGGCTTCCTGCCCGTTGGTGACGACATTCACTCGATGCCCGTGCTTCATCAGCATGAGTACGACCACCTGTTGATTGACGGTGTTGTCCTCCACGACGAGCAGGCTCATCGGGAGGGTTCGGGACCTGGTCATCAACGCGCCATCGGGTCTCACATCATCGGACGGGGTGCCGTCCTCCGTACTGACCATGTCGGCGAGGCAGTCGTAGAGTGCCGATTGGCGTACCGGCTTGGTGAGGAAGGCGCTGATTCCGAGCGCATCCGCCAACTCGCGGTCCTCGGTGCGACCCGAAGACGACAGGATCACCAGCCGGACGGCGATTGCAGGATCGGCGACGATTGCCTGAGCAAGTTCGAGACCGTTCATGCCTGGCATGTGGTAGTCGAGGATGGCCAACGCGAACGGGTCGTCGGCAGCAGACCTGCTCCGGAGCAGGGCGAGGGCTTCGCTCCCGTCCGCTGCCAACGTCGGTCGCACACCCCAGGCTTGCAGCGTTCGATCGAGGATCAAGCGGTTCGTCGCGTTGTCGTCGACGACGAGTACCGACATGTCGGTGAGATGGGCAGCCGGCCGTCGCGGCGGTCGATTGGTGCCCGCAGCTCGTTCGAACGGGACGGTGAACCAGAACCTGCTACCTCGTCCCACCTCGCTGTCCACCCCGATCTCGCCGCCCATCAGTTCGACGAGCTGTTTGGAGATGGTGAGACCCAACCCGCTGCCGCCATA
This sequence comes from Ilumatobacteraceae bacterium, assembly GCA_963720775.1. Lineage (GTDB taxonomy): Bacteria > Actinomycetota > Acidimicrobiia > Acidimicrobiales > Ilumatobacteraceae > JAENVT01. The sequence goes on along the minus strand of CAVRGR010000001.1, from coordinate 195,205 downwards.
GGTTCTCGTCGTCGACGAGTCAGCCTGGGTGAAGCTGCTGAAGATGTCCGTTCGAGCTTCGCGGGCGATTCCGATGCCGGTATCGCTGACCGAGACGACGAGTTCGACGACGGACTCGGACCCGCTTGTTCGATCAACTCGAACGATCACCTCACCGCTCTCCGTGAACTTGACGGCGTTGCCGACGAGGTTCACCAATATCTGACGAAGCCGACCACCATCGCCTCGCAGAAGCTCGGGAATGTCGGGGGCGATCGCAATGGCGAGCTCGAGGCCCTTCTCGTGTGCCTGTTCTGCCGTGACCTCGACCGACATGTCGAGCACGGCGCGCAGGTCGAAGTCGGCGATCTCCAGCCCCATGCGACCCGCCTCGATCTTGGAGATGTCCAAGATGTCGTTGATCACGTACAACAGGCTCTCCGCCGAGCGGTAGGCAGAGTCGACGTACTGGTGCTGTTCCGGGCTCAAGTCGGTGTCGAGCAGGAGCTGGGTCATGCCCAAAACGCCATTCATGGGCGTTCGGATCTCATGGCTCATGTTGGCGAGGAACTCCGACTTGAGCCGCGACGCCTCCGTCGCCGCAGCCGTCCCCGCCGCCAACAACTCAGCCTCCAACCGCGACGCCTCCGTCGCCGCAGCCGTACGCGCCGCCAACAACTCAGCCTCCAACCGCGACGCCTCCGTCGCCGCAGCCGTACGCGCCGCCAACAACTCAGCCTCCAACCGCGACGCCTCCGTCGCCGCAGCCGTACGCGCCGCCAACAATCCCCCGCTGCGACGCAATTGAGCACCCAGTTTCCCGATCTCGTCCGCGCCGAGGTCGAAGTCGCGTTGCGGTCCGCCGTGCTCGAGCGCTTCGGCGTTGTCCTGCAGCACGCGAAGGCGTCCGAGGATCCCTCCTGTGAACATGTGGCCGAACACCAACGCCCCCAGTCCGGCGATCATCACGATGAGCAGCACGCTGGCAATCATCAGCTGCATGTTCCGGGTGGACCGTCCGGACTGGATGCTGACAGCGAACAGCATGGTGGAGTTGGCCAGCATCGCCGACATCGGAATGGCCACCGCCACCAGGGCCTTCTTGCGCAGAGGGAGGTCTCGCCAGCGTCGGCGCAACGGGTTCACCGTACGATTCCCGACTCGTACATCGAGAAGGTCGTGGTCGCTCATTCGGTTGCCCGATGAGAGCAAGCGCCCGGCGAGACGACCATCATGGTGTCGGCGCCGCCTTGGGAAAGCTCCATTCGACGGACTCCTGCCCCGCTCTGGTGCTGGGCCGTGTCAGGTTAGCTGGTGTTGACGGCATTGGGGCGTAAGGACACATCGTCTAGTAGCCGGTGTGACTCCGCCTATGTTGGGCGTCGAGCCGCGTGCCGAAGCAAGAAGCATGCTTCACCATTCGTCTCGCTCGAGAGTCGTCATCGCCGCAGGCCTTGGCATCATCTCGGCAGTGCTGATCGCTACTGCAGTCAGCGCATCGGCGGTTTCGTCCATCCCGCCCAACGCAGATTGGCTCACCACGGTGAACTACTTCCGCAGCATGTCGGGCCTCGACCCCGTCGTCGCTGACAGTGCGATGTCCGACGGTGACGCCCATCATTCGTGCTACATGCTCTACAACGGGATCGCTCACGACGAGACCCCAGGTCTTGCTGGTTACACGGCTGACGGCGATCTCGCCGGAAACAACGGCAACGTCGCCGTTTCCAGCGTCATCAACACCAGCCCCCGCAGCTTCATCGAGCTGTGGATGAGCGGGCCGTTCCACGCCATCGGCGTGCTGCGCCCCAACCTCCAGTCCGTCGGGTTCGGCAAGTGCGACCTGACCGACACGCCGACGTGGCACTCCGGTGCAACGCTCGACGTACTACGCGGTTTGACATCTGAGCCCCGCCCGGCTCAGCCGATCCTCTTCCCGGGGAACGGCGCAACCACCAATCTCGATCGCTTCATCGCCGAGACACCCAGCCCGCTCACGTTCTGCGGATGGTCCGGCGCAGCCGGCCTGCCGATCATCGCCATGATGCCGGAGCCGGCAGTGAACCCGGCCGCCTCGATCGTCGGACCGAACGGCCCGATCGAAGCCTGCGTGCTCTCGGCGGCCAACACGAGCAACGAAGCCCACCAGATCCTGGAGGGCGACAACGCCGTCGTCGTCGTACCCCGCACCGCTCTCGCCCCCGGTACTTACAACGTCGCTGTCAGCACGACCGCTCGGAACGTACCGTGGAGCTTCACGGTCGATCCCGCAGCCGCCGATGTTGCTCCGGTCCCTGTCGCTGCCGCAACCTCCGCCGCAACCGGCTTTGCGCCCCTCGCCCCTGGTCGAATCGTCGATACCAGGGTCGGTCTGGGAACAGCTCGATTGACCGCCCAGACCGTGACACACATCCACGTGACCGGCCACGGCGGTGTCCCGTCGGGCGCGAGCGCGGTTCTGGCCAATGCGACCGTGATCGACACCGCTGGGCCGGGGTTCTTGACCCTGTGGAACTGCTCCGCGGTGCGACCGGAGGTCTCGACGCTGAACTTCTCGATGCACGCCACCGTGGCGAACGCAACCACGACTCCCCTGGACGGTTCTGGCGATCTGTGCGTCTTCGCCAGCACCTCCGTCGATCTTGTGGTCGACGTCAGCGGTTACTACTCGCAGGCCTCGGCCGGGCGCTACGTGCCAGTTGCCCCGAGGCGACTGATGGACAGCCGTGGCGGCGTCGGCACACCTCCCCGGCTCGTCGCCGGGCAGACGATCGAGCTGCCGGTGGTCGGTACCGCCCTCGGCATCCCGGCTGCGGCCACCGCCGTTGCCCTGAACGTGACCGGCATCTTGCCCCGAGCCAACGGGTTCGTCACGGCCTTTCCGTGCGGCGAACAGCCGTCGACTTCGAGTCTCAATCCCACCGTCGGCCATGTCATCCCCAATCTGGTTCTTGCACCGGTGTCGCCTAGGGGAACCGTGTGCTTCTTCACCAGCACCGACGTCGACCTCGTGGTCGACGAGGTCGGCTACGTGTCGACGGCAGCCGCTACGAAGTTCACACCAAGCACTCCGTTCCGCTTCACCGACACTCGCGATCCGTTCCGACCTGCGGTCAACGCCGGTCAAGCCGGCGTGCGACTCGCGGCCGGTCAGACCATCACCGTCGCCATAGCTGGTCAGCGAGGAATACCCGCCGGCGCTCGGGCGGTTTCCGCCAACATCACCGTCGTCGATGCCACGGGTCCAGGGTTCGTCACGGCGTATCCCTGCGGGGAGGTCCCCACCGCATCCAATGTCAACTACGAGCTCAGCGAGCCGATCGCCAACGCTGCGGAGCTACCGCTGTCGTCGAGCGGTGCGATCTGCATCTACTCATCGAGCTCCGCTCACGTGATCATCGACGTCAACGGATGGTGGAGCTGACGTCGGCTCGGCGATAGGCGTCACTCGCGCTCGAAGACCCGGCTGCCCTTCTGGCGCATCATGCTGAGCAGTTCCTCTTGCGAGTGAACGCCGACCCGTTGGTAGATGGCACTGAGGTGGTTGCGGATCGTGCTCTGGCTCACGAACAACTCTCGGGCGATCGCCGGTACACGCTCGCCGCCCAGAAGACGTCGCAACACCTCGAGCTGTCGGCCCGACAGTTGGTCCGCATCGGAGAGGGCCTCGTCGCTGTGGTTCTGTTCGCGCACCGTCTGCAACATCTCGACAAGGGCGGAGTCGACCTGGTCGACCACACCAATCCTCGATTGCCGGCGCCTTACGGCGGAGCGAACACGCTCTACGAGATCTCTCGGTGCGAAGGGCTTCACGATGTAGTCGTCGGCGCCGGCCAGGAACGCCTCGGCCTTGTCGGCCGGGTTTGCTTGGCTGGTGAGCACCACGATGGTGCAGTCCGCCGTCGCGGAGTCTTCGCGAAGTGCTCGACACACGTCGTTGCCGCTCATGTCGGGAAGGCCGAGGTCGAGCAGCACGCATTGCGGGATGATCCGTCGCGCCAATGCCAGGGCCGCGGCACCGTTGCCGGCCTCCTCGACGACGAACCCCGCCGCAGTCAGGCTCATCATGGCCAGCATGCGAACGTCTGCAGTGTCGTCGACGACGAGAACAGTCTCCACAACGGTGGGTTTGACCGTGCCTCCGATCGGGTCGCCAACCGACATCTCGTGGCCCGCCGAGTCGGCGGCGAGAAAGTCGTCGATCGTCTCCGGGGACATCGGTTTGGCCACGAAGAAGCCCTGTGCGAAATCGCATCCCAACGCACGAAGGCGTTCGAGCTGATCGTACGTCTCCACGCCCTCGGCAACTACGTCGAGATTCATCGCATGAGCCAGGCTGATGACCGACGCGACTATTGCGGTGTTCACGCTGTCGGTGCCGAGCCCAGCGACGAACGAGCGGTCGATCTTCACTTCGTCGATCGGCATTCGGTGGAGGTATTGCAGCGACGAGTAGCCGGTACCGAAGTCGTCGACCGACACCGCGAAACCAAGGTTCTTCAGCTCGCCGAGGATTCCCACAGTGTTGTCGATGTCGTCCATGATCGTTGTCTCGGTCATCTCCAGGCACAGCGAGCTTGCACCGATGCCGGCCTCGTCGACTGCCTCTTGAATGGTGCCCACCAGCCCCGAACGGAACTGTCGCGCTGACACGTTGACGGCGACGTGCAGGCGAGTCTTCGGATAGGCCTGACGCCACTCGGCTGCCTGCCGACAAGCCTGCTTCAAGACCCACGCGCCGATCGGAACGATGACTCCGCTCACTTCGGCGGCCGGAATGAATTCGTCGGGCAGGATCTCTCCGGCGTCGGGGCGATCCCATCGCAGGAGAGCCTCGACCCCTACGATTCGATTGCTCGCCAGCGAGATCTTCGGCTGATAGACGAGACGGAACTCCTCAGCGCTCACGGCGTGGTGCAACGCCTCGACGACTGCCGATGCCGAGGCGGTGCGCTCTCGATAATCGGCGTTGAAGAACTGGTACCGAGCCCCGCCGAGCTCCTTCGCGTGACGTTGCGCAGCCTCTGCATCGAGGATCATCTGCTGAGGCTCGGAGTCAGCCGAGCTCATCGCGATGCCGATCCTCGCGCTCAGCACCACCTGCCCGGAATCGAGCTCGATCGGCACAGCGACCGTCTCGAGCAGCCGCGTGGCGATGGCCACCGCGCCCGCATCGTCGCTTACGGCCTCGCACAGCACGAGGAACTCATCACCACCAACACGAGTGATCGCGATCGCACCGCGCGCCAGGGTGTCGCGCTGCCTCAGCGATGTGCGTATGCGTTCGGCGACCTTCACCAGCACGGCATCGCCGCGGTCGTGCCCGTGTTGCTCGTTGACCAAGCGAAACCGATCGAGATCGATCGAGAAGACGGCGATCGACGAGCCTGTCCGCCCGACCAAGGCGAGCGTCCGACACGCGCGTGCTCGCAGAAGACGCCGCGGGTCAGCAGACCTGTCAACGGGTCGTGAGACTGTGCCTCCCTCAGCAGCCGCGCAGTCCTTCTGTAGTCGATCCTCCGCGCCACGATGGCGCAGACGCTCTGGACCGCCGGGATCATGACGTCGTCGCTTTTCACCTGCGAATCGCCCACGAACTCCAGGACGAACTGCACCTGGTCGTCGACGACGATCGGAGCGGCCAACCCGACCGACTCGGTGGAGGCGCCTGGCCCTAACCCGGCGATCTGCGACCGCGCCCGAGGTTCGCGATGTTCCAACGCTTGCAACGCGAGAAGCGAAGGTGCCGGGAACGGTTGGGCAGATGGACCGTAGGAAATCGCTGTCGGCAGAAGGTCCGCCTCCTTCGCGTCTTCGGCCGCGGCGCGCCACACGCGACCTATTTCCCAGCCCTGGCCCTGGCATATCTGACCGACGACGCTGAGCAGCGCCTCATCCAGGTCGTCCGCCTCACGAATGCCCTCGTTGGCGAGACGCACCAGCTCCAGCGCGCCGAGGACATCTTCGATGCGCCCCCCGTCAAGCACGCGCTCTGTGCCGTCGAGCACGGTGCCACGCACCCACTCGGCAGCTCCTGCGGCGTCGGCCGCAACGTCGCTCAGGGTCTCTACGTCGTCCGCTTCACCGCCGTGCCGAGGGATTCGGCGTTGCTCGAGCTCGAGCAACGCCTCGATGAGGCGATGGTCGACCTGAACGACCGAGTGTTCGCCGGTCAGGAGCGCCGTCATCGAACAGCGGCTCGCGGGTCACGACGAGCCAACTCGGCGCGCACCGTCACGGGTGGCGTGGCGTCAGCAGGCGCTTCGATCATTCGCCGAAGGGTTCGATGAGCCATCAACCTATCGTGCGTGTCGAGGCCAGCACGCACGGTGGTGCGGGAAGAATGGCTATGAAGTTAGAGCACCTGTCTATTGATTATTAGGGTTCCCTACCAAAACTCCCCGAAAGGTAAGTCCCCGATGCGTCTCCGTCTCGATGTCGTCGCAGTTCTCGGCGCCGCGCTCATCGCCGGCTCGGCGTATTCCCGCTCGTGCTGCTGACGGCTATCGCAGATCCGACGCTCCGAGCGGGAACCTGGTGTTCGCGGTCACCAACGACGGGTCCGCAGAGCACGCTGGCACGCAATGACGCCCTCAACGAGTACATCCAGCACACGGGATCAGCGATCTTCGCCATACCCCCGGGGACCTCGCCTGGCGGGAACGCGACGAAGCGGGGTCGCGAACGGCCCCGCTTCCTTGTGGCACCAAGTTCAGGCTGCCCGCACTCCGACCTTACGAACGGGTGAGGTCTTGCCGACTGTCCGCTTGGCAGCGGGCGTCTTCGGCTCGGCCCTCATCAACGGATCCACGGCCTTCATCAACTTGCGAACGAAAGCCGCCTGCTCGTCGACGACGCGCTTGCGGAACTTCAGCTGGCTGTCGACGAACTCCGACATGTTCGGCATCTGGTCGAGGAACGCCCACTCCGGTCGCTCCGGAACGTAGTCGGCGATCGCCTCGACTGCCTTGGCGGTGTACTTCACGACGGGCTCTTCCACCCGGGCCATCGTCGTCAGGTACTCGTCTTGCCACTTCTTCATCGTGGTCATCACGGTGGTCATTTGGTTGCGACCTCCTCCGAGTCTTGCGGACTCATTCTGGGCTCTCTCTGAGCCCACTTCGATCATACCAATGGCGCTAGCTATTGCAAGCACTCTGTGTGTGACAGTTAGCACCTTGGCCACTTCTGCGCCGACCTGGGCCGTGCAACAATTGCAAAACGTGCCCGTGGTTCGCACCGCCCAGCGGGCCGGCGGTCGCACTGATGCGTACCTTTCCCTACTTGGTCCGCGGCCACGACGACGACATCGACAACCTGACCGGCGCCGGCCCGACGCGTTTGCCACGGCCGTGCTCCGACCTCCTCGACAACCGCTGAGTCGACCTTAGTGGTGGCGGTACGCAGCCGGCGCGGCGCCGTCGCGATGTCGGTTGGTCCATGCGCTCGTCCAACCGAGTGAGGCCACCCCGATCGCCAGCCCCAGAGCCAGGCTGCACGCCACCAAACTGATCCGCACACCGCGACGCGGAACCGGAGGCTTCGCCCGCATCTCGGCAGTGGTGAGCTTCCAAGTCTCTCTCGCGTGACCGAGCACGTGCAGGGTGGTCACCGCGAACCAGACGATGAAACTTGCCTGGTGGATGGTGAGCCACGTGTCGGAGTGTCGCGGGCCCACGGCCAGCATCACGATGCCGGTGGCAAGGAGCGCGATGGTTGCCACGATCATCACTGGTGCGGAGATGCGCAATATCGGATGCGGGGGCCCCTTCCGGCGGTACGCGGCGGTGCCTCGGTAGTAGTGGAAGAACCGGTAGCCCGTAGTTGCCAGCTTGAGACACACCGCAGGGATCACGAACAGACCAACGAAGACGTGGAGCGTGAACATGTCCCGCACGCTCGGAACGGTCACGCCTTCGACCGCCAGCGCCACGAGAAGCACTGCACCGAGCACACCCGTCATACGGGCATTGGCTTCGACTCCGACGTCTTCCGTCATGCGGCTTGGAGCCTACCCGTGCGATTCCGTCAGCCAGCGGGCTAGGTGCCACGATCCCGAGTCGCGGCCAGGTCTCAGCGAGTACCTGGCGCCCAGAAGCGACAGCCCTCGGAGAACCGATCGCCACCCAGAACGGTGACCATCTCGAGCCTGCCAGCCACCGCCCTTGACTATATGTAGTCACTCTGTTAAATAACCAATCTGTGAAGTATCTGCAGGAGCGACGGCAACGATGACCGTGACGGCCCCCGATCGGTTCGACGTCGTCTTCGCCGCCTTGTCGGACCCCACGCGGCGCTCGATCGTGCGTCGGTTGGCCGACGGTGAGGCAACGGTGCTCGAGTTGGCCGAGCCGTTCCCGATCAGTCTCCCGGCCATCTCCCGTCATCTGAAGGTCCTCGAGCGGGCGGGTCTGATCAGTCGTGGCCGAGATGGACAACGGCGGCCATGCCGGCTGCGGCCGGAGCCGCTGGTCGAGATCGCCGCATGGGCCGAGCACACACGAGCTGCGTGGGAGCACCGTCTCGACCGGCTCGATGCGCACCTCCGGCGCACATCCGACCGAACCGCATCCCCACCGACATTGGAGAAGCCATGAGCAATGCCCCGACCATCACCGATCCGACGACGTGGGCGCTCGATCGTGAGATCGTCCTCGTTCGAGTTCTCGACGCCACACGCGAAGCGGTGTTCGCCGCGTGGACCGATGCGGCTGCCTTCTGCCAATGGTTTGGTCCCGATGGGTTCACCTGCACGGTCCGAGAGATGGACGTGCGCCCGGGCGGTCGAGCGTGCTTCGACATGGTTTCCGGAGACGGCACCGTGTACACGAATCGCTTCGACTACCTCGAAGTCGTTCCCGTCGAGAAGCTGGTGCTGGATCACGGCTCCGACGTCGACGATGACCCGGCACGCTTCCGAGTGACGATTGTCCTCGACGAACAAGCCGATGGGAAGACGGTGTTGACGCTGCGGCAGCTCCACCCAACCGTCGAGCAGCGAGATGCAACGATCGGCTTCGGCGCTGTCGAGCTCGGTCTGCAGACGATGCAGAAGCTCGCTCACCACCTCGGGGTCGCCTGACACAGGTCGACCAGTCTGACCGACCACCACCACTCGAAGGAGCCGCCATGTCGCGCGTCCGCATCCACAACTTCTCGATCTCGCTCGACGGGTTCGCCACCGGCGAGGGGCAGGCCCTCGAGACGCCGTTCGGCCACGCCGGGCATCGGCTCCACGAGTGGCTGTTCGCCACCCGGTTCGCCCGCCGCGAAGTCTTCGGCGAGTCGGGCGGCACCGAGGGCGTCGATGACGCGATGGCCGAGCGGCACGGACCCGGGATCGGTGCGGAGATCATGGGCGCGGGCAAGTTCGGCCCTCCGGGCTGGCAGGACGACCCGGAGTGGCGCGGGTGGTGGGGCGACAACCCGCCGTTCCACACGCCGACGTACGTCCTGACCCACCGTCCGCGCCCGTCGCTGGAGATGGAGGGTGGTACGACGTTCCACTTCCTCGACGCCGCGCCGGCGGATGCACTCGAGGTGGCGCGGGACGCAGCCGCCGGTCAGGACGTCCGCATCGGCGGGGGGCCGACGATGATGCGCGCGTTCATCGCCGCCGGTCTCGTCGACCACCTGCACGTCGTGGTGGTGCCGATCCTGCTCGGCCGCGGTGTTCGGCTGTGGGACGGCCTGGAGGCGTTGGAGCAGCAGTACGACGTGGAGGTGGTCTCGACGCCCAGTGGCGTCACCCACCTCACGTTCACCCGATGACGACGTCACGACGGCGGCACCGGCCGCGAATGTGCGCCGCGTGTTCTGTGTGCTCATCACGAGCCGCCCAGAACTGGCGGGCAGGCTTACCGGTGGAGCCGGCTCCGGATCGGGACCATGGCCTCTGGTACTGGTGCCACGCTGCGCGTGCAATGGAGTGTGGGAGGTCCGATGGATGTCGTTCCGTCTCGCGTCGACTTGCAGGTGGAGGTTTCGGCACATCCGGTACACGTGCTCGTCACCGGTGCGACCGGCTACATCGGTGGAAGGTTGGTGCCACGCTTGCTCGCGCGAGGGCATCAGGTCCGTTGCGTGGCGCGCGATCCCGACCGCCTTGCAGGGCGTGATTGGCCCGGTGTCGAGATCGTGCGAGGCGACCTCGCCGATGCGTCCGTGCTCCCAGCGGTGCTTGATGGCATCGACGTCGCCTACTACCTCGTGCACTCCATGGCTGAGGGTGGTGCCTTTCGCGAGCGAGACCGGCGGATGGCACGAGCCTTCGCGCACGCGGCCGGGCAAGCCGGCGTCGGCAGGATCATTTACCTCGGGGGGCTCGGTCGTCCCGAGGAGGTCCACAGCCGGCATCTGATCTCGCGTCACGAGGTTGGGCGCACCTTGGCGGAGGCCGGCGTGCCAGTGGTCGAGTTCCGCGCCGCCGTCATCGTGGGGTCTGGCTCGGCGAGCTTCGAGATGATCCGGCATCTTGCCGAGCGCCTGCCAATGATGGTGACCCCTCGATGGATCGACACACACTGCCAACCGATCAGCGTGCGAGACGTCCTTGACTACCTCCTCAGGACCCTCGACCACGAGGACGCCATCGGCATCTACGAGATCGGTGGACGTGACGTTCTGAGCTACCGGGAGATGATTCTCCACTACGCACACCTCCGAGGCCTGCGGCGCGTCATCGTGGCGCTCCCGGTCCCCCGGCCGTCGCTGAGCAGCCGATTCGTTGATCTTGTGACCCCGATCCCCTTTCGGATCGCCCAACCGTTGATCCAGAGCCTGCAGACCGAGGTCGTGGTCCGAGACGACCGGGCGTTACGCGAGTTCGAGGTGCAGCCCATGGGCTACGACGAGGCTGTTCAGCGTGCCATGGCGCGGCTCGCCACCGACGACGTCGAGACCACCTGGGCGTCAAGCCTTGCCAGCGTGAACCGGGACCAGCGCGAGGGCCAAAAGTTGTCTGCCCATGAGGGCATGCTGCTCGAGCGGCATCGCAGTCGCGTGGAGGCCTCGCCGGAGCGCGTCTTCGATGTCATCTGCGGGCTCGGTGGCGACGATGGTTGGCCCGCCGGCAACGCGCTGTGGCAGTTGCGGGGGCTCCTCGACCGGGCTTGTGGTGGCGTGGGCATGCGTCGGGGTAGACGTCATCCGCGAGAGTTGCGAGCGGGCGATCCTCTCGACTTTTGGCGCGTCGAGGTCATCGAGTCTCCACACCTGCTGCGACTTCGAGCCGAGATGAAGCTGCCAGGTCGGGCTTGGCTGCAGTTCGAGGTCAGGCCCGACGCCGGGGGCGCAGTCGTGGAGCAGACAGCGCTGTACGAGCCGCGAGGCATCCTCGGCTATCTCTACTGGTACAGCGTGCGACCGTTCCACCGCTTCGTCTTCCCGGGTTTGGTCCGTGCAGTGCGCGAGCGGGCCGAGGCCACTTGACCGGGCCCGGCTCAACCGGTACCAGCAACACATCACATTGAGCAACGCCAACTCGTCGACGAGCTGATCGACTGCGCAATCGTGCAGCCTGACCACCTGCAGGTGAAGCTTCACCGAGCACCCCCTGCGCCCGCGGCTGACGCACGTAGACCGCCACGCGGGGGTTGGTGTCGAAGGGGGGACTTGAACTCCGGAGATGGGGGTTGCGGTCAGTTGCGTCGAATCACGTCTAGCCTGCTCACATAACATTTCTGGCCACCGATCGTGTCGTCTGATGATGCCCTGTGTTGTCAGATTTCGTGGCGTTCGCGGACAAATTGCTGACAAGCGACGCCTCGCCGACGCGGTCCCGGAAGAGGCGCCGCGTAGTGCTCTCAGACGACCAACTGACGGGTGCCAGCGTGCACACATCACCCGAGCCGATGCGCCGTTCGGTGCCGAACCGTCGACGATGTCGGCTGTCGTTCTGCTCGCAGTTCTGAGTGCCGTTCTGAACGGATCGCATATCCACGAAGCACTCGAGATCGGCAGCTTGGCGCTCGTTACTCGCAGCACCCCACTGCGTGCGCCTGGACAACATCTACGTCCGCACCGGCGCGCGAAATCGAACCGCGCTCGCTCGTCTCGTCACTCACGGTGCATCTGGAGCCCCCGCAAGAGTTCAGCACCGGCTGATCCATGACTCCCAGTTGACGAGCTCACCAGACCGGATAGCCGTCAACGTGATCCCTGCCATCGCTGCGCACACGAATCGGAACGCGGGACATGACGACAGGATCGTTGGCTCGCTTGTCGGTCCGGACACGCTGAGGGATCTGCCAGAATCATCGCATGGACGGAGTCCACGACCTGGGAGGCATGCACGGGTTCGGGCGGATACCGATAGAGGAAGACGAGCCGCTCTACCACGAGCCATGGGAAGGTCGGGCGGCCGCGATCACACGCCACTTGATGAGTAACACCACCGTCGACCACTTCCGCTGGACGATCGAGCACATGCCGCCCGCCGAATACCTGGCATCGCGCTACTACGAGCGCTGGCTGTGGGCCGCCGAGCAGATGGCAACGGAGCAGGGCCTTCTCGACGGGCCTCGGGAGCCGTCGCCGGAGCGCAACGACGATCCGTGGGCCGAGCCGGCCGAACCGCCCCGGTTCACAGCGGGCCAGCGCGTGCGCGTCCGCAACCCGGTCACGCCCGGCCACACGCGCGTGCCGCGGTACACCCGGCGCCATTTCGGCACCGTCGTGCGCCACTCGTGTACGTGGCCGCACCCGACCGAGTCGGCGGCCACCGGGCGCCACGGCCGGCCCGAGCACGTCTACGCCGTGTCGCTCGACGCCGCCGCCGTGTTCGGCCCCGACGCCACGCACACGCTGCTCATCGACATCTGGGAACGCGATCTGGAGGACGCAACATGAGCCACGACTCGACCCCCCACGAGCGCACCGAGGCGCTCGAGCACCATCTGGAGGAGCACGGCCACGTGCACCACGACGACGTCGACGCCGCGATCGTTGCCCGCGAAATGGCGTTCGAGAGCGGTGACGGGCCGAGCCCGGCACTCGGCGCAAAGATCGTCGCTCGCGCCTGGACCGACCCCGAGTTCAAGGCCCGCTTGGTCGACAACGGTACGGCGACGCTGTCGGAGTACACCCCGATGACCGTGCCGGTGGCCGTGATGGAGAACACGCCTGACGTCCACCACATGATCGTCTGCACACTGTGCTCCTGCTACCCAGGGGCGGTACTCGGCGACCCGCCCGCCTGGTACAAGTCGTTCGAGTACCGCAGCCGCGTCGTGCGCGAGCCGCGCGCCGTGCTCGCGGAGTTCGGGATGGAGCTCGGCGACGATGTCGAGGTGCGCGTCGTTGACTCGACATCGGAGCAGCGGTTCATGGTGCTGCCGGTGCGGCCGGAGGGCACCGAGGGCTGGGCGCCCGACGAGCTGGCGGCGCTCGTCACCCGCAACTCGATGATCGGCACCGGTGCCCCCCTCCGGCCCTGACAACCCCACGACACTCACCACGACATCGCACTTGACGATCGGCACGCGTTGTCCGACAGCATTGTGAGGCAGCGCGGATGCGCCGTTCTGTGTTGGTTCGATCCCTACTCCATGCGGTCGATACGTGTCGCGCGTTATGCGCCAGCACAGCAAGTTCGAGCCTGACCAGACGAGGTGCATGAGTCCGTCGCCAGCGTGACGCGCCCGGACCTATCTGCGACATGACTTGGGCGTCGGGTCAAGGTCAATCCCCACAGCGACGCTGATGGGCGACACTCGGGCTTCGCGTCGCGAGCATGGACACCATGGCCGGCAAGAGGAAGGGCAGAGCGTCGGGTCGGGCTGCGCCACCGCCAGGTTCGGCCGCGCCGAAGGTGCACGTGAAAGTTGCGCTTGCGGACCCGGACCTACGATCCGCCGCTGATCTGATCAAGCCGGCCGTCCTGTATGCGGACGATGTAACGGTGTACTCCCCGGCCGCGTCGATGATTTCGGCGATCAGTGACATGAGCCGGGTCCAGGATCCCCGCGACCAGATTGCGTTGACGCTCGCCCTCGTTCGATCTTCGGCGGGAGATCGAGGTTCCGCTACGTCGATTCCGAGCGGCTGTCGCTCGCCTCAGCAGAGACTTTGAGTCCCGGCCGTTCGAGGCCACCTTCGATTCAGAAGTGGAGGATGCATGGCGCCGTGAAGTCGAACCCGCGCTCTTGGACATCCGAGAATCTCTGGCAGAACACGGGTTGCTACGCGAGGTTGCGTCCGTCGCGCTCGGCGACCCGCGTCGACTGATGGCCGAAGCTGGCGGGGTTGTCGTTGCAGCCCACGGCGAGGTGCTCTCACTCTCCGGTCTACTCACAGCGGGCGCCGCTGTAGGTGTTCCTTCTCTTGATGTGATCGGTCGAGCCCTTCGTGAGCGCGGCCAAGGACGTCGCCGGGCCAAGTCGAACGCCTTCTACTTTCTGCATCGTGTTGCCGATGAAGCTGAGCGACAGCATTAGTCGACGGAAGCTGCAGTTTCACGCGCTTCTCAAGCAGTTCGTGGGCCGCGACGAGGCGGGCGGAGACTGGATTTTCGAAGTGAAGCTCGTCATTGGGCGGCTCCGAACTCTGGTTCGTTGGCGCGAGCAGATGCGCCGTTCGGAGCGTCCTGAGGATCTGGGCAGGGTGGAGTTCCGCGCCGTTGTTATGCGTCCCGGACCAGCACTTTGTGGCCGCCGAACATCGCCAGTCATTGTGACAAAGAATCACTCGGCGCTTTCGAGTACATAGCTGTTGGGTCAGCCCTCAGCGGCGACGGTCAGCTGATATTCGTCTGAATGAACGGCTCAGCCTGAACGACGGCGTCGTCGCTGAACAGAACGGTGTCTTCCGCCGGTTTGTCGACCGGATCGGCCGTGGCATCGATGGGTTTGTCGTCGGGGTCCATGTGGCCGACAATACCCGCGACGGACGCCGTTGAACGCTGCCACGGCCAGCAACTTACGACATCACCGGCTTCGTGAGACGCCCAGATGCGCCGATCGGCGTTCGTGGAGGTGCCACCATCGGTCGCGAATATGCGCCGCGCGTTCTGCGTGCTCATCGCGAGACCCGGGGCGCATCACGTACGGCGGTGAGGGCGAGGGTGAGGCTTTCTTGAACCCGTTCGAGGACGGGGCTGTGGCGGCGTTGGTATCGCAGCCGGGCAGGAGGACGACGAACTCTTCGCCGCCGTAGCGGGCGGCAATGTCGTTGGACGCACGTCGATCAGGCTCGACCTCAAGGGCTGTGCCCTGATTCAGCAGGCGGGATGTGCCGAGGGTGACTCGCTCGCGGAATGAACCGCCGTGTCTCCAACGACATTGAATGGCGGGGTGTCAGAAAGACGGTGTGACCAGGATCTGGTCTGAGAGGGTGAGCGATGGCTCGCCGGAGCGTAGGGCCAAATGCCCGATCAAGTAGTTGTGGATCAAGAACTCGCGCATCAACTCGTCGGTCGAGCCAATGCCGAGGGGTTTCTGACCGGGTCCGGTGGTCTGGGCTCGGTGCTTCGACCAAACGCGTGGCCGAGGCTCACTGACACCCCTCTGGGAGCGACGCGGAGGTTTGATGGTGCTCGTTGTCGCTCTCGTCGGGGTTGTGACCGGAATCGGTGGGGGTTGGTTATGGCCGTAGTGTTTGTGGGGTGCGGCGGAAGAGTTGGCGTAACGAGACCAATGCGAAGCCGCTGGTGACAAGGGCCGACGCCATCCATATGAGGGCGAAGACGGTTGAGCCGGTCGCCGGAAGTGTGACGCCCGCCGCCGGTAGTGCGGTGATCGTCGCCGGAAGCGACATCACGGCGAGACTGTCGTTTGTGTACATGGTTCACCTCCCTTCGGCAAGTGCTTGAAGTGCCCAGCGATCTTTGGATCTGCCGGTTGTCTTGTTGACGAGGACCTCGAACCATGCGCTCAAGAACCATCCGGCTCGCATCCATGCAAAGAGCTCTTGTGGGATGAGTAGCGCTGCGAGTAGGACGTCTTTCCACGAACGGTGGGGGACATACCATGACTGGCGGACGTCGTTGGCGATGAAGAGCAACGGCGGCAGCAGCCAGAACTTGTTGAACTGCAACGTTCCGATTGCCAGGGCGATGGTGGTGAACACGACCCACGACAAGCGGACCAAAGCGGCTGCGAGGCCGGCGAACTGTTGCATCCAATCGAGAAAGGTCAGCTTCGTCACGCCGATTCGGAGCAGGTCCTCGACCGTGCCTGTCTGCCACTTCATGCGTTGGCCCCAGAGGGCTCGAACCGTTGGCATCGAATCGGTGTACGCCCGAACGTCGGGACTGACCTGACAGAGCCACCCGAGTGACCGGATCTGGTATGTCAGCTCGAAGTCCTCGACCACCGAATGGTACGACCAGGGCCCATCGCGGCCGTCGTGAGCGACGACCTCTCGCAGTGCGGCGTTGCGAATCGCGCAACCCGTTCCGGCGAGCACGCTCGTCCAGCCACGACGCAGGCTGGTCATCGTCCAGCGAGCAAACTCGGCCTTCTGCAGGCGAGGAAGGAGACCGCTCTGGATCATGGTGAACTTCGACGAGGAACCACCGAGATCCGGGTTGTGGTCGAACTCGCTTTCCCACTGGCCAAGCGTCGAGGGGAGCATGATCGTATCGGCGTCGAGACACACGACCAGGTCGGCGGACTGTGCGTACCGTCGCCAGGCGATGTTCAACGCTTCGCTCTTGCGGTGGGCCAGTTCGGGCAATTCGAGAACGGTGACCGGGTAGCGTCGAGCGACGTCGGCGGTGTCGTCGGCGCATCCATTGGCAACGACCACGATCTCGTCGGCTGGCCGGTCTTGGTGCAGCATCGCTTCGATCGTGGCGCCGATGCAGTCGGCTTCATTGTGGGCAGGGATCAACACCACGATCCGGTCCGCCCGATCCACGGGATCGGGGTGCCGCGACGCGACGGCAGTTCGGGCACCGCCCATCGTGATGCGATGAAACACGACGACCAAGATGATGGACAGCACCACGAGCGTCGTCACTGACGGCAGCAGCATTCCACTCGACATTCCCGCACACTTCCCGTTCGATGCGACACGACGGGACGCGAGAAGGTTGTGGTCGCAAGACCACTGAACCCTTTGCCCGCCGTATAGCGGTTGGGGGCGTAGGGTTCGCCGTTCGCTCCCTACGGGCCAGGCGACCACATGCAGCCCGTAGATCAACACTTCCGCTCCACCGAAAGATCTTCGGCAACGTTGATTCTCGCCCGGTACGGAGCGGCTTCACCGGGCCGAAAGTCACGAAATCTCACCCTGAGTCGCCAATGCCGCCCACGCACCGCTGTGAGTGACCGACGACACATCGCCTATCCATCGACGCCGAACGAATCCTCCCGATAGTCAACGTAGGAAAGAACCAGACGTGAGCCGGATGATCGATCATTGGTCGATGTCGCCCGGTGCCTCCCACTTTGGCGATCTCACAGCGGCGAGCGTTGTTCTCAGTTGAGCGCTCGGCGGCACAAATGCTTCGTTCCGTTTCTCGACTGCCCTAGGTGCACTGGAGCTAGGCGCAGCGCTTATGCGTCCCCGTCGTGTGCGCGTTCTGGGAAAACATGCGGACCGTGTTGCGAGGCGGCGTCGCTCCGCCGGGGATGGGTCCGGACCTTCGGCCCTTGGATTCGTTGGGGTGATGGCTGACGATAGCCGCAGTGTCGACTGTTGTTGAGAACTCCTTTGAAGATTCGCCTTCCGCGTCCGAGTTCCGTCGACCATTGCCGTCTGCTTGTACACGACGGCGAGCTGGTGACCATCGCATCGAACGGAATCGTCGAGCCAGCGCGACTGGCCGCCAGTGATCCGGTCAGGTCTGGCGTGGCCACGCATGGTGTGGTCAGAGCTCGGCGAATGCGTTGGTCACCCGTGAAATGCCGTCGTTGGCTAGCTCGCATCCAGTATGGCGATCGCGTACGGCAGCGTGGATTGACGGTGCCGGCATGAAGACGTTGGTCGACGAAAGGTACTTCAGGGATGTTGCCGCGATGCTCGACGCTCTGCCGGAGCGTGTGATTCGATACCGGCTCGCCGACCTCACCGTCGTCTACTGCAACGCCTCATGGGCCGCCGGGCACAGCCTGACACCGGCGGACGTGATCGGCCACAGCATCGAGGAGTTCTTGTCAGCGGGCGAGCGCGCCGGGCTCAAGTCGCAACTCGCCCGCATCGGCCCCGACCACCCTCTCCTCGCAGATGACACCGCCCGCCCCGCTCCGAACGCCCCCGGCCAGTGGGTCGAGTGGGTCGATCAATACTTGCCCGGAGAAGATGGCGCTGAGCTGCTCGCCGTCGGCCGAGATGTGACGGGACGTCACATTGCTGAACTGAATCTGGCCGATAGCGAGACACGGTTCCGCGATCTTGCCGACAAGTCTGCCGATGTGGTGTGGCGCTTCGTCATCGAACCGCACCCCCACTTCGACTACGTCAGCCCGTCCGTCGAGCGGATCCTCGGATATCCACCGACATTCTTCGTCGAGGACGCGACCAGGTTCCTGGACGTCCTCGACGACGAAGGCAGGCGGCTCATCGGTCAAGCCCTCGCCGGCGAACCACTACCCGACCGCTGCGACTTCCGCTTTCGCCGCGCTGACGGCTCGATCGTGATCGGCGAGATGCACAACACGCTCATTCGCGGCGGCTTGCAAGGTGTCGGACGTGACGTCACGGAGTTGCGCCACCTGCAACAGGAACTAGCGGCTCTCGCCGTCCACGACCCGCTGACCGGCCTGGCCAACCGCCGCCTCCTCGACGAGCTACTCGTCGCCGCCGTCGCCAGAACCGAGCGCACTGACCAGCCGCTCGCTGTCGCCTTCATCGATCTCGACAACTTCAAGATCGTCAACGACACCTACGGCCACGACGCCGGGGACATCGTGCTGTGTGAGACAGCTCGCCGATTGTTGTCGATCGTGCGCGCGACCGACATCGTCGCCCGAATCGGCGGAGACGAGTTCGTTGTCGTCTACGAGCCGAACGATCCGAACACCGACGACGTCGTGGCGCGCATCGAAGCCGCCCTATCCACTCCTATCAACATCGCCGCTCTCACCACGGTTTGCTGCCCGGCCAGCGTGGGCTACACCGACACACGCAACACCGGCCGCGATCCCGCAGCACTCCTCGCCGCAGCCGATGCTGCAATGTACGACGTCAAGCGAGCTCGTCAGAACACGATTCGCACCGATGAACACCCTCGGTTGGCCAGCGCCGACGTCACACGGTCCTAGCCGGTCCCTCGACGGGCGCCAGATGCGCCCTTCGGTATTTCGTGAACCAGTCGGAGCAGCCGTCGTTCTGCGTGGCGCGTTATGTGCCGTGTCTGTTGAAGGCGGGCCGCGTCAGGGTCGTCTGTGCCCGTAGCTGCTGACGAAGGAACGCAACGTCTGTTGCCATTGTGGTGTTGCCGTGCGAATCGCGATCGGCGCTGTCGGCAGGTTATCGAGCCAGCATTCGAGGGCATGAACGCGCAGATCGATGAAGTGCTCAACGAAACGACGGTCGACGGTGTGGCTGTCTTCGGTCTCGTATCCGTTCAGAAAGGAATTCTCAAACGTTCGGTAGCGGTCGATATCGGCCTCGATGGTCGCGTCGAACAGGACCATGTACAACGCATTCGCGATTTCGAACGACCGTGACCCATAGCCGCAGTCTTCGAAGTCGAACACCCTCACCATCGGGCCGGTTCGCCGAAGGTTCCCCGAGTTGAAGTCTCCATGCAACAGCTGGAACTCCTCGTTCACGTCTGAGCGCACCGCTCGCAATGCGGCCACCTCGGGAATGCCTCGAGGAGTGATGCGTGCCAGCGAGCGATGCAGACCAGCGAGTGTTTCACCCATCAATTCCGCATCGTTGGGGCTCGCCACGTCGAATGCCACGCCCTCGGCAAACTCCGAGCACAACAGCAATGCTGGCCGGCCGTCGTCATCGGCGATCACGTTGACAAGACTGCCGCCGATTGGAATCGGGCGACACACGCGAGGATCGAGTTCGGCGAGTTCGGCAACGGCGTCAAAGCGTGCGACCACCGCATCTACGTCGACAAGAGAAACGTCGAGCACCTTGGCCGCCAACCGTTGCCCATCGACCCGCTTCAACTCGAACACCCGAGACTGATGCCCCTCCGCAATCGCCTGAACAGTCGCGGCCTCGGAGAGTTCCAGCACCCTCATGGCCAAGTCCACTCGGTGAGCCTCTCACGAACGAAAGCGGTCTTCCGCACCGCCGGGTGACCTCCCCAAGTGGTTCGAGCTGTCCTGACTGTGCTGAACTTCGAAGCGTTGGTTGAGAAGCTCGAAATCGCTCGCGACATTGCCGCGCATCCCGACGTTGTCTACGCCGCGATCTCCGACGTCACCCGAATGGGCGAATGGTCCGAGGAGTGCTATGCGTGCGAGTGGCACGCTGGCTTCGATCGTCCCGTTGTCGGTGCGACGTTCGATGGCCACAACCGCAACGGCGACAACGAGTGGACCAGCCAGGGAAAGATCACTGAGGCAGACCCCGGTCGCTCGTTCGCGTTCGAGTGCTCGATGTTCGACTTCCACTTCTCGACCTGGGGATACCGCATCGAGCCCACCGAGACCGGGTGTCGGGTGACCGAGTGGAGCGAAGACCTGCGGCCGGAGTCGGCCCTGGAGTTCAGCACGAAGATGTCGGGCGTTCACGACCGGGCTCAGCGCAACCGTCAGACGATCAAGGGCACGCTCGCGGACTCGCTGCCGCCGTCGAGAACTGATCCGCCGATCCTCGGTCCGTCCGCGCTCCCCGGGCTTCGACCACAACCGCGGCCCGTCAGCCAGTAGGACCTCCGCGCCCCCTATCAGCGGCTACGAGACGCGCCGGAAGCGCCGTTCGGGCGCGTTGCAGGTCTGCTGGGAGGTCGTAGTTCGGGAGTGTCGGAACGGGTCAGCGTGCCATCAGTCGCAACGCAGCCTCGGCGTTGCTGCGATCGGTTTGGTCGAGGTAGTCCGAAACTGTTGGCATGTGCGGAATCCGCGCGGCTACAGCGGTCAGGGTGGCGCGGTCTGCTTCGGTGAGCGCGACGGCAAAGTCGACGGGATCTTCAGTGAGTGACAGCAGAACCGCGACGTCCTGAATGTGTGGAGGGTGGCGGGCTGTGCGATCGTCGGTAGCGACGGCGCCTTTCGCGATGAGAGCACCCTGAAGTGTTGGACAGCGGAGTTCTGCGTTGGCGGTTTCGTCGTCGTAGAAGATGTCGACTACTTCGCTGAGTTCCAGCGCTCGAGTACCGCCGGGAATTGCGATACTCCGCATCCCATGGACGCTGTCCAGGATTTCATCCGGTGTGCCGTCTGGGCAGAGGACGTCGATCTGTGCGGAGCCGAAGACGAGCGTGCATCGAGCGATGTCTCCGCCGGCCCACTCGCTGGAGCCTCCGACCGTGTCTGCGATGTCGAAACCGTGCGACCGTAACGTCGCTGTGACACGCTCGAGCATGCGGGGGTCCGCGGCGATGTCGACAACGACATCGCCGTCCTTGGTGCCTTCGGAGCGTCGACCGGCAGCACCGTGCGCAGCCCCGACGACGAGGACCATCAGGCCACCGACAAGACACCAGCCGTCGTAGCCGATGGTGACACCGAGGTTCCGCAATGCTGAGAACACCGACCTGTGCTTCGGCAACAGGTATGAGCGGAGATCAATTTCGTTCATCGACTCCGTCGCCATTCGTCGAGCACCAGACGTTCGCCCCGTTCGTCGTGGTCGGCCATGTCCAGCCACGCGACGTTGAGTCCGGCGAAGCGTTCACCATGAAACGGCCAGTCGGCATCAGCTACGGCATGAACGATGACGTTCGCCGTTGACGGTGAGCGTGCTTCGGGCCGCGCTTCGTCTTCGAGCTGAAGGTGGTCCGATGCGCGAATGTAGACGTGGAGAAGCTCGTTCGGCCCCCCGACGGGCACATCGTGGGCGGCGGCGGCGTCACTGCCGCTGAGGACGCGTCGCCGGTCGTGTGTGTTGCGGATCCGCTTCACGACAGATGGGTGTATGTACCACGGGAAGTGTTCAGCGCGGGTGCGGACGCGTCGGCGGTCTGCGTCGAGTTGCTCGATGTTGTTGGGGTTCAGTTCAGCAATCACCCGCCATGCGTGGTCTGGCGTCAGTGGTTTGCCGGCGACGTGTCGGCGGACGTGTGCCAGGTGTCGGATGTCGTCGACGTTGATTGCTCGGCTTGCTCCGACCATGTAGCCGGGGAGCAGATTTTCGTCGACGAACACTTGGGCGCGCCGCCTTGAGACGCCCAGCATGTCGGCAGCGGTCTGCAGGGACACCATCTCATTCACGTCTATATCATACCAAGTCTGGAACAATTATAAGCCGATATTGTTCACGGGCATGACCCTCGATCGTCACCGAGCCGCAGGACGCAACCGAAGTCACTCAGCCGGTTGACGGAGGGGCTGCTCGCGCTCTACATCGCGGCCGCAGCAAACCGCAGGCACTCGACAATGTCGGCTGCCTCGAGATCGGGATGCTCTGCGAGAATCTCCTCGGTCGTCAACCCGTCGGCAACCATCGCTAGGACTGTCGCCACCGGGAATCGAAGGCCGCGCACGCACGGAACCCCGTCCATTCGTTCCGAGTCAACAGTGATCCGCGTAAACGTCACGACGCGAGAGTATCCGCAAGGCTCCGTCGGGATGCTCCGGTTGTTCAACCGCGTCGAGCCTCGCAGAAGGCTCAAGTTCAGTCCAATTCGGGAAAGCCTCGAAATTCAACTGCTGACAAATCGCGGACAAATGGCCCTTGGAGCCCGATCGGACCGGCCAGAAATCTCCTCTGACTAGGGCATTTGTGGTCCGAAACTGGTGTCGAAGGGGGGACTTGAACCCCCACGAGATTTCTCTCACCAGCCCCTCAAGCTGGCGCGTCTGCCTATTTCGCCACTTCGACGTGGTGGTTTGAGGATAACGCAGCCTTAGGTACGGACCAACAGGAAACCAAGAGCGACAACCGTGAAGATCCACACCAGGGCGAGCACCGTGGTGATGCGGGTGAGGTTGCGTTCTGCCGACGTGGAGCCGAGCGCTGCACCGCCGCCGCCGCCGAACATGTCGGAGAGGCCTCCGCCGCGACCGCTGTGCATCAGCACACCAGCGACCATGGCCACCATCGACACGATGTTGACCACTACCATGAAGTACATCACGAAGTCGCGCACGGTTTGCCAGGTTACCGTGGGTTTTCAGCGAGCGACGGCGGAGACGCTCACAGGAACGACCTCGGCGAAGTAGCAGGCCACGTGGTGCCCGCCACCTCGGTCTTCCAAGAGCGGCTCCTCGCCGGCACACACATCTTGTGCTTTCGGGCAGCGAGTTCGGAAACGACACCCGGAAGGCGGGTTGACCGGGCTGGGAACATCGCCGGTGAGCACGATCCGCTTGCGGTGGCGCTCGATGGTCGGGTCGGGTTCTGGCGCAGCCGACAGCAACGCCTGCGTGTACGGGTGCATCGGCTCGCTGTAGAGCAACTCGGACGGACCGGTCTCCATCACCTTGCCCAGGTACATCACGGCGACGGTGTCGGAGATGTGACGCACCACCGAGAGGTCGTGGGCGATGAACAAGTACGACAGCCCCAACCGAGCTTGTAGATCTTGCAGAAGGTTCATGACGCCGGCCTGGATGCTGACATCGAGGGCCGACACCGGCTCGTCGAGAACGATCAGCTTGGGCTCGAGAGCCAGGGCGCGGGCGACGCCGACGCGCTGGCGTTGACCACCGGAGAACTCGTGAGGGAACCGCTTCGAGTGATCAGGCGCCAAACCAACGAGCTCGAGGAGCTCGGCGACGCGATCGTGGTGATTGCCGGGAACGTTGTGCACCTGGAGTGGTTCGGCAATGGCATTGCCCACGGTGAGCCGCGGGTCGAGTGAGGCATAGGGGTCTTGGAACACCATCTGCATCTGCTTGCGTAGCGGTTGCATCTTCTTTCGGGTCATCCCGACCAACTCGATGCCCTGGTACTTCACCGAACCCGACGTAGGCGTCAGCAGCTGGAGCACGCAACGGGCCACGGTGGATTTGCCGGAACCGCTCTCGCCGACGAGGCCAAGGGTCGTGCCTCGCTCGATCGAGAAGCTGACCTTCGATACCGCTTGAACGAGACTGCGCACGACGCGGATACCTTGCAGTTGGCGGATCGGGAACACCTTGACAAGATCGGTGACCTGCAAGACCGTCGACTCGGAGCGTTCGCCGTTCAGATCGCCGTTGGTGCTCACGCCGCCCCTTCGACGGGGAGCAGTTCCTCGGCGCGCACGCACGCAGTTTCCAGCCCGAGGAGGGGATGCAGCTCGGGAATGTCGCCGGCACACACCTCTGTGGCGAAGGCACACCGCGGCCGGAACGCACAACCCGACGGCGGCCGCAACATGTTGGGTGGCGCGCCGGGGATCGGCGTGAGCCGCGCACGCCCCAAGGTGGGCAGGCTGGCCAACAAGCCCCTCGTGTACGGGTGGGTAGGAGTGCTGAAGATGGAATCGACATCGCCACGCTCGACGGTGCGACCGGCGTACATCACCTGAACGCGATCGGCGATGCGGGCGACCACCCCGAGGTCGTGAGTGATGAAGACAACCCCTGCCCGGAAGTTGTGTTGGATCCTCTGGATCACGTCGAGGATCTGGGCTTGCACGGTGACGTCGAGTGCAGTTGTGGGCTCATCGGCGATGAGCACCTCGGGATCATTGGCGATGGCGATGGCGATCATGACGCGCTGGCGCATGCCGCCGGAGAACTCGTGCGGATATTGCATTGCGCGCGTCTTCGGTTGTGGTATGCCGACGATGTCGAGCAACTCGACGGCACGAGCCAACGCCACTGTCTTGGCTACGTCGTTGTGCGAGCGGATCATCTCGGCGACCTGATGACCGATCCTGTGCGTGGGATTGAGCGCCGACAGCGGATCCTGGAAGATCATCGAGATCCGCTTGCCGCGTTGGCCGCGCATCTCACTGTTGCTGAGGCCGACGAGCTCCTTGCCGTGAACCTTCACCGAGCCCTCGATCTTCGCCGACTGCGGCAGAAGACCCATCGCGGCGAGAAACGTCACCGACTTCCCGGAGCCGCTCTCGCCGACGACGCCGAGCAGCTCGCCTGCGCCGACCGTGACGTCGACGCCACGAACGGCCTGGACATCGCCGCTTTCTGTGGGAAACGTGACCCTGAGATCGCGGATCTCGAGTACTGGCTCGTCGTCGTTCACGCGCGATTCATCTCGGCCTTGGGGTCGAATGCGTCACGCAAGCCATCACCGACGAAGTTGATGGAGACGATCGTCAGGACCAGGAACAAGCAGGGGAACAGCACCAACCACCAGTAGCCGGACAGGACGCCGCTCTTCGATTGCGAGATGAGCAGCCCCCACGTGGTGCGGCCCTGGCCGGGGCTTGGCCCGTAGCCGAAGAACGACAACGTCGACTCGGCGAGGATGGCGCCGACGACGGAAAGCGATAGAGCAACCATGATCGGACCGAGGGCGTTCGGTATCAGGTGGCGGAACATGATGCGCGGTCCGCTGGCACCCACCGATCGAGATGCCTCGATGAACTCACGTTCCTTCAACGACAGAACGACACCGCGCACGATCCTGGCCACGGCCATCCAGCCGACGGCCGAGAGCAAGACGACCATGAACCGAACCGAGGTCTTTTCGCCCATGATCGACTTCACGAGCGGTGCTTCGGCCAACACGTTTCTGAGCACGAGCAACGAGACGAGAATCGGGAACGCCAGGAAGATGTCAGTGATTCGCATCAGGACGTCATCGAGCAAACCACCCAGGTATCCAGCAAGGGCGCCGATCACGGTGCCAACCGTGCATGCAATGAGGGCGACGGAGATGCCGATGATGATCGACACCCTGCCTCCGTAGAACACGCGGCTGTACAGGTCGCGGTTGAGATCATCGGTTCCAAACCACGCCTTGGTGCTCGGCGGCGAGTGGATGAACGTCGACCCCGTCTTCGGGAGGCGTTCCGTCTCGCTGTATCGAGCCGGCAGGCTCGGGAACAGGCACGCCACCACGATGAGGAGCAGGATGGTGAGGGCGACCATCGCAATCCGGTTGTGACGGTAGTGACGAAGCGCCAGGCGGAATGGCGAGAGCGACTCGCCACCAACGCCCTCTGATTCGTCGCGAAGTGACAGGCCGGAGAGATCGGCGTCGGTGTTGTCGATGATCGCCTGGGCGGCATCGGTGTGATCGATCTCAGTCAAGGCGGATCCTCGGGTCAAGGACGGCGTAGAGCACGTCGGCTAATAGGTTGGCCATGATGACGCCGATGACGACGAAGACCATCCACGGCATCAACTGCGGAAAGTCACCGTTGGTGTAGGCGGTCAGGAAGAAGTCGCCCATACCTCGGTCCTCGAAGATCCGCTCGGTGATGATGAGGCCGCCAATGATGCCGCCGATGTCGATGGCGGCGACAGTGACGATCGGTATGAGAGCGTTGCGCAATGCATGGCGCACCAGGATGCGCCGTTCGCTGATGCCTTTGGCGCGAGCGGTTCGAAGGTAGTCGCTGTTGACGACCTCCAGCAGCGAGGCTCGCATGTACCGCGAATAGACGGCGATGATCTGGATGGCCACGACGATGATCGGGAGAGTCAGGTATTTGAGCCGGAGGATCAGATTGAAGCCCTTGTGGCCGGCTGGATACACACCCGATGTGGGCAGCAACGGGTGCGACAACCCGAGCCAATGGGTGAGGGTGATGGCGAAGAAGAGTTGCAGCAAGACTGCGCTGACGTACGGCGGGACCGAGATCCCGACGAATGCCCCTGTGGTCGATGTCTGATCGAACAGCGAGCGGGGACGAAGGGCCGACAGGATGCCGATTGCCAGGCCGAAGACGAGGCCGACGAAGGTGGCCAGACCGCCGAGCACCAACGTGTTGGCCATGGCCGCCTTGAGCTCCGGCCACACGGGACGGCTGCCCTTGATGGATCTACCCCAGTTGAACGTGACGAAGTGGCCCAACCAGTGGAAGTACTGCGAGACGATGTTTCCCGTGAGGCCGTTGGCCACCTTGTACTGGAGGATCTTCGCCTGACTGGCCCGCGGGTTGATTCTCAGGTAGCTCTGCACCGGGTCGGTGCCGATTCGAATGGCGATGAAGACCAGAAAAGTGATCAGGAACATCGTCGGGATCGTCCACAGAAGCCTTCGTGCTACGAACCTGATCATCGTGGCGCACCTCCGTTGTTGCCGAATGATATTGCGGAGCGGGGCCGGCTTTCGCCGGCCCCGCTCACATTAGGTCATTTCTAATACTACTGATACCTGCTGGTCAGCCGAGAGCGACCGTTGGCTCGCCGGTGACGAGTTGGGTTGCCTCGTACGTGCCCTTGGCGGTGGTTGCCCAAACGCTGGGCAGCACCTTGAACGCCGTCGACCACACGTACCACGAGGAGTTGGCGCATTCGGTGATCGGGTTGAGGCACTCCGGCCACTGCTCGGCACCGATGACGATCTGGCCGTCTCCGTTGGTGTCTTCCCACTGGTTGATGTTCTGCCATGCCTGGTAGTTGGCGGCATCAGCATCGACCGGTCCACCGACTTGGTCGGTGCGCCATGCGGCGATGTTCGGGAACTGGTACAGCGGCAACATGACCGCGTCGTCGGCGAGTGCCTTGCCGATCTTGTGGATCAGGTCCGCACGAGCAGTTTCATCGATGGTCTGGTCGGACTTGGTCATGTTGGCCGATGCATCTTCGTTGCACCATCCGGCCGAGTTCTGACCCTGGTTGCCGTTGGCATCCGACGGGATCGACGAGCACGCCATGATTCCCGTGACCGTGGGGTCGGGGCTGGCCGTGTTGATGTACATGGCCATGTCGTACTTCAGCGCTGGTAGCCGTTGCTGGAAGTAGCAGGCTGCGTCGCAGTTGTCGGCCATGACGTTGAAGCCGGCCTTCTTCAGCTCGGGGATCATCAGGGCCTGGGTCGACTCACGACGGGTGTTGCCGGAGTTGATGATCCAGTGGATCTCCGGCACGTTGCCGTCCTTTGCCCACATGCCGCTGCCGTCCTTGGCCCAGCCTGCAGCGGTGAGGATCTGATCCGCTGCAGCCTGGTCGTAGTAGCCGTCGGTGCCGTCGGCCTTGCCGAAGATGGTCTGATCACACCACGGACCGATTGTCGGAACCCACAGACCGCAGTTCAGCAGTGGGCCACCGGGGAAGATCGGGTCGTAGATGTTGGCGAGGATCAGGTTGCGGTCGATCGACTTGGCGAACGCGTGCCGGAAGTCGGAGTCCTTGAAAGCGCAGGAGCGCGTGGCATCCGGCGTGCAGTTCTGATCTTCCTGGAAGTACAAGCCTTCATAGTTCGTTCCATAGCCAGGCGTCGTCTTGATGTTCGGATCGTTCAGAGCATCTTTGATCCCGGCGTAGGCCTGCGGGAAGATGAAGTCGCTCTCACCGGAGACCAGCGAAGCGATCTCGGTGTCGGTGTCGGCCTTGGGGACAATGACGATCTTGTCGACCTTGGCCGGATCGTTGCCGTAGTAGCCCTCGTTCTTCACCAGCACTTCTTGGTCGAGGCTCCACGAGTCGATCTTGTAAGGCATCGCCGAGAACGGGATGTTGTCCGCGAAGTCGGCCGAAACGTCGTTGCAGTCCTTCACCGCATCAGCCTTGATCAGCGTGCCGAACAGGTTCTTGTACGGCGCGTACACCTCGGAGAACTTGGCGATGACCTGATGGTCGTCGGTGCCCTGCTCGAGTGATGTGATCTTGTCGTAGCCGACCGTCGTGATCGAGCCCGGGGTCTTCAACGTGGCATCCATGGTGCACTTGAAGTCGGCGAACGTGACCGGTGAGCCGTCGTCCCACTTTGCATCGGGGTTGATGTTCATCGTCAACGTCATCGCTGCGCCACCGGACCCACCCGTGGTTTCGGTTCCACCTGCGGTGGTGGCAGGTGCCACGGTTTCCGCTGGGGGCGTGGTCTCGGCAGTGGGGGCGGTGGTGGCTGGGGCAGCGGTGTCACTCGAACCTTTGCTGTCACTGCCGCAGGAAACTGCGACAAAAGCAAGGCCGACTGCCAAGGCTGCGTAACGCGTGCTGCGTTTCGTAGTCCTCACGTGGGTGTTCCTCCTATGTGAACGGAGGGAGGTGGGTTTCGGTCGAACAGCACGGCAAGCGAACCTGCTCGTCGGGAAGATCGACCACATTCTCGCTCCGTCCTCCCCGATCGGAGCGAGCGCCGACCAACATACCACCGTTGTATACGGACGAACAGCAACGTCGTTCCGATTGCCCGAAAAGTCGGGCGGAAAATTCCGGCGACTCCCCTGCTGCTACGCGCCGAGCTTGCAGATTCGGGCGAACTCGTCGGGGTCGAGGCTTGCCCCACCCACGAGCGCGCCGTCGATGTCGGGTCGCTCGATCAACTCGGCGATGTTCGACGACTTGACGCTTCCGCCGTACTGGATGCGCACGGATTCCGCGGCGTCGGTGCCGGCAATGTCGGCCACGCTGCGGCGAATCGCCACGCACATCTGCTGGGCGTCGTCGGCCGTCGCCGTGCGTCCGGTGCCGATCGCCCAGATCGGCTCGTAGGCCACTACGAGCGCGCCAATCGCCGCCGACTGGAGTGCACCCAGCGCCGCTCGGATCTGGCCGAGAACCTTCGACTCGGTCTCCCCCGCGTCGCGCTCCTCCAGCGTTTCTCCGACGCAAACGATCGGCGTCATCGAATGCCGCTGGATCGCGACGACCTTCTTGGCGACCATCTCGTCGGTCTCACCGAACAGCTGGCGACGCTCACTGTGACCGACGATGACGTACTGGACGTTGAGCTTGGCGAGGAAGAGCGGGGACACCTCACCCGTGAACGCACCCTTGTCCTCCCAGTGGCAGTGCTGGGCACCGACGGCGAACAGAAGCTTGTCGGCGTCGATCACCGTCTGCACGCTGCGGATGTCGGTGAAGGGGGGATGGATGCTCACGTCGACGTGCTCGAGATCGTCTTTGCCCACCAGATAGGCCAGCTTCTGGACGCACTGAATCGCCTCGAAGTGGTTGTGGTGCATCTTCCAGTTGGCGGAGATCAGCGGCCTACGCATTGGGAGCACCCCGCAGCGCTTCGAGGCCGGGAAGATCGCCGTACTCCAAGAGCTCCAACGACGCGCCGCCGCCGGTGGACACGTGGTCGACGTCGTGATCGAGTCCGAACTGGGCCAGCGCTGCTGCGCTGTCGCCACCGCCCACCACGGTGAAGCCCTTGGTGTCGGCCATTGCCTGAGCGACGGTGCGCGTGCCCGCCGCGAATCGCTCGTCCTCGAACATGCCCATCGGGCCGTTCCAGAAGATGGTGCGCGCTTCCATGATCACATCGCTGAAGGCGGCCGCCGTGCCCGGCCCGATGTCGAGGCCCTTTGCGCCGTCGGGGAGGCGCACGCCGAAGGTGGCGAGCTTCCCCGCCGCATCGAGACCGACAAGATCTTCAGGAAGGTGGATGGTCTTGCCTCCCGTCGCCGAATCCTCCAACAGGCGCCGGCAGGTGTCGACCTGATCGGGCTCCCACAGCGAGTCACCGATCGGATAGCCACGAGCCGCGAGAAAGGTGAAGCACATGGCCCCACCGATCACCAACGAGTCGACCACTTTCAACAACGCCTCGACCACACCGAGCTTGTCGCTGATCTTCGCGCCGCCCAGCACGGCGACGAACGGGTGCTTGGGGTTGTTGCGCAGCCCGAGCAGGACCTCTACCTCGCGCTGCATGAGCAACCCCATCGCGGATGGCAGCGTGCGAGGCGGGCCGACGATCGAGGCATGCGCTCGATGACACGCCCCGAAGGCATCGTCGACATACAGATCGATTCCCTCGATCAGCTTGGCGACGAACTCAGGGTCGTTGGCTTCCTCGCCCGGGTCGTACCTCAGGTTCTCCATCAGTTCGACACCAGGAGCGAGCTCGGCGAGCCGCGTTCTGACCGCGTCCATCGAGTACTTCGGATTCGGTTTGCCCTTCGGGCGACCGAGGTGCGACGCGCAGACCACGTGCGCGCCGCGGCTGGTGAGCCATTCGATCGTCGGCAAGGCGGAGCGGATGCGGAAGTCGTCGGTGATGACGCCGTCGTCCATCGGGACGTTGAAGTCGGTGCGAACCAACACCCGCTTACCGCTGACCTCGCCGAGATCGGCGAGTGTGGGGATGCGGCTCACCGCTTCTTCTTCGGCAGCTTGGCGCCGGCGTACAGGGTTGTATCGATGAGGCGGTTGGAGTAGCCCCACTCGTTGTCGTACCAGCCGAGCACCTTGACCATCTTGCCCATGCTCATCGTGAGGCCTGCGTCGAAGATGCAGCTGTGCGGATCGGTGACGATGTCGCTCGACACGATCGGCTCGTCGCAATAACGCAGGATGCCCTTCAGCGGTCCGCTCGCCGCGGCCTTCTTGAACGCGGCATTGATCTGCGCGA
Source organism: Ilumatobacteraceae bacterium (assembly GCA_963720775.1). Classification (GTDB taxonomy): domain Bacteria; phylum Actinomycetota; class Acidimicrobiia; order Acidimicrobiales; family Ilumatobacteraceae; genus JAENVT01. The sequence goes on along the minus strand of CAVRGR010000001.1, from coordinate 163,789 downwards.
CCGAGGCGGCGTTGGTGAGGTTCGCGGTGAAGTCGACGATCGATCCCGTCGGCACCGGGACGCGCAGTGACGTGCCATCGAGCTTGCCCTTCATCGTCGTCAGCACGAGGCTCGTGGCGCGCGCTGCACCGGTGGAGGTGGGAATGATGTTGATGGCGGCTCCGCGCGCCCGACGGAAGTCGCGATGCGGACCATCGACCAAGTTCTGGTCGCCGGTGTAGGCATGGATCGTTTGCATGAGACCCTGCTCGACGCCGAACGCATCGTCGAGAATCTTGACCATCGGCACGAAGCAGTTGGTGGTGCAGCTGGCGTTGGAGATGACCTTCTGCGTCTTCACGTCGAAGTCCTTGTGGTTGACGCCGTAGACGATCGTGGCGTCGGCACCGTCGCACGGCGCCGACACGATCACCAACGGGGCCCCACCGAGGAGGTGGCCGGCCGCGGCCTCGCGCTTGTTGAAATGGCCGGTGGACTCGATGACGACATCGACGCCGAGCTCGCCCCACGGCAGGTTCTTGGGATCTCGTTCCGAGAACACCCTCAACACGTCGTCGTCGACGGAGATGCCGTCTTTGTGGATCTTGACTGCGTATGGAAGCTGGCCGAGCACCGAGTCGTACTTCAACAGGTGCGCCATCTCTTCCAGCGCGCCGAGGTCGTTGACGCCGACGAAATCGATGTCGGCACCGCGCTTCTTGGCAGCACGGAAGAAGTTGCGGCCAATACGACCAAAGCCATTGATACCGACACGGAGCGTCATGAGGTGTGATTCCTTTTCTGGTTGAGCAGCATCGAGGTTAGCCCCGAGCGCACTCGGTGAGCGCCTCCGCTCAGCGAGCGATGTCGCGGTGGCCGGTGGTCACGGCGATGCCTCGCGCCCTGAGGCGAGCCGCAAGATCTTCGGCAACGGCGACACTGCGATGGCGCCCGCCCGTGCATCCCATCGCGATGGTGAGGTACGTCTTTCCCTCGGCCTCGTACGCGGGTACGAGCGACACCATCATCGCCTCGAACTCATCAAGGAACTGAGAGGCGTTCGAACGCTCGAGCACGAAATCGCGAACCGCCGGATCGTGACCCGTGAGCGGGCGTAGGCCCTCTTCCCAATGCGGGTTGGGCAGGAAGCGAACGTCCATGATGATGTCCGCGTCGAGCGGTAGTCCGTACTTGTAGCCGAAGCTCTCGACGGCGATCTGGAGCCGGTGGCCGTCACCCGCCTGGTCGAACGCGGCGAGCAGCTTCGTCCTCAGCTGGTGAATGTTGATGTCGGAGGTGTCGATCACGAGATCGGCCGCACTCCTCACGGGATCCAGGAGCGTCCGCTCCAACTCGATCGCCTCCACGAGGCCTCCTGCCTCGGAGTCGAGGGGATGTTTGCGACGCGACGAGTCGTAGCGCTTCACGACGGCAGCCGTCGTCGCATCGAGAAAGACGATGCGCACTCGGTGCCCCTCACCGCGTAGCGAGGCCACCTTCGGCAGCAGGTCGACGTGCTGCCGACCGGAGACCAGCGCCAACCGCTCGATGTCACTACCCGGCTTGCTGGCCAGCTCGACAATCGTGTCGACCAACGACGTCGGCAGGTTGTCGACCACATACCACCCGAGGTCTTCGAGAACGGCCGCTGCTGCGGAACGCCCGGCGCCGGACAATCCGGTGATCAGGACGATGTCGGCCACTGGCCACGATGGTATTGCCTAGAGCTTGCGAGTACGCAGATACAGCAACCTGGGAATCGTTGCCGCGGCGAGGTACTCGTCGGCCAACGCGAGAAAGCCGTCGGGCGGCGCCGGCTCCAACATGCGCTCGATCAGCAATCCGTTCTCGGCGAGTGCGTTGACGTAGCGGCTCAACGGCCGATGGATGAACGGAATCAGAACGTCCTTCTCGACCTCCTCGTCGCTCTCTTCTTCGACCAGATACGCGCCGATCCGCCAGTACTGCTCCGGTGGATCGAGCAGGTGATCGTCGATCCAACCGCTGTTGGGCGTTTGCAACAACGGGTGGTTGAGGAAGAAGCAGAAGCGTCCGCCACTCGACAGCACTCGGGCGACTTCTGCGATCGCCTGATCGACTTCGCGGATGTGTTCGAAGACCAGACACGCCACGATGGCGTCGAAGCTGCCGTCGGCAAACGGCAACGCGGCCGCCTCGGCGCGAGCGAACGAGGCGCCACCGCGCTGCTGGGCGACGGTGACGCAGTTCCATGTCGGATCGATCCCGACGACCTCCGCCCCAAGACCCGCCGCCAGCCGGCTGATCTGACCATCGCCGCAACCGACATCGAGCACGCGGCGAGCTCCCGAGAGCTCTGCTGCCGCAAGCGGGAGGATCTGTTCTTCGTACTCGGGATCGGCGCCGTCGGTGAAGCCTTCGATCCACCACGTCGCGTGGGTCTCCCACAGACTGCGATCGCTCATGGCCGGAGGTTGACGGGAACGTCTTGGACCGCGGGGTGGTACTTGGCGTAGACGGCCTCCGCTACTGCATCGGGAAGGAAGGACTGTGCCTTCAACGCTTCGAGCGACGCCTTCTTCACCATGTTCACTCCACCCATCACCTGGATGAGCTTCTTCTTCCGCGACTCACCCAGGCCCGGAATGCCGTCGAGGGAACTGGCTGTCATGCGCTTCCCGCGCAGCTCCCGGTGGAACGTGTTGGCGAACCGGTGGGCCTCGTCGCGGATGCGCTGCAGCATGAACAGCGCCTCGCTGCCACGCGGCACCTCGACGGGTTCGCTGTGGCTCGGCGTGTAGACCTCCTCGAAGCGCTTGGCGAGAGACGCGATGGGGATCTCGTCGTAGAGACCGAGCTTGCGGACCACCCGTTCGGCGACGGCGAGCTGACCCTTGCCGCCGTCGACGAGCAGTAGCTGGGGAGGATAGGAGAACCGGCCCGGTCGTTGACCCACTTCGGTGAGCGGGCGGTCGCGTTCGTCGAGATACGCCGTGAGCCGTCGGGTGAGCACCTCTTCCATCGCCGCATAGTCGTCGTTGCCCGGCACGTCTTTGATCTTGAACCGGCGGTACTCCCGCTTGTTCGGCAAACCGTCTTCGACCACCACCATCGAACCGACGTAGTCGCTGCCCTGAAGGTGAGCCATGTCGTAGCACTCGATGCGCAGGGGCGCCTCGGGCAATGCGAGGAGGTCCTGCAACTCCGTCAGCGCCCGGCTGCGGGCGTTGTGATCGCCCGCCCGGCGAAGCCGGTGACGGACGAACTCGTCCTTGGCGTTACGTGTGACCGTTTCGTGCAAGTCGCGCTTGTCGCCACGCATCGGCACCCGGATCTGCACCCTGGAGCCGCGCAGGTGCGTCAGCCACTCTTCGTACGTCGACTGATCCTCCGGTTCGACGGGTACGAGCACCTGCTTGGGCACTCCGAGCGGCGGCTCGTCGCCGTACAGCTCTTCGAGGATGCGATCGATGAGGCCACCCGGGCTGAGCTCTTCGACCTTGTCGACGATGAAGCCCTTGCGCCCGACGACACGACCCTTGCGCACGTAGAAGATCTGCACCGCAGCTTCGAGATCATCGTCGGCGAGGCCGATCACATCGATGTCCTCGCTGCGCTCGGCAACCATCTGCTGCTTCTCGATCGCCCGGTGCACGGCGTTGAGCCGGTCGCGGATGCGCGCGGCGCGCTCGTACTCCAGGTCGTGGGCTGCCGACTTCATCTCCGCGTCGAGCCGTTTGACGATCTGATCGGTGTCGCCTTCGAGGAAGTCGCACAGCTCCGTGACCAACTGCCGATACTCGGGGTCCTCTATCTCGCCCACGCACGGGCCGCTGCACTTCTCGATGTGGAACAGCAGGCACGGTCGGCCGAGTCGCTGGTGCTCGTTGAACTTCCCTGGGCTGCAGGTGCGGATCGGGAAGCTGCGCAGTAGCAAGTCGAGCGTGTCGCGGATGGCGTAGGCGTGGGCGTACGGCCCGAAGTACTTGGTGCCCTTTCGCTTGCGGCCGCGCATGACCAGCGCTCGGGGGTACTGCTCGTCGAGGGTGACGGCCAAGAACGGGTAGCTCTTGTCGTCGCGCAGGCGGATGTTGAACCGGGGGCGGTGCTGCTTGATGAGGCTGTACTCGAGCATCAAGGCCTCGACCTCGTTGCGCACCTCGATCCATTCCACGGACTCCGCGGTAGCGACCATCTGCGCGGTGCGTGGATGCATGTTCCGCGGATCCTGGAAGTAGTTCGACAGGCGTTGGCGAAGGCTCGACGCCTTGCCGACGTAGATCACGCGACCGAGCGCGTCTTTGAACTGATAGGACCCCGGAGTGTCGGGAATCGTGCCGGTCGGCGGGCGTTGCACCATCGATGTCGAGGTTAGGCCGATGTCGAGGGTAGGCCTCTCACACGGCGACCCGCGGTAGGGTTTGCCTCGTGGCTGGCCGCTTTGCGTACTCCAAACCCAATCGACGGGGGCCCAACGACCCGTGGTTCCGCATCGGCACGCTCGACATCGGCTCGGCCGCGCTTTTGGCGCTGATGTGCGTCGTTTCCGTCTTCGTCTACGCCATCGACAAGACGCAGCTGTTCCGGCTCGCCCTGCTGCCGAACAAGATCCGCAGCGGGCAGGTCTGGCGCGTCCTGACCTGGCCCCTGGCCAACGGGTTCGACCAGCAGCTGTTGTGGGTCGCCGTGTCCATCGCGGTCCTGTGGTACTTCGGTTCCAAGCTGGAAGAGCAGGTCGGCCGAAGGCGCATGGCCTGGTACCTGGTGATGGTCATCGTGATCCCCGGGCTCGTGGGCACGGCCCTCGACCTCGACCAGGCGGGCGTGCACACCATCCAACTGGTCGTGCTGTTGACCTACATCGCCGAGTATCCGAACGTGCGGTTCTTCTTCGGCATCCCGGCCTGGGCGCTCGGTGCGGTGTACGTCGCTGCCGAGATCCTGCAGCTCACCGGTGATCGGGCCGGTCGGCACCTGTTGTTCTTCCTCGTTTCGCTCCTTGTCGGGGCACTTGCGGGTCGCTCTGTGGGAATGCTCGAGGGGTTCCCGTGGATCCCCAAGATCGGTGTGCCTCAGCGGCATCGACAGCCGAAGCGAAGCCGTCGGCCGGCCGTGGTGACCGGGCCGTGGGGCGGGCCCAGCTCGGTTTCCGCCGACCAGAGCGAGCTCGACGACCTGCTCGACAAGATCAGCGCCAAGGGCATGGACTCGCTGAGCAAATCGGAGAAGCAGCGCCTCAACGACCTGAGCAAGCGCCTTCGCGGTAGTTGACCACCGTCATACCAACGCTGCGAAGGAAACGACCGGTGTGGCTGGAGTCGACGGTGGCGACGTCTTCGGGGCTGCCCTCGGCGACGACGAGCCCTCCCCCGCTGCCACCCTCCGGCCCCAGATCGATCAGCCAATCGGCGGTCTTGATGACATCGAGGTTGTGCTCGATGATCAACACCGTGTTGCCCTGGTCGACCAATCGCGACAGGACCGTGAGCAAGCGACGCACATCGTCGAAGTGCAGACCGGTGGTGGGCTCGTCGAGCAGGTAGATGGTGTGGCCGGTGGATCGCTTGGCCAGCTCGGAAGCCAGCTTCACCCGCTGGGCTTCGCCGCCCGACAACGTCGGAGCCGACTGCCCCAGCCGCACGTACCCGAGGCCGACGTCGAGCAACGTCTGCATATGACGACCGATGGCAGGCTGGTTGGCGAAGAAGTCGACCGCCTCGGCGATGGGCATGTCGAGGACCTCGGCGATGTTCTTGCCCTTGAAGGCGATGTCGAGGGTGTCGCGGTTGTACCTCGCTCCCTTGCAGACCTCGCAAGGCACGTACACATCGGGCAGGAAGTGCATCTCGATCTTGATGGTCCCGTCGCCGGCGCACGCCTCGCACCGACCACCCTGCACGTTGAAGCTGAAACGGCCGGGCAGGTAGCCGCGGACCTTGGCCTCTGCAGTGCTGGCGAAGAGCTTGCGGATGTTGTCGAAGACGCCGGTGTACGTGGCGGGATTGGAACGTGGGGTGCGACCGATGGGCGACTGGTCCATGTCGATGACCTTGTCGAGCAGGTCGATGCCGGAGATGGTCTTGTGCTTGCCCGCGGCGTGCTTCGACTTGTAGATCCTCTGCATGAGCACCGGCAAGAGGATGTCGCGCACCAGGGTGCTCTTGCCACTGCCGCTCACACCCGTGATGGCCACGAAGCAACCCAGCGGTATGCGAACGTCGATGTTGCGCAGGTTGTGCTCACGGGCACCTTTGACTTCCAGCCATTCGAGGCCGGGTTGACGTCGCTGCTTCGGAACCGGGATCGACTTCTTGCCGGCCAGGTACTGCCCGGTGATCGACTCCTTGACCTTGGTGATGCCTTTGACGGGACCGCTGTACACCACGTCGCCGCCGTGCTCGCCCGCGCCCGGGCCGATGTCGACGATCCAGTCGGCCTCACGAATCGTCTCTTCGTCGTGTTCGACGACCAACACCGTGTTGCCGAGGTCGCGGAGCCGGAGCAACGTATCGATGAGCCGGCGATTGTCGCGCTGATGCAAGCCGATCGATGGTTCGTCGAGGACGTACAACGTGCCCACCAGGCCGGAGCCGATCTGGCTGGCCAACCGGATGCGCTGCGCCTCGCCACCGGCAAGCGTGGCCGCCGAGCGGGCGAGGCTGAGGTAGTCGAGACCGACGTCGAGCAGGAAGCCGAGCCTGGCATTGATCTCTTTGGTGACCCGCTCGGCGATCATCCGATCGCGCTCGCTGAGCTCGAGCGCCGCCAGGAACTTGGCGGACTCGCCGATCGCCATGTCGCAGACCTCGGCGATGTTCTTGTCGTTGACCGTTACCGCGCGTGTTGCCGGCTTCAGTCGCGTGCCACCGCACGCCGTGCACGGCACCTCGCGCATGTACCCCTCGTACTGCTCGCGTGACCAGTCGCTCTCGGCGCCCTGGCGCCTGCGGTTGAGCCAGGGGATGACCCCCTCGTAGGCGGTGGAGTACTCGCGAGTGCGGCCGTATCGGTTCTTGTACTTGACCTTCAAGTTGCCCTCGACGCCGTGTAGAACGACCTTCTGCTGCTTGGCGTTGAGCGTTCGGTACGGCGCGTCGAGGTCGAGCCCGTACACCTCGGCGACGGCCTCGAGCATCCGCGTGAAGTACTGCGTGTGCGACGTGCGCCACGGCGCGATGGCTCCGCCGTTGATCGACAGATCGTTGTCGGGAATGACGAGTTCCGGATCGACTTCGAACGTGGTGCCGAGGCCGTCGCACGCCTCGCACGCGCCGTACGGTGAGTTGAACGAGAAGTTGCGCGGCGCCGGCTCGTCGTAGCTCGTTCCGCACTTCGGGCAGGCGAGGTGCTGGCTGAACGTGAGCGTTTCCACCTGGCTGCCGTCGGCCGGCATCAGTTCGACCTCGGCCACGCCATCGGCCAACTTCAATGCGGTCTCCAACGAGTCGGTGAGCCGACGTTCGATCCCGTCGCGGCGCACGAGACGGTCGATGATCACTTCGATCTTGTGCTGTTCGTATCGCGCCAAGCGCTCGTCACGCTTGAGGAACTCGGCGATGTCGACGACCTCGCCATCGACACGAGCGCGGACGTAGCCCTGACCGGTGAGGTCTTCGAGCAACGTGTCGTAGTCGCCCTTGCGGCCGCGAACGATGGGCGACAGCACCTGGAACCGCGTGCCGTCGGGCAACAGCAGGATGCGGTCGACGATCTGCTGTGGCGTTTGCCGCTGCAACCTGGTTCCGTCGTTGGGGCAGTGCTGCACACCAATGCGCGCGTACAACAAGCGGAGGTAGTCGTAGATCTCGGTGATCGTTCCTACCGTCGAGCGAGGGTTGCGACTGGCCGACTTCTGATCGATGGAAATGGCGGGTGACAGCCCTTCGATCATGTCGACATCGGGCTTGTCCATCTGCCCGAGGAACTGGCGAGCGTAGGCACTGAGGCTCTCGACGTATCGACGTTGCCCTTCGGCATAGATCGTGTCGAAGGCCAGGCTGCTCTTCCCGGAACCGGAGAGGCCGGTGAAGACGATCATCTTGTCGCGCGGCAGTTCGACGTTGATGTTTCGCAGATTGTGCTCGCGCGCCCCGCGAACGATGATCTTTCCGGTGTCGGCTGCAGGCATCGTGGCGAGGTTACCGAGGTGAGCGCTGTCGGCGCCTGTGGTACATGTCGCTCAGTCTAGCACGGGACCGAACACACGTTCTGCTCCAGTTTTGTCAAGTTCGTGCCGATACAACACGCATGAACGGCGGACAAACGAATGACGCGACCCTCGGGCGGACAGCACGAGCCGCCCTCGAGCATCTTCGACGCAACTCCGGCTTTCCTACCTGGCTCTTCACGCGCATCCACGACCACGAGCAGATCGTCATCGCCTCGGTCGATCCGCAATTCTCGATCGTTGCCAGCAGCGTCCTCCCGAGCAACCTGTCGGCTGATCGATACCTGGCCAACGTCGTCAAGACGGTGGTGCCTGTGCAGCGTCCGAACGGCCAGCCGTACGGAGCTCTCATCGGCCTCAGCCGAGAGCTTCCTCCGCCGATGTCGAACCAAGCACAGTCGCTCGTTCCGCTCCTGGCCAACATGCTCGGCGCCCTGGCCGGCGCCGAGGCAACGGTCGCCGCAGCCATGCGTCGCGCCGAGCGATCTCGCGCTGCGCTCGACGTGCTGACGGGCACGGCAACCCGGCAGGCCTGGGACCTTCAACTCACGGTGAACGACGAGCGCTGCAACTCCAACGGCGAGACAGCGTGGGTGTTCGTGATCTCCCTCGACGAGCTCCACGATCTCAACATGCGCGAGGGTCACGAAGCAGGCGACGAGTTGCTCTCCGAATTCGGGACCCTGCTCAACGCAACCCTCGACGGGCGCCACTTCTGTGCGCGCATCACCGGGCTGCAGTTCGGAGTGCTGGCCGTGGATATCACTGCGGCGGAGGCGCGCGCGTTGGAAACACAGCTTCGCCAGACCCTGAGTGGGGCGGGCATCGCCGCTTGGATTGGTGTCGGCCGTCGCCTTCCCGGTGTCGGGCTGGGAGCAGCAGTCGACGCCGCCGAGGCATCCATCGCCGACGCCCGCTCGGCTGTGAACGTCGCCGCAACGAAGTTCGACGACGCCAACGCAGAACTGATCGACGCGCTCGAAAGCGGCCAGATCCGCGCCTACTTCCAGCCGATCGTCGACATGCGCACCGGCGATGTGGTCGCCGTCGAGGCGCTGGCCCGCTGGCAGACCGAGACGGGCATCCGCGAGCCGGGAGACTTCCTGCCGGCAATCGAACAGGCGGGATTGAACGGGTCGCTGTTCCAGCGAATGCTCGACGACGGCCTGACGCATCTGTCGACCTTCCGCGCGGTCTCACCGAATCTGCGCCTCGCGGTCAACTTCGACTTCGATTCCGTCCCGGCCTCAGGCTTGCTGAAGACCGTGACCGATCTCGCCATCAAGCACAACACACCACTGGAGCTGATCTCCCTGGAGCTCAGCGAGCGCCAGTCGTTCGATCTCTCCGCCGCGACGCTGCGCGAGCTCACGCAGGTGGCCGAGGCTGGCGTGAAGCTGGTGCTCGACGACTTCGGCGTCGGATTCGCCAGTCTCGAGACGCTGACCTCATTGCCGATCAAGGGCGTCAAGCTCGACCGCCGCTTCACGGGCCAGGTCGTCGATGGCGAACGCGAACCGGCTGTCGTGAAGGCCATGATCTCGATGGCGGCCGACGCCGGACTGGAAGTGATCGCCGAAGGTGTGGAGACACAGACACAGTGCGACCGGTTGGTTCGTCTCGGCTGCCGGCTCGGCCAGGGCTATCTGTTCGCCCTGCCATTGCCGCCAGACTCGATGACCACCGTGCTGTCGGCGCCCCTCGTCTCTGCCTGGTAACGGGAGAGTGCCAACGATCACCCCGCGTCGCGGATTTCGCGGCGAAGGTCGTTGACCTCGTCGCGCAGGCGGGCCGCGTACTCGAACTTGAGCTCGGCGGCAGCCTCGTGCATCTCTTCTTCCAACGTCTGGATGAGACGAGCCAGCTCTTGCTGCGGCAGGGTCTTCAGCTCGCGCTGCACCTTGTCGCGTTCGCGCTGACGGCGACGGTCCTTGCCCGGCACCGCACCGGTTTCGTCGGGACGCAGCAACGACAAGATGTCGCCGACAGCCTTGCGAATGGTCTGTGGATCGATGTCGTTCTCGAGGTTGTAGGCGATCTGACGAAGTCGCCGCTGCTGGGTGATGTCGATGGCTTTCTGCATCGACGCCGTGACCTTGTCGGCGTACATCACGACCTGACCATCGACGTTTCGGGCGGCGCGACCGATCATCTGGATCAACGACGTCTCGCTGCGGAGAAAGCCTTCCTTGTCGGCGTCGAGGATCGTCACCAACGAGACCTCGGGCAGGTCGAGGCCCTCACGCAGCAGGTTGATGCCGACGAGAACGTCGAACTCGCCGAGGCGAAGGGCGCGCAGGATCTCGATGCGTTGGATCGTGTCAATGTTGCTGTGGAGGTAGCGAACACGAAGACCTTGCTCGAGGAGGTATTCGGTGAGGTCTTCGGCCATCTTCTTGGTCAACGTGGTGACGAGGATGCGGTCACCTCGTGTGACGCGATCGTTGACCATCTCGATGAGATCGTCGATCTGCCCCTTGGTCGGTCTGACGATGACCTCTGGATCGACGAGGCCCGTTGGTCGCACGATCTGTTCGACCACCTGCTGGCTGTGGCCCAGCTCGTACGGCGACGGCGTGGCCGACAGGAAGATGCACTGGTTGATGCGCTCGAGCACCTCTTCGAACTGCAACGGCCGGTTGTCGCGTGCACTCGGCAAACGAAAGCCGTGGTCGACCAGGATGTCTTTTCGGGAGCGGTCGCCCATGAACTGACCGTGCAGTTGAGGAACTGCTACGTGGCTCTCGTCGATGACGAGCAGGAAGTCTTTCGGGAAGTAGTCGAGCAGCGTGAAGGGAGGTTCGCCTGGGCTGCGGCCGTCGATGTGCATCGAGTAGTTCTCGATGCCGTTGCAGTAGCCGACTTCCTGGATCATCTCCAGGTCGTACTGCGTGCGCATGCGCAGGCGCTGCGCCTCGAGGAGCTTGCCCTCTTTCTCGAACCAAGAAAGACGCTCTTGCAACTCGGCTTCGATGCCGATGACGGCCTTGCGCATGCGCTCGTCGCCGGCGACGTAGTGGGTAGCCGGGAAGACCTGAGTGCGCGGGAGGTCGCTGAGCGTTTCGCCGGTGAGCGGATCGACCATCGTCAACCGATCGACCGTGTCGCCGAACATCTCGATCCTCAGCACCGTCTCCTCGTACGACGGGTGGACCTCGATCGTGTCGCCACGCACGCGGAACTTGCCACGGCCGAGTGTCATGTCGTTGCGATCGAACTGCAGGTCGACCAACCGCCGGAGGATGCTGCGCATGTCGTAGTCGACACCAACGCTGAGATCGAGCATCTGGCCTCGGTACTCCTCGGGATTGCCCATGCCGTAGATGCAGCTGACGGAGGCGACGACGATGGTGTCGCGGCGAGTGAGCAAGCCCGCAGTTGCGGAGTGTCGCAACCGATCGATCTCGTCGTTGATCGACGAGTCTTTCTCGATGTACGTGTCGCTGGAGGCGATGTAGGCCTCGGGCTGGTAGTAGTCGTAGTAGCTGACGAAGTACTCCACCCGGTTGTTGGGGAAGAACTCGCGCATCTCTTGCGTCAGCTGCGCAGCGAGCGACTTGTTGGGAGCGAGGATCAGCGTGGGCCGCTGCACCTCTTGGATCGTCCAGGCGATTGTTGCGCTCTTGCCGGAGCCGGTGATGCCGAGCAGGGTCTGGAAGCGGTCGCCGCGGTTCACACCCTCGGCCAAACGGGCAATGGCCTGCGGCTGGTCGCCGGCGGGTTGGTAGTCGGAGATGACCTTGAACTCGGACACGTCGTCCAGTCTAGCGAACGAACACCTGTTCGTCGACGAGCTCTTCGACGTCGTCTTGGCTCTCGCGGGCCACGATCGCGGCGAGCACCCGCCGGGCCCGTAGCGGAGCCGCGTCGATGCTCAGCATCACCGGTCGCAAGGAGTCGGGGCCGCCGGCAAGGTCGTATGCCCGTTGCTGGGCTTCGAGGATCGGGCGGTCCTGCTCGTCGAACGCATACCGGCGCAGGGCCGACAGCTGCGCGGAGATCTCGGCATCGTCCGACCCGGCCGAGGAGCCGAGCCGCACCGCGGCGACGTGATACGTGCACTTGCCCTTCGAGGATGGCGTGACGAGATGGGTGCCGATCACGGTGATGCCATCGTGACGGTCGGCGCCCGGGGGGCAGATGCCGGCCTCGTGACGAAGGCAACTGGGCGCATCCCAGCGCATGATCGACCACGTATCGACGGCTGTGCCGTCATTGCGGAACATCAGATCGAAGAGCTTCGACGGGGCAATGTTCGATCGGGTCCGCGTCACCGTCACCGCCGACTCCGTGCTGTCGATGGCGATGGCGCACTCGAGCGTCGACGGGTCACCGAGCACGCCGCGGTGGAGGAACGAGGCATGGCTCAGGTCGAGCAGGTTGTCGATCACCAGTTGGTAGTCGACGTTCATCTCCAGCGACTCGCGCTTCGACAGCACACCCGGCGAGTCGGGGTCGAGATACGAGAAGTCGGGGATCAGCGCCGCGTCGGGTGCATCCGCACCCATCCAGATCCACAACATGGTGTGGCGTTCGACGACCGGATAGGAGCGCACGGCGAGAGTCGCCGGGATCCGCCCGGAACCGTGTGGATTGAGCACGCACGAACCGTCGGTGCCGAAGCGAAGACCGTGGTACGGGCACTCCACCGAGGCCGCCCCATCGCACAGCTGGCCCATGCTCAACGGGATGAACCGGTGTGCACAACGGTCCTCGAGCGCCACTGGCTCGCCCCGTGGCCCGCGGAAGAAGACGATCGGTTGCTCGCAGATCGTGCGGCTCTCCAGGGCGTCTTTGGCCAAGTCATCGGCCCACAGCGCTGCGTACCACAAGTTCGTCGCGTAGTTCACGGAACGCAGCATGGCAAGAAATCCCCAGGTCAGCTACCTCAGCGTTCGCTTCTAGCGAACGGTTCGAACTACTGTCCAAGGTGATGACCGCACCAGCGCCGGCAACGAAGACCAAACCAGCTCTGCGCTCCGTCACGATCGCCCTCGACGTGCTCGATGCCTTCTTTCGCGACACCGAGATCGGGCTCAGTGAACTGGCCCGGCGCGTAGGAGTGACGAAGAGCACGATGCATCGCACGTGCGGTGTTCTGGTCGCTCGGGGAGCCCTGGAACGCACGGTGACCGGCAAGTACCGACTTGGGGTCCGCCTGCTCGAGTACGGCCAACTGGTCACCACTCGTTCTGCGCTGCGCACCCAGGCTCTTCCGCTGCTCGTCGAGCTGCGAAACGCAATCGGCGAGACGGTGCAGCTCGCGGTGCCATCTGGTGGCGACGCGTTGTACATCGAGCGCGTCGAGGGCCCCGGCGCGCTGCGCTTCACGACAGAAGCCTTCCGGCGTTCACCGGCGCATCGCAGCAGTGCCGGCAAGGCAATCGCCGCGTTCCGCCCGGAGGTTGCAGCGGCGAGGATCAAGGCGGGCATGAGGCCGTACACGGGCCACACGATCGTTATCCCGAAGATGTTCATCGACGAACTGGCGCGTGTACGCGAGCGCGGCTACGCGATCAGCATCGACGAGGCTGAGCTCGGGCTCTCGTCGATCGGAGTTCCGATTCGTGACCACCCCGACGGCGAGGTGATCGCCGCGATCTCGACGGCCGGCCCAACGGCCCGCTTGCTTGGAGACCACGAGAGCCACCACGTACGGCTGATGCTCAACGCCAGCAGGCAGCTCACCAACGCACTTGCCGCAGGCGCCTACACGCTGCCGCGCCAACGACGTACGACGCGATAGTCGCGCCTACGCTCGGCGGCATGCGTGCCGCGGTCCTTCGTGACGGTTCCGACCAGCTCGATCTCCTGGAAGTCGAGCACGACGTGCCGATCGGTCGTGAAGTCCTCGTTCGCTCCGTCGCCGCGGGCCTTTGCCACAGCGACTTCCACTACCTCGACGGCACCCTGAAGCGCCCGCGTCCCGTGATCCTGGGTCACGAGGGCGCCGGCATCGTCGAGGCGGTGGGCCCCGACGTTCGCGACATCGGCGTTGGCGACCGTGTCGTGACCTGCTTGGTGATGGGTTGCGGCGAATGCGTGCGCTGCGCGGCCGGCGAGCCCACGCGTTGCCTGCGTCCCGAATCGACCAAGCGCGCCCCGGGGCTCCCGCCGCGCTTGTCGCTCGATGGCATGCCGGTCGGCCAGATGGTCAACGTCGGCGCGCTGGGTGATCACATGCTGCTCGACGAACGCGCCGTCACGACCGTCGGTGCCGACATCCCGCTGGAGCTGGCCTGCATCCTCGGCTGTGCGGTGGTCACCGGGCTCGGCGCAGCGCTCAACACGGCGCACGTGCAGCCGGGTGACTCCGTGGTGGTGATCGGCTGCGGCGGTGTCGGCCTCAACGTGATCCAGGGCGCTCGCATCGCCGGAGCGGCCCGCATCATCGCCGTCGATGCGAATCCCGGCAAGCTCTTGCGCGCCTCGCAACTCGGCGCCACCGACACCATCGACGCCTCATCGGTCGATGCCGTCCGGACTGTTCACGAGATGACCGGCCCTGGCGCGGATCACGCCTTCGAGGTCGTCGGTCGCCCAGCCCTCGTTCGCCAGGCGTTCGACATGGTCGCCCCCGGCCGCACGGCCTACGTCCTCGGAATCCAATCCGACGATTCCGAGTTGACCCTGCCGGTCACCGGCTTCCGCCGTGGCAAGAAGGTCGTCGGCGTGTTCATGGGCGACACCGACCCGAGGGTCGACATCCCCAGGTACGCGGCGCTCTGGCGATCGGGCCGGCTCGACCTCAGTGGGATGGTGTCGCACACCCTTCCGCTCGAACAGGTCAACCACGGATTTGCGATGATGGCCAGCGGCGAATCGGCTCGCACCGTGATCACGTACTAGGAGGAGTCCCATGCCAAATGGTGATGTCGTTCCGATGAATGCGTTGTCGCTCGGTGCCGCGCAGCGCGTGGCCGACGCGGCAATCGCCGCGGCCGAATCCAAGGGCGTGACGGCATGCATCGCCATCTGCGATCCAACAGGCGAGCCAATCGTCACAGTTCGCATGGACGGAGCAGCGCGCATGTGCGCCGGCATCGCGCTCAACAAGGCGTACACGGTGAGCACGTTCAACGGGCTGCCGACGCACGCCTGGTGGGCACTGCTCGCCGACGACCCCGCACTGGTTCACGGCTTCACGCAGACACCGCGACTCACCGTCTTTGCCGGTGGAGTGCCCGTGCGCATCGACGGGAAGGTGGTCGGCTCGGTCGGCGTGTCGGGAGGTTCTTCCCAACAGGACCGCGAAATAGCCGAGGCCGGCGCTGCAGCCGTAGGAACGTCGAGCTGAGCTAGACGCGGTCGAGGACGATGTCGAACGTGGTGGCCAGTTCCCCGTTGTCGTCCTTCTTGAACTCGCGGATCAGGCTGCGCTGAACGCCGAAGACGGCGTCGCCGTCGAGGAAGTCGCTCTCGACGTCGAACACGTGCGTGATGAGGTCTTTGTACTCGGGGTGCCGGGCCCAGACGTGCAGGTGGCCGGGACGCCACCAGTTGCGCCCGTTCTTCTTCAGCAGGTCTCCGGCCGGCCCGTCACTGGGGATGGGGTACGGCACCGGGCGGATGCTGCGGATCTCGAACTTGCCGTCGGCTCGCGAGCGATACACACCGCGCAGGTTGTCGGTGCTCTGGATGCCGGGCTGCTGCACGGCGTAGAACATGTTGGAGGCGTTCTGCCAGCAGTCGAGGATGACGCCCTCCACCGGCTCACCGTCGACGTTGGTGATCGTGCCGCGCACCACGACCCGGTCGCCGTCGTCGGGGTCGACGAGCATCGACTCACCGAACTCACGATCGGGTGAGCCGTCGGCGTGGAACGGACCGAGCACCGTGTTGTCGGTGAGGCTGGAGGCACTGGCGTCGTACGCGAGCATCTCGACCAGTGTGGAGACGCCCGTTGTGTCGGACAACAGGATGAACTCCTGGCGGACGTCGTCGCTGATCTTGCCGCACTGGGTGAGGAACATGATTCCCGCGAACCATTCCTCGCGCGTGAGGTTGACCTCGCGGGCGAAGGCATGAAGATGGCGTATCGCCGCGCACGTCACCTCCTTGAGGCGCGGGTTCGGCGAGTTGTCGTAGCGCGACAAGACCTCGGCCAACAGTTCGTCGAGTGCGCCTTCTTTTGCCATGGTGGTCCCCCGGGTGATGTTGACGTGCCTGTGCCTCGCGTTGCTATCACATGGCCCGCGTCGCTCACCAGGTGAGCGTTCCTCACACCAGAACGTCGACCTTTCCTTCGTTCCCGAACTATTCTAGAGTCAATCGAAACATTGCGAGGAGGTTGCACTCATGGCCGACCAACCTGCTGGTCCTACCCATCCGTCGAGCGGCGCGTACATCCAACATCTGGTGCTCCGGGTGCGTGATCTCGAGGCGTCCCACGATTTCTACACGCGGATTCTGGGTTTCGAGCAATGTGCCGAGCTCGAGCGCGACAAGTTTCCCGACTACCGCATGCGCTTCTATCGCGGCAGCGCCGAACGGCACCACGACCTGGCCCTCGCCGAACACACCGACCCGTCAAGCGTTCCGCCTCCTGTGACGCCGTGGCAGATGTTCGGCAACTCACCCGGCGTCGATCATTTCGCGGTGTGCTACCCCGACCGCGACTCGTGGCTCAGCCAGATCGCCTGGATGAAGGATCAGGGCGTCGAGTTCCGAATCCGCGGCAACCATGGCATGACCCACAGCGCGTACGTCGAAGATCCGGATGGTTACGGCGTCGAGGTGCTCTACAACCTCCCCGATGAGGTCTGGTCGGGCGACGTCAACGCAGCGCTCAACCACTTCGAAGTCCTGCCGCTCGACGGCCCCGAGGCCATGGTCGACGACACCGACTACGTCTCGTTCGCCCCGTCCAGCAACTAGCGCCGCGCGCTAGGCGAGCATTGCGTCGACGAGGGCGTAGGGCACGACCTTGTCGGCATAGGCCATGTGGTGGAGGGTACGGCTCGTCCTGGCCGAGCCGAGGTAGTTGCGCTCGTACAGCTCGTTGCGTGAGCCGAGACCGGAACCGATGAAGTCCCACGCCAGCCTGTAGATCGCCGCCCGCCGCTCGGCGTCGACGTCGTTCGCACCGTGCAGGAACTCGTCGATCAGCGGGCGCAGCCTGGTGTCGGCCAGCATGCCGCGGCTCGGAGTGGCCAACAGGTTGTGACTTCCGATCAGCAGCAGGATCTCACGCACGCGCGGGTACCAGACAGCGAGCATCGACCGCATCGGGTGCATTGCCCGAGCGTCGGGGAACACCGCGCCGTCACCGCGGTCGTAAGCGTGCTCTTCCGACAGCAGGATTGCGTTGCGAGTGACCTCCACGTAGCTGGAGAGCTCGCCCAGCATCTCGAGTGTCGGCGCCGAGTTGTCGTTGACGGCTTCGGCCATGCGGCACGCCAACCCGTAGGCGAACTCCAGCTTCGTCAGGGCTCGAATAGTGGTCTGCTGCATGATGTTGGGCCACCATGCCGTTGGGCCCATGACCGAGTTGTAGACCTCGATGTCACCGTCGATGAACACCCGGTCGCGTGGCACTTCGACATCGTCGAAGATGGCAAACGCATCTTGTTCGTCGAAGCGCGACGACAACGGATGGTCGAAGTTGTTGGATCCCACCGCGGCCGCACTGTCGCGGCACAGGAAGATGAGACCCGGCGTGTCCATCGGGATGGCGAAGCTCAGCGCATACTCGTCGGTGGCGTCGGCAGGAAGCGGGTGACCCGGGTACACCGTCATCTCGTCGGCGAACGGCGCGAGGGTGGCGAGAATACGAGCGCCACGCACGACGATGCCGTTGGCCGTTTCGCCGATCTTGTGCAACGGCACCGGGTTGCCGGCGAAGGAGGTGTCTTTCACCCGGTCGATCGTCGGGTGGACGATCGTGTGGGTCAGCGACAGGTCGTCGCGAGCGATCATCCGTTGGTAGTTGCGCAGGTTGTCGTGACCGCGCTCGTTCTTTCCGTCGGGACCGAGCCATGGGGTGCGCTCGCCGGCGAACCCGGCGAAGGTGACGTTCATGTAGTCGGGCGTGCGGCCCATGATGCCGACAGAGCTCTCGGCCACGCGGCGCAGGCCACGGTGCCTGCGCTTGAGATCCTCGACGGACCGCGGGATCATGTGGCTGACGTTGATGGCCTCGCCAGTCTCCGGATCGGGCATGAGGCAGTCGTCGGCGTACTCGTGCTGCAGGTCGAACACGGCGGCCAGGGCTTGGGCGGCACCGGTGAGCTGGGGATGGGTGGTGACGTCGTCGACTGGCTCGTCACCGAGCCACACCTCACGCTTGCGATTGCGCAAGCCCTCCAAGAACTCGGCCCCTGTGCGTGCAGCCATCACACCCCTCCGTGATCGGTCGTTGCGTGGCAGGCTAGACGGCGACTGGGCCTACGATCGTGTCGATGGCAGCTTCCCCTCCCCCCGACATCGTTCGCTCTGCGTATGCCGAACTGATCGTCACCGACCTGGACGCCAGCAAGCACTTCTGGGTCGATCGGCTCGGCTTCGTGATCAGCTCCGAAGACGACGACGCCGTGTACCTGCGCGGCCACGAGGAGTTCATCCACCACAGCCTCATCCTGCGCAAGGGGGCTGTGCCCGCGTGTTCACGCTTCGCCTTTCGAGTTCGAACGCCGGAAGACCTCGACGCCGCCGCGCTGTTCCACACCGAGCGGGGCTGCGAGGTGCGCCGCTACCCCGCCGGTGCCACGCGCTCGGTCGGCCCGACCGTTCGCGTGCAAGACCCGTTCGGCTTCGTCGTCGAGTACTTCCACGACATCGAGTGGATCGGCCACCATCATCAGCGCTACGACCTGCGCCACGGTGCCAGCATCAACCGGCTCGACCACATCAACCTCGTCACCGACGACGTTCGTGCGCTGTACGAGTGGTACACCGAATTGGGTTTCGGGCTGTCAGAGACGATCGAAGACGACGACGGCACGCTGTACGCGACGTGGATGTTCCGCAAGCAGACAGTGCACGACATCGCGTCGACTCAGGGCTCGTCGCCACAACTCCACCACCTCGCCTTCGCCTGCCCCGAATCGCACCACATCCTCGGGCTGGCCGACACCCTGGGTGCGGTGAACGAGTACCACCACATCGAGCGAGGGCCCGGTCGTCACGGTGTGTCGAATGCGTTCTACCTCTACCTGCGCGACCCCGACGGTCACCGTGTCGAGATCTATACGACCGACTACTTCACCGGCGATCCTGGTCACCAGCCGTTGCGCTGGAACGTCAACGATCAGCGTCGTCGCGACTTCTGGGCAAACCCCATCGTGCCCAAGTGGTACGAGGAAGCCAGCCGTGTGCTCGATCTCGACGGCAACGTGCAACCCCTTCGTGAGCGCAAGAGCGACGAGCAGCGCATCACCGTCGGTGCCGATGGCCATGGCGTGACGCGATGATCTCGGCCGAGCTCGCCCTCGACCTGGCGAAGCGCCACGAGATGGCCCGACGCGAAGTGAAGTCGATCGACCCCATCAGCATCGAGCACCCCGATCTCGACCTCGACGACGCGTACGCGGTGCAGCAGGCGTGGATCGACCTGCAGATCGCCGGTGGCGCCAAGCTCGTCGGCCACAAGATCGGGCTCGACGTCGCGGGCGATGCAGCAGCAGATGAAGATCGACGAGCCCGACTTCGGAGCCTTGCTCGATTACATGGTCATGCCCAGCGGGGTCCAGATCCGTCACGCCGACTACGTCGACCCCAAGCTCGAGGTCGAGGTGGCGTTCATGATCGGGCGGCGCTTGAGCGGCGAATCGGTCACCGTCGAAGAGGTGTTGGCCGCAACCGACTACGTGCAACCGGCGCTGGAGCTCATCGATGCGCGCAGCTACCGGATGCACCCGGTCACCGGCAAGGCGCGGACCATCGTCGACACGATTGCCGACAACGCTGCCGACGCAGGGATCGTCCTCGGTGGCAAGCAGGTGAACCCGGCTGAAGTCGACATGCGCTGGATCGGCGCGATCTTCTCGCTGAACGGCGTGGTCGAAGAGACGGGCCTCGCCGCCGGGGTGCTCGGCCACCCGGCCAACGGGATCGCCTGGGTTGCGCGGCGGCTGGCCCCGTACGGCATGGCGATCGAGCCCGGTCAGATCATCCTCGCCGGCTCCTTCACGCGTGCGACGGCGACCCATGCCGGCGATGAGTTCGTTGCCGACTACGGGCCGCTGGGTGTGGTGACCTGCAGCTTTGTCTGATCGGCCACGGCCGCGCTGGTGCCACGCGCATGCGCTGCTGGAGGACTTTGCCATCATCAACTGGTCGGTAGATCCCGAGCGTCTCCGGCAGCACCTGCCTGAGGGCTTCGAACCCGAGGAACGGTCGGGCACGGCGTACGTCGCCATGGTCGCGTTCAGGAACCAAGGCTTTCACTTCCGGGCGGCCCCGTTCGTCCGGTTGTCGTGCGGACAGGCCGACTACCGCACCTTCGTGCGCCGCGGCGAAGAGCGCGGAGTGTGGTTCTTCGGCGGTTCGCTCTCGAGCCCACTTGTCGTGGTTGCAACCGCGATGTGGAAGATGCCGTGGCACCGTGAATCGATCGACATAGGCACGTCCCCTCGAGCAAGCGCGCATGCGCAGTGGAGGTTTCGCGCGTCGGGCGACTGGGGCGCTGCCGCCGTCACCCTCAACAGCACCGGTCGGCCGTTCCCGCCGTCCCGAAGCTTCGATGGCGTATCCGACAACGTCGATTCGCTGACCGATCCGACGGTCGGGTGGTATCCCCGCCGCGACGGAGCCGTCGGTCGCTACTCGGTGTGGCACGAACCGCTGCAGTTGCAAGAAGCAACCGCCGAGGTCACGAGATGCGATGTGTTCGAGCGTCTCGGCCTGATCGACAAGAACCAGTCGCCCAGCGGTGCCGGACTGCAGCGAACGGTTTCGTTCGATGTGCACACGCCGCCGACAAAGATTGCTGCCGCTCTTGCTTGAGCCTTCAATAGGATGCAGAATTACTGACGAAAGGAAGGTGTTGTGCAATACGCATTGATCAACGGGGTACGCAACCATCCCGACTCCGCCTACGACCTCCGGGATGTGTACTCCGACTACATCAGCGACGCTGTTCTCGCAGAGGAGTTGGGCTTCACCAACACGTGGTACGGCGAGCACCATTTCCGACCGTGCCAGTGGACTGGTTCGCCGATGATGGTCGCCACAGCAGTGGCCGCCCGCACCGAGCGGATCCGTGTCGGAACCTCCGTCGTGCTACTGCCGTTCCACGACCCGATCCGAGTCGCCGAAGACGCAGCAATCGCCGACATCTTGTCGAATGGACGATTCGATCTCGGCGTGGGTCCCGGCTCGCAGTACGAGGAGTTCGTCAGCTTCGGGAAGGACCCCGCTGAGATGAATCAGCGGTCGTGGGAGGCCGTCGACTGGATTCAACGGGCCTTTGCGGAGACCGGGATGTTCAGCCACAAGGGCCGGTTCTTCGACATCGCCGACATGACGTTCACCACCAAGCCGGTGCAGCAACCGCTGCCGATGTGGTGGGGTGGGATGGGCCCGAAGAACCTCGCCCGGGCAGCAGAGCGCGGCATGAATCTGATTGCCCCGTTCAACGCCGGCTACGACGCCGCGCTGCAGGCGTGCGGGCGCAACCCCGACGACTACCAAGTGGCGGTCATGCTCCCCGTCTGTGTGGCAGACACCGCCGACAAGGCCTGGGAGATCGCCGGGCCCGGTATCGAGTACTTCGTCAACTTCTACGAGATGCGCAAGAACCTGCAGGGTGAACCGGCGCCCGCCGAGGGTCGAGTGACGCAAGAGATGCTGCGCACCGGAAACGCCGGGTTCTGGTTCGCCGCGGTCGGCACACCCGACGACGTCGTCGGCAAGCTGCGCCCGTTCGTCGACGGCCATGCCGGCAGGATCACCCAGTTCGCCCTGCAGATGCGACATCCGGGAATGCGCAACGAAGACACCCACCGATCCATGCGGATGTTCGCCGGCGAAGTGATCCCGGCGCTGACGTAGCAGTTGCGTCAGATCGGGCGGGCACGCACCACAGGTATTCGCCGGTCCGTCTTCTCCTGGTACTCGGCGTACGGCGGATAGATAGCCACCATCTGCGACCACAGCCGATCGCGTTCGGGGCCCTCGGCAACCGTCTCGGCGACGCAGTGCTTCACGTCGGCACGCTCCTGGATCGTCACCGACGAATCAGCCGCCAGGTTCAGATACCACAGCGGGTGCTTCGGCCGGCCCCCATATGAGGCAACCAGGATGTAGTCGTCGCCGTCTCGCCCGTAGATCAACGCGTTGCGCCTCAGGTCACCCGATTTGCGGCCCGTGGTGGTGAGCACGACGGTCGGATAGCCGCGCCACAGGTGGCCATCCTCGCCTCCAGTCTCGACGTACTTGCGAGTGTGCTCTGCCACCCAGTCCGTCGCACTGTCCAATGGTTCACTGCTCATCACTACGCTCCTCGATGGTCCCGCCTCCATGGGCGCCTTTTCCGAACGGCCGTTTCCAGTTTCGCGCCCAACGAGCTCCGTGGGCGTGGTTGTGGAGGCGGGGCTTCTTGAATCGCGCCCAATGAGCTGCAGCGCTCGTTGGGCGCTGACGCGTTGGGCGAAGGCCGCCGAGGCGTCGAAGATGGCGTGCAGGTCCGCCGCACCGGTCCAGAAGTGGTCGCTACCCTCCACGACGACGAGCTCCACATCGCCACCGGCCCCGCGCAGCGCGTCGGCGAACTCCAGGCTCTGGGCGAACGGAACCTGCCCGTCGTTGGTGCCGTGGTGGATCTGAATCGGCGGCGCATCCGCATGCACGTACGAGATCGGGCTCGCGGCCCGGCTGCGCATCGGGTCGGTCTGCAGCGCCGCGCCGACCATCGTCGATTCCCACGAGCCGGCGTCGTCGGGCCGCTTCTCACTGGTCGGAAGGTGCTGGGAGCTCAGAGACAACAGGTTCATCGGGCCATACCAATCGACCACTCCGCACACCGCACTCGATTCACCGAGGTGATCGCCGACTGCACCCTCGAGGTCGGATCGCGATGCGGTGAGCCCGGCGAGCACTGCAAGATGCCCCCCTGCCGACTCACCCCAAGCCACGATCCGCGCCGGATCCACGGCGAGTGCCGCCGCATTGCCACGCACCCATCGGATAGCGGCCTTCACGTCGTGCAGTTGGGCAGGGAACTGCGCCTCGCCGCTGAGCCGGTAGTCGGCCGTGGCGATCGCGAAGCCGGCCTGGGCGAGACGGTCGAGCGGCGTGGGTACCCACGGGAGGAAGGCGCGGCCGAAGCGCCGCCGAGTGCCCACAGCCCATCCCCCGCCGTGCAGGTAGACGATGGCGGCGCCTGATGCCGAGCCCGACTCCGGCAGATAGAGATCGAGCAGCAACGGTCGGAAGCCCTCGATCGAGCCGAATTCAACACCGTGATGCACCGCCACTCCGGAAGCCAGCGTCGAGACGGGCACACCGAGATCGAGCGCAGTCACGTCAGCCACCCCCGGTCGTCGAGGTCATACCACCGTCGGGGTGCAGGATCGAACCGGTGAACGAGGACGCCTCATCGCTGCACAGGAAGAGGGCGGTGTTGGCGATGTCGAGCGGCGTCGGAAGCGCTCCGAGCGGAAGTTGTGCCGCGCGCTGGTCGTACCACACCTGCTGCGCCGCCGGGTCGTCGCCGACGGCCTGCTTGGCGATTCCGGCAAGCATCTCGGTGGTGACGTAAGCCGGGCCGATCGCGTTCACCCGAATGCCGTGCGGGCCGAGCTCGCCCGCCAACGAGCGGGTGAGCATCCAGACCGCAGCTTTGGAAACGCTGTAGGCGCCGGCGGAGGGTCGCTTGGCGGCGATCGACGCGAGGGTCACGATGCTGCCGCCGCGGCCGGCGGCAATCATCAGCTGCGCCACTCGTTGCGCTGTGAGGAACACGCCACGAACGTTGACGTTGTACACGAAATCGAAATGCTCGGGATCCAGGTCGACGAGGCCACGAAACCCGGCGTCGGGGTGGGCCGCGACTCCCGCAGACGCCACGCAGATGTCGACGCCGTTCAGCGCTGCCGCGGCGCGGTCGACCGCGGATTGGATCGAGTCGACATCGAGCACATCGCCGGCGACGAAACGGGCGTCTCCCCCACCGGCCGTCAATTCGTCGACCAGCGCGGTGGCACGTTCGAGCGTATGCGGGAGGTCGATCAACCCAACCGCTGCGCCCTCCTCCACGAACCTGCGGGCAATGGCCGCGCCGAGACCGCTGGCTCCACCGGTGATGATCACCCGCTTGCCTGCTAGTCGCGGCACGTCACGCCCTCCTCAAGTTGACGATGTCGAGCAGATCGGCGTGGATAGCCCTGTTCGCGGCAACGATGTTGGTGATGCCGGGGCCGAGATTGACCGGTTCACCGTCGAAATCTGTAGCCACGCCGCCGGCTTCTTCGAGCAACAGGACCGCGGCCGCGACATCCCATGCGTAGGTGGCATCTTTCTCGACGAACCCGTCGAGCTTGCCGGCAGCAACGTAGGCCAGCGCGAACGACGGACAGCCGATGGCACGAGTGCCGCGACAATGAAGATGCATCTGCTCGATCCGCAGCGAGTGCTGATGAATGGCCACCGGGTCGTCGTTCTGCAGGCCGGTCGCAATGAGAGCCTTGCCGACGTCGGTGGTATCGCTCGGCCGGCAATCGGTTCCACCGCCGCGCTCGACGACGAACAGCTCGCCACGCAATGGGTCGAGGATGACACCGGCCAGAAGTGGCCCGCCCGTCTCGCGGACAGCGACCGATACACCCCACGGCGACATACCCCTGGCGTAGTTCGACGTGCCGTCGAGTGGGTCGACGATCCAGGTGAACGGCCCATCGACGTTGCCGGCCGAACCTTCCTCGCCGAGGATCGCATGGTCGGGATGGCGACCGAGCAACAGTTCGACGATCGTCGCCTGCGCCGCCTCGTCGGCCCAGGTCACGATGTTCGACCGGGCCGACTTCTGATGGATCTCCGGCGGACGCAACAGTCCCTCCATCAGCTTGTCGCCACCTGCCCGGGCAGCATCGATCGCCGATTCCAACAGGTTCAGATCGCTCACTCCGGCGAAGTTAGTTGGCGCGAGCTGTGCCGTCCTCATGCCAAGATTCGAAGATGAAGGTGCTGTTCGTGATCAACGCCGACATCGTCGACCAGGAGCTGCTGGATCGCTATAGAGCCGCGGCGAAGCCGTCGATGGCGAAGTACGGAGCACGAATGCTGGCCGGCACAAACGATGCCGAGATCATCGAGGGCCAGCCCTTCGGCACCCGAGTGGTCGTGGTCGAGTTTCCGAGCCGCGAGGCGTTCCACGCCTGGTACGCCGATCCGGAGTATGCAGGCCCCTTGGCGATGCGGCTCAAAGCCACCAACGGAATTGCTCTGCTCGTCGACGGACGTGAGTGATTCGAACCGTGTGATATAGCATCGCCGCTCGCAGCCCGTGTGTGGGAACGGGTTCGTCGCACAACGATTGACTTGGGGGTCACAGATGGCAGAGATCGTTCCCGTCGACCAGTTCCTCGACTGGTATCCGGGCTGGAAGCCTGAGCACATCGACGATCCCTGGCTGCGGATGAGATCCGGTCCGTTCCGAAAAGAGGACGAGTCGCGGTTCTGGTTCGTCGACTTCCATTGGCCACGCGGCTTTTCTCCGCTCGGCTTCTGCTTCGTCACTGCAGCTGCTTGGTCGACTCAGCTCGCCGCTCACCAACTCCCCTTGCCACCAGCGGGCGGCTTGGTGCAGCGCATGGGAGGCCCATTCCTCTACGAGAGCGAAGTGCCGGTCACCTCGCAATGGGAGATCGGGTTTCGCGCCGCTCGGATCGAGAAGAACATGCCGAAGTTCCTCGGCAACTTCGACGCCATCTGGGAAGAACGCAAGTGGGAGCTCGAGCTCGGGCTCAGCTACTTCGAGACCTACGACTTCGCCGGCAAGTCGATGCCCGAGATCGGCCAATACATTGCCGACGCTCGCACGTTCAACACCCGGGCGTGGGAGATCCACTTCGAGATCATGTACCCGCTGCTGGCCATCTACCTGCAGCTCTACGGGCTGTGCGCGGGCAACGGAATCGACCCGGGCAACATCGCCAAGATGCTGCAGGGCCGCGACTCCAAGATCATGGAGACCGACCGGGCGATGTGGGATCTCGCCGACGAAGCCAAGCGACTCGGCATCGCCAACCTGTTCGAACACGAGCCGGAGCAGATCCGCGGCGCGTTGTCGGCAGCCGGCGGCAACGCCTCGATCTGGCTCACCAAGTTCGACGACTTCCTCAAGATCTATGGCTGGCGCACTGAAGGAATCGCCGACATCAACATCCCGTCGTGGATCGAGAACCAGGCCTCGCCACTCGGCCAGTTGCGCAACTTCGTGCAGATGGACGAGCGTCACGACTTCGATCAATCGCTCATCGACTCCCATCGCGAGCGCGATGAAGCGATCGACGATGCCCGTTCCAAGCTCAACGGAGAGGCGCTCGGCGGCTTCAACCAGCTGCTCGACATCTGCACCGTGGCCAACTTTGCGTGGTGGAACGAGGACCACAACTACTACATCGACCTGCGCTCCTCCATCCCCATGCGTCGCGGTGCGCTCGCTGCCGCCGAGGCTCTGGGCGCCGACACGTACGACGACACGACCTTCCTGTTCTTCTCCGAGCTGCAACAGGTGTGCAACGGCGAGGTGTCGTGGAAGGACAAGCAGTCGATCGCCACAGCTCGTCACGAGTACTACGACCACTACCAAGAACTGCGCCCGACGATCCCCAAGGTCGTCGGCACCCTGCCGGAGAAGGTCGAAGACCCGGTGTTGATCGAGATCTTCGGCATGCACTCCCACTACTTCGAAGGCCTCAAGGCCGACATCCACACGACGCAGCTCAAGGGTTTTCCGGCCTCGGCAGGTACGTACCGGGGGCGGGCACGGGTGATGCTCTCGGCGACCGAGCTCTTCGACCTCGAGGAGGGCGAGATCCTCGTCACCGAGGCCACATCGCCCAACTGGACCACTGCCTTCGCCATCATCGGCGCGTGCGTGTGCGACGGCGGCGGCTCGCTCACCCATGCCGCAACGGTCAGTCGCGAATACGGCATTCCATGCGTCGTCGGCACTTCGGTGGCCACGCAACGCATTCGCACCGGTGACCTCGTCGAGGTCGATGGCACCCGCGGCATCGTCACGATCGTGGAGCGCGCCGGCGCGTGAGGGTGACCAAGTGACCGTCAAGGGAAAGCGAATCGTGGTCACCGGCGGGGCACGAGGCATCGGCGCGCGTCTCGTCGGCGAACTCCGCGAGCGAGGCGCAGAGGTGACCTCGACCGACATCCTTCCCGGCTGCGACATCGTCTGCGACGTCAGCGACGAATCCGACGTGATCGCCTTGTTCGATCAGGTCGGCGACATCGACGGCTTGGTGAACAACGCAGCGCTGCTCGTCGGCAGGCGTCCGTTTCAGGAGATCACCGTCGACGAGTGGGATCGGATGATGGCGGTCAACGTACGCGGAACCTTTCTGTCCGCCGCGAGGCGTCGAAGCACATGCCCCGCGGTGGGTCGATCGTCAACGTCTCGTCGACGACCGCCTTCAACGGCTCGAAGGGCTTTCTGCACTACGTCGCCTCGAAGGGCGCCGTGGTGTCGATGACCAAGACGTTGGCCTTCGAGCTCGGGCCTCAACAGATCCGAGTCAACTGTGTCGGCCCGGGCTTCACACCGACCGAGGGATCCGCCGTGCTCGGCACGTACGACCCCACCGCTACACCGCTGGGTCGCGTGATGGAACCCGACGATCTCCTCGGCACGTACTGCTACCTGCTCAGCGACGACTCGAGGTTCGTCAGCGCTCAAACGATCCTGGTCAACGGTGGACGCTTCCCTCACTGATCTCGATGCGACCGCGCAAGCGGAGCTCGTTCGCGACAACGAGGTGCACCCCCGCGAGCTCGTCGAGCACGCAATCGAGCGGATCGAACGACTCGATCCGCAGCTCAACGTCATGGTCCACCGGCAGTATGAACGAGCACGGCGCGACGCCGAGGGCGTGCTGCCCGACGGCCCGTTCCGCGGTGTTCCCTTCCTGTTCAAGGACTACCGCTGCCGCGAGGCCGGCGAGCGCTACACCATGGGCATGCGCGCGCTGCGCGACGTCGACTTCCATGCCTCGAGCGATGCGCCATTGGCGCTCGCCTTTCGAGCGGCGGGCCTCATCCCGCTGGGGCGCACCAACACGCCGGAGCTGGCATGCGTCGGCACCTGCGAACCGGAGGCCTTCGGGCCGACGCACAACCCGTGGGATGGTTCGCGCACCCCTGGCGGCTCATCTGGGGGATCAGCCGCCGCGGTCGCTGCCCGTCTCGTTGCAGCCGCACACGCCAACGACATCTCGGGCTCCATACGCATTCCGTCCGCGCACTGCGGGCTCGTCGGTCTGAAGCCATCGCGTGGCCGAACCATCGCCAGCACCGCCGGCGACGCGCGCACCGGCATGAACGCAGAAGGGGTGGTCACTCGCTCGGTTCGCGACACCGCCGCACTGCTCGATGCCGTTTCCGTGGCGGGTTTGCCGGCGCTGCTGCCTGCTGCGTCGCGCTCGTGCCCACCGCTTCGGGTCGGGCTCTGCACGCAGGCGTTCAGCGGCAGCACGGTGGACGCGGAGAACGCGTCAGCGGCCGAACACTGCGCCTCGCTGCTCGAGGGTCTCGGCTGCGGCGTCGAGATCTCGTCGCCCAGCCCGCTGTCGGATCCCGCATTCTGGAAGGCCGCGGCTGCCCTGCTTGCCGTCAACCTTGCCGTCGAGGTCGACACCTGGTCGGCCAAGCTCGGACGCCGGCTCGGAGCAGTCGACCTCGAGCCGCTCACCTGGCGTCTCACGTCCGCCGGACGCGCCGTCGACGGGGTCCAACTGCTCGCCGCCCAGAGCCTGCTCATCGAACACACCAACCTCGCCGAGGATTGGTGGAAGCGGTTCGACCTTCTGGTCACCCCCACCACGGCCGGCGGTCCGACACCCCTCGGTGACTACGCCAAGGGCTACGAGTCGGGCCGTGGCAGCGCCTTCACCAGGCCTTTCAACGTCACCGGGCAACCGGCCATCAGCCTGCCCCTCGGATGGCCTGCCGACGGCCTGCCGCGTGGCGTCCAACTGATCGCTCCGTTCGGTCGTGACGATCTGCTCGTCACGGTTGCGGCGACGCTCGAGGCCGTCGAGCCATGGGCCGATCGTCGGGCTACGGTTAGCGCATGATCGTTGCCGTCGTCAACTTCGCCCTTCCGGCTCCGCTCTCCAGCGACGAGGCCCGCGCCATGTTCGAGGCGAGCGCACCCAACTACCAGAACGTCGACGGTCTGCGCCGCAAGCACTTCCTGTTGAGCGACGATGGACGAACAGCCGGCGGGGTGTACCTCTGGGACAGCCGCGAGCAGGCCGATGCCCTGTACGACAAAGCCTGGCGTACGCGGCTGGCAGCGCGCTACGGATCGGAGCCGCAGGTCACCTTCTACGACAGCCAGGTCACCGTCGACCCATCCTCGATCATCGTCGGCTGACAACGCTGTCGCCCCCCCGGACCGCGCCGTTTGTGAGCTGGCGCCCCGATACGGGGCCGCAGACGTCAAACGCTCCGGGTTACCAGGGGTGAACGGTGCCGTCCCAGTTGAAGAACGAGCCGGTGTCGTCGACCGTGACCCTGTCGAGAACTCGGGCGATGCCGGCCGCGGCCTCGGACGGCTCCAGATCGGCGCCTTTGCCACCCATGTCGCTGCGCACCCATCCGGGATGCAGGCAGATCACGGTCACACCATCGGCACTCAAGACCTGTGACTGCTTGACCGTGACCATGTTGAGCGCAGCCTTGGAGGCGGTGTATGCGACGTCGCGGCCGATTCGTTGGGCGACCACGAACGAACCCACCTGTGACGAGATGTTGGCCACCTTGCCGTGCGCAGCGCGCAGGTTGGCGGCGAGGTGCTGCACGAGCAGCAGCGGCCCGACGACGTTGACGTCGAACACACCACGAAACTGATCGGGGGTGATGTCGAGTGCGCCACGCATCGCGTCGTCCGCGCCGAGGGCTTTGGCGTCAATGCCCGCGTTGTTGATCAGCAGGCTCACGGGCCGGTCGCCGACGGCGGCGGCAAACGCGGCGATGGACGCGTCGGACGACATGTCGAGCGGGTGCATCTCCGCCCTCATCGCCTGCAAGGCCTCGGCCGCTTCAGGGTGGCGGCAGCCGGCGATGACCTCCGCGCCCTCGGCGGCGTACCGCGCGGCGAGCGCCAGGCCCAGCCCACGATTGGCCCCGGTGATGACGACGGTGGTCATGACGGCTCCTCTTCGATGAAGCGCTTGGCCGCGGTGCGATTGATGACCAGCCGCAACAGGTCGGGTCGCGAGTAGTGGCCGGCCACGTCGCACATCGCCTTCGCGGCGCGAACCGTGTCGAGCGAGGCGTCGGCGATGAGTATCTCCTCGCCTTCGGCCGGGCCGGCGATGATCTCACCCATGGGGTCGATGATGTAGCTGCCACCGTTGAACGGCTGCGTCGTGGCGACCGCCTCGCGCAACTCGACGTCGGCGATCTCGTCGGGGTGCAGCAGGCCGCCGACCAACACAACGTAGGCGGCAGCCTGCGAGGCGAACGCTCGCGCCAACAAGAGTTGCCGAGTGGACGACATCGCCACCGGCTCGGTCTCGTGACCGGGGAAGGCGGCGACATGCACCTGCGTGCCCTGAGCCATGAGCGCGTATCCGGGGAGCACCATGTTGTGCTCCCAGCAGTTGAGCCCGCTGATCGACGCGTAGGGACGACGGTAGGGGCGCAGCCCGGTGGCGTCGCCCTCACCCCATGCCGTGCGCTCACCATCGGTCGGCTTCATCTTGCGGTGCTTGCCGAGGATCTCGCCCTCCGCGGAGATGAACAACAGCGTGCAGTAGACGGTGCCGGCAGACGTCTCGTCGAGCTCGGCGACGCCGATCACCACATCGCTGCCCGCAGCCCGCGCTGCCGCGCACAGCTGCTCGGTCTCCGGCCCCGGGATCGTGACCGCGGCGCCCAGGTAGCGACCTGTCAGGTGCCGCCGCTGCTGGTAGGGGATGCGGGCATGCACCCACCGCGGGTAGCCCGGCAACCATGTCTCGCCGAAGGCGGCCACTGACGCCCCCATCTCCCCCGCCTTGGCAATCAGTTCGCATGCCTTGTCGGTCGAGGCCTGACGATCGAGCAACACCGGTGCAGCCTGGATGGCTGCGAGCCGAAACGTCATGGAGCGCTCCCTTCATCGGAGATTCGGTGGTGGTACGCCCTCCATTCGATGAGCAGCCCGTAACGCATCGTCCAGAACTCGCCGCCCCTGCCGCGTACCGCACGACCCTTCTCGTCGTGATAGCTCGACTCCCACTCGACGCAGATCGTGTCGCCGTCGGCAGCGCGCAAGGTCTTGTGCAGTTCGTAGTGCTCTCTCGTCGCCGATCCGAACCCGAGACGGTCGACGTGGAACTGCCGGGCAGCATCGAGGCCCTCGGCGACCTTCTCACCGTTCCAGTAGATGACGATGTCGGGATGGAGCAGGCGCATGATCCGAGCCAGGTCCTGGCTGCGATAGGCGGCTTCGGTGGTAGCAACGATTTGGTCGGCCGGCGTGGGTGGAGTCAGGCCGACCAGTCGGCGGGCAAGATCGAATGCGTGATCACGAGCCAACGGATCGACGGGGACGGCAACCATGCCCACCGCTCGCGCACCCTCGATGCAGTAGGGGGTGTCGTCGAGGAACACGATCTCTTCGGGCGGCAAGCCGAAGTCGGCCGCCGCTTTCAGGTACGGCCCGGCGGCCGGCTTGCGTTCTCCGAAATCGGTGCAATCGACGAGCACGTCGAACCGGGCGAACTCGGGCCGGCTCGCGACCCACTCGCGCGTCGATGCCTTGTAGAGGTCGTTGCTGAGGATCCCGACCTTGATACCTGCGGCGCGCGCCTCATCGAGCAGTGCGAGAGCATCGTCGGCGAACACTCCGGCACCGAGCTCGACGCTCATCGCCCGCCACATGGTGATGCGGTCGGGATAGCCGCCTGACTGGGCCAACTGGTTCCAGTACTCGTCGACGTCGATCTCGCCGGACAGGCATCGCTGCCACGCCGGATCTCCGGCCGGATCCCTGGCGCCGCGCCCGATGAAGCGGCGCCCGGTCTTTCGTTCCAAGGCGTCGAGCACGACCCAGTTCGACTCCATCAAGACATCACCGACATCGAACAGGAGGGCACTGGGCATCGGTCTAACGTACCTCTCCGACCTGCGGATGCCGAAGCGCCAGCACCATGGCGAGGGACACGACGCCGGCAATGCCGAAGGCCAAGCTGAACGAGTTGACCGTGCCGTCGAACGCGTTGTCGAGCCGAGAACCGACGATCGCCCCGGCCGCCGTCGTCACTGTGGCGTACACAGCTGATGCGGTGCCGGCGACGTGGCCGACAGGCATCATGGCCGCCGCGTTGAGGTTGGGGAACAGCACGTTGTGACCCACCAGCACCATGGCGAGCAACAGCACGAACGGCCAGAACGACGGGTGCCCACCGGCCCCGAGGCTGACCGAGTACATCGCCACGGCCGCCGCGGTGTAGGCGATGAGTGACGACCGGATCAGGCGATCAAGACCGATCCGTTCGACGTTTCGCCCCACCAACATCGAACCGGCACCCATCAAGACGGCGATTCCGCCGAAGATGAACGGGAACCACGACCGGCGATGGAAGACCTCGTCGACCACTCGCTCCGATGATGCGAGATACGACGAGAACGCGGCGAAGATGGCCACGCTGGCGAACGTGTACAGCAGGGCGGCACGACTGCGAACGATGGCCACTGTGGCGATCCAAACCTGGCGGAGCTGCAGCGGCTGGCGGCGTTCGACGGGCAGCGACTCGGGCAATCGCAACGACCACCCTGCGATCGCTACGCCGAACAGCGCACACACGACGAACATGCCTCGCCACGGCATGATTTTGATCAGCGCGGCCCCTAACGCTGGCGCCACGACCGGGACGAGGATGAAGATGGTCATGGCGAAGGCCATCTCCCGCGCCATGTCGGCGCCGGCGAATCGGTCGCGAATGGTTGCTACGGCAATGACCCTGAGCCCTGCGGCCCCGAGTCCCCAGGCGAACCTGGCCCAGAGCATCCAATGCAAGGTCGGCACGGCTGCCGCGGCCAGTGCTCCGGCAACGAACAGCGCGCAGCTCACCAGCAACATCCAGCGGCGTCCGAAGCGGTCGGCGAGCAACCCGAACGGGATCGGCCCGAATGCCATTCCCAGGAAGAACGCCGTGAC
Source organism: Ilumatobacteraceae bacterium (assembly GCA_963720775.1). Lineage (GTDB taxonomy): Bacteria > Actinomycetota > Acidimicrobiia > Acidimicrobiales > Ilumatobacteraceae > JAENVT01. The sequence goes on along the minus strand of CAVRGR010000001.1, from coordinate 130,340 downwards.
CAAACCGGCCGTTGCGGCCGAATCGGCGGCCAGACCCAGATCGCTGCGGATTCGACCAAATGAAGGAAGGATCAGATCGATCGATATCGCCGCCGACGCCATCGAGACGCCGGTGAAGGCTCGCAGTTCGAGTCGGGAGGTGTGCCGATCGGGCTCGATGGCGATTGCTGTCATGCGCAGAACTCGGCCACCGCCACCACCGCTTGCGGTGATTCGTCGAGAAGCAGGTGACCGGCGTCGTCGAACAGTTGCACGGTGCTGTCGGGAACGAGTGCGGCCCAGGCGGACGCCTGGCCAACCGGGATCAGCGCATCGTCACGGCCCCACAGCACCAGCGTGGGAACCGTCATCGTTCTGATCCACCGCGGGATGACCCGATCGAACGGTTCGTCCCAGGCGACCATGGCAACCGTGCGCGTCTCGCGGTACCTGTCGACGGCGAAGTCGAGGTCGTGCGGGTCGGCGGGGAGCCACGGCAGCAAGACGTCGATGTTCTTCACCAGCCGCCCAGGGATCTGCTCGGGCGGGATGCGAAAAATGTCTTCCATCGGCGCCTCTGGCACGGCCAGACCGGCAGGCGCAACGAGCACCAGACGACGGAGCCGATGCTGCTGGTGGATCGCGAATCGAGCGGCGAGCCGGCCGCCGAGCGACAGACCGACGAGGTTGACGTCTCGGTGCAGCCCGAGTTGGTCGAACAACGCGCCGTAGTGCAACACGAAGTCACCGAACTCGCGCAACCCCTCCAGGTCGCCCGATTCGGCGAACCCGGGATGATGCGGGATCAGTACCCGGAACTGCGATGCCCAAGGTCGGGCGAACTCCCAGCCGTGGAACGTGCCCGCCCCATGGAAGAACACCAGCGGCGGGGCCGCAGCATCGCCGAGCGCCAGAACGACCGTGTCGGTGCCATTGACGTTGAGCCGGAGCTTCTCGAAACCCTCTGTTGCGTTCATACGACCGCCACCTTCTTTGCTCGAAGGCGGGGGATGACTTCCTCGGCGAACAACGTGAGGTTCTTGACAACCTTCCAGTGCGGCATGTCGCCGAGCGCCAGGTTGAGCGAGATCCGCGAGACTCCGGCTTCCTCCGCCCAGCGGGCGATGGAATCAGCGACCTTCTCGGGCGTGCCGGCGACGATCCGGTTGATGGCGGTGAGCTCTTCCCAGTTGACGGATCCGTGAACGTCGGGACCGGACAGTCGCCTGCGGAACTCGGGCACCGTGAGATACCCAGGTGGCATCAGGTAGCGCGGCGTGGTCTTGAGGGCAGTTTCGAAGAAGTACATGCAATGCGGCATGAATTCTTCCTCCGCCTGCTTGTCGGTCTCGGCGACGTAGGCCATGACGCCGAAGGTCAGCTTCTTGCTGTCGAGCTCGTGGCCGTGATGAGCGAGCCGTTCGCGGTATCTGTCGAACACGCGCAGCTGCGCCGTCGTGGGGATGAACACCACCGAGTAGCCGAGGCCCAACTCGGCGGCCAGTTCGACGGTTTCCTCGGAGCCCGAGCCGACGACGTAGGCCGGCGGATGAGGTTTCTGATACGGCGTCGGCCAAGGATTGAGGTAGCGGTAGTTGTAGAAGTCGCCCGAGTAGACCATCGGGCCCGGCTGAGTCCACGCCTTGAAGATCACGTCGAGTCCCTCACGGAACCGAGCACGAGCAGTGGCCGGATTGACCGAGTTGGCCCAGTACTCCATGCCCGTTCCCAGCGGGAAGGCCACCTCCAGCCGACCACCCGACATCACGTCGAGCATTGCGTACTCCTCGGCCAGCCGGTTCGGGTACTCGAAGTTCGGTGGGGTGCCGTACACGCCGATCCGACACGTGGTGTGCGGGATGATCGCCGCAGCCGTGAGGCTGGGGGCGGCGTTCATCGTGAACTGGGTGTTGTGATGTTCGTTGACGAACACGCCGTCGTACCCAAGCTTGTCGGCCAGCAGGAGCTCGCTCCAATACCGTTTGTACAGCTCGTGGCCGACCACCGGATCGAAGTTGCTGTTGGGGTAGTCGACCCACAACGAAGCCAACTCGCGGTGGCCATCCGGCAGTGGCGCGTACGGCATCAGATGGAAGAAGATGAATTCGAGGTCGTCGAGCACGCTCATTGAGGACACTCCTCCAGTGGTCGGAACTTGGGATCAGACGTCGTCATGGTTCGCTCAAGGCGAACTGATCGAGATCGACACCGCAGATGACGTTGCCGTCGAACTCGGCGGCAGCACGGGATTCCCACTTGGCCTCGGCGATCTCGCTGTCGCCGGGAACGAGATGACTGAGCACGAGGTTCTTCACCCCGGCGCGGCCGGCGATTCGGCCTGCATCCTCCGGAGACGTGTGCGACTCGGTGAGATGCTTGATGATGTTGTCTCGGTTGGGGAGCTTGGTGACCAGGTTGGCGATGAAACCGACGTCGATCACCTCGTGGACGAGGTAGTCGGCGCCCTGTGCCAGGCGCACCACGTTGTCGCACGGACCGGTGTCGCCACTGAAGACCGCCGAGCCGGACGGCGTGTCGAACCTGTAGGCAAGTGCCGGGAACACCGGAGCATGCTGCACGAGGATGGCGGTGACCCGCACGCCGTTGTCGTCGAGCGGGTAGATCTCGACAGGCTCCATCGGTGGTGCGGCCGTTGCCATCGACTCGCCGCTGGCTTCGACCCCGAGCTCGATGTCGGGCCGGTAGTCGTCACGGGCAACGCCGAGCTCGTGCACCAACACGTTTGCCGTCGGATCCGAACGACCCTCATCGGCGATACGAACGTTGATGTTGTAGGCGAACGCCTCGAACAACTTCTCCGTCAAGACGCGGATGCCCGGTGTGGGCGCGGCTGGAAACAGCAACGGAACCACTCGGTCGGGCGGATAGGCCGTGATCGGCAAGCCGGCCTCTCCCGGCCCGAACACGTCGACACGCCGGGTCGGCCAATAGCCGAAGATGAGGTTGGCGAGGTCGATGACGTGATCACTGTGGAGATGGGTGACGAAGATCGAGCGCACGGTGCTGCCGCCGCGTGGCCTGCGCTCCGGGTGCATCGAGATGCCGGACCGCCAGGCCTGCCGGTGAACGCCCTCACCGCAGTCGACGATGTACGCAGCGTCGCCGACGACGATCGCGTTGGAGTAGCCGGCGCGCGTCGCTTTGGGACTCGAGGCGCCCGCAGTTCCCAGCAGGATCAGCCGTTCGTCTGCCTCCGAACGCATTGGGAGGCGCGTCGGGCCGAGGACCGTCGTAGGCGCGGCACCAGTGCCGGCGCGGCGAAGAACATCTGATGCTTGGCACATGCTCCTCGCCGGCGGGCGAACCTCCTACAGCTCTCGACCGTCGAGGTAGACGACGCCCTTGATGCCGTCGACGGTGACCGTCTGGCCGGTCTTGATGCGAGTCGTGCCATCGACCGTGCCGACAACCGCTGGGATGTCGAACTCGCGGGCGACGATGGCGCAGTGGCTCATCACGCCGCCGACGTCGGAGACGACAGCACCGGCGATGGAGAACATCGGCACCCACGGCGGCAGGGTCATCTCGCAGACCATGATCTCACCATCGAGCAGATCGCCCGCCTCGTCGAGTGATTTCACGACACGGGCGACACCGCGGTAGATGCCGGGCGAGCCGGCGACCGCGTCGATCACATTCGGATCCTGCTCGCCTTCCGCTGGGGGCTTGATGCCGAGGAGTCGAGTGACGATTGCGTCCATGAACGGGTCGACGAAACCCCCGGGCTGCGGTGGCGGGGGCGGCGTGCCAACTGCACCTGGCGGCGAGGCCTGGGAGGCTGCGTCGACGGACGCTCGCCGCTCGGTGACCGTGGCCCGCTGGTCGCCTCCGTTGGCGAGGGCGTCGCGGACCTCGTCCTTGAAGAGGAGGAACACGTCGTCGCGGTTGTCGATCACGCCATCGCGAACCAGCGCATCACCCACGGCCAGCACGAACGTGCGCAGCAGGACCACGCCCATCTGGTCGATGTAGAACGCGTGATCCTCGGTGAGCGGCACCGCGTATTGTGCCGCGTCGTAGTACTCGTCGAACTTGGCGAGCTGCTCCGGGTCGTCGGCGAGCTTGGCGCGGATCTTGCCGGTGAGATCCTCACGATGCTTCACGGCGCGCTCGTACTGGATCATCGGGTCGTCTTCGTCGGGCATGTTGATGTACCGGGCGATGTTGCCCAGCGGGATCGAGGGGTTCTCGCGCCACGGCACATCGGCGATGTCGTAGACGGCGTCGCTGCGCCAGCCGAAGTCGAAGAGGTAGTCGTTCAGCTGGTCGAGAAAAGCGCGACCTTCGTCGGTGCCGGCCAGCTTCTTGGCGAGATCTCGCGGGTGGTTCTCGTCGAACAGTCGGTGCAGCGTCGGGCTGTCGCGGACGATTCGACTGAGCCGCCACAGGCCATGGGCCGCATCGACCGGGCGTGTGTGGTGACCTTGGAGGATCTGGTAGGCCTCGGTGGGATCGTCGGGATGCATCACGTCGACATAGAAATCGCTGAGCTTCGCTCCGGAGACCAGCGCGAAGTTGATGTGGCCGTGGACGTACCACATCTCCGTCATCCAGTCGGTCATGTCGTCGAACTTGGCGAGGAGCTCGGCGTTGCTCATCTTCGAGTAGTCGGCACTGCGCTCCGCCTCGTTGCGGGAGCGGATCATCGGCAGCCATTCGTTGGTCCAGCGCTTGCCGACGAGCGGCACCTTCTTGTCGAGCGTGTCGAGGTAACGGCTCATGCGGTCCTCGATGACCGCCTCGTCGGGATGCGGATGGAACGCCATGTAGAAGTAGTGGTTGATGGCCTGGTTCGAGGCGACGATCGGGCAGTCGTACTCGGCCTGCGCTTTGGTGAAGCCGACCGCCAGGGTCGACATCACCAGATCCTGCGACAGCGGGTGAAGTGGCCGCGGCGCGTGCATCTTGTCGAAGGCCCAGAAGCCTTCGATCTCGCCCGGACCCGGAAACTTCACTTGCTCGGCAGTGTCAGTCATTCCATACCCCCTGGATGTGCGGCGTTCGGTCCCCCGGACCGTCACCGATGACGTGAATAGTACCAATCCGACGGTTCTCGACGTCTAGCCCCACAACATCTTGGTGGCGAGCGCCGCACCCTCGGCCAGCGCCCGGAACTTCGGCCACACCACGGTCGGGTGCACCTCGGGGGCGTAGCTGGCGCGCGACGAGAACCCGCAGTCGGCGCCGGCAATGACGTTCTCCTTGCCGACGATGGAGGCGTAGTTGCAGATGAACTCGGCGATCAGCTCAGGGTGCTCGACGTAGTTGTTGGCGTGGCCGAGCAAGCCAGGGATCAGGATCTTGCCGTCAGGCACCCCGACCTCTTGCACCTGGCGCCACTCGTGCATGTGGCGCGGGTTCATCACCTCGAACGAGTACGCCTGGGCATTGATCTGGAAGGTGAACTCGAGGGCGTCCTTCAACGGGATGTCGGTGAGCCGCGGGCCATGGTTGAGGCCGTAGCAGGTGTGGTGGCGGATTCGATCCTGCGGGATGCCGCGCAACGCGTGGTTCAATGCCTCGACGTGGACCGATGCCCCACGGCGACGATTCTCGATCGTCTCGGCCGGATTGGCCAGCATGTCGATCAGCCACGGATCGTCGACCTGGAGGATGAAGCCTGCCTCGACGATGCCGAGGTACTCCTCGCGCATCGCCTCGGCGACTGCGTCGAGGTATTCGGCGTGATCCTTGTAGTACTCGTTGCGGCCGAACCCGCTGGGGCCGGTGGCCGGCATGAAGATGTCGGAAACCTCCAGGCCCTCACACGCAGCCTTGAGGTTGTCGATGTCGATCTGCAGCAGCTTCTCACCCGTGTAGCTGATGGGGCCCTTGCAGACGATGCGTCGAAGCGGGCTGACCGCGGACGAGTACTTCTTGAAGTACTCGGTGTAGTACTCGGGGAACATGTCGAACTCGGCTTGCCAGGAGGGAGCGAGGCCCAACGGCTCCGTGTCGACCTCGAAGCCACCGAGGCGGTCTTTCACGTAGCCGAGGAAGCTGACCTTGCTCATCTCTCCGTCGGCCACGATGTCGATGCCACACTCCACCTGCTGCCTGACCTGATACTTCACAGCGTCGGCGATCTCCCGGTCGAGTGCGTCGGCGTCGTACGGCCGGTCGTGCTCGCGCTCTTTCATGATGTCGAGCAACGAGTGCGGTCTGGCCAGGCTGCCGACGTGAGTGGTGAGAATTCGCTCGGTGCTCTGCTTCATGGGTCCCCTGACGAGAAGGTGTCGAAGCTCGATTGTTTCACACGCCGAGGGGCGACCCATTGCGCGGGTTCGCCATTGGCGAACGCGTGCGCTCCGGCAGGTTCAGGAGCCGCGCTGACGCAGGAGATATGCCGAGTGCAGTAGCTCGGGGTGTTGGGTGAGCTCAGCAGCCGACCCGCTGTAGCGCACTCTTCCGCCCTCCAGCACGTAGGCAGCATTGGCCAACGACAGCGCTACGTGAGCGAACTGTTCGATCAGGAGCACACCGACACCGGAGCTGGCGACCTCGGCCAGAGTCGGCACGAGCCGCTTGACGACGATCGGTGCGAGCCCCAGGGAGAGCTCGTCGACCACCAGGATCTTGGGTCGTGACACCAGTGCCTGGGCGAGCACGACCATCTGCTGCTCGCCACCCGACAACGAGCGGCCCTGAACAGTCCAACGCTTTTCCAGTTCCGGGAACAACGACAGCGTGTAGGCCAACCCGTCGGATGCGGCGTGCCTGCCGAGCGAGAACGTTGCGACCTTGAGGTTCTCTTCGATCGACAAGTTCGGCAGCAAGCGCCGGCCCTCTGGCACCACGGAGATTCCGGCGGCACGGATGCGTTCCGGGCGTTGATTGGCCAGATTGCGGTCGTCGAGGTTGATCCAGCCCTTCGTCACCCGAGCGAGACCCGCGCACGCCAGCGCCAAGCTCGACTTACCCGCGCCGTTGGGGCCGAGCAGCGTGGTGACTTCGCCGGGCGGCACCTCGATCGATACGTCGTGAACGACGTTGCGCGGCCCCCTGGCGACCGAGACGTTGTCGATGGACAAGGTGGTCACGAGGCCACCTCCTCGGTGCCAAGGTAGGCCCGCATCACGTTCGGATTGCGCAGCACGTCATTCGTCGGACCCGACGCGAGCAGGCGACCGAAGTCGAGCACCGCGGTCCAGGCGCAGCAGGCTTGGACCAGGCTCATGTCGTGATCGACGAGGATCACGGTGGCGCCGACCCGTTCAGGGATGCTGCGGATGATCTCCCCGAGCAAGGCTGTTTCCTCGTCGGGCAAGCCTGCGGCAGGCTCGTCGAGGAGAATGAGCTTCGGTGTACCAACGACCGCTCGGGCAACCTCGATGAATCGCCTCTCCTTGGCGCCGAGCGTGCGCACCGTATGCTGGGCCACGTCGGTGAGTCCGACGAATTCGAGCGCAGCCTCGACAGCCGCGGTGCGCCCGGACTTGTCGCCGGTTCCCGAGTGCTCGTAGACGGTGGCCACGTTGTCGAAGACGGTGAGCTTCTCGATCGCTTGCTCGGTTTGGAAGGTGCGTCGCAGGCCCCATCGCGCTCGCTTGTAGTCGGGCATCGAGAGCAGATCTCGACCCATCGCGTCGATTCGTCCGCTGCGCGGTGTGACGAACCCGGAGAGCACGTTGAAGAACGTCGTCTTGCCGGCTCCGTTGGGGCCGATCAGCCCGCACGCTCCTTCCGGGAACTGGATGGTCATGTCGTCGAGCGAGACGACGCCTCCGAAGTGAACCGACAGCCCTATGACATCGATCACGCCTCGACACCTTTGCGTTCGGCGATTCGGGTGTTCTGGATCAGGTTGGCAAGCAGACCGAACCCGAACAACGACAGCGAGAACCTCGTCCAGAACTGATGACCGATGACGTTCTGTGTCAGGTACTTCAGCAGGCACGTGGTGAAGAAGGCGCCGAGCAGCCCTCCCCACAACGTGTAGATGCCGCCCATGATCACCACGGCGATCAGGAAGATCGCCGATTGGCGGTTGAAGGCATCGATGCTCATCCCCTTGGGCACGGTTCCGGCGTACAAACCACCGGCGACACCAGCCATGAAGGCGGCCAGGGCGAACGCCCACAACTTGTACCGGGTGACATCGATCCCGGCGGCGAGCGCAGCAGCCTCGCTCTGGCGGATCGATGCCCAGGCCCGCCCGGGCTTGCGGGAGAGCACGTACGAGGCGAGCATGAACATGACGAATGCGCCGACGACGACGAAGCGGTAGTAGGCGGTGTCGCCGAGCGCGAACGACGGTCGTCGAGTCGGTTTGATGCCGCTGATGGATGTGACCAAGCCCTTGAAACCCGATCCGCCATTGGGGAACTTGATCTCACCGAGGACGATCTCCATGCCGGCCGCAAGCATCAGCGTGACCAGAGCGAGATACAACCCGCTGACGCGCAGCGCGGGAAGACCGATGACGACACCGATGACAGCGGCGACCAGGCCACCGATGATCAGCAACACGGGATAGGGAAGCGTGGTCGCGAACGCCAACCGCATGGTGACCCAGCACCCGATGCCGTATGAGGCCACCTGGCCGAGCGACACCAGGCCGACGCGACCGTACAGAAGTCCGGCACTGGCGCACACGATCGAGAACACAGCCATCTGGGTGAAGTTGGCGACCCAGAACGGTTGGAAGTACGCCGGGATGGCGAACAGCCCGATCAGCAACACGACAATGACGGCGCCCGGTTCGAAGAAGCGGTTGGTGAAGACCCGGGCGAGCACCCCCATCTTGGTTTCAGTCATCGGCGCGGGAGGAGCGGTCAGTTCTGTCATCGCATCTCCCTGCCTGAAAGCATCACTGTGCGCTTGCGGCTGATCCACAAGATCGCCACCACAGCAACCACGAATGGCGTCATCTTGCGATAGTCATGCATGAACTGAAGCGAGCCTCGGAACGGGGTGAGTGTCGCCTCGATGACGCCGATGAGCATGCTGGCGACGAACGTGATGGGCAACGAGCGGAACTGGCCGACGATTGCCCCGCCCAGTGCACCGATCACGAACCACGTCAACGTGCCTTGGTCGAGGCTCTTGAACAACGGCGGCAGCAACAGGAACACGCAGCCGCAAATGACGCCGGACCCCAGCCAGGCCAAGGCCTCGATTCGGCGGATGGGGACGCCGAGCAACGAGGAGACGTCTCGATCGTTGGCGATCGCTCGCATGGCGGTGCCTGTGGCAGTGGTCTTGAGGAACACGCTGACCACCACCACCACGAGAACGGCGAAGCCGAGGGCGACGAGTTGGGAGGTGGTGACGATCCCTCCGGCGATCGTGAACTTCTTGCTGGGCAGCACTATTGCCCGGGGCTTCGATGTGTCCCACCGCTCCTTCATGATTCCGAGGAGGAACAGCGCGACACCGACCATGCCCAGCGACTTCACCAGCGGGTCGCGACGAGAGAGCTTCGGCGCGATCCACATGCCGTACAGAACGGTGATGAACGCGCAGATCAGCACGAGTGCTGGATAGGCGAGGATGGTCGCCCCGCGGGCGATCGGCGTGGGTTTGCTGAGACTTCCGCCCATCAGCGACCAGGCGATGTGCGCGCCCATCGCACCAATCGCACCAAAAGCGAGGTTGACGACTCCGGTGGTCCGGTACAGGACAACAAGTCCTGTACCGGTCACCGCATACATGGCCCCGAAGGCCAGGCCCTGGATGATGTAGGGCCAAAACTCACCAAGACCTGGCATATCGAGGTTGTTTCCTTTGGTGTTCGTTCGTCGATGACGAACCGATCAGGGTGTGTTGAGCCCTTGCGCCTTTTCGGCAGCGCGAGCGGCAGTCAGGATCGGCTCGACTTCAGCAATCTTGAAGCAGTCCTTGTCGAGCACCATCGTGTCGGTCCCGTTCGGAACGACGTTGTAGTCGTAGTTGTTGGGCACGTTGCCGTCGGGCAGAGCGCCGAAGTACCACGGCTTGCACACGATGTGCGTGTCGAAGTTCTTGATGCCCTTGATGGCTGCGTTGACCTTCACCGGATCATCGACGTCGGCCGGATTCATGTCGAGAAGCGTCTTGACGATGATTCGCCCGATCATGAAGCCCATCTGCTGGAAGCTTCCGAACGGTGCATCGGCGTTGTACTTCTTCGACACGGTGCGGTACAGCTCCATCTCCGGCCGAGGATCGTCGAGGAGGCTGAGCTCTGCGTTGACGTTGAGCTTGCCGTTCCACGCCGCACCGAGTGCAGCGGCGACGGAGTTGTCGTTGAGCGGAGTGGATGAACCCCAGACAACCTTGTCGATGAGGTTCAGCTCTTCGGCTGCCTTGAGGAGCTTCAGACCTTCAGGAGGCGTGAAGTTGAGCACGATGGCTCCACCGGGGCCGGCCTTGTTGACGGCGTCGAGGATGATCGTGTTCGGGTCGTTGATCGGGAGATCCGGCTGGATGTCTTCCCACTCGAGGCCCTTCGACTTCGCGTACAGGCCGGCGAGTGAGTTGTTGTAGTCCGACGTCGGCGACTTGCCCGTCATCGTGATCATCTTGCCCTTGGCACCCTTGTCGATGACGATCTGGGCAGCGCCGAGTGCGCTGTATCCAGGACCCATGTTGGCAGCAGCGATGTTCGGTGAGCTGAAGCATTCGGCCGGCACGCCGGCGACGATGACGTAGTAGCCCATCTGCTTGTAGTAGTCGGCGTTGACCGGGCAGTCCAGGATGCTGAAGCCACCCACCATGGCGACGACCTTGTCGGTCTCGATGAGCTTCTTCGCAGCTGCGCCGGCGTCTTCTGGCTTACCGTTGTCGTTCTCTTCCAGCATCTGCACCGGACGGCCGTTGATACCACCGTTGTCGTTGACGCAGTCGAAGTAGGCCTTCATCATCGCTGGGCCTGTGGAGAAGTCGATGCCAGGGATCGACGTCGTGACGTTACCGAGCTTGATCGGGTCGCCCGTCGCCTTCTGACCGTTGTCCAGTCCGCACCCGGTGCCGGCGGTGGCAGGCGTGTCGCCGACGAGACCGTCGGCGTTGGATGGAGCGCTCGTGGCGGGTGCGACCGTCTCGGTCGGTGCGACCGTTTCAGTCGGTGCGACCGTCTCGGTCGGCGCGACCGTTTCCGTCGGCGCCGCTGTTACGGCCGGTGCCTGTGTTGCAGGCGCGGCTGTTGTGCTGGATTTCTTGTCGCTACCGCAAGCTACGAGGAGCATTGCTCCCACGGCCGCGGCTGCCATGAATCGGCGAGCCATTAAGTCCCCCTTGTCGTGGATGTGAAATGTCAGTCGGCGATATCTCGCAGCCCCGATGCAATGCGGACATCTCCTGTGACGATGGGCACCATAGTGCATAACATTTGCACGGACAACTACCGGAGGTGCCATGCGGTTCGTACATCAGAGCATCGGTCTGACGTGGACCCGCGATGGATCTCCGAGTGCAACGAAAGTACTGATGTTGCACGGGTTGTCCGGCATTTCGACGAGCTACGACGAAGTCGTCGAACAGCTCGGCGTCGAGGCGGATGTGTTCCGCATCGATCTTCGCGGGCATGGTCGATCCGACCATGCCGCTGAGACGTATTCTGTGCCCTACTACGCGGCCGACGTGGTGGCCTTCATCGAGGAGGTGATCACCGAGCCGGTCGTTCTCGTGGGTCATTCCCTCGGAGGCGTGATCACTCATCACATCACGGCCAGCCGGCCAGATCTCGTGCGATCCGCATTGTGCGAGGACCCGCCGCTGTACTTCTGCGACCAGGCCCTGTTCGAACAAAGTGTCTTCGCGACGCTGTTCCCGACATTCGAAGCAGCGATGCGCTCCGCGCAAGCGGCCGGTCAGCCCCGCGAGCACTACGTCGCGATGGTCGCCGAGGCGATGATGCCGTGGGGCCGGGCCGGCGATCACATGAGTGAACGCGCCCTGCAGAGTCGCGTCGACGCGCTGATGCTGGCCGACCCCGACGTGTGGGGCCCCGCCATCCACGGCGGAGCTCTCAGCGGGTACGACCCGAACGCGACGATCACCAGACCGATGATCATCTTGCAGGCCGACCCGACGATGGGTCCCGCGTTGTTTCCCGAGCACGCCGATTGGCAACATGCCGCCAATCCCGCGGTGGAGATACGGCTCGTCGAAGGCGCGCCCCACGGAATTCACTCGTTCCTCGGCTCGCGCGGGCGATACATCGAAGCGCTGCGCGACATCATCGGGCGAGCGGCTTGAGGAAGTCGAGGAGGGCGGCCGCCACCTGATCCGGGGCATCCCATTCGAGAAGGTGACCGGCGCCGGCTACGACGTGCGCCCCGCCCCATGCCGCGGCGTTGGTCACGGGGTTGACCTCGTCGAGATCACCCCACATCGTCAGCCTCGGTGCCTTGATGCGGTGCAGGCGCTTGGCCAGCCCTCGCTCACCGAAGGGCCAGAGGATGTTGGCAGAGGCCACGTCGCTGAGGAAGCTGGCAACCGGGGCCTCTTCTTCGCCGAGGTGGGAGAACCGGTTGACGAAGGCCTCGGGCACGCCCTTGGCGAACAGATGACCCATGCGCTCCGGCGCAGGGGTCGCATAGATGTTGAACCCTGGGCTCGCCGCGTCGGCGATGCCGAATGGGGCCAACAGCGCTACGCCGGTGACCGCTTCGGGACGCAGCGCCGCGAGGTCGGCGGCGATCATGCCGCCGACCGATGCACCCACCACGGGGCAAGGCAGCGCGCCGGTTGCATCGACCGAATCCCAGAAAGTCGTCAGCCAGTCGAGGTACTCGTCGCGGGGTTGAAAGCCGGGCACACCGTCGTAGCCGGGTACGGAGGGAACCACAACTTCCCACCCAGCCTGCTCGACGAGGCGCATCGCCGGTGACAGCTCCGCATGGCCGGCGATGCCGAAGAGATAGACGAGCCGTTGATCAGCGGGCATTTTGAGGCCACCACGGATCGGCGTACTCGGAGAACATCGTGCGCAGGCCGGGGGCAACCTTCTCACCGAAGAGCTTGGTGTTGAACCGCGTGAGCTCATCGCTCATGTTGCCGAATTGCAGCATTGCGCACAGATGACCGATGCGCAGCTCGCGGGCGGCTTCCTCGAGTTGCTCGCGCACCGTGTCGGGCCCGCCGATCACCACATAGCCGTTGTCGACCATCTCGTCCCACGTGAGATCGTGCTTGGCCTGCTTGCTGCGCGCCACCTGGCGCACCTGCGACTTGTAGCGGGCGTGCACCGAGGCTTCGGTGATGTACCCAGGAGCATCGGTGAAGCCTGGATACACGTGCAGGGAGCGGTTGAAGAAGTACTCGGCGGGCTCGCGGTACAACTTGTACGCCTCGGCATCGGTGTCGGCCACGCCGATGAACTGGGTGACGGCGAGCCGATGCGGGTTGTCGTCTCGTCCGTGGGCTTCAACCCGCTTCCAATACCCGCCCACCGTCTCGCGAACCATCTTGTACCCGTAGTAGGTGAGCGCTCCGTAGACGAAGTCGTTCTCGGCGCAGAAGTCCCACGTTTCGACAGAGCCGCCACCTGGGATCCACACGGGTGGGTGCGGCTGCTGCCACGGGCGCGGCACTGGGTTGACGTATCGCTGCTGGTTGAATCGGCCGTTGTAGGCGAAGGGCTCGGTGGCCTGCCACGCCTTCATGATCAGGTCGATGCCTTCGTAGTAGCGCGGGCGCAACGTGCCCGGGTTCATGCTGTAGGAGTGGGTGGTGTCCATCGCCGTACCGACCGGGAAGCCGGCGATCAACCTGCCACGTGAGAACAGGTCGAGCATGGCGAACTCTTCGGCGACGCGAATGGGCGGGTTGTACAGCGCAACCGAGTTGCCGAGCACGGTGATGGCAGCCTGCGTTGTGCGGTTGGCGAGGATCGCGGCGACCAGGTTCGGCGAGGGCATCAACCCGTATCCGTTGTTGTGGTGCTCGTTGACGCAGATCCCGTCGAAGCCGCAGTCCTCGGCGTAGACCAACTGATCGATGTAGGTGTCGTAGGTGCGGGCCATGACGTCACGATCGAACAGGGCGGGATCGATGTCGACCCACACGCTGCGATGTTTGGTGTTGAAGTCCTCCGGCAGCTGCGGATATGGCATCAGATGGAACCACATCATCTTCATGCGGCGATTGTGGCGATGCCGGTCCTCGAAGTCCACGACCCGATGAGACAGGGATCATGTCTGAACCAGTCATGATCGCCGCTTTGATGGTACGGTCGCGACATGGATCTGCGCCGGCTGACCTACTTCGTCACCGTCGCCGAGGAGCAGCACTTCGGGCGAGCGGCCGCCCGTCTGCACATGACCGCTCCCCCGCTGTCGCAGCGGATCCGCGAGCTCGAGGCCGAGCTCGGGATTCAGCTCTTCGAACGCTCGACGAGACAAGTGCACCTCACGCCGGCCGGTGCCCGACTGCTGCACGAGGCGCGCTCGTCGCTGCGCGCCGTCGAGCGGTTCACCGGCCTCGCCGACACCTTGCGGCGGGCGGCGGAATCGACCGACCAGCCGCTGACGTTGGGCTACTGCCACGGTAGTGAGCATGCCGCGCTGGCCGCGGCCCGCAGGTTCCACGACGCCCATCCCCAGATCTCGGTGCGCCCGTCGGCCTTCACGTCGCTGCGGATCTTCAAGGATCTACGCGATGGCCGGTTGACGGTCGGGATCGTCCACCCACCTGTTCCCTATCCCGACACGCTGGCCTCGCAGTCCCTCGCCCGGGTGCCGTTCGATCACGTGGCAGTCCCCCAGAACCACCCGCTGGCCCGCCAGCCGATCATCGACGCGGCCGACCTCGACGGTCAGCCGGTGCTGCTCGTCGAACGTGAGGATGCGCCGACCTACCACGACGCAACGATCACCTATTGCGCCGCACTCGACGTTCACCCGGCGTGGGTCATGCATCCGGCGTCACAGGTCGAGCGGATGCTCGACATGGTCGCCGTCGGCTCCGGCATCGGCTGGCTGAACGCTTGGCAAGCAGCCAACGTCGAGCCGCGACGGCGTGGCGATCGTCCCGTTGCGCCCCATCGAGCGGTTCGACGATTTCGAACTCGTGTGGCGAATCGATGATCAGTCCAAGTGGGTGAAACAATTCGCGGCAGATCGCAATGGAGGCCTGCCAACCATGACCACGACACCCACGACTGGGACACAGCAACAACCCAGCGGCCGGCTGGCCGGCAAGGTGTGCGCCATCACCGGTGCAACCGGCATCGCCGAAGCCGCGGCAGAGCGGTTCGCGGCCGAGGGAGCACGACTGTTCGTCGTGGCCCTGCGTGAAGACGACTGCGTGGCGCTCGCCGACCGCGTCGGACCCGACGTCGAGCTCACCTGGGTTGCCGCCGACCTCACCGACGAGAACGACGCCGAGCGCGCCTTCGCGGTGTGCACGCAGACGTATGGACGGCTTGACGCGCTGCTGGCATGTGCCGGCGGCAGTGGGCGTCCCTTCGGCGACGGACCACTGCACAGCACTTCGCTGCAGTCGTGGAACACGACCGTCGCCTTGAACCTCAGCACGGCGTTCCTCAGCTCACGCGAGGCCGTCAAGATCATGCTCGAACGGCCGATCGGTGGATCGATCGTCTACATCTCTTCGGTGGCCGCCACGAATCCGGTTGCCGGTGCGTTCAACACGCTCGCCTACGCTGCTGCGAAGGGCGGGATCAACGCCCTGACCCTGAACGGCGCCTGCCAGTACGGAGCCGCGGGTATTCGCTTCAACGCAATCCTGCCGGCTCTCACGCTCACTCCAATGGCCAAGCGTGCGGCCTCCGACCCGGAGACCATCGACATCGTCAAGGTGCGCATGCCGATCTCCGGAGGCGGCCCGTTGTCGGCCGACGATCACGCCCAGGCAGCACTCTTCTTGTGCAGTGACGAGTCGAAGCACATCACCGGCCAACTCATCCGCGTCGACGGCGGTTGGGGTGTGAACTAACCCGAATCCCAGTGTGGAGGGTTTCGCGGCACCCAGCCGGCCGCGAAACACTCCACAGCCGACCTGTGGAGTTGGTCAGCGCACCCAGGCGAGCGCGAAACACTCCACACCGGAGGTCTCACAGGCGCGACTCGATCCGTCGGGCGGCTTCGGCGACTCGACGTCCGACCGCGGCTGCGTCGACGTCGCCGGCCCCGGCAAGCCACAACACGGCGAGCGCACCCGCGTCGCCGATCGGGCTGGCCACCGACGCCATACCGGCGATCACCTCGGACTCGCTGTGCGCCCAGCCCCGATCGTGGGCCAGTGCGACCTCCCCGCGCTCGCCCGGCGCGGGCGGCCGTGCCGCGAGCAACGCCAACCCCGGCGCACCCCGGTCGATCGCGTGCCGCGTGCCGGGCCGATAGGCGACGTGTGCGTTGAGCGAACGAGGTTCCACGCTGTCGATGGTCACGGCCTCGAGGCCGTCGGCCACCACCAGGAACGCGGTCATCTGCAGTTCGTCCGAAAGATCGGCAACGGCCGATGCCGCGGCGGCGCGCAGCGATCGCCTGACCGATCGGCTCAGAACAGCGAGGTAGGGCCCGGGCAGGAAGTCGCCGTCCGGGTCGCGCTCGACGAGCCGCCGAAGCTCGAGCGTTCGCAGCAGTCGATAGACGATCGAGCGATGCAGTCCGAGCGCTTGGGCAGTGTCGTCGACCGACACGGCGCGATCTGCGACCGCCACGAAAGCGAGGCAGGCGAGCCCTCGATCCAGCGTTTGGGAGGGTGCTACAGTCTCGTTCGCGATTCGAATCATCGTTTCGATTATAGAACATCTGCTGCGACAAGGCTGAGGAGATTCGGAATGGGAGCACGTACCGGACGGCAAGTTCTTGAACGATTGCAGTCGGAGCCTCCGACGCTGTGGATCGAGGGCGAGCGCGTCGACGACCCGACCACGCATCCGCGCACCGCGAACGCGGCTCATTCGCTTGCTGCGCTGTACGACTTGCAGCACCGACCCGACCTCGTCGAAACCATGACGTTCGCATCTCCCTCCACGGGCGATCGGGTGGGCATGAGCTTCATCGTCCCTCGCACTCGCGACGATCTGGAACGTCGCTCGGCGATGCACAAGGTGTGGGCCGACGCCTGCCTCGGGTTCATGGGCCGAATGCCCGATTACCTCAACGTCAACCTGATGGGCGCCGGTACTGCGGCCGACTACTTCGGTCAGTGCCGACCGCAGTTCGCCGACAACGCCCGCAACTACTTCGAGTACATCCGCGAGAACGATCTGGCGCTGACCCACGCGCTCACCAACCCGCAGGTCGACAAGCGCAAACAGGCCTACGAGATGGCCGATCCCTTCCTCGCTCTCGGCCTCGTTCGCGAGACCGAAGATGGGATCATCGTTCGCGGTGCGCGCATGCTGGCAACACTCCCGATCAGCGACGAGATCCTGATCTTCCCGTCGACCGTCAACAAGATCGACGACGCGATGAAGCCGTACGCGCTCGCCTTCGGCATTCCCAACAACACGCCGGGTCTGTCGTTCCAGTGCCGTGAGCCGCTCGACCTCGGTCGCAGTCACCGCGACCATCCGCTGGGATCTCGCTTCGACGAGATGGACGCGATGGTCTACTTCGACGATGTGCTGGTGCCGTGGGAACGTGTGCTGTTGATGAACGACGTCGATCTCGCCAATCGCGCCTATGCGGAGACCGGGGCAGTTCTGCACATGGCCCATCAGGTCGTCAACCTGAAGATCGCCAAGACCGAGGCCTTCCTCGGCGTGATCCAGGCAGTCATCGACATGATCGGTTCCGGCGATGCGCCGCATGTGCAACACATGGTCGCCGAGGTGATCATGATCCTGGAGATCATGAAGGGCCTCAAAGTGTCGAGCGAGGCCGGTGCCGCGCTGAACAAGTACGGCGTCATGACCCCCGCGCGACCACCGCTCGACGCCGCGCGCAACTGGTTCCCGAGCGTCTACAAGCGCCTGGTCGAGATCATGCAACTCGTGACCTCCAGCGGTCTGATCACGATCCCCACCGAGGCCGACCTCGAGGGACCCCGCGGGGCCGACATCGCCAAGTACCTCCAGGGTGCCTCCGGCTCCGCGGCGGAGCGTGTGGCGCTCTTCCGCCTGGCCTGGGACATGTCGATCAGCGCGTTCGGAGGGCGTCAGTCGCACTACGAGCTGTTCTTCTTCGGCGACCCGCCGCGCATGAAGCAAGCCATGTACGGGATCTATGACCGCAGCGACCCGGTCGACCGAGTCAAGGCGTTCGTTGCCGATACCGGGTGGCCGCAGACCGCGCTGCGCTGATCGTCTAGGTCTGACGGGCGACGGCAAGCGCGTCGCGATACCGCTCGACGTTGGCGAGCTTCACGCCCTCGTATCCGCGGACCTGATCGATGAGACCGACCAGCTCGACCGCCTTGGCCGGGTCGCTCGACAACATCGCCGAGGCCTGTTCGACGAGATCGACGTACTCGTCGACGAGCGCTCGCTCGGTACGGCGCACCTTGGCATGGCCGAACGGATCGAACGGCGTTCCGCGCACGCCCTTCATCCCTCGCAGAGACGCGAGCACCGGCACCGACCAGCGACCGAAGCGCAGCTTCCGACCGAGACCCATCGACCTCAACATCGGCGGGTACAGGTTCCACGTCATCTTGGCGTCGTCGCCGAACTGCGCGGCGACCCTGGAGCGGCCGGCCAACAACAGCCGAGCGACCTCGTATTCGTCCTTGTAGGCCATCACGTGGTGCAACTGGCGAGCCACGGTGGACTCGAACGTGCCGTCTCCCCCGGCCGCCACCTCGGCACGATGAGCCTCGAGAACCACGTCGACGTACCGCTTGGCGTATCGCCGGTTCTGATAGGCGACGAGGTCGCCGGCGCGACGCTCGACGAGCTCGCGGAACGCAGCGTCAGCGATCCCCTCGACCGGATACGACTCGAGGTCGTATGCAATGCTCGCCCCCGCGGCCTTCTCGACCTCGTCGGGATCGACCGTCCAGCGGCGACCCCACCGGAACGCCGAGAGGTTGGCCTCGACGGCCGTGCCGTTCAGTTCTATTGCCCGTTCGATGGCCTCGCCCGGCAACGGGATGAACCCAGCCTGATAGGCGACACCCACCATGAAGACGTTGGCGGTGACGGCGTTGCCGAGCAGCGCAGTGACGATCTGCGACGCGTCGACGTAGAGGTTGCGGCCGGCGTCGGTTCGCTTGCCGAGCTCGGTGCGCAACGGCGCCAGGTCGAGGCCGTGCGAGTCGACCTTGCCGATCATTCGCCCGGTGGGGGCGATGCTCGTCGACACGACGGCGACACTGCCCTCCGGATCGAGACCGGCCAGATTGGCGGGCGTCGACGACGCCAGCGCATCGAAGGCGAGAAGCACACCGATACGACCAGGGATCGGATCGCCGATCGTCACGGTCGAGACGACGGGGCCGGCCTTCTGCGACAGGCCCGTCTGGTCGGCAGTTCTGGCATCGACGCCGGCGATCTGAGCGGCGGCGGCCAGCACTTGGCTGACGGTGACCACCCCCGTGCCACCGATCCCAGGCATGCGAATGGCAACGTCGCCCGCAACCTGCAGCGACGGCACAGGAAGCTCGGTGGCGGACGCAGCGGAGCGCTTGGCCTTCTTGGCCTTGCCGGGCTTGACCGTGATGAAAGCCGGGCAGTCACCCTTCAGGCAACTGGCGTCGACGTTGCAGCTGGCCTGGTCGATGACGGTCTTGCGACCGAACTCTGTCTCGGTGGAGTGCAACGAGAGACAGTTCGATTGCACACCACAATCGCCGCAGGCCTCGCACACGCGCTCGTCGATCATCACGCGGAACGTCGCCGGCGCCAGGATGCCACGCTTGCGATCGCGACGCTTCTCGGCGGCGCATTGCTGGTCGTGGATGTGCACCGTGACCCCATCGATCGCTTGCAGCGTCTCCTGCGCGTCGATGATCGAGTCGCGATGCACCACGTCGACACCAGCGGGAAGGTCGACGCCCCGGTACTTGCCGGGATCGTCGGTAGTGACGATGATGCGCTTGACGCCCTCGGCCATCAGCATTCGAGTCATCTCGGGAACGGTGCGCAGGCCGGCCGCGTCCTGCCCGCCGGTCATGGCCACGGCAGCGTTGTAGAGGATCTTGAACGTCATCGTCGTGCCCGACGCGATTGCAGCCTGGACGGCGAGCTGACCACTGTGGAAGTACGTGCCGTCGCCCATGTTCTGGAAGAAGTGATGGTCTTCGACGAAGGGCGCTGTGCCGATCCACTGCGCACCCTCGCCACCCATCTGCGTGATGCCGGTCACGTGCCCAGTGCGCTCCCGAGGAACGATGCTGACCATGCCGTGGCAACCAATGCCCGCGCCGACCAATGAGCCTTCGGGAACTTGCAGCCCGGTGTTGTGTGGGCAGCCGGAGCAGAAGAACGGAGTACGCACCGCCGTAGCACCGAGTGAGATCCGCACCGGCTCCGACTTGCGAACCGTGGCGAGCTGATCGGCCGGGACTCGCAGCGTGAGAACACGGCGCAGCGAGTCGACGAGGTTGTCGATGGTGAGCGCGCCGTAATGTGTGATCAACGACTTGCCGTCATGATCTTGCTTGCCCACGATGGCCGGGGCGTTGGCGGAGCCGTACAACACGGAACGAACCCGCGATTCGAGGAAGTCGATCTTGTCTTCGCAGACCAGCACCGTGGCGGTTCCGTCGGCAAGCTGACGGATCGCACCGTGATCGAGAGGGTGCAACGCGCCGAGCTTGAGCACGCGCACACCCAGATCGGTGAGACGGCTCTCGTCGAGACCGAGCACGCGCAGCGCCTCGAGGACCTGCTGCATGTCGTGACCACCGGCGACGATGCCCAACCAAGCCTCGGCAGGATTCGTGACGAACTGGTTGACGGGGTTCGCGGCGACGTACTTCTTGGCCCATTCGATGCGGTTGCCGAGCACTTCGATCTCGAGGGTGTTGGCGAACGGAACACCGACGTGGCCGCTGAGCGTAGGTTCCCACGCCTTCCCATCGACCTCGAAAGCGGGGAGGACAGGATGCACGCGATCCGGCGCAACTTCGGCGATTCCGGAGCCGTCGGCGACGGGCGTTGTGATCTTCATCGCCACCCACAAGCCGGTGAGCCGTGACATCGCGAACGCGTGGAAGCCGAGATCGAGCACCTCCTGCACCGTGCCCGGGTAGAACACCGGGAGGTGCAGGGCGACGAGCGTCGGGTCGCTTCGAGAAGGAAGCGTCGACGACTTTGCGGCCGCGTCGTCGCCGACCAGCAGCACGACTCCCCCCTTACGCGCCGTGCCGCCGAAGCTGCCGTGGCGGATGGCGTCGCCGGCACGATCGAGCCCCGGAGACTTGCCGTACCAGACCGCGGCGACGCCTTCGTACTTGGGGCGGGCGTAGGTCTGCGCAACCTGCGATCCGAAGACCGATGTCGCCGCGAGCTCTTCGTTGAGCCCGGGAACATGCACGATGTTCAGCTCGTCGAGCAGCTTGCGTTGACTCTGCAGCTCGCGGTCGTAGCCGCCGAGCGGCGAGCCCTGGTAACCGGAGATGAACGCAGCCGTGTTCCAGCCCCTGGCCCGGTCGGCGCGCATCAGATCGATCGGCAGGCGCACCAGGGCCTGGATGCCCGTCGCCAGGATCTGTCTCGGAGCGGCCTCGTACCGTTGCTGCAGCGAGAACTGCTCTGTGCTCGAATCCGTGAAAGACATCGTGACCCCCTGGTCGAAGAGAAAATCTACTGTTGCGCCAGCTTCATGGCGTGCCAGACACGCTCTGGCGTTGCCGGTCCGTCGAGGTGGCGAACCCCGAATGGCGCGAGCGCATCGATCACCGCGTTCAGCACGGCGGGGATCGAACCGATGGTTCCCGACTCGCCGGCACCCTTGGCGCCGAGTGGGTTCACCCAGGTCGGAGTCTCCATGTGCACCAGCTCGTAGCTCGGGAGCTCGGCTGCCGAGATCACCGGATAGTCGGCGAAGTTCGACGTGACCGGGTTGCCGTCGTCGTCGTACTGCATCCACTCCATCAACGCCTGAGCCACGCCTTGGCCGATGCCACCGTGGATCTGACCCTCGACGATCAGCGGATTGAGAAGGGTCCCGGCGTCGTCGACGGCAATGACACGCCGCACGATCACCTGACCGGTCTCGGTGTCGACATCGACGACGGCGACGTGGGCTCCGAATGGGAACGTCGGCTGCGCAGCCTTGAAGTCACTGAGGCCGAACAGGGCCTCGCCGTCGGAACGAGCGACATCGGCCCAGGTGACTGCCGGCACCGACGAGCCGGCGACGTGAAAGGTTCCCGAGTCGACGTCGAGTACCACGTCATCCACCGCTGCCTCCAACAGGTTCGCGGCGCGCTCGCGCGCCGCGTCGGAGAGCTTGCCGGCCGCAACCACGAGCGACGACCCGGCGACCTGCACCGACCGCGACCCCACGGTCAACCCACCGGAGGGCACCTCATCGGTGTCGCCGTGGACGACTTCGACGTCGTCCATCGGCACGCCGAGTCGATCGGCGATGATCATCTTCCACGTGGTGACATGACCCTGTCCGTACGGCGTCGCACCGGTGAGGACGCGCATCCGGCCGTCTGCGAGAAGATGCACAGCACCGTATTCGGTAGGTGCTGCTGCCGACGTGATCTCGACGTACGCGGCAAGACCGATGCCAGTGAGAACGGTGGAGCCGGCCGCGCGCTGAGCGGCCTGAGTGGCTCGCAACGCCGTGTAGTCGGCAGCGTCGAGAACACGCCGCAACGCCTCGCCGTAGTCGCCGACGTCATAAACGGTGCCGATTCCGGTGGTGTACGGCTCCATGAACTTGGGGATGAAGTTGCGTCGGCGTACTTCCGCAGGATCCATGCCGATCTCGGCGGCGAAGTAGTCGATTGCCCGCTCGATCGCCAGAGCAGCCTCGGGCCGGCCGGCCCCGCGATAGGCGGTGACCGACATCTTGTTCGTCGCCACGGAGACGCCGTGGAACCCGCAGCTGGCGATGTCGTACACCCCGGGCACCATTCGCTGAGTCATCATCGGGAGGTAGGCACCCATCAACGGATATGCGCCGGCGTCTTGCAGCACATCCACCTGGTACGCCGTGACCCGACCATCGCGGCTGCCGCCGATCTTCAGATCCATTCGCTGCCCGCGGCCCTGTGGAAGGGCCTGCATCGATTCCGTTCGGGTCTCGGTGTAGCGCACCGGCTGTCCCACCTGCCTCGACAACCAACCGAGGGTCAACTCTTCGCCGATGGTGCGCGACTTCACACCGAACCCGCCGCCGACGTCGGGTACTACGGCGCGAACTCGTGACGGCGGGAGGTCGTACAGCTTGGCGAGGATGTCGCGGGTGGGGTGAGCGCCCTGGCACGCCGAGTAGTGCACCAATCGATCACCCTCCGGGCCAGGCTCCCAGTAGGCGAGCCCACTGCGCGGTTCGATCGGTGAGCCTGCGATTCGTTGGTTCATGACGCGCAGTTCGAGCACGACCTCACAGCCGGCGAAGTCGGCCTGATGATCGGAGGTGAAGGTCGCATAGGTGTTGGTGCCCAGCGGCTCGTGAACGAGTGTTGTGTCGCTCAGGGCTTCGTCGAGATCGATGACAGCGCGAAGCGGTTCGATGTCGACGTAGACCAACGCTCCGGCGTCGACGGCTGTGCGACGGTCGACGGCGACAACAGCGACGATCGGTTCGCCGACGAAACGGACCGTTCCCTTGGCGATCAGCGGACGTTCGCTGCCGGCCTTCAGTATCGGCTGTACGTGCGGAAAGGGCGGTAGGTCGAGGTCCTCACCGGTGAACACCCCGAGCACCCCGGGAACCTTCTTGGCGTCGTCGACCTCGTAGGACAGGATCCGGCCGTGCGCGTATTCGCTTCGCACGAAATGCACCCACGCCGCGTCTACGGGGACATCTTCGACATACGTGCCGCCGACGGTGAGCATTCGCGGGTCTTCGACGCGCTGCACTCGGTTACCGAGAATGCTCCCCACCCTTAGCGACCTCCTGCCGCCGAGGCAGCCTGCGCTCGTTCCACATCGCGCTCGACCCACCAGTCGCCACCGCGGGCAACCCGAACGACTTCTTCGCTCGCCGTCGGAAGGTGGCCGACGAGGTTGTGTGGTGCTGGACTCTCGGCGACCGTGTTGGTGAGCCTGCCGACGCCGGTGACTTCGACCTCCACGACATCGCCGATGTTCATCGGCCGCGAGTTGGCCGGTGTGCCCGTGAGCACCACGTCGCCGGGCAGCAGGGTGATGTGCCGGCAAAGATCGGCGAGGATGTAGTCGATCGGGAACGTCATGTTGCTGACGGGATCCTCCTGCACCACGGCGCCGTTGATGTAGGTGCGCAGTGTTTGTTGCCCGATGTCGACACCGCTCACGAGCCCGGGTCCGACCGGGCAGTAGCCGTCCTGACCCTTCACTCTCAGCATCGAGCCTGCGTCGGTATCCCGGAAGTCGTGCAGCCCGACGTCGTTCGACGGCATGAACCCGGCGACGTAGTCCCAGACATCGCCCGGCTTGACGTTGCGCATCGGATGAGCGATGACGACGGCGATCTCACCTTCGTAGTTGAGGTACTTGGAATCAGCCGGGCGATGGATGACGCCGCGATGGGCGTTGAGCGTGGTCAACGGCTTCTGGAAGTAGGTCGGCGTGGTGAGCGGCTTGGCTCGGAATTCGGCGCGACGGCTGTCGTAGTTGAGATGGATGCACAGGATCTTGGTGGGGTCGCACGGCGCCATGTAACCGACCGTTGCTTCCTCCACGCGACGGCCATCACCCAGCAGCAGCTCGGCTCCATCGTCGGACACTGATACCCATTGCGGCACGCCATCGTGGAAGATGCGGCGCGTCTCTCGCCGCGGACCGTCCAGCACGTGGGTCATCGGCGGAACATAGCTCGCGGCGGCCGAGTTGTGACTACCGATCGTCCCGGCAGGTGGAACCATCGCGGTCACGTCGTTTATCGTGCGCCCGTGCGCACCAAGGTGGCAATCGTCGGGGGCGGTCCGGCCGGGATGTTGTTGTCGCATCTGCTGTGGCGATCCGAGATCGACAACGTCGTGATCGAGCAACGGTCGCGGGGGTACGTCGAGGCGCGGGTTCGCGCCGGAGTGATCGAACAGGGAACGGGTGACCTGCTGCGGTCGCTGGGGCTCGGCGTGAGGATGGACAGCGAAGGTTTCGTGCACGAAGGCGTCAGCATCTCCAACTCGCGATCGTCGTTCCGGATCGACTTCAACGCGTTGGTCGGTCGCGTCGTGATGGTGTACGGGCAGACCGAGATCCAGAAGGATCTCTACGACTCAGGAGTCGGCGCTCACTGGCCAATCGTGTTCGAGGCAGAGGGTGTGCAACTCCACGACATCACCGGCGACCTGCCATCCGTGAGCTACACGGTGCGAGGCGAGCAGTCTGTCGTCGAGGCCGAGTTCATCGCCGGCTGCGACGGCTTCCACGGCGTCAGCAGGCACTCGATCCCGTCCGAGGTGAGGCGCGAGTTCGAGCGGCTGTACCCCTTCGGATGGATGGGGGTTCTCTCCGAGACTCCACCCGTCAGTCACGAGTTGATCTATGCCCGCCACCCGCGGGGCTTTGCACTCTGCTCGATGCGCAACCCGATGTTGTCGCGGTACTACGTCCAGTGCACCGCCGACACCGACGCCGCATCGTGGAGCGACGAACGGTTCTGGGACGAGCTACGAACACGCATTCCCGCAGCGGCAGCCGACTCGCTGGTGACCGGCCCATCGATCGAGAAGTCGGTCACGCCGTTGCGCAGCTATGTGGCCGAGCCGATGCAGTGGGGCAGGTTGTTCCTGGCCGGCGACGCCGCTCACATCGTGCCGCCGACGGGTGCCAAAGGATTGAACCTCGCGTTCTCCGACGTCTACTACTTGGCCGAGGCGCTCACCGAGCGGTATGCGAGCAGCTCCTCGACGGCGCTCGACGGCTACGGAACGCGTGCACTGCGGCGGGTCTGGAAGGCGGTGCGCTTCTCCTGGTGGATGACCACCATGCTGCACACCTTCCCCGACGCCGGAGAGTTCGAGCACCGTTTGCAGGAGACCGAACTCGACTACCTCGCCGGCTCCCTTGCTGCACAAACCGCTATGGCCGAGAACTACACCGGCCTGCCGTTCTGACCCTGCGACGCGGGACGCGACATCAGGCCGGTGTAGGTGGCGCGAACGGCTCCGATTGTGTTGGCTCTGGAGTCTGTTCCTCCGGCGATTGCCGACGATTGCCGGCAAGCACTCCCAGCACAGCGCCCAGTACGAGACCAGCCGCAGGCAAGATCGTGACCACCACGCTGTTGAGCGGCACGACTCCGAACAACACGAGGTCGGCGGCCACGAACAGCAGGAAGAAGAAACCGAGAACGGCTGCAGCGATGGTTCGACCGACCCTCACAGCTTCGCTCCTCTCCGGAACAGCGGGCGGATGGTGCCGAACAGACCGGCACCCGTGGCGACCGTCGCCACCAGGCTCACCGGTGTGGCCGGTGAATCGAACGGACCTCCGTCGATCTGCAGGTTCACATAACCGTTGCAGAAACCGTTGTCGTCGTTGTGGTAGCCGCGGACTTGGAACTCCACACCCGCCGGCACCAGCTTCGGCAGGTTGTACGTCCTGGCGCCCGAGTTCGCCGTCTTCTGGCTCGTGCCACTCCACGTGTCGACCACCCACTCGCTGAACGGTGGCGGTAGGTCGACCGCGATCCTCCCGGAATAGGACCCGGGCGGCGCCGTGACGGATCCGTCCCAATCGACGGTGTCGCTGCGCGGAATCGTCACCACCTGGTCGCCGATCGCCTCCGCGTCGACGAACAACCCTTTGTCGCGGAAGGTGCCGGATCCCTTGCATCCGTTGTCGGTCTCGACGTGCGCGGCCGCCTTGCCCGCTGAAGCGATCAGGACAACCCCCGCCAGTACGGCGGGAGCCAGCCACAGTGCCCTGCCCATCGCATCTCCCTTCGTCCGCTTGTCGCTCGCGCCATCATGAGGCCACGACTGCCTCTCGGCAAGTGCTTGATGCTGCCGATGACCTCGCGATCATCATTGCCGATCGCGCCCCGACTACCGTGCAACTCCGATGGGCAACTACGACGAGGGCATGCGGGTCCGCCGCGAGGTGCTCGGCGATGAGCATGTCGATCGGTCGATGGCCGCGGCCACCGACCTCGATCGGTCGTTCATCGAATGGATCACCACCAATGTCTGGGGCGACCTGTGGGTCGACCCGACACTCGATCGCAAGACTCGCAGCCTGATCACCATCGCCGTGCTCGCCGCTCTCGGTCGCGACGAATTGGCGCTGCACATGCGTGCATCGCTCACCACGGGAGTGAGCGACGCCGAGCTGGCGCAGGTGCTACAACACGTCGCGGTCTACGCCGGAGTGCCAGCTGCCAACCACGCCTTCCATGTCGCCAGAACGGCCCGCCCACAATGAATGTGACCTACGCTCCGCGTGCCAACGAGGACCATCCGCCGTTCCTCTACTCGGACTACAAGTCGACGGTCAAGCGATCTCCGTCGCACGACCTCATCAGCATCGTCCAGACACTGACCGAGACCACGGGTCCAGGCCCGGCGTGGGTCGACCTGAGCGACGACGACGCCGACCTCACCACCAACGCGGGCACAGGCGGAGAGGCGATCGGGCAGCGCAGCATCATCACCGGCCGCGTGCTCGACGAACACGGCAACCCTCTGCCGAACACGTTGGTCGAGATCTGGCAGGCCAATGCCTGCGGCCGGTACATGCACTGGCGGGAGACCGCGTACCCGGCACCGCTCGATCCGAACTTCCTCGGTGTCGGACAATGTCGAACCTCTGACGACGGCGAGTATCGATTCCTCACGGTCAAGCCGGGCCCGTATCCGTGGGGGAACCATCCGAACGCCTGGCGGCCTGCGCACATCCACTTCTCGTTGCTCGGGCCATCGATCGCCACCAGGCTCGTCACCCAGATGTACTTTCCCGACGATCCCCTGTTCGACCTCGACCCGATCTTTCAGTCTGTGCCCGAACACAGCCGCAGTCGCCTGATCGCTTCGTACGACCATTCGGTCACCGTCGAGAACTGGGCACTCGGATATCGGTGGGACATCATCCTGCGTGGCACCGGGGAAACATCGTGAGCAGCAATGCCTACGGCCAGACACCGTCGCAGACCGTCGGCCCGTACTTCACGATGCGGTTGTCGGGCGAGGGTGAGAACGTGCTCACGACCCCCGAGACCGTCGGTCGACGTATTCGCATCGAGGGTCGCGTGCTCGACGGCGATCGCCGCCACATCGAAGATGCTCTCATCGAGCTCTGGCAGGCTGACAGCGCTGGTCGCTACAACCACCCAGCCGACGACCGCACAGACGTCCCAGGAGATCCCGCATTCATCGGGTTCGGTCGTTGTGCGAGCGATTTCCAGACCGGTGCCTATTCGTTCTTGACGATCAAACCGGGCCCGGTGCCACACCCGGAAGGAGGCATGCAGGCGCCGCACCTGAGCCTGACGATTCAGGCTCGGGGAATGCTCGACCCGACCTTCACGCGTGTTTACTTCGCCGACGAAGAAGCGGCCAACGCCACCGACCCCGTGTTGCGATCAGTGCCTGCGTCGCGTCGCTCTACGTTGATCGCCGCACTCGTCGATCGTGATGAATCGTCGGTGCCGACCTACCGCTTCGACATCCGCTACCAGGGCGACGACGAAACCGCGTTCTTCGACGTCTGAGCCATGACCGTCTACCCGGGATTCTCGACAGAGCGCATGGACGCCGTCTTCGCGCTCTCCTCACGTGTGTTGGCAATGACCGACGTGGAAGCAGCGGTGGCAGCCGCCCAGGGCGCCGCCGGCGACATACCCGGCGACGCCGCGGCAGCGATCGTCGCCGCCTGCGCCGAACCGGTCGATACCGGGATCTTCGCCCAGGGCTGGCAGGTCGGCACTCCGGTCCTCCCCCTGCTCGACGCCCTCAAGGCTCGCCTCCCCGAGAGCGCACGACCATTCGTCCATCACGGTCTCACGACGCAAGATGTGGTCGACACGGCGACCATGTGCCTCTCGAACAACGCCCTCCATCACCTTGGCGATCTGTCGGGCGATGCAGCGGATGCGTTGCGCACGATCATCCTGCGATCGGGAAGCGTGGCCAGCGAGGCTCGATCGTTCCTGCAACCAGCCGACGTCACGACGGTCGGGTTCCGCACGGCTCGTTGGCTCGATCAACTCGATCGCGCCAGGACCCGCCTCGCGGAAACGCAGACCCCAGTGCAACTCGGCGGGCTGATCGGGGATCGCATATCGATCGCCGATGATGTAGTCGACGCGGTGGCGGAGCGTCTGGGACTCGATTCAAGCATGCCTTGGCACACCGATCGCAGCCCGATCATCGCCATCGTCAACGCCGTCACCGATCTCGCCCGTTGGGCCGCCAAGGTCGGCGTCGACATCGCTCAACTGGTTCAACTCGGCGAGATCAGCACGCGGGCTGGTGGATCTTCGGCGGCGGCCGGCAAACGCAACCCCATCGACTCGATGCGTGCCACGGCGGCTGCCGAAGCGTGCCTCGGGATTGCCTCCGTGGTGCTCCACGCCAAGCCGCACGAGCTCGAACGAGGTCTCGGCAGCTGGCATGCGGAGTGGTTCGCCCTTCCTCTGGTGTTCCAAACAGCGGGCGCAGCGGTGCAGGCCATCGGCGCCGCCCTCGGCTCGCTCGAGGTCGAAGCCTCGTCCCTGATCGTGGCCGACGACCGACGAATCGCAGCTGACGCCTACGTCACTTCAATCCTGGAGCAGTCACCGTGACCATGTTCGCAACGACCTCGAGCGGCACGCGGATCGCCTACGACACCGCGGGCCGTCCATGGCGGCCGGCGCTGATCTTCACCCATTCGCTCGGCAGCGATCACCGGATGTGGGAGTCGCAGGTTCAGGCCATGAAGAGCCAGTACTTCATCGTCGCCATCGACAACGTGGGCCACGGCGCCAGCGACGTGCCCGAAGGCGACTATGCAGTCAGCGATTTCGCCGCCGCGGTGCTGGCGGTGGCCGAAGCAGCAGAGTTGGAGCGCTTCCACTATTGCGGGTTGTCGGTGGGCGGGCTCACCGGCCAATGGCTCGGCGCGCATCACGCCGACAGGTTGCTCTCGCTGACGCTCAGCAACACAGCGGCCAAGATCGGCACTGCCGAGCTGTGGGACGAACGCATCCGCATCGCCCGCGCCGAGGGCATCAGTGCTCTCGTGGATGGTGTGATCGCGAGGTGGTTCTCGCCGGGGTTCGCGCAAGGGCATCCCGAGCAGTTCACCCGAGCCAGGGAGACCCTGCTGGCAATCGACCCGAACGGCTATGCCGGCGTCAGTGCCGCACTTCGCGACACCGACCTCCGCGAGGTAGTCGGCTCGATCCGCGTTCCCACCATGGTCATCGGAGGGCTGACCGATCAAGCGACCCCGGTGGAACAAGCCCGATGGCTCCACGAGCAGATCCCGGGGAGCCGCTTGGTCGAGCTGGACGCCGCCCACCTCAGCAACCTCGACCGCGAATCGGAGTTCACCGCCGCGCTCGACGGATTCCTCGCCGAGACGACGTCCTAGAAGCTGCCCTCGGCCAGTCGATCGATCCCCTGCGTGAGGATCAGGTCCTCGTGCAACTCCATCCACACGTCGTGGTACGAGCCGCACATCACACCCGTGAACATGCGCTGGTCGCCATTCTCGAGGGCCGTGCGACTACCGGTGAGACGAGCCGCGTACCCATCGAACCGCTTGGCCACTTCGGCGAACGTGTGGCAGATCGGCTGGGCTTCGTCGTCGAGCACTCCCAGTCGCTTGATGCACGCTTCGTCGTACGCCGCGTCGGAATGATCGTTCGGCTGCCCGTCGCGGAGCTGCCAGTCGGCGCACAGGGCCTTGAACACCTCGTTCATCTCCAGGAACCGGTGATACTTCTGGGCGAGACCCTCCTTGAAACCTGGCCGGTTGACGTCTTCTTCGAGGGCGATCGCGTAGGCCTCGCGGCCGTCGGGTGTGAGCTGCCACAGGCCGCGCTGCTCCCGGAAGTTGGTGTAACCTTCCTCCTGCATCGCCTGGAGGTGGGCCAACACTTCGTCTTCGGGCAAACCTGCCAACTCGGCGAGGTGCTCGACCTTGACGAAGCCTTTGATGCGCAGCGCGTGATGGACCCTGAACCGAGGCTGGGACTCGTGTGCCATGTTTCGCAGACTAGTCAGCACCTCCCGAATGCGCTCCAACTCATCGTTCGCCGTGAAGCAACGGTGCAACACAGACCCCCGCGACACTGATCTACAGTCCGGACATGAGCGCCGTCACGAGTCCGGTCGATCCACCCTTCAGAGCCGACCAGGTCGGCAGCCTGTTGCGCCCGAAGGTCGTTCTCGACGCGCGTGAGCAGTTCGCCGCGGGCACGATGACCGCGGCCGAGAAGCGTGCGATCGAAGACGAAGCCATCGCACGCGCCGTTCGACAGGTCGAAGCCGTCGGCATGCGCAGCGTGACCGACGGCGAGTTCCGGCGCACCTGGTTCCACCTCGACTTCCTCGAACAACTCGCGGGCGTCGAGGTCAGTGGTGCGATCGCGGCGAGCTCCAACGCCGCCGAAACCGTCCATTTCACGCCACCGCGCCTTGCCGTCACCGGACCATTGCGTCACGTCCGCGACATCCAGGTCGACGACTTCACCTATCTCGCCGGCGTTGCCACCGAGACACCCAAGGTCTGCATTCCATCGCCGACGATGGTCCACTTTCGCGGCGGACGCGCAGCCATCGACATCGAGTCGTACCCGGATCTCGACGTCTTCTTCGCCGATCTTGCGCAGTGCTATCGCGATGAGATCCAAGCCTTGTACGACGCCGGATGCCGATACGTCCAACTCGACGACACCAACCTCGCCTATCTCTGCGATCCGAAGATGCGTGCGGGTGCCGTCGAACGCGGTGACGACCCGAACGAACTACCCCGCACGTACGCCGCGCTCGATCAACGCTGCGTTGCGGGGACGGCCAAGTGATCTCACCGTCGGCATCCACCTGTGCCGCGGCAACTTCAGGAGCACGTGGTTTGCCGAGGGTGGCTACGAACCCGTGGCCGAGGTGCTCTTCGGCGACCTCGACGTCGATGCCTACTTCCTCGAGTACGACGACGAACGCTCCGGCGACTTCGCACCACTGCGCTTCGTTCCGAAGAACAAGACGGTCGTGTTGGGTCTGATCAGTTCGAAGGTGGCCGACATGGAATCGATCGACTCCTTGGCGCAACGCGTCGACGAAGCTGCCAAGTACGTGCCCATCGATCAACTGTGCCTGAGCCCGCAGTGCGGCTTCAGCAGCACCGTGCACGGCAACGACATCACCGAAGACGTGCAATGGGGGAAGCTGCGCCTCACCGTCGACGCGGCGGCGCACATCTGGCGCTGACGCGCAGCCCGCAGCCGGGCAGGGACCCGTATCACCTCGAACAAGCGTCTGACGGCTGAGGCCCCGCATCGGGGCCTCAGTTCACAAACGTGACGGGTCAAGTGCTGCTGGATGGTCAGATCCGCTCGAGCTCACCACCGTCGAACAGGGAAGTGATGCCGAAGTCAGAGATGTCGGCGCGCAGCTCGGCGTCGGAAGGAACCGCGAAGTCGGCGGCCTGATCGACGGCGTTCAACACCTCCGGTAGGAGGGTCGCATCGCTGGTGGTGTTGAGGAAGAGCTGAGCGTTACCCAGCACGTAGCGCACGGCGCGGGCGATGGCTGCGGGGTCCGTGAGCGGTTCGTACCAGCTGAACTTTCCTTCGCGACTGCCTTGCCAGCGGCCGCGGGCGATCGACTTGATCGTCTGCACCGCGACGTTCCGCTGCGCGCAGAGCTCGAGCAGAGCCTCGACGTCGCTGCGATACTCGGGGAGTTCCAACAACACGTAGTTGTACGGCAGAAGTACCGAGTCGAAGTCGAACGCGCCCAGGCTACGCAGATGCATCGCCGGAATTCGCAATCCGTGCCCCGTCACTCCGATGAAACGGCAGAGGCCCTCGTCGCGCGCCTTGGCCAGCGCCTCGACTGCACCGCCGGGGGCGAAGGCGATCTCCCACTCGTCGGGCTCCACGAGGTTGTGCAGCTGGACGAGGTCGACCTGGTCGACTGCCAACCGGGTGAGCGATCCCTCCAGCTCGGCGCGGGCTTCGGAGCCGGATCGTTCGCCCGTCTTGGTGGCCAGGAACACTCGGTGTCGCGCCCCTGCGAGCCACGGCGCGAGCCGCAGTTCCGAATCGCCGTAGCCGGCCGCAGTGTCGATGTGGTTGACGCCGCTCGCGTCGACAACGGCCATGGTCTCGTCGGCTCGCTCCTGGCTCATTCGACCGAGAGCCGCGGCGCCGAAGATGGCCCGGGTCGATTGGTGACCGGTTCGTCCGAAGGGTTTTGTGGGGAGCATCCTCGAAGAGTACGCCTACCCGCTCACGTAGCGATCGCGCAGCACTCGTTTGAGGATCTTGCCCGGACCGGACTTCGGCAGCGGTTCGTCGGAGATCTCGATCGCCTTCGGCACCTTGTAGCCGGCGATCGACTCGCGACAGTGCGCTTGCAACGAATGTTCGTCCAACGTCACGCCGGGATAGGGCACCACGATCGCGTGCACGGCTTCGCCCCAGCGTTCGTCGGGCACGCCGAACACCGCCGCCTCGGCGACTCCGGGATGGCGGTACAAGACGTCCTCGACCTCGACGGAATACACGTTCTCTCCCCCGGACACGATCATGTCCTTGGCCCGATCGACCACGAACAGGTACTGGCGATCGTTGAGGAACCCCAGATCACCAGTGTGATACCAGCCACCGCGAAGCGCATCGGCCGTCGCCTTGGCATCGTTCCAGTACCCGACCGTGACCGCGTTGGAGCGCACGACGACTTCGCCGATCTCCCCAACCCCGCATAATCCACCATCGATGTCGACGATGCGTACGGCGACGCCGACCGCGGGCTGGCCACACGAGCCGGCCAGCTCGGTGCCAAGCGTCGCCTCTTCGTGACGGAGGCGAGTGACCACCGATGAGGTTTCCGTCGCGCCGTAGAACTGCGCCAGCTCGGTGTCGGGAAAGACCTCGTGGGCCTGTCGGATCAGTTCACCGGCGATCGGTGAACCGGCGTGACCCAGCAGACGGAGCGACGAGACGTCGCGGGGTTCTCGGCGCTGCTCGGCAACCAGTGCCGCCAGCATCGTGGGAACCGGCAAGAAGACGGTTGCGCGGTGCCTGGCGATGAGGTCGAGGCATAGTCCCGCATCGAACATCGGGACCGTGACCGTCTGCCCACCCAACCAGGCCAGCCCCGTGAGCGGGGCGATACCGGCAACGTGGAACATCGCCGGAGCGCCGAGGAAGACGTCGGACGCCTCGAGCGAACACGCCAGGACCTTGTTGAAGGCATTGGCCACCAGGTTGCCGTGGGTCAACATCACTCCCTTCGGCAACCCGGTTGTTCCGCCCGTGTAGAACAGCGCGGCCACATCACTTGGAGAGAGGTCGACATCGCCGAGACGCGACGCTGACCGAGCAATCAATCGCTCGTAGTCTTCGGTGCCGATCACGTGATCTACGAGAGCGCCGAGCAGACCCACATCGCGATCGGTGAGCAGCACGCGGGCTCCACTGTGCTGGACGATGTGCGCCAGCTCGGCCGGCGCAAGGCGAGTGTTGAGGGGAACCAGCACCATCCCCGCTGCAGGCAGACCGAAGTAGGCCTCCATGAATCGGTGTCCGTTCGCTGCCAGCAGCGCCACACGATCACCACGGTCGACGCCCAGAGCAGCGAGACCGGACGCCAGCCTGCCGCACCGATCAGTCACCTCGTGCCACGTGAACGTGTCGTCGCCGTCTATCACTGCGACGCGTTCGCCGAAGCAAGAGCGAGCATGATGGAGAGGATCTGCCAGCGTGATCATTCGGCGCGCTTCGGTCCGGTCATCGCGGCTTGGAGAGGGTGAAATCACTCGGTAGCTGCGAGAGCGACTTGAGCCAATCCCAGAGCGTGACCACCTGTCGAGCGAGGTCTTCGGGCGTACCAGAGTTGTCGATCACGAAGTCGGCGCCCCTCAAACGGTCCTCCCGGCCGGCTTGGCGGGCGATGCGCGCCCGGGCATCGTCCGTGGTAAACCCCCGACACGACACCAACCGTTCGACCTGCACCTCGGGAGGGACGTCGACGACGATCTTGCCTTGCAATCCTCGACGTGGGTTCTCGGTGAGCAACGGGATGTCGAGAACAACGACGTTCTCGGTCGATGCCAACTCGCCGACTCGACGTTCGATCTCGGCGCCAACAGCCGGATGAACGATCGCGTTGAGGTCGCTGAGCGCGGCCGAGTCGGCGAACACGATCTCGGCGAGCTTTGCTCGAATCAGACCTCGCTCGGCGTCGAGGACGCCTTCGCCGAACCGCTCGGCGATCGCTTCGACGACGGCCGACCCGGGCCTCTGCACCTCACGAGTGATGTCGTCGGCATCGATGATGACTGCACCGCGAGCGGCGAGAAGTGCGCTGACTGTCGACTTTCCTGAACCAATGCCGCCAGTGAGCCCGACCAGGATCATCGCGGCAATGTAGCTTGCGCCCGTTGACCAGGCACGTTCTCGGTAGCATCTGGGCTGTGGGTGAGGAGGTCGACCAGCGTCCGCGCGGCAACGATCCTCCTCTGCGCGACCAAATGCCGCTCAGTTGGCCCCTGGTGGAGCGCCGCCACGTGCATGCCGCCCCTCCGGGAGGGGTCGAGCGACGAGCCGCCGCCCGCCCGCCGGCACCAGCGCCGATCGCCAGTCTGACTGCAGCCCCGCTGTGGCCATTTCGCCTTCTGGCCGTAGCCGGGGCGATTGCCCGCTCGCGCCCGGACTACAGCTGGGACAACTGGAAACTGATCGCCGCCACCGCGATCGTCAGCATCTACGCCATCGTCACATGCCTGCGGCCTGTGCCATATCGAGACGACTCGAAGGTGAGGATCCGAATCATCGGCGAGCAGGCCCTCCACCTGATCGTGGTGTTGGGAACGGGTGCGTGGTCCTCGCCGTTCGCACTGTGCCTCATCCCGTCGGGCATGCTCGCTGGGTTCGCCGCGGGAGGGTTCTTCAGCGCCGAACTGGCGGTCGCTGCCATCGCTGCGATCACCGCAAAGCACGTGAACGCCGTCGGTTTCGGGGTCGGTCTTCGTGACGGTTCGCTGTGGACAGGCCTCCTCGGCCTGGTTGCGTTCACGAGTGGACTCACCCATCGAGCCGGGCTCGAGGCGGCACGCCAGCAGCAACTGGCACTCGATCGTGTCAGCCGCCTTGCTGAGGCCAACTCGCTGCTGTTCTCGTTGCAACGCGTTGCCCAGACGCTGCCGGCCTCGCTTGACCTCGACGACGTCCTCGACTCGACCGTGCAGCGAATGCAGGCGATGGTGCGCCACGACGCGTTGTCGGTCTTCCTCGTCAACGCCACCGATCGCGCCGTCGAGC
Source organism: Ilumatobacteraceae bacterium (assembly GCA_963720775.1). Lineage (GTDB taxonomy): Bacteria > Actinomycetota > Acidimicrobiia > Acidimicrobiales > Ilumatobacteraceae > JAENVT01. The sequence goes on along the minus strand of CAVRGR010000001.1, from coordinate 93,918 downwards.
CAATACGAGCCCTGGGGTTCTCACCGCCACCGTCATTTCAACTCGACCGGCTTCCCGAAGGACTGCGGGCGGCGATGGACTCTCCTCGCACTGTCCGCATCGACGATCTCAGCTTCCGCGGCGGTGTATCGGCCTCGGCGCGCAGCGGCCTGTACGCGGCGTTGCGAGCACGTGGTGCGCTGGTCGGCCTGATCGCCGTCGAGGCCGACCAGACCGACAGCTTCGGTCAGCAACAGGCCGAAATCGTCCATGGGTTGACGGAACCATTCGGCATTGCCATCGACAATGCACGGATGTTCGGCCGGATCCGTACGCTCGCTGCTGATGAGGAGCGCTCGCGCATTGCCCGTGACTTGCACGATCACATCGGGTCATCACTCGCGATGATCGGGTTCGAGATCGATCGGGCGCGTTCCATCGCGGCAGACGGAGGTGAGGTCGAGTCGGTGTTGGAAGACCTTCGCACTCAGGTCACTGCTGTCGTCTCCGACGTGCGCGACACGTTGTTCGACCTGCGAACCGAGGTCACCGACACCTACGACCTGGCCAGCATCGTGCGCGATTTTCTCACGAGGGTTCAACAGCGAACAGGCATCATCACCGATCACGACGTGCGTGTTGCCGGGCGCTTGCCCCTCATGCAAGAGCGGGAGATGTGGCAGATCGCCCGCGAAGCCATCACCAACGTCGAACGCCATTCTCAGGCCACGCACCTCACCGTGACCGTCAACGAAACCCCCACCAACGCGTCGATAACGGTTCGCGACGACGGAGTCGGGCTTGGAGTGCACACCAGCCGAGCCGATAGTTATGGCATCATAGGGATGCGCGAACGTGCCGCCCGAATCGGCGCTGAGCTCTCCATCCGCCCATCCGTGCGCGGTGGTACGGAGATTCAAGTGCACCTTCGCTCTGACGACAGGAGACAACGATGGGACTCTCGGTAATCCTGGTCGATGACCACACCATGCTGCGCCAAGGCATCAGACGCGCGCTGGAAAGCGAAGGCATCAAGGTCGTCGCCGAGGCGGCAGACGGCGCCACTGCCATCCGCCTCGCCCTCGAGCACAAGCCCGACGTCGTCCTTATGGATGTCTCCATGCCGGGCATGGACGGTGTCGAGGCTGCCCGCCGGCTGGTCGAAGCCGATGGCCGGCAACGCGTCGTGATGCTGACGATGCACATCGATCGCGATGTCATCGACCGTGCCATCCGCGCCGGTGCCGTCGGTTACCTCACCAAGGACTCGTCGATCAGCGAGGTGATCCTCGCCATCCAACTCGCCGCCAACGGCGACCGTCCCATGTCTCCGCGCCTCGCCGCGGCGATGCTCGACGAGGCTCGCAAGGACGACGCCCTGATCTCGGCCCGCGAAGAAGAGGTGTTGCAACTCGTCGCCGATGGATTCGGCACCAACGAGATCGCTGAACAGTTGTACATCAGCGGCAAGACGGTCAAGAACCACCTGGCGTCGATCTACGAGAAGCTCAACGCCCGAGATCGCACCCAAGCCGTGCTGATGGCCGTCAAGATGGGAATCGTCAAGCTCAGCTAGATCTCTTGGGGGCGCAACCCCCGAAGCGAGCGCGCTGTGGTCAGCCGTCGGCAGCGGGAGCGGCGTCGGCGGTCGGCTCGGCAGCAGCTTCGGTTTCGGGCCCGTCGGCAACCGGGGCTTCCACTGCAGCCGGCACATCTGCGGAGGCAGGCGCTGCACCGAGCGCTGCCTCGGCCTCGCCGCGGGTCGCGTCGGGGTTGTTCTCGTAGTACTCGGCCCACGCGGCCTCACGCTCGGCATCGTCGCCGCCGGCGGTCCAGTTGCCGTGCTCGTCGATCTCGAAGTGCTGGCGATACTCCTCGGCCAGTTCGCCGCCCTCGGCAGCCTGCTTGATCGACAAGCTGATGCGCCGGCGGGCGAGATCGAGATCGATGATCTTGACCCACAGCTCTTCACCGGGGGTTACGACCTGCTCGGGTGCCTCGACGTGGTGAGTGCTCATCTCCGAGATGTGGACGAGACCCTCGATGCCATCGCCGACCTGGACGAAGCCACCGAACGGCACGAGCTTGGTGACCCTGCCGTAGACCAGCTGACCGACCTCGTGGGTGCTGGCGAACTCTTGCCAGGGATCCTGCTGCGTGGCCTTGAGCGAGAGGCTGATCCGCTCGCGATCGAAATCGACATCGAGTACCTGAACGGTGACGGGGTCGCCGACGGCAACCACGGCACCCGGGTGGTCGACGTGCTTCCACGACAACTCACTGACGTGGATGAGACCATCCATGCCGCCGAGGTCGACGAAGGCGCCGAAGCTGACCACACTCGACACGACGCCCTGACGCACCTCGCCGGGCTTCAGGTTGGTGAGGAAGCTGTCACGCGATTCCTTCTGCGTCTCTTCCAAGAACGCACGACGGCTGAGCACGACGTTGTTGCGGTTCTTGTCGAGCTCGATGATCTTGGCCTGCACGGTCTTGCCGATGTATGGCGCCAGATCGCGAACACGACGGAGCTCGACGAGCGAGGCCGGGAGAAAACCGCGCAGCCCGATGTCGACGATGAGACCACCCTTGACGACCTCGATCACCGGACCCTCGACCATGCCGTCGGCTTCCTTGATCTTCTCGATCGTGCCCCACGCCCGCTCGTACTGCGCCCGCTTCTTGGACAGCAGCAACCGACCCTCTTTGTCTTCCTTCTGCAGGACCAGCGCTTCGATCTTCTCGCCGAGCTTGACGATCTCGTGCGGGTTCACGTCGTTGCGGATGCTGAGCTCACGAGCGAGGATGACGCCTTCGCTCTTGTAGCCGATGTCGAGCAGAACCTCGTCCTTGTCGATCTTGACGACGACGCCGTTGACCAACTGGCCGTCTTCGACTTCGACCATCGTCCCTTCGATCGCATCGGCAAAGGACATGCCCAGGTCGTCATCGATGACCTGGCGGGGCTGGTAGTTCCCTTCTTCGTCGAAGGTGCCCATGGCACCGCTGGCTACGGAGAAGGTCGAGGTATCGGACAAGGGACGATCGCTTTCAATGAGAAACACAGAGAATGGCCCGGCGAATTCCGGACCGTCTGAGGTTACCAGCGTCGATCGCAGCTGCAATCAGCGACGACGCGCTATCACCAAGAATTCAGGTGTCTCGACCGAGGGTGGCGTGCGCCCATAGCGGCCCGGTTCGACACTCCAGATGTCGATCACGTCGAGGTCGGCCCGAGCGCACATCAACCGGAGCTCCCGAGGCGTGAAGCAAGCAGTCCACAAGTCGACCTCGATCGCTTCACCGCCCTCGTCGCGAACCTCGGTGCGTTCGTGATTGACGCCAATTGTCGCATCGAACATGGCCGTCTCGTGATACTTGACCGAGAAGTAACTGCTGAACGCCGACAGGACGAGTTGGCCGCCCGGCTCGAGCGCAGCGGCGATGCCCGCTAGGACGGCCTCGTTCTCATCGTCGGCAGTCATCAGCCCGAAAGCCCCTTGACACAGGCAGATCGCCGCGTCGAACTCGCTCTGAAACGGCAGGTCACGAGCATCGAGCCGCTCGAACGTCGCCCCGGCTGGCGCGGTGTCGATGGCGAGGTCCACGAATCGCCGGCTGATGTCGACACCGTGAACCACGATCCCTCGGCGGGCGAGTTCGTGGGCGTGACGGCCCGGTCCGCAGCCGACATCGAGCACCCGATCCCCAGCCTTCAGGCCCAGGACTTCGACGATGAAGTCGACTTCTTGCTGCGTGCCCTTGGTGAACGAATACCGCAAGTACGCCGATCCGAGATGGTCGGCAATGGGTTCGAACCAATGGTCAATGGCCCGGCTCGCCTCCGCTTCGCTTTGACACCTCGGCCTGTGCGGCTCGTCGCCGGCGCTTCCCTCGCCGCACTCGCCCGAGCCCGAGCCCGAACTCACTTCTCTCTCCCTAGCCCTTCGCGGAGGCCCAGCTGGCTCCCCACGAGACGTTGACTTCGAGCGGTACATCGAGCTCGGCGGCGTGGCGCATGATGTCGATCACGAGCGGGCCGACAGTCGCCTTTTCTGCCTCGGGCACCTCGATCAGAACCTCGTCGTGCACCTGCAGGATCAACCGGCTGGCAACGTGCGACTCGGACAGTGCGGCGTGGATTCGCACCAGAGCCACCTTGAAGATGTCGGCCGCCAGGCCCTGGATGCCAGCGTTCATCGCCTGGCGTTCGCCCGCCTGGCGGATCCTGAAGTTGGAGTTGGAGAGCTCGGGAATCGGCCGGCGGCGACCGAACAAGGTTTCCGTGTAGCCGCGCATGCGAGCCTCGATCACGGTGCGATCCATGTACGCCTTCACGTTCGGAAAGGCGACGAAGTACGCGTCGAGGATGACAGCGGCATCAGCGGTCGGGATGCCGAGCCGTTGTCCGAGTCCGAAGGACTCCATCCCGTAGGCCAGGCCGTAGCTGACCATCTTGGCCTTCGACCGCTGCTCGATCGTGACGTCGGCCGGGGCGACGCCGAACACCCGCGCCGCGGTGGCGTTGTGGATGTCGACGCCCGTGCGGAACGCCTCGATCAGCCCAGGATCAGCGGCGAGGTGGGCGATGCAACGGAGCTCGATCTGGTTGTAGTCGGCCACCAGGAGGACGTTGCCGGGTCCTGGTACGAACACCCGCCGAAACGCTCGACCCTCGTCGCTGCGAACCGGGATGTTGTGCAGGTTCGGTCGATCACTGCTGAGACGGCCCGTCCGCGCCACGGTCTGGTTGAACGTGGCGTGGATGCGCCCGTCGGGCCCGACCTCGGAAAGCAGACCAATGCCATAAGTGCCCCGGAGCTTCTCGGTCTCCCGGTACTGCAGCAGCGGATCGATGAACTCCGGCCACTCGTCGCGAAGCTTCTCGAGAGTCGCCGCATCGGTCGAGAAACCGGTCTTGGTCCGCTTCTGCGGCGCCAACTGCTTCTCGGTGTACAACAGCTCGCGGAGCTGGACCGGAGAGTTGAAGTTGAACGGCCGGCCGACAACCCGCTGCAGCTCGGCTGCCAGGCGCTCGCTCTCTGCCGTGAGGCGGTCGTTCAAACGGCGCAACTCGGTGATGTCGACGGCAATGCCGACGTGCTCCATCTCGGCGAGCACGCTGACGAGTGGGTTCTCGATCGTCGCGTACAGTTGAGCCATTCCCTGCTTGTCGAGCGCCGACTCGACCGCTGACGACAGGTGGGCGACGGCCAGCGCCTCGCGACCGGCAACGCGCCGATCGTCGTCGCCGTCCTCGCTGAACTCGAGCTGGCCCGCTGCGGCCGCATCGCTCGCGGGCAACTGGTATGGCGTGTAGCGGCGCAGGAGATCAGCAAGCGCGTATCGGACATCTGCTGGATCGATCAGGTAGGCGGCAATGGCCACGTCGAGCTGCAGACCGGCGATCGACACTCCGTGTTCGAGTGCCCAGCGCATGAGCGCCTTCACGTTGTGGCCGCGGAGCCCGTGATGCGAAGCGATGGCCTCGAGCACGGCAGGGTCGGCCACGAGAGCCGCGGGAATCCACACAACATCGCCGACCTCGAGATTGGTGACTGCGGACAGACCGATCAACTCGCTGCGGCCGGGTTCGCCCGACCACGAAACGGCGACGTCGAGATGATCCAGTGCCGAGATGGTCGCAACGGCAGCAGCAGCGTCCGTGAGATCGACGATCTCGGCTTCCAAGACCTGCGCCTCGGTCGGCGAGTGCTGTGCCGAGGGCGTACCGATCGACTCGAACACGCGGTCTGTCAGCGCGCGGAACTCGAGGAAGTCGAACAAGCGGCGGGCTTCGGCGACGTCGGGTTCCACCGTCAACGTGGCGAAGTCGATTTCGATTGGTGCGTTGCGCAGCAGCACCATCAATGCAGCGTTGCTGCGAACTCGCTCTTCGTGCTCGGCCAGCGACGCCCGCAACTTCGGGGTTTGGGCATCGACGTTGGCAAAGATCCCGTCGAGACCGCCATAGGTGTTGATGAGCTTCGCCGCAGTCTTCTCTCCGACCCCGGGAACACCATCGAGGTTGTCGCTCGGATCGCCGCGCAGCGCCGCGTACTCGGGATACTGCGCCGGGGTGACACCGGTCTTCTCCTTGATGCCGGCCTCGTCGTAGAGCGCGTAGTCGCTGACACCGCGGCGGTTGTAGAGCACCTTCACACCTGTGTCGTCGACCAGCTGATAGGTGTCGCGGTCGCCGGTGACGATGATCACTTCATGACCTTCGGCCTTGGCCTTCTCGGCCACCGTCGCCAAGATGTCGTCGGCCTCCCAGCCGGCGAGGTCGACGACATGCACCCGAAGAGCAGCGAGCACTTCACGGACGAGACCCATCTGTTGACGGAGGATGTCGGGTGCCGCTTCTCGCTGGGCTTTGTACAGCGGATTGGCGTCGTGGCGGAACGTGGGTTCCGGTCGGTCGAAGGCCACCATGACGCCATCCGGATGCTGTTCTTTCATCAGATAGGCGAACATCGAGGTGAACCCGAACACCGCATTGGTGACTTGGCCGGACGCCGTGGCCATGTCGGTCGGCAGCGCGTAGAACGCGCGATAGGTCAGCGAGTTGCCATCGAGCAGGAGCAGTTTCACGGGCGCAGCGTGCCGGCCAGAACCCGCTCGGCAACCTCACGCATCCGCGAACGCTCGCTCATCGCCGTCCGCTGGATGAAGGTGAACGCCTCGCTCTCCTTCATGCCGCATTCGTCGATCAACACACCCTTGGCACGGTCGATGATCTTGCGCGATTCCAACTGCTCGCCGAGGGCATTGACCTCGCCGGAAAGGTGCTGCATCTCGCGAAACCGGCCGATGGCAACTTCGATGGCTGGTATGAGATCACTCTTCTGATAGGGCTTGACCAGATAGGCCAGCGCGCCGGCATCGCGCGCCTCTTCGATCACCTCGCGCTGGCTGAAGGCCGTCAACATCAGTACCCCGCAGATCCGCTCGGCGGTGATCATGCGGGCGGCCTCGAGGCCATCGATGCCCGGCATCTTGATGTCGAGGATCGCCAGATCCGGCCGGAGCTCACGCACCAGCGTGACCGCCTCGTCGCCACGACCCGTTTCGCCAACCACGTCGTAGCCCTCTTCCTCGAGGGTCTCACGCAAGTCGAGGCGGATGATCGCTTCATCCTCGGCGATCACAACACGAATCGTCACTGGCGGCAGTCCTTTCGAAGCGGAATCAATCAGAGTAGGCGAAGTTCATCGAGCAATTTGTCCTGTTGCGCCTCCAGGGCGCCAATCTCGGCGACGACGTGGCGCTTGTGGTCGGCCATCGCTTCTGAGTGCCCGATCGCCTCACTGTGCTCGACCGCGGCGAACGGGCTGTCGGCGACCAGTGCCCGCACGCTCTTGTCGTCGGTGTCGTCGACCAAATGGGCGAGTTGCTCGTCGATCACGGCAAGCTCGTCGCGGAGGCGACGCAACCGGGTGCTCGTCTTGCGCAGCTTGCGCTCCACCGATCGGGAACTCATCGATGCAATTGTACGGTCGGGAACTGGTCGGGACGCCCAGGCGTCGAAGGTGCGAGGGGGTCGAGTGACACGAAGTCGCAGTCTCGTGAGAATCGCAACGGCAGGTGCTGCGGCACTGCTCTCGGTCGCGTGCGCAAGCAGGCCGTCAGCCGCGGATGGTTCCACATTGCCACCGGTGGAGACGCCGACAAAGACGTCTCTGCAGACAGCGGCACCACCGGTTGACAGCATCGATCCGAAACTCGCTCTGCACGCCGATCAGACCAGCGGCTGCCCTGCATCGCTTCCGATCCGGACCACCTCGGGCGCATGGGACACGTTCATCGACAACCCCGATCAGGCCGGACTCGCCGACGAGCTCGTGCCCGGCACGCCGACGGCAGTGCTCGTCTGCCGCTACACCGCTACGTTCACACCAACCGAAGCCGGCTCCTTTGTGAGAGGTGCCAAGCTGTTCAGTCAGACAAACCTCGGCGCCGCCGAGGCGCAGCAACTCGGCGATCTCGCCAACGCCGCTCCGTCTCCCCCCGTCGCGCATGCCGGCTGCGGGGTGTTCGTCAACGCCGCGGATCGCTTCACCGCGATCGTGTTTGCCGAGCCAGGCCGCGACGTCAATCTGTGGTACGACGACACCGGCGACAACCTCAGCGGGCGTAACAGCTGCAACGAACTGTCGAACGGGCGGCGATCCGCAACCGACGGTCTCCGCCCTTTCCTGGAGGCACTCGACACGATCGCACCACGCTCACCCGTGGTCTGCCAGGTGGCTGATCCTCCGTCACCGAAGTCGACGTACGACGACGGGAGCCCGATGTGCTGGCCGTGATCGATTGATTAACGTCGACCCATGATCATCGTTCGTTCCGAAGACATCGCCAACACCGCCCGCCACGTCTCCGGCCCGGGCTGGGACAGCAAGCGGATGATCGTCCGAGACGACGGCATGGGGTACTCCGTGCACGAGACGAGGATCCTGGAGGGGGCAGAGAGCCGCCTCCAGTACAAGAACCACTTGGAAACCAACTACTGCGTTGCCGGTGAGGGTGAGGTGGTGGATGTTGCAAGCGGAACAACCTTCCAGATCCGACCCGGCACCATCTATGCGCTCGACCAGCACGACGAACACATCCTTCGCGCCACCAAGGGCGACCTCCATCTCGTCTGCGTGTTCAACCCGCCGGTCGCCGGCACCGAAACCCACAACGCCGACGGCGGATACGAGCTCACCGCCGATTAGACCGGTGTGGAGTGTTTCGCGCTCGGCCGGGTAACCGGGAAACACTCCACAGTTGCGGCAAGGAAATCAGCCTGACGGGTGGTGGTCACGCACCCTTGACCCGCCGACTTGAACCGAAAATTGGGAGCGATGATGGCTCTCGAGGCCCGGGTCCGCCGCGGCGCGCCCCGTTGAATCTGACCAGGTCGCGGGCCATATCTGGCGGTTGACGAGCTGGCGCCCCATCACTCCCCGTGTTTCTGCACCACCCGTTGCGCAACCCCTCTTTACATTTTCTCTCAAGTTCGTCTGGTTGGTGCCGACCAATCAATCCGGAATGAACTCCAGACCGGAGTTCTCGAAGGGACATGAACAAGATGTTCAACGTATGGCGCTCACGATGGGCCGCGGCTGGAGCCGCGATCGCCATCACTTTCGGCGGCGGTGGGTTGTTGGCCGCCTCTGCTCAAGGCAGCTCGTCTGACATGTCGGCACTCGTGCCAATCGTGCCGGTGCGAGTGCTCGACACGCGGGTGGAGACGAGTCCGATCCGCACTGTTGGTCCGGGAGGATTGGTCACGTTGTCGCTCGTCGACAGCGTGCCCGCCGAAGCCACCGGCGCGTCGATCAACCTCACCGTCGTCAACGGAACTGTGGGCTCGTTCCTGACCCTCTTCCCCACCGGCACTCCGCGCCCGCTGGCCAGCGCGATCAACTGGGCCGACGGCCTGGCCCATGCCAACTCGACGATGATCAAGCTCGGGACCAACAAGTCGTTCGACATCTACAACCTGGCCGGAACGGTCGATGTCGTCATCGACCTCGTCGGCTACTACGTGCCGTCATCCGGCAACGCGGTGCAGGGCCAGGGTCTCCAAGGACCCGCTGGACCCGCTGGACCCGCTGGACCAACGGGGCCTGCTGGAGCGATCGGCCCCAAGGGCAATACGGGTGACCAGGGCGCGGCCGGTGCCACTGGATCGAAGGGCGACAAGGGCGACTCAGGAGCCGCGGGACCCGCGGGTGCAACCGGGCCGCAGGGTGCCAAAGGCGACACCGGCGACGTAGGTGCAGACGGTGCAACCGGGCCGCAGGGTGCCAAAGGCGACACCGGCGACGTAGGTGCAGACGGTGCAACCGGGCCGCAGGGTGCCAAAGGCGACACCGGCGACGTAGGTGCAGTCGGTGCAACCGGACCACAAGGCGCCAAAGGCGACACCGGCGACGTAGGTGCAGTCGGCGCGACAGGACCACAAGGCGCCAAAGGCGACACCGGCGACGTAGGTGCAGTCGGCGCGACAGGACCACAAGGCGCCAAAGGCGACACCGGCGACGTAGGTGCAGTCGGCGCGACAGGACCACAAGGCGCCAAAGGCGACACCGGCGCAGCCGGCGCGACAGGACCACAAGGCGCCAAAGGCGACACCGGCGCAGCCGGCGCGACAGGACCACAAGGCGCAAAAGGCGACACCGGCGCGCAAGGTGCGACCGGAGCCACCGGAGCCGCCGGCCCAGCCGGAGCAACAGGACCCGCCGGACCACAAGGGCCCGCAGGCACCAACGGCACCACGACGTTGAACGGATACGCAGTAGTCACATCACCGGCGTCGGTCTCGACGACCAGCTCGGCCGCGGTCACGAACACGGCGACCTGTCCAGCGGGTAAGAAGGTGATCGGCGGCGGCTACTCGGAGACCACCGGGCACAGCATCCACGTCCTGTTCACTGGGCCGGTCACGGTGAGCTCCTCCTACGACTCGTGGCAGATCATCGCTGAGCGGATCGGAAACGCCAACGCCACGTTCTCGGTGACCGCGATCTGCGTGACCGCGGCGTGATCCGATAACGCACAGTTCGTCCTCCCGCTGCCACGACATCTGGCAGTCGGGAGGACACCGAGACGTCGGTGCTCATCCGCCCCACATCTTGTCCGGCCGTCGATCTCATCACGCATCAGAAGCCATAGAGTCGGCCACGTGACTGGAGTTCTCAAGGTCGTGGTGACCAATCGAGCAGCGGCGAAGGCCAAGTACGGATCCGCCGGGTGGACGAAGCTGAGGCACGCGATCTCGGCCCTGGTCGCCGCGGACCAACGACGCGGACTCACCACACGACTGGTCGCACTCGACTCCCCCGTCGACATGAAGAAGGTCGACGCGGCGACCGTCACAGGACCCGGCGACGTCGCCGGCATCAAGCTCGCAGTCGACGCCATCTATCGATCCTGGAATCCAGCGTATCTCGTACTGCTCGGTGGACCGGACATTCTCGGCACGGTCAACCTCAACAACCCGCTCTGGACGGGCGACCCCAACGACGATCCCGACCGGTTCATCCCGAGCGATCTCCCTTATGCGTGCGACATCGCCCTCTCGATGTCGCCGTCGAGCTATCGCGGCGCAACCCGCGCCGTCGGTCGCATTCCCGACCTCATGGGCGCGAAGGATCCCACCGTGCTGATCACTCAGCTAGCGCGTTCGACCAAGGCCACATCGTTCGTACGAGCATCGCCCCAGCCAGTCTTCGCGGTGAGCGCCAAAGTGTGGTCCGTATCATCGAAGAAGTCGATCGCCGGACTGCCCGATGTGAGCGGTGCCGTGCGCACCTCTCCGGCCGAGGGACCGGCATGGGCGAAGACAGACACTGCGCCGCAGATCCACTTCGTGAACTGTCATGGCGGGGAGTTCGATCCCCTTTGGTACGGACAGCAATCGCCGAACAACTGGAACCTGCCGACGGCGATCTCCGCGGCCTCGCTGCCCGGGCTCGTCGTCGCCGGCACTGTGGTTGCCACCGAGTGCTGCTACGGCGCGGCCCACTGGCCGCCGTCGGCCGCGCTTGGACAAGCCAGCGTAGCAATGACCTATCTCGCCCAAGGCGCCGCTGGTGTGTTCGGCGCATCGACTGTGGCCTACGGCCCGGCGGCGTCGAACAACTATGCCGACGTCGTGTGCCGGCTGTTCGTAGAAGAGGTGCTCGGCGGCGCATCGCTCGGTCGCGCGGCCCTGTCGGCGCGCCAACGCTTCGTGCAGTCGCAGTCGTTTCTCGATCCGACGGACGTGAAGACGCTCGCTCAGTTCAACCTGCTCGGAGACCCGTCAACAGTGGTGTTTCTTGCTCCACAGGCCACACCGGCCACGAGCAAGCGAGGAACCCGCGCCGTCGCCACGCCGCACGCGTCATCTGCGGTGACGTCGCGCCGCGAGATGTTGAGAGCAACCGGAGACGCACTGCAGCAGACGGTGGTGACGTGCGGCGACTCGTCCCGCTCGAGGCCGACGATGACACGCACGGCACTGGCTGCATTGCTGGGTCGCGATGTCCCGAGCACCCTGACGATCAGGACTTTCGATGCCGATCGAACGGTCGGGCTCGCCGCGACGATGGAGCGAGGGCCGCGAGCCCACGTCGCGTTCATCCCGGCACGCGATCGTCGCGGTGACACGCTCGTCATCGTGCGCGAGGAGCCTGGCGGCCCGAGCGAGATCCGTACGGCGGTGCGGCGGTGACACCAGAATCGACGCGTGGAACCGTGTCGGTCACGCGCGTCGCGAAGGGCTCGAAGAGCGAGCACGTCAGCGTGGTGCTGAAAACACCGGAGCGAAGCTTTCTGCTCCGCCACATCGGCACCGGGGCGTTCGCCGTCGATCGCAGCCTGGTCACCCTCGACGGCAAGACCGTGCGGGTCACCGGCTACCCCGGCACCAGCGTGTTCCTGCTCACTGAAGACCCGCTACTCGATGAAGAGTGAGGTCGCCGCGACGTGCGGTGAGGCGACGACCAGCTGATCTCCAGTCGTCGCCTTGTTGCCGCCGCCCAGGTCGAGATCGGTGACGCTGATCTGGTTCGAGTCGCTCATCACGACTGCCAACAGAACGATCGCCGAGCCGCGCTGATCGGACGACAGGTCGACATCGAAGGTCACCGCGCGAGGGACTCGCTGGTCGATCGCTTCCGTTGGTCGTTGCCACACGGTCGCGCCGGCTTTGCTCCAACCGTCGGGCAGGCTCGCCGGTTGCGCATTCGAACCCGACGCGGTGATGAGCGCCGGCCACAGAAGGCCGATCGGCACAACACCGTTGCTCGGCAGGTCGTGCCGCAACAACGCCACCTTGACCTGGTTCGACGGCAGAGGGTCGCTCCATCGGTGGTGGACGAGGACGTGCACCGCAGGATGGCGATTCGTGATCGACATCCGCGCCTCGCTGACCGCCGGCCCCGGCCGAGGGATGGCATCGAGCTGAGCCTCCGTAAGGGGACCGGCTGGGGGTACCCCGGTGGTGTCGACCACGATGTCGGGGCTGTCGTCCCAATGCGTCGGGTTGTTCACCTCACCGTTGAGAACATCGCCGCCCAATGGCGTCGGGAGCACGCGTCGAGTGTCGGTGCGGAACAACCGTAGATAGGTGAGGGCGAAGTTGGACGAGTTGCTCAGGTCGAGCTCCCACACCCCACGCGATTGGGTCGCCGCCCTCAGCAACGACGGGCCTGACCCGGTGAAGATGGCAAGGTCCTGAACGGCAGCCTCGGGTAGGCCGTTCATCAGTTGTTCCCACGCCCACGAGTACGTCAGGGCGCCCGGTGTTCCGCCGATCGTCAAGACGCCGCGCACGACACCGACGCTTGTTCCGACGTACACGATGTTCCGGTCGGCCGGATCGACGATGACGGCCAACGCCGGCGCTGTGACTCGATCGGCTGCGACCGCCCATGTCCCGTTTACGACCGTCGTCGCGTGATGCAGCCCGGTCGGCCGCCACGTGTTGGCGCCGTCGAAGAACCAGAGCGTGTCACGGGGCGAGCCGCCGGCGAAGCCGCCGATGGTGGTGACGTAGCACGACCCGAGTGTGCCCAGCGTGTGGTCGTGCACGGCGAGGTCGCTCACGACCTTGGCAGCGGGAAGGAACGCCATCGTCGCGCCGTCGGTGAACGCGGTCTGCTCGGCACCGGCTGACGGGTCCTTGATCGCTTGGCTTGGAATCGAACTCTTCTGCCACGAGAACGGACCGCTCGCTGCGGCGCGTGTGCCGATTGCCCAGGCGACGCCCCGCTCATGCAGCGCGATGGCGCGCAGGGTGAGCCGATCCGATGAGAGCGAGAGCTTGACGGTGAGCACCTTTGCGCCGGTGTAGCCGACACCGGGATAGGTGCTGCTGCAGCAGTCGATCGATCCGACCCGGTCGCTGTAGTTGACCGCGTCCGCGTCGAGATCCAAGACGTCCTGTTTGAGATCTGGGCTGTCGCGATCCCTCGGATCGCTGCCGGTCGGAAGGGTCATCCACGATCGCGCCCAGTCAGCGCGAGTACCAGATTCGATTCGAACCGAAGACGAGGTGACTGTCGGTCCCATCCTTGATCGCCGCCGCACCCGAGTAGAAGAACGACGATTCTTCCTCGATCTTCTCGGAGCTCTTCACCTTGTCATGGCCTCGGGCGCCGCGCCGGTTGATCGGCGCGATGCCGCCACCGTCGCTGCTCTCCCAGTCCACGAACGTGTACTGCCGAAAGAAGCGGTTCGTGCTGTTCGGATCGAACACCACCCCGCCCCCGTCGCCGCCCAACTTCTGGGTCCACACCGTGTCGCCCGTGCGAATTGCTGTTCCGTTGTCCTGGAAACCGGCAACGACGATGCCTGGGTTCGTGGGATGACAGGACACGAAGCCCGGTTGCAACACGGCCAGACCGTCGTTGCGATTGACGAACGTGCCCGGGTCGCCATCGGAGTCAGATCGGAACAGCCCACCGTCGCATCCCACCCAGACCGTTCGTTTCGTCGAATCGGTTGGCGACGCCGGGCCCACGCGCAACACGTGAACGTCGGCGTGCACACCCTTGCCGATCAACGTGGGCTTGGCCGACGTCACCGTGGTGTCGCACCGATAGACGGCGCCGTCGTCATCGGCCACCGCGCCGCCGACATAGATGCGGCCGGCGACTGTCGGATGGCATGTGATGCACATGTCGTAGTCGGACTGGTCGGTCGTCGACATGAACATGTCCTCGGCCATGTCTTGGAGCCGAGTCGTCGCACTGCCATTGGTGAGATTGGCGACCGTCGCGGAGACATCGACTGTCCACAGCGCCGCCGGCGCGTTCTTGCGATCGCTGTCCGCCGGTATCTCGGCGCGGCCAAGGACATACAGCTTCGTGTCATCGGTTGCCAACTGGAGCCGGGTTCCGCCGGGCAGCGCCGTCTTGCCCGGCGCAGGCTTGTTCACGAGGACATCGGGCAGCTTCACCGGCGTGAACGCCAGCGATGCTGGCGTCACCGGCGTCGGCGCGGCTCCGGGGACTTCGGCGACCTGGACGTCACTACCCGCCGCCACCCAGATGCGCAGCAGGTTGGCCGGTGTCCGGGTCAGCACGACATCCAGAGGCAGCGCTGGGAACGGAACCGTGTAGCCCGTCACCTTCGTCCAGGTTTGCCCTGCGCCTGATGGTCGGACGTAGAGGCCCTTCGTGGTCGCCGCGAACAGCTGATCAGGATCGCCGGGGTCGGCGGTGATCCGGCAAAACGCTTCGCCCCGAAGGGTGTCGCCGTCGGCGCCGGCTGCTGCGCCTTTCACAACGACCCAGGCCCCGCCGGCGATCGCTGGATCGCGGTTGAGGAACCCGATCCCGAACAGCTTGCTGCCAGGCAGGCCACTCGTCCGATCGGCAAGCAAGCCACCAACGGCGAGCGCTTGCTCGCCAGTGCCGACCCAAACGACATCGTCGGAACCGTCGGCGGCCGCACCCCAGATGACGTGCACGGCACCGATCGAGAGCGCGTCAGCGACATTGCCGACGTCGCTGCGATCGCTGATCTGGTAATCGTCGAGCGGACGCCACGTCTCACCGCGATCACCCGAGAACCACACTCCCCCGCCTGCGCTGGCGGCGTACAGGCGCAGACCTGAGACCGGCTCGACCTGCAGATCGCGAATCCGCCCCGCCACGTTCGGATTGCCTGCGGCTTGGCCGTTGGTCATCACCGTCGGCCCAATCGGGAACCACAGGTTCTGGGCGCCGACGGGTTTGTTCTTCGGAGCAGCGCGTCGCCGTCGGGCGGCCTGCTTCGCGGTGCTCGGAACCGGTGGTTCGATCGATGACGGATCGACGCGCGGGACGAAGCGCGCGAGATGGTCGGCGCGCGCTGCCGGGTTGTCGCGGTTGCGCATGGCGCGGGGCCAGTCGTAGCGGGCCATCAGGCTTGCCCTCCTGCGCTCGGGTTCGGTGCGACGCGGATCCAGCCTTCCTGTACCTCGGGCTGAGTGTCGGGCAAGAGCGCGGCCTGTGTAGCGGCGAGGATCGGATCGTCCTTCCACGAGGTCGGGGTGTCGCGATGGGTGAAGAGCTGCTCGGCCGGGAACGACGCCACTTTCGGTAGGCGCACCTTGTCACTATCGATGAGCAGCGGCCCGCATCGCAGCGACGGAGCCATCACCGACAAACCTGGGTGCACCCAGTCGCGTGCCAACGCATGACTGGTGCGAGGCAGGATGCCGCTGGTGAGATGCACCTTGCCGCCCGGATGCATGAGCAGTGTGAGCTTCACGGTCTGGCCCGGATGTACATGGATCACACCGTCGGCGTTGATGTAGGGATGATCGGGGTCGATCGGGTCGGGCTGCATCGGCGTCGGGTTGTCTGGATCGAGCAGGCCACGGCATCGCCCGCTGGGCAGTGCCTCGTCGGCGATGACTCGATCGACGAGATGGAACACCGAGTAGTCGTCCTCGACGAAGTATCCGAGCAAGCCGTCGTCGGCACGAGTGATCTCGCCCAGACGGACCTCGAAGATCTGCTCGGCCATCGAATCGAACGCGGCCTGGCGCCCGTCGTGCAGCACGCCGCTATCGCTCGGGTAGGCGCGGTCGGCGACGTCGGATTGGATCTCGAGCGACAATCGCGCGTTCACGACTGCGATCGGGCGGCCGACGAGGCCGGCGATGTGTTCGACGCCGAGTGAACCGAATGGATCAACCGACCACAGCGTGGTGTCGATTGCCCGCAACATGGCCGACAGCGACGATTCGGTTTCGGCCCGCTGAGGTGTGCCCTGCCGCGCGGTGGCATCAGAGGCGACAACACCGGCGGCGAGCCACCCGACGCGACGATGGCTCACGTCGGGATCATCGGTCGGGCCGGCGGCGGGAGCGACGTCGGTGCGGCCGGGTGCGATCTCCCACATCACCGCATCGCTGAACGGGTCGTGCATGAGCTCGCCGAGCGGGCGCCCGTCGGCAGCGAACACCTCGAGCGATTCATCGATGTGATCAGGCAAAGGAAACCCGCGACCGGGTTGATCTGTTTGCCGAGATCAGCTTGGTCGACGCGGGCCAGCGCTGCGTCGAGTGAGGTCGAGCCGGCGTCGACGAGATCGAATCGCCATCGTGCCGGCGCGGTGATCCGCGGCCGACTGAGCATCGATCGATCGCCGGTGTGCGACAGACGCTCCGGTACCAACACTTCATCCACGGGGAGCGTGAGACAACGACCGAATGCATCGACCAGCCGCGCCGACGACAACGTCACCAGACCGCCAGCGATGAGCCGCGGCAGAGCGTCGACGACAGCCTGGCGCGTCCCGTCGGTCAGCGCTTCGCTGTCGCGATGTTCGAGGCCGCGGTCGTAGCGGAGCCCGAGCAGTCGCTCACGGATTCCGTCGAAGGCCACTGACATCAGGTCGATCTGAGCCAGCGTGTCGCGCAATGCGGCCAGCGCCGACTCGGTGCCGGCGTCGGCCAATCCATGACCGCCGATGTCTCGCTCGCGTTCCTCGGTGAGCCATCGGTCGATGCCGCGCCCGATCGTTCTGGCGACGCCGGCAACGAGCGGCGAGCGGCCCTGCATCGTGATCACGTCGGGCGTCTCCAGTGGGCCGTCGGTCTTCGGTTGCAGGTCGGTGCCGACGAGCTCCCAGTTGACGGTCGCGCCGGTCACAGCGCCTAGTGAAAGCGTGACCTCCCAGTCGCAGAACAGCGGCCGCCACGGTTGACCCCACATGGTCACGCCCTCGGGATGTGCCCACACACCTTCCGACATCGACGCTCGCGCCAGAGCCTCGGTGGCCTTCTGGCGAATGGACGCACTCGCCACGTCGGTGTTTACGTAGGTGCTCATCCGGGCGTTGTCGGCGGCGTAGTAGGCGTGTGACAGCGCGGCTTCCGATCTGAAGCGGGCGAACGCGAGATCGCCGTCGATCCCGTTGGCCTTTGCGCGGCTGGCGCGCCATGACACCAGATAGGGATCTTCGGCCAGGGCCTCGCGAGCGAGGTCGAGCGCCTCGTCGGGTACGGCGGCCGAGCCGAGGTTGGTGAGGAGCTCGGCGCTGGCGAGGATGCCGGTATGGCCACGGGAGGGTTGGTCGGACAAACGGCACACGAGCTTGCCGTCGGCTTCCTCGCGCTCGACGGCGCTCAATAGCCGGCCGCCGCCGGTGACACCCATCACCGGGGCGGCCGGTTGGTGGAATCGCGGCGCCGGGCGAGCGACCTCGCGCACGACGCTCGGCGCGGGCGGAGGAACCGTGTTGACGCGACCGTCGAACTGTTTGCGAGTCCGAATGACGTTCTCGTCGATGACTGCCAAAGTGTTCGGCCGCTCTATCGCGTTCCACAACACCGTCGACTCGAGCGGTGCGACCGCGGCTTTGCTGACGGCCGATTCCGAGCGGGCGCCGGCGCGGAATCCGGCGCCGGGGTCGGCCGTCGGGCCGGGCTTGTCGACGAAGCGGTCGATCCCTTCGGTCCCGCCCGGCTGGGCGATGAACGTGTGGGCGTGCTCGTACTCGTCGATGTCGGCCCACGCGTCGCTGCTTCCGATGCGCATGAGATCACCGGATGCGAAAGCGTTCAGCAGCCGTTCGGCGGCGCGACGGGCATCCTGATCGGCGCTACCCATGCCAGTGCCGGCGACCGACACGGTGGCGGCCACATCGGGCGTCGAGCTTCCGAGCACGACGCGCACCGACGCGGTGGACGGTCGACTGTCGGGTGCCACCTCGCGACTGAGTGGTACGCCGTGAATGCGACCGTGGAGCAGCGTCGTGCGCGTCGGTGCCGGCGGCACGATGGCCGCCGCGACTGCCTCGTCGAGGAAGCCGCTGATGGCGGTGCGCATCGGCGAGGCGATCAAGGCGACCTGCCCGGAGATCGCCGTCGCACTCGCCGCCTTGCCGGCATCGACGAGCAACGGTTGGGTGTAGCGCTGTGCGACGGACAGACCGAACGTCGTCGCCACCTTGTAGCGATCGTCGGCCTCCGCCCGTTGGTCGGTGTCGGGGCTCGGATGGTCAGGATCGTTCCAGCCGAGATCGGCCAAACGTTGGCGGTAGGCGACGTCGGTGCCCACGCCGTCGAGGGGATCGCTGGCACTGACGGACCACCAGCCGCACACTGAGTAGGCGATGGCATCGCCTTCGAGTGAGGCGCCGGCGAGGTCGGCCAAGTCGTCGAAGAAGCTCAGCCGACCGAGGGCTGAGTCGAACGCCTGTGTCCACGACGGCCCGCCGGAGTGCACGTTCAACTGCGCCGCGGGTATCACGTGCGACTCCAGCGAGGTCGCCTTGCCGCCCGGCCAATCAGCCAGCGCGTTCACGGTGCCGGCATCGGCTTCGATCACCCAACCGGTCACGGCCGGATCTCGCGCTCCGGACGGGACGGCGAGACGCAGCACCAACCAGCGGTCGGGCAGCGGTGGCAGCGACAGCTTGCGTCGCGTGGCGTCTCCGGGTGCTTGGGGATCGTCGACGAAGCGGCCGCGGCCGAGGGCGCTCGGCGTCGACCACAGCAAGTACACACCGGCCGGGCGTGGGGTGCCGGCGTCGTTCACGTCGAGCGCAGGCGGATCGGTGGCGCCGTCGCGGAATGGCAGGCGTTGCATGGGCTCGGTGTCGTTCACGCCGGCCTGCACGACCATGGCCTGCACGTCGACGGGAACGAGCAAGCGCGGCTCACGAACGAGGAGCTGGTCGTAGTTGTGAAGATCGCTGGCGATACCGCCGATCTGACTGAGCGCTGCCCACCGCGGCGTGAGCGCGGCCCGGCGGATGTCGTCCGCACTGAACTGGCTCATGATCCGAGCACCTTGGCGGCAATGGAGAACCGCTCGGTCAGCACCGCCATGTTGACGGTGGCGAAGAAGGCGTCGGCCCCTTGCGCAACCGATGTGTCGCCGAAGACTTGTCGCAGCGGGAATCGCAACATCTGCATCGCGTACTCCGCTGAGTCGACGGTGTTGCCCATGTTCGTCGCGGCGACGGCGACCATCGCGTCGTTGAGCTTCTTCATGTTGATGACGCCGGGAGATCCGGCCCTGAAGGGCACAGGGACGGTGATGGGCTTGTTGCCGACCTTCAGTGGTCCATTGTTGGGATGTTGGACGTCGCGCAGTGTGACCACAGCAGTTTGTTGGGTTGGACTGGCGTTGGCGTCGAGCCGTACACCGAACTGGATTCCCGATCGCGGCTCCTCGATGTGCACGACGGCGGGCACGCCGTCGAACAAGACCAACAACACCGCCGGCGCCAGTCGTTCCATTCGCAGCAACCGCACGCGATCGGGGCTCGTGTCCATGTCGGGAATCGTCTTGTCGTCCGGGCGCGTGTCGGTGGCATAGGCCCGCACGTGCAATCCTGGCCAGCCCGACACGAGGCGCGAGCGAAGCACGAACCCGCTGATCTGACCGCCGACGCCGATCGGCCGACCCTGCGCGTCGACTGCCGGCGCATCAGCGTCCTTCATTCGGACCAGACGCTCCGCGCTGTCGACCTCTTTGCGAACCACCTCGTACAGCTGGGCGAGTTGGGCGCGATCGGCGGCGTTCACGGTCCCGACGCTCAACGCACCCTGTACGAGCGCGTCGGTTGCATTGCGATCGAGATAGAAGAAGCGAATCGTCTCGGCCGGGATCAGCTCGGCGTCGGGGATCAAGTAGTTGAACGGGACACCTTGCATGAGGCGTAGCTGGGCGAGGAAGCGCACGATCTCAGCGGGTACGACCCCGTCGGGCCGGATGCCATCCTCCACCCCCTCGGCGGCCGGCAGCTGGGCCAACGTCGAGATCATCGACGCGTTGGCCGCCTTCATCTCTGTGATGTACGACGCCGCATGCAGCTCCATGTCAACCGCTCCTTCCGGTGGCGGCGCGCTCAGCCGCCTCAGCGAGGAGCCGATCGAGATCGTCGCGTTTGCGGCTGCGTGTGGGACGGCCGACGCCGTGAGCGACGTCGCTCACCTTCAACGCGCTGATGACGAGTTGATCGATCCGCTGGCTCAGTGTCTGGTTGAGCGCCACCATGGCCTGCTTGTCGCTTGTGGCCGGCTCCTTGGGCGTCATCGCCACCGCGATGGGCACCGACGACAGACCATCGACCCCGAACTGCTTGCCGAGCCGCGCCACGACGGACGCGTTGACGCCGAGACCGGCCAGCATCTGTTCCGGCGCCAGTTGGAGCAGTTCATCGGGCACGCGGGCCGCCGTGACTTCGGGCGCTGCGGGGGCCAATCCGTTCTCGGACGCGTACGCACCGACGACCGACGCGCGCACGAGGTCTTCGAGTCTGTTGCGCCCGCCGGCAACACCGAGGCCAATGCCGGCCACGATCTGATTCGCCAACAGGTCGGCCAGTTGACGAGCTCGCGCCGCTCCGAACACATCGCGTCGCCATTGCATCAGCGCAGCGACGAGGGTGGGCTTGTTCAACGTCAGCAACCGCCCGATCTCGAACAGCGCGGCGAGCGAGATGTCCTCGCGACCATCGGGTACGAGCTTGCGCAGTTGATCGCCGGTGTGGGCCAGCGGGAGCACACCATCAACCGGTTCGGCGCGTACCGTCGGTTGCGGCGTGAGCGGCCCCCGATACCACGAGCGGGCTGCCTCGCCGCGACGCGTGCGATGCGACAGCGCGACATGACCCGTGGCGGCGACCTCGAGCCCCGGTGGGGGCGCGCTGATTGGATCTCCAGCGGCGTCTTCGTCGACTGCGGTGCCGAGCATCCCGACCTGCAGGGCGTTCATCAGTCGCTCGAATCCTCCGTCACCCGTGCAGGTGAACTCCCACGACACCAACACCGGAAAGCGGTACACCGGCATGAGCCGGACGATGTCCCCGTTGAACACGCCCGCCTTGTAGGCCTTGGCATCGGCGTACGCATTCGAGATCGACGCGCCCTGCTTGGTCGGTCCTGTTGCCCATGCCGCAGCGGCGGATTCGATTCCTCTTGGGGCGGCGAACGGCGCCAGAAGCGAGTCGGACGGCGACAGCGATTTGGCGTCCTTGCTCATCGAAAAGACTGGTGCCGCAGGGCCGATCTTCATCGCGATCTGATCGATGGTCGCATCGGGTGCCGCGGCCAGCAACTCACTGTCGACGAGTGACACCGCGGCAGTGGCATCGAAGAAGAGAATAGGATTGGGTTCGGTCTGGAGCAGTTTGTCGAGTTGGTGCTCGAGGTTGATGAGGTAGGCGGTGTACTTGAGCGGCAGGGCCGGTTGATCGTCGGTCTTCGGCGCCGCCGGTTGGGGCAAGCGGTTCGAGATCACAACAGCGAGGTAACCGTCGTCATCGCCGAGTGCCAGCTCGGTGTCGCGCAGATCGACTCTTCGGACGTGACACAACAGTTCGAGCTCGTCACGGCATGGGAAGACCTTCTCGACGATGTCTTTCGTTACCGAGAGGTACTTGCCACGTGGTACATCTGCCTCGTTGCCGAGATTCACGTCCGACGTCACGCACTGGGACACGTCGACGTCGGACGACAACTGACCTTCGCCGTCGGCCAACACGACGAGGGCCAGCCATGGGGGCGACGTGTGGGGATCGTGGGCAGGATCGGGGTTGCGCTCCCACGGCAACGTTCGGCGCTTCAACACGATCTGCGGCAACCGCTCTCGCCAGTCGCCCTGTGAGCCGGCCGGCGGGAACGTCGAAAGAATCTGATCGGGCGGCATCTTGTAGCGCGGCGCATCGATGACGAGATGGAACTCGGTGTCGTCGACCGGGATCTGTTGTGGGCCGTCGTGCGGTGTCTGAGCGACGAGCTCCTGGTTGCTCGTCGCCGTGTAGTCACCCGCGGGCAGCGCTGGCCGCGCTGCCGGGTAGAGCTGGAAGAACCCCGGTGTCGTCATCGGCCCGATCCTTTCGTTCGCCGTCGCTCCGGCGCCTTCTTCGCTGGCGGCGTCTTCTTCGCCGGTGGCGCCTTCTTCGCTGCCCGTTTCTTCGCAGCTGCCTTTCTTCCGGCCGCGTGTCGCCGGTGGCGGTGCAGGCGCCGGCACGTCGTCGCCGATCGTCATCGTCACGAGTCGACGACCGGGGCCACCGACCAGGGGTTGGCGCACGGCTGCAGCGACACCGTTCGCGGCGAGGGCGTTGGCCAGCGCGGCGACGCCGTTCGACCCGCCGAGCACACCAGCGAGCTCGCCCGACGAGCCGCCTTCGACGAACACTCGCGGATTGGGACCGGTTGTCTGCACGGCATACAGCAAAATCGTGCGCACGCCCTCGACCAAGACCTGCGGCGGTTGCGGGGCGCCGGAAGCGTCGAGCGCTCGCGTGGCATCGGCCAACGTCATCGACACCTTGCCCGCGGCATCTGCACCGGCTCGATCGTCGATGACCACAGCGATGGCGTTGACGTCATCGGTGAACACCGAGACGACACGCGACGCCGCGGTCAGCTCGTGGCCGTTCACCCAACCGCCATCGGCGCGCTGGCGGTTGTCCCCCACCCGGTGTCCCTGGCCACTGACGACGACGCCGCCGCCGATCGCTGCGCCCCAGCCCACCGTCGGCAACGATTGCCCGGCATACCAACCGGCCACGGAGCCACCGGCGCCGGCGCTCGCTCCGATGGCCACGATGGCCACGCGTTCGGTTGGCCGCGGCAGCGTGACGAGCGCGTCCAGTCCGTCGCTCCCCACGATCTGGTCATCCAGCACCAGGCCACCGGCGGCCATGCTCAACACCCGCGTCGAACCGCCGGAGATCGTCACGGTGTCAAGGATCTCGCCCCTCGGCCGGTTGGCGATGGTGATCACGGCCAGCTCGCCCTCCTGCACCGTCGCCCCGCCACCAACACCCTTACCCACCCGGCGCTTCGGCCCACTCCCGGTCGGTGTCGCTCCGACGAGCCCGGCGGTCATGCCGGCAAGTCGGCCGGCGGCCGCCCCCGGTTGCGCGTTCGCCACTGCCCCAACCGTGCCCGACGCCAGCCGGGTGAGCGGCGCCGCGCCCACTGCACCGAGCGACCCGCCAACTCGTTTCGCGCTCCGAGCGATGACATGAAGGGCGAGTTGGGTGCTGCCGGCGTGAGCGGATTGAACATCGGCCAGCCGTGGCACGACTCTCGTCACGGCTCCGCCTGGGTCGGCCACCGTGGTGCCCGTCGGCCGGTCGAGGGTGAGCGCCATCGGCACACCGACCACCGACTTCACGAGCGGCGCGAAGCGGCGCGGTGGTGGCGGGTTGCGATCGACCACTACCGGCGTCACGGGGGTCGAGACGGCGTCGGGGGTGACAACGAGATCGTCGGCCAGCGATCCGAACGATGGAGCGGCGTTGCGCTCGCCCCGCAACGCCGCAACCGACGTCAGCCCGCGCCCCGCTGCAGACAGCACGAGCGCAGTGCGCACGAACCGGAGGTCGGTGTCGGGGTCGCCGGCGATCAGCACCTTGGCCGCATCGCGCAACGCCTTGGCGGCGATCACCCGACCGTCGGTCTTGGCCCGATTGGTGATGAACGGCAGCGGCTTGCGGCCGGTGAGCGGGAGCTCGACTTGGTGGTAGTCGATGTCGGGCGCGCCGACGAACTTCGATTCGTCGAGGAGCGTGTCGACGGTGAAGCCGTCACAAGCGTTGACCGTGTCGCCGCTCGGAACGATCTTGGCCTTCGGATTGCCCGCCGGTGCCCACACGCCTTTCGGGAACGCCGCTGCCGGCCGAAGGGTGAGGTGAACGTCGGCGAGATCGAACACTTGGGCGTCGTCGGACGTGAGCGTGATCGTCAGCGCCGATTCCAGGGTGGCCGAGTACATGGGTGCGACACCGAGGCCCGGATCGACCAGGTCTTGCGGAATGGTGCCGGCGGCGCATGCCAGTTCGAGATGGGTCGACGGGGCGATCGTCACGAACGACAGCTGGAACTCGGGCACGACGCGGAACGGGTGCTCGGCGCTGCCGTCGGGCGGCTTGTCGACCCCGCCCGAGTTCGGTGCGTCGGACTTGCCGGCCGTAAGTGCACCGCGGATGACGGCGGCCTGCACGACCTGAGCCTGCTTGTCGCCCCGCAGGTACTTGTCGGCGAACTCTCCGGCATGAAGCGCCTTGTCGGCCGGGTCGCTGCTCTGGCCGATCTCGAACGGGATCTCGATGCCGCAAACCGAGAAGTGGCCGAAAAGATGGATCGGGGGACCCTCGACGGTGACGTCGAAACCGAGCGAGACGTCGATATCGACTGATCCGAACAGCAACCAGATGGTGATTCCGACGCGGGCCTCGGCGTAGACACGGACACTGAAGAAGAACGGATCGAAGAACACGATGCCGTCGAAACCGAGGTCCAGGCTGGCATGTGCGGGACCGAGGTGGGCAGCGGCATGGATGCCGGCGCCGGCCATGAGCGCCTCGGAGCACAGGGCGAAGTAGACGCCGCCTTCGATCGACACGAAGTCGGCCGGCTGCCATTTCAGCCCGACGCGCGGAACGACGGGATAGCCGTCGTGATGGAAGCGCGGGTGGTACCCGCCGACGGTCACGACGAACTGGCCGGCGTTCGGGCCCTTCCACCACGTGGCAAAGGCGAACCCACCGGTGAGACGGACCGACTTGGTCAGCAACCACGAGTTCTCGGTGAGTTGAGCCTGGACGAGCAGGAGGCCCTCCTTCGTCGAGAACCGGGCCAACAGCGCAAGCTCGATGGACACCAGGGTCAAGACGGGCGTCGGCAGCTCGGCACGAGCGAGGCCGAGCACGGCGATCTCCAGGCCGTCGCCGAATTGGACGGTGACAAGGATCTCGCCGGTGATGAGGACGAAGCTCGTGAAGCTGATGCCGGCGGCAACCCAGAACTCGCCCTGGGCGGGTGGAACGATGGTCCGCATGTCCTTGAGCTGCTGCATCGGCTCGGGCGTCGGACCGATCGCCCGCAAGGCCTGCATGAACGGATGAGTCGTGACCTGATCGATGGTTGGCGTGTGCAGCTCGCGGTTGATACCGAAGCCGATGCCGATGCCGGTCACGAAGAACGCGGGGACGCCGCCGAGCGGTGCGTGGAGCACACCGAAGGCGAAGAACGAGGCGAAGCTCTCACCGTTCGGTTCCGTCGGATGGGCATAGCCGCCGAACAGATCGATGCCGTAGACCGAGTAGCGGATCTTCAGCATGCCGAGGTACTCGACGCCGGTGAGCGGCGCGTCGAGCGGGAACTTCGCCAGCGCGCCTGCCAAGCTGAGCGGGCCGAACGTGGCAGAGATGGCGAAGCCCTCGACGTCGACCTCCCACGCGTCGCTCGAGAACAACGGCCGGGTGACGTGGTAGCCGATGCGCAGCTTCTCGACCGCGGCGGTGAGCCCGATCAGTGAGACCGATCCGTCGAGGTAGACGCTGACCATCTCCAGTTGCCGGGGTGTCACGTTCTGGCGATAGGCGACGCCCAGCCCGACCTGCTCCAGATACACCGGTCCGAACGCCCGCTGGATCGGCAGGAACCAGGGCCCATCGCCGCTGCCGGCCCGCAGGCTGACAGCGACTCCCTGGCCATGGTCCTGCACGGCGAGGGCCGGGCTGAACGCGGGTCGGGGCGGGGCACCGCTGCCGCCTGCGTCACGCATGATTCCCTTGGCCACGGCGTTGTCACCACCGCCGCCGAGCGGCACGGCAAGGCCGCCGAGCTCGACCTGCACGCCACCGGCGAACTGGGGCACGCCTCCGCCAAGACGCACGCTGCCGAAGAGATGAACGGCGACCGAGTCCAGCTTGAGTCCGGCGTCGATGAGTGGACCGGTGGTCTTGCCGAGCCGCAGGCCAACCCCGTTGACCTCGATGCCGGGCGCGGGTTCGATGTTCGGCCCGTTGATCTTGAGCAGATCGAGCACGATGCCGGATGTCGACGGCGGGTCGATCCATGACGCGTCGACCTCCAGCTTGAGCGAGGTCTCGCCGCCCGAAGTCAGGTCGATGCCGGCGCCGTCGGGCATCGACAGAGCGATCCCGTACACGCCGCCGCCAGAATCGGCAATGGAGAGCGTGAAGGGCCCGACCGGCACGGATGGTGCGGCGGCGGCGAGCTGTCCGGCGATCGTCAGCAGCTTGCCGGGCCATCCTGTGAGCGTCCCGGCCAGGAGCGTTGGAGTGGGATCGCTCGTGAGGATCGAGCCTTCGACGACGAACTTGACCGTCTTGGTACCCACCGATTTGGCCAGCAGCGTCTGCACCTCGGTGACACCGAGGACCCAGCCGCCAACGAGGTCGATCACGGCATCGATGGCGGCGGTTGCGACGGCGGCATCGGAGGTGTCTTCGGCAACCGCCGTCGGCCCGGTCCGGGTCGTGACGAGCACGGCGAGGCCAGTCGACTTGCGCCAGCGTGCGGTGAGCTCACTGTGGTTTGTCGCGTTCGGATCCAACGCGTCGAGGCCCAGACCGGTCTCGACCTGCCAGCCGGCGTTGGAGCTGACCCGGGCGAATGGGCGCAGGATCGGGCCACCCAGGTCGATCGCCGCGGGCCCGACCCCGAACGACCATCCGGTGACGCCACTGTCGCCGACGGCGAGCGACGCCTCTGCCGCTCCGACGATCGGCAGACCCGAGACCACTCCGGTGACCGACACCGAGAGCGGCGACGGGTGGATCTCGACGACGACGGTCTTGACGGTGACGACGATGGCTCCCGCGCCGCCGCTCGAAATAGCCGCCGGCCCACCGCCCAGGAGCCTGGCGAGTACCGCGTTGAGCGGTGTGACGACCTGGGTCAAGAGGGCGCCGAGCCGTGCTCGGAGGTAGCTCGGCGGATCGGCGGCGAGCGCCTTCAGCGAATCGGCATCGAAGACCGCCGGCGTTCCGGTCGCGAGGGCCAGCGCACGACCGACCTCGCCGACGAGACTGGCGATCTCCGTGCGCACTGCATCGCCCGACATCGCCGCCAACTTGGTGAGCGCCATCGGGAGCACCGCTGTGACACCATTCGTCAGCAGTGAACCGAGGCCGGACACGTTGGGGAACAGCTCGATGTCGGCGCCGGTGGCGGGACGCAGGAAGAGGCGGGCCTGATTGCCGCTGATGGCGAGGTGGGCGGCCTGGCGATGCTGCGGCGTCGACGTTCCGTTGGCGCCATCGGGCACACCGACGAAGACGTCGATCGTCGGCTTCGGCGCTCCGCTGGCCGGCAGCGTCAGCCCGAGTGTGATGCCGGCGGCGACCGGAGCCCGGTTGGCCAAGCCGGCAAGCCACGACGTGGCGTCGATGGCGAGCGCGATGTTCGGTCCATCAGAGGTCGGCGAGCCGATGACGGTGATGCCGTCGGCGATGGGCCACACGCCCCTGGGCGTACCGGTGAGGCCGAGGAACGGCTTCAGACCATCGAGCAGGGTGATGATTCGGTCGGCATCGAACGGTCCGCCCTTGGTGACCGTGAGCACCTCGGCCTTGAACCAGCCGACCGGATCTTCGAACACCCCCACGGGTGCGGCGTAGGCCTGGCGACCATTGGCGTCGATCGGCTTGAGCATGCCGAGGGCGCCGGCCAGGTCGTCGAGTGCGGTGCCAAGCCCAGTGTCGATCCGGCGCAGGGCTTCGAGCAGCAGACGGAGCGCCTCAGCCGGAATTGCAGCGAGCACCAACTTCGCCAGCCCGTCGAGGTCCGGTGTCGGGTAGAGCAAGATCGGCGAAGCCGGGGCGGGGCGTACGAGCTCGGCCTGATCGCCTGTGATCCTGAGCGCAAATGCGTCGGTGGTCGGGTCGCCGAGAACGATCGACCCGGTCGGACGACCCGTCACTGGGAACTGGAGGCCGGCGGTCCAAGGCAGGAGGCCTTCGCCACCGCTGGCGCTGAAGCCGATCGTTCCGGCGGCGGCGTCGGCGTCGGCTGTGAGCGGGCCGACAGCGAGATGCACGGTGTCGTCGACGACGGTCAGGCCAGGGACAAGCCCGGCGAGCGCGTTGAGCAGCGGGCCGCGCGTCGTCGGCCCGGTGAGGATCGTGTGCAGCTGTGCGGCGGGGTCGTGCAGAAGATGGGTCAGCGCGTCGGGGACGAGACCACCATCCGATTGGGTGGTCCCGACGGCATGCAGGAGCTGGGCGAGACGATCGGCCGGACTACCCGCGCCGACCGACGCGAGCTTGGTGGTGAGCGCGCTGAGCAGAGCCTGCGCCTCGGGTAGGAGCGGCTGGATCTCCAAGGTGCCCGTTGGTCCGGTCGGCGGAACCACGAGCAGGCTGGCGAAGTCGGCACCGAGCGCGGCTCCCTCGTGCAACGTGATGCCCGCCGTGGCGTGCCCGCTCGGCCCGCCGACCTCGACGCGGGCTGAGATGCGCCTCAGCTCCAGCGGCAGCGCGCCCCCGGCAGCGGACGTTCCCGGCCCGCCTAGCAACCAGCCGTCGGTGTCGGCTACGTCGAGCTCGACGACGATGCCGGGCCGAGCCGTGAAGACTGCCGTGGCCACCTCGACATCGCCGAGAGTCAGCGCCACCGAGCCCTGTACGGTGATCCCATGCCCACCGGGCGGGGTGAGCAGCGAGAACGGGACACGAACGGCGGCGACGGCCGACGTCGGCTTGGCCAGCGCCGTGGCCACGCGGGCCTGTGCTCGCAGCGACAGTCCCGCCGCGAACACGGCTGTCGTCGCCCTCGCCACCGTGTCGGCCCCGAGCACCCCGAACACGGCGAGCGCAGTCAGCCCATTGCGAGCGCCCACGGATGGTTGTGGAGCTTCGAGATCGGCCGTGTTGCCGCGGGCGGCGGACATGAATCCCTCGACGAGATGGCGACCGAGAGCCAAGTCGTCGTCGTCGGGTTCTGATGGGTCCGGTGCCGGGAGCAACGCCCTCATCAAGCGGAGCGCATCCGCCGGCAGACCGGTACGGGCAGAGTCGAAGGTGGCCGGGCTCCACGGTGTTCCCAGGGTGACGAGATGGGTGACCCCGGTGACGGCATCGGCGGCAATTCGCGCCGCGTGCCCTGCCCCGCCGAGCGCCACGAGCACCACCGGGCCGGCCGTCGACAGCCGAGCGAGCACCTGTTGCAAGCGGCGCGCCTGCCCGACGAGTCCGGCCGGGTCGTCATTGCCGCCAAGCGTGGCGTCGGCTCGCGTGGCGAGGGCGACCACCCACTCGCCGGGGGCCGGGTCGGCCACGGTGAACGACGCAGGCGCCAGACCAGGTGTGGTCAGGTCGAGGAGCCGCCCGGTCGCCGACGCCCAGGCCGGCGTGCCCGCGGGCGAGACCGCTACCTTCACGACGACGGCGCCGACCGGTAGACCTCCGGGGATCAGCAGCTCGACGTCGAGACCAGTCAGACCACGGTAGTCGAGATCCTCCCGAGTGATCGTGGTGACGCCGGCCAACGGCGCGGACGGTGGTGCGACGAGACCGTCGGTGCCGACCCAGCGACCGACGAGGCCGGCCAAGCCGGTTGCGATGTCGGCGCGGCCAGCGGCGAGGCCGGCGGCATCAGGCCCGGCCCGCGCCTCGTCGAACAGCGCGTTGGCCAGACCGTCGGGTGGGAGCCCGGGCATCGTTGGTCGCCAGCCGGTCAACGCCGGGCCGACAACGGTCGCCGGCTGCACGGGCCCGTGGGGCGTCATCCACACGGCCAGCGCGGGTGAACTGCTCGACGCCGTCAGCGACGCCAACCACGGATCGGTTGGTGTTCCCGACCCGCCGAACACCCCGGCCAGACCTTCGGACGAGCCGCCGGTCAGGTGAGCCAGCGTCGACACCAGCGACCCGAGGATGTCGGCGTCGGTGGCGAGGCTGATCAGCCACGACTTGAGCGCGGACGCGGGATCGGCGGCCAGGTCGGCCAATGGCAGGTGGGCGCCGTGCCGTGCGGGCGTCAGCGACCAGCCGGCAAGGTCGGCGAGATCACCCAGCCAACCGAAGGGCGCATTGGCGGCCAGCACGCCGATGAGAGATTCGACAGCGGACCACGACGCTGTCGGCACGTTCAGGTGGCCGTCGGCGTCGACCGTCGGTATCACCAAAGGCACGAGACCGCTACCGGTGTCGATGGATAGGTTCGGCGTCTGGAGTCCGACTGCCAGACCGGTTGCCGGGTTCCAGCCGGCGTGTACACCGATGAAGTCGGCGACGATGCCGACCGGTCCGAGTGCGAGGCGCGCCTGGTCCGCACCGCGGGCTCGTAGCTTGGCGTTCAGGTCAACCGACAGGGGGAACGTGGCCCGTCGGGCGACCAGATCGATCGATGCCAACCGAGCCCGAATCTCGGTCGACACCACCGTGCAGCCGCCGGCCAGATCGTCGACTCGCATCGACACGACGGGCTCGACGACCAGTCTCCCGTTGTCGAGGGCGATGTCTATCGCCAGCGTGTTGGCGAGCTTGTTGGCGATCGGGATCGACCACGGGCCAGTGGTCGGATCGGCCGTCGAGATCGGCAACGCGACCTGTGCTGCGTTGGCGACGAGGTTGCGCAGACGTTCGAGTACGGCGGGTACGTCGGCCGCATGGGTCGTGGTGAGGTCGTGCCACCAGCCGGCCAGGGTGCCGAGTGGATCGGTGAGCAGGTGGCCGGCATCGAGAGCCGGCATCGTCCCGGTCGGGATCAAGCCGAGCAGGCCCTTGACGTCGGTAGCTGCATCACCGAGCTTGTCGATCAGCTTGCCGACGAGGTCACCGGCGATCTGACCGGCGGCAGCAACCACGGCATCGGGGCTCGACAAGTCGATGACGTCGTGGTGGTTGGATTCCACGTCGACGTTTCGCAACTCCAGCAGCGCGTGGGCGCGCCGGCGATGATCGACAGCCCGAACCGAAGGGCGCCGACGGCGACATCGCCGGTGTGCAGCAGCTTGGCGTCATCGTCCACGCCGGAGCCGGTGGCTGTGACGCCAACCTCGAACCGAGGCACGGCAGCGAGCTGACCCGTGGCGGTGTCGATCGTGACGAGATCGGCAATCGCTTCGGCCCCCAGCCGCAGGGCCCCAGCCACGTCCTGGGTGAATCCGATGCCCAGCCGGGGCGTCACGACGAGGTGACCAGATGGTCCGGGCGCGGCATCGAGCGCGACCGTGGCCGACACCGGGCCGCCAGGGATGGGGATCGTGACGACGCCATTGGCCGCCGTCCCGTTGACCACCTGAGCGAGCGCACCGAGCCACGCGTCGCGGGCTCCCGCCGCCCCCATCACCGACGTGAACCAGTTCCGCAGGTCCCCAGCGCCGTGGGCCAGCACATCGGCCACCGGCAGGGGCGGAATGGCGTCGGTCGAGCCGAGGCCGAGCAGGTCGAGGACGGCATTGACCTCGGCGGCGGCCGGGCCGGCGAGCGACTCGGCGGCCTGTCGAACGAGCCCGAGAACCAGCGACAGCAACGTTTGTTCGATGTTCTGACCGGCGCCTCCGATTGGCAGGTCGGTGCTGTGCGTGGCGCCCGGCAGGTGCAGGCCCTTCAGGACGAGGCTGAACGCCGGCGGGGCTGATCCGTCGAGTGGCGTCGTGATCGAGACGCCGACCCCTTTCAGTCCGAAGTCACCGACGGGAGGGTCGACGCTCGACAGCGTGATGTCGGAGGCGAGCTGCACGAGTCCGCCGGCGAGCAGAGCGAACGGCTGGGTCGGCTTGGGCCGACCCTGCTTCGGGGCGCGATAGATCGGTACGACCAGCTCGGTCGTCGTGGCCGGTGTCGTGGTGGCAAAGGTGATGGCCAAGCCGACCTCGACGTAGTCGGTCGGTCGATCGTCGAGCGACACCTGGACGACGAGATCGGGCTTGCCCGTGTCGCCGGTCAGCTCCCGCAGACCGAAGAGGTGGAGCAGGGTGACGCCGTCGCGCTCGGTGTGCTCACCATGGCCGAGCACGGCCTCGACGAAGCGAACGAGAGCGTGACGGCGCTGATCGTCAGCGAGTGTCCCGACCAACTTCGGGCCCGGTGCGTTGAACCAATCGCTGTCGAGCTCGACGCCGCTGGTGCCCGGTTTGAGCAGCCCAATAGCCAGACCGAGATCGGAGATCTCCGGATCGAGCGTGGGCAGTGCGGTCATCCGGTCGGTCCTCCGGCGGGCGATTGGCCGGCGGCGAGCGCGCCGGTCATGAACGTGTGCCGGCCCATCGGCGTGACCGTGACGCCATCATTGGTGACCGACAAAGCGGCAGTCACAAGCTTCTGGCCCGACAGGTCACCACCCAGCGCGCTGCTGATCGAGTCGATGGCGATGAGGAGCGTGTGCCATGCGAAGGCGATCAACGGCTCGGCCCAGTTCTCCACCACCTCGGCCGGTCCGCGCGGGTGATCCTCGGTCGTGGTGATGCCGCCGGCGGGGCGGTCGGGGGTGCCGGTCACGAACGTGACGGTGCAGTCGACGGGTCCGGTTTGATCGCAGGCCACCGGGATGGTCAGGACGATGGCGCCGAGGATCAGATCCGCACGCACCTCACCCACGCGGACGACGAGCTGGTTGGCGCCATCGGTCCACAGCACCGGGGGCGGCGGCCGGACGATCGTCGCCGGATCCAGGCCGGCGGCGACGACGGCCGCGCTCGGGAGCAAGACCTTCAGCGTGTCGGGCGTGACGGTGCGGTCGTTGCCCGCGATACCAGGTCGAAGGGGCTGGAGGGGCAGTGTGTCGGCGAGTGCTTTGAGCAGGCGCTGCTGGGTTTGCTGGTCGATGTCGGCCCGCCGCAGCGCCGTCGAGAACACGAACGCGCCGGCAATGGCCTCCGGGCCCGGCACCGGCAACGCGGCCGCTGCTGCCTCGTTGTCGTCGCCCACCGTCTTCTACCGCCCACCCTGCGCGAGCGTCAGTGCGTGCATGTTCTCTCCCCAGAGTTACGTCCAAAGCCCGCTAAGGCTCCCAAGGGCGACGGCGGCCACGGTACCACACGATCAGACGCGCCGAACCCCGCCCATCAGATTCCACTCGCTCGGCTGCTGCTGGCGAGCAGTGTTCGACGAATGGCGATGACGCATGATCGACCGTCAACCCACTGGAGCGAAGGTATCGTCCTCGTCTACGAGTTGGACTGAGGTCCAGGGACTGGTGCCCGAGGTGGGACTCGAACCCACACGCCCTTTCGGACAACGGATTTTGAGTCCGTCGCGTCTGCCATTCCGCCACTCGGGCGAGTGACGCCGAGAGCGTAGCGGCCGAACCCCGGCACGTCACGGCCGTTACCGAGCGGTAGCAAATCGACCGTTCTGCAAACGGTCTAACGTGTGTGGATCATGCTTGCCTTCACGTTCCCTGGCCAGGGATCACAACGACCGGGTATGGGCAGGCCCTGGGTCGACCACGAGAGCTGGGAGCTCGTCGACGAGGCTTCCGAGATCGCCGAGCGTGACGTGGCGCACCTGTTGCTCGACGCCGATGCAGAGGATCTGAAGGACACACGTCATGCCCAGCTGACGACGTTCGTCTCGAGCCTGATGGTCCTCGACGCAGCCGAGCGGCTCGGCCTCGAACCGAGCTTCTGCGCTGGGCACAGCCTCGGCGAATACACAGCATTGACGGCAACGGGCGCACTCGGCTTCGACGAGGGCGTGCGTCTCGTGTGCGAACGCGCCGAAGCGATGCATCAAGCGGGTATCGAGAACCCGGGCACGATGGCCGCGGTGCTCGGCCTCGACGACGACGAAGTCGAGATCGCCTGCCGGCGCGCCGACAACGACGTGTGGGTCGCCAACTTCAACGCTCCGGGTCAGATCGTGATCGCCGGATCGAAAGAGGGTGTGGCCGCCGCCGGTTTCGTCGCCAAGCAACTCGGCGCCAAGAAGGTCATCCCGCTGCCGGTCTCGGGTGCGTTCCACACACCGTTCATGAGCCCCGCACGCGACCGGTTGCGCAAAGCCATCGCCGAAGCCGACCCGCGCGACACCGAGGTGCCGGTCATATCCAATGTCGATGCCCTCGCCCACAACGCCGGCGCCGACTGGTCGAGCCTGCTGTCGGCGCAACTCAGCAGCCCGGTGCGGTGGAAGCATTGCCTGCTGGCCCTCGAAGAGTTCGGTGTCACAGAATTCGTCGAGTTGGGGCCCGGTGGAGTGTTGACCGGCATGGCCAAGCGCACCGTCGAGTCGGCCCGCACCATTGCAGTATCCACACCGGAGGATCTCGAGAAGTTGCTCGAGTGGGTCAACGCCGGTTCGTCACGCGGCGGCGTCCAACTCGAAGGTGAGCACCTGTTCGCCCATGAGCGACTCGTCGTCAGTCCAGCGGCCGGCGTGTTCACCCCGATCGCCGATCTCTCCGACGGCACGATGCTCACCGTCGGCTCGGTACTCGGTCATGTGGGTGAGTCGGAAGTACGATCACCGTTTGCAGGCGTATTGCAGAGTTACATCGCGCTCGGCGGAGAGCGCGTCACAATGAGACAACCCATCGCATGGTTGAGGACTGATTGACATGCCAGCACTACCTTCCGCAGTACGAGGTGCCGTGATCACAGGTTGGGGTACAGCGCTCCCGCCCAAGGTGCTCACCAACCACGATCTCGAGCAGATGGTGGACACGTCCGACAAGTGGATCGTCGAGCGTTCCGGTATCCGCGAGCGCCACGTCGGCGGCACCACGATCGGCCTGTCGATCGAATCGGGCAGGGCGGCGCTCGACATGTCGGGGGTCGAGCTGAGCGAGATCGACGCGCTGGTACTGGCAACGACCACACCCGACATCCAATGGGGCAATGCCGCGTCGGTGCAGAACGAGCTCGGCCTGCGTTGCGGCGCCTTCGACATCAATGCCGCATGTTCGGGATTCGTCTACGGCCTCGTCAACGCCCACGGTCTGATCGCCATGGGAGCCCGCAAGGTCCTGCTGATCGGTACCGATTCGCTGTCGCGCATCACCGACTGGGAGGACCGCAACACTGCCGTGCTGTTCGGCGATGGTTCCGGCGCCGTCGTGCTCGAGGCGGTCGAGGGACCTGGCCAGTTGCTGGCCTGGGATCTCGACGCCGACGGTTCACTCGGCCGGCTGCTGTGGGCCGATATCGGTGGTTACATCAACATGGAAGGCAAGGAGGTCTTCCGTCGCGCAGTCCGGATCATGGTCGACTCGGCCACAAAGTCGCTCGATCACGCTGGGCTGACCGCCGACGACATCTCGCTCGTCGTGCCGCATCAGGCCAACATTCGCATCATCCAGGCGGCCTGCGAGCGCTTGGGCATTCCCATCGAACGTTCGGTGAGCGTGCTCGAACGCACGGGCAACACGTCGTCGGCATCGGTTCCGCTCGCGCTCGCCGATGCGCTCGACAACGGTCGAGTGAAAGAAGGCGATCTTCTGCTGCTCGTCGGCTTCGGCGGTGGTATGACGGCGGCCAGCGCTGTGCTGCGATGGGGAGGCGGCGCGCCCGCCGGCGGGCCTGCGTGAGCCGAGTTGTTCTCATAACCGGCGGATCGCGCGGTATCGGGCTGGCTTGCGCGCAGCGGTTCAGTGCGCTCGGCGACCGCGTTGCCGTCACCTACCACTCGTCTCCCCCGCCCGACGGGTTCTTCGGCGTTGCGTGCGACGTCACGTCAGCAGAGTCCGTCGACGCGGCGTTCGCCTCCGTCGAGGCCGAGTTCGGCCCGGTCGAAGTTCTCGTATCCAACGCCGGCATCACCAAAGACGGACTGCTGCTGCGGATGAGCGAGAACGATTTTGCATCGGTGGTCGACGCCAACCTCACGGCTGCGTACCGAGTCGCCAAACGGGCCACTCAGGGCATGCTCCGCGCTCGCGCCGGCCGGATCATCTTCATGTCGTCGGTCGTCGGCCTGCTCGGGTCGGCCGGCCAGGCGAACTACGCGGCATCCAAGGCGGGCCTTGTCGGACTCGCCCGATCGTTGGCCCGCGAGTTGGGGTCGCGCAGCATCACCGTGAACGTGGTCGCTCCCGGGCCCGTGGCCACCGACATGACGGCGGCCCTGGGCGACAAGCGCCTGGCAGAGCTCACCGCCGCCGTCCCCTTGGGACGCATGGCCTGCGCCGACGAGATCGCCGGTGTCGTCACCTTTCTCGCTTCGGCAGACGCCGCCTACATCACGGGTTCCGTGATACCCGTCGATGGCGGATTGGGCATGGGTCACTGACAGCCTCAGCCATTCCCTACGGCACAGTCACTAACATCGTCCGCATCACGAACACAAGGAGATAGTCGTGGATCAAGCAATGTTCGCCCGCTTCCGCAAATGCGCCGTCGAGGTGCTCTCGGTATCGGAAGACCAGGTCGTACCAGAAGCAAAGTTCGGCGACGATCTCGATGCCGACAGCCTCGACCTCGTCGAGCTGGTGATGGCACTGGAGGAGGAGTTCGACGTGGAAGTCCCCGAAGAAGATCTCGAGGGCATCGAAACTGTCGGCCAGGCCTACGACCTGGTCGTCGGCAAGCTCTGATGAAAGGTGCGGGGCGGCGCGTAGCCATCACCGGCTACGGAGTCGTCGCACCGTGCGGAATCGGCAAGAAGGCGTTCTGGGAAGGCCTCAACGGACCGGGCATCACCGGTCACAAGAGCATCGAGATCGCCGACTGGGATCCGACCCCTTACTTCGACAATCCCAAAGAAGCCCGACGCGCCGACCGCGTCGAGCAGTTCGCCGTGGCCGCTGCAGCGGAGGCCTTCGAACACGCCGGCCATCCCACGGTCAACTCCGATCGGTTCGCCACGATCTTTGCGACCGGTGTGGGCGGCCTCCGATCGACGCAGGACCAGATCGAGGTTCTGCTCACCAAGGGCGAGCGCAGAGTTTCGCCCTTCCTCGTGCCGATGATGATGCCGAACGCGCCGGGCGCGGCGATCTCCATGCGCTACGGCCTCCGCGGCCCCAACGAAACCATCTGCACTGCTTGCGCGGCGTCGACGCACGCCATCGGATATGCCGCACGCTTGATCTCGTGGGGCATGTGTGACGCCGCCGTCACCGGTGGCGCCGAGTCGGCGGGATGCGCGATCGGTGTCGCCAGCTTCGGCAACATGACAGCGCTGTCGACGTCGGGCTCGAGCCGTCCGTTCGACGTCGACCGCGATGGCTTCGTGCTCGGCGAGGGGGCCGGCGTGCTGATCCTTGAAGAGTGGTCGATCGCCGAGGCTCGTGGCGCCACCATCTACGGCGAGATGTTGGGAGCAGGAAGCAACGCCGACGCTCACCACATCACGGCGCCGTCGCCAGGCGGCGTAGGTGCCATCGAGTGCATGCGCCTGGCACTTGCCGACGCCGGCCTGCAACCAAGCGACATCGGCCATGTCAACGCCCACGGCACATCCACGCCGTTGAACGACGCCGCCGAGGCCGCAGCCGTCACCGAGGTGTTCGGTCCACTGGGCGTCGCTGTCAGCTCGACCAAGGGAGTCACCGGGCACGCACTCGGCGCTGCTGGAGCGCTCGAGGCAGTCGCCATGCTGTTGGCGATCGACCAGCGGTCGATCCCACCGACAGCCGGCACGACAACCGTCGACCCCGAATTCACGATCGATCTCGTCGTCGGATCCTCTCGCCCGTGGACACCGGCGCCGTCGATCTCCAACAGCCTCGGTTTCGGCGGACACAACGGAAGCATCATCATCGGCCCCGCCTGATGGAGGTCACCGAAGCTCGACGTCAGTGGCTCACGACGCCACGGACGTGGGCCTCGGCAGGGCACCTCGTGGCATCGGCAGCGCTCTACTTGCTGCTCGCCGTCGTGGCGGTACGAACGCCGTGGTTCGTTCGCGTTCCCGTGTGGTTCGCGATGGGGTGGTTGCTGCTCGGCAACGGCGCCATCGTGCACGAAACCACGCACCGCCATCTCTTCCGATCACCCGTCGCCAACCGTATTACCGGCGCAGTCGCCGGAGCCGCCGTGTTGATGCCCTGGGGCGTCTACCGGCCGTACCATCTCTCTCACCACCGATACACGGTAGCGATCGAGGACCCGGAGGGTCCGCCGTTGCGGTTCCGAGCCCGACTCGAATACCCGCTGCTCGCCCTCGGAGGCGTGGCCTTCCTCGTTCGGCTCTTCGGCTATGGACTCGCAGCCGCGGCCGGGCACCCGCCGCCTTGGCTTCGTACGAGCGCGCAGAAACGAGCAGCGATCACCGACACGGTCCTGTGCATGGCTGTTCTCGCCTTCGTCGTTCTCGCCGCTTTCACCAACCCCGGGCTGCTCTTCGCTGTGTGGCTGGCACCCTGGCTCGTCGCGCTCGTCGTCGTGGTCCCACTGGTGTTGGTCACCGAGCACTACGGTGCCACGGTCGGCACGGTCGAAGCGGCCGAGAACACACGCACTGTCGTCTCGAACGGCGTGGTGCGTTGGATGTACTGGAACAACAACTTCCACACGGCTCACCATCAGCTGCCGACCGTCGTCCATCAATCGCTGCCAGAGGTCGATCGCCTCACTGCCGGAGAGCTCCTCGGACCGTGGCTCTCGCCCGGCTACTTGGCATTTCATCGCAGCGTGTGGCACTCGTTGCCCTGGGTGGCCCGCCCCGAAGATCCCCCACCAGAACTACCGCGTGACACCCCCTTGCCATGATCACGGCATGACCAAGCGACACGCCCCGACCCGCCCGACACGCCCCACTCGATACGTCATCTTCGACATCGACCGACCCAACCTCGTCCACACCAAGCTCGACTGCAGCGACCACGTCGGTCTGATCGACGTCGTCGATCAGTGGTTCGGTGGGCCGTGCGACGACCCCGATGTCGTCGAAGAGGTCGCCTTCCGGCACGGATTGATCGCCGCTGCCGATCTCGTCGAACGAGGAACGCCGTGCGAGCACTGCACCCTGGTCGCCGCACCGCTGTGGCGCGCGGCGGCGTGAGCTATGCGTCCACGAGCACGAACATCAACTCGCACTCGCACGCGGTCTCACCCCGCAGTAGGGCCCAGCCGCGGCCCTTGCCCGCACGAGCCGACATCCGCTGGAGCTCTACCCGCAGCTCCAACGTGTCGCCCGGCTCCACCTGGCGCCGGAAGCGAGCTCCGTCGAGGCCGCCGAACAGTGGCAGCTTGCCTGCGAACCTCGGGTCGGTCAACACGGCAATCGCGCCGACCTGAGCAATCGCCTCGCACATCAGCACACCCGGCAACGTCGGCCGACCAGGAAAGTGCCCGGGAAAGAACCATTCGTCGCCGGTCAAACGCCACTGGCCCGTGGCGCTGACACCGGGCTCGAGAGCCACGATCTCGTCGACGAACAGGAACGGCGGTCGGTGCGGCAGCACATCTGCCGGGATCGGCAAGGCCGTCATCCGCCCAGCGCCTCCAGCAGCCGCGTCGGCGTGTCCTTCGGGCTGATCTTGTACCAGGCGTTGCGCACCTTGCCGTCGGGCCCGATCAAGAACGCCGATCGCAAGATGCCCATGTAGGTCTTGCCGTAGTTCTTCTTCTCCTTCCACACGTCGAAGGCCTCGGCCACGGAGTGGTCGAGATCCGACAACAGGTCGAAGTTGAGCGCGTACTTCTCGCGGAACCTGGCCAGTGCCGCCGGCTTGTCGGGGCTGATCCCGAGGATCACGGTGTCGCCGACCTGCCCAGCGATGTCGCGAAGACCGCAGGCCTGCTGCGTGCACCCGGGGGTGTCGGCGCGCGGGTAGAAGTACACGAGCACGTTGTGGCCACGGAGCGCGGCCAGTTCCTGAACCTCGTTCTTCTGGTTTGTCAAGGAAAATGCGGGCGCGGGTTGACCGGACGTGAGCATGGGCTGATGCTACCGATCAGCTGAGACGCGAATCGCCACGGACCGTGCCGTAAAGATTCCAGCGATTTTCTCTCAAGATCCTTGCACAGCCGGCCACGGAGTGTGATATGTTTGTGGCACTCGGCGGAGCCGCAGCCGAACGGAACAAAGGAACCCCAACAAATGCGTTCACCTATTACTCGGCCATACTGACCAACCGATCGGAATAGTGGCCGGTTCGCCGGCTAGCAGAGCGAGCTGCTCAGGCGGCTCGCTTCTTGCGTTTTACGGCGAGGTCTTGCGCATGCCGTGACCGAAGAAGCCACCGCGCGGCCGGGCGTGGGCGTGGTAGTGGTTCGGGATCGAGCGCATGTTGTCGTCGATGTAGTAACCGTCGAAGCGGTACGACGAGCACACCACAGTTCCCAACACCTCGAGCATCGTTTCGCGCAGCGCCGAAGGTGGCGACGGATCGTGCTCCTTCCAAACGACCATCGGCACGTAGCACTGCTCGCACTCGGCGATCCAGCACAACTCGTCCTCGTAGAACCACTCCGTCAGTCGAGCCGCCTCACAGAGCTCACACGTCTCATTCATCGATCGCCGCGCGGACTTCGGCGACGTAGTCGCCGGCAGCATCGGCACCATCGTCGAGCAACCGTCTGATCACCGAAGCGCCCATCACCACCCCGTCGGCCACCTGGACAGCTTGTTGCGCTTGGGCAGCGTTCGACACGCCGACCCCGATCAGCACCGGCACGTCGGTGATGGCCTTCAGGCGGCGCGCCAGCGAGGCGGCGGTGGAGGCAAGCTGATCGCGTTCTCCGGTGACGCCGAGCAGGCCCACGGAATACACAAAGCCTCTCGCCCGAGCGGCGATGCGCGGCAGCCGTTCATCGGGGGCGGTTGGTGCAGCGAACATCACCGTCTCGATGCCGGCAGCGTCGGCGGCGGTGCACCAAGGTGCCGACTCCTCCAGCGGCAGGTCGGGCACTAGTGATGCCACGACGCCGGCAGCCACGAGTTGATGAGCGAACCGCTCATGGCCGGCATGGTGGATGGTGTTGTAGTAGCACATCACCGCCAGCGGAATGCCCACGTCGAGCGTGCGCGCTTCGGCGAGGATCGACACCGGCGTCGCTCCGCTCTCCAACGCCATCTGCGATGCCTGCTGGATGACCGGACCGTCCATGACCGGATCGGAGAACGGCAAGCCGATCTCGATGGCGTCGGCACCCGCAGCGGCAATGGCGCGGACCGCGTCTTGCCAGCCGGCGAGGCCACCGGTGACGTACGGGACCAGCAACTTGTGCCCTGCGGAGCGCTTGTCGCGCAGAGCAGTTTCCAACTTTCCGGTCATCGGGCCAGGATGTCCATCATCTGCGCGACGTCTTTGTCGCCGCGTCCGGAGAGGTTCATCAACACCGTCGATCCCTGGAAGCTCGGCGCCTCGCGAGCGATCCAAGCGAGGGCATGAGCACACTCCAGCGCAGGAATGATGCCTTCCATTCGGGCCAGCAACTGAAACGCGTCGATCACCTCGGCGTCGGTGACCGACGGATATTCGGCGCGGCCTATCGACGCCAGGTGGCTGTGCTCCGGGCCGACGCCCGGATAGTCGAGACCTGCAGAGATCGACTCTGCTTCCATCACCTGACCGTATTCGTCTTGCATCAGGTAGCTGCGCATGCCGTGCACCACACCAGGTTGCCCGCGGCCGACAGCAGCTCCACCCGCGGGCTCGACGCCGACCAGACGGGTGCGATCGTCGACGAACCCGGAGAAGATGCCGATCGCATTCGAACCACCGCCTACGCATGCGACGACGATGTCGGGTACGTCGCCGAACAGGTCCTGGCACTGTTGCTTGGCCTCGTCACCGACCACCCGGTGGAACTCACGGACCATCCACGGGTACGGGTGAGGGCCCATCACGGAACCGAGGCAGTAGTGCGTCGACTCCACCGATGCCACCCAATCGCGCATCGCCTCGTTGACTGCGTCTTTCAAGGTTCGACTGCCGCTCTGCACCGATTCGACCTCCGAACCGAGCAACTTCATCCTGAACACGTTGAGCGCCTGGCGTTCGACGTCGACTGCGCCCATGTACACCTTGCACTCCATGCCAAGCAGCGCCGCAGCAGTTGCGCTGGCCACGCCGTGTTGCCCGGCGCCAGTCTCGGCGACGAGGCGCTTCTTTCCCATCCTCTTGGCGAGCAGAGCCTGGCCGAGCACGTTGTTGATCTTGTGCGAGCCGGTGTGGTTGAGATCCTCACGTTTCAGGAGCAGTCGGATGCCGAGCTGGTTGCCGAGGTTGGCGCACTCGGTGAGGATCGACGGACGCCCCGCGTACTGCCGCAATTGGAAGTCGAGATCTGCGCGGAACGTCGAATCGGCCCACGCCTCGCGGAACGCAGCCTCGAGCTCTTGGCACGCGGGCACCAACGTCTCGGGTACGAAACGACCACCGAATTCGCCGAAACGTCCAGTGGCCGATGGTTCTGCCATCAGCGACATCGTCTACTCCTCGTCGTCTGCCCAGTCGTAGGGCATCGAATCGGGCCCGAGATGATGCTGCGGTGCAGCGGCCCGAGCCCGTTCGATGAAGGCCTTGACCTTCATCGGATCTTTGCGACCCGGAGACTTTTCGACGCCGGTCGACACGTCGACGCCCCACGGCTGCACCTTGCGGACGGCAGTGGCGACGTTGTCTGGATCGAGGCCTCCGGCGAGGATGAGGCGCGGGCCCTCGGCGACCTCACCGAGCAGCGACCAGTCGAACAGCTCTCCCGACCCGGGCGACGGTGCGTCGACCAGGATCAGATCGGTGCAGAAATCCTTCGTCCGCCGCGCATCGACCGAGCCGGCCACGACCGCCTTGATCACCCAGCGGATCTGTTCGGCAACCTCGGCGACCATCGCCGGCGACTCGTGCCCGTGCAACTGGGCCGCCTTCAGGCCGGCACGATTCACCGTGTCGATCACTCTGCTGGGCAGCTCGTCGCGGAAGACCCCGACGGTGAGGATCTCGGGTGGCAGCCGACGGGTGATGTTGTAGACCTGCTGCGGCGCGATCTGTCGCGGCGAAGGGGCAAGAACGAAGCCGACAGCGTCGGCACCCATCGCAACAGCCAGCAGTGCATCGTCCTCATTCGTGATACCGCAGATCTTGACGAACATCACCGTTCCCTGGCTCATGCCAAACGTACCTGTCAAACGTACCTGGCCGGGCCGTGTTCGGACCGGATCGATTTACGGATCAAGCAACGCGGAGCTCTGCAATTGCTGCAGCGGGGTCGGCCGCGGTGACGAGCGATTCGCCAACCAGTACGGCGTCGTACCCGGCACGACGCAAACTCAGCGCGTCTTCGCGACCCCTTACACCGCTCTCTGCGACCCGCACGACATCGGGCGGCATCAAACCAGCCATGCGAACGGCGCGCTCGTGATCAACGAGAAACGTGACGAGGTCTCGTTGATTGACCCCGATGACAGTCGCGTCGGCCTGCAGTGCCAGTTCGAGTTCCGTTTCATCGTGGATCTCGACGAGCACCTCGAGCCCGATGCTCGTGGCCAGCTGATGGAAACCGATCAGCTCCGCCTTGTCGAGCGCCGCGGCGATCAACAACACGCAGTCGGCTCCCATGAGCCGCGTGTCGAGCACATCGCGCTCGCTCACCGTGAAGTCCTTGCGCAACACAGGAAGCGAGCAGGCGCCGCGCGCCGCCTGCAGATCGCCGACCGAACCTCCGAAGTAGGAGCTGTCGGTGAGCACAGACAGGCAGGCCGCGCCTCCGTTGCCGTAGGCCGCAGCCAGCGATGACGGATCGAGATCGGCGAAGAGATCGCCCTTCGACGGCGACCGTCGCTTGATCTCACTGATGACAGCGAGCTCCGCACGGTCACGCAA
Source organism: Ilumatobacteraceae bacterium (assembly GCA_963720775.1). GTDB lineage: Bacteria > Actinomycetota > Acidimicrobiia > Acidimicrobiales > Ilumatobacteraceae > JAENVT01. Next base: position 49,532 of record CAVRGR010000001.1, on the reverse strand, counting down.
CGACGCAGCAAAGCCGCGTGCCGGCGGCATCTGCTGGGCGTCACGTGTCAGCCGCTCGATCGGGCGTTGGTCCGACTCGGCCATCTCACGGTGATGTTCGAGGATGCGGTCGAGATATGTCGCCAAAGTCGCTGCCCTTGTCGCCGAGCCGTTCGAGCGGTCGGATGGATTCCAGTGCTCTGTCGGAACGGTACCAGCGTGTCAGCATGATTGCCGTGGGTGAATCTGCCACCGAGCGAACCGTGATCGTCGTCGAGGACGATCCGAGCATCGCCGACCTCCTCGACATGTACCTGCGACGTGCCGGTTTCCGTGTGCTGCAGGCAGCGTCCGGCGAGCGCGCTCTCGAACTGATCGATCGACAACGGCCGGCCATCGTGCTGCTCGACATCGGCCTCCCAGACATCGACGGCTTCGAGATCTGCCGGCGCATCCGTGCTGCGAGCACGCTGCCGGTTCTGTTCCTGACCGCGCGGGACGGCGAGATCGATCGCGTACTCGGCCTCGAACTGGGCGCCGACGATTACGTGACGAAGCCATTTTCTCCCCGCGAAGTGGTTGCCAGGGTCAAGGCGATCCTGCGGCGCGGTCAACCAGCGGTCGCCGACGCGTCGGTGTTCGACGTCGGAGATGGGATCGAGCTCGATCTGGCACGCCGCGAAGTGCGCGTTCTGGGAACACCGGCTCCTCTCGCCACGCGTGAGTTCGACCTGCTCGCCTTTCTGGCACGCAACCAAGGCATCGCGCTGTCGCGCCAACAGCTGATCGACGGCGTGTGGGGTGCCGATTGGTACGGAGACGACCGAACGGTCGACGTGCATGTTCGCCAACTGCGCAAGAAGCTAGGCGACGACCTGCCGCTGGCAACGGTGTGGGGCATCGGCTACCGGTTGGGCTAATGAATCCATCACATCTCGCGATCATGCTGGGCCGATCGTGACCCGCCGCCTGACCGTTGCATTCATCGCCGTCGTGCTCGCTACGTTGCTGATCGCCGGCGCCGGCACCCTCGTGCTCGCCAACGTTCGCGCTCGTCAGACCACCGAGCGCCAGCTCCGTGATCAGGCCAGAGAGCTTGCCGCCAACGTCACCACGCTGGTCGGCGCGGATGGCGGCAACCTCACCGAGCTGCAGACCCGCCGACGGCTCCGCGTGCTCAGGTCGTTCAGCAGAGCACTCGACATCGACGACATCGCCGTGCTCACGGTGAACCGGCTCGGCGAGCTCACCGGCGACACGCTGCCGGCCGGCATCGATGCATCGCTGATCGACCCGCGGGCCTTGGCGCCCGACGGTGTCGTCAGTGGCAACGTCGGCAACACCGTCTTTGCCGCTGCATCGACCAACCTCGCTGTGGTCGGACAGACAATCGTCGTGATCACGCGCACGGCGAATGCCGCACTCGGCCGCTCGGTGCGCTTGTTCCTGCTCGCCGGCGCGGTCACGTTGCTCGCGGCGGCAGCGGTGGCGGTGTGGCTGGGCAGACGATTGACCAAACCCGTGCGCGAGGCCTCGCTGGCGACTCAACGTGTCGCCTCCGGCCAGCTCGATACACGCCTGCCCGAGCCTGGGCCCGACGATCACGACGAGATGGCCGAACTGGCGCGCAGCATCAACTCGATGGCCGCGTCACTGCAACGGATGCGCGTGCTGGAGCAGCAGTTCCTGCTGTCGGTGAGCCACGACCTGCGCACACCGCTGACGTCGATTCGTGGCTATGCGGAGGCGATCACCGACGGCGCGGCGGAGCCCCAAAAGGCGGCTGCGGTGATCCGCAACGAGGCCAACCGATTGGAACGGCTCGTCGCCGACTTGCTCGACCTCGCCAAGCTGCAGACCAGAGGTTTCTCGCTGTCGATCGTGCCCATCGACCTCGCCGAACGAGCACAGACCGACTGCTCCGGGTTCGTTCCCGCTGCGCAAGCTCGTGGATTGACGTTGCGCTGCGAAGCTCCCGGGCGCGTGGTGGTGCTCGCCGATCCGGATCGCATGTCGCAGATACTCGCCAACCTGATCGACAACGCATTGAAGTTCGCCAGGGAGTCGGTGGTCGTCACGGTCGGTCGGGCCGGCGGGCACGGCATCATCACCGTCGACGACGATGGCCATGGCATCGCGGACGCGGATCTGGTGCACGTCTTCGAGCGGTTGTATGTAGCCCGCCAACAACCGACCCGCAGCGAGAGCTCCAGTGGCCTCGGTCTCGCCATTGTCAAGGAGTTGACCGAGGCGATGGACGGACGGGTGTTGGCCGGATCGACCGAACGTGGTGGTGCCCGGTTCTCGGTCTACCTGCCCCTCGCGGATTCGGCTACTGCGCCGTTGCCATCGCCTCGTCCGTGAATCGTGCGTTGTGCGTCTTCACGCGGACAGCACGCATGCCGTACACGCCGGCCACGATGCCGGAGACGCCGCCGATTGCCACGCCCATGCGCGCCCCGTAGTGCTGGCACACCCACCCGAGGATCGGGCCACCGATCGGCGTGCTTCCGAGGAAGACGATTGCCTGCAGAGCCAGAACCCGGCCCCGCATCGAGGGTTCGGCGCGCACCTGGACGATGGCTGTGGACGTGGTCATGAAGATGATGCTGGAAAGGCCGACCAGGATGCCGATCGGGTACGTGAACGCCACGTTCGGTGTGACAGCCAGCAACAACATGGCGCCACCGAAGGCGTATGCCGACAAGATGATGTGGCGGACGGTGACCGAGGAACGACGCGCCGACATCAGCGCGCCGACCAGCGAGCCGACGGCAATGACGCTGTAGATGAGGGTGAACGTTCGGTCGGTGCCGTGCAGCGTGCGCTTGATGAGCAGCGGCATCACTGTCTGGAAGTTGAACGCAAAAGTGCCGATGATCGCCATCATCACGAGCGGCACGAAGAGCTCGGGCATCGTTCGTACGTAGCGCAGGCCCTCGCGCACCTGGCCCTTGCCGCGTGCGGCGGCGAGGTGCGGGCGGTTCTCGCGAGTGCGCATCAAGACGAGGCCGAGGATGACGGCGAGGTACGACAGACCGTCGGTCGCGAACGTCCATCCATAGCCGACGGTGGTGATGAGCAGGCCGGCCAATGCCGGCCCGACCACTCGTGAGCCGGTCATCAGCGCGCTGTTCAGACTGACCGCGTTCTGGACGTTGGCCTCCGACACCATCTCGACGACGTACGCGCGTCGGGCCGGGTTGTCGAACGCGGTAGCAACGCCACCGAACAGGGCCACGATGTAGATAGCGGCCACCGGAGGGTGATGCATGAAAGCGACGAAGGCGAGGGCGAACGACTGCACCATCGCGAACGACTGCACGATCAGCAGCAACTTGCGCTTGTCGGAGCGGTCGGCCACCAGGCCCGACCAGGCACCGAGGACGAGGACGGGCCCGAACTGGCAGGCTGCCAGCAGGCCGAGTGCGAACCCGCTGTCGGTGAGCTTGAGCACGAGCAGCGCTTGAGCGATGAGGGTGAGCCAGTTGCCGATCTGGGAGATGAGCTGGCCGCCGAAGAAGAGACGGAAGTTGCGGACGCGCAGCGACTCGAAGGTGCCGACGCGACCGGTGGAGAACTCGACACCTGAGTCAGCCATCGATCGGGCCCTCCGCAACATCGATGAGCTTGGCCAGGACGTCGGCCGCGTCGGCCAGGCGCCGTCGCTCTTCGTCAGTGAGGGCGGTCAGTCGAAACGCGAGCCACGACGTGCGGCGGTTGCGAACCTCGTCGAGCTGGTCGATGCCGGCCGGCGTCGCCCGAACGCGAGTGACACGGCGATCAGTGGAGTCGGTCTCGCGGGTGACGAGCCCGAGTTTCTCCAGCTTGTCGACGACCGCGGTGATCGTCGGCGGCGAAACCTGTTCGATCGTCGCCAGCTCGCCGTGTGTCGGCCCACCATGTTTGGCGATGGAGGCCAACGTCGCCGTCATCGTCGGCCCCAGGCCGGTGTGGTCCTGCTGCCGCAGCCGACGGGCCAGTCGGGCGATGGTCGGCCGCAAAGAGTTGGCGAGACCCAGCGGAGTCGCATCGCGACGTTCCGTCTTGTGGAGAGTCGTCATGCAGATAGATTACTCCAATTAGTTCGTTCGTCGAACTAATTGATGTCGGGCATCGGTCACACTCCCCGACTACGTCGCCTGCCTAGAAGCCGAGTCGGGAGCCGACCTCGTCGAGCAAGGAAGCGATGGGCACGCGCACCTGCTCGGTGGTGTCGCGGTCGCGAATGGTTGCCGCGTTGTCGTCGAGCGAGTCGAAGTCGACCGTGACGCACAGCGGTGTTCCGATCTCGTCCTGGCGGCGATAGCGACGGCCGATCGCCTGTGTCTCGTCGTAGTCGACCATGTACCGCCGGCTCAGTTGCTTGCGCACTTGATGCGCCAGTGGGGTCAGCGTGTCCTTCTTCGACAGGGGCAGCACGGCGACCTTGTACGGCGCGAGGCGCGGATGAAGACGGAGCACGGTCCGTGTCTCGTCGTTGATGACATCCTCGTCGTAGGCGGCCAGGAGGAAGATGGCGAACAGGCGGGTGACACCGACGGCCGGCTCGATCACGTAGGGCTTGTACCGCTCGTTCGTGGCCTGATCGAAGTAGTCGAGCTTCTCGCCTGAGTGGTTGGAGTGCTGCGTGAGATCGTAGTCGCCACGTTGGGCGATGCCCTCGAGCTCGTCCCAACCCCAGGGGAACCGGAACTCGACATCGGACGTCCCGACCGAGTAGTGCGACAGCTCGTCGGCATCGTGAGCGCGAAGGCGCAGCATGTCGGCCGGCACGCCGAGCTCGAGGTACCAGTTCATCCGCTCGGCGCACCAGTACTCGTACCACTTGAGGCTGTCGGCAGGCGCGACGAAGTACTCCATCTCCATCTGCTCGAACTCACGCGTGCGGAAGATCCAGTTCTGCGGGGTGATCTCGTTGCGGAAGCTCTTGCCGACCTGGGCGATGCCGAACGGTGGCTTGCGACGGGTCGAGTTGAGCACGTTGCTGAAGTTGACGAACATGCCCTGTGCGGTTTCGGGACGCAGGTAGGCCACGGCACCCTCGTCCTCGATGGGACCGGCGTGCGTCTTGAACATCAGGTTGAACTGCCGCGGTTCGGTGAACGTGCCCTGCTTTCCGCAGTTCGGGCAGGTGTTGGGATCGTCGAGCTTGTCGAGACGCCACCGCGTCTTGCAGTTGGTGCAGTCGACGAGAGGATCGGTGAAGTTGGCCAGATGTCCACTGGCCTCCCAGATCTGCGGAGGGCCGAGAACAGCAGCATCGATCAACACGACGTCGTCGCGTAGCTGCACCATCGAGTGGATCCAAGCCTCGCGGATGTTGCGCAGCATCAACGCACCCAGCGGGCCGTAGTCGTACGTGCTGCGAAACCCGCCGTAGATCTCGGCCGACGGGTAGACGTAGCCCCGCCGCTTGCAGAGATTGACTACTTGGTCGAGATCGGTCGCAGGCATACCCGTGCCAGGCTACGAGCAGGGCCTACGCCGCCGCGAATGCATTCCTGATCAGGTCTCCATCCGTTCGAACATGGCCACGGTTCGCAGTCGCCGTTCGATGTGGTGCTCCATGGCGCGAGTGGCATGAGCCGCCATCTCGTGCGTCGCCGCCGATGCAGGCACTGACAGCGCCTCGTTGAGACGGCCACCGAGCACCATTCGCATCAGCTCCAGAGCCTCGACGCTGAGCGGTGCGCCCGAGCGGCAGTTGCGGCACAGAGCGCCGCCCTGGTCCATGTCGAGTGCCACCAATGGGCCGGGCTCGCCACACCTGGCGCACTCGTCGAGCAACGGGGTGACGCCCTCCGCGGCCAACAGCTTCCAATAGAACGCAGGAACCACAATGGGACCCGACCGGCGAGCAACCGTTCGCAGAGCACCGACGAGCATGTGGTAGAGGTGCGGTGCCGGGTCGCGCTCCAGCGCCAGTTGATCGACGGCTTCGAGCATGGCCATGCCATTCGTGAGGTGATCGAGATCGGAGACGAGTGGGGCCAACGACTCCACGGACTCGGCTTGACTGACGATTTCGAGGTCCGTACGGCTGTGGGCGAGCAGGAGCTGCACGTGACTCATCGGCTCGAGCCTGGCCCCGAACTTCGACATCGTTTTGCGTACACCCTTGGCAACGGCGCGGACCTTGCCGTGATGTTCGGTCATCAACACCACGATCCGATCCGCCTCGGCGAGCTTGTAGGTGCGCAGAACGACAGCGGCGTCGCGATAAACCGGCGAGCCCATCAGTCGAGACCCCCGAAACGACGGTGGCGACCAGCAAACTCGGCCACGGCAGCTTCGAGATGTTCGCCGCGCAAGTCCGTCCACGCAACCTCGAGGTAGACGAGCTCGCAATAGGCCAGCTCCCACACCAACGTCAGCGGCAACTCGTTGTCGGGCCCGACGACGATGGCCAGATCGGGGTCGCAGACGGACGGCGCATTGACCACTTCGGCCAGGTTCGCGTCGGTGATGGCTCGACCGTCGCGTCGCAGGACGTTGAGGGCCTCCACCAATCGCTGGCGGCCGTCGGTCTGCGGATCGAGGACCGCCGTGCAGCGGCCGATCCTGGTGACCGAGGCCGGGGTGCCACCGTCGGGTGGCGACACCCGGTCGAGCGGCCGGATCGTCAGCCAGGTTGCGCCGGCATGCTCGACGACCTTGGTGAACTCGACGATCCGCTCCTTCCAGGCGTGGTCGCCGAACGAGTTCCACTCGGCGAGCGACCCGGCGACGATGACGACATGTCGCAAGTCGACGGAGGGCTCGACGACGCGACTCATGCTCGTCATCTTCTCACGGTCGACCCTGAAGGGGGAGCCACTGACCGGCGGACCTTGACTAGGGTTGTCGACCTGTGCGAAGCGATGCGCCACGACCCGTCCACGTCGCCTGCATCATGGACGGCAACGGTCGCTGGGCCAGGCGCCGCAGTCTTCCCCGCACCGCCGGACACACCGAAGGCGAGGAGAACCTGGCTGCCGTCGTGCGACTGGCGGTGAAGCGGGACGTCGGTTGGCTGACAGTCTTCGGGTTCTCGACCGAGAACTGGGTACGACCCCGAGTGGAGGTGCGCCACATCCTCGGCTTGCACAAGAAGCTGTTCGGGCGTGTCGCCGAGCTCAACGACCTCAACGTACGCGTCCAATGGATCGGCCGTCCGTTCGACAGCCCCGAGGCTCGCACGCCACGATACGTCCAGAAGGCGATCACGAAGGCCATCGCCGATACCGCCGGCAACACGGGAATGGTCCTGACGGTGGCCTTCGACTACGGCAGCCGTGCCGAGATCGTGCACGCCGCAGAGGTCGCTTCCCAGAGGGGCAGCGGCCGGATCACAGCGGACGATCTCGACGCCGGCATGTACCTCCCGGAGCTGCCCCCCGTCGACGTGGTGGTGCGCACATCCGGCGAGCGACGGATCTCCAACTTCCTGCTCTGGCAGTGTGCCGGGTCGCGCGTGTACTTCACCGAGCAGACCTGGCCCGACTTCGGTGTCGTCGAACTGGACGCCGCAATCGCCATCGCTCGCCGCTGACAGCTCGGCGACCGGCAGTTGCCCGAACTGTTGCCGCACAGCACCTGCATGGTGCCCTCGGGCAACACTTCCCGGGTTTCGGGAGAGCGACCGTTGGGACGCTGAAACCGCTACGGTCGCAGACGTGGCCGGTCAGGAGAACGTTCGGTCGGCGCTGGCCAAGGTCACCGGTGCGCTCCCCGCCGCCGAGGACCGGCCCGGCCAGCAGGTGATGGCCCAAGCCGTTGCCGAGGCCATCGGAGGTGGGCGACACCTGATCGTGCAGGCCGGAACCGGTACCGGCAAGACCATGGGGTATCTCGTGCCGGCGATGCTCAGTGGCAAGCGCGTCGTCGTAGCCACAGCCACCAAGGCGCTGCAGGACCAGCTCGCTGTCAAGGATCTACCGTTCCTCGAGAAGCACCTCGATCAACCGTTCGACTGGGCCGTGCTCAAGGGTCGGAGCAACTACATCTGCATGCAGCGAGTACGTGAGCTGCAATCCACGGCCGCCGAAGGTCAACTGGAGATCGAGGAGTTTGCGGCGACCACGAAGGTGGAGATCAATCGGTTGTGCGAATGGTCGGGCACGACCAGATCGGGCGACCAGGCCGACCTCGACTGGTCGCCCGCCGACCGATCGTGGCAAGCGGTCAGTGTCTCCAGCGACGAATGCCCGGGTGGCAAGCGCTGTCCGATGGGTGAGGTGTGTTTCGCCGAACTCGCCCGGGCGCGTGCAGAGGTTGCTGACGTCGTGGTGGTCAACCTCCACCTGTACGGCCTCAACATTGCCGGCGGCAACATGCTGCTCCCCGAGCACGAGATCGTCGTGATCGACGAGGCCCACCAACTCGAAGACATCATGAGCGACACGGTCGGCGTGCAGATCAGCCCCGGCAGGTTCACCAACCTCGCCGCCGTGGTGAAGCGAATCGTCGATGATCCGGCAATCATCGGTGGACTCGCCGAATCGGCCCCGGCGATTCGCGAAGCGCTGCGGCCCTTCACAGGCGAGCGCCTGAACAACCCCTTTCCCACCGAGGTCCAAGAAGCCCTCGTCGAATCGCGTGCACGCATCGACAAGGCGCAGTCCGCGTTACGCGCGATCGACACCGACGTCGCGGAGGCGCAACAACGCAAGATCCGAGCTCAACAAGTGGCTACGCGAGTGCAGGAGCACATCGACATCGCGCTCGGACCACACAACGGGTACGTCGCCTTTGTCTCCGGCAGCCCTGACCAACCCCGGCTGGAGATCGCCCCTCTCGATGTTGGACCGGTGCTGTCCGACGGCATCTGGACGAAGCGAACCGCCGTCCTGACGAGTGCCACCCTGCCGTCGTCTCTTGCCCATCGCGTCGGCATCGCCGATGGGACCTATACACAGAACGATGTCGGCAGCCCGTTCGACTACGCGTCGAACGCATTGCTCTATTGCGCCATGCATCTCCCCGACCCGCGATCAGCGCAGTTCACCGAGGCAATGCACGACGAGCTGACCGCGCTGATCACCGCGGCCGGCGGCCGCACCCTGGCGTTGTTCACGAGCTGGAAGGCGATGGATGCAGCGGCAACCGCGATGAAGGGGCGCATCGATACGCCGATCCTGACCCAGCGCGACCTGCCCAAGACTGCGCTCGTCAAGGCGTTCAGCGAGGACGAGTCGTCATGTCTGTTCGCGACGGCCGGGTTCTTCCAGGGTGTCGACATCCCAGGCCGCACGTTGTCGTTGGTGACCATCGACCGCATCCCGTTCCCGCGCCCCGATGATCCGCTGCTCACCGCTCGTCGAGAGTTGCTCGGCTCCGCTGCGTTCGGCGAGATCGACTTGCCGCGCGCTGCCATGATGCTGGCCCAGGCAACTGGTCGGTTGATCCGATCTGCCAAAGACCGCGGCGCGGTCGCAGTCTTCGATCGCCGCCTCGGCTCGGCGAGCTATCGGTGGCAGATCATCAATGCTCTGCCGCCGATGCGCCGCACCAAGGAGCGCACCGAGACCGAGACGTTCCTTCGGGACATCACGGCGCCGGTCGCAAACGGGGACAAGCGAGGCTGACGGTTACAGTCCAACTCGTGGACAGGCTGGTCGGTGTCGGGTTGGTGGATGGTGTTGCCACGATCACCCTCGACTCCCCCGCCAATCGCAACGCGCTCTCGCAGCAACTGCTGGCCGATCTCCACGATGCACTCGACGCCGCGGAGACCGCCAACGCCCGGGTCGTTGTCCTCACCCACACCCCGCCTGTGTTCTGTGCAGGCGCTGACTTGAAGGAACGTTCGACGGGTCGGGTCGACTCCACTTCGTTCGTTGGCGCGATCGAGCGACTGAGCACGATGGCCGCGCCGGTGATCGCTGCTGTCGACGGCCCCGTGCGCGCCGGCGGGATCGGGCTCATGGCGGCCTGCGACCTGGCAGTCGTGAACCCGACGATCACGTTCGCCTTCACCGAGGTGCGCATCGGTGTGGCACCGGCGATCATCACCGGACCGATCCTGGCGCGGTGCGGCTGGTCGAAGGTTGCCGGCCCCTACCTCACCGGCGAAGTGTTCGATGCCGGCCGCGCCCTCGACATGGGCCTCATCACCCACATCGCCGACGACGTCGCGGCCACGGTCGCCGAGTTGTGCCGCAGCATCTTGCTCGGCGGCCCCAGCGCCGTCGCCGCCACCAAGAAGTTGCTCCGCAGGCCTCACTCCATGCCCGTGCTGCAGGCGCTCTCCGAGTCCCTGTTCACCAGCGACGAGGGCCGCGAAGGAATGGCCGCGTTCGCCGAGAAGCGATCTCCGAGGTGGGCTCCGTGACGGTGCTCGCCGACCGGGTCGTCGTGTCCGCCGACTCGTTTCGAGCCAACCGCGAAGCGATGCTTGCCCAGCTGCGCCAACACGACGAGCAGCTCGCCGTGGTCAATGGGGGTGGCGGTCCGAAGTACGTCGAACGGCATCGCCAACGCGACAAGCTGTTGGCGCGCGAACGGATCGAGGCCATGCTCGACTTCGAGTCGCCGTTCCTCGAGCTCTCTCCGTTGGCTGCATGGGGCACAGAGTTCCCCGTCGGCGCCGGCGCAGTGACAGGCATCGGCGTCGTCGAGGGAACCGAATGCCTGATCATGGCCAACGATCCGACGGTGCGCGGCGGGGCCTCCAACCCGATAACGATGCGCAAGTCGCTGCGGGCGTACGAGATCGCCCGCCAGAACCGCCTGCCCGTGATCAACCTGGTCGAGTCAGGAGGCGCCGACCTGCCGACGCAGAGCGAGATATTCATCCCCGGTGGTCAGAGCTTCCATGACATCACCGAGCTCTCGGCCGCTGCCATTCCAACCATTGCCGTCGTCTTCGGCAACTCGACGGCGGGCGGGGCGTACGTGCCCGGGATGAGCGATTACGTCGTGATGATCAAGGAACGCTCGAAGGTCTTTCTCGGCGGTCCACCGCTTGTCAAGATGGCGACTGGCGAGGAGAGCGACGACGAGTCCCTCGGTGGTGCCGAGATGCACGCCAGGGTCAGCGGACTCGCCGACTACTTCGCGGTCGACGAACTCGATGGCATTCGTCTCGGTCGCCAGATCGTCCGGCGGCTCAATCAGCGCAAGCGCGGCCCCGGCCCGCGTGGTCCCGGCAGACCGCCACGGCTCGACCCCGAACATCTGCTCGGAATTCCGTCGGTCGACCCGAAGGTGCCGTTCGACCCGCGCGACGTGATCGCACGGTTGGTCGACGACAGTGACTTCGACGAGTTCAAGCCGCTGTACGGCTCGTCGCTGGTCACCGGGTTCGCCGAGCTGCACGGCTACCCGATCGGCGTCCTTGCCAACCACCGTGGGGTGCTGTTCAGCGAGGAATCGAACAAGGCCGCGCAGTTCATCCAACTCGCCAATCAGATCAACACTCCACTCGTGTTCCTGCAGAACACCACTGGCTACATGGTCGGAAAGGACTTCGAACAGCGCGGCATCATCAAAGACGGCGCCAAGATGATCAACGCCGTCACCAACAGTCGAGTCCCGCATCTGACCATCCACATGGCCGCCTCGTACGGCGCAGGGAACTACGGCATGTGCGGCCGGGCATTCGGCCCGCGTTTCCTGTTCGCGTGGCCGAACGCGAGGACGGCGGTGATGGGTCCACAGCAACTCGCCGGTGTCATGTCGATCGTCGCCAAGCAATCGGCGGCATCAATGGGCCGAGCGTTCGACGAGGAGGCCGACGAGGCGCTGCGCAAGCAGGTCGAGGAACAGATCGAGCGCGAGTCGCTGGCTCTCTTCATGACGGGTCGGGTGTACGACGACGGCATCATCGACCCGCGCGACACCCGCACCGTGCTCGGCATGTGCCTCAGTGTGATCGACAACCAGCCCATCGAGGGAACACGCGGTTACGGCGTGTACCGGATGTGATGTCGGTGATCAACCGCGTGCTCATCGCCAATCGCAGCGAGATCGCCAGCAGGATCATCCGCACCTGCCGTCGCCTCGGCATCGGGACGGTCGCCGTGTTCTCGGATGCCGACACCTACGCGCCGTACGTTCGCGAAGCCGACTCCGCATGGCCGCTGCCGGGAAACTCTCCGGCCGACACGTACCTGCGCAGCGACCTCCTGATCAACGCGGCGCTGGCCCTCGGTTGCGATGCGATCCATCCGGGCTATGGGTTCCTCAGCGAGAACGCGTCGTTCGCCCAGTCGGTGATCGACGCCGGCCTCACGTGGATCGGCCCACCACCCGCGGCGATCACGGCGATGGGGTCGAAGATCGAGGCGAAGGGGTTGATGCGTGCTGCGGGTGTGCCCGTGCTTCCTGATTCGTCCGTCGAGTCGCTCTCAGAGAATCGGCTTGCCGGCACTCGTGAAGGCGTCGGCCGGGGGCGGCGGCCGCGGCATGCGGATCGTGCGCGACGCGGCAGGGCTCGACGAGGCCATCGCGAGCGGCCAACGGGAGGCCGCGGCCGCGTTCGGTGACGGCACGGTATTCGTCGAACGGTTCGTCGAAGGTGGTCGTCACATCGAGATCCAGGTGTTCGCCGACCTGCACGGAAACGTCGTGTCGTTGTTCGAACGCGATTGCACGGTGCAGCGCCGTCATCAGAAGATCATCGAGGAATCGCCGTCGCCCGCCGTCGACCAACCGTTGCGCGATGCCATGAGCGCGGCCGCGGTTGCTGCTGCACGAGCAGTCGGCTACGTCGGGGCGGGCACCGTCGAGTTCCTCGTCGATGGCGACGGCAACTTCTCGTTCCTGGAGATGAACACCCGGCTGCAGGTCGAACATCCGGTCACGGAGATGATCACCGGTCTCGATCTCGTCGAACTGCAACTTGCCGTCGCCAACGGCGATCCTATCCCGCCGGCGGCGCTGCATCCGACGATCACAGGTCACGCCGTCGAGGTGCGCCTCTGTGCCGAAGATCCCGAGAACGGCTACTTGCCGAGTTCCGGCACGTTCCGGCGGATCGAGTTCTGCGACATCGACGGGGTGCGGGTCGACAGCGGGGCCACCAGCGGCTCGGTGGTGAGCCCGTTCTACGACTCGATGATCGCCAAGCTCATCGCCCATGCACCGACGCGGGCCGGGGCAATCAACAAGTTGCAGCGTGCGCTCTCGACGGCGCATCTGATCGGACCGATCACCAACCGCTCTCAACTCCTCGACCTGCTTCCCAAACTCGACGAGCAATGGCGACAGATCGACACGAGCTGGCTCGACCGCAACCCGCCGTCGGCCGCCGACGTGCCGGCCGCCTTCATCGCGGCGGCGGCGCTGGCGTGGGGACGGTCGCAACGAACCGTACTGACGGATCTCCCTCCCGGTTGGCGCAACAACCCGAGCCAGCCCCAACGAATGCGCATCGGAACGCATCAAGTGCTCTATCGCCACGACCGCAACGGCGGCGTCACCGAGGCACTGGTCGATGGCGTCGCCGTCGAGGAGAGGTGGATGCCCGCGTTGCGTTTCATCGAGACCGAGATCGATGGTGATGTCGTCTTCGTGTCTCGCGGTCAATACCGCTTCACCATCCCGCCTCGTTATCTGCCGCCCGACGATGCGGGCCGCGCCGGCTCGACAACCGCGCCGATGCCCGGTTCGATTCTGCGTCTTGCTGTCGAAGTCGGCGACACCGTGGTCGCCGGCCAGCCATTGCTGGCGATGGAGGCGATGAAGATGGAGCACCAAGTCGTTTCACCGGCAGGCGGCACCGTTGCCGAGGTGTTCGTCGAGGCCGGTCAGCAGGTCCACTCGGGGCAGCCGCTGGTGCGGATCGAGTCGTCGTGACCGCCAACCGACCGATCCGCATCGCCAACTGCAGCGGGTTCTTCGGTGATCGGCTCTCGGCGGCACGCGAGATGGTGGAAGGCGGCGACATCGACGTTCTCACCGGCGACTGGTTGGCCGAGCTCACCATGCTGATCCTTCACAAGCAGCGACTGCGCAACAGCGAGGCCGGCTACGCCTCGACGTTCCTCACGCAGATGGAACAGGTCCTCGCGCCCTGCATCGAGCGGGGCATCAAGATCGTCAGCAACGCCGGTGGCCTCAATCCGGCCGGCTGTGCCGATCGAGTCCGCGAGATCGCGGCACGACTCGGCATTGACGTCTCGGTCGCTCACATCGAGGGTGACGACCTGATGTCGCGCGTCGACGGATTGCGGCCACAACTCACCAACCTCGATACGGGTGAGCCGCTCATCGCCAAGCCAGTCACGGCCAACGCCTACCTCGGTGCCTGGGGGGTTGCCGCGGCACTCGATGCCGGCGCCGACGTGGTGATCTGCCCACGCATCACCGACGCCTCGCTGGTGGTCGGGCCGGCCGCGTGGTGGTGGAACTGGCAGCGCGACCAATGGGATGCATTGGCCGGGGCTGTGGTGGCCGGGCACATCATCGAGTGCGGCGCGCAAGCCACGGGAGGCAACTACAGCTTCTTCCGAGAGATCCCGGACCTGACCACGCCCCCAGGCTTTCCGCTGGCCGAGATCGAGCGGGACGGATCCTCGATCATCACCAAGCACCCCGGCACCGGAGGGCTCGTCAGTGTTGGCACGATCACCGCTCAGTTGCTCTACGAGATCGGCGACCGCCACTACCTCAATCCCGATGTCATCGCGGATTTCGCCACGATCCACCTCGACGAAGGGGGGCCGGACCGGGTTCGGGTGCACGGCGTACGCGGGCTGCCCGCACCATCGACCACGAAGGTGGCGATCAACTACGACGGTGGCTATCGCAACCGAATGACCTTCGTGCTGACCGGGCTCCGCCAGGCAGAGAAGGCGAGCTGGGCCGAAGCGGCGCTGTTCACGCGCCTCGGCGGCAAGGAACGTTTCGACGCAGTCAACGTCACGTTCACCCCGGCGCCTCCGGATGCCGTCGGCCAGGAGGCGTCGTCCGGTCGGCTCCATGTGACCGTGAAGTCATCCGACGAGCGCGTCGTCGGTCGAGAGTTCTCCTCCGCGGTGGTCGAACTGGCCCTGGCCAACTACCCAGGTTTCTTCGTGTCGTCGCAACCCACGGAGGCTCAACCGTTCGGCGTGTACTGGCCGGCGTTGGTGGCCAACGACGAGATCCAGCACGAAGTCGTCCTCGCCGACGGCTCGCGCCTGACGATCGCAGCAGCACCCGTGGGCGCTTCGGCTCCGTCGCCTCCACCGGAGCCGCAGGCGGAACGCATCGCACCAGTCGGCCCACGGCCCGGAGAGCCGCTCGGCACATGCTTCGGGGCTCGATCCGGCGACAAAGGTGGCAACGCCAACGTCGGCATCTGGGCCGGCGATGCCGCGGGCTACGCATGGCTGGTCGAGAACCTGACGACGGACGCCATCCCGGCCTTGGTCCCCGAGGCTGCCGGTCTGACGATTCATCGACATGAACTGCCAAACCTCCTCGCACTCAACTTCGTGATCGTCGGCTACCTCGGCCAGGGAGTCGCCTCCAGCACCGCGTTCGACCCGCAGGCCAAGGGCCTCGGTGAGTACCTGCGCAGCCGGCCCGCTCCCCCCATTCCGAGCGTTTGACGCCTGCGGCCCCGATGCGGGGCCTCCGCCAACAAACGCTGCGAGAAGCAGCGGGAAGGTGGCAGGTCAGGGCAACAGGCGGTAGCCGATGCCGCGGGCAGTGACGATCAGCTTGGGCTCGTCGGGCTGGTCTTCGATCTTCACCCGCAGCCGGCGTACGTGGGCGTCGACCAATCGACTGTCGCCCAGGTACTCGTAACCCCACACCCGCTCGAGCAGCTGATCGCGCGAGAGCACCATCCCGACGTGATCGGCGAACTCGCACAGCAGACGGAACTCGGTCTTGGTGAGGCTCAGTTCGCGACCGTTCTTCAGGGCGATCCCCTGCTCACGGCGCAGCTCGACATCACCGAACCGGCTGGCGGGCGCAGTCGACGGCAGGTCGTGCAGGTGCACACGTCGCAGGGCGGCGCGGATGCGCGCTGCCAACTCTTTCGGCACGACCGGCTTGGTGACGTAGTCATCGGCGCCGGCCTCGAGACCAGCCACCAGGTCGTAGGTGTCGGCCTGGGCGGTGACGATGATGATCGGCACGATGCTCGTGGCGCGCAAGTTGCGGCACACCTCGAACCCACTCATGTCGGGAAGTCGCAGATCCAGCAGGACGAGATCGGGTTCCCGGTCGAGGAACGCAGCCAGGCCGGAGCGGCCGTCTTCGGCCTCGCGCACCTCGTAGCCCTCGTCTTCGAGGGCCAGGCTCAACGCCAGCCGGATGGCGTCGTCATCTTCGATGAATAGCAGCGAATGCACTGGTGGAACCTACTCCGTGTGGTCATTCTGTTACAGAAAACGCACACTTGACGCGTTGTCTCGTCACATTGGTACTGCAACATAGCGATTGTTCACGCTGCCCCGGTGGGGTGCCTACCTCCCCCTGGTACCTCACCGGCAGCGTGTGAACTGCGGGCAGCACATCCAATCCAGCGTTTCTTGCCATACCTCGAATGAGTCCGTCCCCAAGGAGGCTGCCAGATGTTGACACCGATTCTCACGGCGCACACCGACACCTCCCGCCACGTGACGATGATCTCCATTGCCGGACCCATCATCAATCGCGAACAGGCGACTTCGATCCGCAGCACCTGCCTCATCGGGCCGCCCACGTACGGCCTGGTGATCAACCTCACCGGCGTCTCGCTGCTGGCCGAGGTCGGCCTCGATGCGCTGCGTGAGGTCGCCAGGGTCTGTGCAAGTCGCGACCAACAGCTGGTATTCGTGTGCAGCGAACTGATGCTGCGCAGCGAGCTGATCCTCGCCGACCTCGACACTCTCGCGCCCGTTCTGCCCAGCGAAGAACAAGCCGTGCCGCTCGCCGGCGCCGCCGCCTGACCAGTTCCGCGACGGCGCGGCCGGCCTCGATCGGGCACACTGTGCCCGTGGCTGCTCGCCGACAACGCTCACTCCGTCTCCGCACACGCGTGACGTTGTTCTTCAGCTTGACCGCGCTCGTCGCCAGTTTGGCGCTGGCCGTCGTCACCTACGGCGTGGCCCGCAACTTCCTCGTCGACCAGCGGTCGCAGGTGATCGTCACCCAAGCCATCTCCGATGCCAACTCCGTCCGACTCCAGCTGCTGTCCACACCAGCACCCACCAACCGAGTCATGCTGGACCTCGTTCAGAGCCTCAAGCACAGTGGAGAGGGATTCGCCTTTCTGACCGTCGACGGGCAGAACCAATGGATATCGGATGCGAGCTTCAGTCCGTCGTCGTTCCCCCCGCAGTTGATGGCGATCGTCGCCGCTCCCGGCGCCGCCGCCACCCAGCGGTTCAGCGTGAAAGGTGAGCCGTACATGGCCGTCGGGATCAACATCCCCGCGATCAAGGCGCAGTACTACGAGGCAGTTCCTCTCGGCGACACCGACAGCGCACTGCGCAAGATCAGCACCGCTCTTGGAATCGGCGCCGCCGTCACCACGCTGTTCGCCGGCGCCTTGGGATGGTCGACCAGCCGACGCTTGCTGCGACCGATCTCACGGGTGTCCATTGCTGCCGGCGAGATCGCCTCTGGAGGGCTCGACACCAGAATGGCTCCGGAAGGCGACCCAGATCTTGCCCTGCTCGTGAAGTCGTTCAACGACATGGCCGACGCGGTGCAGACTCGGTTCGAACGCGAGGCGCGCTTCGCCTCCGACGTCAGTCACGAGCTGCGCTCTCCGATCACTGCGCTCACGGCTGCGGTGGAGGTGCTCGACGGTCGCCGTGCCGACCTGTCCGAGCGGAGCCAGCAGGCGCTCGATGTGGTCGTCGGCCAGGTTCGGCGGTTCGATCAAATGGTCATGGACCTGCTCGAGCTGTCGAGGATCGATGCCGGTTCGACGGAGATGATCCGCGAGGAGGTCGACATCGAGGAGCTGGTGACACGAATCGCCCACCGCTACGGCTTCGGCGACACGCCCATCGAGATCGATCCGAAAGTCCCCAAGACCGTACGTATCGACAAGCTGCGATTCGAACGGATCCTCGCCAACTTGCTCGACAACGCACGGGAGCACGCCGGCGGCCCGACCCGAGTGAAGGTCGATCCGCAAGGCAGACATGCCATCACCCTGTCTGTCGACGATGCCGGCCCCGGCGTCGCCCGCGGCGAGCGCGCTCGCATCTTCGAGCGCTTCGCCCGCGGCAGCGCTGCCCGCCATCGCGTGGGCACCGGCCTCGGCCTGGCTCTCGTCGCCGAGCATGCCCACGCACACGGCGGTGAGGCGTGGGTCGAGGATCGGCCCGGTGGCGGTGCCCGCTTCAAGGTCAGTTTCGCTGAGGTCGTCGGATGACACGACGGCTCTCGATCATCACTCTCGTCCTCCTCGCGTTACTCGTCGCCTGTGGCATTCCCGACAGCGGCGACGTAGCGAGGATCCCCGACAACAAGATCGGTGCCCTCGACGACACCCTGCCGACCACCTCGACCAGCACCACGACCCCCGCAACCATCGAGGCGACGACGACGACGATCGAGGCAGAGGAGACGACGACCACGATCGCCACCGAAGACGTGACGTTGTACTTCATCAGCGGCGGCATCCTCGTTCCGTTCACCCGCCCCATGCGCAAGGGCGCATCGTCGCCCGAGGTGCTGCAGGCGCTGCAAGAAGGCCCGCCCACCGGCGACAACGCTGTGGTTGGCCTGCGCACCGCGGTTCCCACGAAGGACGAGGCACTCATGAACGTCACTGAAGACGGCTCGGGCGTTGCCACGGTCGTCCTCCCCACGAACTTCTACGACACGATCAAACAGGAAGACCAGCGACTGGCGATCGGACAGATCGTGCTGACCCTCACCGAGGTCGGCCGGATTGGCCAGGTTCGGTTCACCTTGGGGGGCCAGCCAATCGGCGTCTTTCGGGGTTCCGGCGACCTCAGCCAACCCGGCGAAGCCCTCCCGCCGCGCGACTACCTCGAACTGCTCGAAGGACCGGTCATCACCACGACAACGACGACAACGACGACAACGACCGTGCCACTGACGACCCCGACGACGGGCGCGTAGAGGGTGCGCAGCGGATTCGTCACGCTGATCGGCCGACCGAACGTCGGCAAGTCGACCCTCGTCAATGCGATGTGCGGGCGCAAGGTCTCGATCGTCAGCGACAAGCCGCAGACAACTCGTACGCGAGTGCGTGGCATCCTCACCACACCCGAAGCGCAGGTGATCTTCGTCGACACCCCGGGCTTGCACAAGCCAGTGACTGCCCTCGGCCATCGCGTCAACGCCACGGCGCTCGACAGCGTCAGCGACGTCGATGCCGTGTGCCTCGTCATCGATGCCACCAAACCGTTCGGCACCGGTGACCAGTGGGTCGCCGGTCACCTCGATCTGCCGGCGTCGATCGTCGTCGTCAACAAGATCGATGCCGTCTCGAAAGACCGGGTCATCGGTCAGCTCAGCGCGGCGTCGTCGCTGAACGCCTCGGACTACTTCCCGGTCTCGGCGAAGACCGGTGAGGGAATCCCCGAGCTGATCGCCCACTTGACCGCGTTGATGCCGGAGGGCCCGCTCTACTTCCCCGGCGACACGGTCAGTGATCAGCCGGAGGCTACGTGGGTGGCGGAACTGGTTCGCGAGCAGTTGCTCGATGTCACCCACGATGAGCTTCCGTACAGCATTGCCACGCGGGTGACGGAGTGGGAATGGCCGCGCATCCGTTGCGAGATCATCGTCGAGCGCGAGAGCCAGAAGGGCATGGTCATCGGCAAGGGTGGCGCGATACTCAAAGAGGTCGGCATTCGTGCCAGAGCGCAGTTGCCCGAGGGCGCCTTCCTCGAGTTGTTCGTCAAGGTCGACAAGGATTGGCAACGACGGCCCGACCGCGTCGAACGGCTCGGCTACTGATCCCTCCGGCTTCAGACCCTGGTGGTGCGACCGGCCCAGAACGGGGCCCGCAGATCACGCTTCAAGATCTTGCCGCTTCCGGTCTTCGGCAACTCCGGGCTCCAGGTGACCGATCGCGGGATCTTGTAGCCGGCCAAGTGCTCGCGGGCGTGACGCACCACCTGTTCCTCGGTCATCGTCGCGCCTCCGCGAACCACCACGACGGCATGAACCGACTCGCCCCACTCCTCACTCGGCACACCGAACACCGCCACTTCGAGAACATCGGGATGAGCCTCGATCGCTGCCTCGATCTCGGCGGGGTACACGTTCATTCCACCTGTGATGATCATGTCCTTCTTTCGGTCACAGATGTAGAAGTAGCCCTCGTCGTCGCGGTAGGCGATGTCGCCGACCGTTTGATAGCCGTTCCGTTGGTCGTTGAGATACTGCTCGTGTTGCTTGTAGTAGTCGGCGAACACACTGGAGCTCTTCACGAACAGCTCACCCGTGTGTTCCGGCCCTGAGCCGCTGACCTCGTTTCCGTCGTCGTCGAACAGCTTGATCTCGACGCTCGGCGCCGCCTTGCCGCACGACGCCGGTTTGCGAAGCTGGTCGGCCGGGAGCAGGACGCAGTTGACGCCGAGTTCGGTCGAGCCGTACACCTCGTACAACGAGTCGGCAGGGAAGTCAGCGAGGTACAGCAGCTTCAGGGTGAAGCTCCACGGCGCCGCGTTGGCGATCATCCGCTTCATCGACGACACGTCGTACTCCGCCTTCACCTCAGCCGGAAGGTTGCAGACCATGCGGATCGGCGTAGGCGCGCTGAACGTCGAGGTGACCTTGTACGTGTCGACGAGCCGGAGCCAGTCGACAGGATCGAACCGGCGCTGCACGACAACGGTCTGACCGAGCACCATCGCAATCCCCATGAACCCCGACGGGCCGCTGTGGTAGAGCGGTCCGGTGGTGATGTACACGTCATCGGGCTTGTAACCGATGAGCGCCATCAAACCCACGAGATGCGACAGGTCTCCCCCACTTCGGCGAAAGGCGCCTTTCGGCTTTCCAGTGGTGCCGCTGGTGTAGATCATGGTGGCGCCGGCCTCGGTGGCAGCGGGAACCACCGGCTCGACGGGCGACGCGGCTGCCATTGCGGCATCCACATCGACCATTCCCTCGGGCACCGCGCCACCGAACACCAGAAATTGGCGCACCTTGGGCAAGTCATCGCGGATTCGTTCGAACATCGGCGCGAACTCGGCGTCGACGTACACGATCCCTGCGTCGCAGTGGTCGGTGACGTAGGTGGCCTCCTCGTCGCTGAGACGGTAGTTGAGTGGCACGGCCGTGACGCCCAACTTGCGGGCGGCGTGGATCATGACGACGACGTCCGGCGAGTTCTGACCGCACCACACCACTTTCGTCTCACCCGGAAGCGCCCCGAGGTCCAGCAGCACGTTGGCCAGGCGATTGGCCTGCTCGTTGAGCTCGCCGTAGGTGAGTGTGGTGATCGAACCATCGCCACGGTCGTCGATCACCGCCGGCTTGCCGGGCTGCGTGAGTGAGTAGGCAGTCAGGAAATCCGCCATCAGCACACTTCGTAGCAGGCGCGCGGTGTTCTTGGTCAAGCGAACAGGAAACAACGCGGCACGCACCAGCCAGTCGGTCACGACTTCACGGTAGGCGCTGTGTGCTGCAATGCTCCCACCCATGCCAGCACGCAGGATTCACGGAGCAGCCGGATTGAAAGAAGTCGTCGGCGAACATCTCGGCTACAGCGACTGGATGCAGATCACGCAAGAGCGTGTCAACCAGTTCGCCGAGGCAACCGGCGACTTCCAGTGGATCCACATCGACCCCGAGCGAGCCGCGAAGGAGAGCCCGTTCGGCGGGGCGATCGCTCACGGCTACCTCACACTGTCGTTGGCTCCGGTGATGATGCCGATGGTCGTGCAGACCACCGGATTCTCGATGGGCGTCAACTACGGCTGCAACAAGGTCAGATTCATGTCGCCGGTGCCCGTCGGGGCCAACCTGCGACTGGGGGTCAAGCTCATCGGCGTCGACGACATCGCCGGCGGCGTGCAATCGACCTACGAGTTGACGTTCGAGTGTGAAGGTGCCGCCAAACCGAGTTGCGTCGCCGAGGTCATCTACCGCAGCTACGAGTAGCAAGCTGCATCTGCCACCGTGGATCGCGGTTTGGTGAGGCTGTCGAAAGGGCTCAGCGATTCCAGCGTCGTTCTCGTCAACTAGTTCGACGGGCTAGCGGAAGTTGGACATCACCTTCGTGGCGAAGAGGTCCAACGTCTCCGTGTCGGGGTAGTCGCTGCACCAAGGGATGAAGCCCGTGCAACCGAGGTCGACATACGTCTGCACCTTCTCGCAGATCTGCTCCGGTGTACCGACCAGCGAGTTGGCCTGCCACTTGTCGAACGGGTCGCCCCACAGGCTGCGGCTTCCGGCCGCCCGCAGTTCGGCCTCGGTCGACCGGATGAACATCTCCGGTGCCCAGGTCTTTCCGATCGTGGCCTCGTCACGGCCCACCGCCGCGCAGTGACCCTTCAGGACCTCGCGCTTGCGTGCCCATTCGGTCGGTGGGCCGCCGAAGTTCGAGTAGTCGGCGTGCCTGGCGACGACGCGCAACGTGAGCTGCTCCCCCCCGCCTCCGATCCAGATCGGTGGGTGAGGAGATTGCAACGGTTTGGGATCACAGTTGGCCCGCGACAGCTGGTAGTACTTGCCTGCGTAGGTCGTCTCGGGCTGCGTCCACATGCTCTTGACGATCTCGACGCACTCGCGGAGCATGCCGATTCGATCCTTCGGCCGCGGGAACTCGAAGCCGTAGCCCTTGTACTCGTTCTCGTACCACCCGGCGCCGATCCCCCAGTCGAGGCGGCCGCCACTGATGACATCGACGGTCGAGGTGATCTTGGCCAATACGCTGGGCTGCCGGTAGCTCGTGCAGCCGACCATCTGACCGAGGCGTACGCGGGTGGTGCGCTGGCTGATGGCCGCCATCGTCGTCCAACACTCGAACACGGCCTCATCCGACGGACGCGGCACGTTGTGGAAGTGGTCGTAGACCCAGATCGAGTCGTAGCCGAGCGCTTCGGCGCGCACGGCGATGTCGACGGCCTTCTGCCACTTGGCCGCGGCCCCGTCGATGCCGGCGAGTTCCATCTTCCATCCCTGGGGGATGAAGGCGCCGAAGATGATCTTGGTCATGCGGGCGACCATAGTTGCGTCTCTGCCCGGCCCTCCGCTCGGGTCTGATGAGTGACGCCGGTCACATCTTCTCTATGTTGCAGAGATGGTGTTCTCAGTGGCCGAAATCCATGAGGCGATCGCCGCGACCCGTCCCGACGCGCCCTGTCTGGTGTTCCGCGACCGCCGTCTGACTTGGGCGGAGGTCACCGATCGCACCCGCCGGTTGGCCAATCATCTGCTCGCTCTGGGCCTCGGCGTCCACGTCGAACGGTCGGCACTGGCAGGGCATGCGAGTGGGCAGGACCATTTGGCCATCTACCTGCACAACGGCAACGAGTACCTGGAGTCGATGCTCGGCGCCTTCAAGGCACGAGTGGCGCCCTTCAACGTCAACTATCGCTACGTGGCGGAGGAGCTGCGCTACCTGTTGCACGACTCCAACGCCGTGGCGATCGTCGTCCACAGCCGGTTCGCGCCGACGCTGAGCGACGTGCTGCCGGCGCTCCCCAGCCTGCGCGTGATCCTCCAGGTACCCGACGATTCCGGCAACGCGCTCCTGCCGGGAGCCGTGTGGTACGAGGACGCGATTGCGGCCGCCTCCTCGGCGAAGCCGGAGGTCGAATGGAGCCCTGACGATCTGTACATCCTCTACACCGGGGGCACGACCGGCATGCCCAAAGGTGTGCTGTGGCGCAATGGTGACGCCAACATCGAATGCTTCGGAGGATCCGATGCGCCGACGATCGAGGAGGTGGTCGCTGCTGCGGATGGCAGCCTGAAGGCCCTCCTCGCTGCGCCGTTCATGCACGGCGCTGGTCACTGGATGAGCTTTCGCACCTGGAACCTCGGTGGAACGGTGTACGTGCAGTCGATACCCGAGCGACTCGATCCGGCCGACATCTGGAGCCTGGTCGAGTGCGAGCGACTGAACTTCTTGCTGATCGTCGGCGATGCGTTCGCCCGACCGCTGCTCGACGAACTGGCGACATCGACCTACGACCTCCGCTCGCTCACCGTCTTGCTCTCCGGCGGAGCGGCACTGAGCGCGGGGTTGAAGGAAGAGTTCCTGGAGCACCTTCCGTCGCTGATCATCGTCGACGGCCTGGGTTCATCGGAGGCCGGCGGGCAACTGGCTCACGTTTCAGCCGGTAGCAAGGCGACGACTGGAACTTTTGCGATCAGTCCCGGCAACCACGTCTTGTCCGCCGACCTCGATCGCGAACTGCAGCCGGGTGAGGACGAACTCGGTTGGTTGGCCAAGAGCGGCCGATTGGCCCTCGGTTACCTCGGTGACGCAACCAAGACCGAGCGCACCTATCCGTTGATAGATGGAGTGCGATATGCGATACCCGGTGACCGAGCCAGGTTGCGCGCCGATGGTGTGGTGGAGCTCCACGGTCGTGACGCGGTCACGATCAATTCCGGCGGCGAGAAGATCTTCGCCGAGGAGGTCGAGTCGGCCATCAAGGCCCACCCCGGCGTGTACGACTGCGTGGTCGCGGGTCGCCCGAGCGAACGGTGGGGCAACGAAGTGGTCGCCGTGGTGCGCATGCGCAGTGGGAGTCCCCCCGACGAGGCGTCCCTCTTGGCAGAAGCCGAACTGCACATCGCCCGCTACAAACTGCCCAAGGCCTTCGTGTTCGTGACCGACGTCGTGCGGTCTCCTTCGGGCAAAGCCGACTACCGATGGGCCAAGAAGATCGCCGCCGACCCCCTCCCTTGAGGCCCCTGTGGAGTGTTTCTACGCGCCCCGGGTACGCGCCAAACACTCCACACCAGCTCTGTGGAGTTCTTCAGGGTCACTTGGGTGCCGCGCAACACTCCACACCGAAGCGGGTGGGGTGGGTGACGCGGCGAATAGCCTCCACCGTGTGAGCAAACGATCGTGGGACAGCGAGACCTTGCCGCATGGCGACGACAAGGTCACTGCTGTCCGCCAGATGTTCGATGCGATTGCCCCGCGCTACGACCTCGTCAACCGCATCATGACCTTCCGACTCGATGTGCGATGGCGACGCAAGGCAGTGCGGTTGCTCGAACTGCCGCCCGGCAGCACCGTTATCGATCTGGCCAGTGGCACCGGCGACCTGTGCGCCGACCTCGCTCGCAACGGACATCGGCCACTGTCGTTCGACATCAGCTTTGGCATGCTGGCTGCCGACCGCAGCGGTGCCCCCAGAGTGCAGGCCGACATCTTGCGCTTGCCGCTGCCCGATCATGCTGTCGACGGGACGACGTGCGGATTTGCGCTACGAAACCTGGTGGAGCTGCCGCGGTTCTTCGAGGAGCTCGGCAGGGTCGTGCGACCCGGTGGGCGCATCGCCCTGCTCGACGTGGGCGTTCCTCACAGCAAGGTGATCCGGTGGGGCAACAGCATCTACTTCGGCAAGGTCGTCCCGAAGATCGGTGCGTTGCTCAGCGATGGCGCCGCCTACCGATACCTGCCGAAGAGCGTCGCCTACCTCCCACCGCCCGCGCAGATGCTCGCCGAACTGCGTGCTGCCGGCTTCGCCGATGCCGAGCACCACCAGCTCAGCGGAGGAATCACGCAGTTGCTGCTCGGTACCAGGAGCTGAGACTGTTGCGAGCAGTCAGCCGGCCGCTCGACCGCGACGTCGACCTCAACGACATCGCCCGCGGTGATGGCTTTCTCTTCGTGCGCGACGGCGTCGGTGTCGCCGGGCGCGGTGTAGCTGCTCGGGTCCCGATCGACGACGTACCGGCCTTCCTCGCCGCCATCGAGCACGATGATCGGGCCGGCGGCGCCAGACCGCTCGCCCTCGGCGTCGTGCCGTTCAAGCCCGGGTCGCCCTGCGATCTGGTTGTTCCGGCGATGGCAGTCGTCAAAGCCGCCGATGGTCGTCGGTGGGTGACGACCATCGACGACACGGCTCTGGATCTCGACACGCCGCCGCGGCCACAACCTCGCGCCCAGAACTTCACGACAGAACCACTCACACCCATCGACCGCTACCTCGCCGCTGTCACGGCTGCGCGAGACGCCGTACGCAAGGGTTTGCTCGCCAAAGCCGTCATCGCCCGCGAGATTCGTGTGAGCAGCGACGAGCCGATCGACATCCACGCCGTGCTCCTGCGGCTTCGCGCATCGTTCGGCTCGAGCTTCCGGTACTCGATCGACGGCTTCGTCGGAGCGATGCCCGAGCTGCTGGTGAGCGTGCAAGGCAACGCCGTTTGGGCCCAGCCGTTCGCCGGCACCACACCACGAACCGGTGATCCCGACACCGACGAGCGCGCCGCCGCCGAGCTGCTGGCCAGCGCCAAGAACCAAACGGAACATCGTGTGGTCATCGACATGATCCACGACACCTTGTTGCCCTGGTGCAGCTATCTCGACTGGGAACCGGAGCCATCGATCATCGCCGTGGCCAACGTGCAGCACCTGGGCACACGCATGGAGGGCCACCTGTCCGACCCGAGACCGAACGTTCTCGATCTCGTGCGAGCCCTGGCGCCGACACCCGCGGTCGGTGGCTTTCCGCGGGACGCGGCGCTCGCCCTGATCGAGCGCGTCGAGGGCTTCGACCGCGGCCGCTACGCCGGCTCGGTCGGCTGGGTCGACTCGGCAGGCGATGGCACATGGGCGGTCGCGCTGCGGTGCGCAGAGTTCTCCGCCGACCGTCGTTGTGCGCGCCTCGTCGCCGGTGGAGGAATCGTCGCCGACAGCGAGCCACTCGCTGAACTTGCCGAGACGCAAGCCAAGTTTCAAGCGATGCTTTCTGCCATCGTCAGACCGTAGCCATCAGTCGAGGGCCGCAACCACCGCATCGTTGAGTGCGGCGTGCACTGCAACGTTCTGGCGGCGATCGGTGGACACGCGCACGACGCAGGTGTCGCGGCTCGTCGTACGCGCCGGAGAGGCCCCGCGCAGAGTCCGCCGTGAAAGCGCGGAGGCCCATGGCTCTGGCGACCTCGACGACGTCGGTGCCATGGGGAGTACCGAACAGCTTCTCGAAGACCTCTGTGGGAAGCGCCGAGGCCTGGGGCAGGAACGAGAAGATGGCACCACCGTCGTTGTCGGTGACGACGATCGTGAGATCGAGCTCACGAGCCCGCAGTGCGGCGAGCGACGACAGGTCGTGGCAGAAGGCAACATCGCCGAGCAACACCGTGGTCGGTGCACGAGTGCCGAGAGCGACGCCGATGGCGGTTGCGATGACTCCGTCGATCCCGTTCGCACCGCGATTGGCATGCACGGTGATGTCGCCTCGCGGCGTGCCGAACCACTCGATGTCGCGAACGGGCATCGACGAGGCGACGACGAGGTGGCCACCCGGTGGGACGTGGGCGGTGACCGCGTGCGCGGTACCCGGCTCCGAGAGGCACCGCTCGCTGCTCAGCGCGGCGTCGAGAACCTCACGCGCCACGCGGTCTGCCGCGATCCATCCTTCTCGCCACGCGGCGACAGGCCCTGTCGATGCCTGCGCGGCAAGTCGTGAGCACAGCTCTCCGATAGGCGCGTGCAGTTGGCTGGCCCCGACGAGGTTGGGATCGGAGATCAACCCTGCCGGCGAGACGGCCACCTGTTGAGCGCCCGATCCCGTGAGCCATTGGCTCAGCACCTTCGACGCCGGCGGCATCCCCAACTGCATCACCACGGTGGGGCAGTGTTCGTCGGCGAAGCCACGATGGCGCAACAGCGCGTCGAACCTCACCACGGCAGAATCGAGCACCTGACATCCGGACGGCGGATCTGCGAGCACCGGCCAGCCGGTTGCGTCGGCAAGAGCCTGTACGGAATCAGGCTGATCGACACCCTTTCCGGCCACGATCACGCCGCGGGGCGCACCGGCCAAGTCGACCAACGCATCGATGTCGAACGACTGCCGCTGTCGCGGCGCGAGTGGCTCCCCGTCGGGCAACGGTCCGGCGGTCCCGACGAGCGGCTCTCGAAAAGGAAGGTTGAGGTGCACGGGACCCGGCGCGTGGTCACCAGCACGACGCCACGCCCTGGAAGCAACCGATCTCCACGACGACCGTTCCTCGGCGAGGGCTACACCGGGGTCATGGAACCACCGCACCGCGCCGCCATATAGGTCGTTCTGCTCGATCGTCTGTGGCGCGCCGACACCATGCAGTTCGGGCGGGCGGTCAGCGGTGACCACCAACATCGGCACGCCCGATTGATGCGCCTCGACGACTGCTGCATGGAAGTGTGTCGAGGCAGTGCCGCTCGTACACAACAACACAGCCGGAACACCGGTCGACAAGCCGATCCCGAGCGCGGCGAAACCGGCCGACCGTTCGTCGAGGAAGATGTGTACCTCCAAGTCGGACCGGTCGACCAGCGCGAGCGCCATAGGCGAGCTCCGAGAACCGGGAGCGACAACCGCATGACGCAGGCCGTGGCGTACCCACTCGTCGACGAGTGTTGCGCAGAACGTGGCCTGCACATCCTGCGGCGCGAGGGTCATGATCGCCACGATAGGCGCCTATCATCCAGACGTGCGCCCCCACGTCGACGTCGAGATCTGGTCCGACGTCGTGTGTCCGTGGTGCTACATCGGAAAGCGTCGGTTCGAGGCAGCGGTCGCCGAGTTGGCCGACGAGATCGACGTCACCATCGTCTTCCGGCCATATCAGCTCGACCCCACCGCGTCACCGGGCAAGGCCGGCCCGGTCGTCGACGCCTACGCCAAGAAGTTCGGCGGTTACGAACGCGCCAAGCAGATCATCGACCACGTCACCGGGATCGCCGCCGAGAGCGGGCTGCAGTTCCGGATGGATCGTGCACTGCGGGCCAACACGCTCCTCGCCCATCGACTCCTCTGGCTGGCAGAAGCGACGGGTGAGCAGGTCGCCCTGAAAGAGCGGCTGCTGCAGGCGTACTTCATCGACGGTCTCGATGTCGGTGATCCCGAGGTGCTGGCCACGTGCGCCGGCGACGTCGGCCTCGATCACGATCGAGTTCTCGGCTTCCTGGACAGCGACGACGGTGTCGTAGAGGTTCGTCACGAGCTGCAGCGAGCGCTCGAGATGGAGATCACGGCGGTACCGACGTTCGTGTTCGACAACAGGTGGATGGTGCCGGGGGCCCAAGACCCGAGCACATTCGTGGAGGTGCTCCGCCGAGTCGTCGCCAGACGAACTGCCGATGTCTGACTGGCGCCATCTTCCCGGCGCGCTCGCCGGGTGGGCGCGTGGTGATGGTCCCCGCTTGGTCTTCGTACACGGCTTCACTCAGACGTCGGCCTCGTGGAAGCCGATCGCCACACACTTCGCGGACCGCGGATACGAGTCGATAGTGGTCGACGCTCCCGGTCATGCAGGTTCGGGCGAGGTTCGGGCCGACCTCGGCAACGCCGCCGCGTCGTTGACGGCCATGTGCGGTCCTGCGGTGTACATCGGCTACAGCATGGGTGGGCGCTTGTGCCTGCACGCCGCGGCGATGTTCCCCGAACAGGTTTGCGGCCTGGCTCTGGTCGGCGGATCACCCGGCATCGCCGACGACATCGATCGCCAGGCGAGGCGTGCGGCCGACGACCGGTTGGCAGATCACATCGAGCGTGTCGGTGTCGACGTGTTCCTCGACGAGTGGCTGGCGCAGCCGCTCTTTGCCGGGCTCGTGATCGACGAGGCGCAGCGCATCGACCGTCGCCGGAACTCTGCGGCGGGCTTGGCGAGCAGCCTGCGGCTGGCCGGAACCGGCGCCCAAGCCTCGTTGTGGCCGCAGCTCGGGGCGATGACCATGCCGATCCTGACGATTGCCGGCGAGCGCGACGAGAAGTTCGTCGGTATCGGCCGCGAGATGGCCTCGGCTGCACCCGCCGCAGAGTTCGAGATCATCCCCGGAGCCGGTCACGCCGCCCATCTCCAGAAGCCGGACCTCGTGTGCGAGTCGGTGCAGCGTTGGCTGGGCCACCTCACTTGGTGATCGGCCCCAGAGCCAGGCCCACGGCCAACAGCAAGCCCATCACGAGTTGCGTGCGTCCCGTCGCCCCGAGCACCGGCACCAACTCCCGACCACCGGCTCCCCCGCGGACTGCACGGACCGGCGAAACGGCAACAACCAGGCCCACCAGCGCTATGCCTGTCCAAGCACGCCACACCACGGCGATCACGATGACCGACGCCGCGCCAGCTGCCAGGCAGGCGGCGTACAGCAGACGCGTGCGTTGGTCGCCGAGGCGAACCGCCAGTGTTCGCTTGCCCGCGAGGCGATCCGTCGGTATGTCACGCAGGTTGTTGACCACCAGCAACGCGCATGCCAGAAATCCGGCGACGCACCCGGCGAGCCAGACGTGTGCGGGAATGCTCTCGACCACCACGTACGTGGTGCCGATCGTCGCGACCAGGCCGAAGAACACGAACACGAACAACTCACCGAGACCCAGATAGCCATACGGCTTCGGACCTCCGGTGTAACCCCAACCGGCAAGCATCGCCAGCAAACCGACGACGATCAGCCACCAGGTGGTGGCAAGGGCGAGTGTCAGTCCGGCAACGGCCGCGACGCCGAATGCGACGAATGCTGCCGCCTTCACATGACTCGGCTCGGCGAGACCACCGGCGACGAGTCGAGTCGGACCCACCCGAGCATCGTCCGTGCCGCGCACCCCGTCGCTGTAGTCGTTCGCATAGTTGACACCGACCTGCAAGGAAAGGCTGACGATCAGCGCCGGCACCAATCGCCACCACGCGGGGGACGGCCCACCGACCGCGGCACCGGCACCGATGGCCACCGGCACCACCGCGGCCGGAAGCGTGCGAGGGCGGGCCCCGAGTATCCACCGATTCACGGGCGTCACCGTAGCCTTCTGACCGTGCCGCACCTTGTTGCGATCGATCTTCCCGCTGGCCAAGGCTTCGTCGATGCGCTCCGTCGAATCTGGGACGCGGGCGACGCCGCGTTTCCACTCGATCGACGACTGCCTGGCGCTGCACGCGCCGCGACGCTCGCCGCGATCGCGCCCGATCGACTGGTGAACGATCGCGGGATCCACACGCTCGATGGTCTCGGAGTCGAGCAGGGCGATGCCCTGGTCGTCGCCACGAGCGGCACCACAGGCAGCCCCCGCGGCGTGGTCCTGACGCACGACGCCGTACGCGCGTCGGCCCGCGCTACATCCGCCCGGCTCGCAGTCAGCAAAGCCGACACCTGGTTGGCCTGCCTTCCGCTGTCGCACGTCGGCGGGCTGTCGGTGATCACGCGGGCCGTCCTCACGGCGACTCGTCTGGTCGTCCACGACGGCTTCGAAGTCGGAGCGGTCGCAGCGGCCGCACGCGATGGAGCGACCCTGGTGTCGTTGGTGCCGACGGCGTTGCAGCGCATCGATCCGCAACTGTTCCGTCGCATCGTCCTCGGCGGATCGCGACCACCGGAGGACCTTCCCGACAACGTCGTCACCACCTATGGCATGACTGAGACAGGCAGCGGTGTCGTCTACGACGGTGTGCCGCTCGAGGGCGTGGAGGTTCGCATCGATCAACAGGCGGAGATCCACCTTCGCTGCCCCATGCTCCTGCGCTGCTATCGCGACGGTTCGAAACCCTGCGTCGACGGCTGGTTCGCGACCGGAGATCTCGGAGAGCTCGGTGACGACGGGCGACTGATCGTGCACGGCAGGCGCGACGAGTTGATCATCACCGGAGGTGAGAACGTGTGGCCGGCAATCGTCGAAGCCGTGCTGAGGACCCACAGGGCAGTTGCCGAGGTTGCCGTAGCGGGCGTAGCCGACGCGGAGTGGGGCCAGCGGGTCGTCGCTTGGGTCGTTCCCATCGACGCGAAGACCCCGCCCTCCCTCGAGTCGATCCGTGCCATCAGCGTCGAGTCGCTGCCTGCGTTCATGGCTCCGAAAGAAGTCCGCATCGTCGACACCCTGCCGACGACCACGTCGGGCAAGGTTCGCCGTCATCGACTGGCGACGAAGCCTCGTTCGGCCAACGCTGTGAGCGAGTAAGGTCGGCCCGACATGCGGAACAGACTTTCTGGACTTGCGACGGTCTTGGTCGGGGCTGCCCCACGGTGAAATCAAACGACACGGCTCGGCTGCCGCCGGCGTACTGGCGCCTGTGGACGGCAAGCACGATCTCCAATCTCGGCGACGGTGTGTTCATCGTCGCGCTGCCGCTGCTTGCAGCCAGGCTGACGCGCAGCGAACTGTCGATTTCATTCGTCGGAGTAGCCGCGGCGCTTCCCTGGTTGCTGTTGTCGTTGCCGATCGGGGCCATGGTCGATCGCATCGACCACCGCTTGCTGATGGTGCGGGCCGACGTGTTCCGATGCGCGGTCATCGGTGCGCTCACCATTGCTGTGGCCACCGACCGGGCCGAGGTCTGGATGTTGTGGGTCGTCGCCGCGTGCCTCGGGGTCGCCGAAGTGTTCTTCGACAACGCCTCGCAGGCCCTCGTCCCGTCGATCGTGCCCTTCGAGCAACTCGAGAAGGCGAACGGCCGCCGCTTCGCCGCCGAGGTCGCGGCCAACAGCTTCGTCGGCACGCTGATCGGCAGCCTGCTGTTCGTCGCCGCGTTGTGGCTGCCGTTCGGTGTCGACTCCGCCAGCTTTGTGATCGCCGCCATGTTGGTGTTCACCATCCAATTGGCGGCCAAGCCGTCGCCTCCGATGGCCGGCAAAGCCCCTCGGCTCCGCGCCGACATCGTCGAGGGTCTGCGATGGCTGTTCAGGCACCGAGTGCTGCGCGGTCTGGCCCTTGCGGCCAGCCTCTCGCTCCTCGGCATGCAGATGACGGCCGCGATCTTCGTGCTCTTCGCCCAAGACCTGTTGCACCTCAGCGACCGTTGGTATGGCGCGCTCATCGCAATCGGCGCGGTCGGTGCCGTCGCCGGGGGTCTCGTTGCCGAACGCCTGTCGAGGCGAATCAGTGTCGTGACGATCATCTATGGCACGGTCGTCGTTTGGACGCTGTGCATGTTCGCAGAGGGCTTCTGGCCGCGCCTGTGGGTCAGCGCGACGGTCACCGCGGCGATGGCGTTCGGCACGACCGTTTGGAACACGGTGACGGTGTCTCTACGTCAGCGAATCGTCCCCGCCCACCTGTTCGGGCGGGTCAACAGTGTCTATCGCTGGCTGGTGTGGGGCTCGATCTCCGTCGGTGCGGCACTCGGTGGCATCGCCGCGCGAGAGTTCGGGCTTCGGGCCCCGTTCTTCTTCGGCGCGGCGATGGGGGCCATCGCGTTGATCACGTTGTCCTCCTCGATCACCCCGAGCAGCATCGCCAACATGACGCGCTCGAGTGTTCGCGCAGCCTTCGACGACACTCCGACGGCGATCGATGCCGAGCCGTTGTGATGCCTGGTCGGCGTTCGCGTCTCGGTCGCCGCGTGACGGACTCGCATGGGCGCGAACTTGGACGTGCGACTTCTGTTCTCTCGCCCAAGCAGGTCCAATGGGCGCGATTTTGGAAGGCGGGCTTCCACAGTCGCGCCCAAGATCGCTGGAACGACGCTGCTCGAGCAGGCGCCTGTGTGGTGCCCGACATCGGCGGTCGGGGCGTACGCGGACGCGGGCAAACGTTGCCCGTCGGAGCACTACTCCATCGCCGATGAGCGAACACCGGCGCCGCCGTCGATCACATAGGTCTCACCGGTGATCCACGATGCCAGATCGGAGGCGAGGAACGTTGCCAGATTGGCGATGTCCTGGGGCACGCCGAGGCGGCCGAGCGGCATCGAATTGGCGAGGCGATCCCCAAAGTTCTCCACAAGCACAGCGGCGAAGTCGGTCTTCACGAGGCCAGGAGCGATACCAACCACACGCGTCGGGCCCAGTTCAGCTGCCAGTTGACGCGTGAGGTGGATCAACGCAGCCTTCGAGAGGTTGTACACGCCGAGCGCACCCTCGGTGCGCAGGCCGCCGACCGAGGCAATGTTGATGATGACACCGGGCTTGGCCCGCATTGCCTGCTCCCACGCAGCCTGGCACCAGAACAGGGGACCTCGCAGATTGACTTGGAAGGTCTTGTCGAATCGTCCGGGATCGACCCCCAGCGTCGGCCCGTAGTAGGGGTTGGTGGCCGCGTTGTTGACCAGGATGTCGAGTGCGCCGAACTGCTCGATCGTCGCCGCGACGCAGGCCTTGGCGGCGTCGATGTCACCGGCGTTGGCAGCGTAGACCGCTGTTTCGCCGCCGATTTCGGCCGCAGCGATGTCGAGCTGATCCTTCTTGCGTGAGCTCAGCATCACCTTTGCTCCCGCATCGGCGAGCGAGCCGGCGATGGCTCGGCCGATCCCCTTCGACGCACCGGTGACGAGCGCGACCTTCCCCTCCAGCGAAATCTGCATGACGGGGAAGCTACCGGCTGTCGATCTCCAGCGACGAGGCGTCGATCGCCGGGTCGCGACTGACCTCGACGCGTCGGATCCGGCGGCCTTCGACTTCCGTCGCGGTGAAGCGCCATCCCTCGTACGTCAGGCTCTCACCGGCTTCCGGAACGTGCTCGAGGGTCCCGAACAGGAACCCGGCGACGGTCTCCCAGTACTCGTCGGGGATCCCCAGATCGAGCAGGTCGTTGAGATCCTCGATGCTCATGCTGCCATCGACGGAGTAGTCGCCATCGGCCAGGCGTTGCACTTCCGTCTCCTCCTCGTCGTGCTCGTCGACGATCTCACCCACCAGTTCCTCGAGGCAGTCCTCGAGAGTGATCAGACCGGCCAACGCTCCGTATTCGTCGGCGACCAGTGCCAGGTGGAACTTCTCGGCTTGCATCTCGCGCATCAACCGATTGACCGGCTTGTTCTCGGGCACGAACCTGGCAGTGCGCAAGAACTCGGTGAGGGGATGGTCGCCTTCATCGTTGCGCTCCGCTTGCATGAGATCCTTGGTGTAGGCGATCCCGACGACGTCGTCCTCTCCTCCGCTGCCCAGTACCGGTAGCCGGCTGAACCCATGGCTGATCGCCAGGTCGAGCGCCTCGGTCACCGTCGACGTGTCTTCGAGGGTGACGATGTCGGGTCGGGGCACCATCACCTCGCGAGCCACCGTGTCGCCGAACTCGATGATGCTCTCGATCAGCTCGCGTTCCTCGTTCTCGACGACGCCTTCCTGACTCGCCACCTCGACGATGCCGAGCAGCTCGGATTCCGATACGAACGGACCCTGCTCGAGACCCTTGCCGCGCACGATCACGTTGGTCAGGCCGATCAGTCCCTTGGAGATGAGTCGCAACGGCGGAAATGCAACAAGGGCTGCTGTTGGACGCGCCGTGGCCAGCGCGGCCTTCTGCGGATGCAGGACCGCGTATGTCTTCGGCACGGCCTCGGCAAGGACGAAGAAGACCAAGACGTTGGCGATGACACCGACGATCACCCCGTAGGTGCCCCACAACCTCGCCGAGAGGATGCCCGTGAGTGTGGCCTGCACCGTTTGGCAGACGTTGATCGTCAACAGCAGCGGGTTCACCCAGCGCTCGGGTGAGCTGACGAGCTTCTGCAAGGTGCGTGCCGACTTGTGACCGCTGTCGGCCAGGGACGCCGCCTTGGTCCTTGTGATTCGCGACAGACCCATCTCGGCGATCGACGTGAAGATCAGCACGATCAACAGCGCGAAGATCGTCAACAGCATCAGCATGTCGACGTTGCTGAACGCAATCATCAGGCGTCGTGCTCCTGGCGAAAGGT
Organism: Ilumatobacteraceae bacterium; assembly: GCA_963720775.1. Lineage (GTDB taxonomy): Bacteria > Actinomycetota > Acidimicrobiia > Acidimicrobiales > Ilumatobacteraceae > JAENVT01. The sequence continues at coordinate 13,919 of CAVRGR010000001.1, read as the reverse complement.
GGAGGGTGCGTCGCCGCGCCAGTGATGGAGCACGAGCAGCTCACGCTCTCGAGCTTGCATCGCCGCGCGCTCGGTCGCATCGTTGTGATCGTGACCGAGCACATGCAACACACCGTGCACGACGAGCAGGGCCAGTTCGTCGTCGACCGTGCCGGCGTGTTCGGGTGCCTGCCGTGCGGCAACTGCCGGACAGATCACGACGTCGCCGAGCAGCAAGGGCATGTCGGCGGGATCGGGCGGGGCTCGATCGGGGCCGCGGCTGGGTGGTTGCCCGTGCTGCACGATCTCCGCCTCGGCAGCGTCGATCGGAAAGGCGAGCACGTCGGTCGCTCCTGGCTTGCCCAGGTAGCTGTCGTTGAGCTCGGCCATCTCCCGTTCGCTGACGAACAGCACTGCCAGCTCAGCCAGGCCGCGCACCCCCTCGGCGATCAGCACGTCGAAGGCGAGTTGTTGCCACCGCTGGAGGTCGACGGGCAGCGCCGCTTGCTCGTCGGCACAGAAGACCTCCGGAACTCCATCTCCGCCGACTCGCTGAGGGCGGGCCAGCCGCGGACGACCGTCATCACTCACGAGGGCGCCGCCTTGCGTTCGTCGGCGCGCCCGTAGGCGGCGACGATGTCGGCGACGATGCGATGTCGAACCACATCGCCCGTGCCGAGACGCACGAACGCAAGGCCTTCGATGCCGGCGAGGGTGTGCTCGAGGCCGAGCAGGCCGCTGCGCCCATCGGGCACGTCGACCTGAGTCGTGTCACCGGTGACGACCACCTTCGAACCGAAACCGATGCGGGTGAGGAACATCTTCATCTGCTCCGGCGTCGCGTTCTGAGCTTCGTCGAGGATGATGAAGCTGCTGTTCAACGTGCGGCCACGCATGAAAGCCAACGGCGCGACCTCCACCGCCTGGCGCTCGAGCAGACGCTGGGCACCCTCGGGCTCGACCATGTCGTACAACGCGTCGTACAACGGCCGCAGATACGGATCGATCTTGGCCATCAGATCACCGGGAAGGAACCCGAGACGCTCGCCGGCCTCGACGGCGGGCCGGGTGAGGATGATCCGTTGCACCTGTTTGGTCTGCAGCGCCTGCACTGCCATGGCCACTGCCAACCAACTCTTGCCAGTGCCGGCGGGCCCCAGCCCGAACGTGATCACGTTGTTGCGGATGGCGTCGATGTATCGCTTCTGGCCCGCCGACTTCGGTCGCACCGGTTTGCCCTTGGCACCGCGCATGATGTCATCGGTAAGGACGGCGCTGGGCCGTTCGTTGTCGTGCATCATGGCAATGGATCGCTGCAGCGTTCCTTCGTCGAGATGCTGCCCACCCTGCAGCAGAACGATCAGTTCTTCGAAGAGTCGGCTCACGAGCTCGGCCTGCGGACCGTCGATCGTGATCTCGTTGCCCCTCACCACGATCGTGGCGGCCGGAAAGGCTTGCTCGATGATTCGCAAGTTGACGTCGCGCTGGCCGAGCAGCGCTGGCATCAGGTGCGCACCGGGAACGATGACGCTGTACACCCGAGTGATGGCAGTCATGCGGTAGGCGCGGTCATGGGCAAGGTGGGCCCGGAATGGGACTCATTTGCCCATACGGTAGCGAACCTGCATCTGTTTGCGCGCCAAGCAGCGCTAGCGCCTGGCGGGTACCGCGGTGGGTTTCTCGGTGCGCCCGCTGGAAGTTTGCGCGGCCGGCTGCGAGTTGTCGACGTACGCCGAACCCGCCGCGAAGTCGATGCCGTAGTAGCGCGACACATCGAGCGGAAGCAGCGGGACTCCACTGGAGACCATGTTGGCCAGGCGCTCCATGAGCAACGCTGCACCGCCCTCGTCGTGGGGCTGGTTGATCTCCGGCGAATCGAAGACCAGCAGGACTCCTTCGGCTGCTTCAGTACCGAGGACGTCGCGAGCCATTCGGGTCAGTGCTCCCTTGGCGGCAAAGCGGGGATGGACGACGACGAACAAGATGTAGTGCACGGCTCCACGTCGGGCGTGATCCGTGAACCGGCGCTCGAAGTAGGGGCCGCTGAGGTAACGCGTCGTGGCGATGTCCGTGGCGATCAGCACCATCGCCACCGGCTCGTCGTCGGACCACAGCACCCACAATCGGTTGCTCGGGTCGGCGATCGCGTCGTCGAACTCGGAGCGGAAGAACATCTCCCGACTGGCCGATTCCTCCGCGGTTCGGCGGTAGGCGAGTTCGTACAGGTCCCACAAACGCTCCAGCAGACCCCTGTCCACTGCGGCATTGTGACGTGTGACGAACATCGTTCCGTTGGCCTCCCTCGGTACATACTGTGACTGCTCGCGCGGGGAAAACCACCCCTTGTGTAATTTGTCCCTTTCGTGTAGCCTAATGAGGCGGTCCGGACGGGATGTGGATGCACCCTGTCCGGAATTGGAGACGGGCAAGGGAGGGGTATTGAAGCGGGCGCTAGCCCCCCTGACATGGTGGGCGGTCGGAATTGGGTTTGCATTGGCGGCAGCTGTCGTCGCGCTGCCCGACACCTGGGTCGGCACCGCTGCGTACCTGGTCGCCGCGCTCATTCTCGTCATCGCCACCTTCGTTGCCGCGCGGGTGCATCGCGTCAACCGGAAGTTCATCGTTGCCGTCGGCGCGATCGGCGGGTTCTTCGCCGCATCGCAGATCGTCGACAGCCTCAGCGACAGCCCAGGGTTCAGTCACGCGTCGGACGCCCTCGGGCTCTGCGGCTCGATGTGCATCATCATCGCCCTCATCCACATGCTCAGTGGCCGGGCGTCCGCGAGCATCCGTTCGGTGCTCGGTGACGCCCTCATCGTCGGTCTCGGCGGATGGCTGATCACGTGGGTCGCGTTGATCGAGCCCACGCTGAAGCACGAGGGCGGGTCACTCGGCCCATCGATCCTCGCCAATGCCTACCAGCCGGTCGGTACGGTCCTCCTGTTCCTTCTCGTGCTGTTGCTGTTCTCACGTTCCGGAAGCCGCCAACCTGCCATCTGGCTCGTCAGCGTGGCGATGGCCCTCAACCTGTGCGGTGACGTGCTGTGGGGTCTGTTCAGCGCCGGCCACATCGGTGAAGGGGCGACCAACACCGCGACCGCAGCCTATGTCGCCGCGTACTTCTCGGCAGCGGGCGCGTTCATCCACCCCACCGTGATCTGGCTGAAACGCGCCACCAACGAACCCGCCAACCACAGGATGTTCGGACGCCTGATCCTCACCACCTCGTCGCTGGTCATCCCGATCATCGCTCTGGCCGCGACCGGGCCTGTCGACCGGACCGACGGTCTGGTTCGCTCGGTTTCCGCCCTTGTGCTTGCCGGCGCGGTCACGTTGCGGGTCACGCAGTCGGTGCGCGCCAACGGCCGCACTCAGAACGACCTGCGCATGAGCGCTCAAACCGACGCGCTCACCAATCTCCCCAATCGCCTGCTGCTGCTCGAACGGATCAACGACTGCTTGCGAATGGCATGGCAATCCGACAGCCATCCCACGCTCTACTTCGTCGACCTCGACCGATTCAAGAACATCAACGACAGCCTCGGACACGCTGCCGGCGACGAGGTGCTGAAGATGGTGGCGATGCGCCTGTCGAAGGCGGCCCCCGAGCACTCCACCGTTGCCCGCTTGTCGGGCGACGAATACGTCGTGCTCGATCCGTCGACCCGCTCCCCCGGCGCGTCGCTCGCGTTGGCCGAGCGCCTGCTGTCGATCTTCCGCGAACCACTGCCGATCAGCCAGGGCGACGTGTTCGTCACCGCAAGCATCGGGGTCGCCTCGCTCAGCCCGAGCTCCAGCTCATCGGCTGAAGACCTACTGCGCCATGCCGATACAGCGATGTACCGAGCCAAGGACGCCGGCCGCAACTGCCTGGCGGTCTACGACGAATCGATGCACGAGCGCGTCGCTCACCGCCTGTCGGTCGAGACCGCGCTCTACCGCGCGCTCGATCGCCGCGAGCTGCGACTCTTCCACCAGCCCATCCTCGACCTCGAGTCGGGCGACGTCGTCGGCTTCGAGGCACTGATGCGTTGGCAGCAGGGCGACGGCACCATCGTGTCGCCCGCCGAGTTCATCCCCATCGCCGAAGACACCGGCACGATCGTGCCCATCGGGTCGTGGGCCCTGCTCGAGGCACTCACACAACTACGGCACTGGATCGACGACGGTGTGTGCAGCGAGTCGGCGACGATGTCGGTCAACGTGTCGCCGCGGCAGTTGAGTGATCCGAACTTCCCGTCGATCGTCAACGAGGCCCTCACCCGCTCCGGTGTCAACCCGCAGCTGTTGTGGCTCGAGGTCACCGAGAGCATCATGATCGCCGAGCCCGAGTTGGCACTGGCAACGCTGCGCCGCGTTCGCTCGCTCGGCGCGCGGATCGCCCTCGACGACTTCGGCACCGGCTACTCGTCGCTGTCGCTCCTCCAGAAGTTTCCGTTGCAGAGGATCAAGATCGACCGGGCGTTCGTGCACGGCGTCGCCGACAACCCCAACGATCGATCCCTCGTCCGCACCATCGTGGCGATGGGCCGCTCGCTCGGCCTCGACATGGTCGCCGAGGGCGTCGAGAGCGTCCACCAGCTCCAGGTCCTCAGCGACCTGGGCTGTACCAAGGCACAGGGCTACCTCATCAGCCATCCCGTGCCGGCCGACGCCATGCGCAGCACGGTCGCCGCGTTGGAACGCCTTGGCCAGTTCCCCGGGTTGCGCCCCGCGCCGTCGAGCTACTCGACACGCCAACCCTGATCCGGCAGCAGATCGTTCGGGAGTGCACAAGGCGTCGCCCTACCCCGCTGGTGATGGGTAAAGTCCCGGCACGGCAAAGTTCGAACAACGGGGGTCAAGCCGGTGGACGCCATTCCTACACAGCGCATCCGCAACGTGGTCCTTGTCGGCCACAACGGCTGCGGTAAAACCACCCTCGTCGAGGCTCTGCTGCACCGCGCCGGTGTCACGACCCGCGTCGGCAAGGTCGAAGACGGCTCCGCCGTCACCGGAACCGATCCGGAGGAAGTCAAACGCGGCATGTCGCTGTCGCTCGGCATCGCTCCGTTCGAGTGGCAAGCCGGCGACGGCGAGAAGTACAAGATCAATTTGCTCGACGCTCCCGGTTACGCCGACTTCGTCGGCGAGGAAGAAGCGGCGATGAGCGTGGCCGATCTGGCGATCGTCGTCATCAGCGCCGTTGATGGCATCGAGGTCGGCACCGAGCTCGCCTGGGAGCGATGCGTCGCCAACAAGATCCCCCGGCTCGTCTTCGTCAACAAGGACGACAAGCCGCGGGCCAACTTCCACAGTGTGCTTGCTGCTCTGCAGTCGAAGTGGGGCCACGGCTTCGCCCCACTCGAACTACCACTCGGCGAGGAGGAGGCCCTCCACGGTGTCGCCGACGTCTTGTCGGACCAAGCGTTCGAGTACGACAGCGATGGACGACACCGCTCGACGCCGTTACCCAGCGAGATCGCCGACGAAGAGCACCGCGTGCACGACGAGTTGGTCGAAGAGATCGTCTCGGGCGACGATGACCAGCTCGAGCGTTACCTCTCCGGCGATGTTCCCTCACCCGAGGAGTTGGAGCGCACGCTCGCCCACGAAGTGCTCGACTGCCTCGAGTTCCCCGTGCTCGTGGGCTCCGCCCTCACCGGTGTCGGTGTCGATCGCCTGGCCGACTTCATCTGTGAGATCGGCCCGGCTCCGTCGGATCGACCCATGACGGTCGTAGCCGGCACCGAGCAGATCGAAGTGGCCGCCGACGCCGGCGGCCAACCACTGGCGTACGTGTTCAAGACGCTCGCCGATCAGTTCGTCGGCCAGGTCTCGCTGTGCAAGGTCGTGTCGGGCACGATCTCCCCCGACGAACGACTCATCGCCAGCGGCAGTTCGACGGAGGAGCGGCTCCACGCCCTGTTCTACCTGCGTGGCAAGGATCAACTGCCCTGCGCCAAGGCGGTCGCCGGAGACATCATCGGGGTCGTATGGGCGCACATCTGCCACTTCGCTACTGTTGGCGCGATCCCACCACAGTGTAGTATTTGGAACGACCTGAAGAGGGATCTTGGTAGCTGATCGAACCTTCCGTCACCTTCTTGAAGTACCTGGGAAAATGTGAGATCAATTTTCTCCTGCCAGGTGTCCTGCGGCCCATTCGAGAGAAGGACACGATGAGGTCCCAAGGGTTCCGTTTTGAACGATTCAGTCCAATCGAGGCTGCTCAACATCCTCCAACGTGCGGTGTCCTTGGAGGTGAACTGCAGTAAGGCACCCACTTGGTGCTCAGTGGGAGCCATTGTCACAGATAAGTTCGTAAGTGGCTCCGGAATATCCTTTGGAACGAGTTGAGACTGGTAGGTCAGGCCTTCGGGAAAGTATCAGTCCCTTGAGCGGGCTCCACCACCACGGGGCGGTACTACCTACAAATAACGCGCCCAATACTGCGATCAACACTCCAATCGTTACTTGGCGCGAAATGCTTTTTTCTTCGTTGGAGTTGGCCAATCGTCCGAATTGTACATGCGGAATACGCAATCACGCTAATCGGTCACGCTCTGAGGAGCGAGAAGATTTCAATCCCACAATCCGTCCCACAAAATGCGATGTCTTCTGCGACTTGCGTGTGTTTAGGCAACCTCCACGCACTGTTAAGTCGTTGAAAAGCTAATCCCGCAACTTTGACACGGTAGGGATCACGTTCCAACATGAACTTAGCGGTTGGGCGGTGTTGAGCCACGGTTCCGACTGACTGTACGTTACGCGCGCTCTCGTTTTTTTCTTGTCTCTTCGCTCGGTAATGTGTGCAGCGAGTGGTTCGAGCTTGTCAGGCCGTAGGCTCGCGAGGGCAACACCGCCACATAGGCCGTCGCTGCCCAATTCTCTCTTTACTTGAACCCCACAAAACATTCGTTTACGGAGGAAACCCCATGTTCGCAGAACTGATGCCCTTGCTGCGCAAACGCAGGCTGCTGCTGACCATCTCCCTTGTTGAGGGCGATACGATCAGGGCCACCGTCGTTCCGCAGAAGGCGTCTGACACCGAAGACAACGCCCTCACCACCCCATTGGCAATCACCGGCACAGCCGAGGAACTCGATCGCGACCTTCCTCAGCAGCTGGTGGAATTCACTGGGGCGCACCTGCAACTCCAAACCACCCTGGCCTCTGCCAAAGCTGAAATGGAAGCGGCCGCCAAAGCGGCTCGCGAAGAGGCACGGAAGAAAACCTCGAAGCCATCCAGCGCGAGCAGTCCAACGACTCAGCGACACCAGCGGCGACGACCGTCTCTCGGGAACCGGAGGCGCCGTCGCTGTTTGCGCCAAAGGCGCAACCGGAAACGACAGCAACAGAAGAAGAGGAGGGAGGTGAAGCATCATGAAAATCAACCTGGTCGAACGCGAATTCGTTTATCACGGCACCACGCTGGCCGACCCGAACCCCAAGTTCTCGATTGAAGAAGTCCGTTCGTTCTATGCCACCCAGTTTCCCGAGCTGACCAACGCAGCCATTACCGGACCTGAAACGGTTGGCGACCGGCTGCGTTACAGCTTCGAGCGCGCCATCGGATCGAAGGGCTGATGAGATGCCGGACGCCAACAAACAATCGCTGTTACAGGAAATCCGCGAATCAGAGGGTCGGCAGGCCAGCGCCAACCCTCTGACCGGACTGATGCGGAGGTGGCTCGAATGCCCAGACTCGCAAGAAGCAAGCAGTGCTCTCGCACGGGCTCTCTCACTGCAAGGAAGCGGAGATCCCGTCTTCCCCGGACCGGTATCTGGCCAATCCCGCCAGCCTGATCGGAATTCCCAGGCTGGAACCGGTTCATGTCGGCAATCAGATCACCTTCGGTTGCTCCGCTCTGACTACGCTGGCTCAAACCCTGGTCGAAATCGACCTCGCCACTGAATCCGACTGGATCGCGGCAGGAAAAATTCCCTGCCGCACTGGTCGAGCCCATATTCCGCCGCTTTCTCCGCGACCATGGCCAAGACATCATTGCTGAGCACTTCGAGCTGTCCCTGACGCTCGGGGAATCCATCGTCGACACCGTGTACGGCGATTCGGAGCCGATTCCCGGACAACTTTTCTGGTCCTCAATACGGAGTCGTCCTTTCCGTTGGGCGTGGGTGACGGCGATCGACAGAACTGGAAGGCGCCATCCCGGCATGGGACTGGCATTCTACGACACTCTGCGACAGGCTCTGTACCGCTGGATCCGGGTCTATGACGATTTGGACGCCCGGGACCGCATCGAGCAAATGGTCGAGTGGGCGGAAGGAGAGGATGATCCCGATTCCTACGAGATCCCAAACTCGAACAGGACCTTCCGGCGTGCCTAGAAGGACAAGCAACGGTCCGACACGGCCCAGCCTCTCGCCTCCTTTCCGGTGCCTGACTGACCAGTGGCTGAAGGAACTGGTCGAAACCACCATTGAATTACAAAGAGTCTCCCATTTGATGGAACGGCCCAGCTCGACGAGGAGTGGCTCGAATGCGCTCGCAGCTACCATTCGCTCGACCTGCCTCTTCCCGCCGTCCTGCTGTACTTCCGAGCAGGCGACGCCGTCATGGCCTGTTTTGACGACGAATGCGAATACTGGGGCCAGGAAACGCCGGAACCCAACCTCATCATTCCCCTTCGGCCGAATGACCCAGCCAGCGTGCGCCAGGCTTTCGCCGTCATTGAGACGCTCATGCGGGTGCTGGTTCTGACGGTGCGGATCAAGACCCTCATCGAGAGCCGGGAGAAATCCACATGCGATTCAGCATCGATGTCGGAAGCGAACTCGAACTGAAGCTGTACCAATCCCAGCCGAACGGCATCGCGAGAACGCACACACAAGATGGGATGTCATCAGTCCGAACGATATCGTGGTGATCGCACGTGCTGACGTCTCTGGAAGACTTCAAAGGTGCATACCCATGGGCGAATTTCGCGATCGAGCTTACCGGGTCACCCCCGATTTGGAAGCAGCGTGGGGAGGGCTTTCGGTTAAGAATGGCTACGTGCAACGCAGTGTTGTGCCGCCGAGTTTTCGTGATGCCAGTCGATTTTATGACTGGTTTCTCCGAACAGGACGTTTCGTTAGTGAAGAGGAACAACTAGGTGCCAGAGTGCCACGTCTTGATCGTCCATTTGCGTCGGCCAGTCCGTTCGAGGCCCGACGAGAAACGGACCGACCCGTTCTGGGAGTTCGGCAGCTTTGGCATCACAACATGCCACGCGAGGAACTTACTGAAGCCGGGCAACGTGAAGCGACTGAAAGGGGTTCGCTTTGCATTTGCCCAAGGTGGAAAAAATCAAATGAAACTGGTGTTGCTCACGCCTCCGATCAGAAGAATAGTTGAATACAAAGACCGATCAGAAGTGCTATGGGATTGGCGTTTCCCATTCAAATTCAGGAATGCACCGCTGCTCATCGACAGTGACGGCAAAAGTGACTTTCCATCGCTCAAAAACCATCTGAAGGGCGTGCGGCGTAGCACATGGGTGGCGCGGTTCTCAAGCAAGTTTCGTTCGCGAACTACCTATCTCGACCCGGAATTTGCGAGCGAAATAATGACTCTATTCGATGCCAAATACAAGAAGGCAACTCGCGCGGACCTCGCGACGTTGTACGAAGATGCGCTGCCCTACCCTCCACCTTGCATCGACACGAATCGCAAGAAAACTTACGAAAGATGCCAGAAAGGGGCGGTGCGGAAAAGCAGTGGCTCGGGGTGAGGCGCCGGCTTTGAAGAACATCAAGAAGTGCGCCGGCCAAGCTGGTTGCTGATTGGTAAGGCGGGGTGCGATGTTAACAGCTCTGACAAATTTAAATGTCGCCGCGTGCCTCAGATGAATCGAGCTCCGTCTGGAAAACCAGACTGCTACAATTCTGGGCGCAGCATTTGAAAGGTTTCCATGGACATCCAAGCCATTGTTTCAAGTCTCAAGGACGAGCGTAATCGAATTGACCAGGCCATCTCCGCGCTGGAAGGACTTACTTCAAATGCGCCCCGGCGTGGACGTCCGCCAAAGGCGACCACGACTTGCCGGAATCGTCGCCGGATCGGCGCGGCCGCACGCAAGCGCATCTCCGAGGCTATGAAGCAGCGATGGGCAAAATGGAAGGGAAAGTCCGCACCGAAGCAAGCCAAGGCTACGCCTGAAGAAGACCACCGTTCGCCATCCGATGAGCGCAGCCGCGAAGAAGAAGTTTCAGCACTCATGAAGGCGCGCTGGGCCGCGAAGAAAGAGGCGAAAGCATAAGTGGCTTCCTCATCCTTCGGAAAACACGCGAGTGGCGCGACGAGCGGCCAGTCTGCAGTTCCCGAGCCCTCGTTCGCTGAGCGAGCACGCACACTGATGCACTGAGCCGAATCGGGAGTCTCTCGACCCTGTCGCGGAAACAGCCGGGGTTTCCTTTCGGGTCTTGATGCCTTACGCGCTTGACGGTCAGGGTCGTCCCATTTTCCTCGTCAGCACGATGGCCATGCATACGCAGAATCTTCAGGCGGATCCACGCTCCAGCCTGTTTGTGACAGAGCCCGGGGCCAGCGGAGACCCGCTCGGTGCATCCAGAGTCACGTTGATAGGAAATGTTATCAGATACCGGAGCCAGAGCTGGCGGCCGCCCGTACGGTCTATCTGACGCGCTACCCAGATAGCAAGTACTGGGTCGATTTTGACGATTTCTTCTTTTACCGCATGGATGTATTGGACGTTTATTACGTGGGCGGCTTCGGAGTGATGGGATGGGTGCCGGCTTCGATTATTCCGCAGCGCAATCCGATCCGCTGGCTGAGCACAAGAGCGACATCATTCAGCACATGAATGCCGACCACAAAGATGCGCTCATCCTGCTCGCAAAACGGTTTGCTGGCATTGAGGCGCAGGAGGCGGAGATGACCTCGGTCGATCGCCTCGGCTTCCACCTGCGCCTGAAAACCCAGGATGGCGTGAAAGGAACTCGGGTCGCCTTCTTGCGGGAAGTAAGCGATCCGGCACAGACCAGAGAAGTGTTTGTCGAGATGGTGAAGCAGGCACGTCACGGCTAAGCCGCCTGGCCTCGCGGTGGACTTGTCCACATGATCGCCAGTTGCGCCTACCGGGTAATGGCCGATCTAGAATTCGCGGCGGACTCGACAAATCACCTTAAGCCGGCTTGGAAAAGTCCCCAGGACTGTTTGCGGTGGCACGCCATTCTGGCTTGCGCTCTTTGGTCGCCTCGGATAGCGCGCGCTTCACACCTGCCACGTCGAAGTCCATCGCGTAGACCGGGCTGCCAGGTTGTTGGCGCCAGGACTCATCAAGCCCACCGGCGTCAACACCATCAAATCCGAGTTCGTCCAGCAACCGAAGCGCTACTGCCTTAGCTGCTTCGACGTCGCCAGCAACAGGTAGCGCAATTCGCCCGGGAGCACCTGCAGGCCGGCCAGATCCATAAGATGTTGCGCATAGATGTTGTTGAACACCTTGACGACGGGGCGGCCCAACTGTTGCGCAACCCACTGGCTCTCGGTCGCGCCAGCCTCGATCCCGTCAATGGGGCCATCCCGCTGCTGTGGATAGTAGTTGCCGGTATCTACGACGACGACGCTGTCGGGAACCCCGGCAAACAAATCGGCCGGTAGTTTCGGCACGTTTTTCTGGGGAATCGTCACGATGACCACATCTCCGCTGCGAGCAGCTTCGGTGACTGAGACGGGGGTCGCGCCGGTCTCGCGGGCCAAACCTGCCAGCGACTCGGGACCTCGGGAGTTGGCGATAAAACTTGGTGGCCCAGGCGGTGAAGCGTCGGGCGAGAGTCCCACCGATTTGGCCCACTCCGATGATGCCGATCTTCATATCTTCTCCTTGATGGATGTCACAATTCACTTGACTGGTATCAAGGTCTCAGGAGATCTGGGACCTAGCGCAAGCGATACACATATCAGATGATGAAGACGCCTGGACGGCACGTTCGAACTTAAGGTGTGAAGATCAGCGCTTTCCACTATTTCGGTGTCGCCGCTGACCGTAAAGATCATGCACGGATCGTCACGCCTTCCTGCGGGCTTTCGTTCCCGTCTTTCGCGCGGCTGGTGGCTTTCTCCGAGCTGCTCCAGCAGGTTTTGTCGTTTTGGCTGCGACAGGTTTTCTCGCTTTCGCCCACGGCGTGGCTTTCTCGCTTTGGCTGCAGGCAGGCTTTCTCGCTTTAGCCACGGCGGGCTTTTTCGCTTTGACCACGACTTCAACTGGAGCCGGCAATTCCGGCTTGGGCTGCTTCCGAGTGCGATGGTGGCCCGGGTGCAGCAACTGGATGCGGTCGGCTTCTTCGTCCGTCCGCAGCTGAGTGTCTTCACGGCGTCTGCGCTCGTCCTCGAGGTATTCCGGAATCGTTTTCGTTGCCATGGCCGCAGTGTGGCAGAATTGTCCTCGTCCAAGCTGTCCAATTGTGACCACTCAATGACAATTTAGGAGCGGAACGCCGTTTCTGAAAACAGCCGTTGAGTGCAAACCTCTCATCCCAAGTGCTCAGTACAATTGCTTCTCACCGACTAGCGTTAACATTCCCTGAACATTAGAGTAGGGGCATGAGCCAGAATCTGCACCGCGGATCAGGGCGCGCGCTGTGGAAAAAGAATGGAAAGAATTCCGCAGAGGTTGACGGCCTTCCGGACCTGAGAGTAGGTCGCTAAGGCGTTTGGCTCGCCATCTCGCCGCGCATTTCTCATACGACGCTCACGCAGGATCCTTTCGATTCGCGCTTGTAATTCAGCAGATCATTTCTCACTGTGCCCGCAGTCACTCCAGTCAATGATAGACTTTGCCAGCCACCACAGCCCGCAGGAGACCGTCATGTCCTCACACGATCCCGTTGCGCCGAGCCTGAGCGGTCACCTCCGAACTTTGGGAATATGTTGGATAGTTTACGGAATCATTCGATTGATCATGGCGGTGTGCTGGTCATCTTCGGCAGTACAGCCACCGTAATGTTTGGCGCTCTGCTCAATCGCGTACCTGACCCGTTAACACTGATGAGTGTTTTCCACTTCTCGTACGCAGTATTGATAGCTTTGTCGGTTGTTTGTGGAATTTTGGGGCTCATGGCTGGACTGGCTCTACTTGCAGAACGGCGATCGGCCGCACGGTCGCCCTCGTGGCAGGATTTTTGTCGCTCTCCAATATTCCGCTGGGTACAACTCTGGGGATTTACACGCTCGTAATGTTGCTTCCAATAGCACCTACCCAGCGTTACGGTCGTTCCGATTGAACGCCTGAAAACCCAGGATGGAGTGCATGGAGACCGCATCGCCTTCTTACGAGAAGTTACAAATCCCGCCGTCGCCAGAGAAGTGTTTGTCGAGTTGGCCAAGGCCCACAAAAAGTAAAAAGCCCGCGAAGACCTCCCATAGATCGATCCGCCCCGCTTAATTTGCTTTGCTTTTCCGGTAACGTCAGAGATACTTAATTCGCCTGTCTCGCATTGAGCCGAGATTTCGGGGAGTGTGATTGCGGGTGTCTGGCCGCTGATCGGGGGATAAGCGGCCTTTTCTGTGCTCTAATCCAGAAACGCCCGACTTTCATGGGATTTCTGCCTGTCTCTGATCGCCATAAGCTTTTCACTGGTTTCACTCGGGTTCTCCTCCCGGCAGCGCTGGGCAAGCCGCAAGTGCCTCTGTCGGTGTGGGCCGTAATGACTGCACTACTGCCAAAGTCCTTCGAAAGGACGATCCCGTCTGCCTGTTGGAAAGGATATGCTGGGCGTCAATTGGGTAGTGCAGAGGGCCATCTCAGGACCTTTGGATGCGAAGGAGTTATGTGTCTGTATCTGAACGCGTAGCGATAGCCGGGGTAACTGGGTACATTGGTGGCCGTCTTGCCCCTCGTTTGCTCGAGCACCGCTATGCGATCCGGTGTCTGGTGCGGTCACCAGCCAAACTGCAGAATCGCTCGTGGGTCACTGATCCAAACGTTCAAATC